>NZ_JAMYVX010000001.1:4250000-5495099 GCF_040324475.1 Mesorhizobium sp. C268A
CCAAACTCCGAATACCTGGGAGTACTAGTCGGCAGACACACGGCGGGTGCTAACGTCCGTCGTGAAAAGGGAAACAACCCTGACCTACAGCTAAGGTCCCCAAGTTATGGCTAAGTGGGAAAGGATGTGAGGATCCCAAAACAACCAGGATGTTGGCTTAGAAGCAGCCATCATTTAAAGAAAGCGTAACAGCTCACTGGTCTAAATAAGGGTCTTTGCGCCGAAAATGTAACGGGGCTAAAGCCATACACCGAAGCTTAGGGTTTGGTCCGCAAGGGCCAAGCGGTAGCGGAGCGTTCTGTAAGCTGACGAAGCCATACCCGTGAGGGGTGGTGGAGGTATCAGAAGTGCGAATGCTGACATGAGTAACGTAAGGGGAGTGAGAGACTCCCCCGCCGAAAGACCAAGGTTCCTGCTTAAAGCTAATCTGAGCAGGGTTAGCCGGCCCCTAAGACGAGGCGGAAACGCGTAGTCGATGGGAACCACGTTAATATTCGTGGGCTTGGAGGTAGTGACGGATCGCACAAGTTGTCCAATCTTATCGGATTGAACGGGCAGCGGAGCGGTTCCAGGAAATAGCTCCTCCTTATAAACCGTACCCGAAACCGACACTGGTGGTCAGGTAGAGTATACCAAGGCGCTTGAGAGAACTATGCTGAAGGAACTCGGCAAATTGCACGCGTAACTTCGGAAGAAGCGTGACCCTTTTCTACGCAAGTAGAGGAGGGTGGCACAGACCAGGGGGTAGCGACTGTTTATCAAAAACACAGGGCTCTGCGAAGTCGCAAGACGACGTATAGGGTCTGACGCCTGCCCGGTGCTGGAAGGTTAAGAGGAGGGGTGCAAGCTCTGAATCGAAGCCCCAGTAAACGGCGGCCGTAACTATAACGGTCCTAAGGTAGCGAAATTCCTTGTCGGGTAAGTTCCGACCTGCACGAATGGCGTAACGACTTCCCCGCTGTCTCCAGCATAGACTCAGTGAAATTGAATTCCCCGTGAAGATGCGGGGTTCCTGCGGTTAGACGGAAAGACCCCGTGCACCTTTACTATAGCTTTACATTGGCATTCGTAGTGGCATGTGTAGGATAGGTGGTAGGCTTTGAAGCCTGGGCGCCAGCTCAGGTGGAGCCACCCTTGAAATACCACCCTTATTACTATGGATGTCTAACCGCGGCCCGTTATCCGGGTCCGGGACAATGTATGGTGGGTAGTTTGACTGGGGCGGTCGCCTCCTAAAGAGTAACGGAGGCGCGCGATGGTGGGCTCAGAACGGTCGGAAATCGTTCGCTGAGTGCAATGGCATAAGCCTGCCTGACTGCGAGACTGACAAGTCGAGCAGAGACGAAAGTCGGTCATAGTGATCCGGTGGTCCCGCGTGGAAGGGCCATCGCTCAACGGATAAAAGGTACGCCGGGGATAACAGGCTGATGACCCCCAAGAGTCCATATCGACGGGGTTGTTTGGCACCTCGATGTCGACTCATCGCATCCTGGGGCTGGAGCAGGTCCCAAGGGTATGGCTGTTCGCCATTTAAAGCGGTACGTGAGTTGGGTTCAGAACGTCGTGAGACAGTTCGGTCCCTATCTGCCGTGGGTGTAGGAATATTGAAAGGATCTGTCCCTAGTACGAGAGGACCGGGATGGACGGATCTCTGGTGGACCTGTTGTGGCGCCAGCCGCATAGCAGGGTAGCTATATCCGGACGGGATAACCGCTGAAGGCATCTAAGCGGGAAACCCACCTTAAAACGAGTATTCCCTGAGAACCGTGGAAGACGACCACGTTGATAGGCCGGGTGTGGAAGAGCGGCAACGCTTGAAGCTTACCGGTACTAATAGTTCGATCGGCTTGATCGTTCTCATTCCTTATGCTCATCGTGAACACGATGATCTGACCAGCGCTCACGCATGAGCGGCCCTTAACAGGGCCTATGCTCCGCGAGGGCGCCGGAAAACCGGCGACGCGCAGTCGCGCTTGCGGACTTTGTCCGTTAGCTAGACACAAACGTCGCCTTGGCACGAAAAAACAGCTTCTCGATATAACGTGCGTTTTGCCGACCTGGTGGTTATGGCGGAGCGGCTGCACCCGATCCCATTCCGAACTCGGCCGTGAAACGCTCCAGCGCTGATGGTACTTCGTCTCAAGACGCGGGAGAGTAGGTCGCTGCCAGGTCTGCAAAACGCACGTTGAACTCTCATCCGCAAACCGGATGAAACTGAATCTTCTCTCTACGAAAAGGCCCGCCAAGGGATCACGGGCCGCGCAAGCGGCCCTTTCATTTGGTCAGCCATATACCTATCTGTAAGCCATCCTGTTCATAGGCCCAGGCTTACGTCCAGATAAGCAAGCAAACGCTTGCTTCAGATCCGGAGCAGGCAAGAGCTTGCCCTGGAGAGTCCGGAGCAAGCAAGAGCTTGCCCTGGAGGTGACGCGGGGTGGAGCAGCCCGGTAGCTCGTCAGGCTCATAACCTGAAGGTCACAGGTTCAAATCCTGTCCCCGCAACCAACAAAAAAAGCCCGCTTCACGCGGGCTTTTTGCGTTCGGACCGTGATCGATGGCCGCGACCGGCTATTCAACGATCGAGGAGGGCAGCAAGGCTGGCGTGCTCGACTTTATTGACAGGTCCGCGAACCGGGGGGTGATGCCGCCTCGGCGCATTTCGGCGAGAGCTACACGTCGAGCATTGGGAGTTCGCCAGCCCGTCATGGCAAGCGATCTGCACGACAACAGCATGATTCGAGCGGCGGAGAGATCGTCGTACGAAGGCGCGAACCGTTGATTTAAACAACCCGCGCCTTGCCGAAGCTTTTCGTCGCGGGCCGCGTCAGCCAGCTCGCCGCAATGACGCCTGGAAGACCAGCGAGGTCCAGCTGTTGCTCGAGGCGAGATGGCAATAGAGCAGCGCAAGCGCGCCGGATTTCCTGAGATCGAGAAACGCCTCGTCGCTCAATTTGTTGAAGGCCGGCTCGTCGATCACCTGAAAGTCGGTGAGGTTGAGGGTCTCGCCGCCCTCCAGCGTCACCTTGCTCTGCCGCGGCGCGAACAGGCCGTGCGCATCGATCTTGTCGATCATGGCGCGAGTCGCATTGAAGTCGGTCTGGAACTGGCTGCAGAAGGCGAGCGCCTGCTTCGAGGCCTCGGCCGGCTCGTTGCCGTCGAAGAAGGGCGCGATCTCGTCGCTGTCCTTGGACGAAGGCATCTGCTCGACGACGCGTTCGCTGGCACGGTCGATGCACAACGTCAGGCGGCCGGTCGTTTTCGATTCATCGGCGAGGATGAAGGGGTAACGGCGGACATAGGCGGGAATGTAATGCGGCTCCGCCCATTTGCCGTCGGCGCCTACGAACAGGTTCTGGTCCTGGCGCAGACCGGTGATGATGACAGGCGCCTTGGCGTCGCCAATGAAAACGATCGGATAGGAGCGCATCGCCGCCGGCATTTCCGATGCGACGACGGGGATGGCGTGCGCGGTGCGGGCAAAGGAGAAATCGGCCCGCGCCGTAAGGCCGAGTGAGCCGTGCCGCAGCGGATTGAGCGCCTCGGGTTTTTTGTAGAACAGCGGCAGCGCGTTGGTCGCGGTGCTTCCGGCCGGGGCCGTGTCTGTTTTCGCGTCAGTCATCCCTAGTGTTCTCCTCTTATACCATTCCGGTTTAGGCCAGTGGCTGCCGGTGCGCAACGCGTTGACGGCTGCTTCACCCTACGTGGCCAAGATAAATCTATCTGTTTGTTTGATCGTGCTCTTTTGTACTTCTGGAGATCGAGCTCTATAGACAGCACGCCATGAAGCGGCGAGATTGGCTGACGGGATAGACATCTCAAGAGAGCCGTCTGAAAGACAGACGAACCAGGGCAGGCGCATGGCATCGCTTTCGGATTTCGAGCAGGGGCAGAGCTTTTCCGTCGAAGCCGGCGGTCAGACGCTCACGATGGAACTGAGCGCGGTGCAGCCCATTGCCAACAGCCCGCGCGACGGCGGTGGCTTCACGCTGCTGTTCAGGGGGCCGCGCGACGCGGCGCTGCCGCAGGCTATCTATCGGTTCAACGGCAAAAGCGGCGCCCATGAGATCTTCATCGTGCCGATCGCTGCCGATGAGGCAGGGCGGCTTTACGAGGCGGTATTCAACTGATTTTTTTCGACCGGATCGGCCACGGGGACGCTCCGGCCATCAGGGCGATTTGGCAGCGCGGCGGCTCGACATATGATCGACTATATCGAGATTGCGGACGTATTTGACGGAGCGGCGTGTAGCGCACTGTGCGCGGAAATTCGGGCGGCCTTGGGCCGTCCGGCCGGCCTGCTGGGGCGTGCCGACCAGAAGATGGCATGGCCGGAGATCCGAAAAACCGTGCGCGCCGATGTTTCGCAGGCCACTGAAGAGCGAGTGAGTGCCCTGTTGGCGCAGCAGAAGGCGGCTCTGGAGCGGCATTTCGGGCTGCTGCTCGGCCAGGTCGAGAAACCTCAGTTCCTTCACTATCGGCAAGGCGATTTCTTTGTGCCGCACCAGGATGGCAACACGCCGCTCATTCACGACGAGTCGCGGTTCCGAAAGATCTCGGTGGTGATCTTTCTCAACCGTCAATCGGACAACCCTTCGCCAGAAAGCTATGCAGGCGGCTCGCTGGTCCTGCATGGGCCTTACAGCGGCCCGGACCTGCGCATTGCCATGCCGGCATTGCCGGGCTCTCTCGTCGCCTTTCGCTCGGAAACGACGCATGAAGTCACCCCGGTCACGTGCAACGAACGTTTCACCATCGTCTCCTGGTATCGCGGCACGTGACGACCGGCACGGCCCTTACGGCGAACGGATCATCAGGTCGTAGACGCCCTTGTCCTCGGCAACGGTGAAGCCGAGGCGCTTGTAGAGCCGCCGCGCTGGATTGTTCTTCTCGACATGGATCGAGACCGACTTGCCGACGGCGGCGGCCTCATCGATGAGATCGGCGAGCAACGCACCGCCAGACCCCTTGCCGCGATGCGCCGGCAGGAAGGCGATATCTATGATGCAATGCTCGCTCGCCGAGCGCTCGATATACAGGCGACCGATATCTTGCCTTGCCTGCTCGATCACCAGCCAGTCGGCGTTGGGATAGTATTTCTGGTAATGCGCGTGCTGCGCTTGAAACTGCATGTCGAGGAACGCCGTTTTCTGCGCGTCGCTCCACGGCGTGACGGCAAGTTCTTCGGCGCGGGTCGAGGCGTAGAGCGCCGACAGGAACGGCAGATCGGCGTCCGCCATCGGGCGGAACGTCAGATCAATCCGCGCCGCGCGCACCCAGCAAAATATAACAGGCCCGTTGTCCACAATCGGAAGCTGGATCATGGAGTGGCGCTTACGGACGCGCCGGATAAACGCCTTGCATGGCAATGATGAACGTCATCGCCAGATAGGGAGGCAGGTTGTTGTGAGGCAACGTACTGCCCGTTATGCTCAGTGCCTGGGGGTCCATCTGGACCAGATTTTGCGAAGTGTTGTTCTGATAAAGCGTTCCGCCCCCCGACTTCCCCAGAACAACCGCATCGGTAAGAGTTCCCTGGGCGCCACTCTCGGTGGATATCGCGACAAAATGATTATGTTGCGGCATTTCCGTTTGCAGAAGGGTGACGGACGTTTCGCCACCCGTCTCGCCGAGAAACCGCTCCGACAAGCCATTGCCCTGTCCTTGCCCCATGGGCGCGGAGCCAGCCATATTCGGCAACGCGAAGGTCGACTTGCCGTCGCCGCCGTAAACTGTGCCCAGCAGCGAAAACAGCGCCGTATTCTGCGAGATTGGCAGGAGCTGGCCATCGCAGGTCGCCCACCCCGTCGGGGCGAAATCTCCGGCAAAAATTCGAATTTCGGCGACGAACGGATTGGTCATGGCAAGTCTCTAGCTTTGCTGGGGGAAGATGCCAAATAGCGAGATGATGAAACTGACGGCGAGGAACGGCACCATATTGTCGTGAGGCTGGCTGCCGCCGGCCGGCGAAATGGCTCCGGCGGCCATGTTGCCATCAGGTGCGATACCCACATAGGGCGTCAGCAGGCTCGATGTCGCCAAGACACCGCCGGACGGACCCGGATTCTTGGCGATATTCGACGAACCGGTCCAGGTATGGGAATGGTTCGGCATTTGTTGGGTTGAAACAGTGACGGATTCGACCCCGCCCAGTTCTCCGATGATATAGGTCTGGCTGACCAGCGGGCCCTTGCCAGCATGGACGGGGATGCGGGATGCGAGGTTGGGCAGGGCGAATGTTTCCTCCCCGTCGCCGCCATAAGTCGTACCGATCAGATTGAACAAAGTTTCGTTCTCGGAGATCGGCATCAACTGGCCTTGGCAGAACGCCCAGCCATTCGGAGGGAAATTGCCACCGAACATCCTGATCTCGCCGACAAAAGGTTGGCTCATCGAAGCGTCCTCTTAATTTCGCGACGGGAATATGCCTTGCAGGGCAATGATGAAATTCAAGACGAGATAGGGCGATCTGTTCTCATGCGGCTGGCCGCCACCGACGAAAGTGATGTTTTCCTTCGCCATAGCCACCGCGCTGCCAGGCGGCTGATAGATCGGGCTGGCGTTCGCCCCCAACAGCGCGCCGGATGGATTGTTGACGTTGCCGGCAGTGTTCGATGCGTTGACGAAATGGTTGTGTGTCGGCATTTCGCCGAGCGTGAGCGTGTGAAACTCTTCGCCGCCCTGGCCGCCGACAATTGCACCGATAGGGCCGCCCGTATGAACCGGCGCACGTCCCCTCATATCCGGAAGGGCAAAATTTGTCTGGCCGTTGCCGCCGTACCTGGTGCCAAGAAGTGAGAACAATGGCTGGTTCTGGTTAAGCGGCAACAACTGGCCGTTACAAAATGCCCAGCCGCGCGGTGCATAGTTCCAGGAAATGATCTTGACTTCACCTAAATAAGGCTCACTCATCCCCGTCCCCTCCGTTGGCCGCTTACTGTCTGAATTCTTGTATTATGCCTAAGTAAGACAACAAGTCGATATCAGATTCATAAAATATATTTCCTAGGACGAATCCAAGGTTGCTGACTACGGTGTCGCGGCAGGCAGCAGTGGCAGCGGCTGGTTGAAGAACGTCCGGGTGTCCGTCAGCGCCGTTGCCCCGCCATTGATGGTTTCGATACCGGCCTCGCTCGCCTGCGGTACGTTGATCGTGCCGTCGGCGCCGCCGAGGCCGTCCGCGAGGAAGCGGATGGCATTGGCGTTGTTGACGTTGGTGATGGTGTTGGCATGAACGTCGGCATTGATGATAGCGCCGGCAAATGTGGCGGTGACCGTGATGCCGCGGCTGTCGGCATTGTCGCGAATGGTGTTGTTGGTGACCGTCGCGTGCACGGTGCCCGGCTGCACGAGCTGCGTGATCGAGACGCTGTCGCCACCGCTTATGCCGTTGACGCCGATGCTCTGGATAATGTTGTTGTCGATCAGCACCTTGGCGACGCCGAGGCTTTCATGCCCAACCCTGATGCCGTTGCCGGTTCGCGATCCCGAGGTTGCTACGCCTTGCGTACCGATGACGTTGTTGGCGATTGTGCCGTCAAGCGTCCGTGCGAGGTCGCCGCTGCTGAACACGTTGATGGCCGTCGAGTCGCTGTTGGTGACGGTGTTGTTCCGGACGGTGAAATTCAGATTGCCGCCCGTGCCGGCGCCGGAATTGCTGCTCTGGGTAAGGTTGATGCCGTTGTTCAGATTGTTGAATAGATTTCCCGTGGTCTCGCCGATGTGAGCGTTGACGGTGCCGTCATTGGCAATGACGAACAGACCGGTTCCAGGGATGACTCCCGGTCCGGGATAGGCGTTGTTGCCGGTGAAGGTTGCGCCGTCGACGGTCAGCGTCATCGTCGGCGCGCCGGCGACACCGGCGCCGTCCGCCTCGAAGATGAAGTCGCTGCCGGCATTGTTTGAGGCGCCGTTGTTCGAGAACGTGCCGCCGCTCACCACCAGGTTCGCCAACGTGCCGCCGGAATTGATGACCTGCACGTTATGGGTGAATGAGTTGGAGACCGTGAGGTTGGTGAACGTGGTGACGTGCGAGGCGTTGCCGGTAAGTTCGTTGAACAGGATTCCGGACTCGGTGTTGGCATCGGCATTGCTGTTCAGGGTCAGACCGTTGAGCACCACACCGTTGACGCGCAGGCCCTTTATGCCGTTGCCCGCATTGTCGCTGATAATCATGTTGCTCAGGCTGACATCCTGAGTGTCGGTCAGGCTGACGCCATCGCCGGTCGAGTTCTGGATCGTGCCGCCGCTGCCCCCCGTCGCGCCGGTGCCGGTCACCACCAGATTGCCGCTGGTGCCGGTGTTGTTGAGCACGATGCCGTTGGCTGCACCATTGGACGCAATGCTCCTGAACGTCACGTCGCCGGCGCCGATCGTCGTGTTGGCGACATTAAGGGCCGTGCCCGTGCCGGACACGATGGTGTTGCCGGTGCCCTGCACCGTCATCGTGCCGCCGGTGGTGGCTGCCGGACCGGGGCCGGTGGCGCTGAAACCGGCGCCGCTGGTCGTGGCGATGACCAGCCCGCCATTGGTGAAGTTGATCGTCGCGCCGGCATTGTCGCTCAGGCTGACGCCAGCCGCCGTGGTCGAGGTGATCGATTTCGACGCGCCGGAGAAGGTGATGATGCCGGCGACATTGTCGTCCAGCAGGATGCCGATCTGGCCCGCCGCATTATGCGTGATGTTGCCCGACAGGGTGATGTTGCCGGCGGTCAGGGCGCGATCCTGGATGTTGACCGCCTGGCCGGTGCTGCCGCTGGTGATCGCGCCGGCATAGGTGAACGCCGCCGTGCCGCCGCTGTTGGCGGTGCCTAGGCCATCGCCGATACGGATCACGGCGCTTGTTCCGCCCACCAGCGCGCCGGTGCCGAGGTCGATCGCTCCCGAACCGGTGACGGAATCGAGGATGACGGCGCTGGTGCCGCCGGCGCCTTTGTTTGTGGAAGCGAAGGTCACGCCGCCCGCCGCGATAGCAACGCTGTCAAGGTTGACCGCGACGCCGCTGCCGGTCGAAATCGTGTTGCCCGAGCCGATAACGGTCACGGTGCCAGTACCGTTGCTCGTGGCGTTGAAGCCGGTGCCGGAGGTGGTGGTGATGGCTAGGCCGCCGCCGGTGAAGTTGACCGCCGTGTTGGTGTTCGCCGTCAGGTCGACGGCATTGTTGGCTCCGGTGGTCAGTATCTTGCTGGCGCCGGAGAAGTTGATCGTGCCGCCGGTGTTGGCGTTGACGAGGATCCCGTTGGCCACGCCGCTGGTGGCGCTGAGAGTGCCCGACAATGTCGTGGTGCCGGCGGTACGGGTGGAGATGCTGACGACGTTTCCGGCCGTGGTCTTGGTGACCGAGCCGGCATAGCTGACATTGGCCGAGCCGCCGGTGACCAGGAAGGCCGCGCCGGTCGCGCCGCCGAGCGCACCGGAGCCGAGGCTGACAGTGCCGGCGCCGGTGACATTGGTCAGCGACACGTTGTTGGTGCCGCCGGTCGAATTGGTCGAGGTGAAATTGATGCCGGTGGTGGCGATGCCGTTGAGGTTGACCGCCTGCGCGGAAGTGGAGCTCACCGTGCCGGTCGTGACATTGACCGTGCCGCCATTGCTGGCGCTGAATCCGGTGGTGCCGCTTGTGACGATGTCGAGGTTTGCGAAGCTGACGGTCGAGGCCGTGGCGCCGTTGTTGATTGCGACTGCGGTGCCGGTCATCGGCGTCGTGGTGCCGAGATCGACCGTACCGGTGAAGCTCACCGTATTGGCCGCCGTCGCGCCGGAAATGCTGATGCCGCTCGCAGCGCCGTTGGCGATCACCGAGCCGGCGAAGGTGAAGCTGCCGCCAGCGCGGGTCGAGATCGTGGCCGCCGCGCCCGACGTGCTGATGATGGAGCTGGCGCCGTCGAAGCTGATCACCGCGTTGCCGCCGGTCACCGAAAGGCCGCTGCCGCCCGATATATCGACATTGATACCGGCAATCGTGCCGCCAGCGCCCGACGCGCCGCCGAAGGCGATGCCGGTGCCGGTCGCTGCGGTGGTGATGTTGACGTTGGTCAGCGTCGTCGTGCCGACGGTGTTGTCGAGCCTGAAGGCAATGCCGGTGGCGCCGGTGCTGGTGACGTTGGTGATGGTGGTGTTGGACGCGTTCAGCCACACATCGCTGGCGTTGCCGGAGAAAGTAACGTTGTTGATCGTCGTGCTGTTCGACGGGGTAATCTCGATACCCTGCGTGGCGAAATTGCTGATGGTCATGTTGCTGATGACGGTATTCGCAGCACCCGCGCCATTGTCCTTGACGCCACGCGCGGCACCCGCCGGGCTGCCATTCAGGATGAAGCCGTCGATGATGTTGCCGCTGGCGCCGAGCGTGATGACATTGTTGCCGGCGCTCGTCGTCAGCGTCGCGGCGCCATTGGGCGTCTGGTCGATGATCGAGATGCTGTTGCTGGCGAGCTGGATGGTGGAGGGCACCGTCAGCGCCAGATTGATGTTGCCGTTGCCGAAGCCGCGCACCTGCTCGACGGTGGCGAGAGCCAGCGTGTCGTTGCCATTGCTGCCTGCCGCGGTGATGGTGCCGCCATCGTTGACGAGAACCAGGATGTCCGTCGCCACGGCTGCTGCTTCGGCGGTGGCCAGCGTCGCGAGATTGTTCTGGTCGCGACCGCTGCCGTCACCGGTCGCGGACGCGCCGACGAAATAGACCTTGCCGACTCCGAAGCCCAGGCCGGGAGCCGACTGGAAGTTCACATCCTGGAAATTGTAGGTGCCGGTAACCGGCGCACTGGATGCGTCGATGCCTACATTGGCGCCGATGGTCGAGAGCTGGTCGGTCGCCGATTCGCCGTCGCCATAGGTGAAAGCGAGGTTGGTGGCGCTGTTGAGGAACACGCCGGTGTTGACGCCGGCAATGCTGGAGCTGGCGCCGCCGACAACGGCATCGCCGAGGCGTACCGTCTGGCCGCCAGTGGCGCCACGCAGGTCGACGCCTATCGAGGTGCCGGCGGCGGCGGCATTGGTGACATCGAAGTCATTGGCCGTCACCGCCGCATTGATGGTGGCACCGTTGAGATCGAAGGCCACGCCCGTGGTGCTGTTCAGGCCGATGTCGAGATCGTTGAAGGACAGCGCCGCGCCAAGCGCGCCGGAAACATCGACACCACGCGTGGTGATGCCTTGCAGGTTGACCGTGCCGAGAATGATGGCGCCGCCGCCCGACGAGGCGATATTGGTCAGCGAGATGCCGGTTGCGGCGGCAGTGGCCGAAACACTGTCGAAATTCATGCCCTCAGCGCCAATCGTAACGCCATTGAGGTTCAACGCGGTGCCGCCGGCAGTCGTGGTGATGCTGTTGTCGCTGAGGAGCGCGCCGACGCTGACCGTGCCACCGCCGCTGGCGTTGAAGCCCGTGCCGGAGGTGGTGGTAATCACCAGGCCACCCGTATCGAAGTTGATCGTCGCGCTGGTGTTGGTCGTCAAGTCGACCGCCGTATTGGCGCCAGTGGTCAGCGTCTTCGTGCCACCGCTGAGAGTGATGGTCCCGCCGGAGTTGCCGTGGACATAGATACCATTGTCGAAACCGCCGGTGGCGCTGAGCGCGCCGGACAGTGTGACCGTGCCGCCGGTGACGCCGGAGATGTCGACGATCTTGCCGGCGGTGGTCTTGGTGACCGTGCCGCCATAGCTGACGGTCGCAGCACTGCCATTGAGCAGGAATGCGACGCCCGAAGCGCCGCTCAATGCGCCGGATCCGAGGCTGACTGTTCCGGTGACATTGGCCAGGCCAACATTGTTGGTGCCGCCGCCCGACGAGGTCGAGTCGAGCGCAATGCTGGCGGCGACGTTGATGAGGTTGATCGCCTGGCCGCTGGTCGAATTTACCGTCTGGGCTGCAGCGGAAGCGGTGATGCCCATAACGCCACCGGTCCCGACAATGCCGGTGCCGCTGGTGGTATCGATGGTCAGGCCGTTGAGGAAGTTCACCGTGCCGGCGCTTTGCGAGAAGCCGACGCCGCTGCTCGTGTCGATGTTGGCGAGGCCGGCGATGTTGAGGTTGCCGCTGACCCAGTTGATGCCGCCGCCGGTCGTCGCGACGTTGTTCACCGTCACCGTGTTGAAGGTGAACGTGCCGGTGTTGGCGCCGGTGACGTCGATGCCGAAGCTGCCGGTGCCGGTGATGCTGGTTGCGCCGGAGACATTCACCGCCCCGGTGACGCCGTTGAGGATGATGCCGCTGGTGGCGCCGCTCGAGGTGATGCTGTCGAAATTGACACCGCCGGCGCCGAGTGTGCCTTGCAGCGACAGCGCGGTCTGGCCCGTGGCGTTGATCGTCGTCGAACCGGCATTGGCGACGGTGAGGCCATTCAGTCCCGAAAGGCTGAGGCCGGTGGCCAACGATGTCGTGATGTCGAGGCCGCCATTGAAGTTGACCGCAGCTGCCGCGCTGCCGCCCGAAATCGAAACGCCGTTGCCGCCGGTGATCGTCACCTGGTCGGTGAAGGTCACCGCGCCGCCGGTGCGGTTGGCGATATTGATGCCGCCACCGGTCAGCGTTCCCGGAGTGGCGCTGTTGGGCAGGATGCCGCGCGACACCGAAATGGTGCCGGTGCCGCCGTTGACGTCGATCAGCGTGCCGGCAACGTTGATGTTGTTGTTGATGATCGACAGATTGCCGTTGAGGCCGGCGACCTGGATGGCCGTCTGACTAGCGGCGACGTTGCTGATCGTCACGCCTTCGATGGTGATGCCGCTGGCATTGCTGAAGCCGACCGCGCTCTGATCGATGAGGAAGGCGGCACCGGTCGCGCTGCTGAAGTCGAAAGCGGTGTGGCGCACGGCGTTGTCGCCGAGCAATTGCATCAGGTTGGCCGTCCCGCTGACCACGGCCTCGTCGCCGGTGATGTTGCCGCCGGTGGCGCCAAGATTGCCCTGGACGTTGGCCGGCTGGATCGTGCCGGTCGAAACCACATTGCTGTTGCCGAAGCCGGTGATCGTCTGGCCGGAATCGAGCGTGAAGGCGGTGGCGCCGAGATTGATCGTGCCGACGAAGGCGAAGTTCTGCGTGCCGGTCAGCGCATCGGCGGCGGCGAGCGAAATGGTGTTGACGCCCATGCTGAGATTGCCGGTCGTGCCGGCGGCGATGAAGCCGCCCGACTGCGAGACCAGCGTGATCGAACCGGGCGCGGTGGCGAGGTTGGCGCTGCCGGTGAAGAACACGTCGTCGAAATCGTAGTTGCCGAGCGTCGGATCGAGACCGACCGTGTTGACGGTGAAGCCGCCGGCGGCGGCGATGATGAAGGATTCCAGCCCGTCGGTCGAATCGCCGTCGCCGAAGGTGAAGTTGGCATTGGCGGAGGTCGCCGTGGTCTGGCCGGACGACAATTCGACGCCGATGCCGACATTGTCGATCTTCGAGCCCTGCAGGAAGGTGATGACCTTGTTGCCGGTGGTCGACGACAGGTCGATGCCGCGCGAGGTCAGGTCGCCCAGGCCGGTGATCGTCGTCAGGCCGAAATCGGCCGTCGTCGAGGAGCCGCTGAAGTCGATGCCGGTCTGGTTGGCGCCGACATCGTCGATGGTGGTCGTGCCGAAGCTGACATCGTTGTTGGTGCCGGCGAAGTTGATGCCGGCAGTGCCGCTCGTGGTGCCCAGCGTGACCTGGGTCGTGCCGAAGGTCACCGGGCCGGCATTGCCGACAGTGTTGATGCCGATGCCGCCGGCGCCCGTCACGGTCACCGCCCCGAAGGTTGCCGATGCGGTGCTCGCGACACCGGAGACGGACAGGCCGGTGCCCAAGGCATTGGTGATCGATAGCGGGGTGGTAACATTCAACGTTGCGGTGCCGATCAGGCCACCGACCACCGCGCCGCCGCCACCGCTTGCCGACAGGGTCGGGCCGGTGAAGCTGAACGCACCGCCTGCCGGGGGCAATGTCGAGCCGATGGCGAACAGATTTCCGGTGCCGGTCGACGTGACGCTGCCGCTGAACTGGGCCGAGCCGCCGATGGTGCCGTCGATCTTGACCGCCGTGCCTGGTGCTGTTGCCGAGCTGGAGATGTTGGCCGAGACCGTGATCGCGGCGCTGCCGCCAAAAACCACGACGCCGTTGCCGGTGCCGGAACCGGTGATGGTGCCGCCGATGTTGATCGTGCCGGTGTTGTTGGTCAGGCTGACGTCGTCGCCCGAAACCAGCGTCGTCACCAGATTGTTGACATTGACCGTCGCGGCGCTGCCTTGCACCACGAAGCCGGGGCCACCGCCAACAACCGTGTCGATCGTCGTCGTGCCATTGAAGGTAACGGCGTTGGCCACGTTGGTGAGGCGGATGGCGTCGCCATTGACGCGATTGATGTCGACAGCGCCGAAGGTGACGCTGCCGCCGCTGGTGTTTTCGATGAGGATGCCGGTCTGCACGGCGCCGCCTGAGCCGTCGACGGTGACGCTGTGGAAAATGACGCCGCCTGCGCCGATGGTCAAACCGCCGGCGCCACCGAGATGGATGCCGTTTTCGACAGGGCCGAGCCCAGATGCGGTCGTGTTGGTGCCGGTGACGGTGAGCGTGCCGCCATTGATGGCGCTGAAGGCAAGGCCGCCATCGGTGGTGAGGTCGAGCCCGCCGGTGAAATTGATCGTGCCGCCGGCATTGCCGGTCAGGTCGATGGCGTTGGCCGCGCCGGTGCTGGCGGTGATTTGGCCGGCGAAGGTGGCGGAGCCGCCGGTCATGCCGCTGATCATGACCGCGCTCGCGGCACTCGTCTGATTGATGATGCCGTTGTAGGTGAGGTTAGGCGTTGCTCCAAGAATGCTGAGCGCCGTGCCCGTCGTGCCGGCGATCGAACTCGCATTGTCGAAGGTCAGCGTGCCCGTGGAACCGCCCGTGACGCTGACGCCGATACCGGCGCCGGTGATATCCAAATTGTTGAAGGTGCCGGTGCCGCCGAAGTTGCTGGCCAGCAGGCCGGTGCCGCTGACGCCGCCCATCGTCGTGTTGGTGATGTTGATCGCACCCGTTGCGCCGGTCAGGTCGATGCCGGTTACGGCGCTGCTGATCGTCACCCCGGTGATGGTGGCCGCGTTTACATTCGATCCGTTGATCGCCGAGCCCGAACCCGCATTGCTGACGCTGAGGTCGGCGACGCGGTTGCCGTTGGCGAGATCGATGGTGCTGCCGGCCGAGTTGTTGAGAGTGGCGGCGCCATTGCCGAACGGATCGACCTGGGTGCCCGAAGTAACCACCTCGGCGCCGGTGACGTTGGCCGGCGGCCCGCCGAGAGCGACGGTGTTGCCGTTGGCGAAGGAGACGATCTGCTGGCCGTCGGCAAGCGTGAAGCCGTCGGCATCGGTGTTGATGGTTCCAGCGCCGTTGTTGACAAGGACGAAGATGGTGTTGGCGTCGGTCGTCAGACCGTCGGCGGCGTCGGCGTTGATAAGGTCGCCAACGCTCGCGCCGGAGCCGGTCCCGGTGTTTGCTGCGCCGACGAAGATGACGTTGGCGGTGTCGAACAGCTGCGGGCCGACCAGATGGGTGGCGTTGAAGGCATAGGTGCCGTTGCCGGCTAGCAGGCCGCGCATGTCGAGCGAGGCGGTCGTCCCGGTGATCGAACTGGTGCCGACACCGGCGCCGAACGAGAAGGTCGTGTTTGCGCTGGTGCCTGCCGCGCCGTTGGTGCCCATCTGGACGCCGGTGCCGGCGGAGATCACACCGGTGCCG
The DNA here is from genome assembly GCF_040324475.1 of Mesorhizobium sp. C268A. Taxonomy (NCBI): domain Bacteria; kingdom Pseudomonadati; phylum Pseudomonadota; class Alphaproteobacteria; order Hyphomicrobiales; family Phyllobacteriaceae; genus Mesorhizobium; species Mesorhizobium sp. C268A. The sequence continues at coordinate 4,265,686 of NZ_JAMYVX010000001.1, forward strand.
ATCGTCACCGAGCCGCCGGTGGTGCCGGAAAGGTCGATGCCCTTGGAAGTGCCAGCTCCGGCAATGTCGAGCGACGTGGCGGTGAAGGTCGACTGGCTGCCCGACAGGTCGAGCCCGGTCTTGCCTGTGGGCAGGCCGGTGATGTCGATGTTGGCGAAGCTGATCGTGCCGTTGGCGCCCTGGACGTCGATGCCGCTCTGGGTCGGCTGGCCGATGCTGGCGTCGCCGAACGTTACCGCGCCGGAATTGCCATTGAGGAGGATCCCGTTCACGCCGGCCTGGTTGATCGTCACCGTGCCGAACGTGGTGGCGCCGGAACTGTTGTTGATCGAGATGCCGTCGCGCGATGGCTGGGTGATGGTGGCCGCGCCGCCGAAATCAACCGTGGCGGCGCTGTTTGTGATGAAAATGCCGTCGAAAAGGGTGTTGGAGGTCGTCGTCGTGCCGGTAACGGAGAAATTGCCGCCGACGTTGCCCAGGCCGATTCCACTCTGTCCGCCGGACTGGCTCACCATGTCCAGCGTGACATTGAGCGCCATCGGGTTGATAAGCCCGAAAGTGACGACATAGACGGCCTGGAGGCCGTTGCCCGAAACCGTGCCGCCGGTCGTCGTCAGGCTTCCGCCGCCCGTCGAGTTGACGAAGATGCCTAAGCCGCCATTGTCCTTTGCATCGAGCGTCTCGAATCCATAGTTTCCGCCGCTGACGATGAACAGGCCGTGGCCGGTATTGTTCGAGAGTGTCGTCGTGCCGGTGAAACTGTAAGTTCCGCCACCATTGTCGATGAGCAGGCCGCTGCCGGTATTGCCGCTTGAGTTCAAATTGTCGGCGGAAACATTGTTGATGGCGCCATCGAACAGCACGCCGTTCAGGCTGGCGCCTGAAACATTCAGCCCCGACATCGTGACATTGCTGACGCCGCTGCCATGCACGCCATTGCCGTTCGCCACACCGGCGATGTTGAAGTCGAGCAGCGACGTGTTGTTGGCCAGCGTCACGGCGTCGCCGGTGCCGGTATTGGTCAGCGTGGCTGCGCCGCCTGGATCCGAGACGACCTGGTCATGCTTGACGTTGTCACCGGTGACGTTGACGGGAATGCCGCCGAGCGAGAAAGTACGCCCGTTGCCGAACGAAGCCATTGTCTGTCCGGCACTCAGCGAGAAGCCGCCAGAGGCGTCGATGGGCGTCCCGTCATTGACCAGCACGAAGATCGCGGTGCCGTTGGTGATAAGGTCAGCCTGGTTAATCGCAAGCAGACTAGACGTGGAAGAGCCGTCACCCAATGATCCGACGCCGCCGACGAAAATCACATTCTGCTGGTCGAACAGCTGCGGGCCGCTGAAGGTCGTCGAGCCGAAAGCATAGAGCCCGAGCGTCTGGTTGAGCCCCCGCGCGTCGAGGGAGGCGGTGATGCCGGCAATCGAGCCGCCGCCGAAACTGAATTGGGCATTGGCCGAATTGGCCGGCGAGCCGGAAATGCCGAAGCGCACGCCGGTGTCGACATTGGCGATCGCGCCGCCATCGGTGATGACGATCGTTGCCCCGCCCGCGCTCGGGGAAGACAGATCGATGCCGATCGAGCCGGCGGCGCCTGTGCCAGTGATGTTGAGCGACTGCGCGGTGAAATTCGTCTGGCTGCCGGAGAAATCGAGGCCGACGCCGGAGCCGAGGCCAGCAATGACGATGTTGCCGGCAATTATTGATGTGTTGGCGCCCGCAAACACCATGCCGTCGGTGCCGGGATTGGTGATGTCGATGTCGCCGAAGCGGATCGCGGCCGGCGAATCCGTGATCGCGATGGCCGGTCCGGTCGTGTTCGAGATCGTCGTCGCGCCGTTGACGGTGAAGCTGCCCGAAAGATTCTCGAGCACGACGCCCGATGCGCCGCCGGTCTGGGTGATCGAATCCAGCACGATATGGGCGGTGATCGGATCGATGAAGACACCGACCCCGTCGTCGCCGAGCGCCTTGTTGCCCGACACCTGGCCGCCGTTGATGGTGATCGAGCCGGCGACCCCGGTGCCCTTCACGGTAATGCCGGCATCGTTGTTGTCGAGCGCGTTGAGGGTGGCGAAAGTGTAGGTGCCGTGGCCGGTTATATCCAGGCCGTCGTCGCCGTTGCCCTGCAGCAGCGTCGTGCCGGTGAAGTTATAGGTGCCGTCGCCTTCGATATGCAGTCCGTCGAGGCCGTTGCCGGTCGCGGTGAAGTTCGAACCATTGACGCCGGTCGAGGTGCCGGTGAAGTCGGCGCCGTGGCCGCCGGTGCCGGTGACCGTGACGTTGGTCAGCGTGGCGCCGGCGATGTTGTTGCCGAAGATGCCGTCCTTGCCGCCGGTGATGATGATGCCGCTCAGCGTGTTGCCATTGGCGAGCGTCAGGACGTTGTTGGCGGGGTTGGTGCCCTGGAGGGTGCCGTTGGAGCCGCCGAAATTGTAGGTGCCGATGCTGCCGTCGACGAGCCGCGCCTGGACGCCCCCGCCACCGCCGATGACGGTCTGGCCGTTGGCGAGCGTCACACCGGCTGTCGTAATGTTGCCCTTGCCGCCGAGCGCGACGACGACGCCGTTCGCGCCGGCGCCGGCGACCGCATTGTCGAGCGTGGTCGGGTCGCCGATCGTGCCGAGGCCGAGCGCGTCGTTGTCACCATCGGCAAAGAAGAACTGGCCGAATGCCGTGTTGGTGGCGGCATTGATCGCCACCCGCGTCGACGTGCCGGTAACTTTGTCCTGGCTCTCGATGCGAACGCCGATATCGCCACGCACGCGCTCGTTGACGCGTTTGCGCAGGCCGGGGCTGACCGGATAGACCGGCTCGGCGCCGTCATCGGCCGAAGACGAGCCCTTGTCGAAAGCGTTGAGCGGCACCGTCAGCCGGATGCTGCCGGCGAACTGGGTGTCATCGCGGTTGTCGTTGCGCACCTCGCCGGTGAAGGTCAGCGACGTGCCTTTGCCGATGACGTCGCCGATGGAATATTCCAGGCCGGCCTTGGCGCCGGTGATGCTGCCGTCGTCGCCGTCGGGATCGCCGAAATGGTAGGCGCCGACATCGAAACGCAGTGAATGGTTCTCGGGCAGGTTGAGCGGCACCTGAACGCCGACCTCGCCCTCGATGCCCCAGGCCGCGTAATCGCGGTGGGCGATGGCCGATATCTGCTCGATCAGCTGATGACCGACCAGCGACAGGCTCGACTCTTGCCCGGCCGTGCTGCGGTCGCCGCTGATCGGCAGATAGACGTTTACGTGCGCATCGTATTTTGAGGTGATGGCCTCGAGGCCGAGCGTCGAGGCGACGAACTGGTGACTGTCGTGGTTCTGGATGTTGAGATAGGCGTAGCCGCCGATCATCAGATCCGGATTGACGATGCGGCGAACGCCGAGGGCGACGTCCTGGCCGAAGCCGTCGTCGAAATCGTATTTCGAGCGCACATCGAGAAAGAGAACGGATTCGAGGTTCTGCTTCAGCGGCAGGAAACCCTCGATCGCCGTGTTGCCGCCATTGTTGTTGGCGCCGATGATGGCGCGGACCTGCGGCTGCCACAGTCCGGTGTCGCCGGCATGGGCGGCTATGCCGGAAAGGGCAAGTGCCAGAGTGGACAGCGCAGTCGTCTTCCAGAGATGTCTGGAAAAACCTGACCGGCGATACTTGGTATTCGCCCGGAACCTTCTTCCGTGCGTCGCCATGTCATTGATCTGCCGAGTTTTCTCGGTCGTCTCCATCCCTTGCGAACCCCGACGAGTACACGCTCCGTCGATAATACTATCCGAATCCCAGTGTATAGCGAGCATCGATCGTTTGCTTTACACATACAAGATTTCAAAGTTGTTTATTGTGGTAATCCAGCAACAGTAATTTAGCCGACGCTCATGTACCGTATTGGCTTCCCCGCCAGGCTCGGCTGTTGTATCAACGCGCTCGGCGAAACCCTGACACGACGAGGATCGGGTGGCTTCATTGCTGAGAACCGTTTGTGGGCGGGCCGCCTGGGTCGGCGCGCTATGGCTGGTTGTGTCGGCAGGGTCGGTGCTTGCCGAAGAGCCGAAGTCAACCAAATCTGCCGAGACGAAGCCTGCAGAAGGCAATCCGTGGGCGCTAAACTGCGCCAGCGGATCGGCCGGCACCGAGCTTCAATGCCAGGTCTCCCAAAACCTTACCGAGGCCAAGACGGGGCAGCGCGTTCTTACCGTTACGGTTCGCCGCGACAATGGCAACGGCAACCTCGCCATGCTGCTGGCCTTGCCGCACGGGCTGTTCCTGCCTTCCGGCGCCTCGTACCAGATCGACCAGGGGCAGAAGACGACCATCGCCATCCAGACCAGCGACCAGAACGGCGCCTATGCCGCGACCCCTTTGTCGGCGGACCTCGTCAAGGCGATGAAATCGGGAACCAACCTGAACATCGGCATGGAGTCGGTGACGCGCAAGCCGGTGACCATTCCGGTCTCGCTTGCCGGATTCACTGCCGCGATCGACAAGCTTCAAGCGTTGAAATAGCCGGCCTATCTCGGCAGATGCGTAAGCATCAGCTTACGTTTTGGACTGGCCGGGCTCACACGTGCTTGCGGCCGCCTGTCTCGCGGAACCAGCTGTCGGGGTAAGGGTACCACCAGTCCTGGATCGCCGGTCTGTGGTCGATGATGACCATCTTGGAGCGTCGGAAGGCGTCGAGTCCCTGGCGTCCCAGCTCGCGGCCAAGGCCTGATGCCTTCCAGCCGCCGAAGGGCAAGGCGTCATTGTCGATCAGCGGGTTGTTGACCCAGACCATGCCGGCCTCGAGCCGCTCGGCCGCCTCATGCGCCTCGGCGAGGTCGGTGGTGAACACCGAGGCGCCGAGGCCGAACGGGCTGTCATTGGCAAGCCGGATCGCCTCGTCGAAATCCTTGACGCGGCAGATCGCGGCGACCGGTCCGAAACACTCTTCGCGTACGATCGCCATATCGGGGGTGACGCCGGTCAGGATCGTTGGCTCGTAGAACCAGCCAGTGTTGTGCGCCGGCGGAATGCGCCCGCCGGCAACGGCTATAGCGCCGTTGCTGATAGCATCATCGACCAGCCGCATCACTTTCGCCCGGGCGGCTTCGCTGACCAGCGGGCCGATCTCGGTCTTGTCCATGCCATTGCCGATGCGCAGCGCCCGCGTCTCCTCGGCGAACAGCTCGACGAAGCGATCGTGAACCGAGTCGACGACAAAGAAGCGTTCGGCCGAGGTGCAGACCTGGCCGGTCAGGTGGAAGGCTGCGGTGACGCTGCCGGCAGCGGCCACCTCCAGCGGCGCGTGCTCGCTGATGATCAGCGGATCGCTGCCGCCGGCTTCGATGACGCAAGGCTTCATGCGCTCGGCGCAGGCGACTGCCACGGCTTTGCCGGCGGCGAACGAGCCGGTGAAGGCGACAGCGTGGGTGCGCTCGGAGGCGATCAGCGCCTGCGCGGTGGCGGCCGTGCCGGGCAGGCAGGAGACCAGCCCTTCGGGCAGCGAGCGGAACACGGTCATGTAATCGAGTGTCGACAGCGTCGTGGCTTCGGCCGGCTTGATGATGCAGCCATTGCCGGCGGCAAGCGAGGCCGCAACGGTCCAGCACATCAGCAGGATCGGGAAGTTGTAGGGCATGATGTGGACGGAGACGCCATACGGCTCGTAGCGCGCATACTGGAACGAACCGGCCTGGGTCGTGCCGGCGATCTTGCCGGCATCGTCGCGCGCCATCTCGGCGTAGTAGCGGAAGATCGGTGCGCAATTGGCGATCTCGCCGATCGCTTCGGGATAAGGCTTGCCCATCTCGCGCACCATCAGCTCTGCGCAGCGGGTGAAGTCTGCCGCCTCGATAGCGTTGGCGACGGCGTGCAGGTGTTTGGCCCTGCTCTTGGCATCGAGCTTCTTCCAGGCGGCTTGTGCCGTGGTTGCGGCACACAGCACCGCATCGATCTCACCGTCCGTTGCGGCGGAGATCGAGCCGACGGTCTCCAGCGTCGCCGGATCGATCACCGGTTTTGCCGTGCCGGTCATCGGCCGGTAGTCCGGATTGACGAAGAAAGCCGGTCGGTCAGCGGAGAATTGCATGGTCATCCTTTCAGGTCCGCTCAGCGGATCATGTAGACCTTCTTGATGGTCTCATGGACGGTGCAGACGCCTTTCCAATTCTGAGGAAAGAACGCCGCCGTGTCCGGCTCGATCTGGATGACCTCGCCCGATTCGTGCACATAGGTGCAGCGGCCCTCGAGGAAGTGGCAGAACTCGTCGCGGGTGACATGGCAGTGCCATTTGCCGGGGGTGCAGACCCACAGGCCGCATTCCGAACGGCCCTCCGGCCCTTGTAGAGCAGCTTGCCCGAGGTGTGGGACACGCCCTCGATCATGGTCGGGATGACGCCCCAGTCGACGAGGTCGGTGATGGCAAGTGGGGATTGCATGATGGGCGTGGTCATGGCGATTTCCTTTAAAAAAGTGCTCAGCGGCACATGAAGGCCTTGGTCAGTGTTTGCGTGATGGTGGAGGTGCCGGCCCAGCCGGCGGGGAAGAACACCAGCATGCCGGCCTCGACCGGGATCTCTTCGCCATTCTCGCGGACATAGGTCCCGCGGCCCGACAGGAAATGGCAGAACTCGTCGGCGGCAAAGGTAACCTTGCGGCTGCCTGGCGTGCACGACCACAGGCCGCATTCGCTTGAGCCGTCCGGGTTCTGCGAGAGGATCCTGCCCGAGGCGCGCGGCGAGCCGGCAAGCGTGTTGCTGCCCCCGCCCCAGTCCTCCAGTTTCACGGTCGAGGCCTTTGGCCAGTGCGGTGTCGGCATATTGGGAAGCTCCGTTGCTGTTCAAGCCAGCATGTAGACGTTGCGCATGGTCTCATGCACGGTGCATTCGCCTGTCCAGCCGGCAGGGAACATGACCACGGTCCCGGCTGCGACTTCTACCACCTCCCAGCATCCGACCGGTACGTCGCGCGGCCGGCGACGAAATGGCACAATTCGTCGCGCGGAATCGAGAGCCGCCAGCGGCCGGGCGTGCAGACCCAGATGCCGGATTCCGGCTGGTTGTTGGGTCCTTTGTGGACAAGCCTGCCGGTCGAGTGCGACGCGCCGTCGAGCGCGTCGGACTGGACGCCCCAGTCGACGAGGTCGGTGCGGGTGGAGGCTTGGTAAAGGTGCGGGGCGGAGGAGGTCACAGCAACTTCTCCAGCAACCCTGCGGCCTTTTCCGGTCCGTTCTGTGCCCGCATCTGCGACGAGGTCTTCGCCAGCTTGGCCTTCATCTTGGGGTCGGTCAGGCAAGCCTCGATCCTGCTGACCAACTGGGCGTCGCTCCAGTCGTAGCGCGGCATGCCGAAGCCGTGGCCGGTTTCCTGGACGCGGGTGGCGTTGTCGTGGCCGTCCCAGACATAGGGCATGATGATGGCCGGCTTGCCGAAATAGAGGCACTCCGTGAACGAGTTGTTGCCGCCATGGTGGATGACGGCATCGACCTGCGGGATGACTGAAGGCTGCGGAAACCAGCTCTCGACGATGACGTTGTCCGGCACATCCGTGTACAGGTCCTTGTAGCCGCCGACATTGACCAGCGCGCGGTAACGGGTCTTGCCCAGTGTTGTGATGATGCGCTTCAACAAATCGACATCGCCAGCGCCGAGGCTGCCGAAGGAGACATAGAGCAGCGGCCCGTCATTGTTCTCGGCGAAGGTCGGCACGGCGTATGGCTTTTCCTGCCGCACGCAGCCTTCGAGATACTGGAATTTCGTCGTATCAAGCGGATGGCGGCGTTTGAACTTTGCCGCTTCGGGATAGAGCAGCAGATTGAGATAGGGCGAGGCCTCGAAGAACTGACCGACCGGGTATGGCGCTTCATTGTTTGCGGTGAGGAAGGCGTTGAAGTCGTCGTGGATGGGCTTGATCACCGCATTGAAATGATCGCGATAGCGCTGGTGGCCGACATGGTCGTTCTCGCCGCAACCGGAGAGATGCGGCGGGATGTCCTCATCCTCGATCTCGTTTTCCGAGCAGGAGATGACGCGCACCCAAGGCTTGCCGAACTGTTTGATGGCCGGAAACAGGATGACATTGTCGACGCAAATGACATCAGGCTTGATGGCGGCCAGGACTCGCGGCAAATCCTTCTGCGCCCATTTGGCGCTGTCGACAATCGCGGTCCAGCAATCCTTCACGTAATTGTCGACCTGATCGTAGGGCGATTTGCGGAAGTTCGGGATGTGGCCGTTGATGAAGTCTTCCCAGAATTTCGCCATCTGCTCGGGCGGCATCGGCTCCGACAGGTTCACCGGATGCGCTTCGAAGCCGTAACCCTTGTAGACATCGACAAAGCCGGGGTCGGACAGGAACACTGCCTTATGGCCGCGCGCCTCGACGGCTTGCGCGATGCCGACCGAATTGAGCGCCGGGCCGTAGGCCGCTTCGGGAAAAAACGCGATCGTCTTCTGCGCCATCAAGCTCTCCTATTCCTGAAAAATTCTGACATCGGCGGCGTCCCAGCCGAGTTCGACCTGATCGCCCGACGAGACCGGCCGGCGGTCGGCGGCATCGGCGGTGACGCGCACCAGAAATGGTTTTGGCGACAGAGGCGTGCGGACATGCAGCTGCAGGTCGAGCCCGTGATAGGCCAGCGCCTCAACCGTGCCGGCGATGCGGTTGGCGGTCTCGGCTGACGGGAACAGCCGGATGCGCTCGGGTCGCACCGAAGCGACAGCGGAAGCGCCGGGTGTGAGCTTGGCGGGAACCTTGCCGGTGATGCGCGCGCCGTTCGCGGCGATCACGCCATCCGCAGACATCTTGCCCGGTACGAAATTCATCACGCCGATGAAGTCGGCGACGAAACGGTCGGTGGGATGCTCGTAGATCACGTGCGGCGTGTCGCATTGCAGCAGCTGGCCGTCCTTGAGCACCGCCATGCGGTCGGCCATGACGAGTGACTCTTCCTGGTCGTGGGTGACGATGACGAAGGTGATGCCGACTTCGTGCTGCAGGCGCTTCAGCTCCATCTGCATGGCGCCGCGCAGTTTCTTGTCCAGCGCGCCCAGCGGTTCGTCGAGCAGCAGCAACCGAGGCCGTTTGACCAGCGCGCGGGCGAGCGCGACGCGCTGCTTCTGGCCACCCGACAATTGCTCAGGCTTACGGTCGGCGAAGGGGACAAGCTCGGTGGTGGCCAGAATGGCCTCGACGCGGGAACGGATTTCAGCTTTCGGCAAGCGCTCCATCTCCAGCCCGTAGGAGACATTGGCGCGCACGCTCATATGCGGGAACAGCGCGTAGGACTGGAACATCAGATTGACCGGCCGCTTGTTGGGCGGGGTCCGGGCGATGTCTTTGCCATCGAGCAGTATGCGGCCGTCGGTTGGCGTCTCGAAGCCGGCCAGCATGCGCAGCAGCGTGGTCTTGCCGCAGCCGGAGGGTCCAAGCAGCGCGAAGAACTCGTTTTCGCGGATGTCGAGCGAGATGCCGTCGACGGCGGTGACCCGGCCGAACTTCTTCGAAACGTTATCAATGGCCAGCAGCGTGCGCGGTTCGCTCATTGGCCGATGATCCCACGGTTGAGCCGCTGCGACAGGGTCAGCGCGGTGATGGATACCGCCATGACGATGGTCGCCAGCGCGTTGATCTCCGGCGTGATGCCGAAGCGGATCATGGCGTAGATCTGCATAGGCAGCGTCGTCGAGGCGCGGCCGGCACCGGCGGTGAAGAAGGCGATGATGAACTCGTCGACCGAGAGCGTGAAGGCAAGCAGAGCGCCGGCAATCACTGCCGGCGCGATGACCGGCAATGTCACACGCCGGAAGGTGGTCAGAGCCGAGGCGCCGAGGTCGGCGGAGGCCTCGACGATCGACCAGTCGAAACTCTTTAGCCTTGCGCGCACCACCGAGCAGACGAAGGCGAGGTTGAAGACGACATGGGCGAGGATGATGGTGTGCAGGCCCATGGTCAGGTTTAGCATGGAGAAGAACGACAGCAGAGCGATCGCCAGGACGATGTCGGGGATGATCATCGGTGCGAAGATCAGCGCCTCGAGACCCCTGCCGTATTGCCGGCGCATCTCGATGCCGATGGCCAGCAGCGTGCCGAGCAGCGTGGCGATGGCCGTGGAGACCAACGCCACGATCAGCGTGTTGAGCGCAGCGGAAAGGATGGCGGAATTGCCGGCCAGCGAGGCATACCATTTCAGCGAAAAGCCCGACCATGCCGTCGGCAATCCGCCTTCGTTGAAGGACAGCGCCACCAGCACGGCGATGGGGATGTAGAGGAAGGCGAAGACGAGGGTGAGGATCGTCCGCATGCCGAGCGTACGGGTGAAGGAATGGGTCATCGCCGGCCTCCGACAATTGGAAGGCAAGCGAACGACCAGAGTCCTTCTCCCTGTTCACGGGTAGAAGATACCGGCAGGCAGACGGGGGGCAGCGCTGAGCGTCGCAAAGGTTGACGCCGCCCCTCATCCGCCCCTTCGGGGCACCTTCTCCCGGTGAACGGGGAGAAGGCAAGAATTGCGCAGCGCTCAGCCATCGGCGTCACCCTTTGCCTCAGCCGCACGCCCCGCAGCGCGGTCGGCGGCGAGCGCCTGCGCCATCAGCACCAGAAGCATGATGGCGATCAGCGCCATGGCGAGCGCTGCGCCGAACGGCCAGTCATTGGCAGTCAGGAACTGGTCGTAAACGAGGTTGCCGATCATCTGGAAGCGGCCGCCACCGAGCAGCGCCGGGGTGACGAAATTGCCGATCGACAGCACGAAGACGAAGACAGCACCCGCAGCGATGCCGGGCACGGTCAGCGGCAGGATGACACGTCGGAAAGTGGTGGCAGCGGAGGCGCCGAGATCGCGCGATGCCTCGGCCAGTTCCGGGTTGAGGCGCGACAGCGGCGCGTAGCAGGCGAGGATGACGAAGGGCAGATAGTTGTAGACGAGGCCCGCGATGACCGAGCCTTCGGTATAGAGCATCGAGGGCGGTTCGCCGGTGTAGCCGAACCAGCGCAGCAACTGGGTGATCAGCCCTTCGCGGTTCAGCAGCACGATCCAGGCATAGGTGCGGATCAGATAGTTGGACCAGAACGGCAGCACGGCGAAGAACAGGAAAATTGGCTGCCACCGGCGCGGTGCGGCCGCGATCGCATAGGCTGCGGCATAGCCAATCACCACCGCAATCAAGGTCGCGGTGCCGGCGATACGTGCTGAGTTGAGGAAGATGCCGGCATAGAGCGGGTCGAAGACCAACCCGAAATTTTCCAGCGTCAAAGTGTAGTCGATGCCGCCATAGACGCCGCGCCGGAAGAAGGCGAGCGCCAGCACCAGGGCGCATGGCACCACCATCAGCGCGGTCAGCCAGACCAGCGCCGGGGCCATCAGCAGAGAGGAACGAAGTCGGGTCTGGGACAATTTCTCGGGTACCGCTCAGGGCCGGCGGCAGAAGTGCTGCCGGCCGTGAAGTCTGCGCCGCTTACTGCGCGGCCTTGATCTCGCTGACGATCTTGGAATAGTCGCGCTGGGCTTCGCCGACGTCACGCAACTGCTCGAACTTGACGAGATCGGCCACCGGCATCGCCATGTTGGGGAATTTGGCCAGGAAGTCGGCCGGCAGGCTTTCCATCGCCGGCTTGTTCGGCACCTTGTAGTCGATGTTCTGCGCCGCCCAGGCGTGGTTCTTGGCGTCGAGCATGAAGTTGATGAACTTGAAGGCGTCGTCCTTGTGCTCGGACGCCTTCATCACCACCATCGTGTCGACCCACAGGTCCGAACCTTCTTTAGGGATGACGTATTTGATCTCCGGCTTGTCGGCGATGCCGTAATTGCACCAGCCGTCCCAGGCCTGCACCATCAGCGCCTCGCCGGAAACCAGCTTGGAATAGAAGGTGGTGTCGTCATAGGCGAGCAGGGTCTTCTTGGCGGAGATCAAGAGGTCCTTGACCTCGGCCATCTTGGCCGGGTCGGTCTCGTTGACCGAATAGCCCTTGTCGAGCTGCCCGGCGGCCAGCAGCCAGCGATCGGTCGCCAGCATGGTGGTCTTGCCCTTCATCTCGTCGGAAGGGGCGAGCAGGTCGCTCCAGCTCGTGGGCGCCGTCTTGACAAGGTCAGAGCGGTAGCAGAGGCCCGTCGTGCCCCAGGTGTAAGGCACGGAGAAAGCGTTGCCGACATCGTGCGGCAGCTTGGTCGCTTCGGGATAGAGGTTGGCGAGGTTGGGGATCTTGGCATGGTCGATCGGCTCGGTCAGGCCAAGCTTGTTTAATACTTCGGCGAAGGGCGAGGAGACGAAGACCACGTCATAGCCCTTGCCGCCGGCGGCAATCAGCTTGCCCATGATCTCTTCATTGGTGGCGTGCACCACCACTTCGCCGGCAACGCCGGTGGCGGTCTTGAAAGCGGCCATGGCGTCGGGTGCCATGTACCCATCCCAGTTCGAAATAACGAGGTCGGCTGCGGCGGCCGGCACCGAGAGCGTCAGGGCGAGACCGAGAGCGATTGAGGATGTATTGAGCGCACGGCGCCGCAGGCTGGTAGCGGTCATGGCAGTCTCCCATTCGGTTTGATCGTCGAAATCATTTGCCGGACCAAGGCCGGCGACGCGCGCGCCTGCCTTGATCCTGTTCCCTCGGTCTTTTCTCGCCGATTGTGCCGACAGTACTATTGCAGAAAAAAGTACGTCAATCCATAATCTGTCAACGACGGAGGAATTTGGCCGATTGTCCCTGTTCCGGCGATCAGCCAGACCAATGCGCCACATTCGCATTCGAGAAAAGTCATGCAAGCCGTAGCCAGACGACCTCGCACCAACCATCTCGATCTGGCGCAGCGCATCCTGGATGTGGCGCGGCAGCGTGGCTTCGAGCCTGGCGCCCGCCTGCCCGAACAGCAGATCGCCTCACTGTGCAATGTCTCGCGCACGCCCGTACGCGCCGCACTCGGCCTGCTCGCGGAACGGGGCGTGGTGCGCTGGGAGGCCGACAGCGGTTATCATCTGACGGTCGACCTCGCCGCCCAGCCCGCCATTGCCGCCGAACTACCCAGTGCGGAGGAAGACGAGCTCGCCGAAGCCATCCTGCGCGACCGCTCGGCGCGACGGTTGGACCAGACGGTGACCATCGCGGGGCTGATGCGACGCTACGACGCTGATCGCAAGACGGTACTAAAAGCACTTAACAAACTGACCGACGAGAATCTTCTGGATCGTGCGCCTGGGCAATCCTGGTTGTTTCGCCGCGCGCCGGACGATCCGGAGGCGCAAGGCGAAAGCTACGAGTTCCGCCTGGTGCTGGAGCCGGCGGCCATCCTGACGCCAGGCTTTCGGCTGGACGGGGCGCGGGCAGCAATGTTGCGGCAAGGCATGGAAGCGCTTGCAGCGCTGCCGGACGAGACATTCGACACGCGCGAGTTCCAGCGGCTGGACATGGATTTTCATGGCATGATCGCCGAGGGCTGCGCCAACCGTTTTGTGTCGGATGCATTGGCCGATCATCTCCGCCTGCGCCGGCTGCCGGGCATCTATTCCGGCGTCAACGTGTTTCGGCTGCGGCAATCGTTGCGCGAACACTCGGGCATACTCGACTATCTTGAAAGCCGGCAGTATGAGGTGGCTGCCGATCTGCTTCGCATCCACCTGCGGCTCTCCCGCAGCCAGCGACCGCAAGCAGCCAGCCGCGGAGCTCCCGCACTGTTCGGCATGATCAGCCGGCCGGATTGAAGAGGAATAATTGACGCGTAAAGCCAGCCCGACCATCGCGCTGTTTCCCGAAGCCAGTTTCGGCGCCGCGTTGAATTGCGTCGGTATCGCACAGGCATTGCGCGCACGGGGCGCTCGCCCCGTCTTCATCTGCCATGCCGGCTTCTCCGGCGTCTTTACCGACTATGGCTTCCAGGAATACCATCTGCCGACGGATGAGCCGCTGAGCGACAGCGACCGCCAGAGCTATTGGCAGGCCTTCGTGCGCCGGCACCTGCCGCATTTCCGGCTGAGCCCGATCGACCAGCTCGAGACCTATGTCGCGCCGACCTGGCAAGCGATCGTCGACACCGCCGTCAACGCCGAGGCGCCGCTGCGCCAATTGCTGGCGCGGCTGAAGCCGGACGCGGTGGTGCTCGACAACGTCATCATGTTCCCGGCGATCGCCGCCGCCGGCTGCCCGTGGGTGCGCGTCGTCTCCTGTGCCGAGACGGAACTGCCGGATGCCGAGGTGCCGCCCTATCTCTCGGGGATGGGTGCCGACGACCCGCAACGTGCGGCGTTCGAAGCGCGCTATCTCGCGGCCTCCGCACCCGCGCATGAGTGCTTCAACCGTTTTCGCGCGGATGCCGGCCTGGCGCCGTTGCCCAAGGGCCTGTTCCTCGAGACATCACCCGACCTCAATCTGCTGCTGACGCCAGCGATCGTACGGCGTGAGCGGGCCGAGCCGCTCGACCCCAAACGCTTCGTTTATCTCGAAGGCTGCGTGCGCTCGGAAGGGCCGTTCGAGGTGCCGGTGTTTCCGCGCAATGGCGGGCCGCTGGTCTATGTCAGCTTCGGCAGTCTCGGCGCGATGGATGTCGGGCTGATCGAACGCATGCTCGCCGTCTTCGACCGGCTGCCGGCGCGCTTCATCGTCAATGCCGGCGGCCTGCGCGACGCCTACCGCGCGGTGCCGGACAATGTCTATCTCGACGCCTGGTTTCCGCAGCCTTCGGTGGTGGCGAAGTCGGACCTGTTTATTCATCACGGAGGAAACAACAGTTTTTGCGAGGCGCTGCGCTTCGGCGTGCCGTCGCTGATCATGCCCTATTGCTGGGACGGACATGACAATGCGCAACGCGCGGGAGAGACGGGCGTGGGCGACCATATCGGCCGCGACGCCTGGACCGAAGGGGGATTGGAGAGAGCCATTCTCGGCCTGCTGGCCGACGATGCGATGCGCGCCCGCCTCAGGGACAATGCTGCCAAGATGGCGCTGACCCCTGGAACGGATGTGGCCGCGCAAGCCATACTCTCTCTCATAGGTACGTGAACCAAAATGCAGGACAAAAATACCAACACCGCTCTCTTCACCGGCAACGATCCCAAGGCCTGGCTCGCCCAGCACGGCATCACGGAGGTCGAGTGCCTGGTGCCCGACATGAATGGCGTGCTGCGCGGCAAGGCGCTGCCGACAGCAAAATTCCTCAAGGCGCTGGAAGACCGCGCACTTTACCTGCCGAGCAGCGCTTTCCTGGTCAGCATTGATGGCCGCTACTCCGGTTCGATCGACGAAGGCTTTGCCTATCAAGACCCGGATATGCGCATGGTGCCTGATATGTCGACGCTGTGCCTGGCGCCGGGCGGTGGCGCTGGCAAAGCCTATGTCTTCGCCGACGCCTTCCACATGGAAGGCAAGCCCTGGATGGCCTCGCCACGACATGTGCTGCGCGCCGTGCTCGATCTCTACCGGAAGCGCGGTTGGCGCGCGGTGGTGGCGCCGGAAGTCGAATTCTATCTGACCGCGCCCAATCCGAATCCCGACCGGCCGCTGACGGCACCGGTTGGCGCCAATGGCCGCGCCGAGGGCTCGCAGCATCCCTATGACATGGTGGCGCTGGAAGAATTCGAGCCGGTGATAAGGCGCGTCTATGATTATGCCGCAGCCGCCGGCCTGCCGCTCGACACGCTGATCCATGAATCGGGCACCGCGCAGCTGGAGATCAATCTGCTGCACGGCGACGCGGTGCCACTCGCCGACCAGGTGCTGCTGTTCAAGCGGCTGACGCGCCAGGCAGCGCAGCAGAGCGGCATGCACGCCACCTTCATGGCCAAGCCGATCGCCGCGCAGGCTGGCAGCTCGATGCATCTGCACATGTCTGTCGTCGATGAAACGACAGGCGCCGCGCTGTTTGCCGACAGAGATGATGCAGACACCGAAATGTTCGGCCATTTCATCGGCGGCCTGCAGAGATATGTGCCCGAGATCATGCCGCTGTTCGCACCCAACGTGAACTCGTTCCGCCGCATCCGGCCGAACCACAGCGCACCGGCCAACATCGAATGGTCGCATGACAACCGCTCTTGCGGCCTGCGCGTGCCGGCAGGTGGCCGCGCCGCCCGGCGGGTAGAGAACCGCTTGCCGGGAGCGGATTGCAATCCCTATCTGGCGATCGCCGGTTCGCTGCTTGCCGGCTATCTCGGCGTCGAGCAGAAGCTGGCGCGCTCGGCTGAGGCCTCGGGCAATGCCTACAAGATCAAAAGCACGCTGCCGAAAACGATGGAGGAGGCGCTTGATCGTTTCATTGCTTGCGAGCCGGTGCGGGCATTGCTCGGCGAGGATTTTTTCCAGACCTATCTGCGCGTCAAGAGCGTCGAACTCGACCTGTTCCAGAGCGTGGTGACGAGCTGGGAACGCGACCATTTGCTGCTGAAGGTGTGATCATGGCCTCCGGCTCAACGGGTTTCAATTCGAGCCTCGATATCGGCAATTCCTATTATGTCGCCACCGCCAATCCGGCGCCGGACCATCCGGCGCTGGTGGGAGATGTCGGCGCCGATCTGGTGGTGGTCGGTGGCGGCTGCACCGGGCTGTCGGCCGCCCTTCATGCCGCCGAGCGCGGCCTGAAGGTGGTGCTGCTCGAAGGCGGCAAGATCGGCTGGGGCGCGTCGGGCCGCAATGGCGGCCAGATGATCCCCGGCCTGCGCAAAGGCGCCAAGGGGCTGGTCAAGCTCTACGGCCCCGAGCGGGCGAAGGCGCTGTTCGACCTCGCCTTCGAGGCGCGGGGCCTGGTGCTCGACATCATCGAGCGCCACGCCATCGACTGCGATCTGCGGCTGACCGGCCATCTCGTCGGTGCCGTTAATGGCTCCGACCTCAGGGATCTCGAAGACGAGGCCAAATGCCTCGAGAGCGTGATGAAGTTCCGCGACGTCGAGATCCTGTCGGCGGCGCAGGCACGCGGCAAGGTGGACACGCCCTATCATGGCGCGATGTATGAGCCGCTCGGCGGCCATATGCATCCGCTGAACTACACGCTCGGCCTTGCCCATGCCGCCGTGGCGGCCGGTGTCGTCATCCACGAAAATTCCGTCGCGGTGAAGCTGGAGCGCGAGCCTTCGATCCGGGTCTCGACGGCGCAGGGGTCGGTAAGGGCCAAACATGTCGTGCTGGCCGGCGACGCGTTGCTGCATGGGCTGGAGCCGCGCGTCAACAGCCGCATCATGCCGGTCGGCAACTACATCGTCGCCACCGAACCGCTGGAGGGCAAACACAATGTCATCCCGGCCAATGTCGCGGTGTCCGACACGCGCTTCGTCGTCAACTACTACCGCATGTCGGCGGACGGTCGGCTGCTGTTCGGCGGCGGCGAGCGCTACACGCCATCGCCGCCGGCCGACATTGCCGGCTTCGTGCGGCCGCATATGGAGGCCACCTTCCCGCAACTGAAGGGCTGCCGCATCGATCATGCCTGGGGCGGCCTGGTGTCGGTGACCACGTCGCGGCTGCCGCATGTCGGGCACTATGGCGAGGTCTATTTCGCGCATGGCTATTCCGGCAAGGGCGTCATCCTGTCAACGCTGTCGGGCAAGCTCTTGGCCGAAGCGATTACGGGCGACGCCTCGCGGCTGGACCTGTTCTCGACGCTGACGCCGATGCCGTTCCCGGGCGGTACGGCGCTGCGGGGCCCGCTCTATGTGCTGGGGATGTTGTGGTACGCGATGCGCGACCGTATCAAGCATTGAGGTTAGTACCGGCGGGTGGATCATCGGAGGATTGCATGCGTGATTTTCAGTTCCCCGGACGCTCGCCGGTTCGCGCGACAGAAGCGATGGCGGCGACATCGCATTCGCTGGCGACGCTGGCCGCCATCGACATGCTGCGCTCCGGCGGCAATGCCATGGATGCCGCTGTCTGCGCTGCGGCGGTGCAAGGCGTCGTCGAGCCGCAATCGACCGGCATCGGCGGCGACTGTTTTGTGCTCTACAGCCCCAAAGGCGAGGGCGAGGTGCTGGCCTTCAACGGCTCGGGGCGATCGCCTGCTGCTGCAAATGCCGATTGGTTTCTGGAGCGGGGCCATGGCGAACTGCCTGGAACCGGACCGCATGCCGTCACCGTTCCGGGCGCCATCGACGCGTGGTGCCGGCTGCTTGAAGATCACGGCAGGAAGGGCATCGACGCCGCGCTGGCTCCGGCCATTCGCTATGCCGAACAAGGCTATGTCGTTCATGATCGCGTCGCCTTCGATTGGGCTGACGAGGTCGCCCTGCTCGCCGCCGACGAACATGCGGCGCGGATCTTCCTGCCGAACGGCCGGGCACCACAGGCCGGTGATGTGCATCGGCAGCCGGAACTCGCGGAAACCTTGCGCATAATCTCGAAGCAAGGTCGCGCCGGCTTCTATGAGGGCGAGGTCGCCGGTGATCTGGTGGCGCGTCTCGGCGCGCTGGGCGGGCTGCATGCGCTGGACGATTTCGCTGCAACCAAGGGCGACTACGTCACGTCGGTGAATACGTCCTATCGCGGCTACGATATCCATCAGATGCCACCGAACAATCAGGGCATGACGGCGCTGATCATGCTGAATGTGCTTTCGGGCTTCAGCCTTGGTTCGTTGGAGCCGAACAGTGCCCAGCGGCTGCATCTCGAGATCGAAGCCGGCCGGCTTGCCTACCAGGACCGCGATACTTTCATCGGCGACCAGGATTTCGTCCAGGTCCCCGTCGAACAACTGCTGTCGGCAGCTTATGCGGAGCGGCTGCGCGCCGCCATCGATCCGGCGCTCGCCATGACGCATCTGCCGCGGCTTGAGCTGCCGCGCAGCGACACCGTCTATATCTCCGTGGTCGACCGCGACCGCAATTCGGTCAGCTTCATCAACTCGACCTTCGGTTCCTTCGGCAGCGGCGTCGTCGGTCCCAAGACAGGCGTCGTGCTGCAGAATCGCGGCAGCAGTTTTCGCCTTACGGAAGGCCATCCAAATCGTATCGCGCCGCGCAAGCGACCGATGCACACCATCATGCCTGGCATGGCGACGCGAGGGGGTAAGGTGGTGATGCCGTTCGGGGTGATGGGCGGCGGCTACCAGCCGTTCGGCCATGTCCATCTGCTGACCAACATGATCGATTTCGGCATGGACCCGCAGCAGGCACTGGATGCGCCACGGGTGTTCTACAAGGACAATGCCGTGCTGGCCGAGCGCGGCATTCCGGCTGAGGCGATCGCCGGCCTGCGTCAGCGCGGCCATCAGATTTCGATCGCCGAGGAGCCGCATGGCGGCGGCCAACTGGTGCTGATCGATTGGGAAAAGGGCACGCTCACCGGTGCCTCCGATCCGCGCAAGGACGGTTGTGCGCTGGGCTACTGATCTGCGTTACTGGAATGCGCATTCAGAACCAGATCAGCCAGACAAGCTGCAGGATTACCAGTGCAATGGCGTCCCAGAAGATGAGTTCCCCCATCGAGAACCAGCGCCGCGACCGGTTGAAGCTGTAGAACAGCCGCCAGACAAGTGCCGCGGCGGCGAGCGGCACCAAAGCGAGTAGCGAGCTCACGGCAGCCGCGCTCCCGAAACCGCATCGAACGTGTGCAGCGCCGCCGGCGGAAAGTGTAGATAAAGCGGCTGGCCGGGATCGAAAGCGCGATCGTCATTCACAGTCCTGACGATCAGCGCGTTGGCCTCGCTATTGGCGAAGATCAGCACGTCCGGCTCGACCGGTTCGACGACGTCGACGGCAAACAGGATGGCGTCGCCGGCAGTCGCGTCGACAAGCTGGATCTGCTCCGGGCGAATGCCGAGCACGATGGGACCATCAGGCTTTCCCGGAAGCGGGCAAGTGAAACCGCTGGCGTGGAAGACGCCGGCGCGGACATCGCCATCGAACGTGTTCATCGCTGGACGGCCGATGAATTCGGCGATGAAGCGATTGGCAGGCCGCCGATAGATCTCGCGCGGGTCGTCGTACTGGATCAGTGCGCCTTCGCGCAACACCGCGACCCTGGTCGCCAGCGTCATCGCCTCTTCCTGGTCGTGGGTGACGAAGACGAAGGTCTTTTTCAGCTCGCGATGCAGACGCTTCAGCTCGGTGCGCATGTGGAGCCGCAACAAGGCGTCGAGATTGGACAGCGGCTCGTCCATCAGACAGAGGCTCGGCTGCCAGACGAGTGCGCGGGCCACAGCCACGCGCTGCGCCTGGCCGCCCGACAATTGCGAAGGGCGGCGGTCGAGGTAACGGGTGATTTCGAGCAGCTCGGCCATGGCGCGGACGCAGCGGTCAAGCTCGGCGGCCGGCATCTTTCGGATGCGCAAGGGATAGGCGATGTTCTCGTAGACGCTCTTATGGCTGTAGAGCGCATAGTTCTGGAACACCATGCCCATGCCGCGCAGGCGCGGCGGCAGGTCGGTGACATCGAGGCCCTCGACCATGATGCGCCCGGCGGTCGGCCGCTCCAGCCCGGCGAGCAGCCGGCAGGCTGTCGTCTTGCCGGAACCGGACGGGCCGAGCAGAACCAGGAATTCGCCGGGCTCGAAAGCAAGATCGAGCGCCTGCAGCGCCACCGTCCCGTCCGGGAAGGCCTTGGTGACGCCGTCGAAAACAATTGCCATACAAGATCCCTTCAACCCTTGACCGCGCCGAAGGTGAGGCCGCGGACGAGCTGTTTCTGGACAAGGAACGTGAAAAGCACGATCGGCAGCGTTGCCACGATCGCGACTGCCGCGACCTGTCCCCAGAGCGTGCCATGCGGCGTCACCAGCCCCGGTATGCCGACGGTCAGCGGCCGCCCGTCGAAAGCGACGAGGATGAAGGCATAGAGGAACTCGTTCCACGACAGGATGAAGCAGAGCACCGCTGTGGCGCCGATGCCGGGTGCGGCCAGCGGCGCGACGACGAGGAAGAATGCGCCGAGCCGCGAGCGGCCGTCCATCATCGCGGCTTCGTCGATCTCCCTGGGGATTTCGGCGAAGAAGCCGCGCATCATCCAGACGACGAGCGACAGGTTGAAGGAGGTGTGGGCGATCACCACGGCGTAGATGGTGTCGATCAGGCCAAGCGAGGTGAAGAACAGGAACAGCGGCACGGCGATCGAGATCGGCGGTGCCATGCGCGTGGTCAGGAAGAAGAAGAACAGGTCTTCCTTGCCGGGGAAATTGGAGCGGGCAAAGCCGTAGGCCGCTGGCGCGCCGATGACGATGCAGAGTATGGTCGACGACACCGAGATCAGCACCGAATTGATCGCCAGCGGCCAGTATTCCTTGTCGATGAAGACGGCGGGATAGCTGGCAAGCGTCGGCGAAAAAATCCATTTCGGCACAGAAGACAGAAGATCGACGCGGTTCTTGAACGACGCCAGCACCATCCAGACATAAGGCGTCAGCGCCACCACGACGGCGACGAGCAACACCGCCCAGGCAAAGCTTTTCCAGGCGCGGTTGGTGGACTGATCGATCATCGCAGCGCCCTCAAAACGCCCCCACCTGCTTGCGGCTCGACCAGTAGACGGCCTTGTAGAAGACCGAGCACAGGATCAGCACGACGAGATAGATCATGAAGGCGACCGCGGCGCCGTAGCCGAGGTCCCAGTTGCGGAAGTTGACGCGGTAGGCGTAGATCGACACCAGTTCGGTCAGCGTTCCCGGACCGCCGCCGGTCATCAGGAAAACCTTGTCGAACTCCTTGAAGGCATCGATGCCGCGCAGCAATAACACCAGCGCGATGACGGGCCGCAGCAGCGGCAGCATGACATCGCGAAAGATCTGAAACGGTTTGGCGCCATCCATCATCGCCGCCTCGAACGGCGCGCGCGGCAGGCTCATCATCCCGGCGAGCATGATCAGGGTGACGAAAGGCGTCCACTGCCAGACATCGATGGCGACGATGGTCGGAAACACCAGGTCGGGTGCCGAAAGCACCGCCGAATTCTGCGCCAGCAGGCCGACCTTGCGCATGTAGAAGGTGAGCATGCCGAAATCGCCCTGCAACAGCAGCCGCCAGATCAGCCCGACGGCGACCGGCGCGATCATCATCGGGATGAGCAGCAGTGTGGTGAGAAGCCGCTGGCTGGCGACGAAGCGGAAGATCAGGAAGGCCAGCGCAAAGCCGAGCAGGAACTCAAGGCCGACGGCGATGACGACGAATTTCACCGTCAGCAGGAACGATGCCCAGAAGAATGGGTCGTTGCGCATCAGCTTGCGGAAATTGTCGAAACCGACGAAGGCGCCAGCATGGCTGGCGTCGGCGAAGCTGAGGTCGGTCAGCGCGGTGTAGACCATGTAGTAGAACGGGCCGACCAAAAAGACGACGACGAGCAGTGTCGCCGGCAGCATCAAGAGCGGCCCCACCCCACGGTCGAGAAGCGGCATTCCGCGCGGCGATGGAGTGCGGTTCGTCACGGGCGTTTCCTGCGGACAAGAACGGCTACCCGCTTGTGCGGGTAGCCTCTGCGCGACATCTCAAGGCCTATCGTGCCGGATAGGTCATTGGTGCGCAAGAACCGAGCAATGTCGAGATATCGGTGGCGGCGGTGTCGAGGGCGGCCTGCGCCTCCTTTTCGCCGGCAAGGTAGGACGACAGTTCGCGCACCAGTATGTCGGTCATCTCGGCCGATTGCGGCAGCGTCGCCTTCGGCACCGCATGCTCGTTGGCCTCCATCGAAGCCTTGGCATAGGGCAGCTTCTGCACCTCCGCCGAAGCATAGACATCGGGCCGACCTGAAGCGCCGCCATTGAGATGCTGCTCGAGCTGGCGGTCATAGCCCATCATCCACTGGACGAAGAGGAAGGCGGCCTGCTGGTTCTTCGAATAGACCGGGATCAGATAGGTCCAGCCCTCGACCTGGCCGATCTTGCCGCCGTCGCCTTGCGGCACGAGATCGAAGCCAACCTTGCCGACCACGGTGGAGGCCGTGGTGTCGACCGATACGGCATAGGTTGCGTCGTTCCACATAATCAGCTCGGCGACCTTGGCTTGCTGCATCAGCGCCATGACATCATCCCAGAAATAGTTGAGGCTGTCCGGCGGCGAGAATTGCAGCAGGCTCTTGTAATATTCGAGCGAGGCGACGGCCTTGGGGCTGTTGACGATGACCGGGCCGCAGGCCGAGCCGCTCTTCACGTCGAGCACGTCGCCGCCGAAGGAATAAAGGAAATTGAGCCACTCATACCACAGCGCCTCATGGCGCTTGCCCTGCAGGGCGGTGCCGTAAAAACCCTGGTCGGGGCGATAGAACCATTCGGCGATATCGCGGTATTGCTTCCAGTCCTTGGCGGGAGCGAGGTCGTTGCCATACTTGGCCTTGAAGCCTGCCTGCTCCTTGGGATCGGCGAGCAGGTCCGAGCGATACCACATGAACATGTTGAGCACTGTGAAGGGGAAGCCGTACTCCTTGCCGTCATACCAGGAGATTTCGTGCCAGGCGGTCTGGTAGAGCTGCTTCTCCGGCTCGAAGCTCGGATCGCGCAAAGCCGGGTCGGCCATCATCTTGGCGATTTCGACCAGATGGTTGTTGGTGGCGAACTTGCCGAGTTCGCGATGCGGCTGGATGATGACGTCGTAGCGGCCGCGGTGCGAGTTGAGATCGAGCTGCACCTTGTTGACGGCTTCCGAGTGCTCGTACATCTCGACTTCGACATGGATGCCGGTCTGTTTTTCAAACTCCGGCGCCATCTTCTTCAGCGCTTCGAGCGGCGGCAGCGCCTCGCCGACCATGCGGATGGTCTGGCCGCTATAGGGTTTCGACGCCTCTTTCAGATCCCACGCGGCCGCTTGTGTCACTTGCCACGTCAGGGGCCACACAAATACGGCTGCGACGAGCAGTCTGGACGCGGTACGTCTCAGCGGCTTGAGCATTCTTCCCTCTCCCTAGAAGTCGTGCCTGGCGGGCCGGCGCCCGTTCTGTCATAAAATGTGTGGTACTGCAAATCAAAATGTGGCACCTTGCAACAAATGGCTGGGAGGTGTTAACAGACCGGCAGCAAACCGGCTTTCCCGACCAGGCGAGGGACCTTTCGGATGGACTTCATCTTCATGCTGACGCGCCACGATCGCACGGTCGAGGACTGTCTCGACCTGGTCGATTTGATCGAGCCGGTCGGCCTGAAGCATGTCGGCTTCAAGGATATTGGCGTCGCGCCGGATGTGCTGCGCAAGCTCGCTGTCGCCATTGGCCGGACAGGCGCCACCACTTACATGGAAGTTGTCTCGACGACGGCTGAGGCCTGCCTTAATTCCGCGCGCATCGCCAGGGATCTCGGCATCCAGCGCCTGCTCGGTGGTACTCAGGTCGACGAGATCATGGCGCTGCTGGAGGGGAGCGGCACCGAATACTACCCTTTTCCCGGGCGGCCGGTCGGCCATCCAACCAAGCTCGGCGGCTCGGCCGAGGACGTCGAGGCCGACTGCCGGGCCTTCGCCGAGAAGGGTTGTGCGGGATGCGACATCCTCGCCTATCGCGCCACCGAGGCCGACCCGGCCGAACTGGTGCGCGCAGCCCGGCGCGGGCTTGGTCCGTCGCGGCATCTGATTGTCGCCGGCGCCGTGGCATCAGCCGATCGGCTCAAGGCGATCAAGCTGGCCGGCGCCAACGCTTTTACCATTGGCACAGCGATTTTCGATGGCTCCTATTCGCCGACGAAAGGTTCTATCCTCTCGCAATTGCGGGATGTCCTCGCGGATTGCGAGCGCGTCTAATGCCAGTCATCGGCATCGATCTCGGCACACAAAGCCTGAAGGCGGTTGTTGTCGATGACGAATTGCAGCTGCGTGGCGAGGCCGGTGTGTTGTACCAACCGGCCTTCCCGGCGCCCGGCTGGGCCGAACAGAATCCGGCGCTGTGGCTCGCCGCGCTCAAGCCGGCGATTGCCGGCGCGCTCGACAAGGCTGGGCTTGCACCGTCCGATATCAAGGGTATTGCCATTGCCGGCCAGCTCGACGGCTGCGTCGCGGTCGACGACAGCGGTGAGGCGCTGGCGCCGTGCATCATCTGGATGGACCGGCGCGCGGTCGCAGAGATCGCCGGCATCGATCCGGACTTCATCCGTGAGCGCACCGGTCTCGTTCTGGACGCCACCCATATGGCGGCGAAAATCCGCTGGGCCGCGCGCAACCTGCCCGAAGCGCGCCGGGTGGCGCTCTGGCATCAACCGGTATCGTTCGTGGTCGCGGCGCTGTGCGGTCGTGCCGTCATCGATCACGCGCTGGCCTCGACAACCATGCTCTATGGACTGAAGGAGCACAACTATGCCGGCGATCTGCTGGCGGCCTTCGACATCGATGCGACCAAATTGCCCGGCATCGACGATGCATCTGAGATCGCCGGCGCCTTGACCCACGCCGGCGCCGAGCTCACCGGTCTGCCTGTGGGCACGCTGCTGGCGGTCGGCACCGGCGATGATTTTTCGGCCGCCATAGGCGCCGGGGTTGTCGTGCCCGGTGTCGTCGCCTGCAATCTCGGCACGGCCGAAGTGGTCGGCGCGGTGTCCGGCACGCTTCGCCTCGACCCCGGCGGCCTGGTCGAGACCCATGGCTTTCTCGGCGACGGCTATTTCATCTCCAACCCCGGATGGCTCTCGGGCGGCGCGGTGACGTGGTTTCTAACAACCTTCGGCGTCGATTCGCCGGCGGCGATGTCGGAACTGGCGGCGGCGGTGGTTGCCGGCAGCGACGATTTGCTGTTCCTGCCGGCCTTGTCCGGTGCCATGGCGCCGCGCTGGATCGCCGAAGCGCGTGCCGCTTTCTACGGCCTGACATCCTTCCACGGCAAAGCGGCCTGCGCTCGCGCAGTGCTGGAAGGCTGCGCCTTCGCCATGCGCGACGTTGTCGACCGGCTGGACGAGCTCGGCATAACAACCGGGCGCATCCGGCTCTCAGGCGGTGGCGCGCGCAGCCGGGTGTGGGGGCAAATCCGGGCAGATGTCAGCGGCAGGCCGGTCGAGATCGCGGGTGCGGCCGATGCCTCGCCGATCGGTGCGGCAATCCTTGCCGCCGCAGCCATCGGCCTTACCTCCTCAGTGCGGCAGGCGGCTGAAAGGCTGGCCGGCCACATCGAGACGATCGACCCTGATCCTTCCGCCAAGGCCGCCTACGACAGAAGTTACCGCCGGTATCGCACCTTGTTCGATGCCCTGACCCCGCTTCATGCTGACTGACCGGACTGCATCCTATGTCCAGACAAATGCTCGATCGCCTTATTGCCGGCACGCTGCCTGACCCGGATAGCCAGGGAATGCTGTCGGTGCCGCTGAAGACCATCGTCATAGGGCGCGGTCTCGGCGACGAAGCCGATGCGCTGGTCAAGCCGCTGCCGCTCGGCCGCAGGCTCGCCGTTGTCATGGATCCCGACACAAGGCTGGCTCTCGGCGAGAGAGTGTCCATTGCGCTGCGCGGCTCGATCGATGTCGACAAGATCATCCTGCCGCGCCATCCGCATCCCGACATGGACGCCGTGCGATCGGTGATCGCCCGCACGAAAGACGCCAGCGGTCTGGTCGCGGTCGGATCCGGCTCGATCAATGACATCACCAAATATGCCGCCCATCTGACCCAAAAGCCCTATGCGGTGTTCGGCACCGCGCCGTCGATGAACGGCTACACCTCGGTGTCTGCGGCAATCACAGAGGACGGCCTGAAGAAATCGCTGACGGCGAGCCTGCCGGTCGGTGTCTTCCTCGATCTCGATGTCATGGCGCGAGCGCCGCACCGGCTGATCGCTGCCGGCTTCGGCGATTCGATGGCGCGGCCGACCGCGCAGACCGATTGGCTGATGGCGCATCTTTTGCTCGGCACGCCCTACAGGCAGGCGCCGTTCATGCTTCTGGCCGAGGACGAGAAGGCGCTCATCGCCAAGGCCGGCGAACTCGGGACCGGCGACCTTGAGGCGATGGAAGTGCTGGTGCGCACGCTGGTCATGTCCGGTCTCGGCATGACACTGTGCGGCGGCTCTTATCCGGCCAGCCAGGGCGAACATCTGATCGCCCACTATATCGACATGCGGGGCCAGGGATTGCCTGAGGCGCATCACGGCGAACACATAGCGGTGACGACGTTGACGATGGCGCGGCTGCAGGAGCGCGTGCTGGCACTGCCGGAGCTGCAGCTCGCGCCGTCCGCGGATACGCCAGAACGCTTCATCGAGATCTTCGGCGAAACGCTCGGACGTTCCTGCTGGGCGGCATTCAAGCCCAAGCTGCTGGACCGCGAACGGGCAAACGCCATCAACACCATGCTGGCCAAGCAATGGCGCTCGCATCGTGAAAGGCTGGTGCGGGTGGCACGCCCGGCGCGCGAGATCGCGGCAGCACTGCGCGCCGCCGGCGCGCCGACCACGCCGCAGGAGGTTGCCATACCGGCTGGCTTCTACGACGAGGCGGTCGCCAATGCCCGGCTGATCCGCGACAGGTTCACCATGCTCGACGTCGCGGCTGCCTCGCTCGAAACGGTTGCGGCGGGAGCCTGAGCGGGTGCTGCGTCCGCTTGCCGACTTCACCGCGCTAGACCGGCGCAACATCGCCGTCGTTCTGACCGATATCGACGACACCTTGACCGACAAGGGACGGCTGCCGGCAAAAGCCTATGCGGCGCTCGAGCGGCTGAAGCAGGCCGGCTTCCTTGTCGCGCCGGTGACCGGCCGCCCTGCCGGCTGGTGCGACCTGATCGCGCGGCAATGGCCGGTCGATGGCGTGATCGGCGAGAACGGCGCTTTCTATTTCCGCTATGACGGCACTGCCAAGCGCATCGTTCGTCACTATGCCAGGAGTGCCGGGGAAAGGCAGGCTGACGCGGCGCGCCTGCGCGAGATCGAACGCGCCGTGCTCGCGGAAATTCCGGGTGCGGCGGTCGCCGCTGACCAGGCCTATCGCGAAGCCGATTTGGCGATCGATTTTCGCGAGGATGTCGCGCCGCTGCCCAAATCTGAAGTGCTGAAGATCGTCGCTATCTTTCAGCGCTATGGAGCGGCGGCGAAAATCTCGTCCATCCATGTCAATGGCTGGTTCGGCAAATACGACAAACTGTCAACAAGCCGGCTATTCTTGCGCGACTGTTTTGGTATAGACATAGACCACGACAAGGACAGCATTGTCTTCGTCGGCGATAGTCCAAACGATGCGCCAATGTTCGGCTTCTTCCCCAACAGCGTCGGTGTCGCTAATGTGCTGGACTTCGCCGGCGAACTTCCGGCATCTCCTGCCTTCGTCACAAGCGGGCGCGGCGCGCAAGGGTTTGCCGAGCTTGCCGACGCACTGATTGCTGCAAAGGGAATGGAATAATCATGGATCAGGGCCGACTGACGAAGAAGGAGCGGCACGCGCTTATCCTTTCGGAAGTGCGCCGGTCGGCGTCCATCCGCATCTCCAAACTTGCACGGCGCATCGGCGTCGCCGGCGAGACCATCCGCCGCGATCTCATCGAACTCGGCGATGCCGGGCTGATCAACCGCACCTATGGCGGTGCGACGATCTCGCTGGTGACATCAGAGCCGGTGATTTCGGAGCGCGGCCTGACCCTGGTCGAGGAGCGCGCCCGCATCGGCCGCGGCGCAGCGGGCCTGGTCCAGAAGGGCCAGATCGTGATGATCGATGGCGGTTCGACCACTTATGAGGTGGCGCGCAACCTTTCGCAGCTGAAGCGCGACCTGACCATCATCACCAATTCCACCGGCGTGGCCTCGGTGGCCGGCGCCAATCCGACCTTCCGCGTGCTGCTTTGCCCCGGGACCTATGACAGCCGCGAAGGCAGCGTGCTTGGCGAAGACACCGTCGAGTTCCTGCGCCGCTACAATGCCGACGTCGCCATTATCGGGGCATCGGGGATAAGCGCCGATGGTCCGAGCGACATGATCTCGGGCGCCGCAGCCGTTAAACGCGCAATGATATCGCGTTCATTGTCGACGGTGCTGGTGGTGACCCACGACAAGTTTGGCCGCAGCAGTCTCGAACGCATCTGCGGGCTCGATGACATTGCCGATATCGTCACCGACAGCGAACCGAAGGCCGACCTGCGCACTGCTGCCGAACAGGCGGGCACGGAGCTGCATGTGTTTGCCGCCGGCTGATCAGCATTGGCTATCCGGCGGCATCCCTGTTGGTCAGCGCGATGTGGCAGCAGCCGGGGCCGTGGCCCGGCGTCCAGGTGACATTGTCGAAGCGCACGCCCGTTGCCTCGAACAGACCACGGTCGAAAGCGCCGGCGATGCGGCAGAGCGTGGCGAGTTTTTCATCACCGACACCGGCCTCGACCCAGGCGTCCTTCAGCGGACAACGCTTCACCTTGAAGGCGATGTGGTCCGGCCCGCGCTCGACATCGGTCGGATACATCAGGCCGCCATCCGGGCTGACGGCCAAAAATGCCTCGCCGATGGCCGGCGCGTCGTTAGGTCCGAAACGGGCGAAGGCGGCGGCCGCCACCTCCTTGCCGCGCTGCTCGATGGTGCGGATCATGATCGCCTCGGCCTTTTCCGCGCCGAGTTCGCCGGTCAGCTCGTCGAGAAACAGGCGGTAGAGATCGGCGCGGTTGCGGAAGGCGAAATCGAGTTCGCGCGAGAGTTTTTCGGCTCTGGCTGCTTCGGGATCGGTCATGATGTGTCCTTGCCTTTGACCATGATCTTGTCCGCAAACGGGTTTGCACTTTGCGGGATCATGGCCGGATCCTGTTCAATCTTGGCGCGGCCGCCACCAGCGCCTTGCCGACCGCCGATTGCGGCCCGTCGATGATGGTGCGGGCGTCGCCGCTCTCGGCGATCCGCCCGGCGTCGAGAAGGACGACGCGGTGAGCGATCGCACGGACCACGCCGAGATCGTGCGAAATGAAGAGATAGGCGATCCGTTCCCTGGCTTGCAGGTCGAGCAGCAGTTCGAGGATCTGTCCGCGCACCGAAACATCGAGCGCCGACACTGCCTCGTCGAGCACGATCAGCGACGGGTTTGTCGCAATGGCGCGGGCGATGGCGACGCGCTGGCGCTGGCCGCCGGAGATTTCGTGAATGGCGCGCGGGGCGAGATCGGCTGCCAGCCCGACGCGATCCAGCAAGGCAGCAATGCGGGCCGGCCTCTCGGCGCGGGAAGCGATGGCATGGATGCGCAAGGGATCGTCAAGCACGCGAGCCACCGTGGCGCGCGGGTTGAACGCGGCGAGCGGATCCTGGAACACCATTTGCAGGCGCGCGCGCTTGGTGCGCAGGGCCGCACCCTTCAAGAGCAGAAAGTCATCGCCTTCGAACTGGACGGTGCCGACGTCGGGCTCGATCAACCTAAGCACCAGCCGCGCGATCGTCGACTTGCCGCTGCCGGAGGGCCCGGCCAGCGCCAGCGTCTCGCCGGGTTCGATGGCGAAGGAGACACCGTCGACGGCCGCGATGGCCTTGCCGCCACGACGGTATCGCTTGGTAAGACCGGAGACGGTGAGCAAGTTCATGCCGGCGCCCGTCGTAGCAGCGGATCGGCGTCGAGGCCGAGATGGGCGTCGAGCAGCGTTCGCGTATAGGCATGGCGCGGGGCGTTTATGATTTGCTCCGTCGGGCCGAGTTCGATCAGTTCGGCGTTCCGGAATACAGCGATACGCTCTGCGAGTTCGGCGGCCAGCGCGATGTCGTGGCTGATGAACAGCAGCGTCATGCCGTCCTCCGCCACCAGTTGCCGAATGAGGCTGACGATTTCGGCTTGCACAATGGTGTCCAGCGCGCTGGTCGCCTCATCGGCGATCAGCAGTTTCGGACCGGCTGCAATGGCCGCGGCAACAGCAACGCGCTGCTTCTGGCCGCCGGAGAGCTGGTGCGGGAAAGCACGCATGGCGGTTTGTGGGTCGGGCAGCCGGACACGTTGGAGCAGGGTTTTGGCTTTGGCGTAAGCTTGTGGCCAGTCGAGGCCGAGGTGGGTGCGGGCGACTTCGGCGATCTGTTTGCCGACGGTCATGACGGGGTCGAGGCTGGCGGAGGGGTCCTGGAAGACGAAACCAATGTCGCGACCGGGAAGGGGGAGCGTACTGGGTTCGGTTAATTTGAGAGGTCGGCGTTCCGTCACACCCCCCTCTGTCCTGCCGGACATCTCCCCCGCAAGGGGGGAGATTGGCAGCTTTGCGGCCAGCGCTCTTCCTGCAATGCCAGTGATTGGCGAAAGCGCAGATGAGAGCTTAATCTCCCCCCTTGAGGGGGAGATGTCCGGCAGGACAGAGGGGGGTGCCTTGACGCCTGCCTCTCCTGTCGATCTCAGGAACCAATCGATCCTTCCCTTAACCTTGGTTGACCCCGGCAGCAGTCCAGCCACCGCCAGCGCCAGCGTGCTCTTGCCCGAACCGCTTTCGCCGATAATCGCCAGCCGCTCGCCGGCAATAACATCCAGGCTGACCCCCTTCAGCGCCGTTACCTCGCTGCCATCGCTGAAATAGCGCACAGACAGATCGCGTATCTCAGCCAGTGCGGTCACGACAGGCTCCTCCGCACCGCCGTCGTTTCGACCACGCCTTCGCCGGTGAGATAGACGCCAAGCACAGTCAGCACCAAGGCGATGCCCGGAACGATCGACAGAAAGGGCGCGGTGCGCAGCACAGTGCGGCCCTCGGCGATCATGCCGCCCCAAGTGACGCGATTGGGGTCGCCGAGACCGAGGAAGGACAGCGCTGCCTCGGTGAGGATCGCGGCCGCCACGATCACCGAGGACAAGGCCAGCACCGGCGGCAACGCGTTGGGCAACACCTCGCGAAAAGCGATCTCAAGCGGATGCATGCCGATGACGCGAGCGCCGGCGACGTAATCGCGCTCGCGGATCGACAGCACTTCGGCGCGCGCTACACGCGCCGGTCCGGTCCAGGCGCCAAGCGCTATTGCCGTGACGACGACGCCGAGCGACGGCCCGACGACGCTGACGAAGGCCAGCGCCAGAAGGAAACTCGGCACGGTCTGGAAGGCATCGGTGATGCGCATCAGCCCCTCGTCGACAAGGCCGCCGGCAAAGCCGGCCAGCGTGCCGACGACCGCGCCGATGAAGAGTGCCGCCGCCGCCGCCCCCAGGCCGACCGCCAGCGAGGTGCGGGCGCCGTGGAACAGTTCGGCCAGCACGTCACGGCCGAGCCGGTCGGTGCCGAGCGGCAGCGACCAGTCCTGGAACGGCGGCAGCAGTGCTGGTCCGGCAATGGCCTGCGGGTCGCCGGGGAAGAGCAGCGACGCAAACAGCGCCATGGCGAACAGAAGCGCCAGGATGATCGCGCCGGCGACCGCTTCCGGCCGGCGCAGGAACCGCGGCAGCGCGCTCACGCGCTGGCCTCGCTGGCGCCGACGCGCGGGTCGAGGAAGGCGTAGGCAATGTCGACGGCAAGGTTGACGGCAATGACGAGGACGGCGCTGGTGAGGATGATGCCGAGCAGCAGCGGCGTGTCGCGCGAGGCGACCGCTTCCTGCGCCAGCCGGCCGAGGCCGGGCACGGCAAAGACGCTCTCGATGACGACGCTGCCGCCAAGCATCTGCGCCGATTGCAGGCCGAGCATGGTGACCAGCGGCAAGAGCGCGTTGCGGGCGACATGGGCGAGCACGATGCGGCGGCGTGACAGCCCCCGGGCGCGGGCGGCGAGCACAAAATCCTGCCGCCACGCCTCGGCCATGCCGGCGCGCATCATGCGCAGATAGAGCGCGAGATAGATGAAGCCGAGCGCGGAAACCGGCAGGATGAGATGGACGGCGATGTCGGTGGCGCGGTCAAAACCGGTCTTGTCCGAGGCCAGGCTCTCGATGCCGCCGATCGGCAGCCAGCGCAGGTCGACGGCAAAGACGACGATCAGCACCAGGCCAAGCCAGAAACCCGGCACGGCATAAAGCGCCAGCGAGCCGATCGACAGGAAGCGGTCGCGAAAGCTGCCGGGTCTGGCGCCGGCATAGATGCCGAGCGCCGAGCCGAGCCCGAAGGAGAGCGCGGTGGCGGTCACCATCAGGAGCAGTGTCGTCGGCAGGCGTTCCAGGATAACATCGCGAATTGGCCGCGAGAAGGTAAAGGACTGGCCGAGGTCGAAATGCAGCAGCGCCCAGAGATAGTTCGCGAGCCGTGTCAGCTCGGACTGGTCGAGGCCCCAGCGATGACGCAGCAATTCGATCATGCCGGCGTCGCCGCCGGTCGAGACGATGTAGGCGTCGACCGCGTCACCGGGGGCAGCTTCCAGGAGGAGGAATGTGCCGATGATGACGATCAGCAGCACGAAGATGCTGCCGACGAGGCGACGGCGGATGAGGGTGAGGGCGCGGGTCATGGGAAAGGCATAGCGCTGCGCCAGTCGGGAGAGGTGCGGTGTGACGAAACGCGGCCCTACGCCATGCCTTCACACCAATTTCTTTGCGAACTTTCATCCGCGCAAATGTGTCACGATTCCAGATAGGTGTCCGCCCAGTTCGACACCGCCCATCGCGGGTTGTTGGCGATGTTGCCCACGGTATCGCGCGCGACGCTGATGAAGCTCCATTCGGCGACGTTGATCAGCGGCAGGTCCGCCGCGACCTGTTTCTGGAATTCCTTGTAGAGGTCGGTGCGCGCTGACGTATCCAGCGTCTCCGAAGCCTTGGCGATCAGCGCGTCGAGCGCGGCGTTCTTGTAGCCGCCCTGGTTGGAGAACGGCACGCCGTCGGGAATGCCGCTCTGCACCAGGATGGTGGTCGAGATCGCCGGGTCGCCGCGGAACACCGGCGGGCCGACGGCGAGGTCGAAGGCGTGGTCGGTGTAGACGGCCTTGATGTGCGCGGCCGAGTCGTTGTTGACGATCACGGCGTCGATGCCGATTGCCGCCAGCGCCTGGCGCAGATAGTCGCCGAACTGTTTGGTTTCGTTGAAATAGGGTGCCGGCAGGAGTTTTAGCGCAAAACGCTTGCCGTCATCGGCGCGCTTGTACCCCGCGTCATCGAGCAGGGCGTTGGCCTTGGCGACGTCGAAGGGATAGGTCGGCACGTCGGCGGTGTAGAATTGCGGGTCGTTCTTCGGCACCGGGCCGGTGGCGGCAGCGGCATAGCCGAGGAACACCGTCTTGACGACAAAATCCTTGTCGATGGCATGCGCGATCGCCTGGCGGACCTTCACGTCGGCCAGTTCCTTGCGGCGATGGTTGATCTCGACGACAAGCTGATAGGTCAGCCCCTCATAGCCCTTGGAGATGACCTTCAGGCCCGGCACCTTGGAGATGCGGTCGAGATCGGCGAGCGGCACGGCGGAGAAGGCGGCGAGCTGGATCTCTTCGGCCTCGAGCGCCGCTGCAGCCGACGTGCGGTCGGGCAGCACCTGGTAGATGATCTCGTCGAGATACGGCTCGTCCTTGGCCCAGTAATCCGCATTCCTGGTCAGCTTGTAATACTGGCCGGCCTTGTATTCGCCGAACTTGAACGGTCCGGTGCCGATGGGTGCATTGTTGGCCGGGTTGTCCTCGATCTTGCCGACCTCGTAGATGTGCTTCGGCACCACGCTTGACAGCGCCGGCAGCGCGTTGCGGATCAGCTGGAACGGCGTTGGCTTGGCGAATTTGAAGACGGCGGTCAGATCGTCAGGGGTGTCGACGCTGGCCAGATCCTTGAACACGGTGCGGCCGAGATTTTGCAGCGGCTTCCAGATCTGCAGCGCGGAGAAGGCGACGTCGGCCGAGGTGAACGGCTCGCCGTCATGCCACTTGACGCCGTCGCGCAGTTTGAAGGTCACCGACAGCCCATCGGCAGCACCTTCCCAGGAGAGCGCAAGGCGGGGTTCCAGTCCGTCCTTGCCTTCGAACGAGGCTTCGGCCAGCGTTTCGACGATCTTGCTGGAGATGAAGAAGACGCCGTTGGAGGCGACGATGGCCGGATTGAGGTTGCGCGGCTCGGAATCGGCGGCAAGCACCAGGCGGCCGCCCTTCTTCGGCGTCTGCGCCCAGCTGAATGTGGGCATGGCGGTGGAGGCCAGCAGTAAAACTGAGCCGCCAAGCAGCGTGCGTCTGGAAATATCCGACATGATCAACCTCCGTCCTCTCCGCGACCAGATGGGCGCACCCCTCGGATCTGGCGGCACCCGCCAGCATCCTGGCGGCGATTATGGCCCTTGCCAAGGGTTTCGCCAGAGACGGAATTGGCGCATCTTTGCTTGGCTTTGAAATTTTCGTCCTCTGGACCAGTTTTAGAGGTGGCCCTTTCATTCTGGAATTCTGGTAGGACCAGATTGCCTTAGTGTGCAGCAATGACGAGTGGTGACAGCCTGCCGAAGCAATTTAACCTGTTTCTGGCTGGACCAGAGTTAACGAAATGGTGCAGATTTGATCGAAGCCAAGGGATTGGACGCAGTACGGCCGGCGATCCCACTGATATCACGGAGAGAAAGATGAACATCGCCCCGGGCAAGAGCGCCGTCAGCAATATCCCGTTCGATCAGGTGAGGGTCGACCGGCTGATGGAAGAGGCCGGCATCGATGTTCTGCTCGCGACCTCCAAGCACAACACGCAGTATCTGCTTGGCGGCTACAAGTTCATCTTCTTTGCCGCCATGGATGCGATCGGCCATAGCCGTTACCTGCCTATCGTCCTCTATGAAAAGGGCGGGCCCGGTCATGCCGCCTATATCGGCAACCGCATGGAAGGCGCCGAGCACCAGAACAACCCGTTCTGGACGCGGACGCTGCATGCCGCCTGCTGGGGCACGCTCGATGCTGCCAATCTTGCGGTCGAGCACATCAGCAAGATCGGCAAGGCCGGCGCCCGCCTCGGCATCGAGCCGGCCTTCCTGCCGTCGGACGCCTATGCGCTGATCCGCAAGGCGTTGCCGGATGCCAGGCTGATCGACGCGACCGGCATGCTGGAGAGCATGCGCGCCATCAAGACGGACGCCGAGCTGGAAAAGCTGCGTACCGCCTCCGAGCTGATCACCGATTCCATGTTGGCGACCATCCGGTGGGCGCATGAAGGCACGACCAAGGCGGAGATCATCGAGCAGCTGCGGCGTGAGGAAACCAATCGCGGCGCGCATTTCGAATATTGCCTGCTGACGTTGGGCGCCAGCCACAACCGCGCGGCGTCACCGCAGGCGTGGAAAAAGGGCGAAGTGCTGTCGATCGATTCCGGCGGCAATTATCACGGCTATATTGGCGATCTCTGCCGCATGGGCATTCTGGGCGAACCGGATGCCGAGCTTGAGGATCTATTGGCCGAGGTCGAGACGGTGCAGCAGGCGGCGTTCTCGAAGGTGAGGGCAGGCACCATCGGCGGCGACATGATTTC
Organism: Mesorhizobium sp. C268A; assembly: GCF_040324475.1. Classification (NCBI taxonomy): domain Bacteria; kingdom Pseudomonadati; phylum Pseudomonadota; class Alphaproteobacteria; order Hyphomicrobiales; family Phyllobacteriaceae; genus Mesorhizobium; species Mesorhizobium sp. C268A. Next base: position 4,301,779 of record NZ_JAMYVX010000001.1, read on the forward strand.
GCATGCCGAGGGTGTGCTGAAGGCCTCCAAGGTCGCGCCCTACACGGATTTCTTCGCCCACGGCATGGGCCTGATCACGCATGAGGCGCCGTTCCTGATGACCAACCATCCGGTGACCTATGAAGGCACCTATGCCGCCAAGCCGCTGGAGACAAACATGGTGCTGTCGGTGGAGACGACCATGCTTCACCCGACGCGGGGGTTCATCAAGTTGGAGGACACGTTGGCGGTGACGGATGCGGGGTATGTGATGTTTGGGGATCGGGCACGGGGGTGGAATAGAGGTGGGATAGCCTAGCTCGGCGCTACCCCCTCACCCGGATTGCCATCCGAATTGCGAAGGGCAATTCGGGGCTATCCGACCTCTCCCCGAGGGGAGAGGAGTTTGCGCCGGCGCTGGCTTCTGCCTCTTCTCCCCCTCGGGGAGAAGGTGGCCGCGAAGCGGCCGGATGAAGGGGGCCTTCGCGATTACTTCCCCGCCGGGATCAGCCTGAAATCCGGCAGCTCCCGCAGCACCAGTTCCGGTCCGGCCGGCGAATAGACGACGAAGAGCTGCATCGGCCCATCGCCGGTATTCAGCGTCGAATGGAAACGGCTTTCCGGCACATAGATGGTGCAGCCGGGGCCGACCTTGGCGACGACCGGATTGCCCTCCTCGTCCTCGACCATCTGCTCGCCATTGCCTGAGATGACGAAGATGATCTCTTCCGCGCCGGGATGGTTGTGGCGCGTATGGCCCTTGCCTGAGGGCAGGTCGACGACACCGCCGGAAAAGCGCTCAGCGCCATTCACTTCAGGCGCCACCGTCAGCGACAGCTTGCCCCAGTCAAAGCCGAAGGCGCTCACGTCCTTCGGGTATACGAACACCTTGCTCTTGTCGGTCATGATCTCATCCCTTCTTTTTCTTCTGGTCGTGCGGCGTGACGGCCTTGAAATCCGCCGTCTGCCTGGCGATCGCGGCTTCAGCCGGCAGCCGTTCCATCGAACTCGCGCCATAAAAGCCATGCAGGCCCTTGCAGCGGTCGAGAATGTATCTCGCGTCGTCCGGCATCGAGATCGGCCCGCCATGGCAAAGCAGGATGACATCCTTGCGCGCCGAGCGCGCCGCGTTGGCGATGACGTCGATCTCGACCACGCAGTCGTCGAGCGACTTGGCCGACTTGGCTCCGATCGAGCCGCCGGTCGTCACCCCCATATGGGCAACGACGATGTCGGCGCCGGCTTTTGTCATGGCGCGCGCCTCGTCGGGGTTGAAGACATAGGGCGTGGTCAGAAGATCGAGCTTGTGCGCCTCGGCGATCATGTCGACCTCCAGCCCGAAGCCCATGCCGGTTTCCTCAAAACTCTGGCGCATGCTGCCATCGAACAGGCCGATGGTCGGGAAATTCTGCACGCCTGAAAAGCCCATCGTCTTCAGCTCGGCAAGCAGCAACGGCATGATGACGAAGGGATCGGTGCCGTTGACACCGGCCAGCACCGGCGTCTTTTTGACCACCGGCAGCACCTCATAGGCCATTTCCTTGACGATCTCATTGGCGTTGCCATAGGCGAGCAGGCCGGCAGCCGAGCCGCGCCCGGCCATGCGGTAGCGGCCGGAATTGTAGATGATGATGAGGTCGATGCCGCCGGCTTCCTCGGCCTTGGCCGACAGGCCGGTGCCGGCGCCGCCCCCAACGATGGGCACGCCGTCGGCGATCATCGCCTTGAACTTCTTCAATATGTCTTTGCGCGGTATTGCGGGCATTTGTTGGCTCTCACTGTCTGGCGATGTCGAGGAAGGCCGCGGTTGCGGCTTTGGCAAATTCCGGATCGTTGATGTGCAACGGCAGGCGTGTGACCCGGCGTGTGGCGCTCGGCCTGATGGTGCGCTCGATGGCACCGAACAGCACGGCGTCGGCTTCGGCGTCGAAGAAGGCGCCGCCCTCGATGTCGAGTGCCGAGACACCTTTTTCGGGGATCAGGAAATGCACAGGGCCCTCGCAGCGAGCGAGCCTGGTGCCGATCCACTCGCCTATACCGCGGCATTCATCCGCCGTGGTGCGCATAAGCGTGACGTTGGTATTGTGCTCGTAAAACAGCCGGCCCCTAAACTTCTCGGGAATGGTCGGCGGCGCCCAGATATTGACCATGTCCAGCGCGCCGACCGAGCCTACATAGGGCAGCTTGGTGCGGGCGATGGCGCCGAAGCGGTCCTCCGTCGCCGGCAGCACGCCGCCGAACAACAGGTCGCAGACTTCCGTCGTGGTGATGTCGATGACGCCGGCGAGCAGCCCTGAATCGGCGAGCTTCTCCATCGAGCGGCCGCCGGTGCCGGTGGCATGGAAGACCATGCAGTCATAGTTGGCGCGCAACTGATCCGCGATGGCGGTCACGCAAGGCGTGGTGACGCCGAACATGGTGAGCCCGAGTGCCGGCTTGCCGGTGGCAGTCGGCGCCGGCTTGGCAGCCATGCCGGCGATCGCTTGCGCCGCGTTGTGCAGCACCGTGCGGGAGAGCCGGTTCAGTCCCGCCATATCGGTGACCGATGGCATCATGATGATGTCGGAGACGTCGACATAGGGCGCGGTGTCGCCGGAGGCGAGCGTCGAGACCATGATCTTGGGCAGCCCAAGCGGCAGCGCGCGCATGCCGGCAGTGATGATCGACGTGCCGCCGCCGCCGCCAATGCCGATCACGCCTGATATGTCGTCGCGCGACTGAATGAAACTGGTGAAGGCGGCGCCCATGCCGGCCACTGCCGTGCCGCGATCATCGATGCCGAGCACGCCACTGGCTCCATCCGGATGATGCGCCGCGACCTCGCTGGCCGGGATATCGACCGGCACGGTGGCGCCGCGCGTTCCGATGTCGACGCGGGCAACCGAACTGCCGGTGGCGGCAATAGCATCCGCCAGGAAGGCAAGTTCCTCGCCCTTGGTGTCGGCTGTGCCCACCACGTAGATGCGCTTCATCGCGTTTCTCCCGTCACCGGCCGACCGGCGCCGGGCCGCCTGTCGCCCTTTGCCGGCCTTTCGGTGGGCAAAGGTCATTGCAATTTTTTGAGACGCGCGTATCGTATTGACATGGAAGTCTCACGTCAACAAGCCGCTGGGAACGACGACGCCAACGAGGCTGCCGAACGCGGCCCGCGGGCCCGCACAAAACGGCTGATGCTGGAGACGGCGACGCGGCTGATGCAGGCGGGCGTCACCCCGTCTGTCAGCGAAGTCGCGGAGGCGGCGCAAGTGTCGCGCGCCACCGCCTATCGCTATTTCCCCAGCCAGGCAGCCCTGGTGCAGGCGGTGGTTGATGAGGGGCTTGGGCCGATCCTGACCTGGCAATCGACGTCCACCGATGCCGGGCGGCGCGTTGCCGAATTGTTCGACACCGCCATGCCGCGCATCGAAGCTTTCGAGGCAACTTTCAAGGCAGCGCTGAAACTGTCGCTCGACCAGTGGGCGCAGCGGCAGGCGGGCACGCTGGGCGGCGAGCCGCAATTCACGCGCGGACATCGCGTCCAGCTGCTGAAGGATGCCATCGCACCGCTCAAGGGCCGGCTGCCGCCGCGCGAGTTCAAGCGCCTGGCGCAGGCGCTGTCGATGATGTTCGGCGTCGAAGTGCTGATCGTGCTGAAGGATATATGGGGGCTCGATAGCCGCGGCATGCGGTCGGTCGCGCAATGGGCGGCGGGCGCCCTTGTGCGCGCCGCGGTGGCGGAATCAACGGCTGAAATCGATGCGGCCACGACAGCGGCATTGGCGAAATAGCGCCAATCTGGTTCGACCAGATTTGGATGCCCACTATTGATGTTAACCGGGATGGCAGTGCCGAAACAAGGCTCTCCTATATCAACGAGTAGGAAAATTCAGGGAAAACAGTCGGATACATGAAAAATCCGGTTATACAAGGTCCGGTGGTGATCCAAGAAAGAGCTTGACGGCTATCCAAAATTGGTAATACCAGATCAGGACAGAAAAAGCGGATCAAAAGTGAGAGCTGCGATCCATTTCCGGCAAAGCGAGGAGGCTTGGAACCGGAAAGGTGCGATCTCGGGAGGAACTACCAGGGCCGGCTTCACCGCCGGCTCGCATGACAAGGTAGAATGCGCACAAGGGAGGAAATCATTATGCGCAAGACAATGACCAGCCTGCTTGCTGGTATCGGCTTAGTACTTGCCTGCGGAACGTCCGTCTACGCGCAGGACAAGGAGCTCACCATCTTTTGGGCGGAATGGGATCCGGCCAATTATCTGCAGGAACTCGGCAACGAGTACGAGAAGGAAACCGGCGTCAAGATCACGGTGGAAACCACGCCCTGGTCCGACTTCCAGACCAAGGCTTTCACCGAGTTCAACGCCCATGGCGACGCCTATGATATGGTCGTCGGCGACTCGCAATGGCTCGGCGCCGGCTCGACCGGCGGCCACTATGTCGACCTGACCGACTTCTTCAACAAGCACAAGCTTGGCGAAGTGATGGCGCCGGCAACGGTGAAATATTACGCCGAATATCCGGGCGGCAGCAGCAAGTACTGGGCGATCCCGCTCGAAGGCGACGCTGTCGGCTGGTCCTATCGCAAGGACTGGTTCGAGGACCCGAAGGAAAAGGAAGCCTTCAAGGCCAAGTACGGCTACGATCTCGACGTGCCGAAGGATTTCAAGGCGCTGCGCGACATCGCGGAGTTCTTCTATCGGCCGGATCAGAAGCGATACGGCATCGCCATCTACACCGACAATTCCTATGACGCGATGGCGATGGGCTTCGAAAACGCGCTGTTCTCCTTCGGCGGCGAACTGGGTGACTACAAGACCTACAAGGTCGACGGCTTCATCAACTCCGACAAGGCAATCGCCGCACTCGACGCCTACAAGGAACTCTACACGTTCACGCCTCCGGGCTGGGCCAAGTCGTTCTTCGTCGAGGACAACCAGGCGATCACCGAAAACCTGGCCGCGATGAGCATGAACTACTTCGCGTTCTTCCCCTCGCTGATCAACGAGGCGTCGAACCCGAACGCCAAGAACACCGGCTTCTTCGCCAATCCTCCAGGCCCGAACGGCGATCAGTTCGCCGCACTCGGCGGTCAGGGCATCTCCATCGTCTCCTACTCCAAGAAGCAGGAAGAGGCGACGAAGTTCCTTGAATGGTTCATCAAGGACGAGACCCAGAAGAAGTGGGCAGCGCTCGGCGGCTACACCTGCAGCGCCGCCGTGCTCAAGTCGGAGGAATTCCAGAACGCCACGCCGTACAACAAGGCCTTCTACGAGACCATGTTCAAGGTGAAGGACTTCTGGGCGGTGCCGGAATATGCCGAACTGCTGCAGCAGCTCAACCAGCGCGTCTATCCCTACATGATCGGCGGCGAAGGCACCGCCAAGGAAACGCTGGACGCGCTCGCAGGCGACTGGAACGCGACGTTCAAGAAATACGGCCGCGGCCAATAAGCAGCTTTTCTCGCGGAGGAGGCATCCGTGCCTCCTCCGTTCTTTTTTTCCGAAACGGGAGCAGGGTCTTGGCGACCACGATGATCACCACGCTGGACACTTCCTCGCGGGCCGCTGCACGCGGCTTGAGCGACATGTCGATCCGCAACCTCTTCATAATCCCGACGATCCTGTTCCTGATCGTCTTCAACATTTTCCCGCTGATCTATTCGCTGGGCTATTCCTTCACCGATTTCCGCGCGTCGACCAACGCGCTGGCAAATTTCGTCGGGCTGCAGAATTATCGCGACCTGCTCAACGATCCCTATGTCTGGTCCAACTTCGCCATCACCGCGAAGTACGTCATCATCTCGGTCGCGGGTCAGCTGCTCGTCGGCTTCGGCGTGGCCATGCTGCTCAACCGGGATATTCCCCTCAAGGGTCTCATCACAACGCTGCTGCTGCTGCCGATGATGCTGTCGATGGCCGTCGTCGGTCTGTTCTGGAAACTGCTCTATGATCCGTCATGGGGGGTCATCAACTATGCGCTTGGCCTCGGCAATTTCGAGTGGCTGGCGGATCCCAAGATGGCGCTCTATGCGGTTGCGCTGACCGACATCTGGATGTGGTCGCCCTTCGTCATGCTTTTGTCGCTGGCCGGCCTTTCGGCGGTGCCGAAGCATCTCTACGAAGCAGCGGCGATCGACCGCGCCGGACCGTTCTACACCTTCTTCCGCATCACGCTGCCGCTGGTCGCGCCGATCCTGATGATCGCGGTCATCTTCCGCACCATGGAAGCGTTCAAGACCTTCGACCTCGCCTATATCCTGACCAGCCAGCCGACGGCCGAGCTGATCTCTATCCGGCTGTACAAGATGGCGTTCCAGGAATGGCAGACCGGGCGCTCCTGCGCACTCGCCTACATCGTGCTGATCATGGTGCTGGCCATCACCAACATCTACGTCAAGTACCTCAACAAGGTGAAGGAGCGCTGAGATGGCCGCCGTCCGCACTTCTTCCGAAATAGGCTTCAATCGCGTCGCCATCGTCGCCGTCCTTTTGGTGACGATCATCTTCCTGGCGCCGATCTACTGGATCGCCTCGACGGCGTTCAAGCCGCGCAACCTTGCCACGACCATCCCGCCGACGGTGGTGTTCCAGCCCGAGATATCGCCGTTCGTCAAGCTGTTCACCAAGCGTTCGCAGATGCGCAACCCGCCGTCGCCGGAAGAGTATGCGGCGGCACCCTGGTGGGAACGTGTCGTGTTCGACGGCGGTGAAAAGATCGTGCGCGACGGCAAGGGCCAGGTGCAATGGTCCGGCTATCCGAGCCGCTTCATGAACTCGCTGATCATTGCCATCACCTCGACGGTGCTGGCTGTCGGCATGGGTACCTTCACCGCCTACGGCTTCTCGCGCTTCAAGGTGAAGGGGGAGGCGGATCTGCTCTTCTTCATCCTGTCGACGCGCATGCTGCCGCCGGTGGTGGTGGCGATCCCGATGTTCCTGATGTACCGGGCCGTCGGCCTCAACGATTCCCATATCGGGCTGATCATCCTTTATACCGCCTTCAACCTGTCCTTTTCGGTGTGGCTGATGAAGGGGTTCATGGACGAGATCCCGAAGGAGTATGAAGAGGCAGCGCTGGTCGACGGCTACACCCGCATGGAAGCCTTCTTCAAGATCGTGCTGCCGGAGGCCGCCACCGGCATCGCCGCGACCGCGGTTTTCTGCTTCATCACGGCGTGGAACGAGTATGCTTTCGCGCTGATCATGACCAACCGCCGCGCCCAGACGGCGCCGCCCTTCATCCCCAGCCAGGTCGGCGCCGGCCTGCCCGACTGGACGGTGATCGCCGCCGGAACCTTCCTGTTCCTGCTGCCGGTCGCAATCTTCACCTTCCTGCTCCGCAACCATTTGCTGCGCGGCATGTCCTTCGGAGCGATCCGCAAATGAGCTTTCGAGCCATCAACCAGAAATATCTCGAACCGGGGTCTCAGGTGCTGATGGTCCTCGGCATCATCGCGCTTTGCCAGCCGTGGAACCTGCTGCTGCACAGCTATGGCGTGACCATCATCCTGATCGGCCTGATCGGCTTCAACATCACCTCGAAGATCGCGCCGGCGGAGAAGGCCGGTACCGGCCAGGTGCGCAATCCGGGAGCAGAGCATTGACCCAGATTGAGCTTCGCGGCGTCCAGAAATTCTTCGGTGCGGTCCAGGTCATCAAGGACCTCAACCTCAAGATCGACGACAACGAGTTCATCGTGCTGCTCGGTCAGTCGGGTTGCGGCAAGACGACGACATTGAGGGCGGTTGCCGGGCTGGAGACGATCGACGGCGGTGACATCCTCATCGACGGCAAGCCGGTGCAACACCTCAAGGCCGCCGACCGCGACATAGCCATGGTGTTCCAGTCGTTCTCGCTCTACCCGCATATGAGCGTCTATGAGAACATTGCTTTTCCCTTGCGCGCGACGCGCAAGAGCAAGGCCGAGATCGATAGCGAGGTGCGCTCGGTCGCCAAGACGCTGCAGATCACGGAACTGCTGGCCAAGAAGCCGTCGGCGCTGTCGGGCGGCGACATGCAGCGTGTGGCCATCGGCCGGGCTCTGGTGCGGCGGCCGAAGGCGATGCTGATGGACGAGCCGATCGGCGCCCTCGACGCCAAGCTGCGCGAAGAGATGCGGGCCGAGATCAAGCGGCTGCACATCAAACAGGGCTCGACCACCATCTATGTCACGCACGACCAGATCGAGGCGATGAGCCTCGCCGACCGCATCGTGATCATGCATGAGGGCGTGCTGCAGCAGGTCGGTTCGCCCGACGAGGTCTATTCGCATCCGGCCAATCTGTTCGTGGCGCAGTTCGTCGGCAGCCCGGTGATGAACGTCGCCGACGCGGCGATCGCCGAGACCGCTTCGGCGGCCTCGGTCACCCTCGGTGGCGCTGCCGCCGGCTTCGAATTCCCGCGCACGCTTTTGTCCAAGCTCAACGGCCATGCCGGCGGCCAGCTTGCGCTCGGCATCCGGCCGGAAGGCGTGCTGGTGCGCCATGAAGCGGCGGAGGGTTTCGTGCCGGTCGAGACACAGATCGTCGAGCCGCTCGGCTCGTTTGACATTGTCGATCTCAAGGTCGGCTCCAAGATGCTGCGCGCGCGCACCAAGAGCGGCTTCGTCGGCGGCCCGGGCGAAAAGGTTTTCGCCAGGATCGATCCGGCGCAGGCACATTTCTTCGACACGGCAAGCGGCAAGTCGCTTGAGGTGAGGCTCTGATGGCTCATATCCAGCTCAAGAATATTTCCAAGAGCTTCGGCAACCACACCGCACTGACCGGGCTCGATCTCGAGATCGCCGATGGCGAGTTCTTCGTGCTGCTCGGCGAGACCGGCGCCGGCAAGACGACGACGCTGCGCATGATCGCGGGTCTGGAAAAGCCGACCGAGGGTCAGGTGTTCATCGACGGCGTCGACGTCGCCGACTGGGGTGCGGCCGAGCGCGACGTGGCGCTGGTGCTTCAGCAATATTCGCTCTATCCGCGCTATACGGTCCGCGAAAATCTCGAATTCCCGCTGAAGCCGAAGATACGTCGGCTGCCGGATGCCGAGATCAAGGACCGTGTTGCACGAGCGGCCAAGACACTGCGGATCGAGCATCTGCTCGACCGCAAGACCGACCGCCTTTCAGGCGGCGAAATGCAGCGCGTCTCTATCGGGCGCGCCATCGTGCGCAAGCCGCGCGTGTTCCTGATGGACGAACCGCTGTCGGCGCTCGACGCCAAACTGCGCGAGGCGCTGCGCACGGAACTGAAGAACCTGCAGATCCAGCTTGGCGCCACCTTTCTGTTCGTCACCCACGACCAGATCGAGGCGATGTCGATGGGCGACAAAGTGGGCGTGCTCAACCATGGCCGCATCATCCAGACCGGCACGCCGCACGAGATCTATAACAATCCGCGCGATACCTATGTGGCGAGCTTCGTCGGCTCGCCGCCGATGAACCTGATCGATGGCAAGCTGGTCAACGGCCGCGCGGTGATGGCGCCGCTGAATTTCGAACTGCCTTTCTCTGGGGGTGCCAAGGCGGGCGGTGCGACCGACGGTCGCCCGCTCGTCTTCGGTATTCGACCTGAGGATGTGTATCTTGAAAGCGGTGCGCCGGTCGAGGCACGCGTCCACGATGTTGAGAACCATGGCGTGGAAAAGATCCTGACTCTGCGGGTCGGCGACACGACGCTACGCGCCACGGTGCCGGCCAGAACCGATGTCCAGATCGAGCAGCCGGTGCGCTTTGCCTGGAATCAGGACAAGGTGGTGCTGTTCGACAAGGGCAGCGGCGTGAGCTTGCGGCACGCCAGCTAATTTAGACTACATCCACTCCCAGCTTGCGCAGCGGCCCATCACGGTTTTCGGGCCGCTGTTTTGGTGATGGCTGCAACGAAGCACTTGAGGCTTTCCTCGACATAGGTGGCCACCTCGATCGTCGGGTCAAAACTCCACCACAGCAGTGAGCCCTGCCAATGCGATGCCATCAGCAGGCCGATGTCGCGCGGGGTGTCGGGCGTTCCGGCCAAGCAAGCCGCAAGGGCCTCGCTCAGGAACGCTTTCCAGGCGGCGCCTCGCGCCCTGAGCACGGGGTCGCGCAGATCCTCGCGCAGGACGAGCAGGCCCTCGGCGTAGGCTTCGATGCCGCCGTAGCCCTGCGACAGCCCCACCAGCAATTCGATCGCGCCGGCCGGCGTTTTGGGAACGGTGGCTGCGAGTTCCCTCGTCTTGGCATCGAGGCCATCCCACGCTTGCAGCAAGGTGCGCTGCTTCAGCTGCGCCTTGTTGCCGAAACGCTGCACCAGTGTTGCGCCAGAGAGGCCGCACGCCTTTGCCAGCCGCTCGAAGGTGAGCGCCTCGGGTCCATGTTCGTGAATCAATCCCAACGCGGCTTCCAGCACCTGCTCGTCGGATTTGGTTTTTGGTCGCGTCACCTTGACATCTCAATATAACCGAATAATCATTTATATATAATGCGAGCGGCGTAAGCCAGATCGGTTTGGTCGATAGATTCGGTTGGGAGACTACCATGACGTTGCAAGGAAAGGTCGCCCTGGTCGCCGGCGCCACGCGTGGTGCCGGGCGGGGGATCGCGGTTGAACTCGGCGCCGCCGGCGCCACCGTCTATGTCACCGGGCGCACCACACGCAGCCAGCAATCCGACTATGCCCGGCCCGAAACCATCGAGGAGACGGCGGAGCTGGTTTGTTCGCATAGCGGCAAGGGCATTGCCGTGCAAGTCGATCATATGGTGACTGATGATGTGCGCAGTCTGGTCGAGCGCATCCGGGCCGAACAGGGTCGGCTCGACATTCTGGTCAACGATATCTGGGGCGGCGAAAAGCTGTTCGAGTGGAATAAGCCGGTCTGGGACCACAATCTGGAAAACGGCCTGCGCCTGTTGCGGCTCGGCATCGACACGCATCTGATCACCGCGCATCATGCGCTGCCGCTGATGATCGAGCGGCCGGGCGGGCTGCTGGTCGAGGTCACTGACGGCACCGCCGAGTACAATGCCGATCACTATCGGCTGTCGCCGTTCTACGATCTCGCCAAGGTCGCGGTGAACCGCATGGCATGGGCACACGCCAAAGATCTTGCTGCGCATGGCGCCACCTCGGTGTCGCTGACGCCCGGATGGCTGCGTTCCGAAATGATGCTGGAGGCGTTTGGCGTCACCGAAGACAATTGGCGCGACGCCACCGCCAACGTGCCGCATTTCGTCATTTCCGAAACGCCGCGCTTTGTCGGCCGCGCGGTCGCGTCGCTTGCGGCGGATCCGGATCGTGCGCGCTGGAACGGCCAGTCGCTGTCCAGCGGTGGGTTGGCGCAGATTTATGGTTTTACCGATCTCGACGGCTCACGCCCGGACGCCTGGCGCTATGTTCCGGAGGTACAGGACGCCGGCAAACCTGCCGATGCCGCGGGTTACCGGTAAGCTTAGACCGAGCGGCCATCGAAGTCGAAAATCGACAGACCGACAGCATCAATATCCGCAACGCAGTTAAGGTTGACGTAGGCGCTGCGTTCGTTGCCCTGACTGACATCCTCGGCGAAGGGATGGATGCCGCAGGTCCGGCAGAAGCGATGCGCCAATACGTGATTGTTGAACGTATAGGTGCCGAGATCATCGCCCCATGCGAGCACCTTCAGGCTGTCATGCGGGATGGCGCATAACAGCACGCCCTTGCGCCTGCACATCGAACAATTGCACCGCACGGCGCCGGTCAGTTCGGCTTTGAATTCGAACGCTACCTTGCCGCAGTGGCAGCTGCCTTTGTACAGCATCAGTCTCTTCCTATCGCTGGCAGGTGCAAAGGCACGCTGTCCGGGCTATTCCTTCCGCTGACCTAGCGGCCCATATGCCTTAAAGACGCTCCACCTTGACGGAATCCGACATCGACATGCAATCAATCCGCGATCGTCTCGAGATCATCCTGTCACGTCTTGCCAGTTGCGCGGCAGGCGAGAAGGTGTTCACCAAACTCTATGCCGAGGCGGCGCGCGCAGCGGCCGAGGCCACCGATGCGCGCAAGAAGGCCGGCGTATCGCTCGGGCCGCTCGACGGCACCATCGTGTCGATCAAGGATCTGTTCGATGTCGCCGGCGAGCCGACCACGGCCGGGTCGCTGATGCTGAGGGACACCGCGCCCCGTCGGCACGACGCTGCGGTCGTCAGCCGTCTGCGCCAGGCCGGCGCCGTCATCATCGGCAAAACCAACATGACCGAATTCGCCTTCACCGCTATCGGCGACAACATGCACTACGGCACACCGGGCAATGCCGCCGACACCAGCCGCATTCCAGGCGGTTCGTCGTCGGGCGCCGCCGTGTCCGTTGGCGAGGGGACGAGCGACATTTCCATCGGCTCCGACACCGGCGGTTCGGTGCGCATCCCGGCATCGCTGAACGGCGTCGTCGGTTTCAAGCCGACGGCGCGGCGCGTGCCGCTGACTGGTGCCTATCCCCTTTCCGCGACGCTGGATTCGATCGGGCCGCTGGCGCTGAGTGTTGCTGCGTGTGCCCTGGCTGACGCCGCGATGACGGGCGAGCAGATGCCGCAACTGCCCCTGCCGTTAGCGCTTGCCGGGCTTCGTGTCGGCATTCCGCGCGGCCTGCTTTTCGAAGACACGGAAACGGAGATTGCCGCCGCGTTCGATCGCAGCCTTGCCGGGATCGAGCAGGCAGGCGCGTGGCTCACGGACATTTCGATCGACGACCTCATTGCCGATCTGCGCCTGGCCACCAAACGCGGCTCGATCGCGGCCATGGAAGGTTCTGAAATCCATGCCGACTGGCTGGCGACGGGCGCATCGGTGCCGGTCGATCCCCATGTCAGCGGGCCGCTGTCGCGGGCGGCGGCCATACCGACGCCGGTTTATATCAGGGCAATGCGTCGTCGCGCGGCACTGTGCATAGCCATGGACGAGCGGTTGGGTTCGGTCGATGTGCTAGCTCTGCCGACCACGCCGGTGACAGCGCCGACTATCGTTTCGATGGCCGAGGATACGGCTCTGCGTGAACGCACCGAAGGTCTGCTGCTGCGCAATACCCAGGTCGCCAACCAGTTCGACCTCTGCGCGATCTCGCTGCCGATGCCCGGCATGACGCTGCCGGCCGGACTGATGCTGGTGGCGCGCAATGGCCACGACCACCATCTGCTGCGCATCGCGGCTGAAGTCGAGCGGCTGCTCCGATAGGCAGCGAGCCGTAGGTCGGCAGTCAACGTGCCGCGCAGCGCTTGCGCTCGCTTTTCTTGGAGGAGCGTTCGATTTTGGTAACGACCAGCATCGGCGGATCGTTCGGCTGGCCGCGATGCTGGATCGATCCTCGGACGACGAGTTTTCCAGCATAAAGCTTGTCGGAGAGGTCAGGTGCCGATCTGTCCAGCGGCGGCAATTCCGTAGTGTTGAGCTCCACGCCTTTAACGACATTGCCGGTGGTCAGATCCAGCGCATTGCCTGACGGGCAGGGCGCCATCATGCAGACGATCCCATTGCTGCAATAGACATAATCGCTGCTTTGTGCCGCCGCGAGCGAAGGTAAGGCCACGATCGACGACACTGCGAGAACCAGAGATGCGAAGCGAAAACCGGACATGGTTCACGCGTCCGCCGGGAACCGTCTGCGGTAATGCTCGACCACGTCGGGATTGCGCAGATTGACAGGCAGCCGGTTGGCCAGCACCAGCAAGGTCTCGCCGGCCGCGCCCACGCCCATGCGCATCATCGATTGCTCGGTAATCCCCGCCATATGCGGGGTGACGATAACATTGTCGAAACCGAAATAGGGATGGTTTGCCGGCAGCGGCTGCGTGGCAAAGACGTCGAGTGCGGCGCCGCCGATCCGGTCTTGGCGCAAGGCCTCGATCAGCGCCTCGTCGTCGATCACCGGTCCGCGCGAAATGTTGATCAAAAGCGCGTCCGGCTTCATGCGGGCAATGCGTTCACGGCTGATCAGGCCGCGCGTTTCCGGCGTCAGCGGGCAGCAGAGCACGATGATGTCGCTCTGTTCGATCAGCGCATCGATCGACAGGAAGCCGATCCTGTCGGGTGCCGGCTGCATGCTGCGGGTCGTCGCCACGACGTCGAGGCCGAAGCCGTGCGCGGCGATATGGGCGACCGCCTGACCGATGGCGCCGAAGCCGATGATGCCGATGGTCTTGCCGGCAAGCTCGCTGGCATGGCTGGCGTGGTCGCGGCCGGCATTCCAGCCCTTGGCGCGCAAGTCGCGGTCGACCGAACGGAAGCGCCGAAGCAGGGCAAGGGCCGCGAACATCACATATTCAGCGACCGAACGCGCATTGACCGCCGGCACGTTGGCGACCAGCACGCCGGCCGCGGCCGCGGCCTCCATCGGCACCATGTCGAGCCCGGCGCCGTGGCGGACCGCTGCTCTGAGTTTCGTGGCGTTTTCGAACAGCGACGGCGGCAGCGGTGCGCGAACGATGATGACGTCGGCATGCTTCGCCTCGGCGGTCAGCGTTGCCGCATCAAGCGCTGAGGCGACGACGAGTTCACCGGCGCCCGCCAGCATTGCGGAGGCACGCGGATGCAGCGTGTGCGTCGACAGGATTCTGGGCATGGGGCTCTCGCTAGTCGCAATTCTCAAAGGAAAGCGCCGCGCGCTTTTCCCAGAAAAACCGTTTCACACCTTTCCTGGAATTGCACTAGACCTTCTCAAGTGCCAGGCTTTGCGCTTGCGCCTCCCGGCCCTCGATGATCCCCTTCCAGTAGCTTTCCGCGCCTTGCAGGTGGGCGCTCATCAGCGCCTGGGCGAGATTGCCGTCGCGACGCAGCAGCGCCTCGTAGATCTGGATATGCTCGGCATGCGAGCGCACTGAGCGCTCGGGATCGTTGAAGTAGATCGGCAGCCGCTGCTCGCCCATCAGGTAATAGACACTGCAGATATTGTGGAAGACGCCGTTCTTGGTCGCCCGCACGATTTCGAGGTGGAATTCGCGGTCTTCCTTGGCGAGGCCTTCGCCGGCGGCGATGCACTCCTCCGAGGCTTTCAGGATCTCCCGCAGGCGTTCGAAATTCTCTTCAGTGGCGCGGGAACAGGCAAGTTCGGCGGCCTTTATCTCGTGGATCTTGCGCAGTTCGACGGTCTCGTAGATTTGCACCGGGTCGAGCGGCAGGCCGGCACGGGCAAACAGCGCCAGCGCCTCGACACTGGCCTGCCTGGTGTCGACATAGATGCCGGATTTGGCGCGGCGCTCGACGATGCGCATGGCCTCCAGAATGGCCAGCGCCTCGCGGATCTGGCCGCGACTGACGACGAAATGCTCCGCCAGTTCGCGCTCCGAAGGCGTGCGGCCGGTCTCCTTGTCCGAATGGGCGAAGAGATAGGCGGCGAGCTCGGCGAGAAGGTTCTTTTCTTTCATCGTCAACCGCGTTGCGCGTGCGCCTCCAGGAACCGCTCCGAAATGGTGAATCCCAGACCCGGCTTTTCAGGGATCGCTATCATACCGTCCCTTGCTTCGACAGTCTCTTCGATAAGATCGTGGATCATCGGGTTGGCGCCGAGCGAATATTCGACGGTAAAACTGGCAGGCGAGGCCGCACAAACATGCAGGCCGGCGAAGAAGCATGGCGCGCCGGCCCACAGATGCGGGGCAAAGCGCAGATTGAAGGCACTGGCGATGGTGCCGATCTTCATCGCCTCGCTGATACCGCCGCAAAAGGCCGGATCCGGCTGGAAGATGTCGGCGGATTTCAGCACCGCGAGATCGCGGAAGGCGTAGCGCGTCGCTTCGCTTTCGCCGGTGGCGATCGGGATCGAACCCGAGGCGCGCACCTCGGCCATACCAGCCTTGTCGTCGGCGATAACAGGCTCCTCGAACCAGGCGAGGTCGAGATCGCTGGCCAGGCTGATGAAGCGCTTGGCCTCGGCCACCGTATAGGTGCCGTGCGCGTCGACCATCAACTCGACGTCAGGACCGAGCGCCTGCCGTGCGGCGCGGACGCGGGCGGCGGAAATGTGCGGGGCGTCGTCCATGGCGCCGACGCGCATCTTCAGCGCCTTGAAGCCGCCTTTGGCGATGTAGGATTTGAGCTGCTCGCCGATAGCGTCGGCGGCAGCCCAGCCGCCGGAGGCGTAGGCCGGCATGCGGTCGAGCTTGCGGCCGCCGATGAGCCGCCACACCGGCTGTCCCAACGACTTGCCCAGAATATCCCAGAGCGCGATATCGACGGCGCTGATTGCCGCAATGCTCATGCCGCGCCGCGCCAGCTGCGGCATGGCATGGCCGGCGCGCGCGGCACTGTCATGGCGCACGCCGTTGTAGAGCATCTCCCAGATCATGCCGATGTCGGCGGGGTCGCGGCCGATCAGCTGCGGCCCGACCTCGTGATTCAGCATGTAGACCAGCGCACCATAGCTGCCGGCGCTGCCGGCGGCGTTCTTGCCCTCGCCCCAGCCGATCAGCCCGTCGTCAGTCTCAATGCGCAGGATGGCGGCGTCGAACGTCGTCACCTGGCCAAAGTCGCTGCGATGCTGCTTCGCGGCCTCAATCGGCACGCGGACCCACCACGCCTGGACCGTTTTGATGCGCATCCCGATCGGCTACTTGATTAGCGGCAGCAGCGTTTCGGCCGTGATGCGCATCTGGTCGGTGTAGAATTTCTCCGTCAGCACGCTGGAGCCGTGATCCTGGATGAACTTCAGCTGTTCGGGAGAAATGTCGACCGGATTGCGCTCGACCATGTCGGGATAGGGCGCGGCGGGTGTGCGGTCGACTGGCGCGACAAATTCGTTCGTCAGCGCGCCGTCATAGCCGACTTCCTTCAGCGTCTGCACGATCCGTGGCCAATCAATCTGGCCAAGGCCGGCGGCAAAGCGGTTGTTGTCGGCGACGTGGAAGTCGAACAGCCGTTTGCCGACCTGACGGATCGCGTCATGGACGTTAAATTCTTCCATATGGATGTGATAGGCGTCGAGGCAGACGCCGCATTCGGGGCTGACCGCATCGGCCAGGGCCAACGCCTGCGCGCCGCGGTTGAACAGATAGGTCTCGAAGCGGTTGAGCGGCTCGACCGCGATCTTGACGCCGACCTTCTTGGCATGGGTGAAGCATTCGCGGGTGGCGTCGACCACCCACTTCCATTCCTCTTCCTCGGTGCCGTCCGGTACCACTTTGCCGACGGTCGCGGGCACCAGCGTTATGATCTCGCCATCAAGTTCGCTGACCATGGTCAGCACGTCCTTGACGTACTGCACCGAGCGTTCGCGCTGGCCCTGGTCCCTGGCGGCAAGGTTGCGTTCGCCCAGCATCAGCGTCACCGACCCCCAGCAGCGGATGCCGTATTCTTTCAGCAGCGCGCGGGTCTCCTTGGTCTTGTATTGCTCGGGCTCGCCGGAAATCTCGATCGACTCGTAGCCGAATTTCTTGATGCGCTTCAGCGTCACCTCCAACGGTTCCGCGCGCATCCAGTTGTGCGTCGAAAGATGCATGGTCTATCCTTCCCAGAATTCGTCTGTGCCAGTTCGCCTGCGACGCGCCCCACAAGGCGCGTCGCGTGTTTCCTCCCCAAGGCGCTCCAGCGTTTTTGCGCAACTGGTTCGACCAATTGGGCCCTAATGGAGGTCTACAGCAATTTTTGTCGCGCGGCAAGAACCGCCGCCATGCGATATCGACATCTGTGTACCGTATTGATTATGCTGGTATATATCGCCAAAAATGGAATGCCCCGGCAGCTTTGCGCGTGAGTCAAATGGCTTGACCCATTTCCGGTATTTGGTAATACCAGAATGCCGATACGAGAATGCACATCACAAGAGACCAAAGAGGCTGGCCCTGCTTTCATCAGGCGCTATGCTTGGTCCTTGGAAAAATGAATTGGGAGGATGCCGATGCCGTCGACAATGAAGGGTCCGGGGCTGTTTCTGGCGCAGTTCGCGGGGGATACCGCGCCGTTCAATTCGCTGGCCTCGATCACCAAATGGGCGGCCGGTCTCGGTTACAAGGGCGTGCAGATCCCGACCTGGGATGCACGCCTGTTCGACCTCAAGAAGGCGGCGTCTTCCAAGACCTATTGCGACGAGGTGAAAGGCGTCTGCACTGATGCCGGCGTCGAGATCACCGAGCTGTCGACGCATCTTCAAGGGCAGCTGGTGGCGGTGCACCCGGCCTATGATGCCCAGTTCGACGGCTTTGCACCGCCTGCGGTGCACAACAACCCCAAGGCCAGGCAGAAATGGGCGGTCGAACAGATGGAGTTCGGCGCCAAGGCCTCGAAGAATCTTGGCCTGAAAACCTCGGTGACGTTTTCCGGCGCTCTGGCCTTCCCGTATCTCTATCCCTGGCCACAGCGGCCGGCCGGGCTGATCGAGGAGGCCTTTGCCGAACTCGGCAAGCGCTGGAAGCCGATCCTCGACGTCTATGACGAGAACGGCGTCGACGTCGGCTATGAGATCCATCCCGGCGAGGACATCTTCGACGGCGCAACCTTCGAGATGTTCCTAGATGCGGTTGGCGGTCACAAGCGCTGCAACATCAACTACGACCCGTCGCATTTCCTTTTGCAGCAGCTCGACTATCTCGAATTCATCGACATCTATCACGAGCGGATCAAGGCCTTCCATGCCAAGGATGCCGAGTTCAACCCGACGGGGCGGCAAGGCGTCTATTCCGGCTATCAGAGCTGGACCAATCGCGCCGGCCGCTTCCGCTCGCTTGGCGACGGGCAGGTCGATTTCGGCGGCATCTTCTCCAAGCTTACCCAGTATGGCTACGATTCCTGGGCGGTGCTGGAATGGGAGTGTTGCCTCAAGCATCCGGAGGACGGCGCGGCCGAAGGCGCGCCCTTCATCCAGCACCACATTATCCGGGTGACGGAAAAGGCCTTTGATGATTTCGCCGGCGGCACCACCGACAAGAAGATGCTGCGCGCCATGATGGGTATTTGACACAAGCAGGAGAAAGACATGGTCGGCGCATCGAAGTCGGAAGCGGGGGGCGGCCCGATCCGCTATGGTATGGTCGGCGGCGGCCAAGGCGCCTTCATCGGCGCGGTGCACCGGATCGCGGCGCGCATGGACAATGACTTCGTGCTGGTGGCCGGCGCCCTGTCGGCCAATCCCGAGCGCGCCAAGGCTTCCGCCGCCGAACTCGGTCTCGACCCGGCGCGCAGCTACGCCTCCTATGCCGAGATGGCCAAGGCCGAGGCCAAGCGCCCGGACGGCATCGAGGCGGTGGCGATCGTCACCCCCAACAATGTGCACGTGCCGGCGGCCAAGGTCTTCCTCGAGGCGGGCATCCACGTCATCTGCGACAAGCCGCTGGCGACGACTTTGGCCGAGGCCAAGAAGCTCGCGGCCGTGGTTGAAAAGACCGGCAAGGTGTTCGTGCTGACGCACAATTACACTGCCTATCCGATGGTCCGGCAGGCGCGCGAGATGGTGGCCAAGGGGCAGCTTGGCGACATCCGCATCGTTCAGTCCGAGTACCCGCAGGACTGGCTGACCGAGGATCTTGCCGCCACCGGCCAGAAGCAGGCGGCGTGGCGCTCCGACCCCAAGCAGGCGGGCGCGGGCGGCGCGCTCGGCGACATCGGCACGCATGCCTACAATCTGGCGCGCTTCGTCTCGGGTCTGGAGCTCGATTCCCTGTCGGCCGATCTCGACGCTTTCGTGCCGGGGCGACTGCTCGACGACAATGTCAATGTCATGCTGCGCTTCAAGCCGGTCGGCAAGGTGCATCCGGCCAAGGGCATGATCTGGGCAAGCCAGGTGGCGCCCGGCCACGAGAACGGGCTGAAGCTGCGCATCTATGGCTCGAAAGGCGGGCTGGAATGGGTGCAGGCCGATCCGAACTATCTCTGGTACACGCCGTTCGGCCAGCCCAAGCAGCTGCTCACCCGCAACGGCGCCGGCGCGCTGCCGGTTGCGGGACGCGTCAGCCGCGTTCCGTCTGGCCATCCGGAAGGCTATCTCGAAGGCTTCGCCAACATCTACCAGGAGGCGGCGCGCGCGATCCGCGCGGCACGCAAGAAGGGCGGCAGACCGGGCAAGGACGTGGTGTTCCCGACCATCCAGGACGGCGTCGAAGGTATGGCGTTCATCGAGGCCTGCGTGAAGTCGTCGAAGAAGAACGGGGCGTGGACGAAACTTTAGGTAGCGCCGGCGCCAAGTCTCTTCTCCCTTCGGGGAGAAGGTGGCCGCTAAGCGGCCGAATGAGGGCGCATGGTGCGAGGTGCGAAAGAAACCAGCGCGCCGTCAAATGGGGAGGGGCTGTCGATGAAAATCGGCATGTGCATGTTTTTGTGGACGACTTCCGTGTCTAAGAAACACGAGCCGTTGCTGCGCGACATCAAGGCGACCGGCTTCGACGGCGTCGAGATACCGATCTTCTCAGGCACGCCAGAGGACTACAAGAAGCTTGGCGATTTGCTCGACCGCATCGGGTTGGAGCGCACGGCTGTTACGGCGATGGGCGACCCGGCGATGAATCTGATTTCGCCGGATGCCGCGACCCGCAAGGCCGGCATCGGCTACATGAAATGGGCGATCGATTGCGCCCAGGCGCTCGGCGCGAGTACGCTGAGCGGGCCGCTGCATTCGACGCTCGGCGCCTTCTCCGGCAGCGGGCCGACCGCTGCCGAGAAGAAGCGCTCGATCGCCTCGCAGCGCGCCATTGGCGATCATGCCGGCAAGCGGAACGTTACCATCGGGTTGGAGGCGCTCAACCGTTTCGAGTGCTATCTGCTGAACACGATGGCCGATCTGTCCGAGCACGTCGATGCCATCGACCGGCCGCACATCAAGGCGATGTACGACACCTTCCACGCCAATATCGAGGAAGCCGACCCGATCGGCGCCTACATGAAGCACCGGCGGAATGTCGTGCACATCCACATTTCGGAGAACGATCGCGGCGTGCCGGGGCGCGGGAACATTCCGTGGAAAGAGACTTTCGCGGCCATCCGCAAGAGCGGCTATGACGACTGGCTGACGATCGAGGCGTTTGGCAGATCGCTGAAGGATCTGGCGGCGGCGACCAAGGTGTGGCGGGATTTTTCCGAGACGCCGGAGGCAGTTTATCGCGAGGGATACAGGCATATCAGGGATGGGTGGAAGCGGGCGGCTTAGCCGCTCACTTCCTCATCCACGGGCGGAGCGGGAGCGCAGCGGACGCGGAGACCCGAGGACCCATGCCGCGACTGTCGCGCGCCGCAGCGGTGCAGGTAGGAGATGCGAATGGACGCCTCTTTTTGCACCGGTGGATTCTAGCGCAGACGTCACCGAATGAAACCTCGGGTCTGCGCCGCGTCGCTTCGCTCCTTGCTCCGCCCGTGGATGAGGAAGCGACGGGCCTTTTCGCAAATCGCCGAGGTATGCGATCTGCCTTAACTCGGCACTTATCGCTCCACCAAATTTTTCGGATGTCTTACCCCACCTCGATCACAGCCTTGATCAACCCCGATTTCTCATGCGCCCAGCGGGCGAGATCATCCGGCGTGCCGGCCAGCGTGGTGCGGTGGGTGACGAGTTTTGCCAGAGGCACGGCGCCGTTGCGTATCGAGGCGGCGACGTGGTCGAAATCGACTTTCAGCGCGTTGCGGCTGCCGATCAATGTCATTTCGCGCTTGTGGAATTCCGGATCGGAAAAGACGATGTCGTCCTTGACGACGCTGACCAGCACGAGCGTGCCACCATGCGCGACATGGGCGAAGGCCGACTGCACCGAGGCGGTGTTGCCGGTGGCGTCGAAGACGACGTCGAACCCTTCGCCGCCGGTTGCCTCGCGCACCAGTTCGGCTGCCGCTTTTTGTGAACCGTCGAGCGTGGCGAAGCCGAGTTCGCCTTTTGCAAAATCCAGCCGCTCCGTGCTCATGTCGAGCAGGCTGACATCGAGCCCGGCGATGCGCGCAAACAGCGCTGCGCCAAGGCCGATCGGCCCGGCGCCGATGACCAGCGTGCGGGCGCCTGGTTCGGCGCGAGCGCGCCGCACGGCATGCGCGCCGATGGCGAGGAATTCCACCGCCGCCGCATCGGCCAGCGACAAGCCGTTTGCCGGATAAAGATTCTGCGCCGGCACCAGGATCTGCTCGGCCATGGCGCCGTCGCGATGGACGCCAAGCACTTCGATCCTGACGCAGCAATTCGGCTTGCCGTGCCGGCAGGCGATGCATTTTCCGCAAGCGAGATAGGGATTGATGATGACGGGCTCGCCCACGGCAAGGTCGACATCTTCGCCGGTCTCGACGACGGTGCCCGACACTTCATGGCCCATGATGCGGGGATAGGCAAGGAACGGGTGCTTGCCTTCGAAGATGTGGTAGTCGGTGCCGCAGATGCCGACATGGCTGACGGCGACCAGCGCCCAGCCGGCAGGCGGCGCTCCTGGCGCCGGCCGGTCTTCCAGGACAAGCTCGCCGGGCGAGCGGCAGACAACAGCTTTCATTCGGCAATTCCAGTGTTCAAAAAGGCGCCGGTCCGTTGTTGAGCGGACCGACACGGAAGGTCAGGGAGGATTACTTGCCGCGACGGCGCAGGCCGTCGAAATAGACGATGATGATGATCAACGCGCCGGTGATGATGCGCTGCCAGAACGAGTTGACGTTGAGCAGATTGGCACCGTTGTTGATGGTGGCCAGGATGAAGGCGCCGAGCAGTGGGCCATGCACCGAGCCGACGGCGCCGAACAGCGAGGTGCCGCCGATCACCGATGAGGCGATCGCCTGCAACTCCCAACCTTCCGCCTGGGTCGGGTTGCCGATGCCGATGCGCGCCGCCAGCAGCACGCCGACGAAGGCCGCGCATAGGCCCGACAGCGTGTAGGCCATGTAGATGGTGCGCTGGACATTGACGCCCGAGAGGCGCGAGGCCTCGGCATTGGATCCCACAGAGAAGAGATAGCGGCCCCAGCGGCTGTGGTGCAGGAAGATGTAGGCCGGGATACCGACCAGGATCACCATCCAGAACAGATTGGGGATGCCGACAAAGGAACTGCGCGAGAACGCGGTGAAGCTGTCGCTGTTGATGTTGATCGAATTGCCGTTGGTCATCAACAGGCCGATGCCGCGTAACGAGGTCAGCGTCGCCAGCGTGATGATGAAGGGCGGCAGGCCCATCTTGACGATGCCGAAGCCATGGAACAGGCCGATGGCAACGCCGACCAGCAGCGTCACCAGAATGGCGACCCAGATCGGGAAGCCGGCATTGATCATCATGGCGACAATGACGGTGGCGAAGCCGACCACGGCGCCGACCGAGAGGTCGATGCCGCCGGTGATGATGACGAAGGTCTGGCCGACCGCCATGATGGCGATCATCGAGCCCTGCCGCAAAAGATTGGCGATGTTGTTGGAGGAGGCGAAGCTCGGCGTCGCCACCGACAGCACGATCCAGAGCAGAACCAGCAACGCCAGAAGCGTCAGCCCAAACAGGACGTTGTAGTTCCGTTTCGGTTTTTCGATCGCGATGGTTTCGATGCTCATGGTTCCTCCCGTTTCTTGTTTTGTCAGCCGATCGCCTGTGTCAGCACGTCTTCGTGGCTGGCGGCGCGAAAGCCATGGCTGGCGACCAGTTTGCCGCGCCGGAACACGTGCAGCGTATCGGCGAGCTCATAAACCTCGGGCAGATAGGACGAGATCAGGATGATGCCGGCGCCCTTGGACAACAGTTCCCCGAACAGGCGGTAGATCTCGGCCTTGGTGCCGACATCGACGCCGACGGTCGGCTCGTCGAAGATGAACAGCTTGGCGCCATGCGCCAGCCATTTGCCGATGACGATCTTCTGCTGGTTGCCGCCGGACAGGCTGGAGGCCAGGGCGCCGCGCGTCGGCGTTTTGATGCGGAGGCCGGCGATCTGGCGATCGGCTTCAGCCTTTTCCTTCGTGTTCGAAATCAGCAGGTTGTTGGAGATGCGCTTGTAGATCGGCAGGTTGAGGTTGAGGCCGACCGGCAGGTTCAGGCACAGGCCCTGGTCGCGGCGGCTTTCCGGCGCCAGCGCCATGCCGAGCTTGATCGCGTCGTGCTCGGAATTGATCAGCACCGGTTTGCCTTGCCAGCGGATCTGGCCGGCCGACTTCTTGTGGCGGCCATAAAGCGTGGTGACAAACTCGCTGCGGCCGGCGCCGATCAGGCCATAGAGCCCGACGATCTCGCCGGCACGCACTGTCATCGAGACGTCTTCGAAGCCCTTGCCCGACAGGTTTTTCGCTTCAACGATCACGGCACCGGGGTTGAAATGCTCCTTGTGGTAGACTTGCTCGATCGAGCGGTTGATCATCATCTTGACCAGCTCGGCGTCATTGGTCTCGGCAATGTTGCGGGTGCCGACCAGCGTGCCGTCGCGCAGCACCGAGACGCGATCGGCGAGTTCGAACACCTCTTCCATGCGATGGCTGATGTAGATGATGGTGACGCCTTCGCCCTTGAGCCTGCGGATCAGCGTGAACAGCTGGTCGGCTTCCTTGCGGGTGAGATAGGCGGTCGGCTCGTCGAAAATCAGGAACTTGGTGCCGCGCACGGTGGCGCGGGCGGCGGCGATCAGCTGCTGCTGGCCGATGGTGAGGTCACCCAGCCTGACATGCGCCGGCAGGTCGAAGCCGAGACCGTCGATGATCTTCTGCGCTTCCTTGACCATGGCGCGCTGCTGCAGGATGCCGAAGCGCGAGTTCTCCTCGCCGAGGAACATGTTGGCGGCGACGGTGAGATGGCGACAGAGCACGACCTCCTGATGCACGGCGTTGATGCCCAGCGCCATTGCCTCGTGCGGGGTTGCCAGCGCTGCCGGCTTGCCCTCCCAGATGACATCGCCGGAGGTGCGCGGCATGACGCCGGTCAGAAGCTTGATCAAGGTGGATTTGCCGGCGCCGTTCTCGCCGACGATGGCGTGGATCTCACCTGCCTTGAAGGCAAGGTGAACGGGCTTCAACGCATGCGTGCCGGGATAGCGCTTTTCCAGTCCGTGCAGTTCGAGGATCGTCCTGCCGGGCGCTAGCGTTGGGGCCGGGTGCAGTTCCTGCGCCATGGGCGTCATGACAATCCTCCCAGATTGGCCTTACGATTGGCACGTCGCGATGCAGTCAAGCCGCATCGTCGAGGTGATTCAAGCCGGTGGATATTCAAGCTTGTATCCGGTGTTTCCGGGGCGCGAGGCCCCGGAAAGGATTTTTGGTCGACGGGCTCAGAGCTTCGGGTTGAGCAGGGCGTCGATCTTGGGGTCTTTCATGTTTGCCTTGGTCACCAGGTTGGCGCCTGTGTCGACATTGGCCTCGACCTTCTCGCCCTTCGAGGCGGCGAGCGCGGTCTTGATGCCGTCATAGCCCATCCGGTACGGATCCTGGACGACGAGCGCGGAAATGACGCCGTCATTGAGGAACTTGATCAGCTTCTCGTCGCTGTCGAAGCCGACCAGCGCCAGCTTGCCGCCAAGGTTGTTCTCGGCGACTGCCTGACCGACGCCCTGCGCCATGATCAGGTTGGACGCGAAGATGCCCTTGAGGTTCGGGTTGGCGGTGATCAGGTCGGTGGCGATGTTGAGACCGGTCGTTGCCTGGCCGTCGGCATATTTGTCCGCGACGAGCTTGAGCCCCGGATATTTCGCGGCCAGCTGCTCGGTGAAGCCCTGCTTGCGCTGCTCCAGCGAACCGGCGCCCGGCGCGTTGGTGATCAGGGCGACGTCGCCCTCGATCTTGCCGCCATTGGCTTCGCCGATGGCTGCTGCAAGACCGTCAGCGGCGACGCGTCCGCCCTGCACATTGTCGGTGGTCAGGAACGAGGTGAACGCCTTGGAGTCGGCGCCGGAGTCGATGCCGATGACCTTGACCTTGCTGGCCGCTTCATCGATCGGCTTGCCGAGCGCCTTGAATTCGGTCGGCGCGATGACGATCGCGGCCGGGTTGCCGGCGACGGCATTCTCGAGGATCGAGACCTGGCCGTTGACGTCGGTTTCAGCCTGGGCGCCGAGTTCGGGTACGTTGACGCCGAGATCCTTGCCGGCCTTGCGGGCGCCGGCCAGGACGATCTGCCAGTAGAAGGACGTGGTGTCCTTGACGATGATCGGAATGGTCACGTCCGCCGCCGAAGCCGGCGCCGTGTGCAGCGTGCCTGCAAGCATCGAGGCGGCAGCAAGTGCCACCAGTGAACGGCGGTTGAGAATGCTGGTCGCGAATTTCATTAGGAATCCTCCCTAGATCGCCCGGTGAAGGTTGCGGAAGCTCCATTTGGATAGGCGCGGCCCAAACAGAACTTTATCAATAAAAAACAGTTGCCGCTTTTTGATAGTGCATCGGTCCGGCCGACGCAAGCGGTGTTTCATATCGGCCTGCGCATGGCTTGGCGGGGAAACCTCCCTGCCGATCCTCAGTGCCACGTCCAGACGCTCCCGATCCTCCTTGATCATCATGGAATATTAATTCCACCGTCGAGTCAATATGGAATATTCATTCCTTCTTGAGAACCGTGATCGTGGCGTTTCGTCAGCCGAGCTCCTGCACGATGGTGTAGGGAGCGTAGCGGGCGAATTCCGCTTGCGGCACCTGGACGTCGAACAGGTCGAGGTTGCGCGTCAGGTTGGCAGGCTTGGCCGTTCCGGTCAGCACGCTGGCCACGACAGGCTCCTGCAGCGGAAACTGCAATGCAGCCGCCGCCAGCGGATATCCGCCCTCATCAGCGATTTTCTCCATCGCGCCGACACGCTCGAGTATGTCCTGCGTCGCCGGCAGATAGTCGAAATGCGCACCGTGCACCGGCCCGGTCGCCAGGATGCCGGAGTTGAAGACGCCGCCGATGATGAGCGAAGTCTGTCGCTCACGACACAGCGGCAGCAACTCGGCTTCAGCCGAGCGGTCGAGCAGCGAATAGCGGCTGGCCAGCAGGATGCAGTCGAGCGGTGCTTCGCGCAATACGTCGAGGCAGATCTGCACCTCGTTGACGCCGAGCCCATAGGCGGAAATCACGCCGGACTTTTTAAGCTCTTCCAGCGCCTTCAACCCGCTGTCCACCAGCTGGCGAAAGTGCAGCTTCGTCTTCTCGACGCCATGTGTGTAGGTGCCGATGTCGTGCACAAACAGGATGTCTATCCGGTTCAGCCCGAGCCGCGCATAGGAGAACTCGACCGAGCGCATGATGCCATCATAGGAGTAGTCGTAGTCGAGCGCGAAGGGCAGGGGGTCGACATAGGAATGATCGGGAACCTGGTCTTCCGGCACCGGGCGGAACAGCCGTCCGACCTTGGTCGACAGCACATAGGAATCCCGCGGCTTGTAGCGCAGGAAATCGCCGGTCCGCCGTTCCGACAGGCCGAAGCCATAGAAGGGCGCGGTGTCGAAATAGCGCAGGCCGGCATCCCAGGCTGTCTGCAGCGTCTCCATCGCCGCTTCGCGCGGACAGGCCCGGTAGAGCCCGCCGATCGCCGCCCCGCCGAAGCTTATCTCAGTGACCTCGAGCGCAGTCGTGCCGATGCGGCGTTTGTCCATCCAAAGCCTCCCCTTGTGAGCCGTCGTTGCAGCCCGCTTTTTTCGTCGGTGGTTAGAGCGTCGCGCCGAGGTGCCACGGCACGAACTCGTTGTCGCCGTAGCCGAACGCCTCGCTCTTGGTCTTGCGGCCCGATGCCGTCTCGACGATGAGCTCAAAGAGTTCCCGGCCCATGCCGGCGATGGTCTTTTCACCCGAAGCAATGACGCCGCAATTGACGTCCATGTCCTCTTCCATCTGGTGGTACATGGTCGAGTTGGTGGCGACCTTGATCGACGGCGTCGGCCGGCAGCCGAAGCAGGAGCCGCGGCCGGTGGTGAAGACGATGATGTTGGCGCCGCCCGCCACCTGACCGGTCGCCGAGACCGGGTCGTAACCGGGCGTGTCCATGAACACCAGGCCACTGCCGGTGACCTTTTCGGCATAACTGAAGACGCCGTTGAGCGGAGTCTGGCCGCCTTTGGCCACGGCGCCCAGCGACTTTTCCAGGATGGTGGTCAGGCCGCCGCGCTTGTTGCCGGGCGAGGGGTTGTTGTCGATCGAGGCGCCGTGCTTGGCGACGTGGTCTTCCCACCATTTGACGAAACCGTCGAGCTTCTTGGCGATCTCCGGCGTTGCCGCGCGATAGGCGAGCAGATGTTCGGCGCCATAGATCTCCGTCGTCTCCGACAGGATGCCGATGCCGCCGACGCCGGCCAGGATGTCGACCGCTGCTCCCAGCGCGGGATTGGCGGTGATGCCCGACATGCCGTCGGAACCGCCGCATTGCAGGCCAACGACGATCTCCGAGACGGGGATCGGCTCGCGCTGATACTGGCCGACTTCCTCGGCGATTTCGGCGAGCACGCCCATCGCCTTTTCGACCGATTTGCGCGAACCGCCGGCGTCCTGGATGTTGAAATGGCGTTTTCCCGCCGCCGCACCCTTCTGGCCGTAAAGGGTGAGCTGGTTGACCTCGCAGCCGAGGCCGACCATCAGCGCGCCACCGAAATTCGGGTGGCGGGTGTAGCCGGCGAGCGTGCGGTGCAGCACCATCATGCCGTCGCCGGTGCCGCTCATGCCGCAGCCCTGGCCATGGACGATCGGGACGAAGCCGTCGATCCCCGGATATTTCGCCAACAGCACGCGGTTGGCCTCGTCGGCAATGGCGTGGCACACGGTGGCCGAGCAATTGACGCTGGCGATGATGCCGATGAAGTTGCGCGTGCCGGCACGGCCATCGGCGCGACGATAGCCCATGAATGTCCGGGCGCGGTCAGCTTCGGTGGCATGCTCCGCTTCGCTCGGCGGCACCACCGGCAGACGGCCGGACTCGAAGACCAGATTGTGCGAATGGACGTGGTCGCCGGGCGCGATGTCCTGGGTGGCGCGGCCGATGGCCTGGGCATACTTGACCACCGCCTCGCCGGCGGCGATAGGCTTGATCGCCACCTTGTGGCCGGGCTCGATCAAGGCCGTGGCGACGGCGCCGCCGGGCAGAGGGGTGCCGATCTCGATGCGGCCATTGGCGACCGCGACATTGTCGGCGGGGGACAGAAGAATGCTGTTCGAGGCGTTCACGGGCAGTTTCCTGGGTCTGTTCCTGGGGATGCGCGGATTGACACGCGTCTGTTTACATATAATGTCTTTTATCGTGAAAAAACATTTGTGCGTCAATTGTTTTTTCAGGAGGAGACCATGCGTCCGATGGACGCTTGGCTTGTGGGGAGCGGCGTCTGACACGCAGAGCGTTTGCTCTGCCGGGGTCAGCGCCAGGACATATGTGATATCGCGCTTCAAGCCAGCCACAGCAAGCGCCGGCGCGCAACGGGGCAGGGATGTCGAAGAGCAACAACGTCTACAAGGACGCTTACAACAGGGGTCTGCGGCTGCTCGATGAAACGCAGAGCCTGCCGTCGGAGCCGGAACTGGGCACTTTGCTCGGCGTCAGCCGGACCACCGTGCGCACCATTCTGGCGCGCATGGAAGAGACCGGGCTGATCGCGTGGAACAAACGCAGCAAGACAGTGCTCAGGGCGCCGAAGCCGGATGATTTCTTCCCCGAGGAGGAGACAGACACACTGGCCCAGATCATCGAGCGGTCGTTTATGCGCAGATTGCTGGCTGGCGGCGCCGAGGCCGGCATGCAGATCAACGAGCTCGAACTGGCGCGCGAGATCGGCGTCGGCACCACCAGCGTGCGCGAGTTCCTCATCCGCTTCTCCCGCTTCGGCCTGATCGAGAAGCGGCGCAACAGCCACTGGGTGCTGAAGGGGTTTACGCGAGCCTTCGCGCTCGAACTCACTGAAATCCGCGAGATGTTCGAGATACGCTCGGCGGCGGCCTTTGCCGCCTTGCCTGGGGATAGTCCGGTCTGGGCGGATCTCGACCGGCTGGAAGACGAGCACCGGCTTCTGGCCAGCGAAATCGCCATCCGCTTCAACGAATTCTCGGAGCTAGACGAGCGCTTCCACCGGCTGATCCACCGGGCGTCGCACAACCGCTTCATCGTCGATTTCTACGACGTCATCGCCATGATCTTTCACTACCACTACCAGTGGAACAAGGCGCAGGAGCGCGAGCGCAACGAAGTCGCGGTGAGCGAGCATCTCGCCTACATCGCGGCGCTGAAATCGCGCGATCTCGGCAAGGTCGACGCCGCCTGCCGCAAGCATCTGAAGTCGGCACGCCACACGCTGTTGACGTCGATCCCGGAAATCGGTCGGATTGCTTCTTAACGCGCCGCGTTGCCGCAGCGATGATTTGGCGATTTTCCGGCCGCGTGACGCATGCTAGGTATCCGCCGTTGCTGCGTGAAGAGGCAGATCCTTGAACTTCGGGCGTAAGAGATGGAGCATGATGGCCGCGTTTGTCGCGACCTGTGTGCTGCTGCTCCAGTCGACGCTCGGCGTGTTTGCCTTCGGCATTGCGCCGGATGCCTCGCAACTCGACGTTTTCGGCAACGTCATCTGTACACATGAGGGGGCGGTCCAGCTTCCCGGCGGCGATCCGCACCAGCCGCACATGCCGGCATGCTGCATGCTCGGCTACAGCATGGCCTCCGTCGCCTATGCGCCGCCAGCAGGCGTCGGCGTGGCGCCGGTGAGCCTGTCTTTTGAAACAGTCGCGTTTCTTCCGCCGGCAGTCAGGCATCCCGACGTTACGCGTGAGCGCTCTCCGGCCAATCCGCGCGCCCCGCCGCTTGCGGGCTGAAAAACCGCCGCTCGCTTGGCGTAACCCGCGCGGGCGATAATCATCCAATGATAAACTCGTTCGCAGCCGGACAAAGGCGCGACCTCATATTCATGGAGCCTACCCATGTCCCGTTTTCTTCGTGCCGGCGCGTTGCACCGCAGCACCCGTTTATTCAGCACTATCGAGCAGCGTCTCGGCAGCGCCCTGTTCGCCTTTGCACTGTTGTTCGTCGGCGCCCATTCCGTCCTTGCGCATGAGTTCAAGGCCGGTGACATCGAGATCGAGCATCCCTGGTCCCGTGCCACGCCAGCCGGCGCCAAGGTTGCCGGCGGCTATTTCACCATCGTCAACAAGGGCAGCGCACCAGACCGGCTGCTGTCGATTTCCTCCGACATTTCGGGCAAGGCCGAACTGCATGAAATGGGGGTGAAGGATGGCGTCATGACCATGCGCCCGGTCAGTGGCGGCCTGGACATTCCGGCGGGCGGCAAGATCACGCTGGGTCCTGGCGCCTACCACGTGATGTTCATGGATTTGAAGCAGCCGCCTAAAGAAGGCCAGATGTTTGCCGCCACGCTGACTTTCGAGAAGGCCGGAACCGTGACCGTCGAGTTTGCCGTGCAAGCCATAGGCAGCGCGCCACCCCTCGAAGACAACGACTGACCAATCAATTTGCCATTTCTAGAGGGACCATCATGAACAAGTATCTTTTGCCGGCCGCTGCATTCCTTGTCCTGGGGACAAGCGCTGCCTTCGGCCATATCACGCTCGAAACCCAGGAGGTTGCGGTCGGTTCGACCTACAAGGCCGTGCTGCGCGTGCCGCATGGCTGCGACGGCAAGGCGACGATTGCCGTGCGCGTGCAGATCCCGGAAGGGGTGATCGGGGTGAAGCCGATGCCCAAGCCGGGCTGGACGCTGCAGGTCAAGAAAGGCAAGTACGAGAAATCCTACCAGCTCTATGGCGAGGCGGTGACCTCGGGCGTCAAGGAAGTCGACTGGAGCGGCGGCAGCCTGCCGGATGAATTTTATGACGAGTTCGTCTTCCGCGGCACGTTGGCCGCCGATCTGCCGGCCGGGCAAAAACTCTATTTTCCGGTGGTGCAGGAATGCGATGGCGCCACCACGCGTTGGATAGAGATTCCGGCGGCTGGTCAGGATGAGGATGCGCTGGAAGATCCGGCGCCCGGCCTCAACCTGCTGCCCAAGAAATGATGCATTGGCGGCGCGCTGCTTCGAAGCGGCGCGCCACTGTTTTGGTGGATGGCATGAACGTGGCCTGTTTCCAGCGGATGGAACGGACAGCCGGCAGGTGCTTCAGCTTGCTGGCCGCGATCCTGCTGCTTGCCGTCCTTGCCACGCCAAACCAGGCCTTTGCCCATGCGGCGCTGATCAAGGCCGAGCCTGCCGACGGCGCGGTTCTGGAGCGAGCGCCGACGCAATTTTCGCTGACCTTCAGCGAGCCTGTGTCGCCGCTGGTGCTGACCTTGGTGCGGCCCGACGGTACGCCTGTCGCTTTGACCTCGTTTCGGTTGAGCGACCAAACGGTTGAGATCGACAATCCACAAAAGCTCGGGCCGGGCACCCATGTCTTGAGCTGGCGGGTGATTTCCGCCGATGGCCATCCGGTCGGCGGCTCGGTGCTGTTTTCCGTTGGCGCGCCAAGTGCGGCGCCGGCGGTGGGGGAAGCTGTCGATATAGATTTGCGGTCAGCGATCTGGACCGGCAAGGTTCTTCTCTACATCGGGCTTTTCCTCGGCATTGGCGGCGCCTTCGCGCTGACATGGCTGGCGCAAGGCCAGCGCTCAGGCCAGCGCTTCGTCATTGCCGCCATCCTGTGCGGGCTGGTCGCAGCACCCCTGTCGCTCGGGTTCCAGGGGCTGGACGCGCTGGGCGCGCCACTCGCCCGGCTGGCGCAACCGGTGGTCTGGCGGACGGCGCTTGGCACCAGCTTCGGCTGGACGGTGCTGATTTCGCTGGCGGCGCTCGGGCTTGGCCTGCTGTCGTTGGTCGGATCGCGTGCTGGCGCCAGGCCGTTGGCGCTCGCCGGGCTGGCCGGTGTGGGTGCAGCCCTTGCCGCCAGCGGCCATGCCAGTGCAGCCGAACCGCAATGGCTGACGCGGCCTATGGTGTTCCTGCATGGCGCCGGCATCGCTTTCTGGGCTGGAGCATTGCTGCCGCTCGGCCTGGCGTTGAGCAGCCAATCGGTGGAAGCCGGGGCGTTCCTGCGGCGGTTTTCGCGCGCGATCATGCCCGTGGTGGTAGTGCTTGCCGCCGCCGGTGTGGTGCTCGCCATCATCCAGGTGCAGACACCGGCGGCACTGGTCAATACCGCCTATGGCCGGCTGCTGCTGATCAAGCTGGCGCTGCTGGTGTTTCTGTTCACGCTGGCGGCGGTCAATCGATGGCGGCTCACCGCCTTGGCCGAGGCCGGAGCGACGGAAGTGCGGCGACGGCTTAGCCGCTCGATCTCAGTCGAAATGCTGATCGTGCTCCTGATCTTCGGCGTTGCCGCCGGCTGGCGCTTCACGCCGCCGCCACGGGCCCTGGCAATCGCCGCGGCACAACCGACGTCGACCCATATCCACACTATGAAGGCGATGGCCGACATCGACATCACGCCCGGCCATACCGGGGAGGTCACCGCCTCCATCGTCATCATGGATGGCGATTTCGGCCCGCTCGACGCCAAGGAAGTGACGCTGGTGCTGTCCAAGCCCGATTCGGGGATCGAGCCGATCAAGCGTCCGGCGACCAAGCCAGGCGACGGCACCTGGCGCGTCGATAATCTCGTCATTCCGATTCCAGGCCGCTGGACGGCGCGGCTCGATATTCTGGTTTCGGATTTCGAAGTGGTAAAGATCGAAGCGCCGATCGATATCCGCGCCGAGTGATATTCAGCCCGCCTGCGAAGGGCGCTCAGCCGAGTTCCTGGGCTAACCCGATAAGATGCCCTTCCGGCCCGCGGATGTAGCAGAGCCGATACACGTCCTGGTAACGGACGACTTCACCGGCCAGCTGCGCGCCACGCTTGCGGAGCCTTTCAAGCGTGTCGTCGATGTCGTCCACGGTAAACATGACGCGCAGGTAGCCCAGGGCATTGACCGGGGCGTTGCGGTGATCGGCGACGACCGTCGGCGTGAGGAAGCGGGAGAGCTCGAGCCGGCTATGGCCATCCGGTGTGCGCATCATGGCAATCTCGACGTGCTGATCGCCGAGCCCGGTGACACGTCCGGCCCACTCGCCTTCGATCGTCGCCCGCCCTTCCAGTTCGAGGCCGAGCTCGCGAAAGAAGGCAATCGTCTCGTCGAGGTCATCGACGACGATTCCGACATTGTCCATCCGTTTGACTGCCATAAGTTCAACCTAACGTCATATGTTCGATCGGCAAGGCGTCGCCTGGTCACCAACTGGCCCTTCCTGACTCGGTCTGACACAACGCAGACGCAACACAATTCGGCGAGGCGGTTGACGTGGCGCGAAAGGCCCGTCAATCATCTCGCCGAAAAATGGGCATCCCGAAAAACGCGGCCTCAACAAAATCCGAAAGCAGGGAAGAAACGATGGAAAAAGCCGAAATAGGCCTGATCGGCCTTGGCACAATGGGCTCCAACCTCGCGCTCAACATTGCCGAGCACGGGCACCGCATCGCCGTCTTCAACCGCACCAAGGCGCGCACCGATGCCTTCCTCGAAGGCGCCGGTTCGCTCAGGGACATGGTGGTGCCCTGCTACAGCCTGGAGGAACTGGCAGCTGCGATCAAGCCGCCGCGCCCGGTCATCATCATGGTGCTGGCCGGCAAGCCGGTCGACGAACAGATCGAAGCGCTGCGCGGCGTGTTGTCTGACAACGATATCGTCATCGATGCCGGCAACGCCAATTTCCGCGATACGATGCGGCGCTTTTCGGAACTGTCGGGCTCAGGTCTCACCTTCATAGGCATGGGCGTATCCGGCGGCGAGGAAGGCGCGCGCCATGGACCGTCGATCATGGTCGGCGGCACCGAAGACTCCTGGAAGCGCGTCGAACGCGTGCTGACCGCGATCTCGGCTAAGTTCAAGGATGAACCGTGCGCTGCCTGGCTTGGCACAGACGGCGCCGGGCATTTCGTGAAAACCATCCACAACGGCATCGAATATGCCGACATGCAGATGATCGCCGAGATCTACGGCATCCTGCGTGACGGTCTCGGCATGGGGCCGAAGGAGATCGGCAAGGTCTTCGAGGACTGGAACAAGGGCCGGCTCGATTCGTATCTGATCGAGATCACCGCCAAGGTGCTGGCCGCCGACGATGCAAAGACCGGCAAGCCGGTGGTCGACATCATCCTCGACCGTGCCGGCCAGAAGGGCACCGGCAAATGGTCTGTCATCGAGGCGCAGCAGCTCGGCATTCCGGCGACGGCCATCGAGGCGGCGGTGGCGGCCCGCGTGCTGTCCTCGATCAAGGATGAGCGGCAGGCGGCCGAAAAAGCCTATGGCAATATCGGCGTCATCAAGATCTCCGGCGACAAGGCGGCACTTCTGAAAGACCTGGAGCTGGCGCTGCTCGCCGGCAAGATCGCCGCCTATGCACAAGGTTTCGCGGTGATGAGCGCCGCCTCGAAGGAGTTCAACTGGAACTTGCCGATGCCGACCATCGCCAAGATCTGGCGTGCCGGCTGTATCATCCGCTCGCAGATGCTCGACACCATGGCGGAAGCCTTCGGCTCGGGCGGCGCGTCCACCAACCTTTTGATGGCGCCGGCTTTCACCACCATGATGCAGGAGGCGCATCCGTCGCTCCGGCGCATCGTCGCAAGAGCGTCGGAGGCCGGTTCGCCCGTGCCGGCGCTGGCGTCGGCGCTTGCCTATTTCGACAGCTACCGCCAGGGCCGCGGCACCTCGAACCTGATCCAGGCGCAGCGCGATTTCTTCGGCGCGCATGGTTTCGAGCGCATCGGCGAGCAGGGGGCTTTCCATGGCCCATGGGGCAGCGGCGCTGCCGGCTAGGGTCAGGTGAGGCGGACCTCTCAGGTCGTGCCAGTCAGCCCTGATACGCGACGACGTCGCCTGGCTTGACTACAGTCTGCAAAGAGCCAGGTGCCGCGCCGCCTATCCAGCCCAGCACGGCGCGGGCAAGCTCGGTGCCGGCGAGGCGGAAGTCTTCGTTGACGATCAGCAACTCCCGGCGGAACAGATGCAGCAGTTCCGACGATTGCTTGGACACGACATCGACGTCGCGGCCGAGTTTCAGGCCGGCATCCTCGATGCCGGCGACGATTGCCAGCGTCGCTGCGGCGGCGCTGCTGACGAAACCGTCCGGCCTGACGTCGCGGCGCATCAACTGCGCGGTCCGCGTCCTGATCTGATCGATCGACTGGTCGATCGAAACGGCGTTGAACGGCACTTCGCTGGCGTCGACCTCGCTCAGTGCGTCGGCAAAGCCATTGACCGTGTGGTCGTAATAGGTGAGCCCGACCGGCGGCGCTACCAGCGCCAGCCGGCGCCGGCCGACGCCGGCCAGATGGCGCACCGCTTCGGCGGCGAAGGCGTAATTGTCGAAGTCGTGATAGGGGTGGACAAGCCCCATGTCGGTGCGGCCATGCGTGGCAAAGGGTATGCCGCGCTCCAGCATGTAGCGGGCGCGCGGATCGTTGGGCTGCGTGCGTGAGATGATGACGCCATCGGCCGAGCCGGACTCGACCAGATACTTTACCGGGTCCAGCGGATCCTGCGAGCGCGAGTAGGGCGTGACGATCAGGTGATAGGGCGTGTCGGCAATGACCTCCGAGACGCCGTAGATGATGTCCGAGACAAAGCTCATGATCTCGCGCTCGGTATTGAGCACGAGGCTGATAACATTGGTCTTGCCGGTCCGCAGGCGCACGCCGGCGCGGTTCGGCCGGTAGCCGATCTGCCTGGCGACGAGTTGAACCCGCCGCCTGGTCTCGGCGCCGATCTCGGGTGCATCCTTGAGTGCGCGCGAGACGGTGGTGACGCCGAGCCCCGTCATGAAGGCAAGCGTTTTCAGCGTCGGCCGCTCATGCGCCGACGCCTCGTCGTCCTTCTCCGTCTGGTCCCTGTCCATTCGTCCCGCCCCGTCAGGCGCATAGCAGCCGCCGGACCAGCCGACAATCGCTTCGATGACGATGTGGCACGGTTCTTCGCCGTCAGGCCTCAATATACTGAAACGTTGCAGATTTCCAACATCGCAGCGCGTGGGTCTCTCAAGCCATGGTTTTGGCAGGGTTTGGCGGCCAGAAACGTTGCGCGACCATCAGGTTCGAGACGGTTTTCTTGCGCTGCAGCATGATTTTGCAGCGCAGCACCCGGTTTTGCGCGGAGTTTGCCGGTTTGCACGCAACGAATTTGTTCGCGCCTCGAAAAAACATTCGAGCGCGTTTATCTCAGGGGTTGCACGCTCCGCATAATTGCCGTATCGAAAATCTGTAACGTTTCAGATTCTGGGAGGAACCGAAATGCGCTATAGACTTTTGACCGCTGCCTTTGCCGCGACGGCCGCGCTTCAGCTTGCCGGCCCGGCGGCCGCCACCGACCTGGAAGTGACCCATTGGTGGACGTCGGGCGGCGAGGCGGCGGCGGTTGCGGAATTCGCGAAGGCTTTTGACGCGACCGGCAATCACTGGGTCGACGGCGCCATTGCCGGATCCGGCGGCACGGCACGGCCGATCATGATCAGCCGCATCACCGGCGGCGATCCGATGGGCGCCACCCAGTTCAATCACGGCCGGCAGGCCGAAGAACTGGTGCAGGCCGGCCTGATGCGCGACCTCACCGATGTCGCCACCAAGGGCAAGTGGACGGAAATCGTGCGGCCGAAGAGCCTGCTCGACAGCTGCACCATAGACGGCAAGATCTATTGCGTGCCGGTCAATATCCACTCCTGGCAGTGGTTGTGGCTGTCGAACGAAGCCTTCGAGAAGGCCGGCGTGCCGCTGCCGAAGGACTGGAATGAATTCGTGGCGGCAGCGCCCGCCCTGGAAAAGGCGGGCATCATCCCGCTCGCTGTCGGCGGACAGGCCTGGCAATCTTCCGGCGCCTTCGACGTGCTGCTGGCGGCGGTCGGCGGCACCGACGCGTTCCTCAAGGTCTACAAGGACAAGGATGCCAAGTTCGCCGCCGGGCCCGAGATCGCCAAGGTCTTCAAGGCCGCCGACGATGCCCGCAAGATGGCGAAGAACACCAATGTGCAGGACTGGAACCAGGCAACCAATCTCGTCATCACCGGCAAGGCCGGTGGCCAGATCATGGGTGACTGGGCGCAAGGCGAGTTCCAGGTTGCCGGCAAGGTCGCCGGCAAGGACTATGCCTGCCTGCCGGGCCTCGGTCTGAACGAAGTGATCGCCACCGGCGGCGACGCCTTCTATTTCCCGCTGCTCAAGGATGCCGACAAGTCCAAGGCGCAGGAGGTGTTGGCAGAGACGCTGCTCGACCCTAAGACTCAGGTCGCCTTCAATCTCAAGAAGGGCTCGCTGCCGGTGCGCGGTGACGTCGATCTCAATGCGGCGAACGACTGCATGAAGAAGGGTCTGGCGATCCTCGCCAAGGGCGCCGTCATCCCGTGGACGGACCAACTCCTTTCGCAGGATACCCAGAAGCAGAAGGAAGATCTCTTCGCCGAATTCTTCGCCAAGCCGGACCTGACCATCGAAGACGCGCAGAAGCGCTTTGCCGACCTCATCGCTTCGGCAGACTGACGTTGGAGGCAATACACCTCGATCCCGGCCTTGCGAAAGCAGGGCCGGGATCGCACCGCCCTTACCCAGCCGGCTGACGAGATGAGCAAGAGCGAACGCCCCAACCCGCTGTTCCGCAACATCAATGCGAAGGTCGCCTCGATCCCGATGATCCTCACCGCGTCGGTGGTTTTCGTCGGCGGCACCGTCTGGACGGTGTTCTATTCCTTTACCAATTCGAAGCTGCTGCCACGGCTGAATTTCGCCGGGCTCGACCAGTATTACCGGCTGTGGGCGACGCCGCGCTGGCTGATCTCGATCGAGAACCTTTTGATCTACGGCGCGATCTCGCTCGTGTTCTCACTGGTCATCGGCTTCCTGCTTGCAGCGCTTCTCGACCAGAAGATCCGTTTCGAGGACACGTTCCGCACCATCTTCCTCTATCCGTTCGCGCTTTCCTTCATCGTCACCGGCCTGGTCTGGCAGTGGCTGCTCAATCCGGATTTCGGCATCCAACATGTGGTGCGGGACCTCGGCTGGACGAGCTTCAACTTCGACCCGCTCTACAATTCCAGCATCGTCATCTACGGCATTTCGATTGCGGCGCTGTGGCAAGGCACCGGGCTCATCATGTGCCTGATGCTGGCCGGCCTGCGCGGCATCGACGAGGACATCTGGAAGGCAGCGCGGGTAGACGGGATCCCGATGTGGAAGACCTATCTGTTCATCGTCATCCCGATGATGCGGCCGGTTTTCATCACCACGCTGGTCATCATCGCGTCGGGCATCGTCAAGGTCTACGACCTCGTTGTCGCCCAGACCAGCGGCGGCCCCGGAATCGCCTCCGAAGTGCCGGCCAAATATGTCTATGACTACATGTTCTTCGCACAGAATCTTGGCCAGGGCTTTGCCGCCTCGACCATGATGCTGCTCTCGGTGGTGATCGTCGTCGTGCCGTGGGCCTACCTTGAATTTGGAGGCAGGAAGCGTGGCTGACCCGGCCGTCCCTTTGCCCGCCAGCGCGGGTGCCGCCGAGCGCGAAGCCTCCGGGCCGCGCGGGCCGAAGCCGCGGCATGTCTTCTCGCGCCGCAATATCTTCCTCTATGGCACGCTGATCGTGGTGGCGGTCTACTATCTGCTGCCGCTCTACGTGATGGTCGTAACCTCGCTCAAGGGCATGCCCGAGATACGGATGGGCAATATCTTCTCGCCGCCGCTCGAAATCACGTTCGAACCGTGGGTGAAGGCGTGGGCGACCGCCTGCACCGGCCTGAATTGCGACGGGCTTTCGCGCGGCTTCTGGAATTCGGTGCGCATCACCGTGCCGTCGGTGCTGCTGTCGATCGCGATCGCCTCGGTGAACGGCTATGCGCTCGCCAACTGGCGCTTCAAGGGCGCCGACACATTCTTCGTCATCCTGATCGTCGGCGCCTTCATCCCCTATCAGGTGATGATCTATCCGATCGTCATCATCCTGCGCGAGATCGGCCTCTACGGCAGCCTCAGCGGCCTGGTGATCGTCCATTCCATCTTCGGCATGCCGATCCTCACGCTTTTGTTCCGCAACTATTTTGCCTCGATGCCGGAAGAGCTGTTCAGGGCGGCACGGGTCGACGGCGCCGGCTTCTGGGGCATCTTCCTGCGGATCATGGCGCCGATGTCGCTGCCGATCTTCGTCGTCGCCATCATCCTGCAGGTGACCGGCATCTGGAACGACTTCCTGTTCGGCGTCGTCTACACCCGCCCCGACACCTATCCGATGACGGTGCAGCTCAACAACATCGTCAATTCGGTGCAAGGCGTGAAGGAGTACAACGTCAACATGGCCGCCACCATCCTGACCGGCCTTGTGCCACTCATCGTCTACTTCATTTCCGGCAAGCTTTTCGTGCGCGGCATCGCCGCCGGTGCGGTGAAAGGGTGATGGCGATGACGGCAGCCAACGGCACCAGCGTTTCGATCCAGGACCTGTCCCTGAATTTCGGCTCTGTATCGGTGCTGCAGACCCTCAATCTCGAGGTCGCAGAGGGCGAGTTCATCGTGCTGCTCGGTCCCTCGGGCTGCGGCAAGTCGACCTTGCTCAACTGCATCGCCGGGCTGCTCGATATTTCCGAAGGCCGCATCTTCATCAAGGGCAAGAACGTCACCTGGGAAGAGCCCAAGGATCGCGGCATCGGCATGGTGTTCCAGTCCTATGCGCTCTATCCGCAAATGACGGTGGAGAAGAACCTGTCGTTCGGCCTGCGCGTTGCCGGCGTGCCCAGGGATGAGATCGCCAAGCGCATCGCCCGCGCCGCCGAGATCCTGCAGATCGAGCCGCTTTTGCAGCGCAAGCCCGCGGCCTTGTCAGGCGGCCAACGCCAGCGCGTGGCGATCGGGCGGGCGCTGGTGCGCGACGTCGACGTCTTCCTGTTCGACGAGCCACTATCCAATCTCGACGCCAAGCTGCGCTCGGAACTGCGCGTCGAAATCAAGCTTCTGCATCGCAAGCTGCAGAACACCATGATCTACGTCACCCACGACCAGATCGAGGCGATGACGCTGGCCGACCGTATCGCGGTCATGCGCGGCGGCGTCATCCAGCAGCTCGACGCGCCGCAGACGATCTACAACCGGCCGGTCAACCGTTTTGTCGCGGGCTTCCTCGGCTCGCCGGCGATGAATTTCCTCGAAGGGGAGCTGGAAGCCGGTGCTGCTCCGGCGTTCAGGACCGACGGTGTTTCGGTGCCGCTCGACCGCTATACCTTTGACGGCACGGAGCGCCCGGCCGGCGCTTGCGTGCTGGGCATCCGGCCTGAACACATCGCTTTCGGTGACGCTGCAAAGTCGATGCCGTTTTCCGCCGGCGGTTCGGTCGAGATCGTCGAGCCGATGGGTTCCGACACGCTGGTGTGGACCAAGCTTGCCGGCCGCAACTTCTCCTTCCGCGTCGAAGCGGAACGGACGCTGCGCAGCGGCGATCCGATCCAGTTCGGTTTCGATCCGGCGCGCGCCTCGCTGTTCGACGCTGCGACCGGCAATCGCCTGTGACCCTCTAGAATCATCCGCAAACCATCCTCCCAAGAACGATCCCCCTAAAACGATCTCGCGAAAACGATCCCCCGAAAACATCCCCAAGCCTTAACCACCCAAGAAACGGACAGAGACGATGAACTGGTCATTCCAACTCTACAGCGCCCGCAATTTCCAGCCGTGGGACGGCATCCTGAAAATGCTTGGTAAGCTCGGCTACAAGGAAGTCGAAGGGTTCGGCGGCGTCTATGACGACCCCAAGGCGTTCCGCGCCGAACTCGACAAGAACGGGCTTTCGATGCCGACCGGACATTTCTCGATCGATGCGCTGGAGAATGATTTCGACGGCGTACGCAAAACAGCCGACGCACTCGGCATCACGCTCGTCATCTGTCCCTATCTGCTGGCCGAGCAGCGGCCGGCCGACGCTGCCGGCTGGCGCGGCTTTGGCGAGCGTCTGGCCAAGGTCGGCGAGACCGCAAAGAAAGCCGGCTACGGCTTTGCCTGGCACAACCATGATTTCGAGTTCAAGACACTCGCCGACGGCTCGGTGCCGCAGGATCACATCCTGTCGGCTGCGCCCGACATCGGCTGGGAGATGGACGTCGCCTGGGTAATCCGCGGCGGCGTTGATCCGCTGCCGTGGATCGAAAAGCACGGCAAGCGCATCAGCGCCGTCCATGTCAAGGACATGGCCAAGTCAGGCGAAGGCCTTGACGAGGACGGCTGGGCGGATGTCGGCCACGGCACCATCGACTGGGCCGGCCTGATCAAGACACTTCGGGCGAAGAGCGCGGCC
The DNA here is from genome assembly GCF_040324475.1 of Mesorhizobium sp. C268A. Classification (NCBI taxonomy): domain Bacteria; kingdom Pseudomonadati; phylum Pseudomonadota; class Alphaproteobacteria; order Hyphomicrobiales; family Phyllobacteriaceae; genus Mesorhizobium; species Mesorhizobium sp. C268A. Next base: position 4,343,811 of record NZ_JAMYVX010000001.1, read on the forward strand.
AAATATTACGTCATGGAACAGGACAACCCCAACGACATCGAGCGCTTCGCCAGCCGCTCGCTCGCATCCGTCAAGGCTTACTAGGAACAATCATCATGGCAAAGAAACTGGGTATCGGCGTCATCGGCTGCGGCAACATCTCGAAAGCGTATTTCTCGCTGGCGCCTCTGTTTCGCGGCATCGAGATGCGCGCCTGCGCCGACATCAACATGGACGCGGCCAAGGCACGGGCGAAGGAGTTCAAGCTGCGCGCCGAGACCGTCGAAGAACTGCTCAAGGATGACGAGATCGACATCATCGTCAACCTCACCATCCCGGCGGTGCACTACGGGGTGTCGAAGCAGATCCTCGATGCCGGCAAGCACGTCTATTCGGAAAAGCCGTTCGTGCTGTCGGTCAAGGAAGGCCTCGACCTCAAGAGCCGGGCCGAGAAGAAAGGGCTGCGCATCGGTTCGGCTCCGGACACTTTCCTCGGTGGCGCGCACCAGCTGGTGCGCAACCTCGTCGACACCGGCGCGCTCGGCAAGATCACCAGCGGCACCTGTCATGTGATGGGCCACGGCATGGAGCACTGGCACCCCAATCCCGATTTCTTCTTCCAGCCGGGCGCCGGGCCGGTGCTCGACATCGGGCCTTACTACATCACCAACCTGATCCAGCTGATCGGGCCGGTGAAGCAGGTGGCGGCCTTCGCGACGACGCCTGCCAAGGAACGCACGATCTCGTCGAAACCGCGCGCGGGCGAAAAAATCCCGGTCAACACGCCGACGACGATCCACGGCCTGCTGGAGTTCGAGAACGGCGCCGTGATCACGCTCAACACCAGCTGGGACGTCTGGGCGCATGGTCACGCGCCGATGGAACTCTATGGCGAGACGGGCACGGTGTTCGTGCCGGATCCGAATTTCTTCGGTGGCGACGTGCGCATAACCAAGGCGGCAAAACCGGTGAAGAAACTGCCGAAATGGCAGCATCCGTTCGGCGTGCCCAACGAAATGCACGGCCAGGGCATGATGGCCAACTACCGCACCGCAGGCCTTGCCGACATGGCGCTGGCGATCGCCGAGGGCCGGCCGCATCGTTGCTCGATGGAGCTCGCGCTGCATGCCGTCGACGTCATGACCGGCCTGTTGCGGTCGGGCGAGACCGGCAAGTTCGTCGCCATGCAGACCAGCTGCGAGCGGCCGGCTGCACTCGGCGTCAAGGACGCAAAAGGACTGTTGGCGAAGCAGAAATGAGGTAGAAGGGTGTCGGCGCGCTCGCGCCGACACCCTTACAATCCAGGATCTGTACCCATGCGCTGGCAGCCGGCTGAACACCGCTATGAGAAAATGCTCTACAACAGATGTGGGCGATCCGGCCTGAAACTGCCGGCGATCTCGCTCGGCCTGTGGCACAATTTCGGCAACGACACGCCGCACAAGACCAAGCAGGCGATCGCGCGCAAGGCCTTCGATCTCGGCATCACCCATTTCGATCTCGCCAACAATTACGGTCCGCCGCCGGGCTCGGCCGAGATCGCCTTCGGCGAGATATTGCGCACCGACTTCGCCGGCTATCGGGACGAGCTGATCATCTCGACCAAGGCGGGCTATGAGATGTGGGCAGGGCCTTATGGCGAATGGGGCAGCCGCAAATATGTGCTGGCGAGCCTCGACCAGAGCCTGAAGCGGATGGGGCTCGACTATGTCGACATCTTCTATTCGCACCGCTTCGATCCGGATACGCCGCTTGAGGAAACGATGGGCGCTCTCGACCATGCGGTGCGTTCCGGCAAGGCGCTCTATGCCGGCATTTCGTCCTACAATTCGCAGCGCACGCGCGAGGCGGCCGACATATTGAAGCAGCTCGGCACGCCTTGCATCATCCATCAGCCGAGCTATTCGATGCTCAACCGCTGGGTCGAAGAGGACGGACTGCTCGATACGCTGGAAGGGCTCGGTGTCGGATCGATCGTGTTCTCGCCGCTGGCGCAAGGCATGCTGACCGACAAATATCTCGGCGGCATCCCCGAGGGCAGCCGCGCCAGCCAAGGCAAGTCGTTGCGGCCCGCCTTCATCAACGACAAGACAATCGCCAACATCCAGGCGCTGAACGCGATCGCCGGCAAGCGTGGCCAGACGCTGGCGCAGATGGCGCTGGCCTGGGTGCTGCGCAAGGGCCGGGTGACCTCGGCGCTGATCGGCGCCAGCCGGCCTGAACAGGTCGAGGACTGCGTCGGCGCGCTCAAGGTGCTCGACTTCAGCGATGCCGAGCTCGCCGAAATCGACACTTACGCACGCGAGTCCGACATCAATCTGTGGGCGGCGTCGGCCGAGCGCAAAGGCCCGCCGCGGAAGTAAGAGGCTCAGACAGCCGGCAAACGGTACGAATCGAAACGGCGGGAAAGATCCCGCCGTTTTGCGTTTATCAGGCTTCGGGCCCGTTCAGGGCTTCTTGGCCGTGCCTAGACCGGCCTTGGGCGCCGCCGCGGCTGCCGGAGCCGGGGTCTTCATCTTGGCTTCGATCCACCCGGTGTAGTTAGCCAGCCGCGTGTAGATGCCGTAGGCGTTCTTGTGGCCGCAAGCAGCGGTGCCGTCGGACGGACCTTCGCCCCAGGAGACGACGCCGACCTGGACCGGACCGCTGGCGCCGGTCATGAACAGCGGACCGCCGCTGTCGCCGTTGCAGGCGTCGCGTTCGCCGCTGTCGGTGCCGGCGCAGATCATGTTCTTGGTCAGCGGATCCGACATATCGGCGGCGATCGCATTGGCGGCGGCATCGATGCCCTTTTCCGAATAACGCATCCGGTGGGAGAGATCGCCAAGTGCCGCCTTCAGGTCATGCGCATAGATCGACTTGATGCCGCTGTTGCAGGCAGCGCTCGGCTCGAGATCGAGATCGGCCACCATCAGCGCGGTCGGGAAGGTGCCGTCCTGCATCTTGCCCCAGCCGATGACCGTGGTCTTGCCGCTGTCTGGCGTCGGCTCATTGGTGATCTTGATGACCGGCGCGTCGGCGGGCTCCGCCAGCCGGAGCAGGCCGAGATCGTTGTCCAGCGTCTGTTCGCTGTAGCCCTCGTTGACGATAACCTCGACCACCTTGTAGCGCTTGCCTTCGGTAAGATCGGTGGCGCCGGTCAGCACGGTCACCGTATCGGGCGAAATCGGCCGGCCCTTGTCGTTGAGGCAGTGCGCCGCCGTCAGCACCCATTGCGGCGCGATCAGGCTGCCGCCGCAGAATTGCGCGTTTGGCTGCGAGGCCGGGCTGGGATCCAGCCGGGCGCTGGTCAGCAGCGCCACCTGGAACGGATAGGCCCCTTTGTCGGCTTCCTTGCCGCCATAGACGCGGTCGGCCCCGTCGGGATTCTCGGCCTTGGCCTTGTCCCGGGATTCGGCGACGCGCTGCATCGGCGAGACCGCCGCTTCCGGCCTGGCGGCGTCGTCGGCTGCATAGAGCGCGTCGACAGCGGGGAAAGCGGCCGCGATGCCCAGCAGCGATGCAGCGGCAAGCGGCCTGAACCGATGGATAATGTTCACCTTGAAACCCTCCTGAGATGAAAAATGCCGAGCCATGCCGCCATGACGCATAACCAACAGAAGCGGTACCGGTACCTCGATCGCCTTCTGCCAGAACGAACGACATCCGCGCGGTCATAAAACCGAAATACGACTTTTGCTAATCGTGCCCCATCGGGCAGAGCCCAACCCAAACCCTATAGCCCCCCACGGGCTACGTGGAAGCGATTTGTCATTGCCAATGTTGGATTATTTTAGGCAGTATATCGACGCGGGTGCGTTTGGCGGAGGGCTTTAACGAGGCCGCCCGGACCGATGATCCGATACGGGCGGGTAACCAAACTAATTTTTTAACTCCACCACGATCTCGACAATATTTCTGTATTTTGCTCCACTCCTTGCTGACTTTTGGGAGAGTCTCACCATGACGAAACTGACAAGCACTATCATTGCGTCCGCACTGCTATCCACCGCACTGTGGACGATGCCTGCCTTCGCCGCCGATCCCGGCTCAGCGAATGCCGGCAATGGCGAAAGCATGCGCGATCTCGGAACGGGCGACTACCAGCCCGGCCGTGCAAAGCCGATCGCGCCGCCGAAACTGACCGAAGATGAAGCCAGCCGGGCAGCGCCGCTGACCGACGAGGGCACGGCGGTCAAATCCTATGGCATCGTCGGACGTTCCGCCGATGGCAAGGACATCAAGATCGATGCCGGCGAGACGCTGAAGGACCTTGTCATCAAGGAATTGAACGCGCCCGCCAACACACCGAACGCCGACAAGACCGGATTGACGGGCGGCGACGAAGCCGGCCGCCAGGTGTTCGGGGCCGACGATCGCGAGCAGATCAAGAACACCAAGACCTACCCGTTCACCGCGATCGGGTATATCGAAGGCAAAGCCAAGAGCGGTTATGGCAGCTGCTCGGGAACCCTGATCGGTCCGCGCACGGTGCTCACCGCCGCGCATTGCCTCTACAGCAATGAAGACAAGGCTTGGCTCGACGACGTCATCTTCGTGCCGTCGCTCAACGGCAACACCGCCGACGATGCACCGTTTGGCGCTTTCAGCTACGAGAGCGTCTATATCCTGCAGGGCTTCATCGACAATTATCAGGGTTACTACGGCTCGGTCATTCCGTGGGACCTCGGCATCATCACGCTGAAGCAGGATGTCGGCACCAATCTCGGCTGGCTGGGTTATGCCAACTATGAGAACCTCGGCGATTTCACCGCAAACATCGTTGGCTATCCCGGCGACAAGCCGATGGGAACGATGTGGAAGGCGACCTGCGAAGTGAAAGCCGAAAACGTCGGCGCGGAGTATTTCCAGTACGACTGCGACACCTATCCGGGGTCGAGCGGCAGCTCGGTCTACGCCTATGACAATGGCGCCAAGCAGCGCGTCGTCACCGGCGTGAACGTGGCCGAAAGCCCCAACGCCAACACTGCGGTGCGCCTGAACGCTGCCAACGTGGCGTGGATCAACAGCCTGTACAAATAAGGCCCGATCTTTCGCCGGCAAACAGCGGCGATAACCAGCACTACCAAACCGGCGGCGGGACGTTCCTGCCGCCGGTTTTTTTGTATCGAAACACCTCTCTTGCACTGTGTTACAGCGGTGCTTACGCTAGGCGATCCAAGGGGTTGGGTAAGATGGCGCGGGCAAGAATGATCTTCGGAGTCAAAGCGATGGCGGCTGCATCCATGCTGGCCGCACTGACATGCTTTTCCGCTATGGCCGATCAAGGCGGTGCCACACCCGATGGCGCCTGGGCCGAGCGGGTGCAAATCCTCTATAAAAGCGAAACACGTTCGGTGCTGCGCAAGAATGTACGGGTCTGGGATTCCCACCCGGAATTGGGTCTTGATTTCACCTGGGAGCCGGCAGCCGGCGTGTCGCCGGACCGCACCGTCGCAGCCGACGGCACCGTCAACGGCAAGGGCAGGCTGGTCTGGCGCGTACGCGGCTCGGCGAGCTATGACCCCAAGACGATCTATTCCAGCTATTTCGGCGAGATCAGGAATGGCCGCCCCGAAGGACAAGGCCGGCTGGAGCTGCGTTCAGGCGAGATTCTCGACGGCCGTTGGGTCGCCGGCCAGCTCGACGGCCATGCGATCCATGTCGATGCCGACGGCAATCGCTATGAAGGGCAATTCAGGGCCGGTGTGCCGAATGGCGAGGGCAGGCTGGAGACGAAGACAGGCAAGATATTCGTCGGCTCTTTTGCCGATGGGCTGAAGGACGGCAAGGGCCGCACCCGGTTGCCCGGCGGCACCGTCTACTGGTCGCAATGGGCGAAGGGCAAGGAGATCGGCGGTGCGCGCTCCGATGTGCTGGCCGATGCCAGAGTGGGCGGGTTGCTCAAGGCGCAGACCGGCGGCGGTTCCGCCGACAAGGTCGAGATCGGCATTGCCGTCGACCAGCGCATGACGCAGCAGGCCGACATGCAGTACCAGCATCTCGTGCGCGACGAAGACATCGCGATCTATCCGGTGTCGGACCAGTACAATGATGCCTGGAACGGCACCGGAGAGATTCGTACCGGCAATGTCTATGAAGGCATGGACTGGGAGACGGCGCCGGCCTTCGCCGAAGTCGACCTCAAGACCACCGACCAGTCGAGGGTCAAGATCGACAGCCTGGAAATGAAGGTGGCCGCGAGCGAGGCCTACCGCAAGCCGATGCTGTCGATCAGCGAGCATTATGGCTGCGTCGGCTTCCGCCCCGACTTCTCGATCGTCAACAATGGCTGGGGCGACGTGAAAGACATGAAGATGTCGATCCAGTTCACCAGGACCGACGAGGAGGACAACGCGACCGGCGAGCCGAGCCGCACGTTCACGAAGGACATCGGCACTTTCGGCGACGGCGTCGACGTCTCGATCAAGAACGTGCTGATTGAAGCCGGCGTCGACACAACCACGCTCGAGACCGAGCGCTTCACTTGCCCGTCAAGGGACAGCCTGGATGTCTGCCGCGCCCAGGTGGCCAACAAGGTCAAGTTCGGCGACGTTGCCGATTACATCAGCGGCAGCGTCGAGAAAATGAGCGTGACCGGGATTGGCAAGCTCGATTATTCCTGGGCGGACGAACAGGGCGCTATCTACCAGCAGAGCGAGCCGTTTCGCGTCATCGTCTCGCTAGTCAGCATCGAGGTTCCAGAATCGCTCGCCGAATGCGGCGATGGCGGCGGCGCGTCGCCCGAAGCGCTGCGCTACCAGAACATCGAATTTCCGATCGGCAAGACCGATTACAGCATCCCCATGCCGGTGCGCGGCAACAAGAATCTCAGCGCCTACACGGCACGGCTGAAAATGTGGTCGTCAATGTCGTCGATCCATCGCTTCAGCATCGCCGCCCATTTCGCCGATGGCAGCACACGGGAGAGCAAGCCGGCCACGTTCTTCTATTTCAGGCCGAAGCAGTCGCTGTTTGAAACCAGCACCAAGCCGGCGGTCTGCTATCTGCCGGAAGATATGCAAGGCTGTTGAGGTCCTGTCACGTCCTTTCGGGAATCGCGTTATTTCGAGCCCATCTCGAAATAATTGGGCAGCGGGATCAGCCTGGCAAAGATCGTGCCCTGGCTGAACACCCTGAGTTCCAGCATCGACCCGGACGATCGTTCGGCCTTCTGGTCGAACAGGAAATTGCCGAGCGAATAGATCTCCGCAACATCGCCGCCGCCGAGCGGAAGGATCGCCTCGCTCGATACATGCGGATGGCCGCCGACGATTGCCGTGACGCCGCGCAGCCGCATCTGGTCGGCAAGCATCTCCTCGCGCGGCGACGGCTCCGTCTTGTACTCGCGGCCCCAATGGACGAAGGCAATCACCGGCCGCTCGGCATTGTCGTGCAGCAGCCGGTCGAGCAAAGCAGGCGTCAGAAGGTCGGTGTTCCTGGAGCCGTTGGTATCGATGTCGGTCAGCCCGACCAGGTCGAGATCGGCAAGCGCCAGCGTCTCGCCCTGGCCGAAATGGGCGATGCCGGCGGCGTCCAGAGCGGCCAGCGTCTCCGCATAGCCTGACGGGCCGAGGTCATAGGCGTGATTGTTGGCAAGGCTGACAGCGGCGACATGCAATTTCTTGAGCATGTCGATGGCGAGGTCTGCGGGCATGGCCAGCGTCATGTCGTCGATCGCTTCAGGGACGTTGGGCAGGATCACGCCTTCGAGATTGACGATCAGCGGCCGCGAGCGGGTCAGGGCCAGCACGCTTTCGACGATCTTCTCGGCAACACCGTCGCGGACCAGGATCTTCTTCATGGCGCGGCCGAAATTCACGTCGCCCGCGAAATAGTAGAGCTTGTCGTCGGGACGGGCAGGATTGTTGAAGCCGGGGCCGAAGGCGCCGAACAGCGCCACGACATAGCTGGTGGTGCGCTCGACATAGTCGCTTGAATGCGCCTGCGAGTTCTCGTTGGCGACGACCAGCGGCGCAGCACCGAACAGTTCGCGCTGCAGCCTGGTCTGGATATAGAGCGCACCGACCGAATCGGCGTGATCCGGCTGGCGCAGCGCCGCGATGCCGTCGAGCGAACCGGCGGCGAGCATGTTCAGCGTCTGCTGGTCGAAACGCCTGGCTTCGTGCTGCGGCAGATAGTGGGAGAAATCGGTGGATTCGACGATCAGCGTGTCCTTGTCGACGATCGCTTTCAGCGCCTGCGCCAGCCGGTCCCAGTCGGCTCGCTTGGCTTTGACCGACATCGCCACCGGCACGATTTCAGCTTCGGGGAAATAGTGATGCAGGAAAGGCAGCATCGCCTGCACGCCATGCTCCCTGGCGAATAGGCAGGAGTCTTCGACCATGTCGCTGTTCGCTTCCAGAAGGTGCACGGCTTCCGTGTCGGCCTGGACTGGACCGAGCACTGTTTCAAAACCGCGCGGCGTCGTGGCGAAGAGTTTCTGCGTCTCGTGGAAATGGTCCGGCGACAGGATGACGATGCGCTTGTAGCGGAAGCCGGACGCGGCGTGGAAACCGAGTGCGACGAGATCTGCGACGAGCAGGTGGTGGGGGACTGTGATGCCGGTGAGGCGTTGGTTGGACGGCTCGATTCTGGCGACGGCGGCGATGGCGTCGGTGAAGAGTGTGGGGTCGGAGTAGAAGGACGGGAAGTTTGTGTCGCCGGGCGGGCAGGTGATGGGGGCGGCAGACGCTTGAAGCACTGAGAGGATAAGCAAGGCGGTGGCAAAGACCAGAATGCTGGTCCGTGCCCAGGCACCCCCCGCTGTCCTGCCGGACATCTCCCCCGCAAGGGGGGAGATTGGATGTCGCCTCGACTTTCGCCAATCATCAACCTTGAAAATAGATCTCCAGCAATGAAGAGACTGATCTCCCCCCTTGCGGGGGAGATGGCCGGCAGGCCAGAGGGGGGTGCCTGGGTGCCGACCTCTCACGGCTCAGCCAGCACAATGTTCTCCACGCCGCCGACATAGTAGAACGGCTTCTGCTTGGACGCGGTCAGCCGCAGCACTTCGCGCGAAATATAGTCGGCGAGGCCGAACAGCGTCACGCCGCCGTCGGAGGTCTTGGCCCGGCCGCGCAGGCCTTCGAGGATCGAATAGGTGAAGACGCCATGGCCGAGCTCGGGCAGTTCGGCGGCGGTGTTGTTGGCAGCGGTGGCCGAGAAGACGACGATGCGTGCGTCCTGCGCGTCTTTTTCCAGGCGCGGGTTGAAGGCGTTGGCGGCGTGGCAGGTGTCGAGCAGCATGAAGCGCATGCCCTTGGCCCGCTCAACCGATTTCTGGATGTCGCCCCAGTCGACCAGCGAGGAGCGCTTCCAGCGGTCGGGATCCTGTTTGCGGCCGTCCGTGGGGATGAAATAATAGTCTTCGTCGATGTTGATGCCGTGACCGGCGACGAAAATGATGGTGGTGTCGTTCTCGCCGGGTTTGTCGAGGAAATCGGCGAGCTGGTCGTCGATGGTGTCGGAATCCGGTTGCAGGATGGTGTCGGCGCTGGCGACCTTGAACACGTCCTTGCCGGAATCGGGCGCCTCATCCAGCGCTTCGCGGTTGACCAGAACCAGCGTCTCCATCGCCGAAAACAAGGGCGCGGATTTCTGCGAGATCACCTTGAGGAATTCGGTGGCGTCATCGACGGGATAGCGCAGATCGCAGGCGTGGCCGGCGCATGCATCGGTGAGGAAAGGATATTTGTCGACGCCGATCACGGCGACGTAGAGCTTGCCCTTGTTGGCGGGCTTTTCGGTTTTCCTGCCAAGTGCTGTGACACTGCGCTCGGTCAGATAGCCGAACTCGTTGGTGCCGGTGATGCGAATGGTATTTTCGCCATTCTCGACCGGCACTTCGACGATGGTGCTCTTGCCGCCATCGGCCGAGCGCGCCGTGACATTGCCGACATTGCGGCTGTTCGACAGGATCGAAAATCCGGCGACATCGGCGCCGGCTTCCTGCGCGCCCGAAATCTCGACGGCGACATAGCCCTCGCGGACGTTGCTCTGGTCGGCGGCAAGCTTGATGCCGAATTCCGGCGGTTTGCGCTCGAGCAGCTTTTCCAGCTGGCGGTCGACGCCGGGGCGCATTTCCTGGACCGCCTGTTCGGCGCTGCGCAGGATGATGGCCCGGCGCACCATTTCCGGGCTCCAGAGATATTTCTTCAGCTGGCCGGCGCTGATGAAACGCCCTTCGTGGTCGCGACCCTGATTGACGTGCCAGCCTATCAACTTGTCGCCGTCGGCGGAGGAATAATAGTAGCCCTGCGGCATCCAGGCGATCCATTCGGAACCGGCGAAGAACATCGACACGATCAGTTTGTGGCTCTTCAAATTCCACAACCGCACGGTCTGGTCGGCGCTGCCGGTGACCAACAGCCCTTCCTTCTCGGCGGCAACCATGGCGTTGATCTCGCCGGTGTGGCCGGTGAATTCACCCGATACATCGGCGGTCGCGGTTTTGTATTCCAACAGCGTGCCGTCGCTGCCGCCGGTGATCAGGCCAAGCCCATTGCCGATCAGCGTGTAAGCCGAATGGACGAAGCCATTGGTGGCGGCATTCTCGATGCTGTGCATCACCTTTCCGCCGCTCGCGATTTCGAGCACGGCATTCTCCAGGCCGTCCTTGCCGCCGGGGGCAGCACGGAGCGACCACTCACCCTCTGCGAGTGCCGCGCGGGCATAGGCGCCCTGTTCCGCCAACGCCACCGGGTCCTCGAAGAACCGCTTGGCCGTCGGTAGTGCCAGCACCTTGTCCAGCGTGCCCTGCAGCTCGGGACAGGACACGCGTTCAGGGCAGGGGTTGGTGTTGCCCCAAGCGATGGAGCTGCTCGCCGCATCGATCCCGATCGCCGTCACCGGTTCGCCGACCCCTTGCAGCAGCGCCTTGCGCTCGCCGGTCATGGGGTTCCAGACCTGGATGGCGTTGCGGGTGCCGCCGGCTGTCGCCACCAGCGAGCCGTCGGCATTGCCGGCGCCAGCAAAGACCGTGCCGTCATGGCCGTTATAGTCGAGCAGTTGCTCGCCGCTGTCGGTATTCCAGACCACCGAGCGATGCTTGTCGGCGCAGTGGTAGCTGCAGGCCGCGACAAGCCGCGAACCCGTGGCGAAGCTCAGAGCGCCGATCTGGAAATCCTGCTTCGGCATGGCGCGGACGAATTTGCCGGTGCTGGCCTGCCAGAGCTGGACGTCGCCGTCCTTGCTGCCGGTGGCGAACAGGCTGCCATCCAATGACACGGCGAGTGCGGCGACGCCGACATCGCGCAGCGGTTCGGCCTCGGCGGGCAAAGCGATTTCCTCTGACTTGGCGATGTCCCAGAGCCTTATGCCGTTGTCGATGGTCGTCGCCACCAGCCGGGTTCCCGCAGCGGCGAAAGCGAGCTTTTCCACACGCCAGGAATCGGCATCGAGTTTTTCGGCAAGTGTCCAGCCGGAAGCGGATTTGTCGTCCGCCCGCCAGAGGTAGACGAAACCATCGCCACCGCCGGCGGCGAGCGTGTTTCCGTCGGGTGAAAAGGCGACATCATAAATGGCATAGTCGGCGGCCTTGAGCACGGTTTTGATCTTGCCGGTGGCGAAATCGAACAGCCTGATATCGCCATAAGGGGGCTTGTCGCCGATGCCGGCGCCGAAATAACCGCCGCCGGCGATCGTCTTGCCATCCGGCGACACGGCAATCGCAAAGACCTTGCCGTCATTGCCATTGCCAAGATAGCCGCGAATGGTGCGGAGCGTCACCCCGCTCTGCCAGTCCCAGATGCGGATGGTCTTGTCGTCAGATGCGGAGACCAGTCCCTCGCCGTCCGGCGTGAAGCCAAGGTCGGTGACCCTGGCGCTGTGGCCGCCGGTGTTGAGATCGAGATGGAAATCGAGGTCCTCGGCACGGGCGACCGACGCCAGCGCCAGAAGACCGAGCATGACCAGCCACCGGAAAGCACGCAGGGCATGGGAGCTGACCGGCACCTTGTTGCGCCGCTATTTGGAGACGGCGGACGGCGGCGACCCGTGACGCACATAATTCTCGATCGCCTGGGCATAATTGGCGGAACCGGCCTTGCGTTCTTTTTCGATGTAGCCGGCAAAATAGCTCCAGAACGACACCGCATAGTCGCGGAAATAGGCATCGGCGACATCGCGCGAACAGAGCTTGCCCTCAACGCAGATGGAGAGACGATTGAGGAAATAGACGATGCGATCAAAATTGTCGTTGAAATCGGCGCTCGGCATGGTGCCGCCGCCGGCAGTCATCGCCTCGATGCCAATGCGTTGCCGGAAGACCTGTTCCTCGGTCGGCGACGGCGTGGCGCTGAGCAGATTGTCGTATTTGGCGTTGAGCGACGAGAGGCGCTCCTTGAGCGCGCGCTGCGCCTGCTGAAAATCCTTGCTTTCCCAAAGCTCGACCAGCGACATCGTCTGCTCGACGCGCTTCTGTTCCTGGTTTGCGAGAAACTGGAAGACCGAGAAGGCCAGGGTGAAGACGATCGCCAGGCGCACGGCGAGACCCGACCAGGCGTAGATCAGCATGCGCCAGTCGCGGTCGGTGAAGGGGTTGGCTTCCTTCTTGATCTCGTGACTGCTCGGCCACGGAAAGCCTTCGGTGGTTTCGGGCAAGGTCGCCGGCTTCTTGGCCGGCGGAGGCGCCGATGTGGCCGGCGATTTCTGCGTTGCAGTGCCCCCCGGCTTTTTCATCCGCAGCTGTCCAGTTGGATGATGGCGGTGGGATCGAGCACGATGCCGGGTGTCTCCAGCTTCTTTTTCAGGCAATCGAGCTGCGTGCGCGAAATCATGAACTGCACGTCCGGTTCGGCAGCCGCCTTGCTGGGTGACGGCAAGGGCTCGACCACGCCGCGCGAGGCGCAGCTGGAGAGATCGACGACAACGGCCGTGTTGCCGGTCTTGGCGATCTGGTCGTACTGGTCGAGAAAGCAGGTGGCGAGCTCGGAATTGGTGACGATCTGCTTGGCGCACAGGCCGCAATTCTCGTCCGCCGAGGCGCTGGCAATCAGCAACAGGCTGCCGGCAAGGCCGGCCGTCGCTGCACGCCAGGAGAGCACGGGGATAGTCACTGATGTCCTCATCTGTTGCATCCAGCCGCGGCGCATAGAAGTGTCGCGAGCCGGGAATGTTCATATATCACGCCGGCAAGAGCCGGCGAAGCGATGTCAGGTCAGGCGCGGGGCACCGTCTCCATCGGGAAGATCATCACCGCGCCTTTGGGACCGCTCTTGTCGGCAAGCCGCATCACCGAGCGCGTCGCCGGCGCCATGCCGATGTCGGCCAGCATGTCGGAAAAACCAGGCGTTCCCGATGCGGCACGCGTCACGGCGCGCACGCCTTCCTGGGCAAGAAAGCTCAGGTCCTCTTTCTCGCTCTGCGGCGGCGCCTCGGTCAGCACGGCAATCATGCGCTCCATGCCGAAGCTGGTGTCGGTGAAGGCGAGCAGCCCTTCCTTCAGGCCCTGATCGGCCTGCTGGTTGATCGGCGCCAGCCGCTCGGCGACGATGTGGGTGATCGAATAGTCGCTGCCGATATAGAGCACGTTGATGTCGACGAACTCGTCGGACTCGTTCCTGGCCGCAATGTGTACCTGATCGCCCGGCGAAACGCGCGGCACCGTCGAGGATTCGATCGGCTCCAGCACATCGCTGTCCTGGCGCTTGATCAGGAACTGGACGCTGACCTCGTCCGGCCGGTAGTCGGACGCCGCGGCGAGCCGCGACAGGCCGGTGGCGCGGAAGATCGTGGTCAGGGTCTTGGCTGTGTTTTCCGCAAGCTTGTCGCGGCCATCCTGATGGATGACGATGCGCGGCGGCTTGCTGCCGTCCTTCAAGCTGATGTCGCCGGACGCCGGCAGGAACCACAGCGCCGGTTCGTCGCTGGCGTTGGCGGCAGCGCCGTCCATGGATTTTTCGCGCAGCACCGCAAGCCGCAGATCGGCGCTCTTGCCGGGCTCGACCAGCGCGATGTGGAAGCCGGACTTCGGCTTCGCCACCAATTCGTCCAGAACCGAATTGACCAGCTCGGTTTCCTTTTCGAGCCCTGCGGTCGGCGCCGGCTTTGCCACCAGCAGCTTGTAGTCGACCGCGAGTTCGGCAACGCGCGCATAGGCGCCGGCGGGCACCGCCGTCGGCGCAAGCGCCGGCTTGCCGTCGAATTCGACCGGTGCGAGCTGGCATTCGAGGTTTTTTGCCGATTTCACTTCGAGATAGCCGACGGCGTCGGAGAGCTTCGACAGCGCCGAAGGCAAAATGGCGAGCTTGCTGCCGGGGGTCAGACCCTGCAGCAGCCCGGCGCCGATCGCGACATCGCCGTCCTTGACGGCAATCGGCCATTGCATGACGGCGTCGGTCTTGTCGGTGCCGAACACGCGGGCGTCCAGTTCGCCCTCGAACAGGGGCGTCGGCCTTGTGCGGCCGTCGGCCGAATATTGCTGCAGCACGGCCTGGCCGAGCTGGCGATAGGTGACGTTGGGGTTCTCGGCCAATTTCGACAGGATGGTGAAGGTGAACAGGCCGAAGCGCGGCGCGTCGGGCGTGCCCTTGGGCAGCGGCATTTCCGGCGTCGTCTCGACCGTCTGCGCGGCATAGAAGGCGACCAGCTTGCCCCTGGCGATCGGCTCTGCGCCGGTCGGCGTCAGGTTGAAGGCCGGCTTGCGGCCGCCATTCTCGTCGAAACCGCGCGATGCGCTTGCCGAGATGTCGTCATAGGCCTTCACCGCGGCTGCTCTCGCCGCGTCGTCGCCGCCGACGAGGTCGGCGAACTCGACCTTGCGCTCCAGTTCGTCATCGACTTCCGCGGCGCGCGTCGCGGTGCCGGAATGGCAGCAGTCGAACACCACCCAGACAAAGGCGCCCTTGTCGCGGATGGCGTCGAGTGCGGCGCCGACCTCGTTGTCGACCAGCGCGTTCGGCACGCCCTCTTCGCGGTTGATCCATTTGTCGATATCGGACGGCAGGAAAATCTCGTCGAGGCCGTCGGTCTCGTCACCGGCCTTGGCTTGCGGCTGCTGGGCGCCGTGGCCCGACAGATGCAGATAGACGAAATCGTCGCGTTGCACCTTGCCGGCGAGGTCGGCAAGAGCGGCCTTGATCGCCGCATGCGTCGGCGGGCCGTTGGCGCCTTCGACGTCCTTGGCGAGCAGGATCACGTTCTCGGCCGAGAACTTCACCGGATCGGGCGTGTTCTTCAGGAGATAGTCGCGCACTAGGCCGGCATCGTTCTTCGGCCCGATCAGCCAGTTCTTCTGCGGCAGGTTCGGATAGTCGGTGCAGGCAACCAGCAGCGCGTGATAGGTGCGCGAGGCGGCGAGGGCGCGGAACGAGACCGTACCGGCAGCCACAAGCGCCGACGTGCCGACGAGCAGCGTCCGTCGTGTCAGTTTGATCATAATTGCTTCCCCAAGCCCGATCGAATTTGCAAGTGCGGCACCTTTCGTCGCGAATTTTGTCAGTATTTTGAATGTGGTCGGTGCCGTCAATCGGCGGTGGTGGTCATGGTGTCGATGGCGATAACGGAAACAGTGGCAAAAAGCCCGCTTCATCGCTATCTCAAGGGAATTGAGACCGCCGCATGGCAGAAATGATTTGCGAGCGGCGCTGGATTAAACAGATAGAACATGATGTCGTCCGAGAACCGCTCCACACTTTTCGGCATCATGCTCTAAACGATCGGAAAACGGGATCATGGCGGCAAGGGATGTGCTGACGAAGAATCAGCTGAGCGTGCTCGAAAAGCTCGAGGCCGCCAGCGGACCGCTCAGCGCCTATACGCTTCTCGACCAGCTGCGCGAGCGCGGTTTCCGCGCGCCGCTACAGGTCTATAGGGCGCTCGACAGCCTGGTGAAGTCAGGCTTCGTGCACCGGTTGGAAAGCCTCAACTCCTTCGTCGCCTGCGCCGAACCGCACGACCATACGCATTCGATGACAGCCTTCGCTATCTGCGACACATGCGGGCAGGTGATGGAGATGTCCGACCATGACGTCGGCCACCGGCTGGACGAATGGGTGCGCTCGACCGGGTTTGCTGCGAAGAAGGCGGTCATCGAGTTTCGGGGGACGTGTGCCAAGTGCCTGGCTGAGGCGGCTTAGCTTGCTTCCTACTTGAGCCGAGGCGGTGCGCTATTCTCGAATTCGTTCAAGAATGTCTCATAGACGACGTACCGCGTAGGCCCAGGTGTTAGCTGCTCCATAAGCAGGGGTTTCACCTCGTCGAGCCAAGATAATTTGCCAAGCCCAGACCCGATTTTTGGCAAGGCGATGGATTCTACCCGGTTTTTGTCGGCCCATTTCACAAGCCCGCGAACTGCTTTCCGTAAATAGGGAAGCGTGGCGTGATACATATCTGGCTGGGTTGCCAGATAAATGAAGCCCGGCTGATTGCCGTCTGGCTCCAATGTCCAGATATGACCCCCAATAAACCTGCCGGTCCGAGCATATTTCTTGAACGCAGCCTGCACATTCGGCCACTTTTTCGAAATCTTCAGCGCAAGTCCGGTGCCAAGGCCCTCTTGATTGCCCTCTGCCACGCCTTGAGCGATATAGCTTTCCTGGGCGGCCAGCAGGTCTCCGGTGACAAAGACAATCATCGCACCTTCAATGCGCCTCGTCCCAGTTGTTCGCTGCGCGGGCATCGACATGCAGCGGCACCGACATCGAGATGGCCGGCATCGGCGCGTTCTCCATCACCCTGCGCACCACGGGGATCGTCGCCTCGACTTCCGCTTCAACCGTCTCGAAGATCAATTCGTCATGCACCTGCAAGAGCATGCGGGCGGACAGGCCGGCCTTTTCCAGCGCCTCGTCCATATGCACCATGGCGCGGCGGATAATGTCGGCAGCGGTGCCTTGCAGCCTGGCGTTGATCGAGGCGCGCTCGTTGAAGGCACGGATCGACGGGTTTGACGACCGGATCTCAGGATAGTGGATGCGGCGGCCGAAGATGGTTTCGACGAAGCCATGCTCGCGGGCATAGGCTTTTGTTGCCTCGATATAGTCGCGGATGCCGGGGAAACGCTCGAAGTATTTCTTGATGTAGGCGCCGGCCTCCTCGCGCGGGATCGACAGCTGGTTGGCCAGCCCAAAGGCCGAGATGCCGTAGATGATGCCGAAATTGATTGCCTTGGCGCGGCGGCGCACTTCGGAAGGCATGCCTTCGACCGGCACGTTGAACATTTCCGAGGCGGTGATGGCGTGGATGTCGGCGCCATCGGCGAAGGCCTGCTTCAACTGCGGGATCTCGGCGACGTGGGCAAGCACGCGCAGTTCGATCTGGCTGTAGTCGGCCGAGACCAGTTTCTGGCCCTTGTCGGCGATGAAGGCCGTCCTGATCTTGCGTCCCTCCGCGGTGCGCACCGGGATGTTCTGCAGATTGGGATCGGAGGAGGACAGCCGGCCCGTCGTCGTTGCGGCCAGCGCATACGATGTGTGCACGCGCCTGGTGTCGGGATGGATGAAGCCGGGCAGCGCGTCGGTGTAGGTCGATTTCAGCTTGGTCAGCTGACGCCAGTCGACGATCTTGCGCGGCAGTTCGTGGCCTTCGGCGGCGAGGTCTTCCAGAAGCTGCGCGGAGGTCGACCATTGCCCGGTCTTGGTCTTGGAGCCGCCGGGCAGGCCCATGCGGCCGAACAGGATGTCGCCGAGTTGCTTTGGCGACCCGATGTTGATGCGCTCGCCGACAAGGCCGTAGATTTCCTCTTCCAGCCGTGCGGCGCCTTGCGCCAGCTCGCCGGAGAGCCGCGACAGGATCTGGCGGTCGACTGAGATGCCGCGCTGTTCCATCCGCGCCAGCACCGGCACCAGCGGCCGTTCCAGCCGCTCATAGACCGAAACCAGGCCCTTGGCGGCAAGTCGCGGCTTCAGCACCTGCCATAGCCGCAACGCTACGTCGGCATGGCCGGCGGCGTAGGCGGTCGCCCGGTCGATGTCGACCTGCTCGAACCCGACCGAGCTTCTGCCGGAACCGGCGAGATCCTTGAGCGGCGTCGTGGCATGGCCGAGCCATTTGTCGGCAAGCGAGGACAAAGTGTGGTGGCCGGTGCCGGCGTCGAGCACATAGGAAATCAACATCGTGTCGTCGAAGGGTGCGATATCGATGCCGTGGCGGCTCATGACGACGATGTCGTATTTGGCGTCCTGGGCGATCTTGAGCACCGATTTGTCTTCCAGCAACGGCTTCAGCAGCGCCAGCGCCTCGCGGACCGGAATCTGGTTCTCCAGCGTGCCGCCGCCGAGCAGGTCGCCAGCGCCGCTCTTGTGGGCGAGCGGCACATAGGCGGCGCGGCCGGGGCCGATCGCCAGGGAGAAACCGATGAGGTCGGCCAGCATCGGATCGGAAGACGTGGTTTCGGTGTCGAAGGCGACGGTTCCGGTCTCCTTGGCTTGGGCCAGCCAGGTCTTGAGCGTTGCCGTGTCGCGGATGGCGACATAGGCGGCAGGATCGATTTTGGCCGCGGCGGCCGTTTCCAGGCGAAGTGCGGCAAGCAGCGAAGGCGCGTCCCCGGCCCTGGCGGTTTCGGATTTGGCTTCATCCTGTGTTGCCGCAGGCACCGGTGTGCCGGAGCCGACATCGGGGCCGTGCGCGGTGTCGGCGCGCTCGACGGTGACGGCGACAGCCTGCACATCGCCGGCTTCGGTGCTGGTCGCCTCGGCCACACGGCGGGTCAGCGAGGTGAATTCCATGGTTTTGAGAAAGCCGATCAGCTTCGGCCCGTCCGGCGCGTGCAGCACGAAATCGTCGAGCCCGTCGGTCACCGGCACGTCGTTCTTCAGCGTCACCAGCTGGCGCGATATGCGCGCCTTGTCGGCATTGGCGATGATGGATTCGCGCCTCTTGTCCTGCTTGATCTCGCTGGCCCGGGCGAGCAACCCGTCAAGGTCGCCGAACTGTTCCAGCAATTGCGCCGCCGTCTTCGGCCCGATGCCGGGTACGCCCGGCACATTGTCGACGGAGTCGCCGGTCAGCGCCTGCAGGTCGATCATCTTTTCCGGCGGCACGCCCCATTTCTCGATGACTTCGGGGATGCCGATCTGGCGGTCCTTCATCGGGTCGTACATGCCGACCGTGGGTCCGACCAGCTGCATCAGATCCTTGTCGGAGGAGATGATAGTGGTGTCGCCGCCGGCCTCGCACGCCAGCCTGGCATAAGTGGCGATGAGGTCGTCGGCCTCGTAGCCTTCGATCTCGATGCAAGGCAGGTTGAAGGCCACGGTTGCCTGGCGGATCAGACCGAATTGCGGGATCAGGTCTTCGGGCGGTGCGTTGCGGTTGGCCTTGTATTCCGGGTAGAGATCATTGCGGAAGGTTTTCGACGAATAATCGAAAATGACCGCTAAATGCGTCGGCACGATGCCTACATCGGTGTTGCGGGCGTCCTGCATCAGCTTCCACAACATGTTGCAGAAGCCGGAGACCGCGCCGACCGGCAGCCCATCGGATTTGCGGGTCAGCGGCGGCAGCGCATGATAGGCGCGAAAGATGTAGCCGGAGCCGTCGATAAGGAAGAGATGGTCGCCTTTTTTCATGCCGGCAGGGATAGCGCGGCAGGACGGCGCGGTCCATGGCAAAGGCGGGCTTCCAACAGGTGTTGCGGCGACATGCTGACAGAGCCTGCCTGCCGATAGGTCCTGCTGCTGTTTGCCTCGGCGCTCACGGCTATGTTACAAAAGTGTAATTCTTGTGCCCTTGAAACGCCACGATCCGAGACACAAATAAAGGTCATCGGCAGTTTTCGCCGAGTCCGGAGCAAGGCCCGTCCCCCGCCTATCCCGGACAATTGCGGCAGCCTATCCCCCCTCTCCGGGCTGCCGCATCGTTTCGAGTAAAAGACCGCCGTGGTTCCCCTCCACCACGGCGGTTCTTTTTTGCCTTCTGACAAGTGTTTACGGTCCGTGGTCCAACGATCGCGGGCTTTTCGTTTTGATGCGCTGCCTTTACGGTCCCGGCACCGAAAAGAAAGGCCCGCAGTAATGTCCACCATTTCCTCCGTCCTCGACCGTCTCGACAAAAATCTCGACCAGAGCCTGGAGCGCCTGTTCGGCCTGCTCCGCATCAAGTCGATCTCCACCGATTCAGACTATGCCGCCGACTGCCGCAAGGCCGCCGAATGGCTGGTGGCGGACCTCAAGCTGATCGGCTTCGACGCTTCGGTGCGCGACACGCCGGGACACCCGATGGTGGTTGCGCACCATGAAGGCCCCGCCGGCTCGCCGCATGTGTTGTTTTACGGCCATTACGACGTGCAGCCGGTCGATCCGATCGAGCTTTGGGAGAACGACCCGTTTGCGCCGGCGGTCAAGGAGATCGAGCCCGGTCACAAGGTAATCACCGGCCGTGGCTCGGCCGACGACAAGGGGCAGCTGATGACCTTCGTCGAGGCCTGCCGCGCCTGGAAGCAGGTGCATGGCAATCTGCCCTGCCGCATCACCATCCTGTTCGAGGGCGAGGAGGAGTCCGGTTCGCCGTCGCTGAAGCCGTTCCTCGAGGCCAATGCCGATGAGCTGAAGGCCGATTTCGCTCTGGTCTGCGACACCGGCATGTGGGACCGCGAAACGCCGTCGATCTGCGTTTCGCTGCGCGGAATGGTCGGCGAGGAGGTCACGGTCAAGGCCGCCGATCGCGACCTGCATTCGGGCCTCTATGGCGGCGCCGCCGCCAACCCGATCCGCATCCTGGCGAAAATCCTCGCCGACATCCATGACGAGAACGGCCACATCACCATTCCCGGCTTCTATGACGGGGTCGAGGAAACGCCGTCGCAGATCCTGAAATCATGGGAAACTCTGGGCGAGACCGCCGAAACCTTCCTCGGACCGATCGGCCTCTCGATCCCGTCGGGCGAAAAAGGCCGCTCGGTGATGGAACTGACCTGGGCGCGGCCGACGGCCGAGTTCAACGGCATCATCGGCGGCTACACCGGCAAGGGGTTCAAGACGGTGATCGCGGCGGAAGCGTCGTCGAAAATCTCCTTCCGCCTCGTCCACAAGCAGGACCCCGAGAAGATCCGCGCCGCGTTCCGGGAATTCGTCAAGGCGCGCATTCCCAGGGACTGTTCGGTCGAATTCCACCCGCATGGCGGCGGGCCGGCAATTCAGCTTTCCTACGACTCGCCATTCCTGGCCAAGGCCAAGACTGCGCTGTCGGATGAATGGCCGAAGCCAGCGGTGACGACCGGCAGCGGAGGCTCGATACCGGTGGTCGGCGACTTCCAGACCTATCTCGGCATGGAATCGCTGCTGGTCGGGTTCGGGCTCGACGACGACCGCATCCACTCGCCCAACGAGAAATACGAGCTGACCTCCTTCCACAAGGGCCAGCGCTCCTGGGCGCGCATTCTCGATGCGCTGACGCGCTGAGGAGGCTGGGAAGTTTTCTTGTTGATTTTTCAGCGGATCGCGGCGAGGACGAGTTACGCCGCGATCCGGAGACAACTATGCCCGACATCCGCTTCCACAAGAACGATCTGCCCGACCTCGCCCACTACAATGTCGACGCGGTGGCCATCGATACCGAGACGCTGGGGTTGAACCCGCACCGCGACCGGCTTTGCGTGGTGCAGATCTCGCCCGGCGATGGCTCGGCCGACGTGATCCAGATCGCGCCCGGCCAGAAGAAAGCGCCGAACCTCGTCAGCCTGCTCCGCAACCGCGGCATATCGAAACTGTTCCACTACGGCCGTTTCGACCTCGCCGTGCTGTACAATGCCTTCGGCGTCATGCCGGAGCCGGTGTTCTGCACCAAGATCGCCTCGCGGCTGACCCGCACCTATACCGACCGGCACGGCTTGAAGGACATCTGCTTCGAACTGCTTGGCGTCGGCCTGTCGAAGGCGCAGCAATCGTCGGACTGGGCGGCCGAGACCCTGTCGCCCGAACAGCTCGAATATGCCGCTTCCGACGTTCTCTATCTGCACCGTCTGCGCGAGGTGCTGGCTGGACGCCTGGCGCGGGACGGGCGCACCAAGGAAGCCGACGCCTGCTTCCGCTTCCTGCCGACGCGTGCCAAGCTCGATTTGATGGGTTGGGACGAAGAGGATATTTTTGCCCACAGCTGATGGCCTTCGGATAACGCTTCCGGCAGCCTTGCAACCAGACACGCGTCGTGGCGTTCTGTCGACTCAATGAGGGGGATGACGTGGCAGACCGCAAACCGATAGCGACCGCCCCGACGGATGGATCCAAGGTCACTGTTCTGTGGAAGGACGGCGCCGGCGTCGTCAGCGAATCCGTCGGGCAATATCGCGACGGCGCCTGGTGGGTCTACACCGACAGCGATACCCAGAAAAAGGTCGACCCGACCAGCTGGCGGCCAGTCTCCAGCGACGATGACGACGATCAATGAGCGCCGCTGGCGGGTGCAACTGCTTTCGCATAGCCTGAAGTCGTTGATATCGAGGCCGATTCGGGGCCTTCCGCTCCGTAGCCTCTCTTCCTGGAGGAACGCGTCATGGGCATCGAAAGCCTTCTCATCTTCATCATAATCGGCGCCATTGCCGGCTGGCTCGCCGGCCTCATCGTCTCGGGCTTCGGCTTCGGCCTCATCGGCAACATCGTCGTCGGCATTATCGGCGCCCTGATCGCCGGCTGGCTGTTTCCAAGGCTGGGCTTCGCAATCGGCGGCGGCATTCTGGCTGCCATCATCAACGCCACGATCGGCGCTGTCATCCTGCTGGTGCTGGTCAAGGTCTTGAGGCGAGCGTGACGCTCGATACGAAACGGAGCGCGCCATGAAACAGAACACCCTCTATCTCCTCATCGGCGCGCTCTTGGTCGTGGTCATTGCGCTAGGTATCTATGTCTATCACGAGCAGACCAAGCCAAAGGGCGTGGAGCTGAAGATCGACGACAAAGGCATTTCGATCCAGCAGAATTGATGATGTCCGCCTGCGGGTGGCGCTGATTTGTCATCCAGGCATTTTACGGCGATTGGGAGTTTCCTTGTGCAAATATTTGCACATCGTGATTGACTTTCGTTTCCACTATGTGCAAAAATTTGCACATAGATTTGAGCCGAGAAATGAACGAAACCAACACCGCCAAAGTCAAGGCCCGGCTCGAGAGGGAAGGCTGGAAGAACGTCGGCGGCACGAAGCATGACAAGTACAAAAAAGACGGCATGCCGACGATCATGGTTCCTCGCCACAAGACTCTGACGCCGTTGGTAGCTCGGTCTATAGCCAAGGCGGCAGGCTGGGAATAAACCGACCTCATCGCGTTCCGAAGCCTAATGGACATAAAGTCGGAATAAGGAAAGCTGTTAGATATGTCTCGCTATGTCGCACTCGTGGATGCTGCCGACGGCTTTGTCGGCGTCTCGTTTCCCGATGCTCCTGGCTGCGTCGCGCAGTCGGAAAGCCGGGACGAGGCTGTAAAGGACGCTATGGCCGCGTTGGCCGAATGGGTGGCTGAAGAAATCGCGGACGGCCGTAAAATCCCCACTCCTCGCAAAGTCGAGGCGCTTTTAGAAGATGCTGAGGTTCGAGCAGCGCTCTCCGTTGGCGCTATCTTGATGTCCGTGCCCTTGATCCGAGATGCCGGCCGTCCGGCCCGGGCCAATATCTCGTTGGATGCCGGTTTGCTCGCCGAGGCTGACGAAACAGCCAATCGGTTGGGGGTCACCCGATCGGCCTTTGTCGCCGCCGCGTTGCGAGACAAGATCCGTCAAACTGTTTGAACAGTGATCTCGGGCACCCGCCAAAGTACCGCGTTGCCGACGCCTGTTAGCCAGGGGCAGCGGATTTTAGAAATTCTTAAGGAATTTCAGAAGGGTGCATAAACCCTGCTTTAACGCGCCCTTAAACCGCCGCATCTACCCTCCAACCCGAGCGCCATTGATACCGGGAAGACAGCGCAACGCATGGCGAACCGCAGAGACAGTCGCGTCGAACCCAGCTTCGAGGGATCGCCAAAGGCGAAATCC
Organism: Mesorhizobium sp. C268A; assembly: GCF_040324475.1. Taxonomy (NCBI): domain Bacteria; kingdom Pseudomonadati; phylum Pseudomonadota; class Alphaproteobacteria; order Hyphomicrobiales; family Phyllobacteriaceae; genus Mesorhizobium; species Mesorhizobium sp. C268A. The sequence goes on from NZ_JAMYVX010000001.1 coordinate 4,367,673, forward strand.
GCGGCCGGTTTTTCGGTGAACGAGGAGGATCGGGTCGTGCCGGCCAATCGCAAATCATCTTCGGCGCGCAAAACCTCCAAGGCAAAATCATCGTCACGCGGCAAGCGCGGCAAACGCCGGCGCGGGCTGTTCGGCGTGATGGCCCGGATGTTCTACTGGTGCTTCGTGCTCTGCATCTGGGGCGGCATCGCGGTGGCCGGCATCGTCGTCTATTACGGCGCCAAGATGCCGGCGGCGACCACCTGGTCGATCCCCGACCGTGCGCCCAACATCAAGATCGTCTCGGTCGACGGGCAACTGCTTGCCAACCGCGGCATGAGCGGCGGCGAGGCGGTCGGCCTGCACGAAATGTCGCCCTACATTCCGGAAGCCGTCATCGCCATCGAGGACCGCCGCTTCTATTCGCATTTCGGCATCGACCCGATCGGCCTGTCACGCGCCATGGTGACCAATGTTCTGGGCCGGCGTTTCTCGCAGGGCGGCTCGACGCTGACCCAGCAACTGGCCAAGAACCTGTTCCTGAAGCCCGACCGCACGCTGGAGCGCAAGGTGCAGGAAGTGCTGCTGGCGCTGTGGCTGGAGCACAAGCATACCAAGGACCAGATCCTCGAAATGTACCTCAACCGGGTCTATTTCGGCTCCGGCGCCTATGGCGTCGAGGCGGCCTCGCGCCGCTATTTCGGCAAGAGCGCGCGCGACGTCACTCTGTCGGAGGCGGCCCTTCTCGCCGGCCTCTTGAAGGCGCCGTCGCGACTGTCGCCGGCGCGGGATCCGAAGGCGGCGGAGGAGCGTTCGCAGCTGGTGCTCGCCGCCATGCGCGACGAAGGCAAGATCAGCGCCAAGGAACTGGCCTCGGCGATGAGCGCGCCGGCAACGCGCGCGCCATCCTACTGGACCGGTTCGGAAAACTACGTCGCCGACACCATCATGGAAGAGCTGCCCGATTTGATCGGCGACGTGCGCAGCGACATCGTCGTCGACACCACCGTCGACCTCAACCTGCAGAAGCTCGCCGAAGAGTCGATCCGCCGGCTGATCGACGAGAGCGGCAAGAAGCTCAATGTCAGCCAGGGCGCGCTGGTCTCGATCGACAATTCCGGCGCCGTGCGCGCCATGGTCGGCGGCTACGACTATTCGACCAGCCAGTTCGACCGCGCCTCCGAAGCACGCCGTCAACCGGGCTCGGCCTTCAAGCCGTTCGTCTATATGGCCGCGCTGGAAGCTGGTCGCACGCCCGACAGCGTGCGCAACGACGCACCGATCAAGATCGGCAAGTGGACACCGGACAATTACGGCGGCAAGTATTTCGGCAAGGTGACGTTGGCGACCGCTTTGGCGAAGTCGCTGAATTCCGTCGCGGCACAGCTAACCATGGAGGTCGGCCCCGACGCGGTGGTCGAGGCGGCGCATCGCATGGGCATCCAATCCGATCTGATCGCCAACACCTCGATCGCGCTCGGCACCTCGGAAGTGACGCCGCTGGAGCTGACATCGGCCTATGTGCCGTTCGCCAATGGCGGCTACAAGCCCGACATCCATTTCATCCGCCGCATCACCACGACCGAAGGCAAGGTGCTCTATGACGACAATGGCGGCAGCGCGCCGCGCGTCGTCAAGCCGAACATTGTCGGCATGATGAACTCGATGATGACCGGCACGGTCGAGATCGGCACGGCGAAGAAGGCGGCCTTCGCCTGGCCGTCTGCCGGCAAGACCGGAACCAGCCAGAATTCGCGCGACGCCTGGTTCGTCGGTTACACCGCAAACCTCACCACCGGCGTGTGGTTCGGCAACGATGACGGCACGCCGATGAAGAAGGTCACCGGTGGCGCGCTGCCGGCACAGGCCTGGCACGAGTTCATGGTGGCCGCGCATGAAGGTGTGCCGGTCCGGCCGCTGCCCGGCACCTGGAAGTCGACGCCGCCCGACACCATCGTGCCCGACGATATTCCGTCAGTCGATAACAATCAGGCGGCGCCGTTGCCTGCCGTGGCCGTCAGCCGTTCTGAGCCTGCTGCCGCACCGGCACCTGCTGCTGTACCCGCACAAGCACCGGTCCGCCGTCCGGCCGAAACCGTCGATGCCGACGGTTTCAACATGCCGGGCGACGGCGGCACCACGGCCTCGATCAAGCATCCGGTACCGCCGGGCAGCGTCGGCGGCCCGACCAAGAAGCGGAAAACCTCAATCCTGGATATTCTCGGCGGCGGCTGAGCGGCTCGTCATTCTAGCTTCGAACCAAATGCGAGCTGGCAATCCGTTCCTCATATGAGAGCTGCGGTGACAATTCGGCCTCTCGCCACCTTCGCGGCATTCGGCTACATCTCCGGCCGGAGTGACAGACATGGCTGAGACCGACACCAGAAAAACCATCGTGCTGACCGGAGCCAGCCGCGGCATCGGACATGCCACGGTCAAGCGCTTTTCGCGTGAGGGCTGGCGGGTCATCACCTGTTCGCGCCAGGCTTTTGCCGAGGATTGCCCGTGGCCAGCCGGCCCAGAGGACCACATCAAGGTCGATCTCGCCGACCAGGAGGATGTCGGCATCGCCGTCTCGGAGATCCGTCACCGGCTGGAAGCGCATGGCGGGCAATTGCACGCGCTGGTCAACAATGCCGGCATTTCGCCGAAGCTCAAGGACGGCAACAGCCGCATGGATTCGATCGACACGCCGATGCATGTCTGGCGCGACGTGTTCCAGGTCAATTTCTTCGCGCCGATCATGCTCGCGCGGGGCCTCTTCAAGGAGCTTGCTGCAGCAAAAGGCTCGATCGTCAACGTCACCTCGATCGCCGGCACGCGCGTGCATCCTTTCGCCGGCACCGCCTATGCGACCTCGAAGGCGGCGCTCGGCTCGCTGACGCGCGAGATGGCGCATGATTTCGGCCCGCACGGCATCCGCGTCAATGCGATTGCGCCGGGCGAGATCGACACCGCGATTCTGTCGCCTGGCACCGACAAGATCGTCGAGACGATCCCACTCAGGCGCCTTGGCGCCACCTCGGAAGTCGCCGACATCATCTTCTTCCTGTGCTCGCAGCAGGCGTCCTATGTGACGGGCTCGGAAATCCACATCAATGGCGGCCAGCACGTCTGAGCACTGACAGACTGCTCATTCGGCGATGGTGAGAACAGCCTTGCCGCTGAAGCTGCGCTGTCGCAAGGCGTCCAGAGCCTGGGCGATGTCTGTCCACGGCACGGTCATGGACACACGGGTTTCCAGCCGGCCAGCCGCGACCAGAGCGAGCAGCGAGGCGATGTCCGCGCCAATGGCTGGACCGGATGTGTAGTAGGCGAAAGTCTGAAGCCTCGCTCCCTCATGGCCCGGAACGAACTGTCTGAAGCCAACCGGCGTGAGTTCGCCGCTGCTCGAACCGAACATGACGATGGTGCCGCCGGGGGCGACGCGTTCGATGGCATGGGCGAGGCTTTGGCCGCCGACCGACTCGGTGATCAGAGAGAATGGCCCTTCGGCCAGTTCGATCGACTCGACGACTTCGTGAGCACCAAGACCGCGGAGATCCTCGGCGTGCCGGGCGGCGGCGATTGCAGTCACCGCGGCGCCTTGCTCGCGGGCGATCTGGATCTGGAAACGGCCGACCGCGCCGCTGGCGCCGGTGATCAACACCTGCTGTCCCGCGAGGTCGCCGCCATGGCGCAAGACCCTTAGGGCCGTCGTGCCCGCCACGGGAAGCGTGGCGGCGGAAACGAAGCTGACCTCATCCGGGATGACGGCGAAGCGGTCGGTCGGAACGGCGACCCGTTGCGCCCAGCCGGCCTCGTCGACCAAAGCCACAACCCGGGCGCCGACGGCAGGCCCGGAGCCATCGGCTGCCGCCCGTTCGACAATCCCTGCGATGTCCTGGCCGGGTATCCAGCCTTTTGGGCGTATGGTGAGCAGGCGCAGTTCGCCGCGGTTCAACGAGGTTGCGTGGACGCAGACAAGCGCTTCGTTGGCGAGGGGTTGAGGTTCGTTGGCCTCGGCAAAGGTCAGTCCGGTGGGGCTGTCGGGAGAGATGACGAGGGCGCGCATGGGAAGCCTTCCTGCCGGTTTGTGACATGCCAGCCACGAACCGGAGCCTATCGACTTCCCGGATCAAAGAATTTAGCTATCATGGCGAATAGTCGCTAAAAGCCGTCAATCATGAGACAGCCTCTCCGCTACCCGTGGGTCAATTTCGACGTCGATGATGTGATCGCTCCTGCAATTGCGGTGCGCGTCGATGTCACCGAAACCAAAGCGGAAGTGGCGACCCATTGGCATCGGAAGGGCCAGCTCGTCTTCGCGCTCGGCGGTGGCGTCACATGCCGCGTCCCGAGCGGCCTGTGGATGGTGCCGCCACATTGCGGGGTGTGGATTCCCGGCGGCATGGAACACAGCAATATCGCGACCGCCAATGCGCGGATTTTCTTCGTCTATATCGAGCCGGGAGCCGCCGATCTGCCGGACCGGTGCTGCACGCTGTCGATCTCGCCGCTGCTGCGCGAATTGATCATCGAGCTGGCCGACCGCATGGAGGAAGACGACGGGAAGGACGCGCTTTTGACTGGGATGCTGCTCTCCGAACTGCCGCGCATGCCGGTCCAGCAGCTGCATTTGCCGATCTCCGCCGAGCCGCGCTTGCGGCGGATCGCCGATGCGTTGGCGCAAGACCCTGCCGACCGCAGCACGCTTGCCGAGTGGGCCACCCGCGTCGCGCTCTCAGAAAGCAGTCTCGCCCGTCTTGTGGTGAAGGAGACCGGACTGAGCTTCGGCCGCTGGCGCCAGCAATTGCACCTGATCGTCGCCATACGGGAGCTGGCCTCCGGTGCGAGTGTCCAGCAGGTTTCGGGCGATCTCGGCTACGCCTCCGTCACCGCCTTCATCACCATGTTCAAGAAAGCGCTCGGCAAGCCGCCGGCAAAGTATCTCGCCAGCGTCGCGCACAATGGCGGCTCCGCCTTCGTGGCGTGATCAACGCGCCTGTGGGCAAGCCTCAGGCCGGGGAGGGCTCAATGGCTTCGGGGCGCGGCATCAGCTTTTGCTCCAGCACTTCTTGCACGATGCCGCGGGCGATTTCGCGTTCACCCATGATGACGGTTTCGGCGCCGAGCCCCATCAGGTGCTCGACCTCGGCATCGGAATGGGCCCGCGCGATGACGTTGATGCCGGGGTTGGCGGCGCGCGCCCTGAGCACGATCTGCCCGGCCTCGAACGCGTTGGGGATGGCAAGGATCAAGCGTTTGGCCCCCTGCGGATTGGCGGCGGCAAACACGCTCGCGCTGGCCGCATTGCCGGAGACGATTTCGACGCCGTCGTCTCTGAGCCTCGCCAGCGTCTTGTCGGCGTCCTCGATGACCAGGAAGGGCAGCGATGCCTGTTTCAGCGCCGCGCCGACCAGGCTGCCGACGCGGCCGTAGCCGATCAGGATGGTGTGGCCCGAAAGCGTTGTGCGTGGCGGCGGGCCGTCCTCTTTGGCAGCAGCGGCCACCGAGGCCACTTGTCCGGGCTGCGTCGCCGGGCCGACCGGCTTGGCCTCTTCCGGTGGTGCTGCCTTGGCGGCGCGCGCGTCCAGCCATGGCTTCATCCAGTCGAGGGCGAGGAACATCAGCGGATTGACCAGGATCGACAGGATGGCGCCTGCCAGGATCAGGTCGCGTCCCTGTTGCGGCAACAGCTTCAGCCCGACGCCGAGCTCCGCCAGGATGAAGGAGAACTCGCCGATCTGCGCGAGGCTGGCCGAGATCATCAAGGCGGTTCCCAGCGGATAGCGGAAGGCGATGACGATAACGAAGGCGGCCAGCGACTTGCCGATGACGATGATGGCCAGCGTCGCCAGGATCGGCCAGCCATTGCTCATCAGGCTGAACGGATCGAACAGCATGCCGACCGAGACGAAGAACAGCACCGAGAAGGCGTCGCGCAGCGGCAGTGATTCCTCCGCCGCGCGGTGGCTGAGCTCGGATTCGCTCATGATCATGCCGGCGAAGAAGGCACCGAGCGCCAGCGAGACGCCGAACAGTTTGGCGGCGCCGAAGGCGACGCCGAGCGCGATCGCCAGCACCGCCAGCCGGAACAGTTCGCGCGAGCCGGTATGGGCGACGTAATGCAGGATCCACGGAATGACGCGGCGGCCAACCACCAGCATGACGATGACGAAGGCGACGACCTTGGCCAGCGTGAGGCCGACGACGCCCCAGATGCCGTAGCTGGCCGGCAGCGACAAAAGGCTCGCATGGTCATCGACCTGCGGCTGGCCGCCGAGCACGCCGGCCAACGCCGGCAAAAGCACCAGCGCCAGCACCATGGCGAGGTCCTCGACGATCAGCCAGCCGACGGCGATGCGGCCGCGCTCGGTCTCGATCAGCCGTCGCTCCTGCAACGCGCGCAACAGCACCACTGTGGACGCGACGGAAAGCGCCAGGCCGAAGACGAGGCCTGCGCCCATCGACCAGCCGAGCATCCATGCGAGGCCGGCGCCGAGCGCGGTGGCAAAGCCGATCTGGACGATGGCGCCGGGTACGGCGATGGCGCGGACGGAGAGAAGGTCCTTCAGCGAGAAATGCAGGCCGACGCCGAACATGAGCAGGATGACGCCGATTTCGGCCAACTCATTGGCAAGACCGGCATCGGCGACGAAACCCGGCGTGTTCGGTCCGACCAGTACGCCGGCGACGAGGTAGCCGACCAGCGGCGGGATGCGAAAACGGTTGGCGAGCGCCCCGAAGATGAATGCCAGCCCCAGACCGGCGACGATGGTGGCGATAAGGGGCGTGTCATGCGGCATTGTCTATGGAGCGCCTTTCGGGAAATGTCGGGTGTGCGCCGCCCGAAGCCGCCGCCTTTTTCAATATGGTGGAGGGGGTGCGGGCGACGCAACCCGCAAGACGTAAATTGGTGGCCAGAGGCACCGAAAACGAAAGGCGCGCGCAGCAAAACCGCTGCGCGCGCCAATACCGAATGATCGATGCGTCACGCCGCCTGCAGCATGGCCTCGATATCGATCAGCGGGCGGTTGGTCAGGGTCTTTGGGATCTCCGCCTGCACCTTGTCGGTGACTTCCTTGTGCAGTTTCTTGCGCATGGTGCCGAGCACCAGCGGTGGCGCGACCAGCACGATGTCGTCGAAGATGCCGTGATGGGCGAGCTTGTAGAGCCGGTCCGCGATCTCTTCGGCAAAGCGTTCCTTGCCTTGCCGGTGCCAGTCGGTTTCCTCAACCGCGCTGCGATGCACGGAGGGGCCGTCATTGTAGCGGCCGGGACTGTCGCTGCCTTGTTCGCGCGTTGCCGGATTGTCCTGTTTCATCTCCTGGAAGAGCTGCAGGTTCGGATAGAGATTGTCGCCCTCGTTCTTCAGGAACAGCGCTTTCTCGCCATCGGCCACCATGACCAGAAGGCCATGTTTCAGGTTGATCTTGCTCATTTGCGCGCTCCTGTTTGAAGGTTCAAATCCAGCCGACGATTGTCTGTTACGGCAGGGGCAGAACGCGTGGCGAAGCGGGAACGTTCCACTTCGTTCGCCGAGATCGCACGCAGCCATATCAAGCCCGATCTATCGTCTATCGGAGCAATGTCCGGAGGTCACGGCTTTAATCTACTAAATTGGTAGAATTTAGAAAAAATAATTTTGCAGCTTGGCCGACTGCCGGATAAAAGAGCCGCAGAACAAAGCCTGCGGCAGCAGCTTGAATCCGCCTGATATGCGGATGTGGAATATTTTTCTCTTGGCCCTTTGGCTTGCGGAAAACCGATTGCCTCCCGTCAGGGGATGCGCGAGTGGGTTCCTTCAGCTTTTTCGCGTCCGCGCCTAAAACTGCCGAATTGTTCCGGAATCTGTTCGTCATGCCGCACACCAATCCCAAGCTCACCGCGTTCCCGGTCTTCATGCGGGTCGAAGGCGAAGCCGTGGCCATCGTCGGCGGCGGAGGCGAAGCGTTGGCCAAGGCGCGGCTACTTGATCAGTCGAGTGCTGTGCTTCGCATCATTGCCGATGTTGCCGACGCCGAATTGCTGAGCTTCATCGCCACGACCGGCGCCATCCGTATCGACGCCCCCTACGACGCCGCGCATCTCGAAGGCGCGGTCCTGGTGTTTGCCGCCAGCGGCGACGAGACGCTCGACCGCCGCGTCGCCCACGATGCGCGCCGCCTTGGCATTCCGGTCAATGCCGTCGACCGGCCGGAGCTATGCGATTTCTTCACCCCGGCGCTGGTCAACCGCGCCCCGGTCGCCATCGCCATCGGCACGGAAGGCGCGGGTCCGGTGCTGGCGCAGATGCTGCGCAGCCGCATCGACCGCATGCTGTCGCCGTCGCTCGGGCCGCTGGCAGCGCTTGCCGCCTCGTTCCGGGGTGCCGCCGAAAAGCTGCTGCCGAAAGGCAACGCACGCCGCCAGTTCTGGAGCAGTTTTTTCCAGGGTGCACCGGCGCGCGCCGTCGAAGCCGGCGAGCTTTCGCAGGCGCATGACGCCGCCGCCGATCTGTTGCTGTCGAAGGCTCCGGCTTCGGGCCATATCGCCCTGGTCGGCGCCGGGCCAGGTGCTGAGGATCTTCTGACGCTGCGCGCGCATCGGCTTTTGATGGAAGCCGACGTCATCGTCTATGACGCGTTGGTGCCGGAGGCGATCGTCGCCATGGGCCGCCGCGACGCCGAGCGGCTGCCGGTCGGAAAACGCAAGGGATGCCACACCAAGAGCCAGGCCGAGATCAATGCGCTGCTGGTCGAGCTTGGCAGGCAGGGCAAGCGCGTCGTGCGGCTGAAGTCGGGCGACCCGCTGGTGTTCGGCCGCGCCGGCGAGGAGATGGCCGCACTGCGCGATGCCCGCATCGCCTATGATGTCGTCCCCGGCGTCACCGCCGCCTTTGCCGCCGCCGCCGATTTCGAGCTGCCGCTGACGCTGCGCGGCGTCTCCTCGTCGATGGTGTTCACCACCGGCCATGATCTGAAGGGCAATTCGCTGCCGGATTGGGCCAAGCTCGCCATTTCCGGCGCCACCGTCGCCGTCTATATGGGCCGCTCGGTCGCCGCCGAAGTCGCCGGACGGCTGATCGAGGCCGGCCTGTCGCCGGACACGGCGGTTGCCGTGGTCGAGAATGCCAGCTTGCAGAACCGCCGCCGTTTCCACGGCACGCTGGCCGATTTGCCGTCGCTGGAAGAGCGCGCCGATCTGGCCGGTCCGGTGATGACCATCATCGGCGACGCGGTTGCCGGCGCCAACTTTGAACGTTCCGAGCCGCTCGCGGCACATAGTCATGAGAGCGCCGCCAATGCGGCCGACGCAGAGGTCCAGCCATGAAGATACTGACCGCAAACCGCCTCTCCGACGGCATCGCCGTCTGGTACGCCGATGGTGGCTGGGCCGAGACGGTCGACCATGCCGACCTTGCCCATGACCAAGCGGCAGAGGACAGGCTGGAAGCAATCGGCGCCAAGGCCAACGCCAACAATCAGGTTGTCGACGTCAATCTGATCGACGCTGAAGTCGTCAATGGCATCGTCGTGCCGGTGCGGCTGCGCGAAAAGATCCGCGCTGCCGGCCCGACCATCCGGGAAGATCTGGGCAAGCAGGCTGCGCGGGCAGCTTAACAAAATACGGGCGGACGCGCCCTGAAAGACGAAACATGTACCGCTACGATGAGTTCGACCACGATTTTGTCCAGGCCCGCGTCGCCGAGTTCAGCGACCAGGTCGAACGCCGGCTGTCCGGCGAGATCACCGAGGATCAGTTTCGGCCGCTGCGGCTGATGAACGGCGTCTACCTGCAGCTGCACGCCTACATGCTGCGCATCGCGGTGCCCTATGGCACGCTGAACAGCGCGCAACTGCGCATGCTCGGCCACATCGCGCGCAAATACGACAAGGGCTACGGCCACTTCACCACGCGCCAGAACATCCAGTTCAACTGGCCGGCGCTGTCCGACATTCCGGCGATCCTGGCCGATCTCGCCAGCGTCGAGATGCATGCGATCCAGACCAGCGGCAATTGCATCCGCAACGTCACCGCCGATCACTTTGCCGGCGCCGCCGCCGACGAGGTCGCTGATCCGCGCCCCTATGCCGAGATCCTGCGGCAATGGTCGTCTGTGCATCCGGAATTCTCGTTCCTGCCGCGCAAGTTCAAGATCGCGGTGACCGGGGCCGAGCGCGACCGCGCCGCCATCCAGACGCATGATATCGGTCTGCATCTGAAGAAGAACGCCGCCGGCGAGCTCGGCTTTGCCGTCTATGTCGGTGGCGGCCAGGGCCGCACGCCGATGGTGGCGCGCAAGATCCGCGACTTCCTGCCGGAAGCCGACCTGCTGTCCTACTGCACCGCGATCCTGCGCGTGTACAACCTCTATGGCCGCCGCGACAACAAGTACAAGGCGCGCATCAAGATCCTCGTCCACGAGACCGGCGTCGAGGAAATCACCCGCCAGGTCGAGGCCGAATGGCAGGAGCTGAAGGACGCCGAGCTGAAGCTGCCGGAAGCCGACATCCGTGCCATCGACGCCTATTTCGCGCCGCCGGCACTGACCGCCCGGCCGGAAGGCGACGCGGCGATCAAGCTGGCGCGGCTCGATTCCAAAAGCTTCTCGGATTGGCTCGACCAGAATGTCGTGACCCATCGCCATCCCGACTATGCCGCGGTGACGATTTCGCTGAAAGGTATCGGCGAGGTGCCGGGCGATGCCACCGACAGCCAGATGGAAGCGGTCGCCGACATCGCCGAGAAATACGCGTTCGACGAACTGCGCGTCAGCCATGAGCAGAACCTGATCCTGCCGCATGTGGCGCGCGCCGATTTGAAAGCGGTCTACGACGCTTTGGTCGACATTGGCCTCGCGACGGCCAATTCCAACCTGATCAGCGACATCATCGCGTGCCCTGGCCTCGATTATTGCGCGCTGGCGACAGCGCGCTCGATCCCGATCGCGCAGGAGATTTCGCTTCGCTTCGCCTCGCTGGAGCGGCAGCGCGAGATCGGCGAATTGAAGCTGAAGATTTCCGGCTGCATCAATGCCTGCGGACATCACCATGTCGGCCATATCGGTATCCTCGGCGTCGAGAAGAAGGGCTCCGAGCTCTACCAGGTGACGCTTGGCGGATCGGCCGACGAGAACACCTCGGTTGGCGAAATCATCGGCCGCGGCTTCTCTTCGGAAGAGATCACCGACGCCATCGAGCAGATCGTCGACACCTATCTCGGCCTTCGGCTCGGTCCCAGTGAACGTTTTATCGACGCCTACCGCCGTGTCGGTCCCGCGCCGTTCAAGGAGGCGCTCTATGCTGGCGAAACCAAGGCCGCTTGACCGCATCCTCGACGTCGACGACAGCATCGCCGCCAAAGCGGCGGGCTTCGACGCGCTGTATGGACATCTGAGCCCGCTCGACATCATCGAACGCGCGGCGAGCGAATTGTTTCATGACGAGATCGCCGCCGTGTCGTCCTTCGGCGCGGATTCCGCCGTCCTGCTGCATATGATCGCCAAGGTCGACCGCACGCTGCCGGTCATCTTCCTGGACACCGGCAAGCATTTCGAAGAGACGCTGGGCTACCGCGATGCGCTGGTCGCCGATTTCGGGCTGACCAACATCAGGGTGATCAAGCCCGAAGACGCAGCGCTCGAACGGGTCGATCCGACCGGCAATCTGCACCAGAGCAACACCGATGCCTGCTGCGACGTGCGCAAGGTCGAGCCGCTGGCGCGCGGCGTCGCCCCCTTCCGGGCCTGGCTGACCGGCCGCAAGCGCTTCCAGGCGGCGACGCGAGCCGCGCTGCCGGTGTTCGAGGCGGTCGGCCCGCGCGTACGCATCAATCCGCTGGCGCACTGGACGACATCCGATCAGGCCGACTACATGCGCGCGCATGCGTTGCGCGAAAATCCGCTGGTTGCGTACGGCTATCTGTCGATCGGCTGCTTCCCATGCACGCAGCCGGTGCAGCCGGGCGAAGATGCGCGCAGCGGACGCTGGGCCGGTCATGCCAAGACCGAGTGCGGCATCCATCTGTCGGGACTGGAAGTGTCGCTGACCGACGCATCCCTTTAAGCTATGGTGATATTCAGGTGAGGTTGGCCTGCAACGGCGGCTTCCGCCCGGAGGCCGCCGGTTTCGTGTGGACCGGCTTTCGCGGACTTCGATTTTGGGGCTTTTAGGAATTTTCGATGACTGAACCGACGACAGCGGAGACCCGCCTCTGGACCCGGACGGGTTTTCGCGAGGACGAGTGGACACATGCCGAAAGTGCGGATGCACTGGCGGGCAATGGCCGCTTCATCCTGCCGTTGCAGGCATTTCTCGGCCTCGATGCCGAAGTGCGGCGCTCGGCCAAGGAGCGGCTTGGCGTCGCGCTGCAGCCCGGCGACCAGCTGGAAAAGATTGTGGATCTGCTCGACCAGCTGTCGCTGGTGGCGCTGGCCTTCCCGGCCTTCAGCGACGGCCGCTCGTTTTCCAAGGGCGAATTGCTGCGCAGCCGCTACCATTTCGAGGGCGCGGTCCGCGCCACTGGCCAGGTGCTCGTCGACCAGCTGCCGCATATGCTGCGCCTCGGCTTCGACGAGTTCGAAATCTCCAACCCGGTTCTGCTGAAGCGCCTCGAAGAAGGCCGCACAGGCGGGCTGGGCCTTTACTATCAGCCGACCGAAGCGTCGGAGCCGAAGGGGCCGAAATACTCCTGGCGGCGCGTTCGCAACATCTGACGCAGCGGTAATTCGCCTGTCTTTACAAAGACTGTGATCGGGCCTTCTCCTGGCTCTCCGGACGGAAATATCCGCCGGCCGCGAGGGAGGAATCGGCGCTCATCGGCGGCAACACCAATGCACCGTCCATCATGATCGCCGAAAAGGCGCCTGACATGATCAGGGCTGCAAGGTCTGGATGCGCGAGGAGCGCAAGGCTGCCTGAGCCGGTTTTTGGAAGATGCCGCCGCGCCTTCGGTGCGGCGGTTTTTTTCTTTGTCTTACGGCATTCCCAAGCGAAAGCCCGGAAAACCGCCTCACACTTTGCTGGAATTGCTTTCAGGCCAAGGCCCGCGCTTCGCGAAACGAGATCAGCTTGCGGCGGTTCTCGTCCCACAACGCCAGCTTGACGCAGCGCAGGCTGTCGAGAAGCGTGACGCGGCCGATGCCGCGCAGTTCGGGATAGTCGCGCAGCACTTCCTGCAGCCGGTAGCCCGGCACCTTGGCCGAGAGATGGTGCACGTGATGGACGCCGATATTGCCGGTGAACCAGTTCAGCACCGGCGGCAAATCATAATAGGACGAGCCGTGCAGGGCGGCACGCTGGAATTCCCACTCTTCGTCCTTCGCCCATTCCGTCTCCTCGAACTGGTGCTGGACGTAGAACAGCCAGATTCCGGCCGATCCGGCCAGGATCACGATCGGCAAATGGACGATCAGGAAAGCGCCGGGGCCGACCAGCCAGATAAGCAGCGCTGCCGCGACCGCGATGCCGAGATTGGTGGTCATCGACGACACCCAGGGCGTCAGGCCGCCGCGCATCATGCCGACCGGCAGCCTCTGCTCGAAGATGAACAGCCAGATCGGGCCAAGGCCGAACATCACCAGGGGATGGCGGTAGAGACGATAGGCAAGGCGTCCCCGCCAAGACAGCTGCCGGTATTCAGCAACCGTCAACGTCCTGATATCGCCCATGCCGCGCTCGTCAAGATTGCCGGCGCTGGCGTGATGGGTGGCGTGCGCGCGCCGCCAGCAATCGTAAGGGGTCAGCGTCAGCACGCCGAGCGCGCGGCCGATCCAGTCGTCGGCAGTGCGGTTGGCGAAGAAGGAGCCGTGGCCGCAATCGTGCTGGATCATGAAGATCCGCACCAGAAAACCGGCGGCGGGAAGGATCAGGATCAAGCCCCACCAGTGGCCATAGGAATAGGCTGCCGAAGACAGCGCCCACAGCGTAACGAAAGGAATAAGGGTGATGGCGAGTTCAAGAGTGCTGCGTCGCCGGTCGGGCTTCTTGTAGCGCGCCAGGATCTTCAACCAGGCGCGCTTGCTGTTGGCGGCCGTCTCGGGGGAAATCATGTTCATCAGGAAGCATAGGCGGGGCGTCCCGCTGCCGCAAGGAAAAGCTCACGCAAAATTACTGCGCGTAATTGTCGCGCGATAGCATCGCTATTGACGGCGTTGGCCGCCGGCCATGCTGGCTTCTATGCCGTCCAGCCGGTCGAGCAGGTCCCGGAAACGGGCGGGAATGTCGGCCTCGGTGCGGAAGGCCGGCAAGGTGCGCAAGAAGCGCGTCGTCGCCTCGGTGCCGAACTGGCGCCTGATGTCGGCGGCGAGCTCTTCGCTTCTGTTGCCAGTATTGCGGTCCATTGTCTCAAATCCTGTGTCGGTTTCAAAACTCCTCCAAGCTTTGAATGGTTCCCCATAGCGGGGTATTGGCAAGCAAAGGCTGCCGTTACGGTAAAGTTTGAATTAATTTTGAACGTCCTTGCGCCCCGCACCAAGTCCGACGGGCTGCCCGCAACATTGCCTGCTGTGGGGCGTCCTGCTGGGCTTGCCCCTTGATTTTTGGCCGCCAAACCTCGATATCGGGCGCAAATCCAAACCATTCGAATGACGGGAAATGGCGATGAGCGACCAGACAAAAGACGAACGCGCGCCCGAGGATATCGAAACGGCCGAGGCCGAGCGCACGCAAGGCGGCATCGACGGCGACTATGAAGCGCTGGTGCGGTTGCTGAAGGAAAACGAGGAGCTGAAGGACCGCGCGCTGCGCGTCGCAGCCGAGATGGAGAATCTGCGCCGCCGCACCGCCCGCGACGTGCATGATGCGCGCGCCTATGCGGTGGCCAATTTCGCCCGCGACATGCTGTCGGTGTCGGACAATCTGCGCCGCGCGCTCGATGCTATCCCCGCCGAGGCGAAAGCGGCCGGAGATGCCGGCTTCAAGGCGCTGATCGACGGCGTCGAGATCACCGAGCGCGCCATGCTGTCGACGCTGGAACGGCATGGGGTGAAGAAGCTGGAACCGGAAGGTGAGAAGTTCGACCCGAATTTCCACCAGGCGATGTTCGAAGTGCCCAATCCCGATGTGCCGGCCAACACCGTCGTCCAGGTCGTGCAGCCGGGCTATTCGATCGGCGAGCGCGTGCTGCGGCCGGCCATGGTCGGGGTCGCCAAGGGCGGCCCCAAGATCGCGGCCACCGAAGCGCCGGTCGAGCCGGGGCCGGTGAACGAGCAGGCCGAGAAGGATGCGTGAGTAGGGTAGGCAGTAGGGAATAGGGAATAGGGAATAGGGAATAGGGAATAGGGAATAGGCAGGCGTATCAATCGCGCGGCTTAGTGTTATTCATACTTTCCCTAATTCCCAATCCCTACTACCTCATGTCCCTGACACCCATCGACCTCCTCGACTATGCCGGCGTCGCCGTCTTTGCCGCGACCGGGGCGTTGGCGGCTTCGCGCAAGCAGCTCGACATTATCGGCTTCCTGTTTCTGGCCAGCGTCACCGGCATTGGCGGCGGCACGCTTCGCGACGTCATCCTCAACCTGCCCGTCTTTTGGGTCGCCAACTCCGGCTATGTGCTGGTTTGCGCGGCGGTTGCAGTGCTGGTCTTCTTCATCGCCCACCGCGTCGAATCCCGCTGGAAATGGCTGCTCTGGCTCGACGCCATCGGATTGGCGGCCTTTTCCGTAATGGGCGCGGCCAAGGGGCTGGCCATCACCGGCTCGCCGGTCGTCTCCGTTGTTATGGGCGTGTTGACCGCCACATTTGGCGGCATCCTGCGCGATCTGCTGGCCGGCGAGCCATCGGTGCTGCTCAGGCCCGAAATCTACGTCACCGCCGCACTCGCGGGCGCCGGCCTCTACACACTTGGCGATCTTGCCGGCCTGCCGCCGCTCGCCTCGGATATTGCCGGCTTCGTCGCGGCTTTCCTGGTGCGCGGCGGCGCGCTGAAATTCGGCTGGACCTTTCCGTCCTACAAGAGCCGCCCGGGACGGCGACCGGACGATATTCCGTAGGGAGAGGGGAGAGGGAATAGGGAATAGGGAATAGGGAATAGGGAATAGTCGGTAGTCAGAAATTCGCGGCAGCCTTCACTACTGCCTACTGCCTACTGCCTACTGCCTCACGCCGCAAAGCGCTGCGCTTCCCCGCCATAATAGTTGACGTAGCGGGCGCCGATTTCCTTGACCGGCATCACCACGAACACATCGACGGTGGAGAACTCACGGTCGATGACGCAGCCGTCGCCGATGCGGGCGCCGACGCGCAGATAGCCCTTGACCAGCGGCGGCATGGCCGCGATCGCCGCCTTGGCGTTGACCGCCTCGATCGGCATCAGATCCATCGAGCAATAGCGGCCGGAGACCGCCCGCACATCCCAGGCGGAGTTGGTCCGGCAGTGATGGGCAAGGTAGGTGAGCGCCTCGGCATGCGCAGCCGGCACCGTGCCAGGGAACGAGGCACAACCGGTCATCACGCCGATCTCATAGTGGTTGATGTAGGCCCAGATGCCTTGCCACAGCGCCTCGATGGTGCGCTTCGAGCGGTATTCCGGCAGCACGCAGGAGCGGCCGAGCTCAAGGAAGCGCTGGCCGGGATGGCGGGCGATCAGCTTGGTCAGTTCGAACTCGCCTTCGGAATAGAAGCCGCCGGCGGTTGCCGCAATCTCTTGCCGCAGCAGGCGGTAAGTGCCGACGATGCGGCGATGCTCGGGGCCGGAGATCGAAGTGTCCAGCACGAGGAGATGGTCGCACAGCGGGTCGAAGCGGTCGGCGTCGCGCCGGTCCTGCGCCTGGAATAGGTCCTTCCTGGCGCCAAGCTCGTCATAAAACACCCGGTAGCGCACTTCCTGCGCGGCGGCGATCTCGGCTTCATTGCGGGCAAGCCGCACTTCGAGATTGCCGATACGGCCCAGCGGTGCGCCTGTTGCGACGGCATCGGCGTTCCGCGCGGCGAGCAAAGCGCCGCCTGCGCTGGGCCGAGTGTCACATTCCGGCATAACTGTATGCACGAGTGATTCTCCTTCGAGCCATCCCTCTTGGCACGGGGATACGGTGTAGGTGCAACAGGATTGTGACAGTACCGTGATACGGCGCGACGGGCAATACTTCGTCGGCTGGCGAAAACCCTCATTCGGCTACCTACGTGACGCGAGGATTGCGCCAGCGTCGCCTTGAAGCGCGTCGCGCTGGGGACGATTCACGCGACGCGCTTCAAGTCTTTGTTTTGTGCATGTCGTCTTCTCAAAACCGGGGCCACTTTTGAGCGACATGAATTCAGGCGGCCACCTGGCCCTCGACGGCATGGACCAGCGCGTCGGGATCGAGCGGCTTGGTGACAAAGCCGCTGGCGCCATGGGCGAGCACGGTGTGGCGGGTCTTTTCCTGGCTGTCGGCCGAAAGCACCATGATCGGAACCGGCGGCACAGCCATTTCCTCCTCGTGGCGGCGGATGGCGGCGATCGCGTCCAGCCCGTCCATGACCGGCATGTGCAAATCCATCAGCACCACATCGAAGCGATTTTTCAGCCCGGCTTCGGTCACCGCCTCGACCGCGGCCTTGCCATTGCCGACCACTTTCACGCGATGTCCCGCCTTCAAAAGCGTGGCGCGGGCAAGCATGGCGTTGATGTCGTTGTCTTCGGCGATCAGCACCGACAAACCTTGCTGGCGCCCGCCATGGGCACGAAGCGAGGACGCGCCGGTCTTTTCCGGCTTGGGCGGCGGCAAGGCAGGGGCATGACTGGTCAGCAGCACGCGCAGCAGGGTTTCGCCGCGCACCGGCCTCGCCAGGAAGGTGGCGTAGCCGCTGGTGCGGAATTCGCCAAGCATGCCGCGGTCGGTCGGCGCGATCAGCGTGATCGCCTCGCAATCGGCAAAGCCACTCTGGCGCAGGCGCTTGAGCAGTCTGCCGTCGCCGTCCTCCAGGGCCGCGTCGATCAACAGCACATCGCAATGTTCGGCGAAGGGCGTCGCCTGGGAAGCGGTTGCGGCGACGTCGACGGCGCCGCCATGGGCGCGGATGGTGCGGGCGATGGCGTCCGCCTCGACGGCGTTCTTCGACACGATCACGGCGCGCCGGCCGGCCAGGATGTTCTGCCGGTTCTGCGGTGCTTCGGTTGCTCCTGCGGCCGGGATCTCGAAGACGAATTCCGATCCCTCGCCAAGCCGGCTCGACACCGAAATGGCACCGCCCATGGCGGTCACCAGCCGCCTTGAGATAGCAAGACCGAGGCCGGCGCCGCCATGGGTGCGGGTCGAGGTGCCGTCGGACTGTTCGAATTCCTCGAAGATGCGCTCCATGTCGTCTTCGCGCAGGCCAGGGCCGGTGTCGGCGACGGTGAAGCAGATGCGGTCGCTGGTCTCGGTGCGGGCCCGTGCAACCGAAACCAGCACGCCGCCGGTGTCGGTGAACTTGATCGCATTGCCGATCAGGTTGAGCAGCACCTGCCTGACTCTTCCCGGATCGGCCATGATCATCTGTGGCACGTCGGGCTCGACATGACAGCCGAGGCCGATGTTCTTGGCGAAGGCTTTGGCCGCCATCAGTTCGATGATGTTGTCGGCGATTTCGCGCAGCGATGTCGGCTGCGGCTCCGGGTCGAAACGGCCGGCCTCTATCTTGGAATAGTCGAGCAAATCCTCGATGAGCGCCAAAAGGGCGCTGGCCGAGGTCGAGACAGCGCCGACATAGGTGCGCTGCTCGGGCGACAGATTGGTGTCAGCCAGAAGCTTGGCCATGCCCATGATGCCGTTCATCGGCGTGCGGATCTCATGGCTGACGGTGGCGAGGAAGCGCGACTTGGCCTGGCTGGCATATTCGGCGCGCTCGCGCGCGGTGATCAGCGAGGATTCGGCGCGTTTGCGCGCGGTGATGTCGCGGGCAATCGCCCGGTGCGAGACGGCGCCGCTATCCTTGTCGCGTACCGACAGTTCGATCCACGAGAACCAGCGCGGACCGTTCGGGGTGCGTATGGAGACGTCGGTGGAACTCAGGCATTCATGATCGGAAAAGGCGGCGTCGGGGACGATGCCGACATCGATGCCGTGTTCGGCGAGGGTCCTGCCGGCAAGGTCGCGTTGGTCGGTTCCGACGAGGCTGGCGAAAACCTTGTTGGCGTAGACGATGTGGCCGTCGCGGTCGCGGTGGACGACGAGATCGCCGAGCGCATCAATCAGCCCGCGAAAACGCTCCTCGCTCTCCTGCATCTCCCACATGCGGTCGGCCAGCGTCTCGATTTCGGCGCGGCTACGGGCCGCGGTTTCGTCGAGCAAGGCCGCCGCGCGGCGGACGGTGCGCCGGCTGCGCAGGTGCATGGCGACGCCGGCAAGGCCTGTTGCCAGCAGGCCGAGGGTGATGAAGATCGGCGCACCGGTGAGGTGGGAGAGGCCCGCCAGCACGACACTGGCGACCACCGTCAGGAACGGCAGGCCCTCGGACGTGGCGCGCGGCAAATCCGGCGCCAGAGGCGGCGGCGCAACACGCTGCCGCTTCGCCGTCGCCGGACTCGGCCCGTCGACGCTTTCGGCACGGCTCTTCTCTTTCCTGGCGGACTCCGCGATCATGCGGAACTCCTTGCCAGATAGAGATTATGGAAAAGCGCGGCGGATCGTTCGAATTTTAGCGGTCATGCATTTTTGGCGGTTTTCCGCATCGCCTGATCTTTTCCGAAACCTGATTCCCTTTCGGGATCATGCTTCGGGAGCCTCACATATCGACAACCACGCGGCCCCTGATCTTGCCCTCGACGATGTC
The DNA here is from genome assembly GCF_040324475.1 of Mesorhizobium sp. C268A. Lineage (NCBI taxonomy): Bacteria > Pseudomonadati > Pseudomonadota > Alphaproteobacteria > Hyphomicrobiales > Phyllobacteriaceae > Mesorhizobium > Mesorhizobium sp. C268A. The sequence goes on from NZ_JAMYVX010000001.1 coordinate 4,387,349, forward strand.
ATGGGCGGCGGTGATGATGCCGTCGAAGCCGATGGTCGTGGACAGGCCGACGAGCTTCTTGAGGTCGAGATCGGCGCCGATGCGGCGCCAGGCCTCCAGGCGTACCGCCTTTGGGGCCATCACCGAATCGATGCCGAGCAGCGAGACGCCGCGCAGGATGAACGGGGCAACGCTCGAAGGCAGGTCCATGCCGCCAGCCAGGCCGCAGGCGGCGACCGCGCCGCCATAGGCGGTCATCGACAGCACATTGGCCAGCGTGTGGCTGCCGACGGCGTCGATGCCGCCAGCCCAGCGTTCCTTGGCCAATGGTTTTGCCGGTTGGGAGAGCTCGTCGCGCGAAATCACTTCGGCGGCGCCGAGGTCGATCAGATAGGGACTCTCGGCGCTGCGGCCGGTCGAGGCAATGGCGTGGTAGCCGAGGCTGGACAGGAGCGAGACCGCGACCGAACCGACGCCGCCGGCGGCACCCGTCACCACCACCGGGCCGCGATCGGGCAGGATGCCGTGCCGCTCCAGCGCCATGACGCACAGCATCGCCGTATAGCCGGCGGTGCCGACCGCCATCGCATCGTGGGCGCTGATGCCGTCGGGCAACGGCACCAGCCAGTCGCCGTTGACGCGGGCGCGCCCGGCATAGGCGCCGAAATGCGTTTCGCCGACACCCCAGCCGTTGAGGATCACCTGATCACCCTTGCGCCAGTCGGCATGCGAGGAAGAAATCACCGTGCCGGCGAAATCGATGCCCGGCACCAGCGGCCAGCGGCGGATCACCGGCGCCTTGCCTGTGATGGCCAGCCCGTCCTTGTAGTTGACGGTCGTCGCCTTGACCGCGACGGTGACATCACCTTCCATCAAATCGGCTTCGCTGAAATCGACGATCTCAACCGACTGCTTCTTTTCGGCGTCGCGCGAAACGAGGATGGCTTTGAAGGTTTCAGGCATCTCTTCTCCTCGGCTTCGCAAAGGCTGGCGGTCGGCATTGGCTGGCTCTGGCCGAACTGTGCGGCGACCGCCCGGCGAGGTCAATTGGTCAAAAGAGTCGGGCCGTCAGGCTTCTGGGCCTTGCGGCTTGGCCTCGCGCCGCCAGCCGATGAACTCGTCGAAGACGACCAGCGCCGCGCCGACCGAAATGAAGGCATCGGCAAGGTTGAAGACGGCGAAGGACCATACCGGCGTGTGGAACAATATATAGTCGATGACGTGGCCGTAGACGGCGCGGTCGATCAGATTGCCGATCGCGCCGCCGATGATCAGGGCAAAGCCGATGCGGGCCAGCACATGGCCGGAGGGCGTGCGCGTCGCCAGATAAAGCACGAAGGCAACGACCACGACCGCGATGACGACCAGGCCGGTGTCGCCGAAGGACGAGAACATCGAGAAGGCGATGCCGGTATTGTAGGTGCGAAACAGCGCCAGGAATGGCACCAGGTCGAGCTTTTCCTGGAAGACGAGGCCGGTCTCGATCAGATGCTTTATCCACTGGTCGAGCGCGATTGCCACCACCACCAGCAGCGCATAGGGAGACCATGATTTCACGATGTGGCGTCCTCGGGGGCAAGTTTCAGCGCGCCGCGCCGGATCTCGAACAGCATGATTCCGGTGGCGACCGCCAAATTGAGTGAATCGGCGCGGCCGGCCTGCGGAATCCGCAGCAGCCGGTCGCAGCTTTCCGCCAGATTGTCGAGCAGGCCCTGCTGCTCATTGCCCATCATCAAGAGCACCGGTCCTCGGGAGAAATCGACCGAGCGGTAGTCGACCGCACCCTTCAGATGGGTGCCGACCACCAGGCCCGAGAAGCTGTTTCGCCAAGCCAGAAATGCTTCCGGCGTCGCCTTGGTCACCGGCACGGCGAAGATCGAGCCCATGGTGGCGCGCACGGTCTCGACAGAAAAAGGATCGGTAGTCTCGCCGACCAGGATGACGCCCTTGGCGCCGACGGCATCGACGGTGCGGATGACGGTGCCGAGATTGCCGGGATCGCGCACCCGGTCGAGCGCCACCCAGACGTCGCCGTCGTGAGCGCGGATGTCTCTTAGCGGCAGCAGTTTTTGCCGGAAGACGCCGACCACCATTTGCGGATTGTCACGGCGGGTGATGGCGACCAGCACTTTTTCGGACACTTCGAGCACGGTGCCGCCGGCGGCAACCGTGCGCGCCGCCACCTTTTCGACCGCCGCATTGCCGCGTCCGGCCTTGGCGAAGACCAGCGTCCTGATCGACCAGCCGAGGTCGAGGGCGTCGATGACCAGCTTCAGCCCTTCGGCCATGAAGGCGTTCTGCTGGTCGCGGAATTTCTTCTGGGCGAGCGCCTTGATGTCCTTGATCAGCGGATTGGCAAGGCTGGTGACTTCCTTGACCTGCCCGGGCGCACCTGCGTGCCGCTCATTCATTCGGGACTCCCGGGCATTCAGGTCTCCCGGGCATTCAGGCCACCCAGCGCGAAAACAGCGATGTCGACAGCGCCCGGCCGGCGGATTGCTCGCGGATGATCAGTTCGCCTGATTCAACGGTGCCGCCCATGCCGGCAAAAGTGTCGCGCATCAAGGCATGGATGGCGAAGAAGGAGGCGCGGATGGAATAGGCGGTCAGCACCACGGCGAGCGGTTTCGGCGTCAGAATCGCGCGGCAAAGATCGGTCAGGCCGGGCAGGTCCTCGAACAACTGCCAGACCTCGCCCTTGGGGCCGCGGCCATAGGCGGGCGGGTCGAACAGGATGATGTCGTAGCGGCTGCCGCGGCGCTCTTCGCGCTCGGCGAATTTCACTGCATCGTCGACGATCCAGCGGATCGGCTTGCTGCCGAGACCGGCCATTTCCTGGTTTTCGCGCGCCCAGCCGACCGCCCTCTTGGAGGCATCGACATGGGTGACCGCGGCACCGGCGCGGGCGGCTACGAGAGACGCGAGCCCGGTATAGCCGAACAGGTTCAGCACCTTGACCGGGCGGTTGGCCGCCGCGATCAGGCTGGCCATATGGTCCCAGTGCGAAGCCTGCTCGGGGAAGACGCCGACATGGCGAAACGAGGTGAAGCGGCCGAGATAGTCGATGCCGTCATGCTTCATCGGCCAGGTCTCGCCCAGCGGTACCTTCGGGAACCGCCAGCGGCCGATGCCTTCTTCGTCGGTATCGCCGGTGAAGATGGCGTCGGCGCGGTCCCAGTCCCTGGCCGGCAAAGCCTTTTCCCAGATCGCCTGTCCCTCGGGCCGCACGATGCGGTAGGGGCCGTATTGTTCGAGCTTTTCGCCGGCGCCGCTGTCGAGCAGTGCATAATCCTGATTGGGCGCCACTTCGAGGATCACCGGCAGGCGCTCAGTGGGCAGGACGCCTTCGCGACGCGCCAGGATACGGGGGGCGAGCTTCGGATCAGACCGGTCGTCCGGTTTTGTTTCGTGGCGTTGCTGTCTGGCTTCGGGTCGGACTGGTACGGTGCCCGGCTGCGGCCGCGCCTGTTCGGTCCTGCCCTTTGCGGGCGGACGGTTGTCGCGGCGTTTGTCGCGAAAAGACTTCAAGCAGGAGCGTCTCCGGAGGCGGCAGGCCGCTTTTGGCATAGGGTCACCGGCTGCGCAAACAAAATGGTCCAGCGTGCGAATGTCTGAGGTGGTGGACCTCGCTGAGGAAACAGGCAAATCTCGAATCATGTCCCGTTCCGAACGCCTGCTCGACCTGATCCAGATCCTGCGCCGGCATCGCCGGCCGGTGAGCGGTCGCACGCTTGCCGGCGAGATGGACGTTTCGATCCGAACGCTCTACCGCGACATTGCCACGCTGCAGGGGCAAGGCGCGCCGATCGAGGGCGAGGCTGGGCTGGGCTATGTGCTGAAACCCGGCTTCATGCTGCCGCCACTGATGTTCACCGACGAGGAGATCGAGGCCATCGTTCTGGGATCGCGTTGGGTTGCCAGACAACCGGACAAGCGGCTGTCGGCCGCCGCCACCGACGCGCTGGCCAAGATCGCCGCTGTGCTGCCGGATGATCTGCGCGAGGACCTCGATGCGACCGCGCTTTTGGTCGGCCCGCACGGCGATGCTGTCGAAAGCATCGACCTTGGCCTGGTGCGCCAGGCGATCCGCAACGAGAGAAAACTCGGCTTTCTTTACCGCGACGCCGGCGGCGCCGCCTCCGAGCGCTTGATCTGGCCATTCGCGCTCGGCTTTTTCGACAAGGTGCGGGTGGTGGTGGCCTGGTGCGAGACGCGGCAGGATTTCAGACATTTTCGCGCCGACCGGATGTCGGGGCTCAACACCACGTATATCCGCTATCCGCGTCGTCGGCAGGCTCTTCTGAAGGAATGGCGCGCGACGCTGGACGCACCAAAGCGCCAGCCTGGCGCTTAATGCTCCTTTCCACGCCCTCGCAAGCCGCTGCTGCCAGAATCTGACAGTGGGGTCACCTATGCTCCTCCAATCGAAACCTTGGAGAGCAGACATGAACACCCCCAATTTCGTCATCCTTTATGTCGACAGCCCGGAGCGGAGCGGCGCCTTCTACGGTGCGCTGCTGGGACGCCAGCCGGTGGAGACGTCGCCGACCTTCGTGCTGTTCGTGCTCGACAATGGCTTCAAGCTCGGCCTGTGGTCGCGCCACACGGTGGAGCCGTCGGCCGCGGCCGCCGGCGGCGGTGCGGAGCTCGTCTTCGCGTTGGACCGGCCTGATGCGGTGGACGCCGCCTACACGGACTGGGCAGGACGCGGCTTGACCATTCTGCAGACGCCGACCGACATGGACTTCGGCCGCACCTTCGTTGCGCTCGATCCCGACAAGCACCGGCTGCGCGTCTACTGGCTGGACGACGGAGAACAGGCCAATGGGGAACAGGCCAATGGAGAACAGAAATGAGTGCGCACTGGATCGCGGTCGCTTCCGCCGAACATGTCCGGCGCGGCCGCGAGGCCGGCTTCATGCAGGTCAACCACGGCAAGGCGGCACCTTTGCGCCGCATCAAGCCCGGCGACGGCATCATCTACTACTCGCCGACCACAATTCTGCGCGAGAAGGACGGCCTGCAGGCCTTCACGGCAATCGGCACCGTGCGAGAAGGCGAGCCCTATCAGGGCCACATGGGCGGTGGCTTCACGCCGTTCCGCAGGGATGTCGAATGGGCCAAGGCCGAGGAAGCGCCGATCAAGCCGCTGCTCGAGCAGCTCGACTTCACCGCGGGCAAATCGAACTGGGGTTACCAGCTGCGCTTTGGCCTGTTCGAAATTACCGCGCATGATTTCGCGCTGATCGCCGAGGCGATGGGCGCGGCCATGAAGGCAGGCTGAAGCATCCAGCCGCCGGATCGGCAAGGCACCGTGACAAGGCTGCTGACACCAAGTTGTCAGCAGCCTTGTGCGACAAGCGATTGTCTTCAGATAGCGTCGCGCTTGCCCCAGGAGAATAAGATGGACTTCGTCTTGATCCGCATCATTACCGACCAGATCAAGCCCTTGGTGGCATTCTACGAGACGATCACCGGGCTTACCGCAACCTGGTTCACAGACGATTTCGCCGAACTGGCAACGCCGTCCTGCACACTGGCGATCGGCAGCACCCGCACGCTGGCCCTGTTCGGAACTGATGTGGCGCAGCCGGCCGCCAATCGCTCAGCGATCATCGAGTTTCGCGTCGCCGATGTTGATGCTGAGTACAGCAGGCTGGCGAAAATTATCGGCGATTTCGTACAGACGCCGACGACGATGCCATGGGGTAACCGGTCGCTGCTGCTGCGCGATCCCGATGGCAATCTGGTGAACTTCTTCACCCCGGTCAGCGCGGAAGCGATCAGGAAGTTCGATCGCAGAACCGGCGCAGACGCTACTGCTTGAGCGCGTTGTAGACGGCAATGCCGGCGGCAAGGTCCTCAAGCGCGGCGCCGACCGACTTGAACAGCGTGACCTCAGTGGGGCTCTGCCGGCCCTGTTTTTCCCCGCGCGCCAGCTCATGCAGATCGGCGACGATGGCTTCCGGCTTCAGCACGCCGGAGGCGAGCGGCTGGACGATGTCGCCGGCTTCCTTGGTGGCGCCGGCGCGGGTGTCGACATAGACGCGGGCGCGCGCGATCGCGTCGTCGTCGCTCTCGCGCATGGTCGGCGTGAAGCCGCCGACCAGATCGACATGCGCGCCCGGCTTGAGCAGCGCACCCTTGACCAGCGGCGTCGTCGTGATCGTCGCCGATGAGACGATGTCGGCCTCGGCGAGTTCGGCGTCGAGATCGCTTGCGGCCTCGGCGTTGAAACCGTCCGCGCGCAAATCAGCCGCGACCTTTTCGGCATTGGCGGGCGTGCGGTTCCAAATGCGGATGGTCTTGATCGGCCGCACCGCGGAGTGCGCCTTGGCGAGGAACGGCGACAGCGCGCCGGCGCCGACCACCAGAAGCTGCGATGCGTCCTCGCGGGCGAGATAGGAGACGGCCAGCGCCGAGGCGCAAGCGGTGCGCCACTGTGTCAGCCGTTGGCCGTCGATCAGCGCTTCGGGCTCGCCGGTGGTGCCGTTGAGCAGGAGGTAGAGCCCCATCACCGCCGGTTTGCCGATGGCGTTGTTGTCGGGCGATACGGTGACGATCTTGACGCCGATATGACCCCCGACCGATGTGCCGGCCGCATGGAAGTCGGTCCACGCCGGCATCAAAAGCAGCGTGGATGTGGCACCGTCGGGCCGCTCGACCCCGTGATGATGGCGGACGGGTTGCACAGCACCCTCGCGGAAGGCCGCGCGCAATGTCTCGACCAGCCCGGGAAAGGTCAGCGCCTGGTCGACAGCGTCGGCCGAAATGGTCAGCATGCAAAACTCCGCGAAGATAAAAGCGCCGGCTTCAGGCCGTTGGCTTCGGCAGCGCCGGCCCGGTGGCCGCGCCCTGCTGCACGGCGGGTATACGGCTGACCGCCTGGCGCAAATTCTCGGCCTCGACCCCGCGCTGGCGCGCCAGCTTGCGGTAGCGGCCCTGCTTGACCCAGGTCGCCAGGCTGCCGACGACCATGCCGATGGCGAGCGCCACGAACAGGAAGATGAACAGCGGCAAGGTCAGCGTCAGTTTCGGATTGCCGGGGTTGAACGGGTCGAGCGTGAAGGCGACCAGCTCGCGGTTGGCGACGGCCAGCGCAATCAGGATGACGGCGAGCGGCACGAAGACCACGATAAGTATGAAGCGGTTCAACATAGAAATTCCCTGGAGAAGGCAGGCCTTGATAACGCCGGCGCGTTGGTCCGCGCCTACTTGCCGCCATTCAGCCTTTCACGCAATTCCTTGCCGGTCTTGAAGAACGGCACCCACTTCTCCTCGACCTCGACGGATTCGCCGGTGCGCGGGTTGCGGCCGGTGCGGGCAGGGCGATTTTTCACCGAAAAAGCGCCGAAGCCACGCAACTCGACCCGATTGCCTTCCGCCAGGGCATCGGTGATCTCGTCGAAGATCGCTCCCACGATGTTTTCGACGTCGCGCAGGAAAAGATGCGGGTTGCGCGTGGCAATGATCTGCACAAGCTCGGATTTGATCATCAGAAAGGTCCCCGTGAAAGCGCTGCGGTCAAATTATCAGGATGATTTTATTTGCTTTTTTACTCGCCCCAACCGGCAGATCAAGGGTGCCAGACGGAAACGAGACCGTCAAGAAACAAGCGATCCGCGCCAATTTCGTGAAGCACGTCGCTGCCGGCCTCCGACAGGCCGAGCGCGCTGCCGACGCTGCGCACTATTGCTTTCGAGAACAGGAAGCCGCCACGCCGCTCGGTGTCCTTCCATTCCACCACCTTGAGCTTGGCGTCGACACCCTTGGTCGCCAGCCAGTCGATCGCCACGCTCTCGCCGCCGACAGCGTCGATCAGACCGTTGGCAAGGCCCTGGCGGCCGGTGAAGATCGAGCCGTCGGCAAGGGCCAGTGCCTGATCGCGGGTCATTTTGCGGCGCTCGGCGACGATGCCGACGAACCAGTCATAGCTGTCGAGGATGAGCTTGCGGACCATGGCTCGCTCGTCTTCATTGGTCGGCTTGAAGGGCGAGGGCGATGCCTTCAGCGGCGAGGATTTCACTTCCTCGAGCTTGATGCCGACCTTGTCCATCAGACCGCTGACATCGGGATACTGGATGAGCACACCGATCGAGCCGACGATCGACGTCTTGCGGGCAACAATATGGTCGCTGGCGCTGGCGATCATGTAGCCGGCCGATGCGGCCAGCGTGCCGACCTCGGCCACCACCGGCTTGTCGGCGGCAAGCTTGCGCACCTCCTCGTAGATCGATTCGCCGCCGACCGTTGTGCCTCCGGGCGAATCGATCGCCAGGATGACGCCCTTGACCTGCGGGGATGTGCGGATGGTTTCCAGCCGCTTGATCAGTTCCTCGTCCTCGGTGATGGTGCCTTCGATCCTGACCTTGGCGATGTGGTCGACGGAAGAACCGCCGAGGTCGCCCCCATAGAACCAGCTTGCAAGCGCAATCACCCCAAGGGCCACGATGGCAATGGCGGCGCCGCGCCAGAAGGTCAGCTTGCGCCGCAAGCGGCGGCGGTCGATCAGGTCGTCGGCTCTCAGTGCCATGGTCTGCCTCACAGTCGGTGGGAAGCGATGCTTTTAAAGCAAGCGTCCGCGCCCGGCTACCTCTTCCTCAAGAGCCTGCGACGAAGCGACCTTCACGACGGAGGCATTTCAGGAAAAAATGACGCGGCGCGTTCGTTTCTGCTATGAAGTGACGAAATTGTGTCGCCTGAGTTCCGTCTGTAAAACAGCGGCCGTCACATTTTTGCGGTTTTCCTCCGCTTGTGCTTGCTTGCGGGGGCCGGCAACCCACCTATAGCAGGTGTTTTGGCGGACAAGGGTTTATTAGAAGTCAGTCATGCTTGCGCGATCGAACGAACCGACCAATGCCGATGCGGCCTTGGCGCCCACGGCGCCAGCGGGCACGCGCGGCGACGCCTTCGACCGCGCCCAGCGCCACTCGCGCCGCGTGCGCGTGCTTAAGTTTGCCGTGCCGGTGCTTGCCGCCGGGATCGCGGTTGCGTTTCCGGTCTATTCCTATCTGGCGGCGCCGATCAACATTTCGATACAGGCAGACGGCACCGCTTTCGCGGATGGCAAGCTGGTGATGGCCAATCCGAAGCTCAACGGCTTCACCAAGGACAAGCTGCCCTATTCGCTGACGGCCTTGCGCGCCATCCAGGATGTCGGCAAGCAGGACATCATCGAACTCGAAGGCATCCATGCCAAATTGCCGCTGACGGCCGACAATGTGGCGACCGTCGACGCCAAGCGCGGGATCTACAACAGAAACGCCAACACGATGGACATGACCAGCGACGTTACCGTCACCACCACCGACGGCGTCGCTGCCATCTTCAAATCGGTCTTCCTCGATATGGGCAAAGGCTCTATGAAGACAGGTGATGCGGTCGATGTCAGCCGTAACGGCTCGCGGATCACCGCGGGTTCAATGTCGGTCGAAGACAATGGCAAGGTCATCGTTTTCGAGAACAAGGTAAGCGTTCACATCGATCCGGCCACTATGAAGGCGGCAGAGGCAAAGAGCGGAGAAACGAATGCGTCCCAGTAATTCGGCACGGCTAGTCGCCGCAGCTTCGGCCTTGCTGTTGCTGGGTATGGCGCCGTCCTGGGCTCAGTCCAGCGCCAGCAGCCAGTCCGGGCTCAAACTGTCGGGCGACCAGCCGATCCAGATCGAGAGCGACAAACTTGAGGTCCGCCAGGCCGACAGCATGGCGCTGTTCAGCGGCAACGTCACCGTCACGCAAGGGCCAACGCTGCTCAAGGCCGGCAGCATGGAGGTCTACTACGTCAAGGACCCCAACGCCGCCAAAGGTGCTGCCGCCGGCGCTTCGGCGATGACCGGTTCGGCCAATATCGACCATCTGGTGGTCAAGAACAAAGTCTACATCAAGTCGAATGACCAGATCGCCACCGGCGACAACGCCACGTTCGACATGAAGACGCAGGTGCTAGTTCTGTCGGGCAAGGAGGTCGTCTTGTCCCAAGGACCCAACGTCCTCAAGGGCTGCAAGCTCACCGTGCAGATGAAAAGCGGCCTTGCTCAGGTCGATGGCTGCGGCGGGCGCGTCATCATGTCGATGACGCCGCCACCGAAATCCGAGGCCCCGAAGCCCGAATGACTGGCGTATCTTCGCTGCTGACCCGCCTTCCGGGACGGGCGGCCAGTAAACTTGCAGCACCGGCCACAGTCATCGTTGATTCCTCGAAGTTCAAGGGCACCCTGATCGCCAAGGGTCTGACCAAGAGCTACAAGGGCCGCAAGGTGGTCAGCGGTGTCACCATCGGCGTGCGCGCCGGCGAGGCTGTCGGGCTGCTCGGGCCGAACGGCGCCGGCAAGACCACCTGTTTCTACATGGTCACCGGCTTGGTGCCGGTCGATGAGGGCACGATCGAGATCGACGGTTTCGACGTCACCTCGATGCCGATGTACCGCCGCGCCCGCCTCGGCATCGGCTATTTGCCGCAGGAAGCCTCGATCTTCCGCGGCCTGAATGTCGAGCAGAACATCCGCGCCGTGCTCGAAGTGGTTGAGAAGGACCGCAAGGTGCGCGAGCGCAATCTCGACGAACTGCTCGAGGAATTTCACATCAGCCATCTGCGGAAGTCGCCGTCCATGTCGCTGTCGGGTGGCGAGCGGCGGCGTCTTGAGATCGCCCGAGCTTTGGCGACGCGCCCGGCCTACATGCTGCTCGACGAGCCGTTCGCCGGCATCGACCCGATTGCCGTCGCCGACATCCAGCAGCTGGTTCGTCATCTAACGGCGCGCGGCATCGGCGTGCTGATTACCGACCACAATGTGCGCGAAACGCTCGGCCTCATCGACCGCGCCTACATCATCCATGCCGGCCAGGTGCTGACTCATGGCCGTGCCGACGAGGTGGTGGCGAACCCCGATGTGCGCCGGCTCTACCTCGGCGAAGGTTTCACGCTCTGAGCGTGAAATTTGTTTCCTGACGTGATTTTTGCCGCCCCGCCGGGCTTTTTTCTCCGATTTTGCGTGAGATAATGCTTCGGTAGGGGCCTTTTGCCATCGTTCGCCTTGACAAGCAAAAGCCGGGCCAGTTTCTATGGAAGGTCGGAAAAATTCATTTTCCGGCAGCTTCTGATGTGTAGGCTTCCGGGTGCAGAAGGGCGTTTGAAACCGAACCATGGCGTTGGCGGCGAAACTACAGCTACGACAATCCCAGTCGCTGGTGATGACGCCGCAGCTGATGCAGTCGATCAGGCTGTTGCAGCTCACCCATGTCGAGCTCGACCACTTCATCGACGACGAGATCGAGCGCAATCCGCTGCTGGAGCGCGCCGAGCCCCAGGATGACGCCGCAAGCGACCAGGTGCAGAAGGGCGATGCCGCTCCTGAGCCTGCCGCCGATGGCGACTGGTTCGAAAACGAGACGGCGTGGAGCGCCGAAGCGATCTCCGACAAGCTCGACAGCTCGCTGGAAAATCTGTTCCCCGACGATCCCGGCACCAGCGAGCGGCTCGGTCCGGACCTGACGGCGCAGTGGAAGTCGGCCACCGGCAATAGTTCGTCCGGTTCTTCCGAAGGCTTCGACGTCGGCGACATGGCCGCCGCGGCGATCACGCTGCGCCAGCACGTCGGCGAGCAGATCGCGCTTGCCTTTGCCGATCCGGCCGCAAGGCTGATCGCAGCCGAACTGGCCGACGGCCTGGACGAGGCCGGCTATCTGCGCGCCGATCCCGCCGAGATCGCCAAACGGCTCGGCGCCGATCAGGCGATGGTAGCCAATGTGCTGGCAGCCTGCCACACATTCGAGCCGGTCGGCCTGTTTGCGCGCGACCTTGCCGAATGCCTGTCGCTGCAGCTTGCCATGCGTGATCGTCTCGATCCGGCGATGAAGATGCTGGTCGGCAACCTCGAACTGTTGGCGCGGCGCGATTTCCAGACGCTGAAGCGGCTTTGCGGGGTCGACGAGGAGGATCTCCTCGACATGTTGGCCGAAATCCGCGCGCTCGATCCGCGTCCGGGCACGGCATTTTCAGGAGGCGCCAGCGACGCCATCGTCGCCGATGTCGAAGTCCGCGCCGCCAATGACGGTAGCTGGACGGTCGAGCTCAATGCCGAGACGCTGCCGCGCGTGCTTGTCGATCACATCTATTTCGCCCAGGTCTCGCCGCATGCGAAGAATCAGGCGGAGAAGGATTTCCTGGCCGAATGCCTGCAGAATGCCAACTGGCTGACGCGCAGTCTCGACCAGCGGGCAAAGACGATCCTGAAAGTGGCGTCGGAAATCGTGCGCCAGCAGGACGCTTTTCTCGTCCATGGCGTGCGCCAGCTCAGGCCGCTCAACCTGCGCACGGTGGCCGATGCCATCGGCATGCATGAATCGACCGTCAGCCGGGTGACGGCCAACAAATACATGCTGACGCCGCGTGGCGTGTTCGAGCTGCGTTATTTCTTCACGGCTTCGATCGCGGCGTCGGGCGGCGGTGATGCGCATTCCTCGGAAGCGGTGCGCGACCGCATCAAGCAGCTGATCGACGAGGAAAAGCCCGCCGATGTGCTGTCCGATGACGCAATCGTCGATATGTTGAAGGAAAGCGGCGTCGATATTGCCCGGCGCACGGTGGCCAAGTACCGGGAGGGTATGAATATTCCCTCCTCGGTGCAGCGGCGGCGTGAAAAGCGCGCTCTGGCAAGCGCGGGGCGCTAGCTCTGCTTGCCCGGCAAGGCTTTTGCTATGGTTGGATTTCCACAACTTTCGACCTTAAAGCGCGTCGCGCTGAAACGGATTCATGCGACGCGCTTTAAGTCTTGTTTTGATGCATGTCGTTGTCCCAGAACCGCAGCGCACTTCTGGGCGACATGCATTAATTGACAAGCTGCAATGAAGTGTCTAGAAGCCCGCCCGCATGAGACGGGCTCGCGGCCCGCATGCGGATGGTCCGTCACGATGAAGGCCACGGGACGGCCAAGAAGGCGGATTGTGATCAACCGGAAAGTTCGGATCTAAAATCGGCGCGAGTTGACGCCGCAAAGCTTGTGCGCACGGATCACGAGTATAAACTCTGGCCAGTTTGAAGCCTGAGCAAGGAAGGTCAGTTTTCAGATGAAATTGCGGATATCGGGTAAACACATGGATATCGGCGATGCGTTGCGTTCGCGCATTACCGATCGCGTCGGCGAGGCGATTGGAAAATATTTCGATCGCGGTTTTTCAGGGCACGTCACGGTCATCAAATCGGGGTCGCGTTACTCGGCCGATTGCATGATCAGGCTGGATTCCGGCGCTTCGCTGCAGGCAACCGGCGATTCCCAGGATCCGACACTTGCCTTCGAGGCGGCCGCGGACCGCCTCGAAACCAGGCTGCGGCGCTACAAACGCCGTCTGAAATCGCACAATTCAGGCACTGGAAATGGTGAAATCACCGACATCGCCTATACGGTGATGGCGCCGCTGACCGATGACGATGAGGACATTCCGGAGGACTACGCCCCGGCCATCGTCGCCGAATCAACCATGACGCTGCAGACCATGTCGGTGGCGTCGGCGGTTATCGAACTCGACACCAAGGACAGCCCGGTTTTCGTCTTCCGCAACGCCGGAAACGACCACCTCAACATCGTCTATCGGCGGCCGGACGGAAATATCGGCTGGATCGACCCGTCGACGACCAAAGTCGCACAGGCGTGACGACAACGACAATGGTCGCACAGGTGACGACAATGGTCGCACAGGGATAATAGCCAGCCGCGCGAGGGGCGAGGACTGGCGACGGCAGGCGAATAAGGGATTTCAAATATGGATCTGAGCGATCTTCTCAACGTTCCGGCGATCTTGCCGGCGTTGAAGGCGAACTCCAAAAAGCAGCTTCTGCAGTTGCTGTCCGAGAGAGCGGCGGCGATTTCCGGCATTCCGGAGCGCGAAGTGTTCGACACCATCCTGCAGCGCGAACGGCTGGGCTCCACCGGCGTCGGCAACGGCATCGCCATTCCGCACGGCAAGCTCGCCGGGGTGAAGCGCATCGCCGGCGTCTTTGCCCGTCTGGAGACGCCGGTCGATTTCGAGGCCTTGGATGACCAGCCGGTCGATCTGGTGTTTTTGCTGCTGGCCCCGGAAGGCGCCGGCGCCGATCACCTCAAGGCACTGTCGCGCATCGCCAGGGTTTTGCGCGACGCCGACACGGTGGCCAAGATCAGAGGCACGCGCGACGCGGTCGCCATCCACGCACTGCTTTCGGACACGCAGGCCTCGCACGCCGCCTGAAGTTCTTCGGATTTAAGTCTTCCAGGGGCCGCCGAAGGCGGCCCTCTCCATTTCAACCGCCAGCAGTCGCCTTAGTGAATGGCGACAGTGGTCAGGTCGTTTTCCATGGCGCCGGCCAAAGCCCGGTCTTTCGCATCCGAAAGCAGGATCGGCTGGCCGTTGGCGGCAAACAGGGCCCACAGGACCATACCAGGCGCTATTTCGCCGAGGTTGGGGAAGCGCCCGAGCAGCTCGTCGCTCGAGACCTTGCGGAGATAAGCGACCGAGCCTTCGCCGAGATGGGCGAATTCGCCGCTGGTCATGGTGATGGTTTCGTCAGTTCTGGTCATTTCAAGCCTCCTTGGCGCGAGGACGCCGCTCAAGGCCATCCCGCATGAGAGCCATCGGTAAAGATCAGTCTTTCACCGATATATTTATTTTCCGTACCAGCCGTTCGGTATCCGGCCGATCGAGATCGATCGACAAAAGGCCGTTCTTCAGTTCCGCTGCGATCACCCGCATGCCGTCGGCCAGCACGAAACAGCGCTGGAACTGGCGCGCGGCGATGCCGCGGTGGAGGAATTCGCGCTCGGTGTCGTCGGTTTGACGGCCGCGCACGACCAGCTGGTTTTCCTCCGTGGTGACATCGAGATCGCTTTCGGCGAAACCCGCGACAGCCAGCGTAATGCGCAGCCTTTCGGCCTTGCCGTCGGCACCGCTGAGGCGCTCGATGTTGTAGGGAGGATAACTGTCACCGGATTTCGCCAGTCGTTCCAGGGTCTTTTCCATGGCATCGAAACCAAGGAGAAGCGGGCTGGAGAAGGGCGTCATTCGGCTCATGTTACACTGTCCTCTTTGGAGCGACATAAACTGGAAAAACCCGGATGGCATTTTTCCCGATGGTCTTGATATGGTCCGCGCCGCGGCCAAGTTCAAGCCGCCGAACACCCCCGCCAAAAAGACTCCCCCGCATAAGGAAATGAAATGCCCCAGACCCGCAAGATCATCATCGACACGGATCCCGGCCAGGACGATGCCGTCGCCATATTGCTGGCGCTCGGCAGCGCCGAGCTGGAGATCGTCGGCATCTCTGCTGTTGCCGGCAACGTGCCGCTGAAATTGACCGAAAAGAACGCCAGGAAAATCTGCGAACTGGCCGGCCGGCCCGACATCAAGGTCTATGCAGGCGCCATCCGCCCGTTGGCGCGCGAGCTGGTCACCGCCGAGGAAGTGCATGGCAAGACCGGCCTCAACGGCCCGCAACTGCCCGATCCGAAGATGAAGCTGCAGGGCCAGTATGCGGTCGACTTCATCGTCGAGACGCTGATGAAGGAAGAGGCCGGCACGATCACGCTGTGCGCGCTCGGCCCGCTCACCAATGTCGCGCTGGCGCTGATCCGTGAGCCGAAGATCGCGCCGCGCATCAAGGAAATCGTACTGATGGGCGGCGGTTTCTTCGAAGGCGGCAATGTCACGCCGACCGCAGAATTCAACATCTATGTCGATCCGCAAGCCGCCGACCTGGTGTTCAAATCCGGCATTCCGATCGTCATGATGCCGCTCGACGTCACCCACAAGGCGCTGACCACGGCCAAGCGCACGCAGGCCATCCGCCAGCTCGGCACCCGGGTCGGCACCGCGACGGCCGAGATGCTGGAGTTCTTCGAGCGCTTCGACGAGGAGAAATACGGCACCGATGGCGGCCCGCTGCACGACCCGTGCGTCATCGCCTATCTGTTGAAGCCGGAGCTGTTCAAGGGCCGCAACTGCAACGTCACCGTGGAAACCACCTCCGAGCTCACCATGGGCATGACCGTCATCGACTGGTGGGGCGTGACCAAGCGGCCGAAGAACGCCATGGTGATGCGCGACATCGACCATGACGCCTTTTTTGCGCTGCTGGTGGAGAGGCTGGGGCGGCTTTAAGCCTGCCTTGACGCAGATCGTTCGCCCAGGGCCTAGCGCCTCTGGGCGATATCGGCTGCTTACTCGTCGAGCAGCCGATAGGTTTCGCTGCCATCCTGCCTATGCTGTTGCTCGACCGGAACTTGCGAACCCATGGCTCGTGGTGTTTCCGCATGGCCGTATACGAAAATCAGGTCGTTTTCGCTGAGACGGATACCATACAGGTAACGAAACCCACCGTTGATCCAGCCCTTTGGGTTCGGCGAGGCATCGAGAACACTGACAACCGTGCCTGTCGCCCGTCCCAGGCTGATGATCGGGCTGCTGTGTCCGGCGGCAGGCCTCATGATTGCAAAAATGCACGCGCCAAGCAGCACGGCAGCAAAAGCGATGCCCCAGACGTTTTCTCGCAGAATTGGCAAGGCGAGAGCCAAGCGTGCTTGTGCAAGGCGGGTCATTCTGGAAACCGGTAGAAGACGAAGCCATTATCACGCGTGACGCGCTCCAACTTTGCCGGCGCACCGATCAGATGCGGACGATCGTCATCGACAAGAATGGACGAACCGGTTTCGAGAGCAACCAGATAAAGGGTGCGGTCGTGGTCCAATGGGCGCTTTTGACTGTTGCGTTGGCTCGACTGACCGGATAGCGCTCGCATCATTCGTCCATTTGTAGAGAGCCGAAGGAACCATCACCGCGAACAGGGCGGCGGTCAGAATCACGCCGGGCGCGTTCCTTTTTATGCCAGCGTAAGTCCATGACATCGACGTGAATCCCCTAACGCGGATTCATGTGGTGGCGCGAAAGCTGACTTTCAATCAGGCTTCACGTACCGGCTCCGTTGGGAACGACCGTTGGCGGTCGTCACTTCGCCTTGGAAAACGCCAGCCACAGGCCGCCGCCGACCAGAAAGCTGCCGCTGATCCTGGACATCAGCTTGATGCGGCTGGCCGAGAGCAGGCGTCCGGCGCGGCTGGCGGCGAGCGCATAGGTGGAATCCGAGACGGCGGCAAAGATCATCGCGGTGAGGCCCATGACGACGATCTGTAGCGTGTAATTGCCCTGCGGGGCGATAAATTGCGGGAAGAAGGCGCCGAAGAACACCAGGGTCTTGGGGTTGCTGAGCGCCACCAGCAGACCCTGCAGGAAGAAGCCGCCACGCGGCTTTCTCGCCGTGCCGTCGCCGTTCAGCGTGCCCTTGGCGCGGAACATCTGCACGCCCATCCAGATCAGATAGGCGGCGCCGATCAGACGCACCCATTCGAACCAGTGGCCCATGCCCGCGATCAGCGTGTTGAGGCCGATGCCGACGATGGCGATCATGATGGCAAGCCCGGCCTGCGTGCCGGCGACATTGGCAAGCCCGGCGCGGTAGCCATGGCGGATGCTGTTGGCGATGATCAGCGTCACAGTCGGACCGGGCACCAGGATGATGACGATGCAGGCAAGGACATAGGCGGCGTAGAGTTCCAGCGACATGGGGATTTCCTCGAGGATGCGCTTAGGCGGCTGGCTGCAATCAATGCATGGCGGCGGGGCTGGTGCAAGCCGGTCGCAGACCGGCCGCCCCTCGCGTCAGGACGCCCCAGCCTGCCAAGGCAAGGTCGCCTCATAGGCCGCTCCGGCCCTGAGCACGGCGAGGTCGCCGCGCGGCCGGCCGATCAGCTGCATGCCCAAGGGCGGCCTTTGTCGTCGAAGCCGACGGGCACGTTGAGCGCCGGACAGCCGCCGAGCGTGGCGAAGGCCGAAACCTGCATCCAGCGATGGTAGCTGTCCATCGTCCGTCCGGCGACCTCACTTGGCCAATGCGTGCCGACTTCGAAAGGAAAGACCTGCGCCGTCGGCAGCGCGATGAGATCGAAGTGCTCGAACAGCGACAGCAGCGTCCGGTGCCAGGAGGTGCGGATGACCGAGGCCGCGCGGATCTGCGGCGCCGTCAGCCGCATGGCGTTCTCCACCTCCCAGACGGCTTCCGGCTTCAGCAGGGCGCGCTTGTGCGGGTCGTCATAATGGACTTTCAGCGCCGAGCCGCTGCTCGCCTGCCGCAGCGTCACGAAGGCTTGCCACAGTGCCTCGAAATCGAAATCCGGCAGCAAGGGCTCGGTCAGGAAGGATGCCTCCGCGAAGCGGCCGAGTGCGGCCTCGCACAGATCGAGGATGCCAGGCTCTACCGGCAGGTGACCGCCGAGATCACCGAGCCAGCCGACGCGGCCGCCGCTTGCCGGCGTTGCCAGCCCTTCGAGGAATGAACCAGGCTTTTCCCAGGACAAGGGCGCATGCGGATGGTAGCCCGCCTGCACGTCGAGCAGCAGCGCCATGTCGCTGATGCTGCGGCCCATCGGCCCGTCTATGCCCATCTGAGCATGAAAGACTTCCAGGTCCGGCCCTCCGGGGACAAGGCCCTGCGACGGGCGGAAGCCATAGACATTGTTCCACGCCGCCGGATTGCGCAGCGAGCCGCCGAAATCGCTGCCGTCGGCGACCGGAACCATGTCGAGTGCAAGGGCGACCGCAGCGCCGCCGCTCGACCCGCCTGCGGTGAGCGCCGGATCGAAGGCGTTCAGCGTCGGGCCGAACACGTTGTTGTAGGTGTTGGATCCCAGCCCGAATTCGGGAACATTGGTCTTGCCGATGATGATGGCGCCGGCCTTGCGGATGCGCTCGACGAAGAAATCATCCTCCTGCGGCACGAAATCGGCGAAGATCGGCGAGCCGAAACTGGTCCTCAAGCCGCTCGTCATGGCGAGGTCTTTTATCGCCATCGGCAGGCCGAACAGCGAGCCGGCCGGCCCGCCTTGCGCTAGATGCGCGTCCGCCGCGTCGGCCTCGCGCAGGATGTCGGAGCGCTCGCGCAACGAGACGATGGCGTTGACCAGCGGGTTTACCGCGTCGATGCGGTCGAGGAATGCGGCGACCAACTCGCGCACGGACAGGCGGCGCAGCCGGATCGCCTCGGCCAGGTCGACAGCGGACATCTGGCAGATGTCGCCGGCGGGGGGCACGGCGTGCTTCGTTGCGGGGCGCAGGGCTGTCATCCGGCGTTGTTGCGCAGGGCGGTGTCGACATCCGCCGCCAGCGGGATGGCCGGCTGGGCGCCGGGCTTCAGGCAGGCGAGCGAGCCGGCGGCTGCGGCGCGGGTGAGAGCCTGCTCCAGCGGCAGGTTGGACGCCAGCCCGGCGGCGAGATAACCGCAAAAAGTATCGCCGGCCCCGACGGTGTCGACCGGCGTGATCTTCAGCGCCGGCACGGTCAGGAAATCCTCCGGGGTCGCCGCCAGCACGCCGTCGCCGCCGAGCGTGACGACGATGGTGTGGCCGGTCTTGCCGGCGAAGTCACGCATGCGTGCCGGGCGGTCGCGGCCTTTCAGCGACAGCGCCTCGCCGTAAAGGTCGAATTCGGTTTCGTTGGCGACGGCGTAGTCGGCCTTGCCGAGCAACGCTGCCGCCTCGCTACGGAACGGCGCGGTGTTGAGCACGGTGACGGCGCCGGCGGCGCGTGCGGCGTCAAGCGCTGCATCGACGGTCTGCAGCGGGATCTCGTGCTGCAGCAGGACGACGTCGCCCTTCGCAAGGAAAGCCTTGGCGAGATCGCCGGGCAGCACCGAATCATTGGCGCCCGGCACCACGGCAATGACATTCTCGCCATCGGCGCCGACGAGGATCAGCGCCGTGCCGGTGGAGGCGAAGCTCTGGCCGACGCCGGAGAGATCGACCTTGCCGGCCACGAGCAAAGCCAGGGCTTCGGTTGCGAAATTGTCCTTGCCGACGGCGCCGACCATGCGCACCTTGGCGCCGGCGCGCGCCGCAGCCAGCGCCTGGTTGGCGCCCTTGCCGCCGGGCGCGGTGGTGAAGCCGGAGCCGCGGACCGTCTCGCCCGGCGAAGGCAGGCGGTCGACATTGGCGATAAGGTCGAGGTTGATCGAGCCGACAACGATGATCAAGAAAGCCTCCTGCGGAATGCGCGGGAAGCTAACCTGTAAGCCGGCGGCTTGCCAGAGCGTGCGGATGTTTTGCGCCGGGAGCTCGCAAAAAGAAAAACACCGGCGAAGGGATTTCGCCGGTGTTGTTTGATGCGGGCAGCTTCAGGACGCGGTCTGGCCCGCTTCCCAACCGAGGATGGCGCGTTTGCGGGTCAGGCCCCAGTGGTAGCCGGTGAGTGCGCCGGACTTGCCCAGCGCCCGATGGCAAGGGACGACGAAGGACAATGGGTTGGCACCGACCGCCGCCCCCACCGCCCGGCTGGCGTTTGGCGCGCCGATCCTGGAGGCGATCGAGGAATAAGTGCAGGCCTTGCCCATCGGGATCCTGAGCAGCGCGCCCCAGACGCGCAGCTGGAAGTCGGAGCCGATCATCACCACGCGCAGCGGCTGGTCGGCGCGCCACAATGTCGGATCGAAGATGCGCGCCGCATAGGGCTGGGTGGCGCTCATGTCCTCGACATAGGTGGCGTTCGGCCAGCGGCCCGACATGTCGGCGAAAGCCGCCCGCTCGCCGCCCGGATCGTTGAAGGCGAGCCCCGCAAGGCCACGGTCGGTGACCATGATCAGGGCGATGCCGAAGGGCGAGATGTGGTAGCCGTAGCGGATGGTCAGGCCAGCGCCGCGCGTCTTGTAGTCGCCCGGCGACATCGCCTCATGGGTGACGAACAAATCGTGCAGCCGGCCGGGGCCGGACATGCCGAGTTCGAACGATGTTTCGAGGAGCGGCATGCCGGAATCGAGCAGTTTGCGGGCATGGTCGAGGGTGACCGCCTGCAGGAAGGCTTTTGGCGACAGGCCGGCCCAGCGGGTGAACAGTTTTTGCAGGCCCGTGGGTGTCTCGCCGACATCGGCTGCCAGGGCTTCCAGCGAGGGCTGGTCGCGATAGTCGAGGCTGATCTTCTCGATGGCGCGGCGCACGACCTCGTAGTCGCTGCCCTCGGGGGTGATGTCGTGCTGCAGGATCGCTGTCGGTTTCATCTGCGTATTCATGGTCATCTGGGCGTTCATGGCAATATCTCCTTGACCGCGAATGTCGGTCTTTCCGCCCCTTGCAACCACCCGAAACTTGCCTTGTTGCCGCCTGTTCCCAGATAAATACTGGATTGCGCCCCGGGAGATGCCAATGGCCGGCGAAAGGGTGAATCTGAGCGGAGCAAGGGAGACCTTGCTGATGACGCTTTATGGCAAGGCACTGGAAAGCCGGCTGCCGCATTCGCTGCTCGGGGATCGCTTCGCCGACGAGGCCGTGCGCAAGATCGACTATGATTTCTCGCGCCTCAAGGTCGACACCAATCTCGGCATCGGCCTGGCGATCCGGGCCAAGACGTATGATGTCCGCGTTCAGGACTTCATCGCCAAAAATCCCGGCGCCATCGTGCTGCATCTCGGCTGCGGGCTCGATACGCGCATTTTCCGTGTCGATCCACCCGAAGGCGTGGAGTGGTTCGATGTCGATTTTCCGGATGTCATCGCGCTCCGGCGCAAGCTTTACCCGTCCCGGGACCACTACCACCTCGTCGGCTCTTCGGTAACCGACCCAGACTGGCTGGCAGAAGTGCCGAGCAATCGTCCGGCCGTCGTGGTGATGGAGGGGTTGACGCCTTATCTCCCGGTAGAGGAGGGGCCACGGCTGCTGTCACGCCTTGTCGCGCATCTTGCCGGCGGCGAGCTGATGTTCGACGCCTACAGCCACTTCGGCCTGAAGATGCTGCCCCTCAATCCGACCATCAGGGCGACGGGCGCCGAGGTTCACTGGGCGATCGACGACCCACAGGAACTGGAGCGTGCCGTTCCGAAGCTGCGCTTTTTCGACGATATCTCGGCCTACAGCGCGGAACGCACAGCGCACATGAGCTGGTCCGCAAAACTGTTCATCGGGCTCTGGAGACACATTCCCGCATTGCGCAAGGTCGGCAGGATTTTACGCTACCGGTTCTGACGCGCCGGCTCTAACGCGTCCTGGCTTTTGTCAGCGCACGCGAAAATGCAGTGGCAAAACTCTCGCGGGAGTCTGGGTCCAGGAATGACCCGATCGGCACATTCTGTCCTTGTGCTTCCACCGTCATCCTGGTGATGCCGATCTCGGCATGGCGAGCGACGGAAAAGCGGGCCCAGAACGGGTTGAAGCTATGCGCTTCCGACCGGCCCGAGGGCGCCGTCTTGCGGATGTCGAGGCTGGTGCGCGACACCGACACTTCCTCGCGGGCACGGGCGGCGCGATAGTTGGCGCGGAAGGCGACGTAGACGGCGATGACGTCGAGGCCGAAGAAGCCGAACACCGGCCAGGCGCCGCGCGACAGGAAAAACGCCCCGGTCACCACCCAGCCGAACAGCAGCGCGCCCATCAGCACGGCAAAGCCGGTGCGGCCCAGCGAGCGGTGCGGGGTCAGCAGCGCCTGGAAGAATGGCTCGTCGGCCTGAAACGAGGCGTTTGTGTCGCTCATCCCAGGATATTATAGGAAGGGAATGGCCAGCCCCAAGTCCAAAAATCTTTCCTTATCCAAAAGTGAACTGCCGCCCGGGCGGCGCGACGGCTCGAATGCCAAGCCGCGACCGGCGCCGGCGCGGGTCCGTTCGCTCTACAGCGCGGCCGAGGTGCATGAGATCTTCCGGCGGTTTTCGGTGCAGCGGCCCGAGCCGAAGGGCGAGCTCGAGCATGTCAACGCCTTCACGCTGCTGGTGGCCGTGGTGCTGTCGGCGCAGGCGACCGATGCCGGCGTCAACAAGGCGACGCGGGCGTTGTTCAAGGTCGCCGACACACCTGAAAAGATGCTGGCGCTGGGCGGAGCCAGGGTCGGCGAGTACATCCGCACCATCGGACTCTGGCGCAACAAGGCCAAGAATGTCGTGGCGCTCTCGGAGGCGCTGATACGCGATTACGGCGGCGAGGTGCCCAGCGAGCGCGATGAGTTGGTCAAGCTGCCGGGGGTCGGGCGCAAGACCGCCAATGTCGTGCTCAACATGGCGTTCGGCCAGCACACGATGGCGGTCGACACCCATATTTTCCGCATCGGCAACCGCCTCGGCCTGGCGCCAGGCAAGACGCCGGAGCAGGTCGAGCAAGGGCTGCTGCGGATCATTCCGGATGAGTATATGCGCCACGCGCATCACTGGCTGATCCTGCATGGCCGCTATGTCTGCAAGGCGCGCAAACCCGATTGCCCGGCCTGCGTCATCGCCGATCTCTGCAAGGCCGAAGTGAAGACGACCGATGTGCCGGCGCCGCTGGTGGAAATCGCGGCGCCCGGCGTCCCGACAACTAGCTTTCCTCCACGAACACCTCTTCGCGCTTCTTCTTGACCGACGGCAGGAAGACGACGACGAGCACGGCCAGTGCGACGAGCAGCAGGCCGGCGCTGATCGGCCGCGTCACGAAGGTCGAGGGGTCGCCGCGCGACAGGATCATGGCGCGGCGCAGGTTTTCCTCGAGCAGCGGGCCAAGCACGAAGCCGAGCAGCAGGGGTGCGGGTTCGCAGCGCAGCTTGGTCAGGATGTAGCCGAGCAGGCCGAAGAATGCGACCGCGTAGAGATCGAAGGCGTTGGTGTTGACGCTGTAAACGCCGATCGAGCAGAACGCCATGATGATCGGGAAGAGCACATAATAGGGGATCGTCAGCAGCTTCACCCACAGCCCGATCAGCGGCAGGTTCAGCACGATCAGCATCAGATTGCCGATCCACATCGAGGCGATGATGCCCCAGAACAGCGCCGGCTGCTCGATCGCGACATTGGGGCCGGGCACGATGCCTTGGATGATCATTGCGCCGATCATCAGCGCCATGACCGGATTGGCCGGAATGCCCAGCGTCAGCATCGGAATGAAGGAGGTCTGGGCGCCGGCATTGTTGGCCGATTCCGGGCCTGCGACGCCGGCAATAGCGCCCTTGCCGAACTCCTCCGGGTGTTTCGACACGCGCTTTTCGACCGTGTAGGAGGCAAAGGCCGCAAGCACCGCGCCGCCGCCGGGCAGGATGCCGAGGGCCGAACCGATGATCGTGCCGCGCACGATGGGCGCGGCCATCGCCTTGAAGTCGTCGCGGGTCGGCATCAGGCCGGAGACCTTTTTGATCATCACCGAGCGCTCGTGCTCGTTTTCGAGATTGCGCAGGATCTCGGCAACGCCGAAGACGCCGACCGCCACCGCGACGAAGTTCAGCCCGTCGGCATATTCGCGGATGCCGAGCGTGAAGCGCGGCGTGCCGGTGTAGATGTCGGTGCCGACAATGCCGAGCAGCAGGCCGAGCACGACCATCGCCAGCGCCTTGACGATCGAGCCATGGGCGAGAGCGATGGACGAGACGAGGCCGACGATCATCAGCGAAAAATATTCGGCCGCGCCGAATTGCAGGGCTATTGCCGTCAGCGGCGGGGCAAAGACGGCGACCAGGAAGGTGGACACCGTGCCGGCGAAGAACGAGCCGATCGCGGCGATCGCCAGAGCCGCCCCGGCGCGACCGTTCCTCGCCATCTGGTAGCCGTCGATCGCGGTCACGGCCGAGGAGGATTCGCCGGGCATGTTGATGAGAATGGCGGTGGTCGAACCGCCATACTGGGCGCCGTAGTAGATGCCGGCCAGCATGATGAGGGACGACACCGGGTCGCCGATCTGGAAGGTGATCGGCAACAGCATGGCGATGGTTGCGGTGGCGCCGATGCCGGGCAGGACGCCGATCAGCGTGCCGAGCAGGACGCCGATCAGGCAGAAACCGAGATTTGCCGGCGTGGTGGCCGTCGAAAAGCCGAGTTCGAGGTTCCTGAGGAGGTCCATCTCAGCGCCTCACAATGCCAGCCATTGGGGCAACCAGGGGCCGAAGCGCTGGAATGGCAGCCCGAGCGCGTAGCTGAAGACCAGCACCGAAAACAGCGTCAGGCCGGCCGACAGCAGAAGTGCCGTCAGCGGCTTCATGCGGGCGCTGGCAAAAGAGGCGATCAGCGCCGTCAGGAAGATCGACGGGACGAAGCCGAGGCCGCGCACGGTCAGGCCGAAAAAGATCGGCGCCGGCAGGATGAACAGCATGCCGCGCCACGCAATGGGGCCGATCGGCTCGCCCTCGACGCGCACCGCCTGGACGAGGATGATGGCGCCGAGCACGATCAGCACGATCGCCAGCACCAGCGGGAAATAGCCCGGTCCCATGCGAAAGGCGGTGCCGATTTCGAGGCCGAGCGATTGTATCGCGAAAAAGGCGCCGAAAAAGATGAACAGCGCGGCGCACAGGCCGTTTGTCCTGTCGATGGCGAAAGGTTTCATGGCGGTCCTCCCCTGACCCTTGCGATGGCTGCCGTTGCAAATGTGAAAACGGACGTCGAAGCGAAAACGGGGCGCCGGCAGCGCCCCGTTCAAGCCTCAGTCGGCGTATTGGCCGGCGGCTT
Organism: Mesorhizobium sp. C268A; assembly: GCF_040324475.1. Classification (NCBI taxonomy): domain Bacteria; kingdom Pseudomonadati; phylum Pseudomonadota; class Alphaproteobacteria; order Hyphomicrobiales; family Phyllobacteriaceae; genus Mesorhizobium; species Mesorhizobium sp. C268A. Next base: position 4,412,787 of record NZ_JAMYVX010000001.1, read on the forward strand.
CGATGATCGGCTTCCAGCGCGTGATCTCGCCTTCCAGCTTGGCCTTCAGCGCTGCCGGCGTCGCGTCGGACTCGGACGACGGCTTGGTGCCCAGTTCGGCAAAGCGGGCGATGACGTTGGGGTCCTTCAGCGCGACCTGGAGCGATTTCGACAGTCGGCCGGTGATCTCGGCCCGCGTGCCCTTCGGCGCATAGAGGGCGTGCCAGATGCTGACCTGCACCGCGGGCAGGCCGGCTTCGATGGTCGTCGGCACGTCCTTGAGCACGTCGAGGCGTTCCGGCGTGGTGACGGCATAGGCCTTGATCGTGCCGCCCTGGATCTGCTTGGTGGTGTTGGTGGTCTGGTCGCACATAATGTCGACCTGGCCGCCGAGAAGGTCGGTCATGGCCGGGCCGGTGCCCTTGTAGGGTACGGTGACCAGCGGCGTGCCGATGGCGCTCATGAATAGCATGCCGCACAGATGCGAGGCAGCGCCGATGCCGGCATTGGCGACGGTGATGGTGTCCTTGTTGGTCTTGGCGTATTCGACCAGCCCTTTCAGGTCGGCCGGCTCCAGGTCCTTGCGGGCGACGATCGCCATCGGCACCTCGGTGACGAGGCCGACATACTCGAAGGCGTTGAGCGTGTCGTAGGCGAGTTTTCTGTAGAGGGTCGCGCTGGTCGCCATGCCAATGTGATGGAGGAGCAGCGTGTAGCCATCCGGGTCGGCGTTGGCGACGCGGCCGGCGCCCAGCGTGCCGCCTGCGCCGCCGACATTTTCGACGATGATCTGCTGGCCGAGATCCTTCGACATGGCTTCGGCGACGAGCCGCGTGACCGTGTCGGTCGGACCGCCGGCCGCAAACGGCACGACGACGGTGATGGTGCGCTCGGGATAGCTCTGTGCGCTGGCGGTGAACGAATAAAGCGTGACGGCCGCGGCGGCGGCCAGGGCGGCTACAATTTTCCTCATCGTAATTCTCCTCCCAGGATATCAATCTCCGATCGCTGTGCAGGTCAGGCAGCGAGGGTACAACAAAGGCAAGCTAACAGATTGTCGCCTGACGCAAACTGCAAAATACAGTCGTGCGCAACCATGGCGATCAGTGGGGAGTATGCCCGGAGGACATGGGTTTGGTGTTGGCGTTGCTTCAATAACCGTAGCCGCGCGCCATCGCCGCCGCGAAGATCGGGATCAGCAGGAAGATGAAGGCTTCGGCGCGCACATAGGTCTTCACCGAGGCGAGTTCCGCAACCGGCACCTGAAAGCCGGGACTGGCGCTGGCTTGCCGGTTCCAGGAGATGAAGCGGATGGTCGGGATGATCGACAGCAGGCCAACGATGCCGAATGCCGCCATCTTGGCCCAGAACACCCAGTTGTAGACGTAGAATTCCCAGCCCTTCAGGCCGTAGATGACGCGGCAGATGCCGATGATGATGATCAGCATGGCGATGATGCCATAATGGCGGTCGATGCCGGCAAGCCGCTTGAGCGTGGCGGCGGAGAGGTCGCCGCGGATCAGGACAAATTCGGCGCCGACGATGCCGGCCAGCGACAACACCAGCAGATGATGGAAAATGGCAAGCACGAGATCGGTGGTGTCCATGGCGTTCTCCTCCCATTGGCGGTATCGAGACCGGCCCTTGCCGGACCGGTTGCGAAAGGTAGCATCGTTCGGCAGAATTCCCAGAGGCGGACCTGGGTTGGACCATCGGCGTCGCCATCCTGACAGCTGGGGTTTTCTGAAATGACCGGACTGAAGCGCGCCCTGAACCCGATGCCGGACGACATCCGCATCGCCCTGACCGAAAAAGGACTGACAGCGGCCTACGAGGCGCGGCCGGACTACCAGAAGAACGACTATCTCGGCTGGGTCGCCCGCGCCAAACGCAGCGACACCAGGCAGAAGCGGCTCGACCAGATGCTGGACGAATTGCGGCGCGGTGGGCTCTACATGAAGATGGTCTGGCACGGCTGAAAGTAAGCCGACGCTGTTCGCTTCGACCGCCTGGTCGCGCCAGGCCGTTCGGAAGCTTCCCTGGCTGAATGATGATCCGGCTTGGCCCTTGTCCGGGCGCGCTGGTTTGCTAAGCGCTGACCGTCAACGGAGGCAGAGTTTCATGGGCAGTCCAAAAACAGCCGGCGTCCCGGTTCTCGAAACGGAACGGACCATCATGCGGGCGCACCGGATCGAAGATTTCGACGACTATGCCGTCATGTGGGCCGACCCCGTCACCACCCGTTTCATCGGCGGCAAGCCGCGGACGCGGGAGGAAAGCTGGATGCGGTTCCTGCGGCATGCCGGCCTGTGGTCGCTGCTCGGCTACGGCTTCTGGGCGGTCGAGGACAAGGCCAGCGGTCGCTTCATCGGCGAGGCCGGATTCCACGATCTGAAGCGGGACATCGAGCCGTCGCTCGAGGGCATTCCGGAAGCCGGCTGGGCGCTGGCGCCGCAAGCGCATGGCAAGGGTCTTGCCAGCGAAGTCGTCAGAAGGGCCCTGGCCTGGGGCGACGACACCTTTGCCGGCGCGAGAACCGTCTGCATCATCGATCCGGAAAACACCGGTTCGTTGAACGTTGCGGCAAAGTGCGGCTACACCAAGGTCCTGGAAACCACCTATCACGACGGGCTGACGATCCTGCTCGAACGGCGGGTGTGAAGCGCTTCATCGACGCAATTTCCACGTTCTGCCAGGGTTGGCTATTCTAATCTAATACGCAATTCCTGTGGGAAAACCGCTCACACTTTTCCTGGAATTGCTCTTTGGGGGAGCCGACCATGCGTGCGATCAATGCGATATCTCTGAAGCTTTTCTGGGCGGGGCTGCTGCTCCTGGCGGCCGTGCAACTGGCGGGCGCCGATGCGACGGTGCCGACCGCCGACATCGAGGGCGGTGCCGACAATCATCTGGCCAAGCGCTACGAGGGGTCGTTCATCGTCTCCTACGAAAAATTCGCCTATACCGATTTTACAGTGCCGCTGTCGCCGCTGAAGCCGAGCGCCGATCCGGATGCCCGTGACACGATGAACAACCGTGTGTTCGCGCCGGACAAGAAGGCCGAGGTCGAAGGCGCGCTGACCCGCATCGCCTATGTGCTGCCGGCCGAGCGCTCCCCGCTCGAAGTGCTGCGCAACTACCAGGATGTGATCGCGGCCGCCGGCGGCGAAGTCCTGTTCGAATGCAAGAAGGAAGAGTGCGGCGGCGCCGCCGACCGGTCGTCGAGCGGTGGCGGCGGCGACATGAGCCTGATGATGTATTTCTTCCATGAAAGCGACGTCAAGGACGCGGCCTTTTCCAATGGCGCCTGTGCGGTAACCACCGGTATCAACGACCAGCGCTTCTTCGCCGCCAAGCTGCCGCAGGACGGCGGCGACGCCTATGTCACGGTTCAGGCCTATTCGCTGATCGACGACCTCTACTGCAAGGAACTCAACGGCCGCACCATTGCCGTCGTTCAGGTGCTGGAGCCCAAGGCGCGCGACAAGAAGATGGTGGTGGTCGAAGCGGCCAAGATGGCGGATTCGCTGTCGGCCACCGGCTCCATCTCGCTCTACGGCATCTTCTTCGACACCGACAAGGCCGACATCAAGCCGGAATCGGAACCGACGCTGAAGGAGATCTCGACGCTTCTGACCAACGAGCCCGGCATGGCGGTGATCGTCGTCGGTCATACCGACAACCAGGGCGCCTTCGACTACAATATCGATCTGTCGTCGCGGCGGGCGCAGTCGGTAAAGGCGGCGCTGGTCTCGAAATATGGCATCGATGGCGGCCGGCTGACCGCCGCCGGCGCCGGCATGATGGCGCCCGTCGCCAGCAATGATGACGAAACCGGCCGCGCCAAGAACCGCCGCGTGGTGCTGGTCAAGGCGAACTGAGGCCGATCACGGTTTCAGCGCCGGCTAGGCGCGCTGCCTGCTCCAGCATCGAGCCATCCTCGCCGAAGGCGCGGGTGGCGCGAGCGGCGGCCTCCAGCAGGTCCGGTGTCATGCGGCGCAGGAACGCCGTATCGACGCGTGTCGACGGGCCGGCCAGCGTCAAGGCGCCGAGCAGAACGCGGCCCGGTCCGAACACCGGCACCGAGACGCCCGCCGTCTCCGGGTCGCGGTCGCCGATCGACAGATAGTGGCAGGCCTTGCGGATGGTCTCGTATGGTTCGCCCGGCTGGCCCGAAAACGCTGCCAGCACGCGGCCGCCAGAGCCGGCGAGCAACGGCAGCAGGTCGCCTTCCCGGATCGTGTAGCGGATCGGGTGCTTGGACTCGACGCGGTAGAGACAGGTGCGGGCGTCGCCGGAGCGGACATAGAAGGCGACGCTTTCCCAACTGCGTTCGGCAAGATCGCGCATGATCGGCAGCAGGATGTCGACCGCCACGACCGACCGCTGGTAAAGCGCGCCAAGCCTGAAGGTGGCAGGTCCGATGCGGTAGCGGCCATCGTCGAGCCGCTCCAGCAACTGCCCGCGCAGCAACGAGTTCGCCAGCCTCAAAATGGTGCTTTTGTAGAGCCCGGTGCGCGCCGCGATCTCGGCCAGGCTGAGCGAGCGGTCGGCGGTCGCGAACGCGTCGAGAATGGCGATCGCGCGGTCGAGCGCGGCAACACCATCGGCCGGCAACGGCTGGGATCGCGCTTCGGTCATCTCACGAACAGTTTCATTCCAGTTTACCTGCTCGGACAAAGGCCGGCCGAAGCGATTGTGCCGCACATCCATGGTTCTGTCTAGTAGAACAGCGTTCCTGTTGACAGAACGTACCGAAATCGGCATGAATTTTTGCCGAGCGGGTCTGTTTTCAGGCTACGTTTCTGGCAGGCACCGGAGGAGGTGTCGTGATTTGGAGGAATCCCATGCTGAACAGACGCAGATTTTTGATGAGCACCGCGGCCGCAGGCGCTGCCGGATTCGTCGCAACGCATTTGACGCCCGCTTTCGCTCAGGATGCACCGCAGATCCAGATCTTCGTGCCGGCCGCGCCCGGCGGCGGCTGGGACCAGACGGGGCGCACCATCGACCAGGTGCTGCGCAGTGAAAAACTGATCTCCGGCTCGCAGATCACCAATGTCGGCGGCGCCGGCGGCACTGTCGGCCTGCCGCAGTTCATCAGCCAGTGGAAGGGCAAGGGCAATTCGCTGATGGTGGCCGGCATGGTCATGGTCGGCGCCATCATCGCCAACAAATCGGCCAACAACCTTTCCGAAGTGACGCCCATCGCCCGCCTCACCGGCGAGTTCGAGGCGCTGGTGGTGCCGGCGGATTCGCCGTTCAAGACGGCCGGCGATTTCGTCGCCGCGCTCAAAGCGGATCCGACCAAGGTTCCCGTGGCCGGCGGCTCGGCCGGCGGCTCCGACCACATCCTGTTCGGGCTGATCGCCAAGACGGTCGGCGTTCCGGCAACCAACCTCTCCTATGTGCCTTTCGCCGGCGGCGGCGAGGCGCTGTCGGCGCTGCTCGGCAACCAGGTGGCGGCCGGCATTTCCGGCTTCGGCGAGTTCTCCGAGCAGGTCAAGGCGGGCGCGCTTCGGCTGTTGGCGATCTCCGCCGACAAGCGCCAGGACGGCATCGACGCACCGACGATGAAGGAAGCCGGCATTGACGTCGAACTGTTCAACTGGCGCGGCGTCTTCGCACCGCCAGGCGTCTCCGACGCCGACAAGGCGGCGATGGTCACGATGATCGAGACCATGGCCAAGAGCGATGCCTGGGCAGCCGAATGCAAGAACCGCAACTGGACGCCCATCCTGCTCACCGGCGACGACTATGCGAAATTCCTCGTCGACGACACCGCCCGCATCACCGCGATCCTCAAGGATCTCGGCCTCGCCTGATGTCTTCAGGGGCGGCCACGGCCGCCCCTTCCGACATTCGCCTGCGGCATGGACATATCATGCGCTGGGAGTGAAACTGCGGATGCGGCCGGCGGGAGGATGCCGGCCATCTCGGGAGGACATCGATGAGCACCAGCGACCAGCAGCCGGCGCCCCCGCGCCTTGCCATGCCCGAATTGTTGATCGGCATCGGGCTTCTCGCCTGTGCTGCGGCCGTGGCGTGGCAGACCCTGGCGATCCCGGTTTCGCCGCTCTATTCCAAGGTCGGGCCGACCGTCTTTCCCTACATCACCATGACCGGCATGATCGTGCTTTCGCTGCTGCTCATCGTCGCCGCGCTGCGCGGCGGCTGGCAGCCGCAGGAGGAAAAGGAAACGCCGACCGACTGGAAGGCCATGGGCATCGTCGTTGCCGGCCTGGTCGCCAATCTGGTGCTGATCCAGCCGCTCGGCTTCACCGCCGCCTCGGTCATCATGTTCGTGCTCGTCTGTTATGGCTTCGGCAGCAAGCACACGCTGCGCGATGCGCTGACCGGCCTGATCCTGGCGCTTGCCGCCTATTTCGGCTTTGCCAGGGCGCTCGGCGTCAACATTGGCGCCGGCTTCATCGAAAACCAGCTGAACACGGTGATCGACGCGATCATCGCCACTGCGAGGGGCTGACGCCATGGAGACGCTCGGCCATCTCGCCCACGGATTTTCCGTCGCTTTCTCGCCGATGAACCTGCTGTGGTGCCTGGTCGGCACCACGCTCGGCACGGCCATCGGCGTGCTGCCCGGCCTCGGGCCGGCGCTGACCATCGCGCTGCTGCTGCCGATCACCTACCAGGTGGCGCCGGAGGCGTCCTTCATCCTGTTTGCCGGCATCTATTACGGCGCCATGTATGGCGGCTCGACGACCTCGATCCTGCTCAACACGCCGGGCGAAAGCGCCACCATCGTCACCGCGCTGGAAGGCAACAGGATGGCCCGCTCGGGTCGCGGCGGCGCGGCACTGGCGACCTCGGCGATCGGCTCCTTCGTCGCCGGCACCATCGGCACGATGGGCGTCGCCTTCCTGGCGCCGGTGGTGGTGAAGTTCGCGCTGGCCTTTGGTCCGGCCGAATATTTCTCGCTGATGGTGCTCGCCTTCATCACGGTTTCGGCGGTGCTCGGCTCGTCCTCCGTGCGCGGCCTCACCAGCCTGTTCATCGGCTTCGTCATCGGCATGATCGGCGTCGACCTGCAGACGGGACAGCCGCGCTTCACCTTCGGCATGAACGAACTGCTCGATGGCGTCGATGTCATCATTGCCGCGGTCGGCCTGTTTGCCGTCGGCGAGACGCTCTACATGGCCTCGCGCCGCTATGCCGGCAAGGACGAGATCGTGCCGCTCAAGGGATCGCTCTACATGACAGCGGCCGAATGGGGACGATCGTGGAAGCCATGGCTGCGCGGCGCTTTTATCGGCTTCCCGATCGGCGCCATGCCTGCGGGCGGCGCCGAGATCCCGACCTTCCTGTCCTACGCCATCGAAAAGAAGCTGTCGAAGCACAAGGAGGAGTTCGGCACGGTCGGCGCCATCGAGGGCGTTGCCGGACCGGAAGCCGCCAACAATGCGTCTGCCGCCGGCGTGCTGGTGCCGATGCTCACCCTTGGCCTGCCGACCTCGGCGACCGCCGCAATCATGCTGTCGGCCTTCCAGAGCTACGGCATCAATCCGGGACCGCTGCTGTTGACGACGCAGGCCGATCTGGTCTGGGGCCTGATCGCCAGCCTGTTCATCGCCAACGTCATCCTGGTCGTCCTCAACCTGCCGCTGATCGGGCTGTGGGTACGGCTGTTGAAAATCCCGGCGCCGCAGCTCTATGCCGGCATCCTGGTGTTCGCGACCGTCGGCACCTACGGCATCTCGCAATCGCCGATCGACCTCGTCATCCTCTATCTCCTGGGGGCCGCCGGCTTCCTGATGCGGCGCTTCGATTTCCCGACAGCGCCGGTCATCATCGGCATGATCCTGGGGCCGCTCGCCGAAACGCAGTTCCGCCGGGCGATGACGATCTCGAACGGCGACTGGTCGGTGTTCTACACCCACAAGCTGTCGCTGGTGCTGCTGATCCTCGCCTTCATCGGCCTAGCCGGGCCGCATATCTGGGCCTTCATCGAGCACCGGCGCCGTCGCGGACCGGAGCATGTGCCGGGCGATGCCTGAGCAACCTGGAGCATCATGACCGATCTGCTTGCCGGCATCCGCATCCTCGACCTGACCAATGTGCTGGCGGGCCCTTATTGTGCCTATCAGCTGGCGCTGCTCGGCGCCGATGTCATCAAGGTCGAGACGCCGCAAGGCGGCGATCTGGCGCGCCAGCTCGGCGCCTCGCCGGCGCTCAACAAAGCCGGCATGGGCGCGTCGTTCCTGGCGCAGAATGCCGGCAAGCGATCGGTGGTGCTGGACCTCAAAAGCGAAGCCGACCGCGAACGCTTCCTCGATCTCGTCGCCTCGGCCGACGCGCTGGTCGAGAATTTTCGACCGGGCGTGATGGGGCGGCTGGGTCTCGGCTATGAGGTGCTGAAAGCGGTCCGCCCCGGTCTCGTCTATTGCGCCATATCCGGTTTCGGCCAGAGCGGGCCGATGCGCGACAATCCGGCCTACGACCAGATCATCCAGGGGCTGTCCGGTATCATGAGCATCACCGGCACGCCGGAGACAGCACCCTTGCGGGTCGGCTATCCCGTCGCCGACACGCTGGGCGGGCTGGTCGGGGCCTTCGCAATCGCCGCGGCGCTGGTCAAGCAGAAGACCTCGGGCGAGGGCGCGTTTCTCGATGTCTCGATGCTCGAATGCACGCTGTCGGCGCTGGGCTGGCCGGTGTCCAACTATTTGACCGCCGGTGTCGAGCCGCAGCCGATGGGCAATGAGAACATGACGGCTGCGCCCTCCGGCGCGTTTCGCACCGGCGACGGCCTGCTCAACATCGCCGCCAACAAGCAGGAGCAGTTCGTCACGCTTTGCCGGCTGATCGGCCAGCCGGAACTGGCCGACGATCCGCGCTTTGCCGAGCGCGAGACGCGCAAGCAGAACCGCGCCTCCTTGAAAGGGCTGATCGAGACAGCGCTTGCGAGCGCCTCGGCGGCTGCCTGGGAAGAAAAGTTCAACCGCGCCGGTGTTCCGGCGGGCCGGGTGCTGACGATCCCGCAGGTGCTTGGCGAGCGCCAGGTGGTCGAGCGCGACATGACCACGCGTTTCCAGGGCCTGCCCGGCATGGAGCAGCCGCTGACAGTGGTGCGCGGCGGCTTCATGGTCGATGGCGCGGCACCCTTGCCGGTCCTGCCGCCACCGGTGCTGGGTGAGCATATGGACGAGGTTTTTTCCACCCTGCCGCCGCGCGCCAGGAGAAGCGCGTGAGCGAGAGAAAAACCGGCCGCGAGCGCGGCGAGGAGTGGTGGCAGACCGGCATCATCGAGATGGGCCCCGGCATCATCCGGCTGCGCGGCTATGAAATCCAGGAGCTGATCGGCCGCGTCAGCTTTCCGGCCACGATCTGGCTGATGCTGCGTGGCGAATTGCCAAGCGAGGAGCAGGCGGCGCTGCTCGGCATTGCGCTGGGGGCGGCCGTCGACCACGGGCCGCAGGCGCCGTCGATCGCCATTGCCCGCATGGCCATTACCTGCGGAGTCGGCATCAACAGCGCCATGGCGTCCGCCGTCAACGTGCTGGGTGACGTGCATGGCGGCGCCGGCGAACAGGCGCTGTCCTTCTATGGCGACATTGCCGTGGCAATTGACCAGGGTGTTGCGCTGGACCAAGCCGTAGCCGCACGGCTCGACCGTTTCTTCGCCGAGGAGAAAGGCTATGTGCCGGGCTTTGGCCATCGCTTTCACCCGGTCGATCCGCGCGCGCCGCGCCTGATCGCAGTGACGCGCGAATTTGCCGCGCGCGGCGTCGTCAGCGGACGCTTTGCCGACATCGCCGAGGCCGTCGAGGCGGAGGTCGCGCGCCGCAAGGGGAAGAAAATACCGCTCAACATCGACGGCGCCACCGCCGTCATCTATGGCGAGCTCGGCTTTCCGCCGCCGTTGACGCGCGGCCTGTTCGTGCTCTCGCGCTCGGTCGGCATCCTGGCGCATGCATGGGAGCAGTCGCAGCAAAGCGAGCGCAACAAAGGTCCGCTGCCGCGCGAATGGCTGTGGGCCTATACGGGCACGCCGCTGCGGCCATTTCCAGGGGACCAGGGTCCCGCTGAAGGGGACGAGGGCAAGTGAGGTTGGTCAGGCCGGGTCCGGCACTGCCGGCTGAGGCGGCGCCAGGTTGGCCATCAGCGTCGAGAGATCCGGCTCATCGATGAGCAACGCCGCGTCCTGCGGCTTGAGCCATGCCCGCTGGCGGCTCTTGGCCTCCTGCCAGTTGGCCAGTTCCTCGGACACCTCCAACAGATAGACGACGACGTCGACGCGCACGAAATTGTGCTCCAGCCGTTTCCAATAGGAATAGCTGCCGGCCGGCGCCTTGCGGGTCTTGCCGAGCACGCCGGCTTCTTCGCGCGCCTCGATGGTGGCGGCCTTGCGCCCGCTCTTGCCTTTCATGGGCCAGCCCTTGGGCACGATGAACCGCTTCGTCGCTCGCGACGTCACCAGCATCACTTCGAAATTGCCTGAAACGTCCAGGCGAAAGGGAATGGCGGCAACCTGGCGAATGCGTTCGCCTCGCCTTGCCTTGCGTACCGCCTTTTTCTTGGTCGTCGCCATGTGCTGAAAATCCGGTCGGCGGGCGCACCGCCGCACGCCGCCTGCAAACCCCTGATATGCCCGCGAGGCAATGAGGCATTTTTAGTAAATAAGTCGACTAAGTAAATCGCAAGCGACCGATATCAACGGCAAACACGCACAATCTGGTTGTTGACGATCTGAATCGGACAAGCTTGCCGGACGACGGGCACTTCGGGGCGCGGCTGCGGCACGATCCGACGGTCCTGCTCGCGATATTGCTGCTGCTGTTGCTGGAACTGCTGCCGCTGCAGGCTGTTGCGCAATTGCTGCAGCTGGTTCTGCTGGATCAGCCGGTTGGCGCTGGGATTGACGGACTGAGCCGCAGCAAATTGCATGATGCCGGCGAGCGTTGCCGCCGCCAGCATTGCCGACATGAGAACTGTCGATAGGCGAAGCGTCGACATCAGTTCATTCCCGTACAGATATAACCTCCTCTCTATATAGGGCGTTCGTCTCGATCTGCCATGGGCCGGTCTGCCATTGGCGGATCTGCCACGGGTTGGCGAAATCCCTGAGGATGCGGCCTGCCGCACTTGACAGAAAAGATCGATTGACCGCTCTATCGGGCGCGGATCTCGGGCTCAATCGCGGCTGACTCGAGGCACAATCGGGAGCATATTGATGAAAAGCAGGCAAGTATATTTCGCGGCGCTACTGGGCAGCATCTGTATTCTTGGCCCGGTGGCAGTCGCGGCGCAAACCAAGACCGACAAGGCGGCGCCTGCCGCCGCAGCGCCCGCCCCTGCTGCCGGCCCGACATTGCCTGGCGGCGCCTCGGCGCTGTCCGAGACACATGGCGACTGGACGGTCAATTGCCAGGTAACCGGCACGGCCAAGGTTTGCAGCCTGTCGCATCAGCAGTTCAACAAGCAGTCCAACCAGCGCCTGCTGGCGATCGAGCTGTCGAGCAAGAGCGGCGACGATGCCGCCGGAACGCTGGCGCTGCCGTTCGGCCTGGCGCTCGCCAAAGGCGTCAGCCTGACCATCGACGACCAGAAGCTGGAAGGCAGCCTGCCGTTCAACACCTGCCAGGCCGTCGGCTGCCTGGTGCCGGTGGCGTTCGATGCCAGCGTCACGCCGCTGCTCAAGGCAGCCACCACGCTGAAGATCGACGCCTTCGCGGCCGACACTGGTCAAGCGGTGAGTTTCACCATCCCGCTCAACGGCTTCGGCGGCGCACTGGCACGGACCGCGGAACTCTCGGCGGACTGAGCGGAAAACGTCCGGTCACTCAACCTCGCGCAGCCGGTACCCAACGCCGGTCTCGGTGGTGATGTAGCGCGGCTGGTCGGGCGACTTTTCGATCTTCTGCCGGAGCTGGCGGACATAGACCCTGAGATACTGCACGTCGGTCGAATCGCCCCACACCTGCTTCAGCAGGAAATGGTGGGTCAGCACCTTGCCGGCATGCTGCACCATAATGCGCAATATGTCGTACTCCTTGGGGGAGAGCTTTATCTCCTTGCCTTCGACCTTGACGATGCGCTTGACCAGGTCGACGCTGAGATCTCCGGTGTGGAACACCGGCTTTTCGCCCTGCTGCTGGAATTTGTGGCGCAGCGCGACGCGGATGCGGGCGACCAGTTCGTTCATGCCGAACGGCTTGGTGATGTAGTCGTCAGCGCCGAGTTCGAGCGCCGCGACGATGCCGGCTTCGTCGGTGCGGCTGGACAGGATGACCACGGGCACGTCGAGGCCGTCGTCGCGCCATTTCCGCAGGAGATCGAGGCCACCCATGCCGGGCAGGCCGAGGTCGAGCAGGATCAGATCCGGCTTTTGTGCATCGACGAGTTCGATCGCAGCCTTGGCGTTGGGCGCTTCGCTGACCGCATAGCCCTGGCTGCCGAGGCCGACGCGCAGCAGTTTGCGGATCGGCGGCTCGTCATCGACGACCAGTATGCTGACATTGGAATTTGTCATGCCGGATCACCAGATGCTTGCTCGTCCACACCTGATACGTCCGTATCGGACGATTGTACCAACCTCGGCATGCGGATTGTGAAGACTGCGCCCGGGCGATCGCTGCGGTTCGCCGCCATGATCGTGCCGCCCATCGCCTCGATGAAGCCCCGGCAGATCGACAGGCCGAGCCCGGTGCCGGCCTGGACCTGATCGCGCTTGCGCACCCGGTAAAAGCTGTCGAAGACGCGCTCCAGGTCGGCGGGCGGAATGCCCGGTCCCTCATCCATGATCTGCAGCGCGACGGAGCCATTGTCGGCCCAGCCCTGCAGCCGGATTGTCGATCCCTGTGGCGCGTATTTCGCGGCATTGTCGAGCAGATTGAACAGCATTTGTTCGAACAGCACGGGATCAAGCTTCAGCATCGGCAGGTCGGCCGGAATATCAACCTCGGTCTTGTGCCCGGCAGTGATCTTGCGCGCCCGTTGCAAGGCCGAGCCGACGACATCGCCGACATAGTGGAGAGCAAAATTCGGCTCCATGGCGCCGGATTCAATCTTGGTCATGTCGAGCAGATTGGCGATGAAGCGGTTCAGCCGTTCGGACTCGTCGAGCACGGTGGTCAGCAGCTCGGCCCGATCGTTCTCGGGCAGTGCCGGCGCAAATTCCCTGAGCGTGCCGGCCGCGCCCATGATGGCCGCCAGCGGCGTCTTCAGATCATGCGAGATCGACGTCAGCAGTGCCGAGCGCAAGCGGTCGGCCTCGGCCGCCAGCCTGGCGCGATCGACATCGGCGACCAGCTGGATGCGCTCGATGGCAACCGCCGCCTGGTCGGCCAGCGCGTCGAGCAGGCGCTGTTGCTCGGGCGTCAAGAGCGGCCCCTGCTTGTCATTGTCGAGGCCGACGACGCCGATGGCGGTACGGCCGGTCCGCAAGGGCAGGTAGAGCCGTTTTGCCCCGGGCAGGGTATCGGCGCCACGGCCGGCAGCCCGGTTGTGTTCCCAGGCCCAGCGTGCAGCCGCGATGTCGGCCTCGGCCAGCGTGTCGTCGGGGGGATAACCGGCCTTGACGGTGATCGTGCCGTCCTCCGGCAGGAGCAGCACCACGCGCAGCTTCAGCATCGAGGCGATCTGGAAGGCTGTGGCCCACAAAACGTCGTCGAGCGTGCCGGCGCCGGCGAGCTTCTTTGAAAAGAGGTAGATGTCCTCGGTGGCCCGGGCGCGTGAACGGGCGGCGGCTGCCTGACGCTGCACACGCGCCGTCAGATTGCTGGCGATGACGGCAACGACGAGGAAGACGGCGAAGGCAACGATGCTCTCCGGATCGCGGATCGTCATCGTGTAGCGCGGCTCGAGAAAGAAGAAGTTGAAGGCAATGGCGCTGAGGAAACAGGCGTACAGCGCCGGCCACAGGCCAAAGGTCACTGCCGATGTCAGCACCGCCAGCAGAAGCACGCTGGCAAGGTTGCGAACGTCGAGGAACTGATCGAGGACGGCGCTGACGGCAAGCGCGCCGGCGACATAGACGGTCGAGAAAAGATAAGGCCAGATTTGAAATGGCGTCTGCTCGGCCGCCGCCTTGACCCTCGACGTGGCCTCGTTGTCGCGCTCCGTTCCTGAAATGACATGGACGCTGATATCGCCGGCATTGCGGATCAGATCGTAGGTGAGCGAACCCTCGATCAGTTCGCGCCAGCGCGAGCGGGTCGGCCTGCCGACGACGATATGGGTGAAGTTGTTGGCCGTGGCGTGGCGGACGATGTCCTGGGCGACGTTCTGGCCCGGAATGGTCGTCACCTCGGCGCCGAGCTGCTCGGCCAGGCGCAAGAGCGTGGCCAGCTGGTCCTTGTCTTCCTCCGACATGGCGGCCGAACGCGGCGTGTCGACATGCAGCGCCGTCCACGGTGCGCGCAGCCGGTCGGCCAGCCGGCGCGCATAGCGGACACGAGACGCTCCGCCCGGACGCGCATCGACGCAGACGAGCACCCTTTCGCCCGCCGCCCAAGGGCCGGGAATCGCGTGCGACTGCATGTGGTTGAGCAACTGCTCGTCGACGCGCTGGGCGGTACGGCGCAGCGCCAATTCCCGAAGCGCGGTCAGATTGCCCGGCGAGAAATAGTTTTCGACTGCGCGCTGGGCAGTGTTGGGGAAATAGACCTTTCCCTCTTTCAGCCGCTTGATCAGGTCGTCGGGCGTGAGGTCGATGATCTCGATGTCGTCGGCCTGGTCGATGATGGAGTCCGGGACCGTTTCGCGCACCCTGACGCGGGTGATCTGTGCCACGACGTCATTCAGGCTCTCGACATGCTGGATGTTGAGCGTGGTGTAGACATCGGTGCCGCGCGTCAGGATTTCCTGGACGTCGAGATAGCGCTTGGGGTGGCGGCTGCCTGGCGCATTGGTGTGGGCGAGTTCGTCGACGAGCACCAGCGCCGGCCGGCGGGCGAGAATGGCATCGATGTCCATCTCGTCCAGCACGCGGCCTCTGTAGTCGACCTTCTGGCGCGGGATCACCTCGTAGCCTTCGACCAGCGCCAGTGTTTCCTTGCGGCCGTGGGTCTCCACGACGCCGACCACTACGTCGACGCCGTCAGCCAGCCTGGCGCGGCCGGCCATCAGCATTTCATAGGTCTTGCCGACGCCGGGGGCAGCGCCGAGAAATATCCGCAGACGGCCGCGCTCTTCCCGTTCCGCATGCTCGAGCAGCGCGTCCGGAGAGGGTCTGGTATCGTTGCTTCTGGCGTCCGGCATCAGGCTCGATCATGAACGGCGCCGAGGATCGTGTCGATCCCGGCCCCTGGCTTCAGAGATTGTCTCTCACTGCTTGGTATCGTCCAGTGCCAGGTTGAGCGCCAGCACATTGACGACCGGCTCGCCGAGGAAGCCGAGTTCGCGGCCTTCGACATGGCTGTCGACAAGCGCCTTGACCTTGGCTTCGTCGAAGCCCCTGGCCTTGGCCACCCGAGCGACCTGGAAATAGGCGGCGTCCGGGCTGATAGCGGGGTCGAGGCCGCTGCCGGACGTCGTCACCAGATCCATCGGCACCGGCTGGTTCGGGTTCTCCGCCTTCAGCTTTGCAACATCGCCCTTGATGCGGTCGATCAGCTTGAGGTTGGTTGGACCGAGATTGGAGCCGCTGGACGCTGCGGCGTTGTATCCGTCGCCGGCAGCCGAGGGGCGGCCATGGAAATACTTGTCGTCGGCAAAGCCCTGGCCGATCAGTTCGGAGCCGATGACCGTGCCGTTTTTCTCGATCAAGCTGCCATTGGCCTGGTGCGGAAACAGCGCCTGGGCGATGCCGGTCATGCCCAGGGGATAGATCAGGCCGGTCAAAACGGTGAAAAAGACGATCATGATAACAGCGGGTCTTATCTGAGTGAGCATGGACGTATTTCCTTAAGCGAGGCCGAGGCCGGTGACGATCATGTCGATCGCCTTGATGCCGGCGAAGGGAACGATGATGCCGCCGAGGCCGTAGACCAGCAGGTTGCGGCTGAGCAGCGCGCCGGCGCCGATGGCGCGGTATTTGACGCCTTTAAGCGACAGCGGGATCAGAGCGATGATGATCAGCGCGTTGAAGATGATGGCCGACAGGATGGCGCTCTGCGGCGTCGCCAGATGCATGATGTTGAGCGCTTGCAGGGGGCCGATTGTATGTCCCGGCGCAACGTAGAAGACGGCAAACATGGCCGGGATGATGGCGAAGTATTTGGCGACGTCGTTGGCGATCGAGAAGGTCGTCAGCGAGCCGCGCGTCATCAGCAGCGCCTTGCCGATCTCGACGATCTCGATCAGCTTGGTCGGGTCACTATCGAGGTCGATCATGTTGCCGGCCTCGCGGGCGGCAACCGTGCCGGTGTTCATGGCGACGCCGACATCGGCCTGCGCCAAGGCCGGCGCGTCGTTGGTGCCGTCACCGCACATGGCGACCAGCTTGCCCTTGGCCTGTTCGTCGCGGATCAGCTTCAGCTTGTCCTCGGGCGTGGCCTGGGCGAGGAAATCGTCGACGCCGGCTTCGGCTGCGATCGCCGCCGCAGTCATCGGATTGTCGCCGGTGATCATCACGGTGCGGATGCCCATTTTGCGCAGTTCGGCAAAGCGCTCGCGGATACCACCCTTGACGATGTCCTTGAGGTGGACGACGCCGAGCAGGCGGCCGTCACGCTCGACGGCCAGCGGCGTGCCGCCCGACTTGGCGATCTCGTCGGCGATCGCCTGGAGATCCTTGACGGTGTCGCTGCCGGGGCGCGCGCCGTGAGTGGCCGATGTCGACTGGCTGACATAGGCGAGAACCGAATCGACGGCGCCCTTGCGCACCGACGAGCCATCGATGTCGACGCCGCTCATCCGGGTCTGCGCGGTGAAGGGCACGAAGCTGGCATGCAAGGTTGCCATGTCACGGGCGCGGATGGCGTATTTCTCCTTGGCAAGCACGACGATCGAGCGTCCCTCAGGCGTCTCGTCGGCGAGCGAGGCGAGCTGCGCGGCATCGGCCAGTTCCTGTTCGGTGACGCCCTTGACCGGGCGGAATTCGGTGGCCTGGCGGTTGCCGAGCGTGATGGTGCCGGTCTTGTCGAGCAAAAGCGTATCGACGTCGCCCGCCGCTTCGACGGCACGGCCGGACATGGCCAGCACGTTGAAGCGCACCAGGCGGTCCATGCCGGCAATGCCGATGGCCGACAGCAGGGCGCCGATGGTGGTCGGGATCAAGGTGACGAACAGCGCGACCAGCACCGTCACCGGGATATGGCCGCCGGAATAGGAGGCAAAGCTCGGGATCGTGGCGGTGGCCAGCACGAAGATCAGCGTCATGCCGACGAGCAGGATGTTGAGCGCGATCTCGTTGGGCGTCTTCTGGCGCGAGGCACCCTCGACCAGCGAGATCATGCGGTCGAGGAAGGTGTGGCCGGAGGCGGCTGATATGCGCACGCGAATCCAGTCGGACAGAACCTGCGTGCCGCCGGTGACCGCCGAACGGTCGCCGCCGGATTCGCGAATGACGGGTGCGGACTCGCCGGTGATTGCCGCCTCGTTGACCGAGGCCACGCCTTCGATCACTTCACCGTCGGACGGGATGATGTCGCCGGCTTCGACCAGCACGATGTCGCCAACCTTCAGGCTGGTGCCGGGCACCAGCTTGAACCTGGAGCGGTCTTCGCCGGCAAGCAGCTTGGCCTGGGTTTCGGTGCGCGCCTTGCGCAGCGAATCGGCCTGCGCCTTGCCGCGGCCTTCGGCGACGGCCTCGGCGAAGTTGGCGAACAGCACGGTGAACCACAGCCAGATGATGATCTGCAGCGTAAAGCCGAAATCGCCGCCGCCGGTGGCGAGATCCTTGACGAACAGGACCGTGGTAAGAAGCGAGACGATGGCGACGACGAACATCACCGGGTTCCTGACCAGCGTGCGGGGGTCGAGTTTCCTGAAGGCGCCGCCGATGGCCGGCCACAGGATGCGGGCATCCATGATGCTCGCGGATTTGGACTGGCTCATTTGGTGGCTCCAGTATCTGAACTGTTGGCCGGCACCGACCGATCGGATGCCGAAAAGAGGGGCGGCGGACCATAGGCCAGCAGCCAGATCACGATCATGACTGCCGCGAGGCCGAGGAAGGTAGATACGCTGGGGAAGGGAGGGGGCGTTTCCTCCCGCTCATTGCCGGCTCGTGGGCCGGCTCGCGGCCGGGCCTTCATGCGTTTTGGGTAGAACCAGGACATGACAAGCCTCAGAATGTCTGGCCGTTGATGGCAGCCAGGTGCTCGACGATCGGTCCGATCGCCAGTGCCGGGAAGAAGGTCAGGCCGACGACGATCAGGATGACGCCGACGAGCAGGCCGACGAACAGCGGGCCGTCGGTCGGGAAGGTGCCGGCGGAAGCCGGAACCGTCTTCTTCGTCGCTAGCGAGCCGGCAATGGCAAGCGCTGGAATGATGACGAAGAAGCGACCCACCCACATGGAGATGCCGAGCGTGATGTTGTACCAGGGCGTGTTGCCGGAAAGGCCGCCAAAGGCCGAGCCGTTGTTGGCCGCCGCCGAAGTGTAGGCATAAAGAACCTCGGAGAAGCCATGCGGACCGCCATTGGCCATCGAGGCGACGGCGCTTGGCAGCACGACCGCTATTGCCGTGAAGACCAGCATGACCAGCGGCAGAGCGAGGATGGCGAGCATTGCCATCTTGACCTCCTTGGCCTCGATCTTCTTGCCGAGATATTCGGGCGTGCGGCCAACCATCAGGCCGGCGACGAACACGGTGATGACGATGAACATGACGATGCCGTAGAAGCCGGCGCCGACGCCGCCGACGATGACTTCGCCGAGCTGCATGTTGAGCATCGGGATCAGGCCGCCAAGTGCTGTGAACGAGTCATGCATGGCGTTCACCGCACCGCAGCTCGCAGCCGTGGTGATGACGGCGAATAGTGCCGAAGCGGCAATGCCGAAGCGGCTCTCCTTGCCTTCCATGTTGCCGCCATCGATGCCCAGCGCATGGACCAGCGGATTGCCCGCGGCTTCCGCCCAGTAGCAGATAACGACGCCAGCGATGAACAGCACACCCATCGTTGCCAGGATCGCCCAGCCCTGGCGCTGGTTGCCGACCATGCGGCCGAAGACGTTGGTGAGTGCGGCACCCAGCGCGAAGATCGTCACCATCTGGATCATGTTGGAGATGGCGTCGGGGTTTTCGAAAGGATGCGCGGCATTGGCGTTGAAGAAGCCGCCGCCGTTGGTGCCGAGCATCTTGATGGCAACCTGCGAGGCGACGGGCCCAAGGGCGAGCGTCTGCTTGGCGCCCTCCAGCGTGGTGGCGTCGACATAAGGCCCGAGCGTCTGCGGCATGCCGAGCCAGACATAGACAAGGGTGAGCACGATGCTGAGCGGCAGCAGGATGTAGAGCGTGCAGCGGGTCATATCGACCCAGAAATTGCCGATCGATTTGGCCGAGGCGCGGGCGAAGCCGCGGATCAGCGCCACCGCGATGGCAATGCCCACGGCGGCCGACATGAAGTTCTGCACGGTCAGGCCGGCCATCTGTACGAGGTAGGACAACGTGCTTTCGCCGCCGTAATTCTGCCAGTTGGTGTTGGTGACGAAGCTGACGGCAGTGTTGAAGGCGAGATTGGGTTCGACCGATGCCATCCCGGCCGGATTGTAAGGCAGGACGCCCTGCAGGCGTTGCAGAAAGTACAGCACCAGGAAGCTGGCAAGGCTGAAGAAGATGATTCCTGCCACGTAGGTCGTCCAGTGCTGCTCCTCGCGTTCACTGGTTCCCGAAATGCGGTAGAGGCCGCGCTCAACGGGCCCGAGTATGGGCGAGAGAAAGGTGCGATCGCCATTGAAGACGCGGTACATGTAGCCGCCGAGCGGCTTCACCAGCAAAACGACGATCCCGCAATAAACCAGGATCTGTATCCATCCGTTGAGTGTCATGGCTTTCCGTGCCTTGCTTCAGAAGCGTTCTGGGCGAACGAGGGCGTATGTGAGGTAGACGAGCAGGAACAAGGTCACGCCGCCACCGAGGATGTAATCGACAAACATGTTGCGATCCTTCCGCTTAAAGAGCGTCGCAAGCTTTGATGTAGGCGAGGGAAAGACCGAAGAACAAAACCTCGATCCCGATGACGACGATGTCCATTTGTGTTGGTCCTTGCTTCTGCTTGTATTTGGCGCCAGCGACTGGCGAGCCATAAATTCCATGAGGACGACCCGCCGTAGCTTCGAGGGCTATGGCGTCCGGAGCGTTTTGCTCGAAGTGGAATATGGACCCGATCGCCATAAAGGTTCGAGACGGGCCGCGGAGGAAAGATATAAAATTCCTATAAAGATTTCCGGGAGATGGCTCCGTTCCGGGCCGCTAGAAACCGAGGCCATGATATCGCGACCCCTCTTGCGGCGCCGCCGTCTTTCGAAACAATGGGAACGCAAAACGAGGGAAAAACAGATGCTCGACATGGCACCATCGAAACAGGCGGCGACATGGCTTTGCGCGCTTGCACGGGCGCTGGAAGCTGATGACGCCGAGGCGGCCGCCAACCTGTTCGTCGAGGATTGCTACTGGCGCGATCTGCTGGCTTTCACCTGGAACATCACCACGATGGAAGGCCGCGATGCGATCCGCGACATGCTGCAAGCGACGCTGGCGGAAGCGAAGCCCTCACACTGGACGCTGTCCGGCGAGGCGACCTCGGATGAGGGCACCGTCGAGGCCTGGTTCACGTTCGAAACGGCGGTCGCGCGGGGCGAGGGGATTGTGCGCCTCACGGACGGCCGCTGCCGGACCTTGTTCACGGCGATGCGTGATCTCAAGGGGTTCGAGGAACAAAAGGGACCGGCGCGGCCGCTCGGCATCCGTCACAAGGCCGATCCGAAGCGCGAAACCTGGGCGGAGGCGCGGGCGCGCGAGACGCGCGACCTCGGCGCCACCGAGCAGCCCTATTGCCTGGTGATCGGCGGCGGGCAGGGCGGCATCATGCTCGGCGCGCGGCTGAGGCAGCTCGGCGTGCCCACCATCATCATCGAGAAAAATGCGCGCCCCGGCGATTCCTGGCGCAACCGTTATCGCTCGCTCGTGCTGCACGATCCGGTCTGGTACGACCATCTGCCCTACATTCCGTTCCCGGAGAACTGGCCGGTGTTCACGCCCAAGGACAAGATGGGCGACTGGCTGGAGATGTACACCAGGGTGATGGAGCTCAACTACTGGGTCGCCACCAAATGCGTCAGCGCCAGCTATGACGAGGCCGAGAAGGTGTGGACTGTGGTGGTCGACCGCGTCGGCCGGCAGATCACGCTGAAGCCGAAGCACATTGTCTTTGCCACCGGCGCCTATGGCCCGCCACGCCAGATCGCGCTGCCCGGCGCCGAGACCTTCAAGGGCGAACTCCTGCATTCCAGCCAGTATGCAAGCGGCGAGAAATTCCGCGGCAGACGTGTCGCTGTCATCGGCGCGGCAAGCTCGGGGCACGATGTCAGCGTCGACCTCTGGGAGAGCGGCGCAGACGTCACCATGATCCAGCGGTCGCCGACGACAGTGGTGAAATCCGACACTCTGATGGAAGTCGGCTTCGAGATCTTCTCGGAAAAGGCTTTGGCGCGCGGCATCAGCACCGACAAGGCCGACCTGATCGTCGCGTCCACGCCGTTCGCGCTTGTACCCAAGGGCCAGCGGGATCTTTACGAGGTGATCAAGGCACGCGACGCAGACTTCTACGACCAGCTACGCGCCGCCGGCTTCGCCATCGATTTCGGCGAGGACGAGACCGGGCTGTTGATGAAGGCCTACCGCACCGGCTCCGGCTACTACATCGATGTCGGCGCCTGCGAACTGATCATCAATGGCGAGATCAAAGTGAAGAGCGGCGTCGGCATCAGTTCATTGACGCCGACCGGCATCCTGTTCGACGACCGCAGCGAGCTGGCCGTCGATGCGATCGTCGCCTGTACCGGCTACCAGTCGATGAACGAGACCGTGGCGGCCATCGTCTCGCGCGAGGTCGCCGACAAGGTCGGGCCATGCTGGGGCCTCGGCTCCGGCGTCAAGGGCGATCCCGGTCCGTGGCAAGGCGAGCTGCGCAACATGTGGAAGCCGACGGCGCAGGACGCGCTGTGGTTCCACGGCGGCAATCTGGCGCTGTCGCGGTTTTATTCGAAATATGTGGCGCTGCAGATCAAGGCGCGGATGGAAGGGATTGCGACGCCGGTGTTTGGGGCGGTGAGTAACGCAGGGCGCTAGCGATCTCCTCCCCCCTTGTGGGGGAGATGTCGCCGAAGGCGACAGAGGGGGTCGCCGCGCGTGGAGCGCTGACCTCCAACTGCCGCGAGGAGCTTGCGTCCGGTCGAACCGACCCCCTCTGGCCTGCCGGCCATCTCCCCCTCAAGGAGGGAGATTATCCACGCCCGAAATGCCGTGCCGCGACCTCGACATGCGTATGTGCCGCATGCGGCTCGAAGCGCTCGGTCTCGTTGTGGTCGGGCGCCTCGTTCGGCCACCAGACACCGCCGATAACAATGCCTTCTGAGACCAGCCGCTGATCCGCGATCAGCGCCGCACCGACCGCATCGACGAAGGTAAAGCGCCCGGGGCGCAGTCTCAGCACCGCGACATCGCCGACACCGCCAACTTTCAGCGTCCCAAGCTCCGGCCTGGCGATCGCCTCGGCTGGCCTTTGCGTGGCGGCGCGCAGCACCTCGACCAGCGGCATGCCCAGCGCCATCAGCTTCGACATGCAGACCAGTATGTCGAAGGCCGGACCGTCGACGCAATAGAGATGCACGTCGCTGGAGATGACGTCGGGCGCGAGGCCCTCGGCCAGCATCGCTTTCGCCACGGCGAAGTCGAACGATCCCATGCCGTGGCCGATGTCGAAGATGACGCCGCGTTCGCGGGCCAGCCGCATGTCCGGCCGCACCGCGCCGGAGGCGAACACCGGCGCGTTGGGGAACGGGCGAAAACAGTGCGTGAGGATGTCACCCTTGCGCAGGCGCGGCAGCACCTCGGAACGGCCGGGCGGCGGCTCGTCTATATGCGCCATCAGCGGCAGGCCGGCCCGGTCGGCGGCTTCCAGCGCGAGGTCCACCGGCGCGATGCCGCTGGTGCCGCCGGCATGCTTGCCGGAGCGCACTTTTACGCCGACGACGACACCGGCGTGCTCGCGCACCGCGGCCACCGTCTCGCGTGGCTCGCAGAGCCTGAGATCGCTGCATTCGCCGACAGAGACGCATTGCGAGAAGCCGAATATGCCGGCAAAGGAGATGTTGACATAGGCCAGGATGCGCACCTTCGAGCGCTCGATGACATGGCGGCGAAAGCCCAGAAAATTGCCGGCGCCGGCGCTGCCGGCATCGATGAAGGTCGTGGTGCCGCTCTTGGCCGCCAGCCGGTCGGCGTCGACGCCCAGCGAGGTGCCGCCCCAATAGACATGGCTGTGCAGGTCGATGAGGCCGGGCGTGACGATGCAATCACGAGCGTCGACTATCTCGGTGGCGTGCTCGGCATCGATCGCCGCCTCAATGGCCACGATGCGTCCGCCCGCAACGGCGACATCGCGCGGCGCGTCCAGGCCCGAGGCCGGATCGATCAGGCGGCCGCCCTTGATCAGGAGATCGAACTGCATCGGCGCCTGCCTCTCTCTTTGTTTCGGGGCATGATCTTTGGACAAAACGGTTTCCGTTTGTCCGAGAAAACCGGTTTCCACTTTTCGGGATCATGCCCCGACTGGTCAAACCGGCCGGTAAGCGACGGCTTCGACCTCGATCTTGATGTCGATCATCAGCCGCGATTCGACCGTGGTGCGGGCCGGCGGATTTTTCGGGAAGTGCTTGGCGTAGACGGCATTGAAGGCGCCGAAGTCGCGCGCGTCCTCGAGCCAGACCGTGGTCTTGACGACATCGTCCATGGTGCAGCCGGCCAGCGCGAGTGCCGCCTTCACATTCTGCAGCACCTGCTCGGTCTGCTCGGTAATGCCGCCCTTGACCACAATGCGGTCGCCGTCGACCGGCACCTGACCTGAGATGTAGACGAAATCCCCGGCGCGCACGGCCGGCGACAGCGGCACGTGGGATGTTCCAAAACACTCTTTGGGCAAGGGAAACTCCTGTTCAGAATGGCGGGCCGCGCCCCGTTTTCGCCGACCGCTCTACGCCTGTCCCGGTGATCCTCATAGGGGGCTTTTTGGAAAGCAACATTTTTCCAAACGCGTGTTGCTTTATCGCAGGCTCGCCAGCATCTTGCGCGTCGCATTTTCCCGACAGGAGATTTCAATGACCTTCGACAAGAACCCGTTTCCAGAGGGCGATGCGGATCGTCACGCGCTCTGGGAAATGCTGGTGCGGCGCGACATCGACGCCTTTATCGGTCAGGACTGGTCGATGGTCGAGGATGATTTCCTCGCCGACAGCTTCTTCGGCATGCATGCGCATTTCCTCAGCGATGCCGACGCCTGGCGTCTGCAATTCCCGAGCCTTGCCGTCTATCGCGACGAATGGCTGCGCCAGGCCAAGGAGACGGCGGCGGCCAGATTCGCCGAGCCGCTGCGCGAGGCGCTGTTTCGCGTCACCAACATGCGCGACATCGACGTCGATGGCGACCGCGCCGTGCTGCACAAGAAGTTCAACGGCTCGGTGGCCAAGGCCGATGGCAGCGTCGACAAGCTGAAATGGCAGACGCTGTATTTTTGCAGGAAGGTGGCGGGCCACTGGAAGATCGGCGGCTTCGTCGGCTACATGCCACATCCCTTGGGGATCTGAGTCTTGCCGCTCATGCTATTGCCGTCCTTCGCGCACGAAGACGTCCGCTTCCCGGGCTGCGGCTGTAAAAGCTCGGCGCGGCGCCAACCGAACTCACTCGAACTCAAGCGAGTTGAACGGCACAGGTTCGTCCCACAGGGCTAGCGGGAGCGGTGGTCGAACACGACCGCCATGGTCTTACCAATTGCCGCCATGACGACGAGTTCGACGAGATCGTCGTCGCTGTCGACACAGGTTGGATCCATGCGGCGGATGGCGTCGAGCGCCGCACTGGTCGAGACGGTATCGCCAGCGCGGAATCTGGAAAGCGCAGAGGAAACAAGGTTCTGGGTTGTCACGTCGATGACAGGTACGCTCGGCACTACGTTCATGGCTTCCTCCTGCCAAGAACCCTCTCCCGAAGGAAATAATACGCCGAACAACGGCGTGTGCCAGCGGAATCGTGGTCCGACCAGATTGCCGGGAGGGCACGTTTGCGTGTTTGATAGGGTCGAGCCCACAGCGTCCAGGACCGGATATGAAACTGTACTTCAGCCGCAATCCCAATCCGCGCCTTGCGGTAGCAACGGCACGTCATCTGCAGGCCAAGGTCGAGTTTGAGTTCGCGGCACCCATGGCGCCCGGGCAGGCTGAGCGGTTTCGTCAGCTCAATCCCAATCTTACCCTGCCGATATTGGCATGGACGGGCGGCAGCCTGTGGGAAGCCGACGCCATAGCCTGCCTTCTGTCGCGCGAAGCGAGTTCGGATTTCTGGCGCGGCGGCGGCGACCAACCCGACATGATCCGCTGGCTGAGCTGGGGCAAGGAAAATTTCGTCCGGGCCTGCGACACCGTGCATTTCGAGCGCGGAACCAAGCAGCGCTACGGGATTGGGCCTGTCGACCAGGGCAAGGTCGAGGAGGGGCTGGCGGAGTTCCGCATCGCGGCAGCGATTCTCGAGGCGGAGCTCGCCAAGCGGCCATGGCTTGTGGGCAAGTCGCTTTCCTATGCCGATTTCCGCATGGCGACGTTTTTGCCGTTCAACGATGCAGCCGGCCTGCCGCTGGCGGACTATCCCTCTGTTCTGGGTTGGTATCGCCGGCTCGAAGCCATCGATGCCTGGCGCGATCCCTTCGACGGGCTGGAAGCGCCGCTTCTGCCGCCGGTCAACTCCGCTTGATGTGCCTTCCCTTTGGGCAGATGGGCTGATGTGTGGCGCTTTGGCAGCATAGGTGTGGAACAGCGGGCGAGTTGCCATGGCGCGCTCGACGGCTCGCGGCCGGGTTGATAAGCCCTCTCCGCAAGGAGAGTCGTGACATGACCGTAGCCATCGAGATGGGACAGACGACGGCGGGTGCGCCGGCGGCGCTCGACCTTGAGGAGCTGCTGGCGACCCGGCTTCTGGTGCAGGGCAATTCCGGCTCCGGCAAATCGCACCTTTTGCGCCGGCTCCTGGAGCAGAGCGCGCCCTGGGTGCAGCAGACCATCATCGACCCGGAAGGCGATTTCGTCTCGCTGGGCGACCATTACGGCCATCTGGTCATCGATGCCGAGGAGCATACGGAGCGTGGCCTGCAAGCAGCCGGCGAGCGGGCGCGCATCCACCGCGTCTCCACGGTGCTCAATCTCGAAGGGCTCGATGCCGAGAACCAGATGCGGCGCGCCGCTGCCTTTCTCGGCGGGTTGTTCGAGGTTGCCCGCGAGCATTGGTATCCGATGCTGGTGGTGGTCGACGAAGCGCAGCTGTTCGCGCCCGCCGTGGCCGGCGAAGTGTCCGACGAGGCGCGAAAGCTCTCGCTCGGCGCCATGACCAATCTGATGTGCCGCGGCCGCAAGCGCGGCCTTGCCGGCATCATCGCCACGCAGCGGCTGGCAAAGCTCGCCAAGAATGTCGCGGCGGAGGCGTCCAATTTCCTCATGGGCCGTACCTTCCTCGATATCGACATGGCGCGCGCCGCCGACCTTCTGGGCATGGAACGGCGTCAGGCCGAGGCGTTTCGAGACCTGGAGCGCGGGCACTTCATGGCGTTGGGCCCAGCGCTGTCGCGCCGTCCGCTGGGCGTGCGCATCGGCCAGACCGAGACCAGCCCGCGCAACGGTACGCCGCGGCTGATGGCAATGCCGGAAACAGCGCTTGAAGACGCGCGCGCCATCATCCTGGCGGCGCCGCCGCCCGAGACGATGCGCGCGCCGCGCCGGATGGCGTCGCCGGAGCTGCTCGACCAGCTGATGGCGGCCAAATCGGCGGCGATGGAGATCCGCCCGGAACCTGCGGAACCGGCGGTAAGCGCCGAGGATATGGCCGAGCGGCGAGAGCGGGTGGACCGTGTCCTGCGCGCCATCCTGGCGCAGCCCGATGCGGGTTTCCGCGTCATCGGCGTGCTTTATCAGGAGTTCGTCGTCCGCTGCCGCATCGAAGGCCTCGCTTCGGTGGTGCCGGACCTCTCAGAATTCCGTCGCATGCTGACGCGCGCCCGCGCCGGGCTCGGCGCCGACATGGCAGGCGATGACGCCTGGCAGGACGTTTCCGTGCGCGCCTCGCTGCTGCCCGAGGACATGCAGGGCGTGTTCATGATGATCGCCCGCGCCGCCAAGGAGGGCTGGCCGTGCCCGAGCGATGCGGCGATCGCGCGCGCCTACGGCTCGCATTCGCTGCGGCGCGCCCGGCGGCTGCTCACCTATATCGAGGAGCAGGGCCTCATCGTCTGCCAGCTCGACGGCACCGGCCGCCGCACGGTGACGCTGGTCGAGCTCGCCTGGGCGACGGCGCCGGGCGACCCCAATGCTGCGGAGGCGGAACAGGGCAGCCTGGCGCTGTGAAAGGCGAACAGGCAGCTACCTGACTTGCTTGCGCGGTTCTGAACAAGATGTGTTTCGCCGATCGGCGCGCGACGATTTATGATGGGTTTCCGAGAATCGCAGAACGGTTCGGGCGGGAGGGTTGTCCGGTGCGGTTGAAATCTCTGGCTGTCTTTGTCTTTGGCCTCCTCGCCATCGCCGGCATCGCCTTGACGATGTCTGCCCGGTCTTTTGCCGCGTCCTCCGATATACCGGCGTGGCTGCAGGCCCACGTCGGCAATGACGACGGCGAGATTTCGCAAGTGGTGCTGGAGCGGGCGCGCGCGCTTTACCTGAAGAAGGTCGCGCAAGGCGCGGTCCACAATGGCTGCTATTTCGCCATGGATGCGACGCGCCCCGGCGATCTCGGCAATGGCGTGCTGGGGCGGCGCTACTACGTCATTTGCGAGGCCAAGCAGTCGTTCAGGGCGATCTCGTCGGGCCATGGCGGCGGCCGCAATCTGAAGGGCGTGGTCGATTTCTCCAACGGGAAGCGCTGCGCGAAAAACTTCGGCAATGCGCTGGACTCGTCCTTGACGACCGGCGGCGCCTATATGACCGGCGAGGCAAAGACCTCATTCAAGGGTTTTTACCGCATCGGCGCAAAAAAGGACCAGGCGCTGCTGCGCACCTTCATCCAGTTCGACGGCGAGGGCGAGACGGCGAATGCCAGGCAGCGGGTGATCGGCGGCCACGCGGCGCGGCTGTTGCGCGGCATGTGCCTGCGCAAGAACCCGAACAGCTCCTATGCCGACCATGACGGCTTCGTGCCATACGGCAAGCTGGTGGATTATGCCGGCGGCCGCAGCAATGGCTGCACCAGCTGGTCGCCGTCCGACGCCGACCAGATCATTTCGATGGTGAAGGGCAATCCGACGACGCTCTATATCTACCCGGAATCGCGCGACATCACCGCCGTTGGTAAATCGGGCGCCTATTGGAATGCGTCCTGCCTGAAGGAGATCGGCAAGCCGAAATTCTGGCCGCGAAAGAGCCTTGAGCCGATCATCGCGCAATACGCCAAGGACAACCCGCCACCGCCGCCACAACCGTTGCCGATCTGCACCGGGCCGTGAGGGATGAGTCCTCGGCTCGGCATTGTCGGCGGCGCGGACTGGCTGGGCGGCGCCGCCGATCCGATGGGCTCTACTGATTGATCTCGGGTTCGACGAGCTTTGCAAGATTGCGCAGCGACTCCTGCCAGCCGAGATAGCAGGCTTCGGCCGGAATAACGTCCGGAATGCCGGCCTGCGTGATGTCGAGTTCCGTGCCGACCGACATTTTCTTCAGGAGCACGGTCACTTCGATCTGGCCGGGCAAATTGGGGTCGTCGAACCTGTCGGTGTAGCGCAGGCGCTCGCCGGGAACGAGTTCGAGATATTCGCCGCCGAAGGAATGGCTGCCGCCCGTCGTGAAGTTTCGGAACGACATCTTGAAGGCGCCACCGACTTTCGCGTCGAAGCTGTGTACCGTGCAAGTGAAGCCGTTCGGCGGAAGCCATTTCGCCAGCGCGTCGGCTTCTGTGAATGCGCGGTAGACCTTCTCCGGGCTGGTCGTCAGAACGCGGTGCAAACGTACGGTGCTTGGCATCTCTTCGGTATCCTTTGTGGTTTCGTTGTTCGATGCCCCAAGGACGGGTGAACCTCACCCGGTCCGACATAGCCTGTCAAATTTTCTTGAGCCCTTTGCCGGCAGCCATCCGCCCGCGACTTCGAGTCGCCGCCTCAGGCAGGCGGTCGTGTCGCGTCAAATTGCATGAATCATTGACAGGTTGCCTAACCTTTCGGCGCGGATCTCACAATTTATTAAAATTGTAAGTCTCTCCTACAAAGTTGTATTAGGATCAGCTTAACGCCTTCGGCATTATCTATTAAATGATGGGCGACGATCTCCTTGGTGTACTATAGAATGATTCCCTGGAACGACGGATCAATTTAAGAGTTGATCCGAAATGGTCGCTCGAAGGTTGTCGAACGACCAAGGCAGCACGCGCAAGGAGTGTCGGAATGACCACAGTCCTCAACGCCAAAGGCATTCCACTTCCCTATACCGGCGCTTCCACCCATTGGTTCTCGGCGACTGGAGGCGCGCCTTACCGCTACGGCACCTCGGGCAACGATTCCTTCTGGGGCGACACCAACGTCAAGGTCACCATGTATGGCGGCGCGGGCGACGACTATTACCATCTCTATTCGACGATCAACAAAGCGGTCGAGAACTACGGCGCGGGCGTCGACACGATCGATACCTGGATGAGCTACAAGCTGCCCGCCAATTTCGAGAACCTCGTCGTCACCGGCGACGGCCACTATGCCTTCGGCAATGCTCAGGACAACATCATAACGGGCGGCGCTGGCAGCCAGACGCTGGACGGCGGCAAGGGCAATGACGTGCTGATCGGCGGCGCCGGCGCCGACACCTTCATCATCACCAAGGGCAATGGCAGCGACCTTATCTCCGATTTCGGCGCGACCGACACGGTGCGCCTCAACGGCTATGCCTTCACCTCGTTCGAGGCCGTCCACGCCAATATGGTCCAGGTGGGATCGAACGTGCAGCTGAACCTCGGCTCGAGCGAGGTGCTGGTGTTCCACAACACCACGATCGACAAGTTTCAGCCCGGCCAGTTCGAGCTGCCGATCGACAAGACCGGCATGACGCTGTCCTTCAACGACGATTTCAACACGCTGAGCCTGTGGAACGGCCAGAGCGGCATCTGGGATTCCAATTTCTGGTGGGGGGCGCAGAACGGCAGCTCGCAGCCCCAGAACGGCGAGCTGCAATGGTATATCGACGCCAATTATGCGCCGACCAGCTCGGTCCATCCGTTCAGCGTCGCAAGCGGCGTGCTCACCATAACCGCGGCGCATGCGCCCGACGACATCAAGCCGCTGATCAACAATTACGAATACACTTCCGGCATACTGACGACGCACGACACCTTCTCGCAGACCTATGGCTATTTCGAAATGCGGGCCGATCCCCCGGAAAATGCCGGCGCGTGGCCGGCCTTCTGGCTTCTGCCCGAAGACGGTTCATGGCCCCCGGAACTCGACGTGATCGAAATGTATGGGCAGAACCCGAATGCGCTTCTCATGACCGCGCACACAAATGAGACGGGAACCCACACCACGGTCGGGTCGACGGTGAATGTCTCCAACACCGACGGCTATCACACCTATGGCCTGTTGTGGACGCCGGACAAGCTGGTCTGGACCTATGATGGCGTCCAGGTCGCGGAAGCGGCGACGCCGTCCGATATGAACAAGCCCATGTATATGCTGGTCGACCTTGCGGTCGGCGGTCAAGCCGGCGCGCCGCCCGACCATCTGGCGACGCCCGCGCAAATGAAGATCGACTATATCCACGCCTATACGCTGAACGATTTGCAGCAGAGCCATCTGAGCACGACAGCCGAGCACGCGGTCTAGATGTCACGGGACCGCGCGCCACTCAGGGATGCGGCCATCGGCCTGCGCCCGGTTTTCCTGCGCGGCATCGCCGATATCGGCATCTTTTCGTTGCTGATCAACATCCTGCTCCTGGTGATCCCGCTCTATCTGCTGCAGGTCTATGACCGGGTGTTGCCGTCCTCCAGCGTCGAGACTCTGCTTTATCTCTCGGTCATGGCGGTCGTCGCGCTCGCCTTCCTCGGCCTGCTGGACGCGGTCCGCGCCATTTACGCGCAACGTGTTGCGGCCACCGTCGACCAGAAACTGGGCGCGCGGACATTCGCCGCCTCGCTTGGCGCCAGACATGCCGGCAGCGGGCTGTCGCCGCTGAACGACCTTGCCACGACTTGCGCCTTCATCAGGTCGCGCGGCGTGGCGGTGCTGTTCGACCTGCCGTTTGCGCCCGTCTTCCTGGCGTTGCTCTATTTCATCCATCCCGTCCTGTTCTGGCTGACGCTCGCCGGCGCCGTGCTGCTGTTTCTCCTGGTCGTGGCCAACCAGCTTGCCATCGGCAGGAACGATGCCATGTCGGCGGAGCGCTCGGCGGTGGCCAGCCAGGCGGAGCAGGCCTTTGCCCGCAACACCGACACGCTGCGCGCCATGGGCATGGTGCAAAATGCTGCCGCGGTCTGGGGACAGCACGTCACTGAGGCGCTGACCCTGCATGACCGTTCCGGAAGCGCCAATGCGATCTTCAGCGCGACGTCGCGGGCGCTGCGCATGATGCTGCAACTGGCGATCCTCGGCGCCGGCGCGTGGCTGGTGCTGCAGGGGCAGATGACCGCCGGCATGATCTTCGCTTCGTCGCTGGTGTCCTCGCGCGCGCTGCAACCGCTCGACCAGTTGATCGGATCGTGGCGGCAGATCGTCGACGCCAGACGATGCTGGAAGCGGCTGGACACAGCCCTTGCAGCGCAACCGGCGCAGGGGCGCAAGCTCGTCCTGCCCGATCCATTGGGCGCGATTTCGGTGCAGGATCTGTTCTTCATCGCGCCGAATGCCTCTTTCGGCACGGAGCCCATCCTCAAGCGGCTGAATTTTGCCATCGGCGCCGGCGAAGCGGTGGCGATCGTCGGCCCGAGCGGGGCCGGCAAATCGACGCTGGCGAAATTGCTTGTGGGCGCGCTGCAGCCGACCGGCGGCGCGGTCAGGATCGACGGCGCCGACCTGAGGAGCTGGGACGAAACCCAGCTTGGCAGGCATATCGGCTATCTCGCGCAGGAGGTGGAGCTTTTCCCCGGATCGATCGCGCAAAACGTCGCCCGCTTCGAACCCGACGCCGATGACGCCGCGATCGTCGAAGCGGCCAGGCGCGCCGAGGCGCATGAGCTGATCCTCACGCTGGCCGACGGCTATCAGACTGTGATCGGCCCGTCGCATACCGTGCTGTCGGGCGGCGAGCGCCAGCGGATCCGGCTGGCGCGCGCCTTCTACGGCAAGCCACGCATGCTGGTGCTGGACGAGCCCAACGCCCATCTCGACGGTAGTGGGGAGGCGGCGCTCGAAGCTATGCTTTCGGCCGCGCGAAATGCAAGCGTCACGACAATCGTCATCACGCATCGCCCTTCGATCGCCGCGGCCTGCGACCGCGTCATGGTCCTGCGCAACGGCATGGTCGAAGCTTTCGGCCCTGCGAGCGAGGTGCTGAGGCAACCGGCGGCCGGCAAGGCCGGGAGCGCGGTGGTGACAGGCTCGTTCGTGCCGACCGTGCGCCCGCACAGCGTCCGCTTCGGGTCATAGACGATGATGCAGCAGAGCCTCGCCTTCGAAGGTCGACCGCGCACCGACTTCCGCCGCATGGCCGTCGTCGGCTACGTGGCCATAGCGCTCTTCGTCGGCTGCTTCGGCTATTGGGCGGCGAACGCGCCGCTCTCCGGCGCGGTGATCACCTCCGGCACGATCTCGGCGACGGGCGGCAACATCCTCATCCAGCACCCCGAGGGCGGCATCATCGAGCAGTTGCTGGTGCATGAAGGCGACCGCGTGCAACAAGGCGAACCGCTGGTCCTCCTCGACCGCACGGCGGCCGAGGCCGACCTCAACCGGCTGACCAGACAGTCGATCGCGCTCAGGGCAAGTGCCGCGCGGCTGGAGGCCGAGCGCGACGGATCGGACAGGCTGGCACCGATCACAGAGGCAGCACCCGCGCCGTTCCAGCGCGATTTCGACAATCTGGTGCACGAACAGCAGAAGGAGTTCGAGGCCAGGCTCGCCCGGTTCCGCTCCGAGCAGTCGATCCTGGCGCAGCGCGTCGCCATGCATCGTGAGTCGGCGCTGGGACTGGACGCGCAGAAACTGGCCATCCAGCAACAGGCCGAGATCGTGAAGAAGGAACTCGGCATCAAGACCGGCCTGCTCGACAAGGGTCTCACCAACCGCAGCGAATATTCGCAGCTTCTGCGCAGCGAGGCCGATCTGGTCGGCCAGGCCGGCGCGCTGGAGGCGGATATCGCAGCGACCAAGACGCAGATCGTCGAAGCCCAGGCGCAGATCGAGCGGGCGACGACGCAACGCGTAGAGGACGCGCTGACCAAGCTCGACGAGGTCCGCACCAGCCTGGCCGACATCGGCGAACAGATCACCGCAGCCGAGGCGGTGCTGGGGCGCACGACGATCAAGGCGCCGGCAGCCGGCATAGTAGTATCGTCGACCTACAACTCCAAAGGCAGCGTGATTGCGCCGGGGCAGAAGATCATGGAGATCCTGCCGACCGCGTCGGGCCTCATCGTCGACGCGAAGCTGCGGCCGAAGGACGTGGATCTGGTTCGCGTCGGCCAGCCGGCGAAGCTCAGGCTGTCCGCCCTGAACGCGCGCCTCACCCCTGAGGTCCCGGCTACGGTGACGCAAATTTCCGCCGACCGGCTGATCGATGAAACCACGCATGAGGCGTATTTCCGCGCCAGGCTGAAGATCACCGACACGCTGCCGCAGGGCGTGAAAGCCGAGCAGCTTTACCCGGGAACGCCGGTCGAGGCGTTTATCAGTACCGGCGACCGAACCTTCCTCGAATATCTGGCGCGGCCGATGCTGGACTCGTTCGCGCGGGCGTTCACGGAGCGATAGGCGAGGGCGCCCCGCCCGACATTCGGTTCGGATGCCTGAGATGGGTCGGCGTGATACCGGTCTGATGGCGGAAGACACGGCTGAAATGGCCGGCATTGGGAAAACCGCAGCGGTAGGCGATGTCGCCGATTGCCAAGTCGCTCCCCTCCAGCAGCGACTTGGCCTGATGTACGCGCAGCGCAAGATAGGCGGCCATCGGGCCGATGCCGAGCTCGGCGCCGAACAGCCGCTCAAGCTGCCGCCGGGATAAATGCAACCGGCCCGCGATCTCGGCGACCGACAGCGTCTCCTGGAGATTGCTTTCCATCAGAAGCAGCGCCCGCTTCACCGCTCGGCTCGACGCGGCCGGAAAGAGATCGCCGACGGGCTGCACATCCAGGCTCGAGCGGATGCGGTCGAGCACGAGGATCTTGGCGGCTTTTTCCGCAGCCTTGCGGCCGATGAACTGCGACACGAAATGGCCGGCAAGGTCGGCCGCACCCGTGCCTCCGGCGCAGGTCGAGCGGCCCCTATCGACGGAAAACAGGCTGTCGGCATGGGCGTTCACATCAGGGAATTGGCTGCGGAAATCCTTGATGTGAAACCAGCTGACGGCGGCACTGTAGCCATCGAGCAGACCGTAGCGCGCGAGCACGAAGCTGCCGGTGCAAAGCGCCGTCAGCGGCACGCCCTTTTCGGCCGCCCGCAACAGGAAGGCCTCCTTTTCGGAGCTGAGGCTGCGGTTGGTGTCGAGCAGGCCGCCGACCACGACGACATTGTCGAACTCCTGCGGATTGCCGATCGCCTTGGTCGGCAGCAACTCGACACCGCAACTCGCCCGGATCGGCAGGCCACGCTCGCCAACGATCTCCCAGTCGAACTCGATCCGGCGGCTGCGGTCGCCCTCATCGCCGGCCAGCCGCAGCGTGTCGATGAACAGCGACAGCGGCGACAGCGTGAAGTCGCGAACCAAGAGAAACGCAAACCGCCTGGCCATTGTTGCTCCGAAACGTTCCTTCGGGTGGATGGAAGCAAAGATGTCGCACAGGCGAGCACGCGGCGCTTCTCAGGAGAAGCCACCGGATGTCGGAGATGAGATCGACGGCCTCAGTGCGGAGCTGGAAATTCTCTGGGTTGTGTGGTGGTCATGGGATGTCGTCATCTACGCTCACACAAGACAGGCAGATGGACCAGTGGAATTGATCAGCATGGCACGGCGTGAGAAAAACCCTATCGTGTTTGTGTAACCTGCAGCACCAAAGCGGAGCCCAAGCCATGACCCTCACCAATCGCGATATCATCGAGCTGACGGCATGGCGCCGCAAGCTGCACCAAAACCCGGAGATCTCCAACGAGGAAGAACAGACCGCCAAGGAAGTCGTCAGCTTCCTCGCCGATACAGGGCCGGACAAGGTACTGACCGGCCTCGGCGGTCATGGCGTGGCGGCGGTCTATGACAGCGGCCAGGCGGGACCGACGGTGCTGTTCCGCTCGGAGAGCGATGCGCTGCCGATCGAGGAGCTTTCGGGCGTCGAGCATGCCTCGCAGGTGCCGGGAAAATCGCATATGTGCGGCCATGACGGCCACACCGCGATCCTGGCCGCACTTGGCCGTCAGCTCGGACGAGAACGGCCGGCGCGCGGCCGCGTCGTCTTGATGTTCCAGCCGGCGGAGGAGACCGGCAATGGTGCCGCCGGCGTCGTCGCCGATCCACGCTTTGGCGAGATCGCGCCGGACTTCGCCTTCTCGCTGCACAATCTGCCGGGCGTGCCGTTCGGCGAGGTGCGGCTCAAGCCCGGCGTGGTCAACTGCGCCTCGCGCGGCATCCGCATCGTGCTGGAGGGCAAGACCGCGCATTCCTCCATGCCCGAAACCGGCGTGTCGCCGATGCCGGCGATCAGCCAGCTGATGCCGACGCTTCCGGCACTGGGGCGCGGCACCTTTGCCGACGATGATTTCAGCATGGTCACCGTCACCCATGCGACGATGGGCGAGGCCGTGTTCGGCATCGCGCCCGGCTACGCCGAGGTGTGGGCGACGCTGCGTACAAGGCGCGACGAGCGCATGGCGGAACTGGTCGCGGCGGCGGAAGCGTTGGCCACCAGGATCGCGGCCGAGCACCACCTTTCCGTGCGCTGCGACTATCACGAGATCTTCGTCGCCAGCGTCAACGCTCCAGACGCGGTGGAACATCTCAACCGCGCGCTGGACGAAGAGGGCGTCGCGCGCAGCGAGGAAGCCTTGCCGATGCGCGCTTCGGAAGATTTTGGCATCTTCGGCCACAAGGCGAGGTCGGCGATGTTCTTCCTCGGCGCGGGCGAGCGCACCCCGTCATTGCACAATCCCGATTATGATTTTCCCGACGATCTGATCCCGATCGGTTCGAAGATCTTCATGCGCACGGCGCGCAACCTGCTGGGGTGAGCGGCCCTGCAAAATCCGCATCCTGGAGCTGCCTTTTTCCCGCTGGAATCGTCTTGTAGTCGCCTCCTACATTAGGAGGGGCTTGCGGATGAGAATTGCAATGGTCGTCGCGTTGACTGCGACAGTGGCAGGGTGCGTATCGTCTCCGGTCCAGTATGGAGCCTCGCTCTCGACCCAAGACCCGAAATGGGCGACGCCGGAATGCCAGCAGGCCCGCACCGATGCCATGAATTACGACGCGCGCGAGAAGGAGCATCCGGGATGGGCCGCCGGCGTCGTGCTGGGGCCCTACAGCATGGGCCTCGTGGCGGCCATCAAGGAGAACGAGCAGAAGCAGCGAAGGCTGCTCGCACGCGAGGTGCATTTGCAGTGCTCAAGCCTGCCCTTGCCGAGGGATCTGGACTTCGATCCAAAGATCTACGCGCCAAAGCCGACGCATTACCCCTGAGGGTGGCTTGCCGGCGGCGATCATGATGCGCCCTTGGCGTCAGAGGCCAGTCGACCGGCCCGCGCAGCTCGGGTAACAATGACCGTCTTTGGCGAAAGGGGTCCAATGCGGCAAGTGCCCATCGTGATGCAGCCGTTTGGCGGCATGGCGAACAAGATGTTCCAGTACATGTTTTGCCATGTGCTGGCGAAGCGTATCCCCGGTGGCTATGTCTGCGACGCCGACCTGCCGGAATGGTCCATTGCCAGGGTGCGGCCGCCTTTGTTCTGGAAATACCGGCTGCTTCGGGTCGACGGCTATCACCGCTACGACCTCGACGGGATCATAGCCGCGTTCCGCGACAGGCGGGCGCGGAGCATCCGCTTCAAGGGCTTCGCGCAGCGGCTGGGTTATTATGACCGGGACGAGGTCTCCGGGCTGTTCGACGGGCGTGCCGTCGCCGCGCCGACCCATGGCGACGATTTTCTCGTCATCCATGTGCGGGCCGGCGACATCCTCGACGGCTTCCACCGCAACTATTGCCCGATGCCATTCGGCTTCTTCGAGACGCTCATCAAGGATAGCGGCCGCAAGCCGGTCTTCGTCGGCCAGACCCATGACGACAACGATTATTGCCGGCGCCTGCGTCAGCGTTTTCCCGATGCTGTCTTCGCGCCGAAGGCGTCGCCATTGACCGATTTCGAGACGCTGCGCCGGGCGAGCCATCTCGTCACGGGGGTGAGCAGCTTCTCCTGGCTGGCCGGTTGGTTGTCTTCGGCGCGGACGATCCATCTGCCGGTGGCCGGCATATTCGACCGGTGCATCAGGCCGGATATCGACCTGCTGCCCCTTGACGACCCACGCTATCGGTTCCACCAGTTCGACATGGGCGACTGGACGGGCTCTTCGGAGCAGCTTGCGGCATTTTATGGCGATGCGATCCCGTTCCGGCAGGTCGAGCCTCAAGCAGCAGCGGGTGGCGCGGGGAAAGCGTTGCGATGAGAATTCCGTTTTCCGTCAACAGGCCGGTGATCTGCGCGATCATGAAGCTGGAGCAGCCCTATGTGATCGAGTGGGTCGCCTGGCACAAGCTGCATGGCTTCGACCTGATGATCGCCGACAACTGCAGCGCCGGACCGCAGACGGCGGTGCTCCAGGCGTTGCGCGATGCCGGCTGGATTCGGCTGGTCGACTGGCGACACGACACGGTGCTGCCGCAGCGGCGGGCCTATTCCTATCTTTACTGGCAGGCATTGCTCCACGGCTATCGCTATCTGGGCTTCATGGACGCCGACGAGTTCCTCGAGCCGCTCGACGCGCCGCCCTGGAGCGGAGCCGAACTGGTCCGCTCGCTTTTGAGCCGCCCGGGCGTGCGCAGCGTCGCCTTTCGCTGGGTGAATTTCGGCAGCGACGGCAAAGAGGCCTATGACGACGAACTGGTGACGGTGCGGTTTCAAAGGCGCGGCACGCATGACGCCCCGACCGCGCGCTGGAAGAAGTCGTTTGCCCGCGTGTCCTCGGTGCTGCGCAAGGCGCTGCGGGATCCCGGGCAGTTCATGCCGCACCCGCACGGTTTCCGCATCTCGCTGCGCAGGACGCTGGTCGACGGCATGACGCTCGACAAGCACCCGGCGGCCATGCCGATGGAATGGAAGATCGGCTGGATCCGCCACTATGCCGTGAAATCGAGGCAGGAACTGGCCGACAAGCATGCCCGCGGCGGCGGCTTCACGCCGTCGAGCGAGGCGCCGTCGCTGGACGAGTACCGGGTATCGAGAGATCAGAACGATATTCTCGATCCGCTCGACGATGCGACGGTGGGCGCCTTGCGGGCAAAGGTTTCGGAAATCGTCAGGTCGCTCGACCCGGCGGTCATCCCCCAGACGCGGCCGCTTTTCACGCAGCGGGGTTGAGGATCA
The DNA here is from genome assembly GCF_040324475.1 of Mesorhizobium sp. C268A. Lineage (NCBI taxonomy): Bacteria > Pseudomonadati > Pseudomonadota > Alphaproteobacteria > Hyphomicrobiales > Phyllobacteriaceae > Mesorhizobium > Mesorhizobium sp. C268A. The sequence continues at coordinate 4,451,556 of NZ_JAMYVX010000001.1, forward strand.
GCGGCGCGGTAGCCATGCCATGAAACGACATCGAGGCGCGGCGCTCGGCATTTGCGGCATCGAGCCGCCATCCGGGCGCACGGGTGAACAGGGCTTCTATCATCGCCGCGATCTCGATACGGGCGACATGCTGCCCGAGGCAGACATGCAGGCCGGTGCCGAAGGTCATCGACATGGTTGGCGGGCGCGTGAGGTCCAGCCGGTCGCCATCGGCGAAGACGGCATCGTCGCGATTGCCGCTGCCGAGCACCGGCACGACCGCTTCGCCAGCCGCAATCCTGACGTCGCCGAGGTCGATGTCCTGCGCCGCGATGCGGGCGACGGCGTATTGCACCGAGGCGCCATAGCGCAGCAGTTCGGCCGCCGCGCTGCTCCAGTCGACAGCGCCGCGCTCGAGCAGCGCGCGCTGTTCGGGAAAGCGATCCAGCGCAACAATTGCGTTGCCGAGAGCGTCGACGACAGTCTCCTGTCCGGCAAACAGCATGAAGACGATGTTGGCCACCATGTCCCCGCGCGACCAGCGGCCTTGCGCAACCTCCCGCACCATGCCGGCAACCATTCCGTCCGGCCGGTAGGCCTGTCGAGCCAGCCGCTCCTCGACAAAAGCCTGGCATTCGCGATAAGCCTCGGCGCTTGCTGCCGGCGGCTGCGCTCTTCGCAGGTCGAATGCGCTGGCCATGCGGCGGGTCACCGATTTCAACGCCCAAGGGTCCTCGATCTCGATGCCGAGGATTTCCTGCAGCAGCCAGAAGGACACCGGCACGGCGAGCCCGGCGACGGCGTCGACGCGGCCATCCGCCAGCGCACGCTCGACCAGCTCGTGGCTCAGCGCGCGAAGACCTTGCGTCAGAGCTTCGATGGCCGGCCGTGAGAAAAAGCCAGCGACCGGCCGGCGCAAGGCGCCATGCTGAGGCGGATCGGCGAGCAGCACCGAGCGGCTGAGCAGAGCCATGGGCGCATGGTCGACGAGCTTGCGGCGGACCTCTTCATATGTACCCGGCGGCGCCTGAAGAAGAGCGGGATGCTTCAGCGCGCCCGACACCAGCTCATGGCTGAACACATAATGCGCGTCGGCCAGCTCGGGATAGGGCGCGACGCCGCGCGCAATGCCGCCGGCGGCGCGCATGCGGGCGAAATGCGGAAACGGGTCGTCGCCGAGCGCGAACGGATCGAAATGCGGAGCTGTCATGACGGCTCGAATCTCATGCCTTGAGATTCTTGGCTGAAATGACCCTGAAGCCGCCTGACGTGGCGTCCTGCGGGAAGAAGTCCGGCATGACGTAGAGGAACTCGCATCCGTAGACGCGGTAGTGCATGCGCAGCAGCGGATCGCGGATGATCTCTTCCAGCGGCGGTCTTGTGCCGGTCTGGTTCCAGCGGTCGATGGTGGCGCGGAACCGCGCATCGGCCTTGACATGATCATACTCTTCGCCCGAGGAGCCGGCATAGGACGAGCAGCGGCCATCGCCGATCAGCCAGCTGGCGCCCAGGCGGCGGCCGTGGCTCTCCATCTCCTTCAAGAGCCGCACCGCCGTGTTGGAGCCGCGATGGCTCGGCCGGACGCAGAGATTGTAGGCGTAAAGTGCGTAAACCGGCTCGCTGCGCGGCAGCGATGCATAGGCATCGAAATTCCTGGGGAAATCGGCGCGCACCAGCGGATCCTGGCTGGTCTCGGTAAAGCAGATGGTGCCAGCAAGCAGATCGCCATCGATCGCGCCGAACATGGTGTGTCCAAGTGCCAGCCGGTGGCGGATGGTCGTTTCGCTCGCCTGCAGCGGTGCGGCCCAGGCGGCAGCCTCAAGCTCCATCAGCAAAGGGATGTCTTCCAGGTCTAACCGGCGGATGGGTATCGCAACATCGTCTAAATTCATGTGTCGGCTGCCTCGACTTCTAACGCGTTGATGGCGCATGGCAGTTTCTTGCCAATGCGGTTTGCAGCTTCACGGAAACGTCAACCTGTTCTATCTCCTGTTTGACGCATGCCGGATCGAGAACCATTTCACGGCTTTCACAAGCCTGTCTAATTATCATGGTTCCCCTTTGCAATTACATACGGACAACGGAAACGCATGATATTTTACGTCGCGCACCGGGAGCACGCCTACACGCAGGCGGTGGTGCTTCTGTATCACCGGACTGACCTGGAGGCGTGGTTCCGGCTGGTGCGCTACGAGGATGCCGGGCTGCTGCGCGGCGTTCGCGCCGGGGTGGTCATCTGGTCCGACATGGACCGGCTGACATCGGACGAATTGAGCCGCGCGGCCGGCATCAGCGCCGAACTGGCTGACAACACCGGCCTGACGCAGCTCAATCACCCGACCGCCAGCCTGCAGCGCTTCGACCTGCTGCGCCTGCTTCATGCCGACGGCAGCAACGCTTTTCGTGTGTTCAGGCCGGACGAGCTGGAAGAGGCGATACGCTATCCCGTTTTCATCCGCGACGAGACGGGCGCACTCTACAGGGAGCCGCCGCTGCTGCACGACCGGCCGGCGCTGGACGCCGCGATCGCCCGGCTGGACGGTAGCGATCTGGTGCGGCCGATGGTGGTGGAGATGATCGGCACCCCCGGAATGGACGGTTATTTCAGGAAGTACGCGGCGTTTCGGGTCGGCGATACGATCTACGGCCAGCATTGCGCCATGTCGAAATCGTGGTTCGTCAAGAATTCGCCCGAGCAATTGCTGCCGGCGCATATCGAAGAAATCAGGACCTATGTCGATACGAATCCTGACGCCAATGCGGTCATGCAGGTCTTCGAAAAAGCCCGCATGCAGTATGGCCGCATCGACTACACTTTCGTGGACGGCAGGCTTGTAGTGTTCGAGATCAACAGCAACCCCACCGTGCTCAGCGACCCGCCGACGCCGTTCGCCATCTATGACCCCAAGCCCTTTGCCGATCTTCAGGCCGACGCGCTGCTCGCGCTGCCGCAGGCTACCGAGGCGGACTCGCTGGCTGCAATCGACACCGCCCACCAGTCGGCGCTGGCCAAGTTGCGGCGCCATTACCAGATGAGGCGGTTGAAGTTAACGCTGCGAAAAGTGCTCAGGAAGAGGAAATAGCCGCCGCCTCCTCCGCAACCCGAAAGTACACCACGTCACGTTTCGTCGGATCTTGTCACAGCCTGCCTGGAACCAAATCACGGGCTAGATTGTTCAAGTTGGTTACGACGCCGACGAGCCCTGCCGGTTGGGTGAGCGGCGCACTTGAGGAGCTCCCACCATGACCATCTCGTCCAGCTTTCGTTCGCTCGCGGTTGCGGCCATCACAACTGTGTCCGTCAGCGCTGCCAGCGCCGCGCATGCCGATAGCGGCACGATCCGCTTTGCCGTCTACAAGGCGGCCTTCTTCGTCGGCGGTTCCGGCGGCGAGGGGACGCTGACCTTCCACGGCCGCTCCTATCCCATCACGATCGGCGGCGTTTCGGGCGGCTTCGCCTTCGGGGTTTCCAAGACCTATTTCCGGGGCACCGTGCGCCATATCCGCAGGGTGCGGGATGCGACCGGGGTTTATGGCGCGGCCGGCGGTGGCGGCGCGCTCGGCAAGGGGGCGCAGGTGATCGTCATGACCAACGACAAGGGCGCCCAGCTCGAGCTTACGGGCCGGCAGGTGGGCCTGCAGGTGAATGCGGATTTGAGCGGGATGGCGATTTCGTTGAAGTAGGAGGGCGGGCGAGCTCTGGGTGGGCACAGGCGCCCAGGGTGATGGCAATCGCTTAGGGTGCCCCCCACTCCGTCTCGGCTTCGCCGAGCCACCTCTACCCCACATTCGTGGGGGAGAGGAAACGCTAATTTTCGAGGTTGCGGCCTCGACAGTGTTGAGTTTTTTCTTCGCTCGAAAAGCTTGGCATTTCCTCTCCCCCACGGACGTGGGGGTAGAGGTGGCTCGGCGAAGCCGAGACGGAGTGGGGGCTGGCGCTGGCCTCGGCCCCCTACCGCTCCTCCACAATCCGCAAATACGCCGCCGTCACGAACAGCACGATCAGCCCGAACAAGATCCGCCGTGCCCCCTCCGGCATCTGCAGGATGGTCAGCAGCGTCGTCAGCACGGTCAGGATCAGGGCGCCGATGATGGTGCCGGTGTAGCCGCCGCGGCCGCCGAAGATGGAGGTGCCGCCGATGACGGCGGCGGCGACCGAGGGCAGCACCAGCGGTTCGGCGAGCGACAGCGACGGCGCCTTGATCAGGCCGATATAGAGCAGGCCGGTGATGCCGGCGAGCACGCTGGAGGTGACGTAGAGCGCGGTGATGACCTGCCAGTATTGCACGCCCGACAGGCGGGTCGCGCGCTCATTGTCGCCGACGGCGTAGAGCAGGCGGCCGAAGCCGGTGCGGGCGAGCGTGAAGACGATGAGGGCGGCGAGCGGCACGAACAAAAGCAGCGCGTTGGGGAAGCCCCATGTCACGCCGGTGCCGAGCCAAGCCAGGAAGTCGGGGATTTTTGCGCCCGACGCGATCACCGTGCGCTGGTAGACCTGCAGGCAGCCGGTGCCGATCAGGCTGGTGCCCAGCGTCATGATCAGCGGGTGGACGCGGAAGACACCGACGCCGATGCCGTTGACGAGGCCGATCAGCACCGCCGGCATCATCGCCAGCAGGAACGCCACCGCCGGGTCCTGGTTGACCACTTGCGTCGCCATGATGAAGGCGCTCATCGTTGCCACCGTGCCGACCGACAGGTCGATGCCGCCGGTCAGCATGGTCATGGTCTGGCATCCCGCGAGGATCGCCAGCGGGATGGCGAATTTGATGGTGTTGGCGATCCAGCGCTCGTTGACGATGCCGGGGCGCAGGACCTGCAGGATCACGACCAGGATGGCGAGCAGGACGATCAGCGGGATGAGCGGGCGATCGGCCATGAAGCGCTTTATGCGGCGGCCGAAGGGGACGGCGGTGATGGCGGCGGTGCTCATGGGGCGGCTCTTGCTCGCGATGAGGTTTGCAAGGTGCGGCAAGTTGGTGAGGACAGTGCTCTACGGCGCCCCCCTCTGGCCTGCCGGCCATCTCCCCCACTTGTGGGGAGATTGGCAGCTTCAGCGCCTCGCTCATTCTTGCAAGGTTGGAGATTGGCGAAGGTCGTCGCGACATCCAATCTCCCCCCTTGTGGGGGAGATGTCCGGCAGGACAGAGGGGGGCGCGAAGGAACGCCGACGTCTCTCTGCGACAGCACACCCATCATTGCCGCCCCCGCATGGTGATAAACGCCCCGAACATCACCACCGCCACCATGATCAGCCCTTCAATAATCGCGGTGACATTCGGGTCGATGGCGAGCAGCGTCAGGTCGGTGCGCACCAGCCTCAACACGAAGACGGCGACGATGGGGCCGAGCAGGCCGCCCTTGCCGCCGCCGAGCGCGACGCCGCCCAGCACCACGGCGGCGACGCTGGCGAGCAGATAGGGGCCGGGGATGGGGGCGCCGATGCCGGTGCTCATGGTCAGCGCCAGGCCGCCAAAGGCGGCGAACAGGCCGGACAGCGCATAGGCGATGATGCGGGTGCGCTTGACCGGCACGCCGGAGCGAAACCCCGCCAGTTCGCTGGAGCCGATGGCGTAGATGGAGAGGCCGAGGCGCGAGCGCCTGAGCGGTATCCAGATGACGCAGAGGCAGACGATCAGCACCAGCAGGGCCTTGGGCAGCCAGGCGTCTATGGCGTCGGGCAGGCCGGGGATCGGCACGGTGCCGGAGATCAGCGCCTTCAGCCATTCGGCGATGCCGCCGCCCGGCGTGTCGAGCACCAGCAGGGCGGCGCCCTGCAGCACGAACAGCATGGCGAGGGTGACGACAATGTCGGGCACGCGGGTGACGACGATGAGCAGGCCGTTGAGCGCGCCGAGCACGAAACCCATGGCGAGCACGAAGGGCACCACGAACAGCGCGTATTCCTCGCTCGCGCCATTCATCATCGACGCCGCGGTGACGCTGGTCAGCGCCATCATGGCGGCGACCGACAGATCGATGCCGCCGGCGATGACGACCACCGTCTGCGCGGCGACTGCGAAGGCATAGGGCAGAACGGCTCGGGCGAGCGAGCCGAAATCATTGCTGCCATAGGCCGGCTGGATGATCCTGGTGGTGATGAACAGGACGATGAGCAGGGCGAACAGGCCGACGACCCAGCCTTGGCGGCGCAGGAAATGGCTCATGGCGCGGCCTCCGGCGAAGCCGAAGTGTTCGCGGTCGGATCAGCCAATATGCCGATATCGGCCTTGGCGCCGCGCGGCAGGCCGTAGGCGGCGCGCATCAGCGCCGGCTCGTCGGCGTCCTCGACCGGAAAAATGTCGACCAGGCGGCCGCCGAAGATGACGATGACGCGGTCGCAGACGCGCTGCACCTCTTCGAGTTCCGAGGTGTAGAACAGCACCGACTTGCCGTTGCCGGCGAGTTCGCGCAGCAGCTTGTAGATCTCCTGCTTGGTGCCGACATCGATGCCGCGCGTCGGGTCGAAGCACAGGATGGTGCGGGCATCCGCCGCGATCCAGCGGGCGATGGTCACCTTCTGCTGATTGCCCCCGGACAGGCGCTGCACTTCGCCCTGGGCGCGGGTGTCGATCTGCAGCCGCTCGATGGCGCTGAGCACGGTCGCGCGCTCGCGGCGCATGTTGATCGGCCCCCAGTTGCGCAAGGCAGCGCTGAAAGGCAGCGCGATGTTTTCGCGCACCGAGCGCTGCATGGCGAGCGCTTCCGAGCGGTCGCCCGGCACATAGGCAATGCCGGCGCGGATGGCGTCGATCGGGTGGGCGAATTTCACTGGCTGGCCATCGACTTCGATCGTGCCGCCGGAGGGCCGGATCGAGCCGGCAAGGGCGGCGAACAATTCGTCCTGGCCCTGGCCTTCGAGCGCCACGACGCCGGCGACTTCGCCGTCGGCGAGATCGAAGGAGACGTCGCTGAGCTTGGCGCCGACGCGGAGATTGCGCACGGAGATGCGCGGCCGGGCAGCTGCGGGCGCGGCCTTCTCGGCGGCGCTGCGGGCGGCGACATGAGTTTTCACGATGCGGGTGCCGAGCATCAGCTCGACGATCTTTTCCTCGACTCCGGGTACGATGTCGACGACACCGACGGTCTCGCCGTCGCGCAGCACGGTGGCGCGGTCGCACAGTGCGGAGATTTCGACGAAGCGGTGCGAGATGAAGATCACGGCGCGACCGGCATCGCCCTGGCGGCGCACCACTTCCAGCACTTTTTCGGCGAGGTTGGCGGGCAGGGCCGCCGTCATCTCGTCGAGCAGCAGCACGTCCGGCTCGACGGCGAGCGCCCGCGCCAGGTCGAGCACGCGCAGCACGGCCAGCGGAATGTCGCGCGCGGTGTCGCGCAGATCGAGGTCGGTGATGCCGAGCTCGCGCACCCAGGCGCGGAACGGCTCGACCGGCGTGCCGGTGAGCCTGAGATTGGAGAGAACGTCGAGATCGGGGATTAGCGACGGCTCCTGGTAGACCGGCAGCAGCCCGGCGCGGCGCGCGGCGGCGGGCGAGCGAATGTCGCGCGCCTCGCCACGGATCAGGATGCGGCCGGAGTTCGCCGGAATGGCGCCGGTCAGGATCTTCACCAGCGTCGACTTGCCGGCGCCGTTGGCGCCCATCAGCGCGTGGACCTCGCCCGGCAGCACGGAGAGCGACGCGTTGCGAAGCGCTGCAACCGCGCCGTAGTTCTTGGCGACGCCGGTGGCGTCGAGGAGGGGGCTGGTGGTCAACTGGTTTGTTGTCAAAATTGATGGTTCCAGAAAATAATGTCGGCGCTCTACTGCGCCCCCCTCTGTCCTGCCGGACATCTCCCCCACAGGTGGGGAGATTGGCAGTTCCGGCGCCGCCCCTCGTCTTGCGACGTAGAAAATTAGCGAAAGCCGAGATGACAGCCAATCTCCCCACCTGTGGGGGAGATGTCCGGCAGGACAGAGGGGGCGCCGTAGAGCGCTAGTCTGTGTGACGAGGACGGTCGTTCGCCGTCCTCGCCAGTTCATTCAAACCAGGCTTACTCCCCCGGCCCCTTGCAGGCCACGATCTGGTCCTTCGTGTAGGTCGTCCACTCCGGGATCGAGATCGAGACCGGCCATTCCGGGCTGAGCGACGGATCGGCGGCTGCCTTCAGCTTGGCCTTGCCTTCGTCGGTGGCGTTGTCCCAAAGCTGCGGGTCGACCAGCACGGTCTGCTGCGCCGGCTTCTTGCCGTCGAGGATCTGCAGCGCCAGCGTCACGCCCGCGCCGCCGATCGAGCCGGGGTTGGTGACGGCTGCACCGACGAGACCTTTCACCGAGCTCAGCTGGCCGACGAAGCCGGCATTGTCGGCGCCGACCACCGGCACCAGCGGCGCCTGCGATTCGACCAGCGCGTCGACGATGACGTTGTCGATGCCCGACGTCCACACGCCGTTGAACGGCGTGCCGGTGGCCAGGAACGACAGCATCTGCTGCTTGGCCTGATCCTGCTGCCAGCCGGTGAAGACTTCCTGCGCCACCTTCACGCCGGGGTTTTCGGCCAGCGCCTTCTTGAAGCCTTTGTCGCGATCGCTGTCGGCCGAGGCGCCGGCGGCGCCGCGCATGTAGAACACTTCGCCCTTGCCGCCCATCTGCTGGAACAGCCATTTGGCGCCGAGATAGGCATACTGTTCCTGGTTGTTGGAGATGATGTAGGCCGACGGTTCGGTCACCGCCTGGTCGACGGCAACGACGACGATGCCGGCCTTGGTGGCTTCTTCCAGGCCCGCCTTGATGCCGGCGGGATCAGCGGGGTTGACGACGATGGCGTCGACCTTGGCGCTGATCAGATTGCGGATGTCTTCGAGCTGGCCGGCGGCATCGGTGTTGCGGTGGGCGATGTTGAGCTTCGTCACTTCGCCCGAAGCCAGCGCCTGCGCCTTCATGGCGCAGACCATTTCCTCGCGCCAGCCATTGCCCTGCACGGTGTTGGAAATGCCGATCGTATATTTGGCTTCGGCCGACGACACGCCCATCGATGCCAGCAAGGCAGCGCCCGCAAGCAACGGGACCATGGTCAGTATTTTCTTCATGTCAGTACTCCTCCACATTGTTGTTTTTCGTCTCAGGGCCAGACCCTTCGGCAGGATCGGACCAAGTCATTACCTCGTCATTTGACGAAGGGACGCAGCACGTCGCGGGCGAGCAGGAAGCCCCGCTTCACCGCATCGTCGTTGCCTTCGAACCGCCTGTCCTCATGTTCGATGATGACCGAGCCGTCATAGCCGGCGCGGTAGAGGCCGGAGAAGAAGCCGCTCCAGTCGACATCGCCCAATCCCGGCATGCGCGGCACCTGCCAGCCTATCCCGGCGGAAAGGATTCCGCGCTCATACAAACCATCATGATCGATCATCAAATCCTTGGCGTGGACATGCAGCATGTAGGGGCCGAACTCCCGGATGAAACGGCCCTGGTCGATCATTTGCCAGACCAGGTGCGAGGGGTCGAAATTCATGCCGACCTCGCCGCCCCAGGTTTCGAGGATGCGCCGCCAGACCAGCGGCGAATAGGCGATGTTGTGCCCGCCCGGCCATTCGTCATAGCTGAAGATCATCGGGCAGTTCTCGAAGGCGAGTTTTACCCCGTGATCGCGCGCATAGGCGACGGTCTCGGGCCAGACTTTCAGCGCGTCCTGCCAGTTGACGTCGACGGTCTTCGAGGCATCGCCACCGCAGAAGGTGTTGACCACCGGCACGCCCATATTGGCGGCCAGCACGATGACCTTCTTCAGATGGCCGATGACGGCCTCGCGATGGGCAGGGTCCGGATGCAGTGGGTTGGGGTAGTAGCCGAGGCCGGAGACCGTCAGCTTCTTTTCCGTCAGCGAGGCGACGATCTCCTTGGCCTGCGCGGGCGAGGTGGAGGCGGCGTCGATATGGCTGGTGCCGGCATAGCGCCGCGTCGCGCCGGAGGTCTTCGGCCAGCAGGCGATTTCCAGCGCCTCGAAGCCGGCCGAGTGCGCCCAGCCGGCGACCTCGCCAAGCGGCGTCTCCGCAAACGGTGCTGTAAGCACTCCTAGTTTCATTCTGCCTCCCTAGACCCGACGACTATAATGCCGATTGTTTGGATCGCTTCAACCTCGCGACCTCATCTTGTTCAAGACTGTGCCGGACAGCCGCCATCGGATCGTCCGACAGCAGGTCGCCCAGCGCCGATGTGACGGCCGCGCGGAACGTATCGTCGGCGGCAAGGCCGGGGTCGAATATCCCGTCGATGGCAAGGATGGCGGACACCAGCGCGCTGGCATCGTGACCGGTCGCGTCGGCGATTGCGGCGACCTTGCCGGCATAGGGGTCCGACACCGGCCAGCGTCTGCCGAAACGTCCCGAGGCCTGGATCAGATAGGCCATCCAGCCGGCGACCGGCACCGACAGCAGCCCGATGCTTTGGCCCTGGCTCAGCCGGTCGCGGATCGGGTTGAGCAGGCGCTGGACGATCTTCTGCGAACCGTCGGTCGCGACCTGGTGGTTGCGGTGGCGGATCGCGGTGTTCTTCAGCCGGGCAAGGCTCTGCTCGACATAGGCGAGCGGCAGGACGCCGGATACCGGCATCAGCGTCGGCACAGTCTCCTCGACCAGCATGCGCCTGATGAAGTCCGACAGCAGCGGGTTGGCTATGGCATCCGATGTGTGCTCGAGCCCGGCCAGCACGCCGAGCGTAGCCAGTGTCGTCTGGGCGCCGTTCAGCACCCGCATCTTGAGATGCTCGAACGGCGTGACGTCGTCGACGAAGGTGGCGCCGACCAGATCCCAGCGCGGCATGCGGCCGGCGAATTTTTCCTCGATCACCCACTGCCGGAACGGCTCACCGACAGCGACGGCGGCATCGTGGTAGCCGAACCATTGTTCGACACTATCGAGGTCATCCTGCGTCACCGCCGGCGCAATGCGGTCGACCATGGCCGAGGGGAATGCGACGTTGGCCGCGATCCAATCGGCCAGCCCATTGCCGCGCGGTTCGGCAAAGCTGCGCACGACGTTGCCGAGGATGACGCCATTGGCCGGAATGTTGTCGCAGGACAGCAGCGTCAGCGGCCGCCCATGCGTGGCCCGGCGCTGCTCCAGCGCCCGCACCAACAGGCCGGGCACGCTGCGCGGCGTCTCGGGGTTGGCGAGGTCATGGACGATATCAGGGTGGCCGAGGTCGAGTTCGCCGCTGGACGGGATGTGGCAATAGCCTTTTTCGGTCACCGTCATCGTCACTAGCTCGATATCGGGTGAGATCAGCACGCCGAGCGCCGGTGCCGCACTCTCCTGGCTGTCGACCACCCGGACGATGCTGCCGATGACGCGCGCCTCGATGTGGCTGTTCTCGCGGATCAGCCTTGTGTAGAGCCCGCCCTGCCGTCCCAGCGTGTCGGCAAGGCTGGGCGGACGGATGTTGATGCCGACGATGCCCCAGCGGTCGAAGCGCAGCGAGATGAGATCGTCGGTGTATTCGGCCTGATGGCAGCGATGGAAAGCGCCGACGCCGAGATGCGCCATGCCGGGCGCCAGGAGCATACGGTCATAGGACGGTGTCTGGACCGAGGCCGGCAAGCGGTCGAGCAGCGCCGGCCCAAGCGTTTCGGTGGAGGCGCTCACCGGTTCGCCCCGATCACCGCCTGCTCCTGGTCGATGACCGCGCCGGTCATCGGGCCGGCGGCGTCGGACAGCAGGAAGACGGCGAGGCTGGCGATGTCGTCCGGCGTCAGCAACCGGCCGAAAGGCTGCGCGGCATTGGCCTTCTCAAGCCAGCCAGGGCCGTTGCCCAAAGTCTCCGCCTGCATGATGCGTTCGGCCGGCGTGTCCGTCCAACCGACATTGATGCCGTTGACGCGGATGCGGTCGAAACGGTGGGCGTTGGCGGCGTTCCTGGTCAGCGTCGCCAGCGCGCCCTTGGTGGCGGAATAGACGGCAAGCTCCGGCGAGCCGCAATGGGCATTGATCGACAGGATGTTGAGAATGGCGCCACCTTGGCCGCGCTGCTTCATGTCGGCAATCGCCGCCTGCATCAGGAAGAACGGCGCGCGCGCATTGACGGCAAACAGCGCCGCCCAATCGTCGAGGCTGGCGTCGAGGAAAGAGGCGCGATCGGTCAGGCCGGCGGCGTTGACCAGCGCATCGATGCGGCCGAAGCGCTCGATGCAGGCCTGCGCCAGAAGGGTGGGGGCGTCAGCATCGGCAAGGTCGGCGGCGACGAAGATGGTCGGCGTGCCCAATTGCGAAAGCTCGGCCGCCACGGCCTCGCCACGCGCCCTCTCGCGCCCGGTGACCAGCAGCCCGGCGGCACCGGAACGCGCCAGCGTCTCGGCAATGGCGCGGCCAATGCCTTGCGTCGACCCGGTGACCAGAGCCACCTTGCCGTCAAGCCGGATCTCCATTCCTCCTCCCGGGAATAAAGTTTCTATTTTGAGAAATATGGAACGGCAATTCCCGATTGTCAATTGGACCAGTGACGCCTCATTCGTCGCGCCGCGCCGCCACGCCATGGACCAGCGCCATCCCAACGGCGAGCGAGGCCGCCAGTGAGCGGAAGCCGGCAAAGTCGGATTCCACCACTTCCAGCCAGCTGTCCGAGAGCGGGATCAGCGGGCTGAAGGTGCTGTCGGTGACGGTGACGATACGCGCCTTGCGCTCATGCGCCACCGCGACGAGATCGGGCGTGATCGAATTGTAGGGGCTGAAGGAGACAGCGAGCACGGCATCCCGGCCGCCGATGCAGCCGATCTGGTCGAGTGCCGAGGACCCGACATTGTCGACCAGCACGTTGCGCACGCCTTGTTGCGAGAGCGTCAGCGAGAGATAGGCGGTGACGGGAAAGGCGCGCTTGGAGCCGATGACATAGATCAGCTCGGCCGCCGCCAGCAGCGCCACCATCTTGTCGAAACTCTCGACGTCGAAGCCGGTCTCGATGCGGCCCAGCGAGGCCTGCGATGCGCCGACCATGCCGTGCAGGAAATGCAGATTTGGCTCGGTCTCGGTGCGCGGTTCGCCGCGCCCTTCCGGCCATGAGCCCTTGATGTGCTCCTTGAACAGGCCCTGGAAATCGGAAAAGCCGGAATAGCCGAAGATCTGGGCAAAGCGCACCAGCGTCGAGGGCTGCACGCCGGCCTGTGCCGCAACCTGCGCGATGGTGCCGAGCGCGACGTCGCTCGGGTGCTGCCACAGGAAGATCGCCACCTGGCGCAGCCGCTTGGGGAAGTGCACCGTGCCCGACGACAGCACGGCGCGCAGCTCCTCATAGGTCTGCGGCTGGATGTAGCCGAGCGCGGCCAGAGAGCGCCCGCGCTTGCGCGTCGCCGCCTCGTCGGTGCTGGACCGTGCGGATGCCTTGCTTGCCCCACTCATGATTTCAGGCTAGCGCGATACGATCGTTTTACAATATGAAAATTGGAAATCATGTTCGAAAGTGTGACTGATGCGAGCGGTCAAAAGCAGCGCTCTACGGCGCCCCCCTCTGTCCTGCCGGACATCTCCCCCACGGGTGGGGAGATTGGCAGTTTCGCCTTCGGCGCCCTCTTGCGACGTCTGAGATTGGCAAAGGCCGCTGTGGTGCCTGATCTCCCCCCTCGTGGGGGAGATGTCCGGTAGGACAGAGGGGGGCGGCGACAGAACTCGACGACGGCAAAACTGTCTTCCCAGGAGGAAACATGGTCTACGCAACATCGGACGGATGGGCGGGCAAGCGGCTGCGGGTCGGCATGGTCGGCGGCGGCCGCAACGCTTTCATCGGCGCGGTGCATCGGCTCGCCATGCGCCTCGACGACCAGATCGTGCTGGTCGCCGGCGCGCTGTCGTCGGACCCGGAAAACGCCGCCGCATCGGCCGCCGAGATCGGCATCGCGCCGGATCGCAGCTATGCCGACTATCGCGAGATGGCGCGAACCGAAGCAGCGCGGCCGGACGGCATCGAGGCGGTGGTCATCGTCACGCCCAACCATCTGCACGCGCCGATCGCCACGGCCTTTCTCGAGGCCGGCATCGACGTCATCTGCGACAAGCCGCTGTCGACGACGCTGGATGAGGCCGAGGCGCTGGTGGCGCTGGCGCGGGAGAAAAAGCGTCGCTTCGTCGTCACGCTCAACAACACCGGCTACGCCATGGTCCGCCAGGCGCGTGAGATGGTGGCGGCGGGCGCGCTTGGCCGCATAGTGTCCGTGCATGGCGCCTACATCCAGGACTGGCTGACGAAGCCGATCGACGCCGAGGGCCAGAAGCAGGCGGAGTGGCGCACCGATCCGGCGCGCGCTGGGCAGTCGGCGGTGCTGGCCGATATCGGCGTGCATGCCTTCAACCTGGCAAGCTATATCTCCGGCTGCGAGGCTGAAGCCGTGTCGGCGGATCTGTTCACCGCCGTGCCGGGACGGCGGCTCGACGACAATGCGCATGTGCTGGTGCGCTGGACCGGCGCGGCGCGCGGCACGATCCTGGCCAGCCAGACGTCGCCCGGCCACTACAACGATCTCTCCGTGCGCATCTATGGCGACAAAGCCGGCCTAGAATGGTCGGGCGGCCGGCCGGAGGAACTGCGCTTTTCCGTCTATGGCGAGGAAACCCGCACGCTGGTGCGCGGGGGCCATGGCTCGACGGCGGAGGCCCAGCGCGTGTCGCGCATGCCGGCGGCACATCCGGAAGGCTATATCGAGGCCTTCGCCAATTTCTACCGCGACGCCGCTGATATCATTCGCGCCCATCGCTCTGGTGGGGTGGTGGATGCGGCGCGCGCGGCGCAGGTGCCCGATGTGGTGGAGGGCGCGCGCGGGGTGAAGTTTGTTGCGGCGGCGGTGGAGTCGGATGCGGCTGGTGGGGCTTGGACGGCGGCAAGGTTCGGGTGAGGACGGGAGCTGCCGTGTTTCAGCGGTAGAAGCAATCACCTGGGGGACTGGCGTTGCCCTAAGGGATTGACCTGCCGAAGGCGCTACCGCCGCCGCAGCAGACCTGGCAGCGGCGGGGCGCCAAGTACTCTTCGGTCGCTTTACTGGGCAAAACACTGCTACGCATGTGTTAATCATGATATCGGTTGTTCATTGTCAGAGCATCGGCCCAGCCGTATTCGGTAACAATGCGCAACTTGTCTCTCTTCCTTGCTGCCAGCCTCGGCTGCCTCGTTCTCTCGGCGGTTTCCTTCGGCGCTCCGCAAGGCCTGCTCGTCACCCTGTTCCCGGACAGCAATGCAGCGAAGGTGGCGCAGTGCAGAAGCCTTCTCAAAATCCGTTTCGACACGGGCGAATGGCCGGACAAGGGCGCGGCTGACTACATGCGCTACGACGAGTGCTACTATCTGATCTGTGGCGGAACCAGGCCGAGCGCTTGAGGGTTTGGTGCGCTATCCCTTGATCGCCGAGCCGACGATGGAATCGACGAAGAAGCGCTGCAGGAAGACGAACAGGATGAGCGGCGGCAGCACGGCGAGCGTGGCGCCGGCCATCACCAGGCCGGTGTTGACCGCGCCTCTGTTGTAGCTGAGCAGGCGGCTCAGGCTGATGACGATCGGATAGGCGTCGGCATTGCCCTGCAGCACGGTCAGCGGCCACAGATAGCTGTTCCAGTGATAGACGAAGGCGAAGAGGGCCAGAGCCGCGATTGCGGGGGCGACGCTGGGAGCGACGATCTTGTAGAGGATCAAGAACTCCGAGGCGCCGTCCATGCGCGCGGCGTCGATGAGCTCGTCGGGAACGCCGGAGATGAACTGGCGCATCAGGAAGATGCCGAAAGCATTGGCGAGATTGGGCACGATGATGCCGGCGAGGCTGGCGTTGAGGCCGATCGAGCCGACCAGGCGATAGAGCGGGATCAGCGTCACGATCGGCGGCAGGAACATGGTGGCGATCAGCACAGAGAACAGCAGCGACTTGGCGGGGAAGTGGTATTTGGCGAAGGCGTAGCCGGCCATCATGCTGGTCAACAGGATGCCGGCGGTGGTGATCGAGGCGATGACCAGGGAATTCCACATCGAGCGGCCGACATTGACCACGCCCGACACCTTCTCATAGGCGTCGAAGCTCGGCGTAAGGGGGATCCACACCGGCGGCACCTGCATGCTCTCGGCCGGCGTCTTGAGGCTCGACAGCACCATCCATACCAGCGGGAAGGCCGAGGCGACGGCGACCAGCAGCATCAGCGTCGCCAGCAGCGCCTTGTGGCCGGACGGGCGCCGGCGCGACAGCCGGCTCGACGATCCCGCGCTCATTCGCCGTTCTTCCGGTTGGCGAAGGCAAACAGCGCGCAGATGACGACAATCAGCGAAAGCATCAGCATCACCGCCATGGCCGAACCCAGTCCACCCTGCGCACGCTCGATGCCGACGCGGCGGATGTGGTAGGTCAGCACATTGGTCGAGCCGACCGGCCCGCCCTGCGTGATCAGGGCAACCGGCTCGAACACCTGCACGGCGTTAATGATGGCGATGACGGCGCTGAACAGCAGCGTGCGCCGCATCAGCGGCAGCGTGATGAAGCGGAACTGCTCGAAGCGGCTGGCGCCATCGAGCTTCGCCGCCTCGTAGAGGCTGCCTTGGATCTGCGTCAGCCCGGCGATCGCCAGCACGGTGAAATAGCCGACCTGTTGCCAGACATTGAGGAAGATGATCGAGATCAGCGCCGAGCGCGGCGACGACAGGAAAGGCTGCGGGCCGATGCCGATCAGGCCGAGCATCTGGTTGAGCGGGCCTTCGCTCGGCGAATAGAGTTTCGACCAGACCAGCGCCACGGCGATCATCGGCACCATGTAGGTGGCAAACAGCACCGTGCGCAGCGCCGTGCCGCCGGCGACATCGCGCTGGTAGACCATCAGCCCAAAGGCCACCGACAGCGGCAGGATGAGGATGACGGAGAGCGCGGTGTAGATCGCGGTATTGGCGAGCGCGGCCTTGAAATCGCGGCCGACCGAGGAGACCCCGAAAATCTCGCGGAAATTGTCGAGGCCGATGAAGCCGGCGCTGGAAAACGGTGTCTGCGTCGACCAGTCCTGGAACGACAGCCAGACGGTGAGCAGCATCGGCAACAGGACGAAGATGCCGATCAGCGTCACGGCGGGCGCCAGCATGATGCCCGCCGAGGCACGGTACCTCTGAATCATTATTTGGCGGCGCGCTCCAGGATCGAAATGGCGTCGGCCTGCGCCGTCGCCTGCGCATCCTTGGCCGAGACCTGGCCATACTGCAACGCCTCGAGCGTCTGCTGCAGCGATTCCGAGAATTCCTGGCCGCCGGGCACGACAGGGAACGGCTTGGCGTCGGTGAGCACGCTGACATAGCCGGAGAGGAATTCCGAGCCGAGCTTGTCCTTGTGCGCCTCGATGTCGGAGAGGCGTGAGGGCAGGATGCCCATCGACATCAGGATATCCGACATCGCGGAAGCGCCGTTCTTGCCGGACTTTGGATTGTTCAGCCAGGCGAGGAAGTCCCATGCCGCCTTCTGCTCGGCCGCACCTGCATTGGCGTTGACCACGGTCATCCAGGAGTAGGAGATCGAATGCGGCTTGTCGCCGCTCGGGCCGACGGGAAGCGGCGCCGTTGCAATGTCGGCGAACTTGTCGCCCATGCCGGCCTTCAGTGCGCTCTCCCACCAATTGGCCATGATGATCATGCCGGTCTTGCCGGAGACGAAATTGTCGAGGAAGGGGCCGGTGGTGTTGGCGTCGGCTGTCGCCATCGACGGCACGCTGGCGCCCGACTTGATCAGGTCTTCATAGAGCTGGAAAGTCTCCGCGGCCTGCGGGCTGTCGAGCACCGGCTTGCCGTCCTTGACCAGGTCGCCGCCATTGGAGACCAGCAGCGAGGCGAAGGGGTGGACGACGCCGGCCGCCCAGGAGTTGATCATGCCGAAGCCTTGCTGTCCCGCATCCTGGTTGGTCAGCTTCTTGGCCGCATCCTTGAACTCGTCCCAGGTCTTGGGTGGCGCCGCGATGCCGGCCTGCTTGAACAGCGCCTTGTTGTAGTTCAGCGCATAGACGTCGATTTCGTTGGGGATGCCGTAGAGCGTGCCGCCGACCGAGGCGGCGCTGGTGATGCCCGCCGGCCATGCGGCCTTGACCTCGCTGGCCACCGCATCGGGGGCGGGCGCGACCAGCTTGTCGCGCGCCAGTTCCGGCAACCAGAGATCGTAGATGCCGCCGATCGTCGGGCCGTCCGCGCCGCCGCCTTGCGAGCGCAGCGTGGTCAGGAGGTCGCCGAAGGGGACGGCGCGCACGGTGACGCTGACATCCGGATTGGTCTTGGCATAATCCTTGGCCGCCGCTTCCAGCAGCGCGACCGTCTCCGGCGACCAGTGGGTGAGATAGGAGATGTTGACCGATTGCGCCCAGCCGGTGGTGGGCAGGATGGCGAGGCCTGCGGCCAGTGCCAGTTTCGACGTCCAGGCAAACGACATTCCTCATCCTCCTATCGGTTCACAATGACGTTATGACAAGTCAGCGCGGCGACGCAAGGGCTTGCTGGCGAAAAAGTCTCACATGGTACGGTCACAGATTTCTTTGCGGCGCTTGAATGTGGATATTTATCGTTAGGTAACAAATGGATGCAGGTACTGCAATGTCGTGAGGGGGCCAACGCCGCCATTCCTGAGGCGCAGCAGACCTCTTGCGAATACCGCTATGTCGTTATAATGACTTTTGCCGAACCAATGACTTCTCACGGCACGGGAACGCCGCGGGACGCCAAGCACAGAGAACAATGGGAGACTGGCAATGAGCATGCTTTCACTTCACCGGCGCGCAGCGCTTAGGCTGATCGGCGGCCTTGCCGCCGCCTGCGCCGGCGTCTTTGCCTCATTGCCGGCGCGAGCCGCCGACAGCACGGTGACGCTGTGGAGCTGGCGCACCGAGGACGAGGCGGCGATGCGCCGCATCTTCGATGCCTTCGAGGCGAAGAATCCCGGCATCAAGGTCGCCATCCAGTTCACGCCGGATGCCGACTACCAGAACCGGCTGAGCACGGCGCTGCGCGGCGGGCGCGGGCCCGACATCGCGCAGCTCAAGGCCTATGGCGAATTGCAGCCCTTCGTCGAGGCCGGCTATCTCGACGCGCTGGACGACAGCGTGCCGGAGCTGAAGAACATGGAGGACGCGGCGCTTGGCGGCGCGCGCGGCCGCAGCGACGGCAAGCTCTATGGCGTGCCCTACTCGGTGCCGATGATGGGCGTCTTCTACAACCAGGATATTTTCGCCGCCCAAGGCATCGAGATCCCCAAGACCTACAAGGATTTCACCGCTGTCTGCGAGAAGCTGAAGGCGGCCGGCATCACGCCGATCGCCACCGGCGGCGCCAACGGCTCGGCCTGGGAGCTGGAGATCGCCGTCGGCGTCGTCGGCCCGACCGTCTATGGTCCCGGCTTCTACGACGAGATGATGAGCGGCAAGGCGACCTTCGAGGATCCGCGCTATGTCGCGGCGCTGAAGCGCTTTGCCGAGCTGAAGCCGTATTTCCCCGATGGTTTCGCCGGCATCGACTACACCACCGCCACGCAGCAGTTCATCGGCGGCAAGGCGGCGATGTTCCTCGGCGGTTCGTTCGAGAACGGCAGCTTCAAGGCGCAGAACCCGAAACTGAAATTCTCGATCTTCCCGTTCCCCGCCGACGATGCCGGGGCAAAGCTCTACACCTCGGCCTTCTCCGACGGCTCCTATGGCCTGGTCTCCGAGAGCCAAAACAAGGAAGCCGCGACCAAGGTGCTGGGCTTCATGGCTTCGGCAGAGTTCGCGCAGATGTTCGCCGACGAGCTCGGCTGGCCGCCGGCCCGCACGGATGTGACGGTGAAGGATCCAGTGCTGGCCGCGATGATGGAGATGGCGAAGAATTCGACGCCCTATCTGACGCTGGTCGGCTTCCGCTGGCAGTCGCCGACGGCGTCTTCGGTGCTGCAGTCGGAGATCATCGACATGGTCGAAGGCAACATCGCGCCGGAGAAGCTGGCGGCCGACATGCAGGCCGCGGTCGCCACCTGGTTCAAGCCGAAGCAGTAGGCGCGGCCGGTCGCAAAAGCGGCCGGCCTCTCACGGACCAGAAAAGCGCATGAGCACCCTTCGCCGCACCAGCAGCCTTCGCCGCACGCAGCAGCGCATGGCCGTGCTGTTCATCCTGCCGGCGCTGGCGGTCTATGCGCTGTTCGTCCTCTATCCCCTGGGGATGTCGCTGTGGGGCAGCTTCTTCGTCTGGAAGGGGCTGCGCATGGTCGAGTTCGCCGGCCTGTCGAATTTCTCAAGGCTGTTCGTTTTCCCCAGCGGCGCGCGGATCTACGGCGCGCTGTGGCACAACACCGCCTGGTTCTTCGGCATCATGCTGTTCCAGAACGGAATCGGGCTTTTGTTCGCCTGGCTGCTGTTCCTGCGCGACAGGGGTGCTGCGTTCTTCCAGTCGGTGTTCTTCTTTCCGGCGGTGCTGAGCCCGGTCATCGTCGGCGCGCTGTGGCGGTTGCTTTTGGCACCGGGCGGCGTCGTCGAATGGGCGCTGAACGGGCTTGGCCTGCACCAGGGCAGCCTGACTGTGCTCGGCAACAGCCACACCGCGCTCGCCATGCTGATCGCCGTCGATGCCTGGAACTGGATGGGCCTGCCGGTGCTGATCTACACGGCAGGTCTGCGGCAGATTTCCGGCCAGATTTTCGAGGCGGCAAAACTTGACGGCGCCGGCAATGCGCGCATGCTGTTCTCGATCGCGCTGCCGCTGCTGATGCCGGCGCTGGGCACGCTGACGACGCTGTCGTTCATCAACACCTTCAACCAGTTCGACATCGTCTATGTCATGCAGGGCGTGCAGGGCAATCCGAGCTATTCGACCGACACGCTGGTGACCTACTTCTACCGGCTGGCCTTCGGCGCGGAAGGCGCTGTCGGCATCACCGATATCGGTCTGGCGCTGGCGCTCGGCACCGTGCTGTTTTTGATCCTCAGCATCGGCACGCTCATGATGCTGCGCTTCTTCGACCGCCGCACGGTGCAGCTATGAGCGCGCTGGCGATTGCGCAGAGGCCAGACATCTCTCGGCAGCTGGCGCGGCTGCCCGGCTGGACGGTGCTGGTCGTTTGGACGGCGGCTGTGCTGTTGCCGCTCTACATCCTTGTCGTCTCCTGTTTCAAGACCACGGCCGAGATCTACGACAACAGGCTCGGCCTGCCGCAAAGCTTTGCCTTCGACAATTTCATCAACGCCTGGACGCGCGCCGATCTCGGCCAGAATTTCATCAACAGCCTGATCGTCACGGGCGGCGCCGTCATCCTCACCATCGTCGTCTCGGCGATGGCCGCCTATCCGCTCAGCCGCTACAAGCTTGGCTGGAATGCCATCATGCTCGGCCTGTTCCTGTCCGGCATCATGCTGCCCATCCGGTTGGCCTCGGTCGAACTGTTCACGCTGATGCGCAATCTCGGCCTGCTGGATTCGCTGACCGGGCTGATCCTGGTCTATTCGGCGATCCGCATTCCCTTCGCCGTCTTCATCTTCGCCAATTTCATGCGCGTCTTGCCCTCCGAGTTGGACGAGGCCGCGCGCATGGACGGCGCCGGCGAGGTCCGCATCCTGTTCCAGATCATCCTGCCGATGGTCAAGCCGGCGGTGTCGATCGTGGCCATCTTCACCGCGATCGCGGTGTGGAACGATTTCTTCTTCCCGCTGATCTTCATCTTCGACGACCGCTACAAGACGGTGCCGCTGGCGATCAGCATCTTCGTCGGCCAGTTCCGCACCGACTGGGGCCTGGTGTTCGCCTCGCTGGCGATATCCATGGCGCCCATCCTGATCATGTATTGTCTGCTGGCGCGCCAGATTCGCGAAGGCGTGGGCACCGGAGGAGGCATGAAATGATCGAAGACAGAATTTATGCGGCGAAATCCATCCTGGTGGTCGGCGCGCACGCCTTCGATGCCGAGGTGATGGCCGGGCCGCTGGCGGCCGCTGCCGTCAAGCGCGGCGCCACGGTGACCTTCCTGCATCTGACCATGGGTGAGCAGGGCCATCCGTACCTGGTTCCCGCGCATTATTGCGTGCAGAAGGAAGAGGAAGCGGGCAGCGCGGCGGAGCGGCTCGGCGTCACCATGCGTGGCTTTGGCCTGCGCGACGGCTTCCTGCCCACAGACGATCAGACGGCGCTCGAAGTGGGCGACATCATTCGCGAGCTGAAACCCGAGATCGTCATCACCCATTGGCATGGCAGTTGGCACAAGGACCATCGCGCCGCCGCCCATTTGACGAAGACCGGTATCTTCTTCGCCGGACTGCCGACCGTTGCCAGCGACCATCCGGCGCACACGCCGCAACTGCTGCTGTTCGGCGAGAACTGGGAGGACGATGACGGCTTCCGGCCCGAGCATCTCGTCGATGTCAGCGACGGGTTCGAGGCCTGGCGCGACGCGGTCATGGAGTATGAGCTGGCGCGCGGCCTGAGCAGCTTCCCCTATGTCGACTATTACAGTTCGCTCTACCGGCTGCGCGGCTGCCTGCGCGGCACGCGCCATGCGCAGGCCTTCGCGGCGGCGTCGCATTCGTGGAATGCCGGCAGCGGTCTGTTCTCGCTCCCCTTCGGCAAAGGGTCGGGTCGATGACGCGGGTACTCGCCATCGATCTCGGCGCCACCAATCTGCGCGCTGCCGTATCTACGGGCGATGTCGGTGCGTTGGAGGCGCTGGGCAGCGAGCCGGCGCCGGCAACCCTTGATGCCTTCATTGCGCGCATCGACGCGCTGTGCACTGAGGCCGGGTCGGTCTCAGCGCTTGGCATCGCGGTGCCGGGTCTGGTCGAGGGCTCAATCTGCCGCTGGATCCCCAACTTGCCGTTCCTCGACGGCGTCGATATCCAGCCGCTGTTTCCCAAAGTGCGCGTAGCGCTCGGCAATGACGCACAGATCGCGCTGCTGGGAGAGGCTGTCGAAGGCAGTGCGAAAAACATGCCGGATGCGATCCTGCTCGCCATCGGCACCGGTATCGGTTCGGCGGTGCTGGCCAATGGCCGCATCGTTGCCGGCGCGCATGGCGGCGCCTGCTCGTTCGGCTGGGCCTGCGCCGACGTGAGGGATCATGGTGAAGAGCGCAGCGGCTGGCTGGAGCGCGTTGCGTCGGGCCGGGCGCTCGATGCCCTTGCCGGCCAGATCGGCCTTGCCGACGGCCGCCAACTGATCGCCGCTGCCCAGGCCGGCGAGCTGGCTGCACTCACCTTGCTTGAACTGCCGGCGCGACAGCTCGGCACCGCGCTGGCAGGCGCTGTCGCGCTGCTCGATCCGCAAGCGGTGCTGATTTCGGGTGGTTTGGCGGAGGCGCTGGATGTGATCCGGCCGCCGCTGCTTGCGGCGCTGCGACGTCAACTGCCGCCACATCTGCGCGGCATCGACGTCAAGGCTGGAAAGTTCGGTCCCCGCGCCGGTCTGGTCGGCGCGGCGCTGGCCGGCGCCGTTGGGCAAGGGTGGAGGCAGGTGCGATGAGCGAAGCAAGCTTTCAGCAACCGGACCGCAGACGGCCGGAGCCGCTCTGGTACCAGGTCGAAGAGGCGATCCGAGCCATCGTCAAGAGCGGCGAATGGGCAACGGGCGACCAGATCCCGGCGGAGGACAGGCTGTGCGCCCTGTTCGGCGTCAGCCGCATCACGCTGCGCCACGCCTTGCGCAATCTCGAGGAGGCAGGACTGCTCAGGCGCGAACATGGCCGCGGCACGTTCGTGCGCTCGACCACGCTGGTCGCCGGCACGCGCGAGCTGACCAGCTTTACCCAGGAGATGGGCAATATGGGCGTGGTCGCGGGCTCGCGCCTGCTCGACTGCAGCCTGACCACCGCCAATGCGGCGGCTGCCGGCGCGCTGGAGATCGAGGAGGGCGATCCGGTGGTGCGCATTCGCAGGCTGCGGCTCGGCAACAACGAGCCGATCGGCATCCAGACGGCGCAGCTGTCGGCGGTGCGCGTGCCGGGCTTCCTCGATGCCGGCCTGCTGCAGGGCTCGCTCTACGAGGCGCTGGAGCGCCATTACGGCATCGTGCCGGTGGCCGCGCGGGAGAACTACCGGGTCGGCGCGGTCGGCGCGGCGGACGCCGAACTGCTCGACCTCGCTGTCGGCAGCCCGGCCTTCGTCGTCGAACGCATCACCACCGACGAGCGCGGCCCGTTCGAATTCACCGTCTCGATCATGCGCGGCGACCGCTACGAAATCCGCTCGACGCTGCGCGCCGGACGCGTGCCGCTGAACCCGAGAAGCTGATCCATTCCAGACCGACACAGCAAACAGGAGTACCCACGTGTCCGATCTCTACATCCACCGTCTCGCCGCCCTCATCGACCAGGCTGCGAAAGCCAATGAAGAGGCCTTTGGCCAGGCCGCCAGCCGCTTTGCCGACTCCCTCGAGGGCGGCGGGCTGGTGCATCTCTATGGCTCCGGCCATTCGGTGCTGCCGGTGCAGGAAGTGTTTCCGCGCTATGGCAGCTATGTCGGTTTCAACCCGCTGACCGACCCGCGCGTGATGTGGCACAATGTGCTCGGCGCCGGCGGCGTGCGCGAGCTGTTGTGGCTGGAGCGGACGGAAAAATACGCCGAGAAATTCCTCGACCACCAGCCGCTCAACAAGGGTGATTCCATCATAATCTTCGGCCATAGCGGCCGCAACTCGTCGGGCATCGACACCGCGCTCTACGCCAGGAAGCGCGGCATGTTCGTCGTCGCTGTCACCAGCAAGAACAATCTGGACAAACCGGCGACGCACTCGTCCGGCAAGCGGCTGGCGGATGCCGCCGACCTCGTCATCGACACCTGTTCGCCGATCGAGGACGCCATCGTGCCGGTCGAGGGCTGGAGCCGGCCGGTGTCGGGCTCATCGACGGTGCTTGCCATGATCCTGGCGCATGAGCTGATCGCGCGCACGGCCGAGCAGCTCGCCAAGCGCGGCATCGAACTGCCGGTCTTCGCCTCGCCGACCATTGCCGGCGTGACGCTGCACGACACCGACGTCATCTACGGCGTCTACCGCGAGCGCATGCTGGAGGCGCAGCAGAAGCACCTGCCGACATTCCAGGCGACGATGCGGGGAGAGTGAAAGCACGGAGGCCCGGCACATGGCCAGGCCTCCAATTTCTCTCGCTGGAATTTTCCGGATGTTCAACGCCGCTTCGGGCGGCTCGCGGGAGATTTGTTGCCGCGCGGGCCGCTCTGAACCGGCGTGTTGCCCTGGTTTTCCTCCGACAGCTTGCGCCAGCGGGCAAGGCGCTCGGGGTCGAGCGTACCCGCCTTCAACGCAGCCTGCACCGCGCAGCCCGGTTCGTGGACATGGGTGCAGTCGCGGAATTTGCACAGCGGTGTGAGCTCGGTGATTTCGGCAAACAGCGTGTCGATGCCGGAGGCGACGTCGCTGACATGCAGCGTGCGCATGCCCGGTGTGTCGATTACCCAGCCGCCACCGGCAATGGGGTGCAGCGACCGCGCCGTGGTGGTGTGGCGACCCTTGGCATCGTGTTCCCGGATGCCCGCCGTCTGTTGCGGCGATTGCTGCGCCGATCTGGCCAGCGTGTTGACCAGCGTCGATTTGCCGACCCCGGAGGAGCCGACCAGCGCCACCGTCTGCCCTGCGCCACACCAGGGAGCAAGCGCCGCTGCGGCATCGGCGACGCGCGGGTTCAGCGTCACTACGGGCAAACCACGCTGAAGGGCGGCAGCCTGGCTTTGGTATCTCTCGGCATCGTCAGCGGTGTCGGCCTTGGTCAGCAGGATCACCGGCGTCGTTCCAGCCTCGTTGGCCAGCGCCAGATAGCGCTCGAGCCGGGCGATGTTGAAATCGGCATTGCAGGACGTCACGATGAACAGCGTGTCGACATTGGCCGCGGCCAGCTGCGGGATCCTGCCGCCCTGGGTACGGCGCTCCAGCACCGTCTTGCGGGTCAGCCGGCGGAGCAGCAGATGTGTATGCTGCTCGACCAGCACCCAGTCGCCGACGGCGTAGTCGCCGGTGTTGGCATTGGCCGGCAGCGTCAGATCCACTGGCCCTGCCCGGGACAGGCCGGCCAGGCGGTCGCGGTGCACCGAGGCGATGCGCGTCGGCACGAGGTCTGCCTCATCGGCTTCAAGCTGGTCGCCGAAGAAATCCGTCCAGCCCAGGCTTGCGAGGGAGGCCGTCACGGCTTTGACCAGGGGGACGGCGTCACAGACATCGGAGAGTATCCTTTGGCAAAATGGGCGCAGACCCTCGGGGCGGTTGTTCAAGCCGTGTATGGGCGGCATGGCGGCATTTGGCAAGCCGAACCGCGCCGATGGCCGAGCCGTTTCGCGCACCACGTTGGAACGCATCGCGGCGGTGGTTCGCTGATGCGCTTACGCGTCGTTACTCTCAATGTCTGCAACACGGAAGGCGAACCGGAGCGCCTGGCGGCCATCAACCGGGAGCTGAGGCGGCTCGACCCCGATCTGTCGCTCTCCAGGACGTCGTCCAGACAGCCGATGTGAAATCCCTCGATACGCTGCCGATGGTCTTGATTTGCATGCCACGCATCAGGCCTCGTCGTCGACCTCGAAGTTGGCAGGGACGGCTGAGGATGGCAGGTCGAGAAGCCTGCCAAAAGGGGGAGGGGGATGGCCGGTACCGCAGGGGGCGGGGGTTGGGATGGGGTTGCCTGAAGCACCGGCCAAAGCGGGACAAGTCCCACGCCCACAAGCTAGCAGAGCTTGGATCGGTTCATATGGTGTGATCGCGGAACTGGCGCAAAAGCGCTTTCACATCCCCGCGCAGGCGTCGGCAACGAGCCCGCAACCGGGGGTTTCCGGTCGGTTGGTGGGTTGCGCAAGCGTCGGTTGAAGGCGCTGCGGGAGGCTGTCGTTTTTAGTGCGGTTCGAGTGCTATGCGCTCAGCGACAGGTGCTCAAGGCAGGGCAATCGCGTGGCGCCACCACATGCGATTGTCCTGCTTACGCCACCGGCAGCGTTCGCCCCGCAATCAGATCCGCAGCCTTCTCCGCAATCATGACCACGGCCGCGTTGGTGTTGGAGGACACGATGCTTGGCATGACCGAGCTGTCGCAGACACGCAGGCCTTGCAGACCGCGCACGCGCAACTCGGGATCGACGACGCTGTCGGCATCGCCGCCCATCCGGCAGGTGCCGACTGGGTGATAGGCGCTGCGGCCATGTTCTCGGGCGAAGGCTTCGAGTGCTGAGCGCCCTTGCATCGCCTTGCCGGGCAGATGCTCGCGGCTGATGTATCTGGCGAAGGCTGGCTGCGACAGGATTTCGCGGCTGATCTCGATGCCGTCGATGGCGCGTTCGAGATCATAGCGCTCGGCGAACGGGTTGGGGTCGATGATGGGCGCATCGCGCAGGTCCGCGGACTTGAGCGTGACGCTGCCGCGCGAACGCGGGCGCACATGGTAGGAGTTCAGCGTGCAGCCATTGCCGCCGGGAACCGAGCCGATGCCTTCCTCAACGCCGGCGCCGGGCAGGAAATGGAACTGGATGTCCGGCGTCTTCTCCGCGCGGTCGCCCCACCAGAAGCCGCCGGACTCTACAATGTTGGAGGCCACCGGCCCCTTGCCGAACAGCGCATATTCAAGACCGGCGACCGCTTGCCAGCGCTTCTTCTTGTAACGGTCGATGCCGTGCGGTCCGTTGAGCTCGGCGACGACATCGACGTCCATGTGATCGTGCAGATTCTGGCCGACGTTTTTGGAATCGTGGACCACCTTGATGCCGTGCTGGCCGAGATGCACGGCCGGGCCGATGCCGGACAGCATCAGCAATTTCGGCGAGCCGATGGCGCCGGCGGCGACGATGACTTCGCGCTCGGCGCGGAGCAGTTCGGTGCGGCCATTGACGATGATCTCTACACCGATGGCGCGGCCGTTCTCGACCACGATGCGGCTGACCGAGGCGTCGGTGCGTAGCGTCAGATTCTTGCGGCCGAGCGCCGGCTTCAGATAGGCGACCGCCGTGCTCGAGCGTTTCCCCCGACGCGTCGTCGTCTGGTAGAAGCCGGCGCCCGCCTGCTCACCGGCGTTGAAGTCGGCCCGGAAAGGAAGGCCCGCCTGCTGCGCCGCCTTGACGAAGATGCGGGTCAGCGGATGCGGCGCGCCGCTGGAGACGCCGAGCGGGCCGTCAGTGCCGTGCTGCGCATCGGCAAAAGTGTCGTTGCCCTCGGAGCGGACGAAGTAGGGCAGCACGTCGGCATAGCTCCAGCCGGCACAGCCGGCGTCAGCCGCCCAGCCGTCATAATCCTGCGGGCAACCGCGGGTGAACACCTGGGCGTTGATCGAGGAGCCCCCGCCGAGCACGCGGGCCTGCGGATAGACCATGGTGCGGCCGTCGATTTCCTTGCCGGGCGCGGTGTCATAGCCCCAGATCAGCGGCCCCGACGTCATCTTGAAGAAGCCGACCGGCAGATGGATGTAGCGATCGGTGTCGGGCGGACCGGCCTCGAGCAGCACGACGGACACGTCCGGGTCCTCGCTCAGCCGGGCGGCCAGAATGCAGCCAGCCGAACCGCCGCCGACAATGATGTAATCCGTCATTTCCACTACAGGCTCTCTTTTGGGAGCAAGATCTCCGGACAAAACGGTTTCCCGTTTGTCCGAGAAAACCGGTTCCCACTTTTCGGGATCAAGCTCCTGCCAGCGGTGAAATCACCGCCCCTTCCTCTTGCGCGCGACGATCTCAAGTCGCTTGTGCCACGTCAAGAGAAAGGGTATGGTTATCGTGTTGAAGGGTTGTCGTACAAGTGGAGGAGCTTGACGATCCTCACCAGGAGGTCCCGGCCGCGCTCCCTGCGCAAGATGCCGGGCGGAACAGAATTCAATCGGGAGGTTTCGAGGTATGAACGACACGAAGAATTTTGCGGTCAACCGGCGCACGCTGATGATGGGCGCCACCGCCGGCGTGGCGGCACTCGCCATGCCGAGCGTGCTGCGCGCGCAGGACAAGCCGACTCTGGTGACGTCGATCCGCTCGCTGTCCAACCCCTATCACGCGGTGTGGAAGACCGGCGCGGAAGCGTATGCCAAATGGGCCGGGCTGGAACACGTCACGCTGGTTTCGGAAGGCAACAGCGAGAAGGGCATTGCCGACATCAAGGCGATGCTGGCCAAGACCGGCGGCAACATGGTGCTGAATTCCGATCCCAACGACACGCCCGATGCGCGCCCGATCGTCGAGGCCTGCGCCAAGGCCGGCGCCTATGTGGTGACGCAGTGGAACAAGCCTGGGGATCTGCACCCGAAGGATTTCAACCCGAACTATGTCTCGCATATCGAGTTCGACGGCATCGACAGCGGCAAGACCATCGCCGAGATCCTGTTCAAGACCATTGGCGGCAAGGGCGGCATCGTCGCACTCGGCGGCCTGATCTCGACCACGGCGGCGATCGAACGCAAGAAGGGCCTCGATGCGGCGCTCGCCGCCAACCCGGACATCAAGCTGCTCGACTTTCAGGTCGCCAACTGGAAGTCGACCGAAGCCTTCGACCTGATGGGCAATCTGCTCACCCGCTTCGGCGACGACATCAAGGGCATCTGGGCGGCCAATGACGATATGGGCTCCGGCGCACTGGAAGCGCTGCGTGCCGAAAATCTCGCCGGCAAGGTGCCGATCGTCGGCGTCGACGGCATCAAGACGGCGGTCGATGCGGTGCGCACCGGCGAGTTCGCCTGCACGGTCACTTCGGATCCGTTCTGGCAGGGCGGCATGGGTCTAGCCATCGGCTACAACGCCAAGATCGGCAAGTTCGACCCGACCAAGGAGCCCCCGGAGCACCGCGAGTTCTACGGCAAGGCGGTGCTGATCTCGCACGACAATGTCGAGGAATATTACAAGACCAATGTCGATGCGAAGCCCGAGATCGACTGGAACGATCTGTGGGGCCGGGTCACCGGAGCAATCCGCACCTGATCCATCGGAGTGGGCTGCAACTCCCTGGCGGCCCGCTTCCTCCCGCAGCCGTCGCGATCCCCTTGTCGCGACGGCTGTCACCAGCAGACGGGAAGCGGTTTCTTGACAATCCATACAGAACCCCTGAAGTCCGTTTCGGACATAGAGCGGACGACGCCCATGGCATCGTTCCCCGGCCGCATCGCGACATTCCTGGGCGGCAGGCGCTGGCGCAGCCTGGCGCCGCTGGCGGTGCTGATTGTACTCTGCGTACTCATCGCCATTGCCAACCCCAATTTCATCGAGCTGCGCAATCTGGTGCGGCTTGCGAATTCCGCCGCCGTGCCGCTGACGCTGGCGATGGGGCTGACCTTCATCATCCTGATGGGCAGCATCGACCTCGCAGTCGAAGGCACGCTTTCGGTGGCGGCGATGGTGCTTGTGCTGCTCGCCGCCAATGACGGCAACGGCAACGACTATGGCTGGTGGGCGGTGCTCGCTGCCATCGCCGCCGGCACCGCCATGGGCTTCGTCAGCGGTCTCGTCCAGACCATGCTGCGCATCCCGTCCTTCATGGGCACGCTCGGCATGTGGTTCATCGGCCTCGGCCTGTCGGTCTATATGCTGGGCGGCACGGCCATCAAGCTGAACGACGCCTCGATCCGCGACCTGGCCTTGCACCGTTTCCTCGGCCTTCCGGTGGCGGTCTGGGTCGCGTTCGGCGCCTTCCTGCTCGCCACCGTCATCCAGTATCACACCAAGCTCGGCCGCCACATATTGGCGATCGGCGGTGATGAGGATGTCGCCAAGCTCTCCGGCGTCAATGTCGTGCGCGTGCGCATCACCGCTTTTGCGCTGGCAGGGTTCTTCTTCGGCATTGCCGGCGTGCTGGCCGCGGCACAGCTCGGCCAGTCGCACGCCGTCATCGGCGACGGCAGGCTGTTTGCAGCGGTCACCGCAGTGGTCGTCGGCGGCACCGCTTTGACCGGCGGCGAGGGCGGCGTCGTCAACACGCTGATCGGTGTGCTGATCGTCACCGTGCTTGCCAATGGCATGATCCTGCTCGGCATCTCGCCCTACATCCAGCAGACGGTGCAGGGTCTGATGATCATCGCCGCGGTGGCGCTGTCGCTCGACCGTGTCCGCCTGAAAATCGTCAAGTGAACGCCATGCTGCAGGCGTCCAACATCATCAAGAATTTCCCCGGCGTCCAGGCGCTGCGCGACGTCTCCATCGAGGTGCGGCCCAATGAAGTTGTCGGGCTGATCGGCGAGAACGGCGCCGGCAAGTCGACGCTGATGCGGGTGCTGGCCGGCGGCTACCGGCCGGATGGCGGCTCGCTCACGCTGGATGGCGAACAGCTGCGCATGCGCAACGCCCGTGATGCGGCCAGGCATGGCATCGGCATGGTGTTCCAGGAGCAGTCGCTGGTGCTGAACCTGACGGTTGCCGAAAACATCTATCTCGGCGAAGAGGACCGCTTCACCCGCTTCGGCCTCGTCAATTGGCGCGCCATGAACGCGGCGGCGCGGCGGCAACTGGCCAAGATCGGCATCGACATCGACGTCACCGCGCGCACCTCCGAACTCACCTTCGCCGCACGCCAGATGGTCGAGCTCGCCAAGGCGCTGACCTTGGAGGAAGTGGTCGAGCGGCAGTTGCTGATCCTGCTCGACGAGCCGACCTCGGTGCTCAACGCCGCTGATATCGAGGTGCTGTTCGCGCGGGTGCGCTCGCTTAAATCCCGCGCCAGTTTTGTGTTCGTCTCGCACCGCCTCGACGAGGTGCTCAACATCTCCGACCGTGTCTACACGATGAAGGACGGCGCGGTCGTCGCCGAGCACCGCGCAGCTGAAGTCACCGCGCCGGAGCTGCACGAGATCATGGTCGGGCGCGGCCTGCAGGCCGAATATTACCGCGAGGCCCGCCAGCTCGCGCCGCGCGATATCGTGATGGTCGAGGCCAAGGGGCTTGGCGCCAACGGCTACTATCACGGCGTCGATCTCTCGATCCGGGCGGGCGAGATCGTCGGCATTGCCGGCGTCGTCGGCTCCGGCCGCGAGGAGGTGACGCGCACCGTTGGCGGCTTCGTCCAGCATGATGCGGGCGAGATGAAAATCGCCGGCGATGCCGTGCGCTTCTCCTCGCCGGGGCCGGCTGTGCGCAAGGGCATCGGCTATGTCCCGCGCGAGCGCCGGCTCGAAGGGCTGGTGATGTTCCTGTCGATCGCGGAGAACATTTCGCTGGCCGATCTCTCCAGCGTCATGCGCCATGGCGCCATCGACTATGGCAAGGAGCGCCGGCTTGCCGCCGACTGGATCAAGCGGCTGCGCATCAAGGCGCCCGGTCCCGATGCCGCCTGCCGCAAGCTCAGCGGCGGCAACCAGCAGAAGGTGGTGCTGGCGCGCTGGATGACGGCGGGCTCGCGCATCCTGGTGCTCGACCATCCCACACGCGGGCTCGATGTCGGCGCCAAGGAGGAGGTCTACGAATTGGTGCGCGATCTCTCGGCGCAAGGCGTGGCGATCCTTTTGATTTCCGACACGCTGGAGGAAACGATCGGTCTGTCGCACCAGGTGCTGGTGATGCGCGACGGTGCAATCACCGCGCGCTTCGATGCCAGTCCGGGCAACAAGCCGAACCAGGTCGATCTTCTCAGGGCGATGGTGTGAACCGATGAATGAGGCGTTCTCCATCAGGCAGGTTTTCGAGGGCAAGTGGACGCAAGGCGCCATTCCGCTGATCCTGCTGGTCGGCCTGCTGCTGATCATCGAGATCGCCGCGCCCGGCTTCCTCACCGGCGAAACCGTGGCGCTTTTGTTTGCCAACACCTCCGTGCTGTTCATCCTGGCGACCGGCGTCACCTTCGCCATTCTGCTCGGCGGCATCGATTTGTCGATCCAGGCGGTGGCGTCACTAGCCAGCGTCATCCTGGCGCAATTGCTGCCGTCGCTCGGCCTCGCCGCCTTTCCGGTGGCGATCCTGTCGGGGCTCGCCTTCGGCGTGTTGAGCGGTGTCGTCCATGTCAAGCTGCGCGTGCCGTCCTTCGTCGCGACACTCGCCACCGGCGGCGTGGTCACCGGCCTTGCGCTCTGGGTCTCCAATGGCCGCGCCATCACCATCGAGGAGGCTGGTCGCGAAAACACCGCCTGGATCAACGCCACTGTCGCCGGCATTCCCGTGGTGGTGCTGATTTCGACGGTGATCGGCATCGCCGCCTTTCTGGCGCTGCGCTACACGCGCTTCGGCCGCCAGGCGATCGCGGTCGGCGCCGGCGAACCGGCGGCGTGGGCGGCGGGCATCAATGTCAACCGCACCAAGATCATCGCCTTTGCCGCGTCGGGTATGCTCGCGGCCATCGCCGGCGTCGTGCTGGCGGCCAGGCTGTCGAGCGGCTCGCCAGTGCTGGCCAACCAGCTGCTGCTGCCGGCCATCGCCGCCGTCATCGTCGGCGGCACGGCGATCACCGGCGGGCTCGGCGGCGTTGCCCGCACGGCGGTCGGCGCGCTGATCATCTCGATCGTGCGCATCGGCATGACCTTTGTCGGCGTCAATATCTTCCTGGAAAACATGGTGTTCGGCGCGGTGCTGATCGCTGCCGTCGCCATTACCATCGACCGCAGCAAGATCGCGGTCATCAAGTGATCCCGCCTCCCAGGCAAGCGCGGACAGGACGGGACCGCATCGGCGCGAGGCCGATGCGGTCCGGCCCGATCGGATCACATCGTGTCGAGGCCGATCAGCTCGATCTTGTAGCCGTCGGGGTCTTCGACGAAAGCGATGTGGGTGGTGCCGTGCTGCATCGGGCCGGGCTTGCGCGGGATCTTGGCGCCGCGCTTTTCCAGTTCGGCGCAGACGGCGTAGATGTCGTTGACGCCGAGCGCCAGATGGCCGAAGCCGGTGCCGATCTCGTAGGGTTCGTCGCGGCCCCAGTTCAGCGTCAGCTCGACGACGGCTTCCTTGTCCTCGGGGCCATAGCCGACAAAGGCGTTGGTGAACTTGCCGCCGGGGTAGTCGTCGCGGCGCAGCAGGGTCATGCCGAGCACCTCGGTGTAGAAGGCGATCGACTTGTCAAGGTCGAGCACCCTGATCATGGTGTGCATATAGCGAAAGCCCGGGGCGTCGCTCATTGGGGGAGTCCTCCGAATTCTTTGCGGGTCTGATCATCCACATCGCACGCTTGGCGGCAAGACGGCCTCGCTTGATGTTCTCAATCAGGGTTGTATGATAACACGACAACATCGATATTTGTCCAGTCGTTTTGCCGAGGGGCCCAGAGCCAATCCATGAATGCCGTGCCGCCAACCTCCGCATCGCAGATCGCAGCCCTGGCCGGCGTGCTGCCGAATGGCGGGCTGCTGACCGACGAAGCGGATCTGGCGCGCTACAGCCGCGACTGGTCGGGCGACCATTTCGGCCGGCCGCTGGTCGTGGCGCGGCCCTCTTCGGTGGAGGAAATGTCGGCGCTGATGAGGTTCTGCCATGCCGAGCGCATTCCGGTGGTGCCGCAAGGCGGCCTGACCGGGCTCGTGGGCGCCGCAGTGGCGGCGGATGGCGGCGAGATCGTCATCTCGCTGGAGCGCATGAACCGTATCCGTTCGATCAGCCCGATCGACTTTGCCATGGTGGTCGAGGCCGGCTGCATCCTCGAGGACGCCAAGCGCGAGGCTGAAGCGAGCGACTGCCTGCTGCCGATCACGTTCGGCGCGCAGGGCAGCTGCCGCATCGGCGGCAATGTCGCCACCAATGCCGGCGGCTTCAACGTGCTGCGCTACGGCATGACGCGCGACCTGGTGCTTGGCCTCGAAGTGGTGCTGGCCGACGGCCGCATCTGGAACGGGCTGAAAGTGCTGCGCAAGGACAACCGCGGCTATGATCTGAAGCAGATCTTCATCGGCTCGGAGGGCACGCTCGGCATCGTCACCGCGGCGGCGCTGAAACTATTCCCCAAGCCGACGCAGATCGAAACCGCGCTGGTTGGCCTGCGCTCCGTCGAGGACGCGATGGCACTCTATGCAAGGGCGCGGCGCGATTGCAGCGATTTGCTCACCGCCTTCGAACTGATCCTGCGCGGCGGCATCGAGATCACCATGCGCGAAGGCCAGGATTTTCCCGATCCGCTCAGCCAGCCCTATCCCGTCTATGTGCTGATCGAGGTGTCGTCGGGCGGGCTGATCGACCTCTCCAATATGCTGCTGGGGTTTCTCGGCAGCGTCGAGGACATCGTCGAGGACGGCGTCATCGCTTCGACCAGGGCGCAGGGCGAGCGACTGTGGCTTTATCGCGAGATCATGGTCGAGCGGCAGGGCAGGGGCGGTCGCTACCTGCGCACCGATGTGTCGGTGCCGATCTCCAGGCTTGCCGATTTCGTCACCGATGCGCTGGCCGGCTTGGAGAAAGCCCGGCCCGACGCGCTGGCCGTCACCTACGGCCATGTCGGCGACGGCAACATCCACCTCAACGTCGTGCCGCCGGAAGGCATGGGCACCGAGGCGATGGAACATCTGTTCGAGCAGGCGGAAGCCGAGATCTTCACCGTCGTCGATCGCTATGGCGGCTCTATCAGCGCCGAGCACGGCATCGGCCGGGTCAAGCAGAAGGCGTTCCTCGAACGCATCGATCCGGTGACGCTCGACCTCGCCGCCGGCATCAAGGACGCATTCGACCCGCGCCACATTCTCAGCAACGGCCGCATTCTGGCGTCCGCACCCGCCGTCGACTATAGGTGAGCGATGACGCTGAAACTCGACAAGGTCAATCGCGGCCCACACCTCTCCACTCTGGTGGCCAGTTCCATCTCGCGCGAGATCGCGCAAGGCCGGCTGAAGCCGGGTGACCAGCTGCCGACCGAGGCGGCGCTGGCAACCACTTTCGGGGTCAGCCGCAACGTGGTGCGCGAGGCGATCGCGCGGCTGCGCTCGGAAGGCCGCATCTGGTCGCAGCAGGGACGCGGCGCTTTCGTCGTCGAGACCACCAACCCGACGGTGCTGACCATCGACCATGAGACGCTGCAGCGCGCCGATTCGTTCCGCAACCTCTTCGAACTGCGCGGCATCCTCGAAGTGCAGGCGGCGGCCCTTGCCGCCAAGCGGCGCAGCGACGCCGATCTCAAAGCCATGGGCGATGCGCTGTCCGGCATGCGCGCCGCCCCCTATGGCAGCGTCGCCTGGCTGCGCAGCGACCTCGAATTCCACCGCACCGTCGCCGAGGCGACGCGCAATTCCTACATGGGCCAATTCCTGGTCTTCGTGTCCGAGCGGGTGCGCGAAAGCATTCTCGCCGCCGGCAACCAGCAAAAGTCGGACGACATGGCCCGCATCACGCTCGGCGAACATGAGCGCATCCTGAGAGCGATCCGTGCCGGCGACGCCGAAGGGGCGCAAGCCGCGATGCGCGACCATCTGGCGGGCGCGGCGCTGCGGGTGGGGTTGCATGAGGGGGAAGCTGCGGAGATAGCGCCGGGGCCCGAGGCAGCGTCTCCGGTACGGCATTCGCGGTTGCGGAAGGCTGTGCGCGGGCAGGCTTAGGGATAGCCTTGCCTTATCCGCGCGCTGGGCCAATCGCCTATGGCGGCGCTGACCCCCACTCCGTCTCGGCTTCGCCGAGCCACCTTGCCGGGGCGAGCCACGGGTCTCGCCCGTCCTTCGGACCCCCCATTTCATGGGGGATGAGGAAATGCCAATCTCCGAGATCGCAGCCCTTCAAAAGCTTGGGTTTCCTCTCCCCCACGAATGTGGGGGTAGAGGTGGCTCGGCGAAGCCGAGACGGAGTGGGGGAGCGCCATATCAGATTTCACTCGGTCGTCGGCTCAACCAGCTCAGGGCCGGAGATAGGCCGCCACCCACCGCGCTATTTCAGCGGCAAAAACAGCTCAAGCACCACCTCGCGCACCTGTCCGTTCGACGAAAAGTGTCGCTGGCAATAGATC
The DNA here is from genome assembly GCF_040324475.1 of Mesorhizobium sp. C268A. Taxonomy (NCBI): domain Bacteria; kingdom Pseudomonadati; phylum Pseudomonadota; class Alphaproteobacteria; order Hyphomicrobiales; family Phyllobacteriaceae; genus Mesorhizobium; species Mesorhizobium sp. C268A. The sequence goes on from NZ_JAMYVX010000001.1 coordinate 4,488,244, forward strand.
GGAAAGTCGCGCGCCTCCTCGCCGCTGGCCGGAAGCCATTCGCGGTAGAGGTAGAGCGCTGCGGGCTCGAGATTGTTGGTGTTGCCGGGATAGCCCAGCACCGCGCAGCGTCCGCCGGGGATCACGCCGGCCTTCATCTGCGCGTCCTCGATCGGCCCGCCTTCTACCGGCAGGTCGGTTCTGGCACAAATATCCATGCTGTAATCGGCCGGGTTCGCCGGCTCCCTTTCGGAACGGAAGATGTTGAAGGTCGGGCTTGTCTCGGGCGACAGGCCGGCGGCCTTGCGCCAGGCGATGAAGCGCTGGATGGTGTCCTGGAGCGTCGCCCGGTCGCCGCGATGCTCCATGATCGCCACCGGCGTCGGGGGCACATCGCGGATCATGACGTCGGCGGGTTCGAAGATTATCTGCATGAGCGTGGTCCTTGCTTTGTCGAGCGGCCCGAAGGCCATGAGCCACGCCCCCCAGTCGGGAGACTTCCGGAACGACGAAGGCGATTGTCCGAACCGTTGCCGAAAGGCGCGGGCGAAGGCATCCGGTGCGTCGTAACCGGCATCCATCGCTATGTCGGTGACGCTTTGGGCGTCGCTCTCGGCAAGCCGGTACGAAGCGCGCTTCAGGCGGGCGAGCTGGACATAGCGATGCACGGACAACCCGAAGGTGGACGTAAACTGCCGGTGGAAATGGTATTTCGAGAACGCCGCGACGCCGCTCAAGGATTCCAGGCCCAGATCGCCGTCCAGATGCTGGTCTATGTGATCCAGCACCCGCTGCATCCGGGCTTGGTAGTTTTCGAGTGGCGTCATCAATCGTCTCGTCCTGCGTGGCGACACCAGATAGGCGCACTGGGACATGTCGCGCTCGACCGATCTTGCGGTTTGACATGGATGGACGCGTGCCGCATCTCCGGCGCGCATTAACGACTGCGGATGGCTGCGGGCAGGTCGCAAGATAGGCAGTGGCTCAGTCTGTCCGGTCGGCGGACTGTTCCAACACGACATCGAGAGTGATCATCGCAGGGCTAAGGTCGCTGGCGGCAGTGTGAATGACCTGCCGTACCCGTCGGATTGGTGAAGCTAAGCAGAAGGCGACGCGTCTTTTGCTTTTACGTCAGAAACGAAGGGAAACTCCGCGCCGTTGAATGCCCACCAGTAGCGATTAATAATCTGCCACCAAGTCAAGTAAATGCGCTTTGACTTGTCGCTGCCTAGGCTTTCGGCAGCAGCATTGTAGGCTATGGCGTCCATTGCGCGCATCGGAGGCGGCTCCTCTGCGTAGAGGCGTTTAAGGGTCGCCTCCCAATCTCTGACCGTTGAGGGGCTAGGCTTGTCGGCCTCAGCGATTTCCGCCGTTAGTTCGTAGAAACGGCGTTGCAAAAATTCATGTGTGCGCGCCTTACCTCCAAAGTCGAACACCAACTGCAATAGTCCCGCCATGGTTGCCACAAAAGCCAGAACCGCCGGGGGAGCGAAGGTCTTCTCAAAATCGGCTACGGCCGCTGCGCCCGCTGCGACAATTATCAAGCTCATGAGCCGGTTGAGCAGGTCGTAGTAGTTGCGCCGCGCGGTGTGGTAGATCGCGTTTCTGAGCGCATCAAAATTGATTTTAGACGGTTCGCGCATCGCATTTGCCATCAGTTTGGGGGCGGTTTAACTCCCGGCCCCGCCATCCTAATATAGATCTTATTCCCGACCGGAGCAAATATGAGAGGTTTGATACTCTCGTATCCAAGTTTTTCAGTTATCGCTCCAAGCGCATCAACGAAGCCAGACTTATACGCGTCGAAATTGTCAGATTTTAGAACGGCGCGAAAATCAGAAGCGTCATTTTGTGACACCTCGATGTATGAAATCTGTCCGGCCTTGGCATTGGCGATCAATGCACCTGGCTGCCCATCAAGCATCACTTGATATTCCCCAGGCGGCACGCGGTATTGCCTTACGAGGGGAAAACCGGGCAGGTTCCATTCAAAATTGTCGAGAGAATTGCCCTTCGCATCGGTGGCGGAAATGGACAGTTCTTTGGACGGATTTTGGACATAGACTGCTATCCCACTCTGATCGGGAGGCATCTCAATCCACTTCTGTACATCGCCAGCAAATGCTGGAAGCGCGGCCGATGTTGTTGCAAGAAAAATCAGTGCTGCCCGCAACATCGGGTTCCCCAAATTCGATGAAGTGAGCACGGATAATGACATAACTATGGATTGATTGCTATCTGCGCTTTCTGGACTTGCCCAGGCCTGCGGATTCGTCTTTGTGTCTCTACTGTAGCCATGCAGCTGCGGCGTTTTGAGCATTCGCTTCAGCGTGTCTTTAGCTGCATATATCCGTTTTTCACTAGGTTCTAGAATGGCCTACGACGAATTTGAGATTGACAGAATTAAGCACGCTCTTGGCGACATGTGCATTGCATGGGCACATCTTGAGGAAGGGTGCTTCATGGTCCTCTTTTACACCATGCGGGATATCGAATACACGGCCTATGAACTTATCCGAAACGAGCTCGACCTTCGCGGTGCTTTGCAGGTCTGCAAGGGACATGCGGTCGCTAACCGCTGGGAGCGCCACAGCGACCATATCCCTATCCTGGTTGACTTGATCGATGGTGAAATTCGAGCAGCCCGCAACCGATTTATCCACGACCCAATCACTAGTGGGGTAACATCGTACATTCGCCAATCATACGTGACGCGCTACCGAAAGAGCCCACACAAACTCGACGTGCATATCGGCACCCATACCGAGGTGAGCTCCGAAGAGATTTATACATTCACGCGCGCCGTGCGGGCACTAGAGCGCTACGCTGGGTCAATCGTCCAATATCTCGATTGGTTGGATGGTGAGCGTCAATTCGATTGGGAGTTTCCGTCGATGGAACTCGCTCAGCTAGGCGCGCACTTTGCCATCACCGAGTACACCCAGATCGCCAAATCGCGGGGTTCAGTTCGATAATCCTCTGGCACCCATGGCGCTCAAATATATGATCGCGCTGCCCTATCGCTCCAGTCCCATCACTCCCCCGCCGTCTCCACCAGCGACACCCCATTCAACCCCGCGACAATATCCGACAATGCCGGCACGAACTTCTCGCCGTGGCCGGTGGCAACCGCCGTGGCAAACCCATTCCGCACGGCAGCGCCGATCGGGTTGGCCACACCTGCGGCCTGGGCGAACGACGCGAGGTAGGTCATGTCTTTCAGCGCGTTGGCGATGGCGAAGCGCTGGGCGTTTTCGTTGCGGTTGAGGACGAAGTCGAAGAAGGCCTGGTAGAAGCCGCAATCCATGCGGCTGCCGGAGATGACGCTGTTGAAGACCTGCGGCGTCAGGCCGCCCTTGGCGCCCAGCGTCAGCGCTTCGGAATAGATCGCGGAATAGCCCATCGAGACGAAATTGTTGAGCAGCTTCATGGTGTGGCCGCTGCCGGTCGGGCCGGTGTGGACGACACGGGCGGCAAAGGCTTCGAGCACCGGCCGGGCGCGGGCAACGACTTCCGCCGGACCGCCGACCATGACGTCGAGCTTGCCTTCAGTGGCTTCCTTGGGCGTGCGCGCCAGCGGCGCGTCGATCAGCGTTATGCCTTGCTGGGCGAGATCGGTGGCAAGCGCTGTCGTCGATGACGGGTTGGAGGTCGAGCAGTCGATGATGAGCAGAGGCGTCGCGGCCGCTGCCAGCCCGTCCGGTCCCTTGACCAGCGCTTCGACCTCGCGCGTGCCGGTGACGCACAGGATGACGATGTCGCAGGCGGCGGCAAGCGCACGCGGGCTTGCCGCTTCGGTGGCGCCGGCGGCGATCAGCCGGTCGGCGGCGGTGCGGCTGCGGTGGACATGGACCGTCAGCGGCCAGGCCTTGCGCAACAGATTGTCGGCCATGCCGGCGCCCATGCTGCCCAGGCCGATGAAGCCGATGCGTTCTTTCATGCAATCCTCCCATGGCCCGTGCCAGCGGGCTTAACTTTCGTCACCTTGCGGCGGGCACCCGTCGATGCAATTCTTTGAATAAGATTCGGCCTTCGAACAAGAATCGAACCGGAGTGCCACCGATGGCGGAGCCCATGACTTTCGACGCCATACCGCAGGCGCCCAACCTGCGGACGGGTCTGGTCAACACGCTGATTGCGCAGATCGAATCCGGTGACCTTGCGCCGGGGCAGCGGCTGCCGACCGAGCAGGAGATTGTTGCTGCCACAGGCGTCAGCCGCACCGTGGTGCGCGAGGCGCTGGCGGCGCTGCGTGCGCGCGGGCTGATTACCACGCGCCAGGGGCTCGGCGCCTTCGTCGCCAAGGATCCGCCGCCGAAGACGTTTTCCGTGCTGCCCGACGATCTCGAATCGATCGACGAGGTGCTGCGCGTGCTCGAACTGCGCATGGGCATCGAGGTGGAGGCGACCGGCCTCGCTGCCCAAAGGCGCAGCGAGGCGGCGCTTCAACAGATGAGCGCGCGGCTCGACGCGCTGGAGGCGGCGGTGCGTGCCGGCGGCTCCGGCTCGGAAGAGGATTTCGGCTTCCACCGCGCCATTCTCGCCGCGACGCAGAACCCGAATTTCACCCGGCTGTTCGACACGTTCGGCAGCGTCATGGTCCCGCGCCATTGGACGCGGCTCGACCGGATGACGGAGGCCGAGCGGGAAAAATATCTCGACCGCATGCAGCGCGAGCATCGCGCCATTCTCGGGGCAATCGGAGCCAGGGACGTCAATGCCGCGCGGCGCGCCATGCGCAGCCATCTGACCAAAAGTTATGCCAGGTTTGAGGATCTGCGCGACAAAGCTGTTCACGATTAGGGGGCCAACCACGGTTGACGGACTGCTCATCCGGCGACCCCGCCGAGATAGAGTTCGCGCATCAGCGACATGTTCCTCCCGGCTCCCACTGTTGCAGTCTTACCCCGTTGTCATACAACCCTGTAATCTGGTAAATCCCAGGAAGAGGGATGTCAATCGCGTTGCCATGCGGTATGAGGCTCCCGAAATCAGAACCGTCATCAAAGCCGCAAGTCAGGAAGCAAAATGCAGTCACGGAAATTTGGCCGTACCGGCAGATCAGTCAGCGAGATCGGCTTCGGCGCCTGGGCGATCGGCGCCGCCTGGGGCGAGGTCAATGACGACGATGCGGTCGCCGCCCTGCATGCCGCGCTCGACGCCGGCGTCAGCTTCCTCGACACGGCCGACGTCTATGGCGACGGCCGTTCGGAAAAGCTGATCGCGCGGGTGATGAAGGAACGCGGTGGCGCGCGCCCGTTCATCGCCACCAAGGCCGGACGGCGGTTGCCGAGGCAGAACGTCGAGGGCTACAGCGTCGAGAACCTCACCGGCTGGATCGACCGCAGCCTGACATACCTCGAGACCGACACGCTCGACCTGGTGCAGCTGCATTGCCCGCCGACCGATCTCTACTATCATCCGGAGGTGTTCGAGCGTCTCGACAAGCTCACCGAGCAGGGCAAGATCCGCAATTACGGCGTCAGCGTCGAGCGCGTCGAAGAGGCGCTGAAGGCGATGCAATATCCCGGTGTCGTCAGCGTGCAGATCATCTTCAACGCCTTTCGCCAGCGCCCGGCCGAGCTGTTCTTCGACCAGGCGAAGAAGAACGATGTCGCCGTCATCGCCCGCGTACCGCTGGCCAGCGGCCTGCTGTCCGGCAAGTTCAGGGCCGACACAAAGTTCGAGACCACCGACCATCGCCTGTTCAACAGGAATGGCGAAGCCTTCGATGTCGGCGAGACGTTTTCGGGCGTGCCCTATGAGGTCGGGCTGGCGGCGGTCGAGAAGGTGCGGCCGCTGGTGTCAGGCGACACAACCATGGCGAAATTCGCGCTGCGCTGGATCCTGATGTTCGACGCGGTGACGGTCGTCATCCCGGGCGCCCGCAATCCGGCGCAGGCGGTTTCCAATGCGGAAGCGGCGGAGCTTGCGCCGTTGTCCTCCGAGTTGATGGCCAAGGTGAAGGCGGTCTATGATGAGAACATCAAGCCCTACGTGCATCAGCGCTGGTAACCCGGCGCCTGCCGGCCTCGACCGGCTGACCGACCAGAGGTCAGCCGGGCCAAATTGCGTTCGTCCGTCACAAGCCGTGCAGCGGATTCTATGATCCATCGGTCATTTAATCGGCGGCGCCGCTTGTTATTGTGCAGTGCAGCAACGATATTGCTGCGTGTGCGTTGTGTGCACGAGTCTGCCCATTCCGGCGCGCAAGGATAGCGATTTGCGAGACATATCCGATACGATCGCCCGGCTGAGCCCGATGCGCGGCCGGCCAGCCGGTGCAGGGCTGAGCAAGGACGACCACCTGTCCGAGATGACAGGGTTCGGGTCCAATCCCGGCGCCTTGCGCGCGCGGTTTTATCTCCCTGAAAACCTGCCGAAGCAGGCGGCGCTGGTCGTGGTGCTGCATGGCTGTACCCAGACTGCAGCCGCGTACGATCATGGTTCCGGCTGGACCGAGCTCGCCGACGAGCAGGGTTTTGTCGTGCTTTTCCCCGAGCAGCAGCGCGCCAACAACGCCAATCTTTGCTTCAACTGGTTCGTGCCAGGCGATATAAGCCGCGACGGCGGCGAGGCGCTGTCCATCCGCCAGATGATCGAGGCGGCGGTGGTCACCCACGGTCTCGACCGCAAGCGGATATTCGTCACCGGCCTTTCCGCCGGCGGCGCCATGGCGGCGGTGATGCTGGCGACCTACCCGGACGTGTTTGCCGGTGGCGCGATCATCGCCGGGCTTGCCTATGGCAGCGCCTCGACCATCCCCGAAGCCTTCGACCGCATGCGTGGCCATGGCGGCCCGTCCAGATCCGAGCTGCAGCGTCTGTTGCGGGAGGCCTCGCCGCACAAGGGGCCGTGGCCGAGGATTTCGGTCTGGCAGGGCTCGGCCGATACGACCGTGGTGCCTTCCAATGCCGACGCGGTGCTGGCGCAATGGCAGGGCGTGCACGGCCTCGCTCAAGCGCCGACACGCACGGAAAAGGTCGACGGTCAGAGCCGAAAAGTCTGGTGCGATGGGAAAGGCCGCGACGTGGTCGAGGCATACAGCATTGCCGGCATGGGCCATGGCACGCCATTGCAGGCGAGCGGCGACAATGCTCTCGGCAAAGCAGGGCCGTTCATGCTGGATGTCGGGATTTCCTCGACGCGCCACATCGCCCGTTTCTGGGGGCTGACGAAGCCAGACGTACGACGCGCGGCGAAAGCCGAGGCCGCTTCAGGCACTGTATTGCAGCCTTTCTCGCCGAAGGAAAAACCGCGAGCCGTCCGTGTCGATCCGACCCCGGAGCCCGTCAATCCGCCAGGCGGTCCGGCGGCCGGGATCACCAAGGTCATCGAGGACGCGCTCAGGGCAGCGGGATTGATGCGCTGAGGCTGAGGCTGAGGCTCGCCCGGCCCAAAGGACAAGGGCAAGCGCCAGCATCATTATCGCAGCAGGCCTTCGTCCTCGAACGCATCCCAGCCCTTCAGTCCGGGCGGCGGGCCATCCGTGTCCCGGGCGTTCCTCGCAGTGCGAGCCTGCCCGGTGCCCTTTCCCGCGCGCGTCAGCGCGGCCTTGCCCGCGCCGCGCCGCCTGTTCTCGGCGACCGCCTGGACATCCTGCTCTCTCCACACGGTTGCCAGATCGCGGTCCAGGACGTCTTCGATGTGGTGCGCGTCGAAAACGTGGAAGGTGACAGACTTTGATCGCCCACGCATCTTGACGGTACGTGTGCCGGTGCTTTGCAGCCGACCGTCCTTGAGCCATTTGTGGCGCTCGCGCGAAGAGATCGTAAGAATATCCTCGACCTCGCGTGGAAGCACAGGCAGCGTTTCCACTCCCTCCAGTGTTTTGGAGATACTGGCAGAGGCGGCCTTGAACGCTTCCGCTTCGGATCTCGACATTCGCAATGCGATGCGGCCCGTCTCGGCCTTGACGTGCTTCCTGACTGCCCATGGCAGCCGGGCTCTGACTTCACGTTCGATCCCCTTGGAGCGCACGGCGGACCCGAGTGTCGCTGACGGCGACAGCGGCCATTCGGCAATCAGTTGCGGGGACGGGCTCATGCTTTCCTTGGGCTGGTTTCGTTGGCTCGATGCTAACACGGCAAGAGCCGGTCAAGCCAAGGTAACAGCGAAAAGGGGCAGGTCCGATGAGAACCCGCCCCTTATGGCCGAATCTGAACGCCGCTTGCAGCGCACCGACAGCACCCTTGGCCCCGCCGCTGTACGGCGGCGGGGCTCGATGATCAGAGTGGGCTGGCGTTGCGCGTTTTGTCGCGTTCGGCCTCGATGTCGGTGTAGGGGTCGGCATTGGCATCGAAGCCGGTCCAGCCACCGGCTTCATAGGCGCGTCGGCGGTCTTGCAGATCGACCGAGTTGGACTCGCCAAGAATACGCTCGGCCTCATCGGCGAGTTCGTCACTGACCCTGGCGGTCACCATCGTGCCACCGCGGCGAACGCCCTCGGCATAGACATGCGCATCCCTTTCGGGGACGCCTGACTCGGTCAGCGCCCCGACGATGCCGCCGGCAGCGCCACCGACGACCGCGCCGCCAACGGCGCCGACCGCGGTGGCGGCCAGCCATCCTGCGGCCACGACAGGACCGACGCCCGGAATGGCCATGATGCCGAGCCCTGTCAGAAGCCCGCCGGCGCCGCCAATGACGGCTCCAAGACCGGCGCCGCCGGCTGCATCCTCGGCGGCGTTGGAAGTGTCGCCGTCGTCGTACCAGTCATCCGAATTGTTGGCGACGATGCTGATGTCGGCCTGCGGCACTCCGATTGCCTCCAGCTCGCCGACGGCATCGGAGGCATCATCGTAGTTGTCGAAAAGTCCGGTTACGGTTTTCATGGTCTTGATCTCCTCGTTCTGGTTCAGAGGGTTCAGTTGGCGCCGGCAACGACGTTGCCCTGATAATCGAGCGCCACGGTCGTGGTCTTGCCATCCTTGGTGGCCTGACCGCGCCAGATGCCCTGCTCGTCTTTGGTCAGCTTGGACACGCCGGAGAAGCCGGCATCCTGAATGCGGCTCTTCGCCTGATCCTCGGTGAAGCTGTTGGCACCCGGGACCGGGGCGGCCGGATTGGTGGTGTCGGTCGTGCTCACGGCCGGGGTGGTGGAGCTGGTGGTCGACGATGCATTGTCGGCGGAAGCGATCTTCTCGACCATTTCCTGATGCATTTTGAGCGTCGGCAAGGTCTCGGAGGCGAAGGTCTTCAACTGCGCGTTGTCGCCGTCCTTGGCATAGCTCTCGAACAGCGTGACCGCCTCCGAATGCGCATCGCGCTGCATCTGGACATAGGGCTTGTCGACGGCATCGTTGGCATTCTGCAGAGCCTCCAGATCGGCCTTGTGCTTGGCGTCCAGCTCCGTCGGCACTTTCAGCTTCTGTTCGCCGGCGATGGTCGCAAGCTTGGCGTTGGCGGCGCCGTGATCGTCGATCATCTTCTTGGCGAAATCCTTGACGCCTTGATCCTGGGCCTTGCCTTCTGCGATCTTGCTGGAGTCCACCTCGAACAGGCCGCCGATGGCAGCCTTGTCGACAAAGTCCTGAGCACTGTCGGCGGCGAAGGCGGGCAGGGCAAAGACCATGGCTGTGGCGGTGGCCAGCGAAGCTAGAAGAACACGTGTTTTCATGGACAGAGATCCTCGTTGGGGCACACATCGTGCTGTGAGCCTAACCAGTGCGGCCAAGCTTTGTTCCGCCGCCCAAGCGTTATAACCGGGAGGGTCGATGCCGCGATGATGGCCCCTCATCCTCGGCTTTTGCGCCTTTGCGATGTCGACGCGTGGCGCGGACGGCGACCCGCTCGATGGGCGCCTTGCAAGTCCATCGCAAAGGGAAACGAGGCCTTCGCCGCCGGCAAATGAACACCGCCCGCGGTGGCCTATCGAGGTTCAGCGATCGTTGCGTTCGAGGCGGCGCGCAACCTCTGTTTGTGCGACCTGCAGCAGCGTGTCTATTTCGAACATCGCCGCCGCATGGCCGCCGTCGCGAATGACACGGCGGGCCCGGTGGAGCAGGTCGGAGACCGTCCGCAGCGTTTCAGCATGGCTCGATCGATTCGACAAATGCGTGCCCTCCATCAGCCACAACCGTTGGATCGGGAGAGTGTTCCCAAAGTTGGCGGCCGGCCCGGCGAATGACTGTGAGCGCAGGCAGCGGAACCATCCTTGTCCGTTGGCCGTTCCCCCTGCCTCAACGAAAGGAACAGCCATGGCCGAGAACGACACCCCGAAGGACACCCCGAAGGACACCCCGAAGATTTCCGCCCGAGATGCCCAGGAGGCCCTGGAGAAGCAGGTCGCATCGCTGAAGCGCGAGATCAGCAAGATCAACCGGACGCTTGCCGAGCGCGCAGAAGATGCCGTCGGCGAAGCCGGCGGCTGGTACGGCAGCGCGACCGAGCGCGCGGCACGGGCAACGCAGCAGCTGAGATCGCAGGCGCAGACGGTGTCCGAAGCCGTCCAGCAAAATCCCGGCACCATCAGCAGCGCTTTCGTGCTTGGCGGCATTGCCGGGTTGTTGATCGGCATGCTGCTCGGGCAAAGCCAGGAACGCGACCGAAGCTGGTTCTAGCGGCGTATCTTATGACTATTGCGCCCGCCGGCTTTGCTGGCGGGCTTTGTATGGACGCCAGATCACTGTGGCTTTAAGTCAAAAACTCCCCGCTCGGGTAAACGGGATTTGTGGTCGGCGCCGCCCGCGCGGCGCCCTCGACAGGTGAGTTGAGTTTCCCTGCCGCGGTCGTATGTTGTTGACCGTAGTGGAGGATCACAAATGCCCATTCGACGCAAAGCCACCGAGGCCGGCGTTTTGCAGCCATCCGAACTCGAGCTGTTGGGCCGTGTATTCGAGCAGCTTAAGCGCGACGGTCAGTCGCCCGAAGCACGCGACGCCATCGCATCCCGGATTATCGCGAACTATATGGCCGGCGTGGTCGACGAAGCCGAGCTCGTCAGTCTTTCGAGGCAACCGCTGGGCCGGTAGTGCGCTTTCCATTCCGGGTTCAGAAGAGTTTCAGGTCGTCAAATCAGAGGGATAAGGCAATGCCGACTGACCCACCGATAGAGCGACGGTCGCATATCCGTGATCTTGTTCTGAAGGAAGCGACAATCCGCGTTGGCGACGCCAGTATCAATTGTCTGGTTTGTAACCAGCACGCCCACGGTGCGGAGCTGCGGGTGAAGGCCGATATCGCAATCCCCGACCGTTTCGTGCTTCACGTGCCGGTCGATCATACCAGCTATCGCGCCGTGGTGCGGTGGAGACGGAACGAGCGACTTGGGGTGCAACTCGATTCGGGACGGCAGGCGTAGATGGCGGTAGCCGGGACGGATCACCCAGCTGTTCAAGTGCAGGGTTGATGGGACAAGGCAGGGCTCGTTTGCGGCACGAACGCTTCCTTCCATGCTGCTTGCGATTTGCAATCAGTTGCGATAGCCTCTGACCGCTTGCATTACAAGCGGTTGGTCCGTGGACCCACTATGCGAAGGCGCTGCTTTTGGGCAAACTTATCTTGGGAATGAACGTTTCCATCGATGGCTATGTCGATGACCTTGCCGGAAATCTGGTCATGGGCGCACCAAGCCAGAAGCACTTCGAGTACTGGATCGAGACGATTCGCAACCATGCCGGCGCTGTGTATGGCCGCCGGATGTACGAGGTCATGCGCTATTGGGACGATGATCACGCGGAATGGGATGCTTCGCTTCGCCAGTTCGCGACACTCTGGCGCGAGCTGCCCAAATGGGTCGTTTCGCGCACACTTTCACGGGTCGGCCCGAACGCCACCCTCATCTCCGGCGATATTGAAACGCAGATTCGCGAGATCGCGGCCCGCACGGAGGGTATCCTGAGCGTTTCCGGTCCGGAACTGGCCGGTCTTATGACCGGGCTGGGCCTGATTGAGGAATATCACCTGCACGTGAGGCCGTTCGTGCTCGGCAAGGGCAAGCCTTTCTTCCACGAGGCAAGGCCTCCGCTGCAACTGGTGTCGAGCACATTGATCGATGACGATACGGTTCATATGATCTATGTGCCGCGAGGCTGAACGATGAGGCGCTTCAGCGCCAACATGCGAACCAACACGTACGTTCGCAGTGGGCCTGGTCCCGGCCTTCGCACCGAGGTCTCACATGTCAGCTTGCGTGCTGGGTACCCAAGCAGCAGAGGGTCTGCTGTCGGCCGAAAATCTGCCGGTCAGCAATGCGCCCCATGCGGTCAAACAGGCCTTGCCGCCGTTCCTCCATAAGCAGACATTGCAGACCTACAAGGACATCGCTTTTACGCCCGAAGCGCCGCTTCGGTTGGTCCTTCAGTGACCTGGCGGCCCAAGGGCGTCGTCCTCCACCGCCCGACCTCGTCCGCAACTCATCGTTGCCGCCAGCGGCTCTGCTCCTGGCCTTCCCGCGATGACCGAGCGGGTAGTGAAACATCATGGTCAAGCCTGAAAAGCAAGGTCCAACCTAGCCGCCTTTCCAGGCCTGCGTCATCATCGTCCAGCAGTTCAGGATCCTGCGTGCGCCAGCCGGGTCCGTCGGGTCGGCCGGCCGCACAGTTTTTTTCATCCCGCTGGAACATTGGCGAAGGAATGCAGTTGGTGTCGCTGCAGATGCCGCCGCGTGGTGCCTGTGGGCGATTGGTGGCAACACCTGATCGGCCGCCGCTCCTTTACGAGGCGGCTTAGCGTGTGAGCCAATCCTGCAGCAAAGGCCTAGGGATTGGAACGACCAACAGGAGGCAGTCATGAAGCACCAGACACTCGATCAACTCCAGTCAGTCGCGGACATCAGTCCACTATCGCCGGCTCTGCTGGCTACAAGGACGCAACGGATAGAGCGGTGGGCGGAACTGCTCTATCGAAATCCGACGCGCTCCCTTGTGGCTCTCACCGGGACTGAGCATCTGCATCCCTCTGTCCGCGGAGAAGCGCGCGCGGTCGGATCGGCGATCAGTGTCGCCTTTGACGATCCACTGCTGCGTGCGTCGGGCATGCAATCGGATACCTACGGGGAAGCCAGACGCTTCTTCGAACTCTCCGATTGGCAGTTGCATGAGATCGTCTGCAGTTGCCACACCGGCGCCACCATGCAGGCTGGCTGGGCCGCCGGGCGTGTCCGCAGGGTCCTCAATGGGAGCAAGATATTGGCTTGGCTGAGAAAAGGATTCATGCCGCACTGAGACACAGCGCTCGCGCCTGAAGAAGCATGCAGGCTCCAGCAGAGATTGCGTCGGCTCCGCGAAGGCATGGCTGACCTCAATGGAGTAGGGCGGCCGAGTTGCTTGCGACTTCAGAAATGACGTTCACCATTGCTTAGTGGACCTCGTCAGGGTGATCGGCAATTTCGTGAATAGCGAGTGCCAGCGCCAGTTTCGACCAACCGGTCGGCAGCGCCCTCGTGACCAAGCGGGGTTACTTATCCTCGGTGCGTCACATGTGCGCTTCGTCAGCGGTATAGCCTGCCAATCCCTCCACAGCCGTTTTGACGCTGCGAAAAGATCGAGGCGTGAGGGGGCAATTTAACCCAGGAATCCCGAAAACGGACCTTCCGCTTTCGGCCCCGAAATTGAAATTCGAGGCCTCCCCCATCACCCCGGAAAGATCGTAAACCCGCCATCGACGCGGAGCACCTGCCCATTGATAAATCGTGCGCGGGGGCCGGCTAGAAAGGCCACCGCCTCGGCGATCTCCTCCGGCTCGGCATAGCGGTTCAGCGACTTCTTGCTCGAATCCATGCGCTCCGGATCGACCGTGCGGGTCGCCTGGAAGCGTGCCGTCTTGGTGGCGCCGGGGCTGACCGCATTGATGCGCACGCCGTCGTCGATCAGTTCCTTGGCGAGACAGCGCGTGTAATGCACGACCGCGGCCTTCAAGGTGGAGTAAACGACCTCGGGCGAGCAGCCGAGATGTGCCGCCGCCGACGCGATGTTGATGACGGAGCCGCCGCCGCGCTGCTTCATCGGCGGCACGAAGGCCTGGCAGACCAGCATCGTGCCGATCAGATTGTTCTCGGTGAGCACGCGGATGTCGTCCAGTTCGATGTCGAGGGCGTTGTTCGGGTTCGGCTTGCCGCCCTTGGCGCCGATGTCGCCGCCGGCGCAATTGACCAGCACATGCACGTCACCGAGATCGGCCTCGATCTTGCGCTTCATCGCGGCCACCGCCTTCTGGTCGCCAATGTTGCCGGTCACCGACGTCACCTCCGTGCCGTGCCGCTTCAGGCGCTCGACCACTTCGCTCAGATTGGCGAACTCGCCATATTTGGCCGGCGCTTCCTCGTTCATGTCGTGGATCGCGACATTGGCGCCGAGTTCGGCCAGGCGCTCGGCCATCACGCGGCCGAGGCCTCGGCCGGAGCCGGTTACGAAGGCGGTCAATCCATCGAGTTCACGTGCCGTCATCGGATTTTCTCCATCAAACCAAATTTGCGCATGTTGGCGGCGCTGCGCCGGATCATGTCGAGCTCATAGGAAACCAGTGAGACGTCGTCCTCGCGCTCCCAAGGCGTGCGGTAGTCGGCATCGTCGGGCAGCCGGTTGCGCTGCGCGGCCGCCAGGCAGGCGGCAAATTCGCGTGCCGTCTTCGGGGGATAGCCGCGCCACCAGTCGTTGCTGAGATAGCGGACATGCCGCGCCTCCAATGCGCCCGGTTCGAGGACGGCGGTCAGGCGATCATGGTGCTGGGCAAGAATTGCAAACAGCTCGGCGAACGGCACAGCACCGTCACCGATGGCGCAGCGGATCAGCCGGTAACCTTCGGTCGTGAACTGCACGCGGTAATCCTTGAGGTGGACATGGCGGACATGGGGGGCGATCGCGCGCGTGAAATCGAGCGGCGCTTCGCCGACCGGGAACGTGTTGCCGGTGTCGAAGGTGACGCCCACACTGTCACCACCGAGGGCGCAGAAATCGACGAGTTCCCGGCTGGTAAAGTCCTGGTGGTTTTCGATCGCAAGGACATACCCTTCGGCATTCGCGCGGGGACCCCACTCCACCAATCGCCCCCGAATAATGCCGGCGTACTCGCTCCATTTTTCGCCGGCGGCGTTGCGGTCGCCGCAGAGAATGGGCGTCAGCGCCGTGCGGATGATTTTGGCCTTGAGCAGGCGCGCGGCCCGAAAGGCATCGTCGAGCGGTTCGCCCACCAGCAGGCCGCCGCTGACGACCGGCGCGATGCGAAGGCCGGCGAGCCGTTCGCGCAGCGCGATCACCGCGTCGTCGGAAAGCTCGGTCAGCCATGGCACCCAGATCTCCAGCACGCGCGCGCCGAGTTCGGTCGCGAGCGCGATGAAACCTTCGAGCCCCGCAGGTCTAGGATTGGCGCGTGGCGTGCCGCGGCCCTGGAGGCCGAGATGATAGGTCAGGCCGTAGGGGTTCAGGCCGACCTCGAGCATGAAGCGATCCTTTGAGTCAGGTGTGGTCATCTCAGGCCGGCATCCACGGTGATCGACTGCTTGGTGATCATGCGGCTGTCGTCGGCGGCGAGGAACAGCACCGTGCGCGCGATCTCCTCGCCGAGCAGAACCTTGCGGATCACCTGGCGCTGCACGACCTGGTCGACCGAACCTTGGGTCTTGTACCAAAGCTCCCGCTGCCGGTCGGTGATGACGGCGCCCGGCTCGATGGCGTTGACGCGGATGTTGTCGGGGCCAAACGCCCGCGCCAGCGCGAAGGTCAGCCCGACCACCGCAGCCTTGGCCGCCGCATAGGGCGCCATCTCTGACGCGCCGAAACGCCAGGAGATCGAGGAAAAATTGACGATCGAACCAAAGCCCACTTCCTTCATGTGCGGATGCACGGCCTGAGCGGCAAAGAAGTGGTGCCTGAGGTTCACATCCTGGGCATGGTCCCATGTCGCCTGGGTCACGTCGGCGACCGGCTGGCGATTGTCATCGGCGGCGTTGTTGACCAGCACCGAGACAGGCCCCAGGCGGTCGCGCACCGTGCCGATCGCGGCCTGCAGGGCAGGGATATCGGTCACGTCGCAGCGCAGGAACAGGGGCGGATGCGCTGCCGTGCCGGCGAGGTCGCGGGCAAGCTGCTCGCCGGCCTCCTGCTGCAGATCGAGAAACGCGACGCGCGCGCCATTGGCGCAGAAGGCGCGGACCGTGTCGGCGCCGATGCCCGACGCGCCGCCGGTGATCAGCACGACACGCTCGGACAGGCTCGGATAGGTGGCGAAGGACAAGGCGGAACTCTTTTCAGATCAAGCTTCGGTCAGATCAGGCGTTGGGTCGTCGGGTCGAACAGGCACGCCCGCGCCATGTCGATGCCGAGCGTCACCGTCTCGCCCATAAGCGGCGTGCCGTCGGGGTCGAAACGGCCGGTGATCTCCTTGCCGCCCAGGCGCAGGACGGCCATGGTCTCCGCACCTGTCGGCTCGACCAGTTCGACCACGGCATCGATTTGCGCGATACCCGGCTTGCGGCGCGCAAGATCCGGATCGAAGCGGTAGATGTGCTCCGGCCGGATGCCGAGAATGATTTGTCGCGGCGTATCGGATGGGAGCGCCTGGACGATCGGCAGGCTGGCCGTCTTGCCATCGGCGGCCTGCAACACAACAGTGGCGTGACCGCCTTCCTGGCTCAGTTCCGCGGCCAAAAATTCATCGCCGGCGAGCCCATGAAGCCGGCGACGAACATGTTGGCCGGACGGTTGTAGATCGTGGCGGGATCGTCGAATTGCTGGACCTCGCCCTGGTGCATCACGGCGATGCGCGACGCCAGCGTCATCGCCTCGACCTGGTCGTGGGTCACGTAAACCGTGGTCTTGCCGACGCGGTGATGCAGCTTCTTGATTTCGGTGCGCATGTCGACGCGCAGCTTGGCATCGAGATTGGAGAGCGGCTCGTCGAACAGGAACAGTTTGGGATCGCGAACCAGCGCCCGGCCCATGGCGACGCGCTGGCGCTGGCCGCCCGAGAGCTGTCCGGGCTTGCGGCCAAGCAGCGGTTCGATCTGAAGGAAAGCGGCAACCCGCTTGACGGCCTCGTCCTGCTGCGGCTTCGGGACGCGGCGGCTTTCCATGCCGAAGGTGATGTTCTCGCGCACCGTCATCGTCGGGTAGAGCGCGTAGGACTGGAACACCATGGCGATGTCGCGGTCCTTCGGCGGCACCGAATTGACCAGCCTTCCGTCGATGCGGATCTCGCCGGAGGTAACAGATTCGAGCCCGGCGATCATCGCCAGCAGAGTGGACTTGCCGCAGCCGGACGGTCCGACCAGCGCGATGAACTCGCCGTTCCGCGCTTCGAGATCGATGCCCTTCAGCACTTCGACCGCGCCGAAGTTCTTGCGCAGCGATCGGATGGTCAATGTCGACATGCGATGCCCTTCTTGGCGGACGGGACGATCGGCGACAGGAGACAGGCTCCGCTCACTGGATCGCGCCTCACTTGACGGCGCCTCACTTGATCGCCCCTTGGGTCAGGCCACGAACGAAATACTTGCCGCCGAAGAGATAGATCAGCAGCGGCGGCAGCGCGCCGATCAGCACGGCGGCGCTCATGACATCGTAGGCGCGCACATTGGTGCCGCTTGCCGTCAGCGCGACGAGCGCTGCCGTGATCGGCTGTTGCTGCCCGGAGGTGAAGACGACGCCGAACAGATATTCGTTCCAGATGCCGGTGAACTGCCAGATCACCGTGACGATCAGGATCGGCGAGGAGAGCGGCAGAATGATCTTGCGGAAGATGCGCCAGAAGCCGGCGCCGTCGATGCGCGCCGCCTTGATCAGGTCGTCGGGGATGCTGACGTAGTAGTTGCGGCAAAACAAAGTGGTGAACGAAATGCCCTGGATAACGTGGATGAGGACGAGCCCGTAGACCGAATTGCTGAGGCCGAGATTGCCGAGGATGAACGCCCACGGCATCAACGAAATCTGGCCCGGAATGAAGACGCCGAGCAGCATGCAGGTGAACAAAGCTTCCGAACCTCTGAAGCGCCATTTCGACAGGATGTAACCGTTCATCGCGCCGACCGCCGTCGAGATGATCGTGGCCGGGATCGTCATCTTCAGGGAGTTGTAGAAGTTGCGCTGCATGCCCTCGCAGGTGCCGCCGATGCAATAGGTGCTCCAGGCTTGGCCCCAGGCATCGAGGCGGAAGCTGCGCGGCAGCGAGATCAACCCGTTGCGCGCGATCTCCTGCTGGTCGCGGAATGAATTCAGCACCACCACCAGCAACGGGACCAGGTAGATCGCCGCGAAGACGACCAGCAGCCCATAGATGGCGAAGCGGGTGAGAAAATGCCGGCGCGACGCGACTGCGGCAGCGCGACGGTCGAGCGACTGGTCCAGGGAGACGTCAGCCATGGCCGGCTTCCTTGCGCCGGCGCCAGACCACCCAGAATGAATAGGGCACCAGCACCACGGCAACAGCGGCAAGCATCATGATGGCGGCGGCCGCACCTTCGCCGATCTGGCCGCGTTGGAACATCAGGTCATAGACGTAGATGGCGGGGAAGGTGGTCGAGATCCCCGGGCCGCCTTTGGTGAGGGCCGCCACGAGGTCGAAGGTCTTGATGGCGAACTGGATCTGGATGACGGCGACCGCCAGGAAGATAGGCGCAATGGTTGGCAGAAGCACCTTGCGATAGATGCGGAACGTCGATGCGCCGTCGATCTGCGCGGCCTTGACGAGGTCGGAATCTACCGAGCGCAGGCCGGCCAGGAACAGCGCCATGGCAAAGCCCGAGGCCTGCCAGACGCCGGTGATGATCACCGCGTAGATCGCATAGTGCCGGTCGCTGGCCAGTGCGAAACTGAAGCTCGTCCAGCCGAAACCGCGCACCATGGCCTGGATGCCGTCGGTCGGATTGTAGAGCCAGCTCCAGACCGTGCCGGTGACGATGAAGGACACCGCCAGCGGATAGAGGAAGATCGTGCGCCAGGCCGCTTCGCCGCGCACGCGCTGGTCGATCAGGATCGCCAGCAGCAGTCCCACCGCCATCGAGCCGACGATGTAGAAAGCGCTGAAGAAAAACAGGTTGTTGTAGGCGATGTTCCAGCGCCGGTTCGCCCACAGCGACGCGTAGTTGTCCAGGCCGACGAAGCCGTAGGTCGGCAGCAGCGAGGAGTTGGACAGCGAGATATAGAGCGTCCAGCCGGTGAACACGAAGACGTAGACGAAGCTCGCCACGAGAGAGGGGCCGAGCACCAGCAAGGGCATCGCGGAGCCCAGCCGCTCGCGCCAGGGGCGGGCGGGCGCCGGTACCGACAGGATCAGGTCGTGATTTGACATTCAGAGCACGGAGATTGGCAGAGCACAGGACTGGCGGAGCGCGGGACCGGGATGGCGGATGGCCGGGTGCGGACGGCGCCCGGCCATTGCCATCTATTTCTGTGCTTCCGCCGCGTCGGCCATCGCATTGGCGCCATCCTCGGGCGACATGTCCGGCGTCGCCACGAACTCGGTAATGGAGTCCATGATCGCGCCGCGCATCTTCTGCGGGATGGTCATGTTGTGCGCCATCGAGCGGACCAGCGTGCCGTCCTTGATCGAAGCCTGCAGATCCTTCTGCGAGAGCTGCTGGCACGGATTGAAGCCCTTCGACAGATCGATATCCAGGCGTGCGGGGATCGAGCCCTTGGCCTGGTTGAAGACCGTCTGGAAGTCGGGCGACAGGATCAGGCTGGCCAGCAGCTTCTGGCCGTCGATGTAATCCTGGTCCTTCTGCTTGAAGAACACGACCGAGTCCGAGTTGAGGATGAAGCCGGGTTTGCCCCAATCGGTCGGCGCCTGGGCGCAGACATAGTCGGTGCCTTCCTTGAAGCCGGCGGCGGTCAAAAGGCCGATCGTCCAGTCGCCCATGATGTGGAACGCCGCGTCGCCCTTGCCGACCAGCGCCGACATCGAATCCCAGTCGCGGCCGACCATGCCCGGATCCATGTATTTGCTCGTCATCAGGCGCATCTGCGTGAAGGCCTTGACCATTCCCGGGCTGCGCATGGACTCGACATCGCCTTCGACAAAGGCCTTGCGGTAGAGATCGATGTCCTGGCCGTAGAGGACGACCTCGAACACCGTCGAATCCGTCCAGTCGGCGGTCGAATGCGAGATGCAGATCTTGCCTGTGGCGATGATCTTGTCGCAGGCGGCGTTGAATTCGGCCCAGGTCTTCGGCATTTCCGCCACGCCGGCCGCCTGCATGACCTTGGGCGAGGCCCAGAGCCAGTTGATGCGGTGAATGTTCATGGGCGCGGCGACCCATTTGCCGGTCGGCTTCATCACCGGAAGCAATTCCGGCGCCACCACTTTCTCCCACCCTTCCGAGGCCGCCAACTCGTCGAGATCGGCGGTCATGCCGGTCTCGTTCCACTCGGCGATTTCCGGGCCCTTGAGCTGCACGGCAGGCGGGGCATTGCCGGCGATCACGTCGGCGCGCAGCTTGGCCAGCGTATTGGCGGTGTGGCCGGCGATCGAGGTCTGTTCCCATTTGCCGCCCTTGGCGGTGAACATCTCGCCGAGCTTGGCGATCGCCTGGGCGTCCGATCCGGTCGCCCACTGGTGCAAAAGGTTCGTCTTGGGTTCGGCGAAGGCTGCCCCGGCGAAAAATGTGCACGCAGCAGCGGCCGCAAGCGCGGTCATGACGGACTTCATCGTTTCACTCCCATATCGTGTTGCACGGTTCGTCTCGACCGCTTATGGCCGCGGTTTGAAGCCGCCGCCGGCGAGATGCGTCAATCTCGAGTTCTTTCCAAGATGACATATTGGAGCTATCAGTCAACGATGTTTATGTTGAGCCATGACAAAACCTTCGCTTAGAACCTGGCTGATCGACAGACCCTCCGCGTCGCCGGAGAGCATGATCGTGCGCTGCCTGAGCGAGCGCGGCGCACTCTCGGCGTTGCAGATCGCACGCGCCACCGGTCTGGCGCGCTCGACGGTGTCAACCGCGCTTAACGGCTTGAAAAAGTCTGGAATGGTGATCGAAGCCCCGACCAGCCGCGACGGCATCAGAGGCATCGGCAGGCCAGCCGCGGCGGTGACGCTCAATCCGACAGCGGGCACCTGCGTCGGCATTCACCTGGCTCTTCAGCAGATACGGCTCATCGTCGCCGATGTCTCGCATTCCGTCATTGCCGAACAAAATATTCCAATGGCGCTGGACTACCAGCCGCAACAGGCGGCCCAGGCGGTCAAATCGGCGATTGCCCAATCCTACAGGGAAAATGGTCTGCCGATGGCGGGGCTCCTGGGGGTTGGTGTCTCCGTCTCCGGCCCTGTCAGCCGCGATGGAGTGGTGCTGCGCGCAAGCATGGTTCCAACATGGGCCGGCGTCAACATACGAGATGTGTTCGGACCCGTCCTGGAACAGCCGATCTTCGCCGACAACGAGAGCAACTGCGCGGCCATTGCCGAGCTGATGTGGGGTGCGGCCGTCGGCCAGGACGATTTCGTGCTGTTCAAGATCGATCTGGGTGTCGGCGGCGCCATTGTCCAGCATGGCCGGCTGGTGACGGGCGTCGCCGGCGGCGCCGGCGAATTCGGGCACATCAGCATCGATCCCGGCGGCGACCTTTGCCGCTGCGGCAATCGCGGATGCCTGGAGCTCTACGCGAGTTTTACCCGGCCGCTGGAACAGATTTCGCGTGTCGTTGGGCGGCAAGTCACCATGGACGATGTCATCGCCATGGCCGAGCAGGGCGACGTCAGGGCGTTGCGGATGATCGAGGATACCGCCGAGATCGCCGGCCGGGGTCTCGGCCTGATCGGCTCGGTGCTCAATCCGCCGCTTATCATCATCGGCGGCCACATGGCTTTGGCAGGGGACATTCTGTTGACGCCGCTGATCGCGTCCTATGAACGCCATACGCTGATCAAGTCCCGCGATATCGCTCCCGCCCTGCGCACGCGCATCATCGTTGGCAAGCACACCGAGAACGATGCCTTGCTGGGCGCGGTCGGCCTCGTTTTGAGACACCAGACGAAGGAACTGTCGCTGGGGTGATCGTCAGGACCTGCCTGTGCTTGTTCAAGTCAATTGCACGTGTCAGCAGCCTTGAGCGCTTCGGCGCGGGACGATTTGGGCAAATCCGCGATCCGCCGGACAGAAGCGTAAAACCTTGGATAGTTGCCCGAACAAAGGTCGAACAAGCGAAGAAAGGCCGGAACCTGTTCACCGTAGACAGAAGTTGCCGCGAGCTTGGCGTTGTTGATCGGGGCAGCGAACCAGGCGTCGTATCCCCGGTATCCGGCCCAGTGCCTGTCGCGCATCCGCCGATAGCGCATCCGCAACCGGTCGATGGTTGCTGCCTTGGCGGCCGCCATCTTTTCCGGGGTGCGGGGACTACCATAGACCTGCCTTAGCTCGTCGCGCGTCTTCGCCACCAGTCCAAGAAAATCGGCGCTGCGCTTGCGATCGGCTTCGTAGCGGCGCAATCCGGCCCGGTCGCCGGCGGCGCGGAGCCATTTCCTGACGCCGCTGGTTTCGACGGCAACGGCGAACGCCTCGTTGAATGCGGAATCGCCATCCACATAGAGGCGCTGATGCGCCAGCTCATGAAAAACAAGGCTGGCGAGATAGGTGTCGTCCTGACGCAGCATGGTGCTCAGTAGCGGGTCACTCGACCAGCCAAGCGTGGAATAGGCGGTGACGCCCGAGACATAGACGTCCAGCCCCTGTCTTTGAAGTTCGACTGCGTTCTCAGTCGCGGATTTCCGGGAGAAATAACCCCGGTATGGAACGCAGCCGAAAACCGGAAAGCACCATGTTCGTGGCGCAAGCGAGAATTGCGGCGCGGCAAAAACGGCCCAGGTCACGGCGTCGCGATGGATGTCGACATAGCTGCGGTAGCTGCTGTTCTCGGGCAATGCCAGTTCATCCGTCGCAAACCGTCTTATCGCGCTGGCCGACGTCAATTTGGCGCGCAATGCCTCGGGCGTCGAAGGATCACGGATGAGTTTTGTAATATTTTTGCGGGCGGCCATGATCTGCGCGTGACCCTGCAACGACTGCGCGTAGTAGGAAATGCTCGTGCAGCCGGTCGCCCCGGACGCGATGATCGCCGCGGCAAGCATCCGAAGAACGCGCTTCACTGTTTGCCCACCCTTGCCCACCATCTCCCCATGCAGCAAACGTCCTGGTCCACCTCAAACAGGAGGCACCGGTTTCCGTCAAGAGCTGCAGGGGCAGGGGGCGACACCGACCTGGGCAGGGGCAATGCGGGATTCGCCTGCGATTGACGAAAGTCCACCGCAGGGCGGAGCGGGCGAGATACGGACCGTCCGTCGAGACGCGGTTCCCCCAAGCTGCCGCGCGCTACTGGTCCGAAAACTTCACGCTCACGCCGCGCTGGCGAAAATAAGCCTGCATCAACTTACGGCCCGAGCGGTTGTTCTGCGCCAATTTTGCCGGATCGAACACCGCCTGTTTTGCGCCCTCTCGTGTCAGCGCTGCCTTGAGCGTCGCGATATGGGCGTCGATGTCGGCATTGTCCGCCCGCAGCGAGGCATAGATACTTTCGGTCGCTTCGGCCACAGTCGGTTCGCTCACAGATGTCGTCCTTTGGTTGGTTGGGCGGCGGCTTTACCACAGATTTGCGGCTCCGACGATATCGACTGAACCGTCAGAGCACAGCGCCCAGGGCGCAAAACCGCAAAACGTATGTATTCGGCCCTGCTAAACATTGCCCGGCAGGCGAATGGGTCTAACTATCGCTAGGAAACGGGGGGAATCACGTGGCTGCCAATCGTCGAAACGACATCTCATCGTCCGAGCGGGGGCTAGGACGGATTCTTGCGGCAGGCAATGCCCATCCGCGCACAGCTCTGCCTACCGTGGCAACCATCGTCACGACAGTAGCTGCGCTGTATTTCGGTCGTGAGGTGTTCCTTCCCATTGCCATCGCGCTGCTTTTGACCTTTGCTCTGGTGCCGATGGTCTCCGCACTGAAGCGTGTCGGCTTGCCTCGGCTGCCCGCAGTGCTTCTGAGCGTGATTGGCGCATTCGCGGCCCTGGGCCTGTTCAGCTTCATTGTTGCGACCCAGGTAAGCGAGCTTGCTCAGAACATTTCCGTCTACCAGACAAACATTCTGACCAAGGTACGTTCCCTCAAGGAGACGGGCGTTGGTGGCGGCATAATTGCCAGGCTGAGCGGGGTGATCGAGCGTGTCGGTCAGGAGATCGACAAGCAGGATGTGGCGCCGCCTGCGGCCGACAAGCCCCGGCGCGAGCCTGTTCCCGTCGAGATCGTCGCCCGCGAGAGACCTCTGGAGGTATTGCAGAACATCATCGGACCGTTGATCAGCCCGCTGGCATCAGCTGGCCTGATCATCATCGTCGTCATCTTCATGTTGCTTGAGCGCGAGGATCTGCGCGACCGGTTTATCCGCCTCGTCGGCTATGGCGACCTCCATCGCACAACGCAGGCATTGCAGGATGCCGGCAAACGGGTTGGCCGCTATCTGATCATGCAATTGGTGGTCAACATCGTCTACGCCATACCAATCGCGATTGGCCTTTGGGTGCTCGGCATTCCCAACGCGCTGCTGTGGGGGTTGCTGGCACTGGCGCTGCGCTTCGTTCCCTATATCGGCCCTGTTATCGGCATGCTGCTGCCCTTGTTTCTGGCCTTGGCGGTTGCGCCCGGCTGGTCGCTGGTGCTGTGGACCGCCGCACTGTTTGTCGTCATGGAATTGGTAACCGGCAACGTCATCGAACCGTGGCTCTACGGCTCGCGCACGGGACTTTCTCCTTTGGCAATCATCGTTGCGGCAATTTTCTGGACATGGTTGTGGGGGCCGCTCGGCCTGGTCCTTTCGACGCCGCTGACAGTTTGCCTCGTCGTCCTCGGGCGACATGTTCCGCAGTTCGAATTTCTCGACGTCCTGTTTGGCAACGAGCCCGTCCTTGAAGCTCACGCCCGGCTCTATCAACGGCTCCTGGCCGGCGATCCCGACGAGGCAACTGACCATGCCGAGGAGATCCTCGAGGAGAAGTACCTGATCGATTTCTACGACACTGTCGCCATTCCTGCTCTCCTGTTGGGCGAGCAGGACCGCATGCGTGGCGTGATGGGCGATCAACAGCGAAGGCAGGTGGCGGCGAGCGCCCAAATTCTTGTGGCAAATCTTGCCGACGATGCACAGGAAGAGGCAAGCGAGGAAGATGCGCCGACAACCACCGCGGAAGGGAGCGCGAGCAAGGAAACAGATGGCATCGAAGAGGAAGAGATCGAACTGCCCGACGGCAAGGACATGTCGGTGCTTTGTGCCGGCGGTCGCGGCGAACTCGACGATGCCGCTGCCGCCATGCTCGCTCAGGTGCTGGAGGTGCAAGGTGCTACGGTGGCGAAGGCCAGTTTTGTCGATATGGAGCCGGCAGGTATTCGTCGTCTCGAACTAGAGGCGATCGACACCGTCGTGGTCGGTTTCCTGAACCGGGATTCGCTCAAGCATGCCCGCTTTCTGGTCCGCAGACTGAAGCGCGCCAAGGCAGGTTTGAGAATTGGGATTGTGTTCTGGTCAGACGCGGAGCAGGGCGATGTCGGGCAAGAAAGGCAAGCTTTGGCCGCCGACATCAGCGCCGATTTCGTAGCCCACGGCATGGTCAACGCTGTGCTTGGCGCACTTTCTCCAGCGCCGGCCGTTCCCCTCAAAGTCGTTTCGAAACGCCGCGATCGACGGCGTCCGGCCCCTCGAAAACGGATCCCGGCCCAGGCAACGGCCGCAACAGCCTAGCCGCACCGCCATGTCTCAGATTGCCGCGCCGGCGCTGGAATGCCTGGTGAGACGGCAAGATCGTCCCCCACTCGCAAGCCATGGAACAATCTCGCGGCCTTGCGGTTCCTAACACCGAAGGAGAACCCCATGCTCAGATTCCTTATCCGCCTCGGCGCGATCTACGCGGCGTTCCAGATCGGCCGAGAGTTCGGCCGCAAGGAGACCGAAATCATGCTCCTGCCGCCGCCCGTTGACTACGAGCGGCACCCGAAGTCGAGAAACGAAGCCGAGTTCGGAGAGGCATAGGACTGCTCAATCTGTCCGGTCGATCTGGCCCGTGCTGGCGCCGTCCCTGCGCGGGGCGCATTATCGTGCGAATGGATCGGCCACTTGGCTGTGCCAGGATCGATCCTGGCAACGCAATAATTGAGCCGCTATCTCTGCCGTTCAAACGCGGCACAACGAGGTTGACCGTGCGTCGAGGAATGAGTCTCTCTCAGATCTTGGCGTTGAGCCGATGGAGAAGGCATGATCAGCACGGGCAACGCACGACCCTAAGAAAGTGGAAGGGAAGAAGCACTGGTGCTGTCAATTGCCAGGGAGACCGGCATCACCGAGGATCACGGGCGCGAACTTGTTCGCCTGATCGGCACCGGCCGCAACTCGCTGCTCCGTGAGGCGCGGCAGCTGCTCCGGCAGCGCCTGGCTAATTTAGACCGAAGGTGCTCAGAGCACGGCTATCCCGTCGCCTTCTGCTGCCCGGCGGTCATCGCTTTGAGAGCCCGGACCACCTCTGCAGGTCCGGCGGGTTTCATCACTCTTACGCCAGACGAGAACGCTTCGGGGGTTTCCTCGAGCCCCAGGCCGGAATAGACGATGAAAGGAACCGCCCGCCCTGCCAAGGTTTTTGCCGCGTCAACAGCCTCGCCGTCCGACAGCCTGACGTCCAGGATCGCTGCGGCGGGGGTATGGTCCGCAAGAAAACGTTTCGCCTGGGAACATGTCGCCGCCAATGCCACGGCAAAGCCCGCCTCCGAAAGAGTGGACTCCATATCCAGTGCTATCAAGGCTTCGTCGTCGACGACAAGGACCAAGGGTTTGCCCATGCGCGGATGATCGCACGTTTGTAGATGGAAGACGAGTCGAGGCTACGACCCTTTTAGGGTCCGGTTCCCGTACGCAGCGGGTCGAGACCGCGAGCAATGGGAACCAACTGATCCAAGCCGCATTATATCTGGTTGGACTGGACAAGGTGTTTGGGATGCATGAAGCAACACAGGCGAATGTTGTCGCCTTCGAAAACCCGGGGGTGTCCAGCAATGACGGTCTGGATTTCGATTACAAGGATTTCTTCGAAAACGGCGCCGTTGCCCTCCATCTGGTGAACGCAGACGGCGTAATCGTGCATGCCAACCAGGCTGAGCTCGACCTTCTCGGCTATCCCGCAGAGGACTACCTCGGTTGCCACATCGCCGAGTTCTATCCCGACCGGGACGTCATAGAGGACATTTTGGGTCGCCTTGCCAATGGCGAGAAGATCGTAAGATATCCGGCGCGATTGAGGGCCAGCGATGGATCGATCAAGCACGTCGAAGTCACCTCAAGCGGACATTTCCGGGACGGCAAGCTGATCAACACCCGGTGCTTCACGGTCGATGTAACCGACTTGGTGCACACCCGCTCGGAGCTCAGGCAGCATGACAGTACCTATCACCAGATACTCGACGGCCTACCCGTCGCCATCTACACGACCGATCAGGATGGGACGATCACCTACTACAACCGCGCCGCGGCCGATCTGGCAGGCAGGGAGCCTGAAATCGGCAAGGATAAATGGTGCGTGACGTTCAAGCTGTTCACTGCCGACGGCAAGGAATTGCCGCACGATGAATGCCCGATGGCCATTGCGCTCAAGGAGAACAGGCCGGTCCGCAATCAGCAAGCTGTTGCGCAACGTCCCGACGGATCGTTTTTTCCGTTCCTGCCCTACCCGACACCGCTGCGGGACGAGCACGGCGCTCTGATCGGCGCCGTAAACATGCTGCTGGACCTGACGGACCGCCAACGTGCCGAAGAAACCAGGCAGCACCTCTCAGCGATCGTGGAATCCTCATTTGACGCGATCGTCAGCAAGGATCTCAACACCATCATAAAAAGCTGGAACCAGGGCGCCGAACGGCTTTTCGGCTATACCGCCGACGAAGCGATTGGCCGGTCGGTGACCATGCTGATCCCCGAAGACCATCAGGACGAGGAACCCCGCATTCTCCAACGCATTCGCCGCGGCGAGCGCGTCGAACCATTCGAAACGACCCGCCAGCGCAAGGATGGCAGCCTGGTTCCGGTTTCACTGACGATATCGCCCGTGCGTAACGCAACCGGGCAGATCACGGGCGCATCGAAGATAGCGCGAGACATCACGTCGACGAAGGAGAATGAATATCGCATCCGCATGCTGATGCGCGAGGTCAACCACCGGGTGAAAAACCAGTATTCGGTCATCCTGTCGATGATCCGGGAGACCAACAAGCGATCGGAGACGCCAAAACAATTTGAAACCCAGGTGCGCGAGCGCATCATGGCGTTGTCACGATCTCACGACCTGCTTGTATCGGCGGATTGGAAGGGTGCCACGATCAGCGACCTCTTGGCGGCCCAGGTCGAGCCTTTCCCGCGGGGGGATTTGATCGAAATGTCGGGCCCATCATTGGTGCTCAGTCCCAACGCAGTTCAGTATCTCGGGATTGCCTTCCACGAACTGGCGACCAACTCGGCCAAATACGGGGTTCTCTCAGGGGACAAGGGCCGGATCTCGGTCACATGGGGCATCACCGGTTCCGGTGCTTCGAGGCTCTTTCACCTCACCTGGGTCGAAACCGATGGGCCGCAGGTTCAGACTGTCGGACAAGGTGGCTTTGGAACCGTGGTGCTGAAGCGGGTCGCGCCCGCAGCGGTTAGTGGGCAGGGAATTCTCGAACACGGTCCGCATGGCATAACATGGAGCCTGGAAGCGCCTTCGGTTTCCGTGGCAGCTTCTGTCGTCCAGGAAGCTTAGAAGCAGGAAGCAGCCCTGCGACGAGCATTCGTCAATTGGAAGCCCTTGATGCGGCCTTTGCCGAGCGAAAACCCCGTTTCCGCTGAGGATCGCCCGTGTTCCGGGGGATTCGGCCACAGGCAGTGAAACGGCGTCTTTCTCCCCACTTCGCTCCAGAACCGGATGGCCGCCGCTGTGGCAATCATCAAGCAGCGGATAGGCGCACGCCACCGGCCTCGCAGCTCGCACTTCAGGGGGGTTACCCCTGCTTGACGTCGCTAACCGGGTCCTGAAGACGGGCTGAGACAGTGAACTCAGCGCGGTTCGGGAGGCCAGATCTGGGGGATCGAGTAAGCAGGCTGCGAGGCAGTCTTCGACAAGTGGCGAAAACGTGGCATGGATGTGACAGAGCGCCGAAAAATTAAGATGCTCTCAACAATATTGCGAGGTAATGCTCAACTCTAGGTTTCTTCTCAAGTATGTGTCTGAGTCGAGGAGAATGGATGTGCACATTAGCCATCCATGATATAGGGCGGGGGAGGCTGCATGTCGGAATTGCTCGGTGGCGAGGCGGCCCAGTTGCTCTCCCGGTCCCGCGACGGCGCTGGTCAGTCTTGCTTCGGCGTATCCGGAAACCTGCGAGGTGCAGCTTTCGATTCGCGGCTGTTGCGCGGTGGCCGCATGACCAAGTGCAACGGCGAAGCTGCCAGCTATGCGCCGTCGATGGCGCAGCTGGTCACAGCCACCGTTCGCGCGTGGGGCGCCCGGCTTTTGCCGGCGGCGCTGCTGATGGGGCTTGCCGCGGGTTCGGCCAGCAGCGCCGACAGATACTGGGACCCCAACGGCACGGCCGCGGGCCGAGGCGGCACGGGTGCCTGGAACACGACGGGGCTTTTCTGGAGCCCGAACAATGACGGCACCAGCGGGCCATATACTTTCTGGAGCAATGGCGCGCTCGACGACGCCTTCTTTGGCGGCACTACGGCCGGCACGGTGACGCTGGGCGTGCCGATCACCGCGCACAATCTCACCTTTGAAACCAGCGGCTATATCCTCAACGGCAGCACGCTGACGCTCGGCGGCGCCACGCCAACCATCTCCACGGCAGGTGCGACCACCATCAGCTCGATCATCGCGGGATCGGCGGGCATCACCAAGACAGGCGCAGGCGGACTCACGCTCAGCGGAGTCAATACATTTACCGGTGGTATCTCCGTCTCGGGCGGAGGGCTTGGGCTCGCGAATGATGCTGCGCTCGGCAACGCCAGCAATGGCGTGTCGCTTGCAAACGGTACCTCTATCAGCTCGACTGGCGCGCTGGCCGCCAGCCGCGTCATCACAATCGTTAGTGGGCGTGCGGTCGCCGGGAGCGGTGCTCTTACGGCGCGCTTCACCGGCGCTGGAGGCCTACAAGTTTCCGGCACGATCAGCAACAACGCCAATGATTACACGGGCCAAACGATTTTCGGCCAAGGCACAAACGGCTTCACCTCCGTCGCAGATCTCGGTGTGGCGAGTTCGCTTGGCGCGCCGACCGACGCGACCCTGGGCACGATCGCGGTCAGCGCTGGCGGCGGCCTGGGTGGGTCGATCATCTATTCCGGTGATGGCGACAGCTCCAACCGCAACTGGCGGTTCACTAACACTTCCAGCGGTGGCAATACGTTTCAGAACGCCGGCACCGGCAAGCTGACGCTGACTGGTGACATCGCGGCGGCAGGCGCTTTCACACTCACCATGAATTTTTCTGCGGCATCCGCCGACATGGACCTGCTGGGCGTCATCAGTTCCTCGGCCGCCCGGACGATTCAATTCAGCGGCAACGCCGGCCGGACCATCACCCTGGGAAATGCCAACACCTATACCGGGCCGACCGTCATCACCACCATCACCGTCAAGGCCGCGACCTTGGCGAACAGTGGTGCCAACAGCTCGTTCGGCACCGGCAACACGATCAACTTTCAAAGTAGTACGCTGAGCTATACGGGAGCGGGCTCGGCCAGCGATCGTACGCTGACCATCTCGGGCCCTACCACCATCGGCAACGACGGCACTGGCGCGCTCGCATTCAGCGGGCCGACGAGCTTCGTCGCGGGCGGGGTCGCCGACACACTGACGCTGGGCGGCGGCTTCGCGGGGTCGAACACGTTTTCCGGCCTGATCTCCGGCGCGGGCAATCTGACGATGAACGGCGCCGGCACCTGGGTGGTGAGCGGCGCCAACACCTTCACCGGCACCACCACGGTCCAAAACGGCACCCTCACGGCCGGCAGTTCTACTGCGTTCGGGCTTTCCAATCCGCTCGTCGTCAATGGCGGCATGGTGGACCTCAACGGCTTCGACATGACCTTTGCGTCGCTCGAGGGCACGGGCGGCAGCGTGGCACTGAATGCCGGCGCCGACCTGATCCTGAATGGCAATACCAGCAAGACCTATGCCGGCAGCCTGACCGGCAGCGGCGGTCTCACCAAGCTTGGCCTCAGCACGCTGACGCTGACCGGTGCCAGCAGCTATACGGGCGACACGACGATCGGCGGCGGCACGTTGAAGCTGGACTTTTCTCCAGCCGGCGGACCAGTCAGTGACATCGTCTCCGCTGCGTCCACCCTGAACATGAACGGCGGCACTCTGACCGTGACCGGCGCCGCCGGCGAAGCCAACACCCAGACCTTCAACGGCCTGAACATCACCGCCGGCAGCAACAAGGTGACCGCAACGTCCGGCGCGAGCGGCGGCAGCCTCACCGTCAATCTCGGCGCCGTCAACCGTACTGGCGGCCTGGTGGATTTCACACTGCCGGCCAGCGGCAACATCAAGACCACCTCGGCGACGCTGGGCGGCTGGGCCACCGTCAACGGCACCGACTATGCCGCGGTGGACGGCAGCAACAACATCGTCGCCTTCACCGCCTACGCGAACAAGGACAACGCAGCCACCTGGGTAAACGGCGATGTGGTCAGCGACACGGCCGGCGCCGCCAACACGCCTTATTTCGGTACGGTCAGCGGCAGCAAACAACTCGGCGGGTTGAAATACACGGCGGCGGCAAACTCGACAGTGACCGTCGGCGCCGGCAACACGTTGGGCGTAGACGGCGCGATCATCGTGTCGTCAACGTCAGGGACGCAGACCATCACCGGCGGCAATCTGACCGGAGGTGCTGGTGGCAGCGTTCTGGGCGTGCTGCAGAACGGCGCCGGCAGCTTCATCATCAATTCCACCATCGTCAACAATGGCGGCGCCACCAGCTTTGTCAGCGGTGGCAGCGGGACCGGGCAGGTCACGCTGAACGGCGCCAACACCTATACCGGCGCCACGACGCTGAGTTCCGGCATTCTCAACGTCAACAGTATCGGCAATGGCGGCGCGGCGAGCGCCATCGGCGCCTCGTCGGCGGCCTCGTCCAATCTGGTGATCGAGGGCGGCACGCTGCACTACACCGGCGCCACCGCCACCACCGATCGCGGTTTTACGCTGGTCAATGGAGGCGCGTCGCGCACGGTCCAGGTCGATGGCGTCACCAACCTGACCTTCACCGGCCAGGTCACCAGCCCGGACGATGCCGGCTTTACCAAGTCCGGCGCGGGTACATTGACCCTCGCAAACGCGAACAATGACTATGTCGGCGTCACCACCATTGCCGGCGGCACGCTGGCCGTAAGCACACTCGCCGACGGTGGGCTGGCGAGCGGTATTGGGGCCGCAAGCAGCAACGCGGCCAATTTGATCATAAGCTCGGCCGCCAATCTGAAATACACGGGCGCCTCCACGAGCACCAACCGGAGTTTTACGCTAGGTGCAGGCGTAACCGGCGGCGGTGTCGACGTTAGCAACGCCGCCACGACCCTGACCATGAGCGGGCAAGCGACAGGCAGCGGCATTCTGCGCAAAGAGGGCGCGGGCACGCTGCTTCTGACGGGAACCAACACCTATACGGCCGGAACAATTGTAAACGCAGGTGTCTTGCGGGCCGGTTCCACCCAAGCCTTTGGCGGCAGTGACTCCAATGGCACAGGCGTTGGCGCCATGACGGTGAATGCTGGCGGTACCCTGGACCTCAACGGCCTCAACAACACGGTCGGCGGCCTCAATGGAGGCGGCGCGGTCACGCTTGGCAGCGCCACTTTGCGGATCAACAACAATAGCACTGGCACCGGCTTTACCGGCGTGATCAGCGGTGCCGGCGGTGTGACTATTGCAGCTGGAACGCAGATTATGAGCACCGGCTGTGGCAACACTTACACGGGCGTCACGACTGTTACGAATAGCAATCTCTTTGTGAGTTGCCTTGCCAATGGCGGCTCGGCCAGCGACATCGGCATGTCGGGGGCAGCTTCCTCCAATCTCGTGCTCGCCTCAAGTACGCTGGTATACACCGGCAACAACGTCAGCATCGACCGGGGCTTGACGCTGGCCTCGGGCGGCAACTTCATCCAGGTAAGCAACGCCGCAACCACCCTTGGACTTGGCGGCTCGGTGGTTGGGGCAGGTGCGCTGGTAAAGTCTGGACCGGGCACGCTCGTGCTGTCGGGAACCAATACATATACGGGTGACACCACCGTCCGGGCCGGTATCTTGCGGGCAGGATCGGCAAGCGCCTTTGGCGGGACCGGCGGCCTGAGTGTCGGTGCCGGCGCTACAGCGGACCTGAACGGCTTCGGCAATACCGTGCGCTTTCTCAGCGATGATTCCGGCAATCCTGGCCCGGGCAGCATTATGCTAGGCAGCGCCACATTAACCATCAGCAACGGCAGCAATGCATCCTTTTCCGGCGTCATCAGCGGCAGTGGGGGCTTACGCAAGAGCGGTGGCCCGGGAGCCGCCGAAACTCTGACCGGCTGCGCGAGCAGCTACACTGGCTCGACCGTGATCGAGTCAGGATTCCTTAACGTGACCTGCCTGAGTGATGGTGGCACCAACAGCTCCATCGGGGCGTCCACGAGCGCCGCGAGCAGTCTGGTTCTCGATGGTGGCGCGCTCGTCTATATCGGTACGGGTGGCAGCACGAATCGTCAGTTTACCATCGGGACGGCCGGCGGCGCGCTCGACGCCTCCGGCACCGGCGCCATCAATTTCACCAGCACCGCGCCGGTGACGTTGACCGGCGCCGGCAACCGAACCCTGACGCTGACCGGCACGAACACCGGGAACAACTCGCTCTCGGCGCGCATCGACAATCCCTCGGGCGGCACCACAGCGCTGGCCAAGACCGGTACCGGCACTTGGATCTTGAAGAACTCAGCCAGCACATATACCGGCGCCACCAACATCAGCGGCGGCGGCGTGCTCGGCGTCGACAAGCTGGCCAATGGCGGCCAGGCGAGCAGTATCGGCCAGTCATCCAGCCTCGCGTCGAACCTGGTGATCGGCACCGGCTCGACCCTGCGCTATACCGGGGCGGGCGATACCACCGACCGCCTGTTCACACTCTCGACCGGGACCAGCTTCATCGAGTCGTCCGGCACCGGCGCGGTCGTCTTCAGCAACACGGCGGCAGTGACGCAAACCGGGAACGGTGACCGCACGATCGCGCTCGGCGGCACCAACACCGGCCTCAACACGATGGGCGGCGCCATCGCCAACGGCCCCGGCGGCGTCACCACGCTGGCCAAGAACGACAGCGGCACCTGGGCTCTGACCGGCAACAACACCTTTACCGGCAACACCGTCATCAACGACGGCAATCTGATGATCGGCAATGGCGGCACCACCGGCAATGCCGGCGCCGGCAACGTCATCGTCAATTCGCCGACCTCGACGCTGTCGATCAACCGCAGCGACACCTTCAATTTCACCGGGACGCTGAGCGGACCCGGCAGCCTGGCGCAGATCGGCTCCGGCACCACGGTCCTGACCTCGGTCGGAAACACCATCGGCGCGACCAGCGTCAACGCGGGCACGCTGCAGGTGAACGGAGTCCTGACCACGGCGACGATCGCCATGAACGGCGCCGGCACGCTGACCGTGAACGGCACCGTGCAGGGTCCCGGCGCCACGTCGTCGACGGTGACCGGCGATGCCGGGGCGAGCACGATCAACGTCAATTTGGGCGGCACGTTGCTGGCCAATGGCGACCTCGGCGGCGGCAACGACACGGTGAATGTCAGCGGCACGCTCAATACGGGCGCCGCCGCGCTGAACCTCGGCGCCGGCAACGATACGCTGGTGCTCAACGATGCCGCCGCGATCAGCGGTGTTGGCGTCAACGCCGGCACTGGCGGCGAGAGCGGTGCAGGCGACACGCTTCGGGTGGTCACCGCGATAAATCGCACGCTGCAGGGCGCCAGCGTCAGCGGCTTCGAGAGCCTGGACAAGCAGGGCGCTGGTACGCTGACGCTTTTCGGAGACCACAGCTATAGCGGCGGGACGACGATCAGCGGCGGGGTGCTGCAGGTTGGCAACGGACCAACGGCGGCCACGCTGAACACGCCAACTGTCGTCAACAATGGCGCTCTAAATTTCGCCCTGAACAACGACTATACCTTCGGCGGGACGATCACCGGCTCGGGAAGAGTGTCGAAGAACAATCTCGGCACGACCACGCTCACCGCGGACAATAGTTACGCTGGTACGACAACTGTCCTTAGCGGAACACTCATCGTCGACGGCAACCAGTCGGGCGCGACCGGAACCACCACCGTTGGTCCAAGTGCTACCTTGGGCGGCAAGGGAACGATAGGCGGCAGCGCGAACGTCTCCGGCGCGCTTGCCCCAGGTGCTCCCGGCAACGCCGCCGGAACCCTGACGATCAACGGCAGTCTGGGCCTCACCAGCGGCGCGGCTCTCAACTACAATTTCGGCCAGGCGAATGTGGCCGGCGGCGCCTTCAACGATCTGGTCAATGTCGGCGGCAATCTGACG
Organism: Mesorhizobium sp. C268A; assembly: GCF_040324475.1. NCBI lineage: Bacteria > Pseudomonadati > Pseudomonadota > Alphaproteobacteria > Hyphomicrobiales > Phyllobacteriaceae > Mesorhizobium > Mesorhizobium sp. C268A. The sequence continues at coordinate 4,523,765 of NZ_JAMYVX010000001.1, forward strand.
CTGGACGGGACGCTGAACGTGACACAGAGCCCCGGTGGCACGTTCGGCCCTGGCGTCTACCGTGTCATCAACTATGGCGGCACGTTGACGAACAATGGCCTCAACGTCACCGACCCAAATTATGTCGTGCAGACCTCGGTCGCCAACCAGGTCAATTTGGTCAATTCGGCGGGGCTACAACTTAGCTACTGGGACGGCGATGCCGGTCCGCATTCCAACAGCATCGTCAATGGCGGCAATGGCACCTGGCGCGCCGCCGGCGACCAGAACTGGACCGACTCCACCGGCCTTTTCGCCGCTCCCTTCGCCAATGCCAGCTTCGCGATTTTCCAGGGCGCCGCGGGCACGGTGACCGTCGACAACACCAACGGCCAGGTACAGGCCGCGGGGATGCAGTTTGCCACCAATGGCTATCTGGTCCAGGGCGGCCCGATCGAGCTGGTCGGCGGCGCGAGCATCATCCGCGTCGGCGACGGCACGGGCGCCGGTGCAGCCTACGTCGCGACGATCAATTCGAGCCTGACCGGCAACAGCCAGTTGGTGAAGACCGATCTCGGCACGCTGGTTCTCTCGGGGACCAACAGCTATACCGGCGGCACGAGCATCAATGGCGGAACAGTCCGGATCTCGCAGGACGCCAATCTCGGCAACGCCGCTGGCGGCCTGACGTTCGGCGGCGGCACGCTGAACACGATTGCAGACATCACGACCGGGCGTGCCGTTACGCTCGCCGGCGCCGGCACGTTCCTGACCAATGGCGGCACGACGACCACATTGACCGGAGGCATCACCGGGGCAGGCGGGCTGACCAAGGACGGCGCCGGCACGCTGGTGATCGCCGGCGATGCCACGCATTCGGGCGGCACGACGATCGCCGCGGGCATCCTGCAGGTCGGCAACGGGGCGACGGCCGGCACGCTGGCCGGCAACGTGACCAACAACGCCGTCCTGGCCTTCAATCGTTCGGACAGCCTGACCTTTGGTGGCGCGATCACCGGCACGGGCGCCGTACGGCAGATCGGAACCGGCACCACGGTGCTGACGGCCAACAGCAGCTACAGCGGCGGCACGACGATCTCGGCCGGCACGCTGCAGCTCGGCAATGGCGGCTCTGCGGGCTCGTTCACCGGCGACGTGACGGACAACGGCACGCTGGCGTTCAACCGCTCGGATAACTTCACCTTCGGCGGCACGATCAGCGGCGCAGGCGGCTTGAGGCAGTTCGGCAGCGGCACGACCATCCTGACCGCAAACAACACGTATACGGGCAATACGGTTGTCGATGGCGGCACGCTTTTGGTCGATGGCGACCAGTCGGCGGCCACAGGCCTGACAGCCGTCAATGCAGGTGGTACGCTGGGCGGTACGGGCATCATCGGCAGTAATGTCTTTGTCTTCAATGACGGCGCATTGAACCCAGGTGATGTCGGGGCCACACCAGGAACGCTCACCATCAACGGCGGTCTGAGTTTGCTTAACGGCTCGACCCTCAACTACAATTTCGGCCAGGCGAACGTACCCGGCGGCGCCTTCAACGACCTGACTGAAGTCGGCGGCGATCTCATCCTCGACGGCACGCTCAATGTCGCCGTTTCTCCCGGGGGAACCTTTGGCCCCGGCATCTATCGGGTGATCAGCTATGACGGCGCCCTGTTCGACCATGGCCTGAATATCGGCACCATCCCTTCGCCTGACTTCTTTGTGCAAACATCAATCGATCATCAGGTCAATCTGGTCAACACGGCCGGACTTACGTTGAACTACTGGGACGGCGCGGCCGGACCGAAGAACGACGGTTTCGTCAATGGCGGGGACGGGCTCTGGCAAGCTTCGGCCGGCAACGACAACTGGACCGACAGCGCCGGTATCGTCAACGCTCCCTTCACCGACAGCGCGTTTGCCATCTTTGCCGGCGCGGCTGGAACCGTATCGGTCGACAACAGCCTGGGCGGCGTCAGCGCTTCCGGAATGCAGTTTGCCACGGGGGGCTACCTGATCCAGGGCAATGACATCGCCCTGGTCGGTCCGCAGTCGATCATCCGCGTCGGCGACGGCACGGCCGCCAGCGCGGCCTACAGCGCGACCATCAGTTCGAACCTGACCGGCAACACCCAACTGGTGAAAACCGGTCTCGGCACGTTGCTTCTGGCCGGGACCAACAGCTACACCGGCGGCACCGCCATCAACGGCGGTACGCTGCAGGTATCGGACGACGGTAACCTGGGTGCCGCGGCCGGAGCGCTCAGCTTCGACGGCGGCACGCTGCGCAACACCGCGGCCTTCAGTTCCGCCCGCGACGTGACGCTCAATGCCGGCGGCGGCACCTTCGAGACCAATGCCGGTCTGACACTGTCGGGCCTGATCGGCGGCGCGGGCGGGTTCACCAAGACCAGCGGCGGCGCGCTTACCCTCACCGGCGCCAACAGCTACACCGGCCCGACCACGGTCTCGGCCGGCAGCCTGTTCGTCAATGGCAACCAAAGCGGGGCAACCGGGCTCACCTCGGTCCAGAGCGGCGCCACGCTCGGTGGCACCGGCACGCTCGGCGGCGACGTTACAATCGCCGACGGCGCCACGCTGTCTCCCGGTGCGGCCGATGGCACTCCAGGCACGCTCGCGATCGCCGGCAATTTGTCGCTCTCGGGCGGCTCGATCCTGAACTACAGCTTCGGTCAGGCGAATGTTGCAGGCGGCGCGCTCAACGACCTGACCACGGTCGGCGGCAATCTGGTGCTTGACGGCACGCTCAACGTCTCGGTTTCGCCAGGCGGCACGTTCGGCCCCGGCGTCTACCGGGTGTTCAACTACAACGGTACCCTGACCAATAACGGGCTGTCGGTCGGGACGATCCCGTCGACGGATTATTTCGTGCAGACGGCAATCGCCAACCAGGTGAACCTCGTCAACACTGAAGGGCTGACACTGAATTACTGGGACGGGGCTGCTGGTCCGAAGTTCAACGGCGTCATCGATGGCGGCGACGGTGTGTGGCAGAACTCGACCGGCAACGACAATTGGGCAGACAGCACAGGCGCGGTCAATGCCCCCTTCACGGACAGCGCATTCGCGATCTTCGCGGGCGCGGCAGGCACGGTAACGGTGGACAACGGCCTCGGCCAGGTCGCGGCTTCCGGCATGCAGTTCCTGACCGACGGCTATGTCATCCAGGGCGGTCCCGTCGCGCTGGCCGGCGGACCGACATCGAATATCCGTGTCGGCGACGGCACCGCGGCCGGAGCCGGCATCACGGCCACCATCGCCGCGCAGCTGACCGGCAACACCCAGCTGGTCAAGACCGATCTCGGGACGCTGGTGCTGACCGGCACCAACAGCTACACCGGCGGCACCGCGATCAATGGCGGCACGCTCCAGGTCTCCGCCGACGGCAATCTCGGGGATGCGGCCAGCGCTCTCGCTTTCAACGGCGGCACGCTGCACACGACCGCCAGCTTCAACAGTGGCCGCGCGATGAACCTTCTCGGCCAAGGCACGGTGCTCACCGACGCCGGCACGACGCTGACCTGGGACGGGACCCTGGCCGGCGCCGGCACCCTGACCAAGAGCGGCACGGGGACGATGGCCATCGCCTCGGACAGCTCGGGCTTTGCCGGCACGACGTCGATCGATGCTGGTACGCTCGCCGTGTCGGGCAGCCTGTGCGGCATCGTCAATGTGAACGCGGGCGGCCGTCTCCAGGGCACCGGCACTGTCTGTGACACCAACAACTTCGCCGGCGGCGTTATCGCGGCCGGCAATCCCGGCGTGCCTGGCACGCTGACGGTAGCCGGCAACTATGTCGGCAATGGCGGCGTGCTGGAGATCGAGACTGTGCTCGGCGGTGATGCTTCACCCACCGACAAGCTCGTGGTCACCGGCAATACGTCGGGCGCCACCGATCTGAAGGTCGTCAACCTGGGCGGCGGCGGGGCGCAGACTGTCGAAGGCATCAAGGTGGTCGACATCGGCGGCACGTCGGCGGGCACCTTCAGCCTGCTTGGCGACTATGTCTTCCAGGGCGACCAGGCCGTGGTCGGTGGGGCCTATGCATACAGGCTCTACAAGAACGGCGTCAGCACGCCGGCCGACGGCGACTGGTATCTGCGTTCGGCCCTGGTCAACGGCGATCCCGATCCGCAGCCGCTCTATTCGCCCGGCGTGCCTTTGTACGAGGCCTATGAAGGGGTGCTGCAGGCCTTCAATGAACTGGGCACCATGCAGCAACGCATTGGCAATCGCTCGTGGGGCGAGGGTGCTACGCCGCAAGGTGCGGACCTGCCAGGCCAGGGCTCGGTCGACGGCAAGGCGATATGGGCGCGCATCGAAGCTGCCCATGCCGAGATCAAGCCGGAGACGTCGACCTCCGGCACGAACTATGACGTGACCACCTGGAAGCTGCAGGCCGGCGTCGATGGCCTGCTGCACGAAAGCGACGCCGGTACCCTGATCGGAGGGATTACGGCCCACTACGGAACCGCGTCGTCGGACGTCTCCTCGATCTTCGGGGCAGGGTCGATCGCTGCCACCGGCTACGGCGTCGGCAGCACGCTCACCTGGTTCGGCAGCGGTGGCTTCTACGTCGACGCGCAGGCCGAGGCGACATGGTATGACAGTGACATCCGGTCGGCCACGCTGGGCACCACGCTTGCGGACGGCAACAACGGTTTCGGCTACGGGCTGAGCGTGGAGACCGGACAGAAGATCGCCCTCAACGGCAACTGGTCGCTGACGCCCCAAGCCCAGCTTGCCTATTCGTCGGTCGACTTCGACACGTTCACGGACCCGTTTGGCGCCGTCGTGTCGCCCGGCAGCAGCAACAGCCTCGTTGGCCGCCTCGGCCTCTCCGCGGACTATGAAGACCAGTGGGTGGACGATGCCGGGCAAGTAAGCCGCACCCACATTTACGGGCTCGGCAACCTTTACTACGACTTCCTCGACGGAAATGATGTCGATGTCTCTGGCACGAAGCTGGTCAGCGAAAATCAGGCGCTATGGGGCGGTGTCGGCCTTGGTGGCTCGCTGAGCTGGGCGGACGGCCGCTACGCCGTCTTCGGAGAAGGGACAGCGCGGACAAGCCTCAAGGATTTTGGCGATAGCCACGCCCTGGGCGCCAAGCTCGGGTTCGCTGTGAAATGGTAGCCGCGACCGAGATGGACATGTCGACCTTGGCTTGAGCGTCGTGTCCGGCACGGCTATGGAATCCGGACTTGCGGGCCACCCGGCTCGTCGCTCTCGGACGTTTCCTTACCGGCTGCCGGCATCAAGTACCAGGCTCGCATCCGAAGCACCCTGGCGCTCGATCACAGGGATGCCAGCGCGCTGGACATGCGCTCCAGCCCTTGGCGCAACAGGGGACGCGGGCAGCCGACATTCAGGCGAATGAAGCCTTCGCCGCCAGGCCCATAGACGCGGCCGTCGTAGAGATTAACCCCGGCCCGATCGACAAAGAATTTCTGAATTCCACCCACTCGGCGATCAAGCGCGCACGCGTCCAACCACACCAGAAACGATGCGTCGGGCCGCATGGGCGTGATGCCTGGAAGGTGTTCACCGGCGAACTCGCAAACCAGATCGATGTTGCCGGCGATATAGCGCGTGAGTTGGTCGAGCCATGGCGCGCCGCTGCTGTAAGCAACCTCCAGGGCCAGGCGGCCGAAAAAGTTCGCATTCACCATGAATGACGCCTGCATTGCGGCAAGAAGCGCCCCGCGGCGCTTTTTGCTGGCTACCGAAATGGTTGCCGAAGGAACCCCGGCAAGATTGAAAGTCTTCGTTGGAGCGGTGCAGATGAACGATTTCTCGGCAGCATCTTCCGAGATGGAGGAGAAGACGATGTGAGGACGATCCGACAACCTTATGTCGCAGTGAATGTCGTCCGATATGACCAGGATCCCATGGCGCTCGCAGACGTCGTTGAGCGCCGCCAATTCTTCGCGTGTCCAGGCCATTCCGGCAGGGTTGTGAGGATTGCACAGCAGGAATGCCTTGGCACCGCCGGCCGCCAGTTTCTCGAAATCATCCAGATCGAGTTCATATCTGTTGTTCTGCAGCCTCAGCCGGTTCGTAAGCAGAACCCGCCCGTTTCCCTGAACAACTTCGAAATAGGGCGAGTACACGGGCGACTGCACAATGACGCCGTCACCGGGCTTGGTGAAGGTTCGCAGTATCGCAGCCACAGACGGCATGATCGCCGGCGCGGGAAGCAAGGTCTCCAGTTTCGGCGACCAGTTGTGCCGGTGCGCGAACCACGATTGCACGATCTCATAGTGGCGCGGATCGCGGCGTGTGTAGCCGTAAATGCCATGCTCCGCGGCCTCGCGCAGTCGCGCGATGACGGTTTCCGGAGCGCGGAAGTCCATATCCGCCGTCCACAGCGACAGCAGGTCCTGGCCCTCGACCTGGGGAGAGAACTCGTCCCACTGGTTGGCCCATTTGACGGATCCGAACTGCTGACGGTCGTGGATCTGGTCGAAATCTATTCCCGCGATATGTCGCTGCCCATGCGCCGATGCGGGCGTGTCTGCACAAGCCATTTGATAGTCACCTTGCCGCGGGCATTGCTTGTGGCATCATCATCGCCTCCTAGGATTTGTGGCCACGCGCCAATTGGCGCTCCATAGATTGCGAGTAACGCGACATGCCGAAGCAAAAGCTCCAGTAGACCAACCCCGCAAAGAGGTAGCCGGTTGATGAGATCGTCGGGCCTGCCCAGTTCGGATCGACGCGCGCCGTTTCGACGGCCTTCAGGAAATCCGCGATGCCGACGATGGCGACCAGAGTCGTGTCTTTGAACAGACCGATGAAGGTCGAGACGATGCTCGGTATGACGATCGTCAACGCCTGAGGGAGGACGATCAGGCGCATCATGTCGAAGTAGCCGATCCCGAGCGCCTTGGCCGCTTCGTACTGGCCCTTCGGGATCGCCTGAAGGCCGGCTCTCACGACCTCGGCCATATAGGCGGACGAGAACAACGCTATCGCGATGAGCGGGCGCAACAGTCGATCAGGCGTCAGATAATCCGGGACGAAGAGCGGCATCATGAAGTTCGCCATGAACAACACTGTGATAAACGGCACGCCGCGGACGACTTCGATGAACGTGACGCAAACCGTCTTGACGAAAGGGAGTTCCGACCTGCGTCCAAGCGCCAGGATAACCCCGATCGGAAGCGAGAAGACGATACCCACGATCGACATCAGCAACGTGATCAAGAGACCGCCCCAGAGCGTCGTATCGATGACAGGCAAATGAAGCCAGGCAACGCCGCGCACGAGAACGAACGCGGCCACGGGGTAGACGAGGAAGAACAGCAACGCCGCCACTTTGCGCCGCGGAGCCTTCGTCCACAGGAGCCAAACGATGAGGATGGCGCCGATCGCCTGCGCAAGGTCCACCCGCCACCGCTCGGAAACCGGATACGCGCCGTATCGCAGGTAGTCGAACTTCTCGGCGATGAAAGGCCAGCAAGCCCCCTGGCTGTTCGCACGGCAAGCTTCGTGGCCGCCGCTCCAGACCGCATTGAAGATCGCAAAGCTCAGGAAGTGATGCAGCAGCCACGCGGCGAGGAGGACAAAGCATACCGTCAGCGCGCCTGAAGACGGCGTCGAAAACAGGTTCTTTTTCATCCAGCTCACTGGACCCGGTCGAACGTCCGCGGGAGGCGCCATGGCTGGTATGAGCGCGCTGACGTCAACTGGCGAACGCATGGACTGATCGCTCATCCGTCACCTTTCAACGATTGCAAAATGTCGGTTACACGCGTTCATGGCCAATGACGTGGCAAGGGAGATAACGAGATAGACCGACAGGGTAATCGCCATGACCTGGACGGCGGCTCCGGTCTGGTTGAGCACCGTGCCTGCAAAGATCTGAACGAGGTCGGGATAGCCGATGAACACGGCAAGCGACGAGTTCTTGATGAGATTGAGATACTGGCTTGTCAAAGGGGGAATGATGATGCGCAGCGCCTGGGGAACGACGACCAGACGAAGCGTCTTGCCCGGCGCCAGCCCCAGCGCATGCGCAGCCTCGGTCTGGCCCTTTGGCACTGCCTGGATTCCACCTCGCACGATCTCGGCGATGTATGAACCGGTGTAGACCGACAGACCGATCAGGAGAGCGGCAAACTCCGGATAGAGCTGATGCCCGCCTTGAAAATTGAAACCCCGTAGCTGCGGGGCGACGAACGAGACCGGCTCGCCAGCCGCCAGGAACAGGACCAGCGGAAGTCCTATCAAGGTCGCCAGACTGACCAGAAGCACCGGCAGCTGCCTGCCCGTCCGTCTCTGGATGCTCCTGGCGCGAAACCAGAACGCAACGCAGCAGGAAATGGCCGCAACGAATGCCAGGCCCACCAGACCCGCTCCCGGATGCAAATGAATCTCCGGAACGATGAGGCCGCGATTGTTGAGGTAGATGCCGCCGGGAATGGCGATGGACGCCTTCGGCGAGGGCAACGGCTTGAGGACGGCGTTGTACCAGAACAGCAGCTGCAGCAACAACGGAACATTGCGCACAAGCTCGACATAGGCGGTCGCCACCTTCGAAACGATCCAGTTCGGCGACAGGCGGGCAACGCCGATGACGAAGCCAAGCAAGGTCGCGAACAGGATTGCGAGGAGACTGACGTAGAGGGTGTTGGCCACTCCCACCCAGAACGCCTGACCGTAGCTGGACAATGCATCGTACGGTATCAGGGTTTGATTGATGTCGAAGCCGGCAGACTCATTCCAAAAGTCGAATGAGAGCGGAATCCCCCGGACCCGCATATTCGATGCAGTCTGCATGCCGATGCCCAGGGCCAAGGCCAGCAGGCAGCCGGCGAGCAAGAGCTGGTAGAAGATGCCCCGCACCTTCGTATCGTGCAGCGACAACCTCCTGCGCGACGGCGCGGGAAGCGACAAATGGGACATGGGCTGTTCCTATCGGGTCCGTGCAAGGCGCTGACGGTACCACGCCAGCGCCTTGCAACCGTGCTTTGCTTAAAGCGCGTCGCGTTTGAACGGACTCAGGCGACGCGCTTTAGGGTCTTTGTTTTTATGCATGTCGTTGTCTCAAAACCGGGGCCATTTTTGAGCGACATGCGTTAGCGGATCGGCGGAGCGTATTGAACGCCGCCTTGGTTCCAGAGCGCGTTCATGCCGCGCTCCATTTTCAGCGGCGAATCCTTGCCGACATTGCGATCAAACACTTCGCCGTAATTGCCGACCTGCTTGATCACCTCGACCGGCCAGTTATCGCCGAGCCCGATGTCCTTGCCTATGCTGCCGTCCACGCCAAGCAAGCGGCGGATGCTGGGATTGTCCGACGATTTCATGGCATCGACGTTCTTGGAGGTGACCCCGTATTCCTCCGCGGCCACCATGACGTAGAGCGTCCACTTCGCCACATTGAGCCACTGGTCGTCACCCTGCCGCACGGCCGGACCAAGCGGCTCCTTGGAGATCAGCTCGGGAAGAACAATGCTGTCGTCCGGCTTGGCCATGCGAAGCCGCGACGCGTTCAAGGTGGAGGTGTCTGCGGACAAGACGTCGCAACGTCCCTCCTCATAAGCCTTCACTACAGCTTCCTCGTCCGCGAAACCAACCGTCGTGTACTTGATCGACTGCGAGCGAAAATAGTCGGCAAGGTTCAACTCGGTCGTGGTGCCCTGGGTGACGCATATCGATGCGCCGTCAAGTCCCTTGGCTGACGTGATATTGTCCGCCTTGCGCACCATGAACCCCTGGCCGTCATAGAAATACGTGCCGGCAAACAGTATGCCTAGCGACGTATCGCGGGACGATGTCCAGGTTGCGTTGTGGGCGAGAATGTCGATCTCTCCCGACTGCAAGGCGGTGAAGCGATCCTTTGGCGTCAATGGGATGAACTTGACCTTTTGCGCATCCCCGAGCACGGCAGCGGCCACGGCGCGACAATAATCGACGACAAATCCGGTCCATTTGCCTTCATTGTCGGGAAGGCTGAAGCCAGCCGTGGCCGAATTTGTGCCACAGGTCAGCACGCCATTTTTCTTGACATTGTCGAGGGTTGCGGACCACGCCGAGGAGGCGGTGCACGCGATGGCGAGGGCAAGAAGGCCCTTGAACGTTGATCTCATTTCGGCATTCCCCTGTTATTGTTGAAGGGAATGTGCTCTCCAGCCCAAGTATTCGTCAAATCGATTGTTCTCATGGTGAAAATGAGCGCTGCTCATAGTTGCGAAGCACTCGCAGCTGAAAAGCGGTTGAGTGGTGAAGCAGCGCGCGCGACCTATTTTACGGCCGACCCCGGTGCTCCGACGGTGCCTTGGTGTCTCTTGCTCCGCGATTCGTTGTAGATTCCCACGATGATTTCCCGGAGCCACCTGGTTCCCGGGTCATTCGCCATCTGGCGATGAACAATAAGCCAGGCATTCACATTCGATATCGGAAGGGGTGGCGGGACCAACGTCACCTCACTCCTCTCATCCAGCATTTGCAGGATGGCATCACCGCAATGGGTAATCAGTTCAGTGCCGCGAAGCGCCCAGGGCAGCACCGGATAGTTCGAGATGGTCGCAACGACATTGCGGCGAAGACCCATCTGTTTGAGGGCGGCATCCGCGAGGCCTTCCGCCAGGCCATCTGCGGAAATCTGGAGGTGAGAACTGGCCAGATAGGTTTCCAGCGTCATCGCGCTTCTGGCGATCTTGCTTCCACTCCACACCGCGCAAAACAATCGGTCCTGGCCAAGCTCCACCTTCAAGAGACCTGGGTCGTCGCGTATCGCTGCTCCCGTCAGCGCGCAGTCAACTTGTCTCAGATAGACCGATGACCCGATTTCGGGTCCGTTTGCGGGAATGACGTTCAGCGTCGCGCCAGGAGCTTGCCTGGAAAATTCTCGAATGAGGCCCGGGATGAAAACCATGGCATGATAATCTGTAAGTCCAACGCGAAAGTTGCGTCGCGTCGTTGCTGGATTGAAGATCTGATGCCGGTCGATCGATGCGCGGATCGTTGCGAGTGCGGCGGAAATATTCGACAGCAGCTCAACTGCCCGGGGAGTTGGCCGCATCTCGCCGCCATCTCTGGTGAACAGTTCATCCTGCAATAGATACCGAAGCTTCGACAGGGAGTGGCTTACAGCGGATTGTGTTCTGCCTAATTCGGTAGCCGCCCGCGTGACGCTCCTTTCCCGCATCATCACGTCAAAGACCCGCAATAGATTGAGGTCGATATCGTTATAATTCATGGAATTACCTCATCTGCGACCTGAGATCGCACCAGGCGGCACTACCGCGTTGGTTGCGACGGTGACAGATGGGGCACGAAGAGTGAAGACAGAGGTCCGGCTACGCCTTTGAAACTCTGGCGGTTGAACAGGTGACGGCGACCGCCGGATCGCTCCGCGGCATTTCTGCGCCTGGCTTGGCGAGCAAGCCGGCAATCCGCCATGAACCCAGGGCGAGCATGTGAAGTAAAGTCAGCCGCACCCGCTGGGATGGGAAATCGCAGCGGTTTCAATGGCTTGATAGTGGCGGAGAGAGCGGGATTCGAACCCGCGTTACGGTCTCCCGTAAACACACTTTCCAGGCGTGCGCCTTCAACCACTCGGCCACCTCTCCGTCCTTGCATTCGCGCCGGCCGGTTTTGCCACGCGGGTTGGGGAGATGCATCCCTTTGGGATTTGCGGGAAGACCCGCTTGATGGACATCGCCAACCAGCGGATGCCCTTCCCGGCGCCCGTCATTCAAACAGGCGCGGGGCTCATCTAGTCGATCCGGCGCCGAATGCCAAGCCATAACGGCAGTCTATTCGCTTTGCCGGCCACGCATCGTTTCGTGGGGCCGCCAACGCCTCCGCTTCAAAGGTGCTTTCGGCTCTGAATGGTGTGCACGGGCGAGGCGGCAGAGCCGGGCGCGCTTGACTTCGGCCCGGGCCCCCTGTCGAGTGAGGCGGAGGCTTTGCGGGGGCAACGTCCAGACATGACATCGAGCAATGAACAGCCGGCCAGCGGAACGCCGGCCGCAGGCGTGCCAGGCAGCGGGCTGCCGCTGCCTGGGCGTTCGGACCTGTCCTTCATCCCGGTGGGCTGGCTTGTCGTCGTCATGGCATGGTCGGCCTACGGGCTGGTCTCGGCCCGGTGGCTGGTCGGCAGCTCCGGCCTGCCGGATACAGTCTTCTACCTGCTGCTGGGCGGGCTCGCCGCCAACATCATCACCATCCTGTGCGGGCTTTACCTGCTCGGCCTCGCCTTCGGCCGCTCGGAGCACTTTCCGCGCCAATTCATCATCTGGCAGATCGCCATCATCGTCTTTCTGTTGGCGCGGCAAGCCTATACCCTGGCCGTGCCCGATTTCGTCTTCTCCGCCAGGGGCCTGACCATCACCGGCGCCGAAATCGGTATCGGCCTGTTCTGCATTTACCTGCTGCGCCGCCATGCCGGACCCGCAGCCGTCTATACCGAGCGGCAAGCGCAAACACCGCAGGTCTTCGCCTCGGTTGTCGCCGCGCTGGTCGGCATCCTCCTCGGCGCCGTCGTCGGCGCCGTGGCCGGCTTCGCGCTCGGGGCAGGGATCGCCGAAGTCACCGACATCAGCTGTTTCGAAGGCGGCTGCGGTTATTTCGCGGTGTTCATCGGCCTTGTCGGGCTGGTGGTCGGCGCCATCGTCGGCGGTATCCTCGGCGTCTGGCTCGTTCATCGGCGCAAGCGATAGACTTCAAATTCGCGTAAGCCGATTGCGCGCCGGGCGTACGCATTCTATTCCTCGCCTGTGACCGGAAGGTCCTCGGGAGGAGCTTGAGGACCAGGCCGGGGGAAAGATCTGATGTTGCGTTTTTTGTTTCGCCTCGCGGCCATGGTCGCACTCTCGGTCGCCGTCATCATGGCGGTACTCGACGCGACGCGCTCGGTGGCGGCTTCCGCATTGGTCATGACGCCGCTGAATTCGAGCTGGCTGGCGGTTTCGCCCGACACCCGCGCGGCCTTCGAGACCTTCGTGCGCGCCAAGGTCAATCCGATGATATGGGATGGCGGCATCGCCTGGGTGCTTGCCCAGCCGGGGTTTGCCGTGTTCGCGGTGCTTGCCTTCATCCTCTATGCGATCGGCTACCGGCGCCGGCGGCGCGGCGGAGAATTCGCGCCGGGCTGATGGGTTGTCCCGGCGGACTTGCGACGACAATGCGGCAATCGTCCGCGGCAGTCATTGCCCAAGCCTGCTTTTCCAAGGGGAGGCATGCTTTTCCAAAAGGTCAAAATTCCGCGTGAATTTTGTTTCGGGCCGTGCCAGATTGCCCTGAGCGGGAGGGGAGTACACTCCTGGCTGATGCCGCATGTCTGCCGGAGAACCGGGCAGGCGGGCGGCGCGTAACGGAAAAAAATAACCGACAGGGTGTGGATCACATGAAACGTATCGTTCTCGGCCTCCTGGCCGCAACCGCAATGGTTCTTCCGGCTTTCGCCGCGGATGTCCAGCCGGCCATCCTCTACGATCTCGGCGGCAAGTTCGACAAATCCTTCAACGAGGCTGCCTATCACGGCGCCGAAAAGTTCAAGACCGAGACCGGCACCGCCTATGTCGAGTTCGAAGTGTCCAATGCCTCGCAGCGCGAGCAGGCGCTGCGCCGCTTCGCCGAAGACGGCCGCAACCCGATCGTCATGGCCGGCTTTGCCTGGGAGGATGCGCTGAAGGTGGTCGCGAAGGAATATCCCGATCTCAACTTCGCCATCATCGACGATGCCGTCGATATGCCCAATGTCCGCTCGCTTGTCTTCAAGGAAAACGAAGGCTCCTATCTCGTCGGCATCCTGGCGGCGATGGCCTCGAAGTCCAAGAAGGTGTCCTTCATCGGCGGCATGGACATTCCGCTGATCCGCAAGTTCGAATGCGGCTATGTCGGCGGCGCCAAGGCGGCCGGTGCGACCGATGTCATCCAGAACATGACCGGTGACACGCCCGCGGCGTGGAACGATCCGGCCAAGGGCGGCGAGATCGCCAAGACACAGATCGACCAGGGCTCCGACGTGGTCTATGCCGCGGCCGGCGGTACCGGCGTCGGCGTGCTGCAGGCGGCGGCGGATGCCGGCAAGCTCGGCATCGGCGTCGATTCCAACCAGAACGGCCTGCAGCCCGGCAAGGTGCTGACCTCAATGCTGAAGCGCGTCGACGTGGCCGTCTACACCGCCTTCATGGACGGCAAGAACGGCACCTTCAAAGGCGGCCTGCAAAATCTCGGCCTCAAGGAAGGCGGTGTCGACTACGCCATGGACGACAACAACAAGGCGCTGGTCACCGACGAGATGAAGGCTGCCGTCGAAAAGGCCAAGGCCGACATCATCGCCGGCACGATCCAGGTGCACGACTACACCGCCGACAACGCCTGCCCGTATTGATCTGTATCCATTAGAGTTGAAACCGCCGGGCGAGAGTCCGGCGGTTTTGTTTTTGGGTTTGACGGGGGCCGCAACTTGAGAGGCGAGAGTGAAGCCGACCATCGGACCGATGACCGAACGCGATGTTGATGCAGTGGCGCGACTGCGCATCGCCGCCTTTTTCGAGGGCAGCGCAAGAACGTTGAATGAGGACGTCGCCGGGCTTCGCGAGTTGCTCAATGGAGATGGCTTCGAGGCGGCGCTTGTGGCGCGGATAGGGGACGTCCCGGTCGGGACCTGCCTGCTGGTTCGCCACGAACTTGAACCCGCGCATGAGCTGACGCCTTGGCTGGCGGGATTGGTCGTCGATAGCGACCACCGCGGCAAAGGGATCGGCCGCGCGCTGGTTGCAGCCATCGAAGCGCATGCAACCGCGATCGGTGTGGAGAGGACCTACCTCTATACCTGGGTGGCGCGAGACTTCTATGCCGGGCTCGGTTGGGCAGTGGTCGAGTCGTTTGAGCAGGACGGCTACCCGATGCTGCTGATGTCGCGCGAACTCGGCCTATAGCTGTCCGACGAGATAACCCAGCGCAAACACCACCATCAGCGCAATGGCGATAGCGAAGCCGCGTCGGCCACCGAGCGAATGCACGCCGACGCCATAGGGCTTCCGCTCCAGCCTGCCGATCACCGGCTTCGCTTCGCCCTGGCCGACCACACGCATCTGCGGCAGTTCGGCGATGCGTTGCGAAATCAGCCGCCAGCGATCGCTGCCGCCCGATGGCGGACCACGGTCGAAGACATGCATGCGCTCGGCCAGCCGCATCACCGTGTCGCGGAAGGCGGGATCGATCTCCAGGTCGCGCTCGGCACGTTCGCGGTCGCGGTCGTTCATCAGGCCAAGCACATAATCGCCCGCCCGCGCAACGCGATCGCTTTCACCGGCCATCGGCTTCTCCTTGCTACCAGTGCGGCGGTTTGGTTATCGGCACGTCGGGTGCCGATTGTTCCTCCAGCGCCATGAAGCGCCCGGTCAGCGCATCCAGCTTGCGCTGCATGCGCTCGATGACCGTCCACTGTTCGGCGATCTGGCCCGACAGTTCCTCGATCGTCTTTTCCTGCTCGGCGGCGCGGATTTCCAGCGTCGTCAGCCGGTCGACAGGCATGATCATTCGAAACTCCCCAGGTCCTGGTGCTCGCAGTTGCAGCATGATGCGACTGTCGAGCCTTGCATATTAGTGAATGTGAAGGTCTGCGGCCACGTTCGAAATTGACAAGCGCACCGGGATTTGTCGAGAGTGGCCACTGCGCCGCCAATTGGCACGGGTGGGGCATCATGCTAGGCGTTTTGACCAAGCGATAAAAAAATAAGAGTGGGACAGGCTGCATGGCGCAAGCCGCAATCGAACTGATCGGCATCAACAAGAGTTTTGGCGCCGTTCGCGCCAATCGCGACATCAATCTGGAGATCGCACGCGGCACCATCCACGGCATCGTCGGCGAGAACGGCGCCGGCAAGTCGACGCTGATGTCGATCCTCTACGGCTTCTACCAGGCCGACAGCGGCGAGATCCGCGTCGGCGGCAAGCCGGCGTCGATCAAGACTTCCAACGACGCCATCGCGCTCGGCATCGGCATGGTGCACCAGCACTTCATGCTGGTCGACAATTTCACCGTGCTGGAAAACATCATCCTCGGCGCCGAAAGCGATGCGCTGTTGAAAAAGAGCATCGCCAAGGCGCGCTCCGAACTGGAGCGGCTCGAGCGCGAATACGGGCTGGAAGTCGATCCCGATGCCATCATCGAGGAATTGCCGGTCGGCCTGCAGCAGCGTGTCGAAATCCTGAAGGCGCTTTATCGCGGCGCCGAAATCCTGATTCTCGACGAGCCGACGGGCGTGTTGACGCCGGCCGAGGCCGACCATCTGTTCCGCATCCTCAGGCAATTAAAGGACCAGGGGAAAACGGTGGTGCTGATCACCCACAAGCTGCGCGAGATCATGGCCATCACCGACAATGTCTCGGTCATGCGCCAGGGCACGATGGTGGCGACGCGCGAGACCAGCAAGACGACAGTCGGCGAACTGGCCGAACTGATGGTCGGGCGGCGCGTGCTGCTGCGGGTCGAAAAGGGCGAGACGGAGGCCGGCGCGGTCAAGCTCGCGGTCAAGAACCTGACGGTTAAAGACCAGCGCGGCGTCACCATGGTCGACGACATCTCCTTCGATATCCGCGCCGGCGAGATCGTCGGCATTGCCGGTGTCGCCGGCAACGGCCAGTCCGAACTGCTCGAGGCGATTTCCGGCATCAGGCGCGCGGTTTCCGGCTCGGTGATGCTCGATGGCAAGCCGATCGACCTGACCGGGGCCGCCGATCCCGGCGAGTTGCGCGACCGTGGGCTCGCCCATGTGCCGGAGGACCGCCATCATGTCGGCCTGGTGCTGGCCTTCGAGGAGAACGAGAATTCGATCCTCGGCTACCATGACGACCCGCGCTACCTCAAAGGGCCGTTCCTCAACATCGACGCCATCATGACCGATGCCAAGGACAAGATCGAGAAATACGACATCCGTCCCGGCAATCCGCGTCTGAAGACGGCGAATTTCTCCGGCGGCAACCAGCAGAAGATCGTGCTGGCGCGAGAAATGGAGCAGGATCCCGGTGTTCTGATCGTCGGCCAGCCGACGCGCGGCGTCGATGTCGGCGCCATAGAATTCATCCACAAGCGGCTGATTGCCATGCGCGACCAGGGCAAGGCGGTGCTGGTGGTGTCGGTCGAGCTCGACGAGATCCGTTCGCTGTCGGACCGCATCCTGGTAATGTTTGCCGGGCGCATCGTCGGCGAACGTGGCCCCGAGGCGACCGAAGGCGAGCTTGGCCTGCTGATGGCAGGCGTCGACCGCCAGGAGGCGGCAGAGTGAGCACGCCTTACGCCAAGCTGCCGGCCTGGGCCGATTATGGGCTGATCCCGCTGATCAATCTGTCAGTGGCTTTCATCGTTGCCGGTTTCGTCGTCATGCTGGTCGGCGAAAACCCGTTTCGTGCCGCCGTCATCCTGGTCGAGGGCGCTTTCGGCAAGGGAACCGGCATTGCCTTCACGCTGTTCTATGCCACCACCTTCATCTTCACCGGCCTGTCGGTGGCGGTGGCCGCGCATTGCGGCCTGTTCAACATCGGGACCGAGGGCCAGGCCTATATTGCCGGCCTTGGCGTGGGCGTGGTCTGCCTCGCCTTCGACACTGTGCTGCCGTGGTGGCTGACCTTTCCGCTGGCGATCGTCGCCGGAGCCGCCGTCGGTGCGCTGTGGGCGCTGATCCCGGCCTATCTGCAGGCCAAGCGCGGGTCGCACATCGTCATCACCACCATCATGTTCAACTTCATCGCGGCCTCGATCATGGTCTACCTCCTGGTCGGGCCGTTGAAGCCGGCGGCGTCGCAGGCGCCGCAGACGCGCAACTTCCTCGCCGGCGCCGAACTGCCCAAACTCAACTGGATCATCGAACTGTTCGGCGCCAAGATCCGCTCGGCGCCGTTCAACATCTGCTTCCTGCTGGCGCTGCTCATGGCATTCCTGGTCTGGCTGCTGATCTGGCGCACCAAGCTCGGCTACGAGATGCGCACCTATGGCCACAGCCCGAAAGCGGCGCGCTATGCCGGCATTTCGGAGACCCGCATCATCATCATCGCGATGATGATTTCGGGCGCGCTGGCCGGCATGATGACACTCAACCCGGTGATGGGCGACCAGCACAATGTGGCGATCGATTTCGTCTCCGGCGCCGGCTTCGTCGGCATTGCCGTGGCGCTGATGGGCCGTCTGCATCCGGTCGGCATCGTGCTGGCGGCGATCCTGTTCGGCATGCTCTACCAGGGTGGCGCCGAACTCGCCTTCGAAATGCCGGCGATTTCCCGCGACATGATCGTCATCATCCAAGGCCTGGTCATCCTGTTTGCCGGTGCGCTGGAGCACATGTTCCGGCCCTACGTCCAGGCGCTGTTCGCCTCGTTCAGTCCAAGGTCGGTCGGCATCGAAGCGGTCAAAGGGAAGGGCGCCTGAGATGGACGTCTTCATCGCCATCGTGCAGATCCTGGACTCGACCATACGCCTGTCGGTGCCGTTGCTGCTCGCTTGCCTTGCCGGCCTCTATTCGGAACGCGCAGGCGTTTTCGACATCGGGCTGGAAGGCAAGATGCTGGTCGGCGCCTTTGCAGGTGCGGCCGCCGCTTCGGTCTTCCATTCGGCCTTCCTCGGTCTCGGCATGGCGATCGTGATGTCGGTCGCCTTTGCCTTGGTGCACGGCTTCGCCTCGATCACCCATCGCGGCAACCAGATCGTCTCCGGTGTGGCCATCAACTTCGTCGCCGCCGGCTCGACAATCATTCTGGG
Organism: Mesorhizobium sp. C268A; assembly: GCF_040324475.1. Taxonomy (NCBI): domain Bacteria; kingdom Pseudomonadati; phylum Pseudomonadota; class Alphaproteobacteria; order Hyphomicrobiales; family Phyllobacteriaceae; genus Mesorhizobium; species Mesorhizobium sp. C268A. Next base: position 4,542,483 of record NZ_JAMYVX010000001.1, read on the forward strand.
CCAGGCCTGGTTCCAGCAGGGCGGGCGCACGCCGGCGCTGCAGCCGGGCGAGCGTTTCGAGGCCATCACTCTGCCTGGTGCTGCCGCGATCCACGACGTGCCGATCATAGGGCCGATCTATTCCGAGCTGCTCTCTGGCCATTCGATCCTGGTCTATCTCGCTTTCGCCATGGTGCCGTTCACCTGGTGGGTGTTGTTTCGCACCCGCTTCGGCCTGCGCCTACGCGCCGTCGGCGAGAACCCGGCCGCCGTCGACACCGCCGGCATCTCGGTCGCTTGGCTGCGCTACCGGGCCCTGATCTGCACCGGTGTGCTGACCGGCATTGCCGGCGCCTACCTCTCGATGGTGCAGAATGGCGGCTTCGTGAAGGACATGACCGCGGGCAAGGGGTACATCGCACTGGCGGCGCTGATCTTTGCCAAATGGCGACCGGTCAACGCTATGTTCGCCTGTCTTCTGTTCGGCTTCCTCGACGCGGCGGCGATCCGCCTGCAGGGTTCGCCGCTGCCGTTGATCGGCAAGGTGCCGGTGCAGTTCATGCAGGCGCTGCCCTATGTGCTGACCGTGATCCTGCTTGCCGGCTTCATCGGCAAGGCGATCCCGCCGCGCGCCGGCGGCGTGCCTTATGTCAAGGAACGTTGATCCGGGCGCCCAGGAGCACTGAGTCGAGCATGCGGCTGGTGCTCGAAAGGCGCCACGAAAACGCAAAGCGCCGGGTTTTGACCACGATCGTCGGAGAGAACACCTGAATGTCGCATGATCTGTTCGAAGCCGCGCAGGAGGCCATGGCCAAGGCCTACGCGCCCTATTCGAAGTTTCCGGTGGGTGCGGCGTTGCGCACCGAGGACGGCCGTGTCTTCACCGGCGCCAACATCGAGGTCGCGTCCTATCCGGAAGGCTGGTGCGCCGAGACCACGGCGCTCGGCCATTACATCATGGGCGGCGGCGGCAAGATCGTCGAGATCGCCGTCATTGCCTCGCGCATGGCCAAATGCTCGCCCTGTGGCGGCTGTCGGCAAAGGCTGGCGGAGTTCTGCCGGCCGGACACGAAGCTCTATCTTTGCGACAACACCGGCGTGGTCGAGACCGTGACCATGGGCGACATGCTGCCCTACGGGTTTCGTGGCGACATTTTGAAGTGAGAGTTGGCTGATATGAAGGAAGCTCTGGACCACCTCGTTGAAAGGCTGGACGGGTTGGCGCCGACAACGGCGATGGTGCTGGGGTCGGGCCTTGGCGGGCTTGTCGACCAGGTCGAAAATGCCGTGCGCATCTCTTATGCCGACCTGCCGGGTTTCCCCCGCAGCGGGGTGACTGGCCATGCCGGCGAGGTGGTCGCGGGGCTTTTCGCCGGCACGCCGGTGCTGATGCTGTCCGGCCGCGCCCATTATTACGAGCACGGCGTTGCTGCGGCGATGCGGCCGGCGCTGGAGGTGCTTGCCGGCATCGGCATCACCAAGCTGATCCTTACCAATGCCGCCGGCTCGGTCGATCCCGACATGCTGCCTGGATCGGTGATGCTGATCACCGATCACATCAATTTCTCCGGCTCCAACCCGCTGATCGGCGAGCCAAGCGACCGCCGCTTCGTCGGCCTGACCGAAGCCTATGATGCCGGCTTGCGCGCGGCGATCGAACGGGCGGCGAAGGCGACAGGGACGGCGCTGCACAAGGGCGTCTATATGTGGTTTTCCGGTCCGTGTTTCGAAACCCCTGCTGAAATCCGCATGGCCCGCGTCATGGGCGCCAATGCGGTAGGGATGTCGACCGTGCCGGAGGTCATTCTCGCCCGCTTCCTTGGGCTTCGCGTAGCCGCCTGTTCGGTGATCACCAATCTCGCCGCCGGGATGACCGGGGCGGAACTGTCGCACCAGGAGACCAAGGACATGGCGCCGATCGGCGGCGCACGGCTGGCGACGATCCTTGCGCATGTGTTCCAGGATGGGTTGCCGGAGCTGAAGGGCGACGCCTGATGCTTCCCCAGGAAATCATCCGCCGCAAGCGCGATGGCCAGAAACTGTCGGCGCAGGAGATTTCGGCCTTTGTCGCCGGCGTAACTTCGGGCAGCGTCTCGGACGGTCAGGTCGGCGCCTTTGCCATGGCGGTGTTCTTCAACGGCATGAACCGCGACGAGGCGGTGGCGCTGACGCTCGCCATGCGCGATTCCGGCGATGTGCTCGACTGGTCGGACCTGCCGGGTCCGGTCACCGACAAACATTCGACCGGCGGCGTTGGCGACAATGTCTCGCTGATGCTGGCGCCGATCGTCGCCGCTTGCGGCGCCTATGTGCCGATGATATCCGGCAGGGGCCTTGGCCATACCGGCGGCACGCTGGACAAGATGGATGCCATCCCGGGCTATACCAGCCAGCCGGATATCGCGCGCTTCCGCAAGACGGTGCTCGAGACCGGCTGCGCCATCATCGGCCAGACCGCCGATCTCGCGCCGGCCGACCGTCGGCTCTATGCGATCCGCGATGTGACCGGAACGGTGGAATCGGTGCCGCTGATCACTGCCTCTATCCTGTCGAAGAAACTCGCGGCCGGCCTGCAGTCGCTGGTGCTCGACGTCAAGGTCGGCAATGGCGCCTTCATGGAGAAGTCGCGCGACGCGACAGCACTGGCCAACAGCCTGGTCGAGATCGCCAACGGCGCCGGCCTGAAGGCCTCGGCGCTGGTCACCGGCATGAACGAGCCGCTGGCGTCGGCGGCCGGCAACGCGGTCGAGGTGCGCAACGCCGTCGATTTCCTCACCGGGAGGCTCCGCGACAAGCGACTGGAGGATGTGACGCTGGCGCTGGCCGCCGAGATGCTGCAATCGGCAGGGCTGGCGTCGTCCAATCAGGACGGTCTCAGGCGCGCGGCCGAGACGCTGGCCGGCGGCCGCGCGGCAGCCGCCTTCGCGCGTATGGTGACAGCGCTTGGCGGTCCCGCCGATTTCGTCGAGAAGCCGGAAAAATACCTGCCGAAAGCGGCGGTGGAGTTTGCGGTCAAGGCGACAGGCAACGGTTTTGCCACCGGTATTGCCACCCGCGATATCGGCCTTGCTGTGGTCGGGCTCGGTGGCGGGCGCACGCGGCCGGACGACAGGATCGACCATGCGGTCGGCATCACCAGGCTACTGCCGCTCGGCGCCGAGGTGCGGGCCGGCGAGCCGCTGGCGCTGGTCCACGCCCGCACGCAAGTGGAGGCCGAAGCGGCCGCAGCCGCCGTGCTTTCGGCCTATACGATCGGGGCGTCGAAACCAGCCGCCGACAAGACTGTCATCCGGCGCGTGCTGCCGCGCGGGTAGCGGAAGGCGCTACTGCACCAGCAACAGTGTGCCGTTTTCGACCTGGTATTTTGCCAGCCGCTGCAAAAAGCTCATGCCGATCAGGTTGGTGCGCAGCGCCTTGTCGTCGAGGACCACGGCCTGGATGTTGTCGACGCTGATCTTGCCGATCTGCAGGCGGTCGATGTTGACCACAGCGGCCCTGATCGCGCCATTGGCGGTGTTGACCTGATGGCTGAAATCCGACGGGTTGAGCGAGATGCCGATGCGGCGCGCCGTCGAGGTGTTGATGGCGACCAACGTGGCGCCGGTGTCGATCATGCCGTCGATCTGGCGGCCGTTGAGCTTGAAGGCGGAGGTGAAATGGCCGCGCTCGTCGGCCGCCACCAGGACCTTGCGACCTGTGGGCAGCGGTGCGGCCGGCTTGTCGGGAACCGAGGCGAGGCTCAGCTCGGGCTGCGGTTGCGGCTTGCCGGCGACGGTCGACTTCAACAGGTTGTCGAGAATCTGCGGGTTCGACTGATAGACGATCGGGATCGATGCCGATGTTCCGGCGAACACGCCCAGAATGAGAAGCTTGCGCAGCATGAACGGACCTTCGTGAAGGCCCATTCTCGTGCGCACATGGTGTTTGCCGCTTTAACGCCAACCCGAAACCGCGGCTTTGCGTAAACGGGCGGTAAACGACTGGATGTCAGCTGGCCTTGCCAGCCGCCGTCATTTGGTTCCGTACATGCGGTCGCCGGCATCGCCGAGGCCGGGCATGATGTAGCCCTTCTCGTTGAGCTGGCGGTCGATGGAAGCGGTAAAGACCGGGACATCCGGATGCGCCTTGGTGAAGCGCTCGATGCCTTCTGGCGCCGCCAGCAGGCAAAGGAAGCGGATGTTGGTGGCGCCGCGCTCCTTCAGCTTGTCGATGGCCGCGATGGCCGAGTTCGCGGTCGCCAGCATCGGATCGACGACGATCACCAGCCGGTCGGCGAGATCGCTCGGCGCCTTGAAGAAATATTCCACCGCCTCCAGCGTTTCGTGATCGCGGTAGAGGCCGACATGCGCGACGCGGGCCGCCGGGACCAAGTCGAGCAGGCCTTCGAGCAGGCCATTGCCGGCGCGCAGCACCGAGGCGAAGACCAGCTTCTTGCCCTCCAGCGTCGGCGCTTCCATGGTTTCCATCGGCGTTTCGATGGTCGTCGTCGTCAGTTCGAGGTTGCGGGTGACCTCGTAGCCGAGCAGCAGCGAGATCTCGCGCAGCAGCCGCCGGAAACCGGCGGTCGACGTCTCCTTCTTGCGCATGATGGTGAGCTTGTGCTGGACAAGCGGGTGGTCGACGACGGTGACGCCCTGCATGGGTTGCTCCAGTGAATAGTGAATAGTGAATAGTGAATAGTGAGCAGGTTTGCGAGTCCCGATGGATCGATCATTGCGGTTGACAGGCCGAAGAGCCGGCAAACCATTCACCATTCACCATTCACCATTCACCATTCACCTCTTCGCATCGAGCCGGGCAAGCAGCGCGCTTTTCGTCTTCCTGTCGACGAAAGCCGCCTCGATCGCGGTCCGGGTGATGGCGGCCAGCGCCTTTTCGTTCATGGCGAAGTGCTCGGCGGCGATGTCGTATTCGCGCTTCAGCGAAGTCCAGAAATAGGGCGGGTCGTCAGAATTCAGCGTCACCTTGCAGCCGGCTGCCTGCAGCGCAGGGAAAGGGTGATCGGCGAAACTGTCGTAGACCTTGAGCGCGATGTTGGAGCCGGGGCAGCATTCCAGCACGATGCCCTCATCGGCGATGCGCCGCACCAGATCGGGGTTTTCGATGGCGCGCACGCCATGGCCGATGCGCGACGGGCGGATATGGTCGAGTGCGGCCTGCACCGTCTCCCATCCGGTCAGCTCGCCGGCATGGATGGTGATGCCGAGGCCGGCTTCGCGGGCGATCTCGAAGGCCCTGACATAATCCTCCATCTCGCCCATGCGCTCGTCGCCGGCGACGCCGAAGCCGGTGACCAGCGGATTTCCGCAGCGCGCCGCAAAGCGCGCCGCCTGCTCGATCGATTCGACGCCGACATGGCGTACGCCGGTGACGATCATGCGGCCCTCGATGCCGGTCTTGGCTTTGGCGCGCAGCATGCCTTCGCCGAGCGCATCGGTATAGGCCTTGGGCGACAGGCCGGCCCTGACGGCATGGTCGGGCGAGGTGAAGACCTCGGAATAGATGGCGCCGTCGCGGGCAAGGCTGGTCAGATAATGGTCGGCGAGGCGGGCATAATCCTCCTCGGTGCGGAACAGGTCGGCGGAAAAATCATAAGCCGCCAGGAACGAGGTGAAATCATGCCAGACGAAGGAGCCGTTCTGGATATAGGGCGAGGTGTCCTTGCCGTATTTCTGCGCCTGACGGATGACGAGTTCGGGCGCCGCTGCCCCCTCGATGTGGCAGTGCAGTTCTGCTTTCAAAGGCATGCAGTTATCCCGTCTCATCAGTCCAGGCCGTAAAGCCCACCACCTGGAAGCGCGGCCGAACACCGCGCCTTAAACAATAGCGCCCGCACCATCGATCGGCTATGGTCCCGCCGGTTTTATGACGGATCAAAATAATGTCAGTTGAGAGAACCACGGCCGCGGGCGGCATGGAAACCTCCTATGGTTTCAAGAAGGTAGGGCCAGGCGACAAGCAGCCTCTGGTCAATGAGGTTTTCCACAAGGTGGCGAACCGCTACGACCTGATGAACGACCTGATGTCGGCCGGGCTGCACCGGCTGTGGAAGGATGCCATGGTGACATGGCTCAATCCGCCGAAACGTCCGGGCTGGAAAGTGCTTGACGTGGCGGGCGGCACCGGCGACATCGCCTTCCGCATTGTAGACGCCAGCCATGGCAACACGCATGCCACGGTGCTCGACATCAACGGCTCGATGCTTAGCGTCGGCCGTGACCGCGCGGAGAAAAAGGGCCTGTCCGGCAACACCGATTTCGTCGAGGCCAATGCCGAGGAACTGCCTTTCACCGATAGCACCTTTGACGCCTACACCATCGCATTCGGCATCCGCAACGTGCCGCGCATCGATGTCGCGCTGACGGAAGCCTTTCGCGTGCTGAAGCCCGGCGGACGGTTCCTGTGCCTGGAGTTTTCCGAGGTCGAGATGCCGCTGCTGGACAAGGTCTACGAAGCCTGGTCGTTCAACGCCATTCCGCAGATCGGCAAGATGGTGACGGGCGAGGGCGAACCCTATTCCTACCTGGTCGAATCGATCCGCAAATTTCCCAATCAGCAGAACTTTGCTGCCATGATCACCCGCGCGGGCTTCGAGCGCGTGTCGTTCCGCAACTATTCCGGCGGCATCGCAGCGCTTCATTCGGGCTGGAAGCTTTGAGGCCGGACAGTTTGCAGCAGCAGGGTAGACGATGAGCAGCGTCGGCGCCGCCTTTCGGCTCGCACGGGCCGGCTGGGTGTTGGTCCGCGAGGGCGTGATCGCAGCACTGCCGGGCGACGAACTCAGCGGCCTGCCGAAATTCGGCTGGCGCATGGCGCGGCTGTTTACCCGCCGCCGCGCGCTCGCTTATGAGCGCAGCGACCGGCTGGCCAAGGCGGTGGTCCGGCTCGGACCCTCCTACGTCAAGCTCGGCCAGTTCCTGGCGACGCGGCCTGATGTCGTCGGCAACGACATGGCGCTCGACCTCGCCATGCTGCAGGACAAGATGCACACTTTTTCGCAGGCGGAAGCGGTGGCGGCGATCGAGGGCTCGCTCGGGCGCAAGATCGGCGAACTCTATACGCAGTTCGGCGGGCCGGTCGCGGCGGCCTCCATCGCCCAGGTTCATCCCGCGCAAGCCGTGCATGACGGTGTCGATATCAAGGTGGCGGTGAAGGTGATCCGGCCTGGCGTGCGGCGCCGCTTCTTCCAGGATCTCGAAAGCTATTTCCTCGCCGCCCGGCTGCAGGAGAAATACATTCCGTCGTCGCGCCGACTGCGGCCGGTCGAGGTGACCGAGACGCTGGCGCAAACCACCAAGATCGAGATGGATCTGAGGCTCGAGGCGGCAGCGCTTTCGGAACTTGGCGAAAACACCAAGGACGATCCGGGCTTTCGCGTGCCGTCGGTCGACTGGGAGCGCACCGGGCGCGATGTGCTGACCATGGAATGGGTCGACGGCGTCAAGATGAACGACATCGCCGGCCTCGCGGCGGCGGGGCACGATCTGAAGGCGATCGCCACCAACCTGATCCAGTCGTTCCTGCGTCACACGCTGCGCGACGGCTTCTTCCATGCCGACATGCATCCAGGCAATCTGTTCGTCGAGGCCAATGGCAATATCGTCGCCGTCGATCTCGGCATTGCCGGACGGCTCGGCAAGAAGGAGCGCCGGTTCCTCGCCGAAATCCTCTACGGCTTTATCACGCGCGACTATCTGCGCGTCGCCGAGGTGCATTTCGAGGCCGGCTACGTGCCACGTCAGCACAATGTCGCGGCTTTCGCGCAGGCGATCCGCGCCATCGGCGAGCCGATCCATGGCCAGCCGGCCGAGACCATCTCGATGGCGAAGCTTCTGACGCTGCTGTTCGAGGTCACCGAACTGTTCGATATGGCCACGCGATCGGAACTGATCCTGTTGCAGAAGACCATGGTGGTGGTCGAAGGGGTCGCGCGCACCCTCGACCCGGCCTTCAACATGTGGAAGACGGCCGAGCCGGTGGTCGGCCATTGGATCGCCGGCAACCTCGGGCCGAGCGGGCTGCTGATGGACGCGCGCGACGGCGCCAAGGCGCTGCTGGCGCTCGCCCGCCAGGCGCCGGACCTTGCCGCCCGCACCGAGCGGCTGTCACGCGAGATCGATTTTATGGCGGAGCACGGCCTCCGCTTCAACGAAGCGACATCGCGCGCCATCGGTAAGGCCGAAGCGCGCTACACCCGCTCGGGCCGGCTGGCGCTATGGGTGATCGCGCTGACGCTGGTGTATATCGCGTGGAAGCTGCTCTGATCGCTTGCAACGCTAGCAACCGTGGTGCTAGCGTTGCAGTCGCGCTATTGATGTCGCGGAGCAAGTCATGGGCACCATTACTGTCCGCAATCTAGCTGACGACGTGAAGCAGAAATTGCGTGAGCGCGCTGCGGCGCGCGGGGTGTCGATGGAGGAAGAGGCGCGTGATGCGCTTGCCAAAAGCGTGCTGTCGGCGGAAGCCGGCATGCCCGAGAGCGAAACCCTCTATGCAACAATCCGCCGCTTGGTTGAGCCTCATGGAGGTTTTGACATCGATCTGCCCCAGCGTGGTCAATCCACAAAAACGCACAAAACCCTCGACGGCAGGCGCATCCTGCTGATCATCGGCGGCGGCATCGCCGCCTACAAGGCGCTGGACCTGATCCGCCGGCTGCGCGAGCGCGGTGCGGCGGTGCGCGTCGTGATGACATCGGCGGCGCAGGAGTTCGTCACCACGCTTTCGGTCGGCGCGCTTTCGGCCGACCATGTTTTCAGCGAATTGTTCCACCTCAATGACGAGCACGATGTCGGCCATATCCGCTTGTCGCGCGAGGCCGACCTTCTGGTGGTGGCGCCGGCCACCGCCGATCTGATGGCCAAGCTCGCCAACGGCCACGCCAACGATCTGGCCTCGACGGTGCTGCTCGCCACTGACAAGAAGGTGCTGATGGCGCCGGCGATGAATCCGAAAATGTGGTCGCATGCCGCGACGCGCCGCAACCGGGCGACGCTCGCCAAGGATGGCATCGCCTTCGTCGGCCCGGCCAGGGGCGAGATGGCCGAGAGCAACGAGGCGGGCGAGGGCCGCATGGCCGAGCCGCTGGAGATCGTGGCAGTGATCGAGGCACTGCTCGACAGCAGGCCGAAGCCGCTGGCCGGCCGCAGGATCATCGTCACCTCGGGGCCGACGCATGAGCCGATCGACCCGGTGCGCTACATCGCCAACCGCTCTTCGGGCAAGCAGGGCCATGCGATTGCGGCAGCGCTGGCGAGACTGGGCGCGGATGTACGCCTGGTCTCCGGTCCGGTCAGCATTGCCGATCCGGCCGGCGTTGTGACGACACATGTCGAGACCGCGGCCGAGATGAAGGCGGCCGTCGAACAGTTGTTGCCGGCGGACGCCGCGGTCTTCGTAGCTGCCGTCGCCGACTGGCGCACCGCTGGCACGGCCGGCGAGAAGATCAAGAAGGTGGCGGGCCAGGGCCCACCGGCGCTGCAAATGGTCGAAAACCCCGACATTCTCGCCAGTGTTGGTCATCACGGGCAACGGCCGGGGCTGGTTGTCGGCTTCGCCGCCGAGACGCAGGACCTGATTGCGAATGCCGAGGCCAAGCTGAAGAAGAAGGGCGCCGATTTCATTGTCGCCAACGATGTCTCGCATGAAAGCGGCGTCGGCCCCACCGGCGTCATGGGCGGCGACCGCAACAAGGTGCGCATCGTCTCGAAGGACGGTGTCGAGGAATGGCCTGAGATGGGCAAGGGCGAGGTGGCGGCGCGGCTCGCCGCGCTCATCGCCGAGCGTTTGCAAGCCTGAGCGGCCGCCGGTTCCGCAATCGGGCAGGCCATGGTCTTGCAAGCAGCCTTGTGGCCGAGGGCATTTGACGCCGACAGCGCCGGCGGAATGCTGTCGCCAAATTCTCGATCGGCCGTGCCCTCAGCCTGGCGCCAGTTGCGGCCGGCGTGCCTCCAAAGCCATCTTCAACGCCGCCAGGCAACCGACAATGCCGAGCGGCACGAAGGCCAGGTACAGCCAGCCGGCGACGTGCGCTGCTGCCTCGCGGTTCAGTCCGTCCGAAAAGCCGCTGGCATTGGCGATGATGCCGGCCATGGCGGCGCCCACGGCGTAGCCGATGCGCTGCATGGTCGGCACGGCGGCCGAGGCGATCGTCTGCTCGCCGCCGCGGGCCGAGGCGACGATGATGCGGGTCAGGAAGGGCCATGACACGCCGAAGCCACCGCCTTGCAACAAAGCGCAGAGCAGGATCAGCGGGATCGAGCCGGCGGGGATGGCATAGGCGAAACCCGCGAGGCCGGCTGCAATCATCAGCGCGCCGATGACGAGGATCTGCCGTTCGCGCTGCAGCGGCGCATTGGCGACGGCGATCGACAGGATCGACCAGGCGATCGATTCGGCGGCGATGATGTAGCCTGTGGTCAGGATCGGGATGCCGTGCAGCGTGGTAAGCAGAAGCGGCCCGTAGATGGAAAAAGAGACTGTCGCCACCGAGAAGGCGGCAACCATGCTCATGCCGCTGCCGACCGGCGAGCGCCATGAGAACAGGCCCGACGGGAACAGTCGCGATTGCGGCTTCATGGCGTCGACGAAAACGAACAGCGCCAGGCCGGCGAGGCCGAGGGCCAGCAGCAGCGACGAGCGCAGCAAGGCGACGTCGACGCCTGCGGTGGCGATCAGCACGACGGCGATGGCGAGGCAGCCAAGTGCTGCATAGGGGAAGGGCGGCGATGTGCCGGCGGCCGCCTGCGGCTTCGCCGCTTCCGGCGTGTTCAGGACGATGAAGCTTGCCGATGCCATGGCAATGCCACCCAGCACGAAGACGCCGAAGGCCCAGCGCCAGGACAGGAGCTCGACCATGATCGCGCCGAGCATCGGGCCGCTGAATGCGGCGACGCCCCAGATCGCCGACATTATGCCGAACAGCTGTGGCCAGATGCTGCGGTTAAACAGCCGCTCGACCGAGACGAAGGCCAGCGACACCAGCGCACCGCCGCCGAGACCCTCGACCAGACGGCCGCCAAGAAACACCGGCATGGACGGCGCGGTGGCGCAGATCAGTGCGCCCACGGCATAGAGCAGGGCGGCGACCGTGACGTTGGAGCGTAGAGCGACATAGCTGACCAGCCGCCCGGCCGCTGCGCCGGCGACAATGGCGCCGAGCTCGTAGACGGCCAGCGACCAGCCGACGAACTGCACACCGGCGAGGTCCCCGACCATGGCCGGCATGACCGTCGCCACCATCGTCTCGTTGGTGGCGTGCAGCAGGATGCCGAGGCTGATGAAGCAGAAGCGCGCGAGGTCGCCGCTTGCCCACAATGCCCGCCAGTCGACCTTGTTGCTGGTGATTCCAGTCATTCTTTTACCCTGCCTTTGCATATCTCGATGCCGGCGCATGGCGCCAGAAGCCAGTCAGGCTTTCCGGCGGGGCCATGCGCGCTGTTTCAGTCAGGCGAGTTGTAAAACCTCAAGCGCAGTTGAGCTCAAGTGGCTTTTTATCGAAGTGCAAACGGTCGAGATTGGCCGGAAGCCTCTCCGCTTGATGCGCCGGTCAGTTCTCAATGCTGCGCAGCTGAAACTGGCTGACGCCGATCGCAATGTTGATACCGGTCTGCGTCTGCAGGCTGAGCGGCTGCAGGGTGAAGGCCTGCGAGGAGCCGCCGACCAGGAGATTGGCGCCGGCGCCGACCGCCGCGGTCACTTCGGCGCTGGCGCCGATATAGTCGCCGGCCAACGCGCCGGGCGCATAGATGTTCCTCAGCGGCGTCAGCACCAGCCATTGCATGACGGTCTGCTTGGTGGTGCCGATGTCGAGCCCGTATTTGTTGACGGCGCCGAAATAGGCTTCCGGCGAAAAGCTCTTGTCGGCCGGCGTGAAGGTGCAGCTCAGATCCTTGCTGGAGCCGAAGATGAAGCCGGTGCCGCCGCCGATGGCGCAATCGAGCACACCGAGTTCGATACCCTGGCCTTGCGCTTGGGCCTGGGCGGTACAGATGATGGTGATAGCGGCGGCGATGGCTGGTTTCAGCACGGCGGATCCCCCAAAAAGCATGCGGCGCGAAACAGTAACCTGTTCCGCGCCGCGCGTAGAGGGATCAGTCGATCCTTATTTGCCCATGCTTATTTGAACGAGTGGATCAGCTCCAGGGAGGTCACGGCGACCGCTACATTGACGCCGGTCTGCGCCTGGACGCTGAGCGGCTCCAGCACAAAGGCGCCGTCCAGCCCGCCGACCAGCAGATTGGCGCCGCCGCCGGTCACCACGCTCGCCTCGGCGTTGACGCCGTAATAATGGCCGGCAAGGTCGCCCTCGTCATGGCCGCGGGTGGCGGCCAGAACCGCCCACACCAGCTGGCCCTGATGCGTCTGGCCGAGATCGACGCCGAGCTTGGAGATCATCCCCGTGTATTTCTCGGACGGCCCATGGTGATAAGGGCGGAACGTGCAGTCGACGCCCTTGTTCGACGTGATGACGTAACCGACGCCGCCGTCGATGGTGCAATCGAGCGTGCCGAGCTGAAGCTTGCCGGCGCTGGCGGGAACGGCAAGCAGCGTCGTGGCAAGTGCCGCGGCACAGATGATTTTCTTGATCATGGGTCAGTCCTTTCGAAAATGCCTTCAACAACGGTTGAATGGCCCGGAGCGTTCCGCTGAAAACTTGGCGCGATCAAGGCAGGGGTTAACGCTTTGCCCCTGGTGGTTAAGATTGGGTGATAGTGGGGTTTTCTGGATACGCAATCTCAAGGGGAAGCGCTCTGCGCTTTCCCTTGGGAGAAACCGCTCACGCGGCGCACTGCATCAGGAATAGAACGTTGTTATAAAAGGCCGCCGATGGCGGCGCGCCGGCTGCATCTCAGCCGGCGGTGGCGCCCGATGTGCGCGACAGGCCGTCCTTGGCCGGCTGGTAGGTCGGGTCGAGATGGACGGCTTCGCGGTAGGCCTTCGAGGCCTTGACCTTGTCGCCGCGGCGCTCGTAGATCAGCGCCTGGTTGGACCAGGCTTCGGCGTTCTTGCCGTCGAGCTTGATGGCCATGTTGAAGTCGGAGAAGGCGTTGTCCTCGTCATTCATGGCGAGATAGGAGAGGCCGCGGCCGTTATAGGGTTCGGCCGCGTCCGGCGCCAGGGAGATGGCGGTCGAGAAATCCTCGATGGCAAACTTGTGCTGGCCCTGGCTTTGATAGATCAGGCCGCGATTGTGATAGGCGCGGGCATCCGTGGTGTCGAGCTGGATCGCCTTCTGGAAATCGTTGAAGGCCTGCTGGGTCTGGCCGGCCTTGCGATAGAGGTTGCCGCGGCCGATATAGGCGGCGTCATAATTTGCATTGATCTGGATCGAGCGGTTGTAGTCGGCAAGGGCGGCCGCCTGGTTGCCGAGGAAGCGCTGGATCAGTGCCCGGTTCGAATAGGCCTGGTAGAAATTCGGGTTGAGCTGGATGGCGGTGTCGAAATCCTTCAGCGCCGCCTGGTACTGGCCGCCACGGCCATAGGCCGAGCCGCGCACATTGTAGCCTTCCGGATCCTGCGGATTGCGCTGGATCACCGCCGACAGCGAGGAGATGTTCTCGCTTGAGCCTTGCGCCTTGTCGATGTTGTTGAATTCGCCGGTCGGAACGCTCTGGCAACCGGCAAGCACCAGGCCGGACATCAGGGCTGCCGCCAGGGCCAAACCGCGCATTGTGGTTTTGCGCTCTACGCCGATTGCGTTCATGTCTGCCCTGTCCTCACTTCAGCCGCGCCGTCCAGGTCCCCCTCCGGGCCGGGTCACAGATTGTCGTAACAAAATCTAGAACGCCGTTTGCGCGTTCAAGGGAACGGCCTCCAACAGAATGGCGGCGCTCCAAACAAAAAGGTGGCGGCGATTCCGCATCGCGCCACCTCAGAGTATCCTTCGAAAAGGACGAAAAATTGGCGTCAGAACCGCGGCGGACGCGGAGCACCACCAGGACCACCGGCGGCGCCGGCAGCAACCGGGCGCGGCGTCATCGGCAGCAGGCCTTCGCGCTGGGCGCGCTTGCGGGCCAGCTTGCGGGCGCGGCGAACGGCTTCGGCCTTTTCACGGGCGCGCTTCTCGGAAGGCTTCTCGTAATGGCCGCGCATCTTCATTTCGCGGAAAATGCCTTCGCGCTGCATCTTCTTTTTGAGAGCGCGAAGCGCCTGATCAACGTTATTGTCGCGGACGAGTACCTGCACGGGCAATCCTGTCTTTCGGGTTTGATATCAACAGGCAAGTGACCATAGCCACATGCCTCCGCGGCGCTTTACACCACGAATTGTGGCGGCTGATAGCAGAATCAGGCCGCGCTGTCCACACTGGAAATGAAGGACAACCGCCAATTTGCCACGGCAGCCCCGAGATAGGGGGCCAACTAGGCGCTGGCCAGATGGAGCCGTGCGAAATCCTCGAAGAATTCGCCGTAATCGCAGGTAATTTCCTCGCCGGCTGATATATCTCGAGTGGCGGTGGCGCCGCCATATTGCGAAAAATCCGTGTTCGGCCGCTCGGCGTGGTTCATGAAGCGGCCATTATCGACTTCATAGACCATGAAGCCGGGACGGTCGGGGCTCGGATAGGCATAGCGGTCGAGCAATTCCTTGAGGTGCGGCGGCGCCGCCTCGTATTTGTCCGTCGGGATCAGCCGGTCGAAATCCGGATCGAGCCGCCAGATCGAGGCGCCCTTCCTGATCGGCTCGGCGGCGAACACGCCGACGCCTTCGATTGCGCTCTGGGCGACATAGGTCCTGATCAGCAGCATGTCCGTCCTCCTCACCCGAAACCGAATCGCCAAATCGCGAGGAAAAAGCAAGTCCGGTTTCGGGTTCTATGGCTGATCGGCGCGGGCGATGACCCGCGAAATGCTTCACGTCCGGGTGATCGAGACGCCGCCATCGGCAAACAGCGCCGATCCTGTGGTGAAGCTCGACGCATCCGATGCCAGGAAGAGCGCAGCGCGGGCGATCTCTTCAGGCACAGCGACACGTTTCAAGGCATGCAGGTTTTCCACGAAAGCGCGTGATTCCGGCGTCTTGAATGTTGCCGACGGGGTGTCGGTGCCACCCGGCATCAGCGCGTTGACCCGCACGCCCCTGGGGCCGTATTCGGCGGCCAGCACCTGCGTCAGGCCGATCAGTCCGGCCTTGCTGGCGGCATAGCTGGTCATGCCCGGCATGCCGACTGTGTGACCGACGAAGGTCGAGGTGAAGATCAGCGATCCGCCGCCGCGTTCGACCATCGCCGGCACCTGGTATTTCGCGCCGAGAAAGGCGCTGGTCAGATTGGCGTCGAGCGTCTCGCGCCATCCGTCCAGCGACAGTTCCGAAATCGGACCCATCGTTCCGACGGAGCCGACATTGTTGAAGGCGATATCGAGCCCGCCGAATTTTTCGACGGCGAGATCGACGAGGGCTTTTGCATAGGCTTCGTCGCGGACATCGCCGGCAAGCGCGACTGCCGTGCCGTCGGCGTCCTCGATTTCGACGACCAGCGCATCGAGTTCGGCCTGGCGGCGGGCGGCGATGACGACCCTGGCGCCTTCTTCGGCGAAGAGTTTTGCGGTGGCGCGGCCGATGCCGGAACTGGCGCCGGTGACGATCGCTATTTTATTGGTGAGTGCGAACATTTTTTGCATCCTTTCATCGCGCCGGCTGTGCCGGCACCCGGGATGTTGATCGCAGTTCGGGACGGTGCTAGCCACCCGATACGTGCTCGACTTGCTGAATGGCTTCGCAGCGGCACAAGCGCCGCGCGCCGGACTATTGCTTCAGCAGCCAGCCGAGGCGATCGAGCGAAAATGCGTAGCTGATGGCGATGAGCAGCGTGATGACAACGCCCGTGGTTGTGTGACCGGCGGCATAGAATCCGGCTGCACCGCCAAACAGGATGGCCAGTTCAAGCACCAGCCTGACTGCGCCTGGTACAGGAACCGGCGCGCGTCCGGACCGGCTCGGATCGCCGCGCACCGCGAAGGTTCCCCACAGCGCAGCTGCAATGAACGGCAAGGCCAAGGCGAAGAGCCAGCGCCACCATCCGCCGGAGAGGCTCCAGCCGGCAAAGCCGAGGCCAAGCAAGGCGGCAAGTTCCAGCAGGAAACGCAAGGTTAGATTCCACCAGGCGTTGCCCATATCCGTCCTCCAGAGTCTCGCGATCGCCAGTGTGTCCGAACGCAGCCATGCCTGCCAGCCCGGGCAGGTCTTTTCCACCGCGGCGCAAAACGGCAAGCGCCGTCGCAAACAGCGCAAGGGTGGAAGCGCCGTTTCGCTAGTGATACACCTCGCGCGCCGGGGCTGCGTAAAATACCCCATCGCCATTTGCGAGGCTGGAACGTTGAAAAAATATTCGGTATTCGCCATCGCCCGCGAGGCCATGCGCGGCCACAAGGGCTGGGAGGAACAATGGTCCTCGCCGGAGCCGAAGAAGGAATATGACGTCATCATCGTCGGCGCCGGCGGTCATGGCCTGGCCACCGCCTACTATCTCGCCACCGTGCACGGCATCACCAATGTCGCGGTGCTGGAAAAGGGCTGGCTAGGCGGCGGCAACACCGGGCGCAACACCACCATCATCCGCTCCAACTACCTTTACGACGAGAGCGCCGGCATTTACGACCATGCGCTGAAGCTGTGGGATGGGCTCTCCCAGGAACTCAACTACAACGTCATGTATTCGGCGCGCGGCGTCATGATGCTGGCGCACAATGTGCACGACATCCAGGTGCTGAAGCGCCATGTCCATGCCAACCGTCTCAACGGCATCGACAATGAATGGCTGACGCCTGAGCAGGCGAAGGAATTCTGCCCGCCGCTCAACATTTCCAGGCAGGCGCGCTATCCCGTCGTCGGCGCCGCCTTGCAGCGGCGAGGCGGCACGGCGCGTCACGATGCGGTGGCCTGGGGCTATGCGCGCGGCGCTTCGGCGCGCGGCGTGCACATCATCCAGAATTGCGAGGTCACCGGCGTCAAGCGGGCGGCCAATGGCGCGGTCATGGGCGTCGACACGACGCGCGGCTTCATCGGCGCCAAGAAGGTCGGCGTGGTGGCTGCAGGCCACTCCTCGGTGATCATGAACATGGCGGGCGTGCGCATGCCGCTGGAAAGCTATCCGCTGCAGGCGCTGGTGTCGGAGCCGGTCAAGCCGGTGGTGCCTTGCGTGGTGATGTCGAACACGGTGCACGCCTACATCTCGCAGTCCGACAAGGGCGAGCTGGTGATCGGCGCCGGCACCGACCAGTATGTCTCCTATTCGCAGACCGGCGGCCTGCATATCCTGCAGCACACGCTCGACGCCATCTGCGAGATGTTCCCGATCTTCACCCGCATGAAGATGCTGCGCTCGTGGGGCGGCATCGTCGACGTGACGCCCGACCGTTCGCCGATCCTGGCCAAGACGCCGGTATCAGGCCTCTATGTCAATTGCGGCTGGGGCACGGGCGGCTTCAAGGCAACGCCCGGCTCAGGCCATGTCTTTGCCCACACGATTGCCAAGGACGATCCGCATCCGATCAACGCGCCCTTCACCATCGAGCGCTTCCGCACCGGGCGCCTCATCGACGAGGCAGCAGCGGCGGCGGTGGCGCACTGATGATGGTGGAACTGGCTGTAGCGGTGCCGCTGGTGCTGGCGGGGGAGCAGGACCTGTTCCATTTTCCGTCACCGGACGAGGTGCGGACGCAGCCGATCAGCCGCGCCGGCAACGAAGCCAATTGGCCGTTTTCGATCGACGCCGGCATTCTGGCATGCGTGTGGAGCGGTGGCCAGAAGGTGGTCATCTTCATGGAGAACAGGCCCTCCGATCTCGGCGAGGACGACACATTCGATGCGCGCAGCGTCATCGTAACGACCGATCCGTTTCAGCTCACGATCGGCAACATGGCGTATCGCGAGCTGTTTCGCCCCGCCGCAAGTGTAGAGGAGCGCATTCGGCTCGTCGCGCCTTTTGCGGCGATGGGCCAGAGGCTTTGCAACCAACCGGCCGGCGCGCATGTCGGCCACGGCGAATTGTAGGAACGAACGATAATGCTTCTCATCCGCTGCCCCTATTGCGAGGAAGAGCGCCCGGAGCTCGAGTTCCGTAACGCCGGCGAGGCGCATATTGCGCGTTCGGCCAACATGGCGGGCGAGAGCGACGACGACTTCGAAAAGTTCTTCTTCATCCGCTCGAACCCCAAGGGCATCATCTATGAGCGCTGGCGCCACATCCATGGCTGCGCGCGTTTCTTCAACGCGGTGCGCGACACCGTCACCGACAAGTTCGTCATGACTTACAAAGCCGGCGAGCCGAAACCGTCCAAGCTGCCCAAAAACTCCAACGAAATGGCTTCCAAATGAGCGGCGCGTTCCGCATTCCGAGCGCCGGCCGTCTCAGCCAGGCCAAGACCGCGCGGTTCTCTTTCGACGGCCAGTCTTACACCGGCATCGAAGGCGACACGCTGGCCTCGGCGCTGCTTGCCAATGGCGTGCATCTGGTGGGACGTTCGTTCAAGTATCACCGTCCGCGCGGCTTCCTGTCGGCCGGAGCGGAAGAGCCAAATGCGCTGGTCGAGGTCAAGCGCGACGCGGCACGCAAGGCGCCCAACATCCGCGCCACCGTGCAGGAACTTTATGACGGGCTTGTCGCCCAATCTCAGAACCGCTGGCCCTCGCTCGCCTTCGATGTCGGCGCGGTCAGCGATCTGGCATCGCCGCTGTTTTCGGCCGGCTTCTACTACAAGACCTTCATGTGGCCGAAGGCAGCCTGGAAGAGCCTCTACGAGCCGAAGATCCGCGCCGCGGCCGGCCTCGGCGTTTCGCCTGACAAGTCAGATCCCGACCATTATTCCTCGCGCTATGCGCATTGCGACGTACTGGTGCTGGGCGGCGGTGCGGCCGGCATTGCGGCAGCGCTCGCCGCTGCCGAAACCGGCTCGCGTGTCATCCTCGCCGATGAACAGGCCAGCTTCGGCGGCAGCCTGCGCTTCGAGAGCGGCGCCAGGATAGACGGCCATGACGGCTTTGGCTGGGCGCAAGCAGCGGTAGCCAAGCTTGCCGCCATGGACAATGTCCGTGTGCTCTCGCGCACGACGGCGTTCGGCTATTACGCGCAGAACTTCGTCGGCCTGGTCGAGCGCGTCAGCGACCATCTGCAGAACCCCGGCCGCGATCTGCCGCGCGAAAGGCTGTGGCAGGTCCGCGCCAAGCGCGTGGTGCTGGCGACCGGCTCCATCGAACGCCACATGGTGTTTGCCGACAATGACCGGCCCGGCATCATGCTGGCCTCGGCGGCGCGGACTTATCTCAACCAGTACGGTGTCGCGGTCGGCAAAAATGTCGGCGTCTACACCGCCAATGACTCGGCCTACTCCGCCGCGATCGACCTGAAGAAGGCCGGCGTCAACGTGGCGGCGATCGTTGACCTGCGCGACCATCCGACCGGACCTGTGATCGACGAGGCGAGGGCGCTCGGCATCGAGGTCAATTTCGGCCGCGCGGTGATCCGCGCCGGCGGCAAGTTGCGCGTGACCTCGATGACGGTGCAGCCGAAGAATGGCGGCGGCGAGCGCACCATTCCGGTCGACGCCATCCTGATGTCGGCCGGCTGGACGCCGTCGGTGCATCTGTTCTCGCAGTCGCGCGGCAAGGTCGCCTTCAATGACGAGACCAAGCGCTTCGTGCCGGGCATCTATGCGCAGGACTGCGTTTCGGTCGGCGCCTGCAACGGTACGGATGGGCTCTCGGCGTCGATCGACGAAGCCTATGCAGCCGGCGCCAAGGCGGCGAAGGATGCGGGCGGCAAAGTGGCCAAGGGCGTTAAGCCGAAGGTCGACGCGTCGGAAAGCTGGTCGCGCGGCATGCTGGGCGCGGCGCCCGGCGCCGGGCCGGACAAGACGGTCAAGGCCTTCGTCGATTTCCAGAACGACGTCACCGCCAAGGACATCCGCCAGGCGGTGCATGAAGGCATGCGCTCGATCGAGCACGTCAAGCGCTTCACCACCAACGGCATGGCGACCGACCAGGGCAAGACCTCCAACATGCACGGCCTGGCGATTGCCGCCGAGACGCTTGGCAAGCCGATCCCCGAGGTCGGGCTGACCACATTCCGCGCGCCCTATACGCCTGTTACTTTCGGCGCGATCGTCAGCCATTCGCGCGGTCCGCTGTTCGACCCGACACGCAAGACCGCGATCCATCCCTGGGCCGAAGCGCAAGGCGCCGTGTTCGAAGATGTCGGCCAGTGGAAGCGCGCCTGGTATTTCCCCAAACCCGGCGAGGACATGCACAAGGCGGTCGACCGCGAATGCGTCGCTGTGCGCAGCAATGCCGGCCTGTTCGACGCCTCGACGCTGGGCAAGATCGAAGTGGTCGGGCCGGATGCGGCCAGGTTCATGGAACTGCTCTACACCAATCCGTGGGAGAAGCTTGAGCCCGGCCGCTGCCGCTATGGCATCATGCTGCGCGAGGATGGTTTCATCTATGATGACGGCGTCGTCGGCAGGCTGGCGCCGGACCGTTTTCATGTGACGACCACGACGGGTGGCGCGCCGCGCGTCATGAACCATATGGAGGACTATCTCCAGACCGAGTTCCCGCATCTGAATGTCTGGCTGACCTCGATAACCGAGCAATGGGCGGTCATCGCCGTGCAGGGGCCGAAGTCGCGAGACATCATTGCACCGCTGGTCGAAGGCATCGACATGTCGGACGAGGCGCTGCCGCATATGTCGGTGCGCGAAGGCAAGATCTGCGGCGTGCCGACCAGGCTGTTTCGCATGTCGTTCACCGGCGAGCGCGGTTTTGAAGTCAACGTGCCGGCTGATCACGGCCAGGCGGTCTGGGAAGCGCTGTGGGCCGAAGGCCAGAAGCATGGCGCTACTGCCTACGGCACCGAGGCCATGCACGTGCTGCGCGCCGAAAAGGGCTACATCATCGTCGGGCAGGACACGGACGGTACGGTGACGCCGAACGATGCCGGGCTCGACTGGGCGGTCGGCAAGAAGAAGACCGATTTCGTCGGCATTCGCGGCCTGACGCGGCCCGATCTGGTCGCCAAGGGCCGCAAGCAGCTGGTCGGCTTGAAGACCAAGGACCCGAAAGTGGTGCTTGAGGAAGGCGCGCAGATCGTCGCCGACCCGAAGCAGGCGATCCCGATGAAGATGATCGGTCACGTCACATCCAGCTACTGGTCGGAAAATTGCGGTCGCTCGATCGCGCTGGCGCTGGTTGCCGGCGGGCGCGACCGGATGGGCGACACGCTCTATGTGCCGATGCCGAACGGGATGATCGAAGTGGAGGTTACCGGCATGGTGTTCTTCGACGAGACGGGAGGGCGCCTCAATGGCTAAGGCTGCTGCAAAGAAGACGGCCCCAGCTGCAGCGCCGTCGGTCGAGCGCCGCCCGGCCCTGGCTGAACGCGTCGTTTCCGCAACGGATGTCAAGGTCGAGGTGCTGCCGCCGGCGGAGCGCATGTCGCTGCGCGCGCCGGAGGCTTCCGTCGCGGCGCTGTCGAAGGCGCTCGGCCTGACCTTGCCGAAGCAGCCGAAAACTTCGGCGTCGAAGACAGGGCGCACGGCGCTGTGGCTTGGCCCTGACGAGTGGCTGGTTATCGATGAGGCTGGCAAGGATCCGCTGGCCGATCGTGCTGGGGTTGCCGCATTGCATTCGGCGGTCGGCATCTCGCACCGCAACGTCGCCTTCGCCGTCACCGGCCCGGCGGCTGCCGCCGCGATCAATGCAGGCTGCCCGCAGGATTTGTCGCTCGAGGCTTTTCCGGTGGGCGCGGCGTCGCGCACCATTCTCGGCAAGTGCGAAATCCTGCTGTTGCGCACGGCAGCCGACGCTTTCCGGGTCGAGTGCTGGCGTTCCTTCTCGGACTATGTCTTTACTTTCCTGTCGGAAGCAGCCAGCGACGCGGCGGCGTAGGAACGTTTGACGGGTCAAGCCGTTCTGCTTCCCCCATCAGGGAGAACATACGATGCCGTCGAAAGCGCCGCCGAAGTCAGCTGGCAAGACGTCCGCCGTGCGCTCACTCGAACATGAGCAGCATCACGAGGTGACTGCCGAAGAAGAGGAACTCGAGGAAGGCCTCGAGGACACGTTTCCGGCCAGCGATCCGGTGTCGATCACCTCGACCGCCATCCCAGGCGCGCCGGCAAGACCCGGCAAGGCCAAGACGGTGCCGGGTCGCAAACCGCGCAAGAAATAACCCGTTCGGCTACGCCAGGTTTGAACTCAGGAAAAGCCGGCTTGCGCTGAGGAAATGGGGGCGCTGAGGAAAAAACGGGCGGCCGGGATTATCCTGCCGCCCTTAAATTAATCGTTGTGCTGTGGTCGAGCCCGATCAACTTAGAACGTGCTCGGCACGATCCATGGGTTGATCTCGATGCCGAGACGCGGGCTCTTGGCCTTGACGTCGGACTTTTCGACCGAGCCGGTCACGGCGCAATCGAGCTTGGCATTGGTCGTGGTGTCGACGCAGGTGGCGGCGGGGGCCTGCTTGGTCGAGTGTGTGTTGTTGGCGGCGAAAGCCGAGCCGGAGAGAGCCAGCACGGTGGCGAGAGCGAGAAGGGTCTTGTTCATGTCTGTCTCCATCGGTTAAATTCTTTTCGTACATGTACGATACAACGTACACATACGCCCACCGAGATGGGTTTTCAAGTCGAAAAGCGTACGCGTACGACAAATTTTTTTGAATGCCGAAAATTGCGGCGCACTGACACAGCCGAAGCTGTCAGGCCGGACGTTGAATTGGAGGGGCGGGGATGCTCAGCAGTCGACCGGGGTCTCGGTCAGCGGCGGCACATTCTGAGTGCTGAGCGTGGCGAGTGTGAAATCGCACATCCGCGTCACGAAAGCCTGCGGATCCCCGAAGGGGTAGAACGGGAACGTGATCAAAAGCGAGATGGTGCCGTGGCCGACTGCCCAAAGCATGGTGGCGATGGCGCGCGGATCGCCCTGCAGCTTGCCTGCAGCAACGCAGGCCTCGACCCTGGATATCAGCGCTTTCATCGCCGGGTTGGCCTCTTCCATGTCCTCATAGCTTCTGCCTTCCGGCAGCTTGGTCTTTTCGGTCATGAACACGGTGCGGTATTCGTTGGGGTTGCCGAGCCCGAAGGCGGCATATTCGGTCATCACCGCACGCAAGGCCTCGATCGGATCGTCGGAAGGATGCTCCTCGATGCGGCGGGCAAGTGTTTCGAAGGCATCCTCGGCCAGCGCAAACAGGATGTCTTGCTTGTCGGCGAAGTAGGAATAGACCGACATCGGAGCATAGCCGACCCGCTTGGCCAACTTGCGGATGGTCAGGCCTTCATAGCCCTCTTCCTTGACGAGCTTGTGGGCTGCGTCGAGCAGTTCGGAACGCAGTTCGGCCTTTTGTTTCTCGCGGCGTTTCTGAACGCTCAGTGGCAAGATCCGGTGCCTTTGGTTGGTTGTGCATGACTGAATATATACGCTGTACGGAAACGGGCAAGGGCGCTGTCAGGGACATCAAAAAGCGACCTCAAGCTTTCTCTCGAATAGTCGTGCCCGTCTGGTCCATTTCGCCGGCATCTATGTCACAGCATGTGTAACCTGGGCGCACGCAGGCAACATCGGACTGTTACAAACAAAGCCTATTTGGCGGCTCTGCAAGAAATTTCGGTTTTCGGGGGCCTCTATGGCTGCGATAGAGCTTTCGTCCGGGCTGCCGGGCGCACATCCACTTTCTCATGGCGCAAGGCTGGCGCTCAGGCGAGTCGTGATAGTCGCATGGCTGGCGATCGCAATCGGCTTCGCCATGGAAGCGCTTATTCTGACTGCCGGATTTGCGGCAGGTTCGCACCCGGCCCCGACCCAGGTTCTGATAGACTTGGCGCAAGGCGTGACCTGGTCATTCTTCGTCTGCGCCGGCGTCAGCCTCGGCACGGCGATCACCAAGGTGCGAGCCTCGCTTGGCGGCCTGATCGCCATGATCTCGGGGCCGCTGGCCATGGGCATCGCCAAAGGTACGCAAAAGGTGATGGTGAGCGCGCTTGATGTATCGGCAAAGCCCGTGATCCTGTCGCTCACCACGCTCGGTATGTTGCGGGCGATCGAGTATGGCTTGCTGGGCTGGATGCTGGCTTCGCTGGCATCCAAGGAAAAACCTCGCTCGCTGCATTTCATGCTGGCGGGTGCCTTGGCCGGCGCGGTGTTCGGCGGCGGGATCACGGCGCTGACGATCGAGACCGCCGCAGCCAAGGACATTGCGCTGGCATTGCCGCAGGCTGTCGCCACCGGCCTCATTGAGATCGTGTTTCCGATCGGATGCTCGCTGGTCGTCTACATCGCCCTGCAAGTCAGCCGGCACATGAAGTTCATTTCCAGCGATGCGCGCTAGAGCCGGATGATTTCAGGTCGAATTGACCTGAATCTGAATCCGGCTCTAAATCAAATAGATAGAGCATGATGTCGTCCGAAAACCGCTTCACACTTTTCGGCATCATGCTCTGTCTACAGACGGTGATCGGTTTGCGTCCTGTTTCCAGGCCGGTTGCCACCACCTCCGTATGGGCTTGCTCCCCGGTCGGGGAACGGAACTGATCCGATCTGTCATCAAATCGCGCCGACCACAATATCTCATTGTCGAGTCAGGTTCGGTCGATCAGGTTGGCGGAAAGGTGCGACAGCAGCTTCACCGCTTCGCCATAGGTTTTTGCCTTTTCGGGATTTGAGGCGTTGCCGTCGAGCGCCCGCTTGTAGACACCCTGGCAGATGGCCGCCAAACGGAAGAAGGAGAAGGCGAGGAAGAAGCTCCAATTGTCGATGCCGCCCAGCCGGCGCCGCCTGCAATAGGCCGCGACATAGGCTTCCTCCGAGGGCAGGCCGAGGGCGGCGCGGTCGACGCCGCCAAGGCCGCGAAAGCCTGAGGCGTGCGGCAGCCGCCATTGCATGCATTGATAGGCGATGTCGGCGAAGGGATGGCCGAGTGTCGACAGTTCCCAGTCGAGAACCGCCAGCACTTTCGGCTCGCTGGGCGCGAAGATCATGTTGTCCAGCCGGTAGTCGCCATGCACGAGGGATATCCGGCCGTCATCGGTCGGCATATGCGTCTCCAGCCAGGCGATCAGCCGGTCCATGTCGGCGACCGTGCCGGTCTCCGAGGCGCGGTACTGGCTGGTCCAGCGTGCCAGCTGGCGTTCGAAGTAATTGCCGGGTTTGCCGAAATCGCCGAGCCCGACCGCCTCGACATCGACATCGTGCAGGGCCGCAAGCGTGGCGTTCATAGCATCGTAGAGGGCGGCGCGCTCATCGTTGCCAGCGGCCTCCGGCACTGCCGGATCCCAGAAGATGCGGCCGTCGAGAAAGTCCATGACGTAGAACATGCGGCCGATCGGCGTCGCCTCCGCCGACAGATGCAGCATCGCCGGCACCGGCACGGCGGTGCCGGCCAGGGCCTTCATGACCGTGAATTCGCGGTCGACCTGATGCGCCGATTTCAGCAACTGGCCCGGCGGCTTGGCGCGCAGGACATAGCGGCCGCTGGCCGCGGTCAGCAGATAGGTCGGGTTCGACTGGCCGGATTTGAATTTTTCGATTGCGGAAAGCCGTGCAAAACCAGGGATGTGCGCCTCGAGGTAAGGGGCTAGCGCTGTCTGGTCGAGCGTATTGGCGTCGCTCATGCGGTCTCCGGCTCACGCTCGATCAGCGTCAGCGTCAGCCAGCGCGCGGTCAGCGCCGGCTTCTTCGAGCCTTCGATCTCGATGGTCACGTCATGCGCCGTCTGCACCCAGCCCGACGGCCTGACCTTGACGTCGGCCAGCACGAAGCGGGTGCGGATGCGCGCGCCGGTCTTCACCGGCGCCAGGAAGCGCAGCGAATCGAAACCGTGGTTGACGCCCATCTTGCCCTTTTCCAGCGGCGGCATGGTCTCGAAGGTCATCGCCGAGAGCAGCGACAACGACAGGAAGCCATGCGCGATGGTGCCGCCGAACGGCGTCTCGTTTTTGGCCCGCTCGGGGTCGCAATGGATGAACTGGTGGTCGTCGGTGGCGTCGGCGAACTGGTCGATCATGGTCTGTGTGACCTCGCGCCATGGCGAGACGCCGACTTCCTTGCCGACGCTGGCCAGAAGCACATCGAGACTGATCGGTTCCACTGCGGTGTCCTCCCCTTGCCGCCGACCGCGGCTCATTCCTTGAACAGTGTCAGCCCATGCTGCACCGACTGCCCGCCGTCGATCGGCAGGATGGCGCCGGTGACATAGGAGCCGGCGCGGCTGCACAAATAGTGCGTTGCGCCGCCGATGTCATCCGCCACGCCGATACGTCCGATCGGCACATGGCTGCCGACATGTCTGGCCTTTTCTTCGGTGCCGGTGGCAAAGGCGGTCATCCGGCTCTGGAAGGGGCCGGGCGCGAAGGCGTTGACGGTGATGCGCCGCGCCGCGAGCTCGATCGCCAGCGTGCGCGTCAGGTGGTGAACGGCGCCTTTGGACGCGGTATAGGAATAGGCGTCGTCGGCCAGCGGCTGCGTGCCCATCACCGAGCCCAGATTGATGACGCGGGCCGGATCGGCATCGCTCGCGGCGGCTTCCAGCAGCGGCAGCAATTCGCGCGTCAGATGGAAGACGGCGGTGACGTTGACGGCGAACACCTTGGCCCAGCCGCTATAGGGAAAATCCTCCAGGGAGGCACCCCAGGATATGCCGGCATTGTTGACCAGAATGTGCAGCTTCTCGGTGCGCGCCTTGACCTCGCTGACCAGCGCGGCAATGCCGGCTTCGCTCGAGACGTCACCGGCGAAACCTTCGGCACTGCCGGAGCCGCCGAGCCCGTTCAACTCAGCGGCGACCTTGATGCAATCCTTGCCCTTGCGCGAGGCGATCATCACGGTAGCGCCGGCCTGGACCAAAGCGGTCGCAACCATGCGGCCGATGCCGGTCGCGGCTCCCGTTACCAGCGCGGTCTTACCCGCGACTGAGAACAGTTCTTCCAGATAGCTCATCGCAATTCCTCCGCGCCTCTCTGCTCACGGTCTGGGGCGAAAGGGCTCGCGTTGACAAGGCTACCCGAAGTACGGTCATCCTTGCCACGGGTAAAGTGCCCCAGATGCGTGAAAGGGTTGGAGACCGATGGCGGACATGAATCTCGGCATGACCGAGCGGCTGAAGCCGATCCACGCCCGCGTCGCCACCATGGTGCGCGATGAGATCATGCCGCTCGATCATGAGTTTTTGAGCGAGGTCGGCAAGGGCGGCGACCGCTGGGTCTACACCGCGCGGCAGACCGAGATCCTCGAAGGGTTGAAGAAGACGGCCAAGGAGCGCGGTCTGTGGAATTTCTGGCTGACCGGGTCCGAGCGCGGCTACGGGCTCTCGACCGTTGAATATGCCTATCTCGCCGAGGAGATGGGCAAGGCGCATCTCGGCGCCGAGACCTTCAACTGCTCGGCGCCCGACACCGGCAATATGGAGGTGCTGGAGCGCTATGGCTCGGAGGATCACAAGCAGGCATGGCTGGCGCCGCTGCTCGAGGGGAAAATGCGCTCGGCCTATCTGATGACCGAGCCGGACGTCGCTTCCTCCGACGCCACCAACATCGCCATGCGCTGCGAACGGCGAGGCGACGACTATGCACTCAACGGCGAGAAATGGTGGGCGTCGGGGGCCGGGGACCCGCGCTGCGCCATCTACATTGTCATGGTTCGGACCGGCGGCGAAGCCGAGCCGCAGCACCGCCGCCATTCGATGATCTTGGTGCCGTCCGGTACCAAGGGCGTGACCAAGCTGCGGCCGATGCAGGTTTATGGCGACGACGACGCGCCGCATGGCCACATGCATCTTCGCTTCGACAATGTGCGGGTGCCGGCCGGAAACCTGATCCTCGGCGAGGGCAGGGGGTTCGAGATCGCCCAGGGGCGGCTTGGCCCCGGCCGCATCCACCATTGCATGCGCGCCATCGGCCAGGCCGAAATGGCGCTGGAGCTGCTGTGCCAGCGCTCGGTGCGCCGCGAGGCCTTCGGCCAGCCCTTGGCCAAGCTCGGCGCCAATTTCGACATCATCGCGGAGTGCCGCATGGAGATCGAGATGGCGCGGCTGCTCTGCCTCAAGGCGGCGTGGATGATCGACCAGGGCGATGCGCGCGCAGCCGCGCCCTGGATCAGCCAGATCAAGGTCATCGCACCGCGCGTCGCGCTCAAGGTCACCGACGAGGCAGTGCAGATGTTCGGCGCGCAAGGCATCAGCCAGGACACGCCGCTGGCACGCTCATGGACGCATCTGCGAACCCTGCGCCTCGCCGACGGGCCGGACGCCGTGCACCGCCGGCAGGTGGCGCGCACGGAGCTCAGGAAATACACGCAGGAAAAGGTCTGAGTGGATGAAAACCCTCATCGCCCGCGATCGCGCCGCTCGGCCACCTCGTCTATGCCGACAATCTGAAGGAGCTGGGTCGGCTGGCATCGCGCCGGCAAGGTTCGGCCGGTCATCGAAGGCACTTATCCGCTGGCCGATGCCGCCGCCGTGGTGACGCGCGTGCTTGGCCGTGGCGCATCCGGCAAGCTCATCCTCAAACTGTAAGGAGCCCCGCCATGGCGATCCCCTCAGACATGAAAGCACTGCTGCTGACCGGCGACGGCTACACCAGGACGCCCTCCGGCAGTGCGCTGGAGGCGATGGAGCCGTATCTCAAGCTTGGCAGCATCGGCGTGCCGACGCCCGGACCGAGCCAGGTGCTGATCAAGGTCAGCCTCGCCTCGATCAACCCGTCCGACGTCATGTTCATCAAGGGCCAGTACGGTCAGCCGCGCGCCAAGGGCCAGCCGGCCGGCTTCGAGGGTGTCGGCACGGTCGTTGCCAGCGGCGACGAGCCCTATGCGAAAAGCCTGATCGGCAAGCGCATCGCCTTCACCACAGGCGTCACCAATTGGGGCGCCTGGGCGGACTATGCAGTTGCCGAAGCTGCCGGCTGCATTCCGCTGCTCGACACGGTCCGCGACGAGGATGGCGCGGCGATGATCGTCAACCCGCTCACGGCGCTCGCCATGTTCGACATCGTCAAGGAGACGGGCGAAAAAGCCTTCATCATGACCGCCGGCGCCAGCCAGCTTTGCAAGCTGATCGCGGGTCTCGCCAAGGAGGCTGGGTTCCGGCCGATCGTCACCGTGCGCCGCGACGAGCAGATTCCGCTGTTGAAGGAGATCGGGGCTGCCCATGTGCTCAACGAGAAGGCGCCGGATTTCAAGGCAGCACTACGCGATGTGGTCAAGGCCGAGCAGCCGCGCATCTTCCTCGATGCCGTGACCGGGCCGCTGGCCTCGGCGATCTTCGACGCCATGCCGAAGCGCTCGCGCTGGATCATCTATGGACGGCTCGATCCGGACACCACTGTCATCCGTGAGCCCGGCCAGATGATCTTCCAACACAAGCACATTGAAGGCTTCTGGCTGGTCGAATGGATGCGCCAGTTCCGCGACAAGCGCGGCCCGGCGATCATGGAAGCACAGAAGCGCTTTTCGGATGGGCGCTGGTCAACCGACGTGACGGCGGTGCTGCCGCTGGATGAGGCGATGGCGAAGGCCCCGGCGGAGCTGGCCAAGCCGAACGGGAAGGTGTTTATTAGGCCGTGACTTTCTACCTTGTGGGGAGGGTCGACGAAAGAGCAATTTTGCTCTTTCGTCGGGGTGGGGGTCTTGGCTCCTACCTCTGTTATTCGCGGGAGCGCTGGACCGACGTTAGTTGGCGCTGCACCCCCACCCCGGACCTGCGGTCCGACCCTCCCCACAAGGGGGATGGTAAGCGGAGCTACTCCGCCGGCTCGACATTGGCGTACGCCGCTTCCTCAAGCTCCCGCTTCAGCCTCGCTTCCTCATGCGTCTTCGGCGTGACGAAGCGGCCGAGCAGGAGGTAGGCGACCGGGGTCAGGAACAGCGTCGAGGCGGTGGCGAGACCCAGCCCGCCGACAATGACCCAGCCGAGCGCGATGCGCGCTTCGGCACCGGCGCCGGCGGCCAGCACCAGCGGGACCCCGCCGAGAATGGTGCAGATCATCGTCATCATCACCGGCCGCAGGCGGATGATCGAGGCCTGCTCGATCGCCTCGCGCACGCCGAGGCCGCGGTCGCGCAGCTGGTTGGCGAATTCGACGATGAGGATGCCGTTCTTGGCCATGACGCCGACCAGAAGCACGAGGCCAATCTGGCTGTAGGCATTGAGGCTGGTGCCTGACAAAAGCAGCGCAAAGATTGCGCAGGCAAGGCCGAGGGGGACCGTCGCCATGATGATGACGGCGCTGACGAAGCTTTCGAACTGGGCGGCGAGCACCAGGAGGATGATGACCAGCGCGAAGCCGAAAATGGTGATCATGGCGCTGTTGGTCTCGCCGAGCGTCGCGGCTTCGGCCAGCGGCAGGACGCGGCTGCCCGGCGGCAGCAGCGGGGCGGCGATCTGCTCGGCAACGCCGAGCGCGTCACCCAGTGCGAAATTGCCGTTCAGGTTCGAGGTGATCGCCACCGAAGGCTGCTGCTGTTCGCGGGTCAGCGACGGCGGCACGGCGCGCTCGGTCAGCGTGGCGATGGTCGACATTGGCACGAAGCGGCCGTCGGCGGTCTTCAGGAAGATGTTTTCCAGATCGGTCGGATCATTGATCGGGTTGGTGGTCGAGACCAGCTTCACGCCATAGCTGCGGTCGGCGATGTAGACATCGACGACATCGTTGCCGTCGAGCATCGCCTGCAAGGTGTTGGCGAGACCCGATATGTCGATGCCGAGATCGGAGGCGCGCTCGCGGTCGATCGCCACCGCCAGCTGCGGCTGCGTCGGGTCGATGGAAAGCCGCGGCGTCTGGAAGCGCGGATCGGCCTGCATCCGGGCGATGATCTTCACCGCCGCGTCGCCGAGCGCCTTGCGGTCGTTGCCGACCAGCGCGAATTGCAGGCCGTTGCCGGCGCCGCGAATGCCGAGGCTATTGGCCTGCACCGGGAAGATGCGCACGGATGGCACCTGCCGGGTCAGCTGGCTTATCTGCGCCATGATCTCCTGCTGGCTGCGCGTGCGCTCGTCCCACGGCGCCAGCGTCATCACCATGAAGCCGGAATTGTAGGCGCCGTTCTGGCCGGCGTTTTCGAAGGTCGAGACGATCTCGCCGGAATCGCGCAGCGGCTGGATCAGCCGCTCGATCTTCTGCATCTGCTGCGTGGTGTAATCGAGGCTGACGCCTTGCGGCGCGTTGATGCGCAACAGCACGACGGCGCGGTCCTCGCTCGGCGTCAGTTCCTGGCGGATGGTGCCGAACAGGCTGAAGGCGACGCCCGCAAACAGCACCGCAACCAGCAGCACGATCCACGGCGCGCCGAGGCAGGCATGCAGGGCGCGCTTGTAGGCCGCGTTCAGCGCGCCACCGACGCGCGCGCCAATGCCGTGACCGCCTTCATGGTGGAGCGATGCGCCGGTCAACATGCGCGAGGCCAGCATCGGGCACAGCGTCAGCGCCACCACGCAGGAGAGCAGCACCGACATGGCGAGGACGAAGCCGAATTCGCGAAACAGGCCGCCGGTCTGTCCCGGCAGGAAGGAGATCGGCACGAAAACGGCAACGAGCGTCAGCGTCGTGGCGATGACTGCGAAGAACACTTCTTGGGCGCCGAGCACGGCGGCGGCACGAGGCCCCATGCCTTCGTTGCGCCGTCGCACGATGTTTTCCAGAACGACGATGGCGTCGTCGACGACAAGGCCGGTTGCCAGCACCAGCGCCAGAAGCGTCAGGATGTTGATGGAGAAGCCGGCGAGATAGATGGCGGCGATGGTGCCAATCATGGCGACCGGCATTGACAGACCAGGGATCAGCGTCGCGCGCCAGTCGAGCAGGAAGATGTAGATGACGATCAGCACCATGGAGATCGACAGGCCGAGCGCGATCTCGACCTCGTGCACGGCGCCGTTGACGAAGACTGCGTCGTCGCTGGTGATCTTGATCGACATGCCCTTGGGCAGGTTTTCCTGCAGCTTGGCGACGGCTGCCTTCACTCCGGTGGAAATATCCAGCGTGTTCGATTCCGCCTGGCGGATGATGCCAAGGCCAATGCCGGTCTTGCCGTCGGAGCGCAACGAGGTCTGGCCGATGTCGGGACCGAGCGTGACGGTGGCGACGTCGCGGATGCGCGTCGTGCCGCCGATGATGATGTTTTCGAATTCTTCCGGCGTCGTCACATCGGCCGTGGTGCGGACGATGAGATCCTGGTTGGTGGTGGTGATCGAACCGGCTGGTGAATCGAAAGCGACCGAGGCAAGCGCTGCCCTCAGATCGGCCACAGTGAAGCCGAGGCTGGCGAGCTTGTTCTGGTCGACATCGATGCGGAAGATCTTGTCGCGGTCGCCATAGACCTGAACGTCGGCGACGCCAGGCACGGCAGCCAGTTCGTCCTCGATCTGGTCCTGGACGATCACCGTCATGTCCTGCACCGACATGGTGTCGGAGGTGACGGCCAGTCGCATCACGGCATCGGAATTGGCATCGGCCTTGACGATGCGCGGCGGGTCGGCGGTCTCCGGTATCATGTTGGCGACACGGCCGACCGCGTCGCGCACGTCGGAGGCGGCGACGTTCAAATCGACGCCGTCGTTGAACTCGATGGTGACGCGGCTCTGGCCGAAGGAAGAGGTCGACGAGATCGACTTGACGCCGGAGACGCGGGCGACCGCGCCCTCGATGGTGTCGGTCAGTTCACGGTCGACGGTTTCGGCGGCGGCACCCTCGAAGGCCGTCGACACGGTGACCACGGCGCGGTCGACATCGGGCAGTTCGCGGATTTCGACGCCATAGAAAGCGGCAAGGCCGGCCACTGCGATCAGCGTGTTCAGCACGAAGGCCATAACCGGCCTGCGGATGAAGAGTGCGGTGAAGCCGGTTTCGCTGGCGGTGCTGACGGGTGCAGTCATGAGCCTTCGGCAGCTTCCGCGGCGCGCTGATCCTGGCCGGCGATGCGGACCGCGCCGCCTTCGCTGACGCTCTGGGTGCCTTCGGTGACGACCATGTCGCCATCCTCGATCTCAGCGTCGATCAGCACCGTCTCAGTGTTGCGCTGGATGATGCGCACGGGAACGCGCCTGGCCTTGCCGTCCTCGACCTGCCAGACATAGGCGCCGTCGGAACCCCACAGGATTGCCAGCGGGCTGACGGCCGGATAGGTGTCGCCGGGGAAGCGCATGGTGATGCCGAACGACATGCCGGCGCGCAGCGAATCCGCCGGATTGGCGATTGCAGCCTTGACCAGCAGGGTGCGGCTCTTTTCGTCGATGTGGTTGTCGATGGCCGACACAGTGCCGGTATAGGCCTTGCTCGGATTGGCGATCGGCGTCGCCGACAGTTGCGCGCCGACCTTGACGGCGGCGGCGAAGCGCTCGGGCACCAGGAAATCGACCAGGATGGAGGAGCGGTCGTCAAGCGTGGCGATCGCCGACTGGCTGGTGACGTAATTGCCGGCCGATATCGGCAGGATGCCGACCGTGCCGGCGATAGGGGCGACGATCGAACGACGCTGCAAGGCGAGTTCGGCATCCTGCAGCGCCAGTTTGGCGCCGGCCAGCACCACTTGGGCATCGGCGACGGCGACCGGGGTCGCGGCGTTGGAGGCCCTCAATGATTTCACCCGCTCGAGCTTGTCCTGGGCATCCTGCAAGGCAAGCTTGGCACGATCTTGCGAGATCACCTCGGTCTCGGAATCGAGAACAGCGATGATCTGCCCCTTGTCGACGCGGGTGCCGGATTGGACGAGAAATTCAACGAGGCGCCCAGAGCTGTATGGGTTGACCGTCACCGAGGCGTTGGCGCGGCCGGTGCCGATCGCCTGCAGGCGATCGTTGATGGTGGCGGTGGTCGCCGGCAAGGCGACGACATTTGCCGGGCGGCCGGCAGCGTTGCGGCCGCCTGCCTGTTTTGTCGTGTCGACCGCACCGGTTGTGGCGGGCGCCGAAGCATAGGTCCAGTCGATGCCCCAGCGTGCTAGAACCTCCGGCGCGCCCGGGAAGAATCGCGCCCAGGCGAGGACAGCCGCGACCAGGATCACAAGCGCAAAAACGATCTGTTTCCAGGCGGCCATCGACACTCCGGTTGGCAAAACGTCTACCGGTTTCGCCAAGCAAAAAAACGCGCAGCGACGCACCCGGTATGTGCGAAGCCGCCGCAATATCATGGCTTTATGGCAATTCTGCCGCTTCCATGCACATTAAATCTGCGTAATTTTGCGCACCTGCGGCGGGGATTGAACGTGTCAGCGCAGGCTTTCGAGGTCGCGGATGCGCCTGGCGCTGTCGGCCTCGAGCTGCCTCGTGACGGCGCCGATCAGCGTCTCGGCGACAACGAACAGAGCGGCCGAAGAGTCCCACGCCGAAGGCACGGCGGTGCGTCCGGCAATGACATGGCGGGCAAAGCGGGCGATCGGCGATAGCCACTGGTCGGTGAACAGCACGATCTGAACGCCGCGCTGATGCGCGGTCTGGGCAAAGCGGACCAGACTGTCCTGGTAGCGCCTGATGTCGAAGATCACCAGCACGTCGCGCTTGCCCATGTCGATCAGCCGGTCGCGCCAGATGCTCTCCTGGCCGGCAAGGTGATAGACATCGGGCTGGATGATGGCGAGGTGGGCGGCCATGTAGCGTGCCAACGGATCGGTGAAGCGGCCGCCGATCAGGAATGTCTTGCCGCGCCGGTCGGCAAGCCTTGCGGCGATGTCGGCAAGCTGTCTGTCGGAGAGATGCCTGAAGGTCTCGCGCATATTGTCCAGCGTCGCCTCCAGCATTGGCGATACTGCACCGCTTGGGGAGGCCGGGTTGAGCGTGCGCGATGCCGGCGACTGCAATTGCGCCGCCAGTTCGTCCTGCAGCGCCGACTGGAATTCGGGATAGTTCTGGAACCCCAGCCTGGAGACAAAGCGCAGGATGGTCGGCGACGATACGCCGGCGGCGGTCGAGAACTCGGCGACCGTCTTCAGCCCGATCAGCGGATAGTTCGCAATCAGTGTCTGCGCGGCGCGGCGCTCGCCGGCCGGCATCGTGCCGATGCGGTCCGAAATCAGTTCGGCAATGCTGGAAATCATCGTTTTCCCCACCCCTGAGCCCGTCCAGACCGCTTCCCCGAAATCGCGTTGACAAAGCCGGACAAACTGTATGAAATCATCCACAGGGACGCAATGAGGCAAAATACGTAACATAAGATACAGCGCTCCCCAGGGGACGGCAGACTATGGAGAGAGCACGGCCCGCCAGCCTTGCATCGTCTGATACCGTAGGGGTGACGAACCCCGGCGGGTCCAGCCCTTTCGTGCTGACCTGCGACCACGCTTCCAACTTCCTGCCGTCCGAATTCGGCACGCTTGGCCTGCCGGCCGAGGACCTCTCCCGCCACATCGCCTGGGACCCCGGCGCGCTGCCGGTGGCGCGCCGCATCGCGACCGCCCT
Organism: Mesorhizobium sp. C268A; assembly: GCF_040324475.1. Taxonomy (NCBI): domain Bacteria; kingdom Pseudomonadati; phylum Pseudomonadota; class Alphaproteobacteria; order Hyphomicrobiales; family Phyllobacteriaceae; genus Mesorhizobium; species Mesorhizobium sp. C268A. The sequence continues at coordinate 4,577,836 of NZ_JAMYVX010000001.1, forward strand.
CGATGCGACGCTCATCGAAACCCGCATCTCGCGCCTGATAATCGACTGCAACCGTCCGCTCGAGGCACCGGACCTGGTGCCGCCGGTAAGCGAGACGACGGCCATTCCGGGCAATGCCGGCCTGTCGGACAGTGAGCGCGCCGAGCGCATCGCTTTGTCGTGGCGGCCGTTCCACGACACGATCGCATCGATCATCGACGACCGGCAGGCGCGTGGGCAGGACACCCGGCTGGTGTCGGTGCATTCCTTCACGCCGGTCTACAAGGGCAAGAACCGGCCCTGGCATATCGGCATCATCCATGATGACGACCGCCGGCTGGCGTCGCCGCTGATAGCGGCGCTGCAGCGGCTCTCCGGCGTCACTGTCGGCATCAACGAGCCCTATTCGCCGGCCGACCGCGTCTATTTCACTTTGGAGCGCCATGCACGCTCGCGCGGCCTTGCCTGCGCAATGATCGAAATCCGCAACGACGAGATCTCCGGCGAGACCGGGCAGCGGAAATGGGCGGATCTGCTCACAGGCATTTTTTCTGACCTGGAACCCGAGGAGGCCAAGGGTTCCCGGCGACACGCAATGGGAAAGTCAGTTCAATCGGCCAGCTAGAAAAACAGGGGACGAAAATGGCAGGACCGGACAAATCAGACGCTGAAAGATCGGAGGATGTAAAAACCCTCCATAGCATGGGCTATGCCCAGGAGTTGGCTCGCCGCATGAGCGGCTTCTCGAATTTCGCAATTTCCTTTTCGATCATTTGTATTCTGGCGGGCGGCATCACGTCCTTCCCGCTGGCCATGGCGACCGGCAGCGGCTTCGAGGCGACTGTCGGCTGGGTCATCGGTGGCGTCTTTGCACTTGTCGTTGCCGCGTCCCTTGGCCAGATCGGCTCGGCCTACCCAACGGCCGGCGGTCTCTACCACTGGTCGTCAATTCTCGGCGGGCGCGGCTGGGGCTGGGCCACGGCCTGGATCAACTTGCTCGGCCTGGTCTTCGTCGTCGCCTCGGTCAATGTCGGCGTCTACGCGCTGTTCAAGGACCTTGTCTGGTCCGGCGTGTTCGGCAACGACGTCTCCGCGTGGGGCTATCAGGAGCAGGTGATCGGCGTTGTGATCATCACGGTCGCACAGGCGCTGATCAACCATTTCGGTATCAGGCTCACCACCATGCTGACGGATTTCTCGGGCTACCTCATTCTGGTCGTCGCCGTCGTGTTGACCGCGATGTTCCTGATCTGGGGCGCAAGCTGGGATTTCTCGCGGCTCACCACCTTCGTCAATAACACCGGTGATCCAGGCGCAGGCTACGTTCCGACCGCACGGACGGCACTCGTCGCCTTCCTGATCGGCCTGCTCTACCCACTCTACACCATCACCGGCTTCGACGCTTCGGCCCACACGTCCGAAGAGACCCACAATGCCCGCGTGGCGGTGCCGCGCGGCATGATCCATTCGGTCCTGTGGTCGCTGGTGTTCGGCTTCGTCATGGCCGTTTCGTTCGTACTGGCCAGCCCCGATCTGGCAGCGACGGCCAAGGATGGCGCCAATGCCTGGTTCAATCTCTTCAACAACCTGCCGGCACCATTCCTGCTGAAGAGCATCATTGCCATCGCAATCGTGCTGGCGAACTTCATCTGCGCTCTCGCCGGACTGACGTCGACCTCGCGCATGATCTTTGCCTTCGCGCGTGACGGCGGCCTGCCCGGTTCGTCGGTGTGGAAAACCGTCAGCCCGACATGGCGCACGCCGGTGGCGGCAATCTGGCTCGGAGCGGTGCTCGCGGTCGCAGCGACATTGTACTCGCCGGCTTTTGCCGCACTGGCGGCCGGCTGTGCATTGTTCCTCTACGTGTCCTACGCCATGCCCGTGGCCGCCGGCCTGCTTGCCGAGGGCAAGAGCTGGACCGAATTCGGCCCGTTCCGCCTCGGCATCTGGTCCAAGCCGTTCGCCGTCATCACGGTGCTTGGCGTTCTGGTGCTGATGTATGCCGGCATCCAGCCGCCCTTCGACATCCTGATCAACTATGCCATCGGCCTGATCGTTCTGCTCGTGGTGCTGTGGTTCGGCATCGAATCGCGCCGCTTCAAGGGCCCGCCGATCGGCGCCGACATTGCTCGCCGCGCTTCGGAGATCGCGGCCGCGGAAGCAGCCGTCGGCCAGACGGCAGGCTAACAGCAAAGACGAGATGCTCCGGCCGGCGCAAGCCGACCGGGGCAGGGCCGGCCAGCTAAGAACGCAAGGGGACTACAATGGCAGCACCGGGTTATTCAGACACAGACAAGGCGGAAGACGTAAAGCACCTCCATTCCATGGGCTACGCCCAGGAACTTGAGCGGCGGCTAAGCCGCTTCTCCAACTTCGCCGTTTCCTTCTCCATCATCTGCATCCTGTCCGGCGGCATCAATTCGCTAGCGCAGGCAACGTCGGGCGCCGGCGGTATCGGTATCGGCATCGGCTGGCTGGTCGGCTGCTTCGTTTCGCTCACCTTCGCGGTCGCCATGTCGCAGATCAGCTCGGCCTATCCGACGGCCGGCGGCCTCTATCACTGGGGTTCGATCCTCGGCAATCGCGGCACCGGCTGGGTGACGGCCTGGCTCAACCTGCTCGGCCTGATCACCGTGCTTGGCGCCATCAATGTCGGCACCTGGACGTTCTTCATCGGCGCCTTCGGGCCGACGCTCGGCATCGAGGGTACGCTGACCAATCAGATGATCTTCCTGGTCATCATCACTGGCGCCCAGGCCCTGATCAACCATCTCGGCATCAAGCTGACGGCGAAGTTGACCGATTTTTCGGGCTACCTGATCTTCTTCGGCTCGATCCTGATTGCGGTCGTCTGCCTGTTCTCCGCCGAGACCTGGGATTTCAGCCGGCTCTTCACCTTCCACAACTACTCGGGTGAGGCCGGCGCCAGCGTCTGGCCGTCCGTCTCGAACGCCTGGGTGTTCGCTCTCGGCCTCTTGCTGCCGATCTACACCATCACCGGCTACGATGCTTCGGCACACACTTCCGAGGAAACCATCAAGGCGGCCTCATCGGTGCCGCGTGCGATGGTGATGTCTGTTATCTGGTCGGCGGTCTTCGGCTATTTGTTCCTGGCCGCCTTCGTGCTGATGATCCCCAACATGGACGACGCCGCCAAGCAGGGTTGGAACGTGTTCTTCTGGGCCTTCGACCAGCGCGTCAGTCCCGGCCTCAAGGAGTTCGTCTACCTCGTCGTGTTCATCGCCCAGCTGTTGTGCGGCCTCGCAACCGTCACCTCGGCTTCGCGCATGATCTTTGCCTTCTCGCGTGACGGCGGCCTGCCGGGCTCGTCGGCACTGGCCAAGGTCAGCCCGACCTATCGCACGCCAGTGGCGGCCATCTGGACGGCGTCGGTCCTGTCGGTGCTGTTCGTTTGGGGTTCGACGCTGGTTTCGGTCGCCGGCACTTCGGCCTACACCATCGTCGTCTCGTGCACCGTCATCTTCCTGTTCCTGTCCTTCACCGTGCCGATCGTGCTCGGCATGGTGGCCTGGGGCACGCCGAAGTGGGACAAGATGGGACCGTGGAACCTGGGCCGTGGCATCTTCATGCTGTTCGGGGTCCTTTCCATAGTGTCGATGATCCTGATCTTCATCATCGGCATCCAGCCGCCGAACGACTGGGCGCTGTACATCACCGTCGGCTTCTTCATCCTGACGGCGATTGTCTGGTTCGCCTTCGAGCGCAATCGCTTCCAGGGCCCGCCGCTGGGCGACATCATCGCGGCGCGTCAGGCAGCGATCAAGGCTGCCGAACAAGCTGTCGGCGAAACCGGCCACTGACGTCACCATCATGGCCATGGCCGGCGTGCAGCCGGCTATGGTTTCGTCCTCAACGACCAAGCACTGGAGTGCCAAAGGAATGGCCGGAAATTTCTCGTTCGATCAGTTGAAGAAAGCGGTCTCCAGTGGCGAGATCGACACGGTGCTGGCCTGCATCGTCGACATGCAGGGGCGGCTCGCGGGAAAGCGTTTCCTGGCGCAGTACTTTGTGGATTCTGCTCATGACGAGACGCATGGCTGCAACTATCTGCTCGCCGCCGACATCGATATGGAGCCGGTGCCGGGCTACAAGGCGGCAAGCTGGTCGAAGGGCTATGGCGACTTCGTCATGAAGCCGGACCTTGCCACGCTGCGGCGGGTTCCGTGGCTGGAAAAGACCGCGCTGGTGATCTGCGACGTGCTCGACCACCACACCCATGACGACCTTCCGCATTCGCCGCGCGCGATGCTGAAAAAGCAGGTCAAGCGGCTCACCGAACGCGGCTATATCGGCTACTTCGCCTCCGAGCTCGAATTCTACCTGTTCAACGAGACCTACGATTCCGCCCGCAAGAAGCACTGGCAGGGGCTCGACACCGCGTCGCCCTATATCGGCGACTACCAGATCGGCATCACCACCAAGGAAGAAGGCGTCATGCGCCGGCTTCGCAACGAGATGGAAGCGGCGGGCATTCCGATCGAAAACTCCAAGGGCGAATGGGGCCCGGGGCAGGAAGAGATCAATGTGCGCTATGCCGAGGCGCTCGACATGGCGGACCGCCACGTCATCCTGAAGAACGGCGCCAAGGAGATTGCCGAGTCCGAAGGCAAGTCGATTTCCTTCATGTCGAAATACAATTACGGGCTCGCCGGTAATTCCAGCCACATCCACAATTCGCTGTGGAGCGCCGATGGCAAGACGCCATTGTTCTTCGACAAGAAGGCGGACTGGACTTTGTCCACGCTTGGCCAGCAATGGGCGGCTGGGCAACTGAAATATGCCAGGGAGTTTACCTGGTTCCTGGCGCCCTACATCAACTCCTACAAGCGCTTCCAGGCCGGCACCTTCGCACCGACCAAGATCATGTGGAGCGAGGACAACCGCACCGCCGGCTTCCGCCTGTGCGGTGAGGGCACCAAGGGCATCCGCATGGAATGCCGCATCGGCGGCGCCGACCTGAACCCCTATCTCGCTTTCGCGGCGCTGATCGCCGCCGGCCTTGCCGGCATCGACGAGAAGCTCGAACTGCAGAAGCCGTTCGTCGGCGATGCCTACCAGGCCTCGCGCCTGCCGGAGATCCCGAAGACGCTGCGCGACGCCACCGAGACGCTGGCCAAGTCGAAGATGCTGAAGCAGGCGCTCGGCGACGATGTGCTCGAACATTATGTCCACACCGCAAAGTGGGAGCAGTTCGAATACGACCGCCGCATTACGGATTGGGAACTGCACAGGGGGTTCGAGCGGTATTAAAACTTTATACAGCTTTAATGTTGACAATGTAGTGAAGTTAGTACCATATGGTACCTGTAAACTGCAGTGCGCTACATTGAGGAGTTTGCAATGTCCAAATATGCGCCGCTCAAGGACTTTCTCATTGCCCAAAATGTCGATCGCATTCCGATGTCATTCGCCGAAATCGAGAGAGTGCTCAATCTGCCGCTGCCCGCATCGAAGCAATACCCTGCATGGTGGAGCAACAATCCGAGCAACAATCCCATGACAAGGGAGTGGCTTGAGGCTGGGTTCGAGACCGAATCCGTCAATATAGGGAGTGGGAAACTGGTATTTCGCCGCGTTCGCAAAGTACCCATTTCGGCGCCGCCCAGTGGTAGCGTGCCTGCCGCGCCAAAGGAGGCGCGCGCGGATCGCCACCCCGGTTTTGGTTTCATGAAGGGCCTGATAACAATCGAAGCCGGATTTGATATCACCAAACCTTTCGATGACGAGCCATGGGACCGGGGCTATCTGGGCGGTGAGGCTGACGCGCGTGACGGCAAACTTGCGGTGCGTAAATGAGCGAAGAGCCAAACCTGCTTCTGGATACATGTGCGATGATCTTTGTCGCCAACGATAGTCTGATCGATCCGCACGCAAGCCGGGAGATTTCGGAAGCGGCCTATGACGGCCGTCTGTATCTTTCGCCGATGTCGGCATGGGAGATCGGAATTGGCGTAGCCAAGGCCGGCTCAATCTGCCATTGGCGCCACTCGACTTCGTGGAGCGATTCATCGAGCGAATGTCGGCGAAGCTCAGCGCTATCTCACCAGCCATTCTGATTGCGTCATCCAACCTGCCCGGTCCGCCTCATGGTGATCCCATGGATCGGATACTGATGGCAAGTGCGAGAGCGTTGGACATGGTTCTGGTGACGCGTGACGAGCCCATCCTTCGCTATGGCCGCAATGGCCATCTGCGCACCCTAGCCTGCTAACTTGGAGTATCCTTTGGAAACCGTAAAACTCAAATCGCCCATCGATGGTTCGATTTACGCCGAGCGGCCGATCGCGACCGACCAGGCGATCAATGCCGCGGTCGAGCGCGCCAAGGCGGCGCAGGAGAAGTGGGCGCTGACGCCGATCGTCGAGCGCGGCAAATTTATGCTGGCGATGCTCGAAGCGCTGGTCGCGATGACCGACGAGATCGTGCCGGAGATCGCCTGGCAGATGGGGCGACCGGTGCGCTATGGCGGCGAGTTCGGCGGCGTCAGGGAACGCACCAATTACATGGTCGAGATCGCTGAAGCCGCGCTGAAATCCGTGCCGGCATCCAACCCGAAGGACGGCTTCCGACGCTATGTGAAGAAGGATCCGCTCGGCGTCGTCATGGTGATCGCGCCGTGGAACTATCCCTATCTGACCGCCGTCAACACCATCGTGCCGGCACTGATGGCCGGCAATACCGTTATCCTCAAACATGCGGCGCAGACGCTGCTGGTTGGCGAACGGTTCCAGCAGGCGTTCGACAAGGTTGGGCTGCCCAAGGGCGTGTTCCAGAATGTCGTGCTGAACCATGCCCAGACCGAGAAGCTGCTCGGCTCGGGCAAGATCGACCATGTCAATTTCACCGGTTCGGTCGGCGGCGGCCGCGCCATCGAGAAGGCGGCGGCCGGCACCTTCATGACGCTCGGGCTCGAACTCGGCGGCAAGGATCCGGCCTATGTGCTGCCCGACGCCAAGCTCGACCATGCGGTGGCCAATCTGGTCGACGGCGCCTTCTACAATTCCGGCCAGTGCTGCTGCGGCATCGAGCGCGTCTATGTGCATGAGAAGGTCTACGACCAGTTCGTCGAAGGTTTCATCGCCGAGACGAAGAATTATGCCGTCGGCAATCCGCTAGAACAGGCGACGACAATGGGGCCGATGGCGCAGGCGCGCTTTGCCGACCTGATCCGCGAGCAGAAGGCCGAGGCGCTGCGCAAGGGTGCAATCGCACACATCAATATGAAGGTGGCTAACGACAAGGCCGGCTCGCCCTATCTCGCGCCGGAAGTGCTGACCGGCGTCGACCACCAGATGAGCGTCATGCGCGAGGAAAGTTTTGGCCCGATCGTCGGCATCATGAAGGTGCGCAACGACGAGGAGGCGATCGCGCTGATGAACGACAGCCCCTACGGGCTGACCGCTTCGATCTGGACCGACGATATCGAGCATGCGGTGGCGATCGGCGACCGCGTCGAGACCGGCACCGTGTTCATGAACCGCTGCGACTACCTCGATCCGGCGCTGGTCTGGACCGGCGTCAAGGACACCGGCAAAGGCGTCGCCCTTTCGGCGCTCGGCTACGACAATCTGACCCGGCCGAAATCCTTCCATCTGCGCGAAGCCATCTGATTTTTTGAAAGACAAGACATGTCCAAGCTGATCTCCAAATGGAACTACCCGACCACCGTCCGCTTCGGCGCCGGGCGCATCAAGGAACTGCCTGAGGTGCTCGCTGCCACCGGCATTAAGCGGCCGCTTTTCGTCACCGATCCGGGGTTGGCGAAACTGCCGGTCGTCGCTTCGACGCTGAAAATCCTCGACGACGCCAAGGTATCCTATGGCGTGTTCTCCGAGGTGAAGCCGAACCCGGTCGATTCCAACCTCACCGCCGGCATCGCCGTGTTCAAGAAGGGCAAGCATGACGGCGTCATCGCCTTCGGCGGCGGTTCAGCGCTCGATCTCGGCAAGCTGATCGCGTTCCAGGCCGGCCAGACGCGACCGATCTGGGACTTTGAGGATGTCGGCGACTGGTGGACGCGCGCCAATTCGGATGCCATCGCGCCGATCATCGCCGTGCCGACCACTGCCGGCACAGGCTCGGAAGTCGGGCGTGCCGGCGTCATCACCAATGAGGCGACGCACACCAAGAAGGTCATCTTCCATCCGAAGCTTTTGCCGGCAATCGTCATTGCCGATCCGGAACTGTCGGTCGGCATGCCCGGCTTCATCACCGCCGGCACCGGCATGGATGCGCTGGCACATTGCCTCGAAGCCTATTGCGCGCCGGGCTACCATCCGATGGCCGACGGCATTGCGGTGGAAGGTGTGCGCCTGGTGTTCGAGAACCTGCCCAGGGCCTACGCCAAAGGCAAGGACCTTGTCGCGCGCGCCCACATGATGAGTGCGGCCGCCATGGGTGCTGCCGCCTTCCAGAAGGGTCTTGGCGCCATCCACTCGCTGTCGCATCCGATCGGCGCGCTCTACGACACCCATCACGGCATGACGAATGCGGTGTTCATGCCCTATGTCTTGGCCTTCAATCGCGACTCCATCGAGGAGCGGATTGCCCGGCTCGCTGCCTATTGCGGCATCAAGGGTGGCTTCGACGGCTTTGCCAAAGCGATCATCAAGCTGCGCAAGGAATTGAAGGTGCCGCATGCGCTGCCCGATCTGATCAAGGGGCTCGACATGGACAAGAAGCGCAAGGGGCTGATCGCCGACATGGCGGTGGTCGATCCGACAGCCGGCGGCAACCCGGTCAAGCTGACCAAGAAAGCAGCGCTGACGCTGCTCGAGAACACTATCGCCGGCACTGTCTGAGGCGGTTTCTGCGCCGGACGTGATCTAAAAACGAAGGGAAAGGAAGGGCAAGGGGGCAAAAAGCAAGGCAATAAACCATTAGCCGGGAAATTAAGTCGAGGCTAATTGCTACAGCCGGTTAAAAAGAGTTAACTTTTCGTACCGCCGGGGGCCAGTTTCAAAAAGCTTTCATCTGGCTGTCATATGAAACCGATACCGCATCGCAGGCGTCCAGGACGCCAGTTCAACGGAGAGAACACATGTTCAAGTTCACAGGGAAAGTGCTTTCCCTTTCGGCCGTCGCCCTCATGGCGACCTCTGCTATCTCGTCGGCCCAGTCCATGGATGAACTGGTTGCCGCTGCGAAGAAGGAAGGCCAGCTCACGACAATCGCGCTGCCGCATGACTGGTGCGGCTACGGCGCCGTCATCGACGGCTTCAAGGCAAAGTATCCTGAGATCACCATCAACGAACTCAACCCCGATGCCGGCTCCGGCGACGAGGTCGAGGCGATCAAGGCCAACAAGGACAACAAGGGCCCGCAGGCGCCCGACGTCATCGACGTTGGCCTGTCCTTCGGCCCGACCGCCAAGGCTGACGGCCTGATCCAGCCCTACAAAGTGTCGACCTGGGACTCGATCCCCGACAGCGCCAAGGATGCCGATGGTTACTGGACCGGCGACTACTATGGCGTGCTATCCTTCCTGGTGAACAAGGACCTCGTCAAGGAAGCGCCTGCTGACTGGGCTGACCTGCTGAAGCCGGAATTCGCCAACACCGTGGCGCTTGCCGGCGACCCGCGCGCCTCGAACCAGGCCATCCAGGCCGTCTACGCGGCCGGCATTTCCGGTGGTGCGGCTGCCGGCGAAGCTGCTGGCACTGCTGGTCTCGACTTCTTCAAGAAGCTTAACGCCGCCGGCAATTTCGTGCCGGTCATCGGCAAACCGGCGACCCTGGCACAAGGCCAGACGCCGATCCTGGTGACCTGGGATTACAATGCACTTGCCGGTCGCGACACGCTGAAGGGCAATCCGCCCGTCGACGTCGTCGTGCCCAAGACCGGTGTCGTTGCCGGCGTCTATGTGCAGGCGATCAGTGCTTTCGCACCGCATCCGAACGCTGCCAAGCTCTGGCTGGAGTATCTCTACTCCGACGAAGGCCAGATCGGCTGGCTGAAGGGCTATTGCCACCCGATCCGCTTCAACGATCTTGCCAAGAACGGCAAGCTCCCGGCGGACGTGATGGCCAAGCTGCCGCCGGCCGAGGCTTACGCTGCCGCGGTGTTCCCGACGCTGGACGAGCAGGGCAAGGCAAAGGAAGCCGTCACCAAGAACTGGGATGCCGTCGTCGGCGCCAACGTCAAGTAAGGCTTGAAACCAACCGGGCGGCCTCGCGGCCGCCCGGTGTTCCTCGGAGACGGTAGCCGGCGCATGACAGATATCTCGCTTTCCGATCACGCAGTTGCCGGGAAGACCGCGCCCCCCAGCGAGGCGCGTGCAATGCGACTGCCGACGCAATGGCTCGGCGTTGCGCCATTCTTCATCTTCGCCATCATGTTCCTGATCCTACCCACGCTCTATCTGATGCTGGGTGCATTCCAGAACGATGCCGGCGAATTCACGTTCGAAAACATAGCAGCACTGGCGCAGCCATCGATTGTCGCCGCCTACTGGATCTCGCTCAAGGTCAGCCTTTCCTCGTCGCTGATCGGCGCCTTCGCAGGTCTCGGCATCGCCATCGCCATCGTGCGCGGCGGCCTGCCGGAGTGGATACGTTCGGCGACGCTGACATTCTCCGGCGTGGCTTCCAATTTCGCCGGCGTACCGCTGGCCTTCGCCTTCATCGCCACGCTCGGACGCCTCGGTCTCGCCACGGTGCTGCTCAACACCGTGTTCGGCCTCAACATTTATGCGCACGGCTTCAACATCCTATCGTTCTGGGGCCTGACGCTGACCTATGTCTATTTCCAGATTCCCCTAATGGTGGTCATCATCACGCCGGCGATCGACGGCTTGAAGAAGGAGTGGGGCGAGGCTGCGGCGACGCTTGGCGCCACCCAGACGCAATACTGGCGCATGGTGGTCATCCCGGTGATCTGGCCGAGTTTCCTCGGCACGGTCATCCTGCTCTTCGCCAATGCCTTCGGCGCCATCGCCACCGCCTATGCGCTGACCGGCTCTTCACTCAACATCGTACCGATCCTGCTCTATGCGCAGATACGCGGTGACGTGCTGCACAATGCCCATCTCGGCTATGCGATCGCCTTCGGCATGATCGTCATCACCGGGCTGGCCAATGTCTTCTACATTTGGTTCCGGACGCGCTCGGAGAGGTGGCTGAAATGAAGTCCGGAAAATTCTGGGCCTGGGTCGTCTTCGGGCTGGGCGCGGCCTATTTCTTCATTCCGCTGATCGCGACGGTGGAATTTTCCTTGCGCATGCGGCGCGGCGCTTATTCCTTCGACGCCTATCAGATCGTGCTTGGCGACCCTCGTTTTCAGGCGACCTTTGGCTACTCAGTGCTTGCCGCCATCTTCACCATCATTCTGGGCGTGTTGATCGTGGTGCCCGCCGCCTACTGGATTCGACTGCGCCTGCCGCAACTGCGGCCGATCGTAGAGTTCATCACGCTGCTGCCGCTGGTCATTCCCGCCATCGTCATCGTCTTCGGCTATATCAGGATGTACGGTTCGAATTCGCCGCTGCCGTTCCTGGCGACCGACATGGGCACAAATGCCTTGCTGGTCATCGGCTATGCAATGCTGGCGCTGCCCTACATGTATCGCGCGGTCGATACCGGACTGCGCACCATCGACGTCAGGACGCTGACCGAAGCGGCGCAGATCCTTGGCGCCGGTTGGGGCACGATCATTGGTCGTGTGATCCTGCCCAATGTGCTGATCGCCGTGCTGTCGGGCGCCTTCCTTACCTTCGCCATCGTCATTGGCGAATTCACCATGGCCAGCTTGCTCAACCGGCCCGCCTTCGGCCCCTATCTGCAAAACGTTGGCGCCAACCGCGCCTATGAGCCGGCGGCGCTTGCCATCATCGCCTTCGCCATCACCTGGGGCTGTATGTCGCTGATCCAGATCCTGTCCCGTTTCGCGCCGAGATCGGCGAACCGCCCGAACTGATCGACAAAGTACTGATCGAAAGAAAAAGCCATGGCCGAACCATTCCTCTCCATCCAGCATGTGCGAAAATCCTTCGGCGCCACCACCGTGGTCGAAGATTTCAATCTTGATGTCGAGCCGGGCGAGTTCGTATCTTTCCTTGGGCCATCGGGTTGCGGCAAGACCACCGTGCTGCGCATGGTCGCCGGTTTCGAAGAGCCGTCGGCGGGCAAGATCGTCGTCGCAGGCAAGGACATTACGCGGCTGAAGCCCAACCAGCGCAATGTCGGTATGGTGTTCCAGGCTTACGCGCTGTTCCCGAACCTGACCGTGGCGCAAAATATCGGCTTCGGCCTGAAGGTCGCCGGCATGGCAAGGGCAGAGATCGATTCCCGGGTCGCCGAGATGCTCGACATCATCAAGTTGCCGCAGATGGCAGACCGCTATCCCTATCAGCTCTCAGGCGGCCAGCAGCAGCGTATCGCGCTGGCGCGTGCCATCGCGCCGAAGCCGAAGCTGCTTTTGCTCGACGAGCCGCTGTCGGCGCTCGACGCCAAGGTGCGCGTCTCGCTGCGCGAGGAAATCCGCTCGATCCAGAAGAAGCTCGGCATCACCACCATCTTCGTCACACATGACCAGGAAGAGGCGCTGTCGATCTCGGACCGCATCGCGGTGATGTATGGCGGCAAGGCCGAGCAGGTCGGCACGCCGTTCGAGATCTACAACCGGCCGGCGACCAAGTTCGTCGCCAATTTCGTCGGCACGCTGAACGTGCTCGAAGGCAAGGTCACTGACGCCGCGGCCGGCACGGTGCAAGTCAACACGCAGGAAGTCTCGCTCAAGGGCAAGCTCAACGGCTCGAAGTCCGGTGACACCCTGTCGCTGGCGCTGCGTCCCGAGGCGATTTCGCTAGGGCGCCAGCCCGGTCGCGATTCAAGCCTGTCGGGCGAAATCTCCGAAGTGCACTTCCTCGGCTCGGTGATCCGCGTTCGCGTCGGCATCGGCGGCAACACGGTGTCGCTCGACACCTTCAACAGCCCGGCCACACCACCGCCGGCTGTTGGCGAGAAGGCGGAGATATCGTTTTCATCGAGCGACATGCTGGTGCTGCACTAGTAAAAGCAGCATCCCAAGGGAACCGAGACGGTCGAATCAGGCCAGCGCGATGAACGGCCGTATCCTGCCAAGGTCGGGCGTTTGCTGGACAATCAACAGCATCTTGCCATCCAGCCACTGCCCATGATGCCGCTTCGCCGCTACGATGGGCCATGGCGCTATTCGAACTTACCCTCATCCTGCTTCTGGCTGCCGTCGCGCTGACGGCGCTGTCGCGGCGGCTGGAAATTCCCTATCCGTCCCTGCTGGCTCTGGCCGGCGTCGCGATTGCCTTCGTACCCGGTGCGCCGACGATCGAGATCGATCCGGAGCTGGCGCTTGCCCTGTTCATCGCGCCGGTGCTTCTCGACGCCGCCTATGACACGTCGCTGCGCGACCTCAAGCGCTACCGGCTGTCGCTCGCGTTGCTCGCGCTGGGCGCCGTGGTCTTCACCACCGTGGTGGTTGCCTTGGTCGGCTGGAAGATGGCCGGCCTGCCGATCGCGGCGGCAATCGCGCTTGGCGCCATCGTCGCGCCACCGGATGCGGTGGCCGCATCCGCCGTGCTCAGCCAGTTCAAGGTACCGCACCGCATCACCGCCATCCTGCAGGGCGAGAGCCTGCTCAACGATGCCACGGCGCTGCTGATCTACCGGCTGGCGGTTTCGGCCGCGCTTGGCACGATCATGCTCAGCAACGCCGTTCCGGTGATCCTGCTGGCAACGATCGGCAGTGTGATCGCGGGCTATCTGTTTGGCCGCGTCTCGCTGCTGGCGCTCGGCCGCATCGAGGATGCGGCGAGCAGCACGGTGGTGCAGTTTGCCGGAACCTTCGCCGTGTGGATCATCGCCGACAGGCTCGGCCTTTCCGCCATCATCACCATCGTCGTCTATGCCATGACCATTGCGCGCAGGGCGCCGCGCCAGTCGTCGGCGAGACGCCGCGTCAGCACCTATTCGGTCTGGGAGTCGGCGGTGTTCGTGCTCAACGTGCTGGCTTTCGTGCTGATGGGCCTGCAGGCACGCACGATCGTTGGCAGGCTGGCCGGCGACGGGCAAGGCGAAGCATTCCTTTTCGCCGCAACGGTGCTGGTCGTCGTTATCGTCGCGCGCCTTGTCTGGGTGGCGAGTTACGTCGCGATCATCCGGTGGCTTGCCCGCTTCGGCAGCCAAGAGGCAAGGCGGGAATTGCCGACGTTCGGCGGCGCCGTCATTGTCGGCTGGTGCGGCATGCGTGGGTTGGTGACGCTGGTGGTGGCCATTGCGCTGCCGGCCGATTTTCCCGGCCGCGACCCGATCGTGCTTGCCGCCTTCGCGGTGGTGCTGGGCACGCTGGTGCTGCAAGGCATGACGCTGAAGCCGCTGCTGCGCTGGATCAACTTCGACCCCGATAGAACCGTCGACAATGAGGTGGCGCAGGCGCGCGTCGCCATCATGCAGGCAGCACTGGACGTGCTGAGCCGCAAGACATCTGCGGCCGCCGCCGTCGTGCGCGAACAGTATGAAGCGCAGCGCCTGATTGCGGAAAACCCGGAGGACGCTCAGGCCGCGACCGAATACGACCGGCTGCGCCTCTATGCCATCAACCGCCAGCGCGACACGCTCGAGGAGTTGCGCAGCAACGGCACGATCGGCGACGAAGCCTACCACCGGCTGGAGGAAGAGATCGACTGGGCCGAACTGGCGGCATCGCCGGCGGGCCGGTTCCAGCCGCTGACCACATCATAGACGCTGGCCCAGTTCCGCCGTCGTGCCGGTACATTGCAACCCGTCTGCCGAACCGCTACTGCCAAAGCGAAATTGAGCCGGATAAGCAATGAAGCTGGTCAGCTACAACATCCAGTACGGGTTCGGCGGCGATGGCCGTTACGATCTTTCGCGCTGCACCAAGCTGGTCGACGGCGCCGATATCATCGCGCTGCAGGAGGTCGAGCGGCATTGGCAGCGCACCAATGAGGACGACCAGCCGGAGGTCCTGTCCAAGCTGCTGCCTAGCTATTACTGGGTCTATGGCCCGGCCTTCGACATGGACGCCAGTGAGCAGCGCGACGGCCGGGTCGTCAACCGCCGCCGCCAGTTCGGCACCATGCTGCTGTCGAAGCTGCCGATCGCCTGGTCGCGGCTGCACGCGCTGCCCATGCGCCGCACGCTGCGGCCGCTCAACACGCGCAACGCCGCGCTCGAATGCATGATCCGCACGCCGGCCGGACCGGTAAGGGTCCTGTCGCTGCATCTCGCCCATATCGCGGCGGAGGAGCGTCTGGAGCAGATCGACTATCTCTTGGCCGAGCATCGCCGCGCGCCGTTCGAGGGAGGCCCGTGGAGCGGCGCGGACGATGAGCCTTCGCGCAACTGGACCAGTGGCGAGGCCGAGCCGGAGAACCCGACGGCGGCGATCTGGATGGGCGATTTCAACATGGAGCCTGGCAGCGCCGAATACAGCCGCATCGTCGGCAGCACGCCCTATCATCGCGGGGCAGCTTATCTCGACGGCTTTGTTGATGCCGCTGCCGTCGCTAGCGAGCCGGCTGCCGATTTCCACACCCATGTGAAAACGATCGACGGGAAAGTGGCAAAACGCCGGCTCGACCATTGCTTCGTCGGCGGTATGTTCGCGGACCGTGTGCGCTCGGTCAGTGCCGATATAGGCGAGATCGCTTCAGACCATTTTCCGGTCCGGATCGATATCGATCTCGAAACGCCTTTGAGCTCAGGAGATCGGTGAGCCCTCAATGACGCTTTTCGTCTTTTTCGCGGTGCTTGCCGCCGCCGCCATGCACGCGATCTGGAACGCGCTGGTCAAGGTGCATCTCGATCGCTTCCTGTCGATCACGCTGATGACGCTGGGCATGGGTTTTGCCGCACTGTTCGTGCTGCCCTTCGTCGAGTTTCCAAAGGCCGCGGTATGGCCCTTTATAATCGCCTCGGTGCTCTTTCACATGGGCTACCGGACCTTCCTCATCGGCGCCTACAAGGCAGGCGACTTTGCCCAAACCTATCCGCTGGCGCGCGGTACGGCGCCGCTTTTGACCGCCCTCGGCGGCGTTGTCGTGGTGCAGGAGATGCCGGCGCCTTTCGCCATCCTCGGCATCCTGCTGCTGTCGGCCGGCACGCTGGTGATGTCGTTTCGCGGCGGCGCGCATCTGGAGCGGATCAATGTGCGGGCGGTCGGCTTTGCGCTCGGCACTTCGATCTTTATATCCAGCTACACGCTCTCCGACGGCAGCGGCGCGCGGCTGGCCGCAACGGCAACGAGCTATGCCGCATGGCTGTTCATCTGCGATGCCACGTGGGCGCTGGTGCTGTGCCTCATCTTTCGCGGGCCCAAGGCGCTGCCCGTGCTGGCGCGTGACTGGAAAGCAGGCCTGTTCACCGGCGTGCTCAGCGGCGCGGCCTACTGGATCGTCATGTGGGCGATGACCAAGGCGCCGATCGCCTCGGTGGCGTCGTTGCGGGAGACGTCGATTCTGTTTGCCATGATGATCTCGGTTTTCGCGCTCGGCGAGAAAATGACAGGCTGGCGCGGCGCCGCCGCGCTCAGCATCGTTGCCGGTGTGGTGGCCCTCAGACTGGGCTGAGAGCCTGATACTTCAGCCGAGCACCGTCATCACCTGTCCGCGCCGTTCCGGACTGAAGCGGATGACGACGATGATGCAGACGGCGACCACGCCGGCAAACAGCGCCAGCGCGTAGCCACGAGATTGGGCGAGAAGGCAGCCAGCGCGCCGATCACCGAATAGCTTACGATGTTGAGCATCAGAATGGGCTTGCGGCCATATTTGTCGGCCAGCCTGCCGAAGAAGAAGGCGCCGATGAAGCGTGTCGCCAGCGTCAGGAACAACGCTTTGGAGACTGCCGGGACGTCAGTGTTGGATTCGGTTGCGATATCGGTGAGCAGGAACGTCAGAAGGAAGAAATCAAAAGCGTCGAGCGTCCAGCCGAGGAAGGAGGCAAGGACGGTTTTCTTCTTCTGCGCGGTGAGAGCCACGACGTTCCTCCTAAACGCCCCCGGGGAACGATATGTTCCTTGGGGCGCAAAAGAGAACAGGCGTCAGCCGGCTTTCGAAAGAAGCGCGGTCACTTTTTCGTAATGTCGAGATCGAACACCATCAGCCCGTCGGTGCCGCCTTCGAGCGCTGCGACCAATCGGGCGCCGGCGCGCTGATGCGCTTCATGCACGAGATAGGCGTCGCGGGCGGCGGCATCGCGGAAGTCGATGGTGAAGGCATGGCTGAAGCCGCGCGCGAACGGCTCCGGGCTGACATTGGTGCTGAAATGGACCGTGTCCATGCCGTCGACGACGGAGCGCAGTGCTTCGAGATCGGCGTGGATTGCCGTGCGCTCGGTGGCGGGCACATCGCTGCGGAAGCGTACGAAGACGCAGTGTCTGATCATTGGTTCGTTCTCCTAAGTGGCTATGCGGCCCGATTGCCGGAGAACACCGCCGGCGGAAGCGGCTCGCGGCCGAGGATGATGTCCGCGCCTTTTTCGCCGACCATGATGGTCGGCGCATTGGTGTTGGAGGAAGGCACGCGCGGCATCACCGAGGCATCGCAGACGCGCAGGCCCTCGATGCCGCGCAGGCGCAGGTCCGGTGTGACCACCGCCATATCGTCATGGCCCAT
The DNA here is from genome assembly GCF_040324475.1 of Mesorhizobium sp. C268A. Lineage (NCBI taxonomy): Bacteria > Pseudomonadati > Pseudomonadota > Alphaproteobacteria > Hyphomicrobiales > Phyllobacteriaceae > Mesorhizobium > Mesorhizobium sp. C268A. The sequence goes on from NZ_JAMYVX010000001.1 coordinate 4,595,447, forward strand.
GCGGCAGGTGCCCACAGGGTGATGGTCGGTCTTGGCGGTGCGGCAGGCATAGTCGATCAGCTCGTCATCGCTGGCGAGCGATGGTCCGGGCAGCACCTCGCGCAACACGTAAGGTGCAAGCGCCTTCTGCCGCATGATCTCGCGCGCAAGCCTGAGGCCCTTGATCGACATGGCGCGGTCATAAGGGTCCGACCAATAGTTGGGATCGATCAGCGGGTGGTCGGCCGGGTCGGCGCTGCTCAGCCGCACCGTGCCGCGCGAGCGCGGGCGCAGGAAGGCCGAGTTCAAGGTCACGCCGGGGTTCTTCAACCTCTCGACGCCGGCCTCGATGCCGGAGCCGAGTCCCAGATGAAACTGGATGTCGGGCGAGGCGGCGGTCGGATCGGCGTACCAGAAGCCGCCGGTCTCGAACAGGCTGGAGGCGACCGGCCCTTTCTTCAGCAGCAGATACTGCAAGCCGGCCCACGCGGTGCGGTGCAGCTTGGCGTAGTTGTCATAGGTGTGGTCGCCGGTGCATTCGGCGATAACGAACAAATCGAGATGGTCCTGCATGTTGGAGCCGACACCGGGCAGATCATGCACCGGCGTCACGCCGACCGATTTCAGGTGATCAGCCGGGCCGATGCCCGACTGCATCAACAGCTTCGGCGAACCGATGGCGCCGGACGAGACGATCACTTCGCGCTCGGCGCGCATGATGGTCTTCTCGCCGCCGGGTTTGTCGACGATCTCGACGCCAATGGCGCGGCCTTTCTCGACGACGATGCGGGTGACCAGCACATCGGTTCGGACCGTCAGGTTCTTGCGGGCGCGGATGGGCTTCAAATAGGCGACCGAAGCGGATGAGCGCCGGGCGTCCTTCTGGGTCAGCTGGTAGTAGCCGACGCCTTCCTGGCTAGCGCCGTTGAAATCCGGGTTGAAGGGGATGCCCATCTCTTGGCCGGCGCGGAAATAGGCCTCGCAAATCGGCAGCGGCGAAATCGGGTTCGACACGCCGAGCGGCCCCTGGTCGCCGTGAAAATCGTTGGCGAAGCGCTGGTTGTTCTCGGCGCGCTTGAAATAGGGCAGCACGTCGCGATAGCCCCAGCCCGCGAGGCCCTCTTCCTTCTCCCATGCGTCGTAGTCGCGGGCGTTGCCGCGCGTGTATATCTGGGCATTGATGGACGAGCCGCCGCCGACCACCTTCGCCTGCGTATACCAGAAGACGCGGTCCTGCATGTGCCTCTGCGGCACAGTCGACCAGCCCCAGGAAGCGATGCCCTTGGTCATCTTGGCAAAGCCCGCCGGCATGTGGATGTAGGGGTGCCAGTCCTTGCCGCCGGCCTCGAGCAGCAGCACGGAATTCGCTGGATCCTCGCTCAGCCGGTTGGCCAGAACGCAGCCGGCCGGGCCGGCACCTACGATGATGTAGTCGGTCATAACTCTATCCACCTACAGTCGAGGCACGGAGAGCGCGCCGTCGACATTGATAATCGAGCCTGTGGAAAAGCCGAGCTTGCCGGCGGCAAGCGTCGCCACCACGGCGCCGATGTCCGATGCTTCGCCCCAGCGTTTTGCCGGCACCAGGCCGCTGTCGATAAGCGCGTCGTATTTGGCTGATACGCTCGCGGTCATGTCGGTGCGAATGATGCCCGGCCGCAGTTCGAACACGCCGATGTTTTCCGGCGCAAGCCGTAGCGCCAGGTTCTTCACCCACATCGAAAGGCCGGCTTTCGAGATGCAGTAGTCGGCGCGTTCCGGCGAGGCCATATCGGCGCTGACCGAGGTGATGGTGATGATCGAGCGCGGATGATTGCTGGGAGCCGCCAGCATCGCCTTGGCGACGGCCTGGCTAAGGAAGACTGTGCCGCGCAGATTGACGTCCAGCGCACGGTCGAAATTCTCGGGCTTCAGCTCCAGCAGATCGCCGCGCACCACGGCGCCGATGCCGGCATTGTTGACCAGGCAGTCGATGCGGCTGAAGGCACGTATGGCGGCGTCGACGAGGGCCGTGTGATCCTTGAGGTTGGCGATATCACAACGGACATAGGCGAACTCCGCACCCCGTACGGTGATGTTGGCGGCCAGTTCGTCCGGCGCTTGTTCGGCAAGGTCGGCGATCAAAATGTCGAAGCCGGCCCCGGCCAGCGCCTCGGCGCAGGCCAGTCCAATGCCGCGCGCGCCGCCGGTGACGATGGCTGCAGGGCGGGTCATGCCGCGAGGTCCGTTCGGCGAATATGCTCGGCCACGCGCAGCGCCTGTGCCGCAATCGACAGCGCCGGATTTACGGCGGCCGAGTTCGGCAGAAAACTGGCGTCGACGACGAACAGGTTCGGGTGGTCGAAGGCGCGGCAGAAAGGGTCGAGCGGCGACGTCGCCGGATCGTCGCCCATTTTCACCGTGCCGCACTGGTGCGAGGGCGTGCGCTTGTCGAAGGGACGCGACAGCACGATGGGATAACCGCAGGCGCGGAAGTTCTCACGCATCACCCTGGTCAGCCCGTCCAGCGACTGCATGTTGGAGCGCCGCCATTGCATGACGATGTCCTTGCCGTCAACCATGATGCGGCTTTCCGGATCGGGTAGATCCTCGCACATCAGATACCAGTCGACGGCGTGACCGGCCATGTAATCGAGCGCGAATTTCGGCACGCGTTTGACGTTGGCCTTCAACATGTTGCCGTCGATCTTGCCGAGCAGCTGGACGTTGCCGAGCGGCTTGCCGCCTTTGCCGTCGGAGAGATAGTAGTCATTCAGCATCAGCGTCTTCTGGTAGACGCTGTCGTTCCTGCGGCGCGGATCGATCGCCAGCATGGCGCTCGAATTATGGTTCATGAAATTGCGGCCGACCTGGTCGGAGCGGTTGGCGAGGCCTTTGCCATCTGGTGAAGGCGAGCGCAGCAGGATGACGGCGGAATTGACCGCGCCGGCGGACAGGATGACCAGCTTCGGCGCGACTTTCTTCAGCTCGCCATTCTGACGGTAGTGAACGGCAGCGATGCTTTTGCCGTCGGACGACGCATCGAGATATTCGACATGGCAGCCGGTTTCGAGTCGGATATTGCTGTCCTTAAGTGCAGCCGTCAACGGTCCGGTCTGCGCATCGACCTTGCCCTGGGCGGTGTTGGGGAATGCGTCCCAGCCGGTCTTGCCCTCTTTCAGCCAGGTGTCGATGTCGACGCCGAGCGGCAGCGAGGCGGGGTGCAGGCCCAGTCCCTTCAACTCGGCGCGCGCGCGCGCAATCGGCGCCTCGTCGGGCACCGGCTTGAAGGCATAGGGGACCGAGTGGAACGGTTCGGTCGGGTCCTCGCCGAGTGAGCCGCGGACGCGAAACAGCTGCTCGGCTTTCGAATACCAAGGCTCGAATTCATCGTAGGAAAACGGCCATGCCGGCGAGACGCCACCGAAGTGCTCCATGGCGGCGAAATCCTCTTTGCGGTAGCGGATCAGCACCGCGCCGTAGAATTTCGAATTGCCGCCGACATAGTAGTAATTGCCGGGGTTGAAGGCCGCACCGCCGGCCTCACGCCACATCTCCTTCGGACGGTAGTGGCCGTCGACGAAGATGGAGCGCGTGTCGCGGGCATGCGGCGTTGCCGTCAAGGGCTCACCGCGCTCCAGCATCAGGATCGAGGCACCGCTGCCCGCCAGACCGGAGGCGATCGTAGCGCCGCCGATACCGGAGCCGATGATGACGATATCGGGGCTGACCATCTCGATCAGCGGATGCGGTGTTCGGTCGCCGGATCGAAGAACACGGCCTTGGTCAGGTTGAAGGCGAGCGGCGTGCTGGTGCCCGGCTGGATGTTGGCGTCGGCCCGCAACCGCGCCACCACGCCCTTGCCGCCGAGATTGGTCACCGCGAAAGTATCGGACCCCGCCGGCTCGACCACTTCGATGTGCAGGTCGGCAGTGGCAATGTTGGAGGCGTTGCGTTCCGCACCTTCCGGATCGGTCAGCGCTTCCGGGCGCACGCCGAAGATGATCGGCTTGCCCTGGAACGCCGACAGGCCCGCCGGCGCATTGGCCATCGGCAGCGTAATGGGCTCGCGCGCCTCGCGCTCCAACACGACGGACAGCGCATTGCCCGATGTAGCAATGGTCGCCGGGATCAGGTTCATCGCCGGGGAACCCATGAAGTCGGCGACGAACAAATTGGTCGGATTGTTGTAGATTTCGGCCGGGGTGCCGAACTGCTGTACTTCGCCGTCGCGCATGACGGCGATCTTGGTCGCCAGCGTCATCGCCTCGATCTGGTCGTGGGTGACGTAGACAATGGTTGTGCCGGTGGTGGCATGCAGGCGCTTGATCTCGATGCGCATGTCAACGCGCAATTTGGCGTCGAGGTTGGACAAAGGCTCGTCGAACAGGAACAGCTTGGGGTCGCGCACCAGCGCCCGGCCCATGGCGACGCGCTGGCGCTGGCCGCCGGAAAGCTGGCTCGGCTTGCGCTGCAGGAGGTGGCCGATCTGCAGGACCTTGGCCACCTTGTCGATCGCCTTTTGGCGTTCGTCGGCCGGCACGCCGCGCATCTCCATGCCGAAGGAGATGTTTCCGGCCACCGTCATGTTCGGATAGAGCGCATAGCTCTGGAACACCATGGCGATGTCGCGCTTGGATGGGTGCAGATCGTTGATGGCGCGGCCGTCGACGCGGATTTCGCCCTCGGTGATCTGCTCCAGGCCGGCAATCGTGTTGAGCAAGGTGGACTTGCCGCAGCCGGACGGGCCGACCAGCACCAGGAAGCCGCCCTTTTCGAGCTCGACATCGATGCCCTTCAGGATCTCGACATTCCCGAAGCGCTTCTTCAGCCCATCAATTTCCAGAAAAGCCATGGTCGTTCCTTCCGAATTGATCAGCCCTTGACCGCGCCAGCCATCAGCCCGCGCACGAAATAGCGGCCGGCGACGACATAGACGATCAGGGTGGGCAGAGCCGCGATCATCGCGGCCGCCATGTTGACGTTGTATTCGACGACGCCGGTCGAGGTGTTGACGACGTTGTTGAGCGCCACCGTCATCGGCATGGAGTCGCCTGTGCCGGCGTAAGCCGAAGCGAACAGGAAGTCGTTCCAGATGTTGGTGAACTGGTAGATGACGGTGACGACGAAGATCGGCATCGAGTTCGGCAGCATGATGCGGCGGAAGATCTGGAAGAAGGAGGCGCCGTCGACCTGTGCGGCCTTGATCAGCTCGTTCGGGAATGCCTCGTAATAGTTGCGGAAAAACAGTGTAGTGAAGCCGATGCCGTAGACGACATGGACGAAGACCAGGTTGACCGTCGGATTGCCGAGACCGAAACTCGTACCCGTCGCATTCTGCAGCTTCACGCCGAAACGTCCCAGGCTGCCGAGGATGGTCGCCATCGGCAGCAGCACCGACTGGAACGGAATGAAGCAGGCAAACAGCATCAGCCCGAACACCAGCGTGGCGCCGCGAAAACGCCATTTGGTCAAGACGTAGCCGTTGAGCGCGCCGAGCATGGTCGAGATCAGTACGGCTGGAACCACCATCTTGATCGAGTTCCAGAAATAGCCCTTGATGCCGGCGCAGGTGAGGCCGACGCAGGTCTCGCCCCAGGCCTTCAGCCACGGGTCGAAGGTCGGCGCCGTGGGCAACGCCAGCATGTTGCCGTTCTGGATCTCGTCCATGGTCTTGAACGAGGTCACCAGCATGACGAACAGCGGCATCAGATAGAACAGCGCAAACAGCGCCAGAAGCCCGTAGATGACGATGCGGTTGAGGGTCTTGGTGCTCATGCCGCCGGAGGCATTTTGGGAAGCAGCGGGGCGGGCAGGGGTGGCGACAGCGCTCATCGCGGCTTCTCCCTGAGTTCCGAATAGAGATAAGGCACGATGATGGCAACGATGGTCATCAGCATGATCACGGCACTGGCCGAGCCGACAGCCATTTCGTTGCGCTTGAACGTGTACTCATACATGAAGTTGGACGGCAGCCAGGCCGAGCCACCGGGGCCGCCGCTGGTCAGCGCCACCACCAGATCGTAGGACTTGATGGCAAGGTGCGCGAGCACGATGAAGGCCGACAGGAAAATTGGCCGCAGCAGCGGAATGACGATGCGGCGATAGAGCTGGAAGGTGGTGGCGCCGTCGATCTGCGCCGCCTTCATGATCTCGCCGTCGATGCCGCGCAGGCCGGCCAGGAACATCGCCATGATGAAGCCGGAGGCCTGCCAGACGCCGGCAATGACCACCGTGTAGATGACGAAATCCTTGTTCTTGATCCAGTCGAAATGGAAGCTCGTCCAGCCCCACTGATGCAAGGTCTGCTCAAGACCGAGGCCGGGGTCGAGGAACCATTTCCAGGCGACGCCGGTGACGATGAAGGACAGCGCCATCGGGTAGAGATAGATCGGCCGCAACACGCCTTCGCCGCGAATCTTCTGGTCGAGCAGGATGGCCAGGAACAGGCCGAGCGCCAGGCAGATGGCGATGTAGAGAAAGCCAAAAATGCCCATATTGACGATCGACGTGTACCAGCTCGATGGCGGGTCGGAGTCGAACGTCCAGCCCACAGCCGTAGATACGCGCGTGGTCCGGTAATGACATAGGACGGGAAGGTCTTGGAATTGGTGAAGGACAGATAGACAGTCCACAGGATAAAGCCATAGACGAAGACGATGGTGATGGCGAAGCTCGGCGCCAGCACGATCTTCGGCAGCGCGTCCTGCAATCGCGCGCGCACGGAGGGGCGAGACCGCTCGGGTGTCAGCTTGATCTGGGTCGTCGCTACACTGCTCATGAGGCTCCTCCCGTTAGGGTCGTCCGTGCTCTGCCGTCAGGAGGCAAGGCGGCCCCGTGCATACGGGTCTCTGGTCGGCATGGTGTTCAAGAGGGTTTCACCGTTTCACGGAAACGGCGAACCTCTCTAACTCTTTCTTTTACGCAATTCCGGCCGGAAAACCGCTCACACTTTTCCTGGAATTGCGCCAGCCGGCCAATCCTGAGGCGAACCTTCCCCGCCGAAGCGGGAAAGGTGTCTTGCTGGCCAGGGCTTACTTGGCGTCGTCGATTGCCTTGACCAGTTCGGTCACGGCTTCGTCCGAGGTCTTGATCTGACCGTGGACGAACTTCGAAACGACGTCCTTGTAGGCATTGGCGACCGCCGGAGGCGCGCCATAGCCCTGGGCAAGCGAGCCGAACAGTGTGCCGCCTTCGTTGGCAGCCTTCAGGTCGGCGATGCCCTTCTTGCCGCACGCGTCGAAGTCGGTGTCCGGAACGTCGGTACGGGCGGGAACCGAACCCTTGACGACGTTGAAGGCCGACTGGAAGCTCTTCGACAGGGTGGCGGTGGCCAACGCGACCTGGGCGGCCTTGCGGTCGTCCGGAACGTTGAACATGCCGAACATGTCGGAGTTGTAGACCACCGAGCCTTCCGTGCCCGGGAAGCGATAGCACAGGAAGTCGGTGCCCGGCGTTTTCTTGGCGGCGTTGAACTCGCCCTTGGCCCAGTCACCCATCACCTGCACCAGGGCATCGCCCTTGATGACCATGGCGGTGGCAAGGTTCCAGTCGCGGCCCGAGAAGTTCGGGTCGACATAGGTGACGAGCTTGGAGAGGTTATCGAACGACTTCTTCATCGTGTCCGACTTGAGGGACTCGTCGTCGAGGTCGTTGAAGGCCTTCTTGTAGAACTCAGGTCCGCCGGTCGACAGCACAACCGAGTCGAACATGGTGGCTTCCTGCCAGTTCTGGCCGCCAAGGGCGAGCGGGATGACGCCAGCCGCCTTGGCTTTGTCGAGCAGGGCGACGAAGTCGTCGAAGGTCTTTGGCTCGGTGCCGCCGATCTTGTCCATCACCGCCTTGTTGATCCACAGCCAGTTGACGGAGTGGACGTTGACTGGAGCAGCGACCCACTTGCCGTCATAGACGGAGAACTTCTGCAGGGCTGCCGGAACCGACTTGTCCCAGCCTTCCTTCTTCGCCGTCTCGGTCAGGTCGCCCATGACGCCGGCCGCCGCATAGTCGAGCACGGTGTAGCCGAGCATCTGCGACGCGGTCGGGTAATTTCCGGCCGCGACCATCGCCTTCAGCGCAGTCATGGCGGCGTCGCCGCCACCACCGGCCACCGGCACGTCCTTCCAGGCATAGCCTTCCTTGGCAAGGTCGCCCTTGAGGACGTTGAGAGCAGCCGCTTCGCCGCCCGACGTCCACCAATGCAGCATCTGCACTTCCTTGACGTCCTCGGCATGGGCCGAGAAAGCAAAGGCCGTCGCAAGAGCCGTTCCGATAAGCAGTTTGCGCAACATGTACTACCTCCCTTGTTGCATTACACGACCGGTGGAAGCCCACCGGGTTCTTCCAAACTCAGCCGACCCACCAACCGGTGCGCTGGCCGCGATGAAACTGGATTGTCTTTTCCTCGGTATAATCCTCGACAGCGCGTTTGCCGAGTTCGCGTCCGATGCCGGACTGCTTGTAGCCCCCGAATGGCAACTCGGGAAAGCCTTCCATGAATGTGTTCACCCAAACGGTCCCCGAACGCACACCACGCGCCACCGACATACAAGTGTCGATGCTGGCGCTCCACACCCCTGCAGACAGACCATAGGGCGTGTTGTTGGCGATGTGCAACGCCTTTTCAATCGATCCAAAAGTCAGCACGGAGAGCACCGGGCCGAACACTTCCTCGCGCGCAATAGCCATGTCTTCGGTAACGCCGCGGATGATGGTCGGATCGAGGTACTGGCCGGCATTGGACGCCAATTGGCCGCCACCGCAATAGACATTGCTGCCGTCTTTTGCTGCCACCGCGACGTAACCCGCGACCTTGGTCAGATGATCGGCTGATACCATCGCGCCGACCTTAGTCAGGTCGTCAAGTGGGTCGCCGACCGTGACCTTGGCGGTCAGGGCCTTGACAGTGGCGAGGAAATCGTCGGCGATGGCTTCATGCACGATCAGCCGACTACCGGCATTGCAGCATTCGCCGGCATTGAAGAAGCCGCCGAAGACAGCCGCATCGGCGGCTGCCTTGAGATCGGCATCGGGGAAGACGATCTGGCCGTTCTTGCCGCCGAGCTCCATCGAGACTTTCTTCAGCGACTGCGCGGCGGAAGCCATGGTCATCTTGCCGACGCGGGTCGAGCCGGTGAAAGAAACCATTTCCACCAGCGGATGGCTGACCATCGGCGCCCCGACATCCGCGCCGAGGCCGGCCAGGATGTTGACGACGCCGGCGGGCAGGCCGGCCTGCATCAGGATGTCGCCGAGCACGAAGGTCGAGGCCGAGGTCATTTCGCTCGGCTTGACCACCGCGGTGCAGCCGGCGGCGAGCGCGAAGGGCAGTTTCTGGCTGACGATCAGGAACGGGAAATTCCACGGGGTGATGATAGAGACGACGCCGATCGGCTCGCGCAGCACCACGCCCAGCATTGCGTCGCCGAGATTGGCGTAGCTCTCGCCGTGCAGCGTGCGGGCGAGCGAGGCGGCATAACGCCAGATGTCGACGGCGCCGCCGATCTCGCCACGCGCCTGGGCGATCGGCTTGCCGGATTCCAGCGCATCGAGGCGGGCGATGTCTTCGAGCTGGGCCTCGATCAGGTCGGCCGTCTTGAGCAGGATGGCTGCGCGCTCGGCCGCCTTCGTGCGCGGCCACGGGCCGGTCTCGAATGCCTTGTGCGCGGCCTGCATGGCCGCCTCCACCTCGGCCTCGCCGGCCTGCGCATAGCGCGAAACGGTGAAGCCATGGCCGGGGCTGTTGCGCGCAATCGTGCGGCCGTCACGGGCATCGACATGCTTGCCGTCGATCAGGAGCTTGTAAGCCTTCGGCGCCTTGGACGCCTCGGCCGGCATGGAAATGTTGAGCGGTGCGTTCATCATGCTTTCTCTAGGATCTTGAAAAGGCCGGCTTCTGCTTGGACTTGAAGGCGCTCACGCCGGCTTTGAGGTCGCCGGTCAGCGCAACGAAGCCGCTGGCGAGCGCCTCGGTGGCGGCACTTTCCTCGCCCTCGGCGACCGCGATCATCAGCTTGGCGGCTTCGGTTGCGAGCGGCCCGCGCTCGGCGATTTTTTGTGCCCAGGCCTTGGCCTCTGCGAATGCCTGGCCGGTCTCGACCACCCGGTCGACGATGCCGAGGGCGAGCGCCTCTGTGGCGACAAAGACCTCGCCGCCGAGCGCCATGCGGCGCACGACCTGGGCACCGAGGCGGCGCACCGCGCGCTGCGTGCCGGACCAGCCGGGGACGACGCCGATGGACGTTTCGGGGAAGCCGAGTTTGACCTGCGTTTCCGCGACACGAAAATCGCAGGCGACTGCCAGCTCCAGCCCGCCGCCCAGCGCATGGCCGGAGAGCACCGCGATGGTCGGCTGGCGAAGCCTGGCCAGCCGGTCGAAGACGCGGTGGCCATAGCGCACCCATTGCACCTGGAAGTCGGCGGCGCTCATCTCGCCCCAGGCCTCGACATCGCCGCCGGCGCAAAAGCCCTTGCCTTCGCCGCGGATCAGCACGACGCGCACGCCTTCAGCCATTTCGGCTTCGTCGAGCGCTGTCTCGAGCGCGCGCAGCATTGGAATGTCCAGCGCGTTGAACTTCTCCGGCCGGCGCAGCGTGACGATACCGATGGCGCCGTCCTGCTCGAAGGTGACGAGGCGCTCAGCCATGCGCGCCTCCGAGAGAAGCGCCACCATTCAGCGACAGGCCGATCGGCCGGTCCTGATAGAGAGCCGCCGGCGTGACCTTGAGATCGTTGGCGATGCCGAGCGGAATCTCTGACTGCGCCAGCACATCGCGTTCGAGGTCGATGCCGGGCGCCAGTTCCGTCACCATCAGACCGTTCGGCGTCAGCTTCATCACACAACGCTCGGTGACGTAGGTGATGTCCTGGCCTTGAGCGACGGCGCGCTTGCCGGAGAAGGAGATGTGTTCGACCTCGTTGACGACCTTCTTGACCTTGCCTTCCGCGTCGATGCGGATGCCGCCATCGGCGAGCGAAAGCTTGGCGCCGGCATTGAAGAAGCCGGAGAAGACGATCTTTTTCGCCCGTGCCGTGATGTCGACAAAGCCGCCGGCCCCGGCGGTGACATGTGGCCGGGCCGAGAGTTTCGACACGTTGACGGAGCCATGGCGGTCGATCTGCAAGAAGGAGAGCAGCGAGGCATCGAAGCCGCCGGCCTGGAAATAGATGAACTGGTGCGGCGAGGGCATGATCGCCTCGGCGTTGGAAGCGCAGCCGAACTTGAAGTCGAGCAGCGGCACGCCGCCGACCGCGCCCTGCTCGATCACCCAGGTGACCTTGCCGTGCTGGCCTTCCTCGAGAAGGATACGCGGCACGTTGGCCGAGATGCCGAAGCCGATATTGACGGCCATGCCATCGCGCAACTCCATGGCGACGCGGCGCGCGATTACTTTCTGGATGTTCATTTCGGCGTTGCGAAAGCTTGACAGCGGGCGGAAGATCTCGCCCGAAATCGCCGGGTCGTAAGGCGTCAGCGTCGTCTGCAACTGGTCCGGCGCCACCACGATGTGGTCTACCAGCACGCCGGGCACGCGCACGTCATGCGGCTTCAGCGTGCCGTTCTCGACGACGCGCTTGACCTGCGCAATGACGATGCCGCCATTGTTGCGCGCGGCAAGCGCCTGTTCGAGGCCGCCGAGATAGGCGCCTTCATGTTCATAGGTCAGGTTGCCGCGCTCGTCGGCGGTGGTGGCGCGGATGATCGAAATGTTGGGCACGATCGAGCGGAAATAGAGCCATTCCTCGCCGTCGAACTGCTGCACCGAGACGATCGGCTCGCTTGCAGCCGCGTTCATGGCGCAGCCCTGGTGGCGCGGGTCGGCAAAAGTGTCAAGGCCGACCTTGGTCAGCACGCCCGGCCGCTTGGCGGCAGCTTCGCGGTGCATGTCGAACAGGATGCCGGACGGCACATTGTAGGCGGCGACCGAATTGTCGCCGATCATCTTCCATATCTGCGGCGGCTCGGACGAGGAGGGGCCCGAGGGATAGGAGCCGCAGAGCGTGCGCTTCAATAGGCCAGGCTTAGCCAGATGGTCGATGCCCTTGATGCCATACATGTCGCCGGCGGCGATCGGATGCAGCGTGGTGATATTTTTCGGATGGCCTTCAGCGTCGAAGCGCTCGCCGATGGCAGCCAGCACGGCATCCGGGCAGCCGAGGCCGCTCGATGACGAGACGGAGACGGTCATGCCGTCCTTGATGAGGCTGGCGGCCTGCTGAGCGGAGACGAGCTTGCTCACTTGGCGCTCCCGAGTTTCGGCTCGATGGCAACCGCCTTGCCGGATTTCCCGGACAGCAACGCTGCTTCGGCGCAGGCTAGTGACCAGACGCCGTCCTCGCCGGTTGCGGAGGGCTGGCCCGCGCCGCTAATAGCGGCATGGAACTGGCGCAGCGACCTGACGTAGAGGTCTTCGCGGTCGAAGCTCAGTTCCTCCTCGCCCTTGGCGGTGCGTAGCAGCACCGAACCGACCGGCTTCTGCGTCATCACATTTTTTGCGATCAGCGAACCTTCGGAACCATGCACCTCAAAGCCGGTATCGGCGAACTTGGTTGTGAAGCCTTCATGCGACTGGGCGATGATGCCCGACCCGAAGCGCCAGATGCACATGGCGCCGTCTTCCAGCCCGCTGCTGGCCATGCCGGCCAACTGGGTGAAGGCGGAGACCTCGACCGGGTCGTCGCCGAGCACGAAGCGCAGCGTGTCGGCATCATGCACGGTGATGTCGAGCACCACGCCGCCGCCGGCCTCAGGCTTGGTAATGCGCCAGCCCTGCAGGTTTTCCGGCAAATAGACGGAATGGAAGACGCGCGCGGCAATCGGCTTGCCGATATGGCCGGCTGATATGGCGTCGCGCATGGCGCGGTGGGCGCCGGCATTGCGCAGATGATGATTGGTGCCAAGCACGACACCGGCTTCCTTGGCGGCGGCGACCATTGTGCGCGCGTCGGCGCTGTTCAGCGCCAGCGGCTTTTCGCACAGAACATGCTTTCCCGCCTTGATCGCAGCCAATGCCTGTTCGAGATGCAGTTCATTGGTGGTCGAGATGTAGACGGCGTCGATTTCGGCGCCGAGCAGGTCGTCCAGCGTCGAGACGGCAAGCGGAATATTCTGTTCCGCGGCATAAGTCTTGGCGCGCTGCGGACTGGAGCTCATCACCGCCGCGATCTCGCCACTCTCTTGCGCGCGGATTGCGTTGATCATGAACTGTTTGGCGATCGTGCTGGCGCCGATCAGTCCCCATCTGACGCTCATGCTGCGTCTCCCATTCCTGCTGATGTGTTCTGGGCTCGGCGACCGGGACCGCAGCTGTCCCTGACGACCAGATTGACGGCGCCGATATGGTCCTCGGCATGCGTGGTGCGCGACTGGATCATCTTCAGCATGACGTGGGCGGCGCGTTCGCCGAGGCCGGGTGTGTCGACCGAGACGCTGGTCAGCGCCGGCATATAATGCTCGGCCTCGACCACGTCGTCGAAGCCGACGACGGCAAAGTCCGCGCCGGACTCCAGCCCGCGCTTGCGCAGCGCCAGCATGACGCCGAAGGCGACGGCGTCGTTGAAGCACAGCGCCGCCGTCGGCGGCTCGGCCATGGCAAGGGCGGTTTCCAGGCACGCGATGCCGCCCCTGCGGCTGGTCTCGCCTTCGACGACAAGCACGTCGCGCCTGGCGATGCCCAATGTTTCGCAAGCTTCACGAAAACCGCCCAGGCGCTCCTGATAGACGACCAGGTCGGAGGTGCCGCCGAAGAAGGCCAGCCGGTGATGGCCCTTGCCGATCAGATGGGCGGCGGCGAGATACGCGCCGCGATGGTTGTCAGGAGCGATCACCGGGATGCGGCTGTCCGGCAGGCGGCGCATGGCGAAGACGACCGGCACGCCCGCCATCTCGAGGCGACGGAAGGCGCCCGGCGTGGTGCCGCGCGCCGGTGACACGATCAGGCCTGCGACGCCCTGTTCCATCAGCGACTTCAGCACTTCTTCCTGGCGCACCGGGTTCTCCGCGGTGTTGGCGATGAAGGGCACGATGCCGGCTGACTGGAAGACGCGCTCCATGCCGACCGCCAGCTCGGCGAAAAAGGGGTTGGTGAGATCGTTGATGACCATGCCGATGACGTTGGAATGGGCTTTGCGCAGATTGGCGGCGCCGCGGTTGTAGACATAGCCGACATCCTCGATCGCCTTGCGAACCTTGACCGCGGTTTCAGGCCGGATCAGCCCTGAGCCTTGCAGCACAAGCGACACCGTCGATTTGGACACACCAGCCTCGCGGGCGATGTCCAGGATCGTTGCCTTGGCCCGGCTGGCCATGTCGGTGGTTTCCTCCGCCTAAATGAGAAAATCTATTGGAACGTTCTAATCACTCTGCCAAACGAGAGTCAATCGGGATTCTTGCGGAGATCGAAAAGGTGATGAATGTGGTTCCTAGCAAGGGCTCTTAGCCTTCTTCAACGTTTGGGCCGGTTCAATCGCCGGAATCATAAAGTTTCTTGATTTATTGGAACGTTCCATTTAGTAGGATGCCGAAAACGGAGGTTGCCATGGATATCACCCTGCCTACGCAGAATGGCGGCCGCGTCAGCTACAAGCTCGCGGGCAGTCCGGTCGAGCCCGTAATCGGTGCGGTTTTCCCGCGCATCGCCTATGCCGCGGCCCATGTCGTCGCCGACCCTTTCGCGATGACCGACCCCTGGTCGAAGCCTGCGGTCGACTGGGACAAGACGATGGCGTTTCGGCATCATTTGTGGCGGCTTGGCTTCCGCATCGCCGAGGCGATGGACACCTCGCAGCGCGGCATGGGTTTCGACTGGGCGAATGCGCAGGAATTGATCCGGCGCTCGATCGCCGAGGCGCGCAGCGTCGAATGCGCAGACCTCGCCTCGGGCGCCGGCACCGATCATCTGGCGCCGGCCAATTCGAGATCACTCGAAGATGTGATCGCCGCCTATGAGGAGCAGTTCGCTTTCATTGAAGGCGAGGGCGGCAAGGCGATCATGATGGCCAGCCGGGCGCTGGCAGCGGTCGCAAAGGGTCCGGACGACTATATCAGGGTCTACGATCGCATCCTCAGCCAGGCATCCGGCAAGGTCATCCTGCACTGGCTGGGCGACATGTTCGATCCTGCACTGAAAGGTTATTGGGGCAGCGGCAATTTCGAGGCCGCGCTCGACACCGTCGTCGCCATCATCGAGCGTCATGCCGGCAAGGTCGAGGGGATAAAGATTTCCCTGCTCGATGCCGGCAAGGAAGTTGCCTTGCGCAACCGGTTGCCGGAAGGCGTCGTCATGTTCACCGGCGACGATTTCAACTATCCCGAACTGATTGCCGGCGACGGGAAGCGGCACTCGCACGCCTTGCTCGGCATCTTCGACGCCATCGCGCCGGTCGCCAATGCGGCGCTCGCAAAACTGGCTGACGGAGACCGCGCCGGCTATGACGCGCTGATGGCGCCGACCGTGCCGTTGTCGCGCAAGATCTTCGAGGCGCCGACCGAGTATTACAAGGCCGGCATCGTCTTCATGGCCTGGCTCAACGGCCATCAGGACCATTTCGCCATGGTCGGCGGCATGCAGTCGGCGCGCGGTATCCTGCACTATGCCGACATCTTCCGCCTTGCCGACCAGGCAGGGTTGCTCGCCGATCCCGAGCGTGCGCTGGCCAGGATGAAGCATTTCTGCGCGATTGCAGGTGCCTGAGAACGACACAATCGCTGGCTGAAACCTGTCCCCCGTATGGGGGATTTGCGTTCTCGCGCCAAATCTGTATTCGGTTGCCGGGATTGGATGCGGACGGAGCGGCAATGACGGAAAAAGTGGCGCTCATCACCGGGGTTACCGGGCAGGACGGGGCCTATCTCGCAGAATTGCTTCTGCAGAAGGGCTATATTGTCCATGGCGTCAAACGCCGCTCGTCCTCGTTCAACACCGAGCGCGTTGACGACATCTATGTCGATCCGCACGAGCGCGGTGCGCGTTTCTTCCTGCATTATGGCGACCTGACCGACGCGACCAACCTTATTCGCCTGGTGCAGGAGACACAGCCCGGCGAGATCTACAATCTCGGCGCCCAGAGTCATGTCCAGGTGAGTTTCGAGACGCCGGAATACACCGGCAATGCCGATGCGCTGGGAACACTCAGGCTGCTCGAGGCGATCCGCATCCTGCGCCTGGAGAAGTCGGTGCGCTTCTATCAGGCATCGACGTCGGAGCTTTACGGCAAGGCGCGCGAGGTCCCGCAAAGCGAGGCGACGCCCTTCCATCCGCGCTCGCCCTATGCCGCGGCCAAGCTCTACGCCTACTGGATCACGGTCAACTACCGCGAGGCTTACGGCATGTTCGCCGCCAACGGAATCCTGTTCAACCACGAAAGCCCGACACGCGGCGAAACCTTCGTCACCCGCAAGATCACGCGGGCCGTCGCCTCGATCCATCACGGCCTTCAGGCCACGCTCTATCTCGGCAATCTCGACGCCAAGCGTGACTGGGGCCATGCGCGCGACTATGTGGAGGGCATGTGGCGCATTCTGCAGCACAGTGAAGCCGACGATTTCGTGCTGGCGACCGGTGAGGCGCATTCGGTGCGCGAATTCGTCGAACTGGCTTTTGCCGAGACCGGACGCACCATCCGCTGGCAAGGCGAGGGTGTCGATGAAGTCGGTGTCGATGCCGGTTCGGGCACTGTCCTGGTGCGCATCGATCCGCGCTATTTCCGGCCGACCGAGGTCGACCTGCTGCTCGGCGACCCCGCCAAGGCCAAAGCCAGGCTGGGGTGGTCGCACACGACCGGCTTCAGGGATCTGGTGGCGGAAATGGTGCAGGCCGATCTGGCGCGCACCGCCGGCGGCACGCGGCAGAACAGCCGTTCTGCGTGAGGCAGGTTCATGGACGCGACATTTGATCTGAAAGGCAAGCGTGTCTTCGTCGCCGGGCATCGCGGCATGGTCGGTTCGGCCGTCGTGCGCCGGCTGGCGAGCGAGGACTGCGAGATACTCACCGTATCGCGCGACGGGCTCGACCTGCTTGACCAGGCAGGGGTGCGGCGCTGGATGGCCGAGCACAGGCCGGATGCGGTGGTGATGGCGGCCGCCAAAGTCGGCGGTATCCTGGCCAATGACCGGTTCCCTGTCGATTTCCTGCAGCAAAACCTGGTTATGCAGGGCAATGTCATTGACGGCGCCTTTCGCAGCGAGGTCGGCAAGCTTTTGTTTCTCGGCTCGTCCTGCATCTATCCAAAGCTCGCGCCGCAGCCGATCAGGGAAGACGCCCTGCTGACCGGTCCGCTCGAACCCACCAATGAATGGTATGCGATCGCCAAGATCGCCGGGCTCAAACTGTGCCAGGCCTATCGGCGCCAGCATGGCGTCGACTACATCTCAGCGATGCCGGCCAACCTTTACGGTCCTGGCGACAATTTCGATCTCCAGTCCAGCCATGTCGTGCCGGCCCTGATGCGAAAGGCGCATGCGCTGGCGCTGAGCGGCGGCAACAGCCTCGAGGTCTGGGGCTCGGGCACGCCACGGCGTGAATTCCTGCATGTCGACGACGCCGCCGATGCCTTGGTCTGGCTGTTGAAGAATTATGCCGGCGACAGCCACGTCAATGTCGGTTCGGGCGAGGATGTCACCATTGCTGAGCTTGCCCAGACCGTCGCATCGGTCGCCGGCGTCGAGGCTGATATCGCCTTCGATACGACCAAGCCAGATGGCACCCCGCGCAAGTTGATGGATGTTTCGCGGCTGTTCGCGACGGGATGGCGCCCGCGCTACGCGCTTCGCGATGGATTGGAACAGACATATGCGTGGTTTCTCAACCATATTGAGAAGGGTGATGTCCGCCTCGGCGCGGCCTGATTCCAATTTTCCTTGAACCATTTCGCTGCCGCCCGCGACCAAGCGGTGTGTAGCAAACACGGTCCATCAAGGAGAACGTCAATGTTTATCACTTCAAGAAACGCATTTCTCGCCGCCATCGCGGTTTCGGTGCTGGCAGGGTGTCAGACGGCACCGCCGAGGGAATGCGAGAAGACCAAGCCCGGTGTCACCTACAACGGCAAATGCTGCGGCATCGGCACACCGTGCCGTGAAGGCAACAACACCCCTCATGACAAGCCCGACAGGCCCGATCCGCGGCCACAGTGATCCGCGAGCCAGAAACGTCCCGGCACGTGCCGGGACGTCTCGCCCCCGACAGGGTGGATTTACGGATCGGAAGGCCGCTACCCGGTTCCTTGCTGGCCGGCATTTGAATACGAAACGGGACGGCGGGGCAGTAGACGATGCGGTCGCGCAGATCGCGCGAAAACTTCCCGCCGGATCTGTACTTCAAGGGGCTGTTCGACTGTTCGAAGGGAAGGTCCCGTAGAAACTCAGATTTCGCTTTCCGTCGATGCGAAGGATGCTACTAAAAAAAATTCGAGATGCTCTTGAACTCATTTGGGGCGCCTCCTAATTCGATTTCCGCCAAGGCCATAAGGCTCGGCAAAAAATGGCGGCGCCGCACGGGGCGGCGTCCTTGTACCCATGTTGCTTCAAGGAGGATGTGGCTATGAGAACCTTTGATACCCTCTATCGGACCACCGTCGGTTTCGACCGGCTTTTCGACATGCTCGACAGCGGCACGCGTCCAGACTGGCCGCCCTATAACATCGAGAAGGTCGACGAGAACGATTACCGTATCTCGATGGCCATCGCAGGCTTCAGCCAGGATGAGGTTGAGCTGACCCAGCATGGACCCGAACTGGTCGTGGTAGGCCAGAAGGCTGATGATCAGAGCGGACGCCAGCTGCTGCACCAGGGCATCGCCTATCGCAGTTTCAGGCAGACGTTCAAGCTTGCCGACCACATGAAGATCAAGGCAGCCAAACTGGAGAATGGCCTCCTCTCGATCGACATCGTCCGTGAGATTCCCGAAGAGCTGAAACCGCGCCGCATCAGCATCGGCGTCGGCGACACGCCGACGGCCGCCACTCAGATCACGCAAGACACGGACCGCGCGCGTAAAGCCGCGTAATCCTGTCGATCTGTCACACTTTGAACTGCGGGTCCGCCTCCCGGTTCCGGCCGGGAGGCTGTGATTGCGGAGAAACGAAGATGATCACTGCAGGACGTACTGGCGCGCCTCTGTCGCGCGCCTGCAGTTGGCCTGGACCGCGCAAACCATGAAACTCAATGGTTCGTTCAATTTGGAGGATCATATGAACGATCGGATGTTTGACAGCGCCGTTTTCGTGAAAAGCGGCGACAACCTTGTTCAGGAAATCACGTGTCTCGAGGACGCTCTGGAGTTCCTCTATGAATGGCCGAAGGACAGGCGCGGCCCCATTCACCAAACGGCATTGCGGGCCTGCCAGCGAGCTTTCGATAGCGATTATCCGCTTTCCGCAGCCAGAGACGCGTTCAGCGGTTTTGCGAAAGCAGCCAGAATCCTTGAGGAAGTATCCACGACAATGCCGTGGATGATGGGCAGAGGTGGCGAAGGCGGAGGAGTGACTGCCTAAAGCGCGTCGCGAAACGGATTCATGCGACACGCTTTAAGTCTTTGTTTTGATGCATGTCGTTGTCCCAGAACCGCGGCATACTTCTGGGTGACATGCATTAGGAAAGGAGGTCATGATGCTATCGAAACCTTTTGCAAAGCCAGTCCGGGTGTGGGTGGGATTGGGCTTTCCCCGCCAACTCAACACGGTCGCGGATGCCTATCAATTCGCAGCCGAATGGTGTGGCAACAGCCCGGAGCAGAGAGCTGCTATTCGCGCTTGCAAAGCCGCTCTGATTGGTGATGTGGAACCCGAGACAGCACGAGGCGTCTTCGTCGCGTTCGCTCGCAAGAAGGATATTCTTATGGAGGACGGCATCGAGCCTGCGCCTTCAAGGACGCTAAGCCCGCACCACGTCTAAAGCGCGTCGCGTTTGAACGGACTCAGGCGACGCGCTATAGGTCTTTGTTTTTATGCATGTCGTTGTCTCAAACCGGGACCACTTTTGAGCGCCATGCATTAGAATGTCCACAAACACGAGGCGGCTGCCACAAGCGGTGGCCGCCTTACCGGCTAAGTCGTCGAAGGGGTGCGCCAAAAACGGGCTTGGCTAAGTTATTGAAAGGATGGTGGGCGTGACAGGGATTGAACCTGTGACCCCTGCAATGTCAATGCAGTGCTTTCTCTGTTTTCATTAGCTAATATACGCCAACAGAGCGAGAACAGAGCGAAAACATTGAAACATATCTGTGCCGTTTCTGTGCCAGTGGGCCGACCGGCATAAAAAAGCCCGCAGCCGGAGGGCAGCGGGCTATAGTGGGGGTCCGAAGGCCGAAGGCTGGGATTGGACCCGGTCGAACGATGCGCCTGGCCGATGATCGAGACCTTAAACAAACCGCCACAATTTTATCTATCTCGGCGACCTGTGGACAACTCCCGCCGACTAGTGCGCAACTCGTCGGCGCCTCGCTCTGTCAGCCAAGACGTAGGTGAAGCTGGCGGCTTCGCGGTCATGCTGCTCTTCGACGGGCTCCGGCTCCAGATCCGGGTCGCCGTCCATCTCGTCCAGCAGGCCGAGCATATGTTCGATTGTCGCCTCCACTCGGCGTCGGAAGAACGCGCTCAATGGTCGATCCCCCACTGAACGGAGAGCGTGCCGCCGAGTTCATGGATACCGCGCACGATGTAATTGAAGTCGACGAAACCCCGTTCTCCTCTCCACAATCGTTGCGTAAAATAGCGCTTGGCTTTACTGAAATGGTCGAGGTCAGCCATCGTGACATGTCGACGAGCACACTCGGAACGCAGGTGATCCAGCAGGTCTATGCCCGTTGGGGAGTATTTTTTTTTAGGGCGATAAAGCCGGCAGTGGCTAGCCCGGTTCCAGATTTGTACCCTAGATAGGTGCGGAAACGCTCGGCGCAACTCGTCCATCGAGGAACCAGCCTTATACATTTTGCGGAATTGGGTGTCCTGGTTTGCCAACCACTGCGGACGCGGCTTGCAGATGCCCAACTGCAGGCAATGGTTTTTGAGTGCGCAATGCGTGCGGTGAGGAAGCTTCTTCGCCATCGCCGTGTAGTTGGGATACTCGGAATGGCAGATATCATCTTCCAGCGCCGTCCACAGCCTGCGACCAAGCCAATTCTCTCCGCGTTGACGGAGCATATGGCTCATCTTCTCACCTCGCGCTTGGCGTCCGACAATATCTCCTAGGTACATTTGGTGGCTCCTGCTGGCCCCCCACCAAGACGACCGGTACTTTGCATCCGGTCCGTCCGGTCCACCATAACCGTCACCAGGCTGTGCCCGATAATCCCGTAGTTATCCTCCGATCATGCTCTTTGCATCAGTGCTGTTGGTAAGCTCGACGACCGCCAGCGCGGATATGGCGCTACAGGCGGCGCGACCAAGCTCTAAATGGTTGCATAAACTCTGCTGTACCGGCTGCGTCAGTTAGCCACACTTGGGAATCGAAACTAGTTTTGTTTCACCTGGTTAATCGGCGAAGGGTTCGGGGTTAATCAGACAAATGGCAGATGCATTGATTGCGGAGCTCAGGGCGACCGTAAAGGCATTTAAACAGTTGCTCTCCACGTTGGGATAAAGAAAAATTGCGAAGTTTGATGGATGCTCTGCCAACCGACATCGCAGCAGGCAGCGCCGAAATGGTGATGCTGGTACACCTGACCCGAGAGATCAATGCCCGCGGAGATGCGCTAGGACAAGTCATTAACTTTCCGACGCGATAGATCGATCCGGTATTATGTAGCTGTCACCCCTGAAATGGCCAATCACCTGCTGGCGTCAACGGAAGACTGGGTAAGCCCATAATCTGGCAGGTCAGAGTAAGCCTCCGACGAGTGTTGCGCGCCAAGCCTAAGAAGAACGCCTGGACGTTTCACTATTGAGGGCCAGGTACCTCGGGTCGAGAATTGCGCCACTCGGAATCTTTAGCCCGTCAACATCAAAGGGCAAGAGAAGTTCAAGTTGGTCACGGTCTCGCGCAGCCCTTGTCCGGATTTTTGTTACGGCTGGCGGCGGCAACGGGGGCATTGCCGGGTAGCGCCCATCCAGCAAATCACCGACGGTCACGATCTGTACGCGGGGCAGTCTGCCGTGCGCAGACCGTTCCACAAACCCTGCGCCGGCAGCATCTGAAAGCATTGCCTTAGTTGGCTCTGCAAGAGTGACCAGAATGCCCATATTGGCGTCCTCTTCCCTTTGGACAACGCCGCTCAATTCCCGAACCATGGCTGGCCCGAGGTGTTCTCCGCCCTTCACAGAGACAATTATTCGCCCAAATCCGTACGGGCCGTTTGCAAAATAGATGTTTCCATCAATGCCCCTATCGGCTCCCTTCTTTGATTCATAGGTCTGCGCACCAAGTAGCCAAGAAGCCCACCATTGAAATTGGTGTTTGTCGCGCCGCGCGAGATCACGTGCGCCAGCAAGATCGGTCGGCCTTCCGCTTACTTCGAATTTTTGGACGTTCTCTATTTTTCTTAAGCGGCGTTCGATCAACGTTATGGCATAGTGGGTCACGTCAATTCCGATCCACTTCCGATTGAGTCGCTCTGCCGCTTCAACGCTTGTGCCGCAGCCGCAAAATGGGTCGAGCACGATGTCGCCGGGATTCGATGAGGCATTCAAAATTCGTTCAAGCAGAGCGAGAGGCTTTTGGGTTGGATATCCGAGCCTTTCACGCGCCTGTGAATTCACCGGGAAGATATCAGTCCAGAGATTGTCGACAATCTCGCCCTTCTGCTCATCTAGGTAGCGAATGAGATACGGCACACCATTGCGAGACCAGTAAATACGATTCGCCCGGTCTATTTCGGCAAGTTTCTCACGAACGACCCTCCAACCGTGGGGCGGCGTAAATCCGTTGTATTCGTATACCAAGTTAGGTCTCGGCCCCATACTCTGGGATCGAATAATGTTGTCATGACGGTAATGCCTCCGTTGTGCGTCAACGTGGCGATAGTGGCTCGCTTTGTAAGATTCCGAGTGCTCGCCGTATTGGGTATTCCATGTCGCTTTGTCCGATTTTGCATAAAAGAAGATCGTATCCGTAACGCGGCTAAAGCCAGATTTTGTATCGCTATGGGCCGTGGTCCGCTTCCAGATGATTTCGTTCCGATAATTCCTTGGCCCGAAAATGGTGTCTAACAGCATTTTTAGGTAGTGACTGGCCGTTGAGTCACAGTGAAGATAGAGCGACCCAGTCGGTTTCAGTGCGCGGTGTAATTCAATCAAACGGACGGCCATCATAGCGAGGTAGGCCATCATCGAATTGTCGCCAAGCCAAGCGCGGAAGGCCCGAAGGACAAGCGCCAAGTCATCCCCTTCGCGCATGACATCATCAAATGCTATGGCCGCAGATTCTCCCCACGACCAGGTATCGCGAAACGCCTCTGCTTGCGCCTCGGATGGTATGCCGGCGCCCTCTTTGAATAGGACATTGTAGTTGGCATTCGAATTGAAAGGAGGGTCTAGATAGACAAGATCAACGCTCTCGTCTTTGACCTGCCTTCGCAGAACGTCAAGGTTGTCACCGAAGAATAGCTTGTTCATAGCTTCTGTCCCCGACAACAGAGTTGCAGGCTGTAGTTAAATCTTCGAAAATTCAGGAATTATTAACGAATGGCTAGAGTGCGAGCCTATAGGGCGGCGCAACTTGACAGCGCTCTGGACTCCCCAAAGTGTTCGACGCATTCTCTCGTTGGAGAGAGGGTTATGGGCCTCCAAAGGCAGAAGCCTGTAAGGCGGCGTCGGCGTTCGCTGTTAGATCAGCGGGCGCTAATCCCGGTTTTGCTTTGTGGCGTTGCCGGAGCCAGCTATTTCATGCCACAAGCCGAACTGCATCCTCTGCCGACCGTGCATCGGCAGGGCGACTCCCCAGCGTCCCGAGCGCCGGCTGGCTGCAACATCAAGGGTAATATCAGCGTCGAGACAGGCGAGCG
The DNA here is from genome assembly GCF_040324475.1 of Mesorhizobium sp. C268A. Classification (NCBI taxonomy): domain Bacteria; kingdom Pseudomonadati; phylum Pseudomonadota; class Alphaproteobacteria; order Hyphomicrobiales; family Phyllobacteriaceae; genus Mesorhizobium; species Mesorhizobium sp. C268A. The sequence goes on from NZ_JAMYVX010000001.1 coordinate 4,619,338, forward strand.
CATCTATCACATGCCAGGTCAGCGCTATTACAACACCACAGTCGTCAACCCAGCCAAGGGCGAGCGCTGGTTTTGCTCCCAATGGCAAGCTTGGTGGGCGGGGTGGCGGAAGGCTAAGGTGTAACATTCCCTACGGCTGGGTAGCCAAGCGCTGCGCTTGAAATCGTAGCGTGGTTGCGCGACGGTCACGCCAGAGAACCTGAAGCGAGCAACCCATGAAGCGTATGGAAAAGGCGCCCTTTGTGCCGACCGAAATTCGCATTGCCACGGTTCGGGCCAAAGACGGCGTTCTCGGCGTTCTTTCAATCCGGACAACTGAAGGTCGCCTGGATATTGCCCTCGACCGAACAACGGCAGACGCTATCGTGGATGCAATCAGCAGCATTCGCTCAAAGTTGGATTCGCTCGATAGCAGCTTACTCTGATCTTGGCTGGGTAGCGCCCTTATTGGAATAGAGAAACCCGCCGCTGAGGGGGACCATGGCGGCGGGTTCTGCACCTTGAATAGAGCGGCCATATTCCTGAGAAAGCCGCTGCACGACATAAACCCGCAGATGCGGCTCTTGTTCCAAACAATTTTAAGCACCAGCCTGTCTCGGACCCACATACCCGTGCACAGTTCCGTATATTAATCGGCGTTAGCCGCCACGCATCACCCGCCAAATATCTGACCAGTAGGCGGTGACCAGCGACGCCAGCGCTGCTGCTGCCATGCCGGTCACGCCAAGCGCCCCGAGCCCCATCAGCTTCCACCGTGTGACTTCCGCTGTCACGGCCTTGACCTCGGTCATGTCTTCGCTGAGGGATTTCACTGCGCCTTCGGTCTCGGAAAGACGCTCCACCAGTTCGTCGGTCTTGGCGTACATCTTCGATCGGCTGGCAGCGGCGCGCTGTTCAGACTGCTCATAAGAGAGCGCGGCCCTGGCATCGCTGTCTTTGATATCGCGCCGGATCTCGGTTACGTCCCGCTGGACGCCCTCCATAGCGGCGACGAGGCCGCCTACCATCATCTCTAGGCTCTTCGTCGCCGATGTTGCCATGTCAGGCTTCCCAGCCGCAGAGCTTTTCGCCCTTGAGATTGTGGGCGAGCGCGTCTCTTGCCTCAACAACGGTCATGTCCTCGACCGGGTTGCGGTTCGGCTCCTCGATATCGCAGAATGAACCGCCCGCGTGCTGACAGGCGCCGAGCGCCATGAAGGCGACAAGCGCTAGGACTTTGGGCGTGACCATCTGGCCTGTCCTTTCAGCACTTCGGCGTCACTCATGCCGGCGACGGCCTGGTCGATCTTGTCGGATTCGGTGCGGGCCGCCAGCCGCTCGGCGTCATGCTTGGCCTGCTCTGCCTTGGCTCCGGAAAGCCTGCCCTTGATCCAAGCACCGATGGCAAGGACAACGCCGGCACCAATGGCCATGACGGTGGGATTGAGAAAGAATCCTTCGAGGCCGGCGATGATGAGTTCGGCCATCTCACTTCTCCTCGGCCGGCGGTGGAGGCGCAACCATGCCGGTCGGGCCATCGCGCACGGCGTTGATCACCAGCTTGAGCAAAGCCAGCGCGCCGCTGATCTGCAATGCCGTGCGATCGGTGAGGCCGAACATGGTCCAGTCGAAGCCGACGAGCGCGCCACCGCAAACGACGGTGATCAGCACGTTCAGGAGGTTGTGGAAGCTGTTGGTGTTGAACCACTTCATGGTCATTTCCTTCCGAAGATGGCTTTGAGGATAGCGAACAGGCCCGCCCAAAACGGATTGCGCTCGACATAGGCCGGATCAGGAGCGGCAGGAGGCGCTACGGGTGGCTGTGGAGCCGGGATGGGCTTCGCGGGCGCCGGCTGTATCGTCATCGACAGGGACGCCCGGCGCACGCTCTCGACGCGAGAGGCCCAGCCCTTGCCGAAGGTGGGCCATGTCTTGAGCCCCTTCAGGAAGGTCAGCCGATTGTCGCAGAGAGCGTCGATGACCGCGCCGGGTGACTTCTTGCCTAGCGCGGCCATGGTGGCAGGGCCTATGCGTCCGTCCTGCGCCACACCGACCACGGCTTCCAGATACTTCGCAGCTCGGCTCGGGCCGCTGTTGACCGCGAAGTCAAAGGTGGCATAATCGACACCATCGGGTAGTTCGGCGCCAGCGACCGCATCCCAATAAAAGCGGCGATAAACAGTGGCGATCTGCGCATCGGTGATATGGCGCAGATCGTCCTTCGTCGCATCCGCCTTCACATAGCGGCGGAAATTGGCAATGGTAACGCCCTTCATGGTGGCGCCGCCCGGATCGGCCGGATTGTCCGACCAGAGCCCTTCCGATTTGAGAACGAGCGCGAGCGCCCGCACGAAATTGCGGTCCATGTGTAAGCCTCTTGAGGTTGCATTTGAAAGAAGGTAACCGCTCTTTAGCGGTCAGGGCGGGATGTCTAAATGTCAGTATTTTCTAAGTGGTTCAAAGACGCGCGCGCGAAACTGCCCGATAATGTGTCCGTCGGCCGCCACACCTACGGCGTCACTTGGCGGAAGGTGCTTTTCCCGACTAATGAAGCGCCCCTAAATGTGGGTAGCTTCTGCTCTGTTGCTGGCCAAGTGCTGTTCATGTGCACCGGCCAACACCAGACGAAGAGTGCCACTTCATTCCCGATCTATAGCCGCGTCCTGAAGCAGCCTGAGCCTTTACCCAACGCTGGGAAGCCTGGGGGCATCACGATCGGCAACGATGTTTGGATTGGCCACGGTGCCATCATATTGCCAGGCGTGACAGTCGGCGACGGCGCTGTTGTGGGTGCCGGCTCCGTCGTCACCAAGTCTGTCGAGCCCTATGCGATAGTGGCCGGCAATCGTGCACAAGTTATCCGCAGTCGGTTCCCTGCTGATACCGTTGCGCAATTGCTGGAAATACAGTGGTGGTTATGGGACGAGGATAAGATCAAGAGCGAGGCAGCTACTCTCAGCGGTCCGATCGAGGTTTTCATTGCAAAGCACGCTACTCGAATAAAGTCAGTGTCGACCCCGAAGCTCTAGTAATCTGCGCCGTAGGCGCGTGAGGCGACGCAGTTTCACAAGAGGTGGCGTACGGTTGCACCGAGGTGAGTGGTGATGAAGGACGTTTTCGGTTACATCGCGTATGGCGGAAACGAATTGTACCATCGCGGCGCGTTGCTGAGCGCCCTCAAGCTTTTGTATCATTGTCCAGAAGCAAAGATCATTATTGCGACGGACAGGCCCGAATTGTTTGTCGACTATCCCATGGAGACGTTGCTTCTGACTGACATGCAGAAAGAGGCTTGGTCCTTCAGCGGTCAATATCATTTTGGCATCAAGGCCCGGGCGCTGATCAAACTACTGAGGATGACCGACCGCCTCATCTTCATGGACTCAGACCACTACCCAGCAGGATTTCTATCCCTTGGCTTCGAAAGCATTTCGCCTAAGCATTCAGTGATGCGACGCCTAGAGAAACCCCACAAATGGACGCCTGTGCTGGAAGGGGAAGGCCTTCGGATCGGCGAACATGTTATCACGGGCCGCGAACCTATGTGGCAAAGTGGCATTCTCGGAGTGCATCGAGACAATCTTCCCGCTCTGATGGACGCGTATCCACCGATGCTTGCTGTCCATCAGATATCGAAAATTGACGCTGCGGAGCAGTTCTGCATCGGCATAGCCTTGTCCTTGGGGGGGCGGACGATCAGCCCGCATAAGCTCAAGATCAGGGACTATAATACGCGAGGGAAGAAGGCGTTCGCAGAACCTCGTGTACATCGCTTCTTCGATGCATACGCTGCCGAGCCCGTTGCACGGCAAATCGTCGAAGCTGGCCGATATCGAGTGTGGCGGACGCCGGTAGATATCATTCGCCAAAAACTCAAGGCGCGAGGATGACTGCAGGATCAAGCCCAAGAGCACGGACTAGCCCGACTGCGTCAGGATCGTCGCTGTAAACTTCCGGCCGATCCGGCGCGAACCAGCGGGCAAAATAGATTGGGTTGCCCGCCAGGGCGGCATAGGCCTGCGACATCTTGCCAGCCTCAATAATCCGAGCCTGCACAACCGATTTTGGCACCATGCGACGCTCAGCAGGCGGCGCGCTCCACGCTTTGCCATCCCAGAGTTGGCGGGCATCTGCCGGGGCCTCCAAGACCTCAACGCCATTTTGAGGCAGATCGACGTTTTCACCGTCAAAGCCGCCGAGATAGACGCCATCCGCGTCGACGAAGAATTTGGTCATATCTGCCGATCCCTTTACTCAGAATTTGTGATTGGTGTATGCCTTCGCCAAGCATGGTTTTCGCCGTGAGGCAGAGATGTTTTATTTGGGGTTGGCGGTCGGCTTTGCGTTGGGCATCGTGGCAATGTCAGCTGCCGTTTATTATTGGACGCACCATGATGATTTTGAGATCAGGCGGGGGGAAGAGCGTTAGCAGCATAGGCCTTCCGCCGGTTAGCGGCGCACGCCTTGAGCTTTGACGAAGTATTTTGTCATGGGAAACCTCCGGTTTGGGCATTGCCGCCCGTCCGGAAACTTTACGGAAGCGTTTCGCCGTCAAGAACGCGCTGGTAGAGGGCCAGGTAGGCTTTAGTGGTCTTTTCGATTGGGAATCGGTCAGCAGCCGATTCGCGGCAGCGGAGTGCGGACATCCCGCTGATCTCGTTCAGGCCGGTCGCGAATTCATCGTTACTGTCGAAAAAGCGTCCGGTCTCTGCGTTAACTGTTTCAGGTAGCGCTCCGCGTCGAGTAGTCAGTACTGGAGTTCCGCATAGCATTGCCTCGACCGGCGCCATGCCGAACGGCTCATCCCAAGAAATCGGGTTGAGGAAGGCTTTTGCCTCGCCCAACAGCCGCAGCTTTTCGTCACCGTCGACAGTCCCCGTGAAATTGAAACGACGCGAAAGGCTTTTGAGGAACACGCCCCGAGTCTTGCTACGCCCGAGCAACTTCCAGCGAGAGCCGCCGGCAACGTCGAGATCGAAGTCAAATCTCTTGGCGAGGTCGACGGCGCGACCGAGACCCTTTCCCGCTCTTGCGATACCGCCGAGAAACAACAGCCGACCGGTCTTCTTGTCGGTGAGCCGGTAGGCATCCACCGGGAACCCGTTGTAGACGAATGTCTGCCGGCCCTGGTGCCGGGCGTGGCTGGCGCTAACGAAACTCCAGTTCAGCCCTTCCCTTGGCGTATTCGGCACATAGCCGTGCAGCGTGTAGAGCGCTCGGTGACTGGTCTCGGCCTCGTACCAGCCGTTGAAATGCACAATGTCGGTATCTGGCGGGATTGCCGCCACGCTTTCGGGCGCAGATGCAGCGTGTCGAACCTCACAAAGGGGATGTGTAGAGCCATGGGCGGCAATCAGCGTGACCCGATGCCCCAGACCGACCAGCGTGGTGGCCAGCCATTCTACTTGGCGCTGAGTGCCACCGTAGCCTTTGCAGGGTATTTCGCCTTGAACCACGACAGTAGCATGCATTTCGCAGGTTTAGACGGATCCTATTCAGCAAGCTAGGCCCACGCCCTGAATACCAGCCGCCAGCTTGTGTTCGTTATGTTGGTAAGGCTTGCTCCGCTTTTGGCCATAATTCGAAGTGAACTGGAATTGGCGCCAATTCGAACATTCAAATTGGTTGTATCCGGAACCATGCTGATGGCCTGCACGGTAGCGTCAGTAGTGTTCAGCATAGGATTGATGGCGACTTCATCGCCGATCGAATACGCCAAGTCCGCAGTCGTGCACTGGATGACGGCGATGTAGAGCTTCGGCTTCACCCCTAGCCCATGCGCCAGCGTCAATGTGCCGCCGGCCGTGATGGTCTGCTGGGCGCTCTCGTAGGCTTTCTGCAGAAGCGCCGTGCTCGACTGAACGTAGCGGGCGTCTTGCTCGGCCTGAGACCACTGGATTTTAAACCAAGCACCCCACACGCCGCCGTTCTGGTAACGGCGCCAGATGGTGGTGTTGGCCGCCGTGGCATTCACAAAATCGTAAACCGTTTGGGTTCGGTAGCCGGCCGCCCCGTGTGCCTCGACCGTGCCGATATTCCACCCGGTGTTTGCCGCAGGGGCGTTGGCCGCCCCACTGCCCATATACCAGCCGTTGTCGAGCGCAGTGTTCCAGTCGGTGATCGTCTTAGCCACCACACCAAGGCGCGCGGGGAGGTTGGCATCAGAGATTACTGCGACTGGTTGGCCAGACGCGCGGATGTAGGATCGAAAACGCCAGTTGCCACCACCCAGGGACTGCGCCACGGCGGTATCACCGGCTGCGGCAACGATGTTGGCGGCCCCCGGCAGGATGAGCGTGGCGGCATTATGGGTAAGCGTCGCCGCTCCGGAGAAGGTCAGGAAACGCAAGACGCCGCTGGGCAGCACGCCCAAAGCGGTGATCACCGCCGCGCCCGACACCGTGACGGAGACACCGGTTGCCGCGGCCAGATCAGTCGTCGCAGCTGATGCGATGACACTGCTGGTCGTGTGCAGAGCATCATTGCCACCGACCGCCGAACTCGCCCCCGTGCCGCCCATCGTGATCGGGCGCGGCGTGTTCATGATCGACAAGAGATCGGCCAAGAAGGCGTTGTATTTCCCGCTCTCGATCGTCGTGTTCGGAATCGCCGTTGTGTTCGGCGGCCACGACGTGACGCCGGCTCCATTCATAGGCATTGGCAGCACCTTTTAATTTTGGGGGATTGGTTTATGTTCCGCGCGCATGCGCGTCAGAATTCTTCAGGTCATCGCTGCTGTGATCACGATTGGCATCATGGTCGTGCTGCACGACGTGCTTGGAGGGTTTCTCCGAAGCCTCGAGCCCCAATTCGTCATCGGTCTTGCCGTTGGCGTTATGGGAACGACAGCGGTTTTCGTTGCGCTATTGCTGTGGGAACGCCGAACGCTGACCTTGCGAGAGGAGCAGCGCGCGAGAGACTTTATCGACCTCTGACGCATTTACACGCGAGCCACGGCCGGCACGAAGAAGCGTTTCAAGCACTTCCGGATCGTTACTGGTGAGGATCTTGGCCATAGCGCTGCGCGTGGCTTCGTTCTTGATGCCGCTGAGTGCTTCAACGACCGCGTCAACGCCTTTCATGGCCGTGGCCCGGGCCGCCCCCGCTACCCCGCCTGCCATGAAAGCCTGAGGGACACCAAAGGCCTCGGCGCCGGAGCCGGTGAGTTCCTGCTGTGAAGCCTGGCGGGCTGCGGTGAGAGAATTCCGCGTCACAATATCAGTTGTGTCTGCGAAATGCTTCTCGCGATCGAGAAGACCGATGATGCGGTCGGCTCGGTCCTTGCCGAAAAGCGTTGCAAGACGACTGCGGTTCCAATCGCCTTCGCCCTTGATGAGGCGCTGAAGGGCAACGCGGTCATTTGCGTTTGTCCCCACGATGCGCTCAATCTCGGCACGCGCGCCCTCGCGCAGCCGCATAGGGACAGCAGACGGGCCGATCTGCATGCCTTGCGGCAACGCACCTTCCTGCACTTCTTGGGCGAGCTCGGCGGGCCTCGGCGCTTCCCGGCCGCTGGACAGCACCTGTTGACCGCGTCCGACCGCCTCCCGCTGGCGGGCCAGCTCGGCAAATTTGCTGTCGACTTCTTTGATGCCGGGCACGGAAGCGCGCAACTCGTCATCAACAGCCTGTCTGGCCGTCTGAAGCGCGTTGCGGGCGTTCGTTTCCACCGTCGTTTCCAGCATGCCATCAATAGCCTTGCGGGTTTCAAGCAACGTTACGGGATTGCTTTCCAGTTCCTGGGTGGCGGTGCGGTTCAGCATCGTGCGGACACGCTGTAGACCACGCTGCGCCTCGCCGCGAAGGGTCTGGATTTCCCGATCAAGATAGGTGGCGATGGGTCGCGTATTGACCGGCGAAGCGTTGGCAAAGGCCGCCCGATATTCCGGTGACAGGTTGGCCTGGTTCACGTCGATGCCGGCATTGATGCGCGATGGGATAGGGGCTGGGCCAAGTTCCTGGTCGATCGTGCTGGTGATGCGCTGGTTTGCACCGGCATTGCGCGCGTCGACGGCCCCGCGAACAATGGCTTTGCCTTTTCCGGGCAACGCTGCCAAGCCGCCGGCCTGCGAACGAAGATTTTCGCCCAAATCCATGATCATTCCGCCGGGGCCGAGCTTGTCCATCTGACCCAGCGCGCCGGCATCGAGCGCGTCGCGCCCTGCCGCCCTTGACAGCATCGCCGCGGCAACCTTGTCGATGCCAAGTTCCTTGGCTGCACCGCCGAGGTTCCAGCCATCGGCAACATACTTGACGCCTCGGCCGACGAGAGGGCCGATAGCCGGGGCGAGCACACCGAGGCCGGCTCCAGTAACCGCGCCAATGCCTGTTGCCGTAGGATCTCCACCAGAACGGACTGCCGCATCGGTTCCGTTGATAAGTCCGCCGGTCAAGGCACTGGCGCCGAAGCGCAACGGCGCCGACGTCACGCCAATACCGAAGGCCCCAGGCGCTGCCGCCATCGCCGGGATAGTGCCCGCGACAGCGCCCGTGACTTGTGACGCCTTGTCGAGGTTCGGGTTCATCGACTTTTCAGCGACGGTGCCCGCTTGGATGCGCTTCAGAACTTGGTCATAGGTCTCGTCAGACGCTCCTGCGATTGTCGCAGCAGCTGCACGATCGACGCCGCCCCGGATCATTGGGCCCAAGATCGGGATGCCCTCCAGAATCCCGCCCGAGGTGGTGCGCATTTTGCTCAGAGCATCGTCGCCCTCGATCCTGTCGGTGAGTGCATTGTAGCCAGGTGGTGCGAAGGCAGGAACGCGGTTCGGCTGCAACGTCTCTTGATCGACCCCGGCAATCGCGCGCTTTTGCTCGGGTGACAGCGCATGCATCTGTTGAGCGAGCCCAATGCCCGCTTGAGCGCGGGCATCCGGACCCGAGGATGCGCCCGCCTGTCCGAGGGCGCTCAGCGCGGTCTTTTCGTCGGGCGCATCGACTTCGTAGGTCTTGCCGTCCGCGCCTTGAATTTCGAACGTCGCCATTATGGTTTCACCCTGATCCGCACGCCGTTGCCGACATCTTTCCAGCCATCCGGATTTGGCGATGGTGCCGGAGCGTTCGGCTCGGCCGTCGTCCTGTCAACCGAGGCCTTGATGCCTTCCAGCATGCGCTTCAGCTCTTTGACGCTGTTGGCCGCCCTGTCACCCGCCCCGCCAGTAGCTGCGGTGTAGACCTGGCTCGGAAGGTTCCATGCCCCGCCGTCCTTGGTCACGTCGACAACCGGGTCGTAGATCATGTTTTCCATCAACTGGAGATCAGGCCCGTTGAGAACGCCTAGATTGAAGAGTTCCTTCATCTGCAACATGATGCCCTGGCGGACGGTGTTCAGATTGTCCTTGGACGCGCCGGGCATTGCCTCGATGCCGGTCTTGGCGACCAGCTCCGAATAGCGGTCGAGTTCGCCGGTGATGGCATCGAACGCCTGGTTGACGGAGGAAACCCGGTTCCGCTGTGTTTCTGTCGGCTTCATTGTGCCGGGGATGACGGCTCCTGCAGAAGGAGCGGCCGAAGGCGGCGCAGCGACGGCGGGAGCCGGTGCCCCAGCAGCAGGAGGCGCTACCTGAGCGGGCGAAGTCACTCCTGGCGCGGCTGGTGCGGCAGGCACGGCACCACCACCGGGAGCCTGTAGCCATGCCGGAAGGTTGGGCGGCACCTGAATAGGCACCATGCCATCAGGCGTCTGCACCATCTGCGTCTTTGGCTGCGAAATGATGGCGTAGGCAGTCGCATATTCTCGCGAAGCGGGATCGGCGGTCGACAGGATGTTCCAAGCCTGGGCGTCGAGGCCGTTGCCTTCGAACTTCGTCGGGCCGCCGCCTGAAATGCTTTTCGTCTCGCCGCTGGCCGCATCGAACAGGGTGTCGTCGTCCAGCTTCTGCCACTGCTTCGGCGGAACGGCCAGAGATTTGCGCGCAGCCTGAATTTGCAGCTGCCGCAAAGGATCGGCCTCCTGCATTTTCTGCTGGAGCGTCATATTGGCCATCGCCTTTTGCTCGGGCGATGCCCACGGGTCAGCGGCAACCTGCATGATCTGCTGAATAGACGGACCGCCCTGACCGGGCTGGATAGCGCCGCCAGTGCCGCCAGCCTCTACCGGGATGCTGGACAGGTCTTCCTGCGGAGACATCGCCTGAGCGACCTTCTGGACGCCGGGAGAGGCTGCTGCGGCCTGCTGAGGCTGCTGAGCGCCCGCGAGTGCCGCAACGACCGGCGACGGGGCTGCCGCTGCTGGTGCGGGCTGCTGAGCCGCGCTGAGGGCCTGCACGACGCCACCGCGACCGCTCAGCGGTTCCGGGCTCATCATTGTCGACAGCACGCGCTGGCCGGCCGGCGTGGTCGCGTCAGGCTCACCGGGGCCGGGATTGGGCAACGGCGAATTGGCATTGACTGGAATCCAGCCCTGATCACCGGTCGCGCCGGCCATGCCAGTTGTCTCGACAAACTGATAGGTCTTGCCGTCGGCGCCGCGGCGAACTTCACCAGCTTTTCCAGATCCTTGCGGAGCGCCGGGATAAGTCGGACGCGTTGCGGGTGCCATCGGGTCGTTAGGATCGAGCGGAGGAAGGCCGCTGGGATCATACGCAGGAGCCGTGGTGCCGGGCGACATGGTGGCGAGGCTCGGGGCCGGTGTCATACCAGCGGAGGGACCGAGCGAGGCAACTTGAACTGGGTCTTGTGACTGCTCCTGCTGGGCCGCCTGCGTTGCCTGTGCGGGCGTAGCGCCGGCGCCAAGCGCCTTCTGGTAGGTCGCAACGAACCTGTTCGTATTTGTGCCCTGCTCGATGCCACCGGGAAGGCTCGTCCACGTCCCGCTCAAGACCTGGCCGACGTTGGCGATAGCGTCCGGATCGCTGGATTGTAGAACGTCATCGAGCACTTGGCCCGTCTTGGCCTTGTAGGTCTTGGCGGCGAGGTTCCATGCTGCCTTGTCCTGGTTGACTGGCGAGAAGTCGGGCAAGCCGAGTTCCTTGGCCTCATCGTCCCATGTGGAACCCAGAAACTGATACTTGCCGGCGGCCGACGAGGTGCGGCCAGCATTCGGCCCGGTTTGGATGCGCACCGCCTGGTTCGGATGGTGGGAGAAATCATCGAACTTTGCGCCGCCATAGATGACGTTGTAGCGACCGCCGCTTTCTGGGCCGGAAATCGTGTTGAGCAGCGCCTTCTGGTAGGGCTTTGCGTCCTGCCATGCGAGTTGGTCGCCGCCGTAGTCGGCCGCGCCGCTCGCGGAGGCCGCAACTGGAGAGCCCGGAGCCGCCGGGAAGGTGCCCGCATTGATCATGCCGCCAAACGCGTCGGTCGCGTGGGCTTGTCCTGCGATCTCTGCCGCATCGGCGCGCCTGTTGAGAACATTCTGAACGATGCCATCCCCAAGCGCGTTCAAGCCCTCGCCGATGTTCTGCGGCGCGCGCTGGGAAGACATCAGCGCCTGGACAATTGCCCGCTTCTTGGCGACGGACGCAGGCGTCTCGCCTTTCTCGGCATCGAAGATGAATGACAGCGCCATGCCTCAGGCCCCCAACGACAGAGCTTTGCCGTAATCGACCTGGCGATAACCGTCAGGCCGGCGCGAAACAGCATCGGGTCGCACCCTCTCGACTTCGCTGGCCATGAGGCCAAGCCGCATCGGAGCGCCCTTCGCCTCGCCTTTGTAGTGGAACTTCCACAGCCCCATTTCCGGGGTGATGTCGGCGAGCCGTTCCTTGTCCTTTTTCGCCTCGTCGTCGGATAGTCCGATGAGCTTGCTGCCGAGACCGAAGAGGCCGCCGATCAAGCTTCCGCTCTGCGCCTGCTGCTGGTTGTAGGCGGCCATCCTGTCCTGATAGTTCTGATTGATCAGCCCAGCGTTGTCGGTTGTCGGAATGGTGCTGCCGGTATAGCCCGCGGCCTGTGGCGAACTGACCTGCGATCCGGAAAGCAGCGCCGTGATTTCGTTGATGGGCTGGTTGCGGATTGCCTGGCCCTCCGCGAACGCCTGCCCATGGCCTGAAAGGATGAGCTGGTTGTTGGCATCGTTGGCGTTCTGGCCCTGCTGGGCCATGGCACGGTCATAAGCAGCTGAGCCAAGCTTGATGCCCTGGTTCGATAGCCGCGTCGCCAAGGCATCCTGTTGTTGAGCCAAGATCGGATCAAGGCGCGCTTTCCCGAGCTGCAGCAGTCGCGCCTCGGTGGCATCGTTCGATCCATCGAAGGGCTTGGCCATATAGTCGTTCAGGAATGACGACTGGTTGTTGGCAAGCGTGCCAAGGTTCAACTGTGCCTTGTCGGTCTGGTCCTTAATCGCCTGCTGCGCAGCGGAAAGCGTGGTCGTCGCGGTGCGCGTCGGGATTTGATAGGTCTTGCCCGTATAGGGGTCAGTGAGCGATTGCGTACCGCTGTTCGTATATGTGATCGTGCCATCAGGCCCGACCTGATTGGCATTGTTCAAATATGAGTTGGCAATAGCGGTCGAGATGTTCGTACCCGTCGAGGCCGCGGAAGTTTCCTTGGGATCTGGCGGCTTAGGTGCTGAGGCTTTACCCATTTGTCTTCCTCGTGAAACGGCCGTTGCGCCAGTCTTCTTCAGTGAGCGTGAAAACGTAGCCGTCTTCGTCGCGTCCGCGCATGCGCTTGATCAAGTAAGGGGTGAAGCCGAAAGCCTTCGCGATCCGAACCATGCGCTCGTTCTTTGCGGAAACCTGCAGAACGACCATCTGGCAACCGATCTGGTCGAACGGATATGAAAACATGATGTGGCGGACATCCGCCGTCAGCCATCGCGGCGTTTTCGAAGCGCTCGAAATCTGGATCAGCCCCGGGCCTGGTTGAAAATCATGAAACACCATGCCGGCGACGAGTTCGCCGGTTTCGTCATCGCCCACGCCGATCGCCTGGCATTTGCCGAAGCCGGTTTCGCAGCCCGGCGTCATGTCAGCCACGAACCGAGCGACTGCTTCGCTATGGCCGAAAATCAGTTTCAAACGACCACCGAACCGACTTCATAGGTCATGTCGATCGCGACGAGCTCGGCATCAGGCCTCGGCGTCACACCACAGGTCACCTGCACTTGAGGCGCGATGGCAAAGCCCGTCAGGCCGACAGAGACCCATTTCGTGGCAACCGTCTTCGTTGCGCTGGCGTCCCACTTCGCAACATCCCAGAGGCCCAGATCCCATTCATCGAAAACGACATCGTCGGCAACCGACGACGGCGCCGACGGCAGCGAGACCTGATAGTCCTTGGAAACCGAGAGCTTGGCGATGAACTTCCGGCTGGCCAGGAAGACCGTCCGCGCCATGTGAACGATCTTGCTCCGCGCCGGCGACTTCATGTGATCGAACAGGCCAACATAGGTGCAGGTATAAGGCGAGCCGTCATCACTGCCGCTGACCTCGCACTGCATGATCTTGCCGTCCGACGTCCCGAAATACGCCCAGCCGTCATGCAGGACCAGGCATCGCGTATCCCAGCCTGTGTAGTCCGCCCATGCACCGGTTTGCAGGTTGACGACGAAGCACCTCGCATCCTGTCCGACATCCGCCGGCAGCGAGACGATTGCCATGTTGAACAGCGGCCACTTCAGGATTTCCCAAGGCAGGTTGGCGCGAGCTGCAGCTTCCCTGCGCCAGTCCGGCTCGATGTTGCGCGAAACGCTGATCATCGAAAGCGCCGCTCGGTCTTTCTGGATGGCTTGGGAAATCGGAATGATACCATCATCCATGCCGATCAGCAGTTCGCCACCGGCTTGCATCACTGCGCGCTTGCCCCGCGGCGGCGACATGTCATAGCGGCCGACGAGCGACCAGTCATTCGGATCGGCGGGGTTTGCACCCTCGTAGACCGCTACCTCGCCCTTGGTCGAAACGAACACGCATTTGTCGTCGACACCGTCGCCGGCATCAAGCGACCAGGTGCCGCCAAAAAGCAGCGATCCGCCCTTCTGGAAGACACCGGCCAGTGAGAGATCGACGGCGGCGCCGGTAATGGTGTCGACTGGTAGAAACCACGCCGTAAGGCTGTTTTTTTGGATGAAGAATTCGCGGTTGCGATAGGTCCAGACGTGCGAGAGCTTGTTCGTGGCAATGGTGCCCAGCGCGGCCACCGTGGTCCATGCCGTGCCGTCGAATTGGCGCATGCTGTCCGTGCCGTTCACCGCCGACAGATAGTCGCCGCCAGCGGTCTCGAACTGCACATAGGAGAAATAACCGCTGGTCAGCCCGGAGACGACGGGAGCCGGCGCTACATTGGGGTTTGCAGGGTTCGTGACATCGAAAATCTTCGTGCCATCCGCCGCGAACATGAAGCGGCCCGGCGAGGCGTCATACGACATCATGCTGACCACTGCGGTAGTGCCGATCGTCGCCTTCTTCTTCTCGCCGCCACGCAATCGGATGCCGGTTGTCGTCGGAAACCAGTTCTCGAGGACGCGGGCACCCTGCGGCTTCGATGCAGCGAGGTTTTCGTTCGAAATCTTGCCCCGGATCGGTGCTGGAAATGTGAGCGTGCTGTGGCGCTGCTGCGATTGGGCCGCAACAGGAACGCGCCTGAAGCCGGCCCTCATGGCGTGATCACTCCAGGGAAGGCAAAGTCAGCATCGATCGTCGAGCGGTGGCCACCGACGGCCAGGATGTTGGAGCCCTTGTCGGCACCGGCTGACACCGCGATGGCATCCTCGTATGTCGCCATGTCCTCGGAATAGGACTGCCCCTTGTTGGCCTTCCATTGCCAAATCATGCCGAGCTTCAAAACGCGCTCGTCGAGCCGGAACACGTCATCGTCACCCGTGAAAGCTGCTTTTGTGGCGCCGTCCTTGTCCTTCACGATTTTGTTGGTCAGGTAATAGAATTGCGCCGTGGCAAGGTTGGGGATCGCGGGTTTGATCTGGATCTGATCGCCGATCATCGTCCAGGCGCCGACGAGGATCTGAAAATTCTCCACCGCCAGGCCCAGCCACTCGTCACTGTCGGGATAGTGCGTGAGCGATGTATATGGGCTTGCTGATGGCCAGACGCGCGCTTTCTTCAGCATGCGCTGGTAATCGGCCGGGAGATTGAGGCCGGTCGAAACGCCGTCGCCGGTGAGCGTGGCAAGCGTCTTGAGTTTCGTCCAGTCCCGTGTGTCGAATGCGATCCTCTGCGCCATCTCGTTCGCGAGCGACTGCAATTCAACGTGCTCACGATCTGTCGATGAAAAGACAGCCGTCGGCACGGTCAAACCGATGACCGTGCAGACATCCTTGACGACGCTGAGGATCGTCATTGGGATCAGTCCACCATCGCCAGTTCCTTGGCCGCAGCGACCAAGGTGTCGTGGTTCGGATTGCCGCGCGGGCGCGAGCCCGTTTCCTTGGCGATGTAGACCTTCAGGGCTTCATCATCCATGGCCTCGATCTCGGCAGCGCTTGGCGGCGTGGTCTGCTTGGTCTCTTCGTCGCCGTCCTGCTCCTCGCTGGTTTCCTCGTCCTCGTCGCCAGGTTCATCGTCGGCGGCGGTATCTTTGGCCGTCGCGGTGGCGCCCTCCAGTGGCTTTCCTGCCTGCATGAACTCCTCGCGCAGCCGGCGTTCATCCGCCAACTGCTGGGTCAGGGCCGCGACCTGAGCCGCGAGGTTGACGATGTCGGCGCTGCCGGCCGCGTTGTCCAGATAGGCCTGCGCCTGGTTCTTCAGTTCGCGGCCGCCCATGCCGAGCTGCTTCAGCGGGGTTCCGTCCAGGGAAGCCAGCTGCTCGACTGTGTGGACGCCCAGCGCCTTCAGTTCGCGGCGCTTGCCTTCCTTCAGGAACGGTGCTTCGGACAGCGGCGTGCCGGAGAGCGGTTGAGAGGTGCCGTCTTTGAAGGCCAGATACTGCTTGTTGTAAAGCTGCGCATAGGTGACGAGACCGCCGCCGGCCGCAATGCTCTCGCGCGTGGCGTTCGGTTCGGCATCATGGGCCGGATAGGTCGCCTTGGTCTGGCGGTTTGCCGGGAATGAAAGGTCGCAGACCTCCATATCGGTGAAGATCGGCCGGCCGGCTGACCTGCTGGCCTGTTCGTTGGGGATGACATGATTTCGGAAAACGACGTTGACGATGTTCTGGTTCGCGCTCATGGCGAAACTCCTGTCTGAGAGGGTGCAAAGAAAAACGGGAGCCGAAGCCCCCGTTTCAGTGTCCTGTTGGAATGGCCGGGTTACGCGGCCAGAGCGTCGTCGACGTACGGCCGATCGATCTCGAACTCGGCGAGACCGGCAGACGGTACGCCGACCGCAGAAGCGCCCTTGGCGTTCTTGACGCGGTCGCCAGCGACAACAGCATCGTCAACGCTGCCGGCCGTTGCCGTGGCGTAGACGTTGGCATTGTCGAGGAAGCCGACCAGAGCCTTGCCGATCGCCTTGCCCTTGATCTGATACCAACCGAACTGGCTGGCGACATTCGCGGACATGGCGACTGCAACGGAACCGATCATGTCGGGGCCGAGGAGCACCGTCGACCAGTCGTCAGGATTGTAGAGCACCCACGAGCCGACACCGGTGGTGGCGACGCCAGCGAGATAGATGAACTCGCCGACGCCGTAGACCGGATCTTGCGCCTGGATGATCTGACCCAGCCAAGGGCCAGGAGTGGAGCGCCCGGCCGCCGTAGAGGCCGGGAGCGTTGCGGCGATCGGCGGGAGGCCGAGGTGCGGAGTGTGAGGAACGTAAGCCATTTTGTGGATCCTCTCCTTTACGCGGCCGGGTTGCTGTCGATGAGCTTCCACTGGAACAGCGGATTGTTCATCGTCAGCTCGCCCATGAAGCCGATGTACTGGACATTCGCGTCCTGATTGATCGGCATCATGGATTTGCCGATCTTGTTGAAGTTGCGTTCCGGGTGGTAGCGGAGCCAGAGCGTGTCGGTGTCCAGACCATAGGTCGTGTTCGCCGGCATGTTGGAGCCGATGCCGCCTTCCTGGACGATTTCAGCGGAGCGACCGGCGCCGAAGTATTTCAGCGACGTGAAGCCGAGCTTGCCAAGCCCAGAAACATCGTTGACGCGCTGGATTGCCACGGTGGCCGCGTCATAGGCCGCGTAATGCTCCGGCGACATCAGCAGGAGATCGGCGGCCCTGGTGCCACGCGAGCGCTGCGTCATGATCGAGTTGAGCATCGGGCGGATGGTGGTCGCCGTGACCTGCGTTCCGATAGCCGGGAAGGCAGAATTCGCGTCGAACACCGAAGTGCGCCAGATCGCATTGGCGCCGCGATCGATGCCGGCATAGACGCCGGAGTTGACCACCGTTGGAACGGCCAACTGGAGGCCGCCCAGTTCCTTGCCACCGAAGCGGGTGCCATTGCCGTGGAGCGAGATATCAACCTCGTCCTGCAGCTCACCTTCCGCAGCCTCGATGTGAGACTCCAGAATATCCATGAGCTGGTTTTCGCCCTCGTTGTTGAGGATGTCCTCGTTGGCGAGAGTGACGGCGACGGCGCACATTTTCGGCGAGTATTCGGCGTCGTTGAACAACTCGGCCGGAACCGGGTTGAGGAAGTCGAAGCCGTTATACCAGACCGCCGAACCCGTCTTGGTGTAAAGCAGGCGCTGGCGGATCTTCGCGCCGGAGTATTCCTTGAACTTGCCCTTGCGCTTCAGCACGTTGAGCAAGGCGTTGGAATTGGAGACCAGGTCCTGGTAACCCGAGGCACGGTCCTCAAGCGCCAGAGACAAAATCTCCTGGTTCTTTTCTACGGAAGTAAGAGCCATGTCGGCCCTCCTTTATGACGGGGATCACCCGGCCTGAGCGACAGCTCGGCGGAGCGAATCCTTGATTGAGGTGGAAGCCCGCTTCGTTGCCGGGTCTGAGCCAGCCGAGGGCGCGCCTGTGATGGATTTCTGGCCCTTCAGGGTCTGAGCCTGAGGGTCTTGAGCGGTGCGCGTCTGAGGCGCTGCTGAAACTGTGGTTGTCGATGCGGCCGGGTCGGGATTGAGCATTTCCGCGAGCTTGTAAGCTTCGGCCAGATCGGCGGTTTTGCCTGATTTCAGGAAAAAGGCGATGTCTTCGGCCAGGTCCTCAAAACGGGGATTGTCAGCCGCGAATTTCTGCACCTGGGCGTCGATCGTTGCGACATGCTGCTGCTGCATCGTGCTGGTCACGCCGCCGACGCTATGCTTGAGGGTCTCGATCTCGCGCTTGAGTTGCTGGATGGTGGCGTCGTTCTGGCCCTGCACCTCGTCTGGCTTCTGGCCCATGACATGCGCAGCGAGCTGGCGAAGCGATATGCCGGCATAGTCGCAGACGGCTTCAATGCCCTTCAGCGGGTCCGAGAGTAGCGTCCGCTCCAGATTGGTGTAGCGCGTCATCGCATCGCGCATGGTCGTGTTGTTTTTCTTGGCGAGTTCGTTGAAGTCGCGGACCTGCTCAAAGGCCTCGGCCGCCACGCGGTGCTTCTCGATCCCGGCTTCCAACTCGCGAAATGACCGGTGCACAGCGGCCTTGACCGGCTCGGGTGCCTTCTCCCATTCTGCCATCGCAGCGGCGTCGCTCTTGAAGCGCGCGGGAGCCTCGGCGTGGCTGGTTTGAGTGGCAGGCTTGCCGGGCTCGGTCCTGGCTGCCTCTGCCGGCTTAGCAGGCTGCTGGGTGGTGTTCGGGTCCTTGGTCGGCTTCGGATCGGGAAGCGTCTTGTCGGCCTTGTCAGCAGTCTTCTCGCCCGGCTTGGGCTCCACCGGTTTCTTGCCGGTGTCGGTCTCTTCGGCCTTGGCCTTCTCATTGACCTTTTCGGCCGCTGCCTTCAGCGCTTCGCGAGCGGTCGGCGCCTTCTTCGCTTCCGGTTCCGGCTTGGGCTCGGCTGTGTTTGGTTCAGTGCTGATCGGATTCGGCGTCTGCACGTCGTCGGCAACAGTCGAGATTTCGGCGGGCGCCGAAGCGCCTCCGTTCAAGTCTTCCATGGGATTGCTCCGTCTGAGGGATTGCTGGTTACTGGTGGTCCTGGCGCATCAATTCCAGCGCCTGGTCGATGTGCTCGCGCGTGATGCCGCGCAGCAATTTCTCTTCCATCTTCGCCCGGATGTCGTTCGGGATGGTCAGGGACAGCGCGCCTTCAAGCATGGCGACACACAAGACCGCCTGCTGGCCAATATCGAGGCGACTGCCTTTGAATGATGCCTCGATCGCGTTGGCGAGGCCGGCGCTGATCACGGCGCCCGGACCCGTTCGCCGCGGTCAAATCGGGCTTTTGCTTTCAGCACTGTTTCTTTAATCGCCTTACGGTCGATCTTCGGACGCTTGCGGGGCCGCAGCCGTGACGGATCGTTGCCAACTTCCTCGAGCCCGGCGGCGCGGTAAGTCGCGCGAAGAGCCGATTTCGAGGTGTAGACCTTGCCGTCGTGCATCGACTGGACTTCGGACATGGTGTCCGAATTGATCATTGGCGCCGATAGATGCGAGCGCTTCGGCTTGGTGGTATCCACCTTGCGGAAAACCTGCCGGCCGTCGCCGAGATTGATCCACGTGTAAGCCATCACAGGCCGCTGGTCCGCTTCAGCAGAGTTGCGACGCCCGGGTTCACATTGCTTAAAGCAAGCTTGTGCGCATCGAAGACACCGGCGTTGATCTGCTTGGCCAGTTCCTTTGCCTGCTCGCCAGGCACCCCAACGGACATAAGCCGGTCGACGTTGCCATTGGTGAGGCCAGCATTCATCTGGCGGGCTACTTCGACCGCCACCGGATATGACATCCCGCCCCGGCAGAGTTCATCAGCACTGACTGGCATGGTGTTGTCCTTTTCAAAGTTGAGCAGCAGCTGGCTGAGGCGCGGCGTTCTTCTGCGCTTGGCCGAGCACCTGAAGACGCAGCTTTTCGATTTCGAGCTGACCCTTCTGCATGTCCTGCTCGTGCTTCTGAGCTGCGGCGGCCGAGTTGGCCTCGATCTCGCGGATGCGGATATCGGCCTCGCGCTGCTTTTGCGCGGCATCGGCGTTGATCCGGGCGATATCGGCCTCCGCCTTGGTCCTTGCGATTTCCGCGTCGCTTTGTGACTTGGCCATTGCGGCGTCAGACTTGGCCTTTTCCACCGCCATCTTGCCTTCGTTGGCCTTGGCGTCAGCTTCGGCCTTACCTGCACTGGGATCCGGCCTAGGCTGGGAACCCATCGCCTTCATTTGCTCGGCGAACTCGTCGATCGTCGCATCCATGCTGCGACCGGGGCGGAACGGCGCCATGGCGAATTTCAGCACCTCGGCAGCAAAGGGAGCCGTCTCAGGTTGCGCCTGCACCATCGGGCCAAGCTGGGCGAGCGTACCAGCAAGCGCCGTCAGGAACTCGCTGCGGCGCTGCTTCTCGGCATTCTCGTCGGGCTGGATGGTGCTGTCGGTCTCGATGTCGAGACTGAACGGCCGGATTTTCTGATCGTGCAGGAAGTCCATAACCTGGTCGATGGTGACGGTCTTTTTCAGCTCCTCGACCTGCTTGGCGATCTGGGCAATCTGGCCCTGAGCCTGCTGCATGATCTGCTGTGCGGCTTCCGGGTTCTGCTTCGCCATCGCGGCGACTTCAGGATCGCTCGACGCGCCCTGCAATTCCTTCTCGATGCTCTTGGCCTGGGCCTCCAGCGGCTTTACCTGCTTGGCGATATCGGCATCGCTCGGCAGTTCCATCTGGCTCATTTCCAGCAGCGTCTTCGACTGGAAATTCTCTGCCATCACCTCGGCGATGATGCGCGCCGCGTCGCGAGCGATGCGCACCAACTCGTTCTGCCGGTCGCGGATGCGAACAGAGCCGTATTGCGTCTTGATCTGCTGCGCGCCGAGCGTCTCGTTCGGGTTGCTCTCGCCCCGCATGATGTCGGACAGGCCGCTGATCTGGTAAATGTCCTCGATAAGCTGCTTACGAAGGGCGATCAGCTGCGTGATGGTCGACGCCACCATGTCGGTCGGCAGCCAGACAATCGTGTCCTTGGCCGATCCATTGCCGAAAGCAGCCCAATTGCTGACCGGAACCATGATCTGGCGCGGATCGCGCGCCTTAACCGCGGCCTCGATCGCATCGCCGATTTCGCCGGCGCCGGCCGGATAGAAACCACGCACCTGAAGCGCTTCGGTCAATGCCGAAATGCGGTTGGTGATGTCGTTGATTTCCTCGATCTGGTCTTTGTAGAAGACGTAATCGGGAACCGGGATAAGGCTCTCCGGCTGCAACGTGCCATAGGCCGGCTGCGGACACGGGAAGAAGTTTTCCAGCGTCAGGTGCGGCGCTCCCTCGTCCAGCACCACATCAACGCCTGGCGACAGCCACACCACCTTGTTTTCGGACTTCGACCACAGTTCCCAGACGCGCGCCTTCAGCTTGCCGTCGGTGTTGTTCTTGTCGTCCTTGCGCTTGGCGAACTCGGCATCCTGATAGGCGTTGCCCGACGTCGCCTTGAAGCGCTTGCGCATCTCTTTGCGCGTCATCCATGCGCCGCCGGCGACCCAGTCCACTTCCTTCCAGTTTCGGGCGGGATCGTGCACGAAGTCGCGACGGTTCTTGTGCTCGATGCAGACGGTTTCGGTGTAGCCGTTCTCTCGGCTCTTGGTCTCGTACCGGATCCACATGCAGCCGCGCGCAATCGTGGCCAGGTCGTCGCGCACCAGGCGCATCACGCCGTCGATGTTCTGCCGATCGAACGTGACCGCCGTCGAGCGCTCGACAAGCTCCGATGCCGTGCGCGGGAGCGGTCGCCTGTCCTGAAAGCGCGGCGCGACCACCGGAACCGGAGGGCGGGAAAACATGGAAGGCTTCAGGACCTCGATATTGGCCCAGAAGATTTGAAACTCGCGGTCGCGGGTGACGTTGGCCAGGCGCTCCAGATCGGCATATCGCTTCTGGATGTTGGTGCACCGTGTCTGATAGTCGGCAAAGCCGGCCTTCTCCTGATCGGTGATCAGCTTCAGCCAGCCCTTGGAGGCCTTCGGCTTCAGCGACGGGTCGACCGCATCATCTGCGGTGCTGTCGATCTCGTCATCAGTGTCGTTGATCATATGCGAATCCTTCGACGCCCGTTGCCGTCGTCAGGCACGCCGGGAAGCTGGACATGGCCTTGCGGCACCTTGGGAGCCGGCGTCTTGGTCTTGGCCGCCCAAGGCCGCGACATGCACGCGTAGCGCGTCTCGTCGGCCGCATGGTCTTCCTGGTCGCTGTTGACGTCTTCCGGGTTCGCCTCGTCGTGCTGCAGCGCCGGCAGTGTTCGAATTGTGTGGATGCAGGTTTCGAAGAAGAACAGCATCGCCCGGCCGTCCTCGTCGCCAGTCAGTCGGCCGCGCAACTGGTCCCAGCCGCCCATGGCACCGCGTCCAGCCGTTCGCTTGTTGTCGGCGCGTCGGAAGGTCGATCCGTTGGAGTTGGTCCCGTTAGCCATGCGCTCGGCGAGAGATGGCCCGCCGTCCTGGCTGAAGGCAGCAGGGTCAAGCACGCCATAGCTAATGGTGTCGTCATAATCGCGCTGCCGGACACCGGCGCCGACTGCTTCGGCATGCAGCTTCAGACCAGTGTTGGGCAGATAGCGGCCCGATTTGTCGATCTTCACGCCATACCATTCGCGGTACTTGATGAGCGCGCCGCGCGCAATGACGATGCCGGGCGCGCCAGCCACGCCAGACGGCACTATCGTGTCGTCGGACGCTACCGCATACCACCCGAAAGAGAACGGCTTGGCGCTGCCCCAATCGCCCGCCCTGAAGCGTGTCCATTGGTCGGGGATGGCGAACGGTTTGATGACATGCCGGCGTCGTTCGAAGTTGTCGAAATAGGCGCCCTCGACCACATCCCAATCGCCATAGCGCATTGCGCGCACCAGGCTTTCCGAACCGAGACCCATCAGCCGGCTTTCATAGCCGGGATCGTTGTCGTTCATCGACGGGTTGTCTTCGAGCTGCGCAGGGATGAACTGACGCTGCATGCCGCCTTCGCTGACTTCGGCCTTGTACACCTTCAGCGGCAGCACGCCGTCAATGAATGTTGCCTTGACGAACTGGTGACCAATGCCGCCCGGATTGGCACCACACAGGATGCGCGGGAACCGGCCGGCGTATTGCGGTGGAACCTTGATCCCGACCATGCGCACGCGGTTGCGGAGGAATCGGTAAATCACTTCGGTGAAGTGGGTCAGCTCGTCGATCAGCAGCACATGGATTTCAGCGCCCTGATATTTGAAACGGTCCTTCTCGTCCTTGCAGTGGCAAAGGTAGATCCTCGATCCGTTCCAGAACCGAATTTCATCCTCGACGATGGTGACGAACCCGCATTCCACCCAGCCGGCGAGCATCTGGCGAAACCCTTGCGGGCCTTCCATGTGGTTCTTGATCAAGTCGTCGCGGATGCGGCGGAAGAGATAGACCTGAAGGCCTGGGATTTCGGCGCACCACGTGATGGCGGCCGCGCGCATCAGGTGCGACTTGCCACCACCAGCAGCACCGCCATAGAGCGCTTCGGTTGCTTCCGTCTCGAATGCCAGCGCCTGCTTCTCGTGCAGGTCGAGATTGATTTCAGCTGCGGCTGCGGAGGCGGACATTGACCACGGGGACGAGCGCAGCGCCGTCCTTGCCAGTGAGCTCGACGCGTTCCTTGAACATGCCGAGATGCTTGCCCAGGTCGACCAGCGCCGACTTCTTGTCGTGCATCTTGATCTTGATACCGGTTTGGGTGAGCGAAACCTCGGACACCGCGGCGGCCGTGTCGTCGTCAATCTTGTCGCTGCCGACCAACTCGACCGGATAGATGCCGAGACCATTCGGCTTGGCGTTCTCCGATTCCGTGTCGATCGGGCTGCGGCCCCACTGCACCGCCTTGCGAATATCGGAAAAGGCAATCTTCGCCAGCTCGGCCACGATGCGTTCCTGAGTGACGCCGAGCTTTTCAGCGATGGCTGCTTGCCGCGCAGCGATGGCCTCGCCAACCATAACATTCGATAATAGGCGCGATCCCTGCACCTGGGCTGTCAATTCGCTGTAGCCGGCCCGCTTTGCCGCCTGTGTGGCGTTGAGGTCGATCATGAATTCTTCGATGAAGCGCGCTTGCTTCGGGGTCAGCTCTGTTGCGGGCATTGAGGCACCTTGCGGTCTGAGCGCATGCGGAATTATACGTTTGAACCTTGCGACTGAAATGGTTCGTTGGGGCTCGTGTTTGGGAGTGGCGACCGTGGACGAGAGTACAAATGGTGTTCGTGTCGAAAGGATCGACGGCCAATGGGCGGTGCAGATCTTTGAGAACGGCGAAACCACCCAGCATCTTTTCGAGAACGAAGAATTTGCCAGGAATTTTGCGGCCGGTCAGCTGATAAGGCTTAACTCCCCGCCTATCCAGCCAAAGCGCAGGCAGGAGCTACCCAGCGATTCGTAGGTGCGCCGCACCTCTAAAAGCGCAGCCGCCCGGTTGGACCTGAGGCGGCTTGAAAATTCGTACTGTGTATGCAGATTGTTGTTGCGTACTGAGTACGAATATGCGATAACAAATCACCGGCAGATACCAGCCGGGAACTGAAAGGAGGTGGAGAGCAAATGAGACTTCGGCGGTGGACGCTGAGGATAAAGGTCGGGCCGGTAACCTTGACCCTTTACTTCAGCTAGAGGCCACAGGGTGTCGGGGAAACCCGGCACCCACCGAAGGGGAAAGCTCTCCACCTCCTGTGATCGGAGATATAGCATGACACCTGAAGAATTCAAAGCCTGGCGGTCTGATCTCGGCTTCAGCCAGCAGCAAGCGGCCGATGCCCTCGGCATATCGCGCGGGTCCGTCGAAAACTATGAGCGCGGCGAACGCCGTGAAGACAACCGCCCGGTTGAAATACCTCGATCCATCGGACTCGCTTGCCAAGCGTTGGCGCTCCGGCAAGGCGAATGGCACCCGCATCGCGTGGCAGATAAGCCCATCTATTTCCACGTCATGGTGGAGCAGTATGGCGCACCTGATGGCGAGGAAAAGGCCGTCAACATGATCGTCAAAAACGTCGTCGACGAGCATGGCGCGCTAACCCAGGCGCTGTTGCGTGTCTCGCCGCGGCCTTTCGATGGAATGACACCGCTGGTGCCTAGCGAAAGGCAGCTGAAAGAAACCAACAAAAAACCCGCCTAATTTGGCGGGTTCCCGGCGCAACTCGTCACCGTGCTCGAATATCTACCATACGTGACGGCACGTTTCAACTGTTGTGACGGGTTGCGGACTGCGACCCGTAGTGAAAAACGAGACGTTCCAGACCCATGCGCAAAAGCTGGGCGGGAATGTCTCGGACCACGTTCTCCCGCTGCGCGACTTCCTTGATGGACATCCCGAGACCGCATACCGCATCGATTACAGCCAGGATCTCGGGATAGACCAGCGCCTGCCGCGCCCGCGCCATCACCGCGTGATTGTCGATCAGCTTGGCCGGGACACTCGCACCGGATCGGCCGCCGTCGACGCGCTCGCCCATGCCCATGGTCTTCAGGCCCTCGCGCGTGGCCAGTTCGAAGTCAGCGCGATAGCGAGTACCGGCCTCCCGCTGCTTGTATGTCAGGCTCGAAATGCCCTTGAGGGGATCGACATTGCGAACTCGGGCTATGCCACCCGTGCTGATATAGCCGCCATTGCTGACATCGTAGACGCGCCTTGCGTCGGCGGTGCCGGCAATGAGCCGGTCGCGACCGTGATCGTCCTTCTGGACAGCGAAGTCATGGCCGAGGTCTCGTCGAATCTTCGCCTGTTCCGCCTCGCCTTTCCGCATCTTCGGAACGGTCAGCTTGCTGTTCCTGCTTTTCGTCATACTGGTTGTTGCTCCAGGTTGCGCTGCCATAGCCTGTCCATCAGTTGATCGTACCGTTCCGGTCCGAGGTGCTTGAATTCGCATTCGTGAAAAGCCTGGGCCAGCATGTCATGCAGATCATCGCGGATCGTGTCCCACAGGATCGGGCTCACACCCTTCCAAGCCATCTGCTCTTGCCGCAGCTTGAATGCCCGGCGGATGTAATCGGCCAGCGCCTGATCACAGTCGAAGATTCCGCGATGGTACGCGTCATCAAGCTCAGCCTGGGAGAGCGTTTGCATCACGACGCCTTCCGCTTGCCGAAGGGCAGAACGTTCGAACCAGGACTCTTCTTACCGGCCCCTTCTTTCCTTGGGGTACTATCTGAGGGGTACTTGTCTGCAATGGTTGCAGTGACAGGACTGCAAATTTTGCAGTGACAACCGGGGTTATGTCCCTGCAATGGCTGCAGTGACACATCGCTTGTTTGCGACGTTTTCTTTTTCAGCCGAGACTTGGCTTTTTGTTGCCTCAAGCGCTCTCGATGGAAAGCCGTCATGGCCGCGACGTGCTCGATTGCTTCATCCCGCCAGGGATTGATCAGCTTGAACGCGTCAACGGTGCCGGCGCCGCTGGCAGCGATCATATACGGCCTTTTGGCTTCATTCTTACCAGCGAGACGCGTTCGGCTTGTCCAATATTGCCGTTCGCTCAGTCCGGTTTTTGCGCAACCCAGCGTGATGGAAAGCCATGCTTTACCCGAAGGCCATTCCATGACCGACGTATATGCGGCCAACAGTTTTAAGTCGGCAGCAGTCATCACCGGGTCCGCGTTGGCTGTCTCGATGAGGTCAAGTTTGAAAGAAGCTTTCGAGGTGTCGAGTTCCTTTTTCATGAAGTGCCTTTCTTGCGCGCTGCGCTCGCCATGACGGCTGTCAGGGCTCGCTGCACGGCAAAGATGCTTGATCGTTGGTGAAGGTCGTTGAAGTCCGTCCCGATATCGGGCGGCATGCCAAAGGGCAGCGACGTTTTGCGGGCGTAGTATTCGCTGGCGCCGAGGCCATCGAACTGCTTCAGCGGCTTGTCATTCTCAGCCGCGATGAAAACCCGCCCGCCGCTGTGGCCAGCTACAGTGACGATATTGGCCGCCGAGAAGCAGCAGAGGACGGTCGGTTTGATTTTCATCCCCTGCAGAGCAGCGCGGACGGAGAGGCCCGTTGCATAGCCTTCACAGAGCCAGGTATCGACGCCGGTGCTGATCCGGTGGGCAGCGCCCCATGTGGCCCCGCCGAAAAGAAACTTCTTGGTGCCGTCTTCCCAGATCAATTGTGCAGACGCCACTTGGCCGCCGATGCGGGCCGGTATGACCACCGCGGAAGAACAGCCGGCACCGGGCACGAGGTAATCGCCGCCGATCCGACGCACATCTTCCACCCGGATCACCATGGCCTTTTCGTCACGAAACCCTTTCGCGGCCAGGTAGGGGTGCGCGGCGATCTTGGCCGTGGCGATCATGTCCGACGCTAGTCGGGCAGCGCGTGCCGCGTCGGCCTGCTTCTTGCGCTTTGAAAACTCGATTTGCTTTGCGATTTTCTGCCGATCGCGTTTCTCGACCTCCCCACCCATCCCGACGGTTACAGTCTCGCCGGTTTGCCAGTTGAAGGCCGTGACGTGTGTTTCGTTGATGATGACGCGCCCGTCGCCCTTGCCGTTCTTCCCGGACAGCGTGTCGGTGTGAAGCCACTTGCCGTAGCTGCGTTCCTTTGGCGGAATGATGCCGACCGAAGAGCATGCGTCGTCGATCGCGTCTTCGATGCTCATGCGGCGCGCCTCGGCTTGTTGCGGAACCGTTTGATTTCGCGTTCGACAAGCTGCCACTCGTCAACCTTCACCTGGCTGTGTTCGCAGGCCGCATCGAACAGGCCATAGGGCAGCTTGCTGCCGGGGTAGATGCCGCGCCAAACGCCATAGGCCCACTTGCGAGACGATTCCTCCCCCTTGCGCCCATTGGACAGGCAATAGGCGAGCGCCGTGTTCCAGATCGACTTCGGATCTTCCAGGCATTTCGCGCGCAGACCTTTGCGCGGCGCGAAGGCATTCTTGATGCTGAAATCGACATCGATCAGCTCACCCTCGACGACTTGGATTTCACCATACTTCGGCCGCTGCCATCCGCATGAAAGGCAGCTGTCGTGGTGGGGCTCCATTTGAAGCCCGCATTCGCCGCAAAAGTATTTCTGTTTGACTTTCTCGTTGGGCTCCCGAGCTTCGCCGTCCTTCTTTTGCGCGCTCGACAGGCTGTCGACACCATGTTCGAACAGCCAGGCAGTGTCTTCAGCGAACGTGATGCAGTTGCCGGAGTGATCTAGCCACAGCCCGAAATCTTTGCCTTCGGAAATGCGCATCACGCGCCCGAGCTCTTGGATATGGGATGAAAAGGATTTCCTGTAGGGTCGGCAGGAGATGCCGCACATCACGTCAGGCACGTCGAAGCCTTTGGTCAGCACCGCGCAGGAAACGAGACCGTCGATCGCGCTGTCAGGCTTGCGGAATTCCTCGATTTTGTCGCGCCGCTCTTTGTCCGAGGCGTCCAGATAGCTGATCTGTTGAAAGTTAAACCCAGCCGCTGCGAACTGCCGGCAAAGCTCTTCACCGTGGGCAACGGACGGTGAGAAGACGAGGGTCTTCACCGGACCCCCGAAATGCTTTTGTGTCTGTTGAACCCATGTATGGATCACGTCGCCGATGATTGTTATCCCGCGCTGGCCGGCGTCGGTTTCATCGTACTCCCCGGTAAACGCCTTCTTCGCGCCCTTCATGTCGGGCGTGACGCACGCCTTGATCTTGAGCGGCGTCAGCCAACCGTCGGCGAGGAGTTGATTTGTCGTCGCGCCGTTGACGAGAGCGTCCCAGTGGTCGGCCATACCGTCGGTGAACGGCGTCGCGGTCAGGCCGACAACGATGGAGTCTTTCGCGCGCTCGACCAGTTCGAGATTTGATTGGTATTCGCAATGAGCCTCATCGACGATGATGAGCTTCGGCAGCTCGCTATCCAGATATTTGCGCCGCCCTATCGTTTGCGCCGATGCCACCTGCACGGGCTTCGTCGGATCGGTCAGCCAGTGATCGGCCTGGATAATGCCGTGGTCGATGCCGTATTTTGCGAAACGCTCGCTGGTCTGGTCGATCAGCGTGACGCGATCCACGATGAACCAGGCTCGAGAATTTTTGGCTTGGTTCTTGGTGACAAGATCGATTGCGGTCTCTGTTTTTCCGAACGCCGTCGGCGCCACCAGAATGATCCTACGCGCGCCTTCGCGGATACGCTGCCGCAAAAGCTCTTCTGTCCTGACTTGGTGAGGACGAAGCGATATCTGTTGATGGGCAGGCGGGAGAGCGCTCATGCCGATGCTCCCGGCGCTTCGTCAATCATCCGGCCGCATGTCGTCAGGAACCACGACCAATCCATTTCCGAGACCCCGGCCGGCTTGGTCAGGGACAGATAGCCGGCGAACTGTTCAGCCCATTCGCGAGGCGTGCCACCTTCAAACTCAACGATCGCGGCACGCTCTTCGAATTCGATGTTCTCGTCCGAGCGCAGATATTCGGCGACGGCCAGACTGTTCTTGGTGATGTACGTTTTCGCGGATGCAGGCAGCTTCTTCGGGTTCACGATCCGCAGGGAGTTGCCGTCCAGCACAATGTTTGCGCCAAACGACCGCACCCTGTTGAAGAGATCGGCCACGTCAGCCAAGGGAAATGACCTCATCGTCCGAAGATTGCGGATCAAGGGGAATGACCACGTCGCCGGACCAGCCGAGATCAGTGGCGCGCTTCTGCCACCCCTTTGCCCGCTTCATCCATCCGGCCTTGTCTTCGCTCTCCTGGATCAGCCGGGCGTTGAGGGTGCGAATTTCTTCGTCCTTGCCAGCGATCACAGCTTCGAAGCCGCCTTGCTGATACTGCACCCACATGTCGGCGAACTTTGCGTTTTCAGCCTTGAGCGCCGCGTTGTCCGCTTCCAGACCGCGCACCAGGTCTTCCAGTTCAGACACGCGGTCTACAGTCTCGACATTCGAGCGGTCGGCTTTGGCCTTGGCGACGGCGTCATCGCGAGCGGTAACATGCTGCTTGACCGCGTCGGGGAGCGCGGCGCGGGATTTGTCGCGCTGGCGGTCGTGTTCGGCTCTCGCCTTTTCCTTCGCGGCGCGTTTCTCCGCTATGACATCGGTGGCGGCCTTTGCAGGCTCGGCGCCCTTATCGACGCGTGCGACTATGTCGGCCTTCACAGCCGGCAAATCGCCCTTGATCGCAGCGGCGTCACGAGCACTGATCTGTCCAACGCGTTGGACATCTTCACCGGTGGCCTCTGCGATCGCGGCTATGACGCGTCCCTGATCGAGAAGCTGATAGGATCGGCTGCGGCTTAGACTGAATTCGGCCCTGACGTAAGCTTCCCAGCTTGCGTATTTCAGGGCTTTCCATGCCTCTCGCTCTTGAGCCTCCAGGAGCAGCGCCCAAGCACTATCGACTGCTTTGCGGATGCGCCCCTTAAGCGCCACCGCTTCTCGCTCCGTCAATGGCCGGTCAGCTGCGACGGCGGCCTTCGCGTTCTTGCGGGTCATCATGCTGGTTCTCTCACCGCGAGCAGGCGGCGCAGTTCAGCGTAAGCTTCTGCCAGCGACGGTCCGGACGCCGTGGCGCCCGATGCAATGTCGCGGATGATCACCGTACCGTCGGCCGTCGTAATGTGCGTGTAAGCCGCGGACATGAAGTCGCGGACCTTCTTGGCCGTCTCCGGCCAGCAACGTCGGCCCTCACGCAAGCGCGTAACGAACTTGGGATCGTTCAGAGCGATCAGCCCTATATTCGAATCCCTCACTTTCACTTTCGACTGGAAAGCAGCGATTTCCGAAATCAGTTCCGTCCTGGTGTCCATATTTAGCCTCAAGGGGAAATTTCCCATTAACCAATAGGCTAGAACCTTAGTGACGGTCAAGGGGCAATAGGCTACAACCCCGCATACTTTTGAATTCAAGGGGAAAAAACCGTGGATAACGAGTGGGAAGCAAGATTTCGGGAACGGATGGCCGTCCAAGGCCACACAATGAAGTCGCTCTCCTTGGCTGCCGGTCTCAATGAATCGTTCGTTCGCGACATGCTCCAGAGAAAACGTCGGCCGAGTCTCGACAAGTTCTCGCGCCTCGTCGCGATCCTTGGAACGACAGTCGCCGACATCATGGGGGAGGACAGCGCGGGTTCTGACGGTGGCGCTCGCCAGGTGCCCCTTATGGGCTATATAGGCGCCGGCGCTGAGGTAGAGCCGGACTTTGAACAGGTTCCAGACGAAGGGCTAGACCAGATTCCTGTTCCCTTTGCTTTGCCTGGCGACATGATCGCGTTTGAGGTGCGCGGGAATTCAATGCTGCCGCAGTTTCGAGACGGAGCTGTTCTAATCGTATTTCGCGAGCAGCGGAGATCGCTGGAAAGCTTCTATGGCGAGGAAGCTGCCGTTCGAACGAGTGACGGCCGCCGGTTCATCAAGACGATTTTCCGCGGCAACCAGAAAGACCGCGTCAACCTCATGTCATGGAACGCGCAACCGATAGAGAACGTCCACTTGGCATGGGTAGGAGAAATCTTCACCGTGTTCCCGCCAAAGTCGCTGCACCGCGTAGCCAAGCAGGGTGGCATCCAAGGCAATTTGCGTCTCAAGAGCGCATAAGGGGAAATAGCCTATTGACTTAAGGGGAAATTACCCCCTAATCTGGCTTCGTCAACTGATGGAGCTCATAATGAACGCCCTTCTTCCCGAAACATGGACTGTGCTTGGCGTCACCGCCGCGATCATCACTCACAAGGCTGCAGTCATGGCTGACGAAGCCATGTTCGACGCGGATGGCAACTGCTTGGATGCTGTCGCAGTGCTCGACACAGAGGCGGCCGAGGCGGAGGCCTTCAAGTCGATGGTCGACGCGCCTTGCTCCTCGCCCGCCGATGTCGCGGCCAAGGTCGAGTACATGCTCAACGGCGCGATCGGGAACCGGTCGAGCCTGATTGACTACCTCGCTGAATACAGCGACGGCGACGGTGATCTTACCCGCCGCCTTTTACGGTCGTTCGCACCTTCGGCCGGTGCGTTGTGATGGACGCTGATCTAATTGCTCTTGGCGTTAAATTCCGCGCAGCTTGGGCAACCGAGCGCGCGGCCTTCGTGGCGTCCGGCGAAGACTTCGACAAAGACCCAGCCATCCAGGCGGCGCACGATGCCTGCAAAGAGCAGGCGGAGATCATTGGCCAGATCGTGCCGGCGACGCTGGAAGGGGTCAAGGTTCACGCAATGGTGTGGGGCTGGATGTATTTATCGCTGAAGCCCGGCGGGTATGAAGGGGCCGACAGCGACTATCCCGGCGAGCGCGCCGCCCACACGGTGATGTCGTTTCTGTTGAAGGACTGCGCCGCGTGAGCGCAGTCTCAATCATCGTCGCGATCCGCCCATGGCTCGTATTTCTCGTCAGGATCGCCCCAATTTTCGGAGTAGAAATCGCGAAGTCGGCCGACAATGAGCTTTACGGCCTCTTCGGGCTCAGCAAACCGCACATCGGCCAATCGCAGTATCTTGAAGGCGTGTTCGGCGCGGCCTTCCTTGAAACGATCGAGGGCCGAGCGCACCGCGTCGCGACTGAATTTGTCAAGCAACCCACGGCCCAATTCGCGCTGCAGATCCGAGGTTTCCACGCCGGTTGCGCTGACCCTTCGCCATCTGTGAAGTCGGTCCATAAAGCCGTCGAGCCGTTCGGCGCCGGGAGGAAGAGTTTTCGGGGAGTATTGGTCGAACTCAATTCCCGAAGTCAGCCGGTCGGACAGCTTGTCGAGCGCGTCAAGAAGCTGGCTTCTGTATGGGAAACTGTTGGCGGTTTGCGCGCTTGCAATCGCATGATGCACCTTGTCGATCACATCGAAGATATCAGGCTCCGGCGGGAACAACTGTTCAAGAGCCTGCACGATCTCAGCATTCATCGACCGCTTGTTCGCTTCCGCCGATTTCTTTATCCGGTGGCGCATCCCGTCAGGCAGTCGGAGGACGTACTTGTCTTGCGGCTGGATCGGTTCTTGCACAGGTTTTTTCGACATGAGGCTATTAGCCATCAGATAGCGCTTGACGCAAGGCTGGCTTTTAGCCATGGTTAATTTTGTGGCTATTAGCCATAGCTAAGGAGGTGTGAGCGTGCAGCAGGAAGAGAAATTTGTGATCCGCCTACCCTATGGAATGCGAGATCAAATCCGCACCAACGCAGAGGCCAATCGACGGACGATGAACGCAGAAATTCTTCACTACATCGACCGGGCTTTTATGCCCGAAACGAAAACGGCAACCAGCGAGCCGGCAAGCTCAAACTGATCGCCGTTCCGAAATGAAACCGCCCGGCAAGGCGGCTCCCCGATCACCCAAGCTCAGGAAAGCGAAGATGACTAAGACAGCAAATAGCACGGTAGACGTGAAAGTTCAAACCCGTGGCGCGTCGGCCAAGGTGCCGCACGAGGCCGACACCCTGTCTTTCATGCATCGCAAGATGCCGGCCGGCAGCGGAATATCCTACTGGAACGTCGAGTCCAGCGGCCATTTCGGCAAGGACTGCGACAAGGGCCACGAATTGGCCCGCGAATATCTCGACTTCATCGGCCGCCATCCAACCAATGGAGCCGCTACGCTTCTCGGCTGCATCGTCAACGACATGGTGCGCCTCCGGCAGGAATTGCGCATGCCGTCCCGCAATCACCTGACCGGCGTCGAACTCGGTTTCTTGGGCGAGGTCAACCGCTACGCAATGGCCACGATGGTCGCCGTGGTCAAGACGAAGGGCAACCTGGAAGGCGGTGCGGTATGACCCGCCCCGCTCATCCCCTTGGCTTCAAGACCGAGAAGCTGACGCTGGCGCAGCTGATCGCGCTCGATGACGCATTGCAGACCGCCTCAAATGTCCTGTCCGGCCTGCAGGAGCAACCACGCTTTGGGAACGTGGCGGGCGAAATCCTGGATGATTTCAGGACAAACATCGGTTTTGAGCAAGAGACGATCCGTGACATCGCTTCAAAGCTGCCGGTGGTCAGCACGAACGATCGGGACATTAAGTTTGCGCTCTTGGCTCGCATGTGGGTCGACCAAAGCGAAAGCCCCTCGACCACGATACGGGAACTAGCGAGGATTATGGCTGACGTCGAGTGGAAAGGCGGTGCCAAATGAAGGTCCCGACTGACAATCTGGACGATCTGCAGAGCGACATTGCGCACCTGTCGGAAGTCATGGACATCATCGTCGAGACTTTGCTCGACACCCCCCGGTTCGATGGGCCGAATAAGTTGCTTGATCGCTCCATCGCCCTATCGTGGATCGCGCGTGACATGGCTGACATGCTGAGAACCGAGGCTGACCTTTGCCACCAGCGCGTCCTTCAAGAAGCGCGTGCTCGCAAGCGAGGAGGATCGTTGCAGTGAATGTCGCGACCGAAGGCGACGACGCGCCGCTTACCTTAAAGGAGGCATGTCAGGTCTTCTTCCGCGGCCGGATCACACCGGCCACGTTGCGGGCTGAGTCCAGGCGTGGCAGGCTATCGATCATGAGGGTAGGGCGGGCTGACTTCGTGACCCCCCAGGCGATGAGGGAGATGATGACGAAATGCCAAGACCAGCCAAAGGCGCCCGGCTCTACCTCGACCCGAAACGAAAAGAATGGGTCATCCGAGATGTCGGCATGGTCTTCGAGCGCACAGGCTGCAGCGAAGCAGATCGCCCAGGAGCTGAAAAACGGCTCGGCGAGTACATCGCGGAAAAATTCAAACCAGTCTCCCGCGAAAGTGATCTCGCTCGCCTCTCGGTCGCCGAAGTCCTGACCGCCTACGGGCGCGAGTATGCGCCGCACAAGAAATCAGCCGAGCGCAGCGGCTACGCCATCGCGGCCTTACTGCCGTTTTGGGGATCGAGGACACTGGCCGACGTGCGCGGCGAGACGTGTCGAGCCTATGCCAAAGCGCGAGGCGCGACCGTCCAGGCTGGCACGATCAGGAGAGAGCTCGCTGCACTGTCGAAGGCAATCAACCATTGGCACAAGGAACACGGCCCGCTGGCGTCAGTGCCGGAAGTGACCATGCCAGACATCTCACCGCCGCGCGACCGGTGGCTAACGCGCACCGAGGCTGCGATGCATCTGGCCGGCGCACTCGGTTTCTACCGCGAAATGTGGTGTGACGTTTCGACCAGGCGCGAACACTTCCGCTGGCGCCGGAATCGCTTTGCCATCAATCGCCATCTCGCCCGCTTCATTTTGCTCGGGCTCTACACAGGATCCCGGCGCGCGGCGATCTGCAATGTCCAATGGATGCCGAACACGGCCGGCGGCTGGATTGACGCGCAGCGCGGCGTGATGCATCGCCGGGGCGAGGGCGTGGCAGAGACCAACAAGCGTCAGCCGCCGGTGCGGCTCGGACGGCGCATCAGTGCTCATCTAGGACGGTGGAAAAGGATAGACGACGCGGCAAGGGACGCTGCCTCACAGGAGGCTGGCGAGCCGGTTTCGACCTATCTGCATGTCATCAGTTACATGGGCCGGGGCGTCGCGTCAGTGCGCACGGCTTGGGAAATGGCGATCGACAACGCCTGGCTTGATCCCGCCGTCACCGGTCAGCCTCCGATCACACCGCACGTTCTGCGCCATACGCGCGCAACTTGGATGATGTTCGCCGGCATCGATATCTGGGAAGCTGCCGGAGCGCTCGGCATGTCGGCCAAAACTCTGGACAAGGTCTACGGCCACCACCACGTCGACTTCCAGAAGAACGCGGCCGAGGTTTGAGATAAGGTCGTCGCTTCTCATAGCTATGACGGCATTCACGTTGTCGCTCGCCCGGCCCGCAGCCGCCGATCAAAGCATGCTCGACAAGGTATGCGTGCAGATGGGCAAGCTGGCTGAAGCTGTGATGAGAAGTCGGCAGAGCGGGGCGGCAATCCAAGAATTGCTTGATTCGCAGGAGAGGCATTTCTCGCCAGATGTCGTGCGAGATTTACGCCAGATGACGCTCCAAGCTTATAGCGTTCCGAGATATGCGGACGCCCAGGGTCAAGACGTGGCGATCACCAATTTTCGCGACGCCAACCAACTTGAGTGTCTAGGCGCTCAACAGGCCGTGAAATGAGGAGTTTCTGTGCCGTTTCTGTGCCAAACGAAGCCGGGTCGCAGCTAAGTTATTGAAAGGATGGTGGGCGTGACAGGGATTGAACCTGTGACCCCTGCAATGTCAATGCAGTGCTCTCCCGCTGAGCTACACGCCCATCCGAAGCCGCGCATACACCATTTTTGGTCCAGCGCGTCAATAGCAGGACGGGGAAAGAAAGGCTCGTTTTGTCGCGCCGCCGAAGAACCGGCGAGATCACACAGTGCGCGCGCTTCAGGCGGCCTGCAGCATTTTTTCGACCTCGTTGACGAGATCGCGCAGGTGGAAGGGCTTGGACAGCACCTTGGCGTCTTTCGGCGCCTTGGAATCGGGGTTGAGCGCGACGGCCGCGAAACCGGTGATGAACATCACCTTGAGGTCGGGATCGATCTCGGTGGCGCGGCGGGCGAGTTCGATGCCGTCCATCTCCGGCATGACGATATCGGTCAGCAGCAGGGAGAAAGGTTCTTCGCGCAGCCGCTCGTAGGCGCTGGCGCCATTGTCGAAATCGCTGACGTGATAGCCGGCCCGCTCCAGTGCCTTGACCAGGAACCGGCGCATGTCGTCGTCGTCTTCCGCCAGCAGAATGCGTGCCATCTTGTCCCGTCCGAATCACCCCAGCCGAGCCTGCCGTCCGGCAAGCCCGTTAACCATCCTGTATATGAGGAGCTGACGGTAAACATCAAGTGAACGTTGGCTGCATTAATCCTGATTTGACGGGGTTCCTGACATGCCGAAATGCTGGACATGCGGCCGATGAGGTGGCAGTTTCCCATCATGATGCATTGCTGTTTCCGGGTTCGTTCAAATTGACGACGGCAGCCGAAGATTTTTCGGTCGTTCCACCCTTCGAAATCCGATCGGGCGCCGAGCAGCGCGTTCCCTTCGTCTTCAACTCACCGCATAGCGGCCGCTATTATCCAGACCGCTTCCTGGCCATGGCGCGGCTCGACCGGAACGCCATCCGCCGCTCCGAGGACTGCTATGTCGACGAGCTGTTCGGCGGCGCGGTGGCGCTGGGCGCGCCGATACTGGCGGCGAATTTTCCGCGCGCCTACCTCGACGTCAACCGCGAGCCCTGGGAACTCGACCCGCGCATGTTCGCCGAGCCGGTGCCGTCCTTCTGCAACATCCGCTCGGCGCGCGTTGCCGGCGGGCTCGGCACCGTGCCCAAGCTGGTGGGTGAGGGGCTCGACATCTATTCCGGCCGTCTGCCGCTGGCGGAGGCCGTCCAGCGCATAGAGGCGGTCTACAAACCCTATCACGAGACGCTGAAGCGGCTTTTGACCAGAACCCATGCCAGGTTCGGCTATGCCGTGCTGATCGACTGCCATTCGATGCCGGCGAGCATCAGGGTGGGCGACAGCGGCCTGCGGCCGGATTTCATCGTCGGCGACCGTTTCGGCATCTCGGCCACGGCGGCCCTGACCGAAACGGCGATCGGCCTGCTCATCGGCATGGGCTACACCGTCGCCCACAACAAACCCTATGCAGGCGGTTTCATCACCGAGCATTACGGCCGGCCGGCGCGCCACCTGCATGCGCTGCAGATCGAGGTCAATCGCGGCCTCTACATGAATGAGCGGACGTTCCAGAAATCGGCCGGCTTCGATGCGCTGGCCGACGATATGGCGCGCTTTTCGGCCGACCTGATGGCGATGCCCGACCACCACTTCGTCAACCTGCCACTGGCCGCCGAATGACGCCGGAGCGGCGGCTGTTCATGCAATCCCGCGCTGGCCATCCCGCAGCGTAAAAAAAGACCGCATCGTTTGCACGACACGGTCGAAGTCTAGGGAGGAAACGCCCAAGGAGGGCATGGACAGGAAAACCTGTCCGAGAACAAATTTATTGTGCGATGCACAAATGTCAATCGATCCCACGCTTTTTTAATTCACTCTGATGTGAAAATGCGTTTCGATGGTCCCGATGTGTGACATTTCGGCAACGCTGATGTCTCTGATAAATCGATAAACCGGCTTGTTTTGGCGGGAAAGTGCCGGCAGACCGGGTTGGAACTCTGTAATGCGGGAGAATCACGTGGACATCAGCATCGATTTCATGCGCCGGATCGCGCAAGCGGCGGCGGCTGAAACCTTGCCGCGTTTCCGCGCACAGGGCGCCGTGGCCAACAAGGAAAAAGGCAGTTTCGACCCGGTCACCGAGGCCGACCGCGAGGCCGAGCGCGCCATTCGGGCGCTGATCTCGGCTGAGTATCCCGATCACGGTATCCTTGGCGAAGAACATGGCAGCGAAAACATCTCCTCAAGGCATGTCTGGGTGATCGATCCGATCGATGGTACCCGCGCCTTCATCTCAGGCCTGCCGGTGTGGGGAACGCTGGTCGGGTTGACGGTCGACGGTGACGCCGTCGCCGGCATGATGGCGCAGCCGTTCACCGGCGAGCTGTTCTACGCCAACGCTTCCGGCTCCCACTACGAAGGCCCCGGTGGGCTGCGGAAGCTGTCGACCCGCAAGAGGACGAAGCTTGACGAGGCGACCTTGTTCACCACCACGCCGGCGCTTTTCAAGGGCGAGGCGCGCACCCGCTACGACGCGTTCGAGAAACAGATCCAGCTCGCCCGCTACGGAGCCGATTGCTACGCCTTTGCCATGATCGCATCCGGCAGCGTCGACATCGTCGCCGATCCCGGATTGAAACCCTACGACATCGTGGCGCTGATCCCGATCATCGAAAAGGCCGGCGGCGTCGTCACCACATTCGAGGGCGGTCCGGCGGAAAAGGGCGGCGACATCCTGGCCGCCGCAACGCCGGAGCTTCACGCGGCTGCAATGGCAGCCTTGCGCGGCTGATAGTCGACCCGATCAGCGCGGCTTGATCGAGCGCTGGAATTCCGCCGGCGTTCGCCCGTAGACCTGCCTGAACGCTGAGCTGAAATGACTGTGGCTGGAGAAGCCGAGGTCCAGGCCGAGCGTGGTCAGATTGTCGTAGCAGCCAAGCAGGTCGAGCGCGCGCGCCAGCCGCAGGCGCAGATGGTAGCGATAGAGCGGCATCGCCTCGACCTGCTGGAAAACCTGCGTGAGATAAACCGGTGATACCCCGACTTCAGTGGCGATCTCGGCCAGCGTCCAGCGCCGCGAAAGATCCGAGGACAGGACGAGCTTGGCGCGATCGACCAGCTTCTGCCGGCCAGCGCTGGCGCCGGCGGCATGCGAGGTGCCCTCGCCGAGGGAGCGCCGCACCAGCGTCAGCGCCAGGGTTTCGGCCTCCAGCGTTTCGGCAATGTTGCGGCTCAGGCTGTGGCGCAGCACCGCCACCAGCGCCTGAGCCCGCGGGTCGATGCGGCGGCGCTGACGACGAAACGCCACGGCGCTGCCCGAGCGCAACTGCTCCTTCGGCGTCAGCTCCTGCAGTTGCGCCTCCTCGACAACGAGATCGAGGCAGGAATCGCCACCCTCGACGGGATGGCTGATCCGGTAGCCTTCGGCGTTGTTGAAGAACAACAACTGGTTGGCTTCGGCGACCGCATCGTTGCGGCCGACATGGCGCACGAAGACGCCGCGATAGGGAAACACAAGATGCGTGGCAGCGGTGCACTCTTCTTCGCTCTTGTGCCGGCATTCGCCGCTGCAGAGGACATCCCTCACCATGACGGTGCCGGTGTCCAGAAGTGTCTGTACCGTGAACTGCGACATGGTGAGCTGAGACATGGCCGTGGCATTCTACCCTTGCACCGAAAGCTGCTCCGGCACATTAGGCGATTGGCCTGTCCAAACCTGTCAGGAGACTTCACCTGTCGGGCCCTTTGTAACGGCCATGGCTCAGTCCCACAAACGGCGCATGTATTCGCAGTGAGCGTCGCTGCGCGACAGACCGATGTCCTTGAGCTGTTCGTCGGTCATTTCGAGCAAGGCAAGGCGGCTTCGGCGCCTTTCCAGTTGACGGCCGATCCAGTTGGCCGCCGCGATGCCTTGTGTCCGCAAGGACCGCCGGAACGTCGCGGTTTGAGTTGTCGGCTGATGTGCGAGGCATTGCGCCGCCGCTGCATGATCGGGGCGCATCGCTCAGGCTTCCCCGTTGCCGGCCACTGATGCGCCGGCCACTGAGGCGCCGGCTTCGTTCAGCGCAATCGCGCATTCCTCGCAGCAGACCTCGACGGTCTTGCCGCCGACCTTGACGCGGATCGGGTTGGCGTCCAGCTGGCAATCGCAGGCAGCGCAGGTTTTCTCGGTCATGACGTCATCCCCTTGGCGTTCAGTATGCGGAGAGATGAGCATTCCGGGGCGGCACCGGCTGTCAGAATCTTTAGCTCTTTGGGTGCTGCCGGCGCTGCTCCTGACAGAAGGCTGTCAGCAGGCGCAAGCTCAAGGCGCCGCAACATGCAGCGCCGGCGGCATCAGGCTGTCGGGTCGTCGTTGCCGGGTATGAAGGCGTCGAAGGCGGCGAGCAACTGCTCGCGATAGACATCGGCCTCCTGCAGGATCTCGTGTTTCGAGCCATCGATCATCAGCAGCGAGCCGAGGCGCAGACGCCTGGCATAGGCTTCCACGGCCTTGGTCGAGACGACCTGATCGGCGCCGGCGGCGATCATCAGCAGCGGCACCTGGATCCTGGCCATGAAGTCGGGCTCACTGATGGCTTCGCCTGCCTTGATTGCCGCCTGCAGCCAGCGGATCGTCGGCCCGCCGAGCGCCAGTTGCGGATAGTGCTCGTAGATTTTCGTGTTGCGCTGATAGCGCCCGGGGTCCGATGTCACCTTGTTGAGGGCGAAGGGCAGGGTTTCCCTGGGACGCGGACCCCAGGCGGCGTAGAGCCGGCCGAGGCCGAGAAAGCACAATATCGAGCAGACGCGGCGCGCCGTTTTTGCCGACACGGGCGAGTCAGGCACCGTCAGGAAAGGCGCAATCAGCACCATGCGACGCACCCGGTTGACCATCGACGGCGCCGCGAGCAGCGCGATCACGGCGCCCATCGAATGGGCGAGGATGTAATACGGGCCGCGGCAGTCGGGCAGCACGATGTCCTCGAAGAACTGTTCGAGGTCGCCGGTGTAATCGTAGAAGGAGCGGACATAGCCGCGTTGCGGGTCGGCGATCAGCCGGTCGGAATCGCCCTGGCCGCGCCAGTCGAGCGTGGCGACGCCGAGGCCGCGGTCGGTCAGGTTGCGGATGGTTTCGAAATATTTCTCGATGCACTCGTTGCGGCCGGGCAGCAGCACGACGGTGCCTTTCAGCGGCCGGGTGACCGCGGCAAACAGGCCGTAGCGGATCTTCTTGCCGTCGCGCGTGGTGAAAAAGCCGCCGGCGACATTTTGCGGCGGCGGATTGCCTGGCGTGGGATGGAAGAGATCCGTCATTAGGCGCTTGCGTCTTCGTGGTGTCTCACCCGGCAGGGCGTCGGCATGGTGATAGACGCCAATGGATGAAAAGCAAAGGGAGGACGCCAAGGGGGCGGACTAACAACAAGCAAGGCCGGAAGCAGCCTGCGGCGGCGTGCTTCCGGCCTCTGTCGATCCGGGAGGAAGGGACGTTACACCCGGTCGGCCTCGTCGCGGCGCTTTCATCCGGCGCCGCCTGGTTCTTTATCCTGGGGGCACTCTAGCGCCGGCCGGCTGAACGGGCGCCGAAGCGGCGGTTCATCTGCCGTTCATCGACGCCTCGATTGGTGCTCTTCAAAAATCCTTGAAATGCACTTTTGCGCTCCCCAAATGTCGGATGCAGCCGCCGATGTCGGGGCTGCTGGTCCACCCGAAACGCCTTTCCAGGGTTTCGCACCGGCCACACGCAAACATGTTGCTCAACAGGAGAACACCTCATGCGTCACGTTGATTTTTCCCCGCTCTATCGCTCGACCGTCGGCTTCGACCGACTGTTCACCATGCTCGACTCGCTGGCCCAGCCTGATGGCGCGCAGACCTATCCGCCCTACAACATCGAGCGCACCGGCGAGGACGCCTATCGCATCTCGATGGCGGTTGCCGGCTTCTCGGACGAAGAGATTTCGATCGAAGCCCACCGCAACGTGCTGACCGTCAAGGGTGAGCGCAAGGAAGAAGGCAATGGCGAAGGCTCCGAGTTGCTCTACCGCGGCATTGCTTCGCGTTCGTTCGAGCGCCGCTTCCAGCTTGCCGACCATGTCGAGGTCGTCGGCGCCACGCTGAAGAACGGCCTGCTTTTCGTCGACCTTAAGCGCAACATCCCCGAGGAGCTGAAGCCGCGCAAGATCGCGATTACCGCCTCTTCGGCCAACGCCAAGCAGATCGAGGCCAAGAACGCCGCGTGATCAAGACGGCGGCGTCACAACGCCCAAGGTTAAAAGCGTCTCCTCCCGAGACGAAAGCGGCGCCGCGAGGCGCCGCTTTTTTCGCCGCAGCCTCTGTCACCCCAACCGAAGAGTTCTGGCTCTTTTGCGGCGGGCGCCGCCTTCCCATGAAGGGCAATGTCTGATCTCTCGGCTGATTTTTCCCTGGCCCTAACGGCAACCATTGCGGTGACCTTCCTGCTGGCCGGCATCGTCAAGGGCTTTACCGGTATGGGACTGCCGACGTTGGCGATGGGGCTGCTGGGCACAATCATGCCGCCGGTCGCCGCGGCTTCGCTGCTGATCGTGCCGTCCTTCGTCACCAACATCTGGCAGCTGTTTGCCGGCCCGAGCTTCGGCTGGATCCTCAGGCGGCTGTGGCTGATGATGGTCGGCATCGTCGCCGGCACGCTGGCCGGCTCATGGCTGCTGGCCAGCGACAATGTCAAATGGACGACGGCCGGCCTCGGGGCGGCGCTGATCGTCTATGCCGTCTATACGCTGCTGGCGCGGCAGTTGACGGTTCCCGCGTCAGCCGAGCGATGGTCGTCGCCCATCGTCGGTTTCCTTACCGGCCTCGTCACCGGCGGCACCGGCGTGTTCGTCGTGCCCGCTGTACCTTACATTCAGGCGCTGGGCTTGAGCCGTGACGATCTGATCCAGGCGCTCGGCCTGTCCTTCACCGTGTCGACGATCGCGCTCGCTGTCGGCCTTGCCTCCCACGGCGCGTTCCAGGTCGGGCATGTCGCCATGTCGTCGCTGGCGGTTGCGCCGGCCTTGCTCGGCATGTGGCTCGGACAGTTGCTCCGGCAGCGGATCAGCCCGGCGACCTTCCGGCGCTGGTTTCTTATTTTCCTGATCTTGCTTGGCCTCGAGCTTTTGGCGCGGCCTTTCCTTGCTTAGCGACCGGTGCCGGTTGCGAGAACGGCCTCGACGTTTTGCCGGTGGACGGGCTCGTACAGCGCGAAGTACTCGACCGCGCCCGTGGCGAACATGTCGGCGCCGAAGGTTTTCAGATCCTGCTTCGCAAGATCAGGCTCATGCCGGCAGCGAAGCAGTTTTTGAACGTAGGCTTGCGTGGCGGCGATGAGGCCTTTGTCGTAGCCGCCTCGCTCAATCGCTTCGAGCGAGCCGTGATTGGGCAAGATGCGGTCTATCGGCCACCCGCTCATGCGTTCGAGATCGACCAGATGTTGCGCCAGCCGATCCGCCTCGCTGACATAGGTGATTGGATCCTCGAGCGTGTCGCCCGCCAGCAGCAGGCCGTTCCCAGGCATGAACAGCACCGTGCCGTCATGGCTGTGGATTTCGACCTGACGCAGCTCGACGGCGATCGATCCAACGGTGAGGTCAAGACCGCCTTCGAAGGTCCTGTTCGGCAGCACGAGAGGCTTGATCGGTGGAACACTGCTTTCGATCTCCGCCCGGTTGTTCGCGAGCGCCGAGGCGGTGAGCGTGTTGGCGATAATCTCGCAATCCTGAAACACCTCATTGCCGGCAATATGATCGTCATGCCAGTGGCTGAGCACGACTCGGATCGATGTTGCGCCCATGTCTTCGAGCGTCTGCCTGATGAAGCGCGCGTGAGGCAGCGAAATATGCGTGTCGTAGACAAGCGCCTGCGAGCCATCGACGATCGCATAGGTGCAGATGCCGAGGGCATAGGCGCCGTCGTCCAGCCAGTTCGGCTCGTCCGACCAGGCGCGAACGCCGTCAACGCGGCCATCATAGAAGCCGAGCACGTTTGGCGCCGGGCGAACCAGCCGCATGGTTGAGCCGAGAGGTGGCTTTGTCATTGGCGCGGTCTCGCGGGTTCAGGCGATCATCTGCCCGAAGCGATCGACCTCATCTGAAGTCGTGGCAAAGCTCGTGACGAAGCGATAGAGCAACTCGTCGTCGCCGACATGGCCGTCGAAGCCGTGCGGCCTGTGCCAGTCGTAAAAGGCGGCGCCGAGGGATTGCAGCCTTTCGGCTTCCGCCTTTTTCATCACCGCGAACACCTCGTTGGCCTGCGGCAACCAGGCGAGCTTAGCCGTTGCCGAATCCTCGATCGCAGCCGCCAGGCGCGCGGCCATGGCATTGGCATGACGGGCCATGTCCAGCCACCGGCCGTCCGTGAAGTAGGCGTCGAACTGCGCTGCGATGAAGCGCGACTTGGAGAAC
This sequence comes from Mesorhizobium sp. C268A, assembly GCF_040324475.1. Taxonomy (NCBI): domain Bacteria; kingdom Pseudomonadati; phylum Pseudomonadota; class Alphaproteobacteria; order Hyphomicrobiales; family Phyllobacteriaceae; genus Mesorhizobium; species Mesorhizobium sp. C268A. Next base: position 4,663,632 of record NZ_JAMYVX010000001.1, read on the forward strand.
AGCTGTGCGGCGCGCTTGCGCAGGAAGGACAGCTCCTTGGCGCGGTCTAGATCGAACAGCACCACCGCTTCGGCGCACCAGCAGCCGTTCTTGGTGCCGCCGAACGAGACGATATCGACGCCGCGCTTCCAGGTCATTTCGGCCGGCGTCGTCTCAAGCGCGACCAATGCGTTGGCAAAACGGGCGCCGTCCATATGCAGCGGCAGGTAAAAGCGTTTGGCGATCTCCGAAATGGTGGAAACGTCGTCGAGCCCGTACACTGTGCCGACTTCGGTCGATTGGGTGATCGAGACGGCCGTCGGGCGTCCCCAATGGACGATTTCGGGTGCGAAACGGGCGACGGCCCGTTCAAGATTGTGCGGGTCGATCTTGCCCAGGGCGCCGTCGACAGCATGGAGACGCGAGCCGCCGCTGAAATATTCCGGCGCGCCGCATTCGTCCTCGATGATGTGCGATTCGCGGTGCGCAAAGGAAATGCCGCCGGGCTTGTTGTAAGCGGCCAGGGACAGCGAGTTGGCCGCCGTGCCGGTAGCGACGAAGAACACCGCGACCTCGCGTTCGAAGATCTCGCTGAAACGCTGGTAGACGGCGCGGTCGAGATCGCCATCGCCATAGGCGGTCGAAAAGCCGCCGGCGTTGGCTGACAGCCCGGCGGCAATGTTGGAATGGACGCCCGCCCAGTTGTCGGATGCAAAGAACATCAGGAAAGTCCCTGTCTGGTTGAGAAAGTCTGGTTGCGACAAGAGCGCGACCATGGCCGTTTCGGGGTTTGACGCGCAAGGGCCAAGGGCTGAAAAAGCGGTAAAGCCAAAGGCGATCACGAAGGAGTGCCGGGACCGAAATTTCGTTTCGACAGCGCCCGACGTAATTTTCTGTCGCCAAACGTCCAAGAATTTGGTGAATCGGTCTTGTGTACGCCCAGGATTTCTGACATAAAAATTTAGGACAGTAGTGCTGTCTTATTTTGTCGCACAAGTCAGGCTGGATTGGCGTATCATTTGGGCCACTCCGGCCGTTGCCGCGAGCGACGGGTAGACGGCTCGGCTGTGGCCTGTACGATACCGGATACGAACCGGCGGTGCACCGCACGGTCCGCCAAGGATTTCGAAAAGACGTGCCGCAAGATGAGAGCGGAAGCCAGTCGCTTCCCAAGGTAGACCAGCGCCCCAAATGCTAGACGTGCAAGGGGCCGGAACGGAGGACAGGACGATGACGGAACTGACGCCATCTGCGATTATCGGCCAGGCCGCGCAGACGAAAGCGGCAGCCGTTAAAAATACCGTTCTGACCAAAGAAGGCCAGACCACCAACGGCCTGACCACCAATGGCATGGCCGCGCAGGGTCTCTACGATCCGCGCAACGAGCATGACGCGTGCGGCGTCGGCTTCATCGTCAACATGAAGAACGTGAAGTCGCACCAGATCGTCAAGGACGGGCTCTTCGTGCTCGAAAACCTGACGCATCGCGGCGCTGTCGGCGCCGATCCGCTGATGGGCGACGGCGCCGGCGTGCTGGTGCAGATTCCCGATCATTTCTTCCGCGAAGAGATGGCGGCCCAGGGCGTCGAACTGCCGGCGGCAGGCCAATACGGCGTCGGCCACTGGTTCATGCCGCAGGATGCGGCACTGCGCGCCCATATCGAAGAGATCATCGCCGAATCGGCGCAGTCAGAAGGGCTGCCGCTGCTCGGCTTTCGCGACGTGCCGGTCGACAATTCATCGCTGTCGAAGGCGCCCGATATTGCGGCCTCCGAACCGTTCCATCGCCAGGTCTTCATCGGCCGCACATCGGACATTCCAGATGACGAGGAATACGAGGCCAGGCTGTACCTGCTGCGCAAGGTGATTTCCGGCCGCATCTACGCCGAGAACAACAACAAGGATATCGGCGCCTACTGTGTGTCGCTATCGGCGCGTACCATCGTCTACAAGGGCATGTTCCTGGCCTACCAGGTCGGCGCCTATTACAAGGATTTGTCGGATCCGCGTTTCGAGACCGCGCTGATCCTCGTCCACCAGCGCTTCTCGACCAACACCTTCCCGTCATGGAAGCTCGCGCACCCCTACCGCATGGTCGCGCATAATGGCGAGATCAACACGGTGCGCGGCAACAACAACTGGATGGCGGCGCGCCAGGCCTCGGTCGATTCCGAACTGTTCGGCAACAACATCTCCAAGCTGTGGCCGATCTCCTATGACGGCCAGTCCGACACGGCGTGCTTCGACAATGCGCTCGAATTCCTGTTCCAGGGCGGCTACAGCCTCAGCCACGCCATGATGATGCTGATCCCGGAAGCCTGGGCCGGCAACAAGCTGATGGATGCCGATCGCAAGGCTTTCTACGAATACCATGCAGCGCTTATGGAGCCGTGGGACGGGCCGGCCGCGGTCGCCTTCACCGACGGCCGCCAGATCGGCGCCACGCTCGACCGCAACGGGCTGCGGCCGGCGCGCTACATCGTCACCGACGACGACCGCGTCATCATGGCGTCAGAGGCCGGCGTGCTGCCGGTGCCGGAGGAGAGGATCGTCAAGAAGTGGCGGCTGCAGCCCGGCCGCATGCTTTTGATCGACCTCGCCAAGGGCCGCATCATTTCCGACGAGGAGATCAAGTCGGAGATCGCCACCAGGCATCCCTACAAGACTTGGCTCAACAACACGCAGCTGATCCTCGAGGATCTGAAGCCGGTCGAGCCGCGCGCGCTGCGCAAGGATGTCAGCCTGCTCGATCGCCAGCAGGCTTTCGGCTACACGCAGGAAGACACCAAGCTGTTGATGTCGCCGATGGCGACCACCGGCCAGGAAGCCGTGGGTTCGATGGGCACCGACACGCCGATCTCGGCGATGTCGGACAAGTCGAAGCTGCTCTACACCTATTTCAAACAGAATTTCGCCCAGGTCACCAACCCGCCGATCGACCCGATCCGCGAGGAGCTGGTGATGAGCCTGGTGTCGTTCATCGGGCCGCGGCCGAACATCTTCGACCTGGTCGGCAATTCGCGCCGCAAGCGGCTCGAAGTGCGCCAGCCGATCCTGACCAATGGCGATCTGGAAAAGATCCGCTCGATCGGCCACACCGAGGACCGTTTCGACACCAAGACCATCGACGTCACCTACGGGTCGAGCGAGGGCGCTGCCGGCATGCAGGGCGCGGTCGAACGTCTGTGCGAGCGGGCGGAAGCCGCTGTCGCCGGCGGCTATAACATCATCATCCTGTCCGACCGCCAGGTCGGTCCCGACCGTATCGCCATTCCGGCACTGCTGGCGACGGCTGCCGTGCACCACCATCTGATCCGCAAGGGTCTGCGCACCGCGGTCGGCCTGGTCGTGGAATCCGGCGAGCCGCGCGAAGTGCATCATTTCTGCTGTCTCGCCGGCTACGGCGCCGAGGCGATCAACCCCTACCTTGCCTTCGATACGCTGCTCGACATGCACAAGCGTGGCGAACTGCCGGCTGAGGTTGACGCCTACGAGGTGGTCTCGCGCTACATCAAGTCGATCGGCAAGGGCATCCTCAAGGTGATGTCGAAGATGGGCATCTCCACCTATCAGTCCTATTGCGGCGCGCAGATATTCGACGCCATCGGGCTGAAGTCGGATTTCGTCGAGAAGTACTTCACCGGCACAGCGACGCTGATCGAAGGTGTCGGCCTGGACGAGGTCGCGGCCGAGACGCTCAGCCGCCACACCGACGGTTTCGGCAACGATCCGGTGCTGCGCAACAGCCTCGAGGTCGGCGGCGAGTACATGTACCGCATGCGCGGCGAAGCCCATATGTGGTCGCCCGACGCCGTCGCCACCTTGCAGCACGCCGTGCGTCAGGGCTCGTGGGAGACGTTCAAGGAGTATTCCGCGCAGATCAACAGCGAGACGGCCCGTGCCCAGACCATACGCGGCCTGTTCAGGATCAAGCTTGCGGAAGAGACCGGCCGCAAGAAGGTGGCGATAGAGGACGTGATGTCGGCGGCCGATATCGTCAAGCGCTTCTCGACCGGGGCGATGTCGTTCGGCTCGATCTCGCGCGAGGCACACACGACGCTGGCGCGCGCCATGAACCAGATCGGCGGCAAGTCGAACACCGGCGAGGGCGGCGAAGAGGCCGACCGCTATCTGCCGCTGCCCGGCGGCAGCAAGAACCCCGAACGTTCGGCGATCAAGCAGGTCGCCTCGGGGCGGTTTGGCGTCACCGCCGAGTATCTCGTCAATTCCGATGTCATGCAGATCAAGGTCGCGCAGGGCGCCAAGCCCGGTGAGGGCGGCCAGCTGCCCGGCCACAAGGTCGACGCCACCATCGCCAAGGTCCGGCACTCGACGCCTGGCGTCGGCCTGATCTCGCCGCCGCCGCATCACGACATCTATTCGATCGAGGATCTGGCGCAGCTGATCTACGATCTGAAGAACGTCAACCCGGCGGCCGATGTCTCGGTAAAGCTGGTGTCGGAAGTCGGTGTCGGCACGGTCGCGGCGGGCGTCGCCAAGGCGCGCGCCGACCACATCACCATCTCCGGCTATGATGGCGGCACCGGCGCGTCGCCGCTGACCTCGCTCAAGCATGCCGGCAGTCCATGGGAAATGGGCCTTGCCGAGACGCACCAGACGCTGGTGCTGAACGGGCTGCGCTCGCGCGTTGCACTGCAGGTCGATGGCGGCTTGCGCACGGGGCGCGACGTCATCATCGGTGCGCTGCTCGGCGCCGACGAGTTCGGCTTCTCGACCGCGCCGCTGATCGCGGCCGGCTGCATCATGATGCGCAAGTGCCACTTGAACACCTGCCCGGTCGGCGTCGCGACGCAGGACCCGGTTCTGCGCAAGCGTTTCAAGGGCACGCCCGAGCATGTCATCAACTTCTTCTTCTATGTTGCGGAAGAGGTGAGGGGGCTGCTGGCCGAGATGGGCTACACCCATATCGACCAGATCATCGGCGACAGCGACCTGCTGGAAAAGCGCGAGATGATCCAGCATTGGAAGGCGCGTGGGCTCGATTTCGGCAAGATGTTCTTCAAGCCGGACGCGCCGCATGTGGCGGTGCACTGGACCGAACGGCAGAAACACCCGATCGACGATGTACTCGATCGCAAGCTAATCGAACTGGCGAAGCCCGCGCTCGAAAGCAAGCAGCCGGTCAAGATCGAGGTCGACATCCGCAATGTCGATCGCTCCACGGGCGCCATGCTGTCGGGCGAAGTCGCCAAGCGCTTCAGGCACAAGGGCCTGCGCGAGGACACGATCCAGGTGAAGCTGACCGGCACCGCCGGCCAGTCGTTCGGCGCCTTCCTGGCGCGCGGCATCTCGTTCGATCTCGTCGGTGCGGCCAACGACTATGTCGGCAAGGGCCTGTCGGGCGGACGCATCGTCATCCGGCCGCCGGAGGAGTCCAGGATCGTCGCGGCGGAATCGATCATCGTCGGCAACACCGTCCTCTATGGCGCGACCGAGGGCGAGGCCTATTTCGCAGGTGTCGCCGGCGAGCGCTTCGCGGTGCGCAATTCGGGCGTCGCCGCCGTCGTTGAAGGCGTCGGCGATCATGGCTGCGAATACATGACCGGCGGCATCGTCGTCGTCATCGGCCAGACCGGTCGCAACTTCGCTGCCGGCATGTCGGGCGGCGTGGCCTATGTTCTGGATGAGGCCGGCGATTTCGCCGCGCGCTGCAACATGGCGATGGTCGAGCTGGAGCCGGTTCCGGAAGAAGACGATCTGATGGAAAGGCTGCTGCATCATGGCGGTGACCTCGACCACAAGGGTCGCGTCGACGTCTCGGGCGACATGACCACCCATGACGAGGAACGGCTTTACCAGCTTATCTCGAACCACGTCCATTTCACCGGTTCGGTACGCGGCCGCGAGATACTCGACGACTGGACGACCTTCCGGCCGAAATTCCGCAAGATCATGCCGGTCGAATACCGCCGCGCGCTGATCGAGATGGAACGCATGCGCATGGGCGTGGCGGCGGAATAGGTTTTTCGACTTGCCGGGAGGCGCAGGCTTCCCGGCGGAACTTTCAGCGACAGTTTGACCTCGGATGCAAGGTTGCCACGGCTGCCTCAAGGGGTTAACGGGTGCGAAAACCGCACCATCTGGACAGCAGGAACTGGACTATGGGCAAGGTAACAGGCTTTCTCGAAATCGACCGGCAGGTGCACAAGTACCAGCCGGCCTCCGACCGCATCCGGCATTTTCGTGAATTCACGCTGCCGATGTCGGACAAGGAGGTCGAGAAACAGGCGGCGCGCTGCATGGATTGCGGCATCCCGTTCTGCCACGGGCCGACCGGTTGCCCGATCCACAACCAGATCCCGGACTGGAACGACCTCGTCTACAATGGCGACTGGGACAATGCGATCCGCAACCTGCATTCGACCAACAATTTCCCCGAGTTCACCGGCCGCATCTGCCCCGCGCCCTGCGAGGAAGCCTGCACGCTGAACCTCGAGGACATTCCGGTTGCCATCAAGACTGTCGAACAGGCAATCGCCGACAAGGCTTATGAAACCGGCCATATCCGGCCTTATCCGCCAGAGAAGAAGACGGGCAAGCGGGTCGCTGTCATCGGCTCCGGCCCGGCAGGGATGGCGGCGGCGCAGCAGCTTGGCCGCGCCGGCCACGAGGTCAGCGTTTATGAGCGTGAGAGCCGTCCCGGCGGGCTGATGCGCTACGGCATTCCCGACTTCAAGATCGAGAAGCACTATATCGACCGCCGCATCGAGCAGATGCAGGGCGAGGGCGTGACCTTCCATTGCGGCGTCAATGTCGGCGTCGACAAGCCGGTGGCAGAGTTGCTCGCCGGATACGATGCGGTGCTCTATTGCGGCGGTTCGGAATCGCCGCGTCCGGCCAACATTCCGGGCGACGATCTCGGCGGCGTCTATGACGCCATGCCCTATCTGGTGCAGCAGAACCGTCGCGTCGGCGGCGAGCCGATCCAGTCGGTGGCCTGGCCGTCGCATCCGATCATCGCCGGCGGCCAGCATGTCGTCGTCGTCGGCGGCGGCGATACCGCGTCCGACTGCGTCGGCACCGCCTTCCGCCAGGGCGCGGTGCGCGTCACCCAGCTCGACATCCGCCCGCAGCCGCCGGAGAAGGAAGACAAGCTTTCGGTCTGGCCTTACTGGGCGACCAAGATGCGCACCTCGTCCTCACAGGCCGAAGGTGCGGAGCGCGAATTCCAGGTGGCGACGCTCGAATTCATCGGCGAGGACGGCCAACTGACCGGCGTCAAATGCTGCGAAGTCGACGAGAAGCGCAAGCCGATCGCCGGCACCGAATTCGTCATCCGTGCAGACCTCGCCTTCATCGCCATCGGCTTTGCCGGACCGGCTGCCGCCGGCGTCGCGAAAGAGCTGGACGGTGAGATGAAAATCACCACCGACAGCCGCCGTTCCCGCAATGTCGAAGCCAACGATCGCGACTACAAGACCAGCGTCGACAAGCTCTACGCCGCAGGAGATGTGCGCCGCGGCCAGTCGCTGGTTGTGTGGGCGATCCGCGAAGGCCGCCAGGCCGCGCGCTCGATCGATGAAGCGCTGATGGGGTCGACGGTACTCCCCCGTTAACGGTTGATCGCCGTCGTCGTATCCGTCGCGGCAGCGGCCTTGGGCGGCCAGGAGAAGTCGTCGGCGCGGCCGGGCGAGGCCTCGGGCGCCTTGCCTTCGAGGATTAGTTTTTCGCCGGGCAGATCCGGATTGGCTTTCGGCGCCGCCGCCGCACCGAGAAGCTCGGTCCCGCCGTCGAGCGCCGGATCGTTGAGCAGCATTGGAACGGTGCGGTCGACCACGATCGGGGCGGCGGGCAGCGACGGCGCCTCGACCGGGGCGCCGGCCGGCGCGGCAGCCGTCACCACGCTTCCCGGCGCTGCCAGGCCGAGGATCTTGGCCAGCGGCTTTTCGGTGTAGAAGGCGAGCTTTCGCTTGCCGGCTTTCGAGACGTTGATGCCGTCGTCGGAGCGCAGCCGCACGGCCTGGCCGTTAATGTCGGGGCCGGTCGAGACAAAGGCGCCGTTCTCGTCGACGAACCCATCCCAGACATCGACGAATTCGCCGCCGTTCTTCTCGGCTGCCGAGTGGTAGATGTCGTTGAATGCCAGCATGTCGGAGGTCATCTTCGGCGTCTTGAAGGCTGGCATGCCGACCCACAGATAAGGCACCTTGGTCGCCGCCAGTGCCTTTCCCAAGGCTTCGGTCCGGCGTTCGTATTCCTTGGTCCAGTTCTCGGAGCGCGGCTGCTCGCGCACATCGTTGACGCGCATCTGCTGGCGGTCGTTGGAGCCGAGCATGACGACGACCACGGAGGGTTTTTCGGTCTCGACCAGCGATTTGACCTGTTCGGGCCAATTGTAGACATCATCGCGCACGAAACCCGAAGAACCGTTGGCGCGCTCGACGATCCTGACGTTGGCATTGTCGGCAAAGGCTGTTTCGAGGCCCTCGGCCAGGCCGTTGGCCATGAAATCGCCGATCACCAGAACGACGCGGGCATCCGGTGTCTTCTCGACAATCGGAGCGGAAGGTTCAATGGGTGCACGGGGCTTCTTCTTGACCTTCGGCTTTGCCTTGCGGACGTCGAGCGGCGGCTCGATGCGTTCGCTGCGGCGCGGGAACAGAAGGTCGCGCAGCGACCAGCCGCGGTTCTGCGGTTGTTCCTGCGCCAAAGCCGGTGTGTGGAAACTGCCGGCGAGTCCCGTCGCCAGGACAACGATGGCCAGAACGAGGATCGGCAAGCGGAAACGATCACACGGATACGCGTTGCCGAAACCAAGCACCCTCTCCATCCCTTGGTGCATGGCCCTCGCAGGGGATCATGCACAGACCGATGCTACGGCATCCCTTGCGCGTCACAGATGCGCGCTGCCGTCGCCGGCTCTATTTCTTTCTGAGCCATTTGAGCACTTCCATGCTCGGATACCCGTCCTGGGTCAAGCCGACCGTTGCCTGATAGGTCATGATGGCGGTTTTTGTGCCGTCACCGATCTTGCCGTCGAACTTGCCGTCGTAAAGTCCGTGCTGCGAAAGCCGCTTCTGCAACTCCTGCCTTTCCTCGAAGGACAGTTTGGTGAAAGGCCGCTTCCAGTCCTGCACCAGACCATTAGAGCCGGCGATTTCGTCGGCAAGAAGGCCGACGGCCAGGGCATATTTGTCGGCGTTGTTGTAGGCCTTGATGACGGAGAAGTTCTTGATCATCAGGAAGGCCGGTCCGCCGCGGCCGTCCGGCACTTTCAGCGTCGCCTTGTCGGTTGCGTTCTTGAACGGCTTGCCATTGGCCCTGGCGACGCCGAGCGCCTGCCACTGCGCCAATGTCTTCGAGCCGGCCGGCAGTTTGCCCGCCGGAATGGTGACCTCGTAGCCCCAGGTCTTGCCGCCCTGCCAGCCATTCTTCTTCAGCAGATTGGCTGATGTCGCCAACGCATCGGGGATCGAATTCCAGATGTCGCGCTTGCCGTTGCCGTCCATGTCGACGGCATAATGCTGGTAGCTGGTCGGGATGAACTGGGTCTGGCCCATGGCGCCGGCCCAGGAGCCCATCAGGTGGCTTTCGTCGATGTCGCCGGTCTGCAGGATTTTCAGCGCGGCGACCAATTGGGTGCGGGCGAATTTCGAACGCTTCGGGTCGCCATAGGCGAGGGTTGCCAGCGAGCGGATGACATTGCGCATGATGTCGTCGCGCTTGAGGATCTCGCCATAATTCGATTCCATCGACCAGATGGCGAGCAGGATGTAGCGGTCGACGCCGAACCTCGCCTCGATCCGTTCCAGCCACGGCTTCCATTTTTTGGCCATCTGCTGGCCGACGGCAACGGACTGGTCGTGGACGCGGTTGTCGAAATAGTCCCAGGCAGGTGCGGTGAATTCGGGCTGGGTGCGTGCCTTTTCCAGCACCACCGGGTCGGGCTCATTGATGCCCCGGAACGCTCGGTCGTAGACCCCGCCGGAAACGCCGCCCGCCACGGCCGTGGCGCGGAAGCCGGCGACCCATTGCCGAAAACCGGCATCGGCGAAGGCCGGTCCGGCCGGCATCAGCAAGGCGAGCGAGAGGCTGGCCGCCGTCAGCACGCTGGTAAAGAGTTTTGCGGCACTGCGAACGGACATATTTTCCCCTTTCTCTATCTCAGGAAAGACCATTCATCGCCGAACCGGGTTAGCAATTGGTTTACCATAGGCGGCGCCTGGAACGAAAAGACACCTGGATGCTTTACCGGTTGATGTTTCCCTCAATGGCCCGATAATCCACAATTCCGGCGCGAAAATGTCGCGAGGCGGGATTGCCGGGCACGCCCTCAAACGGATAATTGACGCATGAAGCGAGTTCGCAAGGCAGTTTTCCCGGTCGCCGGTCTCGGCACACGGTTTCTCCCGGCCACCAAGGCCATTCCCAAGGAGATGCTGACCGTCGTCGACCGGCCGGTCATCCAGTATGTCGTCGATGAGGCGCGCGAGGCCGGCATCGAACATTTCATCTTCGTCACCGGCCGCAACAAGGCGGTCATAGAAGACCATTTCGATATCCAGTTCGAGCTCTATGATACGCTGGCACAGCGCGGCAAGGACGATCAGCTGGCCCGCTTGCAGCGGCTGCAGCCGGCGCCGGGGCAGACCTCGTTCACCCGCCAGCAGGTGCCGATGGGGCTCGGCCACGCCGTCTGGTGCGCCCGCGAACTGGTCGGCGATGAACCCTTCGCGCTGTTGCTGCCCGACATGATCATGCAGTCGGAGAAGAGCTGCACGAAGGCCATGGTCGAGCTCTACGAGGAGACGGGCAACAACATCATCGCCGTACAGGAATGCGATCCGGCCGAGACCCACAAATATGGCATTGTCGGCCGCGGCGAGGACACGCATCACGGCTTCCGCATCACCGAGATGGTCGAAAAGCCGAAGACCGGCACCGCGCCGTCCAATCTCTACATCAACGGCCGCTACATCCTGCAGCCCGAGATTTTCAAGATCCTCGAAAGCCAGGAAAAGGGCGCCGGCAACGAGATCCAGCTCACCGACGCGATGCTGAAGCTGGAAAAGCAGCAGCCCTTCTTTGGCTACCACTTTCAGGGCCGCACCTTCGATTGCGGCTCGCCGGAAGGCTTCGTCGAGGCCAATGTCGCCTTCGCGCTGTGGCGCAGCGACATGAACGAGAACATGGCCGGCGTCATCCGCACGCTGCTCGATGAGATGAAGCCGTCCGAGCGTCGCGGCGCTGCTTTTTAGCTACCGCTGCAGCTTCAGCCCCAAATAGATGCTGTTGGCGGTGTAGTTGCGCCCGGGCAGATTGCTGGTCAGCTTTTCGGTGCGGGCGCGGCTGGTGAGACCGACGTAACGGTTCAGCCACCAGGTCAGCCCGGCCTCTGCACTTAGCGTCATGTCATGGCCGTCGGAGCCGGTGTAATTGCGCCAGTCGAGCCCAAGGGCTGCGTTGCCGGTCAGGTCGGCGCGGATCTGCCGCTCGCCGGTGAGGCGGCCGGAATAGAGGATGTCGCCGCTCTCACCGGCATTCGTTGTGCCTTCGACCGTGGTTTGCCCGGTGAGGCCGATGATGGTACCGCGCTCGGGCGACCATTTGAGGTCGGCATTGATGGTGGCTCCCGAAATCGCCTCCAGGTTCTTGTCGTCGATCGCCTCCCTCAGCCAGCCGGCCGAGAACTCACCCTTGAGCTTCTCGCCCATGTCGACTTCGATACCGGCGCGTGCGCCAAGCCGGGTCGAGGAGCGCTCGAAGCCCTTGTTGTCGATCCGTTGGTCATATACCCGGCGGCCGAGCTCAATCTCGGCAAAGGGCGTCAGAGCCGGGGAAATTTCATAGCCGGTCCGCAACGTTGCGGTGTAGAGCGTGTTGTCCTGGTCCTTCTGCGACAACGAGGTGCCATCGGTAAGTTCGGCATCGCCATAGATGTCGTGGGAGACGGCGCCGGTCAGCGCAAAGCGCATCTTGCCGACGTCCTTCTCGACGCCGAGGCTGCCGTCGACCGTCTGGCGGATCGGCTGCGATTTGACGCCGGCAATGGCGTCGGGCGCGGAGGCCGATTCCGGCGCAATCTCGTAGCCGAGCTTGGCGATGGCGCGCAGTTCGTTGTCGAGGTCGACATTGTACGTGCCTTGGATACGGCCGCGTGCCTCATTGATCTTCTGGCCCGAAATGGTGTTGCGGAAATTGCCGTAGCCGTCGATGACCGCCGAATTCTCGCGCCAATCGGAGGCGGCGGAGAAACGCAGCGCCGTTTCGGACAGCACCGCCGACTTGCCGCCAGCGCTGGAATCGGCGTTCGACGTGACGGCAACGCCCTGCTCGAGCGTCGGCCGCAGCAGGAACGAGCCGACCTTGATGCCGGTTGCCGCGTACGGGTCGTCCTCGAGCTTCTTCTTCTGGCCCTCGATGGCGTCGGTGCGTTCGGCTCCAGGGTGTCGGTCGACGCCGTCGACGGTGAGGACACGGCGGTTGGCTGTGTCCTGATCGCCGTCGCCTGCCGCAGTGCCGTCCGGAGTCGCGGCGGTGGTGGTCTGGTCCGTGGCTTTGCCAGGCTTCTTCTTGTCGGCGGCCTTGGTTTTGTCCTTGGCCTTGTCTGCATCCGCGGCGGCGCGTTGCTTTGCCGTCGACGGACGGCGTGGCTGGACAGTTGGCGGCTTGTCGGCGAACGAATCGTCGATGGTCGCCGGCGGGTCGAAAATGCTGTTTGCGCCGGCCTGTGACGGGTCGGTGTCGTCAGGCAAGGCGCCATCGCTGGCCGGCACATAAGCGGTTGGCGTGTTTCCCGTGGGGGCGGTGTCGGCAGGGGCGGGCTTGACCTGCGTGTTGGCCTTGCTCAATTGCCTGGCCCGGCGCTGCTGGTCGGACAGGATCGCCGATTCCGAAACCTCGCCGCGCAGCTCGGTCTCCTGGGCATGAAGCGCAGTTGGCCGCAGCAAAGCGAGCACGCTCGTCGCCAGAAGCAGAGCGCAAAAGGCTCTGCCCGTTCGACCTTTTTTCTCTTGAGGCTGGGCCCGCGACATCGTCACCACTGCTTGCGCGGCGCAAGCGCGCCATACTTACCGAACCGTAAACGGGGATGGTTAACGGAGGGTTGAAGGTGTGCCTGTACGACATGGCTGGACGGCAATTCTGTTGGACAGGCGAACGGCAAAGCGCTAATCGCATCAGCCATGCATGCGGGATCCCCAGAAAAGAAGCCTTTGGAGGCTTCGGTCGCCTCGGCGCTGAGAACGGTAGCCACGGAACAGGCCGGCGTGGCGGCATTGGCCGCCGCGCTGGAGAACGAACTGGCCGAACCTTTCGCCCGCGCCGTCGACATGGTGTCGCGCATCAATGGCCGCGTCATAGTCACCGGCGTCGGCAAAAGCGGCCATATCGGCACTAAGATCGCGGCTAGTCTGGCTTCGACCGGCACGCCTGCCTTCTTCGTCCATCCGGCGGAGGCCAATCATGGCGACCTTGGCATGATCGCCAGAGACGATGCCATCATTGCCATGTCATGGTCCGGCGAGAGCAAAGAGTTGATGGGCATCGTCGCCTATTCCAGGCGCTTCTCGATCCCGCTGATTGCGATTACCGCGGGCGCGGCCTCGGCGCTGGCGCGCGCGGCCGACGTGGTGGTGCTCCTGCCGTCCGCGCCGGAAGCCTGCCCGCACGGTCTGGCGCCGACGACATCGACCCTGCTGCAACTGGTGGTCGGCGATGCGCTGGCCATAGCGCTGCTCGAAGCGCGCGGCTTCACGCCCGACCATTTCCGCACGTTCCACCCCGGCGGCCAGCTCGGCGCCAACCTCACGCAGATCCACGAGATCATGCATGTCGGCGACAGGCTGCCGCTGGTGTCTTCCGGCACGGGCATGCGCGAGGCGATCCTCGAATTGTCGAACAAGGGCTTCGGCTGCGTGGCGATCGCGACGGCGGATGGCGCGTTGGTGGGCATCATCACCGATGGCGACATCAGGCGTCACATCGGCAGCAATCTCATGGAAATGAGCGTCGATCAGGTGATGACGAAAAAGCCGAAGACGGCCACACCGGACACGCTGGTGGCGACGGCGCTGCAGATTATCAACAATTCGGCCATTACGAGCCTGATGGTGGTCGAAGGCAGGCGGCTCGTGGGACTGGTTCATCTGCACGACCTGCTGCGCATCGGCGCCGCCTGAAAAAATCAAAGGACGCGTCGCGTTCGGGAAGCCCTAGGCGACGCGGCCTGATTTTTCCGGATCGAAAGCGCCATGCGCTTTCGAAATGTCAAACTGCCTCGACGGTCAGTTCCAGATCGGTGTCGGCCGAACTGACGACGCGCACCTGCGTGCCGGCCGGCAGGTCGGGACCGGAGACGCGCCACAGTGTGTCGCCGAGTTTGATGCGGCCGCGACCGTCCTTGATCGGCTCGGCCAGCGTTGCCATCCTGCCGACCAACTGCGCGCCGCGCCGGTTGAGCAGCGGCTGGTCGCTAGGGGTATTACGCCCACCAACCAGCTTCTTTCCGGCAAAGGCCGAGACCAGCGACAGGGCCAGGAAGGCGAGGACCTGGACTTCCCAGGCCCAGAAGCTTGCGTCCCAGACGAGCAGGGAAATCACACCGATCACCAATGCGGCGATGCCGATCCACAGCATGAATATTCCTGGCGCGATGACCTCCATCACCAGGAGGACGAAGCCCAGAACCATCCAGTTCCACGGACCAAGTTCGGAAATGATGCGGTCGAACATGGGAGTGCGCTCCTATGATCTCAGTTCTCAGCTAGCCTCAATTCTCGCCTGGGCGAACCACCGGAGGGCGGGCGGCCTGCCTGGCGGGGCCGGCGGTGCCTTCGCTGCGGAACACCTCCCTGGCGATCTCGCTTATGCCGCCGAGCGTGCCGATCAGCGCCGAGGCTTCCATCGGCATCAGCACGACCTTGCTGTTGTTGGCGGTACCGATCTTGCCCATCGCTTCGGTGTATTTGAGCGCCACGAAGTAGTTGAGTGCCTGCACGTCGCCCTTGGAGATGGCTTCCGATACAACCTGGGTGGCTCGCGCTTCGGCCTCGGCCGAGCGTTCGCGTGCCTCGGCGTCGCGGAAGGCGGCTTCCTTGCGGCCTTCGGCCTCAAGGATCTGCGACTGCTTGAGGCCTTCGGCGGCGAGGATCTGCGCACGCTTGTTACGTTCAGCCGTCATCTGACGACCCATCGATTCGATGAGGTTGGCCGGCGGATTGATGTCCTTGATCTCGACGCGGGTGATCTTGATGCCCCACGGATGCGCCGCTTCGTCGACGACGCGCAGCAGGCGCTCGTTGATGGCGTCGCGGTTCGACAGCAATTCGTCGAGGTCCATCGAGCCCATGACGGTACGGATGTTGGTCATCGTCAAATTGAGAATGGCGTTCTCCAGGCCGGCGACCTGGTAGGCGGCCTGCGCCGCATTGAGGATCTGGTAGAAGGCGATGCCGTCGACGCCGACAATGGCGTTGTCGCGCGTGATGATTTCCTGGCTCGGAACGTCGAGCACCTGCTCCATCATGTTCATCTTGGCGCCGATTCGGTCGACGAACGGCACGATGAGGTTGAGGCCGGGGCTTAGTGTTTTGGTGTAACGACCAAAGCGCTCCACCGTATAATTATAGCCTTGCGGGATTGTCCGGATGCCTTTGATAAGAAGCACCAATACCAGAAAGGCAAGCGCACCAATCGCAATACCGAAACCACTGAAGTCCATTTGAATCTCCCTCAGATGCCGGCCATGGCGTTGATTCCATGCAACCGACTTCACCAAACACTTAGGTGTGTTTCAATAATGTTACAATCAGGTGATCGTTGATTATTAGTGCATGGAATAGCGCAACTGCGGCGATCGATCGCCGCAACGTGGCGGCCTCAGACCCAGCCCGACAGCTCGCGCCGCACCATCGCCTCGATCACCGCCATGCCTTCTGCACTGTCGTTGAGGCACGGGATGTGGGCGAATTTCTCGCCGCCGGCGTGATGGAAGGTCTCGGCCGCCTCGCGGCCGATTTCGTCCAGCGTCTCGATGCAGTCGACGGAAAAGCCTGGGTTGACGATGGCGATCGATTTCACGCCGTCCTTCGCCAGTTTCTCGACCGTCTTGTCGGTGTAGGGCTGCAGCCATTCCTGGGCGCCGAAGCGCGACTGGAAGGTGATGATCAGCTTCTTTTCATCCCACCCCAGTCGTTCACGCAACAGCCGTGTCGTCTTCTGGCAGTGGCAGTGATAGGGATCGCCCTTCTCGAAATAGGGCTTCGGGATGCCGTGATAGGAGGTGATGACCACCTCGGGCTCGAAGTCTAGCGTTGCCAGATGCCGTTCGATCGAATGGGCGAGCGCCTCGATGTAGACCGGCTCGTCATAGTAGGGCGGAACACTGCGCACGGCAGGCGCGCGGCGCATCTTCATCAAGGCGCGAAACAGCTGGTCGTTGGCGGTCGCGGTGGTGGTCGCGGAGTATTGCGGGTAGAGTGGGAACGACAGGATGCGGTCGCAGCCTTGCTCGACCAGCCTTTGCGCGACGCTCGCGGTCGAGGGGTTGCCGTAGCGCATCGCCCAGTCGACCACGACATCGGGTAGGTCGATGAGCGCTGCGGCCAGCTTTTCGCCCTGCGCCCGGGTGTAGGTGCGCAGCGGCGACTCGTTCCTCTCGCGGTTCCATATCCTGGCGTAATTGGCGCCGGACTTGTTCGGTCTCGTGGTCAGCACCAAGCCGTAGAGGATCGGATACCAGATCGCCTTGTTGAGCTCGATGACCCGCGGATCGGACAGGAATTCGCGGAGATAGCGCCACATCGGCTTGAAATCGGTGCCGTCCGGCGTGCCGAGATTGACCAACATGACGCCGATCTTGCCTGCCTTTACCGGCGGATGTCCGGCCGGTAGCGGGTCGAGCGCTTTCGCGGCTTTGGGGTCGACAGGCGTGGAAAGCGTCATGAAGGTCTCCCGACACCGCGAAAACCGACGATGTCGGGCGAAACTAGCGATGCGGCGCGAGTTTTCAATGCTGCGTCTGGCCGCACCTTACCTTGAAAGCCAAAAACCCGTCCGGTTACCCGGACGCGTTTTGCTGGTCGCAAGTGCGAAGCGAGGTTACTTCGCCGGAATGGTCAAGGTCGCGCCGACAGGAAGCCGGCGTGGTTCGTAGCCTTTGTTGGCCTCGGAGATCACCTTCCACTTGGCGCCGTCGCCATAGGCCTTTTTGGCGAGATCCCAATAGGTATCGCCAGCGACGATGACATGGCTGGCTTCGGCCGGGGCGGCGTCAGCCGGCTTTGCCGGAGCAGGTGCGGCTTCGGCCGGTTTTGCCGGTTCGGCCGGAGCCGGCGTTGCCGGGGCGGTTTCCGCCGGGACAGTCGGCGGCGTGGTGGTGATGTCGCCGGAGCCTGCCGGCAATGCGGGCATCGCCGGCTCCGCCGGTGCAGCCTCGGCCGGTTTTGCCGGTTCCGCTGGAGCAGGTGCCGGTTCGGCTGGTTTTGCCGGCTCGGCGGCCGGGGCAGCCGCTACGGTTGCGGCAACCTCGGTGATGCGGCCGTCGAGCTTGGGCGTATAGGGCCGGTGCGCGGCGAGATAGTCGGCGACCACCTGTTCGAGGCCCGGGCCGTAATCATAGGCGTTCTTGGCCTTCTCGGCGAAGACCTTGTAGCCGTCGCCGCCCTGGCGGACGTAATTGTTGGTGGCGACCAGATAGTCCTTGTCCGGATTGATCGGCGCCCAGGCACCGTTCTGCATCACCTCGACCGACTTGACTCGGCCGGCATTGGGCGCGACCGACTTGTCGAAGGAGTATTTGAGACCTGCCACCTGCGGGAAGCGGCCGCCGCCGTCCTCGACCTGGCTGACGCCGTTTTCCAGCCCGGCAACCAGATCCTTGCCGGAAATCTGGAAGGTCGCCAGCGTGTTCTGGAACGGCAGCACGGTCAGCACCTCGCCCATGGTGACGGTGCCCTTGTCGATCGAAGCACGCAGGCCGCCGCCATTCGAGACGACGATCTCGACGCCCTGTCCCTTGACGCGGTCGAGGATGGCGTCGGAGACGAGGTTGCCCATCGCGCATTCCTTGGTGCGGCAGCTTTCGCGGCTGCCGTCGATGGCCTCGGTGGTCTCGGCCACTTCCTTGTTCTTCAGCGCCTCGATCGGCGCGCCAAGCTCCTTGATGCGGGCAAGAACGGCCGGATCGGGAGTGATCGACTTGTCGAGGAAGATCGGGTCGCCGCTGGCTTCCTTGACGTTGCCATTGTCGTCGAACACGACCTTGAATTCGCCGAGATATTTCGAATAGGACGCGGCCTGCACCACAGGCACCTTGGAGCCGTCGGGGTTGTCGACCATCGTCGGGTAGGGGCCTTCAGCCTTCGGGTCGGTGTTGGACAGAAGCGAATGGCTGTGGCCGCCGACCACCACATCGATGCCCGGGATCTTGGCGATGACATCGCGCTCGCGCCTGTAGCCGATATGGGTGACGGCAATGATCTTGTTGACGCCTTGCGCCTTCAGCTTCTCGACCTCGGCGGTGATCGACTTGACGTCGTCGGCGATGGTGATGTTGGGGCCGGGAGAGGCGAGTTCCGGCGTGTCGTTGGTCACGGCGCCGACAATGCCGATCTTCTGGCCGCCGACCTCAAGCACAATCGACGGCTTGATCTTGCCTGCGGCGCCGGACTTGTCGTTGGGCACGACATTGGCGCTGACGATCGGGAACTTCGCCTTGTCGAGATAAGGCACCAGCGCGCTCTCGCCATCGTCGAATTCGTGGTTGCCGAGCGTCACCGCGTCGGGCTTGATCTGATTGAGGAATTCCTCCTCCGCCGTGCCCTTGTAGGTGATGTAGAACAGCGATCCCTGAAAGCTGTCGCCGGCATTGAGCAGCAGCACGTTCTGGCCTTCGAGCTTCTTGCGCTCCTGTGCGATCGCGGTGACCAGCCGGCCGGCGCCGCCGATGCACTCACCCTTGGTCTCTTCCTCGGCCGAGCAGGTCGACTCGTATTTGTTGTTGCCTTCGATGCGGCTGTGCCAATCGTTGAAATGCAGGATGTTCAACGTGTAGTCGGCAAAGGATGGTGCGGCCGACAGGCCGAGTGTCGAGGCAGAGAGGGCGGCAATGGCGGCGAGCTTCTTCATCTTCGTCTCCCGGATATGATCAAAGGCGTTTAACGCTCTTGCCCGACTGCAGGATAACAGCCAGCATTTCGGGTATGTTCACATCGCGGTTGTGGCGATGCAAGAAGAATCAGGGCGGATAACCGGCATCGGTTTGCCGGCATAAAAGAGGCGGCGGCATCGCGGCGCCGCCATCCGCAAAGCCGCATGGGAAAGGTTCAGCCGCGCCTGGTCAGCACGAAGTTCTGCCCGGCGGAGCTGGTGCAATTCAGCTGGTTTATGGACACCAGCAGGCAGTTGAAAGCGATTGGCTGCTGCCGGATCAGCGAGGTTCCGTTGATCTCGACCGAGGTGGCGCCGGTCTTGGTGTAGCTGCCGTCAGCGAATTTCTCACCGGTCTCCGCCGAAACGGTGGTGAAGACGCCGCCGTTCAATGTCGAGACCGCCTTGCCTTCGGCGTTCAGCCATGAGCCTTCGACGCCTCGCGCCTGCGATGAGATCGGTGGCCCGTCGGAGCCGCCGGTGGTGCAGGCGGCAAGCATCGTCGCAAGAACGCCCGCCGCGCCCGCAGAAAGAATTTTGCGCGCAATCGTCATATCAAATCCTCTCCTGACGCATCGGCCCAATCGTCAAACGACGTTTTGGGGAACACGATGTGCGTGGCCTCAAGTTTCCAGAGCCGTCCCTCGTGCGTCCAAATGGATGCACACTGCTCTCGTCCGCATCCCTTCAATCGCCCGATTTCCGGGCGATTGCAAGGCAGTGAGGCAGGGGTATGGAACCGCTATCGAACGAGGATGTTGCGGAATTGCCACGGGTCGCTTTTGTCGAGGTCTTCGGGAAACAGGCCCGGACGGTTATCGAGCGGCGTCCAGTCGGTGTAGTAGCCCTTGACCGGTCCGAGATACTGGGACTGCACTTCCAGGCAGCGCTTGTAGTCCATCTCGTCGGCCTCGACGATGCCGGCTTCCGGGTTTTCCAGCGCCCAGACCATGCCGGCGAGCACGGCCGAGGTGACCTGCATGCCGGTAGCGTTCTGGTAGGGCGCCAGCTTGCGGGCTTCGGCCAGCGACAGCTGCGAACCGTACCAGTAGGCGTTCTTGGCATGGCCGTAGAGCAGCACGCCAAGCTCGTCGACGCCGTCGACCAGCTCGTTTTCGTCGAGCACATGGTGGACCGGCTGCGGCTTGCCGGCAGCGCCGAACATTTCGTGGAGTGACAACACGGCGTCGTTGCAGGGGTGATAGGCATAGTGGCAGGTCGGGCGGTATTGGACCTTGCCCTTCTTACCGCGCACGGTGAAGAAGTCGGCGATCGAGATCGCCTCATTATGCGTCACCAGGAAACCGTATTGCGCGCCCGGCGTCGGGCACCAGGAGCGCACGCGGGTGTTGGCGCCGGGCTGTTCGAGATAGATCGCAGCCTTGGAGCCATGCTTGTGCTCCTTGCCGTTCTTCGGCATCCATCTCTCATGCGTGCCCCAGCCGAGCTCGGCCGGCTGCAGCCCTTCCGAGATGAAACCTTCGACCGACCAGGTGTTCCAGAACACGTTCATCGGCTTCGGCTTCTTGGTGCGCTGGGTGTCGCGCTCGGCGATGTGGATGCCCTTGACGCCGGCCTTCTTCATCAGCTTCGCCCAGCCGTCACGGTCGTCCTGCGCGGGTTCGGAAAACTCGAGGCCGAGGTCGCCGGCAAGGTTCAGCAGCGCCTGCTTGACGAACCACGAGACCATGCCCGGATTGGCGCCACAGGTCGAAACCGCGGTAGCGCCGCCGGGCTTGTCGTGCTTCTCCTTGATCAAGGCTTCGCGCAGCGCGTAGTTGGTGCGGCTGGCATTGTCGGCCTTGGCGTCGAAATAGAAGCCGAGC
The DNA here is from genome assembly GCF_040324475.1 of Mesorhizobium sp. C268A. Taxonomy (NCBI): domain Bacteria; kingdom Pseudomonadati; phylum Pseudomonadota; class Alphaproteobacteria; order Hyphomicrobiales; family Phyllobacteriaceae; genus Mesorhizobium; species Mesorhizobium sp. C268A. The sequence continues at coordinate 4,684,547 of NZ_JAMYVX010000001.1, forward strand.
CACGGCTCGACGACGGTGTCGATGTAGAGCACGCCGAGCTTGCGGCAGAGCCGCATCAGGTCGACCGAGCCGGTATCGACCGACAGATTGATGCAAAAGCCCTGGCCGCCACCATTGGTCAAAAGCGGCGTCAGCAGTTTCTTGTAGTTTTTCTCGGTCACGTGCTCCTGCACGAAGGCGATGCCGCGCTCGTCGAGCAGCTTGCGGTCGGTGTCGAGCGGGTCGATGACCGTCATGCGCGACTTGTCGAATTTGAAATGGCGCTCGATCAGAGGCAGCGTTCCCCGTCCGATCGAACCAAAGCCGATCATCACGACAGGGCCGGTGATTTCACCGTAAACGGGCCAGTTTTCATTCGCCATTTTATCGAGCACTCCTTCAAGCAACGCGCCAAAACGGCCGTTCGACCGCCGCGCGACAAACCATAGATCATTGTCACAATAAAGCGAAAAGCAGGGATAAGGTTAGTTCCCGACGGCGCAGATGCGCGCCTACGGTTCGAGCAGTTTCGCGAATTCCGGTGTGAACAGCGCTTGTGCTTCGGAGACCGGCATTTCAACGAGATCGTCGCCGCAAGCCTGGATGACGTTGGGCAAACCTTGCAGCCCGAAGACCAGAACCTGCCTGTCGCCATCGCGCTTCAGGCTGGCGCCTAGATAGTCGCTGATCAAATCGTCGATGCCGCATTCGGCCTCGTAATCCACCTCGGTCTGGTCGCTTGGCTTCTTGCGGTTTTCCCTGACGAAGGCGGCCAGCGAGGGGCCTGGCTTGCCGTCGCCCGTATCGGAAAACATGTCCTGAAGGGTAAGCAAGGCGCCACGGCGCACGTCCATGACATAGGCGTCGGAATAGTTGTTCGGATGCGCACCGCCGCAATAGAGGCTGCCGGATTCCGACCAGCTCATCAGCTTCGGCGTCAATGACGTCACTTTGGACGTCGTGTCTTCGTAGCCGCCAAGCGAATCGTCATCCATGCCCTCCATCGGTGGTCCATCGTGGAAGCCGGCGTATTGCAGCGCCGCGCAGGTCAAGGCGCTGAGGCTGTCATGCCAATGGCGGTTCTGCAGCAAGGCATTGGCGGCTTCGATCGGCGCGCCGCCGGCGAGATCGACGATGCGCGGCCTGGCGAATTTGGTGCGTGGATCGGTGACATAGTTGTAGGCTGCATCCGGCCAACCTTCCTTGGCGTCTGCCTCGGGCGCGAAATCCAGCTTGAGATAGTCGTAGGGCGATGCCGCCATGGTGATCGGCGCATCGTCACCCGAGAATGTCATGTCGGTGAAATCATAAAGATCGCGTGGCGTCGTCGCCGGCGTCTCCGTCTGGGCACGGCTGGCGATCCTTGTCAGCTTCAGCGGCAGGGTCTTTTGGCCGTCCAGGTGCCTTCCAGCGTCTTGCCATTGTCGGCGGAACTCAATCGCCAGACGGCGCCGATGGGTGGAGCCTGGCCGTCGCCGCACTTCTTGGCATCGCAGGCTTCTTCCTCGGCCAATTGAAAGGTGGCGCCCTTGCTCGACTTCGCCTGCAGAGGAATATCGACGCCCTTGGAGCGGTAGAAATAGCGGCCCGCCAGTGCCTCTCCAGCCGTCGCCGGATCACCGGTAAACTCGACGACGATGTCGATGTTGCCGAGCTTCCCCGCATAGGTCACCGGTTCCGCATGCGCTGTTGCCGGCAACGCCAGCAATGCACCGAGCAGGACGGCTAGCTTCAGAACATGTCGGATCATCGTCACTCCTGAGCCATGGTTTGCAGGCGTTGCACCAGCCGGTCACGGTCTGATGTCATCCCCTTATAGTCGAGTTGAGCCTCATCCAGCGCCTGCAATTGCGCCGCGAAAGAGGCGGCAAGCGTTGCCCGGTCGGGATGCCGCGCCAGCACTTTCAGCGGGTCGAGATGGATGCGGATGGTGAACAGGATGTCGCGCGACAGAGGCAGTTTGCGCAGCGTCTGGCGCTCGACGCGGATGAAGGCGTGGGCGTTGACGTCGCCGTCGGGAAATCGCGAGGGGCGGTTGGTGGCACGGTCGATGCGCTCGACATTGGAGAGCGGATGATAGAGCGCGTCGCCGGCCTGGATCGACCAGTTGAAGCGTTCGACAGCCTGACCCTGCAGGCCGTCGAACATGCGGTTGATGAGCTCGGCCGGCCTGGTGCCCGGACCGAAGCCGGGCACCGGTGCGTGGATCTGCTGCAGCGGCCGGCCGAATTTCTCGACCAGCGACCAGGATGACGGGAAGCACAGCGAGCCGGCGGCGAGTCGCCAGCCCGTGTCGTCACGGCGCATCAGGATCAGGTCTTCCTGGACGAGCAGCGACGCTGCGGCCAGCGGGGCATCGGGGAAGGTGGCGTCAGAGTCGGCTTTGGCGCCAATGACCTCAACCCCGGCATTGGTGCGCCGGTACATCCCGGGAAATGTCGACAGCAGATGTGCTTCGATGAGGCCGCGCACTTCGCGCTGGGCGTCGCGCGTGCCGTCTTCCTCGACAAACACCTTGTCGGGAATTTCGGCATAGAGCCGGCGCTTTTCGGCGAGATGATCGAAGAGATACCGGTCGACCTCGATCCACTTGTCGAGCTCGAGCGGCTTCAGCCCGATGGTGAAGAGCTTTGAGGAGCCATCATAGGGGGTGTGCGTGGGCTGACGAGAATTCATGCTTCGCTAGAAAGTGTCCAATGCCGGCTGTTATTCTCGCAGCCGCTTCGTATCAGGCCAATGTTGCCGGGATCAAGCCGCGCAGAGAATTGCCGACGAACAGTGTTTTGGCGGATTTCAACTCGTCATAGCTGTAGATCGCCTCCTGGGCGCGGCCTTCGTCCAGCAGCTCGGCGCGCAATACGCCAGGCAGCAGGCCGCAGTCGAGCCTGGGTGTCATCAGCATGCCATCACCGAAATCGGCGAAGACGTTGGTGATGGTGCCTTCGCAGATTTCGCTGCGCTCATTTGCGAGCAACACTTCGTCGGCCTGGGTGATCAGATATTCGGAGCGGGCGTGGGTGTAGATCTGTCGCCGGCCGGTCTTGTGGCGCAGCAGCGTGTCGGTGGAGGAGAGCCGCACCCGTGCCAGCTGCAGCCGCCAGACCTTGTCGGCGGCGAACGGCTCATAGGGCTGGACCGAGGCGGTCACTTCGCCATTGCGCTGCAGGACGAGCCGGGTGCGCAGCGCCGTCTGCTGCGCCCCGATAGTATTCGCCAGCACCTCGCCGATCCGCTGCGGATCGCAGGCAAAGCCGAGTTCTTCCGCCGAGCCGTAAAGGCGCGCGAGATGGCGTTCGAAGCGCAGAAAGCCCTGGCCGGGCTCCCAGCGCATGGTCTCGATCAGCTCGAAATCGGCGGTGTCCCCGTCGCGAAGCGCGCCTTCAGCAGACACTCCTGATACTCCTCTTGCGCCGTCGAATCGAAGACGACGCCGCCGCCGACATTGTAAACGGCCTCGCCACTGGAAAAGAGCGATATGGTGCGGATCGCCACCGAAAAGCGCATCATGCCGCCAGGCGCGATCCAGCCGATGGCGCCGCAATAGACGTCGCGCGGTGTCTCTTCCAGCTCGTGCAGGATTTCCATGGCGCGGATTTTCGGTGCGCCGGTAATCGAGCCACAGGGAAACAGCGCGCCAAAGATTTGGCGGATGCCGAGATCAGGCAGAAGCTTCGCCCGCACACGGCTCACCATCTGATGGACGGTCGGGTAGCTCTCGATGCGGAACAGTTCCGGCACTTCCAGCGTGCCGATCTCGCTGATCAGGGAGATGTCGTTGCGCAGGAGATCGACGATCATCCGGTTCTCGGCCTGGTTCTTTTCGTCCCTGCGCAAGAAGGACTTCAACCGCGCGTCCTCGGCCTTGGTCGCGCCGCGCGGTGCGGTACCCTTCATCGGATGGGTTTCGATCATGCCTTCGGCATTGATCTCGAAGAACAGCTCGGGCGAACGCGACAAGACGATGGGATCGCCGAGCGAAATCAGCGCACCATACTTGACCGGTTGGCGCCCTGTCAGTGCGTCGAAGGCACCAAGCGAATCGCCCGACCATTGGGCACGGACCGGAAAGGTCAGGTTGCCTTGGTAGCAATCGCCCTTACGGATGTGGTCGTGGAGGCGCGCGAAGCGTCTGGCGTAATCCTGAGCGGACCAACTGGCCCTGGCGTCGAAGATGGGGCCATTGGTGGCCGGCGCATCGTTGCGCGGCACGGCCTCTTCGACCGGAGCATCGAAGACACCCAGACAAACCAGTGGCGCGCGCCGGCCTTCAGGCAGCAGCGGCACCAGTTTCGCTTCGAGCAGATAGCCCGCTTCGTAGGAGAAATAGCCGGCCAGCCATTTGCCGGCATCGCTCGCCGCCTGCGCGGCCACCAGCGCCGGCAGAAATTCCTTGGCATCATAGGCAATGATGATGTCGGCCGGGTGGTCGAAGACCAACTGACGGCCGCTTTCATCGTTGCGGAAAATGGCAGAGGGCAGGGGCATGGGGCTCGGGTGCTGCGGTCGATGACGCCAGAACCGCTCTATATGGAGGCCGGGCGGCGTGCAATCGAGGGAGCGGCGTCGCAGGGCGCAAAGACAGTGGCGAATGCAAAAACAAAGACGGCGCCCGAGAGCGCCGCCTTCTGGTTATGTTGCCGATGACAGATCAGCTGTTGTTGGCGGTCCCGGCGCTCGGGAATTGGCGTGCGAACTCCTTTTCGTCGCCGGCGGCAAGCAGCTTGGCCTGCTCGACCCACTTTTCGCGGGCGATGCGGCCGTCGAAATTCAGCGTGTCCTCGATGCGCTTGACATCGGTCGCGGTCCAGCCGGCGATCTGCGCGTAGGTCGTGACGCCAAGGCCTTTGAGCAGTTTGTCGTTGACCGGGCCGATACCGATCAGGCGACGCAGATTGTCGGCCTTCCCAGCTGCCGGGGCGGTCTTCTTCGGGACGGCGGCGGGCTTTGAAGCCGCGGCTTTGGGCGCGGCCTTGGCGGCGGCAGGTTTGCTGGCCGCTGGTTTTGCGGCCGCGAATTTGGCCGCAGCTGGTTTGGCCGCGGCGGGTTTGGCGGGGGCAGGTTTCGCGGCCGGGGCGGACTTGGCCGTTGCCGCTGTCGACACCAGCGCGGCCGGCGCCGAACTAGAAGGCTTGGCGGATGGAGCCGATGTTTCACGCAGCCGGCGTTCGAGATCGGCGCGGGTCTTGCCGCAGGCGTCGAGTTCGCCAGTCAGACGATTGGCGTCGGCACGCAGTCTGTCACGCTCGCTGCGGGTGCGGTCGAGATCGCCGCGCAGGCTGTCGAGTTCGCCGCGCAGCCGGCCCCAGATAAACCAGCCAACCAACACACCTACAAGGAACGCCAGGACAATGTAAAAGAAGGTCATCGTCTCTCTCCAGTCGGATCCGTCCGCCGCCGTCCCAAGTCATGACCTTGGCAGATCGGATCATCCAATGTGGTTCGGCGGCTCAGGGAACAGCCGGTCTGTCGTCGAGTGTCGGCGTTCGGCTTTCCGCCCATTGCCAACCGTCGCTGTCGCATCCGCCAGGCCGCTGCCATGGGCCGGGATGCTGTCCGGCCTTAAGCCGCGCGCCCGGCTGAGCTTCAGTCGGAAAGCTATCATACGGCTTCGGGAAAGCTAACGGAATTTTCGCCGGAGAGTTATTCAAGAACAGATATTTAGAACAAGAACAGAGCTGCCGTCACATGCATTCCGGCTAAACTGTTCTGCGATTCTGCAAAGTCGAGGCCGCTGCTGAACCTGCCACTCTGCGCCATCGGTCCAATGGGTGCGCGCATTAACTGTCGAGCGCTTCCAACTCGTCGATCAGGCCGCCGATCACGCCAAGCCCGATCTGCCAGAAGGCGGGGTCGGTGGCGTCGAGGCCGAAGGGCGCGAGAAGCTCCGAGTGATGCTTGGTGCCGCCGGCGCGCAACATCTCGAAATACTTATCCTGGAAGCCATGCTCAGCGTTCTGGTAGACCGCGTAGAGCGAGTTCACCAGGCAGTCGCCAAAGGCATAGGCGTAGACGTAGAAGGGGGAGTGGACGAAGTGCGGGATGTAGGTCCAGAAGACCTCATAGCCCTCGCGCAGCTTGATCGCCGGCCCCAGGCTTTCTGCCTGCACCTCGAGCCAGAACTGGCCGAGCTTGTCGGAGGTCAGTTCGCCGTTCTTGCGCTCTGCATGCACTTTGCGCTCGAACTCGTAGAAGGCGATCTGGCGCACGACCGTGTTGATCATGTCCTCGACCTTCTGGGCGAGCATCGCCTTGCGCTCGCGCTTGTCGGTGGTCTGGTCGAGCAGCGAACGGAAGGTCAGCATCTCGCCGAATACTGAGGCCGTCTCGGCCAAAGTCAGCGGCGTCGAAGCCATCAGGGCGCCCTGGCCGCCGGCCAGCACCTGATGCACGCCGTGGCCGAGTTCATGCGCCAGCGTCATCACATCGCGCGGCTTGCCCATGTAGTTGAGCAGCACGTAAGGGTGCGCCGAAGGCACGGTCGGATGGGCGAAGGCGCCGGGCGACTTGCCGGGCCTGACCGGCGCGTCGATCCAGTTGCGGTCGAAGAAGACGCGGGCGATCTCCGCCATATCGGGGGAAAAGCGCTGATAGGCCGACAGCACGGTGTTCCTGGCGTCGTCCCAAGGGATCACGGCCTGCGGCGTTTCGGGCAAGGGGGCGTTGCGGTCCCAGTGGTTCATCACCTCCATGCCGAGCCAGCGCGCCTTCAGCGCGTAGTAGCGATGAGACAGGCGCGGATAGGCCTCGCGCACGGCCGACGCCAGCGCATCGACCACGCTGCGCTCGACGCGGTTGGCGAGATGGCGTGAATCGGCGATGTCCTCGAAGCCGCGCCAGCGGTCGGAAATCTCCTTGTCCTTGGCCAGCGTGTTGGTGATCAGCGTGAAGGTGCGCAGGCTCTTGCGGAAGGTTGCGGCCAGCGCTTCGGAGGCGCGGCGGCGGACCTCCCCATCGGCGTCCTGGAGGCGGTTCAGCGCCGGCTCCAGCGTCAGTTCCTCGCCGTCTATGTCGAAGCGCAGATCGGTCATCGTCTCGTCGAACAGCCGGTTCCAGGCACCGCGTCCGGTGATCGATTTCTCATGGAACAGCTGCTCGACCCGGTCCTCGAGCTGGTAGGGCTTGTCCATTCTGAGGTCGAGCACCCAGGGGCGGTAATGGGCAAAGCCGGCGTCGGCGGCGAGGGCTGCTTCGAGCGCCTTGTCGTCGATCAGGTTCAGCTCCAGCGCGAAGAACAAAAGATGCGCGCTGGCGTCGGTCATCTTCTCCTGGATGTCGCCATAGAGCTTTGCGCGCTGCGGATCGGCGGTGTTGCCGGCATAGATCAGGCCGGCATAGGAGACGATGCGGCCGATCAGTTCCTCCAGCGCCTCATAGGCTGTCAGCGCCTCGCCAAGCCTGCCGGCGCTGCCGCGCCCGGCCTCCGCAGCCAGCGTGCCCTTCCAGCGGTTCTCGAAGGCGACGGCATCGGCCGCCGCCTTGGCAAGGTCGCGCTTCAGTTCGGGCGCCTCCATGCCGGAATAAAGATCGGCGAGATTCCATTCCGGCAGGTCGCCGAGTTCCGCCGCGCCCTGACCGGACGCTACCGCCGCAAGCTGCCGACCGAGAATCCTGCTCATCAACAATTACCTTCTGGAATCAAGGGGAAAGGACAAGCCGGTCAAATCCTAAGGAATTCGTTCACCGGGTTTTTTGAAACCTTGTTTAGAACCCTGTGCCAAGATGATCCATGGGAATTTCCCAGGCGGGCAACTCAAATCAGTCATGACAGGTTCCATTCTTATAGTCGATGACGATCCCGTGCAGCGCCGGCTGCTCGAGGCGGCGGTGACGAAATTCGGCCACAGCGCCATCGTTGCCGATGGTGGCGAGGCCGGTCTGAGCGCGCTTGACGGACCCAATGCGAGGGATATTTCGGCAGTCATCCTCGACCTTGTCATGCCGGGCCTCGACGGCATCGGCGTGCTGAAGGTGATGCGCGAGCGCGGCATCACTGTTCCCGTCATCGTGCAGACTGCGCAGGGCGGCATCGAAACGGTGGTCTCGGCGATGCGCCACGGCGCCTTCGATTTTGTCGTCAAGCCGGCGTCTCCCGACCGGCTGCAGACCGCGATCGGCAACGCGCTCAAGGTCGAGGCGGTCGAGGACGAGGTCAAGCGCACGTCGCGGCGTCGCGGCGGCCACCTGACATTCAAGGACATGATCACGCATAGCCCGGCGATGGACCGGGTGATCCGCCTCGGCCAGAAGGCTGCGGCCTCCAACATCCCGATCCTGATCGAGGGCGAATCGGGCGTCGGCAAGGAATTGGTGGCGCGCGCCATCCAGGGCAGCGGCGAACGCCGCACAAAACCGTTCGTCACAGTGAATTGCGGCGCCATCCCCGACAATCTGGTCGAATCGATCCTGTTCGGTCACGAAAAAGGCTCGTTCACCGGCGCCACCGAAAAGCACACCGGCAAGTTCGTCGAGGCGCATTCGGGCACGCTGTTCCTGGACGAGATCGGCGACCTGCCGCTCGACGTGCAGGTCAAGCTGTTGCGCGCCGTGCAGGATGGCGAGGTCGATCCGGTCGGCGGCCGTTCCACCGTCAGGGTCGACATCAGGCTGATCTCGGCCACCCACCGCAACCTTCTGCAGCAGGTCAAGGACGGCAAGTTTCGCGAGGACCTGTTCTACCGGCTCAACGTTTACCCGATCGTCGTGCCGCCGCTGCGCGACCGCCGCGACGACATCCCCTATCTGGTCAAGCATTTCATGGACAAGGTGGCGCCGGCGGGCAATCGCCTGCACGGCATCTCGGATGCCGCACTGGCCATGCTGCAGGCCTATGATTGGCCGGGAAACATCAGGCAGCTGGAAAACGCCGTGTTCAGGGCCTCGGTGCTTGCCGAAGGCGATGTGCTCACGACTGACGAATTTCCGCAGATCCGGGCGCAGGTCGACGGCACCGTCAATCTCGACGCCGATGCGTCCTTGTCGGACCCCGTCATGGCCTTGAGCACCGGATCGCAAGGCGATGGCGCGCAGACTGACGACGCCGGTACTGCAGCTGCCGAGCCCGCCCCTCCGGCGAGGCTGCTTCAGCGTTTCGGCACGCTGCGGGCGCTGGACGAGCGTGGCAATGTGCGTGCGCTGGCCGATGTCGAACTCGAAATGATCAAGCTCGCCATCGACCATTATAACGGCCAGATGAGCGAGGTCGCACGGCGTCTCGGCATCGGCCGCTCGACGCTCTACCGCAAGCTCAAGGAACACGGCATCGACCCGGAAACCGGTCGCCTCGACCGCCTTGCCTCCTGAACGCCGAATTCCACAGCTTGCCAACGCAAGGCCGGGACCAGCTTGCCATGCCATATCCGGCGCTGCATAAGGGGGTTGGGGCGGGAATATGGCTGACGCGGACAGCGTTGTTCACGCATTAAGGCCAGCGGTAACAGATCGTGTAGCGCGAAAAGGCTGAATCTTGATCTAAACCAGCAGTTTACCAAGAAATCCTGTGTATTATTTTTGACGGGATATCGCCACGGTGTTACCGCATTTCGGCTTCAATAAGCGATGATTAACCATTAGGATCGATATTCGGATGTGAGAACCACGCATCCGTTTGGACAAATCCGGGGACAAACGGCAGCCTGCAAGGCCTTTTGATTTGAACAAAGTCGAACGACACAGAAACGGGCGGCGCGATCACATGGGCGTCTGGCCGAGATGGCTGGCAGCGTTGATCGTTGCGTTCGCTTTCCTCGCCGCAACTGCTGCCGGCGCCAGCGCTGAAACGCGCTCGCTCAAGCTCTATCACCTCCACACGCACGAAAAGGCCGAGATCGTCTACAAGCGCAATGGCCGCTACGATCCGGCAGGCCTCAGGAAGATCAACATCATCCTGCGCGACTGGCGTCGCAACGAACCGACCAAGATGGATCCGCGCCTGCTCGATCTGGTGTGGGAAGCTTACCGGCAGGCCGGCGCCACCGACTATATCCAGGTCGTCTGCGGCTATCGCTCGCCGTCGACCAATTCGATGCTGCGCAGCCGCAGCCGCGGTGTCGCCAAGGAAAGCCAGCATATGCTGGGCAAGGCGATGGACTTCTACATTCCGGGTGTGCCGCTGAAAAAGCTGCGCAACATCGGCCTGAAGATGCAGGGCGGCGGCGTCGGCTACTATCCGTCGTCGGGTTCGCCCTTCGTCCACATGGACGTCGGCAATGTGCGGCATTGGCCAGGCATCAGCCGCCAGGAACTGGTCAGCCTGTTCCCCAATGGCAAGACGCTGCATGTGCCGAGCGACGGCAGGCCGTTGCCGGGTTATGACCAGGCGCTCGCCTCCTACAAGGCGCGCAAGGGCGCCGGTTCTCCTGCCATCATGATGGCCAGCGCAGGCGGCAGCACCAAGAAATCCGGTGGCTTCCTGTCCGCGTTCTTTGGCGGTGGCGGTGAAGACGAAGCCGACGACAGCGCCGATGTCGCTACCGCCGCGCCGCCGCCGAGAAGCGTGAAGCCGGTGCTGGCTGCCTCGAGCAACAACAACAGCAATCTGCCTGGCATCGCGATCGTGTCGCCGCAGAACGCCAAGCGCGCCAACATTCCGCAGCTTGCCGACGACAGCGCTGACGATTCGGAGCCGCAGGACACGCCGGAGACGATCATCGCCGCGCTGCCCGCCAAGGAAGTGCCGCTGCCCGCTTTCGCACCGCGGCCGAAGGCCGATGTCGGCGCGCAACAACCTGAGACCGTGCCGTTCGGCGTGGCCGATGCCACCACCGAACAGACGGTGGCGACGGCGCAGGCGCCGGCCAATGTGCCGTTCGGCACGGCCGATGCGAGCAATGCCGACCAGGGAGCCGATCAAGCTGCCGCTCCGGCGCAGGTCGCGGTCAACGTCCCGTTGCCGACCTGGCGTCCCGACCGCTCTTCGCCGCCGGCTGAGCTTGCGCCGCAGGACAAGGGCGTTCTGCTGGCGCTGGCCGATACGGCTGCCCACAAGCAGACCGCAACCGACGCGTTCTCGGTGCTGCCGTCGCAGCGTCCGGACGAGGTCAAGGCGGTTCTCGAACAGGCCAGCGCCGCCGATACAGCCGGTGCTACCGACGACTATCAGGTTGCGTCGCTCGAGCCTCGCTCGGCGTTCAACGATCCGTCAGGTGTCGATGCCGCATCGCCGCGCGGTGCTATTGCTGCCCGTCCCGCCGGTACCGATCCAGCCTCGGTGATCGGCGCCGGCGTCAAGACGACACGCAAGGAAGCAAGGGCTTCGGCTCGCGACCTGAAGCCAGGACCGAAGGCAGTGGTGGTGGCGGCCGAACCGCAGGCGGCCCGCTGGGCGCTGAGCAGCGGCGACAACATCGCCACCGTTTCCAGCCCGACGACTGCGCCGCGCTATGCCTACAACATCGTGCATACGCCGCCGAGCGAGGTCTACACCGCAGGCTTCCAGGCGGACAACCAGATGGCCGATGCCAACCGCTTCACCGGCAATGCCGTAAAATTCCTTTCGGTCGCCCGCTTCCAGACGAAGTAGGGCGTGACCCGGTCAATATCGAAATCGAAGCCGCGCTGGGCAAGCCGTGCGGCTTTTGCTTCTAGCGAGATATCGAGCACTGGCTTCCATCGCCACAGAATGCTAACCACCAAACTGCATTCCCGCTTCGTCTAATGGTAGGACAGCGCCCTTTGAAGGCGTGAATCGTGGTTCGAGCCCATGAGCGGGAACCAAAATCTCAACGCGTAGCAAACCCGGTCGGCGCAGCTGGCGGGTTTTTGTGCCGAGTGCAATTCCGGGAACACTGTGATTTTCCCGGGAAAGCGCGGAGCGCTTCCCTTGGGAATTGCGCAAAGACAAAGTAGCGGAGGTTATTTTCCGAGCTTGCTCGCGGCCTTCGCGAGCGCCTCGATCTCATCCCACTTGCCGGCCTTGACCAACTCGTCCGGCGCCACCCACGAGCCGCCCACGCAGACGACATTGGCCAGGCTGAGATAGTCGGCGGCGTTCTTGGCCGAGATGCCGCCGGTCGGGCAGAATTTCACGTCGGCCAGCGGCGAGGCAAAGGCCTTGAGCGAGGCGATGCCGCCGGATTGTTCGGCCGGGAAGAATTTCAGGAACCGCAGGCCGGCCTCGCGGGCAGCCATGATCTCGCCGGGCGTGATAGCGCCGGGCAGCAAGGGAACGTCGCTGTCCTTGGCCGCCGCCAGCAACTCTCGCGTGATGCCGGGGCTGACGATGAATTTCGAGCCAGCGGCCGCTGCCTCGTCGAACTGCTTGGCATCGAGAATTGTTCCGGCGCCGACAATGGCGCCCTCGACCTCACCGGCGACGCGGCGGATCGCTTCCAGCGCATCGGCGGTTCTCAACGTGATCTCGATTGCCGGCAGGCCGCCGGCGGCCAGCGCCCGGGCGAGCGGGACGGCGTCCGCGACATTGGCGATCTTCAGCACCGGAATGACCGGCTGGCCATTGAGCAGCGACAGGAGCGTTTCGGTCTTGCTGAGCATTGGCTTGTCTCTCCCTAGGTGATTTCAACCGATTAGCAGAAGGCCGATTCCGAGTCCACGAAACCCGGCCTGCCGCGATGTCACATGTCGGCCAACGAGCCTGCGGGCGAATACCGACGAAGTGTCTTTAGCTCTGCCTTGAATCCGCTTTGACCACGGTCTAGTGGCTTGGCGATGACCAACCATGAACCCGTGCGCGTCGCCGCGCTCTACAAATTTGCGAGGCTGGGCGACTTCGACGCGCTGCGGGTCTTGCGCACGCCGCTTGCCGCCTTCTGCTGCGGGCGCGGCATCAAGGGCACGCTGCTTCTGGCGCAGGAGGGCATTAACGGCACGGTCGCCGGCAGCGAAGCCGACATAGCCGACCTGATCGCTTATCTCGAGGCCATCGAGGGTCTTGCCGATCTCGAGGTCAAATACAGCACTGCCGCCGAAATGCCGTTCCATCGCATGAAGGTGCGGCTGAAGCGCGAGATCGTCACCATGGGCGTCGAAGACCTCGACCCGGCGACGGGTGCGGGGACCTATGTCGCGCCGGCCGACTGGAACGCGCTGATCTCGGACCCCGGCACCATCGTCATCGACACACGCAACGCGTACGAAGTGTCGATCGGGACGTTCGAGGGCGCGGTGGACCCGCGCACGTCGAGCTTTCGCGAATTCCCGGCCTGGGTGGAAAAACACCGCGACCAACTCGACGGCCGCAAGGTTGCGATGTTCTGCACCGGCGGCATCCGCTGCGAAAAGGCGACGGCCTATGTGAAGTCGCTCGGCTTCGAGGATGTGTTCCATCTCAAGGGCGGCATCCTCAGATATCTTGAAGAGGTGCCGGCCGAAGACAGCCTGTGGCAGGGCGAGTGTTTCGTCTTCGACGAGCGGGTCTCGGTGTCGCATGGGTTGACCGAAGGCGAGGCCGAACTCTGCCGCGCCTGCCGGCATCCGCTGACGCCGGAGAACCGGCTGTCGCCGCATTTTTCCACCGGCGTGTCATGCCCGCATTGCTACGAGGCACGCTCGGATGAGGATCGCACCCGCTATGCCGAGCGCCAGCGCCAGGTCGAACTTGCGCAGGCGCAGGGCAGGGGACATATCGGCAGTTAAGTGCCGCCGACGCCCTGACTGGATCACCACACGACAGAATAGCGGTCGATCACCCACAGCCATGTGCCGTCGGCCTGCCGGCGCGCGACCTCTGAGGTTATCGAGCCGTCGGCAAGCCTGGTCGACGTCAACGCGAGGTCGCCGTTAATGGCCGCCGGGCGCTGCTCGCCGCGCTGGAATTTTCGCCAGCTCGCGGCAAAGGCTTCGAACAAAGCGCGGATCGCCTCATGGCCACGCGTCAATTCGGCTGCTCCGGTGTCGATGACGGCATCGGGTTCGAACAGCGCTACCATGCCCTCAATGTCTCCCGCCCATTGCCGATCAATTAGCAGGCGCTCCAGATCCTGGGGATCTCGTGCTTGGTCGCGGTCTGGCTGATCGGTCACGGCAAAACTCCTCCCTCGCCGACGTTGCGGCGACACTAACCGAAGCCGAGGCGGGTTTCGACACATCGAATTTGATTTGCGGCATTGCCGGCGCCGATAGCAAAGCGCCGGTCCGTCATTGTAATGTCAACAATCGGGACCTACGTCTGCAACGTCCAAAACCTGCCCGTCCACGTTGGCGCGGGCCCTTTTCTGGAGGCACCATGTTCGACCCCAAGAAGCTTCTCGACGATCTGCTCGGCTCGCAAGTTCCCGGCACAACCGGCACCGTTCGCGACAAGGCCGGGCAGGCTGTGCAGATGGCCAAGGACAATCCGCTGGCCGCCGGTGCGCTGGCCGCGGTGCTGCTTGGAACCGGCACGGGACGGCAGGTCACCGGCACGGCCGTGAAGCTCGGCGGACTGGCTGCGATCGGCGGTCTCGCCTACAAGGCCTACCAGAATTACAAGGCCGGCAATGCACCCGAGCAGGCGCCGGCGGCCGGCCAGCCGGAATTGCTGCCGCCGCCCGCCGACACCGGCTTTCATCCTTCACAGGCGCCACAGGGGGAGGACGAGTTCACGCTGACCCTGGTGCGGGCGATGATCTCGGCGGCCAAGGCCGATGGCCATGTCGATGACGCGGAACGCCAAAAGATCGCCGGCAAGCTCAGTCTGGCCGGCATCGGCACGGAAGCGGAAAAGTTTCTGATGGCCGAGCTGGACAGCCCGCTCGACCTCGATACGCTGGTCGCAGGCGCCAAGACCGATGAGCAGAGGCTCGAGCTCTACACGGCGTCCCGACTGACGATCGACCCCGATACGCGCGCCGAACGCGGCTATCTCGACCTGCTCGCCGGCCGGCTCGGCCTGCCGGATGCGCTCGTCGATCATGTCGAGGCGACGGTGTCGGCGGCCAAGGTGCCGGTTCCGTCAGGCACGGCGCCGAACCCGCGCTGGTAGACAACGCAGCCGCGGCGGGAAAAGCGTTAACTTCTCGTTTACCGAGGAAGCGCATGATTTTAGTTAGTCGGATCGGCTTTTCCTCCTCCCAAGCCCGGTTCAGATCAGGGGGCGGTCGCCAATGACCGCCCTTTTTGTCGGACCGATCACATAAAGCGCGTGGCGCTTCATGTTTTTGTCCGGATGCATGTCGTTCTCTCAGAACCGGGGCCACTTTTGAGCGACATGCATTAGTGTCCGGCTTGCCATGATCGCCCTCATTTGCGATGGGTCGGTGCATTCGGATGCACCCCGATCTGTGCCGGGGATGCGCGGCGCGCAGGAGCAAAATCATGACAGTCCTCACAGAGAAAACCGCCATCGTCACCGGCGCCGGCACCGGCATCGGCAAGAGCGTCGCCACGGCGCTGCTCAAGGCCGGCTGGAACACGGTGTTTTGCGGCCGCCGCAAAGCGGTGCTCGATGCCGCCATTACCGAGGCCGGGAAAACGGACGCCAAGGCGCTGGCGGTTGCCTGCGACATCAGCAAGGCCGGCGAAGTCGATGATCTGTTCGAGACGGTGGCCGCAGCCTTCGGGCGCGTCGACCTGCTCTTCAACAATGCCGGTATGAGCTACAAGTCGACGCCGATCGACGAGATACCAGTCGAGGTTTGGAACGATATTGTCGGCGTCAATCTCACCGGATCGTTCCTGTGCGCCCGCGCCGCCTTCGGCGTCATGCGCAAGCAAAAGCCGATGGGCGGCCGCATCATCAACAACGGTTCGGTCTCGGCCTATGCGCCGCGGCCGGGCTCGGTGCCCTATACCGCGACCAAGCACGCCATATCGGGGCTGACCAAGACGCTGGCGCTCGACGGCCGGCCCTATGATATCGCCTGCGGCCAGATCGACATAGGCAACGCGCTGACCGATATGGCGCATGCCATGACGGTCGGCGTGCCGCAGGCCAATGGCACCATCGCCGCCGAAGCGGTGATGGACGTCCAGCGCGTCGCCGACGCCGTCGTCCACATGGCCAGCCTGCCGCTCGACGCCAACGTGCTGTTCATGACGGTGATGGCGACCAAGATGCCGTTCGTGGGGCGTGGGTGAACAGCCGAAGGCCTACTTCTTCAAAAACGCCTCGATCCGCTCCAGCGCGTGCAAGATGTTCTCTTCGGAATTGGCGTAGGAAAGCCTGATGTAGCCTTCGCCGAGAATGCCGAAATCGGGGCCGCCGATCAGCGCCACGCCGGCCTCCTCGAGCAGTGCCGAGGCGAGCTTCTTGGCCTTCCAGCCGGTCTTCGAAACATTCGGGAAGGCATAGAATGCGCCCTTGGGCGTAATGCAGGAGACGCCGGGCAGCGCGTTCAGCCCCTCGACCACGATCTTCCTGCGGTTGTCGAAGGCGCGCATCATCTTGTCGACATCGTCCTGCGGGCCGTCGATGGCGGCGATGCCGGCGAACTGGCTCGGCGCGTTGACGCAGGACCAGCAATTGACCGCCAGCTTGCGGACCTTGTCGTAGAGATGCCCGCCCTTGTCGCCATTCGGCCAGATCGACCAGCCCATGCGCCAGCCGGTCATCGCCCATGTCTTCGACCAGCCGTTGAGCACGATCAGCCGGTCGCGAATTTCCGGAAAATTGAGCAGCGAAAAATGCGTCTCGCCGTCATAGGTCATGACGTCGTAGATTTCGTCGGAGAGGATAGCGACCTGCGGATGCGCTTGCAGTCCCTTCACCAGCTTCTCGATCTCGGCGCGCGGCGTGACGCCGCCGGTCGGGTTGGCCGGTGAGTTGAGGATTAGCAGTCTGGTCTTCGACGTGATCAGCGCCAGCGTCTCTTCTGCCGAGAAGGCAAAGCCGTTCTCCTCGCGGATCGGCACCGGAATGGGCGCGGCGCCGGTGAACTCGATCATCGAGCGGTAGATCGGAAAGCCTGGGTCTGGATAGAGGATCTCGGCGCCCGGTTCGCCGAACATCAAGATGGCCGCGAACATGGTCGGCTTGCCGCCGGGCAGGATCATTACATTCTCGGGCGAGACTTCGAGGCCGGTAGTGGTCAGCGTGCGCCGCACCACCGCTTCGCGCGTCGCCAGCAGGCCATTGGCCGGGGTGTAGCCATGGTGGCCGTCGCGCAGCGCCTTGATCGCGGCCTCGACAATGTGCTGCGGCGTTTTGAAGTCGGGCTGGCCGATGCCGAGATTGACGATGTCGCGGCCCTGTTGAGCCAGTGCAGTCGCGCGCGCCAACACGGCAAAGGCGTTTTCCTCGCCGAGACGGTCGAAGGCCGAAATCGTGTGGAGCATTTTTCCCGTCCGTGTGGTTCTTGCTGTTAGGTCGCATTTTTGTGAGCGTCTGCTCACAAAAGTCAAACGGATTGGAGTTTTGCGTGTCGGAAAATCTCAAAGATTGGCAAGCGCGTCCGCGGCCCGAGCGCAAGCCCATTGACGGCCGCTATGTCCGGCTCGAACCGCTGAGCGCCGAAAAGCATGGCGACGGCCTTTACGAGGCGTCGTCGGTGCCTGACATCGATGGACGCTTTGCTTGGCTGCCCGACTATCCGCCGCAAACCCGCGCCGATTTCCAGCCATGGCTGGATAAGGTCGAGGCGAGCGAGGATCCGCTGTTCTTCACCGTCATCGACAAGGCCAGCGGCAGGGTCGCGGGGCGACAGACGCTGATGCGCATCGATCCCACCTATGGCGTCATCGAGATCGGCAACATCTATTGGGGGCCGCTGATCTCGCGCAAGCCGCCAGCGACCGAGGCGCAGTTCCTGTTCATGAAGTATATTTTCGACGGGCTCGGCTATCGCCGCTACGAGTGGAAATGCAACAACCGCAACGAGCCGTCAAAGCGCGCGGCGGAACGGTTCGGCTTCAAGTTCGAGGGCATTTTCCGCCAGCATCTTGTGGTCAAGGGTGAAAACCGCGATACCGCATGGTACTCGATCATCGACAAGCAATGGCCGGCGCTGCGCAAAGCCTATGAGGCATGGCTCGATCCCGCCAATTTCGATGGCGAAGGCCGGCAGAAGCGGCGGCTCGAGGATTTCCGCGCCGAGTTCGGCGCGTAACAGGAGTTTTTTCCGATGGCGCACAGCCATGATCATGGTTCGCTTGCTGGGCATGGCGCCAGCCACCTGCATGGCTCGACCGACAAGAAGCGTGTGCTGATCGCAGCCTGCCTGACCGCCGGCTTCATGGTGGCCGAAGTGCTTGGCGGCCTTTTGACGGGATCACTGGCGCTGCTGGCCGACGCCGGCCACATGCTCGCCGACTCGATCGCGCTTGGCCTTGCCTGGTACGCCTTCCATCTTGGCGGACGGCCGGCGACAGTGCGCCTGACCTATGGTTTCGGCCGGGTCAAGACGCTGGTCGCCTACACCAACGGCATCGCCATCTTCGCCATTGCTTTGTGGATCGTCTACGAAGCCTGGGGCCGGCTGATGACGCCGGCGCCGGTGCTGGGCGGGCCGATGCTGGTGGTGGCGATCGCCGGCCTTCTGGTAAACTTCGCCTCGTTCTTCGTGCTGCATGGCGGCGACCACGACAGCCTCAACATGCGCGGCGCCATCCTGCATGTGCTGGGCGACCTGCTCGGTTCGGCGGCGGCGATCGTGGCGGCGCTGGTCATCCTGGCCACCGGCTGGACGCCGATCGACCCGATTCTGTCGGTGCTGGTCTCGGTGTTGATCCTGTCCACCGCATGGTCGCTGATGCGCGAAGCCGCCCACGTCCTTCTCGAAGGCGTACCGGCAAGCCTCGACCGCGACATCATCGCCAAGGACATTGCCGGCACCGTCAAGGGCGTGCGCGAAGTGCACCATATGCATGTCTGGTCGCTGGACGGCTCCAGCAACATGGCGACGCTGCATGCCTGCCTCAACGATGGCGTCGATCCGCACCAGGCGGTCAGCGCCATCAAGAAGCGGCTCGCCGCCGAACACGGCATCAGCCACGCGACGGTCGAACCGGAATTCGGCCAGTGCGCCGACAGCCATGACGAGCACGATCATGACCACGACCATGGTGCGCCACCGCATCACGGCCATTATCACTGACAGGGAATTTCATGGCATTGGCATCCGAGTTGACGAGTTCCCGCTGTGGCGGGACGGCATGATGGATCGCGACACGCGAAACGCGCTGATTGCCGCAGCCTGGATCATGCTGCTGTTCGGCATCGCGGCGTTCTATCTGCCGACGGTGATGCTGGCTGTCGGCAATATCTCGACCGTACTTGCCGGCATCGTCGGCATCGCCTTCGTGCTGGCATTCTTTCTGGTGTTCTGGTTGCGGGGTCGCAGCCAGAACAAGGGCAAATAAGAGGCTTTGAAATGCGCATCCTGATTACTGGCGCCGCCGGCATGGTCGGCCGCAAACTTGTCGACCGGCTGGCCAAGGACGGCACGCTCAACGGCCGCAAGATCACCGGGCTCGACCTGCACGACATCGTGCCGCCGCAGGCGCCGGCGATGGACGGCGTCAGCATCGCCACGCATACCGGCGACCTTGCCGACGCCGGTGCTGCCGAGAGCCTGGTGGCGTCACGCCCCGACGTCATGTTCCATCTCGCCGGCATCGTGTCGGGTGAGGCGGAAGCCAATTTCGATCTCGGCTACCGCGTCAATCTCGACGGCACACGGGCTCTGTTCGATGCGGTCCGGCTGGCGGGCTTTTCGCCGCGCCTCGTCTTCACCTCGTCGATCGCGGTGTTTGGCGCGCCGTTCCCCGATGTGATCCCGGACGACTTTCATCCGACGCCGCTGACCTCCTACGGCACCCAGAAGCAGATGAGCGAGGCGCTGCTGGCCGACTATTCCAGGCGCGGCGTCTTCGACGGCATCGGCATAAGGCTGCCGACCATCTGCGTGCGGCCCGGCAAGCCGAACAAGGCGGCGTCAGGTTTCTTCTCCGGCATCATCCGCGAGCCGCTGAGCGGCCACGAGGCGATCCTGCCGGTGCCGCGCTCGGTGCTGCACACCCATGCCAGCCCGCGTTCGGCGGTGAACTTCCTGATCCATGCCGCCGGGCTCGACGGTGCCGCTGTCGGGCCGCGCCGCAACCTCACAATGCCCGGCGTTGCCGTCACCGTCGGCGAGCAGATCGAGGCGCTGGAGCGCATTGCAGGCGCCGACGTCGTGAAGCTGATCCGCGAACAGCCGGATGAGACCATCTGGGCGATCGTCAAGGGTTGGCCGACGCGCTTCGAGGCGCGCCGTGCAAGGGACCTCGGCTTCAGCGCCGAAAACAGTTTCGATGAAATCATCCGCGCTCATATCGAGGATGAGTTGGGCGGAAAGATCGCGGGTCAGGCCTGACCCGCCGAGGTCATACAGTTCCGGACAGGCTCGCCGACAACAGCAACAGCCCGAACAGGAAGACGAACGCGGCGCCGCCGATTTCGACGAATGTGTGGATACGGTTGCCCATGCGGCCATCGCCGGCGAAATAGACCGCCCAGTTCTTGGCTGTCGCAGCGATCGTCGCCAACGCCGAGACTGTGATGGCGGTGCCGATAGACATCGCCAGCACCGACAGCAGGCCGCCGAGCCACAGGCCGTTGAGCAGCGCGAAGCTGAGCACAATCAGCGCGCCGGAGCAGGGGCGGATGCCGACGGCGGCTACAGCCGACCAGGCCGTGCGCCAGTCGAAGCGGTCGCCCGACAGCAGCGCCGGATCAGGCGCATGCGAATGGCCGCACGTGTCGCAGACCTCGCCGGCCGGTTGATCGTGAGCGGCGTGATTGTGATGAGCGTGGTCGTGATGGGAATGATCGTGCGTGTCGTGGTCGTGCGCGGCGTGATCGTGATGATCATGCGAATGGTCGTGATGCACATGCAAGGCATGCGCCTGCGCCGCGTGGCTGTGACCGGCATGCGAATGGCCGCCATGGCCGGCGTGGGCTGCCGACAGGCTGTAGGCGGGCGCCCTGCCGAACCAGCGCTGGACCGTGGGCCCAAGCTTGCGCCACAGCAGCCAGGCGCCGAACAAAGTGACGAAGACATAGCTCATGATCTCCATGAACCAGGCTGCGTCGGTCATCGAGATGGCGGTGCCGCGCAGGACGAAATAGGCAAGCAGCATCACCAGGATCGCGGTCAGGCCCTGCAGCAGCGCCGAGACGAAGGACAGCAGGATACCGCGCCTGAGCGCCACTTCATTGGCCACCATGTAGGACGAGATCACCGCCTTGCCGTGGCCGGGGCCGGCGGCGTGGAAAATGCCATAGGCGAAGGACAGGCCGATCAGCAGCCACATCTTGCTGCCGTCCTCGCGCATTGCTTTCATCGCCGTGGCCAATGCGCGGTAGAATTCCTGCTGGCGCAGATTGATCCACATCAGGATGTGGGCGAACGGGCCGGTGGTGGGCGCCATGCCGTCATTGACACCGATGCCGAGTGAGCTCTGGGCATGGGCCTGCCCGAGAAAGTGCGTCATCAGCAGGGCAGCGGCCACGAGGCCGAATGCCAAACGCAGGGACGGTTTCATCACCGGATCTATCCTTCTGGCGGGCAATTCAGTTCGAGCTTGGTGGCGAAGATCTTGCTCATGTCGGTGCCTGTCGGGTCGTTGAAGAACGCGTCCGTCAGGGTCTTCTGGTTTTCCTTGATCGCCTCGTCTGGATCAGGCCGGATGACGCTCTTGGTGCAGCTCGAGGGCAGGCCTTCCACCGTGATGTTGCTATCCTCGGTGAAGTCGATCGCTGTGTAGAAGGTTGGATCGTAGACGCCGAAATCGATCTTGCCGGCGAGCTTGATCGGCACCTTGGGTTCGGATTCGAACAGGATGATCAGCTGGTCGTTTTCGAAATTGGCCATAAGATGCGGTGGCGGCGTCATCGGCACGTCCTTGCCGTCGACGGTGACGAGCTGGAAATAATTGAACTCGGCCAGCGAGGCATGAACGGTGTCGGCGACATCCTTCAGCTCCTTGTCGTCAAGCTTCAGGTCGGAGTTCTTGTCGAACTCCATCATCACCGTACTCGAAAACAGATCATCGAAACGCCAGAGGTGACGCAGCGCTTTCACACTTTGGTGATCCGGAGAGAGGATCACGTCGAGGCGGGCCTCGGCGAAGACATGAGGATGCGCGCCAGCCGCTCCGACGGAGGCAAAAGTCGTCGCCAGGGCCGAAGCCAGCATGATTGCGTGCCGTTTCAGATGCATTCTCGGTCGCTGTTCCATCGGCCTCGGAGAGATTTCGAGAGGTTACCAGAAACGGGGCGAAATTGGGACCGCGGCACGGCAGGACCGGCTCAAGCGCTCTCGCGGTTCTTGAACCATTGCACCAGGAAATCGACGAAGACACGGACCTTGGCCGGCAGATAGCGACGGTGCGGGTAGACGGCGAAAATGCCGCTGCCCGACTGGATGCGGTCGTCGAGCAACGACACCAGAAGCCCGGATGCGAGGTCGGGCGCGGCGATGAAATCCGGCAGGATGGTGAAGCCCAGACCGGACACGGCGGCGGCTCGCGCGGCCATCGGGCTGTTGACCTCGATGGGACCCGATACGTTGACACTGACTGACTCCTCGCCATCGCCCCTGAAGCGCCAGTTGGCGAGCGAGCGGCCATTGGTGTCGACGATGCAGGGCAAGTTGGCGAGATCCTGCGGGCGCGTCGGCTTGCCGTGCTTGGCGATCAGCTCCGGCGAGGCGCAAAGCTTGATCGAAAACGGCCCCAGGCGGCGGGCGATCAGCGATGAGTTCTCCAGGCGCGAGATGCGCACGGCAAGATCGAAACCTTCCTCGACCAGATCGACAAAACGGTCGTCGAGATGGATGTCGAGCACGATGTCGGGATGCTGTTTGGCGAAGTCGATGAGCGACTGGCCTATCGGCGCGTCGGCGAAGGTGCGCGCCGCGGAGAGCTTGATCCTGCCGCGCACGTCGCCGGAGGATTCGCGCACGGCGTCGGCTAGGCTGTCGACCTCGCGCACGATTTCCGAAGCGCGGCTGTAATAGGTATGGCCGGCCTCGGTCAACGAGAACTGCCGCGTGGTGCGGTTGAGCAGCAGCGCGCCGAGTTCGTCCTCGAGTTCGCGCACATATTTCGACAGCAGCGCCTTGGAGCGACCGATCTTGCGCGCGGCCGCCGAAAAGCCTTCGGCCTCGACGACGTCGATGAAGGCGCGCATGCGGGTCAGTGTATCCATCATCAAGCCTTTCGTGCCGCATCGAGAATTCGCCGGCCGAGCCGTATCAGGGCAATGTCGCTGCCGGGAGGACCGAGCAGCGAGAGGCCGAAAGGGGCGCCGTCAACCGAGCCCAGCGGCAGGGTGATTTGCGGAAAGCCTGAAAGACCCGAAAGGCACAAAAGATGCAAGGCCCTTTCGCGGTAGGCCTGGAGCTGCTGCGGCTCGCTTTTGACCAGAGGTGCGGGGCCTGGAACGGTAGGCAGGACAAGAAACCCGTCCTGGCCGAGCAGCGCGGCTAGCTCGGAGCGGAACGTCAAGCGGCGCACCGCCTCGGCCCGCGCGGTCTTTTCGTCGATTGTCCGGCCGAAACCAAAGCGCTCCTCGACGCCCGGCCCGAGATCGCGCTCGCCCGAAATGATCCAGGCGCCATGCTGCTGCCAGGCCTCGGCGGCCTGGAGGCGGCGAAAGCACCAGTAGAGCTCGTCGGGGAAGGAGGCGAAGCTGTACTCTACCGGCGCCGGCTCACCGACAAGACTGGCGGCCAGCGCTCTCATCCTGGCATATTCGGCTGCCTCGGCGGGGCCGGCCACGAAAGCGTCCAGCCAGCGGATCGAAAGCGGCCGGTTGAGCGGATGCTGATGCGGGTCGCGGCCAAGCAACAGCTTGCCGATCGTCTCATAGGTCTCGATGTCGTCGGCGAACCAGCCGAATGTGTCGAAGCTCGGCGCCAGCTTCATCGTGCCTTCGAGCGAAATGCGGCCATGCGTGGTGCGCAGCCCGATCAACCCGCAAAAGCTCGCCGGGGCGCGGATCGAGCCGCCGGTGTCGGAGCCGGTGGCGATATCGGCAAGCTTGCCGGCCACCGCCGCCGCCGATCCGGAGGACGAG
Organism: Mesorhizobium sp. C268A; assembly: GCF_040324475.1. Lineage (NCBI taxonomy): Bacteria > Pseudomonadati > Pseudomonadota > Alphaproteobacteria > Hyphomicrobiales > Phyllobacteriaceae > Mesorhizobium > Mesorhizobium sp. C268A. Next base: position 4,708,458 of record NZ_JAMYVX010000001.1, read on the forward strand.
CCGCCGGTGACGCGATCGGGAGCGGCCGGGTTCACCGGAAACGGAAAATGCGCGTTCTGGCCCATCAGCGAGAAAGCGAACTCGTCGGTCTGCGTCTTGCCGATGAAACGCGCGCCGGCGTCGAGAATCATCTGCACGGCCGGTGCCGTGCTGGACGCGGCGTGGGACTCGGCGAACTTCACCGGATTGCCGCAACCGGTGCGGTAGCCGGCGACGTCGTAAATGTCCTTCACAGCCAGGCGCAGCCCGGCCAGTAGCCCCAGTTCCGCATTGGCCACCGGCATTCGACGCAGGTCGAGAAGGGCGTTGAGCGGGCCGTGCGTGCCTGGCATCGTTCGATATCCGTATACAGTAGGCCCAGCATTGTTCGATGCCGGAAATTTTACAACCTGGAGTACGATTTTTATTGATTGTGAAACCTTTCGATCTTATATCGCGCTTGCCCAAAGTCGCACGTGCCTGTGGGTGTCCGCCGATCCTCGAATGGTGAGGGAAATCGGTAAGGTAACTGGAGCTAACCCCTCCAGTCGGTCTAGCGGCCAACCGCCAGCCCGAGGACACCTTGAAGCAACGACGGTGCGGGCCTTTCTGGTGTTCTGCCGGTCGTCCAAAGACCGGGGTTACTGAAGAGGCACACCTTCATTGCCGGCAGTGCGGACGGGTCTCCCATCCAAGCCAAGGCAGACAAAGCGAACCCAGGCCGGGCAAGGCCAAGGTTCACCGCCGCGAGACGGCGTTTCATGGTTCCGGGGTCTCCACCGGCTGGTTCCATGGATTTCCGTCCCGCCTTTGTTTGACCGCGTGTTCGCGAGGCCGAAAGCCCGCGTCCCGCAGCCTTACTGCGCGCCGCAAGGCGTTAATGGAGAGACCCCGATGGCCACCCAGCGCATCCTCGACTTCCTCGCCACCCGACGTCCGTCCGGCCCCTGCCTCGTCGTCGACCTCGATGTCGTGCGCGACAATTTCCGTGCCTTCGAGAAGGCGCTGCCCGATTCCAGAATCTACTATGCGGTGAAAGCAAACCCTGCGCCGGAGATCCTGCGCCTGCTTGCTGCGATGGGCTCGTCCTTCGACACCGCCTCCGTTGCCGAGGTCGAGATGGCGATGGACGCCGGTGCGCCGGCGGACCGCATCTCCTTCGGCAACACCATCAAGAAGGAGCGTGACATTGCACGCGCCTACCAGCTCGGCATCCGGTTGTTTGCCGTCGACTGCGTCGAGGAGGTCGACAAGATCGCCCGCGTCGCTCCCGGCGCGCGCGTGTTCTGCCGCGTTTTGACCGACGGCGAAGGCGCCGAGTGGCCGCTGTCGCGCAAGTTCGGCTGCGTGCCGGCGATGGCCGTCGACGTGCTGCGCCATGCCAGGACGCTCGGCCTCGACGCCTATGGCGTGTCGTTCCATGTCGGCTCGCAGCAGACCGACCTGACGGCGTGGGACCGTGCGCTGGCCGACGCCAAGAAGGTGTTCGCCACGCTCGCCGACGAAGGCATCGTCCTGAAGATGGTCAATATGGGCGGCGGTTTCCCGACGCGCTATCTGCGTGACGTGCCGGCGGCCCAGGCCTATGGCCAGGCCATCTTCTCGGCGCTGCGCAAGCATTTCGGCAATGCGATCCCCGAGACCATCATCGAGCCGGGCCGCGGCATGGTCGGCAATGCCGGCGTCATCAAGTCGGAAGTCGTGCTGATCTCGAAGAAGGCCGAAAACGACAATGTGCGCTGGGTGTTCCTCGACATCGGCAAGTTCGGCGGTCTGGCCGAGACGATGGACGAGGCGATCCGCTATCCGATCGTCACCCGCCATGACGGTTCGGAGACCGCACCTTGCGTGCTCGCCGGCCCGACCTGCGATTCGGCCGACGTGATGTACGAGAAGATGCCGTATCCGCTGCCTCTGTCGCTGACCATCGGCGACGATGTGCTGATCGAAGGCACCGGCGCCTACACGACCACCTACTCGGCGGTCGCCTTCAACGGCTTCGAGCCTCTCCGATCCTACGTGATCTGACGGCTTCGGCCTTCAGATCACCCCAGGCGGACGTTTGCGTCCGCCCGGGTTCGCCTGTGGAACAAGCTCCGCTCGTGAAGGATCGCGGAAATGGACATTGTAAATTACATTGACGGCATTGGATTCTCCCCCCTCGAGGGGGAGATGGCCGGCGCCATTCCCATCGTCGCCGAAACTGCGGCAGACATTGCATCGCGTGAAGCGTTGCTCGATCGCGCTATGGGGCCGATGCGGCGCAAGGAATCGTCGGAGAAGCTGCGGCGTGGCCGCCGGCCTTCCGAAGGCCTCGCTTTTATCGTGCGCGATGCAGCCGGCGCGGTTGCTGGTACGGTGCGGCTGTGGGACGTGCGTCTGGGCGAGGGTGGCCCAGGAGCACTTCTGCTCGGACCGCTCGCCGTCGATCCGGCGCTGAAGAACGCCGGCATCGGCTCGGCGCTGATGCGCCATGCTTTGGCCGAGGCCGCGCGTCTCGGCCATGCCGCGGTGCTGCTGGTCGGCGATGTGCCTTACTATGGCCGCTTCGGCTTCTCGGCGGAGAAGACCGGCGCGCTCGCCATGCCTGGTCCGTACGAGCGGCACCGCCTGCTGGCGCTGGAACTGATCGATGGTGCGCTCGACGGCGCGCATGGCACGCTGAAGGCTGCAGGTCGCAAGCTCAAGGCACAGAGGCTGTCGCTGGCCGCCTGATTGTCCAAAAACAAACGCCGCCGGTCCTTTGCATTTCAGCGAGGGCGGCGTTTTGTTTTTGCGAAGGGCTCAGCCGATCAGTTGGCTGAGCGCCATGGCGACCGACATATCGCCTTCGACCTTTATCTTGCCGGACATGAACGCCATGGTCGGGTTGAGGTCGCCGGCGATCAGCGAATCCAGATCGTCGAGCGACAGCTTTATGGTGCAGTCGGTCGGCGCGTCGGTGGTCGAGACGGTTGCGCCGTCGATGACGATGACGCCGTTGCTGCCGGTATCGAACTTCACGGAATGTTCGAACCCGGCGCTCGCCACGCGCGACCTCATCTTCTCGGCAATATCCTGAACGCTCATGACTGTTCTCCTGGTCTCGTTGCGTTTTGCCGCGCTTCAGTGACCGGCCTCCGCCGAAGTCACTGTCTCGCGCGTACCGCGATCCTGGTCGCTTGGCGCATATAGCTTCGAGTTGACGTAAACGTCAACGCGCGATGCGTCATCTCGTTTCAGTCGGAAGGAATGCGGCAGAGAACATTCGCCCTGCGACGAAGGTTAGTGTTCAGCAGCGGGCTTCGCCGCCTCGGCCTGGGCCGATTCCGCCGGGGCCGGTTCGGTCGGCGTGGCCGGATCCTTGCGGCGGCGCATGGCGTTGTCGCGGATTTCGTCCTTGGTCAGGAAGTTGACCTGGTCGATCAGCACTTCATGCACCAGGTCGGCGCCGACGCGAGCGTTGACGGTGTCGCGTATGGCCTTGCGGAAGGCATCGAGATCGATGGTTTCCTTCTTGGTGAAGTCGATCTGAGGATTGGAGTAGAGATAGGAATACACCTGATCGGTCATCAGCGCTTCGGCCGGGATCGACATCTTCTTTATCTCGGCCGGCTCGACCGTGTAGACGAGCTTGGTGAGGAAATAGCCGTCGATCTTGGAATCGCGGATCAGCGGCACCGAGATGATGTCGGTCTTGACGTAGTCGAGGCCACCCAGCATCGGTTTCGGCGTCTCGCCGACGCCGCGCTCACCGGCCGCCTGGAACGAATAGAACACCGCGCCAAGCGTGGCGGCGCAGATCCAGATCGCGGCGGCGATGAATTTGATCACCGGTTGTTCCCGCCTGTTGCCGAGATCATCAGCTCGCCCAACCGAATTCGCCGGCCGAGTATGTGCCGTCGGCTTCGGCGCGCTGAATGGCGTTCTTCAACAGCGTGGCGACTTCGTTGACCGCGTTGAGGTGGGCGAGGATTGCAGCCTCGTTTTTCGCGAGCTTCTGGCGCAGCCGCGCCAGACTGTCGCGATGCTGTTCCAGGAATTCGATCTCGTTGGCGCCCTTCATGGCGCGGGTCAGCTCATAGAGGTAGCGGCTCTTGCGGGCGTTGGAGGCCTTGAGGTCATAGCTGGTGTCGTTCTTCAAACCGGCCGTCTCTTCCTCGACCGCTTCCTCGATGCGGCCGATGATGGCGGCAAGGTTGCCCGGCCGTGCAAACGGGATCGGCGCTTCGGACGTACGCGCCGGCAGGTTGGAAGAGTATTTTGAAAAATCGGCCATTGAAAATCCTGGTCTAGATCTTGATTTCGGTTTTGATGGTCGTCTCGTCGCCGGTCATCGACCGTGCGGCCTTGCGCTGCAATTCCTCGACCAGCGAGGTGGACAGCCGGGTCTGCTGGTCGATCTCGGTCTTGTGCGGCCCGGTTGACACCGGGCCGATCGGCACGGTGCGCTTGCCGTCCTTGTAGTGGTCGGCGAGCAGCGATTTGGCGATGCCGATCCCTCCGCGCTCGGCCATGACGTCGGCGACACGCTCGGCAAGCTGCGATTTCCACATGTCGCCGGCCAGCCCCTTGCCGTAGACGCCCTCTGTGTCCTTGGGCAGCATGTTCTGGATGAAGGTCTGCAAGACCATCGCCTCGAACTTCTTGAACTTGCTGGCGGGATCGGCATTTGCGGCGGCCTTGTCGGCGGTGGCGCGCGACAGGATCGAGCCGGCATCGACCGAAGCAGCCATGTCGACAGAAAAATTACCGCCAACGCCGTTGGCCCGCTTGGCCAGCGCGGCACGGGCAGCCTCGATATCCGCCGGGTCGACGGCTCGGGCAACATCGAGAACGATGTCGCTGGGTGGAGAAATCGCCAAGAAAGTCCGCCTCTTTGCCGGGTTTCCTGAGCGACCATGCCGCAGCAAGCTTGTGGCAGGCTTGCCGGCTCGAAATCCTTCGCCGGATGCTAGGCCATTGCTATCAGCAGCGGCAACTCCGGCTGGGTCGATGCGATCTGGTCGTTTGCGGTGGGCGCTGCCGGCGTCGCCATGGTCAGATCGTAGGTGGCGTAGGCGCAGAGGCCGAACACGGCGCCGTACACCCAACACAGCCCGCCGCACGGAACGAAACCGAACGCCGTCCGCAGGTGACCCGGCTCTAACTTCCGATTATTCCTGCCCTCGCCTCTGCGCGATCAGATCGAGCCGGTCGCGGTCGGAGCGTTCGCGTTCGTCCTGTCGGCGCACGTCCTTGTAGGCGCGCTCGACCATGTTGGTGCGCGCCGTCGCAGTGGCGATGAGCGTGACCTCCTGCCTGGCGCCTTCCAGGCTCGCTTCCTGCCGGACCAGCGCATTGGCGATGCGGCGATGGTAGAGGTCAGGGAACAGCACCGCCATCGACTGGTCGGCGTCGAAATGCTGGACAAGTTCCCTGGCCTCGGTTTCGGCGGTTGCCGCTGCCGCCAGGAAGGCCGCATGGCGCGTCTCGTGCAGGGCCTTCAACTGCTCCTGCACCTTGACCAGTTTCTTCAGCCGTTCCTTGCGCGTGCTCATCTCACCTCGCCAGCGTCAGGTCGACAAAGCCGTCGACGAACAGCGACAGCATGGTGCCGATGGCGAAGTAGAAGATGATCATGCCGCCGGCGATGACGAAAGGCAGCGAGATAAAATAGACCGGGATCTGCGGCGTCAGCTTGTTGACGAAGCCGATCGTCAAATTGACGAGAATGGCATAGGCGATGAACGGGCTGCCGAGCCGGATGACCAGGAAGAAGGCGTCCGACACCGTGTCGGTGAGATCGACCAGGGCGGCCTGGGGATTGAAGAAGACGTTGACCGGCGCCACCGTGTAGGAGGCGACCAGAGCGCGGATGATCTCGTGGTCGAAATCGAAGACGAAGAGCAGCAGCAACGCTGAAAACGAGATGATGGCGGCGAGAGCCGCCTGCGGTTCTGGCTCCTCGATGGCGGGGCCGCCGGTGCCGCCATAGCCGATCAGCATGGCGATGGCCGAACCCATGAAGCGCAGAGCCTCCATGTAGAGCCTCGTCATCGCGCCGATCAGCCCGCCGACCAAAAGTTCGGAGATGATCATCGGCGCCAGCACCTGCGGACGCGCATCGACGAAGGGAAAGATCTTGTCCCACAGGAAGGCGAGCAGGCCACCGGTGGCGGCGATCGACACGAACAGCCGGACCTGGACCGGCACGCGGGCGCTGGACAGGCCCGGCATCAGCATGAAGCAGGCGCCGATGCGACAGAAGGCGAGGAAGGCGGCGATGACGACGCCTTGCGACAGTATGTTCACGAGATCGTCCCGAGCACCTTGATCTCGACGCCCTTGGCGATTTCGACATGGGAGAGAACGGGAAGCGTCGTGAACAGGCGCTCGATGATCATGCGCACATAGGGGCGAGCATCGGGCGCGGTGACGAGGACAAAACGCTCGCCGGCCTCGAGATGCTTGCGGATCGCCTTGGTCGCGTCCTGGCCGAATTCCTCCAGCTGGCGCGGGTCGATGTCGAATTCGCGCACCTCGCCCTTGGCGTCGCGCTTGAGGCTCTGGTGGAAGGCGAGGTCCCAGCGGTTGCCGAGGCGCAGCACCTTGAGCATGCCGCCCTCGGAGAGATCGCCGCAGATCTGCTGGGCCATGCGGATGCGGACATGCTCGACGATCTGCTCGGTGCGGCGCACATGCGGCGCGATCTCGGCGATAGCCTCGATGATCAAATGCAGGTTGCGGATCGATACGCGTTCGGCCAGCAGCAATTTCAGCACCGCCTGCAGGCCGGGATAGGAGATGTGCGAGGTGCAGATCTCGTCGGCGAGCTTGCGGTATTCCGGATCCTGGCGCTCGAGCAGCGCCTTCATGTCCTTGTAGGACAGAAGCTGCGGCAGGTTGTTGCGGATCACCTCGGACAAATGGGTGAGCAGCACCGACATGTTGTCGGCAAAGGTATAGTTCTCGCGCTTCAGATCCTCGGCGAAGGTTTCGAGCACCGAGAAGGCGCGCATGCCGAAGGCCGGCTCGCGGATTTCCTCGCCGGGAACGTCGGGCAAATCCCGGTTCCCCAGCAGCACCATGATCTCGCCGACGCGCATCTGGTATTCGGCGACGACGGTGCCGTGGACCTTGATCTGATAGCTTTTCGGCGGGATGCCGAAATCGTCGGCGACGCGCACTTCCGGCACGACGAAGCCGTATTGCGTGGCAAATTTCTTGCGCATCTTGGCCATGCGGAACACCAGTTCCTGATGCGACACCAGCAGCCGCGTCGACAGCTGCTTGCCGATCAGAAGCTCGATCTCGGCGGTGGTCAGCGAAGCCTTGACCGAGTTCTTCTCTTCCTCGACCTTGTTCGCCTTCTCCAGATCCTTGATCGCTTCGGCGGCGGCAGCCTCGCGGTTGGCGCGCATCGGGATGACGTAGCCAAGACCGGCCATGCCTGCAGCCAGCGTGAAGAACGGGAAGAACGGCAGGCCGGGCATCAGGCCGAGCAGGACGAGCAGCGAGGCCGCGACATAGAGCGCGCGCGGATGCGCGCCGAGCTGGCCGAACACCGCCTGGTTGGTCGAGCCGCGCGTGCCGCCCTTGGACACCAGCAGGCCGGCGGCGAGCGAAACGATAAGCGCCGGGATCTGGGTGACCAGGCCGTCGCCGACCGACAGCTTGATGAAGACATCGGCGGCTTCGCCCATGCCCATGCCGTGCCTGATGTAGCCGATGGCGATGCCGCCGACGATGTTGATGGCGGTGATGATGAGGCCGGCAATGGCATCGCCGCGCACGAATTTCGAGGCGCCGTCCATCGAGCCGAAGAAGGACGATTCTTCCTCGAGTTCTCTGCGGCGCAGTTGCGCTGTCTTGTCGTCGATCATGCCGGCGGACAGGTCGGCGTCGATCGACATCTGCTTGCCGGGGATAGCGTCGAGGGTAAAGCGGGCGCCGACTTCGGCAATACGGGTGGCGCCCTTGGTGATGACGATGAAGTTGACTACGATCAGGATCATGAAGACGATCAGGCCGATGACGAAATCGCTGGCCATCACCAGTTTGGAGAAGCCGGCGATGACATAGCCGGCGGCGTGCGTGCCCTCATTGCCATGCGACAGGATCATGCGCGTGGTGGCGATGTTGAGCGACAGCCGCAACATGGTGGCGATGAGCAGCACGGTCGGGAAGGACGAGAAATCGAGCGGCCGCTGGATCCACAGCGCCACCATCAGGATCAGCACCGACAATGCGATCGAGAAGGCGAGGCCGATGTCGATGAGGAAGGCCGGGATCGGGAGGAACAGCACGGCCAGGATGATGACGATGCCGATGGCGAAGAAGACATCGCGGCCGTTCTTGGCCACTGTTCCTGTCGCTAAGCTTTCGCTGACTGCCATGTCGTCCCCAATCACAAGCCTGCCGAGCACGCGACAGCCCTTCGAGCCTAACCGGTCAAGCTTGCGCGAGGGTGGGAGGACTGGTTAGTTGCCAGGACGACAGAGGCCTTGAGGAGAGAGATCATGCTGGTGATCATCGGCACCATTCGCTTGCCGGCGGAACGGCTCGACGAGGCAAGGCCGGCCATGCGGCGCATGATACTGGGCAGCTGGGCGGAGCCCGGCTGCATCGAATACTCCTACGCGCAGGACGTGCTCGACGCCGGGCTCATCCATGTAATCGAGGTGTGGAGCGACAGGGCCGCGCTCGACGCGCATTTCCGCTCGCCTCACATCGCCGATTGGCGGGCGAGCTGGGCATCGCTCGGCATAGGCGAGCGCAACCTCATGCTCTACGAGGCCGGCGAGCCGAAGCCGATCTGAGGACCGGGCACAGTCAAGAAGGCGTAGGCCCAAGAAAGTCTAGCAGGCGTTGACCTGTCTGCAGGACCATCCGCCGCCATCGGTATCGTGGCAGTCTTCATAGCTGCCGTAGCAGGTGTTCGTCGAATTGCGATACCAAGGGTAGCCGCCAGGACAGCAAACATCTTGTTGTGCAGTCTGGATAAATTCCTTTGCCGGCCGGCTTTGGTTTTCCGGATTGCCTCCCGCCAAAAAAAGAGACATCGGGTGTGACACAACAGACCTAACCGGCATATCCATGCTTGAATTGCTCACCGCAGACGAGCTCAAAAAAATCATGCCAACAGCTAATGAAAAAAATCCCCGCGCACTCATCTTCTCCTCCTTGAGGGAAATGGAGACGGCCAAAAATAACACAGCTGCGTCGATTGCGTAAGCGATCGCTCATATACCTCGACACGCTCGCGGGGAATTGAAGCGGGGCGGCAAGCCTGACTGCGCCTCAGCGCCAGAATGGCGCCGCAAGCAGCCGGCATTATGTCGGCGTGCTGATCGTCGCCGAACTGCACAGCGATCCGTCCGATGGTGAGACGCCGGTGCTGGCCCTGGCCAAATTCCGGGATGCGGTGCTGGTGCCGACCATGAACGTCCAGTCGGCCGCCGAAACCTTCCAGCGCGTCGTCGCCGAGGAACTGGCGGTGGTCGAGGATTTCGACAACCGGGTCGTTGTCGGGCTTTTGACCAAGGGCCATCTGATGCGACGCTACGCCGAGGAACTCGACAAGGCGCGGCGCCACCTGTCGGGCGAAGAACAGGCCTCAGCCGGCATTTTAAAATGTCCCGGCGCTTGCCACGTGTACAGTGTCACTGTACAAATTGTTCAGTGGGAGAAAAAGACGGGATGAGCACCGACCAGGCTCCGGTCAAGAACGGCGTCGCTTCGACAGCGACGCATGCCCATCAGATGCTGGGCCAGCGGCTGAAGAGCCTGCGTCTCGGCCGGCGGCTTTCGCTGCGCGAACTCGCCGAGCTGACCGGGACCAGCGCCAGCTTCATCAGCCAGCTCGAGCGCGGCCTGACCGGCGCCAGCACCGCCTCGCTCAACCAGATGGCCTCGGCGCTTGGGGTGAGCGTGGCGATGCTGTTCGAGGATAGTGCCGCCGGGCAGCGCGGGGTCTTGCTGCGCAGCGAGCGGCCGAGCCTGCCGCCCAGCGACGGCTGCCGCAAGATGCTGCTCTCGCGTCCCCCTTTAAGCGACATGGAAGTCTATGTCGGCGAGTTCGAAATCGGCGGCTCGACCGGCCCAGCGCTCTACACCCATGGCGACGCGCACGAGATGCTCGTCGTGCTGCGCGGCATCGTCGAGGTTTCGCTCGGCGATGTCAGGCATGTGCTGGAAGAGGGCGACAGCATCGAATACGCGACATCGACAGCACATCGCTCAGAGAACATCGGCAGTGGCCGAGCCGAGGTGATGTGGATCATTGCGCCACCGACTTCGGTGCGCGCCGAACTCGATCAATACAGGGCCTGGAAACCGCTCGCAGCCAGGTAGGTTCAATCCATGCGGGTCAAATGGGAGAACAATAATCATGCTGAAAACAAGACATCTTGGCCTTGGCGCCGTGCTGGCGCTCGGCGTTCTGGCAACCGCAGCGTTCGCGCAGGAAAAGCCTGTCGCGGGTGAGGTCAAGGAAGGCTCGCTCAAGGGCAAGACGCTGACGCTCGTCTCCTATGGCGGCATCTACCAGGACGGCCAGGCCGCCGCGCTCAAGGAGTTCGTCGAAAAGTCCGGCGCCACGCTGCTCAATGACGGGCCGACAGAGATCGCCAAGCTGCAGGCGCAGGTCGAATCCGGCAACGTCACCTGGGACGTCGTCGACACCGCCGACCTGCCGCCTTACGTCTATTGCGGCAAGCTGTTCCAGAAGCTTGATTTCAGCAAGCTTGACGTCTCCAAGGTGCCCGAGGGCCAGGTCGGCGAATGCTCGGTGCCGGCCATGAACTACGGCGTCGTGCTGATGTACAACAAGGAGAAGTATGGGGATAACCCGCCCAAGAACTGGGCCGATTTCTTCGACACGGCAAAATTCCCCGGCACGCGCGCGCTCGACGGTTCGGGCGACCCGACGGGCGGCCTGCTGGAGCAGGCGTTGAAGGCGTCTGGCGGCGACCCGAAGGCGATGACGGCGGCCGACATCGACAAGGCCATCGATGTCATCCGCAAGCTCGGTCCCGACACGATCTACTGGAAGACCGGCGCTGAGTCGCAGCAGCTTGCCGAATCTGGCGAAGCCGACATGCTGATGATGTGGACCGGACGTGCCATGACGGCGGTGAAGAACGGCGCCAAATATGCGCCGGCCTGGCAGGACTGGCTGGTGGTGATGGACCAGATGACCATTCCGGTCGGCGTCAAGGATCCGGATGCGGCTTATGCGCTGCTCAATGCCTATCTCGGCAAGGGGGCGCAGGAGATCCTGGCGCAGCAGACCTCCTATACGCCGATCAACAATGACGCGCAGCCCAAGGTCGATGCGTCGGTCGCCGCCTTCCTGACCAACACGCCCGAGCGCCAGAAGCAGGGTTACAAGCAGAACATCAAGTTCTGGGTCGAGAACTTCCCGGTGGCGCAGGAGAAGTGGTCGGCGCTGATGGCAGGCAACTGAACAGCCAAGTGAGAGCCAGGCCGTGAGCGCGTCCGAACCCATCGCCCAACCCGCCGCCCATGCGCGGCCGGGTCGGGCATGGCGGCCGTTCGCGCTCACGGCGCCGGCGCTCATCCTGCTCGTCGCGGTGATCGGGTATCCGCTGCTCACCATCGTGCTGCGCAGCCTGTCGGAACCTGAGTGGGGGCTGCAGAACTATGCCTGGTTCTTCGGCGCGCCGGTCAACCTGACAGTGCTGCAGCGGACTTTCGTCATTTCGGCCTGGGTGACGCTGGTCTGCGTCATCGCGGCCTATCCCTATGCCTATCTGATGACCGCGGTCGGGCCGCGCGTCCGGCTGGTGCTTGTGCTTTGCGTGCTGATCCCGTTCTGGGTGAGTGGTGTGGTGCGAACGCTGTCATGGGTGATCCTGCTGCAGGATTCGGGCGTCATCAATTCGTTGCTGCGCTCGGTCGGGTTCGGCGGCGTCAAGCTGATCCGCACCCAGACCGGCGTGGTCATCGGCATGGCGCAGGTGCTGTTGCCGTTCATGATCCTGCCGCTCTATTCCGTGATGCAAGGCATCGACCTCAGGCTGATGCGTGCGGCGCAAAGCCTCGGTGCGCGGCCGTCGCGCGCGTTCTTCACCGTCTATCTGCCGCTGTCGCTGCCCGGCGTCTATGCCGGCGCGATCATCGTCTTCATCCTGTCGCTCGGCTTCTACATCACGCCTGCTTTGCTCGGCGGCCCGCGCTCGACCATGCTGTCGACGCTGGTGCAGACGCAGGTGCTCAGCCTGCTGCAATGGGGCAGGGGCGGCGCCATGGGCGTCGTTCTGCTGGTCACCACCTTCGTGCTGCTGGCGCTGGCAGCACCTGTGATGCGGTCCAGTCATCGGGAAGCGGGGCGGCGCTGATGGAGATGAAGCCGCTCACCCGCGTTCTTCTCGGGCTCGTCTGCCTGCTGGTGGCGATATGGCTGGTGGCGCCGACGCTGGTCGTGGTGCCGATGTCGTTCAACGAAAACAAATCGCTGGCGTTTCCGCCGCAAGGCTTTTCCTGGCAGTGGTACCAGAATTTCGCCACCAATCCGGACTGGTCGAACAGCTTCCTGAACTCGCTGAAAGTCGCCTCCATCGTTGCCGTCCTGGCAACGGTGCTCGGCACGCTTGCCGCCTTCGGCCTCGACCGCATGAAGGCGCGGCCGGCGAACCTTTTGCGTATGCTGATGCTGACGCCGATGGTGGTGCCGGGCGTGGTGCTGGCGATCGGCATCTATGCCGTCTATCTCGACACGCAGCTCGTCGGCACGCTGCTCGGCTTCGTGCTGGCCCACACCATCCTTGCGCTGCCCTTCGTGCTGATCGCGGTCTCGGCCAGTCTCGAAGTGTTCGACCGCCGGCTGGAGACAGCCGCCGCGAGCCTGGGCGCCGGCGCACTGACCACGTTTCGCACGGTGACGCTGCCGCTGATCGCGCCGGGCGTGCTCTCAGGCCTGCTGTTCGCTTTCGCCACCTCGTTCGACGAGATTGTCGTGTCGCTGTTCATCACGAACGCCTATCTCAAGACATTGCCGGTGCAGATTTTTGCCTCGATCACGCGCGACGCCGATCCGACGGTGGCGGCTGTCGGCACGATCCTGCTTTTCGCGACCACGATCCTGATCGGCGGCGGCATGCTCCTTCTTGGCCGCGAGCGGAAAGGACGCCAATGAATCCGAAGCCGACAAGCAAGGGCGCGGCGATCGATCTCGAAGCGATCAGCAAGGCCTATGGCGGCTTCAAGGCGCTGGACGGCGTGTCGCTGCGCATCGAGCCCGGCGAGTTCATGACGCTGCTCGGCCCCAGCGGCTCGGGCAAGACGACGACGCTCAACGTGATTGCCGGTTTCACCGATGTCACCAGCGGCAAGCTTCTGGTCGGGGAAAAAAGCGTCGTCGGCGTGCCGGCGCACAAGCGCAACATCGGCGTCGTCTTCCAGCATTACGCGCTGTTCCCGCATATGAGCGTCGGCCGCAACGTCGCCTATCCGCTGACGCTTCGCGGCGTCGACCAGGCGACGAGGCAGACACGCGTGGCAAGGGCGCTCGACATGGTCAAGATGGGCGATTTCGCGCATCGCTATCCCAGCGAATTGTCGGGCGGCCAGCAGCAGCGCGTGGCGTTGGCACGCGCCATCGTCTTCGACCCGCCGCTGCTCCTGATGGACGAGCCGCTCGGCGCGCTCGACAAGAAGCTGCGCGAATGGCTTCAGCTCGAGATCAAGCGCATCCATCGCGAACTCGGCACCACCTTCGTCTATGTCACGCACGATCAGGAAGAGGCGCTGGTGCTGTCGGACCGCATCGCCGTGTTCAACCGCGGGCGCATCGAGCAGGTCGGCACCGGCCGCCAGCTCTATGACGAGCCGGCAACGCTGTTCGTCGGCCGCTTCATCGGCGATTCCACCGTGCTGCGCGGCAAGGCGCGCAGCGATGGCAACAGCACCGCGCTGAGCATCGCCGGCGAGACGGTGACGGTACCGCGTAAGCTGTCGGGAGAAGCCAGTCCGGTGATGCTGCTGCGTCCCGAAAAGCTCGCGATCCGAAGAGCCGGCCAAAGTGCTGCCAATGGCGCCAACCGCCTGTCGGGGACGATCGCGGAAGCCATCTATCTCGGCTCGGAATCGAAATACGAAGTCAAGCTCGCCGACGGCTCGGCCGCGATCGTGCGCTCACCACTGACCGGCGAGAGTTTTGGCCTCGGCGACAAGGTCGAGCTCTGCTTCGACGGCAGCGATGCCAAGCTGCTCGCGGACGACGCAAGCGCCGACACCACACTCACCTGATTCCATCTGGCCTGATCCCATCTGGCCTGATCCCATCTGAAAGTCATTCCATGCAAGCCAAGCGCAACGGCGACATATCGTTCTGGTATGCGGATCTGGGGGCGGTTCCCGTTCCGCGCCCGTCCTTGCCTGGAAACATCGAGGCCGATGTCGCCATTGTCGGCGCCGGCTATACCGGCCTGTGGACCGCCTACTATCTGAAAAAGGCGAAGCCATCGCTGCGCGTCGTGATCGTCGAGCGCGAATTTGCCGGCTTCGGCGCTTCGGGGCGCAATGGCGGCTGGCTGTCGGGCGGCTTCAGCTGGTCGCGCGAAAAATATCTCAAGACATCGAGCCGCCAAGGCGTGATGGCGATGCAGGCGGCGATGGCAGGCTGCGTTGATGAAGTGATCCGGGTCGCGACCGAGGAAGGCATCGACGCCGACATTCGCCGCGTCGACAATCTGACGGTGGCCACCAACGCAGCGCAGTTGGAGCGCGTGCGCGAAGAATGCGAGACGATCCGTTCCTGGGATGTCGACCCGAACCGCGTCGAGATGCTGGACGCCGCCTCAACGCGCACGCGCATCAACATCCGTAACGTCATGGGCGGCTTCGTCGTCCATGGCCAGGCGCGGGTGCAGCCGGCCAAGCTGGTGCGCGGGCTTGCCGATGCCGTCGAGCGGCTGGGCGTGCCGATCTATGAGAAGACGACGGTGACAAGCATCGCCAAGGTCAGCGTGACGACAGACCGCGGTACGGTGCAGGCGGAGACGATCATCCGCGCGACCGAGGGTTTTACATCAGGCATCCCCGGCGAGGAGCGGACCTGGCTGGCGCTCAACAGCGCGCAGATCGTGACTGAGCCGCTGCCTGCCGACCTGTGGCGCGACATCGGTTGGGAAGGGCACGAACTGCTCGGCAATGCGGCGCATGCCTATTGCTATGCCCAGCGCACGCGTGAGGGACGCATCACGATGGGCGGACGCGGCGTGCCTTATCGCTACGGCTCGCGCACCGACGTCAACGGCCAGACGCAGCAGGCCACGATCGACCAGCTGCACACGATCCTGACGACGCTCTTGCCGCAGACCAAGGGATGCCGCATCGATCACGCCTGGTGCGGCGTGCTCGGCGTGCCGCGCGACTGGTGCACCACGGTCGGCCTCGATCCCGCGACCCGCATCGGCTGGGCCGGCGGCTATGTCGGCCTCGGCGTGTCCAGCTCCAACCTTTCGGGGCGCACGCTGGCTGACCTTGTTCTCGGGGCAAACACCGAGCTGACGAAGCTGCCCTGGGTCAACCGCAAGGTCAGGCCATGGGAACCGGAGCCCTTCCGCTGGCTGGGCGTGCATTCGATGTACCAGCTTTATCGCATTGCCGATGGCCGCGAGGCGGCAGGGCTTGCGCGCACCTCGAAGCTGGCCGCGTTGGCCGACAGCATCACCGGCCACTAAAGCCATTTGTTCTCACGCAATTCCGGGGCAGACCCCTTTCCTGGAATTGCTCTTATCCATGGAGCTAGACTTGATCGATCTTTCGACCTTCCACGATCTCGCCAAGGCCGAGATCGGCGCGTTCTCTCCTAAGCCAAGCTCGATTGAAGGCGATCAGGTCGAGGCCGTGCGCTCGTTCTTTCAATCGCCTGACGGGACTGTCGATGTCGGCATCTGGGAATGCACGCCCGGCCGCTTCACCGCCGATCGTTCGGACTCGTCGGAGATCTGCCACATCATTTCGGGGCGCGTGGAACTGAGCCGCATCGATGGCGAGGTGCGGGAACTCGGTCCGGGCGATCTCCTCGTCCTGCCGCAGGGCTGGAAGGGCGAGTGGCTGATACGCGAGACCACGCGCAAGCTCTACATGATCCAGAGCGCCGGCTGACCGGCGCTACGGCTATGGCGAGCTCAGTGATCGATCGGCCCCTTCGGCGAGACCAGCGCGGTGCCGGCGGTCGTCGGGCGCTCGATCAGGCGGCGCACGCGCGGCGGTTCGTCGCCGCTGTGCAGCGCCCGCACCCGCTCGCCGACGACGGCGTCGGCATGGGTGGCGCGCCGGTTGTGGCGGATGTATTCCAGCCAGGTCGGCGTGTGGTAGTGTTCGATCCAGACTGCGGGATTTTCTAGGTCCCGAGCCAGCGTCCAGTTGCGGGCGCCGTCGCGGCGGCGGATGCGCCCGCGCTCGGCCATGGTGGCGAGGAATTCGGGTACATCTTCGTCGCGGATAATGTACTCTATCATGATGGCGATGGGGCCGCTGCGCGGCTTCAGGTCGAGGCCGAGATGCGGCTCCTTGAAGCGGTTGAGCGGGTCGAGGTTGAGAGTCGTCTGCTGCGGCAGCGGCAGGAACAGGCCGATGGCGCCGCCAACAAGCATCGCGATGGCCGCCGCAATCAGCGCGGTTTCGGCGCCATGCGCATCGGCAACGACGCCCCAGATCCAGCTGCCCAGCGCAATGCCGCCGAAGGTCGCCGTCTGGTAGACCGACAGCACCCGGCCGACGACCCAGCGCGGCGTCGACATCTGCACCGTGACGTTGAAATGCGACAGCGCGATCACCCAGCAGGCGCCGCCGATGAGCAAACCCGCCGCAGTCTGCCAGGCATTGAGGCTGATGGCGGCATTGAAGGCGCAGACGGCAAAGCCGGCGAAGGCCATCCGCACCATCGTCTCGCTGGACAGCAATTGTCTGAGACGCACGCTTATCAGCGCGCCGCCGACGGCGCCGATGCCGAAGGCGCCGAGCATGATGCCGTAGGTCAAGGCATCGCCCTTGACGACGTCGCGCGCCACCAGCGGCAGCAGCGCCAAAACCGCGCCGGCGCTGAAGCCGAAGGCGGAGCCCCTGACCAGCACCTTGCCGATGTTGGGCGACATGGCGACATAGCGCAGGCCGGCGCCCATGGCGGCGCCCAGCGTCTCGCGCGGCAGCGTCGAGACCGGCAGCTCCGGCTTCCAGCGGAAGAGCACGATGATGAGACCTATATAGCTCAGCGCATTGGCGGCGAACGCAGCAGCCGCACCAGCGGCGGCAACGATGATGCCGCCGATCGCCGGGCCGACGCTGCGTGTCAGGTTGAAGCCCAGTGAATTGAGTGCAACCGCGGCCGGCAGCTTGTTGCGCGGCACCATGTCGCCGACCGATGCCTGCCAGGACGGGTTGTTGAGCGCCGTGCCGCTGTCGATTAGGAAGGTGAAGGCAAGCAGCGTCCACGGCGTCATCCAGCCGTTCCAGGTGAACAGCGTTAGAAGTGCAGAGACGACCAGCATGAAGATTTGGGCGATCAGCATCACCTTGCGCCGGTTGAAGCTGTCGGCGATGGCGCCGGCGACGAGTGCAAACAGCATGATCGGCAGAGTGGCCGAGGCCTGGACCAGCGCCACCTGATAGGGCGACGTGGCGATGGTGGTCATCATCCAGGCGGCGCCGACGCCCTGGATCAGGCCACCGAAATTCGACACCAGGCTGGCCGACCAGACGGCGCGGAAGATGCCGTGCCGGAACGGCGCCAGCGCCGAAACGCGTTCGCTGTCCGGCTCGTCATCGATCATCAGACCTGTCCCACCTTAACGTGCTGGTTTCGTCCGCGGGGACGACAATCATGGCATCCGTTTGAAATAGAGCACGACATCCAAAAGGGCGAACGCGTCTTCGAAAAGATCATGGTCCAACAACAGGATAGCAAGGCGAAAATACGTCAGCCGGGAATGGTCCGCTACCCAGAGCGATGTTCTCATTGGTCCACTGCGCGGGGCTGTCGGCCGCGCGCGAAGTCAGCTTCTGTCCCGGGCAGCGGTATGCAAGGCTTCGGTCAGCGTGCCTGTCGTCTCGCCGCCGGCGTGAAGGCGCAGGAAAAGCTCCATGCCGACAAGCCGCAGCCTGGACGGTTGCTCGCGCCGCGCCAACTGGACCATGTCCTCCAAATTCGCGGCGGGCCATTTCAAGGCATCGCGCAGGAAACCGCCGCGTAGCAAAGTCTCCGTGCCGGCCGAAAATTGCGACGACATCTCGAAGCCGATCTTGCGCGCCTGGACGTTCTGGCGCGGAATATGCTTTTCAGCGACCTTTCGCAAAAGCCATTTTCCTGTTTTGTCGCGGTATTTCTGCCGCCTCGGCAAATGGATGGCGAAGTCGATCAGGCGGTTTTCCAGGAACGGGACCCGCAGT
Source organism: Mesorhizobium sp. C268A (assembly GCF_040324475.1). NCBI lineage: Bacteria > Pseudomonadati > Pseudomonadota > Alphaproteobacteria > Hyphomicrobiales > Phyllobacteriaceae > Mesorhizobium > Mesorhizobium sp. C268A. Next base: position 4,726,815 of record NZ_JAMYVX010000001.1, read on the forward strand.
TCCACGGACGCCGCCATGCTCAGCCGGTCGTGCCGGTGCAGGATGTCCTGCAGATGCGAATAGAGGTCGTAGAGGCAACTACCGAGAAAGGCGCGATCCGCGGGCGGCATAACCGGCTCCAGGCGGTCGAAGATCTCGGTTTGCAGAAAATTCAGCTCCGGCGACAAAGCACGCAGGACCATGCTGCGATCCATTTGTGAGTGGCTTCCAGCCGAGACCTTGTAGGGGGCATGACGCTGTTGCTCGAATCTCCGGTCGAGCGAGCGCTTCGAATGGACCAGGCGCCGGGGCCACGACCAGGAACGCCACTTCTTCATGCTCAAGGCCTGCAAGGGGTAGCCGCCAAACAATTCGTCTGCGCCTTCGCCGGTGAGCAGCACCTTGACGCCATCGGCCCGGCATCGTTCGGCAAGCGCCAGCAGTGCGACATGGCTGGCGTGCCAGCCATCGCTTTCAAGATGCCAGATTACCCTTGGCCAAAGTTCGAAAAACCGGTTCCTGTCGACCGGCACCCGGCGCAAGGGCACGCCGACATGGCGGCCGGTGCGTTCGGCGTCTTCGGCCTCGCTGTTGCCGAGCTGCGGGTCGACGACATAACCGTGGACTTCCGGCCTGAACCGCTTTGCCAGCGCCGTTATCAGGCCGGAATCGACACCGCTGCTGCAGGCGGTGGCAACGCTGGTATCGGCGATGCAGTGAAGTCCGACGCTGTCCTTGAGCAACGCCTCGAGCGTCGCCATGTGTTCAGCATCAGCGGATGCATCGCCGGTAATGCGCGCGGTCTCCAGCACGTCCAGCACATGCCAGAAGCGGCGCTTCTCGATAACGCCATCGGTGATCTTCCACAGGCCGGCGGGCGGCAGGCGCTCGATGCGGTCGAACAGGCTGTAGCTGGAATCGCGGCTCTGCCAGGCAAGCCGCAAGGTGATCTCGCGGCTGTCGATGTCGCGCGGAAAACCGTCGCAGGCGAGGATCGCCTTGTCCTCCGAGGCGAACAGGATTCGCTCCGGCGTGTCGGCCACCGACATCGGCTTGATTCCAAGACGGTCACGCGCAAGCCACAGCGCACTGCTGCGAGCGTCGAAATAGGCGAAGGAAAACATCCCGTCGAACAGCGGCACGGCTTTTTCGGGGCCCCAGTGATGCAAGGCTTCGAGAACCACTTCGGCATCGCAGATGGTTCGAAAGACGACGCCTTGCGCCTGCAGCGTTTCGCGCAGCGAGCGGTAATTGTAGACCTCGCCATTGTAGACGAGAACGCCATCGCCGGAAGAAGTCAGCATCGGCTCACGGGCGGCGGGCGAGGGATCGATGATGGTAAGTCGGCGGTGACCGAGCGCCAGCCGATTGTTGTGCCAGCTGTCATGATCGTCGGGGCCGCGATGTACCAACGCCTGCATCATGCTGGCGACATCCGACAGGTCGTTGGCGTCGATCGGGTTTCGTTTGCGCCAGACGCCGGCTATTCCGCACATGGCCTGCCGGTGAGTTCTGCCTGAGTCATGGCCTGCAATCTAGCCGGAACACAGCCGCCTGCAAGCGCTGCCTAGAACCCGTTTTCAATGCGCTCGAAAATGACGTTGGTGAAGGCCGAGATCTGGCTGCCGATGAACGGACCGGTCAGCGCCACGACCAGCATGATGGCGACGATCTTGGGCACGAAGGTCAGGGTGATTTCCTGGATCTGGGTCAGGGCCTGGATCAGGGCAATGCCGATGCCGACCACCATGGCGACCAGCACCACCGGCGCGGAAGCAACAAGCACCGTCCATACCGCGTACTGGACGATGTCGAGTGCGTCGGCCTCGTTCATGTGAGCGCGCCTCTATGGAACTGTCTAGCTGGCCGGCTTTATCGAAACGCCCGCGCCGACCGGCACTTCGGTGCCGTTCTGCAACACGGCGATCACGCCGTTGCTTGCAAGCTTGACCGAGGCCACGACGCCGGTCGTCTTGCCGTCGGCCGAGGTGATCGAGCGGCCGATCAAGGCATCGGCCTGCGACAGCGCCGAGGACTGCATGATCTGGTCGAGCTTGGTGTTGGTCTGCACCGATTGCTCTACCTGCGAGAAGGTGGCGAGCTGGGCGACATACTGCGTCGAATCCATCGGTTTCGTCGGATCCTGGTTCTTCATCTCGGCGATCAACAGCTTCAGGAACGACTGGTAGTCGACCGCTGTCTTCGACGTCTGCTGGGTGCCCTGGTTGGCGCCCGTGGGGATCGTCGTCGTCATGTCCACATTCATCAGTATTGTGCTCCCACGGCCAGCGGGCGCTTCGCACCCTGAACATCGTCATTGCCGCCAAGTGCGCGGCGTTCGAGCGGATAAAGCGCACGGATAGCCTTCAGCGCTTCATAGATATGGTCTTCGCCGACCATGCGGTCGATCTGCTTCAGCGCGCCACTGATCTGCTCATCCTCGAAGCTTGCCAAAAGCAAGGGCAGCGAGCGGCGGAACATGGCGCGCGCCTCGATGGCGCCGGCCGGGTTCATCAGCATCACCTGCAGGATGAAATAGAGCTGCTTGAGCGGCGTCAAGGCATCGTCGGCCTGGATGACATGGTTCTCGAGCAGGAACTGTACGTCGTTCATCAGCTCGACGGTGACCTTGCGGTCGACGCGGATGACGGCGCCGTTGATGTAGATCTTCTCGTTCGGCTTCAGCGATATCTTCAGCGTGTTGGTCATTGAATGCCGTCCCGGATGATCTGGGACACTTCGATCAGCCCTTCGAAATTGTCGGTGCGGCCCTGGCGGATGTCCTCGGCCTCGCGCAGCAGCCACAGGCCGATGGAGATGAGGTTGGCGCGCAGTTCCTTGGGCAGGACATTGTCGCTGGAACCGAGATCCTCGACGAAGGTGGTCCAGACCCGGTTGGTGAAGTGCAGCGCTTCGACCGCCTCCATCGAGGTGTGGCCGACCGCCGCCGCCGCCGCCAGCATTTCGATCGAGCGGGTCAAAAGCTGCCGCTCGCGATCTTTCGCATCGGCAACGGAGTCGGTCTGGATGTCGGCGTAGGAGAATTGGTACATCGTTTGGCTCTACCGTTGCGGTTGAGATTGTCAGGTCAGGTAGTTCAGCAGGCTCATCTGCTGCAGGCGCGCGGTCAGCGCGAAGGACGTCTCGATATGCTGCGTCAGATCCGCGACGCGGGTGGCTGCCTCGGCGGGGTCGACGCCTTCCAGATCAAGGATATGGCGCTCGAACAGGTCGACCTGCGTCTTCATGCGGTCGCTGGCGTCGGAGACCCGCTTCTCGGCAAGGCCGGTCTCGGCCTGCAGTTGCCCTAGCCCGCCCAGCGCCTCGCCGACCATCGCCTGGGCGCGGCCGACAACGGTGGTCTTCGCCGCCTGGCTGATATTGCCGGACAGCAGGCCGGTGATCAGGGCGGAAGCCATGGCGAGCTTGCGGATGCTGTCGTCATTGGCGCTGGCCGAGGTTTGGGTGGTTTCGCCCAGCGAAATGCGGCTGACGATCTGCTGGTCGGTGGCGTTCGACCAGTTGGCCTGCCAGCCGGAGCCCATGAACTGCGGCAAGACATTGCTGGTGATGAAGCCGTCCATCTGGGCGGCGGTGATGTTGGCAGCGAGCGGATCGGCCTGCGTGAAGCCGAAATACGACGAGAAGGAAGCGTCGAACGCCGCCTTGGCCGGCGAGCCCGCGGCGGTGAAATCGTCGATCGGCTTGACGTCGGTGTTGGTGCCGGCAAACAGATATTCGCCGTTGACGCTGGCGTTGAGGATAGAGGTCATCTGCTGCACGGCGGCCTTGCCGGCTTGCTGCGTGATGGTGCTCGAGGAATTGCCGGCGGCGGTCAGCGCGGTCAGCAAATTCTGCGCAGTGTCGGAAAGCTGGCCAAGCGCAGCCTGCGTCGAGGACAGCCGCGCGGTGACCAGCGAATTGGAATCGATGATGACGTTCAACCGGTCGAGGTCGCGCGAGAAGGTGACCGCCTGCGAGGTGCGCGCGCCGAGCGCCAGACCGACATCGGCGACGGTGCCGGTCGTCGATTCCTTGGTGGCTTTGACCAGTTCGGCCTGCATGCGCATCTGCTGATAGCGCGCGGCGTTGGAGAGGGCGGCTGATGAGACGGATGTGGCTTTCATGGCTTATCCTACGGCATCGAGCAGGGCCGACAGCATGTCGTCGACGGTTTTCATCATGCGCGCCGAGGCCTGATAGGTGTGTTCGAGGTCGAGCAGCAGCGACATCTCCTGGTCGACATTGACGCCGGTGTCGTTGGACAGCGCCTCGGCGGTGCGCGATGCCAGCGCTTCCTTGGCGTCGGCGTTGCTCGAGGCCTGCTGGCGCTGGCCTTCGAACCAGCCAATGGCATTGGCGGCGTAGTCGGACACGCTGGACGTGACGGTGATGCCGGCCGCAGCGTCGAAAGGCATCGGCTTGTCGAGCTTGTCGCCATAGCCGATCAAGAGCTGCGAATAGGAGGCGTTGCCGGCAGTGTTGGCGATATAGGCCGCACCATTGGCGCCGCCGTCGCGCAGCAGCACCGGATTGCCGCCGACGCTCGAGTCCATTGCGGCGTTGACCTTGATCGAGCCGGCAAGCCCGTCGATCAGCGTGCCGGCGGCCGGAATGGCGGGCGCACCCGACCAGGTGAACAGGCCGGTTCGGTCGGGCTGCGAAGGTGCTGTTTCGGCAAAGGCGGTGATGAGGCCGCGCGCCACTTCGTCGAGCTGGCTCTGCATCGTCGCCGCGACGCCGTCGCGCAAGGTGATGAGCCCGGCGAGCTTGCCGTCGGCGCTGGTGTTGCCGCCAGCCCCGGCGCTGACCGGCACATTGTCGATGTAGATGGTGTTGCCTGGTGTGCCGGCCGTGTAGCCCGCCGACGGGGTGAAACTTACCGAGCGCGGAATGGTCTCGAACAGTGTCGTGCCATCCTTGGTGGTGATGACCATGTCGTTGTCGCCACGCGTGAAGGTCGACACCGGCACATAGTCCGCGATCTTCTTCAGCAAAGCGTCGCGCTGGTCGAGCGCGTCGGATGCGTCGGTACCCGAACGGGTTGCGGAGATGACCGCCTTGTTGGCGTCCTGGAACTGACTAAGCAGCGAGTTGAGATCGTTAACCGCCGTTGATATCTCGCCATCGGCCTGGGTGCGGAAATCCTGGATCGCGTTGGTGCCGTCGTTCAGAGCGCGCACCACCTGCTGGGCCGCGTCGATGACGCTGGAGCCGAGGTTCTGGTTGGATGGCGTAGCGGCGTAAAGCTGCAGCGCGTTCTGCAGCTTGCCGATCGCGGTCGAGGCAGAGGAGGCGTTGTCGACGCCGTTGACGGCAACGGCGAGGCGGTCAATTCCGCTGTAAAGCGTGCTCTGGCCGCTCCATGCCGATTGCGCGCTAAGGTTCTGGCGAAACAGCAGGGCGTTGGTGGCGCGCTGGATCTCGACCGAGCGGGCGCCGGGCGCGCTGCTGACGACGACCGCCGTGCGGCGGGCATAGTCGGGGTTGCTGGCGTCGGCAATATTGCGGGAAAGGACGCTGGTCTGCTTCGATGTGGTCTGAAGCGACTGTTGGGCTATGGTCAATGCGGAAGTCAGCGACATGCGGGTCTTTCACGAGGCCAGTGGGGAGGGGATGACGTCTCTGCCCTGTCGGCGGCGTCGGCGTTCGGAAACCTGCAATTCCAGACCACCCCGGCCGGTTTGCCGGTGTGGCCTTGAATTCGAAATCCGCGCACCGCGCTGCTCTGGTTTGGGTTCATTCCCCTGGCGCCCGTCGTTTATCTCTTCAGGTTGACAAGGACATCCATGAGGTCGGAACCGGTCTGGAACACTTTCGAGTTAGCGGTGTAGCTGCGCTGCGCCGCGATCATGTTGGTCAATTCCTCGGCGATATCGACGTTGGAATTTTCCAACGCGCCGGAGATGATGCTGCCGAGCTTGCCTTCATTGGCGAAGCCGATGCGCACGGTGCCGGAGTCGGTGGACTGCGCATAGACATTGCCAGGCAGTGCGGTGAGGTTGTCGGCGCTCTGGACGTCGGCCAGTGGGATCTTGAACAGCGGCTTGGTCGAGCCGTCCTGATACTGGGCGTAAATGACTCCGTCCTCGCCGATCTGGATCTTTTCGATCGTGCTGGGCGCGTTGCCGTTGACCTTGGCTTCGGAGACCGTGAAGCCGGTGCCGAGCTGAGTCAGCTTGGACAAATCGAGGTCGAGCGACGCACCGCCCGGTACGGGGATGGTAATCGAATCGACGGCGCCGGTGAGTTTGCCGGTGGTGGTGTCGAAGGTCAGGTTGGCCGTGGCCAGCGCGCCGCCCGTATAGGGAAAGGATGTGCCCGGCGTCGCCTGGGACTGGTCGAACACAGAGACCGACCAGGTGCCGGTCCCGGTGTTGGTGAAATAGAGGTCGAGCAGCTTCTTGTTGCCGAGATTGTCGTAGGTGACCATCGAGGATTTCGACGTGTATTCCGCCGTCGGGCTGTTGGTGGACGGCAGCGGACCGGCGGGCGGCGTGGCGCCGGCCGGCAGATTGGCGTTGAAGTTGCCCGCGGTGCTGGGCGTCGCGGTCATTTCCTGGTCGGAGATCTGGACCGGCACCAGCCCTTCGAAACCGTTGGCGGTGGCAGCCGGTGTGCCGTTGGCGTAGCTGTAGGCCATCAGCTGGTAGCCGGCTGCGTTGACCAGTCTGCCCTGAGCGTCGGGAACGAATGCGCCGGCGCGGGTGAGGAAAGGCGTTCCGCTGGGGTCCTGGACGACGAAGAAACCGTTGCCGTTGACCGCAAGGTCGGAAACCGAGGTCGTGTACTGCAGCACGCCCTGGGCGCTGATGGCCGAGCGGATGGTGGTGTTGACGCCGCCGGAATTATAGGCGCCGCCGACCTGCGGCATGATCAGCGTCGAAAACTCGGCCGAGGATCGCTTGTAGCCGGTGGTGTCGGAATTGGCGATGTTGTCGGCTGTGGCCGAAAGGCGGTTGGCCTGCGCGTTCATGCCGGAAACGCCGGTCCGCATCATTCCGTAAAGGCTCATCGAACGTCTCCTCAATGCCCAACATCGTTGGGCCCATCTGTGGTCGCGAGGATATAATTTCTGTCTTGCGCGAGGCTGGCGCAGACCGCCATCAGAACACCAGCCGGTAGCCAAGGAAGCGCTTGGAATCTATCGGGTCCTGGCCGAGCTTTTCGCGCAGCTTCTTGCGCAATTTGGAGATGTGGCTCTCGACGACGTTCTCCTCGACCTCTTCGTCGAAGATGCCGTAGATGGCGTTGAAGACCTGGGTCTTGGTGACGCGGCGTCCGCGGTTGCTCGCCAGATATTCGAGGATGCGGCGTTCGCGGCGCGGCAGAGGCAACGGCTGGCCATCGATCTCGGGATCGCGGCCGTCCATGAAGATGCGCATGGCGCCGATCTCGGTATAGCTGACGTCCTCATGGGCGCGGCGGCGGATGGCGGTGATGCGGGCCAGGATCTCCCGGATATGGACCGGCTTGCGGATGACGTCGTCGACACCGCTCTCGAACAGCCGCAGCGTATTTTCAAGCGAGTGCTGTTCGCTGAGCGCGATAACCGGAGCGCCGGTGCGGTCGCGGATCTGGCGTGGCGAGATGGCGCCTTCGCGGCAGTCGCCGATGAGGAAGGCTCGGACCGATCGCAAATCCGTGTCGGCGGCCGATGTCACCCACTCGCCGAATTCACCGGACGCGAAGCCTGCACAGGCGACGCCCTCACGATCGAAAAGTGAATTATAGCCTTCAGTTACGAGCTCACGCTCGTCAACGATTACAATCATCGGCCCCGCCTCCGAATCAGATCATCTGCCCCGTGGGAAGAGCCGTAACCGGTGCCGGGAATCCTGAACAACCATCATTTCTTGTAGCTATTTTCTTGGGAGTTATTTCGAGTTTCGAAATAACCGCAATCAGGAGGTTGTATCGTTGGTTGCCGAACGGGTGACGTGGCACGTCACCCGCCGGGCGTGGATTTGCAGCCGTTCGCAAGAGATGAATCACCTAAGGGTTGCAAAAGTTGCGGGCGTTCGGGGTCCATTTGCCGAAGCCGGTGGCGACCATATTGGCGATGACGCGGCAGACATAGAATTTCTGCGCGGGGTCATTGTCGGGGCCGGCGTGGTAGCGGGCGACGGCCATCGACCAGCTGACATGACGAGCATGCAGGCTGGCCAGGAAGCGCGCGGCATAGTCGACATTCTGGCGCGGGTCGAGCATGTCGTCGACGCTGCGGAAATGCGCGGCGTGATAGTGATGGTTGATCTGCATGCAGCCGAGGTCGATCAGCGTCTTGCCCTCACGTCGGGCTGCTTCGAAGGCGGCCAGGGCCTCAGTGCGGCTCCTTGGAAATACCGCTTTTCCCTCTATATTCAATGCGTTAGGTTGCAAGCTACCCTTCTTGCCGGTCTCGGTCAGCCCGACCGCATAGAGGATGCCGGCGGGCACGCCATAGCGGTCGGCGGCACGCAAGATCTCGGGCTCGCAAGGGTTGGTGGCGGCGTTGGCAGGCCCGGCGATGAGGCTAGATAAACATATCCTCGCCATCGCGCTCGCGAGCAGGCGCGCCAGTGCGGCCGAATTCCTGGGCATCGTCATTGCGGTTTCTTCCCGACTGCTGGCCGCCCGAACCCGTATTGTTGCCGCTCGAGTTTCCGGGCTGAAAAGCGGACTGGTCGCGGCCTTGCGGCATTGGCTGCGAGTTCGCTGCATCGCTGCGAACCCCTGCGTGGACTGCTATCGAAGGTTGCAGGATGGTGACCTTGTCGACATCGAAGCCGAGCCCGCGCAACGACTTCACGATGGCGTCGCTATCGGTGGCGAGACGGCGGTAAGCCTCATGGGTTTCGGGCTTCAATTCTATCGAAAGTTGTTCTCCGGAAAGCCTGAGACTGGCGGTGACCATGCCGAGCTCTGCCGGGTGAAGCTCGATCTTCAATATATGTGTCGGAACGGCAACAGAACCGGCCGTCTGGGCGCTCGTCGACGGCGTCGAAACCGCTTGCCGCAGTCCGTTGTCCGAAGCCAGCACGTCGATAAGCGCCGAAGTCGTCTGGTTCATCGGGTTTTGCGCCGGGGCCGGGAAGCTCTGTTCGGCGACAATGTCGACGCGCGCAGCGAATGGCGGCTGTTTTCCCTGTGTGGCCGATGCCGCGGAATGGGCTCCATCGACGGACTTCGCCGACGGCGCGGACCGTTTTGCCTCGGGTGCCGAAACGTCGCTTGCCGTCTGGTCCGCCGGTAGAGGAGGCGTCGGACCATCCTGGTGCGGCAGTTTGCCGGACTGGAGCCCGATCGCGGGCAGCTTTTGCCCCTGATCCTGTGCGGAAACGCTGGTACCGGGCTTGGCCCGTTCCGATCGCGTCGTCGTGTCGAGTCTGTTGTCAATGCCGGACGCTGCGCGGTGTCTCTTCAGAGGCGACGTCTGTGCAGAAATGGCCTCGCCAGCGGGCGCCGGTTGCCCAGTCTGTCCATTCGTCGCGATGCCGTTCCCGCTTGTCCGGACCGTTGAGAAATGCCTGATATCGTGCAGCGCCAGCACCAGTGGCAAATGATCCTGCAGCGATCCTGCATCCGCGTCTCGTCCGGCCACCTCAGCGTCCTTGGATGGTTTGTCCGGGCCACTATCGGCATGTTCTTTTGCGGCCTTGCCGGCAGCGGATTTCGTCCCCGTTTTGCCAGACTGGGTGTGTGGGATTTCGCTTTTGCCGGGACCGGCAGGGCTGCGTTTGGCCCAACGCAGCTCGTGCGACGCGGCCTCAATTGCTCCCTGGCCTATCGGTGTCGGCGCATCGTCGTCGCCGCGCACCATGTCGCCGAAGCTTTTGTCGCCACCTTTGGCGTTTGAGGCCGACTGCTTCGATCCGGCGTGCGCGGGAGCCGGCAGGGCCTGGCCAACATTGGTGGTCATTTCGGGGCTGCTCCAAGCATCTGGTCGATCAAATCGAGCTGGCGACGCGTCCTCGCCACGGCGGCGTCGGTGGGATCGGTAGGCTCTACTGCGGCGGGGGCCGGCACCGATGCCGGCACGACCGGAGCCGCATCGCTGGCCGAGGCGACTGCAGGCGTTTCCGCCGCCTTTGCCTCTGGCGTGCTCGATGCCTGCGCGGCCGGTTCACTTGCCGCCTTCAGTCGGTCGGTTGCTGCCGGTTCACTCGATGTTGTGGCGGCTGGCTGTTCCGGCATCGCGCCTTCGACCGGCGGCAGCTCTGGCTCGTCGGGTTTTTCCACTGCCGCGGTCTTGACCGGCTCCTGCCTGGCCGCGGCAGGTGCGGGCTTTTCGGCAGGCAACGGCGCCGGCGGGGCGATGACTTCACCGGCCACGGCCTGCGCGGCATCGAGCAGGTCGCGGTCGCTTTGCGAAAGCTGGTTGCGATCGATCTTGTCCAGCTTGGCGCGGACCTCGCCGATGGTGCCGGACGTCACCGTGGACAGGCTGGAATAGAGCTGGGCGCGCGGATCGTCCTGATTGTGGATGCCGTCGCGGCCCCGTTCAGCCCTGGCCGAGGCGAAGGCGGAGAGATCGGCAAAGCCGTCGATCGCGGCGCGGCGGGCGATGCGCAGATAGATCACCTTCTCGCGCTCAGGATCCATCATTGCGGTGATGTCGGCGAGCTTGTCCTGGCTGATTGCCATGTGCAGCGTGATGACGCCGGAGACGAATGCGTCGGCGAACTGGCTGGCATAGGGCGAATAGAGGTAGTCTTCGACATATTGGGTTGAGGCAAGCGCGAAACGCGCACCGTCGCCTTGCGCGGCGGCGATGCCGACCGAGCGGCGCAGCGCTGCTTCCTCGACCAGCGTGCCGGGGCTGAGCAGGCGAGCATCGTCGAGCAGCGCAAGCGCGCTGACCGGTTGCTCGGTGGCGAGAAGCGAGCCCTTGACCAGCGCCAGAAAGGCACCGAGATCGGGGGGCAGGGTCATCGGATCGATCGGCTTCAGCGCCTCGATCGCAGCCGCCGGCCGGCCGTTCAGATAATCGACAATGCCCTTGGCGATGGCCAGGCTTTGCGGGTCGGCCTTGGCGCGCGACACCGCCGCCTCGACGGTGACGGGGTTGCCGCCACTCATGCCATAGACCAGCAAGGCGCGAAAATTCTTCGGGTCGCTGAAATCATCTGCGTCGGCCGCGCGCAGCCTTGTGTCGGCCATTTCGAGCAGCTTGGCCTGCATCGGCAGCGCGGCGTGATCGCCGGCGGCTATGCGGTCCTGCACAAGCTGCAGCGAGCGCACCAGCTGATAGGGCTGCAAGCCGTCCTCGGCGAAGGCCGATGGCGGATGGACAGCGCTCAGCAGCAGCAGCCCGACGGCGCGGCCGATGATCGCGGCGCGCCTCATCCGTCGGTCGCCATCAGGATTTCGATGCGGCGGTTCGCGGCCGCCATCGGGTCGGCTGCAATTTTCGGCTCGCGATCGGCGAAGCCGGCGACCTCGGTGATGCGGCGCTCGTCGACGCCGCCGCGCACCAGCATGTAATAGGCGGAATGGGCGCGCGCCGTGGACAGCCGCCAATTGTCGTAAGTGTCGCTGCGGAACGGCCGCGCGTCGGTGTGGCCGTTGATGCTGATCGTGCCTTTCTGCTCGTTGACGATGCGGCCGATCTTTTCCATCGCCAGCACCAGTTCACGCCTAGGCACCGCCGATCCGATCTCGAACATGCCGAAATCGAACTGGTCCGTGATCGAAATGACGACACCCTTGTCGGTGGCTTCGACGGAGACGCCATTATGCAATTTGTCGCCTGGCTTGAAGGCCTCGGCCAGTTCCTGCTTGACCTGCGCCGCGGCTCTAACAGTGGCGGCCGTCGGCGCTTTTTCTGCGGCTTCGGGTTTGGGTGCGGGTTGTGCTTCGGCGGCTTCGGCCTTTGCAATTTCGGCCTTGGCTGCTTCAGCCTTGGCCTCTGCTTTGGATTCAGCCTTGGTCAGCGGCTTATCGGAAACGGATTTCGCCAGCGGCTCGAGCGGCGCCGCGGCCACTGGCGGCGCGGCCGGCACGGCCTTCACCTCCGCCACTTGCGTCTGTGCCGCCTTGTCACCCGGCTTCAGGGGATCGCCTTCGATCTTGGTGCGTTCGGCGGTGGCTTCGGCGCCTGGTGCAGCCACCTGCTGCGACCAGAAATCCGGCGCGAACGGGTCGCGGTAGGATTGGCCGCCGGATGCGCCGGTAGCCGGGCCGGACGCCTGCGCGCCGCCATCGCCCTTCTCGCTGACATTTTGCATGACGCCGGTGTCGGTGGCGATTTCCGACAGCACCGCATAGGGATCGGCAAACAGATGCTCGTCGGAAAGATCCGTCTTTGGCGCCGATTCCTTCGGCTGCTTCTTGTCCGAGGTGCCGGCGCCGCCGATGCCGTCCTGTCCGGCCTTGCTGGTCTTGTCCCGCGGGTCGTCCGCCGTCAGCCCGACCTTGCTCGGGCCATCGCCGAGGTCTTCAAGGCCCTTGCGGCTGGCGTTGCGATCGACCAGCTTGACCGGGTTGAAATAGCTGGCAACGGCAGCCTTGGTCTGCTCGTTGGCGGCGTTGATCAGCCACATGACGAGGAAGAAGCACATCATGGCAGTCATGAAATCGGCAAAGGCGATCTTCCAGACGCCGCCATGGTGGGCGTCGTCGTGGTCGTCGTGGTTGCGCCGCACGATGATGATCTCATGCCTGGCGTCTGCGGCCTCGACAACGCTCATGACGTCCACTCGTTCGTAAGAGGGCCCTCGCTCATGACAGGGCCTCCGACAAGGCGGCCGACCATTCGGCAATGCGGGTTTCGAACACCGCCTCGTCAATGGCGACGGTAAGGTCGAAGCCGGGCGCCTCGACGAAATCGAGATTGGCCGCGCGTGGGCCGAGCGAAGCCTTCAGCGTCTCGAACAATGACAGCGGTCCGCGCACGGCGATGCGCACCGCCTCGCTGTCGCCGACGGCTTCGCGGATCGTGCCGGCAAGGGTTTCCAGCGAACGCTTCTGCAGATCGTCGCTGACAAGGCCGCCAATGATGCGCGCAATGGTGGCGCCGACGAGGTCGCTGACCTTGGCCTCCATGATCTCGATACGGGCAGTGACGACCGCGCCGAGATCGCCGCCGAAACTTTCTAGAAAGGCCTTTGCTTCATCGGCGTTGGCCTGTCTCTGCGCCTCGAGCGCTGCCTGGTGGGCGATGGCAAGGCGGGCTTCAAGGGCGGCTTCGGCATCGATGACCGCTTCGGCGATCAGCGCGCCGATGTCGGCCTGCGGCGCCGACGTCTCCGGCCTTGGCTCGGCCATGGCGGCGAGCGAGGGCTGGCCGGCACGCTGGCTGCGTGCGCCGAAATCCGGCAAAAGGTCGAAAAGCGCTGCCGAGGCCATGGTCTATACCGCTGCTTCCTGGGCCGCCCATTTGCGCAGGATCTGCGCGGTGCGCTCCTCATTGATGTCGACCATGCGGGCAAGCCGCTCCTGCGGCGCCGGCCTGATCTTCTGACGAAGATCGTCGAGTGGAGTCGGGCCTGGGCGGCTGCCGGGCAAGGCAGCCGGCGCCTGTTCGGCGCTGGCGGCTTCGGGTGTCGGCAGTGAACGCTGGACGTCGTCGAAGCTCGGACCGGCAAGTGCCGGCGTCGGCCGCGCGCTCAGCGCGGTGGCCATCGGCCTCAGGCCGAAGAAGGCGACCAGGAACACCACGACGATGAAAGCGCCGGCGTTGATCATCGTACCGGCATGGGTTCCGATCGACGCCATTATGCCCGGCTGTTCGACCGCCTCGCCGTCGAGCCCGTCGATGAACTCGACGGCCGAGACATCGATGATGTCGCCGCGCTTGTCGTCGAAGCCAGTGGCCGAAGCCACCATCTTCTGGATGTCGGCAACGCGCTTGGCGATCTGCTCGGGCGTTGCGTCCTTGCCGAGGATGGTCATCAGCCGCTGCTGATTGACGACGACGGCGATCGACATCTTGGTGACGGAATAGCCGTTCGAGACTGTGGCGATCTTCTTGGAGTTGATCTCGTAATTGGTGATCTCCTCCTTGCGATCATTCTCCGATGACGTCTGCGGACCATCGGTGCTGGTCGCCTGGGTCTCGGGCAGGTTCTGCTCGACGGTGGCCGGGGTCGAGGCCTGCCTCTGATTGCTGTTTTCGTTGGCGCGCACCGACTGCACGGAACGCTCCACGCGTGACTCCGGATCGAAGATCGTCTCTTCGGTCTGGCGGGTGTCGGTGTTGACATCGGCCTTGACGCTGGCGCGGAAATTGTCGGGGCCGAGATAAGGCGTCAGCGCGCGGCGGATGTTGTCGCCGATCTGCGCCTCGACGGTCTGCTCGACGCCGAGCGTGCGGGCAGCACTTGTGTTGGAGGGATCGTCGCCGGCGGCGAGAAGGTTGCCGTTGGAATCGAGCACGGTAACCTTGTCGGCCGACAGGCCCGGCACGGCGGCGGCGACGAGATGGCGGATCGACATGGCGCTCTTTTCGGCGTCGATGCCGGAATAGCGGATGACCACCGAGGCGGAGGGTTGCTGTTCGTCGCGGCGGAAATTGGCGCGCTCGGACATGACGATGTGAACGCGGGCGGCCTTGATGCCGGATATCGACTGGATGGTGCGGGCGATCTCGCCTTCCAGCGCGCGCACGCGGGTGATCTGCTGCATGAAGGAGGTCAGGCCAAGAGAACCGACATTGTCGAACAGTTCGTAGCCGGCATTGGCGCTGGTCGGCAGGCCCTTTTCGGCGAGCAGCATGCGCGCCTGCGCGGTGGTGCCGGCCGGCACCAGCACGGAGGTGCCGTCGGAGCCGACGTCGAAGCCGATGCCGGCTTCGCCGAGCACCAGGCCGATCTGGTTCACGTCGGAGCGATCGAGCCCGACATAGAGCGTCTCATAGGCCGGGCGGTTGAGATAGACCGAGCCGATGCCGATGACGGCCATCACCAATGCGGCAATGCCGGCCAGCATGGCAAGGCGCCTGACGCCAAATGCCCTGAGATTCGAGATGATGCTCTGGATCTGTTGCGGCACGATTCAAGCGCTCCCAGCATGATATTCCGTGGGAACACTAGACCGCGAAGCTTGTGCGAAGATGATAGAGCATGTCGCCCGGAAGTGTGCAGCGGTTCCGGGTCAACGACATGCGTCAAAACACACCCATACAGGAAAGGGCCGCGCTGTTGGCGCGGCCTATTCAAGGAAGAGAAAGCCGGGTCAGGCTTACTGCTTGAACAGCGCCAGGATCGACTGCGAGTTGCCGTTGGCGATCGACAGCGACTGGATGCCGAGCTGCTGCTGGACCTGGAGGGCCTGCAGCCGCGTGGATTCCTTGTTCATGTCGGCGTCGACCAGCGCGCCGACGCCCTTGTCGATGGAGTCCGAGAGGTTCGACAGGAAGCTCTTCTGGGTGTCGATGCGCGACTTGGCGGCGCCGAGATAGGCGGCACCCGTGGACAGCTTGGCAAGCGCCGTTTCAACAGCGCCGAGTGCGGTGTCGATGGCCGCCGGGAGGACCTGGGTGGTGCTGGGATCGAAGAAGGTCGTCGCCAGCAGAGCGCCGACGATGCCGCCAGTGCCAGGAAGATCGAGAACCTGCGTGTCGGCCGCCTTGACGTCGATGGTGTCGATGGCGACGGTCGTGCCGGTGCGGTTATAGGACGCGACGATCTTCAGGTCGGAGGTCGCGGCAGCGTCGTTCTGCAGCAGGTTCGAGCCGGCATAGGAGGCGTTGGTGACCGACGACTTGATCTGGTCCTGGATGGCCTTGATTTCGGTCGCGATCTTCTGCTGGTCGTCCTTGCTGGCGCTGCGCGCAGTGACCAGCTTGGCCTTGATCAGGTCGACCTGGTCCTTGATGTCGGTGATGGCGGTGTAGGCGGTGTCGACCTTGCCGGCGCCGAGGCCAAGCGCGTCCTGAACGGCCGAAAGCGCCTTGTTGTCGGACTTCATCGTGGTGGCGATCGACCAGTAGGCGGCGTTGTCGCTGGCGGTGGCGACGCGGTAGCCGGTCGAAATGCGCGACTGAGTGGTTTCAAGCTGCTTGTTGGTGTTGTTCAGGCTCTGCAGCGCGGTCAGAGCCGAAGCGTTCGTCATGATGCTAGCCAAGATATTTACCCCTTTTCAAACACTGGCGTGTCCCGCACACGCCGGATCAACTTCATCAAGGGGGTAGGCATAAGCCCATCGACCGTATGGTCTGCCCGCCATGGATGGTTAACCATGACTACCGGGATATGGTTAATGGCCTGTTAAACCAAGCCATTCAGGGCGCTGGCCAGAAGCAAAAATCGGCCGCCATTTAGGAAGAAAATCAACAGCCGCAAAAAGAAATCGGGCCGCGCTGTTGGCGCGGCCCGACGGATGGTGACAGTCGTAAAGTCGAGAGATCAGCCGCGGAAGAGCGACAGGATCGACTGCGAGTTGCCGTTGGCGATCGACAGCGCCTGGATGCCGAGCTGCTGCTGGACCTGGAGGGCCTGCAGACGGGTCGATTCCTTGTTCATGTCTGCGTCGACCAGAGCGCCGACGCCCTTGTCGATCGAGTCCGACAGGTTCGACAGGAAGCTCTTCTGGGTGTCGATGCGCGACTTGGCAGCGCCGAGCGAGGCAGCGCCGGTGGACAGCTTGGCAAGCGCCGTTTCAACAGTGCCGAGCGCGGTGTCGATGGCGGCGGGGGTAACCGCCGTGGTGCTGGGGTCGAAGAAGGCCGCGGCGAGCAGGCCACCGACGATGCCGCCCGTGCCGGCGACATCGAGAACCTGCGTATCGGCAGCCTTGACGTCGATGGTGTCTATGGTGACGGTCGCGCCGGTACGGTTGTAAGCGGCAACGATCTTCAGGTCGGACGCAGCGGCAGCGTCGTTCTGCAGCAGGTTCGAGCCGGCGAAGTTGGCGTTGGCGACCGAGGACTTGATCTGCGCCTGGATGGCGTTGATTTCGGTCGCGATCTTCTGCTGGTCTTCCTTCGAGGCGCTGCGGGCAGTGACCAGCTTGGTCTTGATCAGGTCGACCTGGTCCTTGACGTCGTTGATGGCGGTGTAGGCGGTGTCAACCTTGCCGGCGCCGAGGCCGAGGGCGTCCTGCACGGCCGAGTTGGCCTTGTTGTCGGACTTCATCGAGGTCGCGATCGACCAGTAAGCGGCGTTGTCGGAAGCGGTGGCAACGCGGTAGCCGGTCGAGATGCGGGCCTGCGTCTGCTCGAGGGATTTGTTGGTGTTGTTCAGGCTCTGCAGCGCGGTCAGCGCCGAGGCGTTCGTCATGATACTGGACATGGCTACTCGTACCTTGATTTTTACAGGGTGTTTTTGACATACCGGCTTTTCCGGTATGACGGAGCGGCATCATGCCAATGATCGTGAGACCCGATCACCCGCCATCTGCGAGCAATATGCGGGCAAGTCCCTACCAAAGGGCTAAACGGGACGGTTAACCGGAAATATATTGCATAAAATTTTAGCAAGGCGCCAAGGGCGCGCGGACGGTCAGGTGAAGGAGCGCACCAGGCTGCCGACAAGCAGGTTCCAGCCGTCGATGAGGACGAAGAACAGGATCTTGAAGGGCAGCGAAACGACGGTCGGCGGCAGCATCATCATGCCCATGGCCATGGTGATGGTGGCGACGATCAGGTCGATGACGAGGAACGGCAGCACGATCAGGAAGCCGATCTCGAAGCCGCGGCGGATTTCGGAGATCATGAAGGCCGGCACCAGGATGCGCAGGTCGACGGTGTCCCTGGCAACGACCTGGCCGCGTTCGCGGGCGAGATCGGCGAACAGGTCGAAGTCCTTGTCGCGGACATTGTGCAGCATGAAGGTGCGGAACGGGTCCGAAATCTTTTCGAACGCCTCGGTCTGGCTGATCTGGTTGTCCATCAGCGGCTTGACGCCGGTGTTCCAGGCCTGGTCGAAGGTCGGCGCCATGACGTAGAAGGTCATGAACAGCGACAGCGAGATCAGGATCAGATTGGCCGGCGTCGACTGCAGGCCGATGCCGGCGCGCAGGATCGAGAAGGCGATGACGAAGCGGGTGAAGCTCGTCACCATGATCAACAGGCCCGGCGCCACCGACAGCACGGTGATCAGACCGAACATCTGGATGATATAGCCGACGGTGGCGCCGTCGGCCTTGCCGATGCCGCCGAGATCGAGCTGCTGGGCGGCGGCGACAGAGGTGGCGGCGACGACGATCGCGGCGGCGAGGACGAGTTTTCTCATTCGAGCAGCAATGTCCTGATCAGAACCTGTTTGGCATGGCCACCGCTGCGGATTGCGGCGCGCTCCTCGAGGTCGGCTTTCAAATGCTGGTAGCCGCTGGCGCCTTCGATCTGATGCATCTTCAGGGTGCGGACCATGGCAAGCAGGTCCTGGTGAATGCTTTCGGTAAGTTCCGGCGGCTGCGGCGCATCGTAGACCACCGACGCTTCCAGCCTTATCCAGGTGTCAGCAGGCGAAGCCAGATTGGTGGTGATCGGCGCCAGCTGGACAAGCGTCGGCCCGGTGCCGGGAGCATGTTCGGCCGCCTTGCTCGGTTGCTCGGCATTGGACTGGTTCTCCGGTGCGGCGGCACAGGCACCGGTCCCCCGACGCCCTTCAGATAGCCGCCGGACATCCAGCCCATGCCGATCGCGGCGCCCGTCACCGCCAGCAGCATCGCAAGCTGGATGACAAGCGACGGGCCCTTTTTTGCTGAACCTGTTCGACATTTGCCACGGCGCCGTTCTCCAGTCCTAAAAGGGGAGGACTTGGTCGAGGATCTGCTGACCGTAAGCGGGCTGCTGGATTTCGCTGACGCGGCCGCGGCCGCCATAGGAGATGCGCGCCTCGGCGATGCGTTCATAAGAGATGGTGTTTTCAGCGCCGATATCGGATGGACGCACCATGCCGGCGATGGTCAGCACTCTGAGCTCGTAATTGACGCGCACCTCCTGTGAGCCCCGGATCATCAGATTGCCGTTGGGCAGGACTTCGGTGACGACGGCGGCGACGTTGAGCTCGAGGTTCTCCGAGCGCTTGATTTCGCCGTCCGCATTGGTTTCGGTGGTGGAGCTCAGCCCCGCGTCGCCCTTGCCGCTGGTGGTGGCACCTTCCCATCCGAGGTTGACGTCATAGCCGAGCTTGCGCCCGGCGGTGCGGCTGCGATCGTTCTGGTTCTTGAAGTTGGCCTTGTCGTTGAGCTTGATCCTGACGGTCAGGATGTCGCCGTCGCGCAGCGCGCGCGGGTCGGTGAACAGCCGGCTCTGGCGGTCGTCCCACAGCGAGAATTTCTTCACCGGCGCGGCTGGCGTTTCGGGATAGGAGTAGGGCGCATTGACGCTGCCGGTAATGCCGGTGCCGACCGGCGACAGCGCCGGCTCCCTGCCGATCTCCCTGGGGTCGGAGGCGCAGCCGGCAAGTGAAGCCGTGGCGACCAGGGCGAGAATATGCGACTTCATGACGGATCTACCCTTCGGGCCGCGCTGGCCATGATGCCGGTGAGTGTGGCCGCTGCCTTCTGGTCCATCTCGTTGAGAATGACGCCGGCCTTGCGCGAATCGAGTTTCATCAGGATGGCGGCGGCGAGATCGGCGTTGACCATGGCCAGGCGCTCGGCCGCGGCATCCGGTTTCATGCCGGCATAGATCTTGACGACGCCATCCTCGGCGCGGGCCAGGAAGACTTCACGCCGTTTCAGCCATTGCTCGTATTCGGCGCGCTTGTCGTCCAGCGCCTTCATGCGCAGGTCGATGCCGGCCTGCAGCTGCTTCAGCTCTTCGGCCTGCAGCGCGTAACGGCGGTCGCGGGCGGCGTCGGCGATGTTGGAGCAGAAGCGCTGGATCTCGCTTTCATCGGGCACCTTCTCGCGGACCAGCTGCTGCACTGCCGCCGGCTGTTGCCCGCCAGGCAGAACCTGCCGCACCGCTTCTTCCGCGCGGACAGTGCCGCCGGCAAGGACGGTGGCGGCGATGACGCAAGCTGCCAAGGCTGCGCTGCGGCGGTGCTGCTTTTGGGAAAAGAAATCGATCATCGGCATGGCCTATTGGAGAACCAGATCGGCCTGCAAAGCGCCGGCCGACTTGATGCCTTGCAAAATGGCAATGATGCCGTCCGGCTTGACGCCGAGACGGTTGAGGCCCGACACCAGCGTTTCGAGGTTCGGTCCGTCGAGCACATTGACGCGGGCGTCAGGCCGCGTGGCGTCGATGGTGGTGAACGGTTCCTCCGCTGTCACGCCCTTGGAGAACGGTTCGGGCTGGACGATCTTCGGCTGCTCGGTGATCCGCACGGTGAGCGTGCCGTGGCTGATCGCCACCCGCGAGATCTTGACCTCGTTGCCGATGACGATGGTGCCGGTGCGTTCGTCTATGACGACGCGTGCCGGCGTGTCTGTCTCGACCACCAAATTCTCGATCTCGGCGTAGAAGCGCGCCGCCGAAACATTCTTCGGCCGCCTGATCTGCACGGTGCGTGCATCGCGCTCCGCCGCCACGCGCATGCCGAAGCGTTGCGAGGTGTAGCCGTTGATGGCGTCGGCGATGCGGACGGCAGTGGAGAAATCGGGGTTGCGCAATTGCAAGGTGAGCAGCGCCTGGTCCTCGAATTCGGCGCGCACAGTGCGCTCGACGATGGCGCCGTTGGGCACGCGGCCGGCCGTCGGCACGCCCTGCGTCAGCTTTTCGGCATCGCCTTGGGCAGTGAAGCCGGAAACGATGACCGAGCCTTGCCCGACAGCATAGATCTCGCCATCGGCCGCCTTCAGTGGCGTCATTATCAGCGTGCCGCCGGCAAGCGATGTGGCGTCGCCCATGGAGGAGACGTCGATGTCGATGCGGGCGCCCGACTGCACGTAAGGCGGCATGTTGGCGGTGACGATGACGGCGGCGACGTTCTTGGCCCGCGCGCTGCCGCCTTCGGTGGCGATGCCGAGATTTTCGAGCATGGCGCGGATCGACTGTTCGGTGAAGGGCGAATTGCGCAGGCTGTCGCCCGATCCGGCGAGGCCGATGACGAGGCCGTAGCCGACGAGCTGGTTGTCGCGCGAAGCCTGCAGCTGCGCAATGTCCTTGATGCGCGATGCGACCTGGCCGGGTGGCAGAGAGCTTGGGCCGTTGGAGACCCTGAACATGCGGTTGGTGGTGGCCGGATCGTATTCGGGATCGACAAAGGCGCCGCCATTCTGGCCGGCAAGATCGCGCTTTTGCTTCGGCGTAAGACCGTCGGCCAGCGCCGGCTGCAGGCCGACAACGGCCGCGAGCAGAAGGGCAGCTCCGCGTCTCATGACGCGCTGACCCGGATGGTGCCGTCAGCCATCACCGTGCCGGAAAAGATCTTGCCGCTGTCGGTGTTGCGGACCTTTATCAAATCGCCGGCGGCACCCGCCTGCAGCGACACCGCCGTGGCCGAAATGGTGAGGTCGCCGGCGATGAAATAGACCTGCACGTCGGCGCCCTGTTCGACCAGCCAGGCGTCGCGGATGGCGGCGACCGGGATATAGCGGCCGGGCAGCAGCGTGCGCTTGGCGACCTTGCCCTGGAGTTCCATGGCCCGCGTGGCGACCGCATCTGGCCTGTGCTTGCCGGGGAGCAGCGTCACCGGTTTCAGCGCGCCGGTGTCGATCATCTCGCCGGGATAGATGACCCGGTTGGGGATCAGCACGATCTCGCCGGTTGCCTGACTGCTTGCGACCTGGGTGGTGGTCTCCTGATTTGCCGCTTCCTGCGCAAACGCCGGGACACCGCCGGCTACCAGCGCGAGCATCAGCGCGGTGCGGCAAAGCGCGGAGCGGGAGGCCGGAGAGACCATCAAACCTTACCTGATGTTCTTGGACACGACCGACGCCATGTCGTCGGCGGCCTGGATGACCTTGGAGTTCATCTCATAGGCGCGCTGCGCCGAGATCAGCTCGGTGATTTCCTTGACCGGATCGACGTTGGAGGCCTCGAGATAACCCTGCTCGACCGAGGCGAAGCCGGGATCGCCGGGCACGCCGACATTGGCCGGGCCGGAGGCCGGCGTCTCCTGGAACAGATTGTCGCCGAGCGGCGCCAGGCCGGCTTCATTGGCAAAGTTGGCGAGCTGCAGCTGGCCCAGCAGCTGGAGGTCGGTCTGGCCGTCGATGCGGGCAAAGACCTGGCCGGTCTTGTTGACGACAACTTCGATGGCATCGGTCGGCACGGTGATGGCCGGGATGACATTGGCGCCGTCGACGGTCACCAGCTGGCCGGTGGCGTTGGTGTTGAAGGCGCCGGCGCGGCTGTAGAGCGTGCCGCCGTCGCCGCCCTCGATCTGGAACCAGCCGCGGCCCGTCAGCGCCATGTCGAAACTGTTGCCGGTCGAGGTCAGTTCGCCCTGCGTATGGACGTTGCGCACCGCCGTCGTCTTGACGCCGAGGCCGATCGACACGCCTTCCGGCACAAGCGATGAATTGGAGCGGTTGGGCACGCCCTGCGTGCGGTCGACCTGGTAGAGCAGGTCGGAGAATTCGGCGCGCGCGCGCTTGTAGCCGGTGGTGTTGATGTTGGCGATGTTGTTGGCGATGACTTCCAGATTTGTCTGCTGGGCATTCATGCCGGTCGCTGCGATGGCGAGTGCTTTCACGGCAAGTTCTCCTCAGATGCCCATACGGCTGATTTCGAGATAGGCGGAGACGACCTTGTCGCGAATGGCGATCGTGGTCTGCAGGGCCTGCTGGGCGCTCATGACGGCGTCGACGACCTGGCGGGTGTCGGCGTCGCCCCTCAGCGCCTGGATCGACACCTGCTCGGCATTCTGCAAGGTGTTGACGGTCTTTGAAGCAGCCTGGCTCAGCGCTTCGGCGAAGGTGGTGCCGATTTCGCTGCCGGCCATCGGCGCCCTGGTGCCCTGGAACAGGTCGGTCGTGGTATCGGCGCCACCGATCTCCGGCTTGAGGGGAAGCGATCCGATACCGCCAATGCCGCTGATCATTACTGGTTCCTCATCAGGTCGATGGTCATGGAGATCAGATCACGCGCCTGCTTGATGACCTGAAGGTTGGCTTCGTAGGAGCGGTTGGCCTCGCTCATGTCGGCCATCTCGACCAGCACGTTTACATTGGGCATCTTGACGTAGCCCTTGTCGTCGGCGGCCTCGTTGCCGGGCTGGAATTCGACGGGAAAGTCGCTGGGGTCGCGGTCGATGGAGTTGACCTCAACTGTCGTGCCACCCGAGGCACGGTCGAGTTCCGAGACGAAACTGATGGTCTTGCGGCGATAGGGGTCAGCGCCCGGGGTGTTGCCGGTCGACTGCGCGTTGGCGAGATTTTCCGAAACGACGCGCAAACGGTCAGACTGGGCGCTGAGGCCGGACGCGGCGATCTTGAGGGCTGAGGTCAAGGCGTCCATTGTCAGCTCTTCACCGCCATCATCATCATCGAATGGAAGGCCTTGACGATCGCGGTGTTGAGCTCGAAGGAGCGGCGGACCTCGCCGGCCTTCATCAGTTCGTTCTCGACCACCACCGTGTTCTTCGAGGGCATGATGGCGCCGGTCGTCTCTTCTGGCTTGACCGTGAAGCCGGCATTAGTGGCGGCAGTGCCGAGGTGGCCTGCCTGGGTGGCGGTCAGCGACACTGCCGTGCGGTCGAGCACCTTCTCGAACGGCTCGACATCGCCGGCGGTGTAGCCGGGCGTGTTGACGTTGGCGATGTTGCCGGCAATTGCGGACTGGCGCACCGACAGCCATTGCGACTGCTTGGCGGCGAGATCGAAAAGGTTGATGGGCTCCATGGGGATCTCCAGGCTGGTACGTACAAGACTAGGCTGCCAGTCTTGCGCGGACCTTGCGCGGGCCAGGCGTAAGCCGGTGTGCCGCTATTTGGAGAGTTCGATCACCTGGTCGGTGCTGGTGACCATGACCCACTTGCCGCCGCGTTGCTCGATCGACGAGACGACGCTGGAGTCGGGCAGCTTCGAGCCGCGCTGGACAATCCACAGGCCGGCATCGTCCTCGATCATGGCGCGGCCATTGGCGACATGAACCATGCGAAATTTGGGATCCGCCGGGAAGGGCTGCTCGTCGACGCCGGGAGGCCGGGTCTTGTCCTCGGGGTCCTGCAGCGTGCCGGTGGCGAACAGGTCGACATCGGGAACATCGTTTGCCGTCAGCGGCTGACCGCTGTTCTCCATCTGCGAGCCGCCGCTGACCCGCCCGGCATTGGTGCCGCTGCCGCCGAACTTGATCG
This sequence comes from Mesorhizobium sp. C268A, assembly GCF_040324475.1. Taxonomy (NCBI): domain Bacteria; kingdom Pseudomonadati; phylum Pseudomonadota; class Alphaproteobacteria; order Hyphomicrobiales; family Phyllobacteriaceae; genus Mesorhizobium; species Mesorhizobium sp. C268A. The sequence continues at coordinate 4,750,910 of NZ_JAMYVX010000001.1, forward strand.
CCTGCACGCCGAACTGGTCCTGATTGAAGAAGATATACCAGGGAAACAGCGCGCAGATCAGGCCAAGCGTGATGCCGAGCGCGGCAAAGACGATATCGCTGCGGCGGTCGGATTTCTTGTCGAGCCTGGGATATTGCGGCCTTGGCGGCTGCGGCCATTCGGTGACCGGGAACAGCCCGTCGAGAAGCGAGTCACGACTGGTCTCGATCGCTTCTTTGGGGCCGGCGCGAGGGGTCCTTGGCAATTCAGGCTTGACGACGCTGGGCAAGGCAGGCTCGGCCAAGCGAGGCACAGTGGACTCGACTACGCTGGCTACCCTGGGCAAGAATGGCCTGGCGGCCCTGGCCAGAATGGCCTCAGCCTTGGCGGCCTTGTCGAGATCGGCCTTTGCCCTGACAGCTCTCGCTTCGTTGGCCCGGGCTTCCTCGGCGGCACTGGCCTCTGCGATCATCTCGCGCAAAAGCCGCTCGGTGTACTGAAGCTCAGTCTCCTGCATCGACACTTTGCTTGCCTTTCAGATGACGGGCGAGGTCGGAGAATGCGTCGCTCGAGGCGCGATCCCTGGGCGACTGCGTCAGCGCCTCGTAGATCAGCGGCACCTGGCGCACGGCAATATCGAGCTCGGCATCGGCGCCGCCCTGATAGGCACCGAGCAGGCGGATGTCGCGGGTGTCCTCGAAGCGCGAGATCATCGATTTCAGCCTGGTCACCAGCATGCGTTGCTCGGGGCTCCATGCCTTGTCGGCGAGGCGCGAGATCGACGACAGCGGATTGACCGGGGGGTAGCGGCCCTGTTCGGCAATGGCGCGGTCGAGCACGACATGGCCGTCGAGGATGCCGCGTACCGAATCGGCGACCGGGTCGTTGTGGTCGTCGCCGTCGACCAGCACCGAGATGATGGCAGTGATCGATCCCTGTCCTTTGATACCGGGGCCTTCAGCGCCCGGGCCAGCGCGTTCGAGCAGCTTGGGCAAGTCGGTGAAAACCGAAGCGGGATAGCCGCGGGCGACCGGCGGCTCGCCGGTGCCGGTCGCCACCTCGCGCAGCGCATGGGCAAAGCGGGTAATCGAATCCAGCACCAGCAGCACGCGATGGCCCTGGTCGCGAAAATGTTCGGCAACGCGCATGGCGGTATCCGGCGCGCGCCGGCGCATCATGGCGCTCTCGTCGCTGGTGGCGACGACGGCGACCGTCTTGGCCATGCTCTCTGCGCCGATCGTGTCTTCGAGGAATTCGCGTACCTCGCGGCTGCGCTCGCCGATCAGCGCCACGACCACGGTGTCGAAGGCGTCGGCGCCGGCCAGCATGGCGAGCAGCGTCGACTTGCCGACGCCGGAACCGGCAAAGACACCGAGGCGCTGGCCGAGGCAGAGCGGCGTGAAGATGTCGATGACCTTGACCCCGGTCGTGAAGGCGGTGCCGACGCGCTGCCGCGCCATCGCGCCGGGCGTCGTGCCGTCGCCGCTTGCTGCCTCGCCGACCCTGATCAGCGGCGGGCCGCCATCGATGACGCGAGTCAGCGCGTCGATGGCACGCCCGCGCCACGAGGCATGCGGCGTTACCGTCAGCGGGCCGCGGCGAAACACGGCGTCGCCAATGCCTGCGTCGGCGCTGCGTTCGAAGGGAGCGATGACGACTTCGTCGCGGCCGATCCTGACGATCTCCCCGCGGCGCGTTCCGGCATTGCCGCGCTGCTCGACGAGGTCGCCAAGCCTAGCGACTTCGGACAGGCCGCGCACCTTGTAATGCGTCGGTGAAACCTCTGAAACACGGCCGCCGCGCCGCAGCAACGTCTCTGTGTCATCGAATCGGCGCCAGATACGCTCCAGCGCAGCTAGCCGGTTTTCCGGTGCTGTCTCGGGTTGCCGTTCAAGCGCGCGTATCGATGATTTGCTGCTCGACATGCTGCTACGACTTGGAGCCGAGCGTCTTGATGGCGTCATCGGTCGAGGCATCGGTCTGGCGCATCAGCGCCGCCGTGTTCTCGAAAGCGCGCTGGACCATGATCAGGCGCGTCATCTCCAGCACCGGATTGACGTTGGATTCCTCGACATAGCCTTGCGCGACGCCAAGATCGGAACGGTCGGTGACCGGCTCGGGCGCACGCGCGGGCACGATGCCAGAATTGCCGTAGCGGACGAAGTTCGGACCGGGGTCGAAATTGAACAGGCCGATGGCGCCGACAAGCTTGTCGCCCTGGCGCAGCGAGCCGTCGGCGCCCGCCTTGGGCGGACCGTCGCGCGGGTCGAGCTGGATCGGCGCGCCGCCGGCATCCAGCACCGGATGGCCCTCGAGCGACATCAGTTCGCCATTCTCGTTCATCGAGAAGCGTCCGTCGCGCGTCATCACGGTGCCGGCCGGAGTGTCGATGCCGAACCAGGCATCGCCCTGGACGGCGAAGTCGAACGGGTTGCCGGTCTGCGTCATCGCGCCATGGGCGCCGGACAAATAGGTCTTGCCGGAGGACGCGAAGGACACGGATTTGGGACCTGTGCCGGAGACGACATCCTCGAACTTCACGCCGGTGGCGCGAAAGCCGATGGTCGAGGCGTTGGCGACATTATCGGCGATGGTGTCGAGACGGCGCTCAAGCGCGATCTGCGAGGAGAGGGCGACGTAAAGGCTGTCCTGCATGGTGTTCTCAGAATCTCAGTTTCTGCATGGCCATCATCAGATCGGTCGAGATGCCGACGGTGGTCGGCTGCGCAAACAGCACACCGACCGATGTCTGAGCGGTCGAGGTCGGATGATTGATTTCCCAAAGGCTGGTGAAGCGGGTGAGGAATTTCTCGAGCTTGGTCGGGTCGGTAAAATCGGTGAGGTCGAGTTTTGCCTCGAAGGCCTGCGCCTGCTTGTCGATGTCGGCCACGGCGAAGGAATCAGGCAGGCCGAGTGCGGTGCGTACCACGCTGGCCAGGGCCGTGTCGGCCAGCACGTCGTACCAGTTGGTGATGGTCGAGGCCTTGCGCTCGAAATAGAGCGCCAACCGCACGCCCTCATTGGTCTTGCCGGCGTCTTCTTCCAGGGTCTGGCGCATGTATTTGTCGACCACCGGCTGCTGCGACGGGCTGCGGGTCGTTGCCGCTTCGCCGTAGGCCTCGAAATTCAACGAGGTGGCGAGCCTGGCATAGGCCTTGTTGGAGAGCTTGTTGGCGACACTGGCGGGATCGCGGACACCGCCCTCAAGGACATCACGGACGAGATCCTTGTTGGTGGTCGCCGGATCGAGCCCGCTTGCGGACAGCGCATAGTTGTAGAGGCGGCTGTCGGCCATCAGATCGTCGACGGATTTCACCTTGGTGATGTTGGCGAGGTAATAGCTGGTCTCGGCCTGGACAGCGTCCGCATTCGGCTTGATCAATCCAAGGCTGGACTCGGTCGTGTACAGCTTCAGCGTCGTCTTCAGCACGGCGTCGCGGGTGGTCGTCTGATCACCATACTGGGCGAAATTGAAGGCCGTGACGAAGTTGGCGTAGCTTTTGTCGGTCAACAAATTGGCGGGGCTCAACGGATCGGTGACGCCGCCATTGACCATGGTGCGGATCTGCTTCGTCGTCTGGGTCGATGCATCCAGCCCATAGGCTGCCATGGCGAAGGTCAGCAAGCGCTTGTCCTTCAGCAGGTCTTCGATGGACTTCACCTTGGAGATGTTTGCCGCGTAGTGGTCGGCCTCGCCCTTGATGTATTGCGCGGTCGGCTTGACCAGCAGCAGCCCGGTCCCGCCGACCACAGCTTTTGGGACCGCCTGCTGGACGGCGTCGCGCGCCGTAGCCTGGGCGCCATATTGGGCAAAGTCGAAAGCCGCGACGAAAGCCGCATAGCCCTTGTTTGTCGACGTGTTTGCGGGGCTGTTCGGGTCGGTGACGCCGCCTTCCAGCATGGCCCGCACGGTCGCAGCCGGCTCGGCGTCGGCGTCGAGGCCGAAGGCGGCCATCGCATAGGTGAGCAGGCGATCGTTGCCCATCAGGTCGTCGATCGATTTTACGTTGGAAATGTTGCTCAGGTAGTACGAGGTTTCGCCCTTGTAGTAGGTGAAGCCGTTCTGCGAAGGGCCGACCGAGACCTGGAGACCATAATTGTTGGTCACGCCCTGCTGTGCCGAATTGTAGCTCGTGGCATTAGCGCCAAGTGCGGCGAAATTGAAGGCCGACACGAACTCGGCATAACGCTTGTCGCTCAGTTTGTTGGCGAAGCTGTCGGAATCCGACACCCCTTCCTTCAGCGCTTTGACCATGAAGGCCTTGGCGTAAGCCATGTCGCCGAGACCGAAGGCTTTCATGGCATATTTGAACAGCCGGTCTTTCTTGACGAAATCGTCGATCGATTTCACGCTGCCGATGTTGGCGAGATAGTAGTCGGTGTCGCGCTTGGTGATCGGCTCCGCCTCGATGCGGTCGATCGCCTTGGGGATGTCCCTGGCGATGAGCTGGTAGCTGGTAAAAGTGCTCAACACGACATGCCTCCGGTCGCAGCTTCAAAAGCAAGACTATGCGGACTTGCTTGCGCGAGGCTGAATCGCCTCACCTTGCATGATTCAAGCCTCACACAAGGCACGGGGGCTATCGGTTAGGCCTGACGTGATGCGGAAGGATCTGGCGTGGGCATTCTGATCGGACTTGTGGTGACGCTCGGCTGTGTTCTCGGCGGCTTCATGGCGATGGGCGGCCATCTGCATGTGCTGATGCAGCCTTGGGAAGCGGTGGTCATCTGTGGCGCCGCACTTGGAACCTTTCTCGTCGCCAACCCGATGAAGACGGTCAAGGACACCGGCAGGGGTATCCTCGAAGCGTTCAAGCAGGCGGTGCCGAGGGAGCGCGACTATCTGGAGACGTTGGGCGTGCTGCACAGCCTGATGCGCGAACTGCGCTCGAAGTCGCGCAGCGAGGTCGAGGCACATATCGACAATCCGGAGGAATCGGCGATCTTCCAGGCATTCCCGACCGTGCTCAAGAATCACGATCTGACGAATTTCATCTGCGACTACTGCCGCATCATCATCATCGGCAATGCCCGCTCGCATGAGATCGAGGCGCTGATGGACGAGGAAATCCAGACCATCAAGTCCGACAAGATGAAGGCTTACCACGCGCTTGTGGCGGTGGGCGATGGTCTGCCGGCGCTCGGCATCGTCGCCGCCGTGCTCGGCGTGGTCAAGGCGATGGGCGCGCTCGACCAGTCGCCCGAAATCCTCGGCGGCCTGATCGGCGCTGCCCTTGTCGGAACCTTCCTCGGCATCTTCCTGTCCTATGCGGTGGTCGGGCCGGTCGCCACCAAGATCAAGACGGTGCGCGAGAAGAAGAACCGCCTCTATATCATCGTCAAGCAGACGCTGCTTGCCTACATGAACGGCGCCCTGCCGCAGGTGGCCATCGAGTTCGGTCGCAAGACCATCTCGTCCTATGAGCGGCCGACGATCGATGCCGTCGAGCAAAGCACGATGAACACAGCTTCCGCCGAGAAGAAAGCGGCTTGAGCCATGCATGACGACAGACAGGACCGCACGCCGTCATGACAAGTCCTGGCAGCCCCTCGCAAGCCCGCTCGCTGATCATTGAGCGTCTGGTCGGTGACAGCGGTGAGGCCGCTCATGTCATCGGCACCGGGCGCTCGATGGGCGAGCGCGCCCTGCCGCTGCTGCAGAAGAGCCTGGCCGGCGAACTCGGCGCACCGGTCACCGTCGACCTGCGCGCGGTCGAGATCAGCCGTGTTCCCGATGCCCGCACGAATGCCGGCGATGCCTTTGCCATGGCCATCATAGCATCGCCGACGTCTTCGGATGCGATGACGCTGGTGGCAGATGCGCCGGCCATCGCCGTGATGGTGTGCGCGCTGTTCGGCGGCGATCCGGATCAGCCGGTTTCGCCGATCGAGCGCGCTCTGTCGCAGATCGAGACCGATGTTGCGACCACGGTCTTCCAGGAAGTTGCGCAGGCGTTGAACGGATCAGGCCGGCGCTCGCTCGAGCTGCGGCTGCCGGTGCCGCGGGCGCTTTCGGGCAGCGAAGCCAAGCGCCGCGTGCTGCGCGATGGCGCGGCGGTGCGCATCGTCTTCGGCATCTCGACGCCGACCGACAGCGGAACGGTCACGGTGATGATCCCGCAGCGCATCCTGCTGGCCACACGCGGTATCGCCGATGTCCACGACAGCGAAGGCACGACCTCCGACTGGCGGGCACGTTTTTCCGAAGAGGTCATGCGCTCGACGGTGACGCTCGAAGCGACCATGCCGCTGGCCCGCCTGACGCTCGGCGATCTCGCCGGTTTCGAGCCGGGCCAGGTCATCGAGTTCGAGGAAACCGCGCAGTCGCACGCCAAGCTGAGCGCGCGCGACAAGACGCTGTTTGTCTGCGAGTTCGGCAAACTCGGGCAGAACTACACCGTCCGGATCAGGCATCCTTACGATGCCGGTCAGGATTTTATCGACGGGCTCATGCCGGGCTGACGCCGGGCAAGCTCAAGCATTTGGAGACGACTGATGGCCAAGACCAAGGTGGAAGCCAATATCGACCAGCCGGACGAACAGCTCGACCGCGCCATCGAGGAATTGCGCGGTGTCCTCCAGGAGGAGGAAAAGCGCCCCGACGCCGCCTTGCGGGCTGCCACGTCCGGCGCCAATTCGAACATCATCATGAGCATCCCGGTCGATGTGCAGATCATCCTCGGCAGTACGGAAATGCCGGTGTCGGACCTGATGGCGCTGCAGAAGGGCTCGACGGTGGCGCTCAACCGGCGCATCGGCGAACCGGTCGATGTCGTGGTCAACGGCCGCAAGATCGCGCGCGGCGAAATCACCGTGCTGGAAAGCGATCCGTCGCGCTTTGGCATCAGGTTGACCGAAATCATCGCTGCCGCCAAGAGCGCCTGAGGATTAGACGACATGCGGTCTCAGCAGCGATCGGAGCTTATGCCATGACGACGCCGGTGACGCTCACGCGCCCGCAAAAGGCCGCCGCCATCCTGGTGGCGATGGGCAAGCCTTCGGCCAGCCGGCTGCTGAAATTCTTCAAGCAAGAAGAACTGAAGGCACTGATCGAAGGGGCGCGGCTGCTGCGCACCATTCCGCAAAGCGACCTCGAACGCATCGTCGCCGAATTCGAGGCCGAGTTCACCGAAGGTGCGGGCCTGCTCGATTCCGCCGACCGGATGGACACGATCCTCAATGAATCGCTGTCGCCCGAAGAGATGAGCGCCATCATGGGCGACAAGCGCTTCGAGGTTGCGCCGGAAGGGCCACCGCCGATCTGGCCGGAGCTGGAAAAGCTCGAACCGACGCGTCTGGGCACATTCCTTGCCGCCGAGCATCCCCAGACCGCGGCCATGGTGCTGTCGAAGCTTGCGCCGCAAGCCGCCGCCAACATTTTGCTGACCATGGAAAAGCCGATGCGCAGCGAGATCATCAAGCGCATGGTGACGATGGCGACCATTCCGGACGCGGCCACCAGGATCATCGAGAACCAGCTGCGCGCCAGCGTGCTGGCGCAGACCGCGACCAAGGATATCTCGGCGGGACAGGCGCGCGTCGCCAGTATGCTCAACGAGATGGACAAGCCTCAGTTGGAAGAGGTCATGCAGGATCTGGAAGAGGCCGGCACGCCGGACCTCGGCGGTGTCCGCTCCAGGTTGTTTGCCTTCGACGATCTGCCGCTTTTGACGCAGAAGGCGAGGGTACTTCTGTTCGACGGGCTGTCGACCGAACTGATCACGCTGGCGCTGCGCGGTGCGGCGCCCGCATTGACGGAGTCGGTGCTGTCGGCGATCGGCGCACGGTCGCGGCGCATGATCGAGTCCGAGCTCGGACAGGGCTCGGAAGGCATTCAGCTTGCCGACATCATGACGGCGCGCAAGAACATCGCGGTGGCGACAATCCGGCTTTCGCGCGAGGGGGCTTTCGAACTGCCCTCATCGCAGCAGAGCGAAGCGGCTTAACGCCGAGCGCTGAATGGCTGAAGCGGCGGACAAAGACTCCAAAACCGAAGACGCGACCGAAAAGAAGATCCGCGACACCATCGAACAGGGCAAGCTGCCCCATTCCAGGGAGGCCGCACTTCTGGCGTCCTTCATCGCTATACTGGTGTTCACCGTCTTCTATGCCAAGGACGCGGTCGTCAATCTCGGCATGTTCCTGTCGATGTTCCTTGAGAAGCCCGAGGCGTGGCCGATGGACACCGAAACCGACGTCATCGCGCTCTACAAGACCGTGATGATGGAAATAGGCAACGCCGTCGTCAGCCTGCTTGTGCTGCTGGTGGTGGCCGGCATCGGCGCCTCGGTGCTGCAGAACATGCCGCAAGTCGTCGGCGAGCGGATCCGGCCGCAACTGTCGCGCATCTCGATAGCCAAAGGCTGGACCAGGATGTTCGGCATTCAGGGCTGGGTCGAGTTCCTGAAATCGCTGGGCAAGCTCGGCTTCGCCAGCATCGTGCTCTACTTCACGCTATCGCAGGACTACCGCCAGCTCCTGGCCGGCATGATCACCAACCCCGTCGCTTTCGGCCTCGTCATCAAAAGCATCACCGTCGACATATTGGTGGCGATCGTCTTCGTCATGGGGCTGATCGCGGCGATCGACGTCGTCTGGTCGCGCTTCCACTGGAAGCAGGATCTGCGGATGACCAAGCAGGAGGTCAAGGACGAGTTCAAGCAGTCCGAGGGCGACCCGATCATCAAGTCGCGGCTGCGCTCGCTGGCGCGCGACCGGGCGCGCAAGCGGATGATGACGGCCGTGCCTCGCGCGACGCTGATCATCGCCAATCCGACGCACTTTTCCATCGCGCTCAGATATGTTCGCGACGAGGATTCAGCGCCCCTGGTGCTGGCCAAGGGCCAGGACCTTGTGGCGCTCAAGATTCGCGAGATTGCCAAGGAGCACAACATCCCGATTTTCGAGGACGTGGCGCTCGCCCGCTCCATGTACAAGCAAGTTTCGGTTGATAGCGTGATCCCGTCGCAATTCTACCAGGCCGTCGCCGAACTGGTGCGGATCGTCTACTCCAAAAAGGCTGAGCGGAGACAAATTTCATGAACCGCCAACCGCACGCAAAATCCCGCGAACTCATCGTCGCCAAGGCCATCGAGCAGGTGGTCGACGAGTTGCGGCTGATCGACGTCGCCGACTACATCGCCTTCATCCGGCTCGAGCATTTCGCTTGCCTGTCGGATCTGGTGGATTCGGCTGTGGAGCTTTTTTTCCTCCCAGGCACGCTCAGGCTCGGCCATGGCGGAGAGGCACATGTCGACTGGAGCGGCAGCCCGCGCATCGTGCTCGATCTCGAGCTTCGGCCGCCGGGCGTCACCGTCTATTTCCAGCTGACGCTGAGCGAGGAGAGGTCTTCGGTCGCGGTCAACTATGTGTCGTTCGAAAAGCCCGGGGAAGACCCCGAGCACAACACCGCTTTGCTGGAGACGGTGATCGAAGAGGCGCGAATCCGCAGGACCGAGCCGCTCGCCTATCGCTGATCTTTTGTCTTACTCCAACTGCCAGACGCGATCACTCGATCAGCCCCAGCCGCAGCGCCTTGGCCACCGCCTGGTTGCGGTTGACCGCGTTGAGCTTCTGCGTCGACTGGGTGAGATACTGGTTGGCGGTGTGGACCGACAGCTTCAACAGCCTGGCGATCTCTTCGCTGGTGTTGCCGTTGGCGGTCAGCTTCAGGCACTCCAGTTCACGCTTGGAGATCGACCGCATCCGGCCGGCATCGTTCGGACGAATGCGGGCGACGGCGGCGAACAGCGAAAAACAGCGGGCGTGGATTTCGTAGAGCGTGTCCTCCGGCAAAGCGATCGTCGAGCCGAGGAACACCACCAGCCCGCAATGGCCGCGATCGGCATGGACGGGAAAGCCAATGCCGTTGGTGCCCGGCGCCAGCGGCTCCGTCCGCTCCGCCCAGGCGAGGTTCTTGAAGACGGCGTCCGAGCCGGCGATGCCGTCATCGGCCCACCAGCGCGGCGCTGTCGAGGCGCCGCTGTGGCGAACCATCTCCTCACCGTTGGCGCCGGCAATGAATTTGGTTGTCACCGCGGTGGCGGGATAGTCGGAATCGAAGCTCGGCACCAGGCGCGCCCGTTCCGGCGAGGGGCTGACGAAATAGAGGCCAAACGCCGACGCGTTGATGTCGACGGCGATCCAGCGGCAGCGGCGCACCGCGTCCGGGATGGTAACGGCATGGTGCGTCTCGGAACCGATGGAGAAGGCGCCGAACGGATTGCGCTGCTCGTTGAAAAGGGCTTCGGCCGCCGCCTTGATGTCAGCATGTTTCAAATGATGCCGCTCCTGATCGCCGTGGCGATGGCCATCGCGCGGTTCGACGCCGCGAATTTCTGGATGGCGTGGGTGATGTAGCTGTTGACGGTGTTGGACGAGACCCCGAGGATCACTGCGACCTCATCGGTGGTTTTGCCTTCAGACACCCAGAACAGGCATTCGCGCTCGCGGTCGGACAGCGGGTCCTGCATGGCGACGGCGGCGATCAATTGCGGGATGGCGGACAGCGCGTAACAGCACTTCAACTGAGCCTTCATCAGCGCCGGCTGGTCGATACTGCCGGCCTCGGCCGCCGAGAAAAGCGCAAACAGCCGCTGGCGGCCGACATTGAGCCGCAGTGAATAGACTTCGGCATGTCCAAGCACGTCGAGCAGGCGCGCCTCTTCGCCTGTGAGCAGTCCGCCGGCGTCGGGTGCCGCGGCGGCGACCAGTGGCCTCGGGCGGATGCCAGGTGCAACGGTCAGCGGTCCCTGGGCAAGGCCGGCGATCAGCCGCTTGCCGATCAGTTCAATGGCGTCGAAGATCCAGTTGGATGAGACGATGCGGGCGTCGTTGCGATCCTGGTCGTGGACGATGGCGACGAGCATGTAGCTGTCGGCGCCGATCTCGGCGGCAAGCTGCATGAAAAAGGAGGTGAGATCGCCGCGCGATTCGAGGCGCGAGCCTAACGTATCGGATTGGAGAAGCGCGGCGGAACTGCTCATTGGATGCTTTGGTTGTATGTCATGGCCGGAGTCTTTTCTTGAGCCCGGACGCTGGGGTTAGCAGCGGCCGAACTTGAAGACGCATCACGTTTACGAAGCACTCACACGGCGCGGCGGTCGCGCTGATCGCCGAATCCATTCAGGGAACGCGAAGCCGTCCGCGTCTGGTGCCGGTCATTGGCCGGAACTTGAGACTTTGGGTGGTCGCCGCGCCCCCCAAGGACCGGCTGATTCGGGTCTAATCTACCCGCAGATGAATCCGACATCAAACGCGATTTGACAAAATCAATATTATTGGACTCAAGCGACTCAGGGGCGGCTTTCGCGGCCTTTTCCGCCGCAAAAGGCCTGAAACGCCGACACGAAAAAGCCAGAGGGTGTTGCGATACTGCCGTATCGAGGGCCGATCGATTCCGATAGGGTCTCGGCAGCCGGCAGGGGTGGGCATCCCTTCGGTCATACGGCGGCGCTTGCTCGCGGCCATCAGCATCGGGGGTCATGATGAAGCAGGTTTTCCTGGCGTTCACGGTGGTGCTTGCGGTTCTTGCCGGCATGGCAGCGCCCGCCAAGGCTGAGCCGACCGTTACCTATGCGCTCGACAACGGGCTGCAGGTGGTGCTGGTGCCCGACCATCGCGTGCCGAAGGTGGTGATGAACCTGCGCTACCGCGTCGGGTCGATGAATGAACCCGCGGGACGCTCGGGCTTTGCGCATCTGTTCGAACATCTGATGTTTTCCGGCACGCCGGCCTGGCCGAACGTGTTCGGCGCGCACGCCGCGCTCGGCAACGAGATCAATGCCTGGACCACCGAAGACGGCACGGTTTATTACGTCGACGGGCTGTCGTCGTCACTGCCGATGATCTTGTCGCTGGAGGCCGACCGCATGGCCAATCTCGGCCGCTCGGTGACTCAGGCCAAGCTCGATCTGCAGCGCTCGGTGGTCAAGAACGAGATGCGCCAGAACGTGCTCGACAAGGCCGGCGCATCCGGCTGGGAAGCTTTCTGGTCCGGGCTGTTCCCGAAGCCGCATCCCTATAGCCGCATGGTCATCGGCTCGGTCGCCGATCTCGATGCGGCGACGCTCGACGATGTCAGGGGTTTCTTCAACAGCTACTATCTGCCCAACAATGCGGTGTTGGTGCTGGTCGGCGACTTGGAGATCGACGACACCAAGGCGCTGATTGCCGACACGTTCGGCCGCGTGGCGCGCGGCGCCGATGTGGCGCGGCCCGCCGTGCCGGAACCGACGCAGGCCCGGCTCAAGCTGGTGCTCGAGGATCGCGTGCCAAGCCCCATCGTCGTGGTCGGCTTCAGTGGCCCGGTGGCGCAGTCGCCCGACAATGGTGCGCTCAGCATTGCCGCCGAACTGCTCGGCAACGGCGAATATGGTTTTTTGCGCAACCGGCTGGTTTCGCAGTTGGGCATTGCCACCTATGCCAGCGCGAGCTGGACCGGCGGTCTGCTCGGTGGCCGCTTTACCTTCGAGGCGGGTGCCGCCGAAGATGTGGCGCCGGAAGCGCTGGAAAGCGCGATGAAAACGGCGTTTGCGGATTTCCTGAAGACCCCGCTCGATCCGGTCGATGTCGAGCGTGCGCGCACCGGCATCTTGCAGGCAGCGCGGCTCGGCAGCGAAGCATTGAAGGATCGCGCCGGCGTCGTCTCCTACAATGCCGACGTGCTCGGCGATGCGCAGAGCGCGCTGGTCGACGACCCGCGGGTGAAGAACGCCAGCGTGGCGGATGTCGAGGCAACGATGAAGCGGCTGTTGAAACCGGAAGATGCCAGCGTGCTGATGCTGAAGCCCGGCCCGCGCGGCGGCTATCCCGATGCACTGATCGGCTCGTCCGGCACACCGCAGCCGTTCACCGCGCCGGAGCGACCGGCGATCGACATTCCGAAGCATGCGGCCGGGCAAGCGCCTTCGGCAACACTGCCCGCCATGGAAACGGCGACGCTCTCGAATGGCATCAAACTCGTCCACTACACAATGCCGGAAGCGCCGATGGTGTATGTCGCGGCCAGTGCCGCCGGCGGCTGGAACAGCGTGCCGGAAGGCAAGGAGGGATTGCTGGAGCTTGCAGCAAGCATGGCGACACGCGGGGCCGCCGATCGCGGCTCGGCTGATTTCGCCAAGGTGGCCAGCGACATCGGCGCCGGCGTCGGCCACCAGGCCGGAACGCTGACCACGATGATGACGCTTGGCGTGCCGCCGGAAAAGCTCGACCAGGGTATTGGCCTGCTCGCCGACGCGGTGCTGAAGCCTCGTTTCGACAAGACCGAATGGACGGTGCTGATGGCGCAGACAGTCGACTGGCTAAACGGCCGCGAGGCGGATCTGCCCGGCGTTGCCGGCCGCATGGCAAAGGCGACGCTGATCCCGCAGGTGCCGGGCAAGGCAGCGGTGGACTGGTCGGCAAAGGCGCTGGCCTCGATCTCGCTCGACGAGGCGAGGGACGCATTCAAGGCGGAGTTCACGCCGAAGGCGGTGACCTTCTACAGCGTCGGCCCGATGCCGGTCGCGACCGTCGCCGCCAGCCTTGAAAAAGCATTCGGCGCGTGGACAAGCGGCACCGCCGGCTATGCCGTCGAGCCGTCGCCGGCGGCGCATTTCAACGGGGGACAGAAAGTGCTGCTGGTGCCCGAACCCGGCGCCAGCCAGTCGGCGCTGTTCGTGGCGCGGCCGGCGCCCGGCACCGACGAGAGCGAGCGCGCCGAATCGACCGCGGTCTCCAACCTGCTTGGCGCCGATTTCTCCAGCCGGCTGAATTCGGTGATCCGCGAGGAGAAGGGCTACTCCTATGGCGTGTCGAGCTATCTGATGAGCCCGATGAAGGCCGGCTCGGGATTGGTCGTGGCAACCACCGTCGAGCGCGCCAACACCGGGCCGGCGATTACCGAAATCCTGAAAGGATTTGCCGGCCTGACCACCTTGCCGGTGGCGCAGGACGAGGTCGACCGCACAGTGACTGTCTATCGCCGGGCGCTGGCTGGATCGACCGAGACGTCGGCTGGTCTGTTCTCCTCGCTGATTGGCGCGGTCGGCAGCGGATCGACGCTGGAGGACCAGCAAACCCGCATGGCGGCGCGCACAAAGCTGACGCTCGATGCGGTTCAGAAACAGGCGCTGGCCCTGGCGTCGCTCGATCCGTCGCTGATCGTGGTGGCGGGCGACCCCGATGTGGTGATGCCGCAGCTTGCCGCTCTCGGTTTCAAGGACGTCGAGATCGTCAAGCGTGACGAGGCTGGTGAAGAGACGGCGATGCGGGCGCTCGATCTTCTCGGGGGCAATCGCCAGGCGCCGCTCTCCGCATCGCCATGGCGGGTCGGCGATGGCGGCACGACACGGGCGGTGCATTCCTGTACAGGCGATAGGGACTGCGGCGCGCAGATCCACGCCGATTGACGGGCTAAACGCGCAGCCGCCGGCCGCGTTGTAATTTTGGGATAACTTTGTTTCGGGGGAAACGATGAGCGATTCATTTCGGGAAGTCACATCCGTCTCGTGGTTCGGGCGGATCAAGCGCGCGGTCGGCGGGGTCATCTTCGGCCTTATCCTGATCGTGCTGATGGTGATCGGGCTGTTCTGGAACGAAGGCCGCGCCGTGCAGACGGCGCGCTCGCTGGCCGAAGGTTCTGGAGCGGTGGTTTCGGTCGGCGGCGACAGCGTCGATACCGCCAATGACGGCAAGCTGGTTCATGTCAGCGGACTGGTGACGGCGGACAGCGGCCTGGCGGATCCGGATTTCGGCATCGCCACGCAAGGGCTGCGGCTGTCGCGCAGTGTCGAGATGTATCAGTGGAAGGAAGAGTCCAAGTCGGAGACGACCAAGAAGCTCGGCGGTGGCGAAGAGACGGTGACCACCTACAGCTATTCCAAGGTGTGGGACGACAGCCAGATCGACTCGTCGGACTTCAAGAAGCCGGACGGCCACCAGAATCCGCCGATGGAAATCCACGGCCGGACCTTCCAGATTCCTGAGGGCAAGCTTGTCGCCTTCGATCTCGATACGCCGGTGCTGAACCGCATCGAGGGTGACAAGGACTATTCGCTGTCAGCCGACCAGTCGGCGGCGATAAAAGCTGCCTATACCGGAACGAAACCGCTCAGCATCGTCGATGGCAAGATTTTTCTCGGCAATGACAATACGACGCCCGCTCTGGGGGACTATCGCATCGGCTACGAACTGGCGCCGCTTGGCGTGGTCAGCATCGTCGCGCGCCAGGCCGGCAGCCGCTTCGAGCCTTATCAGACGCAAGCCGGCGATGCGCTGCTGATGGTGGATACCGGCAACGTCCCGGCCGAAAAGATGTTCGCCGAAGCCGTCAGCGCCAACACGCTGATCACCTGGCTGCTGCGCGGCGCCGGCTTGCTTTGCTGACCATAGGCTTTGCGCTGTTCCTCAGCCCGATCGGGGTGATCCTCGACGTCATACCCTTCCTCGGCAGCATGGCGCGGATGGGTACCGGCATTATCGCCTTCGTCCTGGCGATCCTGGTCGGCACGGTGACGATTGCGATTGCCTGGTTCTGGTACCGGCCGTTGCTGGCGGTGGCCATCCTGGCGACAGGCGTGATTGCGGCGGTGATTGTCTACCGCATCGGCCGGTTGCGAAGGCCAGCCGTTCCCGTGGTTGCACCCAACCCGGCTGCGGCCGCCTAGATGGTCGGGGCGGTCGGAGCCGCCCCATATCTCCTTGGCGCAATTCCGGCCGGAAAACCGCCTCACACTTATCCTGGAATTGCTTCCTATTTGTCCTCGAAGCCGGTGAGCACGCCGACGGCGTTGATGCCGATCTCCTCGACGGCGTAGCCGCCTTCCATCACGAACAGCGTCGGCAGGCCGAGCTTGGCGATGCGATGGCCGATCTTCGGATAGTCCGGGCTTTTCAGCTTGAACTGGCTGATCGGGTCCTTCTCGAAGGTGTCGACGCCGAGCGACACGATGACGATATCGGGGGCGTAGGCGGCGAGCTTGGCGCAAGCGTCCTCCAGCGAGGCGTTCCAGGCGTCCCAATTGGTGCCGAAGGGCATGGGATAATTGACGTTGAAACCTTCGCCGGCGCCGGCGCCGCGTTCGTCGGCATGGCCGAGGAAGAACGGATACTCGACCATGGGATCGCCATGCAGGTTGAGAACCTGCACGTCGGCGCGTTCATAGAATACTTCCTGCGTGCCATTGCCGTGGTGGTAGTCGACGTCGAGGATCGAGACGCGTTCGGCGCCCTGGTCGAGGAACCACTGCGCGGCGACCGCGGCATTGTTGATGTAGCAGTAGCCGCCCATGAACCCGGCACCGGCGTGATGGCCGGGCGGGCGGCAAAGCGCGAAGGCCGACCGCTCGCCACCCTTGACCAAGGCCGCCGCCGTCAGCGCCACGTCATAGGACGATTTGATCGCGGTCCATGTGCCTTCGACGAAGGTGGCGCCGGCGTCGAAGGAGTAATAGCCGAGCAAGGCGTCGACGCGCTTGGGTGGCACGTCGCCGCGCAGGCCCCGCGTCGGCCAGGTGAAGGGCATCGCCGTGCCCTCGAAGCCGGCGGCCTTCCACGCCGGCCAGACGGTCGGCAGGAAGTCGATATAGTCGGCCTTGTGGATGCGCTTGGCGGCTGTGAGATCGTGCTCGACCGGTCCGATGATCGGCCCCAGTTTCTCGCTCTCGACCCGCGCCTTGATGAACTCGGCCCGCGATGGCTTTTCGAAACCCGGCACGATGGCTGATGTCACCAGTTCCATCTGGCCGGCATGGCCGGCATGAAGCGGCGAATAGACAGTCTTCATGAATTTCCTCTCGAAATAGCGAAATCAGTCAAGGTTGAGATAGGGGCTGACCAGAGCGAGCCACATTCTTTCCACATCGTCCTCGATGAGGTCGTATGTCTTGCGATCCCGCTTCAGCCCCACAAGCCGGCAGGCGTGCCCGACATCCATCATCAGCACGCCGAGCCGGCTGGCGATCTTGTCTTCAAGGGCCGGGTTCACATGCTGCAGCCACGCGGCGTAAAGCGCGATGATCTGCTCGTCATATTCGTCCTGGATCGGCCTGAGGTCGGCATTGCCGGATATCGCCTCGATCACCGGCATCAGGGTGGCGTTTTCGAGATATATTCTGGAGGTATCGATGAAGAGCTTGCGCACCTCCTGCCGAAACTCGTCGCGGTTGGTGGGTGGGGTGACCTCGATGCGCCTGGCGATCACCTCGGGAAACGACGACAGCCAGCGCCGGGCGAGGTCGAGGAGAATGGCTTCCTTGTTGGGAAAGTACTGGTAGACCGAACCGACCGACAGGCCCGCGCGCCGGGCAATGGCGAGCGTCGTCGGCGTCTTGGTTCCCTGCTCCCGCGTCAGGATCAGCGCAGCGTCGAGTATCCTGTCGACCACCTTGCTCGACCGTTCCTGCCGCGGCTGCTTGCGCGGTTCGAGCGCCATCCTGGTTTCGCGGCTGAGACTGCGCTTCACGGATTGATGCCTTCGTTCCCCGCCGGTTTCAACACAGGTCCCGGTCTCAACATTGGCGTGGTGTGTTGTCCACAATACATTCGAAATTCGGCACGTTGACAAACGCGAATAATTAGTCGCATTCTTTTATCCACGCTGTTTTGAGAGATCACAAGGGGAATTTCGAAACAGCGCACTGGCATCAGTTTTCGTCCGATAACGCCGCTCCAGCGGAGTGGCAGCTTGTCGGACAAGAGGGTTGTCGGTCTCAGCCAGTCGTCAAAAGCGCGGAGTCGCGATGTCTGTCACGGGTGCGGGTCAAAATGCTGATCTGATCGTCATCAATGGTCGCGTGCGGACCATGGACGATGACAATCCCGCCGCCGAGGCGATTGCCGTCAAGGACGGCGCCATCATCGCCATAGGCAACCACGCCGCCATCGAAAAACTCAAGGGAACGACCACAGAGGTGATCGACGCCAAGGGCGGTTCGGTCCTGCCCGGTTTCATCGAAGCCCACATGCATCTGTTCTCGGGAGGGGCCGAGCTCGCGCATCTTCAACTCGGCGGTATCCATGGCTTCGAGGCGCTTCAAAGCGCCATCCGCGACTACGCAACGACGCGGCCCGAGGCGAAAATGCTTGTGGGCCAGGGCGTCGACTACACCGTGCTCGGCGGCGAGCGGGTGACACGCCATCATCTCGACGCCATCCTGCCCGACCGCCCCTTCTGCATGGCGGCGCCCGACCACCATACGATGTGGGCCAACACCAAGGCGTTGGAGATGGCCGGCATCCTGAAGGGACGCACGCTCGGTCCGGGCAACGAGATCGTGATGGGTGACGACGGCCTGGCCGCGGGCGAATTGCGCGAGGGCGAGGCCTTCGGTCCGGTGCTCGACCTTGCCGGCGAAAGCCGGGTGCGGTTGGGGCTGTCGACCGGCGGCGAGCCGGACCCAATGCCGTCGGCCGCCGAGCGGGCCGCTGACCGTGACATCATGCGGCGCGGACTTGCCTGGTGCGCGCGCCACGGCATCACCTCGATCCAGAACATGGACGGCAATCTCTACCAACTCGAATTGCTTTCCGAGATCGAGGCCGAGGAAGGCCTGCCCTGCCGCGTCAAGATCCCGTTCCACTACAAGAATTTCATGACGCTCGACATGCTCGAGAAGGCGTCCGTCATGGCCGAGCGCTACGACAGCGAGTGGCTGTCATCGGGCATGGTCAAGGTGTTCTATGACGGCGTGCTCGATTCCTGGACCGCGGTTATGGTCGAACCCTATGCGGATCGTCCCGACTGGGTCGGCGAGCCGCTGTTCACGCCGCAGCAATTTATCGATCTCGCCGTGGCTATCGACAAACGCGGGCTGCAGATCGCCGTGCACTCGATCGGTGACGGCGCCGTGCGCGCAGTGCTCGACGGTTACGAGGCGGCGCAGAAGGTCAATGGCAAGCGCGACAGCCGGCACAGGGTTGAGCACATCGAGGTCACCACAGCAGCCGACGTGCCGCGTTTTGCCGAACTCGGCGTCATCGCCTCGATGCAGCCGTCGCATCCGCCCGGCGCCATGGATTTTCCGCTGGAGCCGACGGTGTCACGCATCGGGCCGGCCCGCTGGCCGCTGAGCTATGCCTGGCGCACCCTGAAAAGCGCCGGCGCCCATGTCGTGTTCGCCTCGGACTGGCCGGTGGCAGCGATCGACCCGATCCTGAGCATTCAGGCGGCAGTGCAGCGCAAACCATGGGCAGAAGGCGATCCTGACCAGAGTTTCTCGCTGCAGGAAGCGATTGCCGCCTACACGGTCGAGGGCGCCTATGCCGAATTCGCCGAGCATCGCAAAGGCGTTCTGAAACCCGGCTACATGGCGGATCTGGTGGTTTTGTCGGCCGATATCGAGAAGACGGCGCCGGCCGATCTGCACAAGCTGCGACCGGTGACGACGGTCTGCGGTGGCAAGGTAACCTACCAGGCCTGACAATGGCATGCGGCTTGCACAGCTTGCCGCTTGCAAGACGAAATGACCGACTGAACTGTGGTTCAATGCCGGACTTGCCAACCAACCGGCCGTGTGGTCACATCGAACAGGGGAAAAACTCCGCCAGCAAGAGCGGGGTCAACAGTGAGGCGTATCGTGCCGGAAAAACCGGATCGGAATGCAATTGAAGTCGTAAACGTCAGTAAAATTTTCGGATCGGGTGAGGGGCAGGTTGCTGCCCTCGATACGGTCTCGGTATCCATCCGCGAGAATGAGTTCTTCACCCTGCTGGGACCATCCGGCTGCGGCAAGACCACGTTGCTGCGGCTGATTGCCGGCTTCGACTTTCCAACCGCCGGCGAAATCCTTCTCTACGGTCAGGACATCGCGCCGTTGCCGCCCTTCAAGCGGCCGGTCAACACCGTCTTCCAATCCTACGCGCTGTTCCCGCATATGACGGTCGCCGACAATATCGGCTTTGGCCTGGAAATGCTGGGCAAGCCGAAGGCCGAGATCAAGGCGCGCGTCGCCGAGATGCTGAAACTGGTGAAGATGGAGGCGCTGGCGGGTCGCCGAACCAGCCAGATCTCCGGCGGCCAGCAGCAGCGCGTGGCGCTCGCCCGGGCGCTGGCGCCGCAGCCCAAGGTGCTCCTGCTCGACGAACCGCTCTCGGCGCTCGACTACAAGCTGCGCAAGGAAATGCAGATCGAATTGAAGCGGCTGCAGCACGAGACCGGAATTACCTTCATCTTCGTCACCCACGACCAGGAGGAAGCGCTGACCATGTCGGACCGCATCGCGGTGATGTCGTCGGGCAAAATCCTGCAGGTCGGCTCGCCGCGCGACATCTACGACCGGCCGGCCGAGCGTTTCGTCGCCGACTTCATCGGCGAGTCGAACTTCCTCAAGGCGGATGTGGTTAGCGCGACTGGTGGCCGGGCGACGGTGAAGCTGCCGTCTGGTGTGGAAATCCCAGCCTCGCTGCCGGAAGGCTTCAGCCCCAGCGGCAAGGTCACCATCGTCGTGCGTCCAGAGCATGCGCAGTTGGGCACGGCCAGCCCGAGCGCTTCGCTGTCCGGCACCGTCGAAAACATCGTCTATCTCGGCACCGACACGCACTTCCATCTGCGCCTTGCCGGTGGCGAGCCGTTCATCGTGCGGCGTCAGAACAGCCGCGGCGCCGGTGACGGCTTCGTGCAGGGCGGCCAGATCGGCATCATGATCGGCAACGACGCCGCGCAAGTGCTGAAGGACTGATCATGGCGACCGCGGAACAAGTCGCCAAGGCAGCGGAGCGACGCGATGTGCGCGACCGGTGGCTGCTGTCAGCGCCAGCCTTGCTGGTGATCTTCCTCGCCGCGACCGGCCCCTTGCTGATCGTGCTGATCTACTCGTTCCTGACGCCTGGCCCCTATGGCGATGTGAAGTGGCAGTTTTCGCCCGATGCCTGGCTGTCGGTGTTCATGGAACGCGACATTTTCGACGATACGCTTTCGCTTGCGGCAGCGCATGTCACCATCTTCTGGCGCTCGATCAAGCTGGCGGTGATAACGACGATCGCCACTTTGGCATTGGGGTTTCCAACCGCCTATTTCATGGCGACGCGCAGCGAGAAAACCAGGGATCTCTGGCTGTTCCTGATCACCATTCCGTTCTGGACCAACCTTCTGATCCGCACCTTCGCCGTGCTGCAGATCATCCGCAACGAAGGCATCATCAACACCATCCTTATCAAGCTTGGTATCGTCTCAGCGCCGGTGCAGATCCTCTTCACCGACACGGCGATTCTGATCGGCATGGCCTATGTCTATCTGCCGCTGATGGTGCTGCCGATCTATGCCAGCATGGAGAAGCTTGATTTTCGCCTCGTCGAGGCGGGCTACGACCTCTACGCGACCCGATTCAAGGTATTGCGGAAGATCATTTTCCCGCTGGTCAAACCCGGCGTCATTGCCGGCTCCATCCTGGTCTTCATTCCAGCCCTTGGCGCCTATGTGACGCCGAGCGTGCTTGGCGGCGGCAAGAATATGATGCTGTCCAACCTGATCGAATTGCAGTTCGGCCAAGGCCGCAACTGGCCGCTCGGCTCGGCGCTGTCGATCACGGTGATGATCATCGTCATGGTGGCGCTGCTTGCCTATGTGCGCAATGCCGGCAAGTCGGGGGCGCGGCATGGCTAAGAACTTTTCCATCAAGCACCAGACCGGCTTCACGGTGATCGCTGCGACCTGTTTTATCGTGCTCTATCTGCCGATCATCGTGCTGGTCGCCTATGCCTTCAACGCGGCGAACTCGACGTCCGAATGGGGCGGCTTTTCGATGCGCTGGTTCCAGTCGGCTTGGCAGAACGTGCAAGTTATCGACGCGACGCTACGCTCGTTCCAGATCGGCGCCGTCGCTGCGGTGCTGTCGACAATCTTTGCCACCATGGCCGCGCTCGCCACCACGCGCACCGCGTCCTATCCGGGCCTCACCTTCAAATATGCGGCGATCAACCAGCCGCTGATGGTGCCCGAGATCGTCACGGGCGTGGCGCTGCTGATCTTCTTCTCGCGCATCAAGATCTTCACCGGCTATTCCGGCATTGGCTATCTGATCGCCGCGCACACGGCGTTCTGCATCCCGTTCGCCTATCTGCCGATCCGGGCGCGGCTGGAAAACATGGACCTGACGCTGGAGCGCGCGGCCGCCGATCTGTACGCGACGCCTTGGAAGACCTTCCGCCGCATCACGCTGCCGCTTTTGTGGCCCGGCATACTGGCCGGACTGATGCTGGCCTTCGTCATCTCGCTCGATGACGTCGTCATCACCGAGTTTGTCAAATCGGGCGGCCAGGATACGCTGCCCACCTACATGCTCGGCCAGATCCGCCGCGGCATCACGCCTGAGATCAACGCGATATCGACCGCCTTCCTGCTGCTTTCGGTCGCGATCGTCACGTTGTTTTTCTTCGTCAGCAGGAAAAGAGACTGAACCGACAAATGGGAGCTAAAACCATGAACTGGAAAACAACGACAGCCGCCATGGGGTTGGCGCTGCTCGCAACGACGAGCCTGGCCAGCGCCGATGGCGAGCTGAACATCTACAATTGGGGCAACTATACCAGCCCCGACGTGATCAAAAAGTTCGAAGCCAAATACAACGTCAAGGTGACCATCACCGATTACGATTCCAACGATACGGCGCTCGCCAAGGTACGCCAGGGCGGCACCGGCTTCGACATCGCCGTTCCGTCGCAAACCTACGTGCCGATCTGGATCAAGGAGGGCCTCGTGCAGGAGACCGATCCGGGCAAGATGGAGAACTTCAAGAACGTGGCGCCGGAATGGGCCAATCCAGACTTCGACCCCGGCCGCAAATATTCCGTGCCGTGGGCGCTGGGCACCGTCGGCGTCGTCGTCAACACCGATGCCTACAAGGGACCAGCCGACAGCTGGGGCATCATCTTCAACACCCCGGACGAGCTGAAGGGCAAGACCAATGTCGTTCCCGAGATGAATGACGTTATCTTCGCGGCGATCAAATATGTCGGCGGCCAGCAGTGCACCGACGACAAGACGGTGCTGAAGAAGGTGCGCGACACGCTTGTCGCGGCCAAGCCGAACTGGATCGCCATGGAATACAACACCATCGAAAAGATGGGCGCCGGCGACTTCAAGGCGACCAGCGACTGGAACGGTTCGGCGCTGCGTCAGCGGCTGGCCAATCCGGCCATCCATTACAATTATCCGAAGGAAGGCTACGGCCTGTGGAGCGATAACGTCGTCGTTCTCAAGGAAGCCAAAAATGTCGAGAACGCCAAGCTGTTCCAGAACTTCATCATGGATCCGGAAAACGCGGCCGGCCTCTCGGCCTTCCATCGCTACGCAAACGCCATTACCGGCTCGGACAAGTACATGCCGGCCGATATGAAGGATGCCCCGGAAGTCGTCATTCCGGAGGCTGCGAAGGCACAAGGCGAATTCCAGAAGATGTGCGCGCCTGAGATCCAGGACATCTACACCAAGATCTGGACCGAACTGCAGAAATAACCGCAGTCTGACAGACCCGGCGGCATGCGCCGCCGGGTCTTTTCTTTTCCGGAATGGCTTTCATGGACTCCTATCGCAACAGCGATCCGCGGCCGTCGATCATGCAGGGCTCGCCGCCTCAAATGGTGCTGCCGAAGCTCGACTGGGACCGGCCGCCATGGAATCGCTGGGCCTTCCAACACATCCGCGAATTCCTGCCGACCATCGAGGTCTGGCGCGGTAATGGCCATCGCCATCGTCTTGAGCGCGCAGAGACCGATCTCGACGCGCTGCCGGTGGAAGACAGCAAGGGCCGTCCGACGACGCTCGTTGGCCTGCTCGACGAGACCTACACGGACGGCTTCCTGGTGCTCAAAGACGGCAAGGTCGCCTATGAGCGCTATTTCAACGGCATGGCCGAGCGCACGCTGCATCTGTCGCAGTCGATGGCGAAGTCGGTAACAGGCACCGTGTTCGGTATTCTGGTTGGGCGCGGCTTGATCGACCCGGCCAAACCGGTGAGCGCCTATCTGCCGGAGCTCGGCGCGACCGGCTGGGACGGCGCCAGCGTGCAGCATGTGCTGGATATGACCACCGGCGTGCGGTTTTCCGAGGAATACACCGACCGTTACTCCGACATCGGCCAGGTTGATGTCGCCACGGGCTGGAAGCCGGTGCCGCCGGACAGCGATCCGGATTTCCAATGGCCGCCGCATCTGTTCGAGTTGATCCTGCAGCTGAAGGACAAGGTGCGGCCGCATGGCGCCGCGTTCGAGTACCGCTCGATCGAGACCGACGTGCTTGCCTTCATCATGGAGCGGGTCACCGGTAAACGTCTGGCGCAGCTGGTGTCCGAGGAGCTGTGGCAGAAGCTCGGCGCCGACGAAAGCGCTTGCTTCACGGTCGACAGCGCCGGCTATGCGCTGGCCGATGGCGGCTTCAACGCGACGCTGCGCGATTACGCCCGCTTCGGCCAGCTGATCCTCGACAAGGGCCGCGGCATCGTGCCGGCCGACTGGATCGAGGCGACGCGCAACGGCAAGCATGGGCCGGACTTCAATCCGAGCCTGCCGGAGGGCAGCTATCGCAACCAGTTCTGGATCGAGAATCCGCGCACGCGCGCTTTGATGTGCCGAGGCGTGTTCGGGCAGATGATCCATATCGACTGGGACACCGGCATGGTCGTGGTCAAGCTTTCAAGCTATCCGGATTTCAGCAATGTCGCCTATTCGGTGGCAACGCTGAAGGCGGTGCACGCCATCGCCAAGGCGCTTGGTTGACCCACAACAAACCATCCCTCTGAGGAAACGTTCATGACCGGCAAGACTGCGTTCGAGACCCGCTACGGCTTTGCCCGCAATGAGGTGCTGCTCTCCAACTGGCGCGAAAGCCCGTTCAACCGCTGGTCGTTCCAGAACCTTGGCGAGCTGGTGCCGACCGCTCCCGTGGCGGCGACGCCGGGAAGCGTCGAAGCGCCGGTGCGGGACCTGAGCGGCCTGCTCGGCGAAAAGGTTTCGATCGCCAGCGCCCCGGAAACGGTGGCCGAATTCCTCACACGTTCGACCAGCGACGCGCTGACGGTGATGAAGGCTGGCAAGGTCATCGGCGACTGGTTCGCGCCCAATATGGATTTCGGCGCCCGTCACATCATCTTTTCGATCAGCAAATCGGTCACCTCGATCATCGCCGGAATACTGGAAGGCGAGGGCGTGTTCGACCCAGAAGCGCCGGTGACCCAGTACATTCCGGAAGCCGTCGGTTCGGCCTATGCCGATGCAAGCTGCCGGCATGTGCTCGACATGAGCGTCAGCCTCGACTTCGAGGAGGCCTATCTCGATCCCGAAAGCGCCTTTGCCCGTTACCGTCGCGCTACGCTGTGGAATCCGGGCGGCGGCACTGAAAGCTTGCGCGAATTCATTCTGACCTTGCAGCGGCTCGAAGAACCGCACGGCAAAACCTTCCGCTACCGTTCGCCCAATTCCGATCTGCTCGGCCTGTTGCTCGAACGAGCTTCCGGCCAGCGCTTCCCGGACCTGATGCGCGAGAAACTGTGGCTACCGCTGGGTGCTGTCAGCGAGGCTTCGATCGGCGTCGACATGGAAGGTACGGCGCGCACCGCCGGCGGCATTTCGGTGACGCCGCGCGACCTGGCGCGTATCGGCGAGATGATGCGGCAGGGCGGCACGGCCAATGGCCGCGGCATCGTGCCGGAAGGCTGGGTGCGGGATACGACCGTTGCCGGCGGCAGCGCGGAGACTTGGCAGCGCGGCACGATGGTGCATCTGTTCCCGAAGGGCCGTTACCGTAACAAATGGTACCAGACGGGGGCGGCAAACGGCGCCTTCTGCGGCATCGGCATCCACGGCCAATGGCTCTACGTCGATCCGAAGATGGAAGTGGTGATTGCAAAAATGGGGTCGCAGCCGGTGCCTGAAGATTATCCGCTCGAACGCGAGATCGTTGCCTTTTTCGAGGCGCTGAGCGGGATGGTCTGAGGACGAGCCAAAGCAAGGCGCTTTCCTGTGGACCTCTTTGACGCTTGAGAACACTGCGGTTGGCGTGACGGACATCAGCGCCTATGGTCGCCGCTCTTTGCGACAGGGACCAGCATGGCAGCAGACAGCAAACGCATCGCATCCATCATCGCGGCAGAGATCGGGGCGCGGCCGGAGCAGGCATCGGCAGCTATAGGGCTGCTCGATGAGGGCGCGACGGTGCCGTTCGTGGCGCGCTACCGCAAGGAGGTCACCGGCGGGCTCGACGACACCCAATTGCGCGACCTTGCCGAGCGATTGGCCTATCTGCGCGAACTCGATGCGCGCCGCGATACCATTCTCGGTTCGATCCGCGAGCAGGGCAAGCTGACCGAAGAACTTGAGGCCAAAATTGTGGCTGCCGCCACCAAGGCTGAACTGGAAGACATCTACCTGCCCTACAAGCCCAAGCGGCGCACCAAGGCCGAGATCGCCCGGGAGCGCGGGCTGGGGCCATTGGCGGAGGCTATTTTGGCCAACCGGTCGTTGGTGCCCGCCGAGGCGGCGCTGGCTTATGTGACCGAGGATGTGACCGACGCCAAGGCCGCACTGGAAGGCGCACGCGACATCCTGTCGGAACAGTTCGCGGAAAATGCAGATCTGGTCGGCAAGCTTCGCACCTACATGAAGGAGCGCGCTTTCATGCGTGCCCGTGTCGTCGACGGCAAGCAGGAGGCCGGGGCGAAATTCTCCGACTATTTCGACCATGTCGAGCGCTGGGCCAATGTTCCGAGCCACCGTGCGCTGGCCATGCTGCGCGGCCGCAACGAAGAGGTGTTGTCGCTCGACATCGAGGTCGATGCCGACCATGCCTCGCCGGTGAAGCCGGTCGAGCGGATGATCGCCAATGCCTACGCCATCGGCGGCAGCCTGCCGGGCGACCGCTGGCTGATGGAAGTCGCCGGCTGGACCTGGCGGATCAAGCTTTCGCTGCACCTGACGCTCGATTTGATGCGCGATCTGCGCGAGCGGGCGGAGGAAGAGGCGATCCATGTCTTTGCACGCAACCTCAAGGATTTGCTTCTGGCAGCACCCGCCGGCTCGCGGCCGACCATGGGACTCGATCCCGGCATCCGCACCGGCGTCAAGGTCGCGGTGGTAGATGGCACCGGCAAGGTGCTGGCGACGACGACGGTCTATCCATTTCCGCCGCGGAACGATGTGCGCGGCACACAGGCGGAACTCGCCAAGCTCATCCGCCTGCACAAGGTCGAGCTGATCTCGATTGGCAACGGCACCGGCAGCCGCGAGACTGAAAAGCTGGTCGCCGACATGCTGTCCGACATGCCTTCGGATGGTGGGCCAAAGCCGCTCAAGGTGATCGTCAGCGAGGCCGGCGCCTCGGTCTATTCGGCCTCGGCGACAGCGGCGGCTGAGTTTCCCGGGCTCGACGTGTCGCTGCGCGGTGCGGTGTCGATCGCCAGGCGCCTGCAGGACCCGCTCGCCGAACTGGTCAAGATCGAGCCGAAATCCATCGGCGTCGGCCAATACCAGCACGATGTCGACCAGTATCGGCTCGGCCGTTCGCTGGAAGCGGTGGTGGAGGACGCGGTCAATGCCGTCGGTGTCGATCTCAACACCGCCTCGGCGCCGCTCTTGGCCCGCGTGTCAGGCCTGGGCGCTTCGCTTGCCGACGCCATTGTCGCGCATCGCGATGCGACCGGGCCGTTCGCCAGCCGCAAGGAGCTGCTCAAGGTAGCGCGGCTCGGACCGCGCGCGTTCGAACAGTCCGCAGGCTTCCTGCGCATTGCCAATGGCAGCGAGCCGCTCGACGCCTCGTCGGTCCATCCGGAAGCCTATGGCGTGGCCAAGAAGATCGTCGCCGCCTGCGGTCGCGATGTGCGCTCGCTGATGGGCGACAGCGCAGCGCTCAAGGCGCTCGATCCGCGAGTCTTCGTCGACGAACGCTTCGGCCTGCCGACGGTGCGCGACATCATTGCCGAACTGGAAAAGCCCGGCCGCGACCCGCGCCCCGGCTTCAAGACCGCGACCTTTGCCGACGGCATCGACGACATCAAGGATCTGAAGCCCGGCATGCTTCTGGAAGGCACCGTTACCAATGTCGCTGCCTTCGGCGCCTTCGTCGATATCGGCGTGCACCAGGACGGGCTGGTGCATGTCTCGCAACTGGCCGATCGTTTCATCAAGGACGCGCATGAGGTGGTGAAGGCCGGCGACGTGGTGAAGGTGCGGGTCGTCGATGTCGACATCAAGCGCAAGCGCATCGCGCTGTCCATGCGCAAGGACGGCGGCGAGGGCGGGACGCCGAAGGGGCCGCGCGACAATGGCGGCGGCAAGCCGGCGCAACCTTCGCCGATGCCGCGGCGTCAGCCGGAACGACCGGCACAGCAAGGCGCGTTTGGCGCAGCACTGGCCGATGCCTTGAAGCGGAAGTAGCCTCGAATGGTTCCTTGCAATCGCTAGAGCGTTATCTACCATCCTTGTGTGGAGATACGCGCGATATGGCAAGTTTCGAGAAAGTGAGTGTCCAAGAGTTGGGGCGTCTTTGGGACGAGGGCATGGCGAGTGGCAGTTCGGTCGATGGAGACCAGGCTTTCGCCCGGATCAAAAGCAAGCTCGATGCGAAAGTTGCCGAACGCAAGTCGCAAAAACGCTGCGCTTCCAGCCGGAAACCGAGCCGATGAAGCGGAAGTAGCTACCAGGCCAGAACGGCCGGTTCCTTCTCAACCTGGCCCAGCAGCCAGTCGCGAAAGCTGACGACGGGCGGGTGGCCGCGCTTGTCGTTCGGGACGACGAGGTAGTAGGCGCTGCGGCTTTGCATCGGCTGTCCCGGCGCCGGCACGAGCTGACCGCGCTGCAATTCGCCGGCGATAAGAACTTGCGGCAGGAGCGCGACGCCAAGCCCCGCCATGCAGGCTTGGGCAACGGTGCCGAATTGCTCGAACTGCATGCCGGGTCCGATCGGTGCGCTCAAGCCCTGTTCCTCGAACCATTCGCCCCAGGCGCCAGGGCGCGTCGCCATGTGCAGCAGCGGCAGGCGGCTGATGTCGGCCGCCGTGGTGATATCGCGGCTGGCAAGGAAGTCGGGCGAAACCACCGGCATCACGGTTTCGCGCATCAACAATGTGGAATCGGCGTCCGGCCAGTCCGGCTGGCCATGATGGATAGCGGCGTCGAGGCGTTCGCGGGCGAAGTCGAAGCGGCCGATGCGGGTGACGAAGTTGATGGTGATGTCAGGGTTTTCTGCGACGAAATCCGGGATCAGCGGCATCAGCCAGCGCGTGCCGAAGGTCGGCAGTATGGCGAGGTTCAGCATGCCGCTATGCCGATTGCTCATCAATCCGAGCGCGGCGTCGCGCAATTGCCCGAGTGCCGCCCGCACGGCTTCGGCATAGATTTCGCCCGCCGTGGACAGCCGAACATTGCGGCTGTCGCGCTCGAACAGCCGGCGGCCGAACTGTTCCTCCAGAAGTGCTATCTGGCGGCTGACGGCCCCTTGGGTCAAATCGAGTTCCTGGGCGGCAGCGGTGAAGGAGCCAAGGCGGGCCACGGCCTCGAAGGCGGCAAGGGCGCTGGTGCTGGGTAAAAGCCGGCGTTGGACGTTCATGATCCATTACTAAACCTCATTGATCTGTGATGCAATTTTGTTTGATTTTTCCGAAGCGGAGGTGGATAAGCCCGAGCACTTCAAGATTTTGGGAGAGAGCGAAGCCATGGCCGCCGACAAGAACGCGTTCGTCTGGGAAGACCCCTTCCTGATCGAGAACCAGCTTTCCGAGGATGAGCGCATGGTGCGCGATGGCGCGGCCGCCTTTGCCGCCGACAAGCTCGCGCCGCGCATCGAGGAGGCCTATCTCGAGGAAAAGACCGACGCCGGCATTTTTCGCGAGATGGGCGAGGCCGGCCTGCTCGGCATCACCATTCCCGAAGAATATGGCGGGCTCGGCGCCAATTACGTCACCTACGGGTTGGTGGCGCGCGAGGTCGAGCGGGTCGATTCCGGCTACCGGTCGATGATGTCCGTGCAGTCGTCGCTGGTGATGTATCCCATCCATGCCTATGGCACGGAAGAGCAGCGCAAGAGATACCTGCCGAAGCTGGCTTCGGGCGAATGGATCGGCTGTTTCGGCCTGACCGAGCCGGATGCCGGTTCCGATCCGGGCGGCATGAAGACGCGGGCCGAGAAGACGGCGAACGGCTACAAGATTTCCGGCTCGAAAATGTGGATATCCAACGCGCCGATCGCCGACGTGTTCGTGGTCTGGGCGAAGCTGAAGGGCGACAACGGCAAGGACGAAATCCGCGGTTTCGTGCTGGAGAAGGGCATGAAGGGGCTGTCGGCGCCGAAGATCGGCGGCAAGCTCAGCCTTAGGGCCTCGATCACCGGCGAGGTGGTGATGGAAGGCGTCGAAGTCGGCGAAGACGCGCTGCTGCCCAACGCCAGGGGCCTCGGCGGCCCATTCGGCTGCCTCAACCGGGCCCGCTACGGCATTTCCTGGGGCGCGATGGGCGCCGCCGAGGATTGCTGGCACCGGGCCCGGCAGTATGGACTCGACCGCAAGCAGTTCGGCAAGCCGCTCGCCGGCACGCAGCTGTTCCAGAAAAAGCTCGCCGACATGCAGACCGAGATCGCGCTGGGCCTGCAGGCCAGCTTGCGGGTCGGAAGGCTGATGGACGAGGGCAAGATGGCACCGGAGATGATCTCGATCGTCAAGCGCAACAATTGCGGCAAGGCGCTCGACATCGCCCGCCAGGCCCGCGACATGCATGGCGGCAACGGCATCCAGATCGGCTACCACGTCATGCGCCACGCGCAGAACCTGGAGACGGTCAACACCTATGAAGGCACGCATGACGTGCATGCGCTGATCCTTGGCAGGGCTCAGACGGGGATACAGGCGTTTTTCTAAAGCTGTGCCGATGTTCAGGTGAGGCCGGCCTGCAAATGGCCGATGTCCGCGCTTCCGGTGCTCGCGTACGAAAAGTACGCTCTGCGCCGGTTCTCGGTATCAGCCATTTTCGACTCGGCCTGACCTGAATCTCGACACAGCGTAGCCGGCTTCGGCTGCTTAATTTAGGTGCAGCGCAACATCTCTGCTTGGAGAATGGCCAATAGATGTGTCAGGGTTCGGCTGAAGAAACGCCGATCTCCGGGGCCCCATGGCAATACTGGCAGCCGTCTACCACCTGACCCATTACAAATATGACCGGCCGGTGGTTCTCGGGCCCCAGGTCATCAGGCTGCAGCCGGCACCGCATTCCCGCACCAAGGTGCTCAGCCATTCGCTGAAGGTCGGGCCGGCGAACCACTTCGTCAATCTGCAGCAGGACCCCTACGGCAATTTCCTGGCCCGCTTTGTCTTCCCGGAGCCGGTGACGGAATTGAAGATCGAGGTCGACCTCGTCGCCGACATGACGGTCTACAATCCGTTCGATTTCTTCGTCGAGCCATCGGCCGAGACCCTCCCGTTCGAGTACCCCGAAGACATCAGGGACGATCTCGCCATCTACCGCACGCCGGAGCCGGCGGGGCCGCTGCTGTCTGCTTTCCTCGCAACCATCGACCGTAGCGCCACCAACACCGTCAATTTCGTCGTCGACCTCAATGCGCGGCTGCAGCGGGAGATCGCCTATATCGTGCGGATGGAAACCGGCGTGTTCTCGCCGGAGGAAACGCTGGCCGCGAAAAAGGGATCGTGCCGGGATTCGAGCTGGCTGCTGGTGCAAATCCTCAGGAATCTCGGCCTCGCCGCGCGTTTCGTCTCAGGCTATCTGATCCAGCTGAAGCCCGATCTGGTCGCGCTCGATGGCCCAGCCGGAACCGCCGTCGACTTCACCGACCTGCACGCCTGGTGCGAGGTCTATCTGCCGGGCGCCGGCTGGATCGGCTTCGATCCGACGTCCGGCCTGCTCACCGGCGAAAGCCATGTGCCGCTGGCGGCCACGCCGCATTTCCGCAACGCCGCGCCCATTTCCGGCATGGCGAGCTTTGCCAATGTCGAGTTCGGCTTCGACATGCGTGTCGACCGCATTGCCGAACATCCGCGCATCACCAAGCCGTTCTCGGATGAGAGTTGGCAGGCGCTGGATGCGCTGGGCAACAAGGTCGACGCCGCACTTCAAGCGGGTGATGTCAGGCTGACCATGGGCGGCGAGCCGACCTTTGTGTCGATCGACGATTTCGAGTCCGCCGAGTGGAACACCGCCGCCGTCGGCCCGACCAAGCGCGAAAAGGCCGATGCGTTGATCCGGAAACTGCGCGAGCGCTTCGCGCCGGGCGGTTTCCTCCATTACGGCCAGGGCAAATGGTATCCGGGCGAGAGCCTGCCGCGTTGGACCTTCTCGCTGTATTGGCGCACCGACGGCCAGCCGGTGTGGAGCGATCCGTCGCTGATCGCACACGAAAAGAGCGATGCGAAGGTCGGGCCGCAGCAGGCGAAAAGCCTGCTGACGGCAATCGCCGGCGAACTCGGCATCGACCAGGCGATGGTCAGCGAGGCCTATGAGGACCCGGCCGAATGGCTGCTGAAGGAAGGTAAGCTGCCCGACAATGTCGATCCGTCCAACTCCAAACTGGAAGACCCCGAAGAGCGCAGCCGCATGGCGAAAGTGTTCGAGCGCGGGCTGACCAAGCCGTCCGGCTACGTGCTGCCGGTGCAGCGCTGGAACAGCCAGGCTTCGGACCCGCGCTGGCGCTCGGAGAAGTGGAAGACACGGCGCGGGCGGCTGTTCCTGGTGCCGGGCGATTCCCCTGTCGGTTACCGCCTGCCGCTGGGCACGCTGCCCTATGTGCCGCCGGCGCAGTTCCCCTATATCGTGCCGGTCGATCCGTCGCTGCCGCGTGGATCGCTGCCGGCGCGGGAAGCCATACTGCCAGAACCGGCTCCGGCCGAACTGGAAGGCGCCGACGAGATGGCGCGGCGCCAGCAGGCGGTATCGTTCACTGCGACGACCGGTCAGCAAGACCGGGTCGAGCAGGAGATCACCGAGATCGGCGGCGCGGTGCGTACAGCACTTTCGGTCGAGCCGCGCGACGGCAGGCTGTGCGTCTTCATGCCGCCGGTCGAGGCGCTGGAAGACTATCTCGAGCTCGTCGCAGCCGCAGAAAACGCGGCCAAGGCGATCCGCCTTCCCGTGCATATCGAAGGCTATGGACCGCCGCACGATCCGCGCCTCAACGTCATCAGGGTGGCACCCGATCCCGGCGTCATCGAGGTCAACATCCATCCGGCTGCCAACTGGCAGGACTGCGTGGCGACGACGACGGCGATCTACGAGGAAGCACGGCAGACGCGGCTTGGCGCCGACAAGTTCATGATCGACGGCCGCCACACCGGTACCGGCGGGGGCAACCATGTCGTCGTCGGCGGCGCGACGCCCAATGACAGCCCGTTCCTGCGCCGGCCCGATCTGTTGAAGAGCCTGGTGCTGCAATGGCAGCGGCGCCCGTCGCTGTCCTATCTATTCTCCGGCCTGTTCATCGGCCCGACCAGCCAGGCGCCGCGCTTCGACGAGGCGCGGCACGATTCGCTTTACGAACTCGAGATCGCGTTGGCGCAGGTGCCGCATCCGGGCCAGGGCAACCCACCGCTGCCTTGGCTGATCGACCGACTGTTCCGAAATCTGTTGACTGACGTCACCGGTAATACGCACCGCTCGGAAATCTGCATCGACAAGCTGTTTTCGCCCGATGGCCCGACCGGCCGGCTTGGGCTTGTTGAGTTCCGCGGTTTCGAGATGCCGCCCAATGCGCGCATGTCGCTGGCGCAGCAATTGCTGGTGCGCGCCATCATCGCCCGTGCGTGGAACAACCCGCTTGATGGCCGCTTCGTGCGCTGGGGCACCTCGCTCCATGACCGTTTCATGCTGCCGCATTATGTCTGGGCGGATTTCCTCGACATGCTCGACGACCTCAAGCTCAACGGTTTCGAATTCCGGCCGGAATGGTTCGATGCCCAGCTGGAGTTCCGCTTTCCGTTCTGCGGCGAAGTCCAGCATGCCGGCATCAAGCTGGAACTGCGGCAGGCGCTGGAGCCGTGGCATGTCATGGGCGAGCAAGGCGCAATCGGCGGCACTGTGCGTTTCGTCGACTCCTCGGTCGAACGGCTGCAGGTCAGGACCGAAGGCCTCAACCCGGAACGTCATGCCATTGTCTGCAATGGCCGAATCGTGCCGATGAAGGTCACCGACAATCGCGAGGTCGCGGTAGCCGGTGTGCGCTTCAAGGCCTGGCAGCCTTCGTCGGGCCTGCACCCGGCGCTGCCGGTCAACACGCCGCTCGTCTTCGATATCTACGACCGTTGGTCGGGGCGGGCGGTGGGCGGCTGCGTCTACCATGTCGCGCATCCAGGTGGGCGCAGCTACGACACCTTCCCGGTCAACGGCAATGAGGCTGAGGCGCGGCGTCTCGCCCGCTTCGAGCCGCGCGGCCATACGCCGTCGGCCTATGTGCTGCGCAATGAAGAAGCCTCTGAAGACTTCCCCATGACCCTTGACCTCAGGCGGCCAGCAAGACTCTGATCAGCGATGGCAAAGGGGAATCAGAAAAAGGTCCGCGGCAAGCCGCTGAGGCACAGTCTGCTGGAGCACTATCAGCCGATTGACGGCGTCGTCGACGAGATGGTCGATGCTTCGGGCCGTCCGCGTCCGGCCTGGGCGCCCTTCATCGAGGCGCTGGAGGAGCTGGGCCCGGAAAAGCTCGGCCAGCGCTTTGCCCGCGCCGACCAGTATCTGCGCGACGCCGGGGTTTATTACCGCGTCTATGACAAGGCCGGCGCCAATGAGCGCGAATGGCCGCTGGCGCATATCCCGCTGCTGATCGAAGACAAGGAATGGGCCGGGATCAGCGCCGGTCTCGTCCAGCGCGCCGAGCTTTTCGAGGAGATAGTCGCTGATATTTACGGGCCGAACCGGCTGATCGAGAAGGGAATCCTGCCGGCAGGCCTGATTGCGGCGAGCCCCGAATATTTGCGCCCCGTCGTCGACACCATGCCGGCCAGCGGTCATTTCCTGCATTTTTGCGCCTTCGAGCTCGGCCGTGGGCCGGATGGAAGCTGGTGGGTGCTAGGCGACCGCACGCAGGCGCCGTCGGGCGCCGGCTTTGCGCTGGAAAACCGCGTCGCCACGACGCGGGCTTTGTCCGACATCTATGGCGAGATGCATGTGCATCGCCTGGCCGGTTTCTTCCGTCGCTTTCGCGATGCTCTGATCGGCATGGCGAAGGAGAATGACGGCCGCGTCGCCATTCTGACGCCGGGGCCGCTCAACGAGACCTATTATGAGCACGCCTATATCGCCCGCTATCTCGGCATCATGCTGCTCGAGGGCGAGGATCTGACCGTCTCCGGCGGCAAGCTGATGGTGCGCACGGTTTCCGGGCTGATGCCGATCAGCGTGCTGTGGCGACGGCTCGATGCCGCCTTTGCCGATCCGCTGGAACTGAGGTCGGACTCGCATATCGGCACGCCGGGGCTGGTCGAGGCGATCCGCCGCGGCACCGTGTCTACGGTCAATGCGCTGGGGTCGGGCTTGATGGAAACCCGGGCGCTGCTCGCCTTCCTGCCGAAGATTTCGCGCGCGTTGCGCGGCGAAGAGCTTCTGTTGCCAAGCGTGGCCACCTGGTGGTGCGGGCAAGCAACCGAACGGGCCCATGTGCTTGCCAATATCGATCGCATGGTGATCGGTCCGGCGCTGTCGACGCGGCTGGCCTTTGAGGATGACGGCCAGACCAGGCTCGGTTCGGCACTGACGCCGGAGGAACGCATCGCGCTGATCGCGCGCATCGAGAGCGATGGCAGCGGTTTCGTCGGCCAGGAAGCGGTGACGCTGTCGACGACGCCGGTCTATGTCGGCGGCTGGCTGGAGCCACGGCCGGCAAGCCTGCGCGTTTATCTCGCGCGCACGCCCGATGGCTGGACGGTAATGCCCGGCGGTTTCGCCCGTGTCGGCCTTTCGCTCGACCCGACGGCCATCGCCATGCAGCGCGGCGGCCAGGCGGCCGACGTCTGGGTGGTCAGCGACCGGTCGGTCGAGCGCGAGACGCTGCTGCCGCAGGAGCATGACAGCTTCGTCCGCACCATGCCGGGCAGCCTGCCCAGCCGCGCGGCGGAAAACCTGACTTGGCTCGGCCGCTATATCGAGCGTTCGGAAGATACGGTGCGTATCCTGCGCGCCTATCATGTGCGGCTGGCCGAGACGTCCGATCCTGACATGCTGCTGCTCGCCGATATCAGGGACTATCTCGAACCCTTCGGCATCGATCTCGAAGCGGCCATTCCGCCCGGATTGATCGGCACGCTGGACAGCGCCGTCTACAGCGCCGGACAGATCCGCGACCGCTTTTCGCCCGATGGCTGGCTGGCGCTGAAGGACCTGTCGAAGACCATTCATCAGTTCGCCACCACGGTGGCGCCGGGTGACGACGCGACACGGGCGATGACGGTCATGCTGCGCAAGCTCGCCGGTTTCTCTGGCCTGTTGCACGAGAATATGTACCGTTTCACCGGCTGGCGTTTCCTCGAGATCGGCCGGCGGATCGAGCGCGGCATCCAGATCGCCCGTACGCTAGCCCGACTGACAAGGTCCGGTGCGCCGGACGGCTCGCTCGACATGATGCTGGAGATCGGCGACAGCGTCATGACCCACCGCCGGCAATATCCGGTGCGGGCCGGACGGCGCACGGTGATCGACCTCTTGGCGCTCGACCCACTCAACCCGCGCTCGATCCTGTTCCAGCTCGAACGGCTGAAGGCGGAGATCGGCCTGTTGCCATCGGTTGGGCCGGAGGGGCATATGTCGGTCGCGGCCAAGGAAATCCTGCAGCTCAACACGGCAATTGCCGTCATGGAGCCATCGGAGATGTCGGCGGAGGTGCTGGACGATCTCGCAACTGAGATCGGCAACCTCTATAGCAGCCTGGCTAAAGCGTATTTCGGTTAACATGCTGTACGATATCAGGCTTCATCTCAGCTACGATTATGACGCCGCGGCCGGTGGCAGCCGGCATCAGGTGCGTGTATTGCCGCCGACCATTGCCGGCGTGCAGCGCGTGATCGCGGCCTCGCTTTCGTTTGTGCCGACCCCATCGGAGCGCACGGATTTTGCCGATTTCTTCGGCAACAATGTCACCGCGATCGCCTTTCGCGACGTCCATGACGGGCTCGACATCAGAATGAGCGCGCGCGTGTCGGTGTCACGGCCGGAGCCTGGGCTCGACGTGTCGCCCGATCTGCAGCGCCTGCGGGAAGAACTCGGCGCCGTACGGTCACTGGCGCCGGATGCACCGCATCACTTTCTCGCCGCCAGCGATCATGCCGGCATCGATGCGGCGATCACCGCCTATGCCCGCGACAGCGCCGGCGGCTCGACGGTCGGCATGGCCATCGATCTGTGCAACCGCATCCACCGCGACTTCACCTATGACGGGGAAGCGACCACGGTGCGTACCGGGGCCAGCGATGCCTTCCGTTTGAAGCGGGGCGTGTGCCAGGACTTCTCCCACATCATGATCGCCGGCCTGCGCGGGCTAGGTATTCCTGCGGGTTATGTCAGCGGCTTCCTGCGCACCATTCCCCCGAAAGGGAAGCCGCGGCTCGAAGGCGCCGATGCCATGCATGCCTGGGTCAAGGTGTGGTGTGGGCGCGATGCCGGCTGGCAGGAATTCGACCCGACCAATGGCATGCGGGCCAGCAACGACCACATCACCGTTGGCTATGGCCGCGACTATTCCGACGTGGCTCCGATCGTCGGCGTGCTGAAAACCACCGGCGGCCAGGTCGGCGACCAGGCCGTCGACGTCATCCCGGTCGCGCTCGAGAAGGCCTGACAGCCTCGAAGCACAGCTTCTCAACAACGGCCATGCCCGTTATGCTCGGTCGAAACTTCGGGGAGGATCGGTCGGCAGGCATGCTGATGCGGAGTTCGGTATTGACGGCAATCAGTGTCATCATCCCGGCGCACAATGCGGCGGCAACCATTGCGGCCACACTGGCCTCGCTTCGTTCTGAAGCCGAGGTTATCGGCGAGGTGCTGCTGGTCGACGATTCCTCCTCGGACGGGACGGCAGAAGCCGCGCTGAATGCCGCCACGCAATTCTCGTTGCCGTTGCGCGTGCTCAAGAGCAGCTGCCGGGACGCGGGCGGCTCCCGCAATGTGGCGCTGGCGCAGGCGCAATGCTCCTGGATCTACCTGATCGACGCCGACGACATGCATCTGGAGGGCGGGCTGCGGTCGATGCTGGTCCGGGCGGGGGAGCAACCGGCCGCCGACATGGTGATCGGCGCCTACCGTCGGCGCACCGATGGCGAGAACCGGAACCTCAAGCTTCCAGCCGGCTACATAGAAGACGGTATAGCCAATGCCTCGGCCTATCTGGAAGGTCACATTCGCTCGA
This sequence comes from Mesorhizobium sp. C268A, assembly GCF_040324475.1. Lineage (NCBI taxonomy): Bacteria > Pseudomonadati > Pseudomonadota > Alphaproteobacteria > Hyphomicrobiales > Phyllobacteriaceae > Mesorhizobium > Mesorhizobium sp. C268A. Next base: position 4,789,185 of record NZ_JAMYVX010000001.1, read on the forward strand.
TCGCCGTGGGCAGTGCGCTGGTTTCCCGGCGCGTCGTCGGCGACACGCGCTTCCCGACCGGGCTTGCCTATGACGAGGACACGCTGTTCTGGTCCAGGCTGATGGGCAGGGCGTCGCTTGCCCTGATCGTGCATCCCGTCATGATCTACCACGTTTCGGCAGTGCGTTCTGATGATCGCTTCATCACCAGGCCGGTGCGCCGCTTTCTCGACTGGCGGCTGGCGCTGCGCGAGCTGACTGACTGTGGTCCCACTGTCGTCGCTAAAGACCAGGGAGGGGCTGGTCGCCCTCAAGATCGCCCGGGTTCACTATGCGTGCGGCGATCTGGAGACGGCGGCGCGGTTCCTGAGGATCGCGGCGGCGGCGCCGAAGGTGCGGTCGAACACCTGGCGTTGCAGGCGCTACCAGCTGAAGCTGGCGCTGTGGCGCTGGTTTTCCTCTCCGCGCGTCCAGTTGCAACGTGCCTGAATCAGCCCCGCCGCAGCTTGCCGTCATTGTCATCGGCTATCGCGCGCCGGCTCAAATCGTCGAGGCGGTGACATCCCTGCTGGATCAGGATGAGCCGCTCGAGATCATGGTGGTCAACTCGGGCGGAGGCGAGGTCCTGGCGCTGCTGACCGGCGCCGGGGTCAAGGTGCCAGTGATCGAGGTCGGTCGAAGGCTGTTTGTAGGCGCAGCCCGCAATCTCGGCATTGCGGCCACCAAAGCGCCTTTCGTTGCCTTTCTTGCCGATGATTGCCTCGCCTGTTCGGGCTGGGCCGAGGCACGGATGCAGCGGCATCTGGCTGGCGACCGCGCCGTGGCGAGCGCGATGGTGAATAGCCATCCGCGCAATCTGATCGCCTGTGCGGCTCATCTGATCATGTTCATGCGACGGCTTCCCGGTCTGCCGTCGGATCGTGCGCTGCGTTACGGCGTGTCGTTCGATCGGCGGCTGTTCGTTGAATTTGGCTTGTTCGATGAAACCATGCCTGCTGCCGAAGACACCGAATTCCTGGGGCGGCTGCCGCAGGAACTGCAGCCGGTGTGGGAGCCTAAGGTGCAAACCGTTCATCGCAACGAAACCCGGCTGTCCAGATTGCTTGCCGATCAGTACAGGCGCGGCTGTCGCCGCGGCGATTACCTCGCAGCGTCCGCCCTGAACACTCCGTTTCGGTGTTTTCGCGACACGTTTCGCGATTGGCGGAATGCCCGCAAGCTGGCGAAGATCGGGCTTTCCGATCGGGATCGAACTTTCGCGATGATGTCGATGCCAATTGTCTGGCTTGCCCTGCTGGTCAAATCCGTGGGTGTCTATATTGGCGTGCGAAATCGCGTGAAAGCGGCAACAAGAAAATGATCACGAGCCAAATCAAGCCTCGACGCTGGCGACGGAGCCGACTGTTCTGGACGCGCCAGAGAACGGTCGCAGTTTTCAGCTATCGTTATGACGCGCATCTGGTTGCCGATCTGATCACCAATATCGATCCGGTCGTTGACGGCTGGATTGCCTATGACGATCGCGGGGGCGACCGGCGTGTTCAGCAGCGAGCCGCAGCGGCGGCGGATCTTGCTCGACGCAGCGCATGAAGCTGCCGCCGACTGGATCCTGGCTATTGATCCCGATGAGCGGCTGGAACGCGGTACCGCGGAGCGGATCGGACAGCTGACGGGGGATTACAGGCGCATGGCCTGGGGGTTCCGGCTCCGCGAATTGTATTCGCCGACCGAGTACCGGGTCGACGGGCTGTGGGCCGAAAAGTTCCAGTATCGTCTGTTCAGAGCCTACGATCCGGCGAAGTACCGACCAGAGGACCTGCACGGGCTCTGGTATCCTCCCGATCTTGGTTTCAAGGCCCGCAACAGCGGGCTCAACCTCTATCATTTAAAGATGATGGAGCCGAAGCGGCGGATCGCCCGCCGCAATCTCTACCACCACCTTGATCCAAAGGGGCTCCTGCAGGATGTGGGCTATGACTACCTTGCCGATGAGGCAGGGGCCGTGTTCGAACAGATTCCGCCCGGGCGCGACTACCATCCGCCTCACGTCGACGATGGCGGCCTCTGGATGGCCGTGCCGGCTGGTGCCACCATTGGTGGACCCGACCACATTCCATAGCAACGGGGTGGAACCAGCAGTCGGCTTGGCGCTTATCTACGAGAAAAATTTCGTGGAGCGGGCATGCTTGACAAATCTGGGACGCCATCCGGCCGGTCGGCTGCCGGACAGGGGGACGATGGAGCGTCGAAGAACGGCGCGCAGACCGCTGCCGAACAGGTCTCGCTCACCTATATCAGCGACAGCGAGCCGGGGATCCGGCGCCTGAAGGCGGGCGAAGGCTTTTCCTACAAGGGCGCGAAAGGACAGGCCGTCGGCGCGGCAGCCATTGCCCGCATCAAGGCGCTGGCCATTCCGCCGGCATGGACGGATGTGTGGATCTCGCCCGATCCCGCCGGCCACATCCAGGCGACCGGCCGCGACCAGCGCGGGCGCAAACAGTACCGCTACCATCCGCTGTGGGCCGCCGAGCGCGACGGCGCCAAATACTCCAGCCTTGTCGCCTTTGCCGAAAGCCTGCCGGAGCTGCGCCGCCGGATCGATGCCGATCTGCGCCGCCGTGGCCTGCCGGCCGAGCGCGTCGTGGCGGCAATTGTCTGGCTGCTCGACAACACGATGATCCGGGTCGGCAATGCCGCCTATGCCCGCGACAACAAGAGCTTTGGGCTGACGACGCTACGCGACCGCCACGTCGACATCAAGGGATCCAGCCTGCGCTTTGCCTTCAAGGGCAAGTCCGGCAAGGAATGGAAGTTGAAGCTGGTCGACCGCCGCATCGCCCGGGTCGTGCGCGGCGCTCAGGATATTCCGGGGCAGCAACTGTTCCAATATCTCGACGAGGACGGCGAGAGGCATGGAGTGCGCTCCGACGATGTCAACCGCTATATCCGCGACGCGATCGGCGCCAATTTCAGCTCCAAGCATTTTCGCACCTGGGGCGGCACCATCCATGCCGCGTCGCTGTTTGCGCGGACGGAGCTTCCCGAAAGCCAGGCGCAGACCAAGCGTGTGATGAACGCGGTCATCGACAAGGTGGCCGAGCGGCTCGGCAACACACGCGCCGTCTGCCGCAAATGCTACATCCATCCACAGGTTTTCGAAGCCTGGGTGGAAGGGCGGCTGCTTAGCGAAATGACCGAGGCCAACAAGCGCAAGCGAGCGATCGACGGTCTCGATGATGAAGAGGCTCTTGTGCTGAGATGGTTGAAGGCAAGCGAAGGCTGACAAAAATGGCGTAACTTTTTTGTCGACGCCATGTCGGCACAGGCCCTACTGTTTCGTCCTTTGAGACAGAAAAGGACGTCCCATGCTCTACGCTATCCTCTGCTATGCCTCCGAAGATGTCGTCTCCTCCTGGAGCAAGGCACAGGATGACGAGGTCATGGCAAAGCTCATGCATGTGCAGGAAAAATATGCTCAAGCCGGCCGGCTTGGGCCGGTGGCGCGGCTTTTGCCCACCACCGCCGCGACGACGCTGCGCAAGGTCAAGGGCGAATCGGTCGTCATCGACGGCCCGTTTGCCGAGACCAAGGAACAGTTCCTCGGCTTCTACACGCTGGAATGCGCCGATCTCGACGAAGCCGTCGACTTCGCGCGCGAGCTTTCCGAGGTCAATCCCAGCGGCGGATCCTATGAGATCCGACCGGTTTCCGTCTTCAACCCAACCAGAGTAGCCACATGACAGACCTCGCCTGGATAAGCTCGGCGATCAGCGCTGCCCGCCCGCAGGCTATGGGTGCGCTGCTGCGCTATTTCCGCAATCTCGATACGGCGGAGGAAGCTTTCCAGGACGCGTGCCTGAGGGCACTCAAGAACTGGCCGCAGAACGGGCCGCCGCGCGATCCTGCGGCCTGGCTGATCTTTGTCGGCCGCAACACCGGCATCGACGCGGTGCGCAAGCGCGCCAAGCAGGCGCCGATGCCGGAAGAGGACCAGATCTCGGACCTGGAAGATGCCGAGAGCGATATCGCCGAACGGCTGGACGGCGCGCACTACCGCGATGACATATTGCGGCTCTTGTTCATCTGCTGCCATCCGGATCTGCCGCCTACGCAGCAGATCGCGGTGGCGCTGCGCATCGTCTCCGGTCTCACCGTCAAGCAGATCGCGCGTGCGTTCCTGGTCGGCGAAAGCGCCATGGAACAGCGCATCACGCGCGCCAAGGCGCGCATTGCCGATGCCGGCGTGCCGTTCGAGACGCCCGGAGCGGTCGAGCGCTCGGAGCGGCTCGCCGCCGTTGCCGCCATGGTCTATCTGATCTTCAACGAAGGTTATTCCACCAACAGCGGAGAGGCGCCGGCGCGTGCGCCGCTTTGCGAGGAAGCGATCCGGCTGGCGCGCCTGTTGCTGCGGCTGTTCCAGACCGAGCCGGAGATCATGGGCCTGACGGCATTGCTTTTGCTGCAGCATGCGCGCGCGCCGGCCCGCTTCGACGAGAATGGCGAGATCGTGCTGCTCGACGACCAGGACCGCACGCTGTGGAGCCGCAAGATGATCGACGAAGGCCTGGCGCTGGTCGACAAGGCCCTGCGCCACCAGAAGCCCGGACCCTACCAGGTGCAGGCGGCGATCGCCGCCCTTCATGCGCGGGCGGCAACCCCCGAGGAGACCGACTGGACCGAGATCGACCTGCTCTACAGCCTGCTGGAGGCGATGCAACCTTCGCCGGTGGTGACGCTGAACCGCGCGGTTGCGGTCGCCAAGGTGCGCGGGCCGGAAGCTGCCCTTGCCATGATCGAGCCGCTTGGCGAGAGGCTGTCCGGCTATTTCCACTTCTTCGGCCTCAAGGGCGGTCTGTTGATGCAGCTCGGCCGTGGCGAAGAGGCGCGTGTCGCCTTCGATCGCGCCATTGCGTTGGCCAACACGGCAGCGGAAGCCGCCCATATCCGCATGCATATCGACCGGCTGATGCGGGACGGAGCCGTGAAGGCGCCGGCGAAGACAGCGCACTAAGCCTGTTCCTCCTCTGGCTCAATCGTGCAATCCCGGCTTGGACCATGCCGGGGTGGCGATTTTCCCCTGAAACGAGTAATGGCACGCCATGACAGCGCCTGCGGCATGCGGGCGATAATGGCGCCAAGGCTCGACCGCCGCCCTATGATGGCGAGCGGATCTGAAAGGGATAAAAATGACGATAGCGAAGGAAACGGCCGAACTTCTGGCGAAACTGGGTGTGGCCAAGGACGCGCTGACCGGCGGCGACCTCGTCGTGCGCAGCCCGGTGACGGGTGAACAGATCGCGGCGCTGAAGACGATTTCGCCGGCCGATGCGGCCAAGACCATCGATGCCGCGCACACGGCGTTCCAGGCCTGGCGGATGGTGCCGGGTCCCCGACGCGGCGAACTGGTGCGGCTGCTCGGCGAGGAGTTGCGCGCGCACAAAACCGAGCTTGGCCGGCTGGTGTCGATCGAGGTCGGCAAGATCCCGTCGGAAGGCCTCGGCGAAGTTCAGGAAATGATCGACATCTGCGATTTCGCCGTCGGCCTTTCCCGCCAGCTCTACGGTCTAACCATCGCCACCGAGCGTCCGGGACATCGCATGATGGAGACCTGGCATCCGCTCGGCGTCGTCGGCGTCATTTCGGCCTTCAACTTCCCGGTCGCGGTGTGGTCGTGGAACGCGGCGCTCGCGCTGGTCTGCGGCGACGCCGTGGTGTGGAAGCCCTCGGAAAAGACGCCGCTGACGGCGCTCGCCTGCGAGGCGATTTTTGCCGGCGCGGTCAAGCGCTTCGGCGCAGATGCGCCGCATGGCCTGGCACCGGTGCTGATTGGCGACCGCTCCGTCGGCGAGATCCTGGTCGACCACCCGAAGGTGGCGCTGGTTTCGGCCACCGGCTCGACCCGCATGGGCCGGGATGTCGGCCCGCGGCTGGCCAAGCGCTTTGCCCGCGCCGTGCTCGAGCTCGGCGGCAACAATGCCGGCATCGTCTGCCCGACCGCCGATCTCGACATGGCGCTGCGCGCCATCGCCTTTGGCGCCATGGGCACCGCGGGCCAGCGCTGCACGACGCTGCGGCGCCTGTTCGTGCATGACAGCGTCTATGACACGCTGCTGCCGCGGCTGAAGAAGGCCTATGAGAGCGTCTCGGTCGGCAACCCGCTGGAGACGTCTTCGCTCGTCGGGCCGCTGATCGACAAGGCGGCGTTCGACGCCATGCAAAAGGCGCTCAAGGAAGCCACCGCTCACGGCGGCAAGCTGACCGGCGGTTCGCGGGTCGAGAATGGCCATCCCGATGCCTATTACGTGCATCCGGCGCTAGTCGAAATGCCGAAGCAGGTGGCTCCCGTTACCGAAGAAACCTTCGCGCCGATCCTCTATGTAATGAAGTACTCCGATTTCGATGCCGTGCTCGACGAGCACAATGCGGTCGGCGCCGGACTGTCGTCGTCGATCTTCACCCGCGACCTGCAGGAATCCGAGCGCTTCCTCGGCGTCGATGGTTCGGATTGCGGCATCGCCAACGTCAACATCGGCACGTCGGGCGCCGAGATCGGCGGCGCGTTCGGCGGCGAGAAGGAAACCGGCGGCGGCCGCGAGAGCGGCTCCGATGCCTGGAAGGCCTATATGCGCCGCGCCACCAACACGGTGAACTATTCCAAGGCGCTGCCGCTGGCGCAGGGCGTGTCATTCGACATCGATTGAGATGCTGCGCCCGGCTTTTGACCAGTTGATCCACCCGAACCCGTCGGGCGGATCGCTGCCGCTCGCGCGGATCGTTCCGCTTTCAGGCTTCGCCCCCGCTGTCCAGATGTCCGTATCCCGACGGCGGAAAGGCCACCTCGGCCATGCGCCCGGACGGGTCCTCGCGGTCGGCACGATCGGCTGCGCAACAGCGTCTGCGCCGAACGTTCAGCCAGCGTGCGGCGACGCCGGTCGGCAGGCTTCGAACGCGGCATCGATAACGGCAAGCTTGGCGGCCTGGACGGTCATGTATTCCTGGTAGAAGCTGTTCGACACCCACATCACCGAATGCCCGCGCCGGCCCAGCCAGCCGACGCTGCCGAGCTTTTCGGCGTCGCGCAATTTGCGCGCAAGATGGGTGCGCGAGAGTTTTAGCCAACTGGCGAATTCGCCGATCGAAACCACGCTGGTCGGGATCCGGTCGAGGCCGGCATTGTCGGGATCGATGCCAGACATCAGCCAATCCATGACGATGCCGCCATTGTTGAGCCAGATGAACAGCGAAAACGTCTGCTTGGGCTCACGCACAGGGTTGGAGGAGAGCAGGCCTTCCGCCACCAGCGGCTGCAGCCTGGCAATCATGCCGTGCTGCTTGAGAAACGCGGCGAGGCGGTCGCCGCCGTCGAGACCGTCGAGCGTGCGCAGATGCGCAACCACCCAGCCATCGAATTCCTTCAGCGTCGCTGCCGTCACCTGAAAGGGATGGGCTCGTCCGTCACCGGTGTGCGGCAGGTATTCGATGATGTGATAGTGCAGCATCTCCTTGATGAAGGCTTCGGCCGTGTTGCGGCTAGCGACGGAATAGTGAAGCACGGCATCGATGAAGCGGGCCAGTGTCAGTTCCGTGCGGGGATCGCGCGGGTCGCGGGCGAAATGCAGGGCTAGGCCGGTGTGAGCCAGCAACCAGCGCTGTTGCGTGGCGAACACGGCGGCCAGGCGTGGGCTCGTTTCATAGATATGCAGCAGCGCCTTCGACTGCGCCTCGACATGACGGTGCAGCGCCGGATGGCCGGCAATATATTCGAAATTCAGCGCCATCCTCCTCGTCCTCCGGCCAGCCCCCCGGCAGCGAAGACGTGCAATCACATTTCCAGCCTTAGCCGCCCGTGTCCGGCCATGCCAACCCGGACAAAAGGCCTAGAGCGATCAACCGTTCCACAGACACGTTGAAACCCCCGTCATCTCCTGATTTCGAGGCAAATTGCTTGAGAAGCGCCGCGCGCTTCTGCAGAGAAAACCGTGTCACACTTTTTTGGAAACGCTCTGGTCCGTTCGCGCCTAGGGCGTGTCGGAAAACGCTAAGCCATTGCAACCGTTGAAAAACCTACCGCAATAATAGTCAGCTCGGCAGCCTGCGGTTGAATTTGCCTTAAGATCGCCAGCACGTTGCGCGCGGTCCGTTTGTATCCAGGCGGTTCGCCACGTCGGAGCGCCTGGGCTATCGTTCCGGCTATTACGGCCGCAAGCGCGAGGTGATGGAGAGCCATCGCGTCCTAGCCACGAAGACCACATCGTGGCAAACTTCTTGTTAACCACATGCTCGGTGAAATTATCGGATTAACCCCAGATGCCACTATCGAGGTTATGTTCCGCACCTTAGCGTTCAATATGAGTTCAAGGGATGTGTGGATTCGGGGGTTATTTCGGGTCAATCCGGGATGCGGAAGCTTTGCTCACGCACATGGTAGCCGCAATTGCCCATCGTGGGCCGGATGAGCAAGGGAAATTCGTAGCACCCGATGCCGGGCTCGGGCATGCGCGGCTGTCGGTGATCGGCATCGGCGATGGCCAGCAACCGATGTCCGACGAGGCCGGCAATTTGACGATTGCGTTCAACGGCGAGATTTTCAACTACATAGAACTGCGCGAAGGGCTGATCGCCAAGGGCCGGCACTTTCGGACGTCGAGCGACACAGAGGTCATCCTTCAGCTCTATGAGGAGATGGGCGAAGACTGCTTGTCTCTCCTGAACGGTGATTTCGCCTTGGCGATATGGGACAATCGGCAGCGACGAATGGTGCTTGCACGAGACCGGATGGGTGTCCGGCCGCTGTTCTACACAAGCAAGGACGGGGTGCTTTACTTTGCCTCGGAGATCAAAGCCCTGCTGAAGGTCCCGGGCGTCTCCGCTGAAATTGATCCGATTGCGCTGGACCAGATCTTTACGCTGTGGGCGCCGATCGCTCCGCGCACGGCGTTCCGCAATATCCACGAGTTGGAACCGGCAAGTGTGATGATTGCGACGCAGGGGCAGGTCACGGTCAAGCGGTACTGGCACCTGGACTATCCGCATCGTGATGAGCCGTCGAAGATCACGAACGAGGACCACGCGGCAGAGGAGTTGCAAGCCCTTCTGACCGATGCGGTGAGGCTTCGCATGCGGGCCGACGTGCCGGTCGGTTCCTATCTTTCCGGAGGGCTCGATTCGTCGCTCGTTTCGGCGCTTGCCGCCGGCATGACTCCTCGGAGACTGGAGACATTTTCCGTAACCTTCGACAGCGCCGAGCATGACGAAAGCGCCTTTCAGATCGAAATGGCCTCGGCGCTCGGCACGCGCCACCACGCCATAGAATGCGGCGCCCGCGATATCGCCGGGGTCTTTCCTGAGGTCGTCCGCTTTGCCGAGCGGCCGATCATCCGCACGGCGCCAGCGCCACTCTACAAATTATCCGCCCTGGTTCGCCAGGCCGGCCTGAAGGTGGTGCTGACGGGTGAAGGCGCCGACGAGGTCTTCGCCGGCTACGACGTCTTCAAGGAGGCGCGTGTCCGCCGGTTCTGCGGGCGGCAGCCCACATCGCGCATAAGGCCGCAGCTGTTCCGCCGGCTTTACCCGTATCTGCCGGGCCTGCAACAGCAATCGGTGGAGTATCTGGCTGCCTTCTTCGGCACCAGCAACGCTGCCCTCGACGATCCGCTGTTCTCGCATCGGCCACGCTTCAAGACCACGGCGGCGGCGAAAATCTTCTTTTCCGGCGATCTGCGTGCGACGTTGAAGGGCTATGACGCGGCTGAAGAGCTGACCAGCCGCCTGCCCGAGGCGTTTTCCTTATGGCATCCACTGCATCAGGCGCAGTATCTCGAAACCCGCTTCCTCCTGCCCGGCTACATCCTCTCCAGCCAAGGCGATCGGATGGCCATGGCGCACGGCATCGAAGGGCGGTTTCCTTTCCTGGATCATCGCGTGGTACAGTTCGCGGCAAGACTTCCGCCGGAGATGAAACTGAAAGGCTTGATGGAGAAGCACATATTGCGCAAGGTGGCCAGGCACCACCTTCCGGCGGCGATCGGCAAACGCACCAAGCAACCTTACCGCGCCCCGGAGGCCCGCTCCTTCGTCGGGGCGGAGGAACTAGACTATATTCGTGACTGCCTGGGCGAGGCGAGCATTACCGCCGGCGGCCTGTTCAACGCCAAGGCGGTGGCCAAGCTCCACGAGAAATGCCGCATGGAGACCGCGACCGGATTTCGCGACAACGCCGCCTTCGTCGGCATTCTATCGACGCAGCTGTGGCAGAAGAATTTCGCCGGCCAAGCGGTCGGCGCGGCAAGAGCGGCCTGAGACGGCGAGGAAAAGGAAATACATGATGACGGCAATCAAGGACAGGGTCAGAAGCTTTATCGTCGACAACTTCCTGTTCGGCGACACCTCCTACAAACTGTCGGATTCAGCCTCGCTGATCGAGAACGACATTATCGACTCGACTGCGGTGCTTGAGCTGGTGGCCTTCATCGAGGACAATTTCGGCATCGCGATGGTGGACGCCGACATCGTTCCGGCCAACCTGGACTCGCTTGACCGCATCTCGTCCTTCATCGAGGCGAGAGCACAAACGCTGGCAGCGTAAGCGCCAACGGCGAGGAACGTCCCGTGCGGATCGAGCATTTTCTGGTGGCGAAGGCTGCTGCCCACCCGGCCAAGACGGCATTGGTCACCAGGGGCAAAAGGCTGAGCTACGAAGAACTCGACGACCTTTCGAGCCGGCTGGCCACCGCTCTCTTCATGAATGGGATCAGGCGCGACGACCGCGTCCTGATCTTCATGGACAATTGCTGGGAGGCCGCCGTATCGATCTTTGCCGCACTCAAGGCAGGTGCGACCTTCAGTCCGATCAACCCCTCCACAAAGGCCGACAAGCTCGGTTACATCATCGCCGATTGCGACGCCAGGGCGGTCCTGACGCAGGCGAAGCTGATGCCCGTGGTCACCGAAGCCTGCGCATCGCAAGGCAAGACCGGCATCTTCGTGGCTTCCACTCCTGGGGCCGATGGGCAATGCCCGGCAGGGGCCGCGTCCCTGACTGACTGCCTGACGTTCGATGGCGCGGAGGTAGACCATCGCGGCATCGACGTCGACCTTGCGATGCTGATCTACACGTCAGGTTCGACCGGCCGGCCCAAGGGTGTGATGATGACGCATCGCAATTGCGACGCTGCCGCGGGGTCGATCGCCACCTATCTGCGCAACGCGCCGGACGACATCATCCTGAACGTCCTCCCGCTTGCCTTCGACTATGGCCTCTACCAGTTGCTGATGGCAGTCAGGCTCGGGGCCACGCTGGTGCTCGAGAAGTCCTTCGCCTTCCCGCACGAGATCTTCGAACGCATCCGCAAAGAGGGCGTCACCGGCCTTCCGCTGGTGCCTACCATGGCGGCGATGATCCTGCAGATGCGTGATCTGGCGCCGGGTTTCTTGCCCAGCCTCCGCTATATTTCCAACACCGCGGCCGCCTTGCCGCCAGCCCACATAGAACGCCTGCGCTCGCTGCTGCCCGGCGTCCGGATCTATTCGATGTATGGGCTGACCGAATGCAAGCGCTGCACCTATTTGCCACCCGAGGAACTTGACCGCCGGCCAGGGTCGGTCGGCATAGCCATCCCCAACACGGAAGCCTTTGTCGTCGACGACCTTGGACAACGCGTGCCGGCGGGCGTGGCGGGTGAGCTCGTCATCCGCGGTCCGCACGTCATGCAGGGCTATTGGCGCAACCAGGCCGCGACGGAACGAGCGCTCCGGCCGGGGCCTAACCCTTGGGAAAAGGTGCTCTATACGGGCGACCTGTTCCAGACCGACGAGGACGGCTTTCTCTATTTTGTCGGGCGTAAGGACGACATCATCAAGACGCGTGGCGAGAAGGTCGCCCCCAAGGAAGTGGAGGCCGTGCTCCACGCCCATCCAGGTATCGCGGAAGCGGTGGTCGTCGGCGTGCCGGATCCGGTGCTGGGGCATGCGATCGGCGCGCTCGTCGTGCGGTCCGACCCGGCGCTTGGCGGAAAGGACATCATTCGTCACTGCGCGCGCCACCTGGAGGATTTCATGGTCCCCAAAATCATAGAGTTCCGCAGCGAATTGCCGAAGACGGAGTCGGGCAAGGTCAGCCGCCGGCTCGCGGCTGAGATGATGGAGGCCGAGCAATGAACATCGGCTCAACCCAGGATGCGCCGGCCTTCACGCAAGCCCTGGCCATCGATCCCGCCGCCGAAACGGACAGGATCGTGGCGGCGCTGCGCGAGCAGTTGCGCGGCATTCGCAAGCGCGGCCTCGTGCTTGGTCTTTCGGGCGGTATAGATTCCAGCGTTTCGGCTGCATTGGCCGCGCGGGCCGTCGGCCACCAGAATGTGCTGTGCGTCCTCATGCCGGAAAGCGATTCCGACCCCGAAAGCCTGCGGCTCGGCCATCTGGTCGCCGACACTTTCGGCGTCGAGGCCGTTGTGGAGGATATCGGGCCGACCCTGCGGGCAATGGGCTGCTATGAACGCCGCGACGCCTTCATCCGCGAATTGGTCCCGGACTATGGCAAGGGCTGGGCCTCGAAGATCGTGATCGCGAACGTGCTCGAAGGCGAGGGCTACAACATCTCGTCGCTGGTGGTGCAGGACCCGCAAGGCAAGCAGACGAAACTGCGGATGCCGGTGGCAGTCTATCTCGGCATCGTTGCCGCCACCAACATGAAGCAGCGCACCCGCAAGCAGCTCGAATATTATCATGCCGACCGGCTGAACTTCGCCGTGCTCGGCACACCGAACCGGCTGGAATACGACCAGGGGTTCTTCGTCAAGAACGGCGACGGCGCCGCCGACGTCAAGCCGATCGCGCATCTCTACAAGACGCAGGTCTATGCGCTAGCCGCCTATCTCGGCATTCCGGAAGAGGTCCGCAACCGGCCGCCGACCACCGACACCTACTCGCTGGCGCAGACGCAGGAAGAATTCTACTTCTCCCTGCCTTACGATCGGATGGATCTGTGTCTCTACGGCCTCAACAACGGCGTGTCCGCCGAGGTGGTAGGGCAAGCGGCGGGATTGGCCGCCTCACAGATCGAACGCGTCTGGGCCGACATCGCCGCCAAGCGAAAGGCGACGCGCTATCTGCACCTGCGCCCGCAACTCGTTGACGGCGTGGACGAAGTCGGCTCCTGACCTGATGCATTATGCCATTCCGGACGGAAACCGCGCACCCTTTCCTGGAATTGCTCTAGGCGGAACGCTTCAGGTGAAGCGGCCGCCGATCAACTGGCTCCACTGCTCGCCCGCAAGCCCGTTCAGAAAGACCTGCGCGTTCTTCATGGCATCGAGAAGCTCGGGATCGCGTGAATGCACGACGGTCGAGGCGACCGGTATGAAGGCTATGCGTCTTACAAGCATGGCGTCCAGAAGCGCGGGCTGGACGCGGCCGCGCAAGCCGGAGACACCGCGCCGGGCGGCATGCTCGACCAGGCAATCGATCACCGGCCCGGCCTGGCCGGGAAGAGCGAGGACCTGCAGCACGCGGCCGATCCCGTCCGGTCGAGCGTAGTAGGCGAAAGCGCCGACATTGGCGCCGTTCGGCGATGCCACCGACACGCAGACAAGCTCTCCGAAATCCGGCTTTTGCGCCGCATCGCCCAGAATATGGTCGAGCTGACCTTCCGCCCACTGCGGACGTAGCGGAAACTGGGCGCAAAGCGGCTCCAGCAGCCCCGCAAAGCTGCCGCTGTCGATCTCGGAGGTCCGAAATGCCCCCCGGCTCGATGCGTTGGCGACGACGCCGGTCCAGCGTCGTTGACCGCCCTCCATTTTGCGAAGGTAGAGCCGGTCGACCATCCGGGCGAGCGGGTTCAACATCCAGGCAAGCTTCATGTGACTGGCAAAAAGGCTGAGCACGAAGGTCGCCGGCCGCATCACGCGAACCCAGTCAAGGCTGTATTGCGGCAGCACAACGCCGCGAAGCCGCGTCCACAGTTTCACGGACGTATCATTGGCGGTTTCGCTGAAGGAGATGTCCTGCGGACCATCGAGGAAGGCCTTCAACAGGCGGGCACCGGCCATCGGATCGGTCTCGTGATCCTCGACCATCAGCGAGCTGCAGATGGCAGCGTAGAGCTGCCGGCCGTTGAATTTCATCGGCAGCGCATGAACGCCGACGAAGCCGGAAACCTGGCCGGCGTCATTGACATGGACAAGCGAACGGAGCCCGCTGCCCCAGTCGGGTGCGTCCAGATAAAACCGCCTCATGTAATCGACGAGGGAGGCCGGCGCTGGCCCCCGCTTCTTGCGCAGCATGCGTTGAAACATGCCCGCGACGGCCGCAAGGTCGGCCTGATCGAGGGCGCGGACGACGCTCACGCCGGGCTCCCTGTTCCGGGAACCCGGCCACCATGTTTGCGCGCCATGGCGACACGGGGCTGGCCGTCGGCCGTCACGGCAAAGGTTGGGGTTTCGTAGGATTTCGTTCTCGATAAAAGGGTTGCTATCTGCCGATCCTGACCTTCGCCGAACTCAAACAGCAGCCATCCGCCTGGCTTGAGGAAAGCTGCGGCATCCCGGACCAGCCTTTGGAGGATCGAAATACCGTAGGGGCCGCCGTCGAAAGCTTCCCGAGGTTCGTTCTCCAACAGATGCGCGCTTTCGCTATCGAGACGGGATGAGGAAATATAGGGCGGGTTGCACACAACCATGTCGGCAGCGCCGCGGAGGCCGTCACCCTCGATCGCGGCAAATAGGTCGCCTTGCCGGACCTTGATCCTGTCCTGCAGGGCGAGGCGCACAACATTGCGGCGGGCAAGCGAAACCGTGCTGTCGGTCAGGTCCGCCGCCCATGCCCGAGCCCGAGGACATTCGCTGACGATGCCCACGGCAAGATTGCCGCTGCCGCAGCACATGTCGATCAGGATCGTTTCGTGCGCCTGTTCGCCAAGAATGGCCGCGGCCGTCCGGCCAAGCAGTTCCGTTTCGGCTCGCGGCACCAGGACGTCAGGCGCGAGTTCCAGCTCAACCCGCATGAAGCGGTGCAATCGCGGCCAATTGCGATCGTTTGCACGGCCGGCAGGAAGGCTGTGATGCTGCGGCAAGGAAAATCCCTATCCTGAGGATAAAACGCGGGTTCCCTGTTGTTACCAACTCCGGGTAAATTGATGTTAAAGATCATGATTGGATTGGGAGTAACCGGCCTATGTTGGCGGCGTCCTGTCCCATCAATGGCGAATTCCTGTGCCGCCGCAAGCCGATCCATGCGCTAATTCAGAGCAACGCCTCGTACCGGTCTCCGATCTTTTCAATTTCGAAATCCGCCGCCCTGCTTTTCAGGATCGCGGCGGTTGTCGGCTGGTCGAGCATTCCGGCCATCGCCACTGCCAGGGCCGCGGCATCGCCGACCGGCACCAGGGCGCCGAAGCGGCCGTCATCAAGTATTTCGCGCGGGCCGTGCGGCGCGTCCGTGGAGACCACCGGAATCCCCGCTGCCATGGCCTCGACCAGAACATTGCCGAAGCCCTCGCTGGTCGATGATAGGACGAACAAGTCAGCTACGGCGTAGCAGGCCGCCGGATCATTGACATAGCCCGCAAACAGAACGTCTGCGCCGATACCGGATTCTTCGGCATAGGCGCGCAACTCGTCGGCCAGCGGACCCTCGCCGAAGATGACAAGCCGGGCCCGGCGCCCGGCGCGCAGCACAGCGAAGGCCCGCAGCAACGTCCAATGATCCTTAACGGGCACCAGGCGTCCGGCGGTGATGATGATGGGGCCGTCGCCCATCGCCGCGAGCTCTGCCTGCCAGGCGTAGGCGCGTTGCTGGGATGCCGCAGCCGGCGGCAGCGGGTTGTTGATGACCACGACCTTGGATTTCGGGAAGCCTCGGGCCACAAGATCGCCGCCGACACCCTCAGAAACCGCGATGGCCCTGGTGGCGCGGGCCGCAACCAGGGCCGAAAGCCAGACCGCCATTTTCGCGCCAAGGCTGCCGGAAGGCAGTGAGGCGGCGGCGTGGAAACTCGGGAAGAACCGCGCCCTGCTTCGCGCGAGGGAAAGCGCCAGCGCCACGACCAGATTGGCGAATTCCGGGGCGCTGTAGATCGCGTCGGGAGAAAGGCGGCCAAGCAGGCCCGCGCTTCGCACGATGCCTTTCAATGTCGCCCACTTGCCATAACCCTCGCCGCGAATGGGGAGGCCGAAATCGACCAGATGCACGGCAGGCGAAAGCAGGGCGGCATTGGGCCCCTGCGCGTTCCAGGTAAAAAGCGTGACGTTGTGGCCGCGCGATGCCAGCTCGTTCGCTATCAGGACGAACACACGCTCGGCGCCGCCGCCCCTGAGGCTGGCAATGTGAAAGACAATCCGCTTCGCCATTTCAGGCGCGGCTGGCAATGACATCCGGGCGGTTCGGCGGAAGCCGCATGTCGCGCACGATACCCAGGGTAATGGCGAGCAACATGCCGAGGATCATGCCGCCAATGGCCCCCAGGCCGATCATCACGACGGTGCGCGGGGGCCATGAACGGCCCTTTGGCGGCACTGCGGTGGAAATCACCTGCACATTGGTGCTGTCGATCTGTTCGCGCTCGGTTATCTGGCGTGCCCGCGACAGGAAGCTCTCATAGATAGCCGTCTTCGACGCGGCGTCACGTTCAAGCTCACGCAAGGCGACCTCGGAATCGCTATCCGAGAACACGTTGCCCTTCAAGTCATTCATCTTGGCATTGAGGGAGGCCGACGAGGTTTTGGCGGCATCGAGATTGACCTTCGCCAGGCGCAGGGTGCGCGCGTATTCGGCGCTGAGTTGCGCGCTGACCGTGTTGTACTCCGTCTTCAGCCTGACGATCGACGGATGACGGGGGCCAAAGGTCATCGACTGCGAATCGATCTGCTGGCGCAGGCCGTTGGCCGTTGCGCGCAGCGCCACAAGCGCCTCCGACGTGGCGGGACCGGAATTGGTGCCGTTTGCGCCGGCGGCAAGCAGGGCGTCGTAACTTGCCTGCGCGGCGATGACGCGCGATTGCGTCTCCACGATCTGGCCGTTGAGCTGGGTCATGGTTTGCGAGGAAACAAGCTGCCCATTGCTGGTGGCCAGATTGTGGCTGCGCCTATAGGCTTCGACCTTCTCTTCGGCCGCCTGCACATCGCTCTTGAGCTGGCCCAGCCGCCCGTCCAGCGCCGCCGCGGCACGGCTGGCGCCGGAAGCCTCGGCGCTGGCCAGCTCTTCCTGGAAAGTCTTGACGATATCCTGCGAAATCAGGATCGCCTTGGCGGGGGTTTCCGCCGATACCATCAAGGTCGTGACAAACGACTTTTCATCCGCGATGCTGCCAACCCGTTCCGCCAGGTTCTTCAGGGCGGTAAGCTTTGGATCGGGTTTGGCGCCGTCCGTCCCTGTGCGGCTACGGTCCGCGTCGAAGAACTCCGGGTCACTGGCCAGGTGAAGATCGTCTACAACACGTGAAAGCACGCTGCCCGAGGTCAAGATGCGCTCTTTGCTGCGCGCGCTGAGCAGCTGTCCATCGACCTGGGCCGATTGCGGGTAAAGATCGTTCGGAACAACCTGAAGATTGGCGGGATTGATGAGGATGTCCGTGGTCACGGTGTAGCGCTGCTTGCTCAGCAGAGCGTAGGCACCGCCGATGATCCCGCCGGCTATTGCCAGCAGGCATACCAGAGCGAGGCCGGCGCGCAGCCAGACAAACAGACGCCCGAAATCGAGTTCGAGAAAGGTTCCGATCTTGTTGAGCGTCACCGTCGTGACGGGCTCGGCTACAGGCGGCGCCACGGGTGCAGGCGACACAGGGGCCGACGTTACAGGGGCCGACGTTACAGGGGCCGACGTTACAGCGGGTGCCGCCGCATGTGCCATGATCGGCGCGGTTTGTTGCGGCTTTGGCCTGCTGGCGCGCCGCGCATTTTCGATCCGTTCATAGGGGCTAATGCCGGCGGCGGCCGCGGCTGGAGGAGGACCGGAAGCGGCGGACATCATGCTAACCCTTTAATATTCAATACGCACAGCCTGCTTTACGGAAACATCGTTAACATTTCATTTTCCAGGCGTGTCAGGCGCGTTCCGGAACAGCGATCTATCCACCCTTGGTCGGTATTCTGCCACGCCCGTCGTAGCCTGGCAAAGCGTGCAGGCGTTTCAAATGGAAATACAAGAGGTCGTCGCGAGGGCACCCGCAAGGAGCGGGCTTGGCGTCATGTCGCTGTTGATGCTGGTTGGCCTTGAAGGGGCGTGCCGGTTTGGCGCCCATCCGGCTTTCGATAAGCGAGCAACAAGATGACGAGCAGCATGATATCCGGCGCCTTCGAAGAAAGGGCATTGTTTGACAATGCCGCGAGGATGGACGCGGCCGCTGCGATATGGGCGGCCCGAGGCGTATTGCGCAGGAGCTTGAAAAGGAACCGGAAGAAAGCAAACGCGAAGAGCAGGGCGATCGGCAGGCCGAACAAAAGCGTAAGAACGACCGGCGTGCTTTCGATGAAGGGGAGGTTGAGCTTTTCGTTGACGATCTTCAACAACTCGTTGGGATTCATGCCAAGCAGGATGTCCCTCCATTCAACGAACTTGAACACATCGTAGATCTTGACGCGCGCGTCGTAATTTTGATCAAAGAGCGTGTTGCTGAAGCGGTTCAGCAGCCCCGCCGAAAAGAGTATCGCAATCAGTATGGCGCCACCGGCCAGCGTCAGCATCAGCACCAGGAGTTTGGCCTGGCGTTGATGTCTGGGTGACAAGTCCGGCCAAGGCAGGAACACGAGCAGGAACAGGATCTCGCCGCAAGCGAGCAGCAGGGCGGTGCGCGCGCCCGAAGCGGCCGTGCCGATGAAGAGAATGAAGATGCAAAGCGCGCACACCCAGATACGCCACCGCGTCAATGCAACGAAACCTATGGCGGTGGTGCAAAGCGCGCCCAGCGCCAGCGGATGGGCCGACAGTCCGATCGGCCGAAAGTCCAGCTCAACGAGGGGATAGGGCAGGAATCGATGCTGGGTGACGGCCTCGATCGTTCCGATGATGGCGCTGAGGACGATCATGCCGACGATGACATTGCCAAGCGCCCTGCGCACATGGTCACCCAAGGCAAGCATGATCATCGCCGCGGCACAAGAGACCAGATAGGAATCGATTATGAAGCCGGCCGAGCCGGCACGGCCTATCACGAAGAGATAAGGCACCAGCCACAACAGCAGCAGCGAATATAACAATGTCGCCTTGAACAGCCTGACTTCATCGCCTTCGAGCCGAATTGGCCGGGTCGTGGCGATGACGACAAGCAGCAGAAAGATGGCATAGGTCCCGATATGCAGCTTTTCGGGAAACGACCCCCCCTCCGTCGAATAGGACATCACCATATTCATCAACTGCGGAGAGATGGTCGAGCGGAGCAGGAAAGCGAAGGCCGCGAGGAGAAAGAACAGGAGTGTGAGGGCGTCTTGGCGGCTGGCCTGCGCGGTCACGAACTGTTGCTCTGTGGGGGTGACACTCACGATTATCCGACCAGCGTTGCGGCTTGCGATTGAGATGGCAGGGGACGAACGCGCCCCCGGGTACATTTTCCTGCACGAACGTAAAGGAATATGGATAACCCGATCTTAACAGTGGCGATGCCGGGCATGGGCCGCCACATGTCAGCTTTGCCGAAAAGCCGGACACCGCTCATTGAAATCTCACCAAAGTGCGCCGCGTGGGAACGAATGCACGCAATGCACTTGCGCGACATGCATCGGCAGCCGGATTTACGCTATTCGTGAACTCGGTAACCCACACTTAATTGGCCGGTCGTATTGATGGCGATGCTTTGCACGGCGCCCGACGCGCTGCCTGTGGACGGCACAATGGCATCAGGCACCGGCAAAGCGCAGGAGATCAAGGTGAAGAAGTTCTATTCGATTCAGTATCTTCGCGCCTGCGCCGCCTTGCTGGTTCTGTTCGCACACGCCTTTTCCTATCAGATTGGCGTGGACAATCTGATTATTGTGACGGCGGGCCGCCTGGGCGTCGTTCTGTTCTTTGTCATCAGCGGTTTCATAATGGTCCATATTACGGGAGATGGTCCGTTTTCCGCTGCCACCTTCCTGAAACGCCGAGCAATCCGGATCATCCCCCTTTACTGGCTTTTCACCAGCCTCGCCGCGGTTCTGGCGGCGCTCGCGCCAAGTCTCTTCCAGAAGACCGTCTTTACGTGGCCCCACTATCTTCAGTCGCTCCTCTTCATTGTTCACGAAGCGCCTGGACGGGATAGCGCCAGTCCAATCCTCTCACTCGGCTGGACGCTCAATTACGAGGTATTTTTCTATATCGCTTTTGCGGTGTTCGCATTCCTGTCCGTGACCTCGCGCGTATTTGTGCTGACGGTCTTTTTCATTGCGATGTGGATAGCCGGGCTGTGGCTGGCTCCCACCAACCCTGTTATCCAGTTCTATCTCAACCCTTCTCCGGTGGCATTCGTCATCGGTATGTGGATAGGGCGGCGCTATTTGGACGGTGATTTCACTTCCGACATACGCCATGCCTGGATATTCGGCGTAATGACCGCTGCGGGCGGGGTGCTTTCATTCGTCGATGACGGTACGCCGCTCTTGGGTCAGATCAGCTTCGCGGGACAAGCAATGTGGGCGGCGGGCCTACTTCATCTCAGCCTCATTCTGGAGCCGAAACTCAAGCACTGGAGCCTTCTCGAGCAGTTGGGCGACGCTTCCTACGCGCTTTATCTGTCGCATATCTTCGTGATCGGCGCTGTGGCGTACCTGGCCAGACGCACCGTCGGATACGAGCATCCGACAACGGTATTGTTGGTGTCGGTGGTCAGCATCGTGGCAGCCTGCCTCGTCAGTCTGGTGATTTACCAGATGATCGAGAAGCCGATTCTTCAGACCCTGAACGGCAAAAGGAAGACGAGAAACACACCGCTTCCTCATATTGCCACGGAGAACAAATAAGCAGGCCAAGCAACGGGACGGTCACGGCTTTCAGCGCTTCAGTCAGCCCGCGCTGTCCACGACCTCGACATTGCCGGCGCGGTTAAGCGTATGAATGCCCGTGCGTGCCCATGCCGGACCCGCGCCGATCGGCCGGGGCGAGGCGAAGCGGACATCGGACGCGTCGAGTCGCTCAAGCTGCATCAGCCCCAGACCACCGCCATAGGCCCTCGATCCGTTCTGCACCGGCAGCACCAGGGCATCGTCCTGGCGGATAAAGGCGCCGCCCGGCCGGGTGGCCGAATGATCGACGGCAATGGGATTGAGCGGATGGGCGACCCATGGCCCGCGCAGCGAGGGCGCGCAATAGACCGCCATCGTGTCCGACGCGCTGCCGTAGCCGAACCGCTCCGTTCCAACCAGCCAGAAGCGACCGTCGGATTCGAGCAGCGTCGCGTCGTTGAAATCCCTGTCCGCCATCAGCACCGTGTCGCGGACCCAGCGGTCGGGAAACTGCGCGGCGCGATAGAGCACAAGTTCGCGAGCCGAACCACTTTCGGGGATCATGAAAATCTCGCCATCGTGTGCGAACACCTGCGGATACGACAGGTGGTGCGCTTCCTCCAATACAACCCTTGGAACACCGAAAGTGCCATCGTCACCGAGCTCGGCGACGGAAATCACGCCGCGACTCGTCGCGTAGGGGAATTCCTCGACAAACAGATGATGGCGGCGGTCGGCCTCGAAGACGAACGGGTCGGCATAGAAGCGTTGGCCATCGTCCGGCAGGACTGTGAACGGTTTGCCGTCGAGTTGCCCGGTTTCGGCGATGCCTGGTCCGTCGATCACCCGATAGGCAACCTGCCAATAGAAGGGGCGTCGTCCCCGCCTGATTTTTTGCACGGCGCGATCGATCAAAGCCCTGCCAAAAAAGGGCACATAGTGTCGAACAAAACTGTCGTTCTTCAGGATCGGCACCGGGTTGTCGCTTACCGGCACAAGCTTGCCCGCAAAGAAGCGGGCGACGGTTTGCATGATCAGCGACATGGCGCCGGCGAGCAGGTCGTTGCAGCTTCGGGATAGCCAGAGCCTGTCTGCCAGCATCGGTCTAGCCTGGGCCACGACAACGCCATCGAGGCGAGCGCCAAGTTCAGGCAATTGTCCGCTCGCCAACATTGCGGCAACGCCGGCTGGAAAGCTGTTGCGACCGCAAAATTCGAGCCTCAGGACTGGCGCGTCTTGCCCCGTTGCGCTGGCAGTGAGATCTATGACGAGGTCCGGAGGGCCGCGATCGATGGGCGGCAACGGCTCGGACCGGCCCGCCAGCGAGGGACCGAAACGCCGGCTCTCGATCGCCAAGACAGTGTCCAGCCCCCGAGCGGTTGGCGCCGCCGCCGGCGCGTTGCAACTCGAGACCACGTAACCTGCCGCATCCAACCGCTTAAAAAGCTCATTTTCCCAGCGCCGGGATGCGACGGCGTGGCCGATGATTAAAATATTAGTCAACCCAAGTTATTCTCGTTAAAGCAAAAAATGGCTTTGCTCTGGTATCTTTCCCCACAGTTCCTGGCAAGGGTTGCCCAAGGGGGGCTGCGGACTCTAGCGTTAATCATACGTTAATTTTTTTGAATACGAAGGCGGTTCAGGGCGCTATTGTTAGGCTGAAAGCACATGTCAGCCGGGCGCCCACGCTTTCGGTGACCAGGGTCAACCATGAACGCCGTTTCACATCCGAACTTGCCCTCAAGGCGAAAACTGCTGATCGTGTTCGGCACGAGGCCGGAGGCGCTCAAATGTTTTCCGGTGGCGCGGGCCGCGCTCGCCCATCCAGGCTTCACCACGGAAATATGTGTGACGGGCCAGCATCGCGAGATGGTCAATCAGGTCATTGAACTGACGGGCCTGCCGGTGCACTACGATCTCAACATCATGCAGCCAGGTCAGACGTTGTTCGACGTGACCTCGCGCGTGCTCCTCGGAATGGCGGGGGTGCTGGAGAAGGCGAAGCCGGACATCGTCGTCGTCCAGGGCGACACAACCACCGCGATGACCGCGGCTCTAGCTGCCTTCTACAAGCGGATTCCGGTTGCCCATATCGAGGCGGGATTACGCAGCCACAACATCAACTCTCCCTTTCCGGAGGAACTGAACCGCAAGATTGCCGGCAACATCGCCACCTGGCATTTTGCGCCGACCACCGAGGCGCGCGACAATCTCATCGCCGAAGGAAAGGCTGCGAACACCATCTTCGTAACCGGCAATACCGTGATCGACACGCTGCTGCATTTCTCCAGCGAGATCGATGCCGACAAGTTGATGAACGCCAAGCTCGCCGCTCGTTTCCCCTTCATCGATCCGACCAAGAAAATGATCCTCGTCACCGGTCATCGCCGTGAGAATTTCGATGGCGGCATCCAGAGAATCTGCACCGCGCTGAAGGCATTGTCGGCGCGCAGGGATGTGCAGATCATCTACCCGGTCCATCCCAACCCGAATGTGCGCTCCGTGGTCGAGGCCGAAATCGGGACGGTGCCGAACATCCACCTGATCGACCCGCAGGACTATTTGCCGTTCCTGTACCTGCAGAAACAGAGCTACCTGGTGTTGACCGACAGCGGCGGCGTGCAGGAAGAGGCGCCTTCACTCGGCAAGCCGGTGCTGGTGATGCGGGAAAACACGGAGCGACCCGAAGGGATCGCCGCTGGTACTGCCCGGCTGGTCGGCACCGATATCGAAAAAATTCTGGCCAATGCCAATAGCCTGCTCGATGATGAGAGCGTCTATCGCGGCATGGCGGAGAGGCACAATCCATACGGCAATGGCCAAGCTGCGAGCCGGATCGTTGAGGAATTGCTGAATCATGGCTGAAATCAAAACCGTTTCCGTTATCGGCATGGGCTATATCGGCCTGCCGACCTGTGCCATTTTTGCCAGCCGCGGACTCGATGTCATCGGTGTCGATATCAACGAGGCGGTGGTCGCGAAGGTCAACCGCGGCGAAATCCACATCATCGAACCGGACCTGGATGGTTTGATCCAGAAAGTCGTCGCCAATGGCAAGCTCAAGGCATTCAGCACGCCTCAGCCGGCCGATGCCTATATTATCGCCGTTCCAACTCCGATCACCCCGGACCGCAAGCCGGATGTCAGCTACGTGCTTGCGGCAGCGCGAAGCATCGCTCCGGTGCTAAAACGGGACGACCTGGTGGTGCTGGAATCAACATCGCCGGTCGGTACGACGCGTGTCATGACAGCGCTGCTCGCGGAACTGCGACCCGATCTCAAATTTCCCGTTGCGCATGGCGAGGAAGCTGACGTCCTGGTCGCCTACTCTCCCGAGCGCGTGCTGCCGGGAAAGGTGCTGACCGAGCTGATCAACAATGATCGCTCGATCGGCGGACTGTCCCGAAAGTCTTCGGAGCGGACAGCGGCACTCTATTCAAGCTTCGTCGCCGGCGACCTGTTCATAACCCAGGCCGAAAGCGCGGAACTGGTTAAGCTGACTGAAAATGCGTTCCGCGATGTCAATATCGCCTTCGCCAATGAGCTTGCGGCGGTGTGCCAGGATCTGTCGCTCAACGTCTGGGAGGTAATCGATCTCGCCAACCGGCATCCTCGCGTGAACATCCTGCAGCCGAGCCCGGGCGTGGGCGGCCACTGCATTGCGATCGATCCGTATTTTATCATCGACGCCGCACCGAACAATACGCGGCTGATCAGTTCGGCACGGCGCATCAATTCCGAGCGACCCTTGTCGGTGGTCAGGGACATCGAGGCATTGCTCGACCCGACCCGCAAGCAGACGATCGCCTGTCTTGGCCTCAGCTTCAAACCCAATATCGACGATATGCGCGAGAGCCCGGCTGTCGAGGTTGTTAAGCTTCTGTCCAAGATTCCCAATATCAAGATCGTCGCTGCCGAGCCCAATGCGCGTCAGTTGCCACACGAGCTCGAGGGCAGCGGCGTCATGTTCACCGATGCACTTTCCGCTATTGACCAATCCGATATCGTCGTCCTGCTGGTCGACCATCGACAATTCAATCTGATCGATCCCGAAGCGCTCAAGGACAAGAAGCTCGTCGACACACGGGGCCTGTGGACCTGGCGCAAGGCGCGCAAGCCCGACGCCCGCATCGAAGGCAAGAAATCCGAAATGGAACGCTCGCAGTCTCTCGCTCGCACCGGAGAAGCGGCATGAACTCGCATGACCCGGCATGGGCGCAACACTCTCTATTGGCATCACGCCGCCGCGAGTTTCTCGGTGCGACCATCCATGCGCTGACCATGGCCGAGACGCTGGCCATCGCAGACGAGGCGATGGCGACGCGGCGACCGCTTCATCATGTTGTCGTGAACGTCGCCAAGCTTGTGAACATGCGCAAGAATGCCGAACTGCGCGAGGATGTCGTCGGGGCGGATATGGTCAATGTCGACGGCAAAGGCGTGCTTTGGGGCGCGCGGCTCTGCGGCGTCGAGTTGCCGGAGCGTGTGACCGGCGTCGACGTCATGATCAACCTGCTTGCGCTGTGCGCCAAGCGTGGCTATCGCCCCTACCTTTTGGGCGCTGAACAGCACATTCTCGACGCAGTTGAAAGCCGACTTGCCAGAGATCATCCGAGCCTGGCCATTGCCGGCCGGCGCAATGGGTATTTCAAGGCGGAGGAAGAGGCCGCGATCGTCGAGGCCATCAACGCTTCAGGTGCCGACTGCCTGTTTGTGGCGATGCCGACGCCGAGCAAGGAGCGCTTTCTCAAGCGCTATCGCGACGTACTCGCTCCGAGTTTCGTCATGGGCGTGGGCGGCAGCTTCGACGTCTATGGTGGAAAGGTCGCCCGGGCACCGAAACTGGTTCAGGCGGCCGGCCTGGAGTGGCTGTTCCGCGTGGCGCAGGAGCCGCGACGCTTGTGGCGCCGCTATTACGATACCAACACCGCCTATGCACTGCTGCTGTGGCGTGAGTTCTGGTCTCGCCGGGGACGCCGAAACGTCAATCCGTAAGCTCGCGACTTTCAGACAACCATGCCTCATAGCGCGGGATTTATGCGATCCGGAGCCGTGCCCTTAGCTTGCCGATGAAATGCGTCACGGCCGCGGGGTGAAACAACCAGGTCAGTCCCAGGAAAGCCGCAGCGCCGGCGACGCCGCCCGCCGCGAGCGGAAAGATCGCCGGCATATAGCCCAGCGCAGTGCCGGCAAGGCTGGCGGCCAATCCGGTGCAGATAGAAATGATGACCGAGACAGCGATGTCGCGCCAGGGCACCGGCACCGGCGTGAGCCTCTCGGCGATGACGATGCAGGCTGCAAGACCTGCCAGCGATCCGCCCGCCAACGCCAACGCCGCGCCAACCTCCGCCATGGTGGGAATCAACAGAAAAGACAGTGAAATCGTTGCCACCGAGCCGAAGGAATTGGCGATGATCAGCAACCACGGCCGCTTATGTGCGTGCACCACGACGCCATAAACGAAGCTTGTGAGATTGGCACAAAGAACGCTGAAGGCGATGATCGGAAACAGCAGACCGAAGCGACCATGATATTCCGCGGGCAGCAGGAGTCGCGTGATGTCGCCGCTGAGCGCGATAAGCATTGCTGCGACCGGCAGGCAAAGGCGTATCATCAAGGCCATGAGTTGCGACAACAACCGCCCGGACGCCTCGGATCCCTCTTCGTCGAAGCGGCTGACCACTTCTGGAAATGCGCCCATGTTGATTGCGTTGGCGACCATATCGATCGGCTGCCGAGCCAATGCGTAGGCGGCTGCGAAGACAGCCACCGCGCCGGCATCGTAGTAGAGCTTGAGGAAGACGCGTTCAGCGCTGTTGAGACCGAAACCGACCAGCGCCATGATGACGAGGGGCACGCCGAGGGCAAAAAACTCCTTGTGGGTGAAGCGCGGCGGGCCGCCAATAACGCGCCCGGATGCCACAACGCACGCCACGATGCCGGCAATCAGCACGGCGAGGCTCGAGCCGAGCGATACCGTCAGAAAAGAGCGTTGGAAGATAAGGATGGCGGCGATCGGCAAGGCGAGTTGCAGCAGGCCGCGCAGATATTCAAGCATCGAATAGAGGGAATGACGCTGCTGCATTTGCAGCACCGTCAACGCGAACCGGCTGATGGAGCCGGCAATCAGATAGCTGCAGACGGCGATTGCAAATTCGATCCAGCGCTCCGGCACGATCATCGCCGAGGCGATCACGGATATGATCAGGGCCAGCACCGTGGTGGCAAGCAATACCTGTCCGGCAAGCATCAGGCTGCCACGGCTGACGTCGCCTTTTCCACCAAGCCGGAGCAAGGCAATGCGCAGCCAGTTGGTAACGGCAACATCCGTCATTTCGCCCACGGTGACCACCAGGGTCAGCAGGCCATACTCGGTCTGGTCGATCAACCGCGTCATGACGACCAGCAGGAGCAGAGCGGAAACCCGCGTCAGCAGAATAGCTGGGCCATAGATGAGCGTGGAACGGAGCAGCAAAGGGTTGTCCCGGAAAATTTGCCGTCGATTAACCGTTGACCGACAGGAATTCCAGCATGATGACGGCAAAGGGTGAACGGATACAGTTTGAACCAAAAGATTTGTCGTAAACCTTTTTTGGAACCTTTGCTTTACGGTCACCCGGCATCCGCAATCCAAATGGTGTCATGTTGCAGCGTCTCGCCCACAATAGAAAAATACATGTCCTGGTCGCAACGCCCTCGGGCGTTTCGGGACAAGGCGGCATTGACCGGATCATGGGGGCGCTGAAGCAGGAGTTCGAACGGCAAGAGATCGCCGACATCGATCTGCGCTTTCTTTCCAGCCGTGGCCCGGGACATGTCGGGCTTTCGATCTTCTACATGCTTGGTTTTTGCGCGCGGATGGTTGCGGCCCGCCTCGACAGACGCGCCGACGTCATTCACATCAATATATCGGTCTCCGGCAGCACCTATCGCAAGATGATTATCGCCGCCTGCGCCAGGCTGTTGTCGATACCGTATGTCCTTCATCTGCATGGGGCGCAGTATCAGACATTCTGGAAAGATGATCATAGTTTCATGAGCCGCCGTATCAGGGCTCTGTTCGAGCATGCCGGCCGGGTGATTGTCCTGGGGGGGCTTTGGCGCGATTTCGTCGCCAGCCGGGCACCGGCGAGCGGCGGCAATATTGTCATCGTTCCCAACGCCACGGCAGTTCCTTCCCTGGCGCATGTCGGCGGAGGCGATCACGTGCACATCCTGTTCCTCGGCCGCATCGGCGAGCGAAAGGGCGTGCCGCAGTTGGGCGAGGCGCTGGAGCGGATGAAACATCTCAGGGGTTGGCGTGCCACGATCGCCGGCGATGGTGAGGTCGAGCCGGCACGAGCGAGGTCGGTCGCTCTAGGGATTGCCGACCGTATTGCTTTTCCGGGCTGGGTGGGACCTGACGAGGTCGCATCACTGATCGCTTCGGCCGATATTCTGGTGCTCCCCTCGTTCGCCGAAAATCTGCCAATGTCGGTGATCGAAGGCATGGCGGCCGGCTTGGCTGTCGTGGCCACCCCGGTGGGCGCGGTCGAGGACATCATCACCCATGAACAATCCGGTCTGTTGGTGCCGCCCGGCGATGTGGCGGCGTTGACCGAGGCGTTAACTCGGCTGGTCGAGGATACGGCGCTGCGCGCGCGGCTTGGCGCCGCCGCCATGGCGGTGCACCGGGAAAGGCTTGAGCTTGCACCGTTTGTCGACGCGATCTGCGATGTCTGGAGATCGGTCGCGTCCGAGGCGCGATCGGTCAAGCGCTGACGCTGTCCTTCATTGTCGTCACTGCGGCGGGCCAAGCGCGAATTCGCGGTGGAATATCTCCAGGTTCAAAAGCGCCCATATCAGTTTTTCGTGGTCCGCGGCGCGCTCGGCGTGCTCCCTGACAATCTGGTCCAGCTTCTTGGCGCTCAAATAGCTACGGATGACCGAATGGGACGAACACAGATGGTCCCGTACATAATCGCTCATCGGCCCGCGGAACCATTCGGCGACGGGCACCTTGAAGCCGATCTTTGGCCGGTTGAGGACCTCGTCGGGAACCATGCCGGCCATGCAGTCGCGCAGGATCTGTTTGCTGTGCAGGAGGCCGAGCCTGTAACGATCGGGCAGTTGGCTGACGAAGGAAACCAGATCGCGATCAAGGAATGGCATTCGCCCCTCGATTGAACCGGCCATCATCATCCGGTCGCCCCGTTCCAAGAGGTTGTCGGGCAACCACGATGTCTGATCAAAAAACAACACACGGCGCAGATGGGATTCCGTCACACTCGAAGAGAACGGGAAATCGTTGCAGTCATGGCCGCAAGTGGCCAACCCACCGAGGAGCGAATCGCGTTCCCGCGCCGTCATGGCTCCAAACCAGGAGATCATCCGGGTGGCAAAGTCCCGTTCACCCGCGCTTCGGGCAAATATGTCGAACTTGGCCGATGCGCCGGGCAATGCGCGCATTAAAGGGGCGAGGAGATTGTTGTGAAGCGACGCTGGAACAAGTGACCGGTAGACACCCGCCAGAGACTCTGCGCGATGTTTGGGGTAGCCGCCGAGAATCTCGTCCGCCCCTTCGCCCGTAAGCACCATCTTGACGTCCCGCGAGGCTCGAACCGACATCAGGTAAATTGGAATGTCCGTACTTTGTGAAACAGGTGCCCCCCGATGGCGGACCATCTTGGGCAGATGAGTCATCAGGTCATCCGCCTGGATGACGATTTCGCAATGATCGGTCTTGAAATGATCGGCGACGCGCCGGGCGAATGGAAGCTCGCTGTAAGCCTGTTCGCTGAAACCGACCGAAAACGTACGAATGGGGTTGTCGCTGTGCCTGGTCATCAGGGCAACGATTGCCGACGAGTCGAGCCCCCCGGACAGAAAGGCGCCAAACGCCGCATCACTGCGCATCCTGATCTCGACAGAACGGTCGAGCAATTCCAGAAATCGTCGCTTGGCGGTTCCTGGATCGATATCCGCTGTCAGATCGGTCTGATCCGGGGGCGCATAATAGCGCGTTTCCGTTACTTCCCCTTGCGACCACACAGCGTAGCTTCCCGGGTTGAGCTTGCGGATCTGTTTGAAAAGCGTCCGCGGTCCAGGCACGTAACGCCAGGTCAGATACTCGCGCACTCCATCCAGATCGAGCTGCTGGCCATCTGGCTGCGCAGACAACAACGCGCTGATCTCCGAGGCAAACGACAGCAAATTTCTGCCTTGCATGAGGTAAAGGGGTTTTTTTCCAAAGGGGTCGCGGGCGAGGATCAATTCGCGCCGTTGAGCGTCCCACAGCGCAAAAGCGAACATCCCGCTCAATCGGTCGAACATGGTCAGGCGCCACTGGTCATAAGCCCTGAGCAGCACTTCCGTGTCGGAGCGTGTGCGAAAACGGTGGCCGAGACCGATCAACTCCTCACGCAGCTCGATGAAGTTGTATATTTCGCCGTTGAAAATAATCCGGAGCCGTCCGTCCTCGGTCTGCATCGGCTGATTTGAATCGGCGTTTAAGTCAATAATCGCGAGGCGGCGATGCACCAATGCCAACTGGTCCTCGCCTGTGTTCAGGTCCAGGAGTTCGATGCCTTCGGCATCGGGACCACGATGCTGCAAGGCATTCGACATCCCGGCGGCCCGATCTTGTGGCTTCTCGACCCTGCGCCCAATCCAGCCGGCAATTCCGCACATTCTTTCCCTTGGCCCTCTTTCCCTTGTTTGCGTATGATCGAGGACACCAATCTACAGCGAATATATTAAATAGCTGCTCGGTGGAGTGATTTTAAAACTGAGCCTGATTTGGTTCGATCAGGCTCTCTCGGCTGCAACTGGAGACGACAGTCCTTGGGTTTCACGCGATTGATCGCCAGCAACCACGCAGACCGCTCGAGCCGACCCTGACCCGATGACGAGTTATGGCAGGCCCAGTGCCCGCAACATCTCCCGGTCCGGGATCGCAGGCCCCTTGGGTTGGATAACACTCATTCCGTAAGGATTGGAGAATTCCCAGGCCGACCACGGCATCGCGAAGCGTTCCGCCTCTCTGCGCACTGCCATGAGATAGCGCAGGCGATCAGCATCGAAAGCTCCCATGCGGCCATCCGCAGACATCAGGATAACGCCGAATTCGCCCACGAACAGGCGTCGGCTCGCTATGCCATGGGCTTCAGCCCAGTCGACCGCGTGACGGAAACCCGCTTCGAGCTGGCTCTGCCCCCAATTCTGCTCAAAGTATCGGGCGATCGTTTCACGCGCCGAGGCCATGTTCATCACCTCTTCGATCTGGCTCAAGCCGGCGGCGTCCATCTGCGCCTTGAGGGTTTCGGCGACCACTTCGGGCGTGCTGGCGCCGGCAGGCCAGGGAAGGCCGGAGGAGAAAGCGTTCTTGTCATCGGCCCGCTGGTGCGTGAAGCTGTGCGGATCATACATGTGGAAGCTGTAATAGACGTTGGGGTCGTCGAAGTTGGGGTCCAGGTTGACCAGTCCCGCGATGCTCCCGCCGCAGGCGCCGGTCGCGACGATGGTGAGTTCGCTGCTGACGGCGCGAATATCGCGAACCGTGCCTGCCATGATCCGCTGCCAGTCATCGCTGCCGCTTG
Source organism: Mesorhizobium sp. C268A (assembly GCF_040324475.1). Taxonomy (NCBI): domain Bacteria; kingdom Pseudomonadati; phylum Pseudomonadota; class Alphaproteobacteria; order Hyphomicrobiales; family Phyllobacteriaceae; genus Mesorhizobium; species Mesorhizobium sp. C268A. Next base: position 4,820,644 of record NZ_JAMYVX010000001.1, read on the forward strand.
AATCGCAAGGGTAGTAGGCGGGCTCGTTATAGGGCTCGAGGGCGACCTTGTCGGCGCCAATTTTGATCAGCATGGCAGCCACCGCCACTACCATTTTGCGATAGCGGGCAACACCCTCGCTGTCGGCCCCGCCATAGATCATTTCCATGCTGTAAGCCGGAACCTGGCTGACGCCATGCAGATCGAAAACCACCTTGAGCCCGCTTGAAACTACCCGCTGCACCGCAGCGGCAAGCATGTCCAGCGCCTGTTGTCGTTTGGCGCCCTCGCTGGCAAGCAGAGGGCCAGGGTCGACACTCAGCCGGACAAAGTCGAAGCCCATGGATCGAATGCGATCAAACTGGTCGCCGTCCGGCCAATCGGTGAGCGGCCTGCCGCCCGCAAGCCATTCCTTCTCGCTGCGATAGGGCGGCCATTTGTAGGAACCATCTTTCTCCACCGGCGACCAGTTGAGCCATTCATGGACGCCGACGCCGCGCTCAAGCGGGATCGGCGCCGCCTCGGCTGACATAGCCATGCCAAGCGCGCACGCTATGACGTAGACAACTTTTCTCATCGCAAAACTCCGCGTCATGGCCGAAGATATTAACCGCGGGAACGGAAAAGAGGATGCCGCCACACGCTTTTTCGACGGGATGGTGTATGAGGATCAAAATCTTGGCGGAGCGCGGATGAGGGTCGGGTGGTATTTCAACCGATTGCGCAGCATGGAGTTGGCCGAGATATTGCATCGGTTGGACGAGCAGCGCCGGAGGACCGTTTCGCGCCGCCGCGACAACGGCTGGCAGCGCTATGCGTCGCCGCAGTTGCACCCGGTGCTGCACGGATTGCGGAATGCTGTGCCGGCCGCTGCGACACCAGCCCAGCGGCAAGCTATCGAGGCGGCTGCGCAAAACACTCTTCGAGGCCAGTTTTCAGCACTTGGGCAGACCTGGCCACAGCGAGACCCCTATACTCTCTTTCCACCCGAGCTCTGGCGCCTTGATCCGGTGACCGGCCGGCTTTGGCCAGGCCCCAAGACCCATACTTTCGATATCGATTTTCGCCATGCCACCGGCCGTGGCGATGTAAAATATGTTTGGGAAATCAACCGGCTGCAGCAACTGCCGCCACTGGCTGCCCATCTGCTTCTCACCGGCGATGATCAATCCCGTGCGGCCATCGAGGCGGCGATCGAGAGCTGGCATTTCGCCAACCCACCATTTCGGGGCGTTGGCTGGGCCTCGGGCATCGAGGTCGCGCTACGAGCCATCAGCCTGATTGTCACGCTCGACCTCGTCGGCGAGCGGCTTGGCGCGGCGACGCGAGAAAAAGTCGGTGAAATACTGGCGGCAAGCGCCTATTGGCTGCCGCGGTTTCCCTCCCGTTTTTCGTCCGCCAACAACCATCTCGTCGCGGAACTGGCTGGCGAATATCTGATCGGTCTGGCTTTCGGGGCCGAGGTGGCTCGCGAGTCGCTCCTGGCTGAGGTGCTCAAACAGATCCTGGCCGATGGCGCCGGGGCCGAGCAGACCCCGACCTACGCCGCCTTCAGTGCCGAGCTTTTCCTGCTGTGCGCTGCGGCGGCGCGCCAGGCCGGACTGCCTTTTCCCCAGCCCGTCGAAGCGCGTTTGGCCGCTTTCGCCAATTTCGCAGGCTGGCTCCCGCCGAAAGCCAGCGGCTTCGGCGACAATGATGAAGGCCGCGTGATCACGCTGGGGGGCGAAACCGATTATGTCGGATCGGTCGCGGCCGCCATCCATGGTTTTCTACGGATGCCGGGCAGGGCACCGGAGCCCGGCGATTTTCGCGCGCTTTTCTTCGGCGCGCCACCGCGGCCGGCGCCGGTGCCGGATGGATTGCATACGTTCACGCAAGGCGGGCTCTCCGTCTGGCGCGGCGAGATGAATGGTCGCAACGTCCATCTGACATACGACCACGGCCCGCTGGGCTACCTTTCGATAGCGGCGCACGGTCATGCCGACGCGCTGTCGCTCACCCTGTGCATTGACGGCGATCCGGTGCTGGTCGACCCCGGCACATGGCTCTATGGTTCGGGGGGAGGCTGGCGCGACTGGTTCCGCTCGACGCCGGCGCACAACACGCTGAACCTAGAGGGTAAAAGCCAAAGCATCATCTCCGGGGCGTTCAACTGGTCGCACAAGGCGGTTGCGACATTGGTGGAGAGCGAGCCGGGGCCGCACTGGAGGCTGTGTGCCCGACATGACGGGTACAAAGGCCGCTTCGGCGTTGTGCATCAACGCGCCGTGACACGCGATGGCGACGGCATCCTCGTGACCGACCAACTGCTCGGCGGCAGCCGCGTCGCTGAGATCGTCTTCCAACTCGCCGCCGACCTCCACGCCAACAGGGATGGAAACATTGTCACGATATTGCGCGGCGCTGAACCTTTGATGACTATCCACTTTCCAGACGCAGCGATCCACATCCGTTCCGGCGGCGACACACCGGGCCAAGGCGGCTGGGTTTCGCCGCGTTTTGGTGCAAGGCAGCCAGCCGAACGCCTCGCATGGCGTGGCCAAGTAGGCGAAAAGGGAGTAGTCATCCGGCTCGCGCCAAGTCCGCCGCAGACCCGATAACCGGCAGGTTGCAGGCGCAGCGTTCGACATTAATTACGTTCAGATATTTAGCGGTTTTGACACCGTTGATCTGCTAATTTGGCCATGATTGTTCTGCCAGTCGCATCCCGATACACAGTTGCGGGCAGCATATGATGGGCCTGGCAATATGTGCTTCGCGACGAGCCGGATCGCCATTTCACCACCTAGGAGCCACTGCATCGATGTTTTCGGAATTCGCCAGAGTGATCGTGGAAAAACTCTCACACATCAATCTGCTGACACTCGGTCTCCTGTTGCTCACGGCGCTGGGGAGCGCTGTGGTCGCCTACTGGCGAACGGTCGAACAGAAATCCTTCCGGGACTTTTTCGACTTCGCCTTTCCCGCGGAAGTCATCATGCACCCATCGGCGCGAGCGGACGCATTGTTCTGGATCACGAAAAGGCTGGTGATGCCCTTCCTGCTGATTCCCGCCGGTGTCACTTTCGTTGCCGCCACGGGATATGCAACAAACCAGGCAGTCGGCTGGCTCTTCAGCATCTCGCAACCGCTGATACCCGGCCCCGCCGGCCCAGTGACGATCATCCTCTTCACCGCAACCATGCTCGTTGCTTACGATATCTCCTACTACCTATATCACGTTGCCCAGCACCGTTTTCCGTTCCTGTGGGAATTGCACAAGGTGCATCATTCGGCCGAAGTGATGGTTGGGATCACCAAGGACCGGGTTCACCCCCTGGACGATCTGATGAACCGGATCTGGGACGGCGTCATACCGGGGATCAGTTTCGGCTTGTGGAGCCTGATTGCGCTTAATCCGGTCGAGATCGCCATATTTGGCATCAACGTCTATGTCATTCGCAACATTCTCATGATGGACTTTGTTCGCCACACGCATCTGAAGATTTCCTTCGGCCGGTTGAACGGCGTCATCTTGTGTCCGCACTGGCACCAGGTGCATCACAGTGTCGACCCTCGCCACTACGACAAGAATTTCGGGCTGCTTTTTTCATTCTGGGATCGCATATTCGGAACGCAGTTCATCCCGGATCCGGACGAAGACCTCAAGTTTGGACTGATAGATCGCGACGTACGCGACTATCAGTCGCTTTTTGGACTTTACGTGCTGCCGCTCAAGAAAATGGCAAACCATATCGTGCGACTTTTTCAAAAGCGCATCGATGTCGCGCGGCCGCAGGACCGTCTCCAACCATGAACAAAATGGCTTCCATTGACGCTGTTGGTGCGGAGCGACTGGAAATCGTCAGTTCGACGGATCGCCTGGCCGCCATCGAAACCGAATGGGTAGACCTATGGCATCGTACCGATGCACTGATCTTTCAGAGCCATGCCTGGGTTTCGGCATGGTGGAGCACCGTGCGCGACCGCGACCGGCGCTCGCTGCGGATCGGCCTGGTATGGAGCGATGACAGGCTGGTCGCTGTCATTCCCCTGGCGATCGGCAGACGAAAAGGACTTCGGCTCCTCGAATGGGCCGCCAATAGCTATACGGACTATGGTGATATTCTTGTCGCGCCGGAATGCTCCCTATCGGCCCTCCAGAACCTCTGGAACCGGATCTGTTCGGCGGGTGGCTTCGATCTTGCTTTTATCAATCGTCTGTCGCCGGATGCGGCAGCCCGCAGGATTTTTACACCGGGCTCTTCCAGCGGCGTCAAGCTTCGCGCCAATCACCGGGAGGAAGTCAGTTATCGCGTCGCTGGACAGTGGGCCAGCGGAGCAGCATGGCTGGCGGACCAGCCGAAAAAGATGCGCCAGAACTATCGGCGCGGCATCAAGATACTGGAGGAAACAGGCGAAGTGAAATTCCGCCTCCTGTCGGCCGACGAGCCGCTGCAGCCATTGCTGGAGCGACTGTCGGCACTGAAGCGCAGATGGCTGGAAAAGCACACGCGTGAATCCGACCTTTTCGAAGAGGGCGAGCCGGTTCTTGCCGCCCTGGTGGACGCGCTGTCACGCGCCGGTGTGCTGCGCATTTTCGTACTTGAATGCAATGGTGCGATGGTCGCGGTTTCCATCAACATCGTCCAGCACAACGTCATGATGGCATTCGTTACCACCTACGACCCTGACTTTAGCCGAGCGTCGCCGGGTGCGGTCCTGATTACGGAGTATATACAGTGGTCGTTTGATCACGGCTTGGGATTGGTCGATTTCCTCTGTGGCGGAGAGGCCTTCAAACATAGGTTTGCAACACAGGCCGTTACCCTCCAATCCGTTCTTGGGGCACGCACTGTGCAGGGCGCGCTCGCTTCTCTCGCTGATCGTATCTGTCAGACGATCCGCGTACGCTCACGCGGATTGGCGTCGGCGAATCCAGAGCGCCCGCCCGATGAGACTGCTTAATTTAGCTGGATAACTTGGGCATAAGCCGCCGAGCGTTGAGGGCTGGCGTGCGACATGGGCGCGCCATTCGAAAATCCGCGTCGATTGCGCCTCGGAATCGGGACCGAATGGGTCCGCAGGTGGAGACTTCAGCCAATTCTCGCAAATCACGTCTCTCGATGCGCAGTTTGTTGTCTGCGAAGCGTCGCAACACGTTCGTTGGCGTCACAATGGTAGCAGGCTAGGTCGTGAAAATCATTGAAGATTTTTTCGGACAGGGCGCCTACCATAGGTCGGCGTTTTTTACTGTGAATTCAACAGCTTAGGTAGGCTGGTAGCGGGAGAGCGCTACCGCCTTTCCCCCCACTCGGAGACCATGCGATATTTTCTACAGTGTCGGGCGTAGTGGGCCCTTCTCGGTGCTGCAAAGACCGGTAGGCAAAGGGAGAGTCTGACCCGGAAGCTATCCACGATGCGAACGGCAGCTTTGCGCCCCATATCAGACATTCCTGCCGTCCCGTCCTGCACCCAAAAGCCGACATCGCTAAATCCAGGGCACAGCCAGCTTTGCGCCAATCATCGTCGGACCGATGCAAGGCGGCAGTTCGCAGAGCATTGCGAAATGAGGCGAACTGGTGCGTGCTTGATACGAAGGTTGGGGCAGGCGATTTGAATCTAAGATGGTCGAGCAGTTCCTCGGGAGTTGGCATGCGACCGAGTCTATCCCCGCATAATACGATAGACAGTTGCATCACCCTCCACACCCCGAAGAGGCGCTTCAAACGCCTCGACGCGATGGCCGGCAAGCATTTCGCTAACCCCGGGCGCGGAATAGAGCGCTTCGGAAATGCAGATCTGTCCGGCTTCTGCTAGGGACTGCACGCGCGCGGCGACATTCACGGTCTGACCGAAGTAGTCGAGGTTGTCGTTGAGCGTCACGGCGATCGATGGGCCACAATGGGCTCCGATCTTCAGAATGATCCCCGGCCCGTCATGGTCGCCGTTGAAGCGATCGATTTCTTCAAAGATGTGGAGTGCAGCCGAAATCGCATCCGACGGCTGCGAGAATACAGCCATCACCGCATCGCCAATCGTCTTGACCACCGCGCCGCAATGTTGCTGAACCGCCGCGTTGACCAGAGCGAAATGCTCGCGGACCAAAGCATAGGCGTTGAGGTCACCAAGGCGCTCATACATGGCGGTCGAACCCTTGAGGTCCGTGAACAGGAAGGTGATCTGCCGGATACCGAGCCCCTCATTCTCGTCGACGCGTTCGGACCGGAAGAGCTGGCGGAAGGTTTGCCGTGCAAGCAGCGCTCCACCGGAAACATAAGGATCGAAATCGAGGGCCGGCTTGGTCGTCAACGCGACAAGCTCGGGCGGCCAGTTGATGACAAGCAGCGAACCACGCGCTGGCCCCCTATTTGCTACCTCTATAACGATCGGACCGGGTGGCACGGCGGGCAATGCCGGCAGGAAGCGTTTGCCGTCATAATCGATCTTCAGAACTGTGGGTGCCGACACCGGATCGCCTGATATTGGCACGGCGAATGCAGCCTGCGTCCGGACGTTGACTCCCGAAAGGGCGCCTAGTCCCAAGTCAGTGCGGAGCACTGTGATGGTGCCGGGCTGCAGAAACGTCATGCCCCGAACCAAGCCACGCAGAACGTCAAGAAAGCGAACGTCTTGCCCCGGTAGCCGCCCGTCATGTCCGAAGTGGAGCTTCCAGTGAAAATCCTCGACGGAAAGCGTCTGGGGATCGTGGTGCGGCAGGCGCCGTAACTTCGACGATACCGAGAAGGTGACCTCGATGAAGTCGTCTAGGTCGGTGTCGCCCGATACATCGCACAAGCCACAGACATAGTGGGTCTTCAGCGTGCGCAAGGCGCCGAAACTATCGAGCACCATCCCAGACTGGGGGCACAGCACATCCCAGCTCATGTCGAATAAGCCACAGCGGGCGGCATGAAGGAAGAGGTCGATCGCTTCAGGTTCGGCGATTGCGCGGTCGCGGGCGAAGGCCAGCGGATTGACACGATAGAGCGCCTGATCGTCGGCGCTCCTGATCAGCGTCTCGAATTTCGAGATGACGCGTGGGCTCCAGACTCGCGCCTGCTCTACTTTGGTCATCCTGCTTTCGAGAAGACGATCGTCGACTACCGTCACATCGGACCCTCAACCTTGCCGCCTTGCCGTGCGACAGCCTACTAAAAACCAGCGCGATGCGAATGGATTGCCATCGAAAGCGTCTGCCGGCACAGCTGAGATGCTTATGCTCCTACTCGTCTAACCGACCATCCAAGGCATATCGATCGCCCCGAGCGATACAACGATCCCGAGGACCACCAAAGCAATGCCCAAACTACCTTCGAAGCGGCGGCCACGGGGCAGCAGCTTCTCGACGAAGACGAGCAGCGTCAAAAGCAACATCCAGGCGACGCTCATGACGCCGGTCGCGACCAGCACGGCAAACAGCGCCCAGCAGCAGCCAAAGCAATAGAGACCGTGGCGCAGCCCCATCTTGAGCGCGCCAACACGCCCGTCGCGCCAGTGCTGCGCAACGAAAGCGAGCGGCGAACGGCAATGGCTGAGGCAAATGTGCTTGAGGGTCGTGAATTGATAGAGCCCGGCGACGCCAAGCGTGGCACCGAGCGCGAGCGGTGCCCATTTCGCACGCTGGGGCGGATCGAGGCTCGTTGCAACGTCGCTACCGAACTGGACCAGGACATATACGACAAGGCCCGCCCCCGCCCAGACGAGCAGATAGCCCGCGACGAAGGTCCACGTCGGGATGGCCACATGTTGTTCGCGCCTAGCCTGCGCCGCCGCGAACATAAATATCATGGGCGCCGCGGCTGGCAGCATCATAGCCGCCATCATCACGGTCCACACAGCGAGAAAAGCGGCGGCGCCGGCAAATGACCAGTCGTCGGCGGCAATTCCGGCCATCGCCATGCCAGCCATGCCTTCCATACCCTCCATACCGCCGCGCGCGGCAATGCCCATGGGCATATCCATGCTGAATGTCTGGTAGAGGGTGAGCGTCCACGCCGCTGCCGTCAGCACGACGAGCGATGCGAGAAGGCCGAGCGGGATGCCGCGCAGATTCCGGGTGAACCGCCGCGATTTCCTGGGGAACGCGTCAGCCATTGTCACGCCCTAGTTCGGGCCGGTCCAGTCGAACGGAATGTGCTTGCTCGAGCGGGCCGTGCCAGTCCAGTCGAGCCCGAAGCCCTTGGTGCTCACCTCGACAGAACGCCCCCAGGTGGCAACCTGGCCCGGGCCGACCTCCGAACCCGGCGGGTTGATCGTCTGCACTCGCTTGCCGGGCGGGGTGGTGGGACCGGAAAGCGCCTCTGCGCGTCCAACGACGAGACCAGGAATTTCGACCCGCCAGGTGGCCAGGTCGCCCGCCACCTCGAAAGTGATCGGCACGAACTCCATGCCACGCATCTCCCCGATATTGGCGGCAAAACCCGCTGGCCAGCCGCCGGCGTGGCCGCCGAAGATCACCTGCAGGGCTTCGCGCTGCTGCTCATCAGCCTTCTCGTCCAGATACATGCCCATCACGGCCTTTGCCTCGCCGGCCCACAGATTGCCTTCAAACTCGCCGAGCGCCACCAGCGTCAGGCCGTCGAGCTTCACGCCGCCATACTGACCCTCGCGCACATGCCAGGCGAGCACGCCCTGGCAGTGATTGCCGGTTGGCCGCTGGGCGAACTCGCAAGGGCAAGGGATGTCGCAGCTGCAGATGTCGAACCAGTCGCCTGCGAGCCGCCATTGAGGCACTGCATTCATGGCTCATCCTCCGGAGATTGGGCCTAGTTATACGCCGAAGATTGGTCGCGCTCCAGCAGTTCGTGCGTCGCCACTGACTTTGATGGATTGGCCCCACCCCGGTGGTCGAGCTGTGCATGCCAAAACCTGCAGTTGGGGCGCTTCAGGTCCGGATCTCGACGACGGACGTGCCGGAGACGGCATCCGTCACGCCGAGCTCGGCGCCGAGATCCTCCAGCATATCGCGCATCGTATCGAGAAGGCCGATCATATGCGGCCGGGCCGCGGCGAGGCTGTTCATGTCGTCCCATTCACCGACGACGCAGAAGGTCCGGTCGCCGGTCCTGACGAGCGCGGCTTTGCGGAAGCCCTTGACGTCGAGCGTTGCCTTCTTGTGCGCGTCGATGAAGGCCTGTTCCTTGCCGGGCTTGGTGCGAAACCGAACGACATTGTAAGCGGTCATGCCTTCCTCCAATCCATAGCCAAATTAATAAATCGACCAGGCTTACGGGCGAGCCTCCAGAACCATGTTGAACGGCGTCTCGGTGGCGCGACGGAAACGGCGGAAGCCGCCGCCGGTAACCACCTTGCGCAGCCTTGCCTCGCCCGCCTGGGCGCCGAGGCCGAGCCCAACCTCCTGCGATAGCGAGGCAGGCGTGCAGATGAAGGTCGAGGCGGCGTAATAGATGCGCCCGACCGGATTGAGGTTCGCTGAAAGCTTGTCATGAGCGAAGGGTTCGACGATCATCCATGTGCCGTCCGGCTTCAGTGCCTTGTGCACATGCCTGGCCGCACCCTCCGGATCGCCCATGTCGTGCAGGCAGTCGAAGAAGGCGACAAGACCGTAGGTGCCAGGAAAATCCTTGGCCGCCGCCACTTCGAAGCGGGTGTTGCCGGCGACGCCGGCCTCTCTGGCTGCGGCGCGCGCCCGTTCGACGACGGGGCATGATAGTCGAAGCCGGTGAAGCGCGAATTCGGGAATGCCTTGGCCATGAGCACGGTCGATGCGCCGTGGCCGCAGCCGACGTCGGCGACGTCTATGCCACGCTCCAGCTTCTCGACCGCGCCATCGAGCGCCGGCAGCCAGGAGCCGATCAGATTGGCGTTTTAGCCCGGGCGGAAGAACCGTTCCGTGCCGCGAAATAGGCAGGCGCTGTGATCGTGCCAGCCCAGGCCCTTGCCCGAACGAAACGCCTGCCGCACCTTTTCTTCGTCAAGCCATAGCGTCGAGACGACCTCGAAGGCGCCGGCCATGAAGGTGGGGCTGTCCTCGTTGACGAAGACCTGTTCCTGCTCGGGGCTGAGGTAGAAGCTGTCGCTGGCCTCGTCGTATTCGACATAGCCGGCGGCCGCCTGCGCCGAAAGCCATTCACGCACAAGCCGCTCCTGCGTGCCGGTGTTTGCGGCAAGCTGCCCGGCGGTCATCTTGCCGCCCTCGCTCATCGCCGAGAACAGGCCGAGCCTGTCTCCCAGCAGCACGGCCGCCCCGGTGGTGATGGCGCCGAGATCGCCGACCATCTTTCCCAGCAGGGCCTCCAGCTTTTCCTGGTCGGGCTGTTTGTCCTTGTTGCGCTCCAGCATCGGCTTTTCCTCCGGCTCGATCCCAAACATCGGCCCAAGGCTGGACGCCTGATCCCGCCGCCGGGATGGGCTGGCCATGGACAGCGGAGAAAGTTTACCTAAGGATAGCACCTGCCGATAATGCCGAGTTCTGATTGCGGCGATGCATGCCGGGCATCAGCGGGGATGTGTCATGGAAATGCACGAAATTCGTTATTTTCTGGCCGCCTGCCAGACGCTCAACTTTCGCCAGGCGGCGGACCTTGTGAATATCACTCAGCCTGCGCTCACCCGCGCCATACAGAAGCTGGAAGCGGAACTCGGCGGACTGCTCTTCCATCGCGACAAGGGCCATGTCCAGCTCAACGATTTCGGTCGCCTGATGCGGAGTCATCTCGACGAAATCGCGCAGCGCTCGGAGCATGCCAAGCGCACCGCCAGAAGCTTTCTGTCGCTCGAGACGGCGCCGGTGACGCTCGGCGTGATGTGCACTATCGGGCCGCTGCGCTTTATCGGCTTCCTCAATGCATTTCGCGAACGGTTTCCCGGAATCGAGGTGACCGTAATCGAAGGCGCCGCTGACCACCTCACCGACCTTTTGCTGCAAGGCAAGCTGGACATCGCGCTCTTGGCGCGCCCGGAGCCATTCGATCATCGGCTGAGGGCGGAGCAGGTCTATACGGAACGCTTCGGGCTCGCTTTCTCAACCGGGCATCCGTTCGAGACGCGGAATACGCTGCAACTGACGGATGTGCGCAACGAGCCCTATCTCGAGCGTATCAACTGCGAATATGGGAATCGCATCGACGAGCTCTGCCAAAACCTCGGCTTCGAGATCAAGAGCGCCTATCGCAGCGAGCGCGAGGACTGGATCCTGGCTATGGTAGCCGCGGGAATGGGCGTCTGCTTCATCGCGGAATTCTCCGCCAGCCAGCCGGGCGTCTGCCACAGGCTGGTCGTCGACCCAGAGATCGTGCGCGAGGTGTCACTGGTCTCCGTCGCGGATCGACTGCCTTCGCCCGCCATCTCTGCATTTGCCAAGGCGGTGATGGAGTATGACTGGCACATACCGATGACGGCGGGATCGACTGGTCTCTAAGTCCACAGTCCGCCTTCCGCGTCAGCAAACATGCGCCATACGATCACATCTTCGTGTCGATGTAACTGACCGCAATGTCGGGCGAACCCACGAATGGGGCAACTGTGCCCCGCAAAAATGGGAGTATTCCGAATGCATTCGTTGAAAATCTTCGTCGCCGCCAGCATTGCCGCTCTTTGCGCCTCGCAAGCATTCGCCGAGGACACGATGGGCACGATGTCCATGATGAAGGGCGGGCAAGTGACAGCCGTCATGCCCGACGGGCATATGGGCACCATGATGCCGGACGCCAAGATGAGCGCCGAAATGATGAAAATGGCCAAGCCGATCAAGCATTGCATGATGATGATGACCGACGCCAAGGGCAAAACCTACATGGTCGATACATCGACCAAGAAGGCCCAGGCCGAGTGTGAAAAAATGGCGATGTGAGGAGCCATCGCGCCCGTCAATGCTTCCATCCCGCCGGCACGCGCGCCGGCGGGATGTCCCATCGATCCTCCGCCATCGAGACCATGTCACTGCCGTGGTTGCTGTCCTCGCCAGCCAAAGCTGTTGCTTCGCAAGGTTGATCGGCTCGGTGGGTGTGTTAGGCCGGGTCTATTACGAAGGGACCCAACATGGCACGCATATCGCGACGACATCCGATGCTGCGACGCTCGCAGGCGATGTGGGTTTCGCGTCGCGTCTGGCAGCCGCGCATTGTCTTCTGGGCAGGCGCCATTTCGATCGGACTGATCAGCGTGCTGTTCGCGGTGCTTGCCGATCAAGCGCAGGCGCTATTCCATTCCGTCATCGACACCGATAGCGGCTGGCGCTTTTACCTGCCACTCGTGCTGACGCCGCTCGGCTTCGTTCTCTGCGCCTGGCTTGCGCATTCCTTCTTTCCAGGCTCGCAGGGCAGCGGCATTCCGCAGGCGATCGCCGCGCGCCATCTGCGTGATGACGACGACCGCGGCCATATCCTGTCGTTGCGGCTGGTAGTGGGCAAGATCGCGCTCACCGTCGTCGGTCTAGGTTGCGGGGCCTCGATTGGCCGCGAGGGACCGACAGTGCAGGTCGGCGCCTCTCTGATGCTGCAGGTCGCGCGCTGGGGTGGCATGGCGCAGGCGCGCGGGCTGATCCTGGCCGGGTCGGCGGCAGGCATAGCGGCAGCCTTCAACACACCGCTTGCCGGCATTGTCTTCGCTATCGAAGAGATGGGTCGCGCCTATGAATCTCGGACCAATGGGCTGGTGTTAACGGCGGTGATCCTCGCTGGACTTGCCTCGTTGGGCCTGGTCGGAAACTACACTTACTTCGGAGTCGCCAAAGAAACAGTGGCCTTTGCCAGCGACTGGCCGCTGGTGCTTGCCTGTGGCATCATCGGCGGCGGTGTCGGCGCGCTATTTTCTCTGCTGGCGCTGAACGCGATGCGCCGCATCCGGCGCTGGAACGCGTTCCAGCCGCTCTGGCGCACAATGGTTGTGGCAGGCATTTGCGGGCTGGCGGTGGCCGCGATCGGGATCGCCTCGAATGGCCTCACCTTCGGCACCGGCTATGCGCAGGCGCGGGGAGCCATCGAAGGCACGCCGCTGCCGGCGTTCTTCTTTGCTGGGAAATTCGCAGCTGGCCTGCTCTCGATGGTTTCGGGCATTCCGGGCGGCATCTTCGCGCCATCGCTGGCCGTAGGAGCCGGCCTTGGCAGCACGCTTGGCCTACTCCTCGGCGGCGCCACCGGCACCGCTGCGCTGCTTGGCATGGCCGGCTATTTCGCCGGCGTTGTGCAGGCTCCGATGACAGCCTTCGTCATCATCCTCGAAATGACCGGCAACCACGACAATGTCATTGCGCTGATGTGCGCATCGATGCTGGGCTATGGGACAGCGCGATTGATTTCGAACGAGCCGCTCTACCACGCCCTATCTCGCCTTTTCATCGCCGAGGCGATCCGGCGGAGAAGATCCAGAAATCTCGAAACATCCGGCTCTGCCGCTTGGAGCCCAGCTTGAGTTTGTCGATTGAAAGACATGCTGGCGAACTTTCTTGTGGATCCGGTGTGCGAGAATCAACATCGTCTGAAGAGGCGAGACGACTTGCATAAATCCGTATTCGCCCCGCGGCGAGTGCCCGTTACGGCCTCACAGCAACGCGACCGTTGCCGGAGTTAGTGGCGACGGCAAGACCGAAGATCGATACGTCAACCTTTGAGGTGCACCTAGCTCAGGTGAGAGGTGTTAGCTTAGGAACGGCGGACTGCGACGCGGTGTCCAGTGGGTTGGACAAGGCTCCTTCATCCAGCTTTCAGTGCACGGGTGAAGATGCACATCAGGTCAGCCTCCTCGACTGAAATATTCAGGTTTTGGAGGCCGAAGAGATTCGATCGGCTATATAGTCGAGTGAGAAAACCCCAGCACCACGCGTAAGCACCAGCAGCAACAGCGATGCCCACAGCAGATGCTCGGCCCAGTTCTCAGGGAACACGAAGATCTGGATAACCGAAACGACGCCGAGCAGCATCAGCGCGCCGAGACGCGAGAACAGCCCCAGGAAAAGCAGCACCGCCCCGGTGATCTCTGCCGTTGTCGCCAGCGGCGCCGCGATCGACGGATCGATGAGGGGTAGATTGTATTCGCTGGCGAACAGCTGCAGCGTCACCGGCCAAGACGCCAGCTTCGATTGTGCAGACTGCCAGAAGACATGCGCAATCGCCACTCGAGCCGCGAGCTGGACCAGCGAAAATGGTATACGCTCCGGCAAGCTGATCACTCGTCGGTAAACACCAACAAGGCCGGCAGGGCGAGGCGTGGAATATTCTGGTATCGCAGTCATGATCGTCTCCTTCAGTTTGAGAGAGGGGGCACCGGGACGCGCACGTCGGTGACGAGCCTGTCGCGGAACAGACGCACAAGCGCTGAAACCAGGTCGAAGGCCGGGTCGAGCGCCAAGGCGCGGCCAGTGGCATGCTCAAGGCCGAAGCCGTGCTTCAGCGAATGCCAGAAGCCGAAGCTCGCGCGGTCGAGCAGAAAAAGCCGCACGTAGTTCCCCGATCGCCACAGCGCCACCCGTTCAGGGCGTCTTGTCCAGGTGATTTTTTCATCGACCGCAGTCTCCTTTTGATGCTCCATCCATACCGATAGGATCGACCAGTGGGAGACCATCAGTCGCAGTGAGGGCTGGAGCAGGATATCCGGCGACAGCCCAAGGTCGGTGCTGTCGTATTCTGCGAGACTGCGGGCCGGCAGCGAAGCTGTATCGAGCGCTTCGGCAATGGCCCATTCGAGCCGAGCCGTCTCGGCGACGATCGGCATGTCGGACAGGGTGTCGATGGTCTTCAGGAAGCGAGGGAAGCCCGCGCCATAACGCGCCAGGCGTGACTCCGCCGGCGGATGCCGTCGAATGAACTCGCTCGCCATGAAGCGGAAGAAACGTTCGTCCACGAGGCGGGCCGTAACGGGGAAGACGGCCATCAGCACGGCGGTCAAGGAACTGCGCGTGTTGTTCTGGTAGATGCGCAGGCGAGCCATTGGGTCGGCCTTGCCAGCGGTCAGCATTTTCGCGTCGATCAGTGGCTCCATGGCCAGCACCGAGCGCGCCACCATGGTCTGCAGATGTTCAAGCGGCAGCATGATATCCTCCCTCGATTGTCGGCAAGGCCATGTGCATGGCCGGTCTGGCTCTGGCAGCGGCAAATGCCGCAAGCACAGGCATGCTGGTTCGCGTGCTTTCGAAAGCTGGCAGGCTGGACACCGGCAGGACCGTGGTTGGGGCGGTCTGCCTCGCGGCCTGCTTGCGGCCGAACATGATCGAAGCGGAGAGCATGTCGGCCCACATAGCCTCGCCGAGCAGCACGTCGAGAACCGGAACATCGGTATCCCATTCGATCAGCGTAGGGCGCGGCCCGAGATGGCTGATGGCATGGTGATAGAGCCCCCAGACAACCGGCGGCACGCGAGAGCCGTGGTCGTCGATAAGCACGGTGTCGCCGCCGACCTGATTGGTCGCATGGCCGGCAAGGTGGATCTCACCGATGGCATCGGCAGGCAAAGCGTCGATGAAGGTCTTTGCGTCGTATTGGAGATTGTGCGCCGAAACCTGGACATTGTTGACGTCCAGAAGCAGGCCGCAGCCAGTTTGCGCCACCAGCTCGGCCAGAAATTCAGCTTCATTCATGGAGGAGTCGGCAAACGCGACATAGGCGGACAGGTTCTCGATCAGCACACGTCGCTTCAACGTATCCTGGACGGTCGCTATGTTTCGCGCCACGATCGCCAGCGCCTCTTCGTCATAGCGAAGCGGCAGCAGGTCGTTGAGATAGGCTCCGTCGGCAACGCTCCAGGCAAGATGCTCCGAAACGAGATCGGGCTGGAACCGCTCGCAGACCTTTCGCAGCCTTTCCAGATGATCGCGGTCCACGCCTTGCGCGCTGCCCAGAGACAGGCCAACACCGTGAACTGACAGCGGATATATCTGGCGCAGCCGTTCAAGCGCCTCGACGGCGGTGCCGTCGCCCATATAATTCTCGGCATGCACCTCGAGCCAGCCGGCGGAGGGCCTGCGGCTCAACATTTCGCTGATATGAGGAGAGCGAAGACCGATGCCCGCGGTTGCGGGATGGCGACACCTTGAAATGCACGGGGCATCGGTCTGCTCCCTTCCAAAGGGGGTTGGCTTGAAGTCTGGGTCGGTCAGGCTTTCGGCTTGTCGCTGCCGCCGGTGATCTTGGCGCAGCTGCCGGCCGGCACGTAGAGCCACGAGTCCGGCTGGTTGTCGGCGGTCGAGGTGCCGGCACATGAATGCGTCGCGGTCTGGCAGTCGTTCTGGCCGGCCTTGACGACGCCATAGCACTTCTCGAACGAGAAGCTGGGCTGAGCAGCCGGGCCGCTATAGGCTGCAGATGCAGCAAGCGAGGTGGCGGCTGCGAGGGCCGATCCGATGAGGGTCTTGGTGTTGATCACGGTCGTTCTCCTGGTTGCGTTTAGAGGGAAGACTGACCTGGCGGCCTGTCTGCAAGCAGTGTTGTCCAATGCGCGATGAAGCTGAAATGCTGTCTCGGCATGGATTTGATACGCGGTCACTATGTTGAGGAGGGTAACGACCAAAGCCCTCCGGCGGGGAACCGGAGGGCTTTGGCGCCTACACTTCGTGAGCGCGGAGAGGCAGGCGCGGCCAAGCGGAGGGAGGCGCCTAGACGTATCGATTTTTGCTGTCGACGACTGAGCTTTCGCTCAAGCTTGGATGGTCAGCGAGAAGCCATTCCTCGGCCCGCTGCCGTCCACGGTCACGCATGTCGGTCAATTCGCCCCAGTCGGTCCAGGGCCTGGTAAACAGCGCAGCACTTGTTCTGTGATGACTGTCGAAGAGGACAGATGCAGAGTTCAAGGCATTTGCGGCGAGGCGGTGAGCACAAGGCGTCATGCCCTCGGAGGGTTTGCCGCTGACAATCAGCCAATGCCCAGCCTCGATTTGCTGCACTGCTGGCAAGGCCGAAAAATCGCCTTCACCCCAATATGGATCGCCATCGATTTCCACGGCGGGAAAGAGGAATGGGACTGTCGCTCCCGCCAGGATCGCGTCGATCGACAACTGGTCGCCGGAGAAAATCGTGACGGTGTCGGTGAGGGCGTTCGAAGCCAGGATGTTGAGCTTCAACGGGCAGCTTTCCTTGCGGATCTCGGCAATGTCGATGGACTGTTCCAGGATCGATCTCAGCGGCTTGGCTGTATCGGCCGCGAACATCGTTGCATGGCTGACACGCCGCCAGAAATTGGTAAGCGCCGTCCTTGCCCCACGCCTGCCGCCCAGAGCCAGTCCGTAGGCAAGAACCGCTGCCTCCATGCCTCCGAAACCGGATGCAGTGATGCTGCGGAAGGAAAGGCGAGGCTCATCCAGCAAGCGATCGAGCACGCCCCAGACAAATGCGCCGTGTGCGTCGTTTGTCAGCGTAATGTCGATCAGCTGGCTGTCTTCCGTCGCCGGTCTTGCACCGGCAACAAAGCCATGGTCGGTTGCGGCCTGGATTTGCATCTTTTGGATCTCCTCCCGAAGAACGCCAGGGAAGGCGTTTGATGGAGACACTGCCGCATGATCCTTCATTGGCGAAATGCCAAGCTGGCATGAACTCCATAGTCAGATTGCATTGGCGGCAATCTCTTCCGCGCCGCAAGATTTGCGAGGCTGGCGAGTATCCGACGATCTCGCTTTGGAGCTGGCGCCACGACCTTCGCCGGCAGGCCTTCAGCACCAAAAGGAGCGTGTCATGAGAATACGAAATGTCTGTTTGGGGGCGTTCGCCCTCGCTCTTTTAGCCGGGCCTGCATCCGCCGATGCCTTCAGCGATCTGGCGTCGCTGCCGTCATTCTATAGCGATGCCGGCATGAAAACGATGAAGCCGATGGCCGGTTTCAAAAAGGCTTGGCTGACTGCGCCCCGGGGTGATCGGGACAAGATGATGAAGATGTGCAATGACGCAGCCATGAGCAAGCCGCACGCAGCGTTCTGCGCCAATGTATTGGCGCTTGGCGGCGCCAACTGAGCTGCACCGACTGTGCCGGGCAACACAGGAATGATGTCACAATGGCGAGCGGTCTGCTCGCCACCGTCTTTTGGTGATGGCCAGCTGCTGCGCAACGCAAGTAGTCCGCAGCGCGCGCTGTCGCGGCGCCATGACGGACCGCTATCGACTTTATAGCCGCAGTGCATTGGCGCCAAAGCGAGCCTTGCGGCAGTCTCCGAAGCGCGAACAACCTCGTGCAATTGGGGATAAATCGGCATGGACGTTCACCACATCCGCTACTTCCTGGCAGTGTGCGAGACACGAAACTTCACGCGCGCGGGCGAAAAGTGCAACGTCACTCAGCCGGCTCTGTCCCGCGCGATTCAACAACTCGAGGAAGAGGTCGGAGGGCTGCTGTTTCGCCGTGAACGAAGCTTGACCCACCTGACCGACCTGGGTGTGCTGCTTCGCCCCCGTTTTCAGCAGATTCTCGACGAACTGACTGGAGTGCGGCAGGAGGCATCGAGATTCCTGTGCCTGGAAAACGCCAACCTGAAGGTCGGAGTCATGTGCACAATCGGCCCCCGTCGCTTCACCGGTCTTCTGACCGAATTCAACCGGCGTCAGCAGGGCATCCAGCTGCAATTGGTTGAGGGTGTCCCGGCATCGCTCTCCCAGCTTCTGGAGTCCGGCGAGATCGACGTCGCCATCATGGCCTCGAGCGACAGCTTCCCGGACCGCTTTGACGTCACACCGCTTTATCGCGAGCGCTTTGTCCTCGCCTTTCCAAATGGCCATCGGCTGGCCCGCAATGACAACGTTGCCATCTCCGAACTCGATGGCGAAAATTATCTCAGGCGCCTGAATTGTGAGTATCGCGATCATCTTGCTGGTCTCTGCAATGATCGTGGCGTCAAGCTCAGGATCTCCTACGCCAGCGAGCGCGAGGACTGGATCCAGAACATGGTGTCCGGAGGGCTAGGTATCTGCTTCATCCCTGAATTCAGTGCGGTGATTCCGGGCCTGCAGGTCCGTCCCGTCATCGATCCTGAGGTCTGGCGGGAAGTATCCCTGGTCGTCGTTGCGGGACGCAGGTTCTCGCCTGCGGCGTCGGCTTTCGTGAACAGCGTCAAGGCGCATGGCTGGCCTGAGAGCCCAATAGCCCAGGCGATCCACAAAAACGCAGCCTGAAGCAAAACGACCAAATTCTGGGAGCGTGCGACAAGTCTTGTCGTGCGCTTTTTATGCGCTCGCGTCGTTCGACGATAGTTTTCAGGTATCGAATTGAAAGCCAGTCAGCATTTCTCTTTTCTGATCGCTCCCGTCACTCTCCTCGTCATGCCCCGCCTCCCGCGTTTGGGCACCGACAAAGGAGATACAAGATGGCTACCAAGAAACTCACTCTGGCGTTTGCGGCAGGTCTGCTTTCGGCAACCGCTGCATTTTCCTCTGCCCCGGCCTTCGCCGGCGACTGCCCAGCCGGCCAGGCCGCAACGACTGATATCCAGGAACATCCCAGCAAACCGGTTGGCGTTGTCGACACGGTTCTCTCTGCGATCGATCTGAGCAGCAAGGGCGAGGCCTGGAAGGGCAATATGCTGCGCCTTCGCAAGCTCGTCGTTCAGCCCGGCGGCGTCGTGCCATGGCATGAACACAACGTCCGCCCGGCCAACATCCTCATCATCGAAGGCTCGATCACCGAATACCGCAGCACCTGTAAAGTGGGCATCGAGCACCCGGCTGGCGATGTGACTGCCGAGTTCGGCCAGCTCGCCCATTGGTGGAAGAACAACGGCAAGGTGCCCGCCGTGCTCTATTCCGCCGACGTCCTGCCGCCCGCGATGCCCGACGACCACATGATGTGATCCGCGTCTTTCGACGACGTCTTCCCGTAACCCCCCATTGAAGCGCGTCCTCGGGCAGCCGCCTGGGGACGTGTGGCCACGGAGCCCTGTCATGACGACCAGTGGATTGAGTGAACCAACGCGGCTCCGAATGGTTGCTGCGGATGGCCGGCGCTTCGGCCTGATCGCCCTGATTGCGTTCCTGACGCTTGTCGATCTCTTCGCCACTCAGGCCATACTGCCGTCGCTGGTCATCAAGTTCGGCGTCAGCCGCGCCACGATGGGTCTCGCGGTCAATGCCAGCACGTTCGGCATGGCTGTGGCCGGCATCGCGGTCGCGCTTTTCGGGCGCGGCATCGATCGCCGCAACGGCATCTGGATCAGCCTGGCCGTCCTGTCGATACCGACGACGCTGCTTTCGCAGACCGACAACATAATCGTGTTCGCCTTGCTGCGGGTCGCACAGGGCCTATGCATGTCAACCGCTTTCACGCTGACGATGGCCTATCTGGCCGAACATTTTTCATCGCGCCAAACGACCGGCGCGCTTGCGGCCTACGTGACCGGCAACGTCGCCAGCAATTTCTTCGGCAGGCTTATGTCGGCCGCCGTCGCCGATACGTTCGGCATCTCCACCAACTTCCTGACGTTCGCCGCCCTCAATCTGATTGGCGCGGCTCTTGTATGGTTTACGCTGCAAAAGACATCCGCAACTATGGGCGCCGACGCCATGGGCCAACCCGCGCGCGCGGCCTGGAAAGGCGCACTGAAGGACGCCGAGCTACGCGCCTGTTTCGCGATCGGCTTCATGATCCTCTTCGTGTTCATCGGCACTTTCACCTATGTGAACTTCCAGCTTGTCGCCACTCCGCTATCGCTGTCGCCGATGGCACTGGGTCTTGTCTATTTCGTCTTCCTGCCCTCCATGCTGACCACGCCGCTGGCAGGGCGCGTTGCTGCCGGCCTAGGCCCCAGGGTGGGGATCGGTGCAACACTTGCGCTGGCGATCCTCGGTTTGCTTCTGCTGCTTGCGACCAGTCTGCCGATCGTTCTTGCCGGGATGGCGCTTGTCGCCGTAGGCACCTTCCTGGCGCAGGCGATAGCCACCGGCCACGTCAGCCGGACCGTATCGCGTGATCGCACCGCGGCAAGCGGCATTTACCTCGCATCCTATTATGCGGGCGGGCTCGCGGGCAGTTTCGTCCTCGGCCAGATCTATGACCGGATTGGCTGGACCGCATGTGTGACCGTGCTTGTCGCTGTGCTTGCCTGTGCGGTTGCTGTCGCGGGGGTGCTGAAGACGCCAACAGTCTGACCGGCACGAACGGTGAGCCGAAGAAAGTCGCGCCGACGAGCAAGGCGCTGTGAATTCCATCGCTCAACTTAACGTCACGACAAACCCAAGGAGACTGACATGACCACTTATATGAAAACCCTGATTGCCGGCGCTGCCATACTGGTGGCGATCGTCGTCCCTGCCGCCGCCTCGGATGGCGTCGTGACGGTGAAGAGCGACTACTCCGTCGCTGAAACCGTTGCCCGCATCAAGAAGGACGTCCTCAAGAAAGGCATTATGTTCTTCGGCGTCATCGACCAAGCGAAGCTTGGCAACAAAGCAGGCAACGATGTCAAACCGTCGCGTCTTGTGATGTTCGGCAATCCGGCCCTGGGCACGACCTTCATCACGGCCAACCCCGAAGCCGGCCTCGACTGGCCGGTGCGCGTGCTGGTCTATCAGACGGCCGATGGCGGGGTCTACGCCGCCTATACCGATTTCGACTGGATCGCCAAGCGTCATGGCATCACCGACCGGGCGCCGCAGTTCAAAATGGCCACGGAAGTCATCCAGTCGGTTACCTCGACGATCAAGAAGAACTAGCGCCCGGGATCCAGCGAGATTATTCGGCGACAGCGGCGGGCAGAGTGCTCGCCGGTTCCCCGAACCATTTCTCTTGCAGGAGCGCGCCGACCGCCGGCGGTGTCTGCGGCCGCGCCGTGACGAGATTGACCTCATGTCCTTCACGCGAACGAAAGGTGGTTCGCCGGCCGGTGAAAAAGCCAGCCGGCTGGGGTCTCAGCCCGCCGGAGGAATGAGACCGGATCTGACCGTCGGCTATCGAATCCATGTCTCAACGGCATTTCCGATGTCCGGGGCCAGGGGTCATACTTTTCATCAACAGACAGAACTCGGAAACCACCCGGCGGCAGGCGGTCATGACCAGCTCGCGCTCAGATCGAAGGAGATCACCATGCTCACAGGAAAAACCGCGCTGATAACAGGCTCTACCAGTGGCATTGGCCAGGGGATCGCCGAAGCATTTGCCGCCAAAGGCTGCAATATCGTCCTCAACGGTTTTGGCGATGCCAAGGAGATCGAGAAGCTGCGGGCGGGTATTGCCGCGGAGCACGGTGTGACCGTCCGCTATGACGGCGCGGACATGAGCAAGGGCGACGCCATCACCGCGATGATGGACAAGGCGATCGCCGAGTTCGGCGCGATCGACATCCTGGTCAACAATGCCGGCATCCAGCATGTCGCGCCGATCGATGACTTTCCGATCGAAAAATTTGAAGCAGTCGTGGCGATCGACCTGATGTCGTCGTTCTATACGATCCGGCGCGCGTTGCAGGCCATGAAAGAACGCAAATGGG
Source organism: Mesorhizobium sp. C268A (assembly GCF_040324475.1). Lineage (NCBI taxonomy): Bacteria > Pseudomonadati > Pseudomonadota > Alphaproteobacteria > Hyphomicrobiales > Phyllobacteriaceae > Mesorhizobium > Mesorhizobium sp. C268A. The sequence continues at coordinate 4,842,956 of NZ_JAMYVX010000001.1, forward strand.
GCCGCATTATCAATGTCGCCTCGGCACACGCTCTCGTCGCTTCGCCATACAAGTCAGCCTATGTCGCCGCCAAGCACGGCGTTGCCGGGTTGACCAAGACGGTCGCGCTGGAAGTCGCCGAGCAGGGCATCACCGTTAACGCTGTCTGCCCGGGCTATGTGCTGACCCCGCTGGTCGAGAAGCAGATACCGGACACGGCCAAGGCACGCGGGATCACCGAGGAGCAGGTGATCAAGGACGTCCTTCTCGCTGCCCAACCGACCAAAAAATTCGTGACAGTTGCTCAGGTTGCGGCGCTCTGCCTGTTCATGGCCTCGGACGATGCAGCTTCGATCACCGGCGCCATCATCCCGATCGAAGGCGGTTGGACGGCTCACTGAACCCGAACGAGGAATAAAGACCATGAACAAGATCACCCGCAATCCGCCCGTGTCCGAGGCCGAGCCAAAGATCGACCGTCTGGCAGACAGCGCCGCCAAGCGGCAGACGGTGTTGGTTCTTCAGGGCGGCGGCGCGCTCGGCGCCTATCAGGCCGGCGTCTACCAGGCGCTGGTCGAGGGTGGCATCGAACCGGATTGGGTTATCGGCACGTCGATCGGGGCTATCAACGCCGCGTTGATCGCCGGAAACGAACCAACGGTTCGGCTCGCGAGGCTTCAAGAGTTCTGGGAAGGCGTCAGCCGGATCAGCCCGCTCGATGAGTTTTTCGCAATGATGGTTCCGAGCAACGTCTTTGCCAATATGGGCACCGTGATGCGCGGCATACCGGGGTTCTTCGAACCGAATCCAAGTGCCATGTTCGGAGTGAACCGCGAAGTGGGTGTCGAGAACGCCTCCTACTACACGACCGATCCACTCAAGCGGACGCTGAATGACCTGATCGACTTCGACTATCTCAACCGGCGCCATACCCGGCTGACGGTCGGGGCGGTCAACGTCAACACCAGTGAACTCAAATACTTCGACACCCGCGAGATGACCCTGTCGGCGGCGCACATCATGGCGTCGGGTGCCTTGCCGCCGGCGTTTCCGGCGGTCTGTATCGACGGCGAGCCTTACTGGGATGGCGGCATCTATTCGAACACGCCGATCGAGGTCGTGCTCGACGCGCGTCCGCGCCGCGACGCGCTGATCTTTGCCGTCAACATGTGGCAGCCCCGCGCCACCGAGCCGAAATCGATCTGGCAAGTCATGGGCCGGCAAAAGGACCTTCAATTCGCAAGTCGCGGCAAGAGCCACGTGGCCCGGCAGGAGCAATTGCATCGTCTGCGCCACGTCGTGCGTGAAATGGGAAAGCTCGTCCCGGACGAGCGGCGCGAGGATCCGATGTTCAAGGAATTGGCCTCCTATGGCTGCCCGTCGGTCATGCACCTTGTGCGGTTGCTTTCACCGCGCCTCGACGGCGAGGACCACACCAAGGATATCGACTTCACCCGCGCCGGCATCCGTACCCGCTGGCAGGCCGGCTACGAGCATGGCCAGCGCGTTCTCGCGGAGAAGCCATGGGAGTGCGAAGTCGACATGCTGCAGGGCATCGTCATCCACGAATCGCAAGAGTGACATCTTCGAGCGCGGCGGGAAGAAAGACGGAGAATACCGATGCAGATCATCACTCCCGGGATGCGGCTGGTTCCAGAAGCCGTGCTCGCCAACAACGCCGCGCTTTTTCGCGCGATACCGGAGACACCATCTCATGCGGACAGGTCTCGGCATCGCGTGGTCATCGTCGGCGGCGGTGCCGGCGGGTTGGAACTGGCAACGCGCCTCGGCCGTAAATTCGGCAAGCGGCGTCTTTCCGTTACGCTTGTCGACCGCAATCGCACGCACATCTGGAAGCCGCTTCTGCACGAGGTCGCCTCGGGCGCACTGAGCGCGTCGAATGATGCGGTGGAATACATTGGCCATGCCAGTCGCCATCACTATCGATACCGGATTGGCGACGTCGTCGGCATCGACCGCGCCAAGCGGCAGATCTTTGTTGCGCCAAGCTTCGACGACGAAGGCAGGCAGATCATACCGCCGCGCGTGCTGGGCTACGACACGCTGGTGCTGGCCGTCGGCAGCGTCAGCAACGATTTCGACACGCCAGGGGCGGCCCGCCACGCAATCGCACTCGATACGGCTACCCAGGCCGTTCGATTCAACAAGCGCATGATAGACGCCTGCCTGAGGGCCAACGCTCAATACGAGCAGCTGTCGCCGAGCCAACTCCATTGCGTCATCGTTGGCGCTGGAGCCACCGGCGTCGAACTGGCGGCCGAGTTGCACAGGTCGATGCGGGAGATAGCGTCGTACAACCTCGACAACATTGATTTCAAAAGACTTATCCGCATCACCCTCGTCGAGGCCGGGCCACGAATCCTTCCGGCCTTGCCCGAGCACCTGGCGCGCGCCTCGGCGCATCTGCTTCGTGATCTCGGCGTTCAGATACGGTGCGGGATCAAGGTCACCGAAGTGACGGAGGGCGGTGTCAGTCTCGGCGAGAAGCTATTCGTGCCGGCCGAACTCGTCGTCTGGTCTGCGGGGATCAAGGCGCCGGATTTCCTTAAGAAACTCGATGGCCTCGAGACAGACCGCATCAACCGCCTGGTCGTGGATGAGACCCTGCAAGCGCTAGGGGATGAAAACGTGTTTGCGATCGGCGACTGCGCGAGTTGTGTCCTCCCCGGCAGCGAAGCTCCCTTGCCGCCGCGCGCCCAGACGGCCCATCAGCAGGCCGATCATATGGTCAAGGTGATCGCGGCGCGCCTCGAAGGGCAGGTGGCGCCGGCGTTCCGTTACCGCGACTACGGTTCCCTGGTTTCACTGGCCGATTACGGCACCTTCGGCAACCTGATCGGCGGATTGAAGGTTGAGGGTCTGCTTGCCCGGTTGATGTATCGCTCGCTCTACAAGATGCATCTCAAGGCAGTGCACGGGACCTTCAAGACCGTGCTGGACACGGTCACCGGAATCCTGTCGCACCGCACCAAACCGCGGGTCAAATTGCATTGAATCTCGATAGGCCGGGACGGTGGAGAATTTGATGTCGCGATCCTTGGTGGCGGTATGGCTGTGAAGGTCGCTAGACCTGCTGCCGGCCTGTCGGAGGCAAAAGTCGAGGCGCGCGATCTCGGCAGCAGCTGTCCCAACCAGACCGGACGTAACAACTCGAGCGGAAATAACGAACAGAAGGTGAATCCGTGCAGTTTCGATGCACGCAAGGCATCGACTCCATGCAAGAAAAGCATGGCCGTGCCCGTGGGGCTTCAATGATAGGCTGTATGCAATTGCGAAAGTGCAGAAATGGACGCCGACGACCAGGCAATGACGTTTGAACAGTCCGTGCAGGCTGCCATCGAACTCGACGCACCTCTCAACGACCGGCTGGCGGTGATTGCCGGTGCCGTGCGCCGACTAAACTCGGATTTTGCGGATGCGGTGGACCGCCTGGTGACGCGCCTAGGGCAGCAAGGGGCTGGATCCATGGCGCCGACTCCCGGCGATATCATGCCGGGATTCCTGCTGCCCGATGACGAGGGGAGACTGATTGGCCTGGGCGACATCCTCTCCCAAGGTCCGGCCGTGATCACCTTTCAGCGCGGGCACTGGTGTCCATATTGCCGGTTGAATGCGATTGGCATCGTTGAAGCTCAGGAGGAGATTACCACTTTGGGCGGCCAGATTGTGGCGATTATGCCGGAGCGGCGCAGGTTCGCGAAGGCGATGAAGGCAGCTGTGGGCGCCAAGTTTCCATTCCTCACCGACATGGATAATGGCTATGCCCTCTCGCTCAACCTTGCGATTTGGATCGGGGCCGAGATGGAGCGGTTGATGGGCGTTGCCTATGACATCCCAAACTTTCAAGGCAACTCCAGCTGGTTCCTGCCGATCCCCGCGACCTTCGTCGTCGGCACGGACGGCATCATCACCGACCGCTTCGTTGATCCGGACTACCGCCGGCGGATGGACATTGAAGACTTGATCGGGGCGCTTAGGCGGGCTCACTGACGCCAAAGGTCGACCAGTCGGTCGATCGCAACAGGTTTAGCAGCGTCGTTGCCACTGGGGAACGGTGGCGGCCGGCGACTGCATAGACGGCAACGACCCGCGAGATGTCCAAGTCGCGGAGCTTTAGCCTACGGACGTTTGGCGAGCGTGGCGCAGTCACCGAGACAAAACCAACGCCGGCGTTTGCTTCCAGTAGCGCCAAGAGATCATGATCGGTCTCGACCTCATGCGCGGACCGTGGCGTCAGTCCATTTGCCGACAGGCAGCGTGACAGCTCCTCGCTCGTTTCCCAGTCGATCCTGCTCAACACTGGCTCCGCGACAAGCTGGATCAACGCGACATCGGCCTCGTTGCGGCGTGCAAGCGGATGATCGGAATTCACCACGAGCTCTATGCCTTCTTGGAACAGCGGCCAGGTGTCGAGCCGGTCCCATGCCGCCCCCAGCGGACCGGCAACGGCGAGTTCGACATCGCCGTTCTTCAGCGCATCAATCACAGCGTTCGGCGAGCCGCGGTTGATCTTGAGATGCACGCCGGGATAGGCCCGGAAAAGCTCCGTAAACGGCGAGACCAGAAGTGCGATGTTGACGCTGTTGGAAATGGTGACATTAAGCGGGGCCACGTCGCTGCTTTGCACCGCCTTGGCGAGCGATTTAGCGGAAGTGGCAGCATCGTAACACTGCTGCAGCAAGGGCAGCATGCGTCGGCCAAGCTCGGTCAGATGGGAATGTTGGCGCTCGCGCCGAAGCAGCTCACCGCCCAATTCGTCTTCGAGGGTCTTGATTGCGCGCGTCAGAGCCGGCTGCGTGACATTGCACTCTTCCGCTGCTCTGGTGAAATTAAGCGTGTTGGACAGGGCCAGAAAATAGCGAACCTGCTGCATCTCCATGAATTTCCGCCCCCTCAGCGAAATCCGATTCGTCAGGCGTAGCTAGCTTCTATCTATGCTAGCGCAACAGGACGCTAAGGCAAAGGCGGAGGGCTTGCGGAGGCGAAACGGTGCAATCGGGCTCTGAAGTGCCGCCGGCTTTGGCCGGCGGGTTGTCGGGCACTTGGCACATCCTCGCCTGGATTCCAGCTTTGAAGTTCCGAAGGTCGTGCTCAGCTGTGCAGAGGTCTCGTAACAACGAGACCTCCCTTCCAGGCAAGCTGAGGTCGCAAAGAGTCACTTGAGATTGCACGTCTAAGCCGTGTGGTGACAACCCAAGGAGTGGGAGCCGGAGTCGATTTCTGGACGCCCCGGGTTCGGAACTGCGCTGCGGATGGCCAACGCATGGAAAAGGAGTGCCTGTCAGTTCAGGGTTCTACCGTTCCCTGCCGCGCTGCCCAGTCGAACGGGTAAAGGCAATAGAAATAGCCGGTACGCTCGGTGGCGATGTATTTCAGGTGGGTGCCGTTTGGCAGCCAGACGATATCGCCGGGATTGCACTCATGGCGACCGTCGTCCAGTTCGATCGTCAAGGTGCCCTCGTGGATGAACAGCACCTCGTCGTAGGTCACGGTCCAGTCGATCGAGGCGTTCTCGAGATACTCGATGCCGCCGCCCATGGTCCGACTGATATCGGCATTGATGACGCGGGCAATCGAGGATGTGCCGGTCGGTGTGATGGACGGCTTCAGGGTCAATTCGCTGTGCTTGAAGATCTTGGCCTTGGACACCGTTTATCCTTTCCTTGCGCGGAGGTTGGCTTTCGAAGGGGTGACGCCGGACGGGGCCAGTCCCGCGAGCCATCTGGTCAAGAGGTCGGGTTTTCGGCCGGCATGTTCGAGATCGTCGCGCCGCCGCACCGCGCCACGAACGAAATGCGCGCCGACGAAACGGAATGGTTCGGGTGGGAAGCCTCGCGTCACCGGACGCACGAGCGCCGAATGGGTTAGTTCGGATTCGCCTGCGGTCAACAGGGTGGTCAGGATCTTGCCGCCGAGATAGGCCATCGTCGTACCGTTGCCTGAAAAGCCGTAGCCGTAAATGATGTCGCGGTTAGAGGGCAGGGCGCCGAACAGCGGCACGCCGCTGACGGTCCGGTCGATGGGTCCGTTCCACGATGTATCGAGCGGAAAGCCGGCGAGCGCCGGGTGACCGTCCCGCAACACGCGGCGCATGTCGGCAACCCGTGGCGATTGGCCATGAAATCGCTGGTCGACGATGCCGCCGAGGCCGATGACGCCGCCACTGACGCCAACAGACAGCCGGCCATCGCGGGTCGGCGACCAACCGCCAACGAAGACGCGGGAATCGATCATCAGCGGCGCGCGGCGGTAGCCGACCTTGTCGAGAAGGTCTGGAATGCGCTTCGACATGGCGTCGTCGCTGGAGATGTTGAAGATTGCCGGCGCAAGTTCGGGAATGGCGCCGGACCATGCATTCATGGCAAGCACGATCTTGCCACAGGACACAGTTCCTCTCGCCGTTTCCACCTTGAGCTTGCCGCCGCGTGAAAAACGCGTCATCGGCGATTTCTCGTAGATGCGCACGCCGCGCTTCAGTGCTGCCCGGCGCAGGCCGCGCACCAGGTAGCCGGGGTGCACGGTTGCCGACGACGCATCGAACGCGCCGCCGAAGTGGCTCGTCGTGCCGGCCATCGCTGCGATCTCCTCGCGCGAAACTCGTCGCGCCGGCACGTAGCCATGCGCCGCCAGCTTGTTCAACGCGTCGTCCCAGGCGCCAAGCTGGGCTTCGCACGTCGCACCCCAGATCCAGCCGATGCGATCAAACCAGCTGTCTATTCCCTCGGCCTTGCAGAAAGCCTCGATGCCGCCGATTGCGGCTTCGGATGCCTTGATGATCGAAAGTGCATCGTTTCCGTCGCGCAGCGCGGCGAGCGCGCTGTATTTCGTCCATGCCGAGAGCACCATGCCGGAGTTGCGGCCGCTCGGGCCACCGCCGCAAATGTCGCGCTCGACGATGACAACATCGAAGGCGGGATTGTGCTCCTTGAGGCGTATGGCGGTCCACAGGCCCAGATAGCCGCCGCCGACGATGCAGATGTCAGCCTGGGTCGCCTCTTCGAGCGGAGGCGCAAGGTCTGGGTCCTCGGGCAGGGCCTGCCGCAGCCAATGGCTTCGCCAGACGATGTCCTTTTCCGTCAGTTGCATCACGATGCGCCTCTGGCTGATAGGCGGCGCTCCACGAGCCTGACCCAAAGGCTCGCGCCAATCGGCAGGATTGCGTCGTTGAAATCGTAGTTGGTGTCGTGAGCCGCAGCCTGGTGCGCATCGTCGGCCTGGCCGAGCAGGAAATAGCAGCCGGGCCGCTGTTCCAGCATGTAGCAGAAATCTTCAGAACCCATCTCGGGAGGCGGATCGATGACGAGACTTGCCGGTCCCATCACCTCGTTCACAATTGCGATCATCGCGTCGGCTTGCGCCGCAGTGTTTATCGTCGGTGCGAAGGGCGTTTCGTAGCGGATGTCGACGTCGGCGCCAAAAGCTTCAGCTTCGTTTTTCGCGATGCGGCGGATTGCCGTCTCCAGCGTCTTTTGAACCTGATGGTCAAAGGTGCGCACGGTGCCGGTCAGAAACGCCGTATCGGGGATGGTGTTGAAGGCTTCGCCGGCGCGCAGGCTGCCAACGGTGACGATTGCGGAAGAATGCACATCGGTGACGCGGCCGGGCAGGGCTTCGATTGCCAGCAGGATGCGCGCGGCGATGGGGAGTGGATTGATCGCCAGATGCGGCATCGCCGCATGGCCGCCCCTTCCGTGGACGACGATCTCGAAGCGATCGGCCGCCGCGGCCACCGTTCCGCGGTGGACGGCGATCTCGCCGAGCGGCCGTTCGCAATTGTGCAGCGCGTAGACTTCATCGCAGGGGAAACGCTCGAAAAGGCCCTCGTTCAGCATGGCAAGCGCCCCACCTCGACCCTCCTCGGCCGGCTGGAAGATGAAATGCACCGTGCCGGCGAAGTCGGGCGAGCGAACAAGCGCCGAGGCTGCGCCGAGCAGCATAGTGGTATGGCCGTCATGGCCGCAGCCATGCATCCGCCCGGGGGTGCGGGACGCATGCGCCAGCGGCCGTGCCTCTGTCATCGGCAGGGCATCCATGTCGGCGCGGATGCCAAGGCTCCGACCAGCGCCGAGCCTGCCCCTGAGCGTCCCGACTACACCTGTGCGTCCGACGCCTTCGGTCGTCTCGATGCCCCACGCGCGCAGTTTGTCCGCCACGAAATGGGCCGTCTCGAACTCTTCGAAACCGAGTTCGGGATTGGCATGGAGATGCCGCCGCCATGCCGTCATCTCGGTCTCGAGTTGCTGCACCGACGGAACCAGTTTCATGCCAATGCCTTTGCGCGGAGAGCTTGCGAGCGGCTCTGCAGGATGGCGATGACCCCAAGCAGGATCGCCGAGAAAGCGATCAGCAGCACGGCGACGGCCGCGATGGCAGGGCTGATGGACTCGCGCAACCCGGAGAATATCATGCGGGGCAAGGTTCGCTCCGCGCCCGTCGAGAGGAAGCTTGCGACGACGACTTCGTCGAAAGAAATGATGAAGGCGATGATGGCCCCTGTAACGACGCCCGGCGCTATCAGCGGCAGCACCACCTTGAAGAAGGTGCGCATGGCGCCGGCGCCCAGCGATGCCGCCGCACGAACCAGCGTCCGGTCGAAGGTCGAAAGGCTGGCGACGACGGTGGTCAGCATCACAGGCACGGCCATCGCCGTGTGCACCAGAATGATCGATAGCTTGCTGCCAACGAGTCCCAGCGTGGCGAAGAATGAAAAGGCCGCGACGCCGACGATGACGACCGGCGTCACCAAAGGCGCGGCGATGATCGCGTAGAGGATACGTTTCCCGGCAAAATCACCCCAGGCGAGCCCGATCGCCGCAGGTATGCCGAGCAGCAAAGCCAGAACCGTGGTGGATAGCCCGATGACGACCGAGTTCCACAGCGCGTTCGGCCAGCGCTCGTCGACCCACAGCTCGGCATACCAGCGCAACGACCAGCCCGGCGTTGGAAATGCCAGCGAATTGCTCGAGGTCAGTGACATGGGGACCACGATCAGCAGGGGCAGGATGATGAAAGCCAGCAACGTCGCCGCATAGGCATACATCAGCCATTTCCGGAAGCGGTCGGCGCTCATGCGACATGCGCCTTGCTGCGGAAGAGGACGGATGCCGTCCAGAACAGGAACGCAAACAACACGAGGATCATGAGCAGTTGCAGGGAAAGCGCTGCGCCCATGCCCCAGTTCAGCGTGCTGTTGGTGTAGAAGGCTATGTAGCTGGAGATCATCTGGTCCGTCGGCCCGCCGACAAGCGTCGGGGTGATGTAATAGCCGAGCGCGAAGACAAAAACGATCGCCCCGCCGGACAGGATCCCGGGCAGGATCAACGGCAACTGCACGCGGCGCCACGCCGTGAGCCACGGGGCACCCAACGACAGCGCCGCGCGCATGTAGGTGGTCGGAACCCGCCGCATGACGGCGACGACGGAGAGGACCATCATGGGCAGCAGAACCTGAACCATCGCCAGGTACAGCGAAAAGCGGGTGTAGATGAGGTCGAGGGGTTCGCTGACGATACCCAATCCGAGCAGTGTGGAATTCACGGGACCGTTCTTCTGCAGCACGATGATCCAGATGACGGTGCGCACCAGCAGCGATGTCCAGAGCGGAAACAGGATCAGCGCGAACATCAGCTTCGACCAGGCAGGCGGCGCGCTGACGATCGCCTGCGCCAGCGGCACGGCGAGCACCGCGCAGATGACCGTCACCACGATGCTGATCCAGATCGTACGCAGCAGCGCGTCGACGAAGATGGCGCGGTCGGCCGAAACGGCTTCGATCGAATTGTCCGCGCCGCGCTTCAGGTCGAGGCTCGCAAGCAGATAATAGTCCGTTCGCGCGCTTTGCTGACGCGCTATGACCTGCCAGAGATCGATGTTTTTCCAGCCGGCCTGTTTGGCGAGCACCTCGTCGCGCACGGGGCGCATGCCGAGCTTGCCGTCGGCCGCATCCTTTGCCGTCTTGATGACGAGGAAACGGCTACCGACAACGCGCTGGTTCACGAGTTGCGCCAGGACGCCTTCCTTCCCGGCGCGCCGCGCGTCGGCCAGGTCCTCGACGAGTGCTGCAAAGACGGGTTCGCCAGGCAGGCCGCTCTCTGCTTTCCAGCCGGCCAGAGCGGCAATGGTGCGCGGCAGGTTGTTCGAGAAATCCGAGTTGTCGACGGCCAGAGCGAGGAAGCGCGCCACCGGCCACAGAAACAGAATGACGACGAATAATATAAGCGGAGCCGTCAACAGGGCGAGCATGCCGCCCCGTTGGCGTCGCTTCATAGCCGGTTTTGTCCCGACCAACATGCCCAAGTTACTTCGCGAGCCAGGCCTTGAAGCGTTCTTCCAACGCTTCCTTGTGCTCGGTCCAGAAGTCGTTGTCATAGGCGGCGCCGTACTGGAGGTGCTCCGGCGACGTCGGCAGGTTGGCCTTCCAGTCCGCGGGAATGAGGTCGGCGGCTTCCTTGCGGCCGGTGCCATAGGCATAGAGCTTGGAGAAGCCGGCCTGGTTTTCAGGGATGGAAAACCACTTGAGGAGATCCAGCCCGCCCTGCTGGTGTGGTGCGCCCTTCACCACGGCCCAGTAGTCGGTGCCGTAGAAGAAGCCGGCGTCCCACGCGATGGCGTAGGGCTTCTTCTCGTTGATGGCTTCGTTGGTGATGCGTGCATTGAACGCGTCGCTGAGCGTCACTTCGCCGCTGTCGAGGTTCTGGATGCCCTGCGTCGTGGTGGACCACCAGACGACGTTCGGCTTGATCTTGTCGAGCATGGCGAAAGCCCGGTCGACACCTTCCGGCGTGGCCAGCACCTTGTACATGTCCTCGCGTTTCACGCCGTCGGCCATGAGCGCATTTTCCAGCGTGAACTGCGCTTGCTGGTAGAGGCCGCGCTTTCCTGGAAATTTCTCGACGTTCCAGAAGTCCGCCCAGCTCTTTGGCGCGGCGTCGCCCTTATAGACATCCGTGTTGTAGGCAAGAACCGTTGCCCATGTGTCGGACGCGACACCGCATTCGTGCAGGGTTCCTGGGAGATAGTTCGCTGCGTCGCCTGTGATCTCGGGTGTCAGCGGGACGAACAGGCCTTCGGCGCAGCCGACTTCCATGGCGGGCGCTTCCACCGAGACGACGTCGTAAGTAATGTTGCCCGCTTGCACCTGGGCACGCACCTTGGCGACCTCGCCGCCCCACTCTTCCATGACGATCGGGACGCCCGTCTTTTCGGTGTACTTGTCCCAGACTCCATCCTTGTAGGCCTTGTCCCATGTACCACCCCAGCCGACCACCGTGACGGGATCGGCCGCGGACGCGGCAAAAGTCGAGGTCGCGAGGCAGATCGCGGCGGCAGATACGGCTTGCAGATAAGTCCTCATTGCAGTTCCCCTTTCTTATCGTTGTAGATTTGATCAAATTTCAAACGCAAAATGGATTGATTAGCAATAGGAATTTGCGATAGGGTGCAAAAAAGTTAAAAAGATAAGGGGATTTGATCGAATGCTGCAAGGCACTAGAGACGTGCGCGCCAATGTCAGTCTCGCTGCTGTTCTGGACGAGGCGCGACAGTGTTTCGCTGACGCCAACCCGAACAGCCTGGCGCGTCAGAACGAGGCCGCGGCATCCTTGCCGGGCGGCAATACGAGGGCTGTACTTTGGTACCCGCCATTCCCTGTTTCGTTCGTCTCCGGCGAGGGCTGCAGGGTCACCGATCTCGACGGCCATACCTATGTCGACTTGGTCTCGGAATACAGCGCCGGCTTCTACGGCCACTCCGACAAGGCGATTTCGGCGGCCCTTGTGGACGTCATACAGGGCGGCATCATGCTGGGTGCACCCAACCGCTACGAGGCGCGCCTGGCAGCGGCGGTGGTCGAGCGTTTTCCAGCCATCGAGCGCGTGCGCTTCTGCAACTCGGGCACCGAGGCGAACATCATGGCGATTTCCGCCGCTCGCGCCATCACGAAGCGTTCGAAGATACTCGCCTTCCGGGAAGGCTATCACGGCGGCGTACTGACTTTTGCGCATGGCGGCTCACCGCTCAATTTGCCTTTCCCCTTTGTCTTCGCCGACTACAACGATAGTGCAGGCGCCGTGGCGCTCATCAAGGAACAGGGCGACGACCTTGCCGCCGTCATCGTCGAACCGATGATGGGCGGTGGCGGCTGCATCCCGGCGACCTGCGAGTTCCTGCAAGCGCTGCGCACAGCGACGAAGGAGACCGGCGCGCTGCTGATCTTCGACGAGGTCATGACCTCGCGCCTCGACTATCGAGCGCTCCATGGCGCGCATGAAATTTTTCCCGATTTCGTGACGCTCGGAAAGTACATCGGCGGCGGTGCGAGTTTTGGCGCATTCGGTGGACGCGCCGACCTCGTCGACCGCTTCGATCCGGCTTTGCCTGATGCGTTCTCGCATGGCGGGACGTTCAACAACAATATTCTCAGCATGGCTGCTGGTTTCACCGGTCTGACGCAGGTGCTGACGCGAGAGGCGAGCCGCGCCATCAATGCGCGCGGCGATCGCTTGCGTGAAGCGATGAACGTCTCACTTGAACGACATGCCGTCGAGGGCATCGTCATAGGGCGCGGGTCGTTGATGAACCTGCATTTCGTCAGGGGGCCGGTGGACACGCCGGCGCGGCTCGACGATGCCGATCCATCGGTGATTGCGCTTTGGCATATCGAGATGCTGTTGCGAGGGTACTACGTGACGCCGCGCGGCATGCTGGCGTTGTCACTGCCATTTGGCGACGCCGAACTCGACGGCTTCGCCGCCGCATTCGACGATTTCCTGTCGAGCAACCTCAAAATACTGCCCCGCCGGACAAACTGATGCTTGATCGCAAGGATGCCACCGCCGGCTCGGCCGCGCAAAAGACAGCTCATGTTCGTGTCCATACGGGCTTGAAGGAAGCACTGATGAACGGTGACTTCCTGCCCGGCCAAAGACTGGTCGTGCGACAGCTTGCCGAACAGTACCGGACCAGCGCCATGCCGGTGCGCGAGGCCTTGCGGCAACTCGTCAGCGACGAGGCGATGTTCGACCACCCAAACCGGGGCGTCATCGTCCCCGAGGCCACGGTGGCGCGTATTTCGGATCTCGTGCGTGTGCGCTGCAGCGTCGAAGGGACGGCGGCCGAATGGGCTGCGACGACCATCACGCCCGAAGAACTCGATGAATTGGCGAAGCTGAACAGCCTGATGCGCGAGTGCGTCGAGAGCAACGTCATGGCTAACTATCTCGGCCTGAACAGGCGGTTCCATTTCACGATGTACCATGCCGCGCGGTCACCTCTCATCCAGCAGATCATCGAGAAATTGTGGCTGCAGGCAGGACCGTTCTTGAACATCGTCCGCTCGGACGTGACCTACGGCCTGGGCCTGGACCATCACGACGAAATGCTCGCGGCGCTGCGTCGCGCCGATGGCGCGGCTGCGCGCAAGGCCCTGGTGGCCGATCTGCGCGAGGCCGCCGACATCATTCTTCGCGCCGCGGCGGCGGCTGAGGTGCAGCCTGCTCGAAAGCGCCCGACTTCGGTGCGCCGTGATCCGAAGGCGCAGGCGCGGTGATGGGCGGATCTCCGCGTGGGCCGGTTCACGTCGAGTTTCGCGGCGTCAGCAAGCGCTACGGGCATGCGGTCCAGGCGGTGCGCCAGCTCGACCTGGAAATCATGCGCGGCGAATTCCTGACGCTGCTAGGCCCTTCCGGGTCCGGCAAGACGACGGCGTTGATGATGCTGGCAGGATTCGAAGATACGACCGAGGGCGAAATTCTCATTGACGGTCAGCGCATCGACAACGTTCCCGCCAATTGTCGCGGCATCGGCATGGTGTTCCAGAACTACGCGCTTTTCCCGCACATGACGGTCGCCGAAAATCTGGCTTTCCCGCTCGAGGTCCGCAAACTTGGCCGCGAGGAGGTCAGGCGACGTGTCGGGAACGTTCTCGACATGGTCCAGTTGCCCGAATTCGGCAATCGGCGGCCAGCGCAGCTTTCGGGCGGGCAGCAACAACGTGTGGCGGTTGCCCGCGCCCTGATTTTCGAACCAAATCTTGTCTTGATGGACGAACCGCTTGGCGCCCTCGACAAGCAGCTGCGCGAGCAGATGCAGTTCGAGATCAAGGATATTCACGCCCGGCTGGGCGTGACCTTCGTCTACGTCACGCACGACCAGACCGAAGCGCTAACCATGTCGGACCGGATCGCGGTGTTCAGCGCCGGCCGCATCGAGCAACTGTCGACGCCGCGCGAACTGTACGAGCGTCCCGCGGCGAGCTTTGTCGCAAGCTTCATCGGTGAGAACAACCGCATGTTCGGCGCCGTGCTGGCCGGGAGCGAGGATGGCGGCGTATCCGTCCGTCTCGACGACGGCGACGTTGTGTTGAACGCCATGTCCTGCGGCGCTGCGCTTGCCGCGGGCACCAAGATAACGCTGTCGATAAGGCCCGAGCGCCTGTCCGTTCTGCAGGACGGCGTCACGGCACTCAACGAGATCCCGTCGACGGTCGTTCAGTCAATCTATGTCGGCGATCATGTCCGGCTCATCGCCGCGACCGCGAGCGGCCAGAAACTCATCGTCAAGCTAGCCACTTCATCGTCTCAACCGAAGCTCGATCCGGGTACGGCGATCCGGCTGGGTTGTGGCCGCGAGGATTGCCTCGCGCTCGATCGATAACAACAAAAGGCAGACAAGGGAGGCTCCAGCTATGAAGAAATCGCCGAAAGTCGTCATCACCTGTGCGGTCACCGGATCGATCCACACGCCGACCATGAGTCCCTATTTGCCGATAACGCCGAGCGAGATCGTCGATGCCGCTGTTGGCGCAGCCGAAGCTGGCGCCTCGGTAATCCATCTACATGCCCGCGACCCCGAGACGGGCAAACCCACCCCCGATCCCAGGCTTTTCATGGACTTCCTGCCCCGCATCAAGCAGCAAACCAACGCAGTGATGAACATCTCCACCGGCGGCGGCCTCAAGATGACGCTCGACGAACGTCTCGAAGCCGCCCATGCCGCCAAGCCCGAACTCTGCTCGCTCAACATGGGATCGATGAATTTCGCCCTGCACCACATCGCGCCGAAATACACCGACTGGAAGTACGACTGGGAGAAGGGCTACCTGGAAGACACGAAGAAGGGCATCGTCTCCAACACGTTCGAGCAGATCGAGCGCATCATCCTCGAGGTTGGCCAGGCCTACGGCACCAAGTTCGAGTTCGAGTGCTATGACGTCAGTCACCTCTACACGCTGGCGCACTTTCTCGACCGCAAGCTGCTGAAGCCGCCGCTTTTCGTCCAGACGATCTTCGGGCTTCTGGGCGGAATCGGCGCCGACGCCGAAGACATGATGCACATGCGCAGGACGGCGGACAGGCTGTTCGGAGACGACTATCTCTGGTCGATCCTTGCCGCCGGCAAGCACCAGATGAACCTCTGCACGATGGGTGCGATCATGGGTGGCAATGTGCGTGTCGGGCTGGAAGACAGTCTCTATATCGGCAAGGGCGCGCTTGCCAAGAGCAATGCCGAGCAGGTCGCCAAGATCAAGCGCATCCTTGGCGAACTGTCGCTTGAAATCGCAACCCCCGACGAAGCCCGCCAGTTGCTGGATCTCAAGGGCGGAAACGAGGTCGGGTTTTGACGCCCCCGATTGAAACTTATGTCGGCGTCGTCCATCCTTGGATGTGTGACGCGATGGGCCATCTCAACGTCCGTCACTACGTCGCTATGTTCGACGACGCCAGTTTCCAGCTGCTCGGCAGGATCGCCGATCCCCGTTTGACGCCGACGCTCGGCTGGGCGGATGTGAGGATGGAGATCGACTACGTGCACGAAACCGAGGTGGGAACTCTGGTCACCGTTCGCACCGTTATAGAAAAGCTTGGGAAGTCGTCGCTGACCTATCTGCATGAAATGCGCGGCACGCTGGACGATGTGCTGCATGCACGCATGCGCACCGTAACGGTGCGCTTCGATCTTCAAGCGCGGAGCAAGATCGAGATCGAAGGCAAGGCCCGACAAGCGAGCGCAAATCTCCCGAGGGGTGAAGCCGATGCGCATGGGTGACGGCGAGAATGTCTTGAGCGAGATGCGGTAGGTCGCGGAAGGCTTCTACTCGCCATAGGAAGGGCAAAATATAGCCGCAATTGCACAGACACCGCATTGGGCGGCCGACACAATCGGGCCGTTGCGTACGATAGCGGGGTTGAATTGGTAGCGGGACATTCGCAAGGGCGCTCTTTTGCTATCGTCAGCCAGCGTGACGGCAATTCGGTATCGAGTGTCACGACGTTGAAAAACAAGACTCGTCGCAATGATGGACGGGGCAGATACGTCTATCAGATGGTTGTCGGAAGGCGTGTGCAAAAATCGCACACGAAAGTTCTGCTTCTCTACTTTTTTCGTTCCCACGACGGAGCTGCCGATAGCCCTTTCGGACGTTCTTCTGCCGACGATTTGGCCGCTCCCTATCGTCCCCAGGATACCCTATGCCGGTACTTTCGAGAAATCGCAGGGTTCCCACAACCCAATCATATCGCGTCGCCAAGCAGTCGGCCTCGAAACAATATTGATACGCCGGGCACGATCCAGGTCAACACGCAGCCCTTGTCTGGCCGAAACACCGCAGGCCGCCGTGCGTCTGTAGGGGGCGGAAACGGTCAAATGGGCATGCCCTCCCGCCGCAGAGACGCTGCCGCCTGAGGGGGAAAGCAGCCGGGCCAGGCTGGAAAGAGTTCCGCTCCAGCCCAGCCATACCCAGCATTATCCGCATCGCACCGGTGCGCAAGCGGCTGCCGATGGTTATTCCGAAGCCTGACCCCAAGCCCTGCCGAAACAGCACATCGCGAGGCCAGGGGGCAGGGGCAAACCCGACCGAAAAGCCCACCACTTTGCGCTAGAATCCATTAGCGCACGGAACCGATCCTTGGCACCCTTGTTATCGAACGGAAGGGACATTGCTTTGTCATTTGGAGATGAACGATGAAACGGCTTCTTTTTGCTACTACCATGATGGCTCTTTCCACCGGGCTTGCTTTAGCCGGGACGACAGGGACAACAGGGACGACGTCGAGTGGTTCCTCCACTACAACCACAACGATGCCGACGACAGATAGCAACACGGATTCGACCACAACGAAGTCGACAAACTCGAACTCTGCGAAGGACTGTGCGCCTGGCCAGCAGAGTGGCAGTGCGAAGCAGGCGGCTCCTGGTCAGCAGGATGACACAAGCGCCAAGTCCGCCGCCCCTGGGCAGATGAAAACGACTGCCGAAGGTTGCTAATTGTGCCGACCGGCCGGCAGCGATTGGTGTGGATGCCTCCCGCTGCCGACCGACGGCAACGATCGGGTCAGCGCCGCCTTTCGAAAGCTGCGGTTTTTTACTTATGAACCTCTCACGGCGTCTATCCTGCGATCCGCAGTTGGATTTCTTCAAAGATCCTAACCCAGCTGCGAACGCCCTTTCGTAGACGTCGCGTATCGTAGTGTTCGTCTGGCGCATGGATGAAGTCACCGGGCAAGATGAAGCCGATGACGACGCACTCAACGCCAAGAACCTCGCTTAGTTGGTGGACTAAGGGTATCGCACCACCTGTCCCTCTCAGAATGGCAGGTGTTTCCCACTCGCGTTCCAGTCCGTGCGCAGCGGCAGCTACGAAAGGGCTGTCGTGCGAAAGGACTACCGCCGGACTGCCGTCATCACCCTCAAATTCCACAGTGCAACCCTTCGGAAGCTTCGATTCAACGTAGGCCCTGAACCCGGCACGGATCTTCCCCGGTTCCTGTGCATCGACGAGCCGGAAGCTGAGACGTGCTGTTGCACTTCCAGGCAAGACTGACCGTCCGCCCGGTCCTTGATTGCCTCCCGTGATGCCGTTCATGTCGACGGTGGGGCGTGCCCACATTGCTTCCAGCGTGGTATATCCTTCTTCCGTTATGCCGCCGCTCAGGTTGACCTCTTCAAACCGGCCTGCGTCTTGTTCGAGCCCCCGCCATCGCCGACGCAGATTATCCGGAATCTCGCGAACTCCGTCGTAAAACCCCTCAATGCGCACTCGCCCAGCTTTGTCATGAATGTCTGTCAGAATGTTGCTCAGTATGCGGATGGGGTTCGCGGCCACGGCACCGTAGTGGCCTGAATGAAGATCGGGATTGGGCGCCAAGATGGTCACTCGCTCGTGGACCAGCCCCTTGAGTCGTGTCGTGATGGCTGGCTGGGTGGGCGACCACATCTCTGCATCGCAGATGAACGCGACGTCGCATTGAAGATCATGCCGATGCGCTTCGATGAAGGCAGGCAAACTTGCCGAACCCGACTCCTCTTCCCCTTCCAGCATCACGATGATGTCGGCTGGAAAACTGCACTCGATACTTTTCCATGCACGGAGAGCCTCGATGAACGTCCAGAGCTGGCTTTTGCTGTCCGATGCACCTCGGCCGTAAAAGCGATGAGCGCCATCTTCTTCCTCGATCACGCGCGGCTCAAACGGCGAATGCGTCCATTGTTTCAAGTCGCCGACCGGCTGCACATCGTAGTGTCCGTAAAACAGCAAACGTGGGCGCTCGATCATGGAGCCTGCGGGAGAACTGGCGAGGACAACCGGGTGACCGTTGGTCTGGATGATCTCCGCGGAAAGCCCGATCGCTGACAACTCCGACTTGAGCCAGTGAGCCGCGCGACGAATTTCTGGTTCGCCCGAAATCTCGTTCGAAACCGACGGGATAGAGATTAACTCCAGAAGTTTGCGGACTGAAACCTCAAAATTGTCGTCAATGTCACGGAGCACATTTTCCACATCCGGCATGTTGATCACCTTAAGTGCGCAAAAATTTTTATCGCGGACGCCGTCAGACGCAGCGGACGACCTTGAGAGATCCTTCGCTCGCGCTTTTCGTTCCCGTTGATCCCATGCTTGTTGTCAGGAGGCGCTCGATATCGCCCCAGAGCTCGCCTTCGTCCTCCAGGCCGATACTCAGGCGCAATGTTGCGTCGGGCCCCTGGCCATGACGTCGCGCTTCGGAAGCCGTCGATGGACAGGCGCTGGATGCACTCCAACACCAAGAGATGCAAAGTCCTCGGTTGGCCCTTGGGGTGTAACAACGAATTGGATGAGAGCGCCTTTCCAAACCACTGTGAACGCTGTACGGATTTCGATCGAAAAGGACGCGAATTTTCCGCACATCTATTCGCGTGAGTTATTGAATTGAAGTGGCGGCATCGATGAATTTTCGGCAGGTTGAGGTCTTCCGGGTAGTGATGACCAACGGTACCACGGCCCGCGCGGCTGACGTTTTGCATGTGTCCCAGCCAGCGGTCAGCAAGATGATCCAAGAGCTGGAACGCTCGCTTGGTTTCGATCTCTTCCAGCGGATCAAGGGTAGACTCCACCCTACTCCCGAGGGACAGCTTTTCTTCCGCGAGGTCGAACAGGCTTTTGTTGGCCTCAGCCATCTCAGGGGGGCGGCCGCCCGCATTCGAGACTACGGCTCCGGCGAACTCAGGATCGCTTGTCTTTCGGCGCTCTCGACCAATGTTCTTCCGCGCGCCCTTCGCGCCTTTATGGATCGAAATCCGAACATCGCCGTCACCTTCCAGACGCGCATGTCCTCTAATGTGCGCGACCTCGTCGCTTCCGGCCAGTTCGACCTCGGGATTGTCGCTGACGAGATCGATCGCACGGGTGTTGAGGTGAGCGAGTTTGCGCAGTTTCCAGTAGCCGTGGCGGTGCCCAAGGGACATCCACTCGAGTCCTTGGACATCATCCGCCCAATCGATCTTGCCGGCTGTCCATTTATCGCTCTCGCCCCGGAAGACACGACCCGACGCGACGCCGAGCACGTTCTCAAGGAAGCCGGCGTCGCGGTGCGAACTGTGATGGAAACGCCCTATTCGACAACGATCTGTGCGATGGTGGCTGCTGGTGTCGGCGTCGGCCTTGTCGATCCTTTGACCGCACAGCCGTATGAGGGCCGCGGGCTGACCTTGCGGCCGTTCGAGCCCGCACTTTACTTTCGAACCCTCTTGATCAGGCCGCCCAATCGTCTCCCCTCTCGTATTATTGCGGAGTTCCTCGAGGATTTGCGAGCCGCGATCTGAAATGGTCGAACACACTCGTGCGTCAGGTTGCTTCCGGATGAGTGGATCTGCATCGGCTCTTGCCTGCTCCGATGACCAGTCCTTTACGTGAAGAGTTCCCTCCATCACACTTCCACGGCTCACATCCCGCTCCACGAAACCCTGCAACCCACCTTTCACCAACACGCTTCCCGGCTGAGATGCATCCAACTAGTTGATGAAGAGAAGCGGCGTGCCGTTGCGAGTATCGGCTGCTCAAGCTTGAAAGTATTCCCACCACTCGTCCATCGACTGCATCATGGGAAGGACGCACAGGTTCGTCCAATGGTAAGATTTAGGCCTCCTATTCCGTCAGGTTATTGGGTGGCCGGCGGCTGAGAAAGCGTCGCCTCACCGGGATGCGCGATCACGACCTCCTACACGGGCTCGGCGCTCGACAATGGAAGGCACACCAACGGTGCCCCATCGTAGCTCACAATTGGCTCGGGCCGCACGCAAGGTCTTCTGGATGACCTCGAATTGCGTCTCTCAAGCTGTTGCGAACAGGTCTCGAAATGATGCCTTCTGCTAAGTGCAGCACTCGCATGCATCGCATGCTCTTGTTGCGACGGCAAAGCGCCGAATGGCGGACTTGAAGCCGACCCGCGCTCCAGAGAACTCCGTAGGCCCATAACCTAAGAGAATAGCAGCGCCATTTGTTGCTATTGGACGGGATACATCCCCGCATGTCAACAATGGCGTCATTAACGGAGACGGGATCGAATGCATGATGACACAAGATCGGTGGCGAGGTTCGCGGTGAGCCTGGAAGGCTATGACAGCCTGACCGTTCCGATACATCGCGCCTCGACAATCCGGTATCCGGATGCCGCGTCCTTCGCCGCCCGGTTCGAGCGCAGTGCTGATGGATATGTTTACGGGCTCTATGGAACGCCCACTCATCGGTACTTGGAGAAGAAGATCACCGAACTGGAAGAGGGCGCCCGCACACTGCTGGTGCCTTCCGGTCAAGCTGCTGTCGCTTGTTCCATGCTGGCCCTTGTTGCCGCACACGAGAAAGTACTCATACCCGACACCGTGTATGGCCCCGTGCGCGATTTTGCCACCCATGAGTTGGCGTCGCTTGGCATTGAGGCCGTCTTCTACGATCCCGTCGACTTGCGCGCACTGGATTCCCTGATTGATGCGCGCACGCGCCTCGTCTGGACAGAGTCTCCAGGGTCAATAACGCTGGAGATGCAAGACATTCCGGCGATTGTCCTGATAGCTCACGCCAAAGGCGCACTCGTCGGGTGCGATAACACATGGGCTTCTCCCCTCAATTTCAGGCCGATCCGCCATGGCGTGGATATTGTTGCGGAAGCTCTCAGCAAACATTTCTCCGGTCACTCCGACCTGGTCTTGGGCTCGATCACCACAAGGGACGACGCCTTGGGCCTGAAAATCAAAGCCTCTCTTGGAAGACTGGGCATCGGCACGTCGCCTGACGACTGTGTGCTTCTGGCTCGCGGACTGGAGACCTTGGCAATACGCCTCGCAAGATCCGACACATCCGGCCTTCGCATCGCGGCTTGGCTAGCCGAACATCCATGCGTGGAAACGGTGATCCACCCTGCGCTGCCTGGCAGCCCTGGCCACGAAATCTGGAAGCGAGATTTCAGCGGCTCCTGCGGTGTCTTCACGTTCATACTGAAGGAACAGTATGCGGGCCAAGCATTCGCTGCATTGGACGCCTTACAGATAATTTCCATTGGCGCTTCTTGGGGAGGAACCAAGAGCCTGATCGCGCCATCAACCGTGAAGGCACTGCGAACGGTTCGGCCTTGGACGGGTCCGGACTATCTCTTTCGCTTGAATGTCGGGCTTGAACACCCTGACGATCTTGAGGAAGATTTGCAGCGCTTCTTCGCGGTGTTGATCGACGGCGAGAGAAATGAACCGCGCAGCGCCGTCCACGGCTAGTTGTTTCCGGTCGTCGACGTGACTCATGGAGAGAGGGGAGAAAGCTGGTGCGCCCGGACTTTCTCCGCAGGCATGACAACGCGATCGAGGCGAGACCGGAGCCAGCAGGCCGCTCCCCATTTGCGATCCATTCTGGAAGCGCACAGTTCCTGTCGGTCACGCCGCCTTCAAATCGGTGCCGAAATGACACGCGAACTGACGTCCGCGGCCACCACTCTTCATCTCAGGAGGGGTCTGCGAACAAATGCTCTGCGCAATCGGACATCGCGAGTGGAACCGGCAACCGGAGGGAGGATTGATCGGGCTGGGGATTTCGCCCGCCAGCGTGACAAGTCCCCGTTCAGCGGCAACACGAGGATCCGATTGCAGAACCGAAGCTAACAGAGCCCGGGTGTAAGGGTGCTGAGGTGTCCGATAGACCTCCTCGCTCGTACCCTCCTCGACGATTTTCCCGAGATACATCACATAGAGCCGCGTCACGGCCTGTCGAACCAGCGCTAGGTCGTGAGCAATGAAAAGCATCGCCACCCCCAGATCACGCTGCAGCTCCAAGAAAAGATTCATGACTTGAGCCCGGATTGACAGGTCAAGAGCGGACACAGGCTCATCGCATATCAACACCTTCGGTTCGACCGCCAAGGCCCTGGCGATTGCGACCCGCTGCCTTTGTCCACCCGACAGTTCGCGAGGAAACCGGCTATTCATTTGGGAGGGTAACCCAACCTGATCGAGCAACTTGCCGACCTTGGTGTCGATTTGCTTGGCCGAAACCTTGCCGGCAATGACAAGTGCCTCGGCCAGGGTCTCACCGACGGTCTGACGTTCGGAGAGGCTGGCATAGGGATCTTGAAAGATGTACTGGATTGTACGTCGCCGATCTCGTAGCGCGCGCCCCCGGAGGGTTGAAAGATCGGTGCCGTCCAGCACTACGCTGCCATGCTGATGATTCTCGAGACCAACTATGGTTCGTCCGAGAGAGGATTTGCCGCACCCGGATTCGCCGACAAGTCCAACGATCTCGCCGGCATTTAGGTGAACTGAAACGTTATCGACAGCGGTGATCCATTTGTCCCGTTCCCCGCTTTTATAGCGGGTGGTCAGGTCCTTTACCTCGAGGATGCTTTTCACTGTCCCTACCTCAGTTGCTCGTATTTTACAGTGCACGCCATCGAAACAGATGATTGCGGAATGGAGTGCAGTTGGGGCCGGCCGTTGAGACAAACCGGCTGGGTAAATGCGCACCGCTCGGCGAATGCGCATGCCTCCAGAGGCGCTCCCATGCTCGGCGGAAGCCCGGCAATTCCCCTGAAGGGTGACCCGGAAGGATCTTCCTCTCTTGGAATCGCGTCGACCAAACCACAGGTATAAGGATGGGAGGGTGACACTAGTACGTCCGCTACGGGGCCGTACTCCACAATACGTCCCGCATACATCACGGCGACCTGATGCGCGATGGCGGCAACGACGCCCATATCGTGCGTGATCAGCACGATACCCATGTTCAATCTTTTCTGAAGGCTTTGCAGGAGCTTGAGTATTTGCGCCTGGATCGTCACGTCCAGCGCCGTTGTCGGCTCGTCCGCGATTAGCAGAGGCGGCTCGCTCGCAACCGCAATCGCAATCATGACGCGCTGTCGTAGACCCCCCGACAGTTCATGAGGATATTGTCTCATGCGCTGGACTGGGTCCGACATTCCTACCAGGGAGAGCAATTCCTCAGCGCGCTTCTCAGCTTGCCGGGTGGTCAAGCCTAGCTGCTTTTGCGCCACCTCCGCGATCTGTCGGCCCACCCGCCTGACCGGATTCAGGGCGCTCATCGGATCTTGGAAAATCACTCCAACCGATTTCCCACGAACATGGCGCAGGCTGGAAGGCGGCAAGGCTGCAATATTAGTACCGGCGATGTTGAATGAACCGCTGATCTGGACCGCCAGCCCAACTGGCATAAGGTCGAGTGGCGCGAAGTTCATCACAGTCTTGCCGGAGCCGCTCTCGCCGACAATGGCTAGCGTCTCTCCCCTGCGCACGCTGTAGCTGACCCGGTCAACAGGCCTAAGTGCACCATTCTTGGTGAAGAGATCGACACTGAGGTCTCTTACCTCCAGAACTTTATCTGTGCTCATGTCGCAATCCGCTTTTTCGGATCTTCGATTGGTGCTCGTTCCCATGAGGCAGCGACAAGCCGGCCGCGCCGCAAAACCGAACGTCGCAAGTCGCGCGGCACACGGTTCAGTGCAATCGCTTCGCCAAGCAAGTTGAAGCTGACGACGACTCCTGTGATCGCAAAGCCGGGAAGCAATACCATCCACGGATTGAGATCGAGGTACGGCAACGCATCAACGAGCATCTGCCCCCACTCCGGAGTGGGCGGTTGTATGCCCAGTCCGAGAAACGAAAGAGTCGCAATTGATAGTGCAATCCCTCCTGCATCCGCTGAAACATAGACCAGCACCATTCCTAGCGTTGATGGAAGCAGATGACGGAAATAGATTCGCAGCGGGCTGGCCCCAAGAACCCGGAGTGCTTCGATATGCGGCCGGTTCAATATCCCGATCGCCACGCCGCGGGCGACGCGAGTGGAACCTGCCCAGAACGCCAGGATCAGCGCCAGCACCATGTTCCAGTAGCCCGTTCCGAGCATGCCGATGATTGCGAGAGCTATGATGAGCGACGGAAGCGCCATGAAGAGTTCCACGAAGCGCATCAGGATCTCTTCGGTCCGCCCTTTGACGAAGCCGGCGAAAGTACCCAGCGTGACTCCGATAAGGAGCTTGAAAGTCACGACAATGGTCATTGCGACGACTGTTGTTCGAGCCGATACAATCAAGCGCGAGAAGACATCGCGGCCGATATGGTCCGTCCCGAGCCAATGATCGGCTGAGGGACCGGCGAAGCGAGCAGTAAGATCCTGTAGGTTGGGGTCGTGGGGGACCAGCCACGGACCGAATGCTCCTAGAAAGAGAAACAGACCTACCCCAATCAGCGCGGACTTTGGAAAGTTGCTGAACGCCTCTCCAACGGAATGCCAAAAGCGCTTCATGCCACCTGCCTCCGCAGCTTAGGGTCCGCCGCAATCATCAGCAAGTCGGCTATCAGGTTCACCAGCGAGACATACAGTACAAACGCCAGGAGACAGGCCTGCATGACCATGAAATCTCTGGTGCGAACGCCTGATACAAAGAGCTCGCCTATGCCGTGAAGGGCGAAAAGCGGTTCGACGATGATCGCTCCGATAGTCATCGAGCCGATCATGTTGCCCAGCGCGCTGACATATGCGGGAACTGCATTGGGTAAGGCATCGCGGAGCATGATATGCAGGACCGAGAACCCCTTCGCGCGCGCCGTCAGGGCATAAGGCCGTGTCATCGCTTCGGAAATGCCGATCCGGAGCACACGAGAAAGCACAGCAGCGGAAGGCGCCGCCATCGCGATTGATGGGAGTACCCAACTCAAAATGGAGCTGTCGCCAAACGAAGGCAACCATCGCAAATTGACGGCGAAAATCAGGATCAGAACTGCGCCTCCGAAAAACACTGGTGTCGACGCGCCTAGCAGAGCCATGAGCCGCACTATGTGGTCGGGGAAACGTCCTGGCCAAGCCGCACCGATCAGTCCCATCGCTGCCGACAAGACTATCGTCACGATGCTCCCCCCGAGAATGAGTTTCATCGTGGTCGGAACCCTGTCTCTGATGGCGTTGCCGACATCTTCGCCTGTTATATAGGCAATGCCGAAGTCACCTTGAGCGACGCCTTGCAACCAGTGCCAATAGCGAACAGGAACAGGATCGTTCAGCCCGAGCTCCTGCGCGACCTGGTCTACCATAGCCTTGGATGCGCCCGGAAAGCGCAGCTCGGCGATGAGCTGCGCGACATTTCCCGGGGCAGCCACGACGAGCCCGAAACACAATACTGACGCCATCAGCAGCAGCAGTGCTGAGTTTCGCAATCGGCGCCTCAGATAAATAAACATGAACAAGCCACCTCCCCGAAACTAAGACTTCAACACCATACCTCGATAGGGGAATTCTGTATCGGTGGGAGGGACGTTGAAGCCTTCGACCCGACTCGAAGCTGCCCAATATGTCGGCGGGTAGAGGACTGGTGAATATAGGACATCTTCACGAAGCTTGTCGTAGAAGACCTGCAATGCGGCCAACTGAGCTTCAACTCCCACCGCTTCAGTGGCAGCTGCGATGAGTGGATCCAGACTTGGATCGAGCGCGACCTTGCCGTCGGACCCGCTTTCTATCGTGGATAGGAACAGAAGTGTCACCGAGCCGAATGGATCATAGGGAGCGCCATAGGTCTGAAAGATTGCGATGTCATATTCGCGCTTAGGAATCTCGGAATGGCGGGAGGCATGGTCGACGGAATGCACCGTGACGTTTATGCCTATTTCACCAAGCTGCTGCTGAAGAATTTCGCCAAACACCTTGGAGCCGGCGATAAAATCGTCTGAAACTAGAAGCTCCAGGGACAAGTTCTTGCCACTCTTCGAGCGGTACGGCGCGCCCGTCCAACCGGCGTTCTCGAGCAGTTGCTTCGCTTGCTCGACGTCGCGAACGGGTGCGTCATGCCTCGTGCCAGACAAGGGCACGGTGGGCCCGAGAAGATCACCAGCCGGAGCGGCGTCGCCATTGAAGAGCACAGCCGATACGGCAGTCCGGTCGTAGCCAACATCAATCGCCTGTCGTACGGCCTTCTCCGCAAGGGCGGGGTTCCTTTGAGTATTGAAGGAAAGCACCATCGTCATCGAGCCCTGCGCGGTGATGACGTTGATTCCCGCCCGCCGCAAGGTGTCCGCCTCCTGCGATGTCAGCGCAGCGGCTCCGCCGCCGACAATGTCCAGTTCATCAGAACGCATGGCATCAACACGGGAACGAGAATCCGGCATAACGGTAATCTCGATCCCGGAAAAAGATGGCTTATCTCCCCAATATTTATCATTGCGGATGAAAGAACTGCCGGAGGTCGAATTTGCTTGAACAATCCACGGCCCAGTTCCAACCGGTGCCTTGAGGGTTCCGTCCTCGTTGACGGAAATGGGAGACAGGAAACGTACGGGCCGAACATAGCTGAGTTCATACATGAGCCCCGGTACGGGCTGCGTAAACTTGATCTCGATCGTGTGCTCGTCGATCTTCTGGACACCCGAGAAAAACTTGGAGGCGTTGATCCAGGAATTGTCCGCAACACCCATCCAGAGTTTCAGGTTCCAGATAGCCGAATCCGCGTCGAAGGGATGCCCGTCGGTAAAGCTTACATTCTTCCGCAAATTCAGCGTCAATCGAGTGTCGTTGTCGGAAAGGCTCCAGGATTCTGCGAGGCAGGGTACCGGAGCACCCCTTTCCCCATATCTGATCAATGGCTCGTAAATGAGATCTTGCAGTTGGAACTGGGCGACATAGTCACGCGCGTCCAGATTGGTGGACGCTTTGGCCACCGCGACACGCAAGGTTCCCGTGTGGTTGTCGGCCATGGCAGACCTGATCAGGCCGTCCAACCCCAACAGGAGTGGTGCAGTGGCGAAAGACGTTAGAATGTTGCGACGCGTAAGTGTCATTGAGCTTTCTCCATCGCCCTTTTCCCCATTTTACCTCGCGAGCCGGACGGGCTGCCTCCGCGCGGTTCCGATCTTTCCTCTTGCCGGATTATTTTGGTGAGTCGCCGAAGTGGTGTTGCCGCGATCGTTTCCGCAAACGCCGTCCGAACCAAGGGCAGAACCTCTTTCCAATTCGGCACGGCCGGTATCCACTCCAGCTGTCACATGTAATTTTAAGGAAGGTGACATGGCGCAGATCATGCCGTCTAATATTTTTATCAGCACGAGCTATTCTCGAGGGTTATAGGATGGGATCATCGACGTTCATAAAGTCGGGGCAATGAGATTGCGTTGACCCTGGCAGAATCTCCCATACCGCAGGGATGATTGGCCTCCCTCCGCCCGCTCTCCGAGGTAACGGGCAGGCGAAATGGCGAGGCATCGCCCCAAGCGCCCGTGAGGTTTTCTCCGATTTTGTGTGATCGCCGATCAGGATCGCAAGGCTTGCGGGCGCATCCTTGAGGCAGCGCGGCCACAACGCACCCTCATGTTCGCCTGCAAAAAGGGCCAAAGATACGAACGGCTGGCAATGATCTCATTATCTATGAACTGCTTGCATGAGATTATTCCCCAAAGTTATTAGTAGAGACACTCGCCTGGCCATAGCGTCAAGTATCTGGTTTTTGATAACAAGGGTGGTTCTGGATGGGCAATCGAAGTGCCACTGATCCAGGGAAACACGAGGAATTCACTCCCCGCGAAATCGAGGTGTTCGCCTCGGTTATGCTGCACGGAACAACGACGAAGGCAGCGGACGCTCTGGACATCACGCAACCGGCCGTTAGCAAGATGCTGCAGCACCTTGCGGAGAAGGCCGGCTTCCAGCTTTTCAGGAAGACCCGGCAACGTCTCATTCCGACGCCGGAGGCGCATATGCTGCACGCTGAAGTGCAACGGGTTTTTGAGTCGGCACGAGGTATTTCGCGTGCGGCTAGAGATATCCGTGAACTACGCAGCGGCCGGCTGAACGTATGTGCATTACCAGCTTTTGGACTCACGTTACTTCCGTCGCTGATCACCAGCTTTTCCCAACTTCATCCATCAGTCTCGATCTCGCTGGAGATCCGGAGCTCGATAACCGTTATCCAGCGGGCGAGCCGTAACCAGTTGGACATCGGAATCGGCGTTACCTCATCGGAAGAAAACCCATCAATCGTTCGCCGCGCCTTGACGGCAACTCCGCCGGTTTGCGTGATGCCTGCCGGCCACAAGCTCTCACAATTGCAGGTCATTCAGGCGGACGATCTCGACGGCATCAACTTCATTTCGATGGGATCATCAGATCCAATGCGGCGGCAACTCGACGCCTTGTGCGTGGAGCGTGGGGTGAACCGTTCACTCAAAGTGGAGTCGAGCCTTTCAAGTACCTGCATCAGTCTTGTGGCGTGCGGCATGGGCGTAACCGTCGTTGATCGCTTGTCCGCCTGGACGGCGCGCGACCTACCGATCGAGATCAGGGATTTCCGGCCTCATCTCGATCTCAATCTCAGTGTCTATCGACCATGGGGCGTGATCGCATCCACGGCAGCCGATGCGTTCACCGAACATCTCATCCAGGGCACGCGCAGCTATATGAACGGGGTAGAGGAAGGCATCCTGAACCTCGTGCGCTGAGTTCATAACTTTTCGCCCGATGCGTGCGGCCCCAACTCAATTGACCGATTTTGATCCCGAAGCGACTGTCGCCGCATCTGGCGGCAGCAAAAAGCTAGTTCAGCAAGCTCTGGCCGCCGATGCAACAGCAATGGAAACCAAATTGATGTCAGACATCCAAAGGCTAGAAACAAACGAAAAATTGAGCCGTGTGGTTATCCATCAGGGGGTGGCATATCTCTCGGGCCTGACAGCCGATGACAGAAGTGCCGATGCTTTCGGGCAGACTCTACAGGTGCTGCGGAAGGCTGACGCGCTTCTTGGCAAGGCTCAGTCGGACAAATCGAAAATTCTGTCAGCGCAAATTTGGATGCGCGACATCAACGAGTTTGATGAGATGAACAGGGCATGGATCACATGGCTCGAAGGCACGGTTCCTCCCGCACGCGCTACCGTGGGCGCGACCTTCGCGCTCCCGGACATCCATGTGGAAATCCAATTCACTGCCGCCGTCTGACCGTGTCAGCGAAGGGGAGGGGTCTTGCGGCCCCGCAATTCATGCAATAGCTGCGAAGAGGCGCTTCACATCCTCTTCGTCGTTATAGACGTGAGGAGAGATCCGTAGTTTCTTTCCACGCACGGTCGCAAAAATTCCCTGGCTCTTGAGGTGTTCGGAAAGTCCCTCTATCGGCCTGTCGCCAAGATCGACGATTGCAATATGCGGGGCTCGAAAGCGGTTGTCAGACACCGTTAGATCGAGCTTCGCAGCTTCGTCCCAGATCAATTGGTTGAGGTAATCAAGCCGGGAAAACACGGTTGGGACGCTCCACTCACTCAAGAGGCGAAGAGAAGCGGTCGCAACTGGCAGTACCGCGAAATCGGAGCGTTCGCCCATGTCAAATCGCCGGGCGCCTGGTAGAAACTCAGCCACATCTACCGCATAGAAGTCCGATTTATCGCCGCCTACACGGTTCCACGAATGGTGTTCGAGAGGCTTGCCTGTCGAATGCCATCGGCGGTCCGCGTAAAGAAACGCGAGCCGATATGGCCCGAGAAGGAATTTGTAGGTCGCGAAAACGAGAAAATCCGGACGCACCGTCTTGACATCGAAAGGCAGCGCTCCCACCCACTGGGTTCCATCGACGACGACACAGGCGCCAACCTCCCGTGCGGCGGATGCGATTGCCTCCAGGTCAACCGACATTCCCTCGAACCAGTGCACCATCGTACCTGCGACGACAGCGACCGGCACGCTGGACGACCCGATCGTCGAGATGATCGCAGACGTCCAGTCATTGTCGGCGGGCCGTTTCGCGATTGTGATCGACGCACCTTTTTTCTCCGCAAGTTCGTACCAGACATACCGATGCGACGGATGTTCGTTCTCCATGAGGATGATCGTCGAGCCGGGCTCCACAGGCACGTTGGCCGCGGCAACTGCTGTACCGTAGCTTGTGGCAGCAACGATTGCGATATCGTCCGCATCCGCGTTGATCATCGAAGCGGCCAGTGTCCGTGCATCCTCGACCTCGTCGTAGTACGACCCGATGGACATCTTCCAGGGCGACGCTTTCACCGCCGTCCCGGCTATGCCAGCCTGAAGCGATATTTTCGGGATTGGAGACATGTATGCGGCGTCGAGATAGGAGATCGACCTTGGGAGATCGAAAAGATCACGTTGGCAGTCCAGCATACGATCACACCTCGAAATCAATGGGCGTGCCAAGCGACTTTTCGCGGGCAACGCAGTAAACGAAATTCGCAAGTTCGATATCCTGCGCCGGGAC
Source organism: Mesorhizobium sp. C268A (assembly GCF_040324475.1). Lineage (NCBI taxonomy): Bacteria > Pseudomonadati > Pseudomonadota > Alphaproteobacteria > Hyphomicrobiales > Phyllobacteriaceae > Mesorhizobium > Mesorhizobium sp. C268A. The sequence continues at coordinate 4,873,957 of NZ_JAMYVX010000001.1, forward strand.
GCCGAGAGAACGGTATAGAGTGATCTCCGCATCGGTAGTGCGGCCGGGGATGGCGCCTTCCAACATCGCGCCGACTTCTCCGCGGATGTCGTCTCGGCTAGCAACCCCGAGCTTGAAAGCTTCGACCATCTCTCCGGCCGCGATGAGCGCCATTGGCATGTAGTCGACCCAAATGCTCGATCTGCGCACGCATTCCAGGTCGAGTTCGCGGCATTGAGACACGCTTGCGCCGACGGCGTTGATGTGAATCCCCGGAGGCAGCCATTCGCCGAACAGTACCGGCTCCTGCGCCGAGGTTGTGGTGCAGACAATGTCCGCTTCTACCAGGGCGTCTCTTGCGGATGGGAAGACCAATGTCTGAAAGCCTGCGCTCGCCTGTTCTTCGGCGAAACGCGACGCCTTCCCAGGATTTCGCCCCCAGATGTGAAGCCGCTTGATAGGCCGCACCTTCGAGATCGTTTCTATGTGGCGTCGCGCCTGTTCGCCATATCCAAAGATCGCAAGGATTGAGGAGTCGGCGCGAGATAGTGCTCTGGTAGCGACGGCACTCGCTGCCGCTGTGCGCCAGGCGGTCAATTCCCCGCCATCGACCAGTGCAACCGGACTGCCATTTTCCTTATCAAAGAGGATGATAGCTCCTCGATGAGAAGGCAGCCCCAGGGCGAAGTTGTCAGGAAAGATAGAGAGGACTTTCGCACCGAACAGGTCACGGTCGGAGAGCGCCGCGTACATTACGGATAGGCAAGTTCCTTCCGACCCAGGCAGCGTCAGCGTTCGTCGGACATCTTGGCTCGCAACGCCGTTCGACGTCTTGCGTAGGGCTGCTTCTGCGATCTCGAGCGACAGTTCGATCGAGAGCGCAGCTCGAATGGCATTTTTGTCGAGCACCATAAAAGCTGGTGCTTGATGATCGGCACTCATGATGCATGCGTCCCTGGGCAATTTTCGTGCAGCCTATCACCGGCACTACCGGACTCATCCGCGAAGTTCATAACTTTAAAGCATAAACCACACGTTGCTGGATCGTTGACGATGCATGTCGCTCTCAGCAGAATACGCCAGCAGAGACAGCCGCTTCCAAGACGAACTCGGCTGCATGCTGAGATGCCGAAAGCATTCCTGGGATAAAGCGCTCGGAGCAATAATATATGCGTGCTATCGTTATAGGATCAGGAGTTATTGGTACCTCCGTTGCATACGAGTTGGCGAAAGCGGGAGCGAAAGTTTCTGTCCTTGAGCAGGGTAGAGTTGCTTCTGGCGCTTCCGCGGTAAGTTTTGCTTGGACCAATGCCAACGGCAAAAGACCTCGCGAATACCATGCGCTCAATGTCGCTGGTATGCGCGCCTATATCGATCTCGCCCGTGAGTTCGAGGGCGCGGGCTGGTTCAACCAAACAGGCAGTTTCGAATGGTGGACCACGGAGGCTGCACAGGCAAAGCAGCTGGCGGGAGTAAAGCTTGAACAGGAATGGGGGTATGGCGTCGATTTCATCTCCCGGGATCGCGTTGCCGCGATGGAGCCCGACCTCGATGTTCGGGCGATAGGTGAGGCGCCTATCGTCTATTACCCCGAAGAGGGCTGGATCGATCCAGTTCTGTACGCAGCTTGCCTGTTGCGCAGTGCGTGCGAACGCTGGGGCGCGCAGGTGTACACCGGCACGCAAGTCAAGTCGTTGGAGACGCGGTCTGGACGCGTTTCAGGCGTGCGCACGGCGGCCGGCGAACGATTTGAAGCTGACATTGTGGTGAATTGCGCAGGGGGGGCATCCAAAGACAGCTTGGGCGAGATTCCCGGCATCCCAATGAAGTCGTCAATCGGCGTTCTGGCGTTCACTCAGCCAGTGGCGATGACCTTGAGACGGCAGTTCCACGCTGACGATCTCGATGTCCGTCCCGACGGCGCAGGCCGCCTGATGCTTCATAAAATATCAGTCGACGATCAGCTCTCCGAACCGAAACTGCTTCGGCCCGATGGCATCGAAGCGACCACCATCCTCAATGCTGCACGTGAGCTGCTTCCAGCGCTCGAGGCAGTCAGCATCGAGGCCGTCAGGACGACGGTTCGCCCGATTCCCGGCGACGGATTGAGCTGTGCCGGCCCGATGCCGCAAGTCGATGGGTATTATGTTGGCGTGACACATAGCGGTGTCACGATCGCCCCGCAGATGGCGCGGTTGCTGGCTGATGAGATTGTTCACGGGAACATCCGCGAAGAACTCGCCATGTTCAGACCAGCGCGCTTCTTCGGCGGAGCCCCTGGCAGCGTCGTACCCAAATCCGCGGTTGCCGGCCCCAGCCACGACTGAGCATTCAGGCAAGTCAAGCACCGAGGTGTGGCGCTGCCGTAGGAGATCAACCAGTCCGGAATTCGAATCGAACAAATGAGCGCAGCCTCGGAAAGGGGCGACAATCAAAAGGAAGCGCAAGGGTCGAAGGCTACGCAGAAGACAGGTCATAACCATAACAGGGGAACTCAGATGACACTTCTTTCACGCAGAACTCTATTGCTGGGATCGGCGGCCATTGGCGGCCTCTTGGTCACCGGTGTTGGTACGAATCAAGCTTCGGCAGAAGAAGGCAACACGTTGCGACTGCCGATCGGTCGCGCAGCGGGAAATCTCGATCCGCAGCGTTATGTCGGCATCTTCGCCGTGCAGGATATGATCTTCGACCCGCTCGTGCACTACTCTTCGGGCGGCAAGATCGAACCGGCTCTGGCTGCCTCGTGGGACAAGTCACCCGATGACAAAGTATACACGTTCAAGCTTCGCCCCGAGGTGACGTTCACGGATGGCGAGCCTTGGAACGCCGAAGCGGCAAAGTGGAATCTGGATCGCTGGCTTCCGAAGGAAGACTACAACTGGATGCGTATCAGCGCGAATCTCGACAAGATCGAGATCGTCGACCCGATGACGATCGCAATCCATTTCAAGCAGCCGACTCCCACGGCTCTCGTAGAGTTTTCCTATGTCAGGCCCGTAAGGTTCCTGAGCCCTAAAGCAGTTGATGGAGAGGGTAAGTACGCATCTCCTGTGGGAACCGGTCCGTGGAAGATCGAGAAGGACGCGCCTGAGGGCACCGACCTCATTCCCAACGAAAAGTACTGGGGGGCAAAGCCTTCTGTTGACAAGGTTTCGCTGATTGTCATGCCGGACGCACGCAGTCGGATGTCGGCGCTACGAGCAGGCGACATCGACGCGATGGGCGGACAGTTCATCGCTCCCGTCAGTCCTCAGGATGCGAAGACCCTTGAGTCTTCCGGCATGACCGTGGTGACCGACACGGGCACGGATACGATTGTGCTCGGCTTCAACCCGCGCATCGATACTTTTAAGGATGTGCGTGTTCGCGAGGCGTTCAACCTGCTTATCGACCGCGAGGGCATCTGCAAGGCAGTGATGAAGGGTTTTGCCACGCCTACGATGAACCTTTATCCCGAGGTGATCGCCTATTCGGGAACCCGATTTGAAGTTCCGAAGCGTGACCTGGAAAAAGCTAAGAGCCTGCTCGACGAGGCCGGTTGGGTTGGAGAGCCTGTCCGATCCAAGGACGGCAAGCAGCTGAACATCGATCTTGTCATATCCGAAGACGCGGTCCCGAGCTCCCGGGCCCTAGGCGAGGTTATACAGGCGTTGCTTTCGGAAGCCGGTATCGGCGTGAAGTTGCGCAACGTCGACCACGCTACGCGTCACGGTGATATTCCGGAGTTCAAGTATGATCTCTCGCTGTTTATAACCAACGGCGCGCCGTATGACCCCTTCAATTCAATTGGTTTGATGGTCCTCTCGACGATCGAACCGGGAACGGACGGAAAGATCTACGAGGACAAGGCGGTTGACCCACTGATCCTCAAGGCACTCTCGGCTCCGGAGCCCGAGCGGGCTGAGGCATTCCAGGCCGTTTTCACCTGGCTGCATGACAACTGGGCGATGATGCCGCTGTTCCACGCCCAGCGAATCTGGGCGCACAATGATCGCGTCAAGGCTTTTGCCATACCCGCGACAGAATACGAGATGCCGCTGAAAGGCATATCTCTTTAAGCTGTACCTGTGCCTCGGCTTCGCGCCGAGGCACCCGCAGTCTCAGGAAAGCCAAAGGTTCGCCATGCTGAGAATAGCCATGAAGCGCGGTGTTTCCGCCGCCATCCTCATCGCCATCGCCTCTGTGTTCTCTTTCATCTTGATCGCAGCGTTTCCCGGAAACGTGGCCGCGCTCATAGCTGAGTTGAGAGGCGGCTTTGTGTCGCACAAGGTCGTTGAGCAGGTGGCGATCGAATACGGCCTGAACGATCCGCTGCCATTGCGATATGTGCACTGGCTCGGCGATGTGTTGCAGGGCGATTTCGGAAGGTCGCTGCGAACCGGTCAGCCGGTCTCAGAAGCCATAATGGAACGCCTTGAGCCCACTCTGGTTCTTATTGCTGGCGGCGGCATTGTCATGCTGATCGTTGGTGTCGGGCTCAGCTTCATGGGTGCCATGTGGCCTAACGGAACGACAGACCGGATGATCCGCGCCTTCGCCGTTTTGAACGTGTCGATCCCAAAATTTTTCCTAGCATCAATGCTCATTTATGCGTTCGGCGTGACGTGGAACGTGTTTCCCACTTTCGGCTTCAGGGGACTTTCCAGTTGGATTTTGCCGAGCATCGCCATTGGGGTTGTTCCAGGTGCGCTCCTCAGCCGCGTCGCACGGGTCGCGCTGGAGGAAACTATGAGCAAGCCTTATGTCATCACCGCGATCAGCAAAGGCTTCAGCAGACGAAGAATTCTGTTTCGCGACGCCTTGCCGAATATCGTCCCGGTCGTTTTGACAGCGTTTGGAATGGCGCTGGCCCAGATGGTGCCCAACGCGTTCATCATCGAACCGATTTTTTCGTGGCAAGGTCTTGGCGCCTATTTTGTTGAGGCAGCTCGCTTCCGGGATCTCCCAGTACTGCAGGCGTGCCTGCTGATCTTCTCCGTGCTGTTCATTGTGGTGAATCTCGTCGTCGACCTGATCGTCATTGTCGTCGATCCGCTTCAACGTCGAGCTGCGAGGGCCTGATCATGAGTTCGATAAAATCATTCTTTCGCAGCGTCGGCTGGCCGATCTCGCTGATGATCGGGTTCTTTGTCTTCATCGCGACCTTCGGCTCACTGGTCAGCCCTTATGACCCGAATACGCAAAACCTCCTTGCTCCAACTGAATCGTTTTCAGGAGTCTACTGGCTGGGCACCGACAACCTCGGGCGCGACGTGCTCAGCCGACTTATTGCGGGTGCCCAGACCACGCTCGTGGGTGTGACCATTGTCCTGTTTCTTGCCGGCATATTTGGAATGTTGGTTGGGACCATATCCGGCTATTTCGGTGGCTGGATCGACGAAATCCTCATGCGTATGGTCGACTTCGGCCTCAGTGTGCCTAGTCTCGTGGTGGCGCTGGCGATCGTTGGTGTATTCGGTCCTAGCTATTGGAATATGATCATTGCGCTGGCGATCGCCTGGACGCCAATCTATGCCCGGCTGACGCGAGGTGTGGTGGCGGCGGCAGTAAACCAGCCGCATATCGAAAGCCTTCGCGTTTTGGGCGCCAGCCGACTCAGGATCATATTCAAACATCTGGTGCCGGTCGCATTGGGATCCGTGCTGATCTACGCGAGCGCGGACGTCGGTATTTTGGCCCTCGCGATCGCTAACTTGAGCTTTCTGGGGCTCGGTGTGCAGCCGCCGCAAGCGGAGTGGGGACAGATGCTGGTTTCGAGCCTGCCCTATCTTGAAGAAGCACCGCGCCTGGTGATCCTTCCGGGGCTCGCGCTTACCATCATGGTCGTAGGTTTCAACCTGTTCGGCGAGAAGATCGCGCTGTCCAAGAACCCGCGCCGGATGACCAAGCGGAGCTTGGCCGCCCGCAAGAAACTGTTCATGAAGGAGATCGCGACATGAGCACTGGGAGTTCCCCAACACCTGCATTGCTCGAAGTCTCCAATCTGTCGGTGACGCTCCATACGGCGAGAACCAGCGTCAAGCCGGTCGATGGCGTGAGCTACCGTGTGAACGAAGGCGAGGTCCTGGCGATTGTCGGCGAAAGCGGCAGCGGCAAGACCATCCTCAACATGGCGCCGCTATCTCTGCTTCCGACGGGACTCGACGCTGAAATAGAGGGGACGGTGAAATTCAACGGCCTCGACATCCTGCGAGCGCCTGAGCAACAAATGCGCAAACTGCGTGGCGGCGAGATCGGCGTCATATTTCAGGATCCGTTGAGTTCTCTCAACCCGGTCCGACGCATTGGAAGGCAGATCGCCGAGGTCTCGGAATTGCACCTTGGCATGACTGCGGCGCAGGCCGACAAACGAGCCGCCGAACTGCTGGCGTTGGTCGGGCTACCCGATCCACTAAGCCGACTGCAGCAGTATCCGCACGAGCTTTCCGGGGGTATGCGCCAGCGCGTTGGCATAGCGATGAGCATTGCCGGCGAGCCCAAGCTCCTCATAGCGGATGAGCCTACCACCGCGCTCGATGTCACGGTTCAGGCTCAGATCGTGGAGCTGCTGAAAGACCTACAGAGGCGCCTGCAGATGGCCATCGTCATCATCACTCACGATTTTGGTGTGGTCTCCGGCATGGCGACCAAGGTGGCGGTGATGTACGCCGGCCGGCTGTCAGAACTGGGTCCGGTGGACGACGTGCTGATGACGCCGGTCCACCCCTACACCAAAGGTCTGCTCGGTTCAGTTCCATCGCTAAATGCAGACATTGGTTCGAAATTTATTGGTCTTCCTGGCCAGCCGCCAGATCTGTCTCGGTTGATACGCGGTTGTGCGTTCACGCCACGCTGCGCTTCGGCGCTGCAGAGCTGCAGCGCCACTCAACCGCACTTGCTTTCAGTACCAGGAGAGTCGTCGACGCACGTCGCCGCATGCCCGGTCATCATCAACAAGCTTGCGCGAGTGATGGAAGATGCCTGAGAACCTCATTGAGATCGTCGATCTCAAAACTCACTTTCGCGACCGCCACACAGGGGCTGAGATTAAGGCCTGTGATGGCGTGAGCCTGAAGATTGGCGCGGGCGAGATTGTAGGATTGGTCGGGGAGTCGGGATGCGGAAAATCGACACTGGGTCGCACGATCGTCGGTCTCGAGAGCGCCAAATCCGGAGAGATCCGATTCAAGGGCGAAAATTTCCTGGCTATGAGCGGCAAGCATTTGTTCGAACGAAGGCGCAAGATCCAATACATCTTTCAGGATCCGCTTTCCTCGCTGAGTTCCCGACAGACGATTGGTCAGGCGATCGATGAAGCGCTGCTCATCAATGGGGAGAACAACCATTCCGCGCGGGCGGCACATGTCAAAGAACTCTTGGACCAAGTGGGGCTGCCCGAACAGATAATGGAGCGCTATCCGCGCGAGATGTCGGGTGGCCAACGTCAACGCGTGTGTATCGCGCGATCGCTTGCTGCCAACCCAACCGTACTCATATGCGATGAGCCTGTCAGTTCGCTCGATGTCTCCATCAGAGCGCAAATCATGAACCTGTTTCTGAAGCTGCGCGATGATTTCGGAATGTCATGTCTTCTCATTGCGCACGATCTGGCCATCGTTCGCCAGGCCGCACAGCGCGTCTACGTGATGTATCTCGGCCGCGTCATGGAAGAAGGTGAGAGCGGCGCGCTCTATAGCCAGCCCGCACATCCGTATACACAGGCGCTGCTCAGCGCGGTCCCGTCGACAAATCCAGTTGAGGAGCGCGAACGTCAGCGGATCATTCTAAAGGGAGATGTGCCAAGCCCTGTGAATCCGCCGACCGGATGCCGTTTTCGTACGCGCTGCCCTGCCGTGCAAAGTGTTTGTGAGACATCGCCTCCGGTCAACAGCTTGTCGGAATCGCATCTCGCAAGTTGTCATTTCGCTGGTCGGATCAAAGCGGGTATCCTGCAGGAATACGACGTGAGACAAGTCGGATAAACCGGCGTGGGAGACGGAGAGGCCCAGGTTCTCCAATATTGATGCGTACTCGCGGCGCCGAATACGGCTTGGGGATCTCCATGCCAGTAGCCGGAGACCGGATTCCTCTGGTCGGCACAGTCGCAACGTTGCGTCGGCGCGATCGGTGCTTCAGTCGGCATTCAGCGGTACATACATCGGCTACTTGGGTTTCTCCTCAAGCTTTTCATCCCCGAAAGAATTGCCTCCCAGGTGCGGCTCGATATCCGAAGCTTGACGATTCTATCCCACATCCGCCTCACGTCCGCACCCTCAGCGCCTGCTCCAGCCTGTCGGCAATCTGTGTGACGATATAGGCAATCACCATGTAGATCACGACGGCAATCACGAAGGCTTCGAGGTAGTAGTAGTTCAGGGCGGCGGTCAGCTGGGACTGGGCGAAGATATCGACGACCTCGATGGCGAATCCGAGAGAAAGCGCCTTCATGATGACCATCATCGAAGTCGTCAGGTCGGGAATTGCGGTGAGGGCCACCTGGGGAAACAGGATACGTCGAAACAGTTGGCCGCCCGTATAGCCGAGCGAATGGGCCGCGTCCGACTGACCGGTGTCGAATGCATTCAGGGCTCCCTTGATAATCTCGGATTGGAACGCGGCGACACAGCCGGTAATCGCGACGACAAGAATGACCCAATTGGGGGTTTCGTGAGCGTTGAAGTTGATCCCGAGCAACGAGAACAGGAACTGAAATGCGGGCGGCAGACCGAAATAGGCGAGGAAAATAACGATGACCATTGGAACGCCCTTGAAGACGATCTTGTAAGTCATGATGAGCTCTCGCAGAACCGGCACCCGTCTGTATTCGATCAGCGCGAATATGCTGCCGACTATCGTCGACAGGACGAAAATCAAGAGTGCCATTCCAACGGTCACGGGTACGGCACTCAGAATTTCCTGCGTGTCCTGGAGCAAAATATCGGTATCAAACATGGTTGAATACCCTTACGTCAGACGCTCGCGAGGAGCTCGTTCTTGATCGGAGTTGTTGTCGTTGACTCTGGCGCTTGCATCGGTGATCGAAGCTCGAAGAAGCGCACGATGAGCCATGCGACCAGGCACATCAGCGAATAGATGACCGCCAGGACGAGGTAGGTTTCGAACTGGAACTGGTTGTAGTCGCGCTCCATGATCAAATGCGCAGTCGCCATGACGTCGGCGGCGCCGATGTACATGACCAGCGCAACGTTATGGATCAGGTAGATGACGGAGTTCCCGTAGCCCGGTAGTGCGAAGTGCACCGCTTGCGGGCCGACGACGCGAGTAATTTTCTGCCGGAACGTATATCCAAGGCTATCGGCCGCATCGTGCTGGCCGCGATCGACGGCAAGATATGCAGGCCGCATGACTTCCGACAGATATCCTCCATGGTAGAGGCTCAACCCCACCATGGCAGCCATCGTCGGCGAAATAAAATCTTTGGCGCCGAACAGGATCACCAACAGCGGAAGCCCATAAAACGCGACGAACAGCTGCAGGACGACAGGAACGCTCCGGGCATAGGACACGTAGAGGTCCACCAGGTGACTGATCAGTGGCACCCTGCGAACCCGGAGTGTTGTCGCGATGAGAGCCAGACAGAACCCGGAAATGAGGGCCGTAAACGTGATGGCGAGCGTCAGCGGCAGTGCCGAGAGCAACTCGGGAATCATAGCAGATACATCCACTTTGAAACGCTCCTTTTTGCAATTCAGCCTTGCCGCTGACTAGCGAATATGGCCCTCGACGGCCGTGCTATTTCATGTACTGGACGATGCCCTCGCCGAACCACTTCTGCGAGAGCTTCTCGATCGTGCCGTCGTCTTTCAATTCCTTGAGAACCTTGTTCACATCGTCAGCCAGAACCTTGTTCTCGTCTGATCTGTGGATCAGCATGTAGGTGTTGTTGCTGAACACTGGTTCGGACGCCACGATATCGAGTTTCTTTTGCTCGATGACGGTCTGCTCACCGAGATTGGACGGCAAGACGAGAGCGTCGAACTTACCGTTCTGAACTTCGTCCAGCCGGTTCGGGTAGGGAATGCCTGCACTCGATGCCGTGACATCGAGCTTGTATTGCGGGTTTTCTTTCTGCCAGTTCATGATGAACTTGTAGGTTCCACCGCCGGCCGTGGTCGGAACGATCCTCTTGCCGACCAGGTCTTTCATTTCCTTGATGCCGCTGTCTTTCTTGCTGTAGATCTTCATCAGGCTGGCGCCCATGGGATTTTCCGGAATGAAGAACTGCTTGGAGCGCTCGGGCGACTTGTAGTAGCCACCCACCGCGATGTCGTACTTGCCCGTAGCGAGACCGGTTTCCTGGGCAATGTCGGAGACGCCTTCCATTTCGAACTTGTATTGCGGCAGCTTTGCGTTGATCGCCCTCAGGAGATCGGGCTCATAGCCTTGCGGCTCGACGCCGATCGCGCCCCATGCCAGCGGCTTGGATTCGGCAGACGTCGCGATCTTGATTGTCCGAACGGTCTGGCCATAGCTGACCCCCGCCGTTGCAAGGGCTATTGCGATGCCGCCGACGACAGCCAGGGCATGACGACGGGAAAAGCGGGATGTGATTACAGACATTTCTTAGGTTCCCTTGTTGTTGGATTATTGAAAAGCGAGTTCTGACTGCAGGAATTGAGCAAGTCGTGGGCTGGAAGGCGCGTCGAAGATATCAGCCGGGCTGCCATCGGCGGCGACCACGCCACGGTCCATGAAGACGATCCGGTTGGAGATGTTCCTTGCGAATTGCATCTCATGGGTCACAAGCAGCGAAGTGATCCCTGACGAGGTGACGTCCTTGATCACCTTCAGGACTTCACCGACGAGTTCTGGATCCAGCGATGACGTAGGCTCATCGAAGAGTATCACGTCGGGACGAACCGCCAGGGCGCGCGCAATGCCGGTGCGCTGGAGCTGGCCGCCCGACAGTTGGGAGGGATAGCTGTCTCGCTTCGGGGTGAGGCCGACCCGCTCGAGCTCCCGCAAGGCGATCTCCCGCGCCTCGTCCGCGGACTTGCGCTGCACGACGACCAGTGGATCCATCACGTTCTGCAGGACCGTCATGTTCTTGAAGACGTTGAATTGTTGAAAGACCATCGCCGTTCGCAACCGGATCGCCTGGACAGCGACCTTGTCGGCACGCTGGTAATCCATCCGGATCTGATCGAACGCGATGGTTCCTGACGACGGCTTGGCCAGGTAGTTGATGCATTTCAGCAACGTGGTCTTGCCGGTGCCGCTGGGGCCGATGATCGAAACCACGTCACCCCGCTTTACCGAGAGATTGACGCCGTTCAGAACCTGCGTGCTTCCGTAAGACAGCTTTACATCTTTGAGTTCAAGCATTGCTGGTTGTCCCTTCGGAAAGTGTGAGACGGACTGCTTCGACCGCATGCGACATCATCACCCGCTCTCCGCATGGCCGAGAACGTGCATCAGCCGGTTTGCCCAGCCGAAGATCGATATGGCGTGGATCAGGTCGATAATCTCGCGGTCGTCCATGCCGACTGATCGAAGCGCGGCGATATCGTCTGCCGTTGCTTCCGACGGGGCCGCCGACAGGCGGCGGGCAAAACTGTAGATTGCCGCATCGCGTGGGCCGAGCGCTTCAGGTTTATCGAGATAGAGCGCGGTGACCACTTCGTCGTTCTTGGTCAGCTCTGCATGCCTGCGGGCGTGAACAACGGCGCAGAATTTGCAGCCATTGACGATGGACGCACCTAATGCACCAAGCTCGCGGTCAGGGCGGGCAAGCCCGCCTTCGACATACATGATGGCGTTGAACAAGATGGTGCGGGCAAGGTAGCTCTCAGGGTCATGCGCAAGGGTGCGCACATATTCCGAAACTTTCTTGGCTGATGGCGTGACCTTCATCGCTTCAAGCTGTTCCGGCGTGGCCTCGGATAGCTCGACCGGCGCTATGTACGGATGCCAATTCAATGGCTTCAGGCGCACCGCGGAAATCATGCCGTCCTCAACAATCGCAGGCCGGTTGCCACCCGCGTCTGGAAATTGACGAAGGCGATGAGCTCGGAAAGGGCGACGATCTGAGGATTGTTCAATCCAGCTTGGGCGAGCAGGGCGATGTGGCCCGCTTCCGCCTTTTTCGGTGTCAGCGTAATCAGGTCCACATGACGTGCGATGGTCGCCAATGGCTCTTCCAAATCCGTTTCCCCCTGGGCTAAGGCCAGAAGCTGCTCAGTCGGATCGAGCTGAGCCAGCTGCACATCAAATTCGGCCATCAGGACCGGATCGGCATTCAGAGCGGCCATGCGACGGGCCAGAGCAACCCGCAAATTAGGCGCAAGCCCTTGGTCGTTTGCTGGCTGCAGGACGGAGAGGCGACATTCCTCGGCCCCCAGCACGAATTCAGGCCGAAACCGACGCGCGCTGAAAAGCGCATCGTGCGGTGATAGACCGGCGGCCTTGTCCATTGCGTCGATCACAGCGCGGCCTCCTTCTCCAACAAGGGTGTTGAATCGACCCATTCGTCGCCCAGAAGTTCGGGCGTGTCGTAAGCGATCAGGTTGGCGAAGTGGGTTTCGACATCTTCGGCAAACAGCGATGCGGCAATGCCGCGGACCAAACGGTCGGCACCCGCGCTGACGGCTGGGATATCACCGGAGACCTTGCCGTGCGTCAGCATGGCGGCGTCGTTGAAGCAGTGGATATGCGACAGCATCGGGCAGGAGCCGGGGACGCGCTCACGAAACTCGAAGGCGGGACCTAGGTCCGGTGCGTCGGACATGCCTGCACGCGCCGGCCCCATGTCCGGTGTATATCGGCCATCCGACCAGGTGCGGATATGTGGCGCGATGGCTGCAAATTCCGGGCGGCCGTTGAAGTCGTTTGAAAAGCCGGTTGCCGCGATCAGGAAGTCGTAGCGCATCAGCCCCTGGGTGGTTTCGATAAGCAGGCCTCCCGCATCTTCCGTGACCGCGACGATGCCGCAGTCGAGAAAGAACCGGGCATTGGGGTGGCGAGAAACGCGAAGCGTCGATGAACGCGGCGGCGGCGTCTGGGTTGAGGCGGTGTAGTCGAAGAACTTCCACTTCCAGGCATCGGGCAATTGATGCATGCCGAGTACAACACCCGGACTGCCGATTCCGGTCAGCTTGTTGACGCGCGGCATTTCCTTGCGCCGGATCAACATGTCCACAGATCCGGCGCCCGCCTCGAGTGCGGTTGCGGCATTGTCCATGGACGAGGCACCGGCGCCGATGACCGCCACACGCTTACCTTGCAGCGCGTCGAAATCGATCTCGTCCGCAGAATGGGCCCAATAAGCGCGATCGATGCCCCTGAGGAAATCGGGCACGGCAAAACCGCCCAGACCAGAGCGGCCGGTGGCCAGAACGAGATGACGGGTGAGAACCCGGCCGGATTCCGCGCCTTCGATATCGATCGCAATCAGATCACCAACCGGTGCGACGCCGGTCATGCGCACGCCGTTGCGCACAGGCAGAGCAAGAACCTTGCGGTACCAGACCAGGTAATCCATCCACTGGCCCTTGGGGATTTTGTCCAGCGACCGCCAGGCGTCGACGCCCCATTGCGCCGTGAACCAGGCGCGGAACGTCAATTGCGGCAAGCCGAGCGACGGACCGTGCAGGGTCTTCGGCGACCGGAGTGTTTGCATGCGGGCAAACGTTATCCACGGTCCTTCGAGCCCAGCCGGCGCCGCATCATAGGCGACGACATTGGTGATCCCTGCCAGCACCAGCTTTGCCGTGGCAGCAAGTCCGCACATGCCAGCGCCAATGACCACGACATCACGGACCGGGGCGCCCTCATGCATGCGTGTGGGGACCCAGGGCTTGGCGGGCAGCTCGACAAAGTCGAGATCCTGCGCGAGCTGGGCTTCCAACGCGGCAAGGCCCGTCGATGCTGCCGGGGTGGGAGTATGCTTCATATTCCAGTTCCGTTATTTGTGCCCGACGCGGGATCGTTCACCAATTGGCTGGCCAAAGCTGGATCGAGCTTCTTGAAACCGACGATCGACCGTTCAGCCACCGCTTCGACCGCATCCATCAGCGCCTGCGCGACTGGGCGAAGGGGACGTTTTGAGGCAGCCACAACGCCCCAATAAAAGAGAACGGTTACATCGATCGGGCGAATGACGACCCCAGGCAGGGCGACGCCATAGGCCGTGAGGGGATCGATGACGGCCGCGACACCAGTATGGCGCACGATCTGCAACGCGCCGTAGGCAGTATTGGTCCGGATCACCGGGCCGGTGTCGATGCCCCGGGCAGCGAGTGCCTTGGCGACATGCAACTGAAACCGCAGCGGATTGAGCAACGTAGCCACGCGACGACCCGCAAAAGCCGAAAGCGGTATGACATCAAGTTCAGCCAGCGCATCGTCCTCCCGCACGGCAGCAACATCAGGCGCCGAATAGAGCCGTAGGACATCCAGACCGGGCGTATCGAGCGGCAGGCTTGAAAACCCGATCTCGGCACGTCCGCTGCGCACTTCCTGGGCGACGATCGAGGGAAGAAACTGCCCGAGATGCGTCTCGTGCGGAAGCTCGACACCCTTGAGCTCGGCCAGGGCCGCCGGGATCAAGCCGGTGCCGATCGCGGAGGTTGTGACAATCTGCAGGATCCGCCCACGGCCGGCGGCGATCATCTTGGCCCGCGCTGCAAGTTCGGTGAAAGACATCAACAATCGCCGCGCTTCCTCCTCGAATGCGACACCCTCTTCAGACAGCTGCACCCGTCGACCGATCCGATGCAGCAATTCGAAGCCAAGTTCGGCCTCGAGCTCCTGAATGGTGCGTGTCACCGAAGGTTGGGAACGCCCGAGCATGTCAGCCGCCTTGGTAATGCTGCCGCTGGCAGCAACCGCAAGGAAGGTCTGAAGGTCCCGGGTTTCCATGTTCTCCCTACATGCGTAATTCGTATGATTGACATCGTCTCATTCATTTTTGATATATGTCAAGCGGAAACTAATAGTCGTTGCGGCGTTTGCCGGCTCAGAGCCGGAGTCCTGATCGAAACGGCTGATGGCAACCGACGTGACTTCAATTCGGATCCTCCCGATGAAAAAACTTGTAGGCGGGGACGGCAAGGATTCTCGAACCATAAAGCCGGCGACAGGAGGAATGTTATGCGCGTGAGTATTCTGGGCGCTGGAGCAATTGCCTATGGCCTTGCGGCCTATTTGGCACAATCGGGACATACGCCAACACTTTGGTCACCGTCGGGAGACCGCACCAGAACGTTGGCGACTGGCGAATTATTGAAGGCGACGGGGGATATCGAGGCGACGGTGCCGGTGCGTATTGCCAATGATTGTAAAGATGCCATCGATCACGCGGATGTGGTGGTGATCGCGCTTCCCGCTTACGGCCACAAGATAGTGATGGATGCCGCCGTCCCTCACCTGGCAGATGGTATTCCTGTCATCGTCAGTTCGCACAGTTCGTTCGGCGCGCTGTATCTCTCCAAGCGGTTAGCCGAGCGCAAGGTCAGGTTGCCGATCGTCGTTTGGGGCACAACGCTCTTGACCGGCCGCCAGCTCGGACCAGCAGAAGTCCAGGTCACTTCCATTCGCCAGAAGCTTGATGTTGCGACGCTGCCTTTCGATGCGCTCGATCAAGGGTACAAGCTTTGCACGGCCTTGTTCGGCGATCGTTTCGTCAAGCGCGATGGTCTGCTGGCAATTGCGCTCAGCAACCTCAATCCGCAGAACCATCTGGGAATTGCCCTTCTCAATCTCACACGAATGGAGAAGGCCGAGCGATGGAGCCAGGGGGGAAATGTCACTCCTGCCGTTGGTCGCTTCATCGAGGCTCTGGATGCCGAACGATTGGCCATAGCTGGCAATTTCGGTATCGCGGTTCGTACCGTCCAGGAACATTTTTCATTGTCGTTCCACGTCCCCATGAGCACCGTTTCGGAAATGAACCTGGAGATGGATCGCCAAGGTCGTGGCGGCTTTGGCCCGACGACTATCGAGAGCCGCTATATTCTCGAGGACGTTCCGTTCGGCCTGTTACCAACCGCAGTCCTGGGGAAGATCAGCGGAAATCCGGCGGTTCTCCATGAATCCGGAATTTCCATATTGTCGGCGGCTTATGGCCGGGATCTCAAGGGAGATAATGATATTCTTCCTGGGCTCGGCATCGAGAAAATGACAAAGACGGATCTTGAAGCCCTTTGCCGCAAGGGGTTTTGAGCGCGCTCGCGGCCAATGCGGCGTGATTACGCTTTGGGGAAGCTAGCGCGACGCTCCTGTTACATCATTGCGAGCTGATTCTAACCAACGACATCCGAAGGGGACCAACACAGGTTGGATATTATCAAACTGTGTTGGTCCGAGTTGGCTATTTCACCTGCTTGATCTCCCCCGGCGCCAAACGGCGCCGGATAAGACGTGCCGTATCGATCACATCATGCGTTTGATGTCGGTGTACGCGCCATTCGTCTTCAGCGTCACGGTGACGTCGGCACCGGTGCGGTTGCGCCAGAACCAACCGTGATTGCCGTCAAAGGCTGCCTCAAGTACGCCCTCGTCCTCTGCAGCACCGCGTCCCTTCTCGTATGAGATGCTTTCGCCGCCGCCGTCACCATGGGTGTCGAAGTTCACCGCCGCGCCATTGGCTGTCCAAGAGTAGTTTGCCTTTGCGCCCTTGGCCATGACGAGCTTGATCTCAGCTCCTTCGCCGGGCTTGAGGGTGACCGACATTTCGTCCGTCCGCAGTTCCTGGGCAGAGGCGGAACCAATCACCAGTTCAGCGAAGACGCGCTCCAGAAGACTCGACCGCTGATCTTGGCCTGGCACTGCGGTCGGCGTGCCGTTTTGCAATTCGCGAAGGCGGTCTTGCTCGGCCTCTTCGGCGAGTTGTGTCTTGATCTCGCCCATCTCGGTGAGCTCGAGCGCTCGCCCAACGCCGGTGGGATCGATGGCGTATTCGGCCGGCAGCACGATGGTCACAAGGATGGCCGCTGCCGCGACAATGGCGATGAGGGTAGATCGGAGGAGCTGCATGGATGTCGGCAGTTCAGCGCGGGTCGGGATGTCTGTGTTGTACATGGGAGAATTCCTTTTTTGATCTTTACTTGGAGGTTCAGGAGACGACCCAGCCGGTGAGCTGATAGCCGATCAGCACAAACCCGGCGGTCATCATGATGGTGTTGGCGGTGTATGCGTGGCGCCAGAAACTGTCGGTCCGGCGCCAGTAGCCCATGACGATAAGGATAGCAGCGAGCGCGAGAAGCTGACCGACCTCAACGCCGACGTTGAAGGCAAGTAGGTTGGGCACGAGCCCGTCGGGCGAGATGTTGTATTCGATGATCTTCGTCGACAGGCCGAAGCCGTGGAAAAAGCCGAAGATCAGCGTCGCGATCTTGGTGTTCGGCTGGAAGCCGAGCCACCTCTGGAAGGCACCCATATTGTCGAGCGCCTTGTAGACGACCGACAGGCCGATGATCGCGTCGATGATGTAGCTGTTGATGCCAACGTTGAAATAGACGCCAAGCAGCATGGTCGTGGAATGGCCGAGCGCGAACAGGCTCACATAGATGCCAATGTGCTTCATCCGGTAGAGGAAGAAGATCACGCCGAACAGGAACAGGACGTGGTCGTATCCCGTCACCATGTGCTTGGCGCCGAGATAGATGAAGGGCAGCAGATTGATGCCCGTGATCTCCTGGATATAGCCCTTGTCGCCTTCGGCAACGGCATGGGCGAGGGCAGTCCCCCCAAGCAATGGGAGGGTCAGGAGAGCAATGAGCACAGGAAGGGCCAACCGCCAGCGCGCGCAAGGCGTGCGTGGCGGACCCTTGTAGAAGGATCCTTGCATGAGAATTCCAATCGTCGTCGTTGAGGATGGCCGCGCGTGCGGCCGCGATCATGCGATGACGATCTGCCTGGGAGGGCGCTCAAGCCGGAAACGGATTTCGAGGTCGGCAAACGAAGGCGGGTAAACCAGCCAGCTCCGGCCTATCGGCGGTGCTGGCTGCGCGAAGCCCGGAAGCGTGCTCGCCGTTTCATGGGTGTGGTCGGCCGGATTGTGGCCGTGGGTATGACCAAAGCTCTGCTCATCGGCTTCGCCATCGTCATGGCTGTGGCCGTGTTTTTCGATCTGTGCTGTCAGCTCTGCGTGACGCGCTGCCTCGGCGGCAGCGAGCGCAATCGGGCTATGCGAGGCCGAACTACCCACTGGGGAGAGCAGCACGCCGAGAGTCATCGCGCACGCGACGATGAGACGAAAGGCTGTGCTAGGGATCCAATTCGGCATGCTTAACGATTATTCTCTAAAATCCTAACGAATGGTGGCATGCACCAGAATCGAGGCCACTTTGAGGCTTGGAATATCCTCTCTGGGGGGATAGCATCAAGGGCATGAATGAGCGTCCCCACGTCCACGAAACCCATCCTGCCATCATCAAGCGGCTGAAGCGCGCCGACGGCCATCTGCGCGGGATCGTCGAGATGATCGAGGCCGGGCGACCGTGCCTCGACATCGCCCAGCAACTTCATGCCGTGGAGAAGGCCATCGCCCAGGCCAAGAAGACGCTGATCCAGGACCACCTCAACCACTGCCTTGAGGACGTCGTCGGACCGCTGGCGCTCGAGCAGCGCCGCTCGATCGACGAGTTCAAGGATATCACCAAGTACCTGTGAGAAGCGCCATGATGGACAAAGTGCGCGATTGGTTCGGGTTCGGCCCGATGACGCAAGGCATGGGCGGCCACGGACATGATCACGGCGAGGGCGGCCATGGCCACACGCATGGCGTCATCGACCCGACGATCGCCACGACGACGCGCGGCATCTGGGCGATCAAATGGTCATTCGTCGTTCTGGCCATCACGGCGGCGCTGCAGTTGGTGGTCGTGTTCCTCTCCGGCAGCGTGGCGCTGCTGGCCGACACGATCCACAATGTCGGCGACGCGGTCACCGCCATCCCATTGTGGGTCGCCTTCATGCTGGCCCGTCGCAAACCGAGCAAGACGTTCACCTACGGGCTGGGCCGCGTCGAAGATCTGGCCGGCATTCTGATTGTCCTCATCATCTTGTTCAGCGCCATCGTTGCCGGCTACGAGGCGATCGACCGGTTGATCAATCCGCAGCCGATCGCATTTCTTGGCTGGGTCGCCATAGCCGGCATTATAGGTTTCTTAGGCAACGAGGCCGTTGCAGTGTTCCGTATCCGGGTCGGCCGCGAGATCAACAGCGCGGCGCTGATCGCCGACGGCTACCATGCGCGCACCGACGGCTTTACCAGTCTGGCGGTTGTGCTGGGTGCTATCGGCGTATGGCTGGGGTTTCCGCTGGCCGATCCGATCATCGGGCTCTTGATCACGGTGGCCATCTTCGCGATCGTCTGGCAGTCTTCGAAGGCAGTCCTCACGCGCATGCTCGACGGTGTCGAGCCCGGCATCGTCGATGAAATCCATCATGCCGCCGAGCATGTGTCCGGTATCGAACGTGTCCAAAGCGTGCAGGCGCGCTGGATCGGCCATCGCCTGCATGCCGACGTCGCCATCAGTGTCGCCGACGCGGCGACGGCCAAGGACGTGATGGGCGTCACCGAAGCCCTCAAGGAGGAACTGTTCGCCCACTTGCCGGCGTTGGCTGAAGCGAATGTTCGTCTGGAGAGTTCGGCCGGGTCTGCCGCGACGGGCACGGAACCCTCTCACTCACATGGTCATCATGCGCCGGAGCCCTTCAAGGTCGACTGCGATCTGGCTGCCGGGACATTGGAAATCGTCGACACGCCGGCTGGCGAGCGGATGCGGCTGACCATCGACCGGCATGCCGACGATCTGATGGCAACGGTGATCATCGATAGGCCTGGCGGGCCGGAGACGCTTCGCCTCGAACCCGTCGCCGACAACCATCATCGCCTTGAGAGCACCGTGGCTCCTGCTGAGCCGCATGAGTTCCAGGCGAGGCTGGTCTTGGCCGCGAAGGGTCGCGAGCAGGTGCTGCCGTTCAAAATGGTCGAGCCGGAAGGCCACCATCACTGAGATCAGGCCCGCCATTCAATCGCCACGGATCAACGACCCATCGCTCCTCCAAGAAGACAGACATATGCTGCAAGTCCTTGCCAATCGCACTTATCGCCATCTTTTCCTGGCCCAGGTCATCGCCCTGATTGGCACTGGCCTTGCCACCGTGGCGCTCGGGCTGCTGGCCTATGACCTTGCCGGCGCCGATGCCGGCGCGGTGCTCGGCACGGCGCTTGCCATCAAGATGATCGCCTATGTCGGCGTGGCGCCCGTTTCCGCCGCGTTCGCCGAGCGCCTACCACGCCGTACCATGCTGGTTTCGCTCGACCTCATCAGGGCAGGGGTTGCCGTATTCCTGCCCTTCGTCACCGAAGTCTGGCAGATATATCTTCTCATCTTCATCCTGCAGTCGGCGTCAGCCGGCTTCACCCCGACCTTCCAGGCTTCGATCCCTGACGTGCTGCCCGAAGAGAAGGACTACACGCGGGCGCTGTCGCTGTCGCGGCTTGCCTACGATCTGGAGAGCGTGGTCAGTCCGATACTGGCGGCGGCACTGCTTTCCGTCATCAGCTTCCATAGCCTGTTCGCAGGCACGGTCATCGGCTTCCTGGCGTCGGCCGCGCTGGTGGTGTCGGTGGTTCTGCCGAGCCCGAAACCCTCTGAGCCGCGCGGCATTTACGAGCGCACCACACGCGGCATCCGTATCTATCTGGCGACGCCGAGATTGCGCGGCCTGCTGGCGCTCAACCTCGCTGTCGCCGCCGCCAGTGCCATGGTGATCGTCAACACGGTCGTGCTGGTTCAGGCAAAATTCGGCCTTTCCCAGAGCGACACGGCACTTGCCCTTGCCACCTTCGGTGGCGGCTCGATGATCGCGGCGCTGGTCCTGCCGCGGCTGCTGGACAGCATCCCGGATCGGGTTGCGATGTTGTCAGGCGCCGGCCTGCTGGTTGCCGGCGTGTTCGCAGGGCCGTTCGCCATCAGCTATCAGCTGCTCTTGCCGCTCTGGTTCGTGCTCGGGCTGGGCTATTCGCTGGCGCAGACCCCGTCTGGGCGGCTGATCAAGCGCTCGGCCGATCCCGTCGACCGGCCGGCATTGTTTGCCGCGCAATTCGCGCTTTCGCACGCCTGCTGGCTCATCACCTATCCGATCGCCGGACTCGTCGGCGCGGCGATGGGCCTGCCCTTCACCTTTATCCTGCTTGGCGTCATTGGCGCCGCGGCACTCTTTGCCGCGATGTGGTTGTGGCCGCGTCACGATCCCGACGTTCTCAGCCACGCCCATGACGATCTGTCTGACGGGCATTCGCACCTCGAGGACGCCGTCTGGACCGAAGCAGGCTTCGAGCATGCGCATGGTTATGTCGTTAACGATAGGCACCCAAAATGGCCGAAAGCGAGCTGAGCGGCCCCAATGCTGGGAGATGTTGGTGCCTTCGGCGCGCTGTTCCTCACCGCGTTCGCCGCAGCGACAATTCTGCCGCTGCAGTCAGAGGCGGTGCTGGCCGGCCTGCTGCTGACCGGAAGCCAGTCACCGGCGGCGCTGATCCTGGTCGCGACGATCGGCAACGTGCTTGGTTCGGTTGTCAACTGGCTGCTCGGCCGCTGCATCGACCGCTTTCGCGACCGCAAATGGTTTCCGGTCAAGCCCACTGCGCTCGATCGCGCCGCGGCGCGCTACCGCCGTTACGGATGATGGAGCCTGTTGCTGAGCTGGGTTCCCGTCATCGGCGATCCGCTGACGATGATGGCCGGTGTTCTGCGCGAGCCGCTCTGGAGCTTCGTTGCGATCGTCACGATGGCGAAAGCCGGCCGCTATCTCGCGCTCTCGGCGGCGGTGCTGAACTGGCTGTAGGCCGCAACCGCGACCAAGTGGGTCGCTGGGGTAAAACTCTCAAACGGTTTTCCGACTTTATGTCTTATGTCTATACAAATTAGCAAGCGTGCACATGATCGTTGCCAATCAAACAAAAAGGGGAACTAACATGATGACTCTCGACCGCCGCAATTTCCTGGCCTCCACAGCCGGCCTGGCCTTCATTGCCGCGTTTCCGCGCGCCGCGTACTCGGAGGGGCATGAAACGTTGAAGGTCGCCATTGCCGCCGAAACCGGCGATCTCGACCTGCTGCAAAACGTCTCCACGCTGAGTTCCTACACGGTCGTGTTCGACGCCCTCATACACTATGGCCAGGACGGCGCGCTCGAGCCCGGGCTCGCCACCAAGTGGGCTGTCGCCGACGACCAGCTTTCGATCGCCTTCGACCTGCGCGAAGGTGTTGCCTTCAGTGACGGCACACCCTTCGATTCGACCGCCGCCGAATGGAATCTCAAACGCTGGCTGGGCGTCGCGGATTTCTCATGGATCGGTGTGTCCGACGGATTCGACAGCATCGTCACCGATGGACCCAGCAAGTTGACGATCAAGCTGAAGCGTCCGGTGCCCGCCGCCTTGCTGGAGCTCACCATCGTGCGTCCGGTGCGCTTCCTGTCGCCGAAGGCTGTCGACGCCGGCGGCAAGCAGACCGCTCCGGTCGGCACCGGACCGTGGATCGTCGAAAGCTACGATTCCTCCGGCACCGTGCTGGTGCGCAACGACAAATACTGGGGCGAGAAGCCACTGTTTGCTCGCATGGAGCTGAAGGTGGTTCCCGACGAACTCGCCCGCGCCAACGCCCTGCGTTCCGGCGATCTCGACGTGATCGGCGGCGACTGGGTGGCGACGCTGTCGCCACGCCGCGCCCGCGCGCTTGAAAAGGACGGTATGAAAGTGGTGGCCGAGGCCGGCACCGCAACCATGCTGCTCGGTTATTCGCCGAAGGCCAAGATGATGGCCGACAAGGCCGTGCGCGAGGCCATCTATGTCTCGGTCGACCGCGCCGCGATCGCCAAGGTGTTGTTCGAAGGCTACGCAGATCCGGCGGCGGATCTCTTCCCGGCCAACGTGCCTTCGTCGGGCAAGCGGCATGACGTGCCGGTACGCGACGTCGCCGCGGCCAGGAAAATCCTTGCCGATGGCGGTTGGAGCGAAAGCGGAGGCGCCTGGAGCAAGGAGAGCGCGCCGCTGGCGATCGATTTCCTCGTATCGGAGGAATCGCTGCCGGGTTCGCGCCGCATCGCCGAGATGATCCAGGGTCAGCTGTCCGAGGTCGGCTTCCAGGTTCAGGTCTCGTCAGTCGACAACGCCACCATGCACGACCGTCGCCCGGCGTTCGAATATGATCTTGCCTTCTTCACCACCTATGGCGCGCCCTATGATCCGCACGGCACGCTCGGCAACGCGTTCGTATCCACCGCCGACAGCGGGCCGGACGGCAAGATCTATGTTTCCCCGGAGCTTGATGGCGTGGTCAAGGCCGCGCTCGAAGCGAGCGGCGACGAACGCGAAGCCAAGATGCAGGCGCTCTACGACTGGCTGCACGACAACCGGGCGATCTGCCCGCTCGTTGTCAGCCAGCGGCTGTGGGCGCACAATCCTCGCGTCGAGAACTTCGCGCTTCCCGCGACGGACTACGACCTGCCGTTCAAGGCGATCACGCTGAAGGCCTGAACGCCTCGAACCTCCTGGGGGAGTTCCGATGAGACGCACGATTCTGCGAAGGATGTTGCTTGCCTGTCTGCTTGTCGTGGCGGCATCGGCATTGACCTTTACCCTGGTTGCCGCGGCGCCGGGCAACGTCGCCGCGCTCATGGCCGAGCGTGCGGCAGGCCCGGGCGCGGATGCCGAAATGATCAAGAAGATCGGCGAGGACCTCGGGCTCTATGATCCGCTGCCGGTCCGCTACGGCCGATGGCTTTTCAGCGCCATCACAGGCGATCTCGGCGTCTCGCTGCGCACCGGCAAGCCGATCGCGCAGGAATTCGCCGCCAGAATCCCGATGACGGCGGCGCTGCTTGCGGGCGGCGGCATTCTCGCCTTTTTCCTGTCGCTGGCGCTCGGCGTTGCCGGTGCGGTCAGCAATGGTGGCGCGTTGGACTGGTTCCTCCACGCCTTCTCGCTGGTCGGCGCCTCGACGCCGAACTTCTTCGTGGCGGCGCTGCTGGTCATCGTCTTTTCGGTGATGCTGGGCTGGCTGCCCACCTTCGGCGTCAGCGGCTTCACCTCGTGGCTCTTGCCGTGGGTGACAATCGCCCTGTTTCCGGCATCGGTGCTGAGCCGCGTCGTCCGCGTCAACCTCCAGGAGGCCATGTCGCGACCCTTCGCCACGACGGGCTTCGCGAAGGGCTACACGAGGACACAGGTGCTGATGCGCGAGGCTCTGCCCAACATCGCCATCCCGTTCCTGACCACCTTCGGCGCCCAGTTCACGCTGATGATCATCGGTTCGATCGTGGTTGAAACCGTGTTTGCGCTGCGCGGCGTCGGCGCCTTCTTTATCGATGCAATCCGCTTCCGCGACTTCGTCGGCATGCAGTCGGTTCTGTTGCTGTTCGTGGTGTTCTTCGTTGTCGTCAACCTGATGGTTGACGTGATCTGCATGTTTGTCGACCCGCGCATGCGTAGGGCGAGAGGAGCTTGATCCGATGAACACGTCCTTGTTCAGGAGCATGAAGGACTGGCCCTGGCTGGTGCTGCTGCCAGTCGTCTTCTTTGTCGCGGTCGGTGTGCTCGGTCCCTCGATCATGCCTTACGATCCCGGCGCGCAAGACTACGACGTCACGCTTGCGGGACCGAGCTGGGCTCACTGGCTGGGCACCGACTATCTCGGCCGCGATATTCTGAGCCGCATCATCGGCGGCGCCCGCATATCGCTGGTGGCGATGGTGATCGTGCTGGTGGCCGCACTTGCCATCGGCGTCAGCATCGGTTCGTTCGCCGGTTATGTCGGCGGGCGCGTCGAGCTGGTGTTGATCAGCCTCATCGACATCGCGCTGGCGCTGCCAAGCCTGGTGATCGCGCTGGCGCTGATCGGCATTCTCGGCACCGGCTACTGGTCGATGATCACGGCGCTGACGCTGGCGTGGTGGGCGAACTATGCCCGCATGAGCCGCGCCGTGGTCACCGCCGAATTGCAACAGCCCTATATCGAAGCGGCAAGGGTGATGGGCGCCAGCCATCTGTGGATCTTTGTGCGCCATATCCTGCCGCATGTCCTGGCCCTCGTCGTGGTCTATGCCAGCGCCGATGCTGGCGCCCTTGTCCTGGCCATCGCGACGCTGAGCTTCCTCGGCCTGGGCGTCGCGCCGCCGGCGCCGGAATGGGGCCAGATGCTGGTCGACGGCATGAGCTACATTGAGGAATACCCGAGGCTTGTCGTCCTTCCGGGCCTTGCGCTCACTTTGGTGGTGGTCAGCTTCAATCTGCTGGGCGAGACCTTCGCGTTGCAAAAGGTGCCGAGGCCGGTGCGCGGCGGTTTGCTGCGCAAGCGTCGCAAGGCGCGCGCCGTTGAGGAAGCGGAGCGGAACGCCGTCGAAACGGGAACAGCCGCGCCATGAGCGACGAGCCGATCTACTCCATAGAAAACATGGTCATTGATCTCTACGCCACGACCGTTTCCGTGCGCGCGGTCGATGGGGTGTCGTTCAACGTCCGTCCCGGCGAGACAGTCGCCGTCGTCGGCGAGAGCGGTTCGGGCAAGACCGTCATGACGCTTGGGCCGCTCGGCCTGCTGCCCGAGGGCGTCACCGTCGACATCAAGGGATCGGCCCGAGCCGAAGCGAGCGAACTGGTCGGAATGGAGTCCAGGCGCTTGTCTGACCTTCGCGGCCGCTATTTCGGCGTCATTTTCCAGGACCCGATGAGCGCGCTGAACCCGATGCTGAAGATCGGACCGCAACTGGCGCGCCAGGCGCGCCGCTTTGCCAATCTCTCGTATGCGGATGCCCGCAAGGAAGCGGTCTCGCTGCTCGCCCGCACCGGCATCCCTGACCCGGAAGACCGCTACGATCGCTATCCGCATGAAATGTCTGGCGGCATGCTGCAGCGCGCCATGATCGCACTGGCCCTGGCAAGCCGGCCGCGCGTGCTGATCGCCGACGAGCCGACCACTGCGCTCGACGCCACGGTGCAGGCGCAGATCCTGGAGCTCATCCGCCAGATCCAGCGCGAGGAAGGCATCGCGGTCGTGCTGATCACGCACGACATCGGCGTCGTCGCCTCGGTCGCGGACCGGGTCATGGTGCTCTATGCCGGGCAGGTGGCGGAGGAGGGGATCGCGATGGATGTGCTGACGCGGCCGACGCATCCCTATACACGCGGGCTGCTTGCCTCTGTACCGGATTTCCGCGCCGACGAACGCGCCGCGACCAAGGAAATACCAGGTTTGCCGCCGAACCAGATCAGGCTGGAGCCGGGCTGCCGTTTCGCTGCCCGCTGCGAACTGGTTGAGCCCGAATGCCGCGTGCATCGGCCGCCGCTCCAGACGATCTCGACGGGCGGGACGCCGCACAAGGTGGGATGCCCGGTGGTGCTGAGGCGGGAAGGGATAGCAATCCATGGCTGACATTGCGGCGATTGAGGTTAAGGGCCTGAAGGTCCATTTCGCCAACCGCTCCGGCACAGGCGCCGTGCGGGCGGTCGACGGCATCGACCTGACCATTCCGCGTGGTGCCTTCCATGGCATCGTTGGCGAATCCGGTTGTGGCAAGACCACGCTGGCTCGCAGCGTCGTCGGCCTGCAGAAGGAGACTGAGGGTACGGTGCTGATCTCGGGGCGGGATCGCGCCCAGTGGCTGAAGTCGGACCGCAAATCGTTCAGCCGCGAGGTCCAGTTCGTCTTCCAGGATCCGCTGGGCTCGATGAGCCGTCGCCAGACCGTCTACCAGACGCTGGAAGAGCCGCTGCAGATCCATCGCCTCGGATCTCCGGCCGAGCGCCGGCGCCGTATCGGCGAGCTGCTGGATCTGGTGGCGCTGCCAGCGACCGTGCTCGACCGCCTGCCGCGTTCGCTTTCCGGCGGCCAGCGCCAGCGCGTTTCGATCGCTCGCGCGCTTGCGCTGAAGCCATCGATCCTGGTTTGCGACGAACCGCTCAGCGCGCTTGACGTTTCGATCCGGGCGCAGATCGTCAACCTGTTCACATCATTGCAGAAACAGCTTGGCCTTACCATCGTCATCGTTGCGCATGACCTGGCGATCGTGCGCGAGGTCTGCTCAAACGTGACGGTGATGTATCTTGGCCGCATCGCGGAAGCCGGCGTGACGCGGCCGCTGTTTCGCGAGCCGGCCCATCCCTACAGCCAGGCACTGCTTTCGGCGGTTCCTTCGCCGGATCCTCGTATCGAGGCCGGCCGTCGCCGAATCATCCTCGCGGGCGACCCTCCAAGCCCCAGCGCGCCGCCACCGGGATGCCGCTTCAACACCCGCTGTCCTGTGGCGATCGATGTCTGCCGGACCGAGGAGCCGATGTTGCGCTCGGTGCCGCATGGCGGGGTCGCGGCCTGCCACCTTGCCGACGGCGAGCGGCGGCCGGTGATTTGAGTGCCGACTTGATCTGCCCTCGTTGCCCGCTACTTCAGGCCGCCGCCGGCTTCGTGACGGGTGGCCAGCTATGGGTCTCCGCCTTGCGTCGTGAGGCCCAGGCATAAAGCGCATCGTAAATGACGAAGCCGTGCTTCAGGATCTCGTGGTCGTCGGGCGTCACGTCCCGCAGCCCCATGGAGATCGCGAGCAGTCCTGCAGACTGTGGCGTGAGATCGTGCCGATCCGTGTCGGCGCCGCGCACGATCGCGGCAATGGTCACGATCGCCGGGTCGCGATCGAGGCCGAATTTCGAGACGAAGGTGTCGAAGCTGCAACCGTCGCCGACATGGGTGAATTCGACGCCGGGCACGTCGTAGGGTGTCGCGCCCGCTTCCTGGGCAACACGGATCACCTGATCAGGTGCCGCGAACAGGAAATCAGGTTCCTTGTCGATGAAGCGTGCAATCAGCCAGGGGCAGGCGATGCGGTCGATGACCGGGCGTTCACGGGTAACCCATTTCATGACGCAATCCTTTCTTCGCTCATCACCAGAGGGACGGTTGGCGCGCCGATGGCGTGCCAGGCGGCGATGCCGCCTGAGAGCGCCGTTGCATCGACGCCGCGGCGACGCAGTTCGGCGACTGCGTCGCCGCTGACCTGGAAGCCGTACACGCAATAGACGATGACAGGCCTGTCCCTCGGCAGTTCATCGGCCCAATCGGCAATGGTCTCGGGAGCGCGGAGCTTGGCGCCCGGCAGCATATCGCTGCGTTTTGCCAGATCGTCGGCCAGGCAGACGTCGAGCACGACCAGATCTTCGCCCTGGTCGAGTCGGGCCCGCAGTTCCTCTGGCGCAACAGTTGGAACCTTATTGTCCGATGCAGGTCCTGTTGAAGGATCGCGCTGCGCGACAGCCCGCCGGTGGCGGGCGGCAACCCGCTCCCAATGGATGTTCTTCATGAACGCGTCGACATAGGCGCCAGCCTTGGCGCCAAAATCGAGGTGGTAGGCATGTTCGTACATGTCGAGCGCGAGGATCGGCATGCCGCCGGCGAGACAATTGGTGTGATCCGCCGCCCATTGAATCGTCAGCCGATCGCGGCGCTCCGACCAGGTCAGCAGCGTCCATCCCGAGCCTCCGGCCTGCGCCTTAGCACAAGCCATGAACTTGGCGCGCCATGCCGCCACGCTGCCGAAGTCGCGCTCCAGTGCTGCGGCAAGATCGCCTCCGGCATCGCCGGAACCACCGAGCCCATCGAAATAGATCTCGTGCAGGATCGCCGAATTTGCCGCGACCAGCTCTTCGCGCTTCAACCCGTTGATGTCGAAGACGGGTGCTGCGCCCCAGTCGAGTTCATCGAGCCGCTGTTCGATAGCGTTGAGGCGGCGAACCGCACCGCCGTAATTGTTTTCATAATGGCTGGCCAGCAGGCGTTCGGACAGTCCGACGAGCCTGGGCGGCTTGAACGGCAGCGGCATGATCTGGTGCGGCATTGGATTTCCTCGCTCGGCGGCACGGCCCATCCGTGAGCAGGCGCACGTTATGCCCAAACGAGAAATGATACAAGTGTTGCATCTTGCTCAGGCGTTTGATACGGGTCACTTATGGGCGAGAGGGAATCGATCCCAGCTGCGCCGGGTATTCCACCAAGGACGAGGAGCGAACCATCTGCGGCTGAACCGCAGTCCTCAGGGGCGGCACGCCTTGGGTGGTTGCCACCACCGATGTCGCTTCCGAAAGGCCCGCCGTCACCTCGACGCGACCGTTCTCGGTGACACCAGCCTTGATGGCGAGGCGTGTGATGCGATTGTCCGTGACTGTGTACACGAAGGTGCCGTCGCCATTACTTCCGGGGCCTCCATTCCTGCCGGACGACGTTCGAGGGGCGCCACATGAGCTTTCTTTCTTCGCCCGGAAGTGCGCTGGGGCGCTTCGACAACCGACGATGAGCTTCCCCCGCATTGAAGTATGGTGTCTCTGCGGATCTTGGCCATTTAGTATGGTTTGCGCATGAGCCATGATACAAGTGTTGCATCTAATTCAGTCCATGATACGGTTCACTTATGAGTGAGGGGCAATCGCAGGAGCAGCGCTGGCTGCTCCTGATTTATCAGCTGCCAAGCAAGCCCGCCTATTTCCGGGTGAAGATCTGGCGACGGTTGCAAGGCATCGGCGCGGTCGCAGTCAAAAGCACCGTTTACGCCCTGCCGGCCAATGCCGAGATGCAGGAGGATTTCGAATGGCTTCTGAAGGAGATCGTCGCCGGCGGCGGCGAGGCCATGATTTGCGAGGCGCGCCTTGTCGACGGTCTGTCGGACGCGCAGGTGCGGGCGATGTTCGACGCGGCCCGTGATGCCGACTATGCGGAGATCGCTGGGGAAGCGCGCGAGCTGGCTGCAGCGATTGGGGCCGACGCGACATCGGAAAAACACGCAGAAGCGCGTCCGCAACTTGGTCGCTTGCGCAAGCGGCTCACTGAAGTGGTGATGATCGACTTTTTTGGTGCCAGCGGTCGCCTCACGATCGAGGGACTGATCGCCGAACTTGAAACACAGCTTACAGAGGACAAGGCCATGACCAAGGAACCGAAGAAGGCCGCCGAGCCGAGCGAGCTCAAGGGCCGAATCTGGGTCACGCGCCGGGACGTGCATGTCGACCGCATCGCCTGCAGTTGGCTGATCCGCCGGTTCATCGATGCTGACGCGATCATCCGCTTCGTAGCGGGCAAGGGATACGTGCCAAAGGAGGGGGAATTGCGCTTCGACATGTTCGAAGGCGAAATCACCCATGAGGGCGATCGCTGCAGCTTCGAAGTTCTGCTTACCCGCGCCGGCATCAATGATCCGGCACTCCAGGCCATCGCCGAGATCGTCCATGACATCGACCTCAAGGACAACAAGTTCGGTCGCGAGGAGGCGACTGGGATTGCCAGTCTGATTGCAGGCATCGCCATGGCGAACGAGAGCGACGAACAGCGGATCGCGCAGGGCGCTCCTGTCTTCGACAACCTCTATCAGTATTTCCGCAAGAAACGCGGATGACCGCAGGGACTCAAACTATGGCCAATCTGGAGCAGTCCGTCACGACGCCGCCATCTCTGGCCGAAACCCACGACCATGACATTTCGTTTGCGGACGCCATGCGAGTATGGGCCCGCGTTGCAATGCTCAGCTTCGGCGGCCCGGCCGGCCAGATCGCCATGATGCATCGGATCGTCGTTGAGGAAAAGCGCTGGATCGGCGAGACGAGATTCCTGCATGCGCTCAACTACTGCACGCTGCTGCCAGGTCCGGAGGCGCAGCAATTGGCCATCTATATTGGCTGGCTCATGCACAAGACCAAAGGCGGCCTCGTCGCGGGAATCCTGTTCGTGCTGCCAGGCGCGGTCGCCATCATGGTCCTGAGCTGGATCTACGCCATCTTCGGCAACGTTGGCGCTATCCAGGCGCTCTTCTTCGGCCTGAAGGCGGCGGTTCTGGCCATCGTGCTCGAAGCGGTCCTGCGGATCGGCAGGAGGGCGCTCAGGAACAATGTGATGGTCGGCCTCGCTGCGGCAGCCTTCATCGCCCTGTTCTTCTTCCATGCACCGTTCCCGCTGGTCATCCTGGTTGCGGCCGTGATCGGCTACGTCGGGGGCAAGATGGGTTGGGCCGCATTCCAGCCAGGCAATGGACATGGCAAGCTTGGTGGCAAGCAGGTCGATGATGTCGACTCGGCGCTTGGCGAAGGGATGCCGGCGCATGCCCGGCCATCCATCGAATGGTCGCTGAAGATTGCGGCGGTGTTTCTGCTGCTATGGTTCGTTCCGGTCCTTTTCTTGTTGCTGTTTCTTGGGCAAGGCAATGTCTTCACCGACATCGCCATCTTCTTTTCCAAGATGGCGGTGGTGACGTTCGGCGGGGCCTATGCGGTGCTTGCCTATGTCGCCCAGCAAGGAGTCGAGCACTATGGCTGGCTGAAGCCTGGAGAAATGCTGGATGGCCTCGGCATGGCCGAAACGACGCCGGGTCCGCTGATCATGGTCACTCAATTCGTTGGTTTCATGGGAGCATTCCGGGAGCCGGGGGTTCTTAACGCGTTGGTCGCTGGAACGCTCGGCGGCCTTCTGACGACGTGGGTGACCTTCGTCCCGTGCTTCCTGTGGATATTTCTCGGCGCGCCGTACATAGAGACGATGCGCAGCAACAAGGCCCTGTCAGCCGCACTGTCGACCATCACGGCAGCGGTGGTTGGAGTGATCCTGAACCTCGCGGTGTGGTTCGCGCTTCATGTCCTGTTTCGCGATTTGCATGAGATCGGCTTGCTGGGCATGAGGCTCGACGTGCCAGTCCTCGGTTCCCTCAACATTCCGTCTCTCGTACTGACCCTCGGTGCGATGCTGGCGGTATTCCGCTTCAAGGTCGGCGTGATCCCGGTGCTAGCGGCATGTTCGATCCTGGGCGTGCTTTTCGGCGTCGCGGCGGGCTCGGTCTAGGGCGATCTTTCTGCTCGGATGCGAGCATCGCAGTCTATTTCGTATCGGGGCTGCCTGATGGGCGAGCAAGTAGGAGGCGAGGTATAATGGGCACGAGGCGAGTGGCTGTGGTCTGGCGCGGTGACCGGGAGGCGCGTCGCACGGCGACACCGCAGAACAACCGGTTTCATCGCGTGTTCGAGGAACTCGCTGCGATCGGTGTTCACGCCGAACCCGCCGTTTATGACGAAGAGTTTGCCGAGGAGGTTCGGACCCAGCTCCTGGCGACGGACGGCGTGCTGGTCTGGGTCGATCCCTTGCACGAGGGAAAAACCCGTGCGGTGCTCGACCCGCTGCTGCGCGACGTGGCGGCACGCGGCCCCTGGGTGAGTGCACATCCAGACGTGATCCTGAAAATGGGCGTGAAGGAAGTTCTGCACCGTACGAAGCATCTCGGATGGGGAACCGATACTTACCTCTACGGCTCCGCCGAGGCTTTTCGCGAGGCGTTTCCGGAGCGGCTTCGGACGGCCGGTCCACGGGTGCTGAAGCAGAACCGCGGCAATGGCGGCCAGGGAGTATGGAAGGTCGAGCTGATCGGTTCGCTTCCTGGCGGAGAGCCGGCGGTTCGGGTGCTGCACGCGCGACGCGGCAGTATGCCGGAAGAACTCGCACTGCCGGATTTCATGGCGCGCTGCCAGGTGTATTTGACACCCGATGGCTGCATCGTGGATCAGCCATTCCAACCGCGTTTACCCGACGGGATGATCCGCTGTTACATGGGCGCCGACAAGGTGGTCGGCTTTGGCCACCAGTTCATCAAGGCCCTAATCCCACCACCTCCTGAAGGGCCAGATTCCGAGGCTGCGCAACCAGGGCCGCGGATAATGCATCCCGCCACGGCCGAACCGTTTCAGTCGCTGCGGACCAATATGGAAACCGGGTGGACGCCGCAAATGATGGCTGTGCTAGGCGTCGATGCCAGGTCGCTGCCGATCATTTGGGATGCCGATTTTCTCTACGGACCACGGACTGTGTCAGGTGAAGACACGTATGCGCTTTGTGAGATCAACGTCAGCTCGGTCTTTGCCATCCCCGATCAAGCGCCGGCCGAAATAGCTCGACTCGTTGCCATGCGATTTTGAATCGACGAAGATTGGCGGTCCGAGTGGGGCTCTGGCCGAACGCGGTTCGGCGGTCAGTCCGATGGTCGCCGGACCCCTGCTTGCCGTTTCCGGTTTCGGCTGACCAATTCTCGTCGCCGG
This sequence comes from Mesorhizobium sp. C268A, assembly GCF_040324475.1. Taxonomy (NCBI): domain Bacteria; kingdom Pseudomonadati; phylum Pseudomonadota; class Alphaproteobacteria; order Hyphomicrobiales; family Phyllobacteriaceae; genus Mesorhizobium; species Mesorhizobium sp. C268A. Next base: position 4,907,000 of record NZ_JAMYVX010000001.1, read on the forward strand.
TGGCTTGAACACCATCTACGAAATCCTTTGCTCATGACGTTTCGCAAGATTCGGCCGCCCGAGGAACGTTAGCCTCAACCGGCGCGAGATCTGGATTTGGAAGGTCTTGCTAGGGTGACCGCCCCGGAAGAGCTGAACCCGCCATCCGCTGGAACAGGTCGTCGACCTGGGCCGGCGATAGGCTGGAGTCCTCGGCGATCCACCAGGCAAGCACCGAGAGAAAGGCTCCCGATATGAACTGGACGACGAATTCCAGCGGCACGCCCGCGTCGCCGATCCGCTTGCCAGACAGTTCGGTTCGCACTGCGCGCCGTATGCGTTCACGCAATTGATCGTGGATCGTGTCGCCGCTGCTCGCAAGTAGCGCTTTGTGAAGCGACCGGAACGCCCGCGCGTGCTCGAACATCGGCAGGCTGAATTCGAACAGGCGATTGCCTGTCTTTTCGTCTGCCGACACGCGCCTGCTCAGCGACAGCAGATGCGCCTCAAGGGCCGCGCTGCGCAATTCGTCCTTGCCGGCATAGTGCGTATAGAAGGTCGACCTGCCGACATCAGCTTTCTGGCAGATGTCTTCCACGGTGAGAGCCGCATAGCCGCACTCTGGGATCAGAGCAATCAGCGCGTCCTGCAGCATGGCGCGCGTGCGCGCGACACGACGGTCGATCGTACCCCTGTCGTCGGGCCGCTCGATTTTAATGGTCATTGCTCTTTCCACCGTGCGGTTTGGGACGTTCAGCGGTCCGTTGTCCAGCAACAGCGCTAATGGACAATCTGTCCAGTATGATACGCCGAGTCCAGAAGCTCAAGAATGCCTTGAGCACTCCGGAAACGGACGAGGAGGCAAAAGGAAATGCACCAATTTGGTCATCGGGCTGGAAACGGACAGCATTCGCGAAAGGGTGTTATTATGCTTGCTGTGCTCGTCAAACTGTCGCTGGTCGCCGGTTTTCTGCTAATGCTTCATTTCGGGGACGGCTATCTCAATGCCGGTGCTTGGACGGCTGCAGTCCACGGCCTCATCCTCGCTGCGGTCGCGGCATTCGCACTCTGGGGCGGCTTCCATCACATGCGGACTGCCGGCGCGCATGGCGCCGGCGAAAGGGGCATCGGCATCGTCCTGCATAGGGCGGTCGGCTATGACCTGCTTGCGCGCGTCCTGACTTGGGGCCGCGAGGACCGGTTCCGTGAATTCATGCTGCGTCTGGCAAGGCTCCAGCCCGGCGAGGCGATGCTCGATGTCGCCTGCGGTACGGGCACGCTTGCCATAGCCGCGAGACGGTTGGTCGGAGCGGTCGGACGCGTCACGGGCGTCGACGCATCGGTCGAAATGGTCGAGAGGGCGCGCGTCAAGGCTACGCGAGCCGGCGTTGATCTTACCTTCGTCCAGGCGACGGCCCAGGAACTTCCCTTCGAGGATGGCCAATTCGACATCGTGATCGGTACGCTCATGCTGCATCACCTGCCGAAACCCGACCGATCGACCTTCTTCCGTGAAGCGGAGCGGGTTCTGAAGCCGGGAGGCCGACTGCTGCTGATCGACTTCGGAAGGCCGCTGCACGAATCCAGATTGCCGAGGCTCCATCGGCACGGGCATATCGACATGAATGCGGTCGGAACTCTACTGGTCGAGACAGGCTTCAGGGTCGACGATACCGGCGCCGTCGGGACCATGAACCTCGATTATGTGCGCGCGACCACGGACAAGATCCTGCCTGCCTGAGCGCCGCATGCCGCGGCGACCGGACCGGGCGCGCCGCCGCCAGGAAGACGCGCGGGCCGGTAGTCGCGGGCCGCGCTGCATTGCGTGCGTAGCCGCCGCGGCGCTATCTTGCCGATTGGCTATCCCGGCCTGCTTCGATACGCGAGTCTACCGAATGCCCAAGACCTACTTGTCCTTGACGCTTGCGGCCGCATGGTTGGCATCACCGCTTGCGCATGCCGATGGCGTCGACCGGGCGCTGGATGCCTTCCACGCGACATGCCTGGCGCACGGCCCCGACTTCGAGCGAACCGCGACATTGGCAAAGACGCGCGGATGGACGCCGCTCGTCGACGGCGCGGCACTTGCTCCTGTGGATGCCATGAAGGCGTTCCGCGGATGGCAGGTCACCGGCGACGACCTTCCGGCCGGAACGATGGTCGCGGTGACCAGGGCGACCATGGACGGCAGGTCCGTCCAGACCTGCTCGCTCAAGCTTTTCGATGTCGACCGCGCCGAGTTTGAAAAACGGTTCTTCCACCGCACCGACGCCGAAAAAATCGGCGAGGAGAGGAAGGGCAGGCAGGTTTCCCGGCTGTTCATACTGATCGCGGGCAATCGCAAGCAGCTCGTGCATTTGACGTCGCCAGCCGTTCGGGGCACAGCGAACGCCATCATAGCAAGTTCGATAGTCGATGATTGAAAAGGCTTCGCGGGCCGCGTCCCAATTTAGCCTGCTTGCGCTGCCAGATCACTCGGTTGGCGCGCAATGACGAGAAAGCGAGCGCAAATGCGACTGACCAGCACGATTTTTGGCATGGCGCTCCTGCTCGCCTCCACCGTCGCGGTCGGCGCTCATCCTCATGTCTTCGCGGAAGCCCGTTTGGACCTAACGGTTGGCGCTGACAAGTCGGTCAAGTCGCTCAAGCATCTCTGGCGGTTCGACGAGCTCTTCTCCTCGACGGTGCTGATGGAGTTCGACAAGAATTCCGACTTTACTCTCGACGCCGAAGAACTCGACGCCGCCGCCCTCACCATCCATGCCTCACTGGAAGAATACAATTATTTCCAAATGGTCACTGTGGAAGGCAAGGACGTGGCGATGACGCCGCCGGCGAGGCTGGTCACTAGCTACGAGAACAATCAACTCATCATCCAATTCGAGACGCAGCCGAAAGACACGTTGGCGCTCGCCGGCAAGGTGAGCATCGGCGTCTACGATCCGACCTTCTACACCGCGATCGATTTCACCGATGACGATAAGATCGCCGTGGCTGGCCTACCGAAAGATTGCACGAGGGCCGTCGTCCGCCCCGATCCGAATACCGCAATCGCACAGAATCAGACGAAATTGACGGATGCCTTCTTCAGCGATCCGACCGGAACCGATCTCGGCAAGATATTCGCGACACGCCTTGAATTGACGTGCAGTTGAAGCGGCGGAACGGATAGAACGTGTTTTTCCAAACCCTGGTCGAGTTTCAACGCACGATATACTTGGCGCTCGCCGAACAGATCAAATTGCTGTCAGCCGGGGGCGACTGGCTGGCGTTCACTGCCTTCCTGCCGATGGGTGTCCTGTTCGGAGCTGCGCATGCTTTGACACCCGGACACAGCAAAGCCGTGCTGGCTACCTATTTGGCCGGATCGGATGCCAGCATCCGTCGCGGCCTACTGGTGTCGCTGACACTCTCCTTCACCCATGTCACGATTGCCGTTGTGATTGCAGCCCTCTCGTTGCCATTGGTCTCGATTGCGCTGGGCAGCGTCGGCCGGGCGCCGCTTTTGGAGGATGTCAGTCGTGGCCTGCTCGGGTTAATTGGTCTGTGGATGCTTTGGCGGGCGCTCAGCCACGGTCATCACCATCAGCATGAAGGCGAGGTTGTGGGCGTCATGGCCGGCCTGATCCCATGTCCATTGACGCTCTTCGCGATGACCTTCGCGATCTCAAGAGGTGTTCCGGTCGCGGGCATACTCTTTGCAATCACCATGATGGCCGGCGTGGCACTGACGTTGTCTTGCGTGGCAGTTCTGTCGATCCTGTTTCGGGAACGGCTGGTGCATTTCTTCGACCGTCGGCCGCGCCTGTTCGATGTGATATCGCGAACTATCGAAGGTACCGCCGGCCTTATTCTTACTGGCGTGGCTGTCTGGCAAATCTCGTCGAAATGAGAAAGTTTGACCGACCGCCAAGGCCACAGCGATTCTCATAGGGATCACATTGCAATTAACGACGTCGTGCCATTAAGTGCCGGCACGCGCGGTTCGGGTTTGGGTTTAGAACATTGAGCGACCGTCAGAAGATCATTTGGATGATAGCGCTGGCGATCCTCGCCGGCATCGGGGTGATATTGCTAAATCACTGGATCAAAGGCGATCTCTACGCGGCGGGTCCATTGACTTCGACTACCCAGACGCCACATTTAGTTCGGCCGGCATGACCGGTTCTTTTTCTATCCGATTTCTGGCCCGCCGGTTCGCGCCGGCGGATTTTTTGCGGGGGTAGGATACTCAGCGCGGATTTGGCTATCTTGCCCCTGATTGTCAGAGGCGGAGCTGCGGTGATCGCTCCGCAATGATGGCCAACGGCGGTTCCACGACGGCGGCATACGCGCTTGAGAGATGAGAGTGGCTGTTTCATAAAGAGGATATCATGCCTGCGGACGATGGTAGTCTACGCGACATTCTTGGAATTCTGTTGGTTCTCCTACTCGTAGGCGCCAACGGTTTCTTTGTCGCCGCCGAATTTGCGCTGGTCGCGGTTAGACGAAGCCGCGTCGACGAATTGGCTACAGCTGGACGCTCGAACGCCAGCCTCCTTCAACGGGCTTTGGTGAATCTCGATGCGAACCTTGCAGCAACTCAGCTCGGCATCACCATCTCATCGCTGGCGCTCGGTTGGGTCGGCGAGCCTGCACTCGCTCATTTGATCGAGCCACTCCTCTTGGGAGTGATGGGGTCGCTGGCCACGGCAGCTTCGCACACCATTGCCGTCGCAATCGCCTTCATCATCATAACCGCGCTACACATTGTCCTGGGTGAACTAGCGCCGAAAAGTCTGGCGCTCCAGCGCAGCGAGAGCACGGCACTTCGGGTCGTCCGCCCTCTCGGTCTGTTCCTGCTCCTGCTCAGGCCGGCGATTCTTGTTCTCAACGGTCTCGGCAATCTGGTGCTGCGTCTGTGCGGTCTGCGTCCGGGCACAGGCGAGGAGTCCTTGCATTCGCCCGAAGAGCTGAAGCTGCTCGTGGCGGCAAGCCAGGAGGCAGGGCTCCTTCATCAGACGCAACAGGAACTGGTCGAGCGTGTCTTCAACATCGGCGATCGGCGCATTGCCGACATCATGACACCGCGACGCGATATCGACTGGATCGATACCGACGACATCCCTGACGAGATTCTGCGCACCATCCGGCAATGTCGCCATGAGCAGCTTCTGGTCGGCCGTGGGGGGATAGACGAACCGCTTGGCATGATTCTGAAGAAGGACCTTCTCGACCAGGTGCTCGACGGCAAAACGCTTGACCCGATGGCGGTCATCCGAGAACCTTTGATCGTTCACGAGGCAACGCCGATTTTCCGTGTACTCGATCAGTTCAAGCGGACGCCGGTGCGTCTGGCGATCGTCATCGACGAATATGGCGCTCTGGAGGGGATCGTCACCCAGACCGATCTGCTCGAAGCCATCGCAGGGGACCTTCCTGACCTGGACAATGAGGACCCTGATGTCATCGAGCGCGATGACGGGTCCTTGCTCATCGACGGAATGATGCTGGCGCACGATGCGTTCGCTCGCCTAGGATTCCGATCGGGGTCTGCCGAAGGGGATTTTCACACGATCGCTGGGTTCGCCTTGTCCAGCCTTGGGCACTTGCCGGAAGCCGGTGAGCACTTTGACCACGAGGGCTGGCGCTTCGAGATCCTCGATATGGATGGAAGGCGGATCGACAAGCTGCTCGCTCGCCGTGAGCCGCCTACATCCAAGCCGGCAACCAGTTGAGACTGACCGCGCGACAGGCCGGTAAGCCGGCCGGCCTTTTGCGCGCGAATATTCCCACTTTTCGAACCCACGCTCCCACAGTAGTCCCTATCCACAAACGCCCGTCAGTTCGCCCAGGACGCGTATCCGCTGGAGTCACAGTGACTGGTGAGCGTCTTCGCGTCGCGCTATGTGATCAATGGAACCGACAGTTGAGGGTCTAAATGGACGCCAAGAGCGCCGTCTGGCTGATTATTGGGGTCCTGGTGGTGCTAGTGGTGGCCTTTCTCACCGCAATGGCATTCGGGCTGCTATGAGTCAGCCAGGCTGATCGACACTCGCCACAGGCCGTTGTGGCGCCGTGGCGGTGGCACCCCCATTACCACAGCGACTGCGCGACGGAGGGACATGTCGGTTGCGTGTCGACGAGCGACCACAGATGCGGCATGCGGCAATTTTTTGCGGCGAAGAATGATTTTTGAATCGTGTACAGAAGTCATGGCCAAGACCAATCCGAAATCCCCTGATTTTCCGCCGCCGCGCCGTTGACCCGCTTTGAGAAAGCCGAGTTCGCGAAGCTTTGCGATCCGAAAGGCCGTCGCAAATCAACTTGCGCCGACAGATGCCTCGCTGGTCTGTGATCTGGTAGCGGCGAGGTCGCGCTGATTCGCCATGCGAGCCCTGTTCAAGCGCGCTGTGGCCGATTGCAGCGACTCCGAATTTCTTTCGACGAAACGACATCTGCTGTCGATCACCAGCGGCATTGACCGGACGACGGCGGCCACGCAAATGATGGCCGCGCAATTGGGCGTCTAAGCCCGTCGCTCGCCATTTCATCGGCCGATCTTGATGCGGGGGCAATATTGGATATTGAAGATCGCCACTTAACAAGTAGGTAATTTGCATTCAGCCAGTTGTGCTACTCCACGATAGTGCTCTTCTGTCCAAATTATCTTGGGAGGGCTTCCTTGCCGCCATGGCGGCTTTGACCATGTTCGCATTTTCGATGGATACCTTCGCACACGGCGGCGGCACCGATGCCAATGGATGCCATACCAACCACAAGACTGGCGAGTATCACTGCCACTGATATCAGGACCAAATTGCGTGATTTGGGTTCGTGCGAGTAGGCATATTCGCGGCGCCTAGATAGCAGCGTTGCTCACCATGGGGGGCGCAGATGAGAATTCGAAGGCTGTTCCACTTGGGCACATTGATGCTTGCGGCGGCATCAGCCACGCCATGTCATGCGCAGGGGACTTTCGGAGGAAATGACTGCACCGAAGATTGTTCCGGGCATAAAGCTGGCTACGACTGGGCTGAGCAAAATCAGATTTCCAACAACAGCGACTGCAGCTCAAACAGCCAACCATTTAATGAGGGCTGCCAAACCTTCGTCGAAGACTCGTCTCGCGGTTCGAACGAAGACGATGAAGGCGAAGAGATAGACGACTGAGATACAGCGCTGATTCGGATAAGGATCCAGCCGGCGGCTTCCCGTCGTGTAGGCGCGGTCGCTTTTGGTGTGGCATCTTTCATCGGCTGCGCTCATGCCGAAGACGCGTGCGCCCCAAACTACGCGGGAGCCTGCGTTCCAATCGCCAGCGACGTCGATTGCTCCTCCGGAAAGGGCAATGGTCCGCCTATGTACGCGGCCCGGTCACTGTTGTCGGCAGGGATATCTATGATCTGGACCGCCACGGCGATGGGATCGGCTGCGAAAACGGCTAGAGCCACGCTACGGCTTGCACGGCCCTGTCCCGTTCCACTGGATGAACGCCACTTCCTTCCCGGTGACTTCCCGCACGGCTTTCAACAGCACCTCATGCAGGACGCGCGTCTGCCGGTAAGTGGTCGCTATCGGGCGATATAAACGGCTTGATGATACTTAAGTGCAGTGCCTCCGCTGCCGTCACAAAGCGCTCAATTTCAGCCTGTGATAATTGCTGCGAACCTTTCGACCTGGCCATGTCCTACCCTCGAAATCTCTGTGTGCCAGACGACCTTGCCGTCGATCTTCATCGGCTTGTGGATCATCAAGCGCTTCGGCAGATGCTCGGGGTGCACCTCCAAACCAATGGTCGAACCGGGAATTTCCACCACTCTTATCGGGAAAGTCACGCAGCGCATCACCTCGGCGTCAGACGCCCGGCGTGAATCCGACCTTCCAGCAATGCCTCACCGCGCGTCGGCGTGACCGCAGCGGGAACATTCGGCCATGCGGTGGAGGATCAGGTGTGACGCATCTATAGGAAATCGTCGGCATCTGTCGGCTTAGAAGTGCTGCCCTCAGCAATCAATTGGTCGCCTTCGGAGCCGCCCCGAACGCGATGACGATTCAGCCCAAAGATTAGGGAAATCGGACGTCCCTTCTTCACCGGTTAGGAGTAGGACCAACACCGCCCTGGCGCGTGAGGAAGGTCTGTGACCGAAATTCAGAAGCGCAGGGCGCAAGCTACAATGGCCCTGACTGGATCTTAGCCAATGTGGCGTTCCTTCCGGGTATTCTTTCCAGGCCACGCCCAAGGCGTCCTCGAATGGATTGGGTCTGACCGAAGACCGTCTTCGTTTCACTCCGTCTCGATCGTCTTCTCGCAACGTCGGCGCTGCGTTTTCTTCCCCTGTCCGCTGCGCGTCCATTCCTCACGGTCCAAGAAAGCCTCGCGTCGCCGTCTTCCACTTCGTTTCAGCCCCTTCGGGATGCAGACCGATCGTTTCCGGTCTCACGTCCACCATCGAGGCCGCGATGGGCGCGGCCCGAGAAAACACAAAGGAACATCACCATGGCTACGATCGGCACTTTCTCCCGCACCGCGAACGGCTTCTCCGGCTCGGTCAAGACCCTCAATCTCAACGTCAAGACGGTAACGTTCGCTCCGACGGATGGCGAAAATGAAAAGGGTCCCGACTTCCGCATCTTCGCTGGCGCCACCGAGTTCGGGGCGGCATGGAAGAAGACCTCGCGCGAGGGACGCGACTACCACTCGGTCAAGCTCGACGATCCCAGCTTCCCCGCTCCGATCTATGCGAGCCTGGTCGAGACCGACACCGAGGGTGAGTTCTCGCTCATCTGGTCACGCCGCGCCGCAGAGTGACCCGACAAAACACAAAGCCCCGCCGCAAGGCGGGGCTTTGCCATGTTCAGGTCCTATACAACTTGGCACGTCCGCTAGGTGCAGCGCGTTACGCTTTGGCCGGCGCCTTGCGGACCTTCTTCAGCGGCGACTTCATGGCCGCCGCAGTCGTCGCCGCTGCCGCCGCACGAGTAGCCCGTTTTGGTTTTTCCGCCGCGGCAGACGTGGGCGTCGCCGCCTTGCGCCCGAGCCCTATTGATTTCGCCAGAGCCGACCGGGTAGCCGCGTAGTTCGGCGCCACCATCGGATAGTCGGACGGCAGGTTCCATTTCTGCCGGTATTCGTCGGGGGTCAGGTTGAAGTGCTGAAGGTGCCGCTTGAGCGATTTGAATTTCCTTCCGTCTTCCAGACAGATGATGAAGTCAGGTGTCACCGATTTCTTGATCGAAACTGCCGGGTCCTGTTTTACCACAGGTTCTACCGCCGGCGTGCCGATGCCATTCAGGGCGGCATGGATGTCGCCGATGAGTTTTGGCAACTCGCCAACCGGTACTGGATTGTTCGATACATAGGCGGCGACAATGTCAGCCGTTATCGACACGGTATCCAGTTTGTTGCCTTGCTCGAGAGCAGTGGTCATATGATTTCCCTTTTTTGTATTGGATGAATTGAGCGACGTTTGATTTTTCTAGCCTGCCCACGGCGCAAATAGTACGTTTCTTCGTAAAATCCACCTCTCTTGCGCAACATGACAAGAGTAAGTTTCGCTTCTGTTGTCCCATCGGCTGGGATGCTTTTGCCTATCTCATCTAAAGCGAGGAGCTTCCTTCACTTTTCCGCCCGTTCCAGCTGTGCAGAGCAATGCCGCTGGCTCTCACCCTGGCTATAGAGTTTGTATCAATGCGCAGTGTGCATGATCGAATCTGGAGGGCGTGGGAGGTTTCGAGGGCACGATCTGGATTTTGAAGTTCGCTCATAGGGCAGCGCCCGCTTTGACGAGCGTCGCCAACGCGAGCCTTGCGCTCTATATGATCAGGATCAAGGCTCGCGAGAGAAGATTGTCGGCGGTCGCGAGGAGATCGCGAAAGCTTCCTGCGCAAGCGCTTGACTGCGGCGCTGGCACACCGGCGGAAGTTTGCTGTTCCGACTTTGGATTGGCCGCTGCTCGCGCCAACTGTGGCTATGTTCGCCAGTCCATCTGCTCTTCACGCCGTTCACCATCGAATGCCTGCTTTCCCTTCGCGGCCAAAAGCTCCCGGGCATGCTTACCGTCATGGCCCTGCAGCTTCGCGGCGATCCAGAGCATCGCGCCGTAGATGATTGCGCGATCGTCATTGGTGAGCTCGACAATGCCTGCCTTGAGGACGAGACCGCCAAGCTCGATCAGCTGTCGGGTGCGTTTGCGACGCTCCACCTGCCATGTTCTCATGTCATTGCGAGCCTGTGCCGCCTGCCGGCGATTGCGCGCTGCCCGATTGCGCTGGAGCGCCGCGAGGGTTGCGCTGAGATGCCGAAGCAGTTCGCCGGCACCTGCTCTCGAAAAACATCACCCCACGCTTAGCCCATGCCTCACGCTTTGCCGTGTCTTTCGTCTCAGTGATTGCGACCAGTGCGCCCGCCAGTTCGTCGGCGCTGAGCTGATCGGCGCCGGTGGCGATCACCAGCTCGCCAAGCTGCTGCACCTTTCTGGTTTTGAGCTCTCGCGCTTTTGCTTCCAGGGCTTGAAGTTCTGCGTCGAAGTCCCGCGGTTTGCGCATGGCTGTCTCCATCGGTTGTCGGTCGGAGGATGATAGGGGAGCGGCTGCCGGAAGGCTTCAGGGTCGCCGAGACAGCCCGGGACGGGCTGGTCCATCCCGAGATTTTTTCGAGGGAGGGCGCGCTTATACGTCGTGCCGACGTGGGCTTTGACGTGCAAATGATCTGGTCGCGATGGCGATCTATCATCTTCACGTCAAGGTCATTGGCCGCAAGGCAGGCTCAAGCGCTGTGGCGTCCGCCGCCTACCGCTCGGCCTCGCGGCTGAGTGACGAGCGGATAGAACGCAGCCACGACTTCTCCGCCAAGCGCGGTGTCGTTCATTCCGAGGTGATGCTGCCGGAGGATGCACCGGAGGCCTGGCGCGACCGCGAACGGCTTTGGAACGATGTCGAGGCGTTCGAGGTGAGGAAGGATGCGCAACTTGCCCGCGAGGTCGAGTTTGCGCTCCCGCGTGAACTCAGCCAGGCGCAAGGCATCGAGTTGGCGCGCGACTTCGTTCAGGCTGAGTTCGTAAGCCGGGGCATGGTCGCCGATCTCAATGTGCACTGGGACCGCGCAGAGGATGGAAGCCCCAAGCCGCATGCTCATGTCATGCTGACCATGCGGGCCGTGGACGAGAATGGTTTTGGCGCCAAGGTTCGAGACTGGAATGCTACCCAGCTGGTTGAGCGCTGGCGCGAGCGATGGGCGGAGCTGGCCAATGAACGCCTGGCCGAACTCGACATCGACGCGCACATCGATCATCGCAGTCTGGAAGCGCAGGGCATTTCACTGGAGCCGCAAACCCAGATTGGTGCGCCAGCACAGCGCATTGAGGGCAGTGGCCTTGCTGCTAGCGACATTGAAGCAGATCGCGCCGAACTGCATCGCGACATCGCGCGCAACAATGGTGCGCGCATCATTGCCGATCCATCCGTGGCGCTCGATGCCATCACGCATCAGCAATCGACTTTCACCCGAAAGGACATTGCGAAGTTCTCGCATCGGCACAGCGACGGAGTGGAGCAGTTCAACGCGGTCGTGGCAGCCATCAGCAACGCACCCGATCTGATTGAACTCGGCAAGGACGGACGTGGCGAAGATCGCTTCACCACTCGGCAGATGATCGACACCGAACAGCGCCTTCACCGCGCTGCGGAGCGTATCGATTTGGACGAGAGACACGCGGTGAGTAAGGCACATCGCGAGGCGGCACTGGCGCGCGCAGCGCAACGCGGGCTTGTCCTTTCGAGCGAGCAGACCGATGCGCTGGCGCATATCACCGATAGAAACGGTCTTGGTGTCGTCGTCGGCTTTGCCGGAACGGGCAAGAGCGCCATGCTGGGCGTTGCGCGCCAGGCATGGGCAGCGGCGGGCTACGAGGTTCGAGGCGCCGCACTCTCCGGCATTGCCGCCGAGAATCTGGAAGGCGGATCAGGCATCTCATCACGCACCATCGCCAGTATGGAGCATAGCTGGGGACAGGGCCGCGATCTGCTCACAGCTCGCGATGTCCTGGTGATTGATGAGGCCGGCATGGTCGGCACGCGCCAGTTGGAGCGCGTGCTTTCCCATGCCGCCGACGTTGGCGCAAAAGTCGTACTCGTCGGCGATCCGCAGCAGTTGCAGGCGATCGAGGCCGGCGCCGCGTTCCGTTCCATCCACGAGCGTCATGGCGGCGTCGAAATCGGTCAGGTCCGCCGGCAGCGTGAGGACTGGCAGCGCGATGCCACGCGCGATCTGGCAACCGGCAGGATCGGCGCCGCGATCGGCGCCTACGATGCGCAAGGCATGGTGCATCAGGCTGCAACGCGCGACGAGGCGCGAGCTGAACTCGTCGAGCGCTGGGATCGCGACAGGCAGGCGCATCCAGAGGCAAGCCGGATCATCCTCACCCACACAAACAACGAGGTGAGCGCGCTCAACCAGGCAGCGCGCGAGCGCATGCGCGCTGCCGGCGATCTCGGCGACGAGGTTCAGGTGGATGTGGAACGCGGTGCAAGGGCCTTCGCCGGCGGCGACCGTGTCATGTTCCTGCGCAACGAGCGCGCGCTTGGCGTCAAGAACGGCACGCTCGGCGTGATCGAAGAGGTCAGCATACAGAGGATGACGGTTCAAATCGACGACGGCCGATCCGTGCGCTTCGATCTGAAAGACTATGCCCACATCGACCACGGCTATGCCGCGACCATTCACAAGGCCCAGGGCATGACCGTCGACCGGACGCATGTGCTCGCCACACCGGGCATGGATGCGCATGGCAGCTACGTCGCACTGTCGCGGCATCGAGACGGAATGGACCTGCACTACGGCAGCGATGACTTCACGACCCGCGAACGCCTCGTCCGGACGCTGTCACGGGACCGCGCCAAAGACATGGCGTCGGATTACGAGCAGGTCGACTCGGCGCAACACTATGCCGAACGGCGCGGTATCACGTTCCGCGAGCGCGCGGTCGAGATCGTGCGCCGGATCGTTCCGGAGAAGCTGCGCGACAGGATAGGCGGACTGCTCGACGGGTTGCGCTCGCCCGCAGACGCCGTGCCCATGCAGGAACGTGGACCTGGGCCGGGAAGGGAGAGTGTAGAGGTACGGATCGGAGATGCGGACCCGACGCCCGGCAGAGAAAATCTCGCCACCGGAGTGCCACGCGGCGCGAATGTGCCGGTGGACGCGGAAGCGGCGTTGCGCAGCGCTCGTACGAAGGCGCTTATTCGTCACGCGCGCGCTATCGACGCGATATCGCACAACGGAGATGCGGATGGGCTGGGCAGTCCCGAGCAGATGCGCGAGTTGAGGGATGCCCGTAGGGCCTTCGAGAAGGTGCGGCCCTTTGGCTGGCGCGATGCCGAAGCGGCTTATGTGAAAAATCCCGAACTTGTCCACGAGGCGGGGGCTGGCCGTGTCCGCCGCATCGTGCTTGCTCTCCAGCTTGAGACGGAAATCCGCACCGGGATGGACATCGATCCAGGCCGCCGCGCCGACCGTTTCGTCGAACGCTGGCAAAAGCTCGATCGGACGGGACGGGAGCAATATCAGGCCGGCGACATGTCCGGCTACAAGTCAACGCGCTCGGCCATGTCCGATATGGCCAAGAGCCTTGAACGCGATCCGCAGCTTGAATCCATGCTTGCCAATCATAAGAAGGCGCTTGGCATCGAGGTCGAATCCGGCCGGCGTCTGGGTGTGGAACTGGCATTCAGCCATGGCATCGGAAAGGGGCGGGGCCTTGGGCTCTGACACCCCTCCGATTTGCCACCGTTTTCACGCTACAGGCGGATGAAGCGAAAAATCGGATTGCCTCCGGCATGGGTTCGTCCTGTCTGTCCCAACAGAAATCAGCTACAACCATTCAGGTGGACGCAAGCTATGTCCGAGCCGGATCGTATCGTTCGTCTCAAAACAGTCCTCGCCAGGACCGGCCTGTCCCGCTCGACAATCTATCGCAAGATCGCCGACGGCACGTTCCCGGCTCAACTGAGGATCAGCACCAATGGCGCCGGGTGGCATGAATCCGAGATCAACCGCTGGGTTGAGGATCCCATTCGATGGGGGTCGAAGGCTGAGGTGAAGAGGTCCGATTGAACGGGTAGGTGCAACAACCTGGGGGCTTCCTTGCCGGTTCTGCAAATTGTCAATTTGCACTAGCGCGGTCACACGCTCCCATCGCTCAACCTGTTACTTCCGATAGCTTCTTGATGGCTGACGGAGCGCTAAAACCGAGAATCTCGGCGAGGTTTATAAACTCCACGACATCAACACGTCTCTGTCCGCTTTCTAGTCGAGCTACGAACGATTGGTATTGGCCGAGCCTGGTTGCCAACTCAACTTGCGTAAGGCCTGCCGCTTCACGGTTTTTGATCAGCAGCGCGATCAAAGCTTTGTGCCGATTCGTACCGAGTGTATCGACCACTTATCACCTCATCTGAACTCAGATGGGGGCTTCCTTTATATCTGATTTTCAGTTATCTTAAATTCAGATATTTAACTGAGGCCGCCAAAGCGTTTGGCTGTATCACTCCATGCAAAGCTGTTTGGAGCTCGGATCATGGATGATTCCGACGATAGCATAAATTTGTTTTTCATCACCCGGCGGCGCTTGCTGACGGGAACGGCCACGGGCGCGGCGGCATGGCCCTTCCAGGCAAAATCGCTGGCTGGCGAACTGACGGACGGCAGCGCGGCCGATCCTGCTCTTCGTCTGTGTGGGAGCTGGCAAAGAATCCATGATGAGACACTGGCGCTGTGCCGCGAACAGCAGCGGTTGGAGACACACCTCGCCAGGATAGTTGGCTTTCCCTGCGCCAAGGTGCGGCTTGCCGATGGTACGGACGTGACGCTCCATTCCATCGAGAGCCTGAACGATGCCCACTCTCCTGAAAATGAAGTCGAATGGGGCAGGGCGCTTGCGGATTTCGTGGCACACCAGGCGCGCTGGGACGCTGCTGATGCTGAGATCGGCTATTCGAGAACAGACGAACTGATCCGAAAATCGGAAACAGTCGAAGGGGCACTTCTGGATGATCTACCGCAGACAGCGGCCACGTCCATCGAAGGCATTTTGGCCAAGCTCAAGGTCATCCTGCGTGACGGTGAGCACTGGGAACATCCAGACGATTTTCCCTGGCCGCACATCCGATCGGTACTGAATGACCTCGTCCGTCTTCACCGTTTAGACGTTGCGACGAACCCAAGCTCAGAAAAGCAGCAAAACTCACAGAGCAGGTGAAGCCTTGATGAAAATCTTGGATCGTTTTCAAAGCGGTGTGGCACCTAACGGTGAGGTCGGTCCCCATCCGGCCGACCGTCACGTCGGCAGGCAGATCGCGACTCTGCGAGTCCAGTCGGACGTCTCGCAGGCGCAACTGGCCCGTGCGATCCGCATCAGCTTTCAACAGCTCCAGAAATACGAAAGCGCGCGCAACCGCGTCAGCGCTTCCACGCTCTACGAAATCGCCCGCTCGCTGGATGTTCCTGTCAGCCGCTTCTTCGATGGTCTGCCGGGCAATGGCGAGGCAACCGCTCCGCTCCTGACCGTAGACGAACGCCTGGGATTCATCGCCAGCGCGGAAGGCAGACGCTTGATCGAAAGGCTGATGCGACTCCCCCCGCGTGTGCGCAACCGCGTGTCGTCTCTGCTCTTTGAATTGGGAAAGGAAATCGATCCTGTGCAATGCCCAGACGAGTATTAGAAACGAGGTTGAGGAGGTCGTGAGGGCCCGCGCCACTTGTTGCCTACAACCTCGGAAAGACGGCGGTGGGTGTAGTCAGGCGATCCCGCCAGACATGCCTGAGAGCTTCTCCAGAGCCGCCCGGAATAGCTTGCGGCTTGAGGTTGGGACTTACGGATTTCCGAAAAGCACGCCTTGCTATCCAATTCTGCGACTAATCAATTTGATGGCTTTTCTCATCTCCTGCATGCGCGCATCTGGGAGACATGGACCAAGATCATGATCTCGGCAGGATCGAACCAAGCCGCGCATTCTTATTTTCAGCAGAAGCCCAGCCGATCCGTAGCGAGCGCTACTCGCAATGGTTGTGAGGCACCAAAAAAGGGCCTTGTTCCGAGCGCCTGATAGAGCGATTCTGCGCCTTGCAAAAGCACTTGCGCGCCAAGCGGCTCGCGAAGACCACGAGCGTGAACAGGCCGAGAAAACTTATCATGACTCGAACCGCGATCTACGCACGCTTCTCAACCGACCTTCAAAATGAGCGATCAATCGACGATCAACTCGCTTTGTGCCGAGCATATGCAGAACGTGAGGGGTTGAACGTTGTCGCAACGTTTGACGACCGAGCACGCTCCGGTGGCTCCGTCCTGGGCCGTGACGGATTACTTCAGCTCATGGACAAAGCGCGTGAGCACGAATTCGACGTGCTCGTCGTAGAGGCACTTGATCGGCTCTCGCGCGACATGGAAGACCTTGCGGGCATTCACAAACGCCTTTCATTTCTCGGCATCGAAATTCGTGCCGTTCACGAAGGCGTGGTGAACACGGTCTTGGTCGGCCTGCGCGGTCTCGTTGGCCAGCTATACCGAGAGGACATCGCTCACAAAGTCCGCAGGGGCCAAGCCGGCCGAGTCAACAAAGGGCTTCACGCCGGCGGTCTGACCTATGGCTATTCGTACGTGCTAGGCGATCCCGGGAAGCGGATGATCGCAGAGGATGAAGCGGAAATCGTGCGTCGTGTCTTTCGAGAGTATGTCGCAGGGCAAACCCCGCGCGATATCGCTCACGATCTAAACACAGACCGCATACCGCCGCCTCGCGGTCGTGCCTGGAATGCCTCCACCATCAATGGAAATGTGCAGAGAGGGACGGGGCTGCTTCACAATGAGCTTTATGCTGGCCGCCTGATCTGGAACAGGGTCAGAATGATCAAGGATCCTGACACGGGGAAACGTGTCTCGCGCCCAAATCCCAAGGGTGACTGGCGAGTAGTCGCAGTGCCCGACCTCGCTATTGTTCCGTCCGACCTGTTCGACGCAGCACAAGCACGCAAGAAGGCGCGTGCAACCACTCATCCAAGCCACCAGCGCCGACCACGGCACATGTTGACGGGGCTCCTGAGGTGTGGTGCCTGTGGTGCGGGAATATCGTCGAAAGGCGTGGACAAGTCCAAGCGCATTCGCATCCGCTGTTCCGCCGCGACTGAAAGCGGAACATGCGCCGATCCCAAGACCTTCTATTTGGATACGGTCGAAGCTGCAGTTCTGAACGGCCTTTCCGCCGAGTTGCGCCATCCCGAAGTGATTGCCCAGTACGTCCAGACCTACCACGAAGAACGGAAGCGCTTGGCAGCCGACACCGATGCCAGGCGCAGCCGTTTGGAGCGACGGCTTGAAGAACTAACTCGGGAGATCGAGCGCCTGGTCAACGCCATTGCCAAGGGCTATGGCGACCCAGCCGTGCTGGGACCGCAATCAACAACGCTGAATGAAGAGCGTAAGGGCATTCTAGCCGAGTTGGATCGGGTGCCCGCCGCTACGGGAGTGATCGCGCTGCACCCTGCGGTGCTCGCTCGCTACGAGGAACAACTAAACCAACTTCGGACCGGGCTTGCTAAGGGCATTGCTTTTGGCGATTCCGAATGTGCAGAGGCAATGCGCGACTTGGTCGAAACCGTCACGGTGTTTCGAGATCCATCGAGGATCGGCGGCGTCGAAGTCGAAATCGCTGGGCGGTTAACGGCACTCTTGGGCGAGGGTGCCTTCCCCCACGGCGTCAAACGAGCGGGGGGAATGGTGGTAGCGGGAGACCGCTACATCGCAAGACCCACCATTGAGAAGGCGTTTTTTTGCTTTCGTCGGCATGCGGCGTGACGCAAGTCATTTGGACGTTCATCTGCCGACGATATCGACCTCCGAGGGGATGGAGGCTTTTTCGAAGGCTTGAGGCGCCTAAAGTCGAGCGTGGAAGGCGGTGCAGCCGTGCCTTCTGCGGAAGCGGGACCGACAGCGGCCCGACCGGCACCGGCGAAGCGAAAGCGGCGAGGAGGAGCCGCAGAATGATCGCCCAGCGGTGACGCCCACGAGAGACGCCACCGCCTTGGCTGATCGGTTACAGCGCCGCCAATAGCGCAAGTAGCGCGAACACGGCACCGACAAACACATTTTCAGCCAAGCTTGCAATGCGGTCCATTTTTGCCGGTTGCAGATGTTCAGGCGCAATCATGTCGAAGGCCATGGTCAGGCCGGACCAAAGCATCAGAATCGTCAGAATGGAAAGAAGGGTGTCGGTGGTAACAAAGCGGGGCTCCCGGGTTGGGTGAGGGAGCTCTCGGCGCACGCGCAGAGAGTCCTCACCGATGAAGGTGAAAGCTCTCGATGGGGGCGCATCCTGCATGCGTACGATCGAGGTGTACTGTGTTTTGATTGAGCGCGACACGCTGTAGGACACTACATCGGCTTAGTCTAGTGGCGATCACATAGGCGTCGATCCTGCTCAGGCAAGACGCTTCAGCGATTAGGCTCAAATTATTTTCGATGCCGGATTTTGCGACGGTCCAACCTGGCCGGGATCTTGCCGGCCCACAGGTAGATCTTGTGTTGGCCTTGTCCGCTGGCGTTGGGCGCCATGCGAAGCCCTTCGGATCAAAGCCATCGGCGAAGAGCACACTATCCAGACGCATGCGGTGGATGGTCTTGCCGGGTGAGCAGTGCCCATGTTCGGGCTTACTCTGCCAAGCGTCCGAATCCTGGTTCGCCTTTGTGGAGTCCTGAAATGTCGGATAGAGTATATAGCACCCACGCTGAGGTGGCCGACTGATTAGACCACTAGACCGTTGTGGCCGCCTCATCCGCATCATCCGCCAATATACGCCTTATCAGCGAGACTTGCTTCATCTTGGACATTTCCCGTCTAATGAGTCCAATTTGGGAATTGTCTACCGCATAGACCCATTCCTGAGCCTGTTGAACCACTGCCATGTTCGAGGTTCGCAACAGCTTCGAACGTGGCGCGCGGGTGATTTTATCCATCCCCGACGAGTATGACGCGGCGACGAACAAATGCGTAGGGCTCAACGGAAGAAACATGTGCCCATCTGGGCGGGAAATGCCGTCCGTCATGTAGAGCGGTCTGTCGGATGTCAGGAGGCGAGTTGTTAGCGATGACAGGTCTGCGACGTGCCATTGCATCTTCAAAAATCCGTCCAAAATCGTAGGATTTGTAATCGTATTGGTGGCGCTCAATATCGCTGTACGAAGAGGCATTGTAGGGTCTTTGTTAAGGAGGAATTCCCCGGCGCTATCTGGATCTCCCGGCTTTTTAAATAGCACATATTTCGCCTGCACCTCTGGTCGCGGCCGTGTCCAGCTCTTTGAAACAAATTGCTTGAAAGCGCTGATTTCGTCCGGGTTCCTTATAAGGAGTGACAGCATAAATCGTGCCCAAGCGACGCGCCCCTTTAACGTCTGCGGAATCCGTCCCTGGAGTAGTTCGCGGTAGGCGTCGGCCGCCGTGGTGTCGACCATACTCATGAATGTGCGCTCTACTATTTGTCGCTCCGCTTTTGGCACGCCCGGCATAGCGTACAGGTCTTTCTTAAAGCCAGTTCCACCGGGTCCCCAACGTCTCGATACGATTTGACCACCATAGTTACGCTTGAATTCCTCAAGCTGGTGGTCTTCCGAGCTAACCCAGGACTCTAGATAAAACTTCGGTACGAAGTGATGTTTGCGGGGGTCTTTTGCCGGTTTCAAACCGGAAGCTTCCAATGGACGTATGACGTTCCAATCAGCAGCAGAAACCACGGCAGTATGGCGAACATCACAGCCAACGTGGCTCGCTTAAGGTAGTCGTACTTCAGCGCCACGATTTCCGAGTTGCGCCAAATCTGGCCCATCACGTCCCTCTTAAGAGATGGCTCATCGAGAGCACCGTACTTTTGCAGGTAATCACCTTCCGTGAGTTTGGCGATCTCCTTGAAATAAACCAGCGACGCGTGGCCGCCCTTAAGGTGTGGGAACGCGCAGAGATACAGGTTGATGATTGTCCAAGCCACAGATGCTATGAAGACAAAAGCAGGCACCCCAACCCACCACGTCTTCAGATCATCAATAGTAAGATTGACGGCGGCGAACGCTACCTGCGCCGAGACGATGGCGAACAGCGCCGACACCTTGGAGTCGATGCGCGGGAAGAATCCCATGATGCGGTCGAGCTGACGTTCAGCCACGTCCAAGCCGATTTCTTTGAGCTGATTCATGGCACCCTCCACCACCAGTTAGAGCGATAGATCGTGGCACCATTCATGGTGTTCCACGTCATTTGATCCCACATGCTCCGGCCTTCGGTTATCTTGAGGCTGGTGTGAAGCATGTCGAACACCTCCTTCGTGATCCAGGTAGAGTGCTCATGCGGCAGTGTGCAGAGTTTAGCTGCCCAGTTGGCAGCTCGGCCAATCCACACCAGGTCATTTGAGCCCCGAATTCCGGCACGAGCGACGCGCAACTGCGAAGTGTCGATGCCGACCGTATGTTTCAATACAAATTCAGTGGTGTACTGCTTCATCAGGGAAGGCTGGACTATGTTCAGACACGCCCAATTGATTTTCAACGCCGCCCTAGAAGCTGCCGTGTTTTTGGAGTCTCCTAGGTAGACGGCCATCACGCGATCGCCGTCATAGGCCGTAATCACACCGCCTTCCGAAATAATAATTTTGGCGGCGCATCTAAGAAATGCCTTGTAAACCTCTGCCGCAAAGAAGGCACTGTGGCTATCAACAAGCTTTGTAGAGTCCGAAATGTCGGCATACAAAACGGTCGCATTCAGGTCGACGCCATCGTTGCCAAGCCGCAAACTATCTTGTTCGGGAACAGTGGTGCCGTCTCGTTTGGACCATCTCTCCGTAAAGATCTGCGTTACTTCGGTCTGTAAATCGTCCTTGAGTGCCACCGCCATCTCCCCGAAATAAAGATAGGCGTTAGTTAAGCGATTATGTATGTTTAACTACAGATACGCACAGAAATTGTTGTGCTTCACCTTTTTCCGCCACTGCTCCCAGCCGCTGCCTTTAGCCCGAGAGAGGACGTAGTATGTTTCGCCAACTCCTGCGCCTGCGCTCCGCCTGAAACGGCTCTACGCGCGCTTCTGAAGGAGGTAGAGCTGTCTGGATCCGCTGTGGTGCAACCTTGATCTAGCAGGCTGTTGAAAAAGGCACTCGCCATCGGTTTTCAACGATCATTGTCTCCGAAGGGATTCGGAGACGTACGCATGCGAGGCGGAGACGATCGAACTGGCGAACTGGTCAGCTACGTGGACCTTGAAGCCCGAGTTCGGCGCAATCATCCGTTGCGGACGATCCGGAGGATCGTGAATGAAGCCCTTTCCGCGCTGGAACGCGAGTTCGCGGCGCTGTACTCGCCGATCGGTCGGCCGTCGATCCCGCCGGAGAAGCTGCTGCGGGCGATGCTTTTGCAGGCGTTCTATTCGATCCGCTCGGAGCGGCCTTTGATGGAGCGGCTGGAATACGACCTTCTGTTCCGCTGGTTCGTCGGCATCGGCATCGACGACGCAGCCTGGGACCATTCGGTGTTCTCGAAGAACCGCGACCGGCTGCTTGAGGGCAACATCGCGGCGAAGTTCCTCAGTGCAGTCCTGGCGCAGCCCAAGGTCAAGAAGCTCCTTTCCACGGATCACTTCTCGGTCGACGGAACGCCGATCGCGGCCTGGGCGTCGATGAAGAGCGTCAAGCCGAAGGACGGCTCGGGCGAAGATGGCTCAGGCGAGCCGCCGGCTCAGGACGGCGGACGTAACGCGGAAGCGGATTTTCCATGGCCAGAAACGGTCGAACGGGACGCATGCTCGACCACCGACCCCGATGCCAGGCTCTGTCGCAAGGGGCGGGGCAAGGAGGCCAAGCTCTGCTTCATGGGGCACGGGCTGATGGAGAACCGCCATGGCCTGCTGGTCGATGCCTGCCTGACGCTGGCTGACGGGCATGCCGAGCGGGTGGCCGCACTGCATATGGTCGAGCCTCGCGCCGGCCGACCGCAGGCGATCAAGCTCGGTGCCGACAAGGCCTACGATGCAGGACTTCGTCAACGAACTGCGTTCGATGAAGGTAATGCCGCATGTGGCGCAGAACACCAGCGGCCGCAGTTCGGCCATCGACGGGCGCACCACCCGGCATAGCGGCTATGCTGTCAGTCGGCGTATTCGCAAGCGCATTGAAGAGGCGTTCGGCTGGATCAAGACGGTCGCCGGGCAGGAGAAGACCAAGTTGCGCGGTCGCGACCGCGTCGGGTGGGCCTTTACCTTCGCTGCCGCCGCCTACAATCTGGTGCGATTGCCCAAGCTGCTGGCGGTGCCGGCATGACCGCGCCCACGGGCTGCCAACTGATCGGCCACTGCCGGATCATCGAAGCCGATCTGTGGGATCGCGGCTACCTGAACCTCGGTGGACCCGCAACCATCACCGTCGGACCCGACAACCATGCCGAGATAGCCTTTGCCGCCCTGCAAGCCGGCCTCGATCTCAGTTACAGCCCCTCGACGATCTTCTTCACATGGGCCGGCTTCGACGAGATGGATGAAGTCGCCGGCGATGGTTCCGCCGAATTGCTCGACGACGGCTCGATCGAGATCACATTCGCATACCACAACGGCGACGAAGCCATCCTCAAGGCAATACGACAGACTTCTTCAACAGCCTGCTAGGCATCTATCGGCGTTCGAGTCGGTAGACCGCTACCGCTTTTCCCCCCCTCTCAGAAGACTTGCGGTATTTTTTACGGTGTTGGGCGTGATAGACCTGTCTTGGTGCTGCAAAGACCGGTGGGGAACGGCAAAATCTAGCCCGAAGGTCCGATACGAGGACACTTGTAAGCTGAAACCCCAATGAGTTGTGCGCGAATCCAATCGACGCGCTGACCGAGACCCGCCGTTCTCTCAGCACGCAATCGGCGGCTGGACCGGGGTGGATAGATCTCGTAAGCTTAAAAACTTCACATTGTATGTGCGTAGTTGCAAGAACGCTCTGTGGGGTTTGAAGTGATAAGGCGTGCAAGCTGCTTTCGTGCCTTGGGCTTATTCATTCCTTTTGTGCTAGCCATTGGCTGGTCCCCGTCATCTCGAGCAGACACCATGAAAATCCTGTCATGGAATATATCGAACTACGTACCGGCGGCCGGTTACTCATATCGTGGTGAAATAGGCACGTGGCGCACGGAAGCAGACTTACTTGCCATACGTGCAATCTTGGACGATGGATACGATGGGATATTCCTACAGGAAGCAGTCAACGAGCTCGCCATACGGTCTACGGTCGGTCCGTCATACTCAGTTCTTTCGACTGATGAATACCGCAAACTTACGAGCGCTCCGCCACTCCTCGAACGATTGGTCCAACCATTCGTCGCGATATTAGAGACTCCCACTATGTATGTCACATCTGTCGCAAGCTTTCGGCTAGACGATGCTCAAGACCGCGCTCACCTGACCCGTGACACGCTGTATGTCGAATTGTTGTGGATGCAATACAAAGTCGGTTTAGTACATGTCCATCTGAAAAGCGGATGCCCCGATTCCGTAGTCAGCGCGAGATCGGAGTGCAGGTTGATGACAGATCAATTCAAGCAAATCGAAACCATAGTAAAGGCGAAGATCGACGGCGTCGATGCATTGCTGGTTATTGGAGATTTCAATCGCGAGTTGATGAATCCGCGTCTTTTACCATGGCGCGAGGAGCATGTTTCATGGCTTCAAAAGGTTGTAACTGTGCCCTCATGCACGCTTAGGCCTTCAATCAACCCTATCGATTTTGTTCTGGTCGCAACAATTCGGGATGGGCTTAAGCTAGAGCCAATCAGCGTCGATATGAGCGACGTAGTCCATCTTGTGCCAAGGCGTATAAGCGACCATTGTCCCATGGCATTTCAGCTATCAAACTAACAGCGTGTGACGATATATGTTTCTTGAGGCTATAGTGGCGCTTTGGGTAACGTTGACCGGGCAGTCTGCCGCACCGGAAAACGCCGTGAGTTTTTTCGGCAATGTTCCGTCCTGTGACGCAATTTTGCGCGGGCGTGAGCCGAGCTTAATTCTGGACGCCGACCGTCTTCTTCCTGCCTTTCAACTTTTTTGTGATGCGCGCGACCGAGATCGACAAGGGAGCAGTTACGTCAAAACCTTCCTGACTACACACGTTGGCCGGTTCTCCCAAGCTGACGGGCTATTCTGGGCTATTGCAGATCGAACCTTCTCGGACCTCTTGTGCGATTCTATGTCTCCAACTGCGACGCACGTTCGATTGTTCGTAGGAGGAAGTGACAGTTCACTTGGCCCACTATTGGATTGCAAACTCTCCTCGGCCTACAAGAACGTACGCGCAGTCCCCCTACTGGACGGGATCGCGTCGTACCACCCGAAATTCCTAGCAACGACAGACGGCGGGAACAGTTGGACCTATGTTTCGAGCGGAAATCCTACAACGAGGTCATCGACGGTGATCGACTTCAACGTAGTCTTCCAAGGGTCGACAACAAGCCAGCTATATCTCTGGCACAGATGCGTCGTCCAGGCCTTTGACCGCTTCATTGCGTTTCCACAGGACGAGCCTTTGGAGCGGCTGTACCAACAATGCAGTCTGCCGTCTTACAGCACCCGAAACGCCTTGATCGTCCCTTACCTCATGCCCTTCGATCAAGACGCGTACTTGTCAGAGCTTGCCTTCTGGGCGGGTCGCTCCGATGCGATAGATATCTCGTCTCAGAGCTACAACTCTGACAGGATACTACACATCATACAGCTGGCGGCCAATAACGGCGCGAGTATCAGGTACTTGCGGGACGATGACATACTTTTGTCCGCAGACCCGGGATCCCTCCCGATATCCAATAGCTATGACGAACACATTCTGTGGGACAGCCAATTATGTGGATCAAACGTGTCGCGTGGTTACCTGATCACTAGACCTGAAACGGGATTCCTGCACGCGAAGTTTTTTATATTTCGCGGGTCATTTGGCGTTCGAGTGCTTTTTGGCTCTGGAAACCTGACTTACTCAGCTATCACAGAGAACATCGAGAATAATTATCTCTCGGCTGACGACAAACTTGGCTTGGCCTTTGTTGAATTCTTTGACAGATTATGGGCGATGTCAGTGAGCTATAGTAGGTGGCATTCAATCGCCGGCATGCTTGGCCCATATCGGAATAGGAAGTGGGTGAACGCCGATGACTGTACTTAACGACCTCCGCGAAGAAACTAAAGCTGCGTTCGCGCGCTTTGTTGAGAGCTCAGAAGGCGCTGAATTGCCTTTCGAGCGACTGCAATGTTATCTCGAGCAGGCGTTAGCCACTCACAAAATCTACCTGAAATTTGCGCCCTTCGAAGCAGAGTTACGGCAGGCGAAAGGAGCTTGGGAACTTGTACAGGATGGGGAAGGCCGTGTGCAGAAGGTCGTGCCCATGCTGTTAGAGCGCCTCGGCGTTGAAATAAAGCCGGCGGCCCGCATTCTTAGCGATGGCAAGGATCCTTGGGACGCGACCAAGGAGCTGGCGGAGAACTGCTTGGAAAATCTCGAGGAAAATTGGGATGATCCTGGCGAGTTGATTAATGATTTTAGGGAAGATTGGAAAGAATGGTGGGACGACCTCTCCGACTGGCTTGACAGGGGGATTGGTCGCGTCTGAGACTGATCTTGGCGGATTTGGCGGTGTATGCCGCCCGCGATTTGGCGAAGTTTTTCGCGAAGACTTCTGTTCGAGGCACCGATTGGAGAACTCCCAGCCGATATGGCCGATTTGCTCAAGTCACTGGTCGTACGCAGCCTCACGCTGAGGTCCGTTGGCTTCCGGTAGAGCCAAGAACGCAGACGAGATCGCTGATTTGAATGGTTGAATTGGCAAAAAGAATCCGACCCGGTCGGCTGTGTCCTAGTCCAGACGGATTGCAACTGCCATCAACGCGCTGACCGGGAATATCTTAAAATGAATCAATATTCCGGACTAGTCGGTCGCTGTGATTCCGCAGCAATCGCTATGAGGCGCAAAGCTGACTGGTATCATAGAGACCAACACGTGCTGAAACAGGGCCGAAACGCTTTAGTGAAAGTTGTGCCGTTCACCTCGACAGAGTCGTCTTCACTTCGCCGAAACCGTTGCCACGGGGGAGCGACAATGCATAGAAATCGAACTCCCACTGCGGGATTTTTCGCATTCTGTCGCCTTCGGCTGTTCGGGCCGGCTAGAGGGCTTGCTTCATATAGGCCGGGAGGTTGATGTTGGCTTTCAACGCGGGGATGAAACCAGGATCGTCGACGGCCGTGATCGGCGACATGCGCAAAGGTTTCAACACCGGCGCCGCGGCCTTCATGATGTCCTGCAGTGTCGAGAATTGCTGATCGTCTTCCAACTCGAAATCGATTGTGATCGCATCACGCTCGATTGCCTGAAATCCCATGATCGTAGGCGAAGGAGCGCTTGCTGCGAGCTCAGGCAGGTGCGCAAGGCCGAACGTCAACTTTGCGATTGCGGTACCAAGTGAGAGCCCGGCAAGCGGATCGTCGCCGGCTTCGGTTAAATCGAGGACGTAATCCTTCCCGCCGATAACGATGCGTTCCTGTTCCTTGGCGTCGAAGTCAAGGAAGCCAAGGCGACCGTGCCGGGGCCTTCCATTGATCAGCACAGCCAGTACGTCGCTCTCTCGTGCGTCGATGAGCTGCGCATAGGCGTCGCCCACGTCACCATCAAGGATCAGGAGGTCCGCTTTCAATCCGCGTTCAATGCTACCGACTTGGCCTTGCCAACCGAGCATTTTCGCGGGTGTCGATGTCAGCATCCGTGACAGCTCCTCAGGAGAAAACAGGCCTCCCAGATGGTCACTGACGATGCGCGCGATCTTGAGCTCGCCCAGGAGGTTCTTGCTGCCGCTTGGCGACCAGTCGGACCCGAGTGCGATCGGGACGCCGGCAGCTTTTGCGGATGCGACGTCTGCGGTCTTTCCGTAAAGCAGGAGGTTGGAAAGCGGTGACCAGACCATCCCGGCAGCAGCGGCGATGCGTTGAAAGTCGGCCGCCTGCAGTCCGGTGCAATGGATCGGGATCAGATCCGGATCGATGGCCCATGTGTTGGGCGTGTATTCGAGATCGAGGAAGCGCTGGCGTGCGTCCTGATCGGTTCCTTCGCTGAGGTGATAGAAGAAGGGGCGATCCTTCCGAAGCGCGGGGACGAGGTCCGATGCGATCTGGGGTGCCGTGTAGTCCAGCGTCTGGCCACCGGCGGCTGTGAAGGCAGGGTCGCGCGGCGCTTCGACATTGCGGGTGAGGCCTTGGTACCATTTCGAGCCGCCGCCTCTGCTTAGGCCTTGCGTTGTCGTCGTCCCGCCAAGCAGGGACCGGCATTCAACAAAGCGCGCGATGCTGCGCGGGTAGTCGACATCAACGTTGCCACCGATGACATTGGCGGGGAGGGAGATCGAAACCTTGTAGTCGGGTTCGTGCTCGCGCCACTGATTTCGGTTGGTGTAAGTCTTAGGGACGTTCCAGAGCGGCAGGAAATTGTAGCTCAAGTGGTTATGAAGCTCGATGAGGCCTGGGTAGATCGTCCCGTGGGTGTCGATCGGCGTGATGCCAGCGAATTCATTGGGAACATGACCAGGGTCGGCGACGACGGCGGCAATGCGGTCGGCTTCGATGCAGATCGCGCCATGGGAGTAGATGGTGCCGTTGCCATCCATCGTGACGATGCGGCCGACCATAACCTGTCGAACGCCGTGAACTGCTGCAATGAAATTTCCCATCTAAACTCCCCCGGAGGCTGACTTTGAAATTTTTAGGCGTTGTCTTCCTGCTGCGACTGTTGGTCGGCACGGTACCGTTCACTTGCCAAGGCCCGGTAGCGTCGAAGTAGCGTCTGAACTTCGTCCCAAACGTCCGTTTTTGCTTTGATCTTCATGATGAGCAGAGTGGCGATTGTCATGGAAATGCCGAGCTCTGTCACCGTGCGGTGAAAATCGTCGTCATCGAGCGCCGGATGAAGGTTTAGCGTTGCCAAGCCGGTTTCGGGATGCTGGATATAGTGCCGGTTGAGAGCGGTGACGCTGACGTGAGCGGCGTCCCCGGAAATATCGCGATAGCTGCGATAAAGCCGATCGAAGTCGCTGCCCTCCAGGAGCGTACCGAGTTGGATTGCCTTCGCGCCCTGGAGTCCTTGATCGACAAATTCCTGCAGCTGTTGCCTGACGTCATCGGTGCCGCTGAACGTCTTCGCATCGAGATGAAGAGCAGCCCGAGAATGCCGGCTCTTAAAGTCGTCGTCCTTTATTTTTGAGACGAAAGCGGGATTTCGGTCCAGCGCGATGAGGTACATCGTGGCCTCAAGGACGCCCCGGGAATGGATGCGAAAATCAAGCTGTCGGTCGTTTTCGAGCAGGAGCAAGGCACCCTGGAAGAGCGTCAGCGCTCGGGCGTACAGCGCCATTTTGAGCGCAATCAGCTCCCGCTCCTCGTCTGAGGCGACGTCGACCGGATCTTCTGAAGTGAAGCGCCTGGCAGCGTCGACATAGTCATTCATCCAGGCAAGCCATTGCGATGAGCGCGATTGTTGTTCGGTCACGGAAAATAGCTCCGAAAAAATTGGTATGGCTGGGGTTTCCTGACAGAATTTTGCGGGAGGCCGATGCCATCGGCACGCATATAGGAAAAGCAAAGAGTGTTGAGTCTCGTCTTCTTGCGGGCGAATTCGTTTTTCACGTCGCGGCCTCGATTTCCATTGAGATATTTCATGGTAAATGAATGTCATGAGGGGTGGTTTGCAAGAAATACTTTCAGTATTAGCGGCTGCGGTGCGTGCACTTCTGCAGGATAAGGATCTTGCCTATGCGGATCCCGCCGAGAGGGCGCTTGTCGCTCGGATTCGGGATCTCCTTCATGGGAGATATGCCGGCTGGTCGATCTGGAGTGGAATCGCCGGGAGGATGTGATCAAGCGCCTTCGCTATGACCTGAGTGATGATGAGTTGATTGGCAAGGATGCGATCGTCCCCGACCTGATCGTACATCAGGTCGGGAAGCGTGAAAATTTGCTCGTCGTCGAGGTCAAGAAGTCGACCAACAAGGACTTCGATGGGGACATCTGGAAACTGAAGGGAATGACGGAGCAGGCCGGGGCTTACGGGTATCAGGTTGGGCTTCATCTGGTGATCGACGTGAAGGCGGGGTTGCGCCGCGTTGCGACGTCTATATCGATGCTGCGTTGGACGAAGAGTTGACGCAGTGGATGCGCGCCGAGCTAGGGGGAGCAGATTGACTGCAGATCTTGTTGAGATCGTGAAACTGCTTGGTCGCTTTACCGGGCCGGACTTGACGCGGACATTATCGCGCATCGAGGGTGCAGTGCGAGGCATCTCGGCCGGCGATTGCACGGGTTTCCTCGCAAGTGCCGGGGCTGGCCGTGAGGTGCTGGCGGCCGCGGCCGGCATGAAGCGGCTTGCGGGACAGATCAACGTCACAATCCACGCGCTCGGCATCCTCATGTGCCTGCCACATATTCTCGAGCCGGACGAGCGCGTCGAATCTGTGTCTCTCGGTGCGGGAAATACGGGCCGCGATTTCGATCTGGACGAATGTCCGGGTTGCGGAATTCAAATTTATCCAGTGGAGAGGCGGGCCCGAGACGATCCGCCAGAATTCGGTTTTCAAGGATTACCTTCTGCTTGCGGAGCATCCGACGGCGAAGCGCAAGTACCTTTATTTGCTCGGAACGGAGCATGCGATCAGGTTCTTGCGCGGCGGTCGCGCCATGTCGAGTGTCTTGAGCAGAAACGCCAAGCTCCAGACGATGTTTACGGAGCGGTTTGGGGAGCGCTTCCGGACGGTCGGCGATTATTATGCAGCTCACGCCAACGCGGTTCAGATCGATGATGTGTCGCCCTGGCTTTCGGAATTGGCGGAGGAGCTGATCGCGGAGCCGGATATGGAGATGAGCGCTTGAAGTGCAACGCAGATGGGCGAATGCGTTTGCGAGCGGGAAAACACTGAAGGGCTGGGATGGGGAAAACGCTTTACATCATCGGAAACGGCTTCGACCTCCACCACGGAATTCCGTCATCCTATTGGGCTTTCGGAGAGTATCTGAAGCGGACGGATGCCAAGACCTACGAGGTGGTCGAAAAATACTTCGCGATGGATGCGCAGTTCTGGGCCGAATTCGAGGATCGGTTGGCCTCGTTTGACAGCGATTCACTGATTGAGGACGCCTCCAACTTTCTGGTCGGATATGGGGCCGACGATTGGAGTGACGCATACCACCATGATTACCAGTACGAGATCAAACAGGCGGTCGAGGCGATCTCGACGAAGCTGCGGTTGCGGTTCGCCGAATGGATACGCCAGCTTCCTGTCCCATTCGCTGCTGAGTTCAGCGGACAGCGCGTTCCGGTGGATCCCTCAGCGGTCTTCTTGAACTTCAATTACACGCCGTCGCTACAACGCCTGTACGGGGTTCCCGACAGCAACGTGTTGCATATCCATGGAGCGGCCGCGAACCCAACGGAGACGTTGGTGCTGGGCCATGGATGGGAGCCCGATCCAAATCCGGATCCCTACCGTTTCGAGCAGGATCCGGAGGGGGCGGATATGCGTGTCGTCGAAGGGCAGGGGATTGTCGACGACTACTTCAGGGACACGTTCAAGCCCACCGCCAACGTCATCGAGAAAAATGCGGCCTTCTTTGCCGGGCTGTCGGATGTGGATCGGATTGTTGTGATGGGACATTCGGTGTCGGAGGTTGACCACCCGTATTTTGAGGAGGTCATCGAGAATATCGACGTCAATCGGGTCCGCTGGAAGGTCAGCTACTACGGCGATCTTGATGGGCTGCGTAAGCGCATGGAATCGCTGGGTGTGCCGGCCGATCTGACAGAATATGCCTTGCTGAATGTGTTTTGAACCATTGAAGAGCTTTGAAATCGGAGGGGAATGAATTTGGCGAAGACGGCCCACGAGCAGACATTCCAGACGTCGGCTTCGGGCCAGAAGCTGCCATTGGTTTAGAAGCTCGCAAATGACCGTGATGGGGTCGCAAGCCGTCGTCGAAATCATCCTGCATTCAACCGCAGCTATTCGATGTGTTCTAGGGCTGTTGATGTGGAGCACGCTTGCGACCGCAACAGTTGCACTTGCCGCTCAACGACTTCAGACAAAACCTCACCGCGTTCGGACACCAAATTCAGTCTAAGGTTCTATCTCGCTTGCTGTCCACGCAGTGGGAGATTGGCGAAGAGCGCGCACGAGCGCGCGTGGGCAACGATGTTCAGGGACTTTGGGCCAGCCGCCGTTCGCGAACCAACTCTACGTTCGCCGGCCCTTTTGCTCTTCGTGCCGTTCGGCGTCAAAGGCGTGCTTTCCCTGCGCGTTCCACAGGTCCCGCGTATGCTCTCCTTCATGGCTCTGCAGTTTGGCGCCGATCCAGAGCAGCGCGCCGTAGATGATAGCGCGATCGTCATTGGTGAGCTCGACGATGCCAGCCTTGACGACGAGCCCGCCGAGTTCGATGAGCTGCCGTGTGCGCTTGCGGCGCGCGACCTGCCAAGTCCGCATGTCATGCCGAGCCAGAGCCGATTGCCGACGATTGTGTGCTGCCTTGTTGCACTTGAGCGTCGCGAGGGTTGCGCTGAGATGCCGGAGCAGTTCGCCGGGACCGGCTCTCGAAAAACATCACCCCACGCTTGGCCCATGCCTCACGCTTTGAGGCGTCTTTCGTCTCGGCGATCGCGACCAGTGCGCCAGCCAGTTCTTCGCTGCTGAGGGCATCGGCGCCGGTGGCGATCACCAGCTCGCCAAGTTGCAGCACCTTGCGCGTTTTGAGCTCTCGCGCTTTGTCCTCCAGCGCCTTCAGTTCGGTGTCGAAGTCCCGTGGTTTGCGCATGATTGTCTCCATCGGTTGTCGATCTCTGGATGATAGTTGAGCGTCCGCCGGAAGGCTTCAGGCTTGCCGAGACAGCCGGGGACGGGCTGGTCCATCCCGAGATTTTTTCGAGGGAGGGCGCGCTTATACGTCGTGCCGACGTGCGCTTTGGCGTGCAAATGATCTGGTCGCGATGGCGATCTATCATCTTCACGTCAAGGTCATTGGCCGCAAGGCAGGGAGCAGTGCTGTAGCGTCGGCCGCCTACCGCTCGGCTTCGCGGCTGCGTGACGAGCGGATCGAACGCAGCCATGATTTTTCAGCCAAACGTGGTGTCGTCCATTCCGAAGTGATGCTGCCTGCGAATGCACCCGAAGCCTGGCGCGGCCGCGAACGGCTGTGGAACGATGTCGAGGCGTTCGAAGTCCGCAAGGATGCGCAGCTTGCCCGCGAGGTCGAGTTTGCGCTCCCGCGCGAACTCAGCCAGGCGGAAGGCATCGAGTTAGCGCGCGACTTTGTACAAGTCGAGTTTGTCAGCCGGGGCATGGTGGCCGATCTCAATGTGCATTGGGACAGAGCAGAGGATGGCAGCCCCAAGCCGCATGCTCATGTCATGCTCACCATGCGGTCCGTGGACGAGAACGGTTTTGGCGCCAAGGTTCGCGACTGGAATGCTACCCAGCTGGTCGAGCGCTGGCGCGAGCGATGGGCGGAGCTTGCCAATGAACGCTTGGCCGAACTCGACATCGACGCCCGCATCGATCATCGCAGTCTGGAAGCGCAGGGCATTGCCCTGGAGCCGCAAACGCAGATTGGTGCACCGGCTCAACGCATCGAAGGCAGTGGCCCTGCTGCTGGCGGCATTGAAGCCGATCGCGCCGAACTGCATCGCGAGATCGCGCGCAACAATGGCGCGCGCATCATTGCCGATTCTAACGTCGCGCTGGACGCCATCACCCATCAGCAGTCGACCTTCACCCGAAAAGACATCGCCAAGTTTGCGCATCGACACAGCGACGGAATGGAGCAGTTCAACGCGGTCGTGGCAGCCATCAGCAATGCACCCGATCTGGTCGAACTCGGCAAGGACAGGCGCAGCGAAGACCGGTTCACCACTCGGCAGATGATCGAGACCGAACAGCGCCTGCATCGCGCGGCAGAGCGTATCGATTTGGACGACCGACACGCGGTGATTGACGCACATCGCGAGGCAGCGCTGGCGCTGGCTGCGCAACGCGGGCTTGTCCTGTCAGGCGAGCAGACAGATGCGTTGGATCACATCACCGATGGCCGCGGTCTTGGTGTCGTCGTGGGCTTTGCCGGCACGGGCAAGAGCGCCATGCTGGGCGTTGCGCGCCAGGCATGGGCAGCGGCGGGCTACGAGGTTCGAGGTGCCGCACTCTCCGGCATTGCCGCCGAGAATCTGGAAGGCGGATCAGGCATCCCGTCACGCACCATCGCCAGTATGGAGCATAGCTGGGGACAGGGCCGCGATCTGCTCACCGCGCGCGATGTCCTGGTGATCGATGAGGCCGGTATGGTCGGCACGCGCCAGTTGGAGCGCGTGCTCTCCCATGCGGCGGACGTTGGCGCAAAGATCGTCCTCGTCGGCGATCCGCAGCAGTTGCAGGCAATCGAAGCGGGCGCTGCATTCCGCTCTATCCACGAGCGACACGGCGGCGTCGAAATCGGTCAGGTGCGTCGGCAGCGCGAGGACTGGCAGCGTGATGCCACGCGCGATCTGGCAACCGGCAGGATCGGCGCTGCGATCAACGCCTACGACGCGCAAGGCATGGTGCATCAGTCTGCGACGCGCGACGAGGCTCGCATCAATCTCGTCGTGCGCTGGGATCGCGACAGGCAGGCAGACCCAGAGGCAAGCCGGATCATTCTCACCCACACAAACGACGAAGTGAGCGCCCTGAACCAGGCCGCGCGCCAGCGCATGCGCGCTGCTGGAGAACTCGGCGACGAGGTGCAAGTGATTGTCGAACGCGGCCCAAGAACCTTCGCCAGCGGCGACCGGGTCATGTTCCTGCGCAACGAGCGTGGCCTCGGCGTCAAGAACGGCACGCTTGGCATGGTGGAAGAGCTCAGCACACAGAGCATGACCGTGCGCACCGATGACAACAGATCGGTTCGCTTCGACCTGAAAGACTATGCGCACATTGACCACGGCTATGCCGCGACCATTCACAAGGCGCAGGGCATGACCGTCGACCGGACGCATGTGCTCGCCACGCCGGGCATGGATGCACATGGCAGCTACGTCGCATTGTCGCGGCATCGAGACAGCGCGGACCTGCATTACGGCGGAGACGACTTCACAACCCGCGAACGCCTCGTCCATACGCTGTCACGGGACCGCGCCAAGGACATGGCGTCGGATTACGAGCAGGTCGACCCGGCGCAACACTATGCCGAGCGGCGCGGCATCACGTTCCGCGAGCGCGTGGTCGAGATCGTGCGCCGGATCGTTCCGGAGAAGCTGCGCGACAGGATCAGCGGATTGCTGGACGGGTTGCGCTCGCCCGCAGACGGCGAGCCCATGCAGGAACGTGGACCTGGGCCGGGAAGGGAGAGTGTTGGGGTGCGGATCGGAGATGCAGACGCGACGCCCGGCAGAGGAAATCTCGCCACCGGAGTGCCACGCGCCGCGAATGTGCCGGTGGACGCGGAAGCGGCGTTGCGAAGCGCTCGTACGAAGGCGCTTGTTCGTCACGCACGCGCTCTCGACGCGATATCGCACAACGGAGATGCGGATGGGCAGGGCAGTCCCGAGCAGATGCGCGAGTTGAGGGATGCACGTAGCGCCTTCGAGAAGGTGCGGCCGTATGGCTGGCGCGATGCCGAAGCGGCTTATGTGAAAAATCCCGAGCTGGTTCGTGAAGCGGGTGCCGGCCGCGTCAACCGAATCGTGCTTGCTCTCCAGCTTGAAACGGAAATCCGCACCGGGATGGACATCGATCCCGGCCGCCGCGCCGACCGTTTCGTCGAACGCTGGCAAAAGCTCGATCGGACGGGACGGGAGCAATATCAGACCGGCGACATGTCCGGCTACAAGTCAACGCGTTCGGCCATGTCCGATATGGCCAAGAGCCTTGAACGCGATCCTCAACTTGAATCCCTACTGGCCAATCATAAGAAGGCGCTTGGCATCCAGGTCGAATCCGGCCGGCGTCTGGGTGTGGAACTCGCTTTCAACCACGGCATTGGCAGCGGCCGTGGCATAGGAATCTAAACCCTCCGATTCGCCGCCGTTTTCACGCCCCAGATCGACGCGATGACAAATCTGATTGCGCGGCGACCTTGGGTTGTCCTGTCTGGTTCCAGCAGGTGCCAAATGCTCTGAGCGAAAGACAAGGCAGCCATGCCTGAACTGGATCGTATCATTCGCCTTAAGACCGTCCTCGCGCGGACCGGCTTGTCCCGCTCGACGATGTACCGAAAAATCGGCGAAGGCACGTTCCCGGCCCAGGTCAAGATCAGCTTAAACGGTGCGGGATGGAGGGAGTCGGACATCAATCGGTGGGTCGCTGATCCTGTCTCATGGCACACCAATGCATCACGAAAAAACAGCGACTAGTGGCGGTGGAGTGGCAGGTTGCGCCCATCGTTGAACAGTCCTCTCTGATGTAAGTTCAACGACTGGGAAGAGGCCGGAAGCGGAATGGCAGCTCATTGAGGAGCCATATCCGGAACATAGTCCGACGCATTCCTAGCTACGCTTGTTTCGAGGCGATAGCAAGAATGTGGCAGCGGTAGTGCCGTTGCCTACCGATCATTAGAGAGCAGGTGAACCGTGCGTGCTAGTCGCTCAGATCGAGATGTCAGAATACCGCGTGCCCTGCGGCCAGCAGCCACCGCGATGATCGCCTATAGGTTGAGTGGCGCATCATCCTGATCCCACCCAAATACATCTTGATGCGGAACGTCGACGTCGCGAAGGCGAAATCGCGATATCAGAAATTTCTCAGCTCCCTGATAATCCACGCTTGGTGGCCAATGCAGCTGCCAGCTGCTGAAAAAGGCACCAAGGTAAACCTTGGCATGGGCGCTTAGCAGCTCATCGGTGAACACGGCCGGTAGGAGCGCATCGGCCTCGGTTTCGACCTTATCTAACAGGGCCATTCCCCGGCTTCGGAGCTCCTCAAGTGGGAGATCTTCCGGCACATCAAGCCGAATGCCCATCGCGATGTTGCTTAAGATGCTCAGAATCTCCCAATCTTTCATGCCTCGTTCATGCATCTCGAGCAATCGCGCCCGAGTGCCAGGATCGTGAGCGATGCCTGAAATTGTGTACCGAAGCGATACAAGGACTTTGTCATACCTATTTTGCGCGTCACCGAGTGCACGTTCCAACTCGAACGTTGGACCCGGCCCGTCGAACCACTGAACACGGCCGCCGGCGCGGCTGACGAAGGAACGCTCGGGATCGAGAGGCGCGATCGACTGGCGGAAGAACTCGGCAAATAGATCCTCAGGAACAAACTCCCGGAATAGTTCCGCGTAGGGCCGACCAACAAAGGTTGGTTCCAGCACGGACCTGTCAAATTGCCTCGCTAAGGCCTCATCATCGAGCACGGAGATTGCGCGAAGGGCCGCAGCGAACACCAATAGAACATCAGCACTTTCCTCCGGCCCTCGGTCCCGCGACGGCAGCGTCACGCGAAATGCGGCTCGCGTCTCGGTCGGCTCTTCTACCGTCAGTCTCTCAATCGCGTCGGAAACCTCGATATTCATGGTGATATCGACCGGGACGATTCCCAGGTCCCTGTTCGCGAAGGCGAAGACTACAAGCTGCAGTTCCGCGATGATCTGCTCGGCCGGTGGGGTCGTGCGATAGTCGTTGAGGAAAACGCAAGTCCAGCGGATGCCCAGCCCCTCCCAGCGGACGTGTCGTTCGAGCCCGAGATCGCCGAAGGGTCGATCGAGTAGTGCTTCCTCAAGGCCGGTCCACGCCTCCGGCCAGGTGCCTCGGTTCCAAAAGCCATCGGGCTCGTTCGCGGCGCTCAGAATCGGATCTCTGAGTAAGGGAGGCCACTCGCCTACAAGTTCGTCTAGCGCCTGGCGTGTCGTCGGGCTCCCCCGCTTCAGGAAACCAAGTAGGGACGCCAACTGTCCCAGACTGCTCTGCAGGCGCGGATGCCGCTCGGTGTTCAGTGGATGATCGTCATGGAAAATATGGGCTTGAATGAACACGGGAAGCAGCCGAAGAAACCCAAACGAATTGCCGGCACCGTCTTCGGCATCGAGCAGGTCGAGCAGAGCCTCGGGTTGCAGGCGGCGGACACCGTCGTCCCGCTCGTAACGGGTTAGAAGCGCGGCCGTCATCGCATGGTACTTCGCAGCATAGGCGAGACCATGTTGGCGATATTGTTCGGCAAGCAGGACCAGGATGCGCACCGCTCCTACTAATCGCTCATCAGAGAACCACTTGGCTTTGGCTCGATGAAGTTCCCGGATGGCAGCCGCGGGTTGGTCCCGCTCGAGCAGCGACAGAGCTCGATCGATGGCCTTCTCACCGGCCGCGACGCCGCCCATACGCTCAGCCAGCAGATCATCGGCTCGTGCTGCGAGACCCATCAACTCCGGATCGTCACCGCGGAGCTTGACTATCTCGACCAGCAAATCCGCAAATGCTTCGATCGGATAAAGTGACGCTTGCTCGGCGCTGTCCAACATCGCGTTCCAGAATGCGATCACAGCAGAAAAATCGGGCGCCAGGCCGGGTCCTGCAGGCGTCTGCTCCAGAAGGCCCCGCACGTGCAGCAGGCCCGCCCTTCGTCCCGGACCGATCGCTTCGTCGAGTTCTGATTGCACGGCATCTGCGAGTTTGCGCCGATAGTCATGCAGATCGGACTCCTTCGTGAGGAACTGTCCCAGCCAGTACCCACCAAACGCGTAGGTCAGTAACGTCGCAGCCGTAGTCAGATCGCCGATGTCTGTATGGGCTTCGACGTCGACGAAGTAGTCGGCAACCAGATGAGCCTGACTGGTCATGTCGCCGCGACCACGCAGATGAGCGACGGCTATCTCATAACTCGCCGAGCGAACCAGATCGCGCGGCGCCATCGGCACGAGGAAGCCCGCCATTCTCTCTATCCAGAATGATAGGTCCGGTCGTGCGACAGCTTCAAACGTAGCATGACGCAGACCCGCTTTGATCGCAACGAAGTCGGCGCGGCTGATCGGAAGCACCGTCCGAGCCTTCCAATCCACTTTATGCTGCGCATAGCCGTCGTCCTCCGACTGCATCTGTGGGCTGATCTCGGCTGGGACGTGCAGAAATTCCTCCGCGATCCAGAACAGGTCGGGCTCAGCCAACCACTCTGCAATGGTATTGCCGTCGAAGATTTGGAGCTCAGCCCCCATGCCGCTGGCCGCGGTTACCAATTCCTGGCGTTTGGCAATCGGGAGATTCGCCTCGCAGAAATAGACGATCTCGTCGACCTTGCCAGTCGCGAGGATCTTTTCGACATCGCCACGGATCTTTCTTTCTATGCGCTTTTCGAGACTACAGGCAAACGCGACCGCCCATTCTCGCGATGAGCGCGCCGCGAACAGGGAGCCGGCCACGGGTAGCGGAATCCCGGTTCGAAACGTCTCGAAATCGCGGCCTCCGTCCCCACCGGCGCTGACGGGGCCCGTCGCAGGCAGGATGTTGCTGTAGATGCGGGCGCGGGCAAGATGGCGTGCGAGATGCTCGAACTCGTGGTGTGCATTACGGGAACCCAACTCGCTCAAATGAAAGCGGAGCTGGGCGGCGAGTTGGACAGGATTTACCATTTCATGCGCGTGTGTCGGCCGAACACACGCCCCCCCAATCCGACGATCTGCGAGAATTGCGATAAACGCGACCCGGTGAGCATATGGGTCGAGCACATATCAATGTCCGCCTTCACCGGTTCAACCGCGGAGCTGGATACGCTGGCGTATCTGCTGGTAGATTTGAATCTCGGCTTCGTGTGCGACCTGCACGACGATGGCAAACCGTTGGCGGTCAAGCTCCGTCGCCCACCCGGCTTCGCATCGAACGACGATGTAATAGCGATCGCCGTAGTTCGAAATGTCGGTCTTGAACGTCGCAGTAGCCGACTGGAGCGTACTCTTCTCCCTCGATTGCGGACCGGGGACCATCTTACACTGGAACCGATTTGCGATGTCGGGGATCGCCTCGTCACGCGGTCGGCGGCGATAGTGTTCCGAGATCAGCGCCGGCTCGCACCCCCGCACAAGGCGGAAACTCATACCGACGCCGGCATAGTCATTGCGGCTGTGACGGACCGGCGGATCGTACGCAAGCGAAACGCGGATCGTGCGCCGGCCATTTGTGCTCTGAAATAGTGCTGGAACCGGCAGCTCGTAGATGGCGAAATGATCGATCGCCAGCTCGTCTTCCGCACAGAGCACGACGCGTGCGTCATCGGAGAATGCGGCGTGCTCCAGATTGATCTGCCCGTAACCACACACCCACCGGACTGCGTCGTCGCCCAACGGCGACAAACGCCGGTGTGCGGCCTCAGGTACAGTCGCCGAGGTGGCAAGTAGTGCGCGCACGAGGTTGGCCGACGCCTCTGGAAATCGGGACAAAACCTGCGCCGCCTTGAAGGCGACGAGCGGCGCCGCATAGGAGGTGCCCGATCCGCTGGTGATCAAATGCTCAATCGGCCGATGATGAAGCGTTAGCAGGCCGGCGCTCGCGATGTCGCGGCCGTCGCGTAGTCTCTGAACGAGAGGGTCGACGATCATCGTACCGCCGATGTCTATGAAATCCGGCTTGACCGATCCCTCCACCCCGGGCCCGACCCGCGTAAATGGCGACGGCTCGCCCTCCTGCGTGATCGGACGCACCGCAACCTCTGCGCCTAGTCGCGCATCGAGCCCATTGCCATGGGCGAGAGACCCGACCGTCACAACGTTGATGGCGCCGCCGGGCTCAAAAATCCGGTTGCCCTCTTCGATTAGGTAGCGGGGATACTCGGTCACAGCCTGTTCGATCCTGTTGCCCGCACGCGGGGCACGGTTGCCGGCCGAGACCACGATCACAACATCAAGCTCGCGCGCGAGTTCATCCAGTGTCGCGGCCCAGGTGCCGACTTTCCCACCGTCATAGACGCGCTTGCGGTCGGCTAGCGCGATGACAAACAGCCGGCATCCAAAACGGGCGTGAAGCGCAGTGACCGCTTCTCGCATCTGAGAGGGTACCAGTCGCCTCTCATCGAAATCGCCACGCTCGTTGACGACTTTGGCGGAACAAAGACGCGCTGCGCGCGCGAGGGCACCGCCGGCAAGCTGAGCACGAAGATCTCCGAATACGGCCACGCCGCCGACGCGCGTTCCATGCCCCCATTCGTCGGCAGTGCCCAGACGTTCGGGAACGCCGATCGCGCCCACGAGGATGTCCTCAATTAGGGGATGGTCATTGACGCCGCTGTCGATCACGCCGATGAGCGGCGCGTCTTCACCAAGGAGCCCCGGCTCCGGCAGTTCGCCGAGTTCGAGGCGCATGGCTTCTGCCGTTGCAACGTCCGGGGACGGCGGAAGGTCGATGGACGCGACGTCCTCAAGCGACAGCAACGATCGAAAAACCTCTCCGCTGGCGCGGATACGTGCCATGGTGATCGACGGCCCAATATACTCGTCGAGCCATTCGCCGCCGCGAGCGACCACATAGGCTTCGATGTCGCCAAGTTTGCGCTGACGTAGGTCACGTCGGCCCAGATCCCAGAGCTCCAGGTCGGCGATCAACTCACCGACAGCGTCGAAGTCTTCGGAATCGGTGTAGCCCTCTTCTCTCAGGCGCATCCCAATCCGATCTCTTGGATCGACCGTACCAACCGATGCAATCGAGGCGACGAAGTTCGCATACGGAGCGCCCGCCTGCCCAGCCGGGATCGGACCGCCATAGGCGACGATCCGCGCCCGGAAGTCGTGCAATTCGTCGTTTGACGAAAAAAGGACAAGAGTTCGGTCAGCGTCGCTCGATAGCACGGTTAGGCCTAGATCCTCCCAGTCACTTTCGAGCAGCGAACCCGTCATGCGGACACGAAGGATCAGAGATGGATTGACGGTCCCAGGAGGACGGCGACGCTGCTGAACCGCGACCGCATCGTTGAGCTCCTCGGCGATTCGGCGGCTGTGATCAGGACGGTCGCGCTCCGGTGCTGCACCAAAGCCCGGGCGCTTGCGGCGTTCGAGTTGCTCCGGCAGCCTTGCGAGCTGCAAATGGTCGTACCGGGCCATTAAAGCGGCCTCCTACGACTGGCTGGTGAGGCGCGACCGACCCGCACTGCGACGCTGTTCGTCGAGGATGGCGGCATTGAAATCCCGCTCCCTGACGTCCTTGCGCTTTTCGATGACCGCCGACTTTATCGCCTGAATGCAGACGCGCTCGATCTCCGCGTAAGATAACCCGATCAGTTCACCAGCCTTCGTTCCGACATCGAAGGCCGTCGACACATTTCGGAATTTTGTGCGTAGGTAGCGGCCGATCAGCTGCTCATCCGGCTTGTCGAACCAGATCACCTCGTCGAACCGCCGCCAGATCGCGCTGTCGAGAGCGTGGTCGAGGTTTGTTGCAGCGATCAGGAAGCCCTGGGGTCTGAGGCGGTCGATGAACAGGAGCAGACTATTGACGACGCGCCGGAGCTCATTGTGCTCGCTTGAATCATCGCGAGACCGCGCCAAGGCGTCGAACTCGTCGAGAAAAAGAACACAAGGCTGCTTCCGGGCGAAGTCGAAGATCTTCCGAAGATTGCTCGCGGTTTCCCCAAGATAGGAGGAAATCAGCTGGTCGAGTTTGACGGCAAACATCGGCAAGCCGAGCTCAGCGGCAAAAACCTCCGCTGATACGGTCTTGCCGCAACCGGGCGGTCCGCAAAACAGGAGCTTTGACCGCACAGGCAGACCCCTGCGTCGGATTTCTTCAGCCCGTCGGAACTCCTTGAGGAGACCGATGAAGACACGCGTGTTGGAAGCGCTGAGAACGACGTCTTTGGTTGTATGCGTCGGCTCAACCCGCTCGACAAAGTCCTTGGCGGCATCCGGAAACGGGATGAGTGGCGCAAGCGATTTCATGGACCTAGGCCCGCTCGGCGAAGGACCGTTTTCGAGAGTCTTGCGAAGAGTGCGCGCAAGAACCTTGTTGTTCTTCTTTTCTTCCTCGACGATTATCTGCTCGGCAACCGCACGAAACTCATCGTCGCGGCCATAGCTCGCCAGCAATTTCTTCATTAATTCACCGCGAGCCATCCGAATTCCTATGCTTTGTCCTTGTAAGCTAGTAGATATTCACTCCGTGCTGCGGAATCCGACGCTTGGCACCAAACCGTCAGAATCGCCTAAAGATACCTTACTGAGAAATCACTCTGGTCGAAAGCGGTCATGAGGCTGCTACTGCTGCCTTGACCGCGTCCGGGAGGACATCGATTTCCTATCACGGGACGTCCGCTTTAGGGGTCGGATGAGAACTATAGCAATGTCTGGAATGAGGCGCAAAACAGCCGAATGACGCGGCTATCGGTCTATCCCCCAAATAGGCGTGCTAAGAAACCGCGCTTCGCGGGTTTCGACGCGGGAGGCGGGGTGGCCGGACTCGCGATCGGTTTGGCAGCCGGTTTCCAGTCGCTGGGCTGGACCATAGACGTCTTCGGCAGTTGCGGGATGGCCCGTGGTGCAGGCGGAGTGACGCGCTCCGGCTCGCGCCGACCCGTCCGCATCGTCGGAATCTCGATGACCTCCTTGGCCCGCGTTACGGCGACGTAAAACAGTCGTAACTCGGCGGCATCATGCTGCTCATTTGCCGCCTGTTCTGCTGGCGAGCGGGCTTCCCGGGTCTTGAGGAAATCATCCATCAGCCGAACGTTCCGCCACTCCCGTCCCTTCGCTTTATGGGCCGTCGAGACGACGATGTCGGCCTCACCCTCATCAAAAGAGCGATTGAGAGCCCAGAGTAGACGCTTCTCGCCCTTGCTTTGCACCAGGTTGACGAACATGGCCAATTGCTCGCCCTCGGTGGTTTTTGAGAAATCCACCACCGCCTGCCAGTTGGTGAACCCGAAGAACTCCGGCGCCTCGGCCGGCCGGCCTTCCTTCAGATCAACCACACCTCGCAAGAGAGTCTTCAGGTCCTTGTTGTCCCCGACAAGGTGGGGCTTTCTGTCGGCTTCCAGGCAATCGATAAGCGCGGTCATAACGTTGGCATTCGTGCGCGCCAGGATCGCGTCGGGATTGCAGATGCCGA
Source organism: Mesorhizobium sp. C268A (assembly GCF_040324475.1). Classification (NCBI taxonomy): domain Bacteria; kingdom Pseudomonadati; phylum Pseudomonadota; class Alphaproteobacteria; order Hyphomicrobiales; family Phyllobacteriaceae; genus Mesorhizobium; species Mesorhizobium sp. C268A. The sequence continues at coordinate 4,950,082 of NZ_JAMYVX010000001.1, forward strand.
CCCGGCTGCGCAACGCGCTGTTGCCGGTTAACGGCCTCAGCTCACCAAGGCGGGCGAGAACGCGCGACGCTTCATCCGCAATCCCCGGACCGAAGCGGAACGACTGTGTTAGATGCACTGTTGTGTCGGTCTCGATAGCCTCCATCGCGTTGACAGCGCCGCGCCATTCGTAGATCTGCTGGTATCGGTCACCCACATAGACCAGCTGGCACTGCTGCCGCTTGAGGACGTCTAGTACGACCGGGTTGGTGTCCTGCGCCTCATCAAGGAGGATGTAATCGACGGCAAGTTGCGGCTTCGACAACGCCCATAGCTTGAGATATCCGTCATGGCCGAGCGGTAGAGGGTCGCGGCCATCACACATCCGCTCCCAAACGTGCTGGGCATTGGTTAGAGCATATTCATTAACGGCCTTGAGGGTCGGTTCCCCTGCGGCCAGCAACGACCCGTGGCGTGGCACGTGGATTTCGGAAATGACCTCGTCTGCGCTGTGGGCGAAGCGCCGGACGGTCTCCTGAACCAGGTAGGCTTGCGATACCGCCTGCAGGCTGTGATCCTTGTCGATCCGCCAGGATTTTTTGATGCCGAGAATCTCGGCCAACTGCTTTGCGCTTAAGCGGCTGAAACATTTATCCCGATTGCGCTTGTAGTCCGAGGAGATGGACTTCAGTGCCAGGCTATGGGTTGTCGCGCAGTCGACCGTCGCCGGAAACTTTCCCTTCGAATCTGTAACGATCGCCTTGTTGAAGGCAACGTATTGCCCGCGCCGTCGCGTACTCTGTGCGAGGAACTGGAGGGTCGAGGTCTTGCCGGTTCCGGCGTAGGCATTGATGCGCAGAGACCCGCCGGACAAAAACGCTTGGATCGCCTGTTCCTGCTCCGCCGTAGGTGTTCGGCTGCCTGCTTTCATAGGCACGCGCTCATGCCCCCCAATAGCCTTGGGCTTTCGAGAGGTGCGGGCGGCAGGCTTCATAGCTTCAAACAGGTCAGGCTGCTTCGACGCCTGGAGCTGCTGGATCCGCGCAAGCAATTTCTTCGCGCTCGGCGTATTGCGATGGTCGCGCAACTCGCTGGCAACCGCACGTAGGGTTGGCGTGTTCCCGGCCGCCAGTGCCTTATTCGCAATCGCCTCGATTTCGCTTACACTTAAGGAAAGATACGGCCGTTTCATTTTGCTCCCCGCCCCGAGGCAATTCGCCAACGAACGCGTCGATGAGTCAAGATGAAACAAGTTATGCCGGGCTATTATGCGACCGGTGTTTTATTAACGCTATGGCAGCTTGCGAGACAAAACGCCGGGCTTCTGAATGCCGATGTGAGCGCGCTTAGGTGCCATTGAGGTCAGGTCAGGCAAACGTCCGCTCACAGGCAAAAACGAATTTGCCTGAACGGCGGAAATCAGGCGCATTGCTGACATTGATTGAGAAACAGATAATCCTAAAGGCGCCTGTAGATGCCGCCTTCGTCTAAGTGTTCGCGGTACCGCGTGACAAGCGCACACCACGGCCACCGCCATTCTCTGGAATGAATTCTATTCCGGCTGCTTCGAGCGATAGCTTCAGCGCTTGCAGGATTGATTCAGATGCTGGTTTCGAACCACGTTCGAACTGCACGATCGTCCTCAAACTTACCTTGGATAGATCCGCCAGTTCCTGTTGAGAAATGTCGAGAAGCCCACGGGCCGCGCGAACTTGGGCCGCACTTACCTTCATTGTTCAAATGCCCTGTTGCACAAAAAGTGCAAATATGCTTGTTTTAGGTAACGGCCGTTGGAAGTGGTTCCCCGCTTCCAACAGTCTAACCACGCCCACGCTTTGCGGAGCTCGGATCATGGCTGATTCCGACAATAACACGACTTTGCCTTTCGTCACCCGCAGGAAGGTGCTTGTGGGAACAGCAACCGCAATGGCGGCGACGCAGGCTACATCGTTCGCTGGCATCGACTTGGAGGGTGACGACGCCATTGATCCTGCGGTGGCGGTGTGGAAACGATGGCAGGCGGCTTGGGAAGAGGCTGAACGGCTTTGCAATCAGCAGCAGCGGCTGGAGAGGGTACTTATCGAGACCGTTGGCTTCCCTTGCACGACAGTTACCTTGTCCGACGGAGAGAGCGTGACAGTTCACTCCGTTGAAGCCCTCCAGGAATTGCTCGGTGTTCGTCCCGCTAACACAGTGGCCCGCACCCAAGCTGAAGCTGAAATCGTAGCCAATCAGGCGCGCTGGGATGCCGCCGCTAGGGAGATTGGTTATTCGACAGCCTTACTTGCTGAGCGCGAAGCTGGCGAGCGGGCGAAGGAATTACTCGAAACCTTATCCCAAGTTCCTGCAACGTCGCTCGCCGGTATAGCCGCCAAGCTAAATGCAGCGCTTAGGGAAGGGGAGTATTCGCTACATGACAGTGAGCCCCCGTGGCCACAAATCCGCTCGGCCTTAGACGACATAGCTCGGATTAGAGAGCAGAAAGTCTCAAGCTGAACTTCGGCACTAAGGTACCGGAATCGCGATCATTCGTCGGTGTGGTGATTTTCGCGGGGCTTACCGAGACAAACTCTCTACACATGGAGCGACCGATGCAGTTCCGAAAGGCATTTGCGGAGCCAGGACGTCGCAGCGTCTTCGACGCACCGGCAAACCATGGAATCGAGAGTGGCCCGCACCCTGCTGATCAACATGTCGGCAGGCAGATCGCTGCGGTTCGCGTGCAGTCGGACGTCTCGCAGGCACAGCTTGCCCGATCCATCGGTATCAGCTTCCAGCAGCTCCAGAAATATGAGAACGCCAGAAACCGCGTGAGCGCTTCCATGCTCTACGAGATCGCTAGTTCAGTAGGTGTTCCGGTGGGCCGCTTCTTCGAAGGCCTGCCGGGCAATGAGATCGATCGTGATCCTCCTCCGCTGCCGGTCGACGAACGCATCAATTTTATTGCCAGCGCGGAAGGTCGACGCCTGATTGAAAGGCTTGTGCATCTCCATCCGCGAGTGCGAGGTCGGGTGTCGTCTTTAATCGCAGCATTAGGAGAGGAACTGGCAGTCATCGACCCAAAGCAGGAGAGCGCTAGGTCCAGCGAACCCATGCCGGTCGAATGCAGGCTGGCTTGACCGGCAGTTATGGCAAAGCTCAACGAGTTCCCTTCGACGGCTGGAATGGCGAAGTTCGCGCTGTCGCCTCGATCCGCACCGCCAGGGAGGGGATGGTCGAGCGAGTGTTTCCCGAAGAGACCTCGACAACGGCTATATCGCCGCAGGCAGGGAGAAAGTGGTCCGGTCGTTGCCTACGGCGATGATGGGAGCGTTGCATGAAAAAGCTTCCGAACGCATCCCAAGTTCCTGCCATAGGCTTCCCAGCAGCACGGCTGCAGCCCGTGCGATCTAGATTCGCCAGTTCGGCGACTATCCGATTTGCGCGCCGAAGGGTCCCAAGTGCACGATCGAAGGCGTGTGCCCCTTTTATCGCCGGTCGTGTTAGTGATGCTCGGCTTCGTGAAGTCGGCACGACACAGACGCGATGGTGGATTGCTGCGCGAAACCGCCCTAGCGGTAACGCCGGAGGAGCTTCGCACAGCCATGCTTAAGTTTGTCGAAGCACTCGCCATCGCCGATGCCAGAGGCGATCATCTCAAATCCGTCGGCGCTTCGGCTGGCCGAAATGCTGCCATGGATGCAGATCGCTGCAAGAAGAAGGCTTCCGACACATGAGGCGGGCCGCTGTCTACGCACGCTTTTCGACCGAGCTGCAGAACGAAAAATCCACTGAAGACCAGATTGCGCTGTGCCGTGCTTACGCAGCGCGCAACGGTCTGGCTATCGTTGCGGTCTACGAGGACAAGGCGCGCTCCGGCTCATCTATATTGGGTCGCGACGCGCTGATGCGCCTGATGGAAGCTGCGGGCCAGAACGCGTTCGACATCGTCGTTGTCGAGGCGCTCGATCGCCTATCGCGCGACATGGCGGATCTCGCAGGTCTTCACAAACGTCTCTCTTTTCTCGACATTGAAATCCAGGCTGTTCATGACGGTATCGCCGATGCGGTTCTCATTGGTATTCGTGGACTTGTCGGTCAGATGCAGAGGGAGGATGGCGCAAAGAAAGTCCGTAGGGGTATGGCTGGAGTCGTCCGTGATGGACGTCATGCCGGAGGCCGGGCCTATGGCTATCGACCGGTCTTGGGCCATCCTGGCGAACTCGAGATCGTCCAAGAGGAGGCAGACGTTATCCGGCGTATTTTTGCCGCTTATTCGGCCGGTCGCGCTCCACGTGACCTAGCCGGTGACCTCAACCGGGATGGTATAGCGCCACCGCGGGGGATACGGTGGAACGGTTCCACCATCAACGGAAATGCACAGCGCGGCGTAGGTCTGCTCTTCAACGAGCTCTATGTCGGTCGGATCGTCTGGAACAAGGTCCGAATGGTGAAGAACCCCGATACTGGCAAGCGTGTTTCTAGGCCAAATCCAAGGGACCAATGGCAGACGAAAGAAGTTCCGCATTTGCGCATCATCGAAGACGAAACTTGGCACAAGGCGCAGGCTCGCAAGGCAGTGAGGGTGAACGCAACCTCTCATGTCAAGCGTCGGCCAGCTCACCTGTTGTCCGGTCTGCTCCGCTGCGGCGTTTGCGGTTCAGGTCTGTCGGTTCACGATCGTGATAAGACAGGCAAGACGCGTATTCGGTGCTCGGCAGTGCGAGAAAGCGGGAGCTGCTCCAATCGGCGCATCATCTATCTGCCCGAGATCGAAAAGGCGGTCCTTGATGGCATGCGCGACCAACTGAAAGCCCCCGACCTCATCGAGGCATACATCCGCAGATACAACCAAGAGCGCCGAGAATTGTCCGCACAGGCGAATGCGATGCGCACAGCGCTGCAACGCAAGCACGATCGGATAGAAGGCGAACGGCAGCGCACGATCGATCTTGTGATCAGAAGCGTCATTGCTGAAGAGGATGCCAAGCAGCGTATTGCAGAACTCAAGACGCAGCTTTCCGAGGTAGAGGCACAGCTCTCCGGTCTCGATGAGCCGCTGTCACCCGTAGCTCTCCACCCTGCGACCTTGCAGCGTTACATCGAAACCGTCGACGGCCTTTCAAAGGCGTTGGCCGACCACGCAACTGCTGCTGACGACCGTGGCCCGCTGATCCAAAACCTTCGAGGACTTGTTCATAGCGTCACCGTGCACCCCAAGCGGGCACGTGAGGGCTTCGAAATCGAGGTCAAGGGCAAGCTTGCCGCCCTTATAGGCGGGGCCGCATTTCCCAATGCACGGTATACTGAAAAGCCCACCGGACAGGGCAACCACTTCAACGCTGCCGTTACGTACGATAGTGGGTTGGAAGTGGTAGCGGGAGAGGGACTTGAACCCCCGACCCCAGGATTATGATTCCCGTGCTCTAACCAACTGAGCTACCCCGCCAGGGCGGCGAAAGGCCCGAAATCCGCCTTAAATCGAAAGGCATTTCGAGGCGTTCGCCAAGGTCGCGCGGATATAAGGTTGGGAGGGCGAGCCTGTCAAGCATCGATGCGCGAGGGGCGCCGGCATATTGTCGCCGGTAAAAGCTTTGCCGGGCTGGCATCTCCGGTAAGCCACCGGGGTTGAGTTCGACGGGGCACGCCGCTATGTCTCGGCCAAGAAATTAGAGTTTGAAGCTGATGAAGCCGCGCATTGCAGTCCTCGGTTGCGGATACTGGGGCAGCAACCACATCCGCACCCTCAAGGCGCTCGGCGCGCTGCATGCGGTTTCCGATGCCAATCGGGCGCGGGCCGAAGGCTTTGCCAGCGAGCAGGACTGCCTGGCGATCGAGCCCGACCAGCTGTTCGTGCGTGATGATATCGACGCCATCGTCATGGCGCTGCCGCCGCAGTTCCATGCCGATCTTGCCATGCGCGCCGCTGAGGCCGGCAAGGACGTGCTGGTGGAAAAGCCGATTGCGTTGACCGTGCCCGACGCCGAGCGCGCCGTGCAGGCGGCCAGGGACAATGGCCGCGTGTTCATGGTCGGCCATGTCTTGCGCTTCCATCCCGCCTTCGAGACGCTGAAGGCGCTGATCGACAATGGCGAGCTCGGCGAGGTCCGCTACATCCACTCGCACCGGCTCGGCCTCGGCAAATTCCACACCGAGAACGACGCACTGTGGGATCTGGCGCCGCACGATCTGTCGATGATCCTGGCCATCACCGGCACCGAGCCGATCGAGGTCAGGGGCGAGGGGGCGGCACTCCTCGACAATCTCAGCGATTTCGCGCATCTGCACATGCGTTTTCCCAACGGGCTGCGCAGCCATCTCTTCACCTCGCGGCTCAATCCCTATCGCGAGCGGCGGCTGACCGTGGTCGGCACCAAGGCAATGGCGGTGTTCGACGATGTCGAGCCCTGGGAGCGCAAGCTGGCCGTCTACCGCCACGCGGTGTGGCAGGACAGCGGCCAGTGGGCCTTCACCACCAACGAGCCATCCTATGTCGCGGTCGGCCAGGGCATGCCGCTGACGCGCGAGCTCGAGCACTTTATCCAGTGTATCGAGACGCGGGCCGAGCCGCGCACCAGCGGCGAGGAAGCCATCAGGGTGCTGCGCATCCTGACGGCGGGTACAGTCACGCACACTAAGTCCTGAGACCGTTTCGAAACTCTGCTCTTAAGGCAGATCGAAACTAAAACTGTCTCCGAGAGGGTAGTGTTTACTCTGCGGGAATCTGCGCCGGCCTGGCTGCGAGCCGGCTGAGCATGGCTTCGGCCTCGGCGCCGCGCTCGGAGCGCTCGATGAAGCCGCCGCCGAGAACGCGGGCTTCGTTGCCGTCGTCAGAATAGAGCACGCAGGCCTGTCCCGGCGCGATGCCGGACTCGCCGTCGACCAGTTCGACAAAGGTGCTGCCGGCGCGGTGATGCAGCACGGCCGGGCGCGGCGGCCGCGTCGAGCGGACCTTGGCGAACAGCTCCATGCCGGCGGCCGGAATGTCGGACAGCGCGCGATCGCCCAGCCAGTTCATGTTGCGCAGATAGATCTTGTGGGTCTCCAGCGCCTCGCGCGGGCCGACGATGACACGGGCCCGGTCGGCGTCGAGATGGACGACGTAAAGCGGCTCGCCCGAGGCGATGCCGATGCCGCGGCGCTGGCCGATCGTATAGCGCAGGATGCCGTCATGGCGACCGAGCACGCGGCCGTCGATATGGACGATGTCGCCTGGGTTGGCGGCAGCTGGCTTCAGCTTGGCGATGATGTCGGAATATTTGCCCTGCGGCACGAAGCAGATGTCCTGACTGTCCTGCTTGGCGGCAACGGTCAGCCCCATTTCTTCGGCGATGGCCCGCACCGCAGGCTTGGACAGCCCACCCAGCGGAAAGCGCAGATAGTCGATCTGCGCCTGCGTGGTGGCAAACAGGAAATAGCTCTGGTCGCGGTCGGCATCGACGGGCCGGAATAGCGCGCGGTGGGCGCCATTGGCCCCGGAGCGGATATAATGGCCGGTGGCGAGCGCATCGGCGCCAAGGTCCTTGGCGGTGGCCAAAAGGTCGGCGAACTTCACCGTCTGATTGCAAGAGACGCACGGAATGGGCGTTTCGCCGGCAACGTAGCTCTCGGCAAACGGGTCGATGACCGCCTTGCGGAAGCGCTCCTCATAGTCGAGCACGTAATGCGGAATGCCCAATGTCTCGGAAACGCGGCGGGCATCGTCAATGTCCTGGCCGGCGCAGCACGACCCGGCCCGGTGCGTTGCGGCGCCATGATCGTAGAGCTGCAGCGTGACGCCGACGACATCGTAGCCTTCGCGCTTCAGCAGACCGGCGACGACGGACGAGTCGACACCGCCCGACATGGCGACGACGATGCGGGTGTTTTGCGGGCTGGAGGGAAGGTCGAGGCTGTTCATGGTTCTTTCGTTCTGCGCGGCGCTTCAATGGCAGTGGCGCGAATATAGGTCAACCACACCAGCGGCGCCAGCTTTGCGGCGGTGCCGATTTTGCGGGAAAATTGCGCGCCTGCCCGCCGTTGCCTCAAATGCCGATAAAAAGACTAACGCGGCGTTCATGATCCTTACCTACTCATTAGGGTTCGCTTAGGCAATTTTTAAAGCTGTGGCGGTAATGTGGTGGGGATTGGGTCTTTGAGTTTTTAGTAGAGAGTACGATGACCGATCTTGTTAGACCGCGAGTCAAATATGTTATTGGGCCTGACGGCAGCCCTCTTACGATTGCCGATCTTCCGCCGACGAATACACGTCGCTGGGTTATCCGGCGCAAGGCGGAAGTGGTTGCTGCGGTCCGCGGCGGGCTTTTGAGCCTCGACGAGGCATGCCAGCGCTACAAGCTGACCACCGAGGAATTCCTGTCCTGGCAAGCGTCGATCGACGAATACGGCCTTGCCGGGCTGCGCACGACGCGCATCCAGCAATACCGGCACTAGAGCCAGGACCACAACAGAAAAGGGCGCGGTAACCGCGCCCTTTTGCCTGTCGGTAATGCCTGCTTCAGACCGTCAGCACCACCTTGCCGATCGGCCGGGTGGCGAGAAAAGCGTGCGCGGCGCCCGCCTGTTCGAGCGGAAACGCCTTTGCCACATGGACCGCAAGCTTTCCCGCATCGACCAGTTTGCCAAGTTCGACGAGGCCTTCACGGTCGGGCACGACGGACATGCGCTCGACGCGGATCCCACGCGCAGCAGCCTTGGCTCGGGTGGTGTCGTGGACATTGAGCAGCGACACCAGGACCCCACCGTCCTTCAGGACTGTCAGCGATTGGTCGGCATGGTCGCCGCCCACCGGCTCCAGCACCAGGTCGACGTCGCTGACCTCGGCGGTGAAATCTCCCTTGGTGTAGTCGATCACTTCATCGGCGCCGAGCGAGCGGACGAAATCGAGTTTCTTCGGGCTGGCGGTGGCGATGACATAAGCGCCGCGCGCCTTGGCGATCTGCACCGCCAGATGCCCGACGCCGCCGGCCGCGGCATGGATCAGCACGCGCTGGCCGCGCTTCAGGCCGCCATGGCGGACAAGGCCTTGCCAGGCGGTCAGGCCGGCCAGCGGCAGCGCGCCTGCATGAAAGTGATCGATGCCCTGCGGCTTCGGTGCGATTTCATCAGCCGGGGTGACAGCGAGTTCCGCATAGGCTGCGGCCTGCTTGGGAAAATGCGGCATGCCGAACACGGCGTCACCGACCTTGAGGCCGCCATCGACGCCTGGGCCCACCGCCTCGACCGTGCCTGAAATATCCCAGCCCAAAGTGAAGGGCGGTTCGCCCAGCAAAGGATAGTAACCGGCGCGCACCGAGCCATCGACCGGATTGATGCCGGCGGCATGCACGCGCACGAGCACTTCGCCTGACTTGGGCGAGGGCGCGGGGCGATCGGCGATGACGAGGACGTCGGGTCCGCCGACTGAATTCTGGACAACGGCACGCATGGGAGGCTCCTGCTGGGGTTTCTGTGCCACTATCATTTGGATAGTAATATTCCCTTGTCCAGTATGTACCTTTTCCATATATAGGCACCTAATGGATAGTGATAATGATTGCGGCTCCGGCTATGACGCCTTCCAGCGGACGTGTCCTTCGCACGCCGTGCTCGAGATGCTGGCCAGCAAATGGGTCTATCTGACGGTTTGTGCGCTGCGCCGTGGCCGGATGCGCAACGGCGAACTGGCGCGTAAGCTCGAAGGCATCACGCCTAAAATGCTGACGCAGACGCTGCGCGTCCTCGAGCGCGACGGGCTTGTGCGGCGCGAAATCTTTCCGGTGATCCCGCCGCGGGTCGAATATGAATTGACCGAACTTGGCCAGAACCTGGCGGGGCTGCTCACCCAGATACGGTCCTGGTCGGAAGAGCATGTGCCTGACATCAAGCAAGCGCGGGCGAGGGCAGCGGCGAACCTGGACAGGGATTTGGCACGGGCCTGAAGCTGCGGCCGCCTTACGGGCCGGATCAGCAGCGCCGGAGCCTTTTGGCGCGCTACACGCAAAGCAAAGCGCGGCGTCAGGCGGCGCCGGTCGGGTTAAAACCCTGCCGTCAGCCGATCATGGCGCTGCGACCGCCGAGTTCCGCGTCGCGGATCTTGGTGTCGCGCGATTCCAGCATCTCGGCCTTGGAAAGCTCCGCTTCAGCTTCGCCGAGTAATGATTCGGCAGCGCTTCGCTGCTGGGCGAGGTCGCTTTGAGAGTTTCTGAGGTTATCACGGCGCAGACGCGCCGCCTTGGCGAAGGTCGGATAGGCAAAATGATTGATGTCGGTGATGCCGGCCTTCTTCTCCTCGGCGGTGATCTGAAGCTCCAGTTCAACGGCCATGCGCTCGAACTCGGCGATCATCATGTCGAGCTGCAGCAGCTGCCGCCGCTTCTCATTCACCTGAAATTGCTTCAGCCGAACGAGGTTTTCACGTGACTTCATGATTCGGTACTCCCGGAAACGCACACCTGCACATATCGTCCAATCCGCCCGCCAGGGCCTGGCGCCGCCCGTATCCACCGGCATTCCCCGAACTATGGGAAACAAATCCCTAAAGTTTTTTGCCGGCGGTAACCATTCGTTTACGCGCATTGTTAATCATAAGGGCGAGGACTTAAGGCCGGGTAAAAATTCCGGCTCCCGATACGGAAGCCGGCCAGCGAGTCCCTTGAGTCACTTAGTCCGATTTATTAATGTGTTGCATTAGCGATTTGGTTCTGTGATTCATCATTAGATTCAAGAGGGTGTAGAAAGGGGTTAAAAAATCTGGTACCGTCCTTGGTGCGGAATTAGGTTTTGTTAACCATTCGATGGCAGCCTCTGTTCAGGCAATCACTGCTCCGGTCCCGGATGGGTTGTGACATGGTCCGGCGGCAGAAAAGGGGAATGAAATGCGCGTTCTGCTGATAGAAGACGACAGTGCAACCGCTCAGAGCATCGAGCTGATGCTCAAATCTGAAAGCTTTAATGTTTACACGACCGACCTCGGCGAAGAAGGTGTCGATCTCGGTAAACTTTATGATTACGATATCATTCTTCTCGACCTCAACCTTCCCGATATGTCCGGCTACGAAGTCTTGCGGACACTTCGCCTGTCCAAGGTGAAGACGCCGATCCTGATCCTGTCCGGCATGGCCGGCATAGAGGACAAGGTGCGCGGCCTGGGCTTCGGCGCCGACGACTATATGACCAAGCCGTTCCACAAGGACGAGCTGGTCGCCCGCATTCATGCCATCGTGCGCCGTTCCAAGGGCCATGCCCAGTCGGTCATCACCACCGGCGACCTGGTGGTCAATCTCGACGCCAAGACCGTCGAAGTCGGCGGCCAGCGCGTGCATCTGACCGGCAAGGAATACCAGATGCTGGAGTTGCTCTCGCTGCGCAAGGGCACCACGCTGACCAAGGAAATGTTCCTCAACCACCTTTATGGCGGCATGGACGAACCGGAACTGAAGATCATCGACGTCTTCATTTGCAAGCTGCGCAAGAAGCTCGACGCAGCATCCGGTGGCCAGAACTACATCGAGACGGTCTGGGGCCGCGGCTATGTGCTGCGCGAGCCGGAAGACATCCGCGTCAGCGCCTGAGCGAACACCATCCGATTGAACCAATGCAAAAAACCCGGCTCAGGCCGGGTTTTTTGCTGTCCTTCTTGGCCGAGGACGTGCCGAGTCAGGCGGCAACCTTCAAGGTACGAAAGCGTTCGAGCAGTTGCGGCCGGTTGAACGGCTTCAACAGATAACCCTGGGCGCCGGCGCGCTTTGCCTTCATGATCGAGGCAACATCGACCTCGACCAGCGAGATCAGAATCTGCGGTTTGATCGTGCTCTCCATGGCGCGAACCTGGCGAATGACGTCGACCGCTTGCATGTCCGGCAGGGCGCCGTCGACGACAATCACATCAGGCATCTCGGCAGCGCACATCTCGACAGCATCAAGTCCAGTTGCCGCTTCGATCACCACCATGTCGGAGCCGCCAAGAATCCGTTTTGCAACCTTTCTGATGACGCTCGAATCGTCGACAAACATGCAGCGCTTCATTTCCGGGTCCTCTTTGCCATGGGGCGAACCGGCGGCATCCGGGTATCGGGATGCACACTAGGCCGATCTGGTAAAGAAGCAGAAAAGCCGTTAGGTAAAGTTTTTACAAACACGTCGTTTGCAGCCCCATTCCGCAGGGGCGTTGCCGGCAATGAAACTTGCCTGTTCTGAATTGCCGCAAATATCAGCGGGAAAAGATACTTGATTGTTCTTGATGTTCGGCGTCCTGCCGAACGGCTTCGCTCAAGCCGCGGACAGCACGATCTCTTCGGCGGTCGCGTGAATCGAGATCGTCATATTGGCCTCACGCGCCAGCAGCAGCGTGTAGTAGGGCTGGACGGTATGGGCGTCGATAGGCTCCTCGGGCTTGTTGCCGGAATGGAGCTCGAGGAATTTCGGCGGCACGCGCAGCATCGGGCCGCTTGCGGCAAGCGCAAAGCGCGGCTCGGTGTCGAGGTTTTCCAGCGTGACCACCAATCTGCCGCCGCGCGGGATGGCAGCATTGGCGACGAGCAGCAAATTGAGCAGCAACTTGACCTTGTTCTTGGGCAGCAGGGCGCGAACCCCGTTCCAGATCAATTCCGGCTTCTCGTTCTTCAGGAAGGCGATGGCGACGGACTCGGCATCGCCGGTGTCGATCATCATGCCCGCCGAACCGGCGGCACCGAAGGCGATGCGGGCGAATTGCAGGCGGGCCGAAGCGTTTCTGGCGCTCTGCCGGATCAGTTTCATGGCGTCTTCGTCGGCGCCGCCCTCGTCCAGGAGTTCAAGGCCGTTGTTGATGGCGCCGACCGGCGAAATGATGTCGTGGCAGACTCGGCTGCACAACAAGGCTGCGAGATCGGGTGCGGAGAGAGAGAAAAGCTCAGCCATCGGCGAAAAATCCCTGCTAAAATTCACATCCTGGTGGCCGCGCGACCGACTGCCACGCTCACCACCCGAATCACGCTCTCTCCCCAGGCATTCTGAATACACAGCGCCCGAGCGTGCAGCAACAATCCACAATTCTCGTGAGAAAAAACGGCATCTTTGCACAGGATGGGAGCCCGGCGCAGACAGTCAGATACAGCCTTCGAACCGCCATGTTCATGTGGGAGGTTAATGGTTGAAAAAGGATTACGGCATAGTTTGCCCGTAACAGTCATCCTTAACGGCCGCCTAAAGAGCCGGACGGGGTGCGAGGCGTCGGCGAAAGTGCTCCCTGACGGAGATTGGAAGCATGGTTTCCCGATTCTACGACCGGACGTTTGTCCGCGTCTTCTTCATGGCGATTGCCCTCATGGGCGCTCTCGCTTTTTCAACCTCTGCGTCGCGGGCACAGGAATACACCGCTCAGGAGATCGTCGATTCCGGTCACAAGTTCTTCGGCGCGACGTCGGGCGGTCTCGCAACCGTCGTCGAGAAGATTTTTGCCTCCTACGGCCTGCCCAATGGCTATCTGCTCGGCGAAGAGGGATCCGGCGCGCTGATCGGGGGCCTGACCTATGGCGAAGGTACGCTCTACACCAAGAATGCCGGCGACCATAAGGTGTTCTGGCAAGGGCCTTCGCTCGGTTGGGATTTCGGCGGCGAGGGATCGCGGGTGATGATGCTCGTCTATAACCTCGACGACGTCAGCAATCTCTACAATCGGTTCGGCGGCCTTGCCGGTTCGGCCTATGTCGTGGCCGGCGTCGGCTTCAACGTGCTGCAGAGCAACAGGGTGCTGCTGGTGCCGATCCGCACCGGCGTCGGCGCGCGACTTGGCGTCAATCTCGGCTATCTGAAGCTGACGCAGAGGCCGACCTGGAATCCTTTCTGAGCGATTCCGACCACACTTCGACCCGATCAACAGATTCTGACCCGGTGCAGCTGCGGCAAACCCTTGCCGCAGCGCTGGATTTGCGTCATGCGAACATGGCAAAGTCCAGACTTGGCGGTTGCCGGATAGCGGCCCGCCCGTAACGGGTAGTCACCTTGGTTCAGTCGATCCTGTTCTTCGCCCTCGGCTTTCTGTGCGCAGGCTTTCTGGCGCTGCTGGTCGCGCCGGCCATCTGGCGGCGGGCGGTTGTGCTGACACGCAAGCGTGTCGAGGCGTCGGTGCCGCGAACGCTGGCCGAGATCCAGGCCGACAAGGACAGCTTGCGGGCCGAGTTCGCCATGACGACGCGCCGGCTCGAAATCAGCATCAAGACGCTGCGTGAGCGGGCGAATGAGCAACTCGTCGAAATCAATCGCGGGCGCGAGGCGCTGAAGGGCCTTGCGGTCGAGCGCAAGGACAAGAAGCTGGCGCTTTCGGAGCTCGGCGAAAAAAACGAATTGCTCCTGCATCGCGAGCAGCAGATACAACAGCTGTCTGACAGGCTTGCACAAACAGAGCGCATGATGGAAAAGCGCGCGCTCGAGCTGGAAAAGCTCGAGCATATGTACGACGACGCGTCCTTCTCCTCCAGCAATCGTCAGATCGAACTGGTGGCGCGCGAATCCGAGCTGGAAAAACTCGCCAACGACATTTCAGTGCTGCGCGGCCAGCGCAAGGAGGCCGACAAGCGCCATCAGGAAGTCGTCGCCGAAGGCAAGGCCACGCGCGACGCCTTGAAGGCCGAAAAGAAAAGAACCGCCGACCTCGACAGAAAGCTCGAGCGCCTGCTCGCCACGCTTGCCGATCGCGAGGACAAGCTCGATCGCCGCGAAAAGGAACTGGCCCGGCTTCGCGAGCGGGTGAAGGGCGAGGCTACAGGAGGCGCCGCGGCTGCTGGCCTGGTTGGTGCGCAAGACAGTGCCCGCGCCAGGAACGAGGACATCGACAAGACGCTCGCCAAGCTCGAAGGCGACCGAGAGCGGCTCGAAGCCAGGCTGACGACGCTGGCCCGCGAAAACAAGCGGATGAAGGCGGAGCTTGGCGGTTCTGGATCCGCGAAGCCCCGGAATGGCCCCGGCAATGGCAATGATGCCGGTTCTGCCTTGCGCGAACAGATGAACAATCTGGCGGCTGAGGTCGTCCATTTGACGGCCAAGCTCGAAGGACCGGATTCACCGATCGCCAAGGCGCTGGCGGCGCCGCAGGAAACGCGGTCAGGAACCACCAGCCTCGCCGATCGCGTCCGGGCGTTGCAGAAGGCGGACTCGCCGAGCCGAGTTTCGAGCCTCGGCTTGGAATTGCCCGACTACCCCTATCAGCGCGAAAAATGATGCAGCGCGATGGCTGAGGCGGCCGCAACATTCAGGCTGTCGAACCCTTCCGACATCGCGATCCGCACCGTCCGCAGGCGAGTGAGCAGCCTCTCCGGGAGGCCCTCGCCTTCGGTGCCGAGATAGAGCGCCAGTCGTTTCGGTCGCGCGGCATCGCGAATGTCAGCCTCACCACGCGGCGACAAAGCGACCTGGCCGAAGTCCAACTCGCCGAGCTTCGCGATGAAAGCTTCAGTGTCGCCGAAGGACGCAAAGGGCACCTTCAACGCGGCGCCGACGGAGACGCGGATCGCCTTGCGATACAGTGGGTCGCAACAGGTGGCGTCGACGAAGACGGCATCGGCGCCGAAGGCGGCGGCATTGCGGAAGATCGATCCGATATTGTCATGGTTGGCGATGCCGATGAGAACGACGATCAACGCTTCGGCAGGCAAGGTGTCGAGCAAGGCCTCGGCGGGCTGTGGCGTGCCCTTGCTGCAGATCGCCAATATACCGCGATGCATGTGGAAGCCGGCGATCCTGTCCATGACGGCGCTTGCCGCAACGTAGACCGGCAGGTCGGCAGGGGCCTTGCGCAGTATGTCGTGGAGCCCGGCCAGGCGGTTTTCGAGAACCAGGACCGACTCCGCAGCAAAGCGTCCGGCTGACAGCAGGACGTCCAGCACCACCTTGCCTTCGGCAACGAACCGGCCATGGCGGCCGGTGAGATCGCGCTCGCGGATGTCGAGATAGGCGGCGACCCGCGGATCGCGCGCGTCGTCGATCTGGATCGGATCCATCAATACCTCGGCCGGCGAAAAATCGTCAGCGAGGTAAGGAGCGATCGGAGTCGCCAGTCAAGCCCTGCAGGTCAAGTCCCGGCGCGGCGCAGACGCGTTGCCATCTGGGACAAGTCGCCTATCCCGAAAATGCCGTCCAGCATGCGCAACAGTTCGCGCACCGCTTCGGACTTGCAGGAATAGTAGATCATCTGCCGGTCGCGGCGGGTCTCGACAAGATCGAGCGCCCTGAGCTTGGCCAGATGTTGCGACAAAGCGGACTGGCTGAGCATCACCTTTTCGGCGATGGCGCCGACCGACATTTCACCGTCGGCCAGATAGCTCATGATCAAGAGCCGCTTTTCGTTGCCCATAAGGGTCAGAAATGTCGCCGCCGATTCGGCATTGGCGATTAGTTTGGTCGAGACCATCGATGCCCCATGTTTTCCTGCTCATCCAAACGCTATGGGGGCAAATAGCGTTGGCTGCTATAATTCAGCTATGGATCACGCTGCTGATTCAGCGTCGCCTGAATCGTAGATCATTTCGCCCAAATCTCAAGACGTGCTTTTGATTCATGACGATTATCCTTGCGTAGCTGGCGCACGACCGGCTTTGGCCATGTCGACCAGAACCGGCCGCAGGTCGCGCGCGGTCTTCAATGGCTGCGGAAAATAGATCCTGCAAACGGTGTCGCCCGATGCCAGGTCCATGCCATCGGCATCGAAGCCGGTCATGGTCCAACCATCACCTTCAACCCTGGCGAAATGATGGGCATAGACGGCGATGGCGTCGAGATGGTCGGCATTCATGTGGTCGAGAGCGGATTGTTCGCTGGCGGCCAGCTCGTCGACGATCGGCCCCTCGGTGATGAGATCGGCGCGGTCGAGCAGGTAGGCCTTGCCGAAGCCGCCATTCAGGCTGGCGCGCTCCGGCTCGAGGCGAAAGATCGAGAAATCGCCGAGCTCGGCATAGAGCTTTGCCTTGGGATTGCGGTTGAGATAGCGCCGCTCGGCGCGGGCATGCGCGCTCGACCCGCGTTCCAGCGGCTGCGCCCGGCAGACCAGCGTTATCCTGGGATGCGCCAGCGGATCGCCCTTGCCGGGTTCGCCGACAAGCAGCGAGCAGCGCGGCTCGGCAAGGATGGCGCCGGTATGGGCTGACAGCGCCGAGACAAGGATTAGAGGCGTGCCATCGATGTCGGTGGCGACTCCGACCCTGGAGGCCAGCGGTGCGCCGGTCGAGGGCTCGATCACCGCGAGGGCGCCGAAACGGGCGCTGCGGATCAGCGTTGCGGCCAGCCTGATTGCCTCGGCGTCCGTCGCGCGAATGACGTCCTTCTTCGGCTGGTCCAAAATGCTCACCAGGTAAGTTGATTTTCTAAATCCAGTTATTGGCCAATCATGCCGGCTTTGACAAGCGCTTTGATCTCGGCTGTCGAAAAGCCGAAGCGCGCCAGCACGGTCTGAGGTCGCTGATCGTCATCTTCAGGCATGCCGGCAAGCGCCGGCTGCGAGGTCGAGAAGCGTGGCGCGGGTGCGGGCCGCTCGAGCGCACCGGCTTTCACAAATGCGTGACGCGCCCGGTTGTGCGGATGATCCCTGGCTTCGGCCAGCGACAGAACCGGCGCCACGCAGGCATCGCTTGCGGCAAACAGCGCGTCCCAGCCGTCGCGTGTCTTCTGCCGGAACCGGTCGGCAATGGCCGCGCGCATGTCCGGCCACAACGCCTTGTCGTATTGGCCGCGGACAAAATCCTCGCCGAGCGGCAGCAGCCTTGCGAATGCGGCGAAGAAGCGCGGCTCAAGGCAGCCGACCGCAACGTGGCGTGCGTCCGCCGTCTCATAGGTGTCGTAGAAGGGCGCACCGGAATCGAACAGGTTGGCGCCGCGCCGGTCGCTCCACAGACCTGCCGACATGAAGGCGTGTATGGGGGCCGCCAGCATCGAAGCGCCCTCGACCATCGCCGCGTCGATCACCTGGCCTTTGCCGGAGCGCGAGCGCTCGAACAGCGCTGCAAGCACCCCGGCGATCAGCATCATGGCGCCGCCGCCATTGTCGGCGATCAGATTCAGCGGCGGCACCGGCCGACCTTCCTCCCGGCCGATGGCATGCAACACACCCGAATAGGCGAGGTAGGTGATGTCGTGGCCGGCACGACCTGCGAGCGGCCCGTCCTGGCCGAAGCCGGTCATGCGGCCGTAAATCAGCGCCGGATTGCGCGCCAATGCAGCATCCGGGCCGAGACCAAGCCGCTCCATCACACCGGGGCGAAAGCCTTCGACAAACAGATCGGCCTTTTCGGCAAGGCGCAGCAGCAGTTCCGTTCCTTTGGCCTGCTTGAGGTCGACGCGCAGGATGGAGCGGCCGTGACGGTCGAGATTGTACGCATCGGAGAGCGGCAGCAAGGGTTGGTCCGAACCGGTGCGCTCGATGCGCAGCACCTCGGCGCCCATGTCCGACAGCATCAGCCCCGCCAGCGGCACCGGGCCGAGCCCAGCCATCTCGATGACTTTAAGGCCGGCCAGCGGACCGGTCTTCACTGCGCCGGCCGCCATGGCCGTCTATTTCGGCGCCATGCGGATTGCCCCATCGAGGCGGATGGTTTCGCCGTTCAGCATCTGGTTTTCGACGATATGCAGGGCGAGCGCGGCATATTCGGACGGCTCGCCGAGGCGGGACGGGAAGGGCACGGCCGCGCCGAGCGAATCCTGCACCTCCTGCGGCATGCCGGCCATCATTGGCGTCTTGAAGATGCCGGGCGCGATGGTGCAGACGCGAATGCCGGAGCGCGCCAGGTCGCGGGCAACCGGCAGCGTCATGCCGACGACGCCGCCCTTGGATGCGGCATAGGCGGCCTGGCCGATCTGGCCATCATAAGCGGCCACCGACGCGGTGTTGACGATGACGCCGCGCTCGCCGCCCTGCAGCGGTTCGAGTTTGGCGGCACGGTCGGCAACGAGGCGGATCATGTTGAAGGTGCCGATCAAATTGATCTCAATCACCTTGCGGTACTGGTCGAGCGGATGTGGACCATCCTTGCCGATGGTCTTCAAGCCGATGGCAATGCCCGCGCAATTGACCAGGATGCGCGCTGGCCCAAGTCTCTTTTCCACCTCGGCGAGCGCGGCCGCACCGCTGTCGGCGCTGCTCACATCGCACTGGATGGCGGCGCCGCCAATGTCGCCCGCCACCTTCGATGCCCGGTCGATGCCGATATCGAAAATGGCGACGCGCGCGCCCTTGTCGGCCAGCGCGCGGGCGGTTGCCTCGCCGAGGCCGGAGCCGCCGCCGGTTACGATCGCAATCTGGCCGTTCGGGTTCATGCTGCGTGCTCCGTGCTGCTCCGGGTCATGCTACGGAGGTCGCCGCCATGGTGCAACCTGACCAATGGGGATCCATCGCGGCCGCTGCCGCGACCGATCCTGGAGCTCAGGCCATCACTGGTGCCTGCTCGGCGATCCTGGCCAGGTTGGCATGGCCGACCTCGCCGGAGAGCCGCGCCACGGCACCGGGCACGATCTCGTGCGACAGCAGCCGGTCGAGGTCGACCGGGCGCGGCATGGAGATCTGGCCGCGGGGGATCTTTCTGAAGCCGAGCGGGCCGTAATAAGGTTCGTCGCCGACAAGGATCACCGCCGGCGCGCCGGCCTTGGCGGCCGCCTCCAGCGCTATCGCCACGAGCCGGCGGCCGATGCCGAGATTTTTGAAGGCGGGCCGCACGGCAAGCGGCCCGAGCATCAGCGCGCGGCCGGCGCCGGCGGCGATGCGGGTCATGCGCACCGAAGCAACGACGATGTCGCCATCCATGGCGACAAAGGATAGCGAGCGCTCGTGGCCGCCGGTCTCGCGAATCTTGTAGGCGGCCAGCACGAAACGGCCGGGGCCAAAGGCTTCGTCGTTGATGGCTTCGATTTCGGGATCATGCGCCGGAGTTTCCGGCAGGTATTTCACGTCGGCAAGGCTCATGGTCTTCGCGGTCCGATAAAGAGGAAAGGTTGCTGCAAGCGGCAGCGTTCGCCAGTCAGCGCTTTCTAAGCGCGGGCGCCCTTTCGTCGTCGGTCAAACCGGATCAAGCCAAGATCGAACATGCGGAGTGTCCGCTAGCATCAATTGCCGGCGGCTGCAATCGGCTGTTTTCATCCGGCGTTTCATACGAGTGACGCTCTGTTCAGCAGATGACGGCTTCGACATTGCCGCCTTGCGACTACATTGGCCAAGGCACGCAAGGAGATTTCGTATGGGATTGCTGGTCGAAGGCAAATGGCAGGACCGTCCGGCCAATGTCGATAGCAGCGGCAGGTTCATCCGCGCCGAGACGCAGTGGCGTGACTGGATCACGCGCGACGGCGCGCCGGCGCAAGGTCGTACGCGCGGCTTCAAGGCCGAGCCCGGACGCTACCATCTTTATGTCTCGCTCGCCTGTCCGTGGGCGCACCGCACGCTGATCTTTCGCGCGCTGAAGAAGCTAGAAGACATCATCCCGGTTTCAGTCGTGCATCATTTCCTCGGTGCTGAGGGCTGGACGTTTTTGGCCGAGGATGGCGCCACCGGCGACACGCTCAACGGCCTCGAGTTCCTGCACCAAATCTACACCAAGGCCGATCCAGCCTATTCGGGCCGGGTTTCGGTGCCGGTGCTGTGGGACAAGAAGGAAGAGACCATCGTCTCCAACGAATCCGCCGAAATCATCCGCATGCTCAATTCGGCCTTCGACGAGTGGGGCGATGCCGCTCTCGATTTCTATCCGCCAGGCCTGCGCGGCGAGATCGACAAGGTCAATGCGCTGGTCTTTCCCGCCGTCAACAACGGCGTCTACCGCGCTGGCTTTGCCACCACGCAAGCGGCCTATGAAGAGGCGTTCGGCGAGCTGTTCGCGGCGCTCGACACGCTGGAGGGCCGACTGTCAAAACAGCGCTATCTCACTGGCGAGCGTGTCACCGAGGCCGATTGGCGGCTGTTCACCACGCTGGTGCGTTTCGACCCGGTCTATGTCGGCCATTTCAAATGCAATCTGCGCCGCATCGCCGACTATCCGAACCTTTCGAACTATCTGCGCGACCTCTACCAGGTGCCCGGTATCGCCGGCACGGTGAACCTGCACCACATCAAAATGCACTATTACGGCAGCCACGAGAGCATCAACCCGACGCGCATCGTGCCGGTCGGGCCTGGGCTCGACTATGGCGCGCCGCACGACCGGGCGCGGTTCAGGCAGGCGGCGTGAGCATCGGATTGACAGCCTACCAGAACGGCGATACCGGCTCGCCTTCAAAAACCTCGGCAAGCCGCCGCAGCGTCGCCGGCGTCGTGCCATGCGGCAAGCGGTCGAGCGGAAAGAAGCCTGCTTCGGCGATCTCGTGGTCCGGCAGTTTCGGCGCGGTCTGGTTGAAGGTTTCGATGAGATAGAGGCCGACATGGTCGCGGCGGCTGGAGCGGCGGTTGAAATGCATCGATTTCAGCACCGGCTGGGCTGTCAGCGCGATGTTGCCTTCCTCGGCCAGTTCGCGCACCAGCGCCTCACCGAGCGTCTCGCCGACTTCGACGCCCCCGCCCGGCAATTGCCAGCCGGGAACATAGGTGTGGCGGATGAGGAAGACAGTGTTCGAGGCGCGATCGTGGATCAGGCCGCGCACGCCCAGCGTCATCGGCCGCCGCATCAGGAAATAGAGATGGAACAGCCTTGCCCTGAGGCCTGCCCAGCCGGTCTGGCGAAACGCCTGCTCCGGGTCCGATATAGCCATGACTAGCGAAACCGTGGATGGGCAGGAAACAGTGAGTGGAAAGCGGGGAGCGCGTCGCCTATGAAGGAAGGATGTTCAGGCTCGCGCATATTTCCGATGTCCATCTGGGGCCGCTTCCCGGTGTAACCTACCGCGAACTCGCGTCCAAGCGCGTCGTCGGCTACGTCAACTGGCAGCGCAACCGCCGCCGCCATATGCACGATGCCGTCATCGACACCATCGTCGCCGACATGAAGGCGAGCACACCCGACCACCTCACCGTTACCGGCGATCTGGTCAATCTGGCGCTCGACGGCGAGATCGAGATGGCCAAGCACTGGCTTGAGACGCTGGGTTCGCCGGAGGATGTCTCGGTGGTGCCGGGCAACCACGACGCCTATGTGCCGGGCGCCTTCGACAAGGTCTGCCGCTCCTGGGCGGCGTGGATGAGCGGCGACGGCGTGACTGCGCCGATCGACCGCAACGCTTTTCCCTATCTGCGCGTACGCGGCAATGTCGCGCTGATCGGCGTTTCGACGGCGCGCGCCACGGCGCCGTTCATGGCCAACGGCTTCTTCCTCGAAGGTCAGGCGCAAAGGCTGGCGACAGTGCTCGACGCAACGAACAAACGCGGCCTGTTGCGGGTGATCATGATCCATCATCCGCCGGTGCGCGGCGCCGTCGCCCAGCAAAAGCGCCTGTTCGGCATCTCCCGCTTCCACAAGACCGTTCATAGGCATGGCGCCGAACTCGTGCTGCACGGCCATTCGCATCTGCCGTCGCTGTTCTTCATCGGCGGGCGCGGCGCCAGGATTCCGGTCGTCGGCGTCGCCGCCGCCGGGCAGTCGCCAGGCAGCAAGAACCCGGCGGCACAGTACAATCTGCTCGATATTGACGGGGAGAAGGGCAATTGGCTGATTCGCCTGACGCGGCGCGGCCTGACCGGGCCGGCCTTGCCGCCATCGGACCTGCAGGTCATTGAACTCGGCGCGCAGACACCGAGGCCTCCAGATCGTTGATCAGAAGCTGATCTTCATCGCCATCAGGCGATCCCAAAACAGCGCGGCCGCCACCGCCAGGCCAACAAGCGCGCCGGCGGCGACCAAGCCGAGACCGGAAAGGAACGTCGACCAGCTCTTGCCTGGCGCGGCTGCTTGCAAGGGCGGCTCCGCTTCCGGCACGGCGGCGCGTTTCAGGTCGGCGACGGCCGGCTCGACACCGCCCTCCATCATGCGCTGGCGCTCGACGATACGCTCCGCCACATAGCGCGTGACCTGATCGGCGACCGGTTTCATATCGGTCGATTCGGCGAGCACGACGCGGCCGATGCGGGTATCCCTGAGAAAGCGGTAGGTGCGGCGGTCGCGCCCCATGGCGACATGGCTGACGGCGTCGATCCACAGGCGGGGCTGCAGGCCGGAGGAGACGACGAAGTCGAAATTGTCCATGTCGGCGGGCACGTCGGCAAAGACCGGGGCGAGCTCGGCGGCGAGCAGATCAAGCCGCATCCGGTGCGCCTCGCGCATGTCGACCACGACATCGTCGCGATCGGCGAAGGCATTTTTCACATCGCGAACGGCGTCGGACAGTTTGCGGGAGGTGTCAATGGGGGTGATGTTTTCGCCAGTGTCCTTCATCGGCGTCGCCTCGCTGATATGGTTAATTGCGAGTTAACACAGGCGGCGGCAAAATGCACTGGCGAGATGCGGGGCGCAAGTAAGTTAGCTCGCCGCAGCCTCGAATGTCGGGCGCAGGCGCCTGCCGCGGCGTGCCATGTTTCGGCGCACGGCCTGGGCGACCACATCAGGCACTTCCTCGACCAGCATATGGCCGGCATCGAGCACGTGATGAATATGAAAATGCGCCGGCAGACAATCAGCCTGGGTAAAGGGCAGCACCGGATCGTCCGTTCCACAAACCACCATCACCGGCATGTCGAGGGTGTCCAGCTGTTCGCGGGGTATGACCCCTGCCGCTCGTTCCTGGTCATGACGGCCGATATCTCAATCAGCTTGCGCAACTGGCCGGGGCGACGGCGTAGGTCCGCCAGGACGCCAACGATGCGTTCGGGCGGCGGGCTTCGCGGTCCCGACATGGCGGCAAGGCAGGCGCGGATTTCCCGTCTGTCGGCGGCCGCGGCGTAGCGGCGCAACAGCGGTCCGTTGATCTCTGACCCAGCACCGCCCGGCGCCAGAAGCGTCAGCGAGCCTATCCTGTCAGGCTCGGCAAGCGCCATCAGGGAGGCGACCGCACCGCCCATCGAATGACCGGCGACATGCACCCTTGCTATCCCGCGTGCGGCGATATCCGCGAGAACCGCTCGCGCCGCTGTTTTGGCCGGGCCGCTGCCAGGGAATTCGAGAGACAGTCCGTGTCCCGGAAGATCGTAGGCCAAGGTCCTGATATCGGGCCCTAGCGACGCGGTCACCTCGCGCCAGATATCATGGCAACCACCGAAGCCATGCAGCAGGACGACCGTCTTCGGCCCGGCGCCCCGCTCGGCAACATAGAGGGATGAGACCATGAAAATGTGCGATTATTGCAAGACTGGAGAGGAAATTCGAATCGAGGCTGGATTGCTCCCAGTCCAGACCGATGGCCAGTAAAGTTTTCGCGATCCGGAAAGACTAGCTGGCGTTGCCTAGGCCCGCGGCGCGCAGCGCCTCAACCAGCCGGTCGGTCAGATCGGCGGGATATTTGCGCTCGGCGAAGGCCGCGCGCGGATCGGCGGCGAATTTCGGGAATTTGGTGGTCAGCTCATCCAGAAGCTTGGCTGCCAGCTGTTCGCGGCCGGCAGCCTTGGCGCCGATCAGCCGCGCCGCCAGATAATGCGATTTCATCGCCGTCGTGCGCAGCGACTCGCTGGCTATCGCGGCCTTGTTCATGTCGCCCAGCATGAACTGTCCGGCGAAAAGCCCAAAATCCCACCATGTCGGATGGCCGCTGAACGTCTCGACGGCATGGGTCAGGATCGGTGTTCCCTCGGCATATTTGCCGGCAAAGATCAGGCCATAGCCGTAAGCGGCAGCCATGCCGAGGTCGTAGGGGTTGAGCTCATAGGCCTTGCGCATCCAGCGGATCGATTCCTCGGTGTTGCCGAGGCGCGAGTTGAGGTAGCCATAGGCGCGGTGCGCATAAGGGCTGGTCGGTCCCATCTGGATGGCGCGATGGGCGAAAGACATTGCCTGATCGACCGTCGCGCCAGGCGGATAGGCGTAATGATCGGTGGCGGCCTCAAGGGTCAGGGAGGCCAGTTCCGAATAGACCAAGGACGATTTCGCACCCTGGCCGGCGAGCTTGTCCAGGCAGCGATAGGCAGCCTCGTGCGTCCTGGTGCTCTGGTCGAGATAGTATCTGTCGTTGAGGATCAGGCAGCTCGTCAGCCCGGTCTGAATGCCGTTCTGTTCGATGTAGCTGTAGAGCGGGCCGGAGGCGGGAATGGTCGAGCTGAGGATGGCGGCGATACGATCCTCGACGGTGCCAGGTGCGCTGTCGGCGACCGTCAGACTGCGGGACAAAAGCACGCGGCCGGTCGCCACGCTCTGCAGTTCGAGCGTCACGTCACCTGCCATTGGTCCCGGCAGGACATCGAAAACGAAGCTGGTCGGGTCGGTGCTCGGATCGCGCTTGCTGTCGGCGTCGCGGCCGATGAAGTCGATCGTGTCGAAACCGGCAAGGCCGGCGCGCAGCGAAGCGGCGACGCGGCCGGCCTCGGGTCCGGTGGCCTTCACCGCGATGAAGACGAGGGGCAGGGCCTCCATCGACGGCGATGCGATGCTGCTCGTTACGCCCGCGGTCTCGACCACCGCGGTAGGATCGCTGCTGGCAAGCAATGCGCCGCTGCCCTGGCGCAGGATGAGCACGCCCAGCATGAGAATGACCAGCGTCATGGCGACCCAGAAGAACTGGAGATGGCGCGCCAGCGAAGGCCCAGGTTCTGTAACCCCCGAAGCTGTCGCGGCAGCGGGAACGGCGTCAAGAGCCGCCTGGTCGGGCGATCCGGGCAAGGCGGCTACCGCCGCCGCAAGCGGCTCCTGCCCAACCGGCAGGCGTATGGCGTTGAGCTCATAGGACGGCACGTAGCCGCCGCGCGGAATGGCAATGCGAACCGGTTCGGCTATGCCTTCATTGGCGAAATAATGCTGGAGAAGTTCGCGCAGCCGGCCTGCCTGCACCCGGACAACGGCGTCGGTCGACGAATCGAAATCGCCGTCCTTGCCGAAGACGTCCATGGCGATGGAGAAACCCTTGAGCCTGTCGGCTTCGCCGGCCTGCTCGCGCTCAACAAGATAACGCAGCAACTTGCGCGCGCGCTCGGAACGTCCGAACGTTTCGCTGGCGAGCAGTCGCTCCAGTGTCTCGCGCACTGCGGGGGCGGCAGGCGTGGCATGCTGCAAGTGTCGATCCTCTCGAAGTCGGCACAGGTTGAGGCGCAATCATATAGAGCCTGCACTTCCATACAAGCATGCTTATGTTATGCGATCGCGTAACACACCGGATAGTTGCCGGTGGTTGACACAAAAAACCGGAATTTCCCTCGGCAAATGGGGGATTTCCGGGCGCCGCGGACATTCGGCGCCCGGGAAAATATCAGCCGGCCTTGCGGCCGATTATCCGGTTGGCGGCCGAAACAACGGCTTCCAGCGAGGCGGCGACGATGTTGGTGTTGATGCCGGCGCCGAACAGCTTGCCGCCGGGATATTCCATCTCGACATAGGAAATCGCCGAGGCGTTCGAGCCGCGCTGGAGCGAATGTTCGGAATAATCAAGCACCGACATGTCGACGCCAACATGACGCGACAGCGCATCGACGAAGCCGTCGATCGGGCCGGTGCCGGAGCCGGCGATTGTCGTCTCCTTGCCGTTGTCGAGGATCACCGCCTCGACCACGCGCCGGCCCTTTTTCTCGGTATCGGGATAGGTGTGATGGTCGAGGAACTTCAGTCGTGCGCCGGGCTGGTCGACATAGGTTTCGATAAAGCGGTCATGGATGCGTTTTGCCGGCACTTCCTTGCCTTCGGCGTCGGTGATCGCCTGGATCTCCTGGCTGAACTCGATCTGCAGGTTGCGCGGCAGATTGAGGCCGTAATCGGCCTGCAGTACATAGGCGATGCCGCCTTTGCCCGACTGCGAGTTGATGCGGATGATCGCCTCGTAGCTGCGTCCGACATCGGCCGGATCGATCGGCAAATAGGGCACTTCCCAGACCGGCGTGTTGGCCTTCTTCAAGGCCTTCATGCCCTTGTTGATGGCGTCCTGGTGCGAGCCGGAAAAGGCGGTGTAGACGAGTTCGCCGACATAGGGATGGCGCTCGGAGATCTTCAGCTGGTTGGAATATTCGTAGACGTCCTTCATCCGGTTTATGTCGGAGCAATCCAGATGGGGATCAACCCCTTGCGTGTACATGTTGAGCGCCAGCGTCACGATGTCGACATTGCCGGTGCGCTCGCCATTGCCGAACAGCGTGCCTTCGACGCGGTCCGCACCCGCCATCAGGCCGAGCTCGGTGGTGGCGATGCCGGTGCCGCGATCGTTGTGGGGGTGCAGCGAGATCAGCAGGTTCTCGCGGTTGTCGAGGTTACGGCACATCCACTCGATACGGTCGGCGTAGATGTTGGGCGTCGACATCTCGACCGTCGAGGGCAGGTTGATGATCAGTCTGTTGTCGGCTGTCGGCTTCACGATCTCGGTGACGGCGTTGCATATCTCCAGCGCGACTTCGAGCTCGGTGCCGGTAAAGCTTTCGGGCGAATATTCGAAGCGATAACCGCCGCCGGCCTTGGCCGCCATGTCGGTGATCATCTTGGCCGCGTCGGTGGCGATGCGCTTGATACCGCCGACATCCTTCTCGAAGACGACGCGACGCTGCAACTCGCTGGTCGAATTGTAGAAATGCACGATCGGGTTGGTGGCGCCCTTCAGAGATTCGAAGGTGCGGGTGATGAGTTCGGGACGGCACTGCACCAGCACCTGTAGCGAAACATCAGCCGGCACATTGCCTTCCTCGATGCACCAGCGGGCGAAATCGAAATCGGTCTGCGAGGCCGAGGGGAAACCGATCTCGATCTCCTTGAAACCCATGTCGAGCAGCAGGGCGAACATGCGCGCCTTGCGCTCATGACCCATCGGATCGATCAGCGCCTGGTTGCCGTCGCGCAAATCGACCGAGCACCAGACCGGTGCCTTGTCGATGACCTTGTTGGGCCAGGTGCGGTCGGTGAGACCGACCGTCGGGTAGGGCTGGTATTTTCGGGCCGCGCCCGGCATGTGGCCGGCCGCGCGTTTTACGCTTTCGGCTTCGCCGGCGCGGATGTCTTCTCGTGCGTTCATCGTCTTGTTCTCCCGGCGGCTCGCGGATCGGTCTTCGGACGGATTCCAGGGCGAGCAGCGCCTTATCAGATTTTCGTTCGCTTGATGTGAATTGCCAATTTCTGAACTGGCCAAGGAGCGTGCGCGTAAGCGGCGGTTCGACCGCCGGGCGCTCCTTCAGCGAACCCGGCGATCGCCGATAAGGCCGAGAAGAAGCAGGGTCGATGCCAGCGCGCGCACGGTCTCGCCGGCAAAGCCGGTCGGACGGGAAGCGACGGAGGAGACGCGCGTGTTCATGGCGGGGTTCATACAGGAGCCGCCATGGACAGGCAAGTGGGCTGCCATTCCACCACTCGCGAGCACTCTTCCCCATGCGCGGCAAATGCGCCAGACTTGCGTGTAGCCGAGCCCGCAATGCTTCGCCGTCGGAGGGATCATCCGTGAATTTTGTTTTCTTCTCGCCGCATTTTCCCGCCAACGGCGCCGATTTCTGCGACCGGCTGAAAAAGGCCGGCGCTACGGTGCTGGGCATTGGCGATGCGCCTTATGAGGCGCTGGACGGCAAGCTGAAGGTGGCCCTGTCGGAATATTACCGCATCGCCGACATGGAGGACTACGATCCGGTGTTCCGGGCCATGGGTCATTTCATCCACAAATGGGGCCGGATCGAGCGCTTCGAGTCACTCAACGAGCATTGGCTGGAGCTGGAGGCCAACATCCGCACCGACTTCAACATCTACGGAACCAAGCTCGATTTCGTGAAGAATTTGAAGCGCAAGAGCCGCATGCGTGCATTCTTTCGCAAGAGCGGCGTCGACACCATCGCCCAGCGCAAATGCTCCGACCGGGCCGGTGCCATGACCTTCATCCGCCGCGTCGGCTATCCCGTGGTGGTGAAGCCCGATTCCGGTTCCGGCGCCTCGAACACCTTCAAGATTTCCAACGCCAGGGAGCTTGACCAGTTCTTCAGAGACAAGCCCGAGGACGTGACCTTCGTCATGGAGCAGTTCATCGAGGGGCTGGTGGTGACCTTCGATGGGCTGGTCAACCGTGACGGCGAGGTGGTGCTGGCGGCCAGCCACCGCTACGACCAGAGCATCATGGAAGTGGTCAACAAGGACCGCCACATGAGCTACACCTGCTTTCCCAAGGTCCGACCGGCGATCGAAGAAGCCGGCCGCAAGATCCTCAAAGCGTTCGACGTGCGCGAGCGCTTCTTCCACATCGAGCTGTTCGAAACCAAGGACGACCGCGTCATCGCGCTTGAGGTCAACATGCGGCCGCCCGGCGCCTGGATGACCGATGCGATCAACTACACGTTCGACATCGACGTCTACGCGGCCTGGGCGGACATGGTGGTGAAGGATGCCGCCGGCGGGCCTTACGAGGGCAAATATTTCACCGCCTATGCCAGCCGCAAGCGGCGCCTCGACTATTTGCACAGCCATGAGGACGTGATAGCCGCGCATCGCGACAAGATCGTCCATCATCAGCCAATTGAAGAGGTTTTCAGCCGCGCCATGGGAAATTACGCCTACCAGATGCGCTCGAAAGAAGAAGCAGCACTGCGCGCGGCCGTCGCCTACATCCACGCGGAAAAGGCTTGAACGCGATGGACATCTCCTATCACAAGGGTTTCTCCGGCAATCTCGGCCGCGACATGGAATACAAGCGCTACGGCCATGCCGGCCGGCCGGTGGTGGTGTTCCCGACGTCGCAGGGGCGGTTCTACCAGTTCGAGGATTCCGGGGGGGTTGGAGCGCTGGCCGAATTCATCGATACCGGCCGCATCCAGCTGTTCGCGGTCGACGGCATCGATTCGGAATCGTTCTTCAACAAGCATGCCGGCGCCGCGCACCGCATCGGTCGCCATGAGGCTTATTTCCGATATGTGCGCGAGGAGGCGCTGACGGAGTTTCTGGCGACCGCTGAGCAAGCCAATGGCGGGCGCAAATTAAAGCCGCTGTTCACCGGCTGTTCGATGGGCGGTTATCATTCCACGAATTTCGTCTTTCGCTTTCCCGAACTCGCCAGCGGCGTCATCGCGCTGTCGGGCGTCTATTCGGCGGGCGACTTCTTCGGCAAGGCGCTGGAAGGCGATATCTTCTACAATTCGCCGCTCGACTATCTGCCCGGCATCGTAGACCCAAAACTGCTTGCCCGGCTGAAGGCGCTGAGGATGATCTTCTGCTGCGGGCAGGGCGCCTGGGAAGAGCGGATGCTGGTCGAGACCCGCAGGCTGGAACAGATCCTGCGCGACAAATCCATTCCCGCCTGGGTCGACTATTGGGGCGGCGATGTCAGTCATGACTGGCCATGGTGGCACAAACAGCTGGTCTATTTCTTCGGCCGCTGGCTGGATGATGATCTGATGCACCGGCTCGATTGATGACCACACCCGAACCTATCCGCCGCTTTATCGAGGCCACCAATGCGGGTGATAGCGAAGCCGTTCTCCACACGTTCACAGCCGACGCGTCCCTGACCGACTGGGGGCGGTCCTTCCAAGGCCGCCAGCAGATCGCGCGCTGGAACCAGTCGGATAATATCGGCGTGAAGTCCAATCTTCGCATTGTCCGCATCGCCGAGGTCGAGGGCAGCTACCGCGTCCGCATTGCCGTGAAAGGCAATGGCTTCAACGGTGAGGGTGACATGACCTTCGTGCTCGACGGCCACCGCATAGCGAGCCTCGTCATCTCCTGACGCGGCTCAGCTACCCTTCTTGGCAAACCGGCAGAGCAATGGTCTCGTGTTCCACCGCCGATCCACGGCGCAAGCCGAGAAAGACGACAAGGGCGGTGACGATGGTGATTGCCGCCAGCACGATCAGCAGCCTGTCGAACGCGATCTCATAGGCCTGGACCAGGACCGTGGCTCCGGCACCCGGCAAGCGGGCTGCCGCTTCGCCGATGTTGCCGGTCACCAGCAGCTGCGCGGCGGCGGTTGCATCCAGGGAAGACGCCGTTCCCTGAGCCGCCAGTTGGGCTGCCGTGAAACCCGACAGGACTGCCATGACGATCGCCAGCGCCACGCCTTCGCAAGCGACGCGGGTGGTGTTGAAGATGCCGACCGCCATGCCGGCACGCTCTTTCGGCACGACGCCGACGGCAAGTCCGTCCATCAGCCCCCAGGGCAAGGCGATGCCGACGCCGATGAGGATCAGCGGCGCCACCAGCGCTGCGACGACAGGCGGTGTCAGGCTCAGCCAGACAAGGCCGCCGGCGGCCACAAGCAGGCCGACACCGCAGATCGTTGCCGGAGCGATCCAGCGCGCTACCTGGCCGGCGAGCAGTGGCAGGATCAACAGCGGTCCCGACAGGCAGATCATCAACTGCCCCGCCTTGATCTCGCTCATCCCCTCGATGCCGATGAAGCGGATAGGCAACAGCACCAGCAGGACGACGAAGCCATAGGCGGGAGCGGCCGCCAGGAACTGGACGCCGACGAAGCGGGGAAAGCGGAACAGCGAGAGATCGAGCATCGGCCGGCGCACGCGCCGCTCGACGACGACGAAAGCGGCAAAGCAAAGGGCGGCCGCCACGAGAAGCGCGATCACCAGGGGATCGGTCCAGCCGCTCTGCGGCGCTTGCAGCATGCCGTAGGTCAGCGATGCCAGCGCGATCGTAAAGGTGCCGGCTCCCGCCCAGTCGAGGCCGGTCGCATCCGGATCGCGCGATTCCCTGATGGTGCGCAGGCCGAGCAAAGCGGCTGCAATCGCGAGCACTGCCACCAAGACGAAGATCGATCGCCAGCCGAAAGCATCTATGAGCAGGCCCGACGCTATCGGCCCAAAAGCGAGGCCGATGCCGAAACTGGTGCCGAGGAAGGAGAAGGCGCGCAGCCGCAATGGCCCATCGAATTCCTGGGCAAGAGCGGAGGCGCCGCCGGCAAAGGCGGCGGCACTGCCGAGCCCTTGCGCAGCCCTGAGCACATCGAACCAGACGATATCAGGGGCAAACATCGATCCCAGCGATGCCAGCACATAGGTGGCGAGGCCAACAAGGAAGAGCCGCTTGCGGCCATGATTGTCGGCCAGCGCGCCTGATGCCATCAAGGTGGCGGCGAAGGTCAGCATGAAGGCGTTGGTCACCCAGTTGAGCGCGATCGGGCTGCCGCCGAGGTCGGCCGCAATGCGGGAAAGCGCGACGGCCGGGCCGGTGAAGGTCAAGGGCATTGTCATGGCGGCAAGGCATACCGACAACAGGACAAGCCATGGCGCGACCGCGCCGTTTGTGGTCTTCGAGGTCATGGCTTTCCTATCTGAACCAGGATCCGCCGGCCTGCCGCAAACTTGCTGCGCCGGTCGTAATGCGAAGATAGGCCCGCGACACTAGAGAAAAATAGTGTTAAATCTCCAGATATATCGGACTGAAACGCTCGAATGGAGAGATCCGATGGAACGCCTCAATGGGCTCCTGGCCTTTGCCCGCACGGCTGAGTTCGGCAGCTTCATCGCTGCGGGCCGCACGCTCGGCATCTCGGCATCGGCCGTCGGCAAGAGCGTCGCCAGGCTCGAGCAGGATCTCGGCGTAAGGTTGCTTCAGCGCAGCACGCGCCGCATCGGCCTGACCGAAGAGGGCAAGCTGTTCAACGAGCGGGTGCGGCGCATCCTCGACGACATCGACGATGCCGAGGCGATGCTGTCGCGGAGCCGCGAAACACCGCATGGGCGGCTGCGCGTTTCGACGCCGATCGTGACCTATCACCTGCTGTTCCCGGTGCTGTCGGAGTTCATGGCGCGCTATCCCGAAATCGAACTCGACATTGACTTCAATGACCGCATCGTCGACCTCATCGACGAAGGCGTCGACATCGCGATCCGGAGCGGCGACCTGCCGGATTCGCGCCTGGTGGCGCGGCCGCTTGCACCCTTCCGGCTGCTGTTGTGTGCGGCACCCTCCTATATCGAGCAGCACGGCAACCCGAGCCGCCCGGACGATCTCGTGAACCATTACGGCATCCGCTTCCGCTTTCCCAACAGCGGCAAGCTGCAAGGCTGGCCGTTCATCGGCGGCAGCGCCGAGCCGCAGGTCCGCTCGATGCTGACCTGCAACAACACGGAGGCGCTGAAGGGCGCCACGATGGCCGGGCTCGGCATCAGCTCGATGCCCGATTTCTTGGTCCGCGAGGCGCTGCGTGACGGCCTGCTGCGCACGGTGCTGGACGACCATGTCGACGGCCGCGGCCAGTTCCGGTTGCTTTGGCCGTCCAATCGTCATTTGTCGCCGAAGGTTCGCGCCTTCGTCGATTTCCTTCCCGACCGGCTTGCCGCGACGCTGGGCGGCTCTTGAATTAGTCCTTCGCGGCCGACGGCGATAACGAAGACAGCGAGGAATAGCTCTGCTTCTCAGTAGGTGGCGCGGCCGCCGGACAGGTCGAAGGTCGCGCCGGTGGTGAAGGAATTTTCGTCCGATAGCATGAAGGCGATCATCGCAGCCGCCTCTTCGACTTCGACGAACCGGCCTCGCGGCACCTTGCCCAGCATGTAGGCGACCTGGGCCTCAGTGAGCTGTTCGAGGATGCGGGTGCGGGCGGGCGATGGGGTCAGCGCGTTGACGGCGATGTCGTGGCCGGCCAGTTCCTTACCGAGCGATTTTGTCAGCGCGAGCACGCCGGCCTTGGCGGCGGAATAGGCGGCGGCATTCGGATTGCCTTCCTTGCCTGCGACCGAGGCGATGTTGACGATGCGGCCGTAGCTGCGCGCGATCATGCCGGGCGCCAGGCGCTTGCAGCAGTAGAAGACGCCGTTGAGGTCGATGTCGATTATCTGACGCCAGGCGGCAGGATCATAATCCGCCACCGTCGCTGCCGGTCCGGCGATGCCGGCATTGTTTACCAGCAGATCGACCGGACCAAGCGAGCGCTCGGTTTCGGTCGCGGCGCTGTCGACGGCCTCCATCAGCGATTGGTCGCACAGCAAACCCTCGACCCGGCCGAGCGGGGCGAGTTCGGAAACGGCTTTCGCCATGGCGGTCTCGTCCACATCCCAGATGGCGACGCTGGCGCCCGATGACAGCAGTCGCCGGGCGACAGCAAGGCCGATGCCTTGCGCGCCGCCGGTCACCACGGCGACCCGGCCTGAGAGATCGACGGCATTCACACGACGTTTCATGGGCACTTTTCCTCTTCCCTGGATATTTGAATCTCAGTCCCTGACGGCTCTCGCCACCAGCCGCGCTATGCTCGGCCCGGCGATGAGCACGACCAGGAAGCGGGTCGACTGCAAGGCCATGACGAAGGATATGTCGACGTTCTGCGCGGCGGCGGCAATGATGGCGACGCTGTCCATGCCGCCGGGGCTGGTCGCGAGATAGGCGGTCAGCGGATCGATGCCGAGGACGTGGCTGATCAGCCAGGCAAGCCCGCCGCAAAAGGCGATCAGCACGACGATAGAGCCGACGATCTGCGGCAGCGCCCGTGTCGCATGGCGCAGGATCGCCCGGGTAAAGTTCAGCCCTATCGACCAGCCGACCATCGCATAGGAGAGCGCCAGCAGCCATGGCGGCAATTGCATCGCCGCGCCGAAGCCGAGATGGACTATGGTGCCAAAGATGAAAGTGCCGAGGAAGAAGGGTGACGGCAGCCGGCACAACCGGCCAAGCAGGCCGCCGACCAGCGCCACGCCGAGCGTGGCGGCAAAGGCTGCCGGTTCGATCAGCGGGAACCAGACGATGGCTGGTACCTCGATGCCCGACGTGTCGACCCACATCTTGGCGACGAGCGCCGCCGTCATCGAGACGAAGATGACGCGCAGATACTGCATGAAGGCGACGAGGCGCTGATCGGCGCCGAAGGCACCGGCCATCAGCACCATGGCAGTGGCAGCACCCGGCGACGAGCCCCAGACCGCGGTGGTGCCGGGCAGGATGCGCCAGCGGCTGATCAACCAGCCAAGCAGGCTGGACGCCGCAAGGGTCGCCAGCACCACGACAAGGACCAGCGGCCATTCCTTGTAGAACACCGAAAAAATGTCGGTGGAGATCGACGCCGCGACCAGACAGCCGACCAAGGCCTGGGCGGCGGCGAACAGCGGCCGCGGCACGCGCACCGTGGCGCCATTGGTGCCGGCAAGGATCGCCGCCAGCATCGGGCCGATCAGCAGCGCCGCCGGCAGTGCGGCGTATTCCAGCGCGCCGGCGAACAGCAGCGAGACGATCAGCAGCACCAGCCACTGCCGAACCGGACGCATGCGCGCCA
Source organism: Mesorhizobium sp. C268A (assembly GCF_040324475.1). Lineage (NCBI taxonomy): Bacteria > Pseudomonadati > Pseudomonadota > Alphaproteobacteria > Hyphomicrobiales > Phyllobacteriaceae > Mesorhizobium > Mesorhizobium sp. C268A. Next base: position 4,985,203 of record NZ_JAMYVX010000001.1, read on the forward strand.
TGCGTTCGACGGCCGGTTGGTCTGGCGAAGAGTCCATGTTTGGGTCTTAGACCTGGAAGAGAAAAATGCGAACGCTGTCTCGGACGAAATTCACGACCCCGACCCCGCGTTGGGATGTCACTCGTTCTTGATGGCGGGCAGGCCGAAACCGCCGGCCGGATGGGTCTCGACCTGGAATTCGAAGCCGGCGATGATCGGCCGGGCCTTGGCGATCGCTGCCTGGACCTCCGGCAGCTGCAGCGAAGCCTTGTGGCTTGCGGCGTCGGTCCACACTTCGGTCACCCAGATCGCGTCGGCATCGGCCGGGTCGCGGGCGATGACATAACTCAGGCAACCCGGCATGGCGCCGGTCGAGGCGAGCAGCACATCCATGATCGCGTCGCGCTGGCCGCGCGCCGCCCGCATCTTTCCGATCAATCCGTACATTGCCTCTCCCCTTTCTTCCAACCTCAGCAAACGTGCGCACGACATGCATGGTTGCGAGACGCAGTATGCAATTGCCGGCTCACGGCATCAACTGGCCACCGTTCACCTCGATCACCTGGCCGGTGATGTAACCACTCAGGAGATCGGAGGACAGGAAGAGATAGGCGCCGACGCAGTCTTCGGCCGTGCCGGCACGCCCTTGAGGAATGGTGGCGACCATGCCCTTCATCTGCTCGTCGGTGGAATAGCGCTCATGGAAGGGTGTCGCGATGGTGCCCGGCGCCACCGCGTTGACGCGGATGCCGAAGCCGATCAGTTCCTTGGCCATGCCGCGCGTCACATTGGAGACAAAGGCCTTGGCCGAACCGTACAGCCCGGCGCCGCCGCCAGCGCCATTGCGCGCCGCGATCGACGAGGTGTTGACGATGAAGCCGCCCTGCTTCTTCAGCCATGGCATCGCCTTGCGCGAGGCCGTCAGCACGGAGCGGGCGTTGAGGTCCATCACCGCGTCGTAGTGCGCCTCGGTCTGCTCCGCATAGGGCACGCGGCCGAGCATGCCGCCGGCATTGTTGACCAGCCCGTCGAGCCGGCCGAATTTTTCGGCGCTCTCCTCGACTACCCGCTCGACATCGGCTGCCTGTGAGAAGTCGCCCTGTGTCAGGAACACCTCACCGCCGCTGTCGCGGATGGTTTTGGCCAGCGTTTCTGCGGCCTCCCGGCTCGAATTGTAGTGCAGGGCGACCCGGCATTTCTGGCCGGCGTAGGCCAGTGCAAGGGCGGCACCGATGCCGGTCGAAGCGCCGGTGACCAGCACCGCCTTGCCGGCAAGATCGGGGATGACGAGGGTGGTCGCGGTCATGAGCACTTTCCTTCGGGATGTTTGGCCGCCCTTCGTAGGCTCTCATGGCCTTCACGTTCAAGCCCGCGGCGGCTCAGGGCCGGAGATAGGCGTAGCCCTGGCGCTGCAGTTCGGCGAGCTTGACGACACCGCCCTTGTCGGCGGCGTGGAAGCCCTCGAGCAGGTCGGCAAGCGTGATCTCCATGCCTTGCATGGTGTTGCCGCAGGCATGCGGCTCAAGGCCCTGCTGGACGAGGCCGGCAAAGCGTCCCGAGATCGCCGCCGATATGCCTTTCGACTTGAAGCCGGCAAGGGCCGGACCATGCACGACCAGCACGATGTCGACATTGCCGCCGGTGCCTTCATAGTGGTTGTTGATGTTGCCGAGCACGAAGTTGACCTTATCGAGGTCGCTGAGGTGATAGGCGACCTTCGGTCTGTCTTCAGCGGCGGCCGCCCGGCTCAGCCCGAACAGGCCGGCGGCGCCGGCAAGGCTGGCCCGGAACATGTCGCGTCGACGCATGGCATCCTCTCGGCTTGCGCTCACCGCAAATTGCGTGGCTGCGGCCATGATACTAGCATAAATTGACGTTACGTCCTGTCGATGCGAGGAGGGGTCACATGGCGTTCAGGAAGTGGAAGGTTGTTGCCAGCGCTGGATTTGGCTGCGTGCTGCTCGGCGCGCTTGCAAGTTCGGCCCTTGCCGGCGATGCGCTTAAATTACCCGAACTCAGCCCGAATGGCGCCGATGCGTGTTTCGGCCGCGTCTATGATGCGGCGCACCTCAAGGCGCATCCAAAGCAGAAGGTGGCGCGGATCTTCTTCCTCTATGGCCATGATCCGGTGAGCCATCCGAACGAAGACCCGGTGGCAAACGCCGACACCTCCTACAACGGTTTTCTCACCACCACGGTGCGCGGCGCCAAGGCGCCGCAATGGGCCGGCGGCTGGTGCAATCACCAGTCCGAGGACGGCAAGTCAGGTCCGGTCCGCTGCGGCATGGACTGCGACCGCACCATGGCGTCGCTGAAGCTCGACGACAAAGGCCGCCTGATCCTCACCGACGTCTCGTCCGATCTCTATCTCGACGCCGGATCGGAAGACGAACTGGGCGAAGCCGAATATGACCGGCAGGCGCTGGGCTCGGAGGACGATAATTTCCGCCTCGACCCGATGCCGGTTGCAACCTGCAAGGCCGAATTCGCGCGCATCGACCCGATCGATCCGGCGCTTGGGGTTCCCTTGCGCGAGCGGCTGAAGCCGGACCAGCCCTTCTGCTTCGGGCGCGACTACGATGCCGCGCATCTCTCCTCGCATCCCGACCAGGTGACGCAGTCGATCCGGGTCTTCCGCGGGCCGGTCGAACTCGCCTCCTTTGCCTCAGCCGATGTCGCCAACTGGCCCGACGGCTCCGATGTCGCCGTTTCGGTGACCACCAGGAAGAACGGGACGAAGGTCACGCAGACCTATTCCTGCCAGGGTGAAGCGGATCAATGGCGCTGCGCGGCCAGTTCGAAGATGAGCAACTTTTCCTGCGATATCGCGCAAAAGGAAATCTTCCTCAAGCGCGGCGCCAACGGCACCCTGATCCTGGCCAACCCCAATAGCAGCCTGGCGATCGTCGATTTGTGCTCGGCGGATGGCAAGACCAAGTCCGATGACAAGGTCTACCGGTTGGAGGCCATGCCGCAGTCGGCGTGTGCGCCTTAGTCACTTTAGCAGCCATTTGGAAATGAATATGATGATGCGTCGCAGCTTTCTTGGTTTTCTGACTTCCTTGGCTTTCATCGGTTCCGCCAACGCTGAAGGCGAGGCTGAGGCTCGCAAGGCGGCCTCAACAGCACAGTTGAAGAAGGAGGGCGTGCCGTTCATCGACCATTTGCCGACGATCGAAACCGAAGCCGAAAGTCGGCGACGAACGAAGGACGAGGTGGTTAAACGCGCCATCGCACTGGTGATCGTGGCCGTCACAGCGGAGACCAATGATCGAAATCTTTTAAGCAACTTGATCAGCCAGTTTGGAGCCGAAGGGTTTTTTACGCCCAAAGAGCAAGCGTTTGTCGGTAACCCCGTTGCAACCGAGCAAGATCGCGCAAATTTTAGCTGGCGCTATGAAGGGGCTTTCGTAATGTTGTGGGCGTTGCAAGTCTTCAAAAACCTTGGGCGTCCAGACAAGCCTTGCGATGTGTCGCGTATGGTTTCGGTGTTGCGTGACCTCGACACGGAAGGGCTGCTCAAGCGGGCCAATTTGCGCCCGCAAAGCGAGCTTCTCGATGCTGCCGATCTGATCTATCGGTACAATTGGGCTGTGATGGATGCGCGGGTGAATGGGAAAGCCGCGCCGGTAGGATTGGAACGAGACGTGGTTGTCGAACGTCATTACGCGCTCAATTGGCTGATTGGGTATATGGGGCAGGAATGGGATGACATCTCGACCGACACATGATGAGCCGATCGCAAGCGGGTGCTACCTTGGATCGGACTTCGCTTGCCGAGTTTGGATTTGACGAACTTAGACGGTTCGCCTGACTACGCTCAGGCCGAGCTGGCGCGCGCTTGAGCAGCAGGCGCTGCCCGATTTGGAGGCAATCAACGCCTGGATGTAGCCATTGGCGGGCTACCCCACATGGCGGTAATGGCGCAATCGATCCGGCGAGGTCGGCAGATCCTCGCCCGAGGATGATGCCCTGAGTTTTTCCTCAAGCAAACGGCACAGCAGTGGTGCCTTTCGGCAGCTTCGCCTCGTCGTCGGGCTCGACATGGATGGTGACGCGCACCGAGGGGATTTCGGCCTTCAGCGCGTCCTCGATGCGGTCGCAAATGACGTGGCTGGCGCCGACCGTCATGTCGGCGTCGACGACCAGGTGGAACTCGATGAAGGTGGCGCGGCCGGCGATGCGGGTCTTGAGGTCATGAACCTCCAGCGCGCCCTTGCAATTGGCCGAGATGATGTCGCGAATGTGCATGTGTTCGGTCGTGTCCACTGCGCGGTCCATCAGCCCGTTCATCGACGAGCCGATGACGTGCCAGCCCTGCCACAGGATGTTGAGCGCGACGATGACGGCAAGCGCCGGATCGAGGATCTGCCAACCGGTCAGGATAGCGCCGACGAGGCCGCCGAAGACGCCGACCGAGGTCACGACGTCGGTCATGATGTGCCGGCCGTCGGCGACCAGCGCCGGTGATTTTGCGCTGCGCCCGGCGCGGATCAGCGTCCAGGCCCAGAAGGCGTTGATGACGGTGGCGACGCCGTTGATCGCCAAGCCCTCCCAGGGTTGTTCGAGCGGGGTCGGCGTCTGCCAAGAGCGCCAGACCTCGTTGAGGATCAAAAGCGCGGCGAGCACGATCAGCACGCCTTCCAGCACCGCCGAAAAATACTCGGCCTTGTGGTGGCCGAACGGATGGTCCTGGTCGGCCGGCTTGTAGCTGACCAGGACCGCCCAATAGGCGGCGGCCGAGGCTATGACGTTGACGATCGACTCCAGCGCATCCGAATAGAGCGCAACGGAGCCGGTGACGTACCATGCGGCAAGCTTGAGCGCGAGCACCACGCAGGCGATGACAATCGACCAGAAGGCAAGGCTGGCGATCCTTTGCCTGGCCGCTGCCTTCGCTGCGATCGCCGCCATGTTGTCCGTTGCCGCCATCGTTTCTAAGCGGCCTTTTCCTTGGCCTTGCGCGGCAGATGCGCAACGATGTTTTCGATGATGCGCATGCCGGCATTGTGGCCGAGCGTCATGATCGATTCCGGATGGAACTGGACGGCGGCGATCGGCTCCTTGCGGTGTTCGAAGGCCATGATGATGCCGTCCTCGGTCTCGGCGGTGACGATGAAATCGTCGGGCAGCCGCACCGGATCGGCGAAGATCGAGTGGTAGCGGCCGACGGTCACTTCCTTGGGCAGGCCGGAGAAGATGATTCCGGGCTTGGAGACGCGGATGCGCGACGGCTTGCCGTGCATCGGCACGTGCAGCTGCCTGAGTTCGCCGCCATAGGCCTCGGCCAGCGCCTGCAGGCCAAGGCAGACGCCGAAGATCGGCAGGTCGCGGGCGCGGGCGTTCTTGATGGTCGCGGCGCAGTCGAAATCCTTCGGCGTGCCCGGTCCGGGCGACAGCACGACGAGATCGGGCTTCAGCCGTTCGAAGACTTCTTCCGGCACCGGCGAACGCACGGTCGAGACATTGGCACCGGTCTGGCGGAAATAGTTGGCCAGTGTGTGGACAAAGGAGTCCTCGTGGTCGACGAGCAGGATGTTGACGCCGTCGCCGACGCGCGCGGTGGTGCGTTCGGCGCCTGCGGCATTGCCCAATTTGGCGTCACGAATGGCGGAGAGCATGGCGGATGCCTTCAGTTCGGTTTCGGCTTCTTCTTCCTCGGGGATGCTGTCGAAGAGCAGCGTGGCGCCGGCGCGCACCTCGGCGATGCCGTCCTTGATGCGGATGGTGCGCAAGGTCAGGCCGGTGTTCATGTCGCCGTTGAAATTGACCATGCCGATGGCGCCGCCATACCAGGCACGCGGGCTCTTTTCGTTCTGCTCGATGAAGCGCATCGCCCATAGTTTCGGCGCACCGGTGACGGTGACCGCCCAGGCATGCGACAGGAAGGCGTCGAAGGCGTCCATGCCTTCGCGCAAGCGCCCTTCGATGTGATCGACTGTGTGGATCAGGCGCGAATACATCTCGATCTGGCGGCGGCCGATGACGCGCACCGAGCCCGGATCGCAGACCCTGGACTTGTCGTTGCGGTCGACGTCCGAGCACATTGTCAGCTCGGATTCATCCTTCTTGGAGTTGAGCAGCTTCAGGATCTGCTCGCTGTCGGAAATGGCGTCGTCGCCGCGCTTGATGGTGCCGGAGATCGGGCAGGTCTCTACGCGGCGGCCGTTGACGCGCACGAACATTTCGGGCGAGGCGCCGATCAGATACTCGTTTTCGCCGAGATTGATGAAGAAGGAATAGGGCGACGGGTTGATCGACTTCAGCTTGCGCGAGATTTCGGAAGGCTGCGTCTCGCAGCGTTCGTAGAACATCTGCCCGGGCACGACCTCGAACAGGTCGCCGCGCTTGAAACTATCCATCGCCTTGCGCACCAGATTGGCATATTCGCCCGGCTCATGGTCGCCGCGCGGCGGGATGCGGTCGGCGGGCTTGAACGGTTCGGCGATTTGGTCGCGCGGCAGCCCCTCGGTTGAAAACCCGTCGCCGGAATAGTCGTAGCGGTCGGTCCAGGCCTTGGTCGAATAATGGTCGACGACCAGGATCTCGTCAGGCAGGAACAGCACGAGATCGCGCTGGCTCTGTTTGCGCTCGAGCTTGTAGTCGACTGGATCGAACTGGAAGGCGAGGTCGTAACCGAAGGCGCCGTAAAGGCCGAGATTGGCGTCTTCATCGGTCTTGAACAAAGCGGTGATGGCGCGCAGCACAGTAAACACAGAGGGGACGCGGCTGCGCTCTTCCTCGGTGAAGACGCGGCCGGGCTTGGCGACATCGAGGCGGATCAGCTTTTTCGAGGTTTCAGCAATCGTCACCTCGGTAATGCCGGCCAGCGTCTTGCCGATCATCGGCAGCAGCACTTCGCCACGGCCGTTCAGCGCCTCGATGCGCATGGCGCGGCCACGCGCGGAAATCACCAGCGGCGGATCGATGATGGCCGTATCCCAGCGTGTGTAGCGGCCCGGATATTCGTAATTCGAGGAAAACACCGCACCACGGCGCGAGTTCAAGCCGTCGACATAAGCGTCGATCGCACCGGCGTAAGGCTTGTCGTGGCGTTCGCGGGTGATGGTGACACCACCTGCGGTCACGAAGCTTTCCGCGCCGTTTTCCAGAGCCTTGATCGTCATTGCCGTCTCCATATGGCTTGTTGGGGCAACGGACCCGGGACTGGCTTTGAAAAAACAAATGGCCGCCCGGACATTCCGTTGCGGCCACCCTCTATTTTCACGCGCACGCGTTCGAACAGGCCGCTGTCAGCGGGCCCACCACCAAATGGTCTTGATCGAGCGCATGTTCATGGGCGAAATCCATAGCGGCGAAAAGCCGGATGCGCAACAGGTTTGAAAGGCCTGTTTGTGGCCGCCGCTTCCGCAGCCCATGGCACATCGCCAAGGCTTGGGGTCCTGCCTAGACTGTTCGTCCAACATCGGAAAGACGGGAAGACAGCAATGACCGAGCAGATCGAGCGCGCACGCACGTTCCATGCCCTTCATGTCAAGGGCAACCCGATCGTTCTCTACAATGCCTGGGATCCGGGCTCGGCCAAGATCGTCGAGAGGGCGGGCGCCAAGGCGATCGCCACCGGCAGCTGGCCGGTCGCGGCTGCTTTCGGCTATGCCGATGGCGAGAAAATCCCGCTGGAGCTAGCGCTGGACAACATCAAGCGCATCGTGGCGGCAGTCGACCTGCCGGTGACCATGGACCTCGAAGGCGGCTACGGCGTCGAGCCGGAGACTGTCGCCCAGACGGTGACACGTGCCCTGCAGGCCGGCGCCATCGGTTTCAATTTCGAGGACCAGATCGTCGGCGGCGCTGGTCTGCACGACATCGCGGTACAGGTGAAGCGGATCGAGGCGGCAGCGGCGGCGGTGAAGGCTTCCGGCATTCCCGCCTACATCAACGCCCGTACCGACATTTTCCTCAAGGCCAAGCCGGATGTGCATGACAGCGTGCTGCTCGACCAGGCCATCGAGCGGGCGCACGCTTATGAAAAGGCAGGAGCGAGCGGCTTCTTTGCGCCGGGGCTCGGCGACGAGGGTCTGATTGAGGCGCTGTGCAAGGCGACGGCATTGCCGGTCAACATCATCGCGCTGGCGCATGTGCCGCCGCGCCAGCGCCTGGCCGAGCTTGGTGTCGCCCGTGTCAGCCACGGCCCGGTGCCGTACCGGCAGATGGCCGAATGGCTGGAGGCCAAGGCGCGGCTGGCGATTTCGGGTTAGCTCAGTCCTCCAGCGTGCCTGACCTCGCGTCGGCGCTCTTCTTGTCGCCGACCAGCTTCAAGAGATCCTCGCCGGCGCGGATGATGCGGCGCGAGCGGCGGGTCAGGATGACGCCGTCCTGCGGCGCCAGCACTTCGGTGCGGCCGCCGGCCTCGCCCGGTGTGTGGACGATGGTGGCGAGGCGCGCGCCCTTGGCGACGCGGTCGCCGGGCTTGACGTCGTAGAGGATGGCGCCGGCCCGGGGCGCCGGCATCATGTCGATGTTCTCCAGCGGCGCGACGAGGCCCTTGAACGCGCCGGGTGCGGGAAGGGCGGTATCGGCGATGACGCCGCGCGCCGCCAGCAGTCGGTAAAGGCCTTCGGCATCGGAACTTGCCAGCGCGCCGTCGACATCCAGCATGCCACGGTATTCTACCGTGGTGGCAACGCGGCGGTCGAGCTTCGCCACGTTGGCGGGGACGTTCTGGTAGGGCATGATCGTGGCGCCCTCGAAGGTGCCGTCGGTGTCCTCGCTCCACAACACCACGGCGTCGACACCCATGGCGGCGGCGCAATCGGCCATCGCCGGCCACAGGCTGGCGTGGACGTAGAGATAGGCAAGGCCCTCGTCGTCGCAATGCAGGTCGAGCACGATGTCGTGGCCGAGCGACAGCTGCACCAGACGGGTCTTCAATCGCTGGTCGGGGGTGCCAAGCGTGGTGTCGGGCAAAAGCTTGGCGTCCGGTGCTGCGAGCAACGGAAAGCCGCGGTTGAAATTGTTGCGGGTGCCGAGATGGAAGCGGCCCTGGTGCTCGCCGAAATGATATTGCGCGCGGCCGATCGGATTGGCCCAGGGCACGACCGTGATGTTGCCCTTGATGCGGCCTTCGGCTTCGGCCTTGTTCAGCGCCGGCATCAAGGCGTCGATGGCGACGACACCAGGCAATTCACCGGCGTGGAGTGCTGCCTGCAGATAGGCCGAAGGTGCTGCCTTGTCGGCGCCGGCGAAGCGGAACACCGGGAATTCGTAGGAAACGCCTTCGGTATCGCCGGCGATGCGTTCGATCGATTTCTGCATGGGATGCCTCCAGGATAAGAGGCAGAACACATGCACGTTTGCCGAGGGGCTGTCGATTGGTCCAGTTCGCGCCGCCATGGGCGCAATGGAATTATTCGGCGGCGGCCGGAACCGTCGTTATCGGCGCCGATCCTTCGAGCGCCTGCGAGACAACGGCGACGCTGACCGCCAGCAGGGCCAGCACCGCGCCGACCAGCGGCAAATGAGCATAGGAAACGCCGGCCGACAGAGCCACGCCGCCGATCCAGGCGCCGCTGGCATTGCCGACATTGAATGCGCCCTGGTTGAGCGTGGCGGCGAGGTTCGGCCCTTCCGAAGCCGCTTCGACGACGCGGATCTGCAGCGGCGGCACGACGACGAAGATCAGCAGTCCCCACAAGAAGACGATGCCGATGGCGACGCTGGCGATCGCGCCGTACTGCATGAAGCCGACAAACAGAACTGCCATCAAAAGCAGCGTGCCGATGACCGTCGGCATCAATTTCCAGTCGGCCAGCCGGCCGCCGATGATGTTGCCTATGGTCATGCCGGCGCCGAACAGCAGCAGGACCCAGGTGACCGCGGAGGTCGACAGGCCGGAGACATCGGTAAGGTAGGGCTTGATGTAGGTGAAGACGGCAAACAGGCTGGCCGAGGCCAGCGAGGCGATCAGCATGGCGAGCCAGACCTGCAGCTTGCCCAGCACGCGCAGTTCGCTGCGCAGGCCGCCGCCGCTCGGTTTGACGACATTGGATGGCACCAGCCAGGCGATGGCGGCAACAGAGATCAGGCCGATGCCGACGACGGCAAAGAAGGTGGAGCGCCAGCCGAAGGCTTCGCCAAGCGCGGTGCCGGCAGGAACGCCGAGAATGTTGGAGAGCGTCAATCCCGCGAACATCATCGCCATGGCGCTGGCGCGCTTGTTGCGCGGCACCAGGCTGGCGGCAACGACGGAACCAATGCCGAAAAAGGCGCCATGACCAAACGCGGTGAAGACGCGCGCGGCCATCAGAAGCCAGTAATTGGGCGCAATGGCGCAGAGCAGATTGCCGACGACGAACATCGCCGTCAGCGTGACCAGCACTGGCTTGCGCGGCAGATGCGCGGTGGCCATGGCGACGATGGGTGCGCCGAAGACGACGCCCAGCGCATAGCCGGTGACCAGCAGGCCGGCCGAGGGGATCGACACGCCGAGATCGGCCGCAACCTCCGGCAACAGGCCCATGATGACGAATTCGGTGGTGCCGATGCAGAAGGACGCAATGGCAAGCGCAAGGATCGGCAAAGGCATGGAAAATCCAGACTGAATCGGTTCAATTCAGACTGAACGAGAAGCCTTGCCGCGCGCAATGCACATTGCTGCAACGCACCAATGCAGAAAGCGCTGAGCTTGACGCGGAGTCATATCAGGCGAGCGGCTTCAGCTCCTGGGCGATGGTTGGCAACAGCTCCGAGACGTTGGGGTGGATATGCACGGCGCGCGCCAGCGTATCGACCGGCGCCTTGGCGTACATCAGGTCGAGCACGCAGTGCACCGCCTCGTCGCCGCCGGGGCCGAGCACGGAGCAGCCGAGGATTTGCTTGGTGTCGGCATCGACCAGGATCTTCATGAAACCTTGCGTCTCGCCCTTTTCGATGGCGCGGCCGACGCGGGTCATTGGCCGCTGGCCGACCAGCGCCTTGCGGCCGGATTTCTTCACCGCAGCCTCGGTCATGCCGCAGCGGCCGAGCGGCGGATCGATGTAGAGCGCATAGGCCTCGATGCGGTCGCTGACCTTGCGCGGATCGTCGTCGAGCAGATTGGCGGCGACGATCTCGTAATCGTTGTAGGAGGTGTGGGTGAAGGCGCCCTTGCCGTTGCAGTCGCCCATCGCCCAGACGCCGGGCACGCTGGTGCGCAACTGGTCGTCGACGGTGACGAAGCCGCGCAGGTCGACCGCGACACCGGCCTTGTCGAGACCGAGATCGTCGGTGTTGGGGGTGCGGCCGAGCGCCAGGAGCACGTGCGAGCCGACAGCCGGCGGCTTGCCGTACGAGAAGGTCACGGCGATGTCCTCGCCCTGTTGGGCAAAGCCGATGTTGTCGGCGCCGACATGGACCGCTACGCCTTCATTCTCGAGGACCGACAGGATGGCCGCTGAGACGTCCTCGTCCTCGCGGCCGGTCAGGCGCGGGCTCTTCTCGATGACGGTGACTTCCGAACCGAAGCGGCGGAACATCTGCGCGAATTCGAGCGAGATATAGCTGCCGCCGACGATGACGAGGTGGCGCGGCAGAATTTCGAGGTCCATCATTGAGGAGTTGGTGAGGTAGTCGACGTCGTTGACGCCGGGCAGGTCGGGCACCGAGGCGCGGCCGCCGGTGTTGAGGAAGATCTTTTCGGCAGTCAGAAGCTCGTCGCCGACGCGCACCGTGTTGGCGGATTCGAAGCGGGCATGGCCGCGATAGAGCGTGCAGCCCTTCATGCCGGCGATCCAGGTCTCCAGATTGGTGCGGGAGTCATTGGTGACCTTGTCCTTGCGCGCCTTGAGCCTCTTGTAGTCCACGCCGACAGGGCCTGAGAACGTCACGCCATAGTCCGCGGCACGCCGCGCCAGATGCGCGGCATAGGCGCTGGCGACCATGGTCTTCGTCGGCATGCAGCCGGTGTTGACGCAGGTGCCGCCGACCAGCTTGCGCTCGATCAGCGCCACGCTCATGCCGGCTGACGTCAGCCGGCCGGCGAGAGGAGGGCCGGCCTGTCCGGCGCCGATGATGATGGCGTCGTATGTCTTGGCGTCTGAGGCTTGGGCAGTCATACCACCGCCGCCACGATCAGCAGGCCGCCGATGATCGCCACCGCGTCCTCGATGAGGGCGGCAGGCAAATCCTTGCCGAAGGCGGCGGCCAACCGGCCGCGCGCTTCGGCGCCGCCATAGGTGCCGATGACGGCACCGATGGCGCCGGCAATCAGGCCGCCAATGGTGGAACCGGCAGTGGCGCCGATCACCGCGCCGCTGAAGGCGCCAAGCAGGATGCGGGCGCCGAATTGCTGCGGCACCTTGCGGCTCGGCGTCGAGGGCAGCTGGTCGGTGACCAGTTCGACGATGGCGAGGATGGTGAAGATACCGACGGCGGCCCAATGGCCCACGAAACTTGCCCAGGTGCCGGCCACCGGCAGCCATCCGAGATACGCGCCCCAGGCGATCGCGCCCGGCGCGGTCATGGCGCGAAGACCGGCAATGACGCCGATCAGAAGTGCAAGCAAATAGAGCATGTCGATCCCCTCGAAAGCAGGCCCGGGACTGGCCCACGAGGGCAAGCTAGCATAGGTCCTGCGTTTGACGAGAGTAGGCGATGGTGCTTCTTCCATCAGTGAGCATTGTACTTTGGTAAACAGTCGAACACGACGAAGGGACGGAGTCGCTGTGATGGCCGATAGCGAACGCACAAGGATGATTGCAGGCGAATGGTACACCTGCATCGACGACGAACTGGAGGCGCCGCGGGCGATCGCGCGCGATGCGGTGTTCGAGCATAATACGATACCGCCCCAGCAACGCGGCAATATCGGTCCAGCGCTATCGGTGCTGCTCGGCAGCACGGGCGAGGGCGGCCGCATCGAGGCGCCGTTCCACTGCGCCTACGGTTTCAACATCCATCTCGGCGACGGCGCCTTCCTCAATGCCGGCTGCACCATCCTCGACACCGCGCCGGTGCGTATCGGAAGCCGGACGCTTCTCGGCCCCAATGTGCAGATCTACTGCGCCGAGCACCACAAGGAGGCCGCGGGCCGTCAGTCGGGACTGGAGATTGCCCGGCCGATCACCATCGGCAATGACGCCTGGATCGGCGGCAGCGCCATCATCCTCGGCGGCATCAGCATCGGCGATGGCGTCATAGTCGGCGCCGGCGCGGTGGTGACGCGCGACGTCCCTGACAACACCACGGTGGTCGGCAATCCGGCGCGGGCGGTCAAGCGGGGCTGAACTCGTCGTGGGCGGTCAGTATGAAGCCGTACGTGCTATGCGCTCGTCCGGACCGGCTCGCCGCGAGAATTCACGCCGGTATTGGGCCGGTGACGTCTTGAGCCGTGCGGCGAAATGCTGGCGCAGCGAGGTGGCGCTGCCGAAGCCGGCTTCGAAGGCCACCATGTCCATCGATTTTTCCGTCGCCTCCAGCAGCCGTTGCGCCAGTTCGGTGCGTTGGCCGGCCAACCATTCGCCAAAGCTGGTGCCGATCGATTTCTGGAAACGGCGGGTGAAAGTGCGCCGAGTCAGGCCCGCGGCCTCCGCGACGCGGTCGAGGTTGTGCGTTTGTCCGAGCGTTGCCCGCACCGTGTCCAGCGCCAGGGTGAAGCGGTCGGTGGCCGGGGTTTTCGCCAGCGGGCGCTCGATGAACTGCGCCTGCCCACCCTGCCGGTGCGGCGACAGTACAATGTGCCTTGCCAGCCGCAGCGCTACCTCTGCGCCATAGCGCGCGCGCACAATGTGCAGGCAGCAGTCGAGCCCGGCGGCGACGCCGGCCGAGGTGACGATGTCGCCGTCGTCGACATAGAGCACGTCGGCGTCGACTTCGATGTCCGGGTACAATGCCTGCAACCGGTCGGTGGAGGCCCAATGTGTCGTCGCACGCCGGCCCGCAAGCAGCCCGGCGGCGGCAATGGCGAAGGTGCCGAGACAGAGGCCGACGATCAGCGCACCGCGCCGGTGCGCGTGGGTGAGCGCTGCCAGGAGCGGCGGCCGAAGTGGGGCCTCGAGATCCTTCCAGCTCGGAACGATGACGATGTCGGCATCGTCGAATGCGGAAAGGCCATACGGCACCGCGATGGTCAGCCCGACATCGGTGTGGATCGCTCCGTCGAGCGCGCAGACGCGAAAGTCGAAACGCGGCAGGCCAAGCTTGGTGCGGTCGGTGCCGAACACCACGCACGGCACGGAGAGGTGGAACGGGCTGATGCCGTCAAAGGCGAGAACGGCAATGATCGGGTCGGCCATGCGTGTTTCCAGCAAGCGAAAAGCGGATTGTCCCAATTCTTTCGACTGATGTCAATCGGGCCACTTTTGGCAGTCGGGCGATTCGCCTATTTCCTGTCCCATTCAAGCTCGAAGGAGAACACCATGTCCGCCAATATCACGCCGCGCCGCGCACTCATCGTTATCGATGTCCAGAATGATTATGATGGCGGCAACCTCGCCATCCAGTGTCCGCCGTTCCGCGACAGCGTCGTCAATGTCGCGCGCGCTATGGATGCCGCCGCTGCGGCCGGCGTGAAGGTGGTGGTCGTCAAGCAGATGGCGCCCGAGACCTCGCCAGTCTTCGCCAAGGGCAGCCATGGCGGCGAACTGCATCCCGAGATCGCCCGGCGAAGCCGCGACCACTATGTCGAGAAGTCACTGCCTAGCGCCTTTGCCGGCACCGACCTCGAGGCGTGGCTGCGCGCCAATACCATCGATACGATAACGGTGATCGGCTACATGACGCATAATTGCGACCTGTCGAGCATCATCCACGCCGCGCATGTCGGCTTTGCGGTCGAGTTCCTGTCCGACGCCACCGGTTCGCTGCCTTACGCCAACAGCGCCGGCTACGCCTCGGCCGAGGAGATCCACCGCGTGGTGTCCATCATCCTGCAGTCGCGCTTTGCGGCCGTGCTCAAGACCGCCGAATGGATCGATTGCCTGAAGACCGGTGCTTTGCCCGAACGCGACACGCCCTATGCGTCCAACCAGCGCGCGCTGGCGCGCAACGCTGCATAGGCAAATTGCCGCGAAGGAACAGGGGCGCCGCAGTCTGCGGCGCCCCTTGGCGTTCCTGATCACGACCACCGGGGCGTGGCCTCGTTTGGAAGTCTTTTCGGCTGGGCCCATTCACGTTCGGGATGAGAGCCGGCTAAACGCAAGAAACTCAGATCGGGCTCTATCTCAGGATGGGGAACTGGAGAACAGAGTGAAGTCTTTCACAGACGAAGGCCTCTCTCCGAGGAACGGTATATCTGGATCAAGGGGTGGGACGGGGTAGACTTCCCCGGGAGAAACAAGTGAAAGCGCGAATTGCACGAACTACAGTCGTTCTCGCCTTGGCTGGTGCCGCGGCACTCTTGCCATGGCCCGCTTTCGCCCAGGTCCCTTCGCACGCGCCGGGGACGATCTGCTTCACTCAATCCTTCTGGTGCTGGGCGCAGCCGCCCGGCCCGCCCGGATATCCGTGCGGGTGCCCGTCGCAATACGGCTATGTGCCGGGCTATCTAGGCTAGTCGTCAGGCGGGGGGATTTCACGATGACGACGACACCGGCCGACCCTCTCGTTTCTGGACTCATCGCGGACGCCAAGCTGGTCGCCAACTACGGCCGCTACGGCGTGTTCAAGGACAGTTCCCTGTTTGCGGCCATCGGCAATGCCGAAAAGCTCGACGATGCGACGGCCAGCCAGCCTGAGGTCGTCAATCTTCAGACGGTTTTCAACGATTGTTCCGGCACCGTGCCATTTGCCACCCTGGCGGCACTGCGATCGGGCTGGTCGCCCGGTGACATGTCGCGCAAGACCGCGCTGGCGACGTACTTTCTCGTGGCTCTTTCCGTGCTTTTCATGGTTGTAACCGGAAGATTGACGTACATTTACAACAAGGGAGTCGCGATAAACTCCGAACTCATAGAAATCGACAACAATGATTTCAGCGCACGGTTCGGACAGGCGATACGCCAGGTTTGGGCGACGAAGAAACAACTGAGCTCGGCATCGTCCGAGCAGGCTTCGACCACGGATCTGACGCTTCTGAAGGACGCCTATTACAATTCGGAAGATAGCCTTCACGCTCTCGACCAGCGCTTTTCCTCCCTGGTGAGAAGAGCGCAAGGGTTCATGACTGAGGACGCGCAATTCCCGATCTGGGGAATGCAATGGATGTACTGCAAATTTTATTCAACCTCCACGGCAGATGGCGTAGCGGCGGGCCAGGCTCAGTATTCCCAGCAAGGTGCCATAGACCAGTTCTGTGACCAGCCGCTGGGGGTGAGTAAATCCACGCCTCCAGACAAGCTCAAGGAGCTCCCCAATCAGCCGGATGCCTATTGCGCGCAGATAAACACCGAAAAGAAAAACCCGAACAATCTTGAAGGTACGTCTTCGGAAAAAGTGACGGACGTGAATGCCGATTTCGACGAGGCAACGCGCAGCCTGCAGTGCGACGGAGTGATCACGATCGCGCCGAACTCGATCTACACGCTGACCGCGCAGATAAAGACGCTGGACGAGGTTCTCAGCCCATATGCCTTGTGGATACTCCCGGCCTTCTACGGCGCGCTCGGAGCCATCATGTTTCACATGCGGATGATCCTCAATCCGCTGCTGCCCAATCCACCGCTGTCGCGGCTGATCCACAGGATCGCACTGGGGGCGCTGGCCGGCATGGTGCTTGCCTGGTTTGTAGCACCGGGCACCAAGCTTGGAGAGGAGGCTTCGGGAATAGGCTTCAGCCTCTTCACCTTCTCCTTCCTGTTTGGGTTCAGTCTGGATATCTTCTTCACCATTCTCGACCAGTTCGTCAGCATGTCGGTCGCCGGGATCAAGAAGTTCGGGTCCTCGACAGTGGCGTGAGAAGCCCGGCAAGCAAAAGGGCGCCGCATGGCTGCGGCGCCCTTGGTTGTCGAGACAAATCTCAGAACAGGCCTTCGATCTGGCCGGCCTCGTTGAGGAAGATTTTTTCCGAGGACGGCGCCTTGGGCAGGCCGGGCATGGTCATGACCTCACCGCAGATGACGACGACGAAGCCGGCGCCCGCCGAAAGCCTGACCTCGCGTAACGGCACGGTGTGCCCGGTCGGCGCGCCGCGCAGGTTCGGGTCGGTCGAGAAGGAATATTGGGTCTTGGCCATGCAGACCGGCAGGTGCCCGTAGCCGGCCTGCTCCCAGGCATGCAGCTGGTCGCGCACCGACTTGTCGGCGATCGCCTCGTCGCCGCGATAGATGCGCTGGACGATGGTGTTGATCTTCTCGAACAGCGGCATTGCGTCGGGATAGAGCGGCGCGAACTGCGAGGCGCCGGATTCGGCGATCTCGACGACCTTGCGCGCCAACTCCTCAATGCCGGCAGAGCCATTGGCCCAATGCTTGCACAGGATCGCCTCGGCGCCGAGCGAGGCGACGAAATCCTTCATCGCCTGGATTTCCACCTCGGTATCGGTGGTGAAATGATTGATCGCCACGATCGCAGGCACGCCGAACTGTTTCACATTCTCGATGTGGCGGCCCAGATTGAGGCAGCCCTTCTTGACTGCCTCGATGTTTTCCTTGCCGAGGTCTTCCTTCTTGACGCCGCCATTCATCTTCATGGCGCGCACGGTGGCGACGATGACGGCAGCCGCCGGCTTCAAACCCGCCTTGCGGCACTTGATGTCGAAGAATTTTTCGGCTCCGAGGTCGGCGCCGAAGCCGGCTTCGGTGACGACGTAGTCGGCGAGCTTCAGCGCCGTGGTGGTGGCGACCACCGAGTTGCAGCCATGGGCGATGTTGGCGAACGGACCGCCATGGACGAAGGCCGGGTTGTTTTCCAGCGTCTGCACCAGGTTTGGCTGCATGGCGTCCTTCAGCAGCACCGCCATGGCGCCGTCGGCCTTGAGGTCGCGGGCATAGACCGGCGTCTTGTCGCGGCGGTAGGCGACGATGATGTCGCCAAGGCGCTTTTCCAGATCCTTGAGGTCGGTGGAAAGGCACAGGATAGCCATGACTTCCGAGGCGACGGTGATGTCGAAGCCGGCCTCGCGCGGATAACCGTTGGCGACGCCGCCGAGCGAGCAGATGATTTCGCGCAGCGCCCGGTCGTTCATGTCCATGACGCGGCGCCAGGCGACGCGGCGGGTGTCGATGCCGAGCTCATTGCCCCAGTAGATGTGGTTGTCGATCAGCGCTGACAGAAGGTTGTGCGCCGTGGTGATGGCGTGGAAGTCGCCGGTGAAGTGGAGGTTCATGTCCTCCATCGGCACGACCTGCGCGTAGCCGCCGCCGGCAGCACCGCCCTTGACGCCGAAATTCGGGCCGAGCGAAGCCTCGCGGATGCAGACGATCGCCTTCTTGCCGATGCGGTTCAGACCGTCACCAAGGCCGACGGTGGTGGTCGTCTTGCCTTCGCCGGCCGGCGTCGGGTTGATGGCGGTGACGAGGATCAGCTTGCCGTCCTTGTTGCCCTTCACCGATTTGATGAATTCGGCCGAAATCTTCGCCTTGTCGTGGCCGTAGGGCAAAAGGTGCTCGGTCGGGATGCCGATCTTGGCGCCGATCTCCTGGATCTGCTTTTTCTTGGCGCCGCGCGCGATCTCGATGTCGGACTTCACTTCGGCCATGACGGCTTTCCTTCGGATTGGACGGTGGAGGGGACGGGTTTGATCTCACTCGCAGGCATGTTGAACCCGGGCGTGGGCATGTTCTAGCCCTGTCGCTCCCGCGGCGTCAACTTGCATGCAACTATGTTTCCTATGAAGAAAGTGTCTCCGCGGCCGGCCGACGTGTCGCCGGTTCTTCCTGGCTCCGTTGCCGCGCCGTATAGAAGCCAGAGGACGCGACGTTCCGCCGTCTCAAAACAGCCGCCCAATGCACGGAATGCGACAGAGGCGACGGCGCAAATTCGCCATCGCTCGCCGGGAAAGCTGTGAACGCTACTGAGTCAGGACGTTGCTGATCTCGACCATGTTGGAGCGCACGCGAAGCACGTAGAAACCCATCGTCGTCAGGTGCGTCGGCATGATCCAACCATCCTCGCGGCCATTGGCGATGATGAAGGGCTGGATGCGCAGCGCCGAGACGAATTGCGCATCCATCGTGTCCCACAGATTGCCGAGATGCTTTTCCTTGATGACGTCCTCGAAGTCGGCCTGGGCGCCCTTCATCAGGCCGTAATAGGCATAGAGCTGGCCATAGGCGAACCAGAAGCGGTCATCGGCGCGGAAGTCGAACCAGCCATTGTTATGGTTTTCGGCGCGCTCCTTGAGGATCGCCGAGGTCGAACCGATGTCGGAGGAGATGCGGTCGATATACTGCTTCAGATTGTCGGCGCGGGCATCGAACGTCGCCTGGCAGCTGCCGAGGCGGGCGTTGAAGGAGCGCAGCTTGGTGACGGCATCGCGATAATAGCTCGGCGTCGGCGTCTTGGGGCCGAACGGGTTGAGGCCGAAATACCAGGTCTCCTCGTCGAACTGCAGATTGCCGCGCGCATCCTGCAGGTCGCCGTCGATCTGCGATGTGGTGCGAACACGCCCGAGATTGTCGGCAAGCTCGGTGGCGGTGCGCCGCACCGCCTGGTTGATGCCGCGCTGGAACGAGGCCTTGTTGTCCATGAACGGCGTGTTGTCCCAGTCGATGCCGAACAGGCCGAGTTTGTAGAGGATCATGGACGAGATCCAGGCATTCTGGTTGACGTTGAAGTCCGTCAGGTCGGCCGCCACCTGGGCGATGCCCGAATTGCCGCAGGTCTTGGCGGTGTCGGTGCCGGCGCCGGCGGCGACCTGTTCGCCGGCGGAAATGTTGCGGTTCTCGAAGGTGTATTTGTCGACGTAGTTGGGATCGAACTTGTTCCACCACTGGGTGGCGTAGAAGAAATTGGCGTAGAGGCCGATCAACACCAGAAGCGCGAGGCCGACCACAGCCTTCAGGATCCAGCCGCGCTGCGTATACCAGCGCCCAGCCCAGAGGAACGGCCACAGGATCGCGCCGATGACGAGGCCGATGCCGCGGCCTATCCATTGGAAGATGCGGGTGAAGAAATTCACGATCGGATCAAGCATGGCTCTCGTTCACCCCTCAGTCAGTCAGGCCGTAAAGGCGCGTGCGAAACGCCACTTTGTCTTTCAAATATGTGGTTTTCAGAACGTCCACAACATGCGACCGCCAGGCGTCGCTGTAGCCGTCATAGTCCTTGTAGAAGCCCGGCTTGTTGAAGACGTAACGCGAGACGAAGTCCTGCGGCACGAAATCCGAGATCAGCTGGTTGGTCAGCCAGGCGTCGGGATGGTCGGGCTTGCCACGCACGACCAGGAAGCGCTGTTGCGGAAACACATCCTCGATCTTGAGATGGCCGAGCTGGGCGATCTCACGCTTGGCGGCGTTGAGAAAGGGGAAATTGCCGTCCTTGGTGATCAGATCGGCATGGCCATGGATCCAGGTCTGCAGCCAGACCTTGTCGACCTCGGTTAAATTGCGGTTCGGCTCTGTGTCGCGGATGAGAGCGCGCACCACCATCTCGGCGCGATGCTCGAGATAGCCCGAGCTTTCGACCCATGACGCACGGGGCAGTTCGATGCGGCCGGTGCTGGCCAGGAACTTGAACACCTTGTCGGCATCGTTGATCGAGAGATAGCTGACCTGCCAGGGCCGCGAACGGCGAAAGCCGGGGGCGGCCGGGTCGCCGATGACGGTGGTCATATCAGGATCGACGAAGACGTAGACGCCGCCGAAATGGCTGGTCCAGTAGGCGTTGTGGCGGAAGATCACCTGGTCGGGCACCAGCGCATTCTCACGGATATCGCCGCAGACCTTCGCCAGCTCCACCATACGGCTCAGCATGGTGTTGTCGCGCCAGGCATCGGGCTCCTGCTTCAGCCGGTCGACCAGCTTGCCGAGTTCGGCGGCCTTGCCCAGCACGTCCTCGGCCGAAAGCACCCTGAACTCGACCTGGCTGATCGACAGCAGATCCTCGATGTCGTTGACCAGGGGAACGGAATCCTCGATCTCCCCGTAGATGACATCCTTGATCGTCAGCGCATCGATGGCGCGCTGGTTCTTGGACATGAACTCGAACATCAGCTGCGAGGTGTTGGAAAAGGCGGTGTGCACCACCGGCAGATCGATCTGCGAAGGCGTCAGGATGATGAAGCGGCGGTTGACCTCGTTGGGGTCGAGATAATCGTAATCGCCGCATTCCTCGGCCACTTCGGGCGAGAAGCCGGTGCGGTCGATCTGGAAGCTCTTCAGCTTGGTCGGTTTGAGGCCGAAGGCGACAAGCGCCTTGTTGTAACGCTGGATGAGGTGCGGCTCGTCGACCGTCAGCAGACGGCCGTAAATCAGCTCATTGTCGCGCAGGAGGTCGGGTTTTTGGCGTGGCTCATGCAGAACGTTCCGAGCGGCGTTGCCTGTTGTGGCGAAGCGCCAACGCTGACGCCTCCCTCTCCCCGTTCTTCACGGGGAGAGGGTAAGGGTGAGGGGCAGCGCTAGCATCAAGGCCATGTCTCCCCATGGCCTTTGGCGGCAATAAATCGAAGATCATTGGTCCGGATGTGCCGATCGAGGCGCTGTTCGATAGCTGCCAGTATGGTCGTAGCGATCTCTGGTCCACGCATGCGCCGCCCCTCACCCTTGCCCTCGCCCCGTGAAGGACGGGGAGAGGGGGGCGTCAGCGTTAGCGCCAAGCCTTTCAGCACCCGCAGGCAGCGAAGGAAGTTCACGCATTCCAGAGCCCCTTCTTCTTCATCTCCTCCATCTCGCGCCCCGCCCGTTCGCGCAGGCGTGCGTCGCGCAGCAGCTTCTCCACCGCGGCGTCGTCGGATTTGTCGGAATAGCGGAACTCCGAGTCGGCGTAGCGGTTGATCTCCTGCATGACCATGTCCATCGAGAACGGCCCACGCAGTTCCTCGATCATGGCTTTCTTCTCGTCGTAGCCCTTGTGCATGAAGGCTTCCGGCTTCTCGAACCAGTCGTCGGGCAGCTCGATGTCCATGGCGCGCATCTTGATGGCGTCGGTGACGTTCTTGATGGCTCGGCCGGTGAAGCGCGGCTCGGCATCCTTGATCAGGTGCAGATAGGTGCCGATGTTGGCCATCGATTTCGGCGCGCCATTCTCCTTCATGTAGCGCTCATAGACCTTCATCAGCCCGTCTTCCTGAGGCTTCTCGTGCTCCTCATAGGCTTCGGTCACCGCGCGCTGGATCTCCTGCGCGGCGTAGAGCTTGTGGTCGCCGAGTGGGATCTTGTGGTTCTTGCCGGCAAGCAGGACGAAGATGTCGATATAGTCGTCGCGGCTCTGTGGGCCGTCGACCAGCCAGCGGGCCCCGGCGCGCTGGCGCAGCGCATCGTCGACATTTTCGGGATAGTTGGAAAACATGCCGAACGAGCAATTGCCGCGCACCACCGTGCCGGCGCCGGCAAAGGCGTCCATCAAGACGCCGGTGATTTCCTGTTGGCCGGCCGAGGCGCGGTCGTCGGAGCGGCGGGCCGCCACCTGGTCGATGTCGTCGACGGTGCCGAAACCGATGACACGTGGGTTCAAGACATTGTTGATGAACTGGCGGCAATTCTGGCCGGATTTGCCTTGGTAGGACGAGATCTGGTCGACGCCGAAGTTCTCATAGGCGAAGGGATAGCCGGCAACCTGGCAATAATTGTTGACGAGGCCGGCGATCATCTGGATCAGCGTCGTCTTGCCGGTGCCCGGCGCGCCATCGCCGATGAAGGTGAAGAGGAAGCCGCCGAGCTCGACGAACGGGTTCAGCTCGCGCTCGAAATCATAGGCCATCAGCATCTTGGCGAGCTTGACCGACTGGTATTTGGCGATGTGGTTGCCGACGACCTCTTCGGGCTTCTTGAAGGTCATCACCAGCGGTTTCGAACGCTTGCCGGGCGCGACGTCGAAGCCGTCGAGGGTGAAATCGTCGGCGTCGATGCGGATGTGGGCGTTCTCGAACGGACCGATGCCGTCGAAGCGGCCTTTGCGGGCCAGCAGCCCATCAATGGCGACCCGTGCAAAAGCTCGCGCGCGCGTCGTCAGGTCGCCATCGTCCTTGGAGTCCGCAATCGCCTTGTCGAGACCGGCGACGATCGACTTCACCGCGTCCTGCGGCGTGTCGAACAGGAAGTCGGGTTCGGGGATATCGTTGGGCGCCTCGCCATCGCTGTCGATCAGCTGGAACAGATAGGAGGCAAGGCTGAAGGCCGAAACGTAAGCAGAGGCTGACAGAAGCTTCTTGAAGGTCGCCGCCTCATCGCCCTCAAGAGGCGCACGGGTGTTCTTGGCCTGGAGGCTTTCGAGGTCGGAGCCCTCGGCGAAGACGTCGGAGATGGCGAGCGCTATCGCCAGGCCGCGGCGGGCGCGGAACAGCAGCGTGTGCTGCGGGATGCTCATCAACTGGTCGTCGGGATGGATCGCGGCGACGGTCTTGGTAAGCTCGACCTCGCGGGTACGGCGCACCGAGCCGACCGAGACTGTCGAGACAAAGCGGCGATTGGTGCCGGCAAGTGCTGTGCCGGATTCGCGCGCAGGGTCTTCCAGAACCACGACGCGGGTGATGAAGCTCTGCGCCGTGGCGCGGTGCTTTTCGATTGCGGCTTCCGGGATGGTGGTCAGGCCGGTGTCCATCGTATCAATCCTCCTCGCGACTCACTCTTGTGCCTGCCCTCGCGTGAGCAAAATTGAAAACATCCCGTCAAAGGGTTCGTGATCGGGAAAGCGTTCGGCTTGAAAGATGGCCTCTCCCGGCCCTCCAAGCTTGAAACGGCAACGCTCAGTCCGTGCAAGACAATAAGCGACAGCCTGGTACTCAGTTAGGTCCGCTAACATCGCGCTAACGCAAATCTGATTCGGTTTTCCGTTGTTAGATGGCGGTCCGAATTCAACACGGTCTTCTGGCTCAAATGCATATCTTTTCATCAATCTTGGCCAGTGATATTCGATAAGTCTTTGTCTATTGTCGCAAAAGTACTGAATCACGATTTTTACATCGTAGCTATATCTTGGTTGCCGACTCTGTCTTATTCCAACGATCGGACGGGATGAATTACGTGTTCGGACAGGTAATTTTTCGACCAGAATTAGCATGACGCCTCCGGATCTAATGTGACGGTATGCTTCATATTGATCCAATTCGTACCAATAGAAAGTACAGATCGTGTCACCGTCTGTATTTTCATCTTCAGACCGCGAAGTAACCGGTCTGTAGCCGAACCCGGAAAACCATTCGGATAAGCCGGAAATTTTTTGAAGAACAAAAAACGCGGCAAGCGCCGGGTCTGCAACATCGATGTAATTGAAAGCTTCAAGCTTCCGCACCCCATCCGGTAATCCTCGATGACGCCACCGACTTTCAACGTGAACCCGGTGTCCGAGAATGCGCTCAAGGTTACGCAATGGTCGGGCGGTCAGTTTGTGTTTCTTGTAAGCACCGATATGCATATCGACATCCCACCAAGCGAGAACCCGGTAGGGCGATTCATTACTGCGGGAAGCAAGGTTATCCGTTTCGATCACAATCGCCTTCTGCCCCTGACCGCGCCCCGGAGATTGTCAGGCCCACCAAAAATGCCACCTCACACATCGCTGATCACCTGTCCGTTGGACAGAATATGGACCTTGTAGCCGGAAAAGATCTTTTGAGCTTCGCCGGCGGCGTAGAGTGCTTGATAGGCTTCGTGCGGGATCAGGGCGTGGTTCTCGTAGCTCGACACACCCTGGCGCGCGGCTTCGAGATCGTCGGTGTTGATAAAGAATTCCTGCGTCGTCTTCTCGCTCGAAAACAGCCCCTTGCGGCCGGGCTTCTCGCCCTTGGAGTAGACCTCCTGGATTGTCCAGGTGAGCAGCCAGGCATTTTCCGGCTTGCGCACCTTGGCAAGCACCTCGGTCACGGTCGAATTGTTGTCGGTAATGCCTGCGGAATAAAAGGGGCCGAGCACGACGCGGCGCAGCTGCTTAGGGTGCAGCGGCTCGAAATCCTTGTCGAGATTGACCGCAATCGTTGCGGGCGAAAGCGTGTAGGCGGAATTCTTCTCGGTGAAATCGTCGAAGCGATGGGCGAGTTCGGGGTTGAGCAGGCCGTCCACCGGCAGCGGGATGTCGACCCGTTCATTGAGCTTGCCGTTGCTGTCAACGAGCTGCCGGATCATGCTTTCGGAGGAATCCTCCACCGTCACCATGTAGACCAGCGGCAGGTTGGCGCTGCCGTCGAAGCTCGCCCAGTGCACGAGGTAATAGGGGCGCCCGGTCTTTGGATTGACCGAGACCTTGGCCGTCTGCGCCAGCGAGAACGGGCCAAAAGTCTGTTCGCTCTTGACGTCCTCGAGATAGAGCCGCTCGGCCATCGACTTCTGCAGCGCTTCGGGGAATTCCTTGTGGCGCAGGATGAAGTCGGCCATTTCCTCGCGCAATTCGCCGGCCAGCGGAATGTTGGCCAGCCGCGCCTCGGCCTGGCGGCGGTCGTTTTCCAGTTCGAGCAGGTTCTGGAAGACGGGATAGCCGCTGTCGGCGCGCGAAATGCGGAACGTGTCCATGAAGCCGAGCCGGTTGCGCCAGCAGGAAAACGATTTGTCCAGCCGGGCAATGTATTCGGCGACGATCTTGGCGACGATGCCGTGCCGGTAAAGCGGCGAGCGGTCGTCGCGCATGAACACTTCGAGGCCGCTGAGTGCCGCCGTGATGGCGGAAAAATAGCGCGCCGCCGCTTCGTTTTCGGGAGTCATGCCGGTGTGCCCGCGTGCAGCCGCTTCTTACGACTGCACGTAGTTGGCCGAATTGTGCTTCTTCATCACGTCGTCGAAACGGCGGGCGAAGGCGTCGTCGGCGAGCTTCTTGCGGCGCTGGATGTCGGAGCTGGCGACCATGTTCTTCTCGTGCATTTCGAGGAGATCGCCGATGTGCTTTTGCGAGGCGGCGCCAATGCCGGCCATGGTCTCTTCGGCGGTGTTGTCAACCTGGCTGCCCAGCGTGTTGATCTTGTGGGCGACATCCTGCTGGGCGGCGGTCTTCAAGGAATCTTCCAGTGCCTTGTAGAGCACGATGCGCTGCTCGGTATCGATGGTCAGCTTGTTGATCAGCGTCGACTGCGCTGCGATCTGATTGTTGAGCGAATCGACGAAGGTCTGGAACATCGAGGTGTAGCGTTCCAGCGTCTGGCTTTCGGCCAGAAGCTCCTGCTCCTTGGCCTGCTTTTCATTGTATTCGGTCGCCAGTTTCGAGCGCTCGCCCTCAAGCTGCGTGCGCTCCTTCTGACTGGTAGAAGCGGCGATCTTGTTTTCGATGTCGAGCAGCAGCGGATTGACCTCCTCGATGCGCTTCTGCACCGCCTCTAGGTTGGTCATGGTGACCTTGCGGCGCTCGATCACCTGCGACAGGCTGTTTTCCGAGGTCTTGTAGCGCTGGTCGAGGACCTCTTTCTGCGCTTTCAGGATGCCGACGATGGTGTCGGACTTGACCAGAAGCTCCTGCAGATTGCCGGCCAGCGACATGTTGCGGACGCGGTCGGTGCGCATGCGCTGCTTGCGTTGCGCCGAGAAGACGCCGACGAAGCTTTCCCAGCCGGTGTAGTTCTTCATGCTCTCGAATTCGGTGCCGAAGACGTTGGTGGCGTCTTCCAGCCCGATGATCAGGTCGGCAATGTTGCCTTCCATCACCTTCTGCTGCTTCAGCACGTCCTCGATGCGGGCATTCTCGATGTCGAAATTGGCGTCGCCGATCTTCTTGTCGGCGGTGGCCAGCGTATCAAGCACCGTGCCCGACTGCTCGATCTTGGAGCGCATGTCCTGCACGACCTGCCTGGTCTTGGCAATTTCGGCATCGAAATTCTGCAATGTCGCCATAGGGGCCTCCCGCTTCGGCTTCCGGTCGCTGGCTGCGAACAGCGGCGAATATATGTGGGGTATCAGGGGATTGAAAGACGCAAGACAAGACCCGCCCCGAAAACAAAAAAATGCCTGGTCGTCTTGAAAGGCAATGAAGGCGGGGTCATGGCGTGATTAACCAGCCGGCCAAGTTTGTTCAATTGTCATTGAACTTTGACGGCTGCGAAGAAGTCGATCTCGGACAGTGTGGGTGTGCTGAATTCGACAGAGGGCTCAATGAGTTGCAAGTGCGAGACTGCTGGCGGAAGCCGTCGCCATCACGCTACGCATCGCGCCGTTCAAGGCTTCGGATCGGCCTTCAGATAGGCGATGACGTTGGCGATGTCCTCGTCGCTGCTCAGGCCGGAGAAGCCCATCCTGTTGCCGGGTACTTTCAGCTTGGGAGCGCCGAGATAGGCTTTGAGGTTGGCTTCGTCCCAAACGAGGCCGGCCGCGCCGGCGTCCTTCATGGCCTGCGAATAGTTGAAGTTCTGGGCGGTGCCGGCGGTGCGGCCGACGATACCGAGGAGATGCGGGCCGACCTTGTCGCGGTCGCTTGCCGCCTCGTGACAGGCCATGCAGCGGTAGAACACTTTCTTGCCAAGTGCTGCATCGCCGTCGGCCAGCGCGGCGAGGATACCGGCCAAATAAATGACAAGGCCTGATGAAATGGCTCGAAGCATGGCGGTTCCCGGCTGGCTCTGGCTGAGGGCAAAATAGGCTGCAGGCCTTAACAAACGCCGTATGCCGGTGGATAGCAGCCGGGCTCAATCCGTGCGCGGGATCGCCGCGACCGCCTGCTTGACCTGCTTTTCAATCGCCGCCGACGAATGATTGTCGCGCACGAAAGCGCGGCCGATCTCCGCCATCTCGGCGGCCGCTTGCGGGCGTGTCGCGAGATCGATGATTTTCAATGCCAACTTGCCGGCATCGTCGCTGGACAGGAAATGCCTGCCCGCCTGCAGGCCAAGCCCTTCGACGGCCTTTTCGGTGGCGGCGACGACAAGGCCCGCCGCCATCGCCTCCAGCACCTTGATGCGGGTTCCGCCGCCGAAGCGCAGCGGGATCGGCGCATAGCCGGCACGCCCAAGCAATTCCGGCAGATGCGGTGGGTTCTCGATCAACCGCAGACCATGCCTGGTGCATAGACCGCGCACGACATCGCGCGGGTTTCTGCCGGCGACGGTGATCGACCAGGGCCGGCCGGAGGCGGCGAGGCGCGGCGCCATCGCGCGGCCGATCTGCTTGACGGCGTCGATGTTTGGGAAATAGCCGAGATGCCCGATGAAGCACAGGCTGAGCTCACTGAAGCGCTCGGCAGCAATCGGCAGGGAAAGCACGCTCTCGTCTGGAATGGGGTTGGCGACGAACCTGACGTCGTTGACGGGGCCGAGAGCGGACAGAAGCGCTTCGTCCGCCCGCGAACAAACCCAGACCTGGTCGGCCAGGGCAGCCGCACACCTGTCGGCTTCGCGCGCCTCTGCCTTCCTTCGCCTGTTTTGGCGCCAGTCTCGAATTTGCTGCCACAGCGTCAGGCCGGCGATCCGGTCGGACACCGTCCGGGAATCAATGTTGTGCTGGTCAAGGACGGTGCGCGCGCGATGCTTCGGCGCCAGCGTCAGCAGCTGCGAAAGCACGATCTCCTCGATCACCACGAGATCGGGCGCGAATTCCCTCCAGATGGCGTCGGCTTCGGCCAGCTCGTCGTCCGGCATCATATGCACGGTCGGGTGCGGGCTGCGCCTGCCCCAGGGCGCCCTGCCGCGCGCTGCCTCGATGATCCGGTGACGGATGTTCGGCGGTGTGGAGGGTGCCGGGGCGCCAGTCAGGCTTACCGTCAGGACCTCGCCCATCGATGCCAGGGCGCGTGCATTGGCGGCGTTCCGGATCTCTCCGCCGGAGACCGGCGGAAACGGGCAATCAACTGTGAACTGCAGAATTTTCATGTTGTCCCGGCCGTTCAGCCTCTGGTGAAGCCAATGAAATCGTCGGGCGCGGCGCGGCCCATTTCCTCTTCCCAGTGGCGGCGGCAGAGCGAGATATAGACGTCCTTGCCGATCGCCACCTGTTCGCCTTGTCTGGCCACCTTGCCGTCAGCGCCGAGACGCACGACCATCGTCGCCTTGCGGCCGCAGCGGCAGATGGTGCGCACTTCGCGCAGATCGTCTGCGATGGCGAGAAGCGCTCGCGAACCGGAAAACAGGTTGCCCTGGAAATCGGTGCGCAGGCCGTAGCACATCACCGGGATGTTCAGCCGGTCGGCGATACGGGCGAGCTGCCAGACCTGCTCTTCCTCGAGAAATTGCGCCTCGCCGACAAAGATGCAATGCACCGTCGTATGTTCGTGATGCTCGGCGACGCGAGCGTAGAGATCGTCGCCGTCGCGGAACATCTCGGCCTCCGTCTCCAGGCCGATGCGCGACGAGATCAGCCCGGTGTCGCCCTTTCTGTAGTGGCCGGCGACGAACAGCATCGTCGTCATACCGCGTTCGCGATAATTGTAGGACGCCTGCAGCAGCATTGTCGTTTTGCCGGCATTCATCGTCGCATAGTGGAAGTAGAGCTTGGCCATGCCGTCCTTTTAAGCCGAGTTGGCGCGGCGCGGGGAGAGGGCACCGCTGCATTTGATGGGAAAAGCCGTCTGCAATCGAAAAAGCGGCGGGCGTGTCGCTGTTTGGCCAGTCCGCGCCGTTGATCGTGATTGTCTTAGCGCTTGAAACCACACCAGAATGGTGTTTGGCTGACGAAACAAGGCGGGCAGAGAAACCGTAACTACGCTTCGCCAAAGAATCACAATGGGAGACTGCCAATGTCGCGTATGAACACCTTCGTCGCCGGCCTCGGCCTGGCGACTTTTCTGTCCACGAGCGCTGCACTTGCCGGCGATCCGGAGAGCTGCAAGGCGGTGCGCCTTTCCGATGTCGGCTGGACCGACATCCAGGCAACCACCGGCGTCGCTTCGGTGCTGCTCACCGCGCTCGGCTACGAGCCGCAGACGATCCAGCTATCGGTACCGGTGACCATGGCGTCGCTGAAAAACAAGGATCTCGACGTCTTCCTCGGCAACTGGATGCCGTCGATGACCAACGACATCAAGGACTACACCGCCGATGGTTCGGTCGAGACGATCGGCACCAACCTGACCGGCGCCGGCTACGGCATCGTCGTACCGACCTATGTCGCGGAGGCCGGCGTCAAGTCGCTGACCGACATCGGCAAGTTCAAGGACAAGTTCAACGGCAAGATTTACGGCATCGAGGCGGGCAATGACGGCAACCGCATCATCCTCGACATGATCAAGAACCCGAAGGACAATCTCGAAGGCTTCGAGCTGGTCGAGTCCTCGGAAGCCGGCATGCTGACGCAGGCCGAGCAGTCGATCAAGAACAATGAGTGGATCGCGTTCCTCGGCTGGACGCCGCATCCGGTGATGGGCGCCATGAAGCTCACCTATCTCGACGGCATGGGCGACAGCGGCTTCGGCGCCGCCACCGTCTACACCAATGTGCGCAAGGGCTACACCACCGAATGCCCGAATGCCGGCAAGTTCATCGCCAACCTGAAGTTCAACCTGGACATGGAAGGCGAGATGATGGACGCGATCCTGAAGGGCGGCGACGCCAACACGGTCGCAGCCGACTGGCTGAAGAAGCACCCTGACGCGGTTGCGCCGTGGATTGCCGGCGTCACCACCTTCGATGGCGGCGATGCGGCAGCGGCGGTCAAGACCGCGCTCGGAAGCTGAGCCGACTAATTCGGCAAAGCCGAACCAGGAAGGGCAGCCAATCTAGAAAAGGCTGCCCTTTTTCATATCCTGTGAGAAGATGACCTAACGACAGCGGAGGCCGGAAGCAGGCGGTCTCTCGCATGAGAGGGGCGATATGGATCCGATTTCGAAATTCATGGTTGATCACAAGATACCGATCGGCGCCTGGGGAAAGGCGTTCTTCGGTTTCCTCACCGACAATTTCGACACCGTGTTCAGAGCCTTCTCGAATGGCCTCAATTTCCTGCTCGACGGGCTGGTTGGCATCCTTTTGATGGTGCCGCCGGTGCTGCTGGCGCTGATCATCGCCATCATCGCCTGGCTGCTGCAGCGCTCGCGCCCGCTGGCCATAGGCGTCTTTCTCGGCCTGATCTTCATCATCAACCAGAACCTCTGGAAGCAGACGGTGCAGACGCTGGTGCTGGTCGTGGCCGCCGCCGCCATGGCGATGGCCATCGGCGTGCCGCTCGGCATCTGGGCCGCGCACAAGCCGAAGGTCTACCGCATCATGCTGCCGGTGCTCGACCTGATGCAGACGCTGCCGACCTTCGTCTACCTGATCCCGGTCCTGACCCTGTTCGGTCTCGGCAACGCGCCCGGCCTCATCGTCACCATCATCTTCGTCATCCCGACCGCGGTCCGGCTCACCCATCTCGGCGTCGTCTCGGTGCCGAAGTCGATCATCGAGGCCGGCGAGGCGTTTGGCGCCACCAAGCAGCAGCTGCTGTGGAAGGTCGAATTGCCCTCAGCGCTGCCGACCATCATGGCCGGGCTGACGCAATCGATCATGCTGTCGCTGTCGATGGTGGTGTTTGCAGCACTCATCGGCGCCGGCGGCCTGGGCACTGAAATCAACCGCGCGCTCGGCTCGCGCCGCATCGATCTCGGGCTCGAGGCGGGCCTGGCGATTGTCGTACTCGCCATCGTGCTCGACCGGATGACGCGTATCGGCGTTGGAGGCAAGAAATGACCGTCGCCGTTGACTTCAAGAATGTCGATATCGTCTTCGGGTCCGACCAGGCCGGTTCGCTGGCGCTGATCGACGGCGGCGCCACGCGCGCCGAAATCCTCGAAAAGACCGGCAATGTGCTGGGTTGCGCCGGCGCCAGCCTGACCGTGCATGAGGGCGAAATCTCGGTGCTGATGGGCCTGTCCGGCTCGGGCAAGTCGACGCTGCTGCGGGCGGTCAACCGGCTCAACGTGGTGTCGCGCGGCCAGGTGCTGGTCAAGGACGGCGACAATATCGTCGATGTCGTGACCTGCGATCAGGCGGCGCTGCGGCGGCTGCGGCAGAAGCAGGTGGCGATGGTGTTCCAGCAGTTCGGCCTGCTGCCTTGGCGTACGGTGGAGGAGAATGTCGGCCTCGGCCTCGAACTCGCCGGCGTGCCGGAGCAAGAGCGCAAGGAGCGCGTGCAACGCCAGCTGAAACTGGTCAATCTCGACCAGTGGTCGAAGAAATACGCGCATGAGCTGTCCGGCGGCATGCAGCAGCGCGTCGGCCTGGCCCGTGCCTTCGCCACCGAGGCGCCGATCCTGCTGATGGACGAGCCGTTCTCGGCGCTCGATCCGCTGATCCGCACCAAGCTGCAGGACGAATTGCTGCAGCTGCAGGCGGAGCTGAAGAAGACCATCATCTTCGTCAGCCATGATCTGGAAGAGGCGCTGAAGATCGGCACCCACATCACCATCATGGAGGGCGGTCGCATCGTGCAGACCGGGGCGCCGGAAGACATCGTGCTCAAGCCCGCCAATGACTATGTCCGCGACTTCATCGCCAATGTGAATCCGTTGTCGGTGCTGACCGCCTGGAACGTCATGCGCGACAGCCGCGACCTCGAGCACGGCGATAATGGCTGGGTGTGGCTCGACCGGCGCAAGACGACGCGTTTCAAGATCGACGAGCACGGGCTGGTGGCGGCGGCGGAACGCGACGGCAAACCGGCGGTATGGGTGTCGTGCGCCGATGTCGAGGCGCAGCCGGAGGAGACGGCGCAAGTGTTCTGGGCCAACCCCGGGACCTCGCTGAAGACGGTGATGCTGGCCATGCACCGCTCGCAGACGGCACCCGTGGCGCTGTTCGACGACCAGTCGCGCTTTGTCGGCGCGATCGGGATACGCGATGTGCTGAGCGCGGTGTTGCGGCGCTAGATCATGATGAGATTTGGTTGAAATCTCATCATGATCTAACCCTTTGTTGGAGCATGATCTTTTCCAAAAACCGGTACCCACTTTTTGGGATCATGCTCTAAGCCAGCCCGATGCGCGTGGCGCCGAGCTTGAACAGGGCTGTGGCATCCCGGTCGAAGCGGAAGGTGTCGATGAAGTCGTCGGCTCGGTAATCCGGAAGCGTCTTGCGGATGGCGGCGGCGAAGTTTTTCGCCTCGTCCAGCCGCCCAGCCAACGCCAGGCAGTGGGCGGCGATCGACAGGATGATGACATGTGCGTTGGGGCGGGCGGCCGCCTTCAGCGACCATTCGGCCGCCTCGTCGAACTGGCCGAGGCGGACATGCGCCATGGCGCGTGCGCCCAGCATGCCGAACAGCATCGGGTCGAACGGCGACAGATGGCGCGAATGATCCGACGATCCGATCGCCGCGTGCGGGTCGCCCGACTGCGAATGCACGAAGGACAGCGCATAGTGGCCAAGCGCGAAGTTCGGGCTGAGGTCGACGGCTCTTTGCAGTTCTAGCACGGACGCATCACCCTCGCCGCGCAGCCACAGCGCCCGGCCCATCGCCCAGTGCGCGGCGGGATTATGGTCGTCGACCAAAACGCTCTGGCCGGCCGCCTCAAAGGCAAGCGCGCTGTCCTGGTCGCGGTCGCCCCAGCGCTGGAAGGCGCTCTGCCAATGGGTGAAGGACAGGCCGGCATAGGCGCGGGTAAAGGTCGGATCCTGCTGCAGTGCGATGCCGAAGAAATGCCTGGCCTGCTCGTTTTCGCTGCGGGTGAAGCGATACATATGCCAGAGTCCTCGATGGTAGGCCTCCCAGGCATTGAGCGAATTGGGCGCCTTCAGCATGGCGCGGTTGCGCTCGACCATCTCTATCTCGGATGAGATGAAGGCCACGATGCTGTTGCCGATATCGTCGAGGACAATGAAGATGTCCTCGGGCTTGCGCTCGAAGGTCTCGGCCCAGACGATCCTGGCCGTGCGCACCTCGACAAGCTCGACGGTGACGATCAGGCGGCCGGTCAGGCTGCGCACCGTGCCGGTGGCGACATAGTCGACATCCAGCCTGCGGCCGGCATCTTCCGGCGCGATGTTCTTTTCTGCCAGCGCAAAGACCGAGCCCCGGGCGATTACAAAGAAGTCCCTGAGCTTGGCGAGGCGGGTAATGATGTCGTGGGTCAAGCCGTCGGCCAGCCCACCACAAACGCCGCCGGCATCTTCGGCAAATGGCATCACGGCAAGCGAAGCTTTGTGGGGCGCCGCGGCTTCGGTGGGGGCACGCGCGATCGGGCTGTGGCCCGCCACCGGCGCTACCGCAGGCTGTGCCGGCAAAGTCGCGCAGTGACGTTCCGCGCGAATGGCAAGCCACGCCTGGCGCACAGGGCCGAAATCCAGCTCTTCCGATTGGAAGAGCGATGCCGCAGCGGCAAGATGGTCTTCGCAGGCGCCGAACTGGCCGCGCCGCGCCAGCCTCACCAGGAGTGCGACATGGGCGCTGCTGTCGAACGGGGTCAATTCCAGCCATTTTTCGAGATGGGCGGAGACGTCTTCGGAATCGGCCGGCAGCGTCTTGACCAGATGTTCCAGTATAGCAGCTTGGCAGGAACCGAAACGGCGGCGCTGCGCGGTCAGCCAGCTGTTGAAGAGAGGGCTGCGGTCGATCTCCAGCCCTTCGAGGAAGTCGCCGACGAACAGGTCGGAGAGCAACTGCAGTCGCGTCGGCTCGAGCGTTTCGATGCCTGCGGCAGTTGCCGCGCCAACATCCAGCACGTCGACCGAGATACCGTCGAGATCAAGCACGATCGTATCATGCACGGTTACGATCCGGCCGCGGCCCGGTTCGTCGAGCGCGGCCCGCAGCTTGCTCAGGCACCAGCGAAGCTCACCCCTGGGATCATTTGGAACGTCCCACAGCAACTCGCAGAGCTTGCCACGTCCGACCGGATGGGGCGCCAGCGCCAGATAGGCCAGCAGCGCGCGCAGCTTGCGCGATGCCGGCAAGGCCACCGGAGCGGCGTCGCGCACAATCGCCAGCGGGCCGAAAAGCCGCAGAGACAGGCCTTTCCGGCTGCTTGCCTGGCTCGATTCCACGCCTGTTTCCACGCCTTTTCCCACGCTTGCCCACCGGACCTTGTTTTATCACCGAACGCGACAAAGTGCACACCCGGCTCGCAGATTGTGTGCCGAATGTGGTGCTTTCCACATTGTGGCACTTCAAAGACCTGTAGTGCGGCAAGGTGTCGAAACCTCGTCGCCCAAACCGCCGGTGTGTAACCGGCCCGTGAGCAAGAACCAGGAGTTTACCCATGTTGCATCAGCAGAAAATCAGAACCACGGCAGGCCGCGGCCGCCTTTTCGACAGCATTCTCGATACGGTCGGCGACACGCCGGTCATCCGCGTCAACAATCTCGGCCCGGCGCATGCGACCATCTACGTCAAGGCCGAGTTCTTCAATCCGGCTGCGTCGGTGAAGGACCGGCTGGCGCTCAACATCATCGAGGAAGGTGAACGCACCGGCGCGCTCAAGCCGGGACAGACCATCGTCGAGGCGACCAGCGGCAACACGGGCATCGGTCTTGCCATGGTCTGTGCGCAGAAGGGCTACAAGCTGGTGGTGACGATGGCCGACAGTTTCTCGGTCGAGCGCCGCAAGCTGATGCGGATGCTGGGCGCCAAGGTGGTGCTGACGCCGCGCGCCGAGAAAGGCTTCGGCATGTACAAGAAGGCGGTGGAACTGGCCGAAGCCAATGGCTGGTTCCTGGCCCGCCAGTTCGAGACCAAGGCCAACGCCGACATCCATGAAGCAACCACGGGACGCGAGATCGTCAACGATTTCGCCGGCTCGCGGCTCGACTATTTCGTCACCGGCTACGGCACCGGCGGCACCGTCGCCGGCGTGGCGCGGGTGCTGCGCCGCGAGCGGCCTGAGACCCGGATCGTGCTCACCGAACCGGCCAACGCGCAGCTTGTCGGCAGCGGCAAGCCGCAGATGCGTGGCGCCGGCGGAGCGCCGGCCGCCAGCCATCCGTCCTTCGAACCGCACCCGATCCAGGGCTGGACGCCGGATTTCATCCCGCACGTCCTGCAGGAGGCCATCGATGGCAACTTCTATGACGAGGTGATGCCGATCGCCGGGCCGGAGGGCATGAAATGGGCCAAGGCGCTGGCGCAGCAGGAAGGCATCTTCACCGGCATTTCCGGCGGTTCGGCTTTTGCCGTGGCGCGCCAGATCGCCGGCACGGCACCGGCCGGATCGGTGATCCTGTGCATGCTTCCCGATACCGGTGAACGCTACATGACCACGCCTTTGTTCGACGGCATCGAGGCCGAGATGAATGCGGAAGAGCTTGCTCTCTCGCGCTCGACGCCCGGTTGCCAGTTCCCGGCATGATGACGCGGGAGCAAATTGCATGGACGCGATGCCTGGACACTCGGCTACCAGTGCCGAGGAAACGCTTGACCCCTCGGACTGGGCCGATGTGCAAAGCCTGTCGCATCGGATCGTTGACGATGCCGTCGCTTACCTGCGCGATGTCAGGCAACGGCCGGTGTGGCAGGAAATGCCTGGAGATGTGAGGGATTTCTTCACCGCCTCGCTGCCGCAATCGCCGACCCCGCTTGCCGACATCTATGGCGATGTCGTGGACAAGGTGATGCCCTATCCGATGGGCAACATCCATCCGCGCTTCTGGTCCTGGTATATGGGGTCGAGCAATTTTACCGGCGCGATCGGCGATTTCCTGGCGGCAATCCAGGGCTCCAATCTCGGCGGCGGCAACCATGCCGCCGCCCTGATGGACGGCCAGGTGGTCGACTGGTGCAAGCAGATGATGGGCATGCCGGCTTCGGCCAGCGGTACGCTGGTCAGCGGCGGCTCGATGGCCAACATCATCGGGCTCACCGTGGCGCGCAACACCAAGGCCGGCATCGACGTGCGCGAGCACGGCGTTGGAGCAATCGAAAAGCCTTTGCGTTTCTATGGCTCGGACCAGGTCCATTCCTGTCACCGCAAGGGGATGGAAGCGCTCGGTCTCGGCAACAAGGCGCTGCGCCGCATTGCCAGCGACGCCGGCCTGCGCATCGACATTGAAGGTTTGAGGACTGCGATATCGGAAGATCGCGCGGCCGGGTTCAAGCCGGCCTGCATCATCGGCAACGCCGGCACTGTCAACACCGGCGCCATCGACGATCTGCAGGCGCTGGCCAAGCTGGCGCATGAGGAGGATCTCTGGTTCCATGTCGACGGCTGCATCGGCGCGCTGATCGCGATCGCGCCTGAGAATGCACATCGCGTCGCCGGCATCGAATGGGCCGATTCCATCGCGCTCGATCCGCACAAATGGCTGCATGCGCCGTTCGAGGCAGGCTGCGCGTTGGTCAGGGATGCCTCGGCGCATCGCAAGACCTTCGCGGTGACGCCGGAATATCTGGAATCGACACCGCGCGGGTTGGCCTCCGGCCAATGGCTGCACGACTATGGCCTGCAGACGACACGTGGCTTCAAGGCACTCAAAGTGTGGATGGCGTTGCGAGAACACGGCGTCGAAAAATTCGGCCGCCTGATCGACCAGAACATTGCGCAGGGGCAGTATCTCTCAGGGCTGATCGCGGCCGAACCAGCGCTCGAACTGACGGCGCCGACCAGCATCAACATCGTCTGCTTCCGCTATCGCGCGGATGGTCTCGATGGCGAGCGCGCGAAAGCGCTCAACACCGAGATCATGCTGAGGCTGCAGGAAGACGGAACCGCCGCCATTTCCGATACCACGGTGCAAGGCCGGCATTGCCTCAGGGTGGCGATCAACAACCACCGGACCCGGCGCGAGGATCTCGACCTTCTCGCCGCCGAAACGGTCCGCCTGGTCAACGAGATCGCTTCTGCCTGACCGGCCATGGGGTAGTTCTCAGCCGCTGGCGGCCTCCTTTAAATCGCCCTCCGTAGCGGGAAACGTCACGCCGGGAAGGTAAAATGTGATCGGCCGGATTTCGTAGACTGCCGAGGGATTCACGCGGCGCAAGTCGCGCGCAGCCGCAATCGCCGCCTCCTGCGTGGCGCAGTCGAGGACATAAAGACCCAGCAATTGTTCCTTGGTCTCGGCAAACGGCCCGTCGATGACGATGCCTTCGCCCGGACCGCGCAGCGTCACGGCGTCGGCGGTCGCGCCCAGTCTTGCCGCCGGCCCGAGCTTGCCTTCGCGGGTCAGCCTGGCGTTGACTTCGAGCAGGTCGTGCATCAGCGCCGCATCCTGCTGCGGCGTCAGGGACTGGATGGTCTGTTCGACGTGATAGGCCAGGATGGCGTAAAACATGCGGCGATCTCCTCCTGTTCGAGCGGCTGCACTATTGCAAGGTTGGGTTGGCTGATCCACCCCCGGTGCCCATCGAGACGCTAGTCTGCTGCCTCATGCCGCCAGCGGCAGGCTGAGCTCCGTCAGCAGGCCGCCGCGGGGACGGTTGGACAGGTTGACATCGCCGCCGGCGGCACGCGCAATGTTGCGGGCAATGGTCAGGCCGAGGCCGAGACCGCCGGTCTGGCGGTTGCGCGATTGCTCCAGCCGCACGAAGGAACCGAACACCTGGTCGAGCTGCGCCTGCGGTATGCCCGGCCCCTCGTCGCGGATGACCAGCGTGACCGTGCCGTCCGACTGCCGCAGGCTGACATGGGCTTTCTTGCCGTAGGTCACGGCATTCTGGACCAGATTGTTGACGCAGCGCTTCAGCGCCACCGGTCGCGCGATGCAGATCATGCCACGCGGCCTGGCGCCGTCATGGTCGAACGTGACGTCCTCGAAACTGTCGGCGATCGATTCCACCAGCGACCAGAAATCGATCCGCTCGCTCTTCTCCTCGGTGACTTCGAAGGTGGCGAAGTCGATGACGGAGCTGGCGATGCTCTCGATGTCGGCGAGGTCGTGGGCCAGCGCCTCGCGGGCCGTCGATCTGCGCAACAGTTCGAGGCGCAGCCGCATGCGGGTCAGCGGCGTGCGCAGATCGTGGGCGAGCGCGGCGGCCAGATGTTCGCGGTCCTCGACATAGTCGCGCAGCCGGACCTGCATGGCGTTGACGGCTTTGGCCGCGGCGCGGATTTCGCGGCTGCCGGTCTCGGCGATCGGCGGGCTCTTCAGGTCCGTGCCGATCCGGTTGACCGCCGTTTCCATCATCCGATAGGGCGCTGTCAGCCGGCGCAGCGACCAGATCGACATGATCACCACCAAGGCCGCGATCAGCGAATAGAGCGGCAGGCTGTCGAAGCTCAATATCGGTCCGACCGGCGTGTTGGGCTCGGTGAAATTCAGCCATTGGCCGTCGGCGAAGCGGACAGATGCCGTCAGCTTGTCGCTCTGGGCGAAGCTCGCCGCCAGCGATAGCAGGTCACGCTCCACCGCGCCGACATCCTTGGTCACGGCCACACCGCCAGGCGCGTTGGCTGCCTGGGTTGCCGGATCGCGCCGGACGCGGGCGTCGGTGATGCCGAATTTCGACAGCCGCCCGACCAGGATGTCCTCGAGTTCGGCCAGTTCGTCGTCGCCGGCGATCGACGAGGTGACCGCGGGCGTGTCCGAAACGGTGAGCGCATAGGTGGCGTTGAACAGACCGGAGGCCGTCAGCTTGCGCTGCTCCGGCGTGTCGTCATGCATCAGCTGCACCAGCGAATAGGCGCGGTCGTTCAGCCGGTAGAGATCGACCTCGTCATTGGCGACGGCGCGATCGCGCGAGACGATATAGAGCGTAGCGACCTGGCTGATCAGCAGGCCGGCAATGACGATGAGCAAAACCCAGACCGGCAGGGTTTGCGGCAGGAAACGTCTCATTCGGAGGTGGTCTCGGGCAGAAACTGGTAGCCTCCGCTGCGCACGGTCAGGATCAGTTTCGGCGTCTTGGGGTCGTCTTCCATCTTGCGCCTGAGGCGGCTGACCAGGATGTCGATGCTGCGATCGAAGGAATAGTCGCTGTCGCCGCCGGAAAGCTCGATGAGCTGGTCACGGGTGAGCACTCGCTGCGCGCTTTTAACGAAGGTCTGCAACAGGTTGAACTCCGCCATCGTCAGCTCGACCCTGACGTCGCCCGGCGCCATCAGCCGGCGGCGCGAGCAGTCCATCGTCCAGCCGGCGAAATGATAGATCTGCTTGGTGGTGGCGCGCTTCGGCTCGGCAGCACCATTGCGCCTCAAAACGGCGCGGATACGGGCCAGCAGCTCGCGCGGATCGAAGGGTTTGGGCACATAGTCGTCGGCGCCCATCTCCAGGCCGACGACGCGGTCGGTGGTCTCGGTCACCGCCGTCAGCATGATGATCGGCGTCGAGTAGCTGGCGCGCAGGTCGCGGCAGAGCTCCAGCCCGCTCTTTCCCGGCAGCATCACATCAAGCACGATCAGGTCTACCTGCGTGCGGCGCAGTATGTCTTCCATCTCGACGCCGTCGGCGGCAACCGTAGTGCGCAGGCCCCGCTTCTGGAAGAATTCCTGAAGCAGGTCGCGAATGCCCTTGTCGTCGTCGACGATCAGTATGTGCGCATCGGATTTCACGGCGATCCTGTCATTGCTGGCGGCCGGTCGGCGGCTGCCTTCTGAGTCTGCTTCTGTGG
Organism: Mesorhizobium sp. C268A; assembly: GCF_040324475.1. Taxonomy (NCBI): domain Bacteria; kingdom Pseudomonadati; phylum Pseudomonadota; class Alphaproteobacteria; order Hyphomicrobiales; family Phyllobacteriaceae; genus Mesorhizobium; species Mesorhizobium sp. C268A. The sequence continues at coordinate 5,025,504 of NZ_JAMYVX010000001.1, forward strand.
CGTCACCCACACGATAGAATTCTGGCCACATGTTGGCCAGCGGCGATGATCGCCCGCAAAGCCGATTTGCCAGAAACAATCCAGAAACAAAATTCTATAGTCCGGAAAAACTCCCGAAAAAAATCAAGGGCATAAAAGGTGCCGTGGCGGTCAGGACATCGGCTGCGACGCGAAGTCTCCGGAGTAACGGACATCACCAATGCACAGGTTCACGATCAGCTTGATGGGTGCGCTGCTCAGCATTCCGCTCGTCACAGCCGCGGTCGGAGCCACAACCGCAAAGGTGACGCCGATCACAAGGAGCGAGCGCTGCATCGATCTCAATCGCCAGGTAGACGAAGCCCTTGAAACCCATGCCGCGGCAACGCAGGTCACCGCGGCGAAAGCACTGCAAAGAAAGGGAAACCGGTTCTGCGCCAACAAGAAACAGGCACAGGGTATCCGGATGCTCGCGAACGCTTTGAAGCTGCTTGGAGTGACACCGATCGACCCGGTTCAGTGACACTCGAAACTCGACCCGCACAAAGAAGGAAATGAAGCCATGAAAAAGTCCATCCTCTCCGCCACCGGTCTCGCCGTCGCTCTCGCTTTCGCAATGCCGGCTCTGGGCAATGCCGCTGCCACCACGACCGCTGCTCCGGCTGCTTCCACGACCACCGCTCCGGCGACCACGACCGCCAAGCCCCCGGTGAAGAAGGTCGTCGCCAAGAAGCCCGTCAAGAAGCACAAGAAGGCGAAGAAGGTCGTCAAGACGGACGCCCCGAAGGCCTGATCCAGACAGCCAACAGGCTTGTCTGTAACAAGGCCGCTCCAGCACCCCCCCGGCTGGAGCGGCCTTGTCGTGTGAGTGCATGATTACCTGTTGATGGGTGCCGGCCACCCAGGACTTTAACCCGTTTGCAATGCCGGTCCGGTAGGATAGCCCGCATGAAGAAGCGGCTTTCATCCATTCTGCGCTCGATGGCCATCGGCGGCCTTGTGGCCTCGGCAATGGTCAGGGTGCTGATCCAGTTCACCGCCAGCCCGGTGCCCGATCCGGTGAGCGGGCGCACGGAGCCGTCGCTGTTTGCACCGGCAATCTCCAGCAGCTGGCAATACATCACACCATGGCAAAGCCTGCTGCTTACCGTGATCACCGGCGCGGCGCTGGCCTGCTTCTTCGGCTGGCTCGCGGTCGCCTGGGTCGAATACAAGGCGGCCGGATCAAGGCCGGATGCGGCATCCAGCGCACGGCAATTCCAGGCTCGTCGCGTCGCCGATCGCCAGAGCCGTTGAACCGCAGCGTACAGTTCCTAAATTTGTGAACGGCAGCACTTCCGGGAAGCCGGTTTGGCGCGCCGATCAAAATGGACGACGGCTTTCCCCCATGACAAAGTGAGAGCGACCCCTCGCGCGATACCGGTTCCCGATGCCTGAAATCAGTTCCAAACCCGCACCAAGACCAAGCCGCGGACCGAGCGGCCGAAGCTCTACAAGGTCATCCTCATCAATGACGATTTTACGCCGCGCGAATTCGTGGTGACGGTGCTGAAGGGCGAGTTCAAGCTCAGCGAAGACCAGGCTAACCGGGTGATGATCACCGCGCACCGGCTCGGCGTTTGCGTCGTTGCCGTCTTCACCAGGGATGTCGCCGAGACCAAGGCGACACGGGCCGTCGACGCGGCCAAGGCCAAGGGGTACCCGCTGCTGTTTACGACGGAGCCGGAGGAGTAGGTTGAGCGTCTTTCTCCCCGTATAGTGACGGAGAAGGGATCCTTACCTTCCCTCTCTGTACCACATCGCGCCCATGGCCAGCAGCAGCAGGCAAAGGCCGAGGAAGCCGCCGAACAGGGGTACGCGCGAGACGGCTTTGAGCACGCTGTCGTCGGTGCTGCGCAGGCCGATCCAGTCTGCGCCCGAGGCCGCACCGGAGGCGCGGACCGGGACGATGGAGGGCAGGGCGACGCTGCCGGTGAGCTGGCCAAGGGTGGAGGAGGCCGCCAGCCGGCGCACGCTGCCGCCCGTGGCCTCAGTCGGAGCCTTCAAGCGGTCCTCGGTAGAGACGACGTCGGAGAATTCCGGCGCGTTGACCGGGCCGACATGGGCGAGTGCGGTCAGGTCACCATTGCCGATCTGGTAGAGGCCGATCTCCTTGGTCTCGATGCTGCCCAGGAAAACGCCGGGTTCGGACTTCTCCAGCTTGACGATCAGCGCCTTGCCCGAAGGGGTGATCACCTGCGCCGGGCCGGGATCGTCGCTCATCGTCTGGCGGCGGATTTCCAGCATCATGCCGCGGCCGTCGGCGGTCAGCCGCTCTTCCTCGAGTTCAGGTTCCTTCATCAGCCAGTGGGCGATGCGGCGGTAAAGCTGGACATGCGGCCCGCCACCCTCGAAGCCGCGCGCCCATAGCCAGCCCTGATCGGACAGAAGCATGCCGACGCGGCCTTCGCCCTTATGATCGAGCAGAAGCAGCGGGCGGTTGTCGGCGCCCTTCATCACCACTTCGCCTTCGGGGTTCTGCACGCCGATGGTGCGGAACCAGCGGCTCCAGCGCGGCGGCTCGGTCGCCGAGCCGTCGAGGCCGCGCGTCACCGGATGGCGCTGGCCGAGATCGGTGAGGCGCGGATAGAAGGCCTTGTCGATGACTTCGCCGGTCGGCATTGCCGGCAGCGACGACATTAGCGGGGTGCGGGCAATCGAGGAGTCGCCGGCATATTCCGGCCCGGCGGCGATCAGCAGCGCGCCGCCCTTTTCGACGTATTCGGAGATGTAGTCGTAATAGAGGATCGGCAGCACGTCGCGGTGCTGGTAGCGGTCGAATATGATGAGATCGAAATCCTTGATCTTCTCGACGAACAACTCGCGGGTCGGGAAGGCGATCAGCGACAGTTCGTTGATCGGCGTGCCGTCCTGCTTTTCCGGCGGCCGCAGAATGGTGAAATGGACGAGATCGACCGAGGCGTCGGATTTCAGCAGATTGCGCCAGGTGCGCTCGCCGGCATGCGGTTCGCCGGAAACCAAAAGCACGCGCAAGTTCTCGCGGATGCCGTCGATCAGCGCGATGGCGCGGTTGTTGGCGTCGGTCAGTTCGCCCGGCTCGCGGTCAATGGAGAGTTCGACGATGTTGCGGCCGGCGCCGGGGATGGTCACCTGCAGCGGCATCGCCTGGCCGATGGTCGCCTCTTCGACCGCGACCTGCTCGCCATTGACCGAGACGCGGACATCGACCGGGCCGGTTTCGCCGTCGGTGGCGATGACGCGGTAGGTCATGTCGAGCGGCTTGCCGACGAGGCCGAAGCGCGGCGCGTTCTCGAAGCGGATGCGGCGGTCCTTCTCGTGCTCGTTGCCGGTGATCAGCGCGTGCAGCGGCGCATTGAAGTCGGGGGCGGCCGGGGCGTCATGCACCTCGCCATCGGTGATCATGATGGCGCCACCGATGCGCGAGGGCGGCACGTCGCGGAAGGCGCCTTCAAGCGCTGCAAAAAGCTTGGTCTCGGTGAGCTCGTCGGCAGCTTCCGACTTGCCGGCCTCGACGACGCGGACGTCGAACTGCTTGAAGCGGCCAAGGCGCTGCTGCAAACCGGCAAGCGCTTCGTCGGTCTGTTTGGTCCGGTCGCCGATATCCTGGCTCTGGCTGCGGTCGACGATGACGGCAACGACGCTCTTCAGCGCCTCGCGCTCCTCATCGAGGAAGACCGGATTGAGGAGTGCTGCGCCCAGCGCAATCAGCGCCGCGAAGCGGAAGATCGCGCCGCGCTGGCGAAACCACAAGCCGACAGCCGCCAGCACCAGCAGCGGTGCGAGCACCAAAGCCAGCAAGGGCCAGGACAGCAGCGGTTCGAAGGAAACCGACCAGTTCATAGGCTTACTGCCCCAGCCGTTCGAGCAGGATCGGCACGTGCACCTGGTCGGATTTGTAGTTGCCGGTCAGCATGTACATCATGATGTTGACGCCGGCGCGCAGCGCATAGATGCGCTGCATCGGATCCGATGGCACGGTCGGCAAAAGCGGGTCACCATTCTCGTCGACGGCCCAGGCGCCGGCAAAATCATTGGCGGTGATCAGGATCGGCGAGACGCCGTCGCCGACGCGTACCGGCCGATTCTCGGCATTGCTGGCCTCGAGCGAGGCTTCCACCCAGAGCGGGCTGCCGGAGAAGCGGCCGGGAAATTCGGGCAGGATGAAGAAGGATTTGGTCAGCACATGGTCGGCGGGCACCGGCTCCAGCGGCGGCACGTTGAGATTGCCGAGAATGTCGCGCAACCGTTCCGTCGCCGGGCTCGCCGAATCCGCACCGATGCCGTTGGCGAACTGGTCGCGCGTGTCGAACAGCACCGTGCCGCCCTGCTGCATATAGGCGTCGATGCGGGCGATCGCGGCTTGGCTCGGCATCGGCGCGGAGGGGTCGATCGGCCAGTAGATCAGCGGATAGAAGGAAAGCTCGTCCTTCGAGATATCGACGCCCGCCGGCGCGCCCGGCTCGAGCGCGGTCTTCTCGATCAGGAAGCGGGTCAGGCCTTCGAGCCCTGCGCGGCTGATCGAATCGTCACCGGGCACACCGGTCAGCACATAGGCGATGCGGGTCTTGGCAATGTCCTCGATAGCGGCGGCATCGCCGGGCTTGGCGTCGTCGGCGCGGGCGAGGTCGGCATGGCCAAACAGCATGCCAAGGCCAAGCAGCAGCGCAGTTGTCGTTGCCGCGGCCGATCGGGCGCGGCGCGGCCGGCGCGAGATCAGCCCGCCCATCCAGAACACCGCCAGCGTGTCGAGCAGCATAAGCACAAGTGCCGCTGTGACCAGCGATCCCTTGAGGTCGCGCGATTCATCGAAAGCGTACTGGATATTGGTCACCGGCACTGTGAATTGCGGGCGCACCAGCGGCGCGAAGGCGGTGGCCGGGTCGAGCAGATTGTGGGCGAAAACGCCGGTTTCCGAGCCATAGAGGCCGGGCGGGTTCTCGAACGTCACCGGCAGCGAGCCGGCGCCGGGGACCAGCGGTCGCGCGTCCGGCGTCGGCGGCACCAAAGTGCCGTCGGCGGCTATCATGCGATAAGGCGCCAGCGACGTAGCAGCGGCTTCAGCGTTGGCAACCGCCGCACCCTGGTTGCGCGACAGTTGCACAATGCGCCGCAGCATCTCGACGAAGCTGCCGGAGATCGGCAGCGTCGACCATGTCGCTTCCGGGGTGATGTGGAACAGAACCAGCGTGCCCTTGCCCTTCTTCAACCCGGTCACCAGCGGGGTGCCATCGGCAAGAGTTGCCCAGGTGCGTTCGACGATGTCCGGCGTCGGTTCGGCCAACACCTGCCGGCTCACCGTGACCTCGGCCGGCGGTGCGAGGTCGGCGAACGGGCCGTTCTTCGGGAATTCGGTCACCGCTTGCGGCGTCGTCCATGACAGCGCGCCGCCAAGCGAGCGCTCGCCGGTGCGCAGCCTGACCGGCAGAAGGTCGTCGTCATTGCCGGCGGCGGCCAGCCGCGAACCGGCGAAGCGCACCAGCGTGCCGCCATTGTCGACCCAGTCGACCAGCCGCTGATGGACCTGCGGCGGAATGGTGCCGATGTCGGCCATGACGATCATCGCCGGCTTCTGGTCGAGAAGCTGCGGGATGGCGTCGGCGAGATCGACGCTCGACGGTTCGACCAGATCGGCGAAAGGCTGCAACGCCCGCCTGATGTAATAGAGCGGCGACAGAAGCGGCTGCGCCTGGTCGGCCTCGGCCTGCGATAAAAGTCCGACGCGGCGGCGCTTGGAGCTTTCGTCGAGCACGCGCACCGCACCTGCCTGGCGTTCGCCGTCGAGCGCGATCGAGGCGAAGTCGTTGCGCAGTTCGAACGGCACCCCCATCGTGCCGGTGGCGGTGGTCTCACCCGGCGCGAAGGTCAGCGTCGCGTCGGCGATGCGGCGGCCCTTATCGTCGAAGGCGCCGGCTGTGACTTGGGCCGGCGCCGGATCGCCGGGCGCGCGGATGGCGGTCAGGGCGAAGCCGTCGACCTGATTTTCGGCGCCAGTGAGCCCAGTCAGCGCCAGCCGGTCGGAATTGGCCCAGACGACGCGGGCGGCGTTTTTCGACAGCAGTGTGTTGAAGGCGGCCTCGTCGCCCTTTGCCGCAAGGCCGTCGGTGAGAACGGCAACGCTGGCGCCGGGCAAGGTTCCCAGCACGCCGGCGACGCGGGCATAGACAGCGGGTCGGTCGGTCGGGATCGGCCTCGGCTTGGCGGCGCGCAGCCGGTCGAGGGCAGCCGCCGCATCGAAGGGGCCGATCTCGGCGTTCGGCTTTTCGGCGGTGAAGGCGATGACGACCGGTACGCCGTTCGAACCGGCATCGGCGATCAGCCGCTGGGCGGTGGCGACGCGCTTGCCCCAGTCGGCGGCACTCGCCCAGTCATTGTCGATGACGAGCGCCAGGGCGGCGCCCTCGGCCGGCAATTTTTCGCGCGGATTGAAAACGGGTTCGGCTAATGCCGCGACAACAAGGGCTGCCATCAACAGCCGCAGCAGCGTCAGCCACCACGGGCTCTGCTGCGGCGTTTCCTCGCGCTTCAGCACGCGAGCGAGGATCTTCAGCGGCGGAAACATTTCGGACTGCGGCTTGGGCGGTGTGAGCCTGAGCAGCCACCAGATCACCGGCAGCGCGAGCAGGCCCCACAACACCATGGGAGCGCCAAAGGAGAGCGGCAGCCAGCTCATGCGCCGGCCCTTCCCACGAATGCGCCATCGGCGGTCATCGCCATGTGGATGCGCACCAGCGCCTCGGAAGCGAGGCGATCAGTGTGGTTGACGGTGTAGCTCCAGCCGAGGCGCTTGCACCAGCTGGCCATCTCCTGGCGGCGGGCGGTGTAGAGCAGGCGGTATTCGTCGCCGAGCATTTCGGCGCGGCCGGCGGTCAACTTGTCGCCGGTCTCGGGATCGGTGAATTCGGTGCGGCCGGCATAAGGAAAGGTCTCCTCCGCCGGATCGGCAACCTCGATCAGATGCGCACGCACGCCATGCCGCGCCAGCACATCGAGCCATTCCATGGTCTCCTCGACCGGGTCGAGGAAATCGCTCACGACGACGATGTCGCAGAAGCGGCGGATGGCGGACAGGTCAGGCTTTGCTGGCAGGTCCGCGGCGTGCATCAATTGCGCTGCGATGCGCTCGGCGCCGTTGCGGGCGGTGAACGGATCTGTCAGGCCGGGCCATGCGATGCGCTCGCCGCTGCGAGATAGCAATTCGGCCATGGCCAGTGCCAGCACCAGCGCGCGCGATTCCTTGGAAACGCTGGCGCCAGTCGATTTGTAGAGCATGGAGGGCGAGGGGTCGGCCCAAAGCCACACCGTGTGGGCTGCTTCCCATTCGCGGTCGCGCACATAGGTGTGGTCGTCCCGGGCCGAACGGCGCCAGTCGATGCGCGAGGAATCGCCTTCGACATAGGGGCGGAACTGCCAGAAATTCTCGCCGATGCCGCGCTTGCGGCGGCCATGCCAGCCGGCAATTACCGTATTGACGATACGGCGCGCCTCGACCAGCAGGTCCGGCACCAGCGAAGCCCGCAACCGGCCCCTGGCGAGCGCGTCGCGCGTCGCTGCCGGTGCCTGGACTTCGCCGATACGCGCCATCAGATTCCTTTGGCCAGTTTCGCCACCACGTCGCGCACGGTCGTGCCCTCGGCGCGCGCGGCAAAGGTCAGCGCCATGCGGTGCTGCAGCACTGGTTCGGCCAGCGCGCGGATATCGTCGACCGACGGCGCCAGCCGCCCGTCATAAAGCGCGCGCGCACGGGCGCACAGCGTCAGCGCCTGGCTGGCGCGCGGGCCGGGACCCCAGGCGACATGCTTGTCGGTCTCGGCATTGCCCTGGCCGGGACGCGCCGAACGCACCAGTTTGAGGATGGCGTCGACGACGCTTTCGGGCACCGGCATACGGCGGATCAGCGTCTGGATTTCCCTCAGCCGCGCCGGCTGCAGCACGTTTTGCGCCTTGGCGTCCTCGATGCCGGTGGTCTCCAGCAGAATGCGCCGCTCGGCCTCGATTTCGGGATAAAGGATGTCGACCTGCATCAGGAAGCGGTCGAGCTGCGCTTCGGGCAGGGGATAGGTGCCTTCCTGCTCCAGCGGGTTTTGCGTCGCCAGTACATGGAAGGGCGCGGGCAGGTCGTGGCGAATGCCGGCGATGGTGACGTGATATTCCTGCATCGCCTGCAGCAGCGCCGACTGGGTGCGCGGCGAGGCGCGGTTGATCTCGTCGGCCATCAGCAATTGCGCGAAGATCGGGCCGGAGATGAAGCGGAAGGAGCGCTTGCCGGCCTCGTCCTGTTCCATCACCTCTGAGCCGAGAATGTCCGACGGCATCAGGTCGGGTGTGAACTGGATGCGGCGCGAATCGAGGCCGAGCACGACACCGAGCGTTTCGACCAGCTTGGTCTTGGCAAGGCCGGGCACGCCGACCAGCAGCGCATGGCCGCCGGCAAGCAGCGCCACCAGCGTGCGCTCGACCACCACTTCCTGGCCGAAAATGACACGGCCGACGCCGTCGCGTACCCTGGAAATATCGGCCAGCGCCGTCTCGGCCTGGGCGATCATGTCCTTTTCGCTGATTGGGCTTTCCTTGACCATTACGCTCATGCCGCATCGATCCTTGTGCTGGAAGTACCGGCTTGCACTGTAGTGCCTTAGAATGCCGCGATTCGGCTTCGCCTGGCGCCTACGAATGAATTTAAATCACAGACTTAGGCTGACAAGCGGAACAACAGTGACTATTTCGTGACCATGACGGAACGCTCCGAACATCGCGAACACAGCCTTGCTGCCGCAACCGAGGCGCGCGGTCTCGAAGCGTTGATCTCGCGTGCGGCTCGCGCCGGCAAGGGCGCGGCGCCGGTGGAGCGCTGGAATCCCGACTTTTGCGGCGATCTCGACATGGAGATCAAACAAGACGGAACGTGGTTCTATCTCGGCACGCCGATCGGCCGCATGCCGCTGGTGCAGCTGTTTTCCAGCGTGCTGCGCAAGGACGAGGATGGCAGGACCTATCTGGTGACGCCGGTCGAACGGGTCGGCATCCGCGTCGTGGACGCGCCTTTCATCGCGGTTGAAATGGATGTTTCCGGCGCCGGCGCCGAGCAGACCATCACTTTCCGCACCAATGTCGGCGATGTCGTCGAGGCCGGACCTGGCCATCCGCTGCGCTTCGTCGACGAGAACGAGACCGGCGGCCTGAAGCCCTATGTGCTGGTGCGCGGGAGGCTGGAAGCGCTGGTGGCGCGGCCGGTGATGTACGAACTGGTCGAGCATGGCGAGGAGATCGATATCGGCGGCAAGACGATGTTTGCCGTACGCTCGAAAGGCGAAATCTATCCGATCATGCCGGCGGAAAAACTGAAGCGGCTGAGCGCATGATGGATCAGGTGAGGCCGCCGCCGTTTTCCACAGCGGATTTTCGCGCGCGGGTCGCGGCGCAAGCTGAAGCCCATGCCGGCGACGATTATGGCGATCATCGCTTCAACCCCGGCCATCCACGGTTGACGCAGCTCAAAGCGCTGCGCGACGCCGCAGTGCTGATCCCGGTCGTCGATCATGGACGCGATGCGACCGTGCTTTTGACCAAGCGGGCGGAAAAACTGCGCAGCCATTCGGGGCAGGTGGCTTTTTCCGGCGGCACCATTGATCCCACCGATGCGACCCCGGAAGCAGCGGCCTTGCGCGAGACATTCGAGGAGATCGGCCTCGGCCATGACCGCATCGAGATCATCGGCCGCATGCCCGATTATGTCGCCGGCAGCGGCTATCGCATCGCCCCGGTGCTGGCGGTCGTGCAGCCCGGTTTTACGCTGTCGCTCAATGCCGACGAGGTCGATGCCGCCTTCGAAGTGCCGCTCTCGTTCCTGATGGATCCGGCCAACCACACCAGGGACAGCCGCATGTGGAACGATCTGGAATGGTTCTTCTACGATATGCCCTATGGCGGCCAGCGCATCTGGGGCGTCACCGCCGGCATCATCCGCACCCTCTATGAAAGGCTCTATGCTTGAGTGATCCGGTATCGCTGGCGGGCAGAGCCGACTGGCTGGGTGAAAAGCATCTGCAGCGGCTGCTTGCCGTGCTGGCGCAGGGCGGCGAGGAAGCCCGCATCGCGGGCGGCGCGGTGCGCAATGCGCTGATTGGGCAGCCGGTCGCCGATATCGATGTTGCTACCACTTGCCTGCCCGAGGAAACCGTTCGCCGGGCCGAGGCGGCGGGCTTCAAGGCGGTGCCGACCGGCATCGAGCACGGCACGATCACGGTGATTGCCGGCGGCGCGCCCTATGAGGTCACCACGCTGCGCGCCGACATCGAGACCGATGGCCGCCGCGCCAAAGTGTCGTTCGGCCGCGACTGGAAGGCCGACGCCGAACGGCGCGATTTCACCATCAACGCGCTCTATGCGGAGGCTGACGGGACGGTGGTCGACCTGGTTGGCGGCGTCGGCGATATCGAGGCACGAAGGCTGCGCTTCATTGGCGATGCGGAGCAGCGGATCCGCGAAGACTATCTGCGCATCCTGCGTTTCTTCCGCTTTTTCGCCTGGTATGGCGAGGGTCGGCCCGATGCCGAGGGATTGAAGGCCTGCGCCCGGCTCAAGGACGGTCTCGCCCATCTCTCGGCCGAACGCATCTGGTCCGAGCTGAAGAAGTTGTTATCGGCCCCAGATCCGTCGCGCGCCTTGCTGTGGATGCGCCAGGCCGGCGTGCTCACCAGCGCCCTGCCGGAAAGCGAGAAATGGGGCATCGATGCCATTCATGGGCTGACCAAGACAGAAAAGGATCTGGGCTGGGCGCCGGACCCGCTGCTCAGGCTGGAGGCGATCGTGCCGCCCGATGCGGAGAGGATGAAGACACTGGCCGAGCGGCTGAAACTTTCGACCACTGAGGCGGAGCGCCTGCGCCACTGGGCGCTGACGGCTGCCGTCGAGCCCAAGACAAGCGAAGCGGAACTGGCCAAGAAACTCTATTCCGGCGAGCGCCAGGGTTTTCTCGATCGCCTGCGGCTGTCGCTGGCGTCGGCGCGAGCGCGGGCTCTCGAGGACAATGACGCGCTGGTTCAGGCCGGCGGGTTTTCGCGCCTGCTCGCTTTTGCGCTGAAATGGGAAAAACCGGTGTTCCCAGTCAAGGGCGGCGATCTGACGGCGCTTGGCGCGTCGCCGGGGCCAATACTCGGTGCGATTCTGAAAAACCTGGAAAAGGAATGGATCGGGTCCGGCTTTGCGCTCGATCGCGACGCGCTGCTGGAGCGCGCCGCGGAAGCCCTGAAGGCCAGATAGGACTGCTCAGGCCGCGTCGCGAACTTTCTCGATGCGCGAGCGGATCGCCTCGATCATCGTCTCGCGAATGACCGTTTCGCCATGTGTCTCGCGCATATGGTCGACGGCGCGGCGCATGACCTCGGCTTCCTCACCGGCACGGGTGTGCCACTCACAGCCGGGAACCAGCGAGCCGCAATGGAATTCCTTCATGGGGTTTTCTCCTTTTCCTCCTTGGAGCCTGTGCCTCTCATGGGCACACGAAGCTCCGCCATCTCTGTTCCGCGCCCTGTCACAGCAGTCGGTTTCGGGGGCACGCACGGGGGAGCTAGCATAACACGGTTCGACGGTTTTGGTTGCCGTGGGTGCGAAAAGGCGGAGCAGCGCTGCTCCGCCCCCTCTTGTCAGGCTAAGCCAAGGCAAGACCGTTCGGTCTTGTCCCCATCACTTCACGATCTTGACGGACTCGGCAACCTTGTTCTTGCCGCTCATGTCCCAGGAAACGCGGACCTTTTCGCCGGCCTTCAAGCCTGGATCCTTGAAGGTCTGGGGCAGCGTGAAGGTGGATCCATCGTCCAGAACGAGGCTCATGGCCGTGCCATCATAGGTCTTGACCGTGCCCGTGGTGTGCTTGACCGCGGCAAAGGCAATCGAGCCGGAAGCGAGAAGGGCAGCGGCGGCTGCCGAAACAATGAGCTTTCGCATGTAATACTCCTGGAAATGCGGGCATCCGTTTGGAAAATGCTCCGCCTTGTTCAGGGCCGTCCGGTAGCGTCGTGTCGCGGTTCGGGACTGAACCGCCGGCGCTTCCCGGCCCGAAACGACAAATAGTCGTTTATTTCAATTGCCTATTAGACGAAAAAGATAATGGCGATGCCACATTGGCTGCCCAGATTCGGCGAATGGGACGTCAATGCGGCTCACGTTTCGCTCACCGATTTTTTACGGCCACCTGACCTCCGGCGGCAGGCTGGACAGGATCGAAGCGACATTGCCGCCGGTCTTCAGGCCGAAGATGGTGCCGCGATCGTGAAGAAGGTTGAATTCGACGTAACGGCCGCGGCGAATGAGCTGCTCGTCGCGGTCGTCGTCGGTCCAGTTCTCGTTGAAATGGGCGCGAACCAGGTGTCCGTAGACGACAAGGAAAGAACGCCCGACATCCTGAACGAAGTTCAAATCGGCATTCCAGCCGCCTTTCTCCTCCCCCGAATGCAGCCAGTCGAAAAAGATGCCGCCGACGCCGCGCGGCTCGTGGCGGTGCGGCAGATAGAAATACTCGTCGCACCAGGCCTTGAATTTGGGGTGGTCGGCGATCGCAGCGTTCTTCTCGCAGGCGAACTGCATGGCTCGATGGAAGGCGACCGTGTCGGGGTGATCTTCCGTGCAGTTGCGGTCGAGCACCGGCGTCAGATCGGCGCCGCCGCCAAACCAGTGGCGCGACGTCACGACCATGCGGGTGTTCATGTGCACGGCCGGCACGTTGGGGTTCCAGGGATGCGCGATCAACGAAATGCCTGATGCCCAGAAGCTCGGGTCTTCCTCGGCGCCGGGCATCTGCTTCCTGAATTCGGGCGAGAATTCGCCATAGACGGTCGAAGTATGGACGCCGACCTTCTCGAAGACGCGGCCGCGCATCATCGACATGGCGCCGCCGCCGCCCTTTCCATTGTCGCGTTCCCACGGCGTCTTCTCGAAGCTGCCGGGCGACCATTCGGCCAGTGGTCCCTGCAGTTCCTGTTCGATCTGCTCGAAGGTTGTGCAAATGCGCTCGCGCAGCGTCTCGAACCAGAGCCTAGCCTTCATTTTCTTCTGTTCGATGTCGGGTGGCAGGCCTGCCGGTATTTCTGGTCGTTCCAAAATGCTGTCTCCGGTCGCGGCCGACAAAGGACCTAGTGGAGTGAATTTGACATTTGCACACAGCGTGGCGCAGGGCACGATGCAAATGTCAAATTCGAAAACTCCACCAGAAACATAAACTTGCTAGCGGTCCTTGTGATTCCAACATTCGCAACGGCGCCTGGGGACTAGGGAGGCGAATGTTGGAATCGGACCACTAGCCTTTTCCGGGCGCGATCCCTAATCTCCTAGGGGCAAGGGTCAAGTGTCATCTGGTTCGGCCCAGGAGTTCTTTCATGCGCACGCCGGCAAGACCGCCGCTGCATGGCCTGAAGAAAAGGCTCGATCGTTCACGCGCCGAGCGCGAGCGCATGCCGCGTGACGGGTTTTTGCGCGAGACCTTCGTCCTGCCGCGCCCGGATGCGCGGCTCAAGGCCAAGGAATGGTTCGAGCGTTTTCCAAAGCAGGCCTACTGGACCGAGATCGAAAGCTGGTTCGAGCGGCCGGGCGACGTAATCGAATTCACCATACGGCGGCTGCCCGCGGCGGATTAGGATTCCACAAGCAGTCGCCTTGCGCCCGGCCCTTGCGCACTCAAGCGATCTTCCCTGTTTCGCAGCGGGCATTTGTCGATCGACATGCAGCCGCAGCCGATGCAGTCGGTAAGGCCGTCGCGCAGCTTCTTTAGCTGAGTGATCTTGCGATCGAGGTCGTCGCGCCAGCCGGTCGACAACAGGTTCCAGTCCTCGCGCGTCGGGGTACGGCCTTCTGGCAGCGATTCAAGTGCGGCGCCGATCTCGGCCAGCGAGATGCCGACCTCCTGGGCGATCCGGATGATTGCCACCCGCCGCAGCACGTCGCGGCCATAGCGCCGCTGGTTGCCCGACGTGCGGTGGCTGCGGATCAGCCCGCGCGCCTCGTAGAAATGCAGCGCCGACACCGCCACGCCGCTGCGCATGGCCAACTGGCCGACCGTCAATTCCTTTACCGGAGCCATCTCGATTTTCCGCTTGACCTCAACTTAAGTTGAGCTTGTAGCCAGGAAATGTCGATAGGGTAATTGAGGAGAAGGCGATGTGCGCCTGGGTGAGAATGATGCAAGACGCAACGGCCGTTGGCGATGACGACAACGCGTTGAAGGGTCTAGCCGAGCTGCCGGATGGCTTCACCGGCGACCATGGCGACCGACAGCGCGACGTTGATGCTGCGCGTGCCCGGCTGCATCGGGATCGTCAGCCGCGTATCCGCCGCCTGATGGACAGGATCCGGCACCCCAGCGGATTCGCGGCCGAACAGCAGGATGTCGCCTTGGGCGAAGCTGAAGCCCGTATAGGGGGTCGCGGCTTTGGTGGTGAGCAGCACCAGCCGGCAGGCTTGGCCCTTGCGCCAATCTTCGAAGGCGTTCCAGTCGACATGCCGGGTCAGGGCAGCCATTTCGAGGTAGTCCATCCCGGCGCGCTTGAGCGCTTTGTCGGAGAGCGGAAAGCCGGCTGGTTCGATGATGTCGACGCCAAGGCCGAGGCAGGCGGCGAAGCGCAGGATTGTTCCGGTGTTGCCGGCGATGTCAGGCTGGTAGAGGGCGATGCGGAGACGGTGGTTCATTTCCGCGTCTTTCTAATAAGTGGCAGATCGGCCACAGCGGGTGGCTGGTTTTGGAAATTGCTGGACCTGCGGGTGGCCATTTTCTGCGAAGTCGATTATACCGCAGGCATTGTCAACCCGAACCGATGGAGGGGTATTTCATGCTGACCATGCACATCCTGCGCCCCTCCCGTGGGCTTACCTGCCTGCCGGCGGTTTCGGTACGACGATTTACCTGATTTCTTAGATCTGATCGCACCGATTCCCGCCGAACCCAATTTTCGGCTCTTGAAGGAATCCTGCGATGTTTTTCAACCGGTTAAAGGGGCCTAGAGCCCCAGCTGAGCATGTCGCGACCGAGGCCTATCCTCGTGTCCCGACGGATGCAATCCGTGCCTCCGGCCGAAGGCCGGCGCACGACATTGCTTCGCCTTTTTATGTCTATTTTCACACGGAGGACGGACCGATGTTCGATCCCTATAAGATACCTGGTTCAAGAAGCCTGCACGAACGCAAGACGGCGACCTGGGCGTTGCTGGTCGGCGAGACCTATTCGTCGGCGGTTCATGCCGAGACGCGCCGGCGTCCGCATCGCGGCATGTTGCCGGATGTCGATTTCTCGCGTGCGGTTCCCGACCACAGCCGGCCGTCGCTGGTGCGCCGGATCATCCGGCTGATCCGGCCGGGCGCGAAAAACCGGACTGGCGGCGGCGTGCCGTCAGCTCAGTCGAAGGCTTCTGTCGGTGAAAAGCCCGCAGGTCCCTATATTGCGCGAAGCAGGACCGATGGCCCGGGTGATTCCGGGCCGTCGGTCCCCGCCGACGTACGGTCTGGGGAAGCGGAGCGCCCCGGGGATTTTTCCCGCGCCGCATGAGCGGACAACAGTTTTGTGAGCATCACTATGTTTAGCTGGTTTGAAAGAAGGCTCGATCCGTTCCCCGCAGCGGAACCGGTCGAGCCGCCGAAGACGCTGGTTGCCTTCTGCGTGCATTATACGCGCGGCGCCTGGCCATACATCATCGTCGACGCGGTGCTGGTGACGGCGATTGCCATCGCGGAAGTGTGGATGTTCGGCTTCATGGGCCACATCGTCGACTGGCTGTCCAGGCAGAACCGCGAAACCTTCCTGCAGACCGAGAGCTGGAAGCTTGCCGGCATGGCCTTCGTCGTGCTGTTCGCGCTGCCGGGTACGGTATGGCTGCATTCTTTGCTCAACCAGCAGACGCTGATGGGCAACTACCCCATGCGCATCCGATGGCAGGTGCATCGTTATCTCTTGAAGCAGTCGATGAGCTTCTACCAGGACGAATTTGCCGGCCGCATCGCCACCAAGCTGATGCAGACGGCACTCGCCGTGCGCGAATGCGTCATCAAGGTGATCGAGGTGCTCAATTACGTCATCGTCTATTTCCTCGGCATGCTGTTCATCGTCGGCTCGGCCGACTTGCGGCTGGCGGCACCTCTCGGCGTCTGGCTGCTCGGCTATATCGGGTTGTTGCGCTATATCATCCCGAAGCTGGGCAAGGTCGGCGAGGCGCAGGCCAATGCGCGCTCGACTATGACCGGCCGCGTCGTTGACAGCTACACCAACATCCAGACGGTCAAGTTGTTTTCCCATGCACGGCGCGAAGCAACGTTCGCCAGAGAAGGCATGGCAGGCTTCCTCGACACGGTCTACCGGTCGATGCGGCTGGTGACGGTGCTTTACGGCCTGCTCTATATCCTCAACGCGCTGCTCCTGTTTTCGGTGACGGCGACGGCGCTGTGGCTGTGGCTCGGCCAGGCGGTGACGATCGGCGCCGTCGCCGTGGTCATCGGCCTCGTGCTCCGTATGTGGGGCATGTCGCAGTGGATCATGTGGGAAATGTCGAGCCTGTTCGAGAACATCGGCACGGTGCAAGACGGCATCGCCTCGATCTCGCTGCCGCGCCTGGTCGAAGACCGGCCGGGGGCGAAGGACATTGCCGTCACCAAGGGCGAGATCCGCTTCGACGACATTCGTTTCCACTATGGCAAGCAGAAGGGCGTCATCGAGAACCTGTCGCTGACGGTGAAGCCCGGCGAGAAAGTCGGCATTGTCGGGCGCTCGGGTGCGGGCAAGTCGACGCTGGTCAATCTCCTGTTGCGGTTCTACGACCTCGAGAACGGCCGGATCCTGATCGACGGCCAGGAGATCGCTTCGGTGACGCAGGATTCGCTGCGCGCGCAGATCGGCATGGTGACGCAGGACACCTCGCTGCTGCATCGTTCGGTGCGCGACAACATTCTTTACGGGCGGCCCGATGCGACGGAGGAAATGCTTGTCGAGGCAGCCGGGCGGGCCGAGGCGCTGGAGTTTATCGGCAGGCTTTCGGATCACACCGGACGTAAAGGGCTCGACGCTCATGTCGGCGACCGCGGCGTCAAATTGTCCGGCGGCCAGCGGCAACGCATCGCCATTGCTCGCGTTATGTTGAAGGACGCACCGATACTTATCCTTGACGAAGCGACGTCGGCGCTGGATTCCGAAGCCGAGGCCGCCATCCAGGAGAATCTCTACAAGCTCATGCAAGGCAAGACCGTCATCGCCATTGCGCACCGGCTGTCGACCATCGCGGCGATGGACAGGCTCGTCGTCCTCGACAAGGGCCGTGTCATCGAGGAGGGGTCGCACGAGGAACTCGTCGCCAGCGGCGGGCTCTACGCGCAGCTCTGGCAGCGCCAGTCGGGCGGGTTCCTGCTCGATGACGGTCCGGTCGATGCCGCCAATGACGCTGTTGCCAACGACATCGGCGTGAAGGGTGAAGCCGCAGAGTGATGACGTCAGCATGATGACAGCCGTCTATCGCTGGTTCGAGGACTGGGTCTATCCGTTCAGGGAGCCGGCGGACCTTCGGCCACCGCCAAGCGTCGGCGGCTTCCTCTGGCACTATGTCGGCCAGGCGAAGTTCGACTTCTTCGCCATGCTGGTCATCGGCGGCATCGCGCCGCTGATCGAGGCCGGGCTGTTCTACTTCGTCGGGCGGCTGGTCGATATTCTCGACCAGCTTCCCGGCGAGCGCAGCTGGCACGCGCTGTGGGCCGCCGCCGGGCCTGAGCTTGTCTTCATGATCGCAGTGGTGCTGGTCATCCGCACCATCGTCGTCGGCCTGTCGGCGCTGGTCAACGAACAGACGATCACGCCGGGGTTCTACAATCTGGTGCGCTGGCAGGCGCACCGGCACGTATCGCGCCAGTCCTACACCTTCTTCCAGAACGATTTCGCCGGCCGTATCGCGACAAAAGTCTGGCAGGCGGGGCAGGCGACCGGCGACCTGATGGAGAGCTTCATCGAGGTCATCTGGTTCATGCTCATCTATACGGTGACGACCTTGGCGCTGGTCGCCGGGCTGGATCTGCGCCTGGCCGTGCTGGTGGTGATCTGGATCCTCGCGTTCGCCTGGCTGGCCAAGCTCTATCTGCCCTCAATCCGCAGGCATGCCGAGGCCACGGCTGAAGCGGGCTCGATGATCAATGGGCGCATCATCGATTCCTATTCCAACGTGCAGACGCTGAAGCTATTCTCGGCCGACGGCGACGACCGCTACATCAAGAACGGCTTCGACATCTATCTCGATGCACTACGGCCCTTCACCCGCCGGCTGACCGGCGTGCGCATGGCGCTGACGACGCTGTCGGGCATCATGATCACCGCGATTGGCTGCTTTGCCGTCTATCTCTGGGTCGAAGGGTCGATCACCGTCGGCGCCGTCGCGTTCACGCTGTCGCTGGTCTTGCGGCTCAACATGCTGCTCGGGCGCGTGATGATGCAGCTCAACGGCATATTGCGAAATCTCGGCGTCCTGGAAAACTCCAAGGCGCTGATCTCGCAGCCGCTTGGCCTTGTCGATGCGCCGGATGCGAAAGAGCTTGTCGTCGCCGGCGGCCGCATCGAGGTGAAGAATGTCGAGTTCCACTACGGCAAGGGTTTTGGCGTGCTGAATGGCATCGACCTTGTGGTCAAGCCTGGCGAGAAGGTCGGGCTGGTCGGGCCGTCGGGCGCGGGCAAGACGACGCTCGCCAACCTCATCTTGCGCCTCTACGACCTCGAGAGCGGCAAAATCCTGATCGACGGGCAAGACGTCGCCGAGGTGACGCAGAACTCGCTGCGCGCCAATATCGGCGTGGTCAGCCAGGACACGGCGCTGTTCCACCGCTCGCTGCGCGACAACATCAAGCTCGGCATGCCGGACGCGACCGAGGCCGAGGTGATCGCGGCGGCGAAGAAGGCCGAGGCGCACGAGTTCATATTGGGCCTGCGCGACAACCGGGACCGTACCGGCTACGAGGCTTTTGTCGGCGAGCGCGGCGTGAAACTGTCGGGCGGCCAGCGCCAGCGCGTCGCGATCGCCCGCGTCTTCCTCAAGGATGCGCCGATCCTGATCCTCGACGAGGCGACCTCGGCGCTCGATTCCGACATCGAGGCGGCGATCCAGGAGAATCTGGCCAGGCTGATGGAGAACAAGACGGTCATCGCCATAGCGCACCGGCTGTCGACCATCGCCGCGCTCGACCGTCTTGTGGTGCTGGACGGAGGCCGCATCGTCGAACAGGGCA
The DNA here is from genome assembly GCF_040324475.1 of Mesorhizobium sp. C268A. Classification (NCBI taxonomy): domain Bacteria; kingdom Pseudomonadati; phylum Pseudomonadota; class Alphaproteobacteria; order Hyphomicrobiales; family Phyllobacteriaceae; genus Mesorhizobium; species Mesorhizobium sp. C268A. The sequence continues at coordinate 5,044,734 of NZ_JAMYVX010000001.1, forward strand.
CGCATGACGAGCTGGTGGCGCTCGACGGGCTCTATGCGCGGCTGTGGAAGCGGCAGTCCGGCGGCTTCCTCTACCACGAGGAAAGCGTGCTGGAAGAGACACGGCCGGCGGAGTAGGGCATGGCAGCGTCGCCTGATATCGGCTACGTCCTCAAGCGGCTGCGGCCAACCGCGCCGGCCTTCGATGCGCTGAAGGAGGAGAGCCGGCTGGAAGGCTACTGGATGCTGGTGCGGCTGGCGGATGGCTGGGCGGGCGGCCGCAACAAGTTCCTGAAACGAGGCGAGGCGCTGTTTGGTGCATGGCATGGCCGAGAACTCGCTGGTGTGTGCGGGTTGAACATCGATCCTTATTTCGAAGGCAGGGACCACGGCCGGGTCAGGCACCTGTTCGTCAGCGCGCGTCATCGCCGCAGCGGCATTGGCCGCATGCTGGTCGAGACCGTCATTGACAGGGCACGTCAGCATTTTGCCGTGCTGAACACCCGCGCGCCACAAGAAGCCTTTGGGTTCTATGAACGGCTTGGCTTCCAGCCGGTGGTGGGCGAAGAATTCGTCACGCACCGCATGATGCTCTCTCAAGACAGAAAAGGAGGCTGAGATGTCACTGCGTCCGCCATCCCTAGGCGCCTCGGCTGCCGAAGCCGCGTTCGACGCCCTCGGCCATGAGATACTGGCTGAAAAGGCCGCAGCGCTCGGCCGTGCCGGCCAACGGGTCGAGGAAACGCTGGCCAAGCTCCGTCAGAACAACGACGACGAGGAGCAGCGACTGCGGCTGCTCAAGGAGGCTGCCGCAGCGGTGCACGCCTATTTCATCCAGCGTGAACTCTGCGGCCTGCGCCGGCATGAGTCGGTCATCCGCGAATACGATATCCCAAGGGCCGTGCTGGTCAGGCTCGGTGCAAGCTAGAGGTCATCAGCCGGCAACAATCATTCCAGCCATTCGGTGATGAAGCTGCCGTTTTCGTGGATGTCGGTCGTTTCGAGCGGGCCTGGGCCGAGATTGGTGAATTTGTGCGGCGTATCAGGCGGCACGATCAGGATCTGGCCGGCCGTGGCCTCGATCTGCTGGTCGCCGATCGTGAACAGGCCGGTGCCTTGCCGGATGATGAAGATTTCACAATAGGGATGCGTGTGCAGGCGCGGGCCGCCGCCAATCTCTTCCTGATAGTTGAAAATCAGGCAGGAGTTGGAGTCGTAGGCGCCGCATTGCAGTTCGCCCTGCCAGCGGCCGGGCGTCCTGGTCCAGGTCTCGCGGTCGATGATGTGTGCCATAGCCTCTAACCCTTCGTCGGTATCCAGGGGTTGAAAAGCTTCACGCCGGTGCCTTCAAAATCCTTGGTGTTGCGGGTCACGACTGTCAAGTTTTTGACGAGCGCGGTAGCGGCTATGAGGGCGTCGCGCTCCGGCTTTGGATCGGGAACGTGGAGGTTTGCGCAACGCACGACAACAGCCTTGTCTATGCTCAATATCCGGTCGTCAAACTGTGGAATGAGTGTCTGATCCAACCACTCACGGTACATGGTGGCCTGGCGAGTATCCTTCCTCGACAAGAGCAATGTTCCGATTTCGAGTTCCAGGATCGAAATGACCGACATGAAAAAGCTGGCGATGTCGTGGGTCTCTGACCAGGCCAAAACGTTGCGATCGGCCTTGTCCCGACGACGCAGATTCGAAACGACATTGGTGTCAAGAATGAACATCAGTCGAGTTCGGGAATCTTGAAAAACGGTCCTTCCAGGCGAGGTGGTTCCCAGTCGAAATCTGCTTCGGGGCGATCATCGGCAATCGCGTCCGCGAGGCTTCTCGGCTTCTTCTCTAAACGCTGATATTCCTCCATCGACATCAGCACATGGGAGGGCTTGCCGCGGTCGGTAATGATGACCGGCCCGTTCTTGGCTGCCCGTTTGGCATGCGCCGTGTCCTGGTTGAATTCACGGCTCGACATGATGGTTATCGTCTTCGTCGAGATATTCATATCAACACCTCCATCCGGAAGATGTAGACATATTGCTACATTCGGCCAAGCTCGTCAAATTTCTCTTCGTGCGGAACGCCCGCGACAATCTGCCCTTGTGGCCTCAGCCCGCTGGACAAAAACGGGCTTCACGCATAAACCGAAATCCAAATGCCGGAGGAATTCGCTAGCTTGTTCGCCATGCGCTGTCGGGCCGGCGCGATGGAGCGGGGACAAAGCTCGGCCGCCGGCTCGGAAGAGGCGAAAGGATCAGGCACCCGTGAGCGCAACCGACACCCAGGATCCCAACCGTCGTGATTTTCTCTACGTCGCCACCGGCATGGCCGCAGTGGTTGGCGCAGGCGCCGTTGCCTGGCCCTTCATCGACCAGATGCGCCCTGATGCCTCGACGCTGGCGCTGGCCTCGGTCGAGGTTGATGTCGCCTCGCTGACGCCTGGCATGTCGCTGATCGTCAAATGGCGCGGCAAGCCGGTCGTGGTGCGCAATCGCACCGAGCAGGAGATGAAGGACGGCGAAGCCGTGAACCTTGCCGATCTCAAGGATCCTATTGCCCGCAACGCCAATCTGCCCGCCGATGCGCCGGCGACCGATGCCAACCGCACCACGCCCGGCAAGGAAGCCTGGATGGTGATGGTGCAAGTCTGCACGCATCTGGGGTGCATTCCGCTTGGCCAGGAAGGCGATTTCGGCGGCTGGTTCTGCCCGTGCCACGGTTCGGTGTACGATACCGCCGGCCGCATCCGCAAAGGCCCGGCGCCGGAAAACATGGCCGTGCCGGTATTCAAGTTCATTTCCGATACCAAAATCCTTATCGGTTGAGGCAGGGGATAATTCGATGAGCGAGGGACACTCGACCTATACGCCCAAGACCGGTATCGAACGCTGGTTCGACGCCCGCATGCCGCTGCCGCGCATGATCTATGACAGCTTCATCGCTTATCCGGTGCCGCGCAACCTCAACTATGCGTGGACCTTCGGCGGCATCCTCACGATCATGCTGGTGGCGCAGATCCTGACCGGTATCGTGCTCGCCATGCACTATACCGCCGACACCAATCTCGCCTTCAATTCGGTCGAGAAGATCATGCGCGACGTCAATTCCGGTTGGCTGTTGCGCTACATGCATTCCAACGGCGCCTCGTTCTTCTTCGTCGCCGTCTACATCCACATCTTCCGCGGGCTTTATTACGGCTCCTACAAGGCGCCGCGCGAGCTGCTGTGGATCCTCGGCTGCATCATCTATCTGCTGATGATGGCGACCGGCTTCATGGGCTATGTGCTGCCCTGGGGTCAGATGAGCTTCTGGGGCGCCACCGTCATCACCGGCTTCTTCAGCGCCATTCCGCTGGTCGGAAACTGGATCCAGGAACTGCTGCTCGGCGGTTTCGCCGTCGACAACCCGACGCTCAACCGCTTCTTTGCGCTGCACTATTTGCTGCCGTTCATGATCGCCGGCGTCGTCGTGCTGCACGTCTGGGCGCTGCATGTGGTCGGCCAGTCGAACCCGACCGGCATCGAGGTGAAATCGAAAACCGACACCGTTGCCTTTACGCCCTATGCGACCATCAAGGATGCATTCGGCATGATCGTGTTCCTGTTCTTCTTCGCCTATTTCGTCTTCTACCTGCCGAACTTTCTCGGCCATCCGGACAATTACACGATCGCCAACCCGCTGAAGACGCCGGCCCACATCGTGCCGGAATGGTACTTCCTGCCGTTCTACGCGATCCTGCGCGCGATCACCTTCAACATCGGGCCGATCAACTCCAAGCTCGGTGGCGTGCTGTGCATGTTCGGCGCCATCGTCATGCTGTTCCTGGTGCCGTGGCTCGACACCTCCAAGGTGCGCTCGGCGGTCTACCGGCCCTGGTACAAGCTTTTCTTCTGGCTGTTCGTCGCCGACGCTGTCCTGCTTGGCTGGCTTGGCTCGCAGCCGGCGGAAGGTGGCGGTCTGTTGACCCTCCTGATAGGTGAGGTCTCGGGCAACTACGTTGGCTACGCTCAAGCGGCGACACTGTTCTACTTCGCCTTCTTCCTCGTCATCCTGCCGGTGCTTGGCCTGATCGAGACGCCACGCAGACTGCCGAATTCGATCACCGAGGCGGTGCTGGAGAAGAACAAGGGTGCCGGAGGGGGACATCCGGCCGGTGCGACCGCGGCGCCGGAAACCAAAGGCTGAGTGAGAATCTAAGGGGATTTGGCATGAAAAAGATTCTCACCTCGCTCGCCCTGCTAGGCGTGTTTGCCGCTGGCATCGGAGCCGTCGGCAGTGTGGCGATCGCCGCTGAAGAGGCGCACAACGCGGCGGCACCGACGCATTTCCCGATCCACGAGCCGAAGGAGATGGACTGGACTTTTGCCGGTCCGTTCGGCACCTACGACAAGGCGCAGCTGCAGCGTGGCTTGAAGGTCTACAAGGAAGTCTGCTCGGCCTGCCACTCGATGAATTTGGTGGCGTTCCGCACGCTAGAGGACCTCGGCTATTCGGAAGCGCAGATCAAGTCGCTGTCGGCTGAGTACACCATCCATGATGGACCCAACGATGCCGGCGACATGTTCGACCGCCCGGGCAAGCCGTCCGACCATTTCCCGGCGCCGTTCGCCAATGAGGAGGCGGCTGCCGCTTCCAACGGCGGCGCTGCCCCACCGGATATGTCGCTGCTGGCCAAGGCGCGCGGCGTCGAGCGCGGCTTCCCGCGCTTCGTCTTCGACATCTTCACGCAATATGCGCAGGGCGGCCCGGACTACATCCATTCGCTGCTGACCGGCTACGACGAGACGCCACCTGCCGGCATGGTGATCCCCGAAGGCACCCACTACAATCCATACTTCATGTCCGGCGTGTCGCTGAAGATGCCCAAGCCGCTCTCCGACGGCCAGGTCACCTACGATGACGGTTCGCCGCAGACGATCGACCAGTATTCGCGCGACGTCTCGGCGTTCCTGATGTGGGCGGCCGAGCCGCATATGGAAGACCGCAAGAAGACCGGCTTCCGCGTTCTGGTGTTTCTGCTTCTGTTCGGCGCGCTGATGTATCTGACCAAGCGCAAGGTGTGGGAAGGCGTGGCGCACTAAGCCGCATCTTATTCCTCGGAAATGGAAAGGGCGTCTTCGGACGCCCTTTTTGCTTGCCAAACCGGGCATGGTTCGCATCTTGGCGCAGCAGCCGTCCAGTAAGAAGTCCGTTGGCACGGCGCCATGCGATTGGTATTGCACGCGCGCCCGGCGGATCGCCGGCTAAAGGGGCATTTGGGATCGATGATGCGGCTACGCGACTGTCACAACTTTTCCGATTTCCGGCGCATGGCCCAGCAGCGGTTGCCGGGGCCAATCTTCAACTACATCGATGGCGCGGCCGACGACGAGGTCACCTACCGCCGCAACACCGAGAGCTTCGAGCGCTGCGACCTCGTTCCCAACGTGCTGCGCGGGGTAAGCGAGATCGACATGTCGGTGACGGTGATGGGCCAGAAGCTGGCCATGCCCGTCTATTGCTCGCCGACCGCCTTGCAGCGGCTGTTCCATCATCAAGGCGAGCGCGCGGTGGCCAAGGCTTCGGCCAAATTCGGCACGATGTTCGGCGTGTCCTCGCTCGGCACTGTCAGTCTTGAGGAAGCGCGCAAGATCAGCAGCAGCCCGCAGGTCTACCAGTTCTATTTCCACCGGGATCGCGGCCTCAACCGGGCGATGATGCAGCGGGCGAAAGCGGTTGGAGTCGAAGTGATGATGCTGACCGTCGACAGCATCACCGGAGGCAACCGCGAGCGCGACAAGCGCACCGGCTTTGCCATCCCCTTCAAGCTCAACCTTGCCGGCATGCTGCAGTTCGCGCTGAAGCCGGGCTGGGCGATCAACTATTTCACCCATGAGGGGTTCAAGCTGCCGCAGCTCGACGAGCATGTCGACATGGGCGGCGGCACGATGTCGATCAGCCGCTACTTCACCGAGATGCTCGATCCGTCGATGACCTGGGACGATGTTGCCGAGATGGTCAGACTGTGGGGAGGTCCGTTCTGTCTCAAGGGCGTCATGTCGGTGGAGGATGCCAAGCGCGCCGTCGAGATCGGCTGCAGCGGCATTGTGCTGTCCAACCATGGCGGCCGGCAGCTGGACGGCTCGCGGGCGGCGTTCGACCAACTGGCCGAGATCGTCGATGCCGTCGGCGACAGAATAGACGTCATCATGGATGGCGGCGTGCAGCGCGGCACCCATGTGCTGAAGGCGCTGTCGCTCGGCGCCAAGGCTGTTGGCGTCGGCCGCTACTATCTGTTCCCCTTGGCGGCGGCCGGACAGCCGGGCGTCGAGCGGGCGCTGGAGCAGATGCGGGTCGAGATCGAGCGCGGCATGAAGCTGATGGGCTGCAGTTCGATCGAACAATTGTCGCGCAACAACCTCCGTTTCAGGTAATCTCGACCCATGAAATCCTCGCTCGAAGACACGCTGCTCGCCGCGATCCGCACCATTCCGGACTACCCCAAGCCCGGCATCCTGTTTCGCGACATCACCACTTTGCTCGGCAATGCGCGCGCCTTCCGCCGCGCCATCGACGAGCTGGTGCATCCCTATGCCGGGCAGAAGATCGACAAGATCGCCGGCATCGAGGCACGCGGCTTCATCCTCGGCGGTGCGGTCGCGCACCAGCTTTCGGCCGGTTTCGTGCCGATCCGGAAGAAGGGCAAGCTGCCTTACGAGACGGTACGCGTCGCCTACAGCCTGGAGTACGGGCTGGACGAGATGGAGATGCACAAGGACGGCGTTGCGCCGGGCGAGAAGGTGATCCTGGTTGACGACCTGATAGCGACCGGCGGCACGGCGGAGGCGGCGGTCAAGCTGCTAAGGCAGATCGGCGCCGATATTCTTGCCGCGTGCTTCGTCATCGACCTGCCGGATCTCGGCGGACGGGCGAAGCTCGAAGCGCTGGGCGTGCCGGTGCGGACGTTGATCGGGTTTGAGGGGCATTAGGGAGTAGGGAGTAGGGAGTAGGGAGTAGTGAATAGTGCATAGTGAATAGTGAATAGTGAATAGTGAATAGTGAATGTCAGCGTTCAATGACAGGCGCTAGGCTTGCTCACACACTCTGATATTGAATACTCACTACTCGCTACTCGCTACTCGCTACTCACTACTCACTACTCACTACTCACTACCCAGCCTTCACCAGCACCGCGCTGTCGAACTCCAGCACCTTGTCGCCCGTAGAATCGAATCCTTCCGAGCGCAGCGCGAGCAGCCGCCAGCCGGGGCGGGTGGCGAGCGGGCGGTGGGACAGGGCCGTGCGCATGAAGGTGACGGTTTCTCCGGCATAGACCGGCTTTGGCCATTTCAGGCTCCTGAAGCCGGGCGAGGGGCCGAATTCTGGTTCCGGGCCGGGTCCGGTCCATTGAGAAGCGTCCATAGGATTTTTGAGATTGAGCTTCATCCAGGTGGCCGCGGTGTGCCAGCCTGAGGCGCAGAGGCGGCCGAACACGCTTTTCTTCGCCGCCTCCTCGTCGACATGAAAGACCTGTGGATCGTATTTGCAGGCGAACGCCTTGATCGCCTCGGTTTCGAATGTGTGCGAACCGAGGTTGATGGTATCGCCGATGCGGAAGAACGCGTCGAGGCTCATGCGCCGGCCTCGCGGGTCAAGAACATGACAGTGTTCTCAAGTTCGAAGACGCTTTCACCGCGCTGGTTGAACAGTTCGCTGCGCAAGGTGACGAGGCCGAGCTGAGGCCTGGATTTCGACAGGCGCCTGGCAAGCACGCTGGTGCTGCCGGCCAGTGTGTCGCCGGCCAGCACCGGCTTCTTCCATTTGACCTGGTCGATGCCGGGCGCGCCTTGCGCGGTCGAGTCGAGCAGGAAGGCGTCGCACAGCATGCGCATGAAGATCGCGCAGGTGTGCCAGCCGGAGGCGGCCAAGCCGCCAAGGATGCTGGCCTTGCCGGCGGCTTCGTCGAGATGCATCGGCTGCGGGTCGAATTCGGTGGCGAATTCGATGATTTCGGCCGCACTCACCTGCTTGGCGCCGAGGTCGATCGATGCGCCCTCGGTGAAATCCTCGTAGGCCCAGCTTTTTGCGGTCATGATCCCAATCCGGTTGTACGATTACCGGGCATCCGGATGCCGTCCGGGCGGCGTTTGGTCAAGCGAATTCTATTGGGCCTACAACCAGCCGCGGCGGCGGAAATACCAGAACGGCAGGATCGCCGACAGGATCATCAGGCCGATGGCGAAGGGATAGCCGAGTTCCCATTTCAGCTCCGGGATGACGTCGAAATTCATGCCGTAGATCGAAGCTACCAGCGTCGGCGGCAGGAAGATGACGGCGGCGACCGAGAAGATCTTGATTATGGCGTTCTGCTCGATCGAGATCATGCCGAGCGTCGCGTCGAGCAGGAACGAGATCTTCTGCGACAGGAAGGTGGCGTGGTCGGCGAGCGACAGCACGTCGCGCGATACTGTCTTGATGCGGGCGCGGACGTCCTTGCTCATCTTGATCTGGGTCGCGACATGGGCAAGGAAGCCGGTGAGGCGCTGCAGCGAGATAAGGCTGTCGCGGATCGAGGAGGCAATGTCCTCCTTGCGGCCGATGGCCTTGAGCAGTTCCTGGAAGTCGCGATTGCGCTTGTTCACCTTGGTCGACCGCGCTTCGAAGATATCGCGCGAGATCGTCTCGATGTCACGGCCGGCGCGTTCGAGAATATCGGCCAGCCGGTCGACGATCGCCTCCAGCAGGCCGATCAGGATGGTGTTGCCGGTGGTGCAGCCGGTCGCCACCTTCTCGGCGCGCAGCGGAAAGGTCTTGAACGCCTTCGGCTCATGATAGCGGATGGTGACCAGTCTCGGGCCGGCAAGCACAAAGGTAACCGGTGACATCAAGGGATCATCGATTTCGGTCTGCGCTGGCAAGGTGGCGGTCATGAAGTAGGCGCCGTCCTCGATGTAGAGGCGGCTCGAAATCTCGATCTCCTCCATCTCCTCGCGCGTCGGGATGGCAACGCCGAGCCAGGTCTCGATCGCTGTTTCTTCTTCCTTGGTCGGGTTGAGAAGGTCGGCCCAGACGACGTGATCGCCATTGGCCATGAGATCGTCGGCGGGGCGCAGGCGGTCATTGTCGACGACGAAGGCCTTGATCATCGCCGCTCTCCATTGGTTGAGCCCAAGAGGTTCCGTTCGATAGCGATGGGTCTTGCACGCGCGGCAGTTCCCACGGCCACGGCCAGTCGGATGCAGAGGGCCTTAGACCCGGTGCCAAGGGCAGTCAAGCGAAGCGGCAGGCTGGCTCCTCCACTTGACGCAGCTGTGATCGGCCGCGGTCAGCGCGCGAGCCGCGAGATGCCTCGGCGTCTCAGGTGTTGAACTTGAACAGCAGGACGTCGCCGTCCTGGACGACATATTCCTTGCCTTCGTCGCGCGCCTTGCCGGCTTCCTTGGCCGCTACTTCGCCGCCCAGTGTGATGTAGTCGTTGTAGGCGATGGTCTGGGCGCGGATGAAGCCGCGCTCGAAATCGGTGTGGATGACGCCGGCCGCCTGCGGGGCCCTGTCGCCCTTGTGGATCGTCCAGGCGCGCGTCTCCTTCGGCCCGGCGGTGAAATAGGTGATGAGATGCAACAGATCGTAGCCGGCGCGGATGACCTTGTTGAGGCCAGGCTCGTCGAGGCCGAGCGAGGACAGGAACTCCATCTCTTCCTCGTCGGAGAGCTGGGCGACTTCGGCCTCGATCGCGGCCGAGATCACCACGGTGCCGGCGCCTTGCGCGGTCGCCATCTTTTCCACGGCTTTGGTGTGCTCGTTGCCGGTGGCGGCGTCGGCTTCGGCGACGTTGCATACATAGAGCACGGGGTGCGAGGTCAAGAGGTTCAGTCCCTGCAGGATGCGCAGGTCTTCCGCTGAAATGCCGTTGAGCAGGATGCGGGTCGGCTTGCCGGCCTGGAGGAGCTCGAGTGCGGCCTCCATCATCGGCAGCACGGTGGTTGCTTCCTTGTCCTTGCTGCCAGCGCGCTTGCGGATCTGCACGATGCGGCGCTCGAGGCTGTCGAGGTCGGCGAGCATCAGCTCGGTCTCGACCGTATCGGCGTCGGCGACAGGGTCGATCTTGCCCTCGACATGGGTGATGTCGTCATCCTCGAAACAGCGCAGCACATGCACGATGGCGTCGACCTCACGGATGTTGGCGAGGAACTGGTTGCCCAGCCCTTCGCCCTTGGAGGCGCCGCGCACCAGGCCGGCGATGTCGACGAAGGAGATGCGGGTCGGGATGATCTCCTTAGACTTGGCGATTGCGGCGATCTTCTGCAGCCGCGGATCAGGCACCGCCACCTCGCCGGTGTTCGGTTCGATGGTGCAGAACGGATAGTTGGCGGCCTGCGCCGCCGCCGTCCTGGTCAACGCGTTGAAAAGCGTCGACTTGCCGACGTTGGGCAAGCCAACGATGCCGCATTTGAAACCCATGTGTCCGGTCCTATCGGGAAACTAGAAATTTGATGAGGGCTATGGGCGATAGGGGTGAGCAACGTCAAGCCCCGCAGTCCCGATCCTATCGACGCTCAGTCCTTCTTGCCGAACAGTTTCTTCAGCATGGCGGCCATAGGGCCGCTTTCCGGCAGCTTGGCCGGCGCCTGCTGTGGCCGTGCCTGGCGGATGTGGCTTTGAGCCTTTGGACCTTCAGCCTTCGGCGCCTTGGGCGGCGGCCGGTCGTCGTCGCTGGTCGGCACCAGCTTGTCACGCAGGGCCAGAGTAATGCGGTTCATGAAGGAACTGTCGTCGCCCTTGGCCAGCAGCCCGGCATCGTCGGCGATGGTGTCGAGCAGCACGTCCAGCCACTCGCGATCGGCCTTGGCGAAGTCGCCGAGAACATGGCCATGCACCATTTCCCGGACGCCGGGGTGTCCGACGCCGATGCGCACGCGGCGAAAATTCTTGCCGACATGCTGGTCGAGCGAGCGGATGCCGTTGTGGCCGCCGGCGCCGCCGCCGACTTTGACCCGCAATTTGCCGGCCGGCAGGTCGATCTCGTCGTAGAAGACGGTCAGCGCCTCGGGGCCGAGCTTGTAGAAGCGCAAGGCTTCGCCGATCGGCTGTCCCGACAGGTTCATGAAGGTCTGCGGCTTGATCAGGAGAATCTTTTCGCCGGCAATCGTGCCTTCGGCGATCAGGCCCTGGAACTTCTTCGACCAAGGCGAAAACGAATGGCGGCGGGCAATTGCGTCCGCCGCCATGAAGCCGACATTGTGCCGGTTATCAGCGTATTTCGCGCCCGGATTGCCGAGGCCTGCAAAGACAAGCATCGTGAACTCCGGGCCCGAAAATTACTTCTCTTCGGCAGCAGGAGCCGCCGCTTCGGGGGCTGCCGCTTCCGTCGTCTCTTCCGTCTCCGGCTTCATCGCCGAGGAGCCGGCAATGGTCGCGATGGTGAAGTCGCGATCGGAGATCACCGGCTTGACGCCGGCCGGCAAGGTAACCGCCGAGATGTGGATCGAATCGCCAATGTCGGCGCCGGTGAGATCGACGGTGATGAATTCCGGGATCGCATTGGCCGGGCAGTGGAACTCGACTTCATGACGCACGATGTTGAGCACGCCGCCGCGTTTGATGCCGGGCGACTTGTCTTCATTGATGAAGTGGACAGGCACGTCGACGTTGACCTCGGTGTCCTTGCCGATGCGCAGGAAGTCGACATGGACCGGGAAATCCTTGACCGGGTCAAGCTGGAAATCCTTGGGCAGAACCTGGATTTTCTTGCCGTCGACATCGATCGTGGCGATCGTGGTCAAAAACCCGCCGCCATGGATTTTGTAGAAGACGTCCTTATAGTTCAGCGCAATCGCCAGGGGAGGCTGTCTGTCGCCGTAGATAACTGCAGGCACTTTACCGTTGCGGCGAACTGCACGGGCGGACCCCTTACCGACCTGTTCGCGCGCTTCGGCCTTGAGCTCGTAAGTATCGTGGCTCATGGCATTTCCTTTCGCGTTTTATGGAGCGTTTGCGGTGGCAGTGTGCCTGGACCGTAAACGTCGAAAGCCGCCAGGCCTGGATGTCCGAATGCCAGAAACCGCATACGCGGAGCTTTGTTCGGGATCACAAGGGAAGGCAGCCTTCCGCCGCGTTGCCTCCAAGGGTGTCTACGCGGGTGGCGGCTCTATAGCGGAAGGCGGGCAGGCGTGCAAGCCATGGCGGGCAAGGGTGGCCGATGCCTGCGTTGGGCGCCGCATTGCGCTCAGGCCGGCAGGTCGGTGGGCGGATTTGATCCGTTTCCCTTGGCGCCACCGAGCGTGGACAGAGCGCTCAGCAGTTTCGTCCGGTCCTTGCCGATCATGAGCACGCCGCTGTCGGGCGCCAGCAGCGCCGAGAACGGCAGCATGGCGGCGCCGATCGAGGACGCTTCGGGGCCGAATTGCCCCGGCACGATCTCCGGCGCCACGATGCCGATGGCGCTGGCCTGGTTGAACTGGGCCTGCACCCTTGCCAGCAGTTCGAGATGGATCGGCCTGGGCAGGATCGAGTCGAGAACGATGGCCTCGATATCGATGATGGAGGTGATGGCGATGATCGCCTCGACCAGCGCGCTCGCGCAATCGTCGATCCATTCGAACAAGGGCGCGCGCGCCTCGGGCGGCAACGGATCGAGCTCTCGCACGCGGTTGATCACCACGCCGCGCGACCTCAGGTGATTGACCAGCACATAGATCGAGGCGCGATGCAGCAGGCTCTGGTAGCGCGCAGGCTTCGCCGCCACCGAATCGAGGCTTGAGGGCGAGACCGGCAAGGGTCCGAGGGCAGCGCTGTTGCCATGCGGCCCGGTATGGACCCTGCCGCCTTGCACCAGGCCGCCGCCGACAAAAGTGTCGATCGAGATGTGCATGAAATCGCGGAAGCGGGCGCCGGCGCCCTGGACAAGTTCGGCCAGCGCCGCCGACGTGGCGTCGTTTTCCACGAACACCGGCGTCTTCGCCGGCGTGGCAAAGCATGTCGTCAGGTCGATCGCCTCCCAGGGGCTGCCGAGATCGTCGGGAAAGCCGAGTTCCTCGCTCCAGCCGCCGAGGAAATAGGGTGAGGCAATGCCGACGCCGACGATGCTGGCATCGCCAAGCCCATCCACCAGCTTTTCGAAGGTGGCCAGCGCCATGTTGCCGGCCTTCAGCACCAGATCAGGATCGGGGAAGCGGTATTCGTGCGACTCTCTTGCGCGGATTTCACCGGCGAAGTCGACCAGAACGGCTTCAAGCGCACGCCGGCCGATCTTGATGCCGACGCTGTAGATGCGTTCCGGTGTCAGCCGGTAAAGCGTGGAGGGCGATCCGCGTTGCCCGAACCTTTTTCCCACTTGCTTTACGAATCCGGATGATTCCAAGCCGTCGACGATGGCAGCGACGGCCGCCGGCGTCAGGCTGGCCGCGCGCGCCAGATCGGACTTGGAGGCTTCCTTGAGGCGACGGATGGCGTCGAGCACGAAACGCTCGTTGTAGTGGCGAACTTTGACAGAATTGCTGCCTTTCCCTGACAAAACCCGCGTCTCCTCAAATGTCGCCGTTCTTACCGCAAGAGGCCGAAACCACCTTCGGCCGAAGCATCCTGCGATGCCTGTGCGAGAGGCGACAGTGCGCGTCGGAACCATGGAAGTCAATTTTGCCGTTGCGCCTTTGCGCTATTTAATATAGCAAATTGAAAAAATAACTAGTCAGGGAGGAGACGTGCTGCACTCGGGCACACAAAGCGAAGCCGACGCTGCGGTGGTGCGGGCTGTTCCTGTTGCCCTGGTTCAGGCGACGAAGGCTTTCGGCGGCACGATTGCGCTCAAGGACGCCTCCTTCGAATTGCGCTCCGGCGAGGTGCTGGCGCTGCTTGGCGAAAACGGCGCCGGGAAGAGCACCTGCGTGAAGCTTCTGGCCGGTGTGCATTCTCCCACCAGCGGTCATGTCGAGGTTGACGGCAAATCAGCCGTCTTCCATTCGCCGCATGACGCGCAGGCGGCCGGCATTGCGGTCATGCACCAGCATCCTGGCTTGTTTCCCGATCTGTCGGTGGCGGAGAACATCTATCTCGGCCACATGCCGCGCGACCGCATTGGCGGCATCGACAATGCCGCCATGCTGGCCGGCGCGCGCAAGGTGCTGGCGACCGTCGGGCTCGACGTGCCGGCGGCAACGCGGCTGGGAACCCTGCGTACCTCAGAACAGCAACTGGTCGAAATAGCCCGGGCGCTATCGCTGGATGCGTGCGTGCTGATCATGGACGAACCGACGGCGGCGCTGTCGCAGCGCGAGGTCGAGCGGCTGTTTTCCGTCGTTGCCGATCTCAGGCTGCACGGCGTGGCGATGATGTTCGTCGGCCACCGTATGGACGAGATCTTCCGCATCGCCGACCGCATCGCGGTGCTGCGCGACGGGCGCCTGATCGGCGTCAAGCCGAAGGCCGAGCTTGGCCGTGCTGCCGCCATCAGCATGATGGTCGGGCGTGAAGTCACCGACCTCTATCCCGAACGGCGCCATGCCTCAGGCGCGCTGGTGCTGGAGGCGAAGGGACTTTCGCGCGCCGGCGGGTTTGCCGGTATCGACCTCAAGCTTCACGCCGGCGAGGTGCTGGGGCTTGGCGGCCTGGTCGGCAGCGGACGCACCGAGATTGCGCGCGTGCTGTTCGGTATCGACCGGCCCGACGCCGGCGAAATCCTGATCGACGGCAAGCCCGTGCAGTTCGCCTCGGCGCGCGACGCCATGGATGCGCGCATCGCCTATGTGTCGGAAGATCGCATGGGCCAGAGCCTGGTGATGGATTTCTCCATCCTCGACAATGCGGTGCTACCTGTTCTCGACAAGGCCGCACAACGCGGTCTCTACGGCACCGACCGCGCCATCGGTCTGGTGGCGGACTGGCTGAAGCGCATGAAGCTGCGCTTTTCCGGCTACGGGCAGCCGGTGAAAGAGTTATCCGGCGGCAACCAGCAGAAGGTGGTGCTGGCCAAATGGCTGCGCACCGAGCCGCGCGTGCTCATCCTCGACGAGCCGACGCAAGGCATCGATGTCGGTACCAAGGCGGAAGTGCATGCAATGATCGCTGACCTTGCCGCGCAAGGCATGGCGATCCTGCTGATCTCGTCAGAGATGCCCGAGCTGATCGGCATGTGCGACCGCATTGTCGTGCTGCGCGAAGGCCGCCAGACTGCCGAGTTTTCGCGCGGGCAAGCCACGCAGGAAAAGGTACTGGAATCGGCGACCAGGACCGATGAACGTGCCGGCCAGGCAGCGCAGATAGAACGCGCCGCCGAGGAGGAAAAGGCAAAAGGACCGTTCGATTTTCTGAAGCGGCGGGAATTCGGCCTGCTTGCGGCGATGCTCGCCGTCGCCATTCCGGTCACCATCATCAACTCGCGCATGGTGAGCGCGGCGAACCTCACCGCTGTGTCGATGGACGCGGCCTTGCTGATTGTCGCCGCACTGGCGCAGATGCTGGTGCTGATCACCCGCAACATCGACCTGTCGATCGCAGCTGTGATCGGCCTCTCCGCCTATATGGCGGCCAGCATGGTTCAGGCCTATCCCGGACTGGACATCGGCATCGGCCTGATCACCGCCTGCGCCGTCGGCGGCTTTGCCGGACTGCTCAACGGCCTTGTCGTTACCAGGGGAAAGATCCCGGCCATCGTCGTTACGCTGGCTTCGATGTCGATCTTCCGCGGTTTCAACTCGATCTGGGCGGCGGGCGACCAGGTCAGCGCCGACGAAGTCACGCAAGCCTGGCTCGACATGACCGGGCTGAAGATCGCAGGCGTGCCGCTGATCGTCATCATCGCTATTGTCATCCTGTGCGCCGGCTATGTGCTGCTCTATCGCACCGCAACCGGGCGCGAGCTGTTTGCCACCGGTTCCAACCCGGACGGCGCAAGGCTGATCGGCATTCCGGTCGACCGGCGCATCCTGCTGGCCTTCGGCATGGCCGGCCTGCTAGGCGGCCTGTGCGGCGCCCTGTGGGCTTCGCGCTACGCCACCATCGATGCCCGCGTCGCGCTCGGCTTCGAACTCACGGTGATCGCCTCTGCGGTGGTCGGCGGCGTCGCCATCCGCGGCGGCTCGGGCACGCTGCTCGGCATCATCCTTGGCGCGCTCACGCTCTTGGTCATCAAGAACGGGCTGACGCTGGTGCGTGTCGACCCGCTCTGGCTGCAGGGCGTCTATGGCCTGGTGATCCTGGTTGCCATCGGCATCGACACCTTCATCGCGCGGCGTGCCGAACAGGCAAGACAGGCGAGGGCGAGATGAAAAAGTTTATCCGCTCGATCGACTTCTGGGATCTGCTGCTGGCGACCGCCTGCCTCGCTGTCTTCGTCTATGCGGCGGTCTTCGTGCCGAATTTCGTTTCCGGCTTTAACCTTTCTCAGCTGGCGGCGAGCGCCTCGGAAAAGGCGTTGCTGATCCTGCCGATGACGCTGCTCATCATCACCCGCGAGATCGACCTGTCGATCGCCTCGGTGCTGGCGCTGACATCCGTGGTGTTTGGCCTGCTCGTCCAGGGCGGCGTGCCGACGCTGGCGGCCATTCCGCTGACGCTGGTCTTCGGCGGCCTGCTCGGCGCCTTCAATGGCTATCTGGTTTCAGGGCTGGGGCTGCAGTCGCTGGTGGTGACGCTCGGCACCATGGCGCTCTATCGGGGCATTGGCTACATCCTGCTCGGCACCGGTTCGGTCAACATATTGCCGCCGGCGGTCGTCGATTTCGGCATCAGCAATCTGCCGGGCACACAAATCCCGTGGACCATCGTGCCGTTCCTGCTGCTGGCGCCGATCTTCGCGGTGGTGCTGCAGAAGACGCCGACCGGCAAGCGCATCTATGCGCTCGGCGGCAGCCCCGAAGTGGCGCGTTATTCCGGCATCGATACGCGCAAAATGGTGCTGAAGCTGTTCGTCGTTTCGGGCATGGTCGCAGCCATCGCCGGCATCGTCTACACCGCGCGCCTCTCCAACGCCCGCGCCAACAATGCGCTCGGCATGGAGCTCGATGTCATCACCATCGTGCTGCTCGGCGGCGTCAGCGTCTTCGGTGGTAAGGGGCGGCTCACGGGGGTCATGCTGGCGCTGCTGTTGATCGCCATCATCCGAAATGTGCTGGCGCTCAACCAGATCGGCGGCGACGCTCAAGGCATGATCATCGGCCTGCTTCTGATCGGCTCGCTGCTGGTCGGCAATTACTGGCGCTCCCTGGAGGAGCGGCTGTCAAGATCGCGCGTCCTGCGCGAAACCAAGGGGTGATCTCGGGCCCCTTTCTTCAAGCCCGAATTCTGACGGAGGAGACACAATGAAAGCGTTTAGAATAGCCCTGCTCGCATCCGCGGTTCTGCTTGCGCCGGCCTCGCTGGCCTACAGCCAGGAATGCGCCAAGGAACCGGTGACCGTCGGCTTCCTGCCCAAGCTCGACACCGATCCCTACTTCAAGGTGGCTTTCGGCGGCGCCGAAGAGGCTGCGAAGGAAATTGGCGGCACCGCCACCCAGGTCGCCCCGTCGCAGGCGACGGCCGAGGCACAGCTCGAATTCATCAACAGCCTTGTGTCGCAGAAGGTCGGCGTCATCGCTATCGCCGGCAACGACGCCAATGCCGTTGCGCCTGCGCTGAAGCGCGCCGTTCAGCAAGGCGTCCGGGTGATCTCGTACGATTCCGACGTCGCGGCCGATGCGCGCGCGGTGTTCGTGAACCAGGTGAAGGGCGACAGTCTGGCCGAAATGATGCTGGAAAGCGCATTCAACCTCAGCGGCGGCGAAGGCGAGTTCGCCATCCTGTCGTCGACGCCGACGGCGACCAACCAGAACGCCTGGATCGACTTCATGAAGGCGAAGATGGCGGCAGAGCCGAAATACGCCAAGATGAAACTGGTGCAGGTCGCCTATGGCGAGGAGAGCGAGCAGGTCAACCAGCAGCAGGCCTTGGCGCTGGTGCAGGCGTTTCCGGATCTCAAGGTGATCATCGTGCCGGCAGGCATAGGCCTTCCGGCGGCCGCGCGCGCACTCGAGGAAGCCGGTATGATCGGCAAGGTCAAGCTGACCGGCCTTGCGCCGGCCACTTTGATTTCGAAATACATCAAGGATGGCGCTGCCCAGGATATCTGGTGGAATGTCACCGATCTCGGCTACCTGACCTATCAGGCGGCCCAGGCGCTGGCGCAGTGCAAGATCACCGGCAAGGAAGGTGAGAAGTTCACGGCAGGCAGGCTCGGCGAGTACACGATCGGCGCCAGCGGTGAACTGATCCTCGGCCCGGCCAAGATCGTGACGCCGGAAAACCTGGCCGAGTTCAAGTTCTAGAGCGTTTCACCGTTTCACGGAAACGGCGAACCGCTCTATCCCTTTGTTTTACGCAATTCCGGACGGAAAACCGGTCACACTTTTCCTGGAATTGCTCTAAGCCTCCCAAGGCGTTGCGGGCGCCGGTTCGAGCCGGCGCTCGCCTTTCAATCCTCAGTCGAACAGTGCGAGGGCGACGATGAAACTCTTGCTGGCAGGCGAGACCTTCGCGGCGACGACCTCGGTCGCCGCCGGCGGCGATGTGCTGACGAGTGCGACGTGGGTAAACGGCGCGACGGCCTTCAATGCCGCACTTGCCGCAGAGGGCATAGCGGTGACGCAGATCGGTGGCGATCGCTGCGCGGCCGAATTTCCGTATGACCTCGACGCGCTGGCCGAATACCAGGCGGTGGTGATCTCCGATGTCGGCGCGCTGACCTTGCTGGTCACGCCGGAGGCCCGCGCCGGGCGCATCGGCGTCAACCGCCTCGACGTCCTCAAGGCCTATGTCGAAGGCGGCGGCGGGCTGATGCTGGCCGGCGGCTATATGGGGTTCCAGGGCATGTTCGGCACGGCGCGTTTCCACGACACCCCGGTCGAGGACGTGCTGCCCGTGCGCTGCCTGCCATTCTCGGACGGGCTGGAAGTGCCGCAAGGCCTGCAGCCGTCGATCCTTCAGGCGTCGCATCCAATCCTTGCCGGTGTCGCGGGCCCGTTGCCGCCGATCCTCGGCATGAACAAACTCGATTTCAGGCGCGATGGCTCGTCCCAGCTGCTGGCGACCTGCCATTATCGTGGCACGGACTGGCCGCTGCTTGCTGCTCGCAGCGTTGGCCACGGCCGCACTGTCGCCTGGGCGACGGATATCGGCCCGCACTGGCTGTCGCAGGACTTTCTCGGCTGGCCGCTCTACGGCAAGCTGATGGGCAACGTCGTGCGCTGGCTGGCCGGCAAGGATTAAGCCTGGCGTGTTTGTAGGGCAGCTAGTCCGGCTTGCTGCTCAACGCTTCGCGCAGCGCCTGGATCCGCCGATTCAAGGCATCGAGATCAGCCATCGTCATGCCCGAGCGTTCGATCAGGGTTTCGTTGAGGCAGTTGCACTGGACGAGCAGCGCGCGGCCGGCAGGCGTCAGGTCGACCTGCACTTGGCGCTCGTCCGTCTGGCTGCGCTGGCGGGTGACGAGACCGGCCTGTTCCATGCGCTTCACCAGCGGCGTGATGGTGCTCGATTCCAAAGCGAGCCTGTGCGCAATCGAGCCGACCGACATCCCGCCGGCTTCGGCAAGTGCGTTCAGCACGAGATATTGCGGATAGGTGATGCCCATCTCGTCCAGCATGGGCTTGTAGGTGCGATTGATTGCCATGCTGGTGGCGTAAAGCGTGAAGCAGAGCTGGTTGTCCAACGGGAGAGGCACGAGGCATTCCTTTGCCGACTGAGCACATCAATATGTACCACGAAAAATGATATCGCTACATATTTTCTGTAGACAAGGATTTGGACCTGCGCTAGTCGTATGGTTATCGCGATATTGATTATCGCGGAAGCAATCAATGGAGAGCGAGATGACCAAGCCCGGCAGCAGCACGATCACCACCAAGGACGGCACCGAAATTTTCTACAAGGATTGGGGAACGGGACAACCCATCGTCTTCCATCACGGCTGGCCGCTGAGCAGCGACGACTGGGACGCCCAGATGCTGTTCTTCCTGTCCAAGGGCTATCGCGTCATTGCCCATGACCGGCGCGGCCATGGCCGCTCCACCCAGACCGATACCGGCAACGAGATGGACACCTACGCCGCTGATGTCGCGGAGCTTGCGGCGCATCTCGACCTCAAGGACGCGATCCATGTCGGCCATTCCACCGGTGGCGGCGAAGTGGCCCGCTATGTCGCGAAGTACGGTTCCGGTGGCCGTGTCGCCAAGGCCGCACTGCTCGGCGCGGTGCCGCCGATCATGCTGAAGACGGCGGCCAATCCCGGCGGCCTGCCGATCGAGGTTTTCGACGGTTTCCGCTCCGCCCAGGCAGGCAACCGCGCCCAGTTTTTCCACGATGTTGCGGCCGGCCCGTTCTACGGCTTCAACCGCCCCGGCGCCCAGGTGTCGCAGGCTGTCGTCGAGAATTGGTGGCGCCAGGGCATGATGGGCGGCACCAAGGCGCATTATGATTGCATCAAGGCGTTCTCGGAAACCGACTTCACCGACGATCTGAAGGCCATCGACGTGCCGGTGCTGGTGATGCATGGCGACGACGACCAGATCGTTCCGATCGCCGACTCCGCGCTGCTGGCTGTCAAGCTGCTCAAAAAGGGCGAGCTCAAGGTCTACAAGGGCTTCCCGCACGGCATGGCGACGACCCATGCCGATGTCATCAATGCCGACCTCCTGGCCTTCTTCAAGGCGTAGAACCGTTCAGTTGAATAGACATCGTCCAGTCGGATAAGCAAGGCACCCGCCGCCGGGCGGGTGCCTTTGCTTTCATCGAAATGTCAGCGAGGCGGTGCCTTATTTATCGAGAAAACCAGTGATCAGCTTGACGGTCGCGTCGGGATTTTCCTCCATGATCCAGTGACCGGAGTCGGGCACGATGCCGCTCGTGACATCGGTCGCCACAAGCCGCAGGAGATCGGCCTGCGTGGTGCCGGCGGATTTTTCACCGCCGACAGCCAGCACCGGCATGGTCAGTTTGCCGCCGGCGGCAAGCATCGCCTGGTTGTCAATCGCGTCCTGGTCAAACGCCTTGAACTGCTCGAAAGCGTCATGCATCGCATGCGGGCGGGCATAGAGCTTGGCGTAGTGCCTGCGCGTGGCCTCGTCGATCTTCTTGGGGTCTGCCGACAATTCGTTGTAGAAGCGATCGAGATAGATGCGCTCGCGCCCTGCGACCAGCCGCTCCATATCCGGGCCGCGGAAGTTGAAGTGCCAAAGCAGCGGGCTTTGCTTGATCTTTTCCCAATCGCCGATGCCGGGCAGCGGCGCATCGATGATGACCCATTTGGTGATGCGCTTGGGATATTGCGCGGCAAGCGCATAGCCGACCATGTTGCCGATGTCGTGGGTGACGAGATCTGCCTTGTCGATCTTCAGGGCATCCAACACGCCGGCGATGTCGACGGCCTGGTTCTTCTTGGCGTAGCCCGCTTCCGGGTGGGCCGACAGACCCATGCCGCGCAGGTCCGGCACGATGACGGTGTGGTCCTTTGCGAGGGCGATGGCCGCGGCGCCCCACATGTCTCCGGTATCGGCAAAGCCGTGCAGCAGCACGACGGCGGGACCCTTGCCGCCAACGCGCACATAGAGTTTGGTGCCGTTGGTTTCGACGGACTGCGTCTTGAAACCCGGCGGAAAGGGAACGATGCGTGCCGTCGCCGGCAAGGTAACAAGAAGCACACCCAATACGGCCAATACGATCTTGCGCATGTCATCCCCAGAGACGTCGAAGGCCCCAAGCCTTCGTTGATGACTATCTCTAGCAGGCTTTTCAACCAGCGCATGCTGAAAGAATCACAGAGGGCGCAGCAATGCCGCGCCCTGCGTCAAATCCGCAAAATCGACCGGTTTTATCTGGCCGCCGCTTGCGCCTTCCTGGCTTCCTTCATGTTGGGCAGGAACACCGTCAGCAGGCCGAGCAGCGGCAGATACGAGCAGATCTGGAAGACGAAATCGATGCCCTTCATGTCGGCGACGACGCCGAGCACTGCGGCTGCAATGCCGCCCATGCCGAAGGCGAAGCCGAAGAAGATCCCGGCGATGGTGCCGACACGTCCCGGCACCAACTCCTGCGCAAACACGACGATGTTGGAGAAGGCCGAGGACAGGATCAGGCCGATCAGCACCGTCAGCACCATCGTCCATTCGAAATTGGCGTAGGGCAGCGCCAGCGTGAACGGCAGCACGCCGACGATCGAGAACCAGATCATCGCCTTCTGGCCGTAGCGGTCGCCGAACGGTCCGCCGAGCAGGATGCCCAGCGCCGAGGCGCCGAGGAACAGGAACAGCATGACCTGGCTCATCTGCACCGACACGCCGAACTTATGGATGGAATAGAAGGTGTAGTAGCTGGAGAGCGAGGCGATGTAGGCATTCTTGGTCAGCACCAGCAGCGTCAGGACGATGAGCGCACCCATGACCTTCTTGCGCGGGAAGGGCGAGACGAAACTCGCCGCCTTGCAATTGCCCTGCGCGGCGCGCATCCGGCTGTACCAGCCGCCGACCCGCGACAAAACGATGATGCCGATCAGAGACCCGACGGCGAACCATGAAATGCTGGTCTGGCCGAAGGGCACAACGATGAAGGCAGCGAGCAGCGGCCCCATCGCCTGGCCGAAATTGCCGCCGACCTGGAACAAAGATTGCGCCAGGCCAAAGCGGCCGCCGGAGGCAAAGCGGGCAATGCGCGAGGATTCCGGATGGAAGATCGCCGAGCCGATTCCGATCAGCGAGGCGCCGACCAGAAGCAGCGCATAGTGGCCGGCATAGGCCAGAACGATCAGGCCAATCAGCGAGGACGCCATGCCGTAGGGCAGCGAATAGGGCATTGGCCGCTTGTCGGTGATCATGCCGATGACCGGCTGCAGCAGCGACGCCGTGACCTGGAAGGTGAAGGTCAGAAGACCGATCTGCCAGAAATCGAGACCGTAATTCTCTTTCAGCAGCGGATAGATCGCCGGCAGCAGCGATTGCATGATGTCGTTGATGCCGTGGCAAAAGCTCACCGCCAGAATGACGGTGAAGGCGGTCGCCTGGGCTGAAGGGAGGCTGGCGCTTGGCTGCGGTGCAATGCTGGTGGCTGTATCGGTCAAGGCAGGCTCCGAGGTCTTTTGGCGGGTGTTTGCCCGCGGGCAGGCTTGGCGGCCGCTCCCGCGGACCGCCTTAAGGACGCTCGTCTGAAGCGCTTGGGCGACGCCCCTGCGGAGCGCCTTGGGGATGGCTGCCTTATAAGCCGCTTGCGAGGCGACTTCTTTCGTGGTTTGGTCCAATAGTTTCGCAAGTGGGCCATAGCCGATGCCACATCGCAGGGATATCTTCCGCGCCGGCAATGCCGATCTCGGCCGATTGCACGAAAGCCGCTGGCAGTGGCTGGAGGAGGTTTCCGGGCCGGCGGTGGCTTTGCCGACCGAATATCCCGACGGCTACCACGTTCCGCAACACCGCCACAGCCGCAGCCAGCTGCTGCATGCGCTGGTCGGTGTCGTGCTGGTGACGACCAGGTACGGGCGCTGGATGGTGCCACCCGACCACGCAATGTGGATACCGGCCGGCACCGAGCATTCCGTCGAAATGCTGGGCGATGTCTCGATGCGCTCGGTCTATGTCATGCCGGGCGCGATCCCAGGCCTGCCGGAAGGCTTGCGTGTCGTCGGCGTCACCGAGCTGATGCACAGCCTGATCGTAGAATCGGAAAAGCTGCCGCAAGGTGGCGAACTGGAAGGCCGCGGCGGGCTGATCATGAACCTGTTGCTGCACGAGATCCCGACCTTGCCGGAACGGCCGCTCGGGCTGCCGTTCCCGTCCGACCCGAAGCTGGCGGCGCTCTGCCGACGCTTTGTCGCGGCACCTTCGCCGCACGCCACGATCGACGAGTGGGCGGATGCCGCAGGCATGAGCCGCCGTTCGTTCACCCGCGCCTTCCAGCGCCAGACCGGACTGTCCTTGTCGACTTGGCGCCAGCAGGCCTGCCTGTTTGCGGCCCTGCCCAGGCTCGCCGATGGCGAGCCGATTACCAGGGTGGCGCTCGACCTCGGTTATGACAGCGTGCCGGCATTCATAACCATGTTCAAGCGCATGCTCGGGGCCTCGCCGCGCGGCTATATGCGCGGCGCGCGCGGCGAAGGCATGCGACGGGCTCAGCCCCGACTTGAGGCCCCGGCGCCGTAGCGCCAGGAACAGCCCGCAGCACTTTGTCGTAGGCCCTAGTCCAGCTGAACGCCGCTGGCCTTGACGATTGGTTCCCATTTGGCAAGTTCGGCCTTCACATGCGCTCCAAGCTCTTCCGGGGTGGAGGCCACGATCGAGGCGCTGAACTGGGCCATGCGGGCGATCACATCAGGGTCTTTCAGGGCTTCAACTGCCGCCTTCTGAAGAACGGCGACGACCTCCGGCGGCGTGCCTGCGGGCGCGAACAGAGCGTTCCAGCTGTAGGTTTCATAGCCGGGAATGGTTTCGGCAATGGCCGGTATGTCGGGGAAGGAGGGAACGCGCTCCTTGGTGGTGACGCCAAGCGCTCTCAGCGTCCCGCTCTTGATATGGCCCGATGAAGAGGGGAGGTTGTCGAACATCATCGGCACCTGATTGCCGATAACGTCGTTCAAGGCCGGTCCGGCGCCCTTGTAGGGAATGTGCTGCATGCTGACGCCGGCCATCGTCTTGAAAAGCTCGCCGGAGAGATGGAGCGGGGTGCCATTGCCTGATGAGGCGTAGGCATATTTGTCCGGATCCTTCTTCAGCATCTCGATCAGTTCCTTGACGTCCTTGGCGGGGAATTCAGGGTTCACGACCAGGACGTTTGGCACCAGCACGAGCAACGATATCGGCGCAAAATCCTTCTCCGCGTCGTAGGGCTTTGTCTTCAGGATCAGCGGGTTGAGCGCGTGGGTTGCGACCGTGCCCATCAGGATCGTGTAGCCGTCCGGTTCGGCTCGGGCGACCTGGGCAGCGCCGATGCTGCCCCCGGCGCCGCCGACATTTTCGACGACAATCTGCTGGCCCAGCTTTTCGGACATCTTGTTGGCGACTAGGCGCGCGACCAGATCCGTCGAGCCACCGGCGGAAAAGGGGACAACCATGGTGATGGTCCGGTCCGGAAAATCGGCGGCCCAAGCCGCCGGTGCTGAAAGGGTGGCTGCGATGGAAACCGCGAGCCCGAGCAAAGTCCTACGCCGCATCTGCTACTCCTCCGTTGATTGGAGGGGCAGTATGGCCATGGTGAACTCCTCGCACAATGCAACCATGGACTGACTGCCCGCCTCAGGAGATCGGGCTTGACACCGATGCTTCGGTTGGCGTGCGCGAGAACGCCTCACCCCTCAGTTCAATCAGCCTTGGTCCAGCTGAAAACAAGCCATTTGTATCGTGACGTCTCTTCAGGCTCGGCCGTGTAGGTCATCTGCATGTCGCCGCCCTCGGCGTAGATGTCGAGCCTGGGCGCCGTGTCCAGTTCGAGCCACAGGGAATCGTTCTTGAACGACCATGTCCCGCACCAGACGCAAGGCCCCGATGCCGGGTCACCCGGTTGGTGAAAATTGTAGCGGCCGTCCGCCGTGATCTCCAGATAGTCGAAGGCGCCATAAAAGGCGGTCACAGTCTGCTGAAATTCGGTCGCAGCCGCTTCCTGGTCGGGCTTCGCCGGCTCTTTCAGATCACGCGGTGGCCGGATTGCGGACCCTGCGATGCTCCATTTGCCGATGAAATCCGTTTCGGTGGGAAGATATTCCGTTTGCGCCTGCGCGGTCGAAACCGGAGCGATTGTCGGCGCATAGGCCGCGCTGGCGATGCCGATTGCGAGAAGCATTCCTGCGATGCCTGCAGCCTTGATTCGATTGCGCATCAGCTGCGCTCCTTTCACGACGGTTTGGGGCAGATTCCAAAAACGAGATTACCCCCGAGCCAGGCCCGGGGGCACGCTTTTGGGCAACATGGATTAATCGAACAGGCTCGACACGGACTCTTCGGTCGCTGTGCGCGAAATCGCCTCGCCCATCAGGTCGGCGATGGAGATGACGCGGATATTCGGGGCGTCGAGCACGCCTTGCGTTGGCTGGATGGAATCGGTGATCACCAGTTCCTGCAGCTTCGAGCCGCTGATCCGGGCGACCGCACCGCCCGACAGCACGCCGTGGGTGATATAGGCGGTGACGCTGGTAGCGCCGTTGGCGAGCAGCGCATCGGCGGCATTGCACAGCGTGCCGCCGGAATCGACGATGTCGTCGATCAGCAGGCAATCCTTGCCGGCGACCGCGCCGATGATGTTCATCACTTCGGATTCACCGGGACGTTCGCGGCGCTTGTCGACGATGGCCAGTTGTGCGTCGAAGCGTTTGGCGAGCGCGCGGGCGCGCACCACGCCGCCGATGTCGGGCGAGACGACGACGACATTGGCAAGCTGTTTGTATTTTGCCTTCACGTCGCGGGCCATCACCGGCACCGAGAACAGATTGTCGGTCGGAATGTCGAAAAAACCCTGGATCTGGCCGGCATGGAGGTCGAGCGTCAAGACGCGGTCGACGCCGGCGCGGGTGATCATGTTGGCGACCAGCTTCGCCGAGATCGGTGTGCGGCCCGAGGCCCGGCGATCCTGCCTGGCGTAACCGAAATATGGGATGACCGCGGTGATGCGCTTGGCCGAGGAGCGCATGAAGGCATCGATCATGATGAGCAGTTCCATCAGATGATCGTTGGTCGGGAACGAGGTCGACTGCAGGATGAAGACATCCTCGCCGCGCACGTTTTCCTGGATTTCGACGAAGATTTCCTGATCGGCGAAGCGTCTGACGCTGGCCTTGCCCAGCGGGACATTGAGATAGCGGGCGACCGCTTCGGCCAGCACCCGGTTGGAATTGCCCGCGAAAAGCTTCATGCACCGTTCCTGGCGAAGGATGGGGAGGTCCTCTTAATCGGGCTTGTAGCGAGCCGTGCCGGTATTGCAAGCCTCGTTGACGGGAATCCGCCGGCTAATCTCAAAAACGTCAACAGTGAACGGAAGCCGGTAACAGGCGGATCAGCCGGCGCTGCCGCCGAGCCAGGCCGCGAACTGGTCGATCGTCTGGTCGGCGATCGCCTGCATGGTAGCGGGTGCAACCGCGGGCCAGCCTTCGGCGGCATTGACCGAGGGCGCCTTCTGCTGGCCATTGATGCGGTGTAGCCGGTTGCCGGCGGGGTCATAGACGTCCCAGACATAGATAACGGTGGTGTCCTTGCCTTCCGTCATCGTCGAGAAGTAGCCCTTCAGCACATGGGTGGCGGCTTGGTCGGCGCTGCCGGCAAGGGTGATGCCGCGCTGCTTGGCGCGTGTCTGCAGTTCGGCCGTCAGCGGCGTTGCCGCTTCCACCGAGGCGCCGACGATCGGCGCGATCTGCAGCCGGGTCTTCGACAAAGCGGCGGCGCTCTGCGCGGGGTTGGCGGGTGTCGTGGCGCCGACGGCCGGCGCTGGTGTGGCGGCGGGCGCAATGCCCGGGGCAGCCAAGGGCTGAGCCGAGGCTGCCGGCGGCGTGATGACGGACGGCTCAAGGACGTCCTTGGCGTTGGTGCAAGCGGCTAGCACAAGCGCTGCGAGCAATGACACGGTCGTCACATGCGATCGTCTCATCTGCCCGAAAACTCCTTAGTCGTGAACGCCCCCGCGTGGACCAACCATTATGGATTCACTGTACGATCAAGTCGAGATCATGGCGTGAAAGCGGCTTCGGCTGGGATTCGGTGGTCAGGTAGGTGCGGCCAAGCGTCATCGCCGTCTCGGTTTCGGAGTCCATGATGATCATGTGCGCGAACAATGTCATGTTGGGCGCGATCGGCTCGGGATTGCCCTGGTAGAACATCGGCATATCCATCCAGGACGGGGTGAAGCGGGCGCCGACGGAATAGCCGCAGGCGTTCAACCGATGCTTGGTCAGGCTGTGCGCCTCCAGCGTGCGGGCATGCGCGTCGAAGACGTCGCCGAAGGTGTTGCCGGGCGTCATCGCCTTCTCGACCGCCAGAAGAGCCGCGCGGGCGGCGTCGAACAGCTCCTGATGGCGCTTCGACGCCTTGCCGGTCAGCACGGTGCGCATCATCGGCGCGTGATAGTGATGGAACACGCCGGCCCATTCGAGCGTCAGCTGATCGTTCTTGGTCAGCTTGCGGCGCCCGGCCTTGTAGCGGCAGAGCAGCGCGTCGATGCCCGAGCCGATGATGAATTCATTGGCCGGATAGTCGCCGCCGCCGGCAAACACCGCGCCCTGCATGGCGGCAAGGATCAGCGCTTCGTCGCCGCCCTGCTTGATCAGCGGCAGGGCCGCGTCGAGCGCGTCGTCGGAAAGGTTGGCCGCCTTTTCGGCCTTGGCGATTTCAGCCGGGCTCTTGAACAGGCGCAGACGGCCGACAATACCGGAGGCGTCCGCGATCTGGCCGAAGGTCTGCAGCTGCTCGTCGACGCGGCGGCCATTGAAGGCGGTCAGGCCATGGGTGTCGTATTCGACGCCGATGCGGGCGCCAAGGAGATTGAGGTCGTTGAGCAGGTTGCGCAGGTCGATCGCCGGGTTGGCGCCGTCGCGGTCGGTCCACAGCACGATGTTGTCGATGATCGAGGTGTGGCGCGCCTGGCGCAAATCGGCCGAGCGGGTGAGCAGCACCATCGAGCCGTCAGCCTTCACAACCAGGCACTGGAAGAAACAGAAGCCGAACGTGTCGTAGCCGGTTAGCCAGTACATGCTCTCCTGGGCGAAAAGCAGTACAGCATCGAGCTTCTTTTCCGTCATCTCGATCATCAACCGGTCACGCCGGGCGTCAAATTCCGACCGTTCGAAATGCAGCGCCATTATCCGTTCTCCAAAACAATTGCCGAAACCTGCCGACCGTAGTCCGGTTCCTTGCGATGCGTCGCGCGCCGGTAGGAAAAGAAGAGATCCTCCTCGGCATAGGTGCAGCGGCCAAGCCCCTCGGCGGTCACGCCAGCCTTCTTCAGCCGGTCGACCGTATAGAGGTTGAGATCGAACATTGCATGCGCCGGATTGGCCGAAGGCGCGAAATAGCCGATGTTTTCGGCATCGGCTTCGACGAAACGGGAGACGAATTCCGGCCCGACCTCGTAATTGTCGGGGCCGATCGAAGGACCGAGAACCGCAATGATGCGCTCACGGCGGGCGCCGAGGCTTTCCATCGCGGCAATGGTGTTTTCAAGCACACCGGTGAAAGCGCCCTTCCAGCCGGCGTGTGCAGCGCCAATGATGCGCGCTTGCGCATCGGCGAACAGCACCGGGCCGCAATCGGCCGTCGAGGCGCCGATGGCGATGCCCGGCCGGTCGGTGACGATGGCGTCGGCCTTGGGCCGCGGGCCGGGAAAGGGTTCCCTGGCAATAACGACATCGGGCGAGTGGACCTGATGCGCGGTCAGGAGATGGCTGGCCGGCACACCCATCCAGGCAGCGACGCGGCGGCGGTTCTCGGCGACCAGCATCTGATCGTCATCCGACCCGGTGCCGATGTTAAGTCCCTGATAGATGCCGCCGGAGACGCCGCCGATACGGGTGAAATAGCCATGGCGGATACCTCGCGGCTTGGCCGCTTCCAGCAGCGGCGAGCGAACAGGATCCGGTTTGGTCTGATTCAGCATGGATGGGTTTGTTGTCCGCGCCGGCGTTTTCGTCAAGGCGAAGTTCGGCCGAGTGATTGCGACAGTGCTGCTGCGTCGACTTTGCATTGGCCAAAAGCAGGCATGCGACCACAAGCGACATGGCGGGACGGCTTGTAACGATCTCTGAGGGTCAGACTGGCTGATGCGGCAGGATTTTCAGGATTTTGAACAGCGTGCCCATGCCGTCGGGTCCGGCCAGGCGCTCGACGGCATCGGCAATGGTTTGTCGTGCCTCTTGGCTTGCCTGGCTGCCCAACTGGCCAGCTCGCTCAAGCAATCCCATGCCAAGCAGAAAGTCGCCCTGCGTCGCCAATTCCACATCGAGGCCATGCGCCCGCACGACGGCGGCCAGTGCCGCGAAGTCGACATGGGCGGTGAGATCGGCTTCGCCGGGATTGGCCAGCACATCTTCTGGGGCGTGCCTGCGCACGGCCTGCAATGTGTCGCCGAAACCGGGCTGGAGATGGCCGTAATCAGGGAACAGCCCGGCGCCGCCGTGGTCGGCTATGCGTTCGGCAATGGTCGCCATCAGTGCCGCGCGGGCCGGTGCTATTTCGAAAATAGAGCCTTGTGGCGCCTCGGCGGCGTCTTCCGGCAGCAGCATCGCCTCGACCGAGCCGGCGCCGGCGAAGAAGCTCAACTCGTCTGAGACATCGAGGCCGATCACCCGTTCGCGCCAGCCGGCGCCGGCGCGGATGAACTGGCGGATCGGCACAGCGTCGAACAATTCGTTGCCGACAATCAGCAACGGCGCCTGCGGTAGTGTGGCGATGGTTTCGTGCCAGCCGAGCTCAACCGAAGTTTCGGCAAGCGTCTGCTTCTGGATTTCGGTCAGCCGCGGACTGGTCTCGACCAGAGCGAAGGAGGCTCCGGCGGCGATAGCCGGATCGAGCCGCGTCAGGGTGCGAAGCATGTCCTTCATCAGCGTGCCGCGGCCAGGCCCGATCTCCGCGATGGTGACCGGCAGGGGTCGGCCGATCGCCAGCCAGGCCTGATAGAGCCAGACGGCGACGAGTTCGCCGAACATCTGGCTGATCTCGGGTGCGGTGACGAAGTCGCCGGCGGCGCCGAACGGCTCGCGCGTGGTGTAGTAGCCGTCGCTGGGATCGAACAGGCAGAGCGCCATGTACTCGTTGACGGGGAGGGCGCCGAGCGCGCCGATCAGGTCGACGATGCGGGTCTTCAGCCGTGTCATGCCGGCTGTGGTTGCGGCGCCGGTTTGGCTGTGGCCATCGCCCAGATGCCGGCCAGCACCATCGGCAGCGACAGCACCATGCCCATGGTGAGCCAGCCGCCGAGGAGGTAGCCGAGCTGCTGGTCGGGCTCGCGGAAGAACTCGACGAAGATGCGTGACAGGCCGTAGCCGCAAATAAAGGCGCCGCCGACAAAGCGCGGCGTCTTCAGCTTCAGCCGCGAATGGGTGAGGAAGCGCAGGACCAGGAACAGCACCGCGCCCTCGAGCAGCGCTTCGTAGAGCTGGCTCGGATGGCGAGGCTCCAGGCCCGCGACACAACCCGCCACGGTCTGCTGGAGACGCTCGTTGCAGAAGACGACGCCCCACGACACGTCGGTCACGCGACCCCAGAGTTCGGCATTGACGAAGTTCGCGATGCGGACGAGGCCGAGCCCGACCGGCACGCCGGCTGCCACCACGTCGAACAGCGTCCAGGTGCGGATGCCGCGCTTGAGGGAAAACAGCGTCATGGCGAGGATGACGCCAAGCAGGCCGCCATGGAACGACATGCCGCCCTGCCAGACGGCGAAGATGTCGAGCGGGTGGTCGATATAGCGCTTTAAATCGTAGAAAAGCACATAGCCGGTGCGTCCACCGAGCACGACGCCGACGGCGGCCCAGACGATGAAATCGTCGAGGTCGATCGGCTTCATCGGCAAGACGCCATCAGGCCACAGCCTTGTGTTGGTGACGAGCCGCTTGGCGTACCACCAGGCGAACAGGATGCCGACGATATAGCCGATGCCGTACCAGTGCACAGCCAGCGGGCCGATCTGAACCAGGATCGGGTCGATGTTGGGGAAGGACAGCGACGCCATCGGCAGCGGGAAATAGTCGTTCAACAGGATCTCCTGGGAGGGCTCGCGTTAGGGCGCGGACCATGCGGCAGGGTTTTGGCGGGGTCAAGGCAAGGTGACGACAGCCTGATCGTCAGAGATAATGGGCTCAACCCTGCGGCTTGCCGGCGATCAATTGCCTGAGCGCATCGTTGATCCTGTCTTGCCAGCCGGGGCCATCTTCCTGGAAATGGTCGAGCACGGCGCGATCGATCCTGATCGAGACAAGCTCGCGAACGTTTGGTGCGGCGGAGGGTTCGCGAACGGGTGGCGCGGGTCTCTTGACCGGCTTGAAGGCCGCTTCAGCGGCTTCCATCGGATTGGTCGGTCGGCGCGGGGGCGTTGCCATTGGTTGATCCTGAATGAGAGTGACTCTTGCCTGGAGCAAGTCGTGAGGAAAACTAGGCCGCTGGTCTGTGAAGACCAGTAACTTCACTTGGTTCTCTCTGCCATTGCCCTGTATTTGGCTTCAAGCCTGTCCAGCACCTCGTCGCCAGGCTAGACCCGGCCCGCACTGGCATCCGAAATGCCCTTTGCGAGTGCTGCATCGAGTGCTGCAAAGCGCTTCTCCAAGTCCGCACTGTCCGTCACGGCAACCGTCGTTCCAAGAATCCATTTGCGATAATAGCAATCTGTCGGCCGGACCGTGAGCCAAATCGCGTCCGACATGAAGCCGCACCAGCTTCAACGTTCTTGCATTCCGCAGGCAGTGCCACTACGTCAATTCCAGCAAGCGAGGATTTGCCATGTCGACCGGACCGAACCGCATTCTCGATGAATTCGCCAAGCTGATGACCGATGCCGCGGGTGCCGCACAAGGCGTGCGCCGCGAGGTGGAGACTGCCTTCAAGGGGCAGGCCGAGCGCATCCTCAACACCATGGATGTGGTGCAGCGCGAGGAGTTCGAGGCTGCCCGCGACATGGCTGCCAAGGCCCGCGAAGAAAACACCAGGCTGGCCGCCCGCATCGACGCGCTCGAGGCCAGGCTTGCCGAATTGACCGGACAGGCCGCACCTGCGGCTGCGGCAAAGCCCAAAGCAAAATATAAAATTTGAACTTTTCCACAAAGCACAATCCGAAAAAATGCTTTGCCGTGAATCGTTTACCGGCAATGCATGAATCTTTGTGACAGCGCCTTTCCACATGCTGATGACGCAGTGCGAAAAATTAGGCTGTTCACGCGACTCCCGATCAATAGACTGAATTTGTTGCATGATTCGGAGCAGGGTCATGCGGCCGGGCGGTGGGGTCCGGTCCGGGGTCTTTGTGTCGTGAAGTCCTGGCCGTCCGAGTTCAAGACAAGATTGTTCGTCGTGTGTGCCCCGCGGAGCGTGTGGCGCTCCCCTGAACACAGGAAGCATTCCATGGAACTTCTCGAACTCGAATTCTCCCGCGAAATCCATCCGGTGGATGTCATCGAGCAGGTCGCCCATAACAATGACTGGTCCTTCGAACGGGCCGGCGATGACGAAATCTCGATCTCGGTTGCCGGCAGCTGGACCGATTATCACGTCTCCTTCTCGTGGATGGAGGACTTCGAGGCGCTGCATCTGGCCTGTGCTTTCGACATCAAGGTGCCGGAAGCCCGCGCGCTGGAAGTGATGCGGCTTTTGTCGCTGATCAACGAGCAGATGCTGTTTGGCCATTTCGATCTCTGGGAGCAGGAGGGCGCGATCATGTTTCGCCAGTCACTGCTGCTCGCCGGCGGGGTCGAACCGTCGAGCCAGCAGGTCGAGGTGCTTTTGTCGTCGGCGCTTGAAGCCTGCGAATGCTATTTCCAGGCCTTCCAGTTCGTTGTCTGGTCGGGAACCTCGGCCAAGGATGCGCTGGCCGGTGTCCTGTTCGAGACCTATGGCAACGCCTGAGCTTCCATGAGTTCGAGCAGCGCGCGCAAGCCCGAGATCAGCTTTGCCGATTTTGATCGTGTCGACATCCGTGCCGGCACGATCGTCGAGGCCGAGCCTTTCCCCGAGGCGCGCAAACCCGCGTTCAAGCTGAAGATCGATTTCGGCCCTGAGATCGGCGTGAAGAAATCCTCGGCACAGATCACGAAATACTATGCGCCGGAAACGCTGGTGGGACGGCAGGTGTTTGCGGTGGTGAATTTCCCTCCGCGCCAGATCGGTCCGTTCATGTCGGAAGTGCTCACGCTCGGCTTCCCTGATGAGGAAGGCGCCGTGGTCCTTGGCGCCATCGAGCGCAAGGTGCCGGACGGCGGCAGGTTGTTTTAGGAAGATTGCGTCAGGCGGCCAGCTTGCGCCTTGTGCTCAGCGCCTCTTCGACCGTGTCCATGAACATTTCGGCGCAGGCTTTCCAACTGTAGCGCATGGCGCGTTCGCGCGCCTCGGCGCGGTCGACATTGAGCGCGGCGAGCGAGGCCTCGCGCAGATCGGTCGACACCGCGCCGCCGATGCCGTCGCCGACAATGTCGATCGGTCCGGTGACCGGATAGGCGGCCACCGGCGTGCCGCTGGCCAGCGCCTCGATGATCACGTTGCCGAACGTGTCGGTGCGGCTGGGGAAAACGAAAACATCAGCCGAGGCGTAGATCTCGGCCAGCTCATCGTTCGGGCGATGGCCGAGGAAATGCGCCTGCGGGTATTTCGCCCTGAGCCTGGCCAGTTCCGGTCCTTCGCCGACGATCACCTTGCTGCCGGGCAGGTCGAGATCGAGGAAGGCGCTCAGGTTCTTCTCGATGGCGACGCGGCCGACGCACAGGAATACCGGGCCGGGAAAGCCGAGGTCCTTCTTCTTGTCCGGGCGGAAGTGATCGGTGTCGACGCCCCGCGTCCACGGCCTGAGCTTGGTGAAGCCTCGCGACGCAAGGTCCTCCGCCAGCGACTGGGTGGCGACCAGCGTGCCTTGTCCCGAATTGTGGAAATCACGCAGCCAGCGATAGGCCCAGCTCTCCGGCACCGGCAGGCGGGCGCTGAGATATTCGGGAAAGCGGGTGTGATAGCTGGTGGTAAAGGGACGGCCAGCATTGCGGCAATAGCGCCGCGCCATGATGCCGAGCGGGCCTTCGGTGACGATATGGATATGGTCGGCCTTGCGAGCCTCGATCAGCCGCGCGACATGACCGGGCGTGGTCATCGCCAGCCTGATGTCGGGGTAGGTCGGCAAGGGCAAGGTGCGAAAGATGTTCGGGGTCAGGAAGTCGACCGCAACGTCGAAGGTTTTCAGCGTTTCGGTGAGCCGCTCCAGCGTGTGGACGACGCCGTTGACTTGCGGCCGCCAGGCGTCGGTGACCATCAGGATGCGCATGGCGGTCCTTTGCTCGGGTCGACGGTTGCCTTGATGCGATAGCGGTACGGCCCGGCTGCCCTCGCTTCGCTCCACCGCACCCGGGCAGGCACGAGGTCGAAGTAAGGCGGCTGAGCCGAATCAACTGAGGTCGCGCGCTTCATGCGCGCTCTTGACCATGGTTTCATGACGCGCGGATGAAGGTGGTTTTTGGCCGAGCCCGCCTCCCAGATCATGCTTTGGTCAGGCGGGCACCTTGATCACCGCCCGCAGGCCGCCGAGCGGGCTGTCTTCCAGCATGATGTCGCCGCCATGGCTGCGGGCAATATCGCGGGCGATAGAGAGACCAAGGCCGGTGCCGCTGGCGTCGAGGTTGCGCGCCTCGTCGAGCCGCACGAACGGTTTGAACACGTCCTCGCGCTTTTCCGGCGGGATGCCCGGACCGTCATCGTCGATGGTGACGACGAGTGAGCCGCGGCCGTGATCGGCGCTGATCTCCACCGTCTTGGCATATCGCAAGGCATTGCCGGCGACATTGGACAACAGCCGGGCGAAAGCGTGCGGGCGCACATGCACGTCCGGATCACCGGCAAGCACGGTCGATAGCTTGCGCTTGTGCAGCGACGCCTCCTCGCCGAGCTTTTGGAAATAGGCCTCGAGATCGAAATGGCCGGCATCTTCCGACGCTTCGCCGCGGGCAAAGGCGATATAGCCTTCCAGCATCGACTGCATGTCGTCGATGTCCTGGTTGAGCGCGGCCTTGGTCTCGGGCTTGCCGCCGGCCAGCGCCAGCTGCAGCTTGAAGCGGGTGAGGATGGTTCTGAGATCGTGGCTGACGCCGGTCAGCATGGCGGTGCGCTGTTCCAGCTGGCGTTCAATGCGCTCGCGCATCTGGATGAAGGCAAAGCCGGCCCGGCGAACCTCCTCGGCGCCGCGTGGGCGGAAATCGCGCGGCATCGGCCGGCCCTTGCCGAAGCTTTCGGCGGCCTCGGCCAGAGACAGGATCGGCCGGATCTGGTTGCGAAGGAAGGGGATGGCAATCGTCAGCAGCACCAGTGACGTCCCGACCATCCAGATCAGGAAGATGTGGGTGTTGGAGGCATAGGCCTGGCTGCGGCGCACGAAGACGCGCAGCACCTTGCCCTCGAGCTGGATGCGGACCTCGACGATGTTGGAATTGCCGACCGTGTCGATCCAGAACGGGCGGTTGATCTGGCGGGTGATCTCGGTGGAAAGGACGTCGTCAAGGATCGAGAAGAAGGGCTTGGGTCCAGGCGCCGGCAACGGGTCGGGCGGCAAGAGGTCGACCTTCAACTGCATGCGGTCCTGGGCGATGCGGATGATGTTCGCGTAGTCGCCATCATGCGGATAGGTCTCGATCATGTCGATGATCGCGGCGATGTCGCGCACGGTGGCCTGCGACAGGCGCTGCGTCACGGTTGCCCAGTGGCGTTCCATGAAGTCGAAGGCGACGACCGACTGCAGAAGGATCATCGGCGCGATGACGATGATCAGCGAGCGGGCATAAAGCCGCTTGGGCATATAGAACGCAACCAGCCGCCAGAACCGCTTCCAGGCACGCGGCATTGCTTTCAGCGCGCGTGATACGCGCGCGCCAAAGCCGCCCTGTTCCGGCCGTTCCAGTTGCGTGGTCGCCATTTGTCCTTTCGCTGGGTCAATGGCCGCTGGTCGATGGCCGCACATCTATGGCCAAGGGCGGCCGTCAGCGGCATTCTATTCCACGCTGAGCCGATACCCAATACCGCGCACCGTCTGCAGCCAGACCGGATTGGACGGATCGCGCTCGATCTTGCGGCGCAGCCGGTTGATCTGAACGTCGATGGTGCGCTCGCCGACTTCCGAATCGTCGCCGACAAGTTCATGGCGCGGGATCGTTTCGCCGGCCCGCGCGGCAAAGATCGCCAGGATCTCCTGCTCGCGGTCGGTCAGCTTCAGCGCCTCGCCGCCCCGCTTCAGCTCGCGCCTGGCGATCTGGAAAGTATAAGGGCCGAAGACCAGCTGCTCGACCTTGGGCGTCGTCGCGGGGCCGCCACGGCGCAGGATGTTGTTTATGCGCAGGATCAGCTCGCGCGGGTCGAAGGGCTTGGGCAGATAGTCGTCGGCGCCGGCCTCGAGCCCGGTGATGCGGCTGTCGGTTTCCGATAGCGCGGTGAGCATCAGGATCGGCACGTTCTTCTCCGCCCGCAGCGCCTTGGTGAGGTCGACGCCGGTCTCTCCGGGCATCATGACGTCGAGGACAAGGAGGTCGAAGTCGAGTCCGGCGAGCTTTCGCCTGGCCTCGCCGGCATTTCCGGCAACTGTGACGCGAAAACCGTTTTCGGTCAGATACTGCTTGAGCAAATTGCGAATGCGGGTGTCGTCGTCGACCACAAGCAGATGCGGCGCGTCATCGTCCGGCGCCGTCGGCTGGTCCACCCTCTCAATGGTCTCCATGGCTTTTCCCTGACATGTTTGCAGGCACAATGTCGATCTGCGCCCTTAGTTCCGGATTGACCATGGCTTCCAGGAATCGTTCGATCAAGGGACGCTCGCTGGCTCCGGAATCTTCCAATGCAGCACGGATGCGGCGTGACTGTGGCCGCGCCAGGGCCAGCGCCAGGGCGCGCCCCTTGGCTGTCGGATAGAGCTCCCGCTGGCGGCGGTCGCGCGGACCCTGCAATTGGACGATATGGTCGGTGTCGATCAGCTGCTTGAGCACCCGCGCCAGGCTCTGCTTGGTGATCTTGAGCACGTCGAGCAGTTCGGCGACCGTCAGTCCCGGCCGGCGGTTGACAAAATGCAGCACACGGTGATGAGCGCGGCCAAAGCCGTAATCGGCCAGGATCTGGTCCGGATCGGAAGTGAAATCGCGATACGCAAAGAAGAACAGTTCGATGATGGCGAAGTCGATGCCGTCCTCGTCGGTGATCGGCGTCTTGATCGGTTTTCCGGCAGCTGGGCTTCGATCCGTCATCATTTCTCCGTCCATAGAGGGAAATTATGTCAGTACTATTGACGTAATTTCCCCGCAATGGTAATTTTTGACAAGCTTTTCGGCTGAATGCGAACGAAAAGGCAAGGGAGTGCGGTTTTTCCGGAACTTCCTGAGTTTGCCAGAGTTCGATTCTCCGCTTACGCTTCAAGGGCCGCCCGACGCGGCTGTCGCGCAACAAGAACAACACTAATGATGTGCGGGTCGCCGCCCGCGGGAGGTTTCCATGGCATCCGTTCCCTTCGACCAACTGGACGGCTTCATCTGGATCAACGGCGAGTTCGTCAAATGGGCCGATGCCAAGATCCACGTGCTGACCCACGGCCTGCACTATGCCAGCGCCGTCTTCGAGGGCGAGCGCGCCTATGGTGGCGCCATCTTCAAGCTCAACGAGCACACCGAGCGTCTGCATGAATCGGCGCGCCTGCTCGGCTTCAATATTCCCTATTCCGTGGCCGAGCTCAATGACGCCTCGACCACGCTTCTGAAGAAGCAGGGTTTCCAGGACGCCTATGTCAGGCCGATCGCCTGGCGCGGCAGCGAACAGATGGGGGTGTCGGCGCAGAACAGCCGCATCAACTGCGCCATCGCCATCTGGCAATGGCCGAGCTATTTCGACCCGGCGCAGAAGCTCAAGGGCATCCGTCTCGATCTGGCGGAATGGCGCCGGCCCGATCCGCGCACCGCGCCGTCGAAGTCGAAAGCCGCCGGCCTCTACATGATCTGCACCATGTCCAAGCATGCCGCCGAGGCCAAGGGCTATGCCGATGCCATGATGCTCGACTGGCGCGGCCAGGTCGCCGAAGCAACGGGCGCCAACATCTTCTTCGTCAAGGATGGCAAGATCCACACGCCGAAGCCCGATTGCTTCCTCGACGGCATCACCCGCCGCACCGTCATCGGCCTCGCCAAGGACCGCGGCCTTGAAGTCGTCGAGCGCGCCATCATGCCTGAGGAACTCGCAGGCTTCGAACAGTGCTTCCTCACCGGAACGGCAGCGGAAGTGACGCCGGTCTCCGAGATCGGTCCGTACCGATTCGAGGTCGGCGAGATCGCCAAGACTTTGATGAACGACTATTCTGCTGCGGTGCAACCTAAGCATGCGATAGCCGCAGAATAACGAAAGTCACAGCTTTTTTCGCAAGCAGGGGCGGTTTTGAGGCCGGCCCCTTTATTTCAGCATCTGTGCATTTGACTTTCGTACAATTCAGCGTCTCATGATGGTGTCGGCCCGGGAGGCTGGCAGCTATGGAGGGACTAGGTACATGGATACGAATACGCTCATTGCGCTCGTTGTACAGGTAATTGCAGGTGTTGTCGGTGGTCAGGCGGTCGGCGTTGCGCTGAAGAATGCGGCGATGGGCCAGTTGACCAAAATCCTCGGCGGCGCGGTTGGCGGCGTTGGCGGGGCGGCGATCCTCGGCAGCCTGCTCGGCGGCACGGCCGACCCGGCAGCGGCTGCAACGGCAGCGGGCGGATTGGGCGATACGCTGAACCTCAAAAACCTGCTCGGCGGCGCCGGCGGCGGCGCCATCCTGACCGGCATCATCGGTGCGGTCATGGGCGCGATGAAGAAGTAAGCCTCTAGATCATTCACCGTTTCACGGCGAATGATCTAGTTTGTTGTTTTACCCAATTCCGGACGGAAAACCGCTTTACACTTTTCCTGGAATTGCTCGAGACTCAGGCTTCGTCAAATGGGCGGCCGTTGGGCCGCCCATTTCTGTTTTGGGACGGACTGTTTGCCTTTCAGCAGTGGACGGCCTTCGCCCGCGCCTCTACATCACGCTGGAACAGCGAAAGGACAATCATGGGTCAGCTCAATGCCGGCATCGTGCCGGTCACGCCTTTCCAGCAGAACTGCACCATCCTGTTCGACATGGATGACAAGCATGGCGTCGTCGTCGATCCGGGCGGCGACATCGACAAGGTGCTGGCGGTGCTGAGGGACAATGCGATCACCGCCGCTGCGATCTGGATCACCCATGGCCACATCGATCACGCCGGCGGCGCCATGGAGCTGAAGGAAGCACTCGGCATCGAGATCATCGGCCCGCACGAAGCCGACAAGCTATTGCTCGACAATCTTGAGAACCAGGGCCAGCGCTACGGCATTGCCGGGGCGCGCAACTGCGTGCCCGACCGGTTTCTCGCAGAGGGCGAGACGGTTTCGTTCGGCTCACATATGTTCGAGGTGCTGCACTGCCCCGGCCATGCGCCCGGCCATGTCGTATACTACAATCGCGCGGCGAAGTTCGCCCATGTCGGCGACGTGCTGTTTCGCGGCTCGGTCGGGCGCACCGACCTGCCGGGCGGCGACCATGCGGCGCTGATCGCCTCGATTAAGAACAAGCTTTTGCCGCTCGGTGACGAGATCGGCTTCATCTGCGGCCACGGCCCGGGTGGCCGCTTTGGCGAGGAAAGGCGGACCAATCCCTTCCTGACTTAGCGATGTCTTTCTGCCAAGAAAAAAGCGCTGGCCTTGCGG
Source organism: Mesorhizobium sp. C268A (assembly GCF_040324475.1). Taxonomy (NCBI): domain Bacteria; kingdom Pseudomonadati; phylum Pseudomonadota; class Alphaproteobacteria; order Hyphomicrobiales; family Phyllobacteriaceae; genus Mesorhizobium; species Mesorhizobium sp. C268A. The sequence continues at coordinate 5,085,076 of NZ_JAMYVX010000001.1, forward strand.
TCAGCGCTTTTTGTGGGACAGGGAAGCTCAATTCGCGACGCAGAAATGCTGCTCACCGTCATTGCCGGTGAACGTGCCGCTGCGGGCATTGAAGCTCCGGTAGCGGTCCGAGCAGTATTCGTACCAGTCGCGGGTCCACGGCTCGGCATAGCGGTCGGCATAGACGACCCGCGGTTCGGCATAGTAACGGCGCACCGGCGCCGGCCGCACTTCGCGGTAGTCGTAATCGTCATCATAGCTGCTGTAGCGCGGCTGCGGGTTGCTCAGCGCACCGGCGATCAGAGCGCCGGCCGCAAGGCCGACGACACCGGCCGCAAGCGCGTCGCCATTATGATGACGACCATGGCCATGATGCCAGCGGTTCCAGTCCTTGGCATTGGCGGCAGGCAAGGTGGCGAGGGTGGTCGCGGCGAGAGCGGCGCCCAGGATGGCGGTCTTGAAAATGCGATTCATTTTGGTCTCCTTCGTGCCGGCCCGGATAGTTTTCGGGGATGCGGTCCAGCCTAGGGGACGATTAATAGAAGACCGTGGCTGAACGGGGGCTGAACGGAATTGGCTGATACGATCCAGTTCTTGCGGCAAAACCAAGCGCGTACGCAAGGCGCTCCGCCTCGTCAATCTCCGTCCGGACTGTCTTGAGCCGGCTTAGCCGACCGACAGGTTGACGGCCTTTGGACCCTTGCCGCGCTTGTCCGGCTCGGTGTCGAATGTCACTTTTTGTCCATCCTCCAGACCGGAAAGACCCGAAGCCTGCACGGCCGAAATATGAACGAAGACATCCTTCTGCCCGTCGTCGGGCGTAATGAAGCCGAAGCCTTTGGCATGATTGAAGAATTTGACGGTGCCGGTCTGCGGCATGGGAAGCTCCCTTTGATCCCATAAAGTCCAGTTTCGGGCCGGCAAATGCCCGAAGGGAAATTTGTCCTTTATTTTAGCGCTATCGGCAAGAGAAAGTTTTGGCGACGGCGGCAACGCTGAAGGCTGGTCAAATAGATCGTGGCACCGAAGGCAATTCGCGCCAGACGATTGCTCCGGCGATCAGCCACGGCATTGACCGATAAAGCGTCCTTTGCCTCCGGCGACGGCGGTCATGAAAAAGGCGCAACGGGAAACGTCGCGCCTTCGAAACTCTGGACGGCTGACAAAGCCGGTTCAAACACGCTTTAGGTGCTTTTTCGAGCGCCCGACGGGCGCGCGGGCACCGCCGGTTCAGGCCGCGCGGAGGTTGACCGCCTTCGGACCCTTGCCCATGCGGTCGGGTTCAACGTCGAAGGTGACCTTCTGGCCGTCGACGAGGGTACGCAGGCCCGAGGCCTCGATCGCGGAAATGTGGACGAACACATCCTTGGCGCCGCCGTCGGGCGTGATGAAGCCGAAGCCTTTGGTCGCGTTGAAGAATTTAACGGTGCCGGTCTGGGCCATTGGGGAAACTCCTTCACCCGTGTCAGTCTTATGGTTTGCCCGCCGCCTGGCATCGTGGGCAAGTCCCGGTGGTTGCTTCGGCAGTCCTGCATTTGCGCATGGTAAAACCCCCCGCCGAAAATGGGGCCGTCAGAGATTCACAGTATCGGGGAAAGGTCGTCCAAAACGTTCCGCTCTCCGGGTCGCAAATGCCCGAACACAAAATTTATCGCACGGAAACGTGATCGTTGCAAGATAGCGCCGCGGGCCGCGTCCATCGACGCATCCCAACGAAGGCGCTTCGATAAACCTGGGTTCTTAAGTTTCATCAGCCAGAGCCCGGCCACGCATGGTCCAGCGGTTTGGTCCAGGGCCAAAGCAATGCGCGGGCCGGGCATCGCATGGCTCCCGCGCCGCAAACGGGGGTTGCATTTGGCAAGGGAATGGCGAGGATCGACAGGCGCGTTTTGCGCCGGGGACGGGGGTCTCGAGGGAGGCATATTCATGAGATTTCTTGCGACGATCTTCTCGCGCCAGGGTTTTACTATTCTCTTCCTGTCGGGTCTTCTTGCGGCCTGCACCGTCGTCGTCGATGACGGGCCGGGACCACGTCCGCGCCCGCCACGGCCGGAACCGGAATTCTGCACCAGGCAATACGAGCCGGTCTGCGCGCGGCGCGGCGGTGACCGCCAGACCTTCGCCAATGCCTGCCTTGCCGAACGGGAAGGCTACCGCATCGTTCGCGACGGCCCTTGCCGCGACGGCGGCGGTGGTGGCGGTGGTGGCGAAGAGCCGACATTCTGCACGCGCGAATACGCCCCGGTCTGCGCCCGCCGCCATGGCGAGCTGCGCACCTTTCCCAACGCCTGCGAGGCCCGTGCCGCCGACTACCGCGTCGTCGAGGACGGCCCCTGCTGATTTTTCCTTCTCCCCTGTCGGGTGAGTCCGCCGGAGGCGAATTCACCGTCCCACTGGCACGATAAAAAAGGCGGCGAATGCCGGGACCCTGCGAAGCAGCGGGGACCGGGCGGGTGGACCGGACCACCCTTGGTCCTTCGCAGGCTCAGGGCGTTCGAAACTCGAAAAGCCAACAATTGGCTTTTCGTCCGCTGCGCGGACCGCTTCTCACCTCCAAGGGAAGAAGGATACCTTGTCGAGCGTGGCTTCGTCGACGTCGCGCGAGCGGCTCGACGAAGAACGTCAAGCAAGCCTCCGTTGCAGAGTTTTGGGCGAGATCGTCAGTCCGAGATCGTCAGTCCATTGCCGGCAGGTGCGCCAGGCGCGCCCTGCCTGGTCAGCCCTTCGACTTCGGCTTCAGGCTGCTCTCTGCCTGCTTGACCGAGGAACCGAACGGGGAGGCGGCCTTGGCCACCACCTTGTCTTTCTTGGGCTTGCGCGTTTCGCGATTGCTGCGCTGCTGACCCTTGGCCATCTGTCTGCTCCTTCGTACGTGCTGGGTGGGTGCGGTGTCAGACTGCCTGGCTGTCGGGGACAGCCGGGGCGTCCGCTACTTCGAGGTTGTCTTCCGTGGTGACCCGCTCATAGGTCTCCTCCTCGCTGCGGATGCGATATTGCGGCGAGCCATCCTTGACCGGCAATCTGCTCTTGATCTGAAACAGCTCGGCGGTCTTCTGGGCGAGCCCGCTGCGGCTCTTCATGCGCACGGTCTGGCCGATGGCGAAGAGGTGCGAGGGCGTGTCGGTGCGCGGACGCGCATTCTGCTGGAAGCGGATCATGCTGCGTTCTCCTGGTCGCGCCTCAGCGCTGTTTCGAGTTCGAGGTAGTCGATGGCGACAAGCTGGCTGGTGGCCGGGTTCTTCACCGCCCTTGCCGGCAAATGGATGAAGGTGGCGACGCGACGCCAGGCAAGCCGCGACATGCCCTCGATCAGCTCTTCGTCGTGATCGATGTCATAGTCGCCGGCCGGCAGTTGCCCTTCCAGCCCGCCAAGCACGAAGGGTGCCGCGAAATGGGCGATGGAACGGGTGGTGCGATCCGGCATTGGCTTGGCTCTGGTTCGTCGATGCTTTCCGGCATCAACCGGGAACTCAACCATCGGCGATTGGAATGAGTTTGGCGGGTCGAGTATCTCCGACGCCGCTATATGCCAAGCTTGACCCAAAAAACGATCTCAGATCAATAATCCGAAATTGTTGGCTATTCAAGCTGATTTCCGCCACGGCTCGACCGGTATAAAAAATTTCTCGTATAAACCCCTAATAAATCTGCTATCGTGGAACAATATCAGCCAATTTCTTATTTAGAGCGCATCGGAATAATTATTCCGGTGCCCCTAAGATTATTTTTTACGAAAGGCAAAAATATATGAGATTCATGAAAACGCCGGATCGTCCGACCGCAACAATCGAGCCAATCGTCCTCTTCCCCAAGGCAATATCAGTGCGCCTGACGATAAGAAGCGACGAAGCGGCACGGCGCAAGATTGCCGACACCGACGGCACGCAACGGCGGGAGCGCCGGCTCGCCGAGAGCAACCGGCTGATTTGAACGCTACATTTTCCTGGAATTCCTCTAGAGTTTCGAAGAGGTCCGCGCCCTTGGCGAGCCCACTCTTCCCTTGAACCTGCAGCGCCGATGGCCTAGATCGCGGCAAGCGGACAAAACACGGCAGGTTTCCCATCAACAGAGATCAGAGAAGAGCGGCGGGTGCTGGAGCTGGCGGACAGCCGCCGCTGGGCCTCGACCAATATGTGCAGCAGGCGCTGCAGCTGCATCAGGCCGGGCGCCGGCAGGAGGCCGAGACGCTGTACCGGCAGGTGCTGGCGCGCAAGGCCAATCACCCGGCAGCGGCGCATTTCCTGGGCCTGTTGCTGCACCAGACCGGGCGCAACCCCGAAGGCCTGGAGCTGATCGAGCAGTCTGTGCGTCTGCAGCCGAAGAATCCCGATTTCCTCAACAATCTCGGCACGGTGATGCGCGATCTCGGCCGCATCGCAGCGGCCGCCGATTTCTTCCGCGGCGCGGTAGATCTCAAGCCCGACCAGCTCGCGGCACGCGACAATCTGGGTTCGGCGTTGAAACAGCTCGGCCAGTTCGAGGCTGCGGAGGACATCTATCGCGGCACAATCGGGCGCAATCCCTTCCATGTCCGCGCCCGCATCGGGCTTGCCGAAACGTTGCAGGAAGCCGGTCGTCTGGACGAGGCGCTGGCGACCTTTCGCGAGGCGCTGACGATCCGGCCCAGGGATGCCGACCTGTTGCACGGGCTCGGCGTCGGGCTGATGGAAAAAGGCAAGCTCGATGAGGCGGCCGACCTGTTCCGGCAGGCGCTGGCGATCACGCCAGGCATGGCAAAAGCCTGGCTGATGCTGACGCAGGTCAAGCGCCAGAAGGAGCGCGACGCCGAACTCGCCGGCATGGAGGCCCAGCATGCCAAGGCGCCGGCCGACAGCCTGGCGCGCATGCAGCTGTCCTTCGGTCTCGGCAAGGCCAATGACGATTTGAAGGACTACAACAGGGCCTTCGACTATTTCGCTGAAGGCAATGCGATCCGCCGCAAGGGCATCGATTATGATCCGGTCAGGACGCGGGCCGAATTCGAGGCGATGAAGACGGTGTTCAACGCCGGCTTTTTCGAAAAGCACAAGCCAAGTGCAATCTCCGACGACACGCCGATTTTCGTCGTCGGCATGCCGCGCTCCGGCACCACGCTGGTCGAACAGATCATCGCCAGCCATCCACAAGTCTATGGCGCGGGCGAGCTCAGCATGTTGAAAACCGCGGTCGGCAAGCAATTTCCGCTGACCATGCCGGGAGGTTTCCCCTGGGGACTGGTCGATGTATCCGACGCGGAGTTTGCGGAGGCGGGCCAAGCCTATCTCGACATGCTGCATGAGCGCTATCCCAACTTCAGGCATGTCACCGACAAGATGCCCGGCAACTTCCTGCTCATCGGCTTCATCCATATGATGCTGCCGAAAGCCAAGATCATCCATTGCGCGCGCGATGCGGCGGCGACCTGCCTTTCGATCTACAAGGTGCATTTCCGCGGCGACAACCACCGCTACGGCTATGATCTGGGCGAGCTCGCCGATTTCCACAACATCTACACCGACATCATGGCGCATTGGCACGATGTTCTGCCGGGCGTCGTCCATGACGTGCGTTACGAGGATTTCGTGGCCGACCAGGAGGGACAGACGCGGGCGCTGATCGGGCATCTCGGCCTGTCCTGGGACGACAAGGCGCTGTCGTTCCACGAGACCGACCGCCCGGTGCGCACGGCCTCGGCCGCGCAGGTGCGCCAGCCGATGTATCAGGGCTCGGTCGATCTCTGGAAGCGCTATGGCGACAGGTTGAAGCCGCTGCTGGACAAGCTGGCCTGAGCAGCGGCTAAAGCTCGATGAAGGGCTGGAAGCCGCCGAAGATCATGCGCTTCATATCGAAGGGCATGGGCCCCGAATCGGGCGTCAAACGCGGATCGGCCATAACCTTGGCCATTACCGCGTCGCGGCTTTGCCTGGACGAATAGACGGCCCAGGCGAAGACGACGATCTCGTCGTCTTTTGCCTGAACGGCACGCGGAAACGAGGTCAACTCGCATAGGGCACGTCGTCGGCGGTACATTCGACGTAGGCGAGCGCTCCGTGTTCCTTCCATATCGGGCCTGCGACGTTGGCCAGCTTCTTGTAGTCATCGATATTTGCCTTCGGCACGGCGAGCACGAAACCATCGACATAGGACATGAGGTTCTCCTTGGAGTATCTCACAAAGCTCCTTACCGGCGTCAGCCGGTGAGGAGCTTTGTCAGCGGTGGTCAGTCTTTCTTCGCCGGCGCGTTCATCGCCCATTCGACCCCGAAGGGGTCGCGCATGTTGCCCCACTGGTCGCCCCAGAACATCAGCTGCAGCGGCACTGCGACTTCGCAGCCGGCACCGACCGCGCGCTTCCACCAGCCATCGATCTCGTCGGCGCCGAGATGGAGCTGCATGGTATAGCCCTGCGGCTTGACGGCAGGCATGCCGTTTTCGGGGTAGAAATCGGAAATCATCAGCGTCGAGCCGTTGATGTGGAGATGGATGTGCATCGTGCGGCCCTGCTCATCGGGCGGATAGAAGAACACCTGTTCGGCGCCGAAAGCCTTCTTGTAGAATTCGGCGGCCTTGAAGGCGCCGTCCAGCTGCAGATAGGGGGTCAATCCACCGAGAACTTTCGCGGCCGGCTGAATGGGGGTCTGGTCGGTCATGTCTTGTTCCTCTTTGGGTTTGGTCTGGGCGCTTGGTTGGCCTTGCGAACCCTAGGACGAACGAGGCGGCGGCGATCCTACATGTCTGATGCGATTTTCTGGGCCGATGCGATTTTCTGGCGAAACGAACTTGCGTCGGCGGCGCCCAATCAGAGCGCAATCCTCGGTATGAGCAGGCTAGAAAAGGGGACTGCTTCTCCAACCCGCTGAGACGACAATGATCCTCTATTACCAGACCCATTCGCCCTTTGCGCGCAAGGCGCTCGTCTTCGCCCATGAGGTCGGGCTTGCCGACCGGCTCGAGGTCATTCATCACGAGACCAGCCCGACCTTGCGCAATGCCCGTGTCTACGCCGAAAACCCGCTCGGCAAGGTGCCGGTGCTGCTGCGGCCGGATGCGCCGCCGCTCTTCGATTCCGATGTCATCTGCGCCTATCTGGATACGCTGCATGACGGCCGCAAATTGCTGCCGCAGGACGGCGAAGCGCGCTGGCAGGCGTTGCGGCTGCAGGCGGTCGCCCAAGGCCTGGCGCAGACGGGCATAGGCCTGCGCTGGGAGACGGAAAGGCGGCCCGAACAGTTGCGCTATGCAGCGCTTGCCGAAGGCTACCGGGAAAAAATCGAGGCCAGCTATGACTGGATCGAAAGCGCGCTGGACGCCGAGACATCGCTCCATGTCGGCCATATAGCGCTTGCCACCACGCTGTCCTGGATGGCGTTCCGCCAGCTGCCGTCCTTTCGCGCGCGGGCGCGGCTGACGCGCTGGTTCGAGGCGTTCGAAAAGCGTCGATCGATGCAGGCGACGCCGCTGTCTGGCGATACGCATGACTGAGCAACGGTCGCCCCGCGGCGGCCTGCATCGATCTTTCCCGACCGCATGGTCAGGGCGCCCTGCAGATCCGCGGGCCGTTTTGCGCGTCGATGAGGATTTCCGGCCAGCCGATATCCTTGCGCAGTTCGATCGGCAGGGCCAGAAGCTCGCGCTCGCTGCGATAGCGGGCGCGGTTCTGTGCGTAACGGGCGGCGACGCGGCCTATGGATGACAGGATGGACATGATGCGTTCTCCTCAGATGAAGCCGGCATCATCGTGTCGGCATCCCAAGGACGCAGCAGGTTCAGGCGATCCGACAGAGCGCTGAAAATATTCTGAGAGATGTGAAACCATGGGCCGCAACACAGTGCGGCCCATGGTGGTAGTTCCTCAGCCCGCCGTTTCAGCCACTGAGCGGAAGAAATCCTCGGGGTCTTCGACTTCGGTCAGCTTCCGCTTGTCGATCAGCCAGAAGCGGTTGCCGATGGCGCGGATGAAGGAACGGTCGTGCGAGGCGAGCACACAGCTCGCCTGGTGCTTGAGCAGTTCCTCCTCCAGCGCTTCCTGGCCGTCAATGTCGAGATGGTTGGTCGGCTCGTCGAGCAGGTAGAAGTTGGGGTTGGCGAGTCTCAGCGCCAGCATCATCAGCCGCGCCTTCTGGCCGCCGGACAGCACGCCGATCTTCTTCTCCTGCATCTCAATGACAACGCCGGCGCCGGCAAGCAGCGAGCGGGCGCGTTGCTCGCCGACATCGTAGCGGTGCGAGACCAGGGCCAGCGGCGTGTCGTCGCCACTGATGCCGGCCAGCGCCTGGTCGCTGTAGCCAAGCACCGTCGACGGCGTCACCTTGACGTTCGGCACCGTGTCCGGCTCGGCGATGGCGTTGCGGATCAGATCGACGAAACGCGACTTGCCGACGCCGTTGCGGCCGAGCAGCACGATGCGATCGCCCTGGCAGATGTGGCGCTTGCCGGTCTTGAACAGCAGCATGCCGTCCGGCGTTTCCACCGTGGCGTCGTCCAGCGTAATCAGCACCTTGGCATGGGTGCCGCGGTTGGCCAGCCGGATCGCGCCGGCTGATTTCTCGCGATGCGCCGATACCGCGGCGTCTTCCAGCTTCTCCGCCCGTTCCCTGAGTTGCTTGGTCTTCACCGTCAAAAGGTCGCTGCCGGAATTGATGCCGATGTTGTTGAGCTTGGCGGCCTGCTTGCGCAGCTGCTGCGCCACCTTCATGTCGCGCTCGAACCGGCGCGCCGTCGAAGCGTCCAGGTCGTCGAGCGCTTGCCTCGCCCTGGAATAGGGCAGTGCAAACACCGGCGAGTCCTCCGGGCGCAAGAACAGCGTGCGGTTGGTGACAGCGTCGAGAAAGGCGCGGTCGTGACTGGCGATGACCACCGGCACCTCGCGCGGCAGGGCGTTCAGCCAGCTTTCCAGCTGGCTGATCTTGGCGAGGTCGAGATGGTTGGTCGGCTCGTCGAGCAAAAGCACATCCGGATCGGTGACCCAGACGCGGGCGATCAGCGCCAGCCGCTGCCATCCGCCGCTCAGCGCCTGCATCGGCCGTTCGCGCATCGGCTCGGGCACGTCGAGCGAATCCAGCACCACGTCGACGCGCCACATCTCGCTGTCGGCCTGCTCGGCCTGCAAGGCATCGGCCACCACCTGATGGAAGGTGCGGCTAAGAAGGGCAGGCGGAACCGACTGCTCGACATGGCCGACACGCAGGCCGCGCGTGCGAGAAATGTCGCCCGAGGTCGGCTCCAGCGCGCCGGTCAGGCATTTAAGCAACGTCGACTTGCCGCGGCCATTGGCGGCGACGATGCCGAGCCGGTCGCCGGTGCCGATGGTGAGGTCGAGGTTGGAAAACAGCGGCGCACTCATGGTGACGCCGAAGGATTTGAGGCTGATCAGGGCCATTGTGATTTCTCTGGTCTCGCCGGAGACAACTCCGGATGCACTTTGACGGTGTGCTTGCCGGCCATCAGGCTCAGCTTTGCGCACCACGAAGGGCAGACCAAAAAATCGAAACGGGAAAAAACCCGTAATGTCCCTGGTCAACCCTGCAAGCGAACTCGCAGGGCAGAAATCGGGCCACGCTGATGATGGTGATCGATAGACACGCAGCCCTCCTTTCAAGACAAAACTTTGAGTGTGTGGAGCGATTACACCAAAGGCGGGGGTGGAGGCAAGTGGGCGACGGATGCGGCCGCGGTGGAGCGCTCTTCCCTTCTCCCACAAGGGGAGAAGGAAAGAGGTGCTACTTTCCCGGCCTGCCCGTCTTGCCAGGCCGTCGTTTCTCGCGACGCGCGTCGCCTGGGTCCTCATAGGAGCCGATGCCGGCACGCTGGCGAATGATTGGCTTGGCGTCGCGATCCTTCGCGGCTGTCCCTCCGGACATCTCCCCCAGCTGGGGGGAGATTGGCTGCGGCTTGGCCGGCACTTTTCCTTCGATCGGCTTTTCGGTCCGCCGAACCGTCATCTCGTCCAGTGAGTTCTTCTTGAACAGCGGCTTGGTGGCGTCGCCCGGGATGCCGAAGTCGGAGCCGTGCGCTTCCTGCGCCGACTGTTTCTTGAACAGCGAGCGCGACACCGCGCCTGACGGTGTCGGCATGTCGGTACCAGGCCCCATATCGTCGATCGACGGCTTGGCAAACAGCGGTTTCTTCACCGGCACGGCGCCGTCGGCACCCATTTCGTCGAGCGCCGGCTTGCGGAAGAGGTTGGACCGGGCAGCCCTGGCCGCCTCTTCAGCCGCGCGTGCGTCGTCGAACTTGCGGAAACGCTCCTGTTCCTCAGCCGTACGGTGCTTGGCCACGCCCTTGTTGTGCTTGCCCTTCTCGCGGCCCGAGACCGGGCTTTCCATGTCAGCGTATTTGGCCAGCGGGTCTTCCGAGATGGACAGTTCCATCTCGCGCAGCCGCTTGATCTCGTCACGGATGCGGGCGGCCTTCTCGAAGTCGAGATTGGCGGCGGCGTCGCGCATCTGCTTTTCCATGGCGTCGAGATGGGCCTTCAGATTGTTGCCCATCATCGCGCCGGCGCCGTCGGTGAACTGCGAGATGTCGGCGCGGACATGGTCCTTCTCGTAGACCGAGTCCAGAATGTCGGAGATGCGCGACTTCACCGATTCCGGGGTGATGCCGTTGGCCGCGTTCCATTCCATCTGCTTTTCGCGGCGGCGGTTGGTCTCGGCCATTGCCCGCTCCATCGAGCCGGTGACCTGGTCGGCATAGAGGATGACCTTGCCGTCGACGTTGCGGGCGGCGCGGCCGATGGTCTGGATCAGCGACGTCTCGGAGCGCAGAAAGCCCTCCTTGTCGGCGTCGAGGATGGCGACGAAACCGCATTCGGGAATGTCGAGGCCTTCGCGCAGCAGGTTGATGCCGACCAGCACGTCGAAAGCGCCGAGGCGGAGATCGCGCAGAATCTCGATGCGCTCCAGCGTGTCGATGTCGGAGTGCATGTAGCGAACGCGCACGCCTTGCTCATGCAAATATTCGGTCAGGTCTTCGGCCATGCGCTTGGTCAAAACGGTGACCAGCGTGCGGTAGCCGGCGGCCGTGGTGTCGCGGATTTCGCCGACGACATCGTCGACCTGGCTTTTCGCCGGGCGGACTTCGACCGGCGGATCGATCAGGCCGGTCGGGCGGATGACCTGCTCGGCGAACACGCCGCCGGCCTGTTCCATCTCCCAGGCGCCGGGTGTCGCAGAAACCGCGACGGAGAGCGGTCGCATGGCGTCCCATTCCTCGAAGCGCAGCGGACGGTTGTCCATGCAGGAGGGCAGGCGAAAACCATACTCCGCCAGCGTCGCCTTGCGCCGAAAGTCGCCACGATACATGCCGCCGATCTGCGGCACGGTGACGTGGCTTTCGTCGATGAAGACCAGCGCATTGTCCGGGATATATTCGAACAAAGTCGGCGGCGGATCGCCCGGCTGGCGTCCCGTGAGATAGCGCGAATAGTTCTCGATGCCGGCGCAGGAGCCGGTGGCTTCCAGCATCTCAAGATCGAAGCGGCAGCGCTGTTCGAGCCGCTGTGCCTCCAGCAGGCGGCCGGCGCGCTCGAGCTCGACCAGCCGGTGCTTGAGCTCCTCCTTGATCGACTTGATCGCCTGGTTGAGCGTTGGACGCGGCGTCACATAGTGCGAGTTGGCGTAGATCTTGACGCTCTTCAGCTCGCCGGTCTTCTGGCCGGTGAGCGGATCGAATTCGGTGATCGCCTCGATCTCGTCGCCGAACATCGAGATGCGCCAGGCGCGGTCCTCAAGGTGCGCCGGGAAGATTTCGATCGTGTCCCCGCGCACGCGGAACGAGCCGCGCACGAAATTGATGTCCTGGCGCTTGTACTGCTGGGCGACGAGGTCGGCGAGCAGCGCCCGCTGGTCGAGCCGATCGCCGATCTGCATCTGGAAGGTCATCGCCGTGTAGGTCTCGACCGAGCCGATACCGTAGATGCAGGACACCGAGGCGACGATGATGACGTCGTCGCGCTCGAGCAGCGAACGCGTCGCCGAATGGCGCATGCGGTCGATCTGCTCGTTGATCGAGGATTCCTTCTCGATGAAAGTGTCGGTGCGCGGAACGTAGGCTTCCGGTTGGTAGTAGTCGTAATAGGAGACGAAATACTCCACCGCATTGTCTGGGAAGAATTTCTTGAACTCGGAATAGAGCTGCGCGGCCAGCGTTTTGTTGGGCGCCAGGATCAAGGCAGGGCGCTGCGTCTGCTCGATCACCTTGGCCATGGTGAAGGTTTTGCCGGAGCCGGTGACGCCGAGCAGTACCTGGGTGCGGTCATTGTTATCGACGCCCTCGACAAGATCCTTGATGGCGGTCGGCTGGTCGCCGGCCGGCTCGAAATCCGACACCATCTTGATAGCGATGCCGCCTTCGGATTTTTCCGGGCGGGCAGGGCGGTGCGGCGTCCACAGCACGCCGTCCTTGTGCAGCGGGTTGCCGGATTCGATCAGCGCCGACAGCGCCGCGACCGTCGCGGTGACGCTGCCCGAGGCCATCGTCTCGGCGTCTTCCAGCGAGATGTCGAGACCGGCGACCGGGTTGAGGCCGGCGGCGGTGCGCTCGCGCGCCGTTGCCGCGCCACCCATCGAGGTCCCGCGCGAACTGCGGCCGGGCGCAGCGGACCGCTCCGGGATCTTCTTCGCGGACCTTGGTGATTTGCCATCGCCCTTACCGGTGAGACGGCCTTCCTTCTCGGCCTCCTGCTCGATCTGCTCGGCCCAGTCGGCAATCGAGCCGCTCAGCGGCGTGCCGGTGAAGTCAGCCTGCGGCGCCTCGGCGAAGCCACCCTTGTGCAAGGGCTCCGAAGCATCGAGGAAATCGGTCAACGGGCTGCGCCGCTTGGGCAGCGAAGCGCTGTTGTCACCCGCCGGAGACGGTGTCTTTTTCTCGGGAAGTTTGGCCATGCCCCAAATATGGGCAGAGTCCGCCAAAATGGAAAGAGTGCAGTGGCAAGGGACACTAAGCGGGTCGAAGCTCCTGACACAAGGGTGTCAGGAGCTGTGTCACGCAAAGCCGGGCCACCTGCTCAATTGAACCACAGCGCGAAGGTCAAAAACCCACCGCCACCGAACTGACGCTGGATCTGGTCGAACTCGCCGCTGGTCACGATCTCACCGCTCTCGAGGTAGGGCGCGATGGCCGGGCCGGTAATCGACAGCACTAGGTCGAAAGGCTTCGGTTCTTCGAAGAAACGCTTCATGTTGATGCCCTGGCCGGTGCTGGCCGTGATGCGGAAATGCGGCAGCAGCTTGCGGCCTTCCAAAAGGTCTTCGGCCATGGTCAGAGTGGCGAGCCAGGCCTCGACCTGCTCCTCGCCGACTTCGAGCCCGGTGAGCGGGTTCTCGCCCTTCTGCTGCGGTCCCGGTAGCCATTCGCGGTCATTGTCGGTCTCGGCGCGGATCGCCTTCCAGTCCTGGCGCGACAGCCGGATCATTTCGAGCAGATGGCGGCGCGCCGCTTGACGTCGCTCGGGCTCGACCACCGGCCAGTTGACGAGGTGAACCATGGAGATGAAATCCGCGATGCGCCATTCCGATGAGAAGATGCTGCTGCCCATGTCCCCGGCGGGAGGCACCAGAACGTCCTGCAGCGGCAGTTTGGCGTGCGGGAACAGCATGTGGAACGAGCCGTCGAACATGGTCCTGAAATCATGCGCCAGCCAGAAATCGGCCTGCGCCATCAGGAATTCGGCATAGCCCTGCAGCCAGAAACCGTCGGCCCGGTCGAAGCGGAATGTGAGCGAGGGAGCGGCGCCGTCCGACGAGATACCGCCGCGCGACAGCGAGGCCATGATCGCGGCCATGCTTTCATCCGGCGCGATGGCACCGTCTTCGTTGAGATCGATGCCGGCATGGGTGAGGTCGACGACCATGCCGATATCGGCATCGGCGGGTACCGAGCCCAGAGTGGCCGCGGATGTCTCCAGCCGGTCGCGGAAGGCGACCAGAATGGCGCGGAACTGCTCATAGGTCAGCGGTTCGGGATTGGGACTGTCCGGAATCGGCAGCCGCATCAGCGGCAGCATGAAGGATTGCGGGCTTTCGAACCCGTGGCGGTGCAGACCGCCGGCGAGGATTTCCAGCGCGGTGAAGAATTCGCCGGCGCCGGCGGCATAGGCTGACGCCGGATCGCCCTGGGCTGCAGCCTCGAGCGTGGTAAGCGCGGCGTTGCGCTCGGTCACCGTTTTGGCCTCGAACAAAGCGGTTGCCGCTTCGGGCGCGGCGGCGCGGGCCGAAGATAAAGGCAGCAACAGGAGGAGGGCGGACGCCAGCAGGCCTGCAAAACGTGTCATCTCATCCCTCCACTATGCGATGCGCAGACATTACACGCATTTGGCGCCGTGTCTGCCGGCGGCAGTGTTTCAAGGACTGACGGTCGACACTTCCCGGGCAGACCGTCTACACAAGCTAACCGATTGGGCAAACGATTGGGCGTCGCGTGTCGAATTATCCGCTTTCCTACAAACTGTCATGGCTGCCGCGCTTCCTGAAACCGTCTCTCGGCGGCGATGTCAGGGATTTTGCGCCGATCGCGGCAACGACACTCATCGATCCACCGCCAAGGCGCAAGGTGCGGCTGGCCTTTGTCGGCGATATTTCGGCGGTGGCCAACCATAGTGCGCCGGAGTGCGATCCGGAGATCGCAAAGCTCTTGGGCTCAGCCGATCTGGTGATCGGCAATTGCGAAAGTCCGGTCGTCGAGCGGCCGAGCGTGGCGTTTGGCACGCGGCTTGGCACTCACCATGCGATGAGCGAGCGGTTTCTTGCCGCGGCGCTTGCCGCCGTAGGCATCGCGCGCGAAAGGCTCGTGCTGTCGCTGGCCAACAACCATGTGCTCGACCAGGGCGTCGCCGGTTTCGACGAGACGGTTGCGGCGTTGAAGCGGCTTGGAATCCGCACCATCGGCACCGCGAAAAAAGGACCGGTGGAGCAGGTCAAGGCCGGGCCGCTGACGATCGGCTTTGCCGCCTTCACACTGTGGCGCAATGGTGACGCCGGGCCATTCACCGAGCTTGTCTCGATGCAAGGCGATCCGGCGGCATGGCCGAGAGGCGCGGCCGACAAGAACATCGATCTCACCTGTGCGGTGCCGCACTGGGACTGGGAGTTCCGGCATTTTCCGCAGCCGCAAACGCAAATGCTGGCGAGGGTGCTGGCCGGTCACGGCGTCGGGCTGATTGCCGGGCACCACGCCCATGTCGTGCAGCCGGTGCAATGGGTCGGCAAGACGCTCGTGGCTTACGGGCTTGGCGACTTCCTCGGCACGGCGCTGGCGCGGCAGCCCTGGCCCGGCCGCATCGCCGGCATTTTCGTCGTCGATGTCAGCGCCGATCTCATGCGCGGTGCGATCGCCGGGTACCGGATGCATCCCTTCATGCGGCTGCGCGCAGGCGGGCATGAGCGGCTGGTTCCGGTCGAGGCGCTGACTGGCCGGGTGAAGGGCAAGGTCCAGGCCAGGCTGAAGGCGATCTTTGGCGACTGACAACTTTCCCGTTATCATAGGTATAATAGGACTTTGCGAGGGGGCGATGGAAGCAGCTGAGTTCATGCCTGATGAAGCGGTGGTCGCCGGCATCAGGAAGAATATCGAGATCTATGAGGCTGGACGGGCTTCGGCCTGCCGCCAGGTGCGCTGGCGGGTGCCGGTGTTTCTGGGGCTGCTGCTGGTTTTTGTCGTGCTGGTGGCCTGGCTGTTCAACAAGGTCGCCGACTTGAACGAGCAATGGTTCTCGACGCCGCATGTGTTCCTCTATGCCGGCGGTTTCTTCGCGGCGCTGCTGCTGTACTTCCTGGCGATCAGGCCGGCGACGCGGCTGCAGCAATCGTTCCGTGACACGCTGCTGCCGATCATCTTCGGCTTCATCAGGGATGTGCGCTATCAGCACAGCGTGACGCCGAATTCCTTCGACCGGCTGCCGCGCGCCGTGGTCGGCGCCTTCAACCGGCAGAGCTTCGACGACATCGTGTCAGGCCGCTACGAGGATTTTCCGTTCGAGCTCTACGAGGCGGAGTTGCGCCAAGGTTCGGGCAAAGGCTCGTCGACGGTCTTCAAGGGCGTCATCGTTGCGTTCGAGACGATCGCGCCGTTCCCCGGCATATTGGTCGCGACGCGCCGCAGCAACGCGGTGGTCGGTTTCTTCCGCGGCATCTTCGCCGGCAAGATGCAGGAACTGTCCAGCGGCGATCCGCTGCTCGACGGCGACTACGAATTTCGCACCGACAATGTCGCCGCCGCGCAGCCGCTGGTGAGCGGCCGGTTGGCGCAGGCGCTGAAATGGCTGCACGAGACATGGCGCGATGATCCGGCGCGGGTGGCACTTAATGGCAGCGATGGTTTCCTGCTCTTGCCGCAGCCGAAGAATTTCTTCGAACTGCCCGCCATTTCCGTGCCACTCGATTACACCAAGCACATCGCCCCGATGATCGCCGATATGGGCGCGATCCTGGCGACCGCGGCGCTGGTGCGCAAGATCGGCGCGACGGATGGCGAGGCGGCCGCAAGCTAGGCAGTTCCCGATTGCAACAAGCCGCCATTCATCCGGGTGCGGCTCTCGCGACAAGGCGGACAATATCGCCGAGCCTGCGCTGCTCCTCGGCGGATCTGGAGCGGCTGACCGCGAGGTTGACGACTACCAGTTCGGCTGCCGGCAAGACGCCGATCATCTGACCGAAACCGCCATGGGCGAAATAGCGAACCCTGGGCAAATCCGCATTGCGAAGAACGGTGGCTTCGGACTGGGCTTCGCCATCACGGCCGGTCGTCCACCACATGTAACCATAGCCGCTTCCGTCTGGAGTGATCGAATAAGCCTTTGTGCTGTCTTCGATCCACGCCCGCGGCACGATCTCCGTGCCGCGCCAGCTGCCTTTGCGCAGGTACAGAAGGCCGAATCGGGCAAGATCGCGCGCGGTCATGCGAAAATGATAGGCGGGGTGCTCCGATTCGGGGCCGCGCAAATACGCGCCGTCGTCAGGGTGAAAATCCTGCATGCCGAGCGGGACGGCGATGTCGGCATGGAAGCCGTCAAAAACGGAGCGGCCGGTTGCCCTCTCATAGATGGTGCCAAGGGCGTTGAAGTCCCAATTGTTGTAATACCAGTGGCTGTCCCTGGGGTGGCTGCCGCGGACGGGCCGGTCGGCTTTCATCTGTTCGGATTCGGCGAGCGCCGGGTGGTAAATCCCGGACCGAGCCTTGATGAGATCGCCGACTGTTGCCTGCTTTTCGGCTTCGCTCAACGACGGCGCGACATCATCGATGCCGAGCTCGCCCAGCGTGTTGTCCAGACGAATGCGTCCGCGCTTGACCTCGATGCCGATTAGAGCGCTCAGCAGGCTTTTGCGGACCGAGCGGATGACGACTTTTTTCGAGGCCGAACCGCTGGATGCGACGACAGATCCGCGATGGATGGCCACAGACGCTATCGAACCAAATTGCCGTGCCGCTGCTTTCGCCTCGGCGAGGAGATCGACGTTCCATCCGGCATCGGCCGCCGATACGACGTTCCATTTTTCGCCGGGATATTCAGCCCCTTTCATGTCGCCGCGCCTCAGCAGTCGAAGCCGTAGTTCTGGCGATAATATTCGACGTCTTCTTGCGCCATCGTCTTGAACATCACGCAGACGGTGAAGCTGCCTACCTGGCGACCGTTTCTGGTGTAGCCCCAGTCGGAAATATCGTCCCGGTTGAATTCGAGTTCCTGGCCGGCCACGACATTGTGCACCGCTTGCGGCTCATTGGCCAATGTTCCTGCAAAGCCGGTCGCGGTCTTGTGGAAGGGGATGATCCAGAAATGCTCCGAGGCGTCTCCGTCCCTGACCTCGACTTTCAATTTGTAGCTGGTTGTCCCGGCTGGCGGCGCATCCGACAAGGACAGGAATTCATCGAGGCTGGCGCGCGCCTGCGCAATGGCCGCCGCCATGTCCGGATCGTCCCTGGCGACGCCTACAACCTTGTCGCCGCCCTGGCCGGAATCCTGCGCACCGGCCGGAATCGGCGCCAAGGCCAGCACCAGGGACAGCACGGTTCGAACTGCATGCTTCATGAAATGGCGCTCCTGCGTGTCGATGCCTGACACCATCATGCATCTATCTGGAGTTTTCAACGGCAGTGCGACAGCGTGGTATGGTCCGAACGGCAGGCCGCTCACAACCCGCTCGGCACCAGCCCCGCCAGCCAGTTCGCGGACCGCTTGGCAATGCCGACCGTTGCCGACGCGACGCGGCCGAGATCTGTCTTGACCACGGCGTAGCCGTTCCTGGTGCGGTAGAGCACGCCTGTTCCGCCATCGACCACTTGCTCGTAGGCGACGGGCCGTACCGCTGCTGCCTCCATGGCCGTCGTCGGGGAGCCGACGGGAACGCTCGGCCGATGGCTCAGTTCCGGCGGCAACGGGGTTTGGACATTCCGGCTGGCCGGCTTCAGTTCCGGGCGGGATGCGGCCGCCGCCAGTTGCGAAGAAGACGCCGACCCCTTGCTGCGGCAGATGCCAGAGACCAGCGGATAGTCGAAGTTCTTCTGGTGCAGCATCTGGCTTTTCATCGCCGCTTCGCAGTCGGCGATAGTCGCCCACTTCGCCGGCGTCTCGCCGATATATTCGCAAAGCTTGGCGTCGCAGTCGCAGCCGACAATGGTCATGGCGACAAGGGCGGTCTTGATCACGGTCTTGTCCTTCGGATTGCCCCCCGGCAGCCAGTCCTTCCATCGCGCGCGAACAAGGCGGGATTTTGGCCGCGATCACGCGATGAGCCGGGGGATGCGTTTTTCGGGTACGGCTCACTATAGGTGGATTTCGAGACACCCGGTAGCAGATAGGGCGGGAGCGTGATGCATTTGCAGGAAGAAGCCTGAATAAATCTTGTCGGCTATGGCCGCGACAACTGTTTCTTGGCCCGGTTTTCTACTACGATACTCACGGGGCGATACAACAATATAGGAGGGGTTTGTCATGGGAAGAATTGTCCGGTCCGCCGAGCCTGTGCCGAAAAGGGATTCAACGCTCGAGGGCATTCCAGGCGATGCTCCGCTCGGCGTCGACGATGACAAGCAAGAAGATCAAGGATCGAAAGGCGGCGACGGCTATCTCGACCGGGTTGCGAAGTACGTGCCTGCCGAAGTCGTGGCATTTTTCATCTTCGTCAACTCCATCCTGGTCAATGCCACTGAGCAGCCGGTTGCCAAGGCGTTGACCGATGCGGTGGCGGAAGAGACCAAAGGCGATCCGGGGGACATTCCGGGTAAGGTGCAGGCAGCCATCTATAAGATTGAAATGGCCGGTATCAGCGTCTGGACCATTTCATGGATCATGTTGATCGTCGCGCTGGCGATGACGCCGGTGTATCTGAAATCGGTCAGCGATTCAGCCGACAATGCGGAGGCTCCGGGAGCCAACATCGTCATGTCGATGCTCGCCTTCCCATTCTGGGCCTATGCCGTCAACGCGCTGGCCCTCAGGCCATGGCATGACGGTGCGCTGGCCAGCATCATGCTCGCCACCTTCACGCTCATCAGCGGCGCCATACGGCCGGAATATATAAACGCTGGCCTCAATTTGATCCCGGGCATCGGCCCGAAGAAGTAGCTCGGCCCGCCGGGCAGGCCGCGTGCAGGGCGCGTCTTCAGTCGGAGAGGTGTTCCAGCCTGGCGCCTGCTTCGAACAGCGCCGGCAGCACGATGTGCAGCTTGCGCACGGCGACGATCAGCCGGTGCGACGGGTGGCCGGATCGATCGGAACCGGTTGGCTGAACGGCGTGCGGGAGCCTTTGGGCGGAGCGAAGTCCGCCGCCGAAACACGGTGAGGATGATCGCGTCGTTGCCACCGATCTCGACGAAGGACACGCCTCTGTCGATCAGGCGCGGGATCATGTCGGTGAATTGCTGACCGCGCCTGGTGATGAAGTGGTGCCGTCAGCGCCGAAATCGCGTTCCAGCAAAGTATCGGCTTCTTACGCGTCGCTTCGCCGACCGGACCCTTGGCCCAAAAGACAGTCGGCGCCGGGATTTCTCCCAGCGCCTCCCTGTCAGATCAGGACACGGTCGCGGCAGCAACTTCCGTAAAGTCGTCGCGCCATGCCGGCCTTGATTTTGACGGTCCTGCCAGTCACCGCCCGAGGGCAGTGCCCGTTCCAGACCACGCCGTTCTCCACCCTTGCGAGCTTCGTTCGGCGCGCCATCGAAGGTTTTCGCCGTCCTTCATGGCAGCATCGGTCCGCCGTTGGCGTTCGCACGCTTTCCGCGGCCCCGTAGGTCTCGGCATCCGTCCCTCGAACAAGCAAGCCTGCTCTCGCTTCGGGCCGTACGGGCCTCAGGAAATCCGCCTTTTCGCTTTGCCTTTCGGCGTGGCGATCGGTAGCCGCCTGAGATGAGTTAAACTTACGCCGGGTAAGGGTTTTGGGGAATGGGCGTGAGCCTGTGGATAACGGGATTATCGGGGACGGTTTGCCACAAAGCTCGGAATTTCGACTCCAGCTGCATTAGACAGCCCGCCCGCTTTTTGGCGCCTGATCGGCTGTGCCCCTTGCTCCGCCGGCTGGCGCGGGCTTCAATGCAGGCAAAGCATCGAGCCTATCGGCTCGGTGCGGGGAGGGTGCGCATTGAAAGTCGGGGTGGTGCTCAATCCGATTGCCGGCGGCGGCCGGCTGAAACGGCATTGGCCGGAGGTGGCTGCTTCGCTGAAAAAGCATTTCGGCGAATTCGAGCTGCGCGAGACGCAGGCCGAGGGCGACGCCGAAAGGCTGGCGCTCGACCTCGCGGCAAGCGGCTTCGAGCTGGTGATCGCGGCCGGCGGCGACGGCACCGCCAGCGAAGTGGCCGACGGATTGCTGCAGGCTTTCGATGAGAGCGGCCGGACAACCGAACTTGCCTTGCTGCCTTGCGGCACCGGCATCGATTTCGCGCGCGGGCTCGGGCTGCCGAAAGAGGTGGATGCGGTGCTGAAGCGGATCGCCGAAGCCAAGGCGCGCAAGGTCGATGCAGGGCGCATCTGCTACATCGACGACCATGGCGCGCTGGCCAGCCGGCACTTCATCAATATCGCCAGCCTCGGCCTATCCGGCGCCACGGACCGTGCGGTCAATGCCGACAAGCGCAAGGGCAGGATGTCGGCCAAGGCGCTGTTTTTCTGGCGCACCGTGGTCGAGTTCATCCGCTACCGCTTCCAGGACGTCAGGATCACCGTCGACGATGGCACCCCGGTCGAGGCGCGCATGGCGCTGGTGGCGGTCGCCAACGGAAAGTTCTTCGGCGGCGGCATGATGATCGCCCCGGACGCCGAACTCGCCGACGGCCAGTTCGACATCGTCATCCTGCGCGCGGCCGGCAAGCTGAAGCTGATCTGGGATATTCGGCTGCTCTATGGCGGCCGGCACCGCAACCATCCGGCCATCACCATATTGCGTGGCCGGAAAGTGGTGGTCGAACCTATCGGCGATGTCGAGAAGAACGGCGCGCTGGTCGACATAGATGGCGAGTCGCCGGGGCGTATACCCGCGACGTTTGAGATCCTGCCCGGAGCGCTGACGCTGAGATATTGAATCAAGGCGTTGAGGGATTGATTCAGGTGGTTTGAGCGGCGATTCCGGCGAACCGGCCAAAGGCCTGAAATCGCAGGACATATTTACCCGGCTTAGCTTTCCAGCTTGGCTGGGAAACCGGGCGCGCGCAGATCCATGTCGACGGCATCCTCGAGCAGTTTGACGATCTGGGTCGACCAGGCGCCGCCGCCATATTCCTGTTTGCCCATCAGGAAAATCTCACTCACAAGCGGCGCCAGTTGGAGTGGCAGTCTGAACTCTCTGCCCATCGCAAGCGCAAAGCCGAGGTCCTTCAGTGCCAGGTCCATGGTGAAGCCAATGTCGTAGGAGCCGTTGAGGATGAGCTGGCTTTCGGTCTCATGGACGAAGCTGTTGCCGGAGGAGGCGACGATGGCGTGGTAGGATTGCGCGAGGTCGAGGCCGCCTTGCTTGGCCAACATCAGCGCCTCGCCGGCGGCGACGAGATGGATGAAGGCCAGCATGTTGGTGATCACCTTGATCACCGCCGCCGAGCCGACCGGACCCATCAGGAACGACTTTGCGCACATCGCTTCGATGGCCGGACGATGGCGCTCGTAAAGCGCAGCATCGCCGCCGACAAGCGCGGTGATCTTTCCGACCGCGGCCAGATGCACGCCGCCGGTGACCGGGCACTCCAGCGTCTCGATGCCTTTGGCCGCGGCGAGGGCGGCTAGGCGCAGGATCTCGTCGCGGCCGTTGGTCGACATCTCGATCCAGGAGCCGCCCCTGGGCAGACCCTCGAGCAGGCCGCCGGCATTCGCCAGCACCGCTTCGCTGACCTTGGGCGAGGGCAGGCAAGTAATGGCATTGCCGGCCTGTGCCGCCGCTTCGGCCGGGCTGGTCGCGGCCGTGGCGCCGAGCGCCACGAGGCGCTCGACGGCGGCGGGGTCGCGGTCGAAGACGATGACGACAAAACCGTTGCGCAACAGGCTGGCGGCAAGGTTGCCGCCGAGATGGCCAAGGCCGATGAAGGCGTAGCGTTCGCTCACGGCATCAGCGGCGTTTGCATCATCTGCAAATGCAGGTCCTTGCCGGTGTAGGGATGCGCGTCGCAGACCGCTTCGTCCAGCTCGACGCCGAGGCCCGGCTCCTTCGATGGAATGACATTGCCGTCCTGCCATTCGATCTTCTTCTTGAGCAGTGTCGCGTGGAAGCCGTCCCACTGCTTCAGCGATTCCAGGATGAGGAAATTGGGCAGCGTCACCGCCAGCTGGATGTTGGCGGCGCCAACGATCGGCCCACAATAGCAGTGCGGCGCGATCTGGATGTGGTAGGCCTCGGCCATGGCGGCGATCTTCTTGGTTTCGAGAATGCCGCCTGAGCGGCCAAGGTCCGGTTGCAGGATGGTGGCGGCGCGGTTCTCGATCACGCGAGCGAATTCGAACTTCGTGGTCAACCGCTCGCCGGTGGCGATCGGGATCGAGGTGCCGCGGGCGACATGCGCCATCACTTCGGGCATGTCCGGCGGGACCGGCTCTTCGAACCACAAGGGATCGTAGGGCTCGATGGCTCGTGCCATGCGCAGCGCACCCGACGCGGTGAACTGGCCATGCGTGCCGAACAGAATATCGGCGCGGGTGCCGACCGCTTCGCGGATCGCCTTGACCATGCGGGTGGAGACATCGATGTCGATCAGGCGCGGCTGGTGGCCGTCGAAGGCGGTATAAGGTCCGGCCGGGTCGAGCTTGACGGCGTTGAACCCCTGCTCGACATATTCGAGCGCGCAGGCGGCCGCCAATTCGGGGTCATTGTAGACGTTCCTGCCGTCCGGCGCGTCTTCCGAATGGACGCTGCCGGTGTGCGGATAGAGATAGGTGTAGGAGCGCAGCGTCTCGTGCACCTGGCCGCCGAGCAGTTTGTAGACCGGCTTGTCGGCTTCCTTGCCGACAATGTCCCAGCAGGCCATTTCCAGCGCCGAGAAACAGCCCATGCCGGTAACGTCGGGGCGCTGGGTAAATCCTGAGGAATAGGCGCGGCGGAAGAAGGTCTCGATGTCATGCGGATCGTGGCCGATCAGGTAACGCTCGGCCATGTCCTCGACCAGCTTCGCTGTTATGTGAGCCGAGAAGGTGGCGTTGTAGGCCTCGCCGTAACCGACGACGCCGCCATCGGTGGTCAGCTTGACGAAGATGAAATACTTGCCGCCGATGCCCGGCGGCGGATTGCCGACTACCCAGGTCTTGACGTCGGTGATCTTCATTTTTGGTCCTCCAGAACCAGTTCGGCGCCCTTCCATCCGGTCATGACCGAGGCGGCGTTGGTGTTGCCGGTGATGTTGGCGGGAAATATCGAGGCGTCTATGACGCGCAGACCTTCGAGCCCGTGCACTTTCAGGCGCGGGTCGACGACGGCGGCCCCGGCGTCCGGCCCCATGCGGCAGGTCGAGACCGGGTGATAGACGGTGCCTGAGCGCTTCCTGAAATCCTGGATCAGGTCAGCATCCGACTGGATCGATGGGCCCGGCAAAACCTCCTCAGTGATGATCTCGGCCATGGCGGGCATCGAGGCTATCTTGCGCACGAACTTCACCGCCGCCAGCATCTCGTCGACATCGGCGTTGGTGGAATAGGCGTTGGCGAAGATCCTGGGATAATCACGCGGATTGCTGGAGCGGATCATGATCTCGCCGCGGCTGGACGGGCGGCAGTTGGAGAGGCCGATGGAAAAGCCCGGCCACGGATCTGGCGTCAGGATCGGGCGCTCGCCGCTCTTCGGGATGACGGTCGAGAAAGCCTGGAAATAAAGCTGCATGTTGGGGCGCGAAAACGCCGGGTCGGTGCGGAAGAAACCGCCGCCATGGTTCATCGACAGCGACAGCGGGCCGGAACGGGTCAGGATATACTGCATGCCGACCAGCAGCTTGCCCCACCAGGGCCGCAGGATTTGGTTGAGCGTCGGCACGTTTCCCTTGAAGGCATAGTTGATGCCGACATGGTCCTGCAGATGCGCGCCGACATTTTCGTTGGCGTGGACGACCGGGATGCCAAGCCCCTTGAGCAGTGACGAGGGGCCGACGCCGGACAGTTGCAAGAGCTGCGGCGAGTTGATCGAGCCGGCGGACAGGATGACTTCGCGGCCGGCCCGCGCCGTCTTGGTCTCGCCGTTCTGCAGATATTCGATGCCGACAGCTCGCTTGCCCTCGAACAGGATTCTGCTCGCCAGCGCATTGGCTTCGACGCGCACATTCGCGCGCTTCATCGCCGGGCGCAGGAAGGCGCGCGCGGCCGACATGCGGCGGCCATTCCTGGTCGAGATCTGGTAGACGCCGACGCCTTCCTGGGCGGCGCCGTTGAAGTCAGGGTTGAGCGGCAGCCCAGCCTGCTGGCCGGCTGCGAGGTAGCGCCTGGTCAGCGGATGGACGGCGTTCGTCGTGTCGGTGATATGCATCGGCCCGCCGGTGCCGCGCCATCTGTCGGCGCCGGCCTCATTGTCCTCAAGCGCCTTGAAGCCCGGCAACAGATCGTCATAGCCCCAACCGGGATTTCCGGCATCGCGCCAGTCGTCAAAGTCCTCGCGCGCGCCACGGATCCAGACCATGGCGTTGATCGAGCTGGAGCCGCCAAGCAGCTTGCCGCGCGGCCAATGGTCGACATTGCCGGCAAGGCCGGGGTCCGGCTCGGGCTTGTAGTTCCAGTTGACCGCGGGGTCGAAGAAAGTCTTGCCGTAGCCAAGCGGCATCTGGACATAGAAGCGGCGGTCGCTGCCGCCGGCTTCCAGCACCAGCACGGAGTAACGGCCGGAAGCCGACAGCCTGTCGGCGAGAACCGAGCCGGCTGAGCCGGAGCCGACGATGATGAAGTCATAAGTCTGCATGATTGGTGTTGGCGGCTCCGCAAAACTGAGCGCAGCCTATCCGCGACGGCTTGGCCGCGCCCCTGCGGCTTCCGGCATGGCTTGTGAAAAAAGCGACCGTGAGACGCCTGGTCGGAAAAGCCACCATGGAACCGACATTGCGCCGGGAGCCTCGCCCGTCGCGTTGACCTCTTGGGTCCATGACGCTACGGGATCAAGGGCTATCGCTTCAGGGGAATCTCGGATGGTGCATTACGCGGACGGACGGCCGATCGGCGATCTGACCTTGCGTACGCTCGCCATGCCGGCCGATGCAAATGCGGCCGGCGACATCTTTGGCGGCTGGGTGATGGCGCAGATGGATCTTGCCTGCGGCATCCGTGCGGCCGAGCGGGCCAAGGGTCGCGTGGTGACGGCGGCTGTCAAGGAAATGTCCTTCGCCAAGGCGATGAAGATCGGCGACACGCTGTGCATCTACACCCATGTCGAGCGCGTCGGCCGCACCTCCATGACGCTCAAGGTCGAGGCCTGGGCGCAACGCTACCTCTCCGACCTGATGGAGAAGGTCACCCACGCCGATTTCGTCATGGTGGCGCTGGATAGCGACGGCAAGCCGAAGCCGATTCCAACCGAAAGTTGACATCGTCGATTCTGCCAAGCTTGCGCTTATGTAACATCCCCCGCGCGGGCGATGCGCTGCGCGACATCCAATGGTTGCCTTCACATCCGATTCTGCGGGCGGCGGAGGGAAGACAATGCGTCAACACATGCTGAACGGCTGGCTCGTGGCGGCCCTCGTCGCGGTGATCTGCCTGCTTGGCACGACCGCTTATACCGAGATCAGGAAAGAGCTTCCAAGCGTTGCCTGCACGCACGACCGGACCGTTGGCAACGAGCGGACCGCCCAGCGGTCTGCAAGGGTAGAGACGTGCGGCGCAGTGTGTTGCAGCAACCCTGCGTCAAAGGCCTGAGGGCCCGTCAGCGGAAGACCTCGTCAGCCTCAAAATGATGATGCGCCGGCGAACGAAACGCTGCAGCTATGTCGCGATGGCGTGACCAACGATGCAAGGGCGGATCCAGTTAAACCCGGGTACGCGTCGTCGACGGCAAAATCCGTAAACTATTGCTGGGCAACGGTTTTCAGGCGTGCACGCCATCGAATCTTTCACGCGCCGCCTGGACCCGCGAGGTGTTCTTCCGCGCCCATTCGCCGAGCGCGCCGACCGGCACCAGCAGCTCATGGCCGAGCTCCGTCAGCTCATAGTCGACGCGTGGCGGGATGGTCGGGAACACGGTTCGGGTGACGAAGCCGTCGCGCTCAAGACCGCGCAAGGTGGTGGTCAGCATCTTCTGCGAAATGCCGCCGACAGCGGCGCGCAACTCATTGAAACGCAGCGGTCCGCCGCCCAGCTTGCCGACGACCAGAACGGTCCATTTGTCGCCGACGCGCTGCAGGATTTCCGAGACGGCGCGGCAGTCTTCGGTGTTGTGCGGGTGCCTCAGTAACATAACGGTGCCTCCTTGCGCTGCCATTTGTCAGTATCTCATATAGCGCCGGTATCCAAACGATACCAGCTTTTGCATATATGGAGAGCCCCATGTCCAAGCCCAAAATCGCCATCGTCGTCGGTTCGACACGCGCCGCGCGTTTCGCCGATGTGCCCGCCCAGTGGATCGCCAAGATCGCGAAATCTCATGCCGACATCGACGTCGAGACCGTCGACCTGCGCGACTGGCCGCTGCCCTTCTTCGACGAGGTCGCCTCGTCCGCCTGGGCGCCGTCGCAGAACGAAGTTGCCCAGCGCTGGCAAAAGAAGGTCGCCGAGTTCGACGGCTTCATCTTCACCGCCGCCGAATACAATCATGGCCCGACGGCCGTGCTGAAGAACGCCATCGATTACGCCGCCAATGAATGGAACAAGAAGCCGGCCGGTTTCGTCGGCTATGGCAGCGTCGGCGGCTCGCGCGCTGTCGAACATTTGCGTCTTGCCGCGGTCGAATTGCAGATGGCGCCGGTCAAATCCGCCGTTCACATTGCCTGGAGCGATTTCCTGGCGGTGCGCCAGGGCGAGAAGAAGCTCGAGGAGATCGAGCATCTGAACCAGGCTGCCACGGCGCTGGTCAACGACGTTGCCTGGTGGGCCCGCGTGCTCAAGGCAGCGCGTCAGGCCGACGCGATTGCCGGCGAAGCCCAGGCGGCCTGAGCCTTATCCTCCCAAGGATCGATGATTTTTCCAAAGGGCGGCGTTTGCGCCGCCCTTTTTCATTCACGTGAAGAGGCGCTCTCGGCTCCCTTGGCCGGATGGTGGAGTCGGACCGGCAAGGTCGCGCTGATGCCTTGACGATCCCGCGCGAAGGATCGCCGCCTGTCACAGCCACCCGCTGGAAAACCCGGCCCGGCGCAGTCCTGTGGTGATGGCCGGCACGCGGCGCATCAATCGCCACAGGAAGTCGGACCGGTAGTTCTCGATCATCAGGGCGATCGGCCCCTGGTTGATGCCGACATGGTCCGGCGATACCCAACCGCAGGCGCGGCCGTCGTCGGCAGCGATCGTCGGGTTGAAGCTCGCGGTGAAGCCGTAAGGGTTGCCGTCGCGCAGGTCCATCTCGTGGAAATGGCGCAGCGCCGGCAGCACGATTTCCGGCGCAAAAGGCAAGGAGGCGATTGCAGCCCATGGCGACAGCGTGCCGTCATCGGGGCCAAACGGTGCGCCGCGGGCGAGATAACCGAAGAAGCGGCGTCCATCGGCTCGCCGCGCGATCGGACCTGGGCCGTCGCTGGCGGTGACGCCCCAGCAATTCTCGCCATAGCCCGCGAACCCCCTCGGATTGCGGATTGCGTAATCGCGCTGCAGATACGTCGCCTGG
Source organism: Mesorhizobium sp. C268A (assembly GCF_040324475.1). Taxonomy (NCBI): domain Bacteria; kingdom Pseudomonadati; phylum Pseudomonadota; class Alphaproteobacteria; order Hyphomicrobiales; family Phyllobacteriaceae; genus Mesorhizobium; species Mesorhizobium sp. C268A. Next base: position 5,113,223 of record NZ_JAMYVX010000001.1, read on the forward strand.
CGGCTGTTTTCGAAATAGTCGCTGTCGTGACCCTGCATGAAAGCATCGCGGATGTCGCGAAAATCGATCCAGATATGCGAGAACTGGTGGATGAAAAGCGGGCCGGCATAGACCATCTCGCGGCCGTAGATTGTCTTCCACTTATAGGTGGACAGCCAGGCCGCGTAGCTCTCGGGCGGCAGCGAGTGGGTCGGCGAACCGAGACCCAGAACGTACAGGATCAGCGCCTCGTCAAATCCTTCCCAGCGGTAGCGCAGAAAGCCTTTTCCAGGCCGCCAGCCATGGGTGACGGTGGCGCCGCCGTTCTGCGCCCAGCGCCAGTCGGCACGGCGGTAGAGCGCATCGGCAAGCTTGAGGATTTCCAGTTCGAGCTCATCGTCCTCGTCGAAATAAGCGCCGGCAGCCAGAACACCGGCAAGCAGAAGTGCGGTATCGATCGTGGACAGTTCGCAATTCCAGACGCGGCGGCCGGTCTTCATGTCGAGGAAATGATAGTAGAAACCCTTGTAGCCGGTGGCATCGGGCTCCGGCCCGTGCGGGGCGTTCCAGAAGAAGCGAAGCGTGGCGAGCGTCCGCTCGATTGCGGCATCGCGCGTCATGAAACCGCGCTCGACACCGACGGGATAGGACGACAAAGCGAGCCCGACAGCGGCTATGCTGGCAGGCGACGTTGGCGTGTTGCGGTCGGCGACCAGGCCGTTGGCAGGGTTGGCCTCGTTGAGAAAATACTCGAAGGACAGGCGCTGGATATCTTGGAGAAGCTCGTCGTTTAGCGCGTGTTCGTTCGATGCATCCATGACAATCGATATAGAGGCTTTGGCTGCTTTTGCCATTCTTCCAGCGGATCAATCATGGGTGAGGGCAGGCTGGGGCCGATAGCGAAAGGCGCTGCCAACGCACCGAATTCAAATCGAGGGGCTGCGAAGATCGGTTGGACCGCCATATGCACGGCCCTGCCATCTGGCCTGTCCGTCCTCCCCTGATATATCCGGCTGCGATCCATCACATGAGCATGCCCCGTGAAGTCACCCAGCCTGTCAGGCGTCGTTTCCCCCATGACCCCGGTGCTGGTCTGTGCACTTGCGATCTTCCTTCTGTCCGCCATGGATGCGGCGATGAAAATCCTGGTCATCGCCGTCGGTGTCTACAACACGGTGCTGTGGCGAAGCATGCTTGCGAGCGTGGTCGCGGGCACGGCCTGGGCGGCGGGGCCGCGTTCCCTTCCCACGCCTTCCGTGCTGCGGCTACACGCGCTGCGCGCCGTGATCGTGGGCATCGTTCTGCTGTCGTTCTTCTGGGGCCTTGCCAGATTGCCGCTAGCGGATGGGATCGGGCTTAGTTTCGTCGCGCCGCTGTTCGCTCTCCTGCTGGCGGCGCTGCTTTTGGGCGAACGCATACAGCGCCAGGCGATCTGGGCGTCGCTGGCGGGCATCGCCGGCGTCGTCATCATCATGGCCGGACAGTTCGGGCAAGGGAACTATACCGGGGATGCCCTGCTTGGCACGGTGGCGGTGCTCGCATCGACGGTGTTCTACGCCTACAATCTGATCCTCTCGCGGCGGCAGGCGCTGGTGGCCAAACCAGTCGAGATCATGCTGTTCCAGAACCTGTGCGTTGCCGCCGTCCTTCTCCCCGCCGCTCCCTGGCTCGCGGTTGCCCTGCCGGGCAATCTCTTGCTTCCACTGGCCGGGGTGACGGCGCTGTCGCTCTCCGGCCAGTTCCTGATGAGCTGGTCCTACGCGCGGGCCGAAGCGCAATATCTAATCCCGACGGAGTATTCCGCCTTCATCTGGGCGATCGTGTTTGGCTGGCTGTTCTTCGACGAGGCGGCGACCTGGACCACGCTGGCTGGAGCGGCCCTGATCGTGGCCAGTTGCCTGATCGCCTCGCGCTCCAATCCGAAGCTTGCCGAACCGATCGAAGCCGCGGTCTGAGGGCGCTATTCGCTTTGACGGCAGAGCGTCAACGCACCACTTCGCGATGGCCGCTGGGCAGCCGGGTGGCGATCAGCTTGTCGATGCGGCGGCCGTCGAGGTCGACGACCTCGAAACGCCAGCCTTGCGCGTCGACGCATTCGCCGGTCGCCGGCAGATGGTGCATGTGCGACAGCACATAACCGGCGACGGTCTCGTAATCGCGATTTTCCGGCAGGTCGATACCGAGAACGTCAGCCATCTCGTCGGCTTGCATGTATCCCGCGAGCAGCCATGAGCCGTCCTCGCGCTTGACGGCGTTTTCCTCGTCGCCGGCGTCGGTATCGGCCCGGAAGACGCCGGTGATGGCCTCGAGAATGTCGGCAGGCGTGACGATCCCTTCGAAATGGCCGTATTCGTCATGCACCAGCGCCATCGGCACGTCGGATTCCTTCAGCTTCTGCAGCACATCCAGCGCGTCGGCCTGATCGTAGACGATGGGGGCGGCGCGCACATGCTTGCGCGGATCGAGTGCGCGGCCGGCAAGCAGGGCGGCCAGCACGTCGCGCGTCTGAACAACGCCAACCATGACGTCGACGCCGCCATCGCCGGCCGGCAGGCGCGAATGCTGGGTCTCCATCAAGAGCTTGCGGATGGCACCCTCATCGGACTGCAAATTGATCCAGTCGACCTCGGTGCGCGGCGTCATCACGGCGCGCACGGCGCGATCGCCGAGCCGCATGACGCCGGCGATCATGCGCCGCTCGTCAGATTCGATGGTGCCGTGGTGCTCGGCCTCGGCGACCAGCATCTTGATCTCTTCGTCGGTGACTTTTTCCTCGCTCTCGCCGCGCTGGCCGAGCAACCACAATATGGCGCGGCCGGAAATGTCGAGCAGGAACACCAGCGGCGCCGAGACGGTGGCGAGGATGGTCATCGCAGGCGCCGCGCGGGCCGCAACACGCTCGGGATCGCGCAGCGCGATCTGCTTGGGCACCAGTTCGCCGACGATCAGCGAGAAATAGGTGATGATCGCAACGACAATGCCGACGCCGAGCGGATCGGCGATGTTTTCGCGCATGCCGGTCGAGGCCAGGTACACCGACAGCCTGTCGCCCAGCGTGGCGCCGGAGAAGGCGCCCGACAGCACGCCGACCAGAGTGATGCCGATCTGCACTGACGACAGGAATTTGCCGGGATTGGAGCCGAGCGTCAGCGCACGCCCGGCGCCATTGACGCCCCGGTCGATCATCGCCTTGAGCCGCGCCGGGCGCGACGACACGATGGCGAGCTCGGACATCGACAGAAGGCCGTTCACACAGATGAGGACGACCACGGTGGCGATTTCGACGTATAGCATCAGGGCTCAATAGCATTGCGGCGGGCCGCAGGAAAATAGTCCGCGATGATTTTTGGAAAATGACAGTGGTTCAGGGGAATTGCCTGAGCACCCCGACAACAGCCTTGCCGTCGGTGAAATAGGGATCGCCGCCGCCGTTGCGTCCGGTCCTGGTGGCGCCGATGCCCGGGATGTCGCTCACCGAGATCACCATGCCGGCCGCCGACAGGTCGTGGATCACGAGATCGCGCTCGGCGTCGATGTCAGGGGCGATATGGTGGGTGATGGCGCCGGTATCGTGGCTGAGACCAACGCCGCGGTCGAAGCTGGCCGAGCCCATCCAGAGCGTTCGGCCGTCGTCGCCGGTCGCATCGCTGCGCCAGAAGCGGACATGATGGCGCCGGTCGGCGCTCCCGCCGACCGGCTTTTCGAAGGCGAGATCCTGGGCCCGGCCTTCGAACAGCAGCCGGCTGACCGGGGCGTCAGGATAGGGATGGTCGAACAGCACGCTCTCACCGATTTCGATCGCGGTCTTTAGCGTCACGCCATCGGCCGTATCCCATCCGGTCATGGCGAAGGCATGGACCATCTCTTTTTCGGTACCGACAAGGCCGATATTGATCGGGTCGCCCGGAATGCCTTGCGGCGTGTGTGTCACCATCTCGAAAGTCCGCGTGCGAAAGCCGCGGTCGCGAACCGTCCAGAATTCCGGCGCAGCGACATAGGCGAGGGCCAGCCAGACCGCCAGAAGAGCGGCGAGCCAGGTCAATGCGCGTCGTTGCAGGCTTCGTCGGCTCATGAAAGCGGCTCGATCCGTGCGGTATCTGTGCCTGACGGACCCTGGAAATCAATGGCCAGCGGCGAGCAGCCGTTCTATCGTCGGCCATCGTTTTTGCGGGGGGTGAGCAGGAATGGATAAGAAGCCGGTGGGTCGCAGCTCGATGGCATTGACCGCGGACCTTGTCGCAAGGGTCGAGCGTGTCGAACCGGATCCGGGTCCCGAGCCCGGAACAACCGAGCATACAGACGCGGAGTTCGATAGTCTTGTCGAGCAACTTCTGTCGGAGCATCGGCCTGAAGCGCTATGGGTCTTTGCCTACGGGTCGCTGATCTGGAACCCCGAATTTGCCCATGTCGAGCAGCGCCCGGCCACGGCGCCAGGATGGCACCGCTCGTTCTGCCTGACGCTGACCCGTTGGCGCGGAACCCGTGATTTGCCGGCGCTGATGCTGGCGCTCGATCGAGGCGGCAGCTGCAACGGCATCGTCTATCGGCTGCCCGCGGAAGACCATGTCGGGCAACTTGGCCAGTTGATGCGCCGCGAGATCGATGCCAATCCGCCGACTAACGTGCCATGCTGGATCAAGGTCAAGACCAAGGATGGGCCGTTGCGGGCCTTGGCTTTCGTCGCCGCGCCAGACGGCAGGGCCTATGCCGGCCGGCTGCCATTGGAGCAGGTTGCCGACACGCTGGCGCGGGCTGCCGGGCATTGGGGCTCGTCGGCTCAATACCTGTTCCGAACCGTCAGCAAGTTGGAAGAGAGCGGTATCCGCGACAGGAACCTTTGGCGCATTCAGGATCTGGTGGCCGAGCAAATCATCGCTTCCACCAGGAACGCCAATCCCGACTGATTTCTGAACGGTGAAACGCCTTAGCGGCAGGCGCGGTAGCCGCTTTTGCGGTTCTTGATGTCGAAATGGAAATGGTTGCGGTGATCGTAATTGTAGCCGGGACCGAGCACGGTGGTGAAATACTGGCAGCCGTCGGCACGCACATTGTTGAGGAAGCCGCGGGTGCGGAAGGCAAACAGGCCGGGCTTGCGCACGTCGATGTCGTCGCCGTTGTTGAGCTCGATGCTCATGACGTCGAGGGCGTTGCCCTTGCCGTGCTCGGACAGGACACCTTCGCCGGCGATGTTGCGGCAGGAATAGCTTGAGCCCTGGTGGATGGTCTTGACGCCCGAGAAATAGCGCCAGCGGGCGGAGGGAACCAGTTCGTTGCTGGTCCAGGCGGCGAAACTTGCGGCCATGTCGCAGGTCAATGTCGCGGCGGGCTTCATCTGGATGCCGCCGATGGCGGAGACCTTGACCGGCCAGTCTATGCCGCACTGTCCCTCGTGGATCGGCTGGACATCGGTGTAGACGACGCGAAGCCGCTTCAGCTCGCCACGGCAATCGGTTTCGCTGGCCGGCATCTGCTGCGGCTCCGACTCCGACATCGGCTCGTCCATGCGCGGATAGGCGGCAGTCATATAGGGATTGGACGGGACGAGCTTCTGCATGCCTTCATATTGCGGCACGGCCGCGGTCTGCGAGCCGACATCGACGGCCGGCTGCAGCGACAGCACGCTGCCAGTGTTGCAAGCCGAAACGGCGGCCAGCGCAAGACCGGTGGCCAGTATCGCTGCGCTTTTTGCCTTCGCGGCGCGAAATATTGCGGCCATGGGCGGAATCCTGTCCTTGATCGGTGGGATTTTAACGATCAAGGGTAAAGGAAAACTCAGCGTTCCCGTTCATGCCTGCGGCCGAAATGCGGCAGCCAGACCATCACCGGCATGACGATCACTGGAGGGCCATTACTGGCAGAAAGTGCCACCATTCCGGCGCGGTTCGAGATCGAGATGGAAATGCAGGGAATGGTCCGGGTCCGCGCCCGGTCCAAGCACGGTCTTGAACGGTCCGCAGGCGGCCTTGCGCACCGCATTGAGGAATTCGCCGTCCTTCTCGGGCGGCGTTGGACCGACTTCGATCTTTCTGCCATCCGACAACGTGAAGCTGGCAATATCGAGCGCGTTGCCGAAGGCATGTTCCGACAGATGGCGCGTGCCGTTGCGCGGCCGGCAAACAAAGGCCGATGCCTGGTTGATCGATTTCAGGTCGGCTCCGAACTCGGCTTTCGCCGCCGGCTGTATGATTTCGGCGGCAAAGCGGGCTGCCGCCTCGGCCATCGGGCAGTTGAGTTCGGTCGCGGGGCCGATGGCGATGGATTTTCCGAGCGACTTCAGCACCAGGGGATAGGGGATCGAGCAGCCGATGTCGGGATTGCTTTCCGCCTTATGCTCCTCGAATTCGACACCAAGGGCCGTCAGCCGCTCGCGACAGGCGACTTCCGCCGCCGGCATTTTTGCATCGGGCAAATCGGCCGAGCGCGCATCGGGCAGCATCTTCTTGTCGCCGGCATCGGGTTTTTCAGGTGGTTGCGGAGCAACGGCCGGCGGCTGAGCTTCAGGTTCCGAAGTGTCTGGCTTTTGTGTCGGAATCGGCACCGCGGCCGGCGGCTCGGGCTCGCTTTGCTTATCGGTCGACGGCTTCGGGGCTGACGGTCCGGGCCGCGCCTGCTTTTTAAAACGGGACTTTTCTTCGTTGAATCGATCGTCATTGGACCGGTTGGGCGCGCCAAGGGGGTTCGGACCTTCGGCCTTTTGCTTTTCGATCGGTGCCGCGCCGGTCTTCGGCGCCTCTGAAGGACGCGCCTCGGGCAGCGGGACAACGCGCGAGGGCTGCACCGGAACATCGGCGGGCGAGGGCTCTTTATCCGGGGTCTTTTGTTCCACCTGCTTTGGCGTGATGTGCCGCTGTGGCCTGGGCTTCTGGCTGTGTTTGCTGCGCGGCTTAGGATGCGAGTCGACCCGCGGTGAAAACAACTGCTCCAACCGCTGTGACAGCGGCGTGTAATGCTTCTTGCGCTGTTTGGCGTCGGCTTGCGTCAGCAGGGGCGTCAGCAGCAGAGCCGTGACGACCATGACCAGTGCAACCCTGCATGTTCGGGAAAGTACAACAGACCCCATCGTCCTCAACGGCGCGAGCGCCCGGAGGTTGCCTGCGGCCCATCACGAACGGTAACCACGCCGTTACGCGCCAATCGCTTCCAGCCCTTCTTCCAGCCAGTCGGCCAAAAGCGGCATGCCGAGCAGGTATTTCGCCGTGCGCTTGTTGGCGCGGTCGCGCGCGGCGGCAACCGCATCGGACCATTCCGCAGCGTCATAGTCGCCGCGGCCGACCCAGGCCAGCGCGATCAACTCGGCCGCTTCGTCAACGTTGAGGTCGTTGATCAGCTCGCGCAGCTCTTCCTCGGTGAGGTCTTCCGCGCTTTCCTCCGCCAGACCGTCATGGTGGTGATTGGCATGTGATTCACCATCGAGCTCGACCTCATGCTCGGCACCGTCGGCATAGTCTTCGTTGACGGCAGCACTCAGTCCCTTTGCCTTGAGAATGAACAGGCGCACGGTGTCCGGGCCGATCGATAGCTCCCATTCCCGCTCACGGCGCTGTTGCACTCGGCACCCCGCTGATCATTTCCCGAATGATAGCGGATTTGCAGCGCGCGTCACGTCATGTTCTGATCCTTGGCTCCCGCCTTTGACCGAATTCAAGTTAGGCATGGCGCACAAATAGTTTCGGCGGCTGCGGGTTTCCGGGATGAAAAGTCTGCATCCCGGCGTTAGCTTTTCATTATCGTCATTTTCCCTCAAGCTTGTCATTATCCCCTCAAGGAGGCTTCGATGCATAAAAGAGTGTTGATCCAGGCGGCTGCGGCGGTTGTCGCGCTGCAGTTCTTTGCGGTTCCGGTGTTTGCGGCCGGCGGCGGTGGCGGTGGTACCGAGACCACCACCCAGTGCAAGAAGGGGCAGGTCTGGGACAAGAAAAAGCAGAAATGCGTCGCGCCGAAGTACGGCATGCTGGACGACGACAACATCTATGATGCTGGTCACGACCTGGCCATGGCCGGGCGTTATGATGAGGCAATCGCCGTGCTCAGCCTTGCCGCCAACAAGCAGGATCCGCGCATCCTCAACTATCTCGGCTATTCGCATCGCCATTCCGGCCGTGTCACCGTCGGCCTCGGCTATTACGAGGAAGCGCTCCGCATCAACCCGGACTACACGCTGGTGCGCGAATATCTCGGCGAGGCCCATCTGCAGATCGGCGATCTGGCCGGCGCTCAGGCGCAACTGGCCGAGATCGAGAAGCGGACGGGCAAGGATTCGCGCGAATACGGCATGCTGGCCGAACAGATCTACCATTTCATGAGAAGCTGACCCCACCCCAACGGCTTCTCTGGGCCGGCTGCGAGCAATCGCAGCCGGTTTTTGTTGTCGCAACTGCAACACGCTGCACATGCCGTGACGGCAATTGCGCAAGTCGGCTCATGATTTTTCAAAAAGCCTGCTTTTTGAGCGTGAAAAACGCGCGAGGATCGCTATATTGGGGAAAATTGCGGTGAAACGGTTCCGTTAGCCCGAGGCTGCCGGACCCGTTTTCTTTTTATACCCATCGACAAGGCTTTCCCCGAAATGCGGGGGTGGCGGCAGGAAAGGTCAGGCATCATGAACAAGGTCCCGATGACAGGCGAGGGGTTCGCGTCATTGAAGGAAGAACTGCGCTGGCGCCAGCAGCAAGAGCGGCCGCGTATCATCGAGGCGATCTCCGAAGCGCGCTCGCATGGCGACCTGTCCGAAAATGCCGAATATCATGCCGCCAAAGAGGCGCAGAGCCTCAATGAGGGCCGTGTCAACGAACTGGAAGACTATATTGCTCGGGCCGAGGTGATCGACGTCACCAAGCTTAGCGGCGACAAGGTCAAGTTCGGCGCCACGGTGGTGCTGGTCGACGAGGACACCGAGGAAAAGAAGACCTACCAGATTGTCGGCGACCAGGAAGCGGATGTGAAATCGGGCCGTATTTCGATCTCCTCGCCGATCGCGCGCGCGCTGATCGGCAAGGAAGTCGGCGACGCCATCGAGGTCAACGCCCCCGGCGGCGCCAGGGGTTATGAGATCGTCCAGGTGCAATTTATCTAGCACCTCAGAATTGCTGGAAGGTCCTATGCCGAAGCTTGGAGCTTAAGGGCTAATAGCTTTTCTGCTTCCGGCACCACCTGTGCCGGCATGAGGCGCTCCCCCGCTGCGGCCAGCAACGTTGAGGCATATTGCCCGCGCGGGCCGGTCAAACCCGGCTCGGTCGCCAGGAACACCGCGACCGTCGGCAGGCCGAAGGCGCTGGCGAGGTGGGTCAGACCGGTGTCGGCGCCGATAACCAGCGTCGAGCGGCCAAGGATCGCGGCAATGTCTGCCAGCGGCGATCTCGGCACCACGATCGTTGACGGCACGGCTTTCGAGATCGCCTTGGCCACCGCCTTCTCACGCTCGTTCGACCAGGTGGTGACCGGCGTCATTCCGCTACCAACCAGCAGGCGAGCCGTTTCGATCCAGTCTTCGGCGGGCCATTTCTTGTCCTCGCGGCTGGTGCCGTGCAGCAGGAAGGCCGTCTTGCCGTCAATGCCGGCCAGGCCGCCGGGAGGCGGCACAATCCCGGATGCGAGCGCCGAAAGATCGGGCTCGTAGCCGAGCGCCAGCCCGAACAGCCGGCGCGTGCGTTCGATGGCGTGCAGGTTGCGCGGCACGGCGTATTTGCGCTGGTAAAACAACGTTGCCGAGGGCTCCCGCGCGCTTGCGCGGTCGAAACCTGCGATTGGTGCCGCTGCCTGTTTCGCCACCAGGGCCGATTTCAGCAGCCCCTGCGCATCGATGACGAGGTCGTACTCGCCTGCTTGCAGAGCGCGGCGCAAGCTTGTCGCCTCCCGCCATGTGCCGGCGTTGAACAGATGCTTGCGCCAGCGCCGGATGGCGACGGTATGGATCTTTGCTATCGCCGGATGCAGCGCGACGATGCCGGCAAAGGCCTCTTCGACGCACCAGTCGAAGGCGATATCGGGGCGCTTGCGGCGTGCATCTTCGACGGCGGGGAAGGTGTGGATGACGTCGCCCATCGAGGAGGTCTTGACGATCAACACCTTCATGCGGCGGCCGGGAGTTCCAGCAACCTGTCCGCCGCCGCTGCCACTCGGGCAACGTCCAGCGTCTTCAGGCAGTTGAGGTGGCCGAGCGGACAGACCTTCCGGTGGCAGGGCGAACAGGACAGATGCAACCAGATCAGTTCGCGCTGTTCAGCCAACGGCGGCGTGTTTTCCGGCGAGGTCGAACCGTAGACGGCAACGACCGGCGTGCCGACGGCGGCCGCGACATGCATCAGCCCGCTGTCGTTGGACACCGCCAGCCTGGCCGCGGCGATCAGGTCGATGGCGTCCTCCAGCCGTGTCTTTCCTGCCAGATCGACGACACCGGGCGCGAGTGCTGCGATCTCGGCGGTGACGTCGCGATCGTTCTTCGAGCCGAACAACGCGACCTTGAATCCTTTCGCCATCATCTCTCCGGCGAGGCCGGCATAGCTTTCGCTAGGCCAGCGTTTGGCCGGACCGAATTCGGCGCCGGGCATCATGGCGACGAATTTTCCCGGCTGCACTGCGAAGCGAGCGAGCAGATCTTTCTGATTGCCGGCGTCGACGGTGAGCCGCGGCGGCCGGAAATGTCCGCCTTGGGCGAGGCCAAAATAGGCCTGCGCGGTGCGCCGTTTGACGGCATCGGGCAGCGGCACGATGTCGGTCAGCAGGCCGTAGCGCATTTCCCGGAGATTGCCGAAACGGCGCGGAATGCGGGCAAAGAACGGGATCAGCGCCGATTTCCAACTGCCCGGCAGGACGTAGGCCATGTCGTAGCGGCCGCGCAGCAGGCGGCCGAAGCGGCGGCGAATGATGAATTCGAGCGCGCCGGGTTGCAGCGGGAAATCGATCTGCTGGCGAATCTCGGGCATGCGCTTGACCAGCGGGGCCGCCCAGGCCGGGGCAAGCACGTCGATGGCGGCGTTGGGATGGAGCTCCTTCAACGCCGAGAACAGGCACTGCGCCATGACCATATCGCCCACCCAGCGTGGGCCGATCACGAGGATCGTTGGGCTTTCAGCCATTCGACATAGTCTCTGACGCCGGTTTCCACGCTGCGGAATTGCCCATTATAGCCGGCTGCGCGCAAGCGGGACATATCAGCCTGGGTAAAACTCTGGTAGCTGCCCTTGAGGTGATCGGGGAATTCGATGAACTCGATCTCGCCCTTGCCCAGCGTATCGATCACGGTCTCGGCAATGGCGCGGAACGGCTGGGCGCGGCCGGTGCCGCAGTTGAAGATGCCGCTCGAGCCGCGCTTCCACAGCCACAGATTGACGTCGGCGACATCGCCGACATGAATGAAGTCGCGGCTCTGTTCGCCAGGCCCGAAGCCGTCATGGGCGCCGAACAGCTTTGGGTTTTCGCCGCGCCCGACTTGGTTGAACAGATGGAAGGCGACCGAGGCCATGGCGCCCTTGTGCGCCTCGCGCGGGCCATAGACGTTGAAGTAGCGCAGGCCGGCGACCTGCGAATGATCGGTGTCGAACACGGTGCGCCTGACATAGTCGTCGAATAGTTTCTTCGAATAGGCGTAGACGTTGAGCGGCCGCTCAAGTGCGGGGTCCTCGCGAAACTCCGAACCGCCGCCGTAGACGGAAGCCGAGGAGGCATAGAGGAACGGTATGCGCAGCGAAAGACAGCCATGCAGCAACCGCTTTGAGAAGGCGTAGTTCACGTCCATCATGAACTTGCCGTTCCATTCCGTGGTGGTCGAGCAGGCGCCCTGGTGGAAGACGGCCTCCACTCGGCCTAGGTCGCCGGCTTCCAAGGTGGCCAAGAATTCGTCCTTGTCGAGATAGTCGGCTATCTGCAAATCGGCCAGGTTGGCGATCTTGTGGCCGTCGGTGAGGTCGTCGACGACGAGGATGTCATCATGGCCTTCGGCATTGAGTGCGGCGACGATGTTGGAGCCGATCATGCCGGCCCCGCCCGTGACGATGATCATGAAGGCCTCTGGTTGCTTGCGATTCCGGTCCTTATAAGGGAGGGCAGCCGGGCTGTCGATGAAGCACCACGACGACATAGTGAGACCGCGAAGCGGCCCGCTTTATTCGAGGCCCGCAAGCTAGGGGACAAAAAATGCCGTCGACCGAACTGCTCATTGCGTTTTTCGCCACCACGGCGATCTTTGCCTATATTCCAGGACCGGCCATGCTCTATGCCGCCGCGCAGACCATGGCGCGCGGGCGCTGGTCGGGGCTGACGGCGGCACTTGGCATCCATCTTGGCGGTTATTTCCATGTCTTTGCGGCTGCCGCCGGGCTGTCGGTGCTCTTCCATGCGGTGCCGCCGCTCTACATGGCGGTCAAGCTCATCGGCGCGCTCTATCTGATCTGGCTTGGCGTGTCCTTGTTCCGCAAGCGCGGGGACGGTGACAGGGCGCTGCCGACGATCGAGCGCAAATCGGCGCGCCGCGCATTTTTCGAGAGCATCACCGTCGAAGTGCTCAATCCGAAGACGGCGATCTTCTTCATGGCGTTCCTGCCACAGTTCATCGATGCCTCGGCGGGGTTCCCGGTGTGGCTGCAATTCGTCGTGCTGGGCACCATCGTCAATTTAATGTTCTCTTCGGCAGATATTGTCTGCGTGTTGCTGGCAGGCATGGTGATCGCCCGGCTGAAGCGCTCCAGCCGTGCGCAGCGGATCATGCAGCGGGCGGGCGGGGCGGTGCTGGTCGGACTGGGCGTCCACGTCGCGTTGCAGAAGAGCTGACGGCCGCCCTGACGTTGCGCTGCGCGGATTTGCGGTATATCGGCTTCGCCATGAACGATCCGGCCCGTAAATTGACAATTTTCAGCGTGATTGAGGTCGGCCTTTCCCTCGCATTGCCAGTGACATGATCAAGCACAATCCGCCTTCGCCCGAACCTTTGCACCGCGCCATTGCCCGCTTTGGCGACGTTGCCGTGCTGGTGGTCGGCGACTTCATCCTCGACCGTTTCGTCAACGGCGTCATCGAGCGCATCTCGCCGGAAGCGCCGATCCCGGTGCTGCACGGGCGCGGCGAGACCTCGACGATGGGCGGCGCAGGCAACGTTGTCGCCAACATCGTCTCGCTGGGTGCCAGCGCTATTCCCATATCGGTGATCGGCACCGATGTGGCCGGCGACAATCTGGTGCGCATGCTGCGCGAACTCGGCGCCGATACGGCTGATATGGCGCAGGAGCGCGGTCGCATGACGTCGTCGAAGAGCCGCTTCAGCGCGCTCAATCAGCAGGTGCTGCGCTTCGATGAGGAAGAGATCAAGCCGCTCGACGACAAGGAACGGGCGGACCTGGTCCGGCATTTTCGCGCCGCACTCACGCGCGCCGACATCGTCATTCTGTCCGACTATGGCAAGGGCATCTTGCTCGACGGCGTCGCCGCCGACCTGATCGCCATCTGCCGCGAGGCGGGAAAACCGGTGCTGGTCGATCCCAAGGGCCGCGACTATGCGCGCTATGCCGGCGCGACCGCCATCACGCCCAACCGCAAGGAGCTTGGCGAAGCTGTCGGTCGCCCGGTTTTCGCCGACGACGAGATCGTCGCGGCGGCACGCCAGCTGATTTCGGCACATGGCTTCGACTTCGTCGTCGCCACCCGCAGCGAAAAGGGCATGAGCGTCGTCGGCGCGGATGAGGCGCGCCACATCGCCACCCAGGCGCGCGAAGTGTTCGACGTTTCGGGCGCCGGCGATACGGTAATCGCGAGCTTCGCGCTGGCTCTGGCCGCGGGCGCCGATCGCGTCATGGCCGCCTCCATCGCCAATGCCGCCGGCGGTGTGGTGGTGGGCAAACGCGGCACCGCGCGGCTGACCGTGGAGGAACTCACCGGCGCGCTGTTCCGCTCGCACGGCCCCACCGCCCATAAGGACGCCATCCTCGATGCCGCATCGGCCGCGCGCATGGTGGCGGCGTGGAAGGACGAGGGCCTGAGCGTCGGCTTCACCAATGGCTGCTTCGATATATTGCATGCCGGCCATGTCAGTCTTCTCCACGCGGCGCGCAGCCAGTGCGACCGGCTGGTGCTCGGCCTCAACAGCGATGCCTCGGTGCGTCGGCTGAAAGGCGCAGGGCGCCCGGTCAACGATCAGCATGATCGTGCCTGCGTGCTCGCCGCCCTGGCCTCGGTCGATGCGGTCGTGGTGTTCGAAGAGGATACGCCGCTGGCGCTGATCGAGGCGCTTCTGCCCGACATTCTGGTCAAGGGCGCCGACTACACGGTCGAAACCGTTGTCGGCGCCGATGTGGTGCAGAAGGCGGGCGGGCGCGTCGTCCTGGTCGACCTTGTCGCCGGCAAGAGCACCACCGGCACGATCGGCAAATTGCGCGCCGGCGGCGGTACCAACTGAGGGATTTCATGTCCGGACTGAATGACTATCTGGTCCGCTCGGCGGCCGCGATCACCGCGACAGTCGAGCGTGACCTGACCGCCGAGATGGAACGTGCTGTGAGTGCGGTCGTCGCCGCGCTTTCCTCGGGCAAGGCGCTGCTGGTCTGCGGCAATGGCGGCTCGGCCAGCGACGCCATCCACATTGCCACCGAACTGGTCGGCCGCTTCCTTAAGGAGCGCAAGGCCTACAATGTGATTGCGCTGCCGGCCAACGCGGGCATGCTGACCGCCTGGGGCAATGACTATGGCTTCGACACCGTGTTTTCGCGCCAGGTCGAGGCGCATGGCGCGCCCGGCGGCGTGCTGCTTGCCATCTCGACCAGCGGCAATTCGCCGAGCATTCTGGCTGCCGCCGAACAGGCTCGGATGATGGGCATGACGGTGGTCAGCCTCACCGGCGACAGCGGTGGCAAACTCAAGCCGCTCACCGACATACTGCTCAACGTGCCCTCGACCTCGACGCCGATCATCCAGCAGGGACATCTCTGCCTCTACCACTATCTCTGCGAGGTGGTGGAAGACCGTCTGTCGAATGGCTGACACCGGGGCCTACGGTCCATACCCGCTGGCTGAGCCCGGCCTGTGGGTTGAGCGGGTGGGTTCGCGGGTGTTTCCAGCCAACGCGCCGGCGCTGTTCCTCGACCGCGACGGCACCATCAATGTCGACACCGGCTATCCCGACGATCCAGCCAAAATGGCGCTGCGCGACGGCATCGTGCCGGTCATCGCGGCGGCCAACCGGGGCAACATCCCGGTGGTCATCGTCACCAACCAGTCCGGCATCGCGCGCGGCTATTTCGGCTGGAAGGAATTTGCCGCGGTCAACGGCCGGGTTCTCAAGCTGCTTGCCGCCGGCGATGCCTTCGTCGACATGGTTCTGGCCTGCGCCTACCACGAGGCGGGCAGCGGGCCACTGGCGGTCGCCGACCATCCAATGCGCAAGCCCAATCCGGGCATGCTGCTACAGGCCCGGCAGCGTCTCGGCCTCGATCTCAAGCGCTCGCTGATAGTCGGCGACAAGGCCGCGGATATGCAGGCCGGACAACGTGCCGGCCTGCCGCGCGGCTGGCTGGTGGATGGCGAGGGAAGTAATGAGCCGGGCTTCGAGGTTCTGCCGCTGCGCAACCCCGATGATCTGGAACGGCTTTTGAGAGCTGTCGAGTCGCTCGGATCGAGACTGATTTAGCTTTCCGGATCTGTTGCGACGCAATCTCAATGGGTTAGCTTGAGCGTTTCACCGTTTCGCAGAAACGGCGAGCCGATCCATTTCTTTGCTTTGACGCTATTCCCCAGGAAAGCACCACGCTCTTTTGCGGAAAAACTGCAGAGATCAGACATCATTCAAGCAAGAAATTTGCAGATGTCATTCCATCGAAGAACGAGGGGAATTCATTGAAGAAAGCAATCTCTGTTGCCGTTGTCTTGTTGATATTGGCTGTGCTTTCAGCCGTGGGGTATGTCTGGCAAAAACACGGCGTGTATGGGCTCAATGCACTTCTTCGCCGCGGCGGAAGCTACTGGATCGCCGTTGCACCCGGCGATGCGCGTCTCTCGCCTGCCATGCAGCTTGCGTTGAAATCGGAAATTCCTGATGTGACCGCTGGAGCCAGCTCATGGAATGAAACCGAGCCTGGATTCCAGGTCAGAGAAATCCCCGTCATGGCGGGCGACCGTGAAATTGACCGGCTCTATCTCAACCGTTTCGATCCAGCCAAATTCCGTTTCGTTGCCCGTAACGAGCCCAGTGGTGCCAAGGACATCGACCAGTGGGAAGCGGCACTCAATCCACAAGGCACAGGCGGCACCGTTCTGATCGTCAATGGCAGTTATTTCGGACTGAAGGGCGAAGCCGACACGCCCTTTGTCAGCATGGGTGCGAGGCTCGGGCCGGATGAATACGATGCGAAGGCCGGCGCCTGGTTCGTGAATGCCTCCGGCACGCATGTGGTCGATCTCAATTCACGTGACTGGCGCGCAGTCACGGAGAATGCCGAAAACGCTATGGTTTCCTATCCATTGCTTGTCGGTGAGGACGGCCGCAACAATGTACGCGCCAAGAGCAACTGGTTGGCCAACCGCACCTTTATCGCGGAAGATCGTCAGGGCTGGATCATCGTCGGTTCGACCAAGGACGCTTTCTTCTCGCTGGACCGGCTAGCAAACTTCCTGTTGCAGACCGACCTCGATCTCAAGACGGCGCTAAACCTCGATGGCGGGCCTGTTGCCTGCCTCAGCGTCCGCTCCGGGAACTACCGGTTGAAACACTATGCCAAGTGGGAAGCCCAGGTCGCGGATGGCGACGTCTCACTGCTTCAAGCACCGCTAGATGTGCCCTGGGGATTGCCTGTTGTTCTCACGGTGGAGCGCAGGTAGCAGATCCTGCCCTTGGCAGGGTGGGTCAAAGTACTCCCGATTCCGTAGCTGAAACCGGATGGCATATTCAACCTTGGCCGCTCATGTTCACGCAATCTGACCCGGAATACCCTACGATTTCGGCGCCAGAATTCGCTTTCTGGCTCATATTCGTCGTCAACATGATTGTGATCGGCGCGGCGTTCTCGCGTCAAAAAACATTTTCCGTCTCAAATGGTTGCCGCATGTCATCACATTCGTCTGGCTTGCTTGCTCACTATTTTGCTAGCCTTTTTAGCTTTGCCGGAGATGTCCCCTGGTGAGAGCCCCGGCCCTGGGGACGGCTTCATTCTTTTGCCAGTTGTCGGAGAGGTAGCAGTGTGTCTGTTGGGGTATGTCTTGGTCGGCATCGCACATGCTTTTTCGAAGTTAATCTCGCTTATCAGGCGCTGAACGCCACCAGCCCTTCGTCCTTGACGCGGCGGATGGTCAGCGCGGTGCGCACCGTGTCGACATTGGGGGCCGAGGCCAGTTCTTCAATGACGAAGGTCTGGAATGTGCCGAGATCGCTCGCCACGCAATGCAGCAGGAAGTCGGATTCGCCCGAGACCATCCAGGCGTCGCGCACGATCGGCCAGCCGCGAGTGCGCTCGGCGAAAGCTTTGAGCTCCGCGTCGGCTTGGTGATGCAGGCCGATCAGGCAGAAGGCGACGACATCCATGCCGAGCGCCGGCGCGTTGAGCAAGGCGCGATAGCCTCTGATGATGCCGGTTTCCTCCAGCCGCCGGACACGGCGCAGGCAGGGCGGGGCGGAAATGCCGACACGGCTCGACAGTTCGACATTGGTCATGCGCCCGTCGGCCTGAAGCTCGCGCAGAATCTTCCAGTCGATGGCGTCGAGGTCGGCTTTCAGGGGCATGGCGGTCTCGGCTTAGCGCAAGAATCTTTCGCGCTCTCGTCCTTAAACGACTTTTGTGTCGATGCCAGCCCTTTGGTCGGGCGATTTCGCAACCGTAACGAAAGCGGCCATTGCGCGAATAAGCCTGTAGGCCGAAGCTTTCCGGGGACGACGGCCTGATCGTCTTGCTGGTGTGGTTGGCAACCCTTACATTGCCAGCAGCATTTCACGTCGTTTTCCAAGGCACACTCGATTGTCTGCCCCGCAGAGGCTTTAGATGACCACCAAGCACGCGCCTGTCCTTATCATCGGTTCCGGCCCGGCCGGCTATACCGCCGCAGTCTACGCCGCGCGCGCCATGCTCAAGCCGATGCTCGTAGCAGGCTTGCAGCAGGGCGGGCAGCTGATGATCACCACCGATGTCGAAAACTATCCGGGCTTCGCCGATCCGATCCAGGGCCCGTGGCTGATGGAGCAGATGCTGAAGCAGGCCGAGCATGTCGGCACTGACATCGTCAACGACATCATCACCGAGGTCGACCTCAATGTGCGGCCGTTCCGCGCCACGGGCGATTCCGGCACCACTTACACGGCCGATGCGCTGATCATCGCCACCGGTGCGCAGGCGAAGTGGCTGGGCATCCCCACCGAACAAACCTTCATGGGCTTCGGCGTGTCGGCCTGCGCCACCTGCGATGGTTTTTTCTATCGCGGCAAGGATGTCGCTGTCATCGGCGGCGGCAATTCGGCGGTGGAGGAGGCGCTCTATCTCTCCAATCTGGCGAAGAGCGTGACCGTCATCCACCGGCGCAACGATTTCCGCGCCGAGCGCATCCTGCGTGAGCGGCTGTTGAAAAAGGACAATGTCCGAGTCATCTGGGACACGATCGTCGACGAGATCACCGGCCGGCCCGGCAAGACGCCGCTGCCGCCTTCGGTCGAAGGGCTGAAGCTCAGAAATGCGATGACCGGCGAGGTCAGCCATCTCCAGGTGGACGGCGTGTTCGTGGCGATCGGCCATGCGCCGGCGGTGGAATTGTTTGTCGGCAAGCTGAAGCAGAAGCCGAACGGCTATCTGTGGACGGCGCCGAATTCGACCCGCACCGATGTGCCCGGCGTGTTCGCCGCCGGTGACGTGACCGACGATATCTACCGTCAGGCGGTGACCGCCGCCGGGCTCGGCTGCATGGCCGCGCTCGAGGCGGAAAAATACCTGGCCGGCATCGAGGTGCACCGCGAAGCGGCGGAATAAAATCTATCAAGACGGCGTCGCAAGCCGTTCAAAAGCCTGATTTTTCATTCAGACGCCAAAAACAGAACGAGGGGAACTCAATGGCGTTGGACTGGGACAAGCTTCGCGTGTTTCACGCAGCGGCGGAGGCTGGGTCGTTTACCCATGCCGCCGAGACTTTGCACCTGTCGCAATCGGCGATTTCACGCCAGGTCAGCGCGCTCGAACATGATGTCGGGGTGCCGCTGTTCAATCGCCATGCCCGCGGCCTGGTGCTGACCGAGCAGGGCGAAATGCTGTTCCGCACGGCGCATGACGTGCTGATGAAGCTGGAGACCATCAAGTCGAAGCTGACCGAGGCCAAGGACCGTCCCTCAGGCGTGCTGAGGGTAACGACCACGGTCGGGCTCGGCGCCGGCTGGCTGACCGAGCGGGTGCAGGAATTCATCGAGCTCTATCCGGAAATCAGCCTGCAGCTGATCCTGGCCAATGAGGAACTCGACCTCACCATGCGCCAGGCCGACTGCGCGATACGGCTGCGCCAGCCGCAGCAGCCCGACCTTATCCAGCGCCGCCTGTTCACCGTGCATTTCCACCTCTATGCCTCGCCGTCCTATGTCGGCAAGCACGGCAAGCCGACCTCGGTCGCCGATCTGAAGAACCATCGCATCGTCACTTTCGGTGTGCCGGTGCCGTCGCATCTGTCGGAGCTGAACTGGCTGGAAACGATCGGCGATTTCGACGGTGGGCAAAGGGTGCCGACGCTGCAGATCAACGACATCTTGTCGATCAAGCGCGCCGTGCAGGGCGGCGCCGGCATCGCCATGCTGCCCGACTACGTGATCTCCAAGGAATCGGATTTGGTGCAGCTTTTGCCGGAGACCGAGGTGCCGTCCTTCGACACCTATTTCGCCTATCCCGATGCAATGAAGAACCAGGCCAAGCTGCACGTCTTCCGCGACTTCATCATCGCCAAAGCGCGCAGCTGGTCATTTTAAACATGCCCTTGGGAGGTGCTGGTCACCCCCGCCAAGGCGTCAGCCGTGGCAGCCAGCCGGGAACATTGCGGCGGTAGGTCTCGTATTCGCCACCGTAGCGGCGGGCGAGAGTCGGCTCCTCATAGAACCTGACGAAAGAGCCCATGACGATCGCGCCGATGGCGGCATAGGCAGCGACGCTCCAGCTTGAAAACAGCAACGCCTGGCCGAGGATGATCGACAGCACGGCGACGTACATCGGGTTGCGGACATGGCGGTAGACGCCGCCGATCACCAGTCTCTCGGTGGGTGCTACAGGCGCCGGCGTGCCCATGCCTTCGAGCGCGAAGCGGGCAAAGGAATGGACGAGCAGGGCGATGGCCGCGACGATTAGGATGGAGCCAGCCGGCACGAAGCCGGGCACCGTCGACAGCGGCAGACGGTAGCGGTCCGTCAGCAGCCAGGGCACCAGCCCGGCCACGACACAAGGTGCGGCGATGAAGAAGACCGCGCTGCCGGCGATCGCCTGGGGTGTCCGCATGTCAGGTCTCCCTTCTTCCGGCCGACCCTTCCCATCCCGCTGCCGCAAAAATAAACGCCTGCTGCCCGATTCAACGTCATTCGGCTTTTTGCCCGCGAGCGCGAGAATCAGCCCGACTTGCGGTTCTGCGAAGGCAACCGCACGGTCGCGCCATTCATTTGGCAACTTTTCGTGGTCCTATGGCCCCTAGACATGGGTTAGACCACAGCCTGTACCTTTTTGCATGCGTGTGTTGCAAAATAGATGCTTGTTTCTTGGGCATGAACAGCACATATATAGATCATCTCCTGGGCGCGTTCTCCTCCCATTAGCGCCCTCGAGTGTTCCCCTCTGGAGGTTAGCCTTAACAGGCACTTCCAATCAAACTCAGCCGGATCTTCATTGATCCGGCTTTTTTGTTTCCGGGCCTGCCGTAGCCAGCGAAAAATCGAGCAAAATCGCCGCGTAACAGTGACATGTAACCTCAGGTAACATGCCGCAGGCGCGATTCATCGTTTAAGCAGATCATAGGACGCGGTGTGGTTCGACCGGGAGATGGGGGCATCACTCGGAAGATCCGGGCTCAGGCGGCTACCGCGTCCGAACCTATTCGTCTGTCAGTGCCGCATGGCGCGGCGGATACGTGCGGCGGACCTGCCGTTTTCCTCCCAAGAAGACGGTCCGCAATAAGAGCGGCGTCCGGGTCATCCGGGCGCCGTTTTTTGTGCGGATCATCCTTCGGCCTGTCAGGCAGCCTTGCCGTTGGCGTTCATCGCCTCGTCGGCCAACCGACCGGTCAGCTCGGCCATGTGATCGAAGGCGCAACGATAGCTGGCGACGCCGGAGGTCGCCGAGCGCAGTTCGATGATCAGGTCGCCGATCTCGGCCTGCGGCATGGTCGCCTCCACGACATCCCATCCCGGCCAGTCAGGCCGCGCGTCGTAGCCAAGGATCTGGCCGCGCCGTTGCGGGATCAGCGCGATGATCTTCGAAGTGGCTTCGGACGGCGTGACGATCTCGACCTTCATGACCGGCTCGAGCAGCACCGGCGAGCAGGCCGCCATGCCTTCCTTCATGGCCAGCTTGGCCGCCATCTGGAAAGCCATGTCGGAGGAATCGACGGCGTGGTAGGAGCCGTCGGAGAGGTTAACGGCGACATCGACGACAGGGAAGCCGAGCGGGCCGGATTTCAGATAATCGCGCACGCCGGTTTCGACCGACTGGATGTAGGTCTTGGGCACGACGCCGCCGGTGATGGTGTCCGAGAACTGAAAGCCGGAGCCGCGCGGCAGCGGCTTGATCTCGATCACCACATCGCCGAACTGGCCATGGCCGCCGGACTGCTTCTTGTGGCGGCCGCGCTGCTGCACCGTCTTTCGGATCGTCTCGCGATAGGGGACGGCAGGCGCATGGCCTTCGACCGGAATCTGATTCTTGCCTTCCAGCCGCTCGCGCACGACCCGCAGATGCATCTCGCCATGGCCGGACAGCACGGTCTCGGCCGAGTCCTGGTTGTGGCGCAAGGTGAGCGAGGGATCTTCCTCGGCCAGGCGCTGGATGGCCGCCGACATTTTGACCTCGTCCTTGCGCTCCTTCGGCCGTAGCGCAAAGGCAAAGACCGGCTGCGGCGGCGTAAGCGTGACCAGCGGCTTGATACCGCCCTTCGTGGAACTCAACGTCTGGCCGGTCTTGACCTCGTCCAGCTTGCCCAACGCCACCGTGTCGCCGGCCTTGGCAGCGGTGAGCTTGGACTGGTCCTTGCCGAGCATCTTGTAGATGCCGGAGACCTTCGCCGTCTCGCCATTCGACAAATAGAGTTCGGCTGCATCGGCGATCTGGCCGGAGAGTACGCGCGACACGGACAGCTTGCCGCCATGCGCGGTGTGGATGGTCTTCATCACCTGGACCACGGTGTGATTGCCGTCGGGGACGCCGAGCCGTTTGCGCGTCGCCTCGACATCCGGTGCGTCATGGCGGATCGCCTTCAAAAGGCGCAGCACGCCGTTGCCTTTTTCGGCGGTGCCGATAAGCACCGGCGTTATGGCGCCGGCGCGCAGGTCGGCGGACAGATCGTCGAAGACCGCGTCTTTCGGCGGCTCGATCTCCTCCAGCAACTGCTCCATCAACTGGTCGTCATGGTCGGCAAGCGTCTCCAGCATGGAGAAGCGAGCCTCCAGTTCGCGCGCCTTGTCGTCAGTTGGAATTTCGGCAACCTGGCTTTCGGCATATTCGCGGTAGATGTAGGCGCGCTCTAGCGCCAGGTCGATGGAACCGATCACCACATTGTCCTTGCGCAGCGGAATCTGGCGCAGCAACAGCGGCGCCGCGCTCGTCGGCTGCAGCATCTTCAGCGTATCGCGTACGCCGGCGATTGCCTTGTCGACCTTGTTGAGGAACAGGATGCGCGGCACGCCGTGATCGTCGAGCTTGCGCATGATGAGCTGCAAGGCTGGGATCTTCTTCTCGTCGGCCTCGGCGACGACCACCGCGAGATCGCAGGCTGCCAGCACCGGCTCGGCCTCGAAGGAGAATTCGATCGATCCGGGACAGTCGACGAAGGTGATCTGCTCGCCCATGAATTCGGTGGTGGCAAAGGTCGCCTCGACGCTCATGGCGTGCGCCCGCGCCTCGGGCGAATGATCGGAAACGGTGCTTCCCGATGAAACGGGATTTTGGCGGGGGATGGCGCCCGTACGGGCGAGGATGGCTTCGAGAAGTGTCGTCTTACCGCTTGCAAAGGGACCGACTATGGCAATGCATTTCGGTCCCGTGCGTCGTCCTCCGGCGCGAGTACCCATGGCTGACCTCCACTCAGGCTTGGCCCTTGGAGTGCGATCAGCAAAAGTGGAAACGGTTTTGCGCCGATCGCACCCTGTCGTGAGCGGCGGCCGGCCTGTTCGACCGTCGCGGGGCGGGGTTGTTTCTCTTAGCCACCTGCCCAAGCCCATCGTCCCACGGGTTAGCCGGCAGGGCAAGGAAAATAGGAATCCGGTGCGCCGTCAGGCGGCCGAGGCAAGACCCCGGGATCAGAACCGTCCGGCGATTTCAGCTTGCCTGGGTGCGGCGCGTGGGCGTGGCGGCTGCACTCTGCTTCACCACCATCTCGGCGTAGCGCGACAGCAACGGGTTGAACAGGTCTGGGCGTTCCCAGAACGGTGCATGGCCGGCGCCTGATATGACATGGCATTGTTCCCACAGCAAGCCATAGGCCACCGTCTCGAAGTAACTCAGCCGCACCAGCGGATCATGCTCTCCATTGATCACCGCAACCGGGAACGGGGCGTGCTCGACCACCTGTTTCTGGTCGGCGCCCTTGCCGGCAAACATGCTGCGCGCCACGCCGGCGCGAAGCCTGCCGTCGGTGCGCCTTATGGCTTCGCGGAAAGACGGACTGGCGGTATCGCCGAAGCAAAGCGCCTCGAAGCGCTCGATGTCGCGTTCGGAGTAGACCTTCTTGGAGGCCAGCAGCATGTCCCAGTTGGCGTGAAAGCCGCGCAGCATGCCAAGCGGCCCCCGCGACACCGGCGGCGCTCCGGTCAGCACCAGGCCGCT
Organism: Mesorhizobium sp. C268A; assembly: GCF_040324475.1. Classification (NCBI taxonomy): domain Bacteria; kingdom Pseudomonadati; phylum Pseudomonadota; class Alphaproteobacteria; order Hyphomicrobiales; family Phyllobacteriaceae; genus Mesorhizobium; species Mesorhizobium sp. C268A. Next base: position 5,137,156 of record NZ_JAMYVX010000001.1, read on the forward strand.
GACCGCATGGTGAAAGCTGGCCAGTTCGACCGCCACATGGCCGCCGAGCGACCAGCCGAAGATGATGGCGTGGCCGATGCCCAAAGCGTCGAGAAGCCGGGCTGTGGTCTGGGCAAGGCCGGTAATCGTATAGGCGGTCGCCGGGTCGCGGGCATCGGAGGACTCGCCGTGGCCGGGAAGGTCGAAGGCGATCAGCCGATGGCCGTCGGCAAGCGGGCTATCGAACTGACGGGCAAACACGGCGCGCGAACTGCCCGACCCATGGATCATGACGATGGGCATGCCGGACCCAGACGACTGGCTGAGGCGCAAGTCGGCCTGCGGCGTGCGGATGGTGCGGTGAGTGATGCTCATGCTGGATTAGACCTTGAGATTTGCCTGACCGCCAACATCGCATCGCTGGCTCTATATGTTCTTTAAACATGTGGTTAAGAAAGGATTTCTAAAGAGATAGCCGGCACGATCGCTGGCTCCATGGCAATCACGCGCGGAATCCCGACAATGGAACCAGTCCTTGATCTTCTTGTCTCGATCTGCAGCATCGCGACGCTTGGCCAATATGTCTGGTCGATGCGGGCGCATTTCCAATCGCAGGCGATGTCTCCAGGCGCCATGGTGATTTCGGCGGCGGTCATCGCCACGGCGCTGTTCCTTCTCGCCATCCTTTGGATCCAATCGCAGCCGGGTTCGGCAAAGCTCACCGGACTTGCCGTCGAACTGGCGAGCTCTGCCCTGTTCTGGTGGGCGATTGTCACGTCGCGCAAGGCGCGATTGCGCTTCGCCTTCGCACCCGACGATCCACACAGCCTGCTGACCGACGGCCCCTACGGCCATGTCCGCCACCCCTTCTATACGTCCTACATCGTCTTCTGGATCGGGTGGGGGATCGCGACCTGGTCGATCTGGGCGGTGGTGCCGATCGCCGGAATCGCTATCCTCTATGTGTTTGCGGCGCTGGACGAAGAGAAGAAATTTTCGCGCACGCCGCTGGCCGGAGCCTACGCGGACTATCGCGTACATGCCGGCCTGTTCTGGCCCCGGCTGGGGTGGTAGCCGGCACCGGGGCAGGGTAGGTTCTGCCAAACTTAGGGATCACCAGAGATGAAGATCATTGCCTGCGGCAGCGTGCCGACCATCATCGCGCCGGACCAGTATTTCACCGGCCGCGTGCTGCAGACGCCCATCATCGAGAAGGAAGCGCCGGCCCGGCTCAGAGCCACGCTGGTCAGCTTCGAGCCCGGTGCGCGTACCCACTGGCACACGCATCCGCTGGGGCAGACGCTTTATGTCACTGCGGGCGCCGGCCTTGCGCAGGCATGGGGCGGGCCGATCCAGGAGATCAAGGCGGGCGACGTCATCTCGTTCGAGCCGGGCGAGAAGCACTGGCACGGCGCGGGTCCAAAGACGACAATGACCCACGTCGCCATGCAGGAAGCGCTGGACGGCGTCCACGCAGATTGGATGGAAGCGGTCACGAGCGAGCAGTATGGCGGCTGAGGTCTGCTCTTGACAAAAACCCGGCTCGAAAGGCCGGTTTCATGTCTCGGAGCCTGATCAGGTCAGCGATGCCGTGAACCGCTGGATGCGCGTGCAGGCTTCCTCCAGCAGCGTCTCCGACGTCGCGTAGGAGATGCGGAAGTTGGGGCCGAGGCCGAAGGCCGAGCCGAACACCACTGCGACACCCTCGCCTTCGAGCAATTCGGAGCAGAAAGTCTCGTCGGTGTCGATTATCTTGCCGGCTTTGGTCTTCTTGCCAATCAGCTGGGCGCAGGACGGGTAGACATAGAAGGCGCCTTCCGGCGACGGGCAGGTTATGCCCCGCGCCTGGTTGAGCATCGACACGACGAGGTCGCGACGGCCCTGAAAGATCGCCTTGTTCCTGGCGACGAAATCCTGCGGGCCGTTGAGCGCCTCGACCGAGGCCCATTGCGCGATGGTGCAGGCGCCCGAGGTCTGCTGGCCCTGGATCATGTCCATCGCCTTGATCAACTGGACGGGACCCGCGGCATAGCCGATGCGCCAGCCGGTCATGGCGTAGGCTTTCGAGACGCCGTTCATGGTCAGCGTGCGCTCGTAGAGTTTCGGCTCGACCTCGGCGATCGTCCTGAAGACGAAGTCGCCATAGGTCAGGTGTTCGTACATGTCGTCGGTCAGTGTCCAGACATGCGGATGCTTCAAGAGCACGTCGGCCAGCGCGCGCAGCTCGGCTTCCGTGTATGCGGCGCCGGACGGGTTCGACGGCGAGTTCATCAACAGCCATTTGGTCTTCGGCGTGATCGCATTTTCCAGCACGGCGGGAGTGAGCTTGAAACCATTGTCGATCGAAGTATCGGCGAACACCGAGGTGCCGCCGCAGATCGCCACCATTTCGGGATAGCTGACCCAATAGGGGCGGGGGATGATGACCTCGTCGCCTGGGTTCAGCGTCGCCATGAAGGCGTTGAACAGGATCTGCTTGCCGCCGGTGCCGACAATGGTCTGCTCGGGCTTGTAGTCGAGATTGTTCTCGCGCTTGAATTTTTTCGCGATCGCCTCACGCAGCGGCGCGATGCCCGAAACCGGCGGGTATTTGGTCTCGCCGCGGCGGATCGCCTCGATCGCCGCATTCTTGATGTTGTCGGGCGTGTCGAAATCCGGTTCGCCGGCGCCGAGGCCGATAATGTCGCGGCCGGCATTTTTCAGCTCGCGGGCTTTCTGCGTCACCGCGATGGTGGCGGAAGGCTTTACGCGGGCAAGGGCGTCGGCAAGAAAGGCCATGGCCAGATATCTCCAGAGGGGTCGGCGCAACCGCAAACAGCTGCGGCGCCTCTCATGTCGCATCGACCCGGCAAGTGCAAGCATTGTCGGATGAGCCAGGGTCAAGGACCCGTGGAGATCGGCTTTTTGGAGCGCGTGCATGACGGTTTCACTCTGCGTTGCGGGCTCTGCAATCGACGCCTATCCCCGGCAAGACTAAATTCATCAACGGCCGCTAAAACCTTTGACGGCAGGATCGCCAGCCATTTCGCCTGTCTCGCGGAGCGAGGGACCCTTGTCGCGCAGCACCGGGCTTGCCCACATCATCCGTCACGATGACGGCACCGCTTCAGGTGTCTGGGGTCCCTACACGCTGCAGAGCGCCTTTCAGCCGATCTTCGCCTTCAAGGAGGGCAAGCTCTCGATCGCAGCATTCGAGGGGCTGATCCGGCCGTTTCGTGACGGCGAGCCGCAATCGCCGATGAACTTCTTCCGCACCTGTCCGGCCGGCGACCGCCTGCATATCGAGGCGCTGACGCGCACGCTGCATTTGCTCAATGCCGGCGCCTGCCTGTCGCAAGAGGCTTCGATCTTCGTCAATTTCGATCCGTCGGTGTTTACCGAGCGCTCCATCGCCGATAACGCGCTGCGCGACATGCGGCTGGTGCTGCACGAAGCCGGGATCGATCCGCGCCGCATCGTGTGCGAGGTGACCGAGCAGAAGTCGGCGTCGCAGGAAACGCTCTACAGCTTTGTCGAGGCGCTGCGGGCCAATGGCTTTCGCATCGCTGTCGACGATTACGGCGCCGATGAATCCGACATCAACCGCATCAAGGAGCTCAAGCCCGACATCGTCAAATTCGATGCGCACTGGATCACGCAACTCATGGAATCGGGGGCCGGCTTTGCCCTGCTGACTGCCATGGTGACGAACTTCGAACTACAGGGCATCCGCACCGTGTTCGAAGGCATCGAGGAAGGCTGGCAGCTTGAATTGGCCGAGAAATCCGGCGCATCGATGGTGCAGGGCTTCGTGCTGGCGAAGCCGGAACTGGCGCCGACCAGCTTTCGCGCTTTCGGCAAGGATACGCAGCCGTCTGTCGCGGCGGCCGAGCCTGGCAAGACGCCTGCCGGCCCGACTGCAGCGCCTCCGGCGCGGCCGGGCAGGGTGTTCGGGCGCAGGACCGGGCCATGACCGGGCAGCGCGAGAGGCGTCGCGATATCGGCGAAGCGATCTTTGCCGACGAGGTCGGCATCGAATATGGCGTCTATGGCGCGTTCCGGCTGAAGAGCGCCTACCAGCCGATCTTTGCGCCACGCGGTGGCGCGTTGGCCGCGGTTGCCGTCGAGGCGCTGATCGAACCGCAGCGCGCTTCCATGCCGGTTGCACCGGCCATGTTCTTCGACAGTGTTGCGCCGGGCGACCGCCTGTTTGTCGAGACGATGTGCCGGATGCTGCATCTGAAAAACTTCCGCAACATCGGCGTCGACGGGCTCGACCTGTTCTTCAATTACAACCCGATGATCAACGATCATCTCGGGCGGGCGCTGGCCGAGATCCGGCTGATGACGCGGCATCTCGGCGATCTCGACCTGCATGCCGCCATGCTGGTCTGCGAGATCACCGAACAGGCGGCCGACGATAATGTGCTGGCCCCGCTGGTGCGCGAGATGCGGCGCCACGGCATCCGCATCGCCATCGACGATTTCGGCACCGGCCACTCGACCGCGGAGCGGATGAGCCTGCTTCAACCGGATATTGTGAAGATCGACGGCGGCTGGTTCGCCGAATTCTGCCGCCACGCTGCCGCCGAGCGCTTCTTCCGGCCGCTCGTCTCGTCGCTGCACGATCGCGGCGCCAAGGTGCTGGTCGAAGGCATCGAGCAATCCGTGCATCTGCGCGTCGCGCTGGATGGCGGCGTCGACCTGCTACAGGGGTTCCATCTCGGCCGCCCGGCGCTGGCCGGCACGATCTTCAACCGGGAGCCGCTGTCGATCGAGGCGCTGCTTGGCGCCGACAACAAGGTGGTGCCGCTGCATCTGCGGCGCTGATTTGTACTCGCGCTTGCCGCCGCTTCGCGGCTCGTTCCGGACGGGACGCCAACGGGCGCGATGCCCGGTTGGGCTTGCGGCCTTCGGCCGTAGCGCGCATTCAAAGAGGGCGAACTCGGCCCGCGTGAAGTTCAGCCAAAGCCTGCTCGGCAAACTTATCCAGCCGGCCAGCCTTGGCGTCCGCCTCGATCTGCATCTCCCACACCTCTGCCCGATACGCTGCGAACCATTTGGTAAAGGCCTTTAGTTCTTTGGTGTTCAGGGCTGCGATGGATCTTTCAATCTGTTCGAGCTTGGTCATGGGGCGAAACTAGCATGGCCATCGTCCAATTCCAGACAAACAAAAAGGCGGGATAAATCCCGCCTTCCCATTTTCGGTAGCCTGATCGGAGCTTTAAGTCCGGGCCGGCAGCTATCTGCTGATCCAGCTTGTCGGGTCTTTCCGCTCCAGCGCGCTTCTCGCGCGACCGTCAGTACATCCGTGACTTGCCGCGCGCCCCGAACTCTCGTCCGGCGCGCGCTATCGCAAAATCAGGCTGCCTTGCTCAGAGAACCAGCGGACGACTTGCCTGTGCGGCGGTCCTGCTCGATCTCGAAGTTGATTTTCTGGCCTTCGACCAGGGTCGACAGTCCAGCGCGCTCGACAGCGGAGATGTGAACGAAAACGTCCGCACCGCCCGAATCAGGCTGAATGAAGCCGAAGCCCTTGGTGGCATTGAACCACTTGACCGTACCAGTTGCCATATGAATAGTCCTCGCATTTGCTTTGGTTTGACCGAACCGAGGTTCAGCCGGTTTGTATCGAGATTTTGGAGATAGACGTCAGCAAACGCGAAGATCGCGAGGCCCGGATCGATCGGCCGAAATATCAATGGAGCTGATATAGGCGGGTTTCGCACCAAAAACAAGATGGCTCGAAAAATGGCGTTGCGGTGGCGCCGCCCAAAGGGCGCCCCAATCGCATGAAAGCGTCGAGCAATCGGGAAGACCGGGACGCCCGACGGCGTTAGTCCGGTTTTGGGAGACTGTCATGAAAACGGTTGTGAAAACCATTCTGCTTGCCGCCTGCCTGACGCTGGCGGCCGCCGAGGCGCAGGCGATCTCGCGCTACGACCCCACTCGTATGAGCTGCGACAGGGTGCAAGGCACGATCGCCCGCCAGGGCGCGGTCATCCTGCGCTATCAGTCCAGGCGCGTGCCGGGGCTGCCGCTCTTCGACCGCTATGTGCAGAGCCAGCAATTCTGCAATGTCGGCGAGGTCAGGAAGCGCGCCTATGTGCCGAGCGCCGACACCGAATCCTGCCCGGTCTATCTCTGCAAGCGGATCGAGAACGACCATTTTCATCGCCGCTTCCTGCGCCGTCATTAGGGCATATTGATATTCAGGTGAGGCCGGCCTGCGAACGATGGTCTTCTGCGCTTCCGGCGCCCACGTAGATTAAGTACGCTCCGCTCCGGTTCTCGAAGACCATAGTTCTCGGTGCGGCCTGGCCTGAATCTCAACATACCCAGCCGGCATACCCATTCAAGCTCTTAGAACCCGAACGAGACCTGCGCCGCCGGCGGCGGGCCGACGCGCACGCCTTCCATGGCCAGCATCTTTTCCTTGGTGGCCGAGCCGCCGGGCGCCGAGAAGCCGCCGATCTTGCCGCCCGCGGCTAGAATCCGATGGCAGGGGATGACCAGCGGCACCGGGTTGGCGCCCAGCGCTGCCCCGGTTTCGCGCGGCAGGCCGGCTTGGCCGGCGCGCTTGGCCAGTTCGCCATAGGTGGTGGTTTCGCCGTAATGCAGTTTCCGCGCCGCGTCGTAGATGGCGAGACGGAAGTCGTCGACGCCGTCGAGATCGACCGGCACGCCGGAGAAATCGACGTCCTCGCCTGTGGCATACGCCTTGATCGAGGCGATCAGCTCGACCACCCATTGCGGCTGCCCAGTGTTCGCAGTGGTATTGGCGGCAACACCGGCATGCCGCATCAGCCGGCGCTCCACTGCTTCGCGGCTCCTTTCGGGCAGGCAGAGCCGGATCAGGCCCTTTTCGCTCCAGGCGATGCCCATGAAGCCGATCACTGTTTCTAACACTGCGTGGCCGGCTGTGATCGAAGATGCCGTTTCCATGATGCGCTCCTTTCCGCAAAGCGGCGAAAACCGGGATACCAACCGGTACATATGCAGAACAATATGGCATCTGATCCCGGCTCTCGCCACCCGAAAACCACCAGATGGTCCCGATTGCCCACCAGGAATCGCTGGTGTAAGGACTTCTTAACAACCGACAAATCGGACCCGCGCGGCTTGCCAGCAAAGTTCAACCTTATCGCGATCTCTGTGATCGTCGGCGCAGCTGCCCTCAGCGGCTGCCAATCGACCTCGCAAATGAAGGCTACGCCTGCGCTGACCGAAACCGCGACCGCCGCCGGCAGCGATGCCGGCTTCACCTTGCCGCTGCCCGATACGGTTTCGGTGCTACCGCAATCCTCGGGCATAACACCCGTCCAGGCGGCCGAAGCGACGCCGGCCACGCCAGCGCTCGATGGCGCAGCGCAGCCGGTTGCCGCGACGGCGGCCTTTGCCGGCGCGACGCCCACGGCCCCGGCCGTGCCTGCGGTGATGGCCGCCAATGCTTGGCAGGCGCCTGCGCCCGCCAACGCCGGACAGCCGGTCGCGGCGCAATATACGACCGCCAGCCTTGTCATGCCGGCGACCGCCAAGGGCGGCCAGAACGCCATGCCCGGCGTGCAGCAGGTAGCCTATGTCGTGCCGCAGAACCCGGCTTCCCTGGGCCAGTTCCCCGCCGCGCCGCTCGGTCTCCCGGAAGAAGAGCATGCGACCGGCATGCGCGGCGACGTCGACCGGCTGATCCAGAAATACGCTGCTCTCTACGAGGTGCCGGTCGATCTGGTGCGCCACGTCGTCAACCGCGAAAGCACCTACAATCCCAAGGCTTACAATAACGGCCATTGGGGGCTGATGCAGATCAAGCACGCGACGGCGCGCGGCATGGGCTATGACGGGCCGGCCAAGGGCCTGTTCGACGCCGAAACCAATCTGAAATACGCGGTCAAATATCTGCGTGGCGCCTGGCTGGTGGCAGGTGGCAACGCCAAGAAGGCCGATTGGCTCTACCAGACCGGCTATTATTTCGACGCCAAGCGCAAAGGCCTGCTCGAGGCCACCGGCCTCGGTGTCGACCGCAAGCGCCGCCGGCTGCAGCCCGACGCCTGAGCGCGATGCCTGAACCGCGCCCGCCGGCTCCAAACGACATCCGGCTGCGCAAAATCCTCGACGAGACGCTCGTTGCACCGCACTGGCCGGCCGGCTTTACCATGCGCTGCTTCGAACATGGTGACGCGCAGCCCTTGCATGCGCTTTTGAGCGAGGTGTTCGACGACGGCACCGACGGCCCGTTCGACGAATGGTGGCCGCGCATATCCAGCGATGCCGAATTCGACCCGGCGCTGTGTTTCCTGGTCATCGACGCCAAGGGACGGCTGGCGGCGGCAGCGCTGTGCTGGACGAGGGCCTTCGTCAAGGACCTCGCGGTCCATCCCGAAGCGCGCGGCAAAGGCATTGGCGAGGCGCTGATGTGGCAGGCTTTCAACGCCTTTCGCGATCGAGGCGCGGCCCATGTCGACCTCAAGACCAACACGGTCGAGAACGCCGCCGCGCTCAGGCTCTACGAGCGGTTGGGAATGATGCCTGTCGCCTGGGAAGGGTAAGGGTTTTTTCTTGCCGCAATTCCCTGGGGAAAACGCTACGCGCTTTTCACGGGAAAACCGGTTCCCACCTTTCCTGGAATTGCTCGAGCGCTGTTGAAATCCTTCGGATTGTGAACTGCTTCACATTGGCCGCTGCAACCGGATGCTAACTCACCATCCATGCCTTTCGACCGATGGCGGATCGACGACTGGCAGATGTGGAGGGGCTGCACCGGCATGTGTTCAGCCACTCCTTGGCGGGTCCCAGGCGGGGGTTTGGGGCCCGCCAGTCGTTTTACGGTCGCCCTCAGATATCGGGCGCATTACCGATCTTCTTTTGAGCTCAATCGCCCAGGCGCGGCCCTCGTCGCCGCCCCACAGCAGCCAAGCGATATGGCCGGCAGATGGATTGTCTTCATTGCCGTAATTCTTGCCGCGCTTGTCGACCTCGTGGCGGGCGAAGTAGCTGACCATGCGGCGGATGGTGGATGGCGCCAGCTTTTCGCGGTTCTTGAGTTCCGTCGCCCGCGCCACGCCGATCTCGGTGCCGCCCCGGCCGAATTCTCTTCGCAGCCTCAACCCCTTGGCGGCATTGTCGGCCACCACTTGCGGGCAGCGCAGATCGATCTCTTCATCCTCTTGCATGTGTCTCCCCAGCTCCGGAAATCTAACCTGCAGACGCAATACAGGGAAGTGCAACCGGCTCCCAATGCAGCGCCGTCCATTAGGATCAGCGCGCCATCGGCATCTGCGAGATCCTGTGGAACCTTATGGATTTCACGCCTGAGGGTCGGCCGAACTGGAACGAACAGCTGCAATATGGCGAGGCGTGCTGTCCTGAGGTTTGTCCGCCAGGGGCTCGGGACGGCTCTTCGGCAGATGGTCGCTGACGAATAGTTCTCCGGACGCAACCCTGCCGCCAATGCCGCGTTTGATTAGCCGAGGGAAATCTTCAAATCGGAGAACTCAGATGAAAACGCTTCTCACCATTGCCGCCGTCGCCTTGTTCGCCGGTGCCCCTGCCGCCCTTGCGGCCAACTCGACTGCGGTCGCGCCTGCCATGGCCGCCAGCAAGGTCGATACCCCAACCTTCGTCAAGACGGTGCCTAGCTCCAACGAATTCGAAATCCAGTCGAGCAAGCTCGCCGAGGAGAAATCCAAGGCGGCTGACGTCAAGAAATTCGCCAAGCAGATGGTCAAGGACCACACCAAAGCCGGCAAGGAGTTCAAGGCGGCGCTGAGCCAGGGCCAGACCACCGGTTCGACCAAAGCCGCGGGGCCGGCCCTGCAGCCGAAGGAGCAGGCAATGCTCGACGAGTTGAAGAGCGCAAGCGGCAAGGATTTTGACGCCAAGTACATCCAGATGCAGACGGACGCGCACAAGGAGGCCGTAGCCCTGTTCAGCAGCTATGCCAACTCGGGCGACGACCCGGCGATGAAGGAATTCGCCAAGAAGACGCTGCCGACGCTGCAGATGCACGAGAAGCACGTGAAGGAACTCGCGGCCGCGCATCAGGGTTGAGGACTGGTGACTGGCCAGCAATAGCATTCTACGGCGCCCCCCTCTGTCCTGCCGGACATCTCCCCCACGAGTGGGGAGATCAGCAGCGTCGGCGCCGTGCTTTTCTTGCGACGGTGAAAATTGGCGAAGGCTGAGGCGACAGCCAATCTCCCTGCTTGTGGGGGAGATGTCCGGCAGGACAGAGGGGGGCGCCGTAGAGTGCGACGGCCGATGCCTGCCGTTGGCAAGGCATTGCGGCAAAGTGGCTCTGTGGCTGCGCCGGCAGTGACATACACTGCCGCCACCAATTCCAATGGAGCTCCCATGCCCAAGATCGACCTGTCCACCGTGCCTGTCCGCAAGGGCTCCGGCTACCCCGCGCCCTTCGACGCCCCTTGCGCCGAGCGCACACGCCACCGCCTCGGCGATGCCGGCGGCCTCACCGATTTCGGCGTCAACCTGATGACATTGCCATCAGGCGGCTGGTCCAGCCAGCGCCACTGGCACAGCCATGAGGACGAGCTCGTCTATGTGCTGGAAGGCGAACTGGTGCTGGTCGAGGATGGCGGCGAGACGCTGCTCAAGGCCTTTGCCAAGAACAGCGGCAACGGCCACCACATGATCAACCGCTCGTCCACAACGGCGCGCTATCTCGAAGTCGGCTCGCGCAATCCGGATGATCTCATCACTTGCTCCGACATCGACATGATGAGCCCGAGTTCCGATGGCAGGTTTCTGCACAAGGACGGCATGCCGTATCCCGGGCAGGGGTGACGGCTGGACCATGGTTCGGCGCTGGCGTTCGCTGGGCGGGGGATAAGCTCCTCACAATCAAAGGTGGCGCAGGCCCCCTCATCCGACCGCTTCGCGGCCACCTTCTCCCCACTGGGGAGAAGAGGGAAGCGCTGGCGCTGACCGGCGCCTCTCCCCTCGGGGAGAGGTCAGCCGAGCGAAGCGGAGGCTGGGTGAGGGGGCCTTGGCGCCAGCTTGGCAAACAAGGGGAAGATCACCATGAAAAAGGAAGTCATCGAAGTGCCCGTGATGTCGGCCAAGGTGCGGGCGCTCGGGCTGCCCTGCTCGACGGCGGTGAGGGCCAACGGCTTCGTGTTCATCTCGGCGACGCCGCCGGTGGACATGGTGACCGGCGAGATGGTGCGCGGCGACATCGAGACACAGACCGAGGCGTCGCTGAAGGCGCTGAGACACTGCCTGGAAGCGGCCGGCACCTCGCTGGAAAACGTGGTGATGGTGCGCATCTACGCCGTCAATTCCGGCTTCTACAACGCCATCAACCGGGTCTATGCCAGGTATTTCAGTGTCAACCCGCCGGCGCGCAGTTTTGTGCCGGTGGCGTCATGGCCGATGGAGTTCGATATCGAGATTGAGTGTGTGGCGGTGGCGTGAGGAGCGGTGGCAGCCGCCGTCTCTGGCGTTCCAATCCGGCCGTGCTATTTTCTATGCGGCCGCCTTATCAGTCTCATCGTTGTCCGCCTTGCTACCCCGCCTAGCTAGCATCGATAGAAGTGTACTCGCGTAGCTTTTGCTTGGAGCATATAAATAATCCTCGCTCATATGATGCTTAAGATGCTCCTTTAACATCTCGATCTTAGTCTGTGTTCGGAGTTCATATCGCTCATCATTGGTTAATTCCATTTCGTCTTGGGAAGCGTAAGAGACGTCAGTGGCAATGATGCTTATTTTGTAGAGGTCCTGTCTCTTGCGGTTGATATTTATAATTTCCGATATTAGACGATATAGAATTGAATAGCACACAGCTAGGACTGATGCCGATATGATCACATACGGTGCTCGTGAGATCAGGAACTCGATGATTCCCATTTGATTATTCTGAAGGAAGAAATCCAATAGTCGCTCAGAGTTTAAAAATAATCTAGCTGTTACTAGTCCAATTATTAAAATTGGCACAGCGCAAATTCCAGTATATAGCTTAATGTTGTTTGTTCCTTGTTTGACATAACCGGCAATTTCGGTTGGAAATAAATTTATGTTATTCTTTAACTCCCTAAGTATCGCCTCTTTGCTGGATATTTCGGAGCTAAGTGCTTTCCTGTCGGCATTTAGCTTGTCAATGTTTAGTTCTATCGCCGTCACGCGCTCGTTGCGCTCGTTCTCAACCGAAACACCAATCGCAATTCGTCTTTCAACCTCGTCAGCTGTGTCGGCTAATTCCTGCACCTTCGCGTTGAGGTCTTTGATTTCGGATTCTCCTGCCTCAATCGCGTCATTTTGGTTGGAGATTTCTAAGCTGTTTTCTTCAATTTTGTTAAACGAGACTTTGGCTTCTTCAAGATAGGCCCTAAGAGAGTTTTCGATTTTTTCCCGCTCGCCTGCAATATCGTCAAAAAGTTTTACGATCGCGGAAAAGTATTTCTGCTCAACTCCCTTAATTTCGATTCTTGTTATGCTTGCCGATTTCCAGAATCGTTCACTCGGCCTAATTCCGAAGCCGTTTACAAATCTATTCGGCTCAAAATTAAAAGATGATCCGTCATATCGTTTCGACTCTTCGGTTCTGCCACCGTTCGACCCGTCTACGAAGCTAATCTCCATTTCATGGTGTTCTTCATAACCGGTCGCAAAAACTTTTATCGAAGTTATATATACGGTATCGACAAGGTCGAAACTGAGCCACTCTCTCTTTGCTTTGAGGAGATTTACTGTATTCTTGTTACCAACCAGCTGAGTGGATTTTCGCGATCGATGCGAAAAGAACGAAATGTCAATTTCCTTTGTAGGAGGAATAGTTGACGCGCTAGCTAGCTCTTGGATTCCAGATAAATCGAGCTGGGTCGGTGGCGCTGGGAGGTCCACTGCAGGCGTTATAGGGGCTTTGTCCGTGGCCATAGAATATCACTTTCGGAAAATCCAAAGTACCATTCTACATAAAGTTGAGTTTCTGAGAAGTTATTTCGCGACCCATTCACAGCAATTGCCGGAGCTATCATTTTGTGTTTTTCTGGTCAATTTCGGTTGTCCAAAATCCTTATAGAGAAAATGGAAACTGCTTGCCATCTCCGAAAGATGTGGTGAGAGCGCCAATTGCGTCAAGCAAAATACTCCTGCAGCGGCCGAACCTCCAGGCTCCCAGCCTTCAGCGCCGCAATCGCCTCGGCCACCGCCGCGGCGCCCGACAGCGTCGTGTAATACGGCACCTTCTGCATCAGCGTTGCGCGGCGCAGCGACTTGGAGTCCGACACCGCCTTCTGGCCGTCCGTGGTGTTGAAGACGATCTGGACCTGGCGGTTGCGGATGGCGTCTTCGATGTGGGGGCGTCCCTCCAGCACCTTGTTGATCTTCTGGGCGTCGACGCCGTTTTCGGCGAGGAAGCGCTGCGTGCCTGACGTGGCCAGCACCTTGAAGCCGAGGCCGGCGAGGCGCTTGACTGCCGGCAATATGCCTTTCTTGTCCTCGTCGCGCACCGAGACGAACAGTGTGCCGGAGCGCGGCAGGTCGACGCCGGCGCCGAGCTGGCTTTTGGCGAAGGCGAGTGCGAAGTCGCGGTCGAGGCCCATGACCTCGCCGGTCGAGCGCATTTCTGGGCCCAGCAATATGTCGACGCCGGGGAAGCGGGCGAAGGGGAAGACGGCTTCCTTGACGGCGATATGGCCGGGGTTGCGCGGATCGGGCATGGCGCCGTAATGGGCGAAGGCGTCTTCCAGCTTCTCGCCGGCCATGATGCGGGCAGCGATTTTCGCAATGGGCCGGCCGATGGTCTTGGCGACGAATGGCACGGTGCGCGATGCCCGCGGGTTGACCTCCAGCACATAGACCGTGCCGTCCTTGATCGCATACTGCACGTTCATCAACCCGCCGACATTGAGCGCGCGGGCAAGCGCCGCCGTCTGGCGCTCCAGCTCGTCGACCAGTTCGGAAGGCAGCGAATGCACCGGCAGCGAGCAGGCGCTATCGCCCGAGTGAATGCCGGCCTCCTCGATGTGTTCGAGAATACCCGACACGAAGGTCGACGTGCCGTCGCAGAGGCAGTCGACATCGACCTCGATCGCGCCGGAGAGATAGGTGTCGAACAAAAGCGGGTTCTTGCCCAGCAGCGTGTTGATCTGGCCGGTCTTGTCGTTGGGGTATTTCTGCTTGATGTCCTCCGGCACCAGGCCGGGCACGGTGTCGAGCAGATAGGATTGCAGCATGCTTTCGTCATGGATGATCTGCATGGCGCGGCCGCCGAGCACGTAGGAGGGGCGCACCACCAGCGGGAAGCCGAGCTCGCCGGCGACGAGGCGGGCCTGCTCGACAGAATAGGCGATGCCGTTCTTCGGCTGGCTGAGGTTGAGCTTGTGCAGCAGCTTCTGGAAGCGGTCGCGGTCTTCGGCGAGATCGATCATGTCGGGTGACGTGCCGAGGATCGGGATGCCGGCCTTCTCCAGCGCGTCGGCCAGCTTCAGCGGCGTCTGGCCGCCGAACTGGACGATGACGCCGACCAGTTCGCCCGAGGCCTGTTCGGCGCGCAGGATCTCCAGCACGTCCTCGGCCGTCAGCGGCTCGAAATAGAGCCGATCGGAGGTGTCGTAGTCGGTCGAGACCGTCTCGGGGTTGCAGTTGATCATGATCGCTTCATAGCCGGCGTCGCGCAGAGCGAAGGCGGCATGGCAGCAGCAATAGTCGAACTCGATGCCCTGGCCGATGCGATTGGGACCGCCGCCGAGGATGACGACTTTTTTTCGCGACGACACTTGCGCTTCATTGGCCAGCGCGCCGGCGAAGGGCACTTCATAGGTCGAGTACATATAGGCGGTGGGCGAGGCGAACTCGGCGGCGCAGGTGTCGATGCGCTTATAAACTGGATGAACGTCGAGCTTTTCGCGAACCTTTTGAATCACTTCGGCGTCGGTCTTCGTCAGCGACGCGAGGCGGGCATCGGAGAAGCCCATCGCCTTCAGCATGCGCAGATTGACGGCGTCTTGCGGAATGCCGTGCTCGCGGATGCGGGCTTCCATGGCAACGATGCCGGCGATCTGTTCGAGGAACCACGGGTCGATCTTGCACATTGCGTGCACGTCTTCCAGCGAGGTGCCCATGCGGATCGCCTGCGCCACCATGCGCAGCCGGTCGGGCGTCGGCGTGCCGAGCGCTGCGCGGATGGCGTTGCGGTCGTCGGCGTGGTTGGCAGCTACGGCACCGTGGCCGAGGCCGGGGATCTCGATTTCGTCGAGGCCGGTAAGGCCGGTTTCCAGTCCACGCAAAGCCTTCTGCAGCGATTCCTGGAAGGTGCGGCCGATGGCCATGACTTCGCCGACCGACTTCATGGCGGTGGTCAGCACCGGCTCGGCGCCGGGGAATTTCTCGAAGGCAAAACGCGGGATCTTGGTGACGACGTAATCGATGCTTGGCTCGAAGGAGGCGGGCGTGGCGCCGCCGGTGATGTCGTTCTCCAGCTCGTCCAGCGTGTAGCCGACGGCGAGCTTGGCCGCGATCTTGGCGATGGGGAAGCCGGTCGCCTTCGAAGCCAAGGCGGAACTGCGCGAGACGCGCGGGTTCATCTCGATGACGACCAGCCGACCGTCGGCCGGGTTGACGGCGAACTGCACGTTGGAGCCGCCGGTCTCGACGCCGATCTCGCGCAGCACCGCGATCGAGGCGTTGCGCATCATCTGGTATTCCTTGTCGGTCAAGGTCAGCGCGGGGGCGACGGTGATCGAGTCACCGGTGTGTACGCCCATCGGGTCGATGTTCTCGATCGAGCAGACGATGATGCAATTGTCCGCCTTGTCGCGGACGACCTCCATCTCATACTCCTTCCAGCCGAGCACGCTTTCCTCGATCAGCACTTCGGTGGTCGGCGAGGCGTCGAGGCCGGACTGGACGATGTCGTAGAATTCGGCGCGGTTGTAGGCGATGCCGCCGCCTGTGCCGCCCATGGTGAAGGACGGGCGGATGATGGCGGGCAGGCCGACATGGTCGAGCGCCTGGGCGGCAATCGCCATGCCATGGCTGATGTAGCGCTGCTTGCGGTCGCCTTCGCCGAGGTTCCAGCGGGTTTCCAGCGCGTCGAGCGCGGCATCGAGGTCGGCAGGCGCCTCGGCCTTGACGGCGGCGCGCTCGGCCTCATGGGTCTTGCGGTCGGCGTTCTTGACGTCGGTGGCATTGGCAAGCATCGACTTCGGCGTTTCCAGGCCGATCTTCTTCATCGCCTCGCGAAACAGCGCCCGGTCCTCAGCCTTGTCGATCGCCGTGGCGTCGGCGCCGATCATCTCGACATTGTAGCGGTCGAGCACGCCCATGCGGCGCAGCGACAGAGCGGTGTTGAGCGCGGTCTGGCCGCCCATGGTCGGCAGCAGTGCGTCGGGCCGTTCCTTGGCGATGATCTTGGCGACCACCTCAGGCGTGATCGGCTCGATATAGGTGGCGTCGGCCAGTTCCGGGTCGGTCATTATGGTGGCCGGGTTGGAATTGACCAGGATGACCCGGAAGCCTTCCTCCTTCAGCGCCTTGCAGGCCTGTGTGCCGGAATAGTCGAACTCGCAGGCCTGGCCGATGACGATGGGGCCGGCCCCGATGATCAGGATCGACTTGATGTCGGTGCGTCTTGGCATCGTTGTGAGTTCCGTTCGGCGAGCGGCTTGCACGAAAAACCGGGACGGGAAGACCCGGCCGGTTGTGCTTGCGATTCTGGTATCAGGCTAGGAGGGCCTTATAGGGAAGAGTTTTGGGAGATGTAACCCCGAAAATGAGGCTATGCAGTAGGGATCAGGCAGTAGGGATCAGGCAGCAGGGATTAGGCAGGAGCGAGGTTAAGCCGTCTATTGCCTATCCCTACTGCCTGACACCTAATCCCCCAGCGCGAGCTGATCCGTAATCTCAAACCGCTCGGCAGCGCCGATCCGGATCATGTTGAGGCTGCCTTCCCTTGTGAAGCGGAACTCGCTGGGCGAATCCGAGTTGGCCGGCATGCCGGCAGAGAAGGAGATGACGCGCGTGCCGCCATCGGGCCAGGTCACGGTGATGTCTGCCTTGTCGGCGCCATTGTGGACGATGTTGACGGTGCAGCGGGTCATCGGCTGACCGACATAGCGCGCGCAGGGAATGTCGGACGTGGCGCCGGGGGCGGGCGGGGGTTCCAGCCGTGCAACGGTTTGCGTAGCGGTCGCAGCTTTGGCCTGGTCTGGCCGAGGCGTCGGGGATGGTACCCCGGGCGCGGACGCCGCATCCGGCGCTGCTCCCGCAGACGCGGTGGAATCCTGTACCGGCGTCCCTGTGGCCTCCGTCGCCGGAGCCTCCGTGGCGGGGATCTCGCCCGTCCTCGGGCTTTCATTGGCTGCGAAGGCGAGGCCGTAAGCATCCTGCATGGCGGTCCTGCCGATCTCGGCGGCGGACTTCGGCGCGCCCGGATCCGTGCCGCCAAGGCGCTCCGTCAGGTCGAGTGGGGCCGGCGCGGGTGCAGCCGGGGTGGGTGGAGCCTGAGTGGGTGCAGCCGGAGCGGCAGAGGCGGCAGGTGCAGTTGCTGGGGGTGTTGCGGCCACGTCGGCCGGCTGCGTCGGCATGTCGGGCGCGAGCGCCGGGCCGCCGGCTTCAGCGCTGGCGGTCACCTGGGGCGGCACGGCGTCTACTTCGACCACGGTCGGATTGTCGGGGATAAGATAGCGCGCGGGCGCCCAGCCTTTGACCAGTGGATTGTCAATCTCCTCGACCTTGCACCAGCGGTGGCCGTCCACTTCGTTGCAGCCGAAATTCCTGACGCTCGAGCCGATCGGCAGACGCGCCTGGGTTCTGCCGACCGGCGACGGCGTGGCGCGGATGTTGAGGAGATCGCCTGGGCCGAGCTCGGTCACGATGGAAACGATGTCGGCAGGCGCGTCCTCGGCATTGGCCGGCAAGCTCACCAACAACAGGCCGATGAGCAACAGCCCCATGCGCAACGGGGCCCGCAGGAGCGGAGCGCCAGTCAGTCGATGCAAAATGGTTCGGATTGTGCGCCTCATCATTGGCCGTGCGCCGATTACCCTTGCGGCAGCAGTCCTGCCGTATGCCAAGGCGGTTTTATAAGGGACGATACGCGGCCATGTAAGTCTGAAAATGCGTCCGATGTTTGGTGCCGCGAGGCGGAAGCAGGGCGCAGCCGTGCGGTCAAGCGGAGCCTTGCCAAGAGGGTTTGGGCATGAAGCCGGTCCTCAGCGCATGCGCCCATTCCGGTCGGCCCGCCTGTGCGGCCTGTCTCGCCGCCGCTTCGTGGTCGTAGTCGACGGCGATGGTCTCGAAACGGTCTGGACCATCGCCATCCAAGGTGAGGATGCCGTAGCGCGCATGCGGGCTGCCTTGCTCCGAAACATGCGCCGGGGGCGTGTCATCTTCATAGGCGGGGGCGCCGACGCTGCCGGGATTGAAGAGCAAGGGGCCGCCGGGGATACGGACCAGTTCCGCGCGGTGGCTGTGGCCGCACAGCACGATGCGGCAGGCCGGGTCCAGCGCCTGCAACCGCCGCTGAATAGCGGCAAGCGGCGCGCGCACCAGTTGGCCATCGACGATCGCGTCGAGCAGGTATTTCTCGTCATGGTCGGGCCGCGCATGGAAAGCGACCACGCCGGGAACAATCTCCAGCGTGAAGGGCAGGGCGAGCAGGGCTTCGCGCTGCGCTGATGTCAGCCGTTCCTGCGCATAGCGGTCTGAAGCCCACATCATATCGTCGGCCGGATCGACCGCGACGCGGCGGTCATGGTTGCCGCGCACCGTCGGTAGGTCGAGCGCTTCGAGCCGCTCGAACGTCTCGCGCGGCCAGAGCGGGCCGGAGACACAGTCGCCAAGGTTGACGGTGAGATCGGCGCCGCCGCGCCGCGCTAGATCGGCGAGCACGGCATCCAGCGCCAGCACATTGCCATGGATGTCGGCGAGAACGGCAATGCGCATGCGGCGGGCTCCTTGGTGCAGCCCGTTGAGGCTTGCGGCCCGTCTTCGTTATCAAGCCCCTGCCTTCATTATCAAGCCCTGCCTTCATTATCAAGCCCTTGAGATCGTTCGAGACAGCCGGGAGCCCCGCCTATCGCGGAAGCACTCCATCTGCTAGCGTCCACGCCGCTCCAGAGTTCATCCGGGGGAGGACAGGCGATGACCCGCGACCAGATGGTTGCCCACCTTCGCGCCGCCAATGACGTCGCGCGCGAGACTGCCGCGCACGGGCACCATCCTTTCGGCTGCGTGCTCGTCGGCCCCGACGATCGCATCCTGATGCGGCAAGGCAACATCAACACCGTGCGCCACGCCGAAACCGAGCTCTCCCGGCGTGCCGCGGACGCCTATCCGCCGGAATTCCTCTGGTCCTGCACGCTGGTCACAACCGGCGAGCCCTGTGCGATGTGCACGGGAACGCTGTACTGGGCCAATATCGGCCGGCTGGTCTACGGCTTCGAGGAGACCAAGCTTCTCGCGCTGACCGGCAATCACGCAGAGAACCCGACGATGAACCTCTCGTCGCGCACAGTCCTCGGCTCCGGGCAGAAGCCGGTCGAGGTCCACGGACCCTTCCCCGAGATGGACGAAGAGCTCCTCGCCCCGCATATCGGTTTTTGGCAGCGCTAGGACCTTGACTTCTAAACCGGTTAGGCCGGCATTTCGATGTCGTGGCCACCGACGATGGGCAGAGCCGGATCATCTCCGGCCGCCGCAATCACGCTGTCGAGCAGGCCGGGGAAGCGGGCGTCGAGGTCGGCGCGGCGCAGCGTGATCATCCGGTTGGTGCCAGCCACTTCGGCGCGGGTGACGCCGGCCTCGCGCAGTTTGGCCAGGTGATAGCTGAGATTGGTCTTGGAGCCGAGGTCGAGGAACCGGCTGCAGTTCAGCGGCACGCCTTCCTTGCTGGCGAGATAGCGCACGATGGCGAGCCGGGTCGGGTCGCCAAGCACGCCGAGCACAACCGGCAGGCTGATCTGGTCTGTATTGGGGTGCGGCAAAGTCATGGCCCGAAACTAAGCACAGTCGGTGGCGATTTCAACGCGTCCATGTTTCGCGGGCATGCACAGTCCGCTTCGCGATTGGCCCAATGGCTGTCCTGACACAGGGCTGTCAGCAGGCTTCAGCTATTTTCACCTGGCTTCATTGACATCACGCCCTGTTATGTCCAATTGTTCAATAACTTTTGAACTAAGGACACGCCCTATGGACAAGCGCCTCTTTTGGCTTGCGCTCGGATCGTTCACGATCTCGACCGAAGGCTTCGTCATCTCCAGCCTGCTGCCTGACATCGCCACCAACGCCCGCATTTCCATTCCGCTCGCCGGCACGCTGATCACCGCCTTCGCGCTGGCTTACGCCATCGGCACGCCGATCCTGGCAACGCTGACCGGCGAATGGGACCGGCGCCGCGTCATCTTGTGGACGCTGGCGTTCTTCGTCATCGGCAATGTGGTGGCGGCGCTGAGCTCGTCCTTCGAGCTGCTGCTCATTGCCCGCATCATCATGGCGCTGTCGTCAGGCCTGTTTGCCGCTACCGCTCAAGGCACGGCGGTGGCGCTGGTCGATGACCACCACCGGGCGCGGGCCATTGCAGTCGTCGTCGGCGGAACCACGGTGGCGGTTGCGCTGGGTGCACCGCTCGGCGCGCTGGTTGCCACGATAGCCGGCTGGCGCGGGACCTTCTTTGCCATTGCCGGGCTCGGCGCGCTGGTCGGCGCCATCCTGTGGTACCGGCTGCCGCGCGGAATTGTCGGCACCAAGCTGCCGCTCAGGCGGCGCCTGGCTGCGGCGCTGCGCCCCGGCGTCATGCCGATCCTGCTGACCACCGCTCTTGCCCTGATCGGCGCCTTCTCGGTGTTTTCCTATATCGCGCCGCTGGCCATCCAGAGCGGCGGCCTCAGCCCGATTGCGCTGCCCGGCATGCTGCTCGCCTTCGGTGTCGGCGCCGTCATCGGCAACATAGCCGGAGGCCAGGCGGCCGACCGTTTTGGTGCGACGCGCACCGTCGGCTGGTCGCTGGCGCTGAGCGCCGTCATGCTGGTGATGCTCTCGGTCATCCCGACCTTCCTGCCGCAGCATCTCGCCGGGCCGGCATTGATGGCCATGATGGTGCCGTGGGGCATGGTCGGCTGGGCATTTCCGCCGGCGCAGGCCAGCCGCATCATCAAGCTGGCGCCCGACGCCGCCCCGATCGTGCTGTCGCTCAACGCTTCGGCGCTCTATCTCGGCGTGGCGCTGGGTGCTGTGGTCGGCGGCGCCGTGCTGCGCTACGGCGTGCCGGCCGATCTCGGCTTGGTCGCCGCCATCTTCCCGCTGATCGGGCTTGGCGCGGTGCTGGCCGGCCGCTGGGCGGCCCGGCCGGTCGCCATGCCGGCCGAATAGATCTTTGCAAAGGACCGGCGGCCGCTCTTTCAGCTTGAAGGGGCGGCCGCGGGCACGTCGTAGTCCAGCGCCGCGACTTCATCCAGCATAGCGCGCAGATCTGCCGCTCGTTGCGGGCCGACCAGGGCCTCGAAGCGCTGCTGGGCAATGGTCCACAATTTCGTCGTCTCCTCGAGCTTGGCCAGGCCTTGGTCGGTCAGCCGCACCCGCTTGACGCGGCGATCGTCCTTGTCAGCGAAGGTGTCGACATAGCCGTCGCGGATCAGCGGCTTCAGCGTGTGGCCGAGCGCCGAGAGATCCATGACCATCGCTTCGGCTATCGTGCCCATCGCCGGCTCATTGCTGACATGGATCTGGTAGAGCAGGCCGTACTGCGTGCCCTTCAGACCCGAAGGCGAGATTACATCGTCATAGAAGCGGCCGAGCTTGCGCGCGGCGCGCCGCAGCGTGGCGTTGTTGCAAAGGCTGAATCCCGGCAGCACGGTCTTGCTCATCACGACTCCTTGCCGGCAAAACCGCTGCCGGCCTGTCGCAGAAATAGTTTCTGCCGCCTCCGTTGACAAGATAGTGGCATATACCTACTTCCAGGATGGTGGCATATACCACTAATTGGAAGTCAGGGCGGGACGAGGGTCATCGACCTGTCTCGCCGGGCAGAAAAAGGAACAGGACAATGAGTGGACAGGACAACAAGGGTACCGCAGTCGTCACTGGTGCATCGGCCGGCATAGGTGCTGTCTATGCCGACCGGCTGGCCGGGCAAGGCTACGATCTGGTGCTGGTGGCGCGGCGCGCCGACCGGCTGCAGGAACTGGCTGAAAAGCTGCGTTATGCCTACAAGCGCAAGGTCAGCGTGATATCAGCCGACCTCGCCGACGACAATGATGTGCGCCGCGTCGAGCAGGCGATCGCAGCCGACGATAGCGTCACGCTGCTGGTCAACAATGCCGGCATTGGCGGCCAGGCCGTGGTGGCAACGGCCGACGCCGACGAGGCCGAGCGCATGATCAAGGTCAACGTCATCGCCTTGACCCGCCTGACCCGCGCCGTTCTGCCGGGGCTTCTTGCGCGCAACCGCGGCGCCATCGTCAACATCGCCTCTGTGCTCGCCTATGATACCTCGTTCGGCGGCATCTACAGCGGTACCAAGGCCTATGTCGTCAACTTCACCGAGGCCCTGCACCGCGAAGTCGCCGGCACCAATGTGAAGGTGCAGGCGGTGCTGCCGGGCGCGACCCGCACCGATTTCTGGGAGCTCGCCGGTGGCGATATCCACAATCTGCCGAAGGAGATCATCATGTCCGCCGACGATATGGTCGATGCCGCGCTTGTGGGCCTATCCAGGGGCGAAGCCGTCACCGTGCCGGCACTTGCCGACACAGCCAAGCTCGACACCTTCCTCGGCGCAAGGCAAGTCTTCTACGGCAGCCTGCACGCCGACAAGCCGGCGGCGCGTTACGCGGCTTGAGAGTAGCTGGTTCGCTTCGCGAACCAGGACCCCCACCCCGCTCACTTCGTTCGCGGCCCTCCCCACAAGGGGGAGGATAAAGTGCGCGCTCCCCTACCTCCCCTTTGTGGGGAGGTCGGACCGCAGGTCCGGGTGCGGTACTGGCGCCGACCTCTGCGTTTACGCTCCCCGCCACATCGGTATGATCGACGCAGCCAGCACCAGCGCCAGCACGATGTTGAGCGCGCGCCATTGCCATTCGGTCTTGAGCAGCCGTGCCAGCACCATGCCCGCCACGCACCAGATCGACAGCGAGATGGCTGCGGTGAAGCCGAAGGTCGAGCCGAGCAGCAGCGCGAGTTGTCCCGGACCGTCGGCAAGGGCTGCGAACGAGGCCGCCGCACCCAGTCCCATCGCCCAGCCCTTCGGGTTCATCCATTGAATGCCGGCGCCGCCGAAGAAGCTGTTGGGTTTTGCCATCGCCACATCGAGATCAGGCGGCCCGGCGCGGCCGATCTTGATTGCCAGCCAGATGAGATAGAGCGAGCCGATGATTTTCATCGCCAGTTGCAGCGACGGCATGGCCAGCAGCAGACCGGCGAGCCCGGCGGCGGCAGCAGCGGTCACGGTGGCGAGGCCGGCAGCGCTGCCGATCAATAGGGGAACGGAACGGCGAAAGCCGAACTGCGCACCTGAAGCAGTCGACAGGGTGGTGGCGATTCCCGGCGTGACGGTGGCCACGAAGGCAAACAGGATGAGCGGAAAGATGGGCTGCAACATGAGGCGTCCTCCATCGAAGGCCCTACGGTAGACTTCTGCATACTTCAGTAAATGCAATGTTTGCGATGGTTGGCATTAGTAGGTATAATGCCAACCATGATCCGTAACCTCGACACAGCGCTGATCCGCACCTTCGTCACTGTCGCCGACAAGGCCAGCATGACGGCGGCGGCGAACGCGCTGCATCTGACGCAAGGCGCCGTCAGCCAGCAGATCAAAAGGCTGGAGGAGGCGCTGGGCTGCAGCCTGTTCGAGCGCGACCGGCGTGGCTTGCGGCTGACGCGGCCCGGCGAGCGGCTGTTCGGCAAGGGCAAACGGTTGCTTGGCCTCAATGACGAGATCTGGGCCGAGATGGCGGGCACCGAGGTCGCCGGCCAGGTGCGGCTCGGTGTTCCCTATGACCTTGTCGGCACCTTGCTGGCGCCGGTGCTGAAAGCCTATGCCGAGACCTATCCGAAGATCGAGATATCCCTACTCTGCGCCGCCTCGCCGGATCTTGCCGCGGCTCTTGCAGCCGGCACCATCGACCTTGCCGTCATCGAGGAACCGGTCGGCCCGTCCGCCGGTGAGTGCCTGGCCATTGACCGGCTGGTCTGGGTGGGGGCCAAGGGCGGCGTCGCCCGCGCCAAGCGGCCGCTGCCGGTGTCGATCGTCGCCGACACCTGCGCCTTCCGCCCGGTGGTGCTGTCGGCGCTGAACGAGCACGGGCTGGAATGGCGCACCGTGTTCGAGAACGGCAACATCGACGCCACGACCGCGACAGTGCGCTCCGACCTTGCCGTCACCGCCTGGCTGGCCTCCACCGTGCCTGCCGATCTTGACATCCTGGCTTTTGATGCCGGGCTGCCGCCGCTGCCGAATTTTTCCATCAATCTGCATTTGCCGAAGTACGGCACGGCGCCGGCAGCGCAGGAGTTCGCGCGGTATATCCGGGGTGGGTTGGCACGGCGGGCTGTGGCGGCTTGACAGAACTTGCATTTCCTCTCCCCCGTCGATCGGGGGAGAGGAAAGGTGCCAAGCCTGTCCCTGTTACTTCCAGTTCTTACGCCGCTCGAGCTCGGCCTCTGACGGCTTCTGCGTAGCGAACGACCCGACCTTGACCTCACCCCGCGTTCGTAGGTCGCCATGATGACGCCTGTGGTAGTGGCCTGCGACTTGACCAGCTTGAAAGCGGCGGGCATCGCACCACCATCGAACAGCCGCTTGCCCTTGCCCAGCAGCAGCGGGAAGATCATCAACCGGATCTCGTCGATCAGCCCGTTGGCGAGCAAAGTCTGGATCAGCTCGCTCGAACCCTGGATGAGCAGGTCAGGCCCATCTTCCTTCTTGAGGCGGCGCAACGCCGCGACGATATCTTCTCCAAGCCATTGCGTATTTTCCCAGGTGAGCGAATCCGGCCGATGCGTCGCCACACATTTAGTCGCAGGGTTGAAGGCATCTCCGATGGCATCTTTCTGATACGGCCAGTAAGCGGCGAAGATGTCGTAGGTTCTGCGGCCGAGCAGCAGGGCGAAGGGTTTGGAGAACAATTCCTCTATGGCCACCCCCGCCACCTCGTCGAAGTAGTGGAACGTCCAGCCGCCGAATTCGAAGCCGCCAACCGGGTCTTCTTCCGGGCCGCCTGGCGCCTGCATGACGCCGTCGAGGCTGACGAAGGTGGAAGCGATGATCTTTCGCATTGGATTTTCCTTTTCCAGGATCCGCGCCGTCAGGGCCGGATTTCGATCTAAGGACGGACAGGCCGGCGGCCGCCCGACAGGCGTTGGCAAAAAAACGCTGCCGGCCGACAAGGGTACCTACCGCCGTCGCCCGCCGCCAAGCGCCTGCGACGAAAACCAGACGTCGCCGATGATGGCGGTGGCGGTCCGGTCCGGCGCCCTGTCTGATGTCAGCCAGATCGAACGGCTGCGCGCGGCCTTCTGGAGGTCGGGGATTTTGGCCGCCGAACCGGCGACCGAGGCGCCGACGCAGGGGATGAACCACGAGCGCATGAAGGGGTCGCAGGCAAAACCTTGTTTGGTGCGGGTCACCATTACGGCCAGGCCGACGCCCTGGGACGGGCGCCAGGGAAAGATCATGCGGCCGCCCGCTTTCAGCGCCCTCAGCCAGGCAGCCGGCGGTGCGACGACACCGGCATTGACATAGATGATGTCGGACGGCGGCAGATCGCCGGTGACGGCATCGCCGTGGACGACGCTTACATTGCCGTAGGTTTCGAGATTCTTTGTTGCTCTGGCAGCAAGATCGGCCTCCATTTCGAAGGCGGTCACCGGGCCGGGCGCAACCAGCCGCGCCAGCAAGGCGGTGTAGTAGCCTGTGCCGGCGCCGATATGGGTGACGGCCTCGTCCGGTCTGGGGGCGATCCTGCCGATCCACATCGCGTGCAAGGAGGGTTCGCCATTGTTGATGCCCTTGTCGGCATCGAGCGCCACCAGCACGTCCTGATAGATGTGAACAGGATCGGCGCTCGGCGTCATGATCTTGCCGTTGCCGGCGGTGAGCGCCCTGCCGGCGACTACCGCCCAGGGTCCGGGACCGAGAAAGGCCTCGCGCGGAACGGTGGCGAACGCCTCTTCGAGGCGCGGATCGGCCGAGCCGGCATTGGCCGCCATCAGCTGCGCGTAAAATTTCCTGGCGTCTTCGACACTTGTCATGATGGTCGGTAAGATAGCGCAAGCCGCCGGTTTGTCGCCGTCTTGAGCAATTCCAGGAAAAGTGTGAGGCGGCTTTCCGCCCGGAATTGCGTCAAAACAAGAGATAGAGCAGTTCGCCGTTTCGGCGAAACGGCGAACTGCTCAAGAAGAAACTCAGCCGACGCCGAAGACGGTGTCGTAGAGCAGCTTGAAGTTGAGCACCAGGATGACCGCCGCGACCACCCAGGCGAGGGCCGCCACGCCGCGGGGAATGGCAAGGTCGCCCATCTTCTTCTTGTCGGAGACGAACTGCACCAGCGGGATGACCGCGAAGGGCAGCTGCATCGACAGTACCACCTGGCTGAAGACCAGCAACTGGCCGGTGCCCTTTTCGCCATAGAGCGCGGTGACGACCACCACCGGGACGATGGCGATGCCGCGCGTCAGCAGCCGGCGCGCCCATTGCGGAATGCGCAGGCGCAAAAAGCCTTCCATGACGATCTGGCCGGCAAGCGTTGCCGTAACCGTCGAGTTGAGGCCGGAGGCCAGCAGCGCCACCGCAAACAGGATGGAGGCGATGCCGAGGCCGAGCAGTGGCGACAAGAGCTCGAAGGCCTGGCCGATCTCGGCGACATCCTGATGGCCGGTGCCATGGAAGGCCACCGCCGAGACGATCAGGATCGAGGCGTTGACGAACAGCGCCAGGACGAGCGCGATGGTCGAGTCCGTCGTCGCCCATTTAATGGCGTCGCGCTTGCCTTTTTCGGTCCGTTCATAGGCGCGTGTCTGTACGATCGAGGAGTGCAGGTAGAGATTGTGCGGCATCACCGTGGCCCCGATGATGCCGATGGCGATGTAGAGCATCGCCGGATTGGTGACGATCTCCGTCGACGGCACGAACATCGAATGCAGGATCGAGCCGACCGGAGGGGCAGCGGCAAAAATCTGGATGGCGAAACAGCCGAAGATGATGATCAGAAGCGCGATGACGAAGGCTTCGAGATAGCGGAAACCCTTGTTCATCAAGAGCAGCACGATGAAGGCGTCGAGCGCCGTCAGCAACGCGCCGCCGATGAGCGGAATGCCGAACAGAAGCTGCAGCGCGATCGCCGTGCCGATCACCTCGGCGAGGTCGCAGGCGATGATGGCGAGTTCGCAGGCGATCCACAGCACGAAACTGACGGGACGCGGATAATAGGCGCGGCAGGCCTGGGCGAGGTCGCGGCCGGTGGCGATGCCAAGCCGGGCGGCAAGCGCCTGCAGCAGGATCGCCATCAGGTTGGACAGCATGATGATGAACAATAGCGTGTAGCCGAACTGGGCGCCGCCGGCGAGGTCGGTGGCCCAGTTGCCCGGATCCATATAGCCGACCGAGACCATGTAGCCCGGTCCCATGAAGGCGAACAGGCGACGGAACCAGACGCCGGACTGTGGCACCGCGATCGTGGAGTTCACCTCGCGCAGGCTGGGAGGATTGTCCTCCGGCCTGTCAAATCGCCAGGATGATCCCAAGGTAGCGTCAGCTTCGGACATGGAGGGCTTTCCACTGGGTGGATCGGTTGACGTCATCCTATCTATGCCAGGGCTCAACATTATGCAATAGGCTATATTTCATTGTATGTGCTTCCTGTTGCGCCGACCGGCAGGCCGGCAGGGGATCGCAAACGCCGGTTGTGCCTGCCATGGAATGGAAATAAACGGCTGGAACAGTTAAGCCCGTGCTATGAATGGCAAAGGGCGATTGCTTTGCCCAAAGCCGATTCTTGTCAAAAGATAGGAAGGAGCGCGTGTTGGCGCTGAAGCACAGACCGGTTGGACGCGAGGAGCCGCTGCCGGACGCCGAGATTCATTCGAAAGGGTTCCGGCAGCAGCGCGAAGCGCGCCGCGGCGCGCTGGTCGAGGATTATGTCGAGCTGATCGCCGACCTGATCGAGGACGGCAATGAGGCGCGTCAGGTCGATATTGCTGCGCGGCTGGGTGTCGCCCAGCCGACGGTGGCCAAGATGCTGACCAGGCTGTGCGCCGACGGGCTCGTTTCCAGAAAACCCTATCGCGGTGTGTTCCTGACCGACGCCGGGCGCAAGGTGGCGGAAGAGAGCCGCATCCGCCACCAGACGGTAGAAGCGTTTTTGCGTTCGCTCGGTGTCAGCGCCGAGACGGCGCGCATCGATGCCGAGGGCATCGAGCATCATGTCAGCGCCGAGACGCTGGAAGCCTTTCGCAAGGCGATGATCGCGCCGCGCTGAGGGGTGCCGGGGCCGCACCACTGGAACCTCCGCACGTCAGGCTCGTTGCTCCTGACGTTGCGCGTGATTGTTGCGCGCCAAGGAGGAAAACATGGGCGTCGAACAGGCACCGACCGCGAAGGGCAAGCAGGCGGCCGAGGGTTTGAGGCAGGCAGCGGCAAAGGACGAACGCAAGACCGAGGTCGAAACCGGCCATGCGCTGAAAAAGGGCGCCGCGCGTTTCGAGGAACGCTCCAAAAGCTCGGACGGCAAAAGCGCCGGCACCAAGCAGAAGATCTGAGTTCTGTTCGCAAGCGGCAACCTGCCGCTCATTCCTCGGTGTCCTGCACCCAGCTGCGCGGATGGCCGTCGACGCGGAACTGGAAGATGAAATAGGGCGGAATGCAGGAGCCCTTGCCAGGCTTGGCTGCGGCCAGATCGTCGTAGCCGGCGGTGCAGATATAGTCCTCGCGGCAGGGATGCGCCTTGTCGCAGGCGCGCAGGCCGGCGGTCTTGGTGAATTCCTTGGTGCAGAATTTGTGGTCCTTGCCCGACGCGATGCAGTCGTTGAAACCGGTCTTGGCGAGGCGGCCGCAAGTCGCCTCGTCGGGAAGCTTGTCGCAGCTTGCCTTGCGCAGCATGCCCCCGGGAAAGCCACCGGTCTTCTGCTCGGGGTTGTCGTAGCGTTGGCGCGCCGCGCCATAGCCGGCGAGCTTGATTACCGGTTTCTTGTCGCGCGCCGGATCGATGGCGCAGGCTTTTGCGGTGGCCGGCGACAGGCGGCAATATTTGTCGCTGCCCCAGCTCGACATCTTGATCTCGCCGAACTCGACGGGGTCGCCGACTGCGGTGGCCGCCTCGCTGACGCAGGTGCCGAAGCCCGGATGGATGTCGCTTTCATGGACGCCGGCGCAGCGCAGGCTTTCGCCGCAGCTCCAGTCCTTGAAGCTGGCATCCTCGCCGCTGTAGCAGATCGAGCCCCAGCCATTGTAGAGATCGGTGCCTTTCAGCGCTTCGGCGAGTTTGGCGTCCGGACGGGCGGCGAAGCCGCGGGAGAAATCCGGATGGCCGCCTGTGGCGAAGTCCTCGACGATGGCGCGGCGGCGCGGCAGGTCGGCGAAGAACACCGCCGAGCCGGGGACGAAGACGGCGTTGCGGCGCGGCTCGTTGGCCGGATCGGCGCCTGTATAGTGGAAGCCGGCAATGCCGTGCGTCTGGTGGCAGCCGGTGCAGGTCATTTCGTTGAGACGCAGATTGAAGCCGGCCACCGATTTCACGCTGCGCAGCTCGTTGCCCTTGGCGACATAGTCCTGCAGTGCCTTGTCGATGTCGGCATCGTCGAGCAGCCCATAGGCGATATTGTTTTGCGACCTGGCCATGCCGCCGGGTGCGACCGAGACGGCGCTGGTCGCCAGGAATTTGTCGTCGATGACCAGCCGGCCGCGATCGAGGTCGTAGAGGTTGCGGTCGGTCAGCAGCCATTTGGCGAAGGCCGGCCGGTCGGCCAGAACCACTTTCCGGTCGATCTGGTTCTCCATCTTCGATTCCTGGAAGGTGGACGTCGTTGGGTCCCATTTGAAAATCTTGAGGAGATATTCGGCGTGGCCACCGAAGTCGCGGCGGCTCGAGGCCGACAGCCGGAGAACCTGCATGTTCAGCTCAAGCCGCATGATCTGCGACGAATTCAGCATGGCGTTGGAGAGCGGCCCTTCGTCGGAGCGCAGCCAGGCTGCCAGTTGCTCGGGCGCAAGGTTCTTCTGGCCGGCGGCGAGCCAGCGCTTGGCGATTTCGGCACAGGAAACGGCGGTGGCGCTTGGACGGTCTCTCGAAGCGCGGGCGTGAGCCTCACCGGGCCTGGCGTTGAAGACCAGGCTCATGGTCAGCGGCAGCCGCGACGAGATTCGTTGCGCTGTCTTTCCCTTCGTGGGCTTCTCCGCCACCGAATAATGGAAGCGGTAGATCAGCCTGATCTCGCCGCATTCGGTGTGGCCGAGATAGCCGCGGTCCATGCGGTTGACGACGCCGGTCAGGTCGAGCGTCGAGCCGTCATCGTCGATGTATTTCGGGTTGAATTTCTGGCTGGTGTCCTTCGACTTGGCCATGGCCGCGACGTAAGGATCGGGGCTATTGGCAGGCTCGTCGGCGATCTCCTGCTTTACGGCGTTGCGGACAGGGGTCAGCGCGCGCACCGAAAACAGGCCCCGATTGTCGACCTCGCGCGTGAGACCCAGCGCCGGGCCGAGCAGGCGGCTGATCGACAGGCCGCCACGCTCAAGCGCCTGCAATGTCTCGGGATCGGTTACGGCGACGCTGGAATCGAGCGTCACGGCGCGCGCCGGCGACGGGCCGAGGCATAGCACCACCGCCAGCAGCAGAAATCGACCGATTGTCCGCAAGTCCCCGACACCCCCGTTCGAACCGGATGCTACAGCGCGCATGCCGCCTCGACCAGAGTGCGAACGCGATGCCGCTGCCACGAAAAATACTGTGACTTGGCGCAACCATTGCGATAATTGTCTGTTGGGTCGGAGTGGGCCACGACATCGGCCAAGCCAGCCGAAATTTGCATACGGGGAGTTGCCATGCTCTGGAAGGGCCGCCGTCAGAGTGACAATGTCGAGGACGAGCGCAGCGACAGCGGCGGCGGTGGTGGTTTCGGCGGCGGCAGCCCTGGCCAGTTCCGCATCCCGATCGGCGGCCGCACCGGCGGCGGCGGCAGCATATTGCTGGTCGTCCTCGTGGTGCTGGCCGGATGGTATTTCGGCTTCGACCCGTCGCAGATCCTGGGCAGCGGCGACGGCGGCGGCGTGCTGCCGGGTGGCGGTGGCCAGATTACCGACAACAGCGGCGGCCAGGACGACGGCGCCGGCACGCCTGCTTCCGACGAGATGAAGCAGTTCGTGGCGACCGTGCTGGCCGAGACCGAAGAGACCTGGACCGGCATCTTCCAGTCGCAGGGCCTGAAATACGAGGACCCGAAGCTTGTGCTGTTCAGCGGCCAGATCCGCTCGGCCTGCGGCTCCGCCTCGACGGCAGCCGGACCGTTCTATTGTCCCGGCGACCACAAGGTCTACCTCGACACCACCTTCTTCCAGCAGCTCGACCAGCAGTTCGGCGCCTCGGGGGATTTCGCCCAAGCCTATGTGATCGCTCATGAAGTCGGTCACCATGTGCAGAACCTCACCGGCATCCTGCCCAAGTTCAACCAGATGCGGCAGTCGATGGGTGAGGCGGAAGCCAACCAGATGTCGGTGCGCATCGAGCTGCAGGCCGACTGCTTCGCCGGCGTTTGGGCGCATTTCACCGCGCAGAAGGGCATTCTGGAACAGGGCGACATCGAAGAGGCGCTCAACGCCGCCAAGCAGATCGGCGACGATACGCTGCAGAAGAAGATGCAGGGCTATGTCGTGCCGGAAAGCTTCAACCACGGGACGTCGCAGCAGCGGCAGACCTGGCTGGCGCGCGGCTACAAGAGCGGCAAGCTGTCGGATTGCAACACGCTGACCGGTCCGGTTTGAGGCGCTCGCAAGTTCCAGCCGACCGCGGTCCAAAGCGCATCCGTCGGCGGGCCGATTCACCACCGGCAACAGATGTCAGGAGGAGAACGCCTGAGGCGTTCTCCTATTGTTCCAAAGTGGCGCCTCGCCTATAACGGGCGCCCGCCCAAGGGCGGTCTCAGGGAGCAGACGCCATCATGATCGACCCCAAAACCGCCAGGCGGGGCCTTGCGCTCGTCTTCACCACGCTGCTGCTCGACATTATCGGCTTCGGCATGATCATGCCGGTGTTGCCGGCCTTTCTCAGGGAGCTTTCCGGCGTCGGCATCAGCGAAGCGGCGATCGAAGGCGGCTGGCTGTTCTTCGTCTATGCGGCGATGCAGTTCTTCTTCGCGCCAATCATGGGTGGATTGAGCGACCGCTTCGGGCGGCGGCCGATCCTGCTTGCCTCGGTGCTTACATTCTCGATCGACAATCTGATCTGCGCCATCGCCTGGTCCTATCCGATGCTGTTCATCGGCCGCGTGCTGGCCGGCATTTCGGGCGCCAGCTATTCGACGACGTCGGCCTTCATTGCCGACATCTCGAACGATGACAACCGGGCGAAGAATTTCGGTCTGCTCGGCATCGCCTTCGGCGTCGGCTTCGTCATTGGGCCGGTGCTGGGCGGGCTGCTCGGCACGTTCGGGCCGCGAGTGCCGTTTTACTTTGCCGCCGGGCTTGCCTTCGTGAACTTCCTCATCGCCATGTTCTTCCTGCCTGAAACGCTCGATGAAAAGCACCGCCGCCGCTTCGAGTGGAAACGCGCCAACCCGGTCGGCACGCTGCTGCAGATGCGCCAATATCAGGGCATCGGCTGGATCGGGCTCGCCTTCTTCCTAATGACGCTCGGCCACATGATGTATCCGGCGGTGTGGTCGTTCGTGTCCAATTATCGTTATGGCTGGAGCGAGCAGCAGATCGGCTTCTCGCTCGGCGCCTTCGGCCTGTGTGGGGCGATCGTCATGGCGACGGTGCTGCCGCGCGTGATCCCCAAACTTGGCGAATGGAGGACGGCGGTCATCGGCCTGACATTCACGGCGGCCAGCGCCTTCGGCTACGCCTTCGCCTCGCAAGGCTGGATGATTTATGCGGTGATCGTCGTCGGCTGCCTGGAAGCACTGGCCGATCCGCCGCTGAGAAGCCTTGCCGCCGCCAAGGTGCCGCCGTCGGCGCAAGGCGAATTGCAGGGCGCGATGACGTCGATCTTCTCGATCACCTCGATCATCACGCCGCTGCTCTACACCGCGATCTTTTCCTGGTTCACCGGACCGAATGCGCCCGTGGTGTTCG
Organism: Mesorhizobium sp. C268A; assembly: GCF_040324475.1. NCBI lineage: Bacteria > Pseudomonadati > Pseudomonadota > Alphaproteobacteria > Hyphomicrobiales > Phyllobacteriaceae > Mesorhizobium > Mesorhizobium sp. C268A. The sequence goes on from NZ_JAMYVX010000001.1 coordinate 5,170,355, forward strand.
GCGGCGCGCCCTATCTGGTTGGCGCGTGCTTCCTGACGCTTGCGGTCATTGTCTTTGTGACGAAAGTTGCGAGGCCGACGGCGGTGAGAAGCGTTGCCACCGGCGCTGCGGAAGATGGAGCCCAGATATGAGCCATGACAGCCGCATAGAGCTAACCAAGGACGGAGTGTCGCTGTCGCGGCTGGTGTTCGGCGCCTGGCGCCTGCTCGACAACGCCGCGCGCCCGGACGCCGACCAGATCGCGCGGCTGATCGGCACTGCGGTCGATCTCGGCCTGACCAGCTTCGACCATGCCGATATTTACGGGCATTACCAGGTGGAAGCTGCCTTTGGCGCCGGCTTGTCGCGCTGGAAGGGCAAACGCGACAGCATCGAGCTGATCTCGAAATGCGACATCATGCTGGCATCGGCCAACCGGCCTCAGAACCGGCTGAAGCATTACGACACCAGTGCGGCCCACATTGCCGCCTCGGTCGACCGTTCGCTCGCCAATCTCGGCACCGACTATCTCGACCTGTTGCTGCTGCACCGGCCGGATCCGCTGATGGATGCCGACGAGACGGCGGCGGCCCTTGCCGGGCTGGTCAAGTCGGGCAAGGTGAGAGCGGTCGGGGTCTCCAATTTCACGCCGTCGCAGTTCGACCTTCTGGCTTCGCGGCTGCCGTTTGCCTTGGCCACCAACCAGATCGAGATGTCGGTGCTGAAGACCAATGCGCTGATGGATGGCAGCCTCGATCACGCGCAACGCCTCGGCTATGCGCCGATGATCTGGTCGCCGCTCGGCGGCGGCTTGCTGTTCACCGGCAAGGAAGGGCGCGAGGCGCGGGTCAGGGCGGCAATCGCGGCGGTGGCTGCCGAGATCGGCGCCGGCGATCTCGCCGCCGTCGCCATCGCCTGGCTGCTGCGCCATCCGGCGCGGCTGGCGCCGGTGCTGGGCACGATGAAGCCCGAGCGGCTGGCCGCCATGGTCAAGGCGCTGGAGATCGACCTCGACCGCCAGCAATGGTTCGCCATACTGGAGGCCAGCGAAGGCCGGCCGGTGGCATAAGGTTACCCAGGCGCGAACTTCGAACCCGCCATAGGTGTGTGCTTCGTCCGTTAATGCGGCGCGCAAGCGAAGCGATGAGGGGGGCTTGGGCTCAGGGGATGCCGTCGGGCCTCTCGAAGCCTTCGTCGCTTCGCGCCGTCACAAACAGACCGGTTGACCGGTTTATTCCATTGACCCAAGACAAGGGCAATCGCGCCGCGTTTGTAACTCCGGCTATTCGGAGCATCACGATCTGGGCAACGGCTAGGCGAAGACCTGTAAAATCAAACCCGTTCGGCCAGCAGTTCCTCGCCGCGCTTTTCGCGTATCAGATTGACGAAACGGCGGAACAGATAGTGCGAGTCCTGCGGACCGGGCGAGGCCTCGGGGTGATGCTGGACCGAGAACACCGGACGGCCCGTGAGCGCAATACCGCAGTTCGAGCCATCGAACAGCGAGACATGGGTTTCCTCGACGCCCTCGGGCAAGGAGTCGGCATCGACGGCAAAGCCGTGGTTCATCGAGACGATCTCGACCTTGCCGGTGGTATGATCCTTGACGGGGTGGTTGGCGCCGTGATGGCCCTGGTGCATCTTGGCGGTCTTGCCGCCCAGCGCCAGGGCCAGCATCTGGTGGCCGAGGCAGATGCCGAACACCGGAATATCGGTCTTGAGCAGGTCCTGGATGACCGGCACCGCGTATTCGCCGGTGGCTTCCGGGTCGCCGGGGCCGTTGGAGAGGAAGATGCCGTCGGGCTGCATGGCCAGGATTTCTTCCGAACCAGTACCGGCCGGAACCACGGTGACCTTGGCGCCGAGGCCGGAAAGCAGGCGAAGGATGTTACGCTTGACGCCGTAGTCGATGGCGACGACGTGCATCGACGGCTCGGCCTGTTCGCCAAAGCCTTCGTTCCACACCCAGGGCGTTCCACGCCAGACCGAGGACTGGCCGGAGGTGACTTCCTTGGCGAGGTCAAGCCCGATCAGGCCCGACCAGGCGGCGGCCCGCCGCTTCAAATCGTCGAGGTCGAAGATGCCGTCGGGCGCGTGCGCAATGACGGCATTGGGCATGCCCTTTTCGCGGATCAGCGCGGTCAGCGCCCGGGTGTCGATGCCCGACAGCGCGACGATGCCGCGCTTCTTCAGCCACTGGTCCAGCCCGGTGTCGGCGCGGTAGTTGGACGGGTTGGTGACATCGGCCTTGAACACCGCGCCAACGGCGCCGGCACGGGCGACCGGGTTCAAGTCCTCGATGTCCTCGTCATTGGTGCCGATGTTGCCGATATGCGGGAAGGTGAAGGTGACGATCTGGCCGGCATAGGACGGGTCGGTGAGAATTTCCTGGTAGCCGGTGAGCGCGGTGTTGAAGCAGACTTCGGCAACGGCGGAACCGGTGGCGCCGAGGCCGCGACCCTCGATGACGGTGCCGTCGGCCAGCACCAGGACGGCGGTCGGCTTTTCGGTTGCCCAAGGCGGGGTCAGTTCGGGGGTCATCTCGGCCATGGCGACGCTCCTGTCACGCTGCGCGCTTCGATGGCGGGCCATCTGCGCAGCAAACGGCGCGGCCGATCTCTCGAGCCTGCGCGCATCAATTCTTTGTCTTGTGCAAGGCCGAGTACATAGGGGAAGGCGCCAGAGCGGTCAATGATGCCCGTGCCAAAAACGGCGAGCATTTGTTTCGTCGAACGATATCAGGGCTTTGGCGCGTTTGCTTTGCGGATGGGCCGCGGTTATTGTCCGCGCCGTTCGAAGGAGAAAGCATCATGCGCGCAAAAATCGCCGAATCCCTGAAAAGCGCGATGAAGGCGCAGGACAAGCACCGGCTGCCGACGCTCAGGCTGATCCAGGCCGCCATCCACGACCGCGACATCGCCAATCGCGGCTCGACCAAGGACCCCGCCAGCGACGAGGAGATCCTGCAGATCCTGGCCAAGATGGTGAAGCAGCGCGAGGAATCGGCCAAGGCGTTCGAGGACGGCAAGCGCCCGGATCTGGCCGCGCAGGAGCGTGGCGAGATGGAGATCATCCGCGGCTTCCTGCCGACGCAGCTGGATGAGGCCGCCGTAACAGCTGCGGCGCGCGAGGCGATCGCTGCGACCGGTGCCGCCAGCCAAAAGGACATGGGCAAGGTGATCGCGGCGCTGAAGCAGAAATATGCCGGCCAGATGGATTTCGGCAAGGCCAGCGGCATCGTCAAAGGCCTGCTGCAGTAGGAGCCGACACCGCTTCAATGGCGAAGGAGAGCAGGGGCATTACCTCTGGGCAAGAAACGGTCCGCACCGGCTTAAGCGAGCAAGCGTTGACCTGCCGGAGAGACCCACCATGATCGAAATCGTCAAACCCACGCTCGAACATCTGCCCTCCTACAAGGCGGCGCTCGAGCGTGGCTGGTCGCCGGACAATGTCCGGCTGATGGAAGCGACGCGCGAGCAACTTGCGGCGATCGACGAGGATCCCGCGGCGTTCCTTGCCAGCCTCGACGATCCCGAGGCCAAAGGAGGCCCGATTACCTTGCCGGACGGCACGACCGTGCCGCGGCTGCCGGGCTTCCGGCGCTGGATCTGGGACGGCGAGGCCGCCGGCTCGATCGGCTTTCGCTGGCAGCCGGGTACGGCCGCACTGCCGTCGCATGTGCTCGGCCATATCGGCTATGCCGTGGTGCCGTGGAAGCGCGGACGAGGCTATGCGACCGAGGCGCTGCGGCTGATGCTGGACGAGGCGAGGGCTGTTGGTTTGCCATATGTCGAGCTCACCACCGACCTCGACAATCCGGCCTCGCAGAAGGTGGTGCTGGCCAATGGCGGCCGTGTGGTCGGTCCGTTCATCAAGGACGCCGCGTATGGCGGCGCCGAGAGTTTGTTGTTCCGGATCGATTTGTAGTCCGATGCTATTCGGCCGCTGCTGGCAGCGGCGGCGCTGCCCGGCTGCGCCCCTCCCAGATGTAGGAGGCAAGTGCCACCACCACCGCCACCAGCATGGCGGCAGCGCCCACAACCGGCAGGCTGCGATAGCCGTAGCCGGCATTGAGCATGGCAGCGCCCAGCGACGCGGCGAGCGCGATGCCGACATTGAAGCCGGAGGGGATGAGCGAGGAGGCGAGGTTGGAGGCGTCCGCCGTCCAGGCCAGGATGCGGGTCTGGATCGGCGTGCCTATGGCGAAGTTGAGGCCACCCCAGATAACGATGGCGATGACCATCGGCACGGGGTAGGGGCTGACGGCATAGATCACGCCCAACATCACCGCTTGCAGCGCAAGCATTGTGATCAGCGACGGCATCAGCTTCCAGTCGGAAAGCTTGCCGCCGAGAAACACACCGACGGTGGCGCCGACGCCGTTGAGCAGCAGCACCCAGGGGATCAGGCCCTCGTCGAGATGGGTCACCTCAAGCAGGGTCGGGGTGATGTAGGTGAACAGGCCGAACTGGCCGATCATCAACATCAGCATCAGGATCAGCGAGGTCCAGACTTGCTGGCGCGCCAGCACGCGAACCTCGCTGCCAAGACTGGCGGATGGCCTTGATGCGCCTGTCGTGCGCGGCAAAAGCGCAGCCATGGCGGCAAAGGCTACCACGCCAAGCGCGCACATCACCCAGAAGGTGGCGCGCCAGCCCCAGAGATTGCCGATTGCGGTGCCGGCCGGGACGCCGATGACATTGGATACGGTGAGGCCGGAGAGGATCACAGCCACGGCCATGCCGCGCTTGTCCTCGGGCACGAGGCCGACAGCCACCACCATGGCGACGCCGAAATAGGCGCCGTGTGCGACGGCGACCGCAATGCGCAAGAGCAGCATCGAGGCAAAATCGGGCGCCAGCGCGCAAGCGGCCTGGCCGATGGTGAAGGCGACGGTCAGGCAAAGCAGCAGCGTCTTGCGGGGAATGCCCTTGGTGGCGAGCGCCAGCAATGGCCCGCCAACCGCGATGCCGCCGGCATAGCCTGAGACGAGATAGCCGGAAGTCGGGATCGAAACGCCAAGGCCGTCGGCCACTTGCGGCAGCACGCCGGCGATGACGAATTCGGTGGTGCCGAAAGCAAAGGCGGCAATGAACAGGGCAATGAGCGGGAGCATGGCGGAAGCGATCCTCGGATAAGGTCGCCTCAAACCATGGATGGGGTTCGTGGGCAATGCAGAAATTATCGACGCCGCTTTAGGTTTTCTTGATCAGCTTGCCTTCAACCGCGACCCACCCAGCAACCCGCGCTCTTCCAGCACCGGGTAGGCCATCGACGCCAGCAGCGAGTTGATCTGCTTCAGGTCGCGGATGGTGTCGAGGTGGATGGAACTTGTTTCGACGCTCTTGGCGGTGCCGTCGCGCAGGCGCACGAAATGGCTGGCGCTGGTTTCCTTTTCGCGGTCGCGCAGCCGGTCCTTTTCCAGCACCAGCTGGCGGGCGGTCTCAGGGTCGCGCGACACCAGCACGTTGAAAGCAAGCCTGGCATTGGCCAGCACCGAGGTGTGAAAGGCGAGCAGCTCGCTCCAGCCCTCGGGCGTGAACTCCAGCCCGCGCTCGAACTTCTTCTTCACATGCACCAGCATGTTGCGCACGATGATGTCGCCGACCTGCTCGAGCTTGACGCAGGCGCCTATCAGCTCCTGGCAGCGCAGCGCCTCGTCCTCTGTGAGCGAGTTCCTGGTCAATTTGGCCAGATAGAGCTTGATCGCCGCGTGCTTCCTGTCGACGCGGTCGTCAAGGGCGGCCAGCGCCTTGATCTTGTCGCCGTCGGCGCTTTCATACAGCTCGATGATGCGCTTGAGCATGATCTCGACCGTCTCGCAGACGCGCACCACCTCGCGGGTGGCGTTGGCCAGCGCCTGGCTCGGAACGTCGAGCGCGCCGTCGTTGAGGGCGGAGAGTTCGACCACATCGAGCTCTGTAGCCGGCGCTGGCTTGGTGCCCATTGCGACGATCTTCTCAGAGGCACGATAGATCAGGCTGGCAAGCGGCAGGCCGGCGAGCAGGATCAGCACATTGAACAGGATGTGGGCGTTGACGATCTGGTCGGGCACGGTGGCGCCGAGGAAGGCGACCGGCGGCTTCAGCGTCATGAACAGGATCAGCATCATCAGCGAGCCCATGCCGCGCATCAACAGATTGCCGATCGGCACGACGCGCACGCCAGGTTCGGCACTTCGGGTGAGCAGCGGCGCGATGATCGACGAGCCGAGATTGACGCCGAGCACCAGCACGATGCCGAGTTCGGGCGGGATGAAGCCGCGGCCGGCCAGCGTCACCATCAAAAGCACGGCGGCGATCGAGGAGTGGAAGAGCCAGGTAACGAGCGCGGCGAGCAGATAGGCGGTGACGTAGTCGCTGGAGAAATATTCGATGATGAGCGGCATCAGCGTGCTCTGCCGCAGCGGCTCCGACGCCTGGCCGATCATTTCCAGCGACAGTACCAGAAGGCCGATGCCGACCAGGATACGGCCGAACTGGCGCCAATCGCGCCGCTCGGTGGCCATGAACATGACCGTGCCGGCGACGAGGCAGATCGGCACCAGCAGCGTCAGATCGAAGGTCAAGAGCTTGACCACCAGCGCCGAGCCGATCTCGGCGCCGCGCACAGCCAATTGGCCCGACATGCCCGAGACGATGCCGGCGCCGGCGAAGGAGCCGACGAGAAGCGTGACGGCGGTCGAGCTCTGCAGCGCGATGGACAGGCCGCAGCCGGCCAGCACCGCCATGATCGGATTGCGCATGGTGGAGCGCAGCCGGTGACGCAGCACGTCGCCATAGGCGCGCTCGACGCCTGTCTTGACCATGCGGGTGGCAAACAGCATCAGCGCCACCGCGCCCGCCAGATGCAGCAGGACGACGGAGCCGCTCATTTCGAAACCCGCACGCAGACAGCTACCGCGACGCGGAGGGCGCGCAGTGCAGGGAGGAAAACGGGGCTGCGAATCATGGTCATGACAGTCTTGAACAATATCCGGAATATTTTAGCCGGGTAATAAAATCTTGTCGATTTCAAGAGCCGTCGCGGCGCGACAGGGCGTGTCGGAAAATGGACGGATGCGCAAATGGTTGCATGGCGGATCCCTGGTGATGGCAGCGGATCGTCCCGGTTTGCCGGACTCCCGGCAATCGCCTTTGCGATGATGTTCAAATATCCAGGATAAGCACCGGATTTCATTACGTAAATGTAATGCTAGTGTTCAGTTTCGGTTCATCCTTCGGGCGCTATTCCCTAGGCATCGACAACCAAGGAGCCCCGCTATGAAACGTGTTGTTCTTTCCGCCCTCGCTTTCTCGATGCTGGCCGCCACTTCGCTTACCGGCCAGGCCGCACCGGTGAACGCACCGGTCGCACCGCAGTCGAATTACACGCGGGTCGACTGGCAGAGGCCCGGCAAGCATGTCGATGTCAGGAAGCGCGTCGTGAAGAAGACGGTGGTCGTCAAGCGCAGCCATTGGCGCAATGGCCAGAAATATTCCAGCTGGAAGCGGCACCAGCCGATCCGCGATTATGGCCGCTATGGCCTGCATCGCCCCGGCCGCGGCCAGGAATGGATCCGCGTCGGCAACGACTATGTGCTGGTCAGCGTCCTGTCCGGCATCATCTTCGGCGCCATTGCCGCGCATTAAGCCCGGCCTCGCCGGCGCAATGCAGAGACTTGAAAGGAGGCGGCCCGAAACGGCCGCCTTTCTTTTGGCTGTAGAAACCGGGCTTTTTGGCTGTGGAAACCGGGTATGGTCCGCAATAAGGGTCGTCGGATTCCGCGAGCATGATTATATGAGGGACAAACGAGTTCCCCAATGCGCTTTCCGCCCGCCTTTCTCGATGAGATACGCGACCGTGTGCCGATTTCATCGGTCATCGGCCAGCGCGTCGCATGGGACAGGAAGAAGACCAACGCCTCGCGCGGCGACTATTGGGCCTGTTGTCCGTTCCATGGCGAAAAGAGCCCCTCCTTCCACTGCGAGGACAAGAAGGGCCGCTATCACTGTTTCGGCTGTTCGGTGTCGGGCGATCATTTCAAGTTCCTGACCGAGCTCGACGGATTAAGCTTTCCCGAAGCGGTCGAGAAGATCGCCGACATGGCCGGCGTGCCGATGCCGGTGCGCGACGAGCGGGAAGAACAGCGTGAGAAGGAACGCGCCAGTCTGACCGATGTCATGGAGATGGCGACTGCCTTCTTCCAGGAGCGGCTGCAAGGACCGGAGGGTGCAAAAGCCCGCGCCTATCTCAGGGATCGCGGGCTGACGCCGGCGACGCAGCAATCGTTCCGGCTGGGCTTTGCGCCCGACAGCCGCAATGCGCTGAAGGAACATCTTGCCGCCAAGGGTGTGCCCAAGGCCGACATCGAGGCCTGCGGGCTGGTGCGTCATGGCGACGACATCCCGGTCTCCTATGACTGGTTCCGCGATCGCATCATGTTCCCGATCCCGGATTCGCGCGGCAAGATCATCGCCTTTGGCGGCCGCGCACTGGCGCCCGATGCGCTGGCCAAATACATGAATTCGCCCGACACGGAGCTCTTCCACAAGGGCAACGTGCTCTACAATTTCGCCCGCGCCCGCAAAGCGCTGGCGAAAGGCGGCACGGTGATTGCCGTCGAAGGCTATATGGACGTGATTGCGCTGGCGCAGGCCGGCTTCGAGAATGCCGTGGCGCCGCTCGGCACCGCGCTCACCGAAAACCAACTCGAACTTCTGTGGCGCATGGCGCCTGAGCCGATGCTGTGCTTCGACGGCGACCAGGCCGGGCTGAAGGCGGCGTGGCGCGCCGCGGATCTCGCGCTGCCGTCGGTGCAGGCCGGGCGGTCGGTGCGCTTTGCGCTGTTGCCGGAGGGCAAGGATCCCGACGATCTGGTCAAGGCAGAAGGGCCGGACGCGTTTCGTGCCGTGCTGGCGGAAGCGCGGCCTCTCGCTGATTTGTTGTGGATGCGTGAGACATCCGGTGGCGTCTTCGACACGCCGGAGCGGCGGGCGGGGCTGACAAAGACGCTGCGCGAACTGACCAGCCGCATCCGCGATGAGAGCCAGCGCTACCACTACCAGCAGTGGATGCGCGAGCGGGAGCTCACCTTCTTCAGCGCCCAGCGCGAAGTGCGGCAAGGTCGCCAGGACTGGAAACCGGGGCAGGGCAAAACGCCCGCACCCGGCGGACAGTTCGCCAAAGGCAGCGGGGCAGGCGCGCGCGCCGCGATCACCGAAAGCCTCGGCCGCTCCGCCATGGTCAAACGCGGTGGCGAGATGATGTCGGTGCGCGAGGCGACGATCATCGTAGCCCTCGTCAACCATCCGGCGCTGATCGACGAGAACTTCGCCCATGTCGAGTTCCTCGATCTCGCCAACACCGATCTGCAGCGGCTGCACGCCGCCATCCTCGATGCGATGGCGCACGACATGGCCAATGACCGTAGCGCGGTGATCGCCACCATCGAACGTGCCGGCTGCAGCGATATCTGGGGGCGCGCCGTGGCGCTCATCCAACGGGCCAGGCAATGGCCCGCGCTGGAAACCGCAGCGCTTGACGATGCCCGCGACGCCTTCAACCAGGCGCTGCACTTGCAGCGCAGCGCGCGCACCTTACATAAGGAGCTGAAACAGGCGGAAGCAGCGCTCGCCAGCGATCCCACTGACGAAAACTACCGGCACCTCATCGAGATTCAGGCGCAATTCCGTGATGTACAAGCAACGGAAGCGCTGATCGAAGGGTTCGGTGTATCCTCGGGCAGGGGTGGGCGCGTCTAGGTCGAAACCTGCGCAAGAATGAATGTTGTACGTGCTGCGCGTCGAATCGACGCCTCTAAGTCGGGTAATTGATTCGCTTTTTTGATGCGAATCATGCGAGAGGCGCTTGACCTTCTGGCAGAATGACGGAATCAGGACGATTCGAAACCTTAACCCGCGCCGGCGTCGATGGAAATGCACTGACGCGAGGTGCTGATCACTGGACAGGCTGTCAGCCTGCCACAGATATCAGGGTTAATCTGGACTTAATGCATATCGCCCAAAAGTGAAAACCGGTTTTGGGGGCACGATATGAACAAACAAAAGAGTTGATTCGGTTACCGGCCCGGTTAAGCGCCACCAGCGCATGTAGTTTGACCGGTGCGGCAGCTACGCGGCTTCGATGCTCGGCCGCTAGGAGAAGATAAAGACTATGGCGACAAAGGAAAAGGAAGAGGTCGAGACCGAACGTGAAGGCGCCACCGATGGGCCTCTGCTCGACCTTTCCGATGATGCTGTCAAGAAGATGATCAAGGCCGCCAAGAAGCGCGGCTATGTGACTCTCGACGAACTGAACGCGGTTCTGCCGTCGGAAGAGACCGATCCGGATCGCATCGAAGACATCAATGCGATGCTGTCCGACATGGGCATCAACGTGGTCGAGGACGACGATCAGAGCGAGGAGCCCGAGGCCGCCGACAGCAATGCCGACGCCGAGGAAGACGCCAACGAACTGGCCGAGCAGACCGGCACCGCCGTCGCCGCCACGACCACCAAGAAAGAGCCGACCGACCGCACCGATGACCCGGTGCGCATGTATCTGCGCGAGATGGGCTCGGTCGAGCTCCTGTCGCGCGAGGGCGAAATCGCGATCGCCAAGCGCATCGAGGCCGGCCGCGAGACGATGATCGCGGGCCTCTGCGAAAGCCCGCTGACCTTCCAGGCCATCATCATCTGGCGTGACGAGCTCAACGAATCCAAGATCCTGCTGCGCGAGATCATCGACCTCGAAGCCACCTATGCGGGCCCCGAAGCCAAGCAGGCGCCGGTGGTCGAGCGCATCGAGGAGGCGCCCAAGGCCGAGGACAAGCCGAGGCGTGGACGCGACGAGGAAGACGACATCACCAATGTCGGCGCCGACACGCGCGGCCTGGTCGATGACGACGAGGAAGACGAGGACGAGGCGAGCCTGTCGCTGGCGGCGATGGAAGCGGAATTGCGCCCGCAGGTGATGGAGACGCTCGACGTCATCGCCGACACCTACAAGAAGCTGCGCAAGCTGCAGGACCAGCAGGTCGAGAACCGTCTGGCCGCGACCGGCACGCTGTCGCCCAGCCAGGACCGCCGCCTGAAGGAGCTGAAGGACCAGCTGATCAAGGCGGTGAAGTCGCTGTCGCTCAACACGGCGCGCATCGAGGCGCTGGTCGAGCAGCTCTACGACATCAACAAGCGGCTGGTGCAGAACGAAGGCAAGCTGCTGCGCCTGGCCGAAAGCTATGGCGTGCGCCGCGAGGAGTTCCTCAAGGAATATCAGGGCTCCGAGCTCGACCCGAACTGGACGCGCTCGATCGGCAACCTGACCTCGCGCGGCTGGAAGGAATTCACCAAGAACGAGAAGGACGCGATCAAGGATCTGCGTTCGGAAATCCAGAACCTCGCCACCGAGACGGCGATCTCGATCCTGGAATTCCGCAAGATCGTCAACCAGGTGCAGAAGGGCGAGCGCGAAGCCGCTATCGCCAAGAAGGAAATGGTCGAGGCCAACCTGCGCCTCGTCATTTCCATCGCCAAGAAATACACCAATCGCGGCCTGCAGTTCCTCGACCTGATCCAGGAAGGCAATATCGGCTTGATGAAGGCGGTCGACAAATTCGAATACCGCCGCGGCTACAAGTTCTCGACCTATGCGACATGGTGGATCCGGCAGGCGATCACGCGTTCGATCGCCGACCAGGCGCGCACCATCCGCATCCCGGTGCACATGATCGAAACGATCAACAAGATCGTGCGCACGTCGCGCCAGATGCTGCATGAAATCGGCCGCGAGCCGACGCCGGAGGAACTGGCAGAAAAGCTCGCAATGCCGCTCGAAAAAGTGCGCAAGGTGTTGAAGATCGCCAAGGAGCCGATCTCGCTCGAAACCCCTGTGGGTGACGAAGAGGATTCGCATCTGGGCGATTTCATCGAGGACAAGATGGCGATCCTGCCGATCGATGCGGCGATCCAAGCCAATCTGCGCGAGACCACCACGCGGGTGCTCGCCTCGCTGACGCCGCGCGAGGAGCGGGTGCTGCGCATGCGCTTCGGCATCGGCATGAACACCGACCACACGCTGGAAGAAGTCGGCCAGCAGTTTTCGGTCACCCGCGAACGTATCCGCCAGATCGAGGCCAAGGCGCTGCGCAAGCTCAAGCACCCGAGCCGGAGCCGCAAGCTGAGGAGCTTCCTCGACAGCTGATACCGGCAACAGACCAGCATTCGAAAAGGGCGCCGATGGCGCCCTTTTTGTTGCCGGGTGAAGGCTCTTGTCGCCCATCTCCGTCGGGAGGATACTTGCCTGGTCGGATGCATGTTCTGGGCGAAAAACCGGATGTCCGCCCCGGCTGATGTCCTCAGCCGTGCTCCGTGGCGCCGGAGGGAGGTGTGTGATGACAACCTACATCCTGCTGATGAACTGGACAGAACAGGGCGCCAGAAATATCCGAGAGTCGCCGAAGCGGCTCGATGCCGCCAAGAAGCAACTGGCCGACATGGGCGGCTCGTTCAAGGCGTTTTACCTGACTATGGGCGAATATGACATGGTGGCGATTATCGAGGCGCCCGACGATGCTGTGCTTGCTCGTTTCGCCCTGATGCTGGCAACGGGTGGCAGCGTCAAGACGCGAACGCTCAAGGCTTTCCCGGAATTTGCCTATCGCGAGATCGTCACTTCGCTTGGATAGCGCTGGGCGTGGGTCCGTGCGGCTCGGCGTCATATTGCGGGGCCGTGCCGTCAAGGCGATAGTCGCGCCATGTCCAAGCCTGCGCTGACCGTCTGGTACAACACACGCTGCCCGGTTTGCGATGGCGGCATCACCCGGCAGAAACGGCGGCTGATCGAGGCGATCAAGGCCGGGCGGATCGAATTCCGCGACATCAACCTCGAACCGGCGGCGCTCTCTGGCTACAGCGCCTCGCTGGAGGACATACGCCGCCGGCTGCATGCCACCGATGCCGAAGGCAGGCTGCTGGTCGGCGCCGATGTCGCGGTTGCCGTCTGGCGGGCGACGCCGGGCGAGGGCTGGCTGGCGACGCTCTTCGGCAATCCGGTCGCGCTGCCGCTGACGCGGTTCGCGTACAATCGCTTCGCCGATCTTCTCTATGCCTGGAACCGGCGCAAGGGCCGCTGGTAGCGAGGCAAGGCCCGAAGATATCTGCGGGCCTTACCGTCATGGGCGTTACCGGGACGCCGGCTCGCAAAGCCAGCCGACAATGCGGCGCACCGCCGGCAGCACCATGAGCAACGTTGGGAACGCTACCAGCCAGGACAGGCCCCAGGCAGTGAGCCAGACAGCCGGCAAATCAGGTTGCAGTCCAAGGCTTTTCAGCGTCGATATGAACGAGACGATGAAGGTCATCAGCAGCGACAGCACCAGCGGGCTGACGATCGCGGCATAGCGCGCCGGCAGCTTGCCGCGCTTACGGGTCGTGGTCATTTCTGGATTTTCCTGAAACATCCGGTCCGTCGCATTTGGCATCCATTGCGCCGGGTTTCCGGCGGAACTGCCCGGAAAGACCGGGGTGGATGCGTTGCTTGACGTCAGACGCTTACGGAGAGGTTTTGGCCCTCACGCGCTTTCTAGCTGCCGGCGGCGGCGAAATCAACCTTCTGGCGCCGCCTTTAGATACATCGTAAGATATATCTTGACTCGTCGGCGGGGCAAGCCTAATTAAGATGTATCGTAAGATATAACTCAAGGAGCAATTCATGCACAGACATCATCCCTTTGGCGAGCGCGCCGAGCGCGCATTCCTGCACATGGCAGGCAAATTTGGTGGAAGAGGGGGCAGCGGCTTTGGTCCGTTCGGCCACGGCGGACGTGGCGGTGGACGCGGCGGCCCGGGCGACATGTTTCGCGCCGGGCGCATGCTGGCCGACGGCGATCTCAAGCTGATCACGCTGTCGCTGCTGGCCGAGGCGCCTCGCCACGGCTACGACATCATCAAGGCGCTGGAAGAGCGCACCAGCGGCATCTACAGCCCGAGCCCGGGCGTCGTCTATCCGACGCTGACCTTCCTGGAAGAGGCCGGCTATGCGGCTTCAGCCGCCGACGGCAACAAGAAGGTGTTTTCGATCACCGAGGCGGGGCAGGCGCATCTCGCCGAGAACCGCGAGATGATCGACGGCGTGCTGGAGCATCTCGAGCGCTTCGGCCGCAAGATGGCGAAAGCGCGGGACTGGTTCGGCTGGAACGACGACGGCGAGGAAGGCGGACGGCGTGGTGGACGGGGTCGCTCGGATGCCCGCGAGGAGTTCCGCGCCGTGCGCCACCGGCTGCGTGCCGCGCTCGGCGATCTCGTCGACGCGCCGGCTGAAAAGCAGGCCGAGGCGATTGCAGTCCTGGAAGCCGCCGCTGAAGCCCTGGAAGCGCTATCGCGCGGTTGACCCCGGGCGAGAACCCTTGCCCGTTCGACTGAGGAACGGTACTGAAAATCATCCTGCACCGCGAGACGTGGTGCAGGATGATTGCCGTTGGAGGAAGCCCCATGTCTTTTCTGAAACGTCTTTTCGGTGGTGGCGGCGGTGAGGCGGGCGAGCCCAAGAGCGCAGCACCGGCAAAGCAGGTTGAGCACAAGGGATTTTTGATCAGCGCCACGCCCTACAAGGCGGAGGGGGGCCAATACCAGACCTGCGGCGTGGTTTCGAAGGAAGTCGACGGCGTGATGAAGGAACACAAATTCATCCGCGCCGATCGCTTTGCCGGACTGGACGACGCCGTCGACATCTCGATCAAGAAGGGCATGCAGCTGGTCGACGAGCAAGGCGAGAGGATGTTCGGGTAAGGGCCGAACTGGTCGAGGCGCCGAACATAGGTTTTGCGCCGGTCATCCGTCGCCAGAATCTCGAATAATGGCAGTGGGCCGCAAGCAGAAAGTATCGACAATTGAGCGTAGCGTTTGCCAAGGAGGAAAGCGCCGAGGCAGCATCGGAAACCATCCTGCCGGCTCGCCCTGTCTCCGATCGGGTCAACCTTGTCACGGAAGCGGGCCTCAAGATGCTGCAGGTTGAATTGGCTCGCGCCCAGCAAGCTCTCGAGGCCGCTAGCGTGCTGGAAGATGTCAATGAGCGGCGACGCCAGTCAGCGGTTCCGGTTCGAGATATGCGTTACTATGCCGAGCGCGTGCGTACGGCTCAGCTTATGCCGGTGCCCACCTCTAATGAGGCGATCGCCTTCGGGCACACCGTTACCTTCAAGCGTGATGATGGCCGCACTCAGACCTTCCGCATCGTCGGAGAGGATGAGGCCAACCCGTCTGAAGCTTCCATATCGCATGGTTCGCCGGTTGCCATCGCGCTGACCGGAAAAACCGTTGGCGACTTTGTCCAGCTAGGGCCGCGCGAACTTGAGATCCTGTCCATTTCCTAGGACGCAGGTATGATGCGCGACCGAGGCCGGTGCACCTTGAGACGTGATCAGATGCCCGCAATTGCCAAAAGCCAAGCCAGGATGTCGAGCAGCAGAAAAACCAGCGCAATCTGCAACGCTAGCCGGAGCCACTGGATAATTCGCCAGTTGCCGGCCATGTCCGCCTTGATCCGAAGGGCAAGCGCGCGGCGCATGGCCGACATTGTCGTCGGCCTGTCGCCGTCGACATATTGATCAAGCAGATCTTCCGGATCGAAGCGGAATGTATATTGGTGATAGGGCCAAAGCATGAAGACGATCAGCCCGATGCCGAACAACAGGGCCACTGCGGTCCAATCCCAAAGCCCAAGCCCGTTGGAAAGCGCCGCACCGCCGAGTAGCGAGTTGGCAAATGCGGTGGCAAAGACAAGGCTGTCGGCGCGGGTGCTCATGTTCTCCACAAGCGTCTGCTGTTGAGTGAGACCTCTCACCGCCTCCTGATAGATGAACGCGAGACGCGGATCGTCGTCGGCAACAGCGCTTGCGACAATTCCGTTGTTCCCTCCTCCACTCCGACATTCGGCCATAAGTTGCCTCTCTGTTTTGACAGGGATGCACGAGTTTAGCCCGATCCGTCGGTGCAAAAACAGATTGGCCGTGGACCAACGGCAAATCCGATGGCGATGCCGGGGGCTCCAAGCCTATGAGGGCCAGCTGATGGACGGGCAAGAATAGTTGGCAGCCATCGAAAACCCCGCCACGAACACCACGCCATCTGCCGGTGGACCCTGCTCTCGGCCCCGGACAGCAAGAAGGCAGGCGCCGAAGCGCCTGCCTTTCAATGCGAATGACGGGGTGTGCTTACGCGGCGATTTGCGCGCTCGCGGTCTTGGCCACCACGGCGTCGACCTTGGCCGTCGCATTGGCGAGCGCGGCGGTGACGGCATCAGGGCCCATGCCGACGCCTTCGATGCGGATGACGTCGACATCGGTCATGCCGAGAAAGCCGAGCACGCCGCGCAGATAGGGGATGGCGTGATCGAACTGCACGGCCGCACCTTCGGAATAGATGCCGCCCGAGGCGAGTACGATATAGACCTTCTTGCCGGTGACGAGGCCCTTGGGACCACCCTCGCCATAAGAGAAGCTCTTGCCGGAGCGGGAGATGTGATCGACCCAGGACTTCAGGGTCGAGGAGATGTTGAAGTTGATGAAGCCGGTGGCCAGGATCACGGTGTCGGCTGCGAACAGTTCGTCAAGCACGATGTCGGAGACGCCGACGACTTCGGCCTGGCGCGGCGTGCGGGCTTCAACGGGGGTGTAGATGCCGGTCGCATAATCGGTGTCGATATGCGGCAGCGGGTTGGCCACGAGGTCGCGTACGACGAGCGTATTCGACGGGTCGGCGGCGACGAGCTTTTCAGCGAATTCGGTAGCGATACGGGTCGAGTGCGAGGCAGCGCCGCGCGGGCTCGAGGTTACAAGCAGGATAGACATAGCGGTTCTCTCCAGTGGGAATTGATTTCTCCCGCCTGATATGGGCCTACCGACCCATTCAAAAAACTGGTATATTATCTATATGATCCATCCATAAAGTAGGTATGCCGTGCAGCCCAATCCGACGCTCGACCAATTGCAGATCCTGGTTGCGGTCGCCGACACCGGCAGCTTCTCAGCCGCCGGCCGCAAGCTTAACCGCGCGCAGTCCGTCATCAGCTACGGCATCGCCAATCTTGAAGCGCAGCTTGGCCTGAAACTGTTCGAGCGCGAGGGCACGCGCGAGCCGCAGTTGACCGAAATCGGCCGGGCGATGCTGGAGGACGCCCGGCGAATGGTCGGCGTGCTGCAGCGCATCCGTTCGCGTGCCGACGGTCACCATCAGGGGCTGGAGGCTGAAGTTTCGGTATCGGTTGACGCGGCGCTGCCCTCGCCGGTGCTGGTGCGGGTGCTGAAGGCGTTCGAGGCGCAGTTCCCGACCGTGATGATGCGACTGCATATCGGCACGCTCGGTCTGATCCCCGACCATGTCGTCAGCGGACAGTCGGATCTTGGCATCGGTGGCCTGCTGGGCGAGGTCGACGTGCATCTCGTGCGCATCGGCTTCATGTCGATCGTGCTGGCTGCCGCCCCCACCCATCCTCTGGCACTGCTGCCGAAACCGGTGGCGCTCGAGGATGCGCGCGAGCACACCCAGCTGGTTGTCACCGACCAGTCGGAACGCACCAAGGGACGAGACTTCGGCGTCTTTGCCTATCGTACATGGCGGCTGACAGACGTGCGTATCAAGCATACGTTGATGCGCGAGGGGCTGGGCTGGGGCGGGTTGCCGCGCTGGCTGATCGCGGACGATTTGGCCAGCGGCAGGCTGGTCGAACTCGACCTTGAACCCTTTAGCGAGGTGCGCTCATCGCTCTATGCCATGCACCGCGCCGACCGCAGCCCGAAACCGGCGGCGGCCTGGCTGATCGACCAGTTCAAACGCCAGCTCGGCTGCTTCAACGAGTTCGAACCGGACGACCTGCCTGAGGGCGAGCCGGAGACAGCCCATCGATCAGAGCCATGAGCACGGCGCGATAGTCTTCGGCCGAGGCGCCGGCCTCGACGGCAAGTGCTGCGCGGTCGAAGGCAGCGGCGAGCAAAGCGGTCAGCGCATCGGCAGGCAGTCTGGTCATCGACTGTTCGCGCATCGCCGCAACCAGGCCTTCGCGCAGCGACCGGTTGCCGTGGCGATTGTCGATCGCATCCATGGCGGCGCGGCCAAGCACGGCCGGTCCGTCAAGCAGCAAGAGCCGCGTGCGGCCGGGCGCGCGCATGGCGGCGAGATAGGCGTCCGAGCCGGCAATCAGCGCATTGCGGGCAAACAAAGAAGGCGGCGAGGCGCGCTCGATCTCTTGCGCCACCGCCGCCGCCTCCTGCTCGACCACGGCGGCAAACAGCGCCTGCTTGTCGGCAAAGTGGTGATAGAGCGCGCCGCGGGTGACGCCGGCGGCCGCAACGATCTCCGGCGTGCCGGTCTCGGCATAGGACTTTTCGATGAACAGTTTGCGCGCCGCGGCGATCAGGTCGGCGCGCGTCGCTTCGGTGCGGTCGCGGTTGGAGCGGCGCGGGGTTTCTCGTTGCATACATGCAGCCTGTATGTTATTTCGAATTACATGCAAACTGTATGTTGGCTGATGGGAGAAAGAAAGATGAAGACGACGAGCTATTATCCGGTGCTGATGACGGGCGACGTAGCCGGAACAAAAGCCTTCTATATCAATCACTTCCGCTTCAAGCCGCTGTTTGCGAGCGACTGGTATGTGCATCTGCAGTCTGCCGAGGATCGCCGGGTCAATCTCGGTATCGTCCAGGGCGACCACGAGACGATCCCCGAGGGGGGGCGCGGCCGCACATCGGGGCTGCTGATCAATTTCGAGGTGAGGGATCCTGATGCTGTCTATGAACGGATCGTTGCGGCCGGCCTGCCGATCCTGTGCCCGCTGCGCGACGAACTCTTCGGCCAGCGCCATTTCATCACCAGGGATCCCAATGGCGTGCTGATCGACGTCATCAAGCCGATCCCGCTCAGCCCGGAATTTCAGGCGCAATTCGCGGCGGGCGCGGCGGGCGCCTGAACAATGGCAGCAAATGTCGGCAGCGGCTCCGGCCGCTGTGGCCGGACCCGCACCATGCGGTCTATGTTGGTGATGTTGAAGCTGGGCCTGCCGCATGCGTGACATCTGCCTTGTTCGTGCGCCATCCAATCTCGGCCTTCGGCCCTTGGAGCCGGGCCATGTGCCCGGCACCTGGCGTGCGCCGCAGGCGCTGAGCGAAGCTGGTTTGATCGAGTCGCTGGCGCCGGGGCGGGTGGTCGATCTCGACAGACCCGCCTACAGTACCGAACCGCAACCGGGCACTAGGCTGCGTAATGGTCCGGCGATCCGCTGCTTCAACCTCGATCTTGCCGAGATCGTCACCGGTGCGCTTGGGCAAGGCGAGTTCCCGCTGATCATCGGCGGCGACTGCTCGATCCTGCTTGGCGCACTGGTCGCCGCGCGGCGCTCGGGCGCGGTCGCCCTGGTCCATGTCGATGGCCACAGCGATTTCCGCCATCCCGGCAACTACGATGTCAATGCCTCACTCGGCTCGGTTGCCGGCATGGATCTGGCACTTGCCACCGGACGCGGCGAGGCTTTGCTGGCGCAATGGCCAGGTGTTGTCGGTCCGCTCGTCGCCGACGAGGCGGTGGTTCAGATCGGCGAACGCGAGAGCCGCGATGCCGATTTTGCCTGGCCCGACATCAATGCGACCGCCGTGACGCGCATCGACGTCTTTGCCGCGCAGGAACTCGGCGCGGCTGGAGTGTTGCAAAAGACAAGAGCGACGCTGGCGCGCGCCGGCTGTCCCTACTGGCTGCATCTCGATGTCGATGTGCTCGACCAGACGGTGATGCCGGCGGTGGATTCGCCCGGCAGCCCCGGCATCGACCCCGATGAACTCGTTGCCATTCTGTCGGCGCTGACAGCGGACCAGCGCTGCACCGGCTTGGACATGACGATCTACGATCCCGACCTCGACCCGACCGGTGACCTTGCGCGACTGCTGGTGTCGCTGCTCGGGCGGGTGCTCAAGCCTCGATAAGGGCTCAACTCGCCCTTGCTACCGGCGTCACCGTCACCTGGCTGACGCCGGTGCGGCGCACCACGGTGCACAGCGTCTCGCGGCCGATGCGTTCGGCGTCGAGCATGCGCACGAGGTCGTCGACGCCGGTGACCGGGCGACCGTCTATTGACGCGATGATGTCGCCTTCCCTGAGGCCGGCCTTCGCCGCGGGTCCGTCTTTCTCGACGCTGCGCAGCCGTACCGCCGTACTGGTGGTCACCTGCGACAGAAGGGCGGCGCGGCGCGGCAAACTGGTGGTGTCGGCCGAGATGCCGATGAAGGCACGGCGCACGCGCCCGAAGCGGATGATCTCCGAAATGACGAAATTGGCGGTGTTGGAAGCGACCGCGAAGGCGATGCCTTGCGCGCCGTGGATCATGGCGGTGTTGACGCCGATGACCTCGCCTGCCGACGACACCAGCGGTCCGCCGGAATTGCCGGGATTGAGCGCGGCATCGGTCTGGATGACATCGTCGATCAGCCGCCCGGTCGAGGCGCGCATCGAACGGCCAAGTGCGGAGACCACGCCCGACGTTACGGTCCATTCGAAGCCGAGCGGATTGCCGATGGCAATGGCGATCTGGCCGCGCCGCAGCCGCTTGGAATCGCCGAGCGGCGCGACTTCGGTGAAGCTGCCATCGGCGCGCACCAGCGCGATGTCGGTGTCGGGGTCGCGGCCTAGCACGCGGCCTTCGCTGGAGGCGCCGTCGGGCATAGAGACGCGCACCGTTTTGGCATCGCCAACGACATGGAAATTGGTGACGACCAGCCCGTCCGGGGTGATGACGAAGCCGGAGCCATGGCCACCTTGGCCACCGACGCGCTCGATGCGGCAGACGGCTGGGCCGATGCGGTCGACGGCGTCGGCGACTGTCATCGAATAGGCGTCGAGCAGTGTGTCGTCGGTTTCGAACTTGTGGGCGGCGAGGGCCATTGGCGGGGCTCCGTGTTTTCAGGCGCGATGATGACTATATGTGCGGAGCGGCTCGAACTGCCGCGACCTGACCAGATGGCCAGTCAAACCAGTAACTAGCCGTCAGACGAGTACCTCCGGGCGCACTGCCGAGCGATATCTGGGGCATGAGAAAACCCAGGAGATCATCATGAGTGACTTCAACCTTAATGCATTTTCCGAGGCCATCGCCGATCTCGCCGCCAAGGCTGCGCCGGCAACGGCAAGTTTCACCACCCATCACCATCGCACCGCCAGCGCCTTCCACTGGCGTGACGGCTATTTCGTCACCGCCGAGGAAGCTGTCGAGGCCGGTGAGGAGATCGAATTGACATTGGCTTCGGGCGAAGCGGTGAAGGCCGAACTGGTCGGTCGCGATCCGTCGACCGGCGTAGCGCTTCTGAAGCCGGCCGGCGCGGCCGCGGCGCCTGCGCTCGCCAAGGCGGATGGGGTGCGGCCGGGCAACGTCGCCGTCGCTGTCGGCAGCAGTCAGGGCTCGGCGCTGGCTGTCTCGGGCTCGGTCGGCGAGGTCGGCCCCGCCTGGCGCTCGATGCGCGGCGGCACCATCGATCGGCGCATCAATCTCGCCGTCAATGCCGGCGGCCGTTTCGAGGGCGGGCCGGTGCTTGACGCCAAGGGCGCGCTGATCGGCATGCTGCTGTTTGGGCCACGTGGTCGTGCGCTGGTCATGCCTTATGAGACGATCGAGCGGGCCGTGGCGACGCTGCGTGAAAAGGGCCATGTCGCGCGCGGCTATCTCGGCGCCGGCCTGCACCCGATCCGTGACGGCGCGGCGCGCGGCGCCATCGTCATGAGCCTCGACGACAATGGTCCGGCCAAGGCCGCCGGCCTTGCGCTGGGCGACATCATCGTGGCGTGGAATGGCGAGGCCGTGCACGGCCCGCGCGAACTGATCCGAAAGCTTGGGCCGGATAGCGCGGGCGCCGCGGTGACGCTCGGCGTGGTGCGCGGCGGCGAGCAGCGCGACGTCGCGCTGACCGTCGGTGAAAAACCGCTGAGCTGAGAGGGGCGATGGAAAGCGACACGCTGACAAGGCCGGAGGCGGGTGGGCCGGAGGCGGGTGGGCCGGAGGTGGGTGGGCCGGAGGTGGCGGGCGGCGGACGCCAGCTCGTGGTGCTGATCGCGCTGCACGATGCCGCGCGTGCCGAGCGCCTGTCAGCTTCGCTTGCCATGGCGGACGATCTGCTTCCGGTCGTGGCCGGCAGCGGGATTGCCGACGTCGCTGTCGTCGATGACGCTGTTGCGAACAGTCCGGCCTGGCTCGATCGGGCCGATGGTGGCAACAGCGCAATCCCACGGGTGCTGCTATCCGCGAGCGCTGGCCGGCCGGAAAACCGGGTGCTTGCCGTGCTGCCTTTGGCGTCGGATGCGAATCTGATCGCGGCTGCCGTCAGACTTGCGGCGGCCGGCTACCGGGTGTCCAGGGATGGGCGTTCGACGCCCGCTCGCCACGACGATTTCGATGGCGCCGCCAACGGCGGAAGCCATAGCGGGCTGTTCGGCGAGGAGCCGTTGGACGATGGCGCTACCGCCCGTCCGGCGCTGTCGCCGCGCGAGGCCGAAGTGCTGGCGCTGCTGGCCGAAGGCGCGCCCAACAAGGTGATCGCGCGGCGGCTGAACATCTCCGTGCACACGGCAAAGTTCCACGTCGCCGCGATCCTGATCAAGCTGGGTGCTGCGAACCGCACGGATGCCATCGCGATCGCGATGCGGCAGGGCCTGGTGCTGGTCTAACCCCCTTATCCATTTGAGCCTACGTTGCGTAACCCGTTGCAGGCTGCCGAGGCCTTGCGCAGTGCATTGCCGCCGCGCAATGGTTCGCGTCAGTGATGTAGCAAGGGAGGTGCCAAGACATGTCGCTCAAGGGAAAGACGCTGTTCATCTCCGGCGGGTCGCGCGGCATCGGTCTTTCGATCGCGCTGCGAGCTGCGCGCGACGGCGCCAATGTGACGATCGCGGCCAAGACCGCCGAGCCGCATCCGAAGCTGCCGGGCACGATCTACTCGGCAGCTGAGGAGATCGAGCAGGCCGGCGGCAAGGCGCTGCCTGTTTTGTGCGACATCCGCGAGGAGGCGCAGGTGGCTGAGGCGGTTGCCAAGACCGTCGAAAAGTTCGGCGGCATCGATATCTGCGTCAACAATGCCAGCGCCATCCAGCTCACCGGCACGCTGGAGACGGACATGAAGCGCTACGATCTGATGCACCAGATCAACACGCGCGGCACCTTCCTGGTGTCGAAAATGTGCATTCCGCACCTGAAGTTGGCAAGCAATCCTCACATCTTGAATCTGGCGCCGCCGCTCGACATGAAGGCCAAATGGTTCAAGAACCATGTCGCCTACACCATGGCCAAGTTCGGCATGTCGATGTGCACGCTGGGGATGAGCGCCGAGTTTTCCAAGGACGGCATCGCGGTCAATTCGCTGTGGCCGATCTCGACCATCGACACGGCTGCGGTGCGCAATCTGCTCGGCGGCGCGACGGTGGCGGCGATGAGCCGCTTACCCGACATCATGGCCGATGCCGCACACGCCATCTTCATGCGCTCATCGCGCGAGACATCAGGCAATTTCTACATCGATGAAGAGGTGCTGCGGGCCGAGGGCGTGACCGATTTCGCGGTCTACGCGCCCGGCGCGACCGGGCCGCTGGCCGGCGACTTTTTCGTGCCGGACGCGGTATTTGCCAATTCGCCGACGAACGTCAAAAGCATCTACTGACGGAAATCACGGGCCGACGGCGCTGCTTCCTCATCCACCTGCCGGCGTTTTTCGAAAAACCAAGCAATTGGCTTTTCGCCCGCTGTGCGGACCAGCCTCACCTCCCCATGAACGGGGAGAAAGGGGCTCATCACTCCTCGCCCTTCTTGCCTTTGCTCAGTCCCATCAGCCGGTCGATATAGGCCAGCATCAGCGCCGAGACGACGAAAGCGAGGTGGATGATGGTCAGCCACATCAGCTGGTCGATCGTATAGGAAGACGAATTCAGGAACACCTGCAACAGGTGGATCGAGGAAATAGCGACGATGGTCGAGGCGACCTTGACCTTCAGCGAACCGACATCGATCGTACCCAGCCAGTGCACACCGCCATCCTGGTCGTCGAAGCGGCTGACGAAATTCTCGTAGCCGGAGATGATCACCATCACCACCAGCGAGGCGACAAGTGCGGCGTCGATGAGGCCGAGCATCTTCAGGATGGTGTCGGTGTCGTCGAGTGTGAAGGCGACCATGACGAACTCGTAGAGTTTTTTGCCGAAGGACAGCGCATAGACGGCGAGCGCCAGGGCCAGCCCGATGTAGAAAACCACCAGCAGCCAGCGTGAGGCGAGGATGATCGATTCGATGGCGAGTTCGAGACGTTTCATGCAGCGGTTCCGGTCAGCTTTCTGAGGTCGACTGGGGTATTTCGATCAGCTTGCCGCAGTTTGCAAGGCAAATTGCGACGCAAAAAAACCCCGCCGGGAGGGCCGGCGGGGTTCAATGCATCCCGCTGGAGTCGGGACGGGGCAGGGAACGCCCAGGCTTGAATCTGGGGAGGGCGGCCGCTCTATTCAATGAGCCGGTTCTAATACCAGTACAATTCTTGCTGAACCGGGATTGCTGTCCGCAGCTCGACCCATCCCGATCTGCCGGGATGGGTCCTTGTTGTCGATCTGATTCCAGAAAGCTGCTCAAGCCATTGGAAAGCAGATCAATTGTTACTCGCCACCGGTGCCACCAGCGAGGTGATGCGACGGATGCCGACACGGCGGTTCTCGCGGTTGGGCGCCGTGGTGTTGACCTTCAGGTATTCCTCGCCATAGCCCTGAGTGGTCAGGTTTTCCGGCGGGATCCCGAAGGCATTGGTCAGCGCTTCGGCGACAGACTCAGCGCGCCGGTCGGACAGAGCAAGGTTTGCTTCCGGCGTGCCAACCGCATCGGTGTGGCCTTCGATCAGGAAGGTTTCGGCCGGGTTCTTCTTCAACAGTTTCTCCATGGCCGTGGCGACGCCTTCCAGTTTCTGCACTTCGGTGTCGGATATCGAGGCCGAGCCGAACTCGAAGTTCAATGTATCGAGGTCGACGCGACGGGCAATGTCGCGCACGCGCGCCGAACGCTTCACTTCGTCGATGGAATAGAGGCGCTGGACCTTCTCCACCGGCGGTTGTTCGAGGAACTCGTAATAATCGTCCGGGCTTTCGACATCTTCCGAATCGAGGATGTACTCGCGGCGCGGGATGGTGAGCCGCATCGGCGGCAGGTCGTCACCGGGATCGCGCCAGTCATTGTCGTCGTCATAGCTGCGCTCGTCGACATAGCTCAGCACATATTCGTGCCCATCCGGCGTGATGCGCGATCGCCTGATGACGTCGCCATTGCGGTTGCGGATGGTGACGATCTGGATGCCATTGTCGCGCTCGACGATTTCCCGAGAGCGATCGCCCGACAGTTCCTCATAGTAAACATTCCTGGCGCCGCGGTGCATGCGCGGAGCGTCATTGCTTTCCACGATCGTCTGGTTGTTGAACTGCAGGATGACGCGGTCGCCGAGTTCCTTGACGACGTCGACGCCTTTCGGACGCCGGCGGTCGCGGACGTTCTCATCGGGTGCACGCTCGACGCGTTTGCCTTTTTCCTCCGTCACCGGGGCGATCTTTTCTGGCTGAATTGCCTGCTGAGCTGACTTGTCGTCGGTGGGCGGCGGTCCCTGGTCGACCGGAGCCGGCTTCGGGGCTTGCGCCTCGGTGCCGCCCTGCGCGGGCTGCTCGCCCGTCTGGCCGCCAGCATTCTGGCCGTTCCCATTTTGGCCGTCGCCATTCTGGCTGTTGCCGCCCTGGTCCTTGCGGTGCTTGCGCCTGGCATCCTTCTGGCTGTCCAGGATGGGCGCTTCGTCGGGGTTGGCCGTGGCTTCGCCTTGCGCCGGCGTCTCACGTTGCGCGGGCTGCTCGGCATTGGCCGGTTGCTCCGCAGGCTGTGGTTCACCGGTCGCAGGCTGCTGTTCGCCCGTCACCGGCTGTTCGCCGACAGTTTTTTTGCCGTGCTTTTTCGCCTGATCCTTCGGCTGTTCACCTTCGGCGGGAGCCGCTTGCTGATCGGCCGGGGGCTGAATCGGCTCGGCCTGCGGCGCGGGCTCTCCGGCAGGCGCAACTTTGACGTCTGGCGCTTTGTCGGCAGGCGCGGCCTCAATCTGCTGATCCTGCTTGCGCTTTTTCTTGCCCGACTTGTTGTCGTTTGCCGGCGCCACCTGTTCGGTGGGCGCTGCCTGCTCGGCAGGCTGCTGGGCCGGCTGTTCAGCGGGCGCCGCTTCGATCTGCTGTTGGTCGCGCTTCTTCTTGCGTGGCTTTAGCGGCTGTTCTTCATTTGCCGGAGCTACCTGTTCGGCCGGTTGTTCAGCCGGTGCTGCCTCGATCTGCTGCTGGTCACGCTTCTTCTTGCGTGGCTTGAGCGGCTGCTCATCGGTCGCCGGCGCTGCCTGGGCGCCGCCCTCATCCGCAGGCGCCGCCTCGATCTGCTGCTGTTGATTGCGCTTCTTTTTGCGCGGCTGCTGTTCCTCGGCGGCAGGTGCGGCCTGTTCGGCCGGGGCCTGTTCGGTCTGCTGCTGATCCCGCTTCTTCCTGCGCGGCTGTTGTTCCTCGGCGGCAGGGGCGGGTTGCTCTGCAGCCGGTGCAGGCTGCTCGGCGGCCGGCGCTGCCTGTTCGGCCTGCTGGCGTTTCTTTTTGCGCGGCAGTTCCTGGTCGGTCTGCTGACCATCTGCAGCAGGGTCGTCCTGGACCAGGATCAGTGGCGCGGCCGTGTGCTGCAAGGGGCCGAAAACGGCGTTGCCCTGCAACGGGGATGCGCCCAACGGCGCGGATGCCATAAGCAGGCCAAGTGCCGTACCTGCCAGTACCCGTGGTTGGCGTTTCATCTTAAATTCTCCTTGTGGGGTCCCATCCCTGCCCAAACTGTCCTTGACCGGATTGGTTCCGGTTTGCGGGCATTACCCGCACCCAAGGACGATTGACCGGCGTTTTGAAGGCAACTTCATGTTTTTCCTATGGTGCGGCCGGAACTTGAAGTCACACAACAGCTTGACCTTGCCGCATGCGGAGGCCACATCTCGACCCATAATGGAAACGCCGTTCTGGAAGACCAAGACGCTGGAAGCGATGACGCCCACCGAGTGGGAATCGCTGTGCGACGGCTGCGGAAAATGCTGCCTGTCTAAACTCGAGGACGAGGATACCGGCGAGATCTACTGGACATCAGTCGGCTGCCGGCTGTTCGATGGGCAAAGCTGCCGCTGTTCGGACTATGCCAACCGGCTGGCGCGCGTGCCGGACTGTGTCGGGCTGACGCCGCAGAATGTGCGCACCATCACGTGGCTGCCGAAAACCTGTGCCTACCGGCTGGTTGCCGAGGGGCACGACCTCTATTGGTGGCACAGGCTGGTGTCGGGAAGTGCCGAGACCGTTCATGATGCCGGCATCTCCATGCGCGGCCGCGTCCGCGCCAGTGAGACCGATCTGGCCGAGCCGGACGATTATTTCGACTATATGCTCGACGACGAGCCCTGAGCATTCTGGAACGGACGTTGCCATAGGGCGTTCCGCGCCATTGGACGTTTTTGACGGTCAGGATCGTTTGCAGCGGTGGAAGGGGCGGTTGCTTTTGACCTGTCGGGCAGATTAACCGAAAATGAACGGCCGGTTCGCGAAGAGTTCAGATTGCAAGGAGCATTCTCCCCCCATCGGTTCGACCAAGACGGGCGCAAGCCCTCAACAAGGAGAGAAGACAATGTTCAACTCATTCAAGACGGCAGCCCTTTCGGGTCTCGTAGCTCTCGGCACCCTTGCCGCAGTGCCCGCCCAGGCGGACTCGATCTATCTCGGCTTCGGCAACAACCATGACCGCCGCGTCGGCGTCTACACCGGCGACGATGAGGACGGCTTTCGCCGTGACCGCAATTGGCGCCGCTGCTCGCCGGACCGCGCCCTCGACAAGGCCGAGCGCATGGGCCTGCACCGCGTCCGCATCGTCGATGTCAATCGCCGCGTGGTGAAGGTCGCCGGCCGCCAGTATGGCGATCGCGTAGTGGTCGTGTTCGCCAATGAGCGCGGCTGCCCGGTTATCTATCGCTAAGAGAACCAGACTGATCTTCTGCGAAGATCAGTCTGGGATACGACCTTCTGCGAAGGTCGATCCGGAGGCATGTTCCTCTGCCAGGATCAGCCTGGAGTACCTGGAGTAGCGGCATGACCCTTCTAGGGTCAGCCAGGAGCCCCTTTCCCTCCGCGGAAAGGTGCGGCTCGAAAAACCCCGGAGGCCAGTCCTCCGGGGTTTTTCATGTCGGAAATCTGCGGTTCCGGCCGACGGGTTCAGCAGAACCGCGCCCAGCCCGGCGGCCTGCTACTTAAGCTCGAATGTCACTGTTACCTGCACGGCGTAGGCATTCTCGCCGGCCTGCACGGGAACCGCGGCGCCTGCCGCATCGAAGGCCTTTGCATTGATCGGCATCGGCGCCGGCGCAACGTTCTGGTCGGTGATTTCCAGCACCCGGCCTATGCTGACGCCGGCGGCTTCGGCCAGCGTCTTGGCCTTGGCCATGGCATCGGCGACCGCCTTCTTGCGGGCTTCGGTGACGGCAGCTTTCGGATCCTCGTTGGAGAACGAAATGCCTCCGCCCTGATTGACGCCGAGCGACACAGCCTTGTCGAGAATCTCACCTGTTTTGTCGATGTCGCGGATGCGCACCGAGAGTGTGTTGGTCACCTGGTAGGCGACAAGCTCGGCTTCCTGGCTGCCGTCCGGTTTGTTGGTGTAGTTGTAACGCGGGTTGATCTGGATGCCGGCGGTCTGCAGGTCGCGGTCCTTGATCCCTGCCGACTTCATTGCCGCGATCACGGCGGCCATGGCGTCGTTGTTGGCGTCGAGTGCCGCGCGTGCGGTCTTGGCCTCGCGCATGACGCTGAGCGTCAGCAGCGCCAGGTCAGGCGCCACGGTCGACTGGCCTTCACCCGACACGATGATGCGGGGCGGGGGCAGCGAATCGGCAGCGCTTGCCATCGCCGGAAAAGCGATCGCGGCGGCAAGTGCGAGCGGCAAAATATGTCTGGTCATGAAATCTCCTCGGTGTGCGATCCAGTCGCGCCTGTCGACTAGGGCGCGAATATGGGCTGATTTGGGCGATCTCGGCCAGCCCGTCCGGAAAGCCTTGTGCCGCGCAAGGAAAAACACTAATCCAGCGCGCGTGGGGCCTGTAGCTCAATGGTTAGAGCCGGCGGCTCATAACCGCTTGGTTGGGGGTTCGAGTCCCTCCGGGCCCACCAGTCGCCTTGGTGCACAAGGCTTTGCGTCGAGGGTAGACAACCTGGTTAGACAGTCGGTTAGACAGTCGGTTAGACAAACCGCTTCAGAAGCTTCGCCATGCCATCCATGGCGAGCCGCTCCTGCTCCGTCCTTGCTGTAAAGCTCTACGTGGTCCAGGTCGTCGTGGCCGAGAATGCCTGCCGATTGTTTCGAGGTCGCGCCCCTCCTTGGCCAGGTACTTCCCCAGCGTCTTCCGAAGTCCATGCAGCGTGCAGCCGGGCCCCATGCCCGCCATCTTGGTTCGGTGCGCCATCATGCCGGTCAGCGACCTCTCCGAGAAGGAATTGCCGTAGGCGTTCAAAATCACCGTGTCGGCCGAGCCCCAATGCTTCGGTGAGCACATAGGTGATCTTAGCGGACTTCAAATGCGATCCGCTGCTCACTAATTACTTGATCCCGTAAATTACATGATCACGTACCGACTTTTTTATTGAAATCCCGAATTCGGTGGCCTTATAAGACCGATGTTGCCATTGCTCGTAGGTCGGCTGTGATGGATAACGTGGTTCCATTCCGCAAGGCCGTGCCTTGCGTCGAAGTGACAGAAACCTGCGGCGAATGGTTCGTCCGCGTGGTTGAGAGAGATCAGGAAATTGCCAGGTCATTCAATCAGGAATCGTTCGCGTTGTCCTTTGCAGAAGGCCAGCGGATACGCCTAGGGCTAGCGAAGGTCGTGCGCCTGTAGGGCGCTGTGGGGCGGCATTGTAGGTATTCAAGCATGAGCGGAACCTAATTTGCAGCCGCAAATTAATGTCCAATGAATGAACTCCCAAACCGGAAAAAACTCGTGCCTGACCCTCAACCTCGGCGGGGCTCCAACAAAGGTGTGTTGCTAGCGGCTGCAGCGCTGCTGTTTGCCTTTCTCGCTCTTATTCTGTTTGGGTTTTTTCAGTAAGTGCGCGCGGCGCCGGCTTCCTAGAGAGGGCAGAGCACCTGCCGACGTGATCTTCGATCGCTCGCGTCCTTGCGGCGGGGCGACTATCCAAGCCGGCTCGGTTCGTCGCTCCTGACGGGTTCGGCGGTCCCTCCACAGCAGGATGATCATTCGGCAATTCTTGGCAGCGCCGGTATTCAACTCACGCCCAAAGCGATTGAACTGAAGCTGGCCGTCGATGTCGTGACTGACGCAGCATGAGCCGAACAGGCGAGGCAAGCGCAAGCCTTGGGGCCCAACCTCAGACAGACGAAGCACGCTCGTGCAGTCTGGAGACAGCGCAACGAGTTATTCATTCGGGCGCCTTCGCATCACCAGCGGAACGAAAGAGTTAACTGGCGGTTTACTAGGGAAGGATTGCAGGACGAAAAACATTGAGGATTTCTGCCATGACAATGTTGTTCGAACCACTCGACTCTGAAGGTTACAAGCGCAGCGTGGTCTACCATGCCGCACGCTTGTCCATGCTCCACAATCGAATGCTGAAGCGTTTCGACAAGGTCGATAAAGCGGCTGAAAAGGTTGAAGCCGAGGTGGAGCTGTTTGATGAAGCTGTTCGCACTCTCTACGAATGAGCGGCATGTTGACCGCCGACGTTCCTGCTAGCGCGTATACGGGCGCGGGGTTCACCGTTGCGTCACCAGGCGATGTCGCGCCGCGTATTTGGGCTTGATAAGCACGATCTAATGTATACGATTCACCCAGCCGGCCTGGCTCCCCCGCCATCGGGCCGGTCAGGCCCGACGGTTCAACGCACCACCCCAAACGACTGTCGGGCCGCCAGGACGCTCACTGCGCAGCCGGGTTCATGCTTTGCCTTTTTTTCTCGAAAAGCGCGAGCTTGGTCATATAACCAATTCTGATTTTTGCATGGCATTGGGTGCAGTTGAAGTTGGATATCACCTTCAACCACGATCCCTTTTTTATGATGACATGAGAACAGTTTGGACATTCCAGTTCCAGGTACTCGTCCCCCATATCGTTTGAAATCGGCACTACGACACTCCCCAACAGTTGCCCGTGAAACTTGCGCTTCGAGATCGGCCGGCACCTCCGTGCTCAAACCCCGAACGTGGGTCCTTGGCAGATGTTCCGCAATCCGACCTCTGGCGACCGGGATCGGACCTAAGTCCAAATCGCCGCCAACAGGCCGAGAAGTGGAACCCCGGCGGATGCTTTTTGAACGCTGAATTTCCGTCCTCGCCGGTTGTAGTCCGCCGTCCTCATGGCCAAAGCGCCAATGTTGCCCTTTGTGAGACTGACCTCATCCGGCCTACCAGGTCGCCGGGGCGCAACTCCGGTAATAATGCGGCGGAGCGAATGTCAGCGCGAAGCTGTGCGCAGGGACGCCAACTCGCTGACAGCAGCAAGGATGACAGCATCGGTTGCCGGCTTCGGCAGGAATCTGCAGTCGCGGAAAGCCGCGGGAACGTCGGCGGGGCCAAATCCCGACAAGAAGGCAAAGGGGATGCCTCGCGCCTGCAATATCCTCGCCACCGGCAGACCCGTTTCACCGTTCAGCTGGATGTCTAGCAACGCCACGTCAATCTTGTCCGATTCGACAAGACGCAGAGCGGCGGATACCGACGGCACAGGTCCGACCACCTGATAACCGGCGCGACGCAGCCGCGCGGCAGTGTCCTGCGCGACTAGCCATTGATCCTCAACAATCAGAACACTCACGCTTTCGCTCACGGCCCCTCTCTGCGATTGACCGGAAATGAGATGTCGATCCGAGACCTTCGGACAGTTGTTTCGACATGTCCGCAAACCTATAGGTAACCTCTCCATGCAGCAAGGTGAGGCTGATGCTGGAGCGGAGGCGCTTCCACCGACCACTTGCTGAATTACCGGAGCCGAAGATTAGCGCGTCAATGAGCTGCGGTCCGCGCCTCCGCTCCATCAGAGTTGGATAGGCGTTTACCCCTCTCCACGATCCACAAAATCTAAAAGCCGCCGTACCGCGCCATTGGCTCTTCAAAGCATGAGCAGCACCTCTCTCTCCATCTTGGGCGACCTGAGATTGCAATCGGTCAATGAGCGTCAGAAGTGCGATGCACCGAGTTTGTGCCTGCAGTTTTTCGAAGGAAAGGCTTGAGAATTCATGATTTCGGAGCAGGTTTGGCTGGCGCATGAGCGCCGCAGATCTATACTGTGGAGATCAAGCGATGGGGTCGGCCATGAGCAAAGAGTTCAGTGTAGCTGATGCCTATGGCGCCGGCCGCGCCATGTTCATGGGACTTGAACTGCTGGTTTCGCCCGGTGCGCTCGTCCCCAGACCTGAGACCGAGTTGCTCGGCAAGACCGCGCTTGGTGTGTTGCATCAGATGAACCTGCCGGCTCCGCGCATAGTTGATATGTGCTGCGGCACTGGGAATCTGGCGTGCGCGATCGCCTACCATGTGCCCAGCGCCCTTGTCTGGGCAAGCGATCTCACCGATGAATGCGTCGAAACGGCACGCCGCAACACCTCACATCACGGCATGGCTGAGCGTCTTTCGGTGCTTCAGGGCGACTTGTTCGACTCTCTCATCGGCCTTGGGTTAGACGGAACTATCGACGTAATCGTCTGCAATCCGCCTTACATTTCTGAAAAGCGGCTCGAGGGCGACCGCGCCCATCTGATCGAGCTTGAGCCGCGCGAGGCGTTTGCAGCCGGCCCTTACGGCCTGAGCATTCATATGCGCGTACTGAAAGACGCACCGCGATACCTGCGGCGTGGCGGCATCCTGCTCTTCGAGGTCGGGCTTGGCCAAGACCGACAGGTAGCGGGTCTGCTGGAACGCAGCAAGGCATTCGAGAACATCCGTTCGGTCTCGAACGAAGCCGGCGAGGGCCGGGTGGTTCTGGGGCAAGTCAAGACGCAGGCATGAATCCTGCGACAATCAGACCAAATACGGGGCTGCTCTGGGCGTTACGCTTACCCATCAGTTCATTTTGCGGATGATGTATTGCTCGATCCCCTGGATGGAATCGAGGTTTTCAGGCAGAAGTTCGCTATCCTCGACGGTAATGCCAAAGGTCTCCTCGATGAAGCCGATAATCTCAAGCACACCCGTCGAGTCGACAATGCCTTGATCGAGCAAGGATGCGTCATCCAGCAATGCCTTGACGTCGCTGACGTAGAAATTCGAAACCAAGAAACTACGAATCTGCTCGCTGTAGATTCCGGTGCGTTCCTTGATGGTCAACATGAATTCGTCCTCCGTGGCGTCACCATTAAATCAGCGACTTGGTTCTGGCCCCGTATCATGACAGCGCCGTTTTCTTGAGTTTTCCCGTGTCCGTCATCGGCAGGTTCGCCACAACGACGATGGATTTCGGGACCATGAAGTTTTCCAGACGCTTCTGGCACTCCTTCTGCAGTTCCCTTTCGCCAATGGCTCTTCCATGCTCCATCACCACAAAAGCTTTCACCGCTTGCCCGAGGAGCTCGTCGGGAACACCTATGACAGCCGCTTCTCGGACTCCTGGAATGTCCATCAGTACATTTTCCACTTCCCTTGGCGCCACCTTCTCGCCTCGCGACTTTATGATCTCATCCCCACGGCCAACGAAGTAGAGGTAACCCTCCGTATCCATCCGGCAGTAGTCGCCGGTGTATAGGACCTGCTCGCCGGGCAGCGGGCCGGGTTTGAGTTTCCTGGCCGTTGCCTCGGGCTTGCCCCAATACCCGTTCATCACCGTTGCGCCGCGAATGACGAGTTGGCCGACAACGCCTGGGCCTATCCGCCTGTCATGCTCGTCAACGATCCACATCTCCGTATTCGGGATTGCGATCCCTACGCTCAATGGCTTTCGCTCGAGGTCCTCTGGCGGCAAATAGGTGCAACGTTTGCATTCGGTGAGACCGTACATCGAATAGATGCGTGCACCCGAAAACAGCTCGCGAAGCATGAAAATATGCTTGAGGGGTAGGGCTGCCGCAGTGTTTGTGACGTAGCGGATGCTCGAGAAATCCTGGTCTTTGAGGGACCTGAGTTCGGAGAGTGCGGCAAAGATTGTGGGCACGCCGGGAAAGCCCGTAACTCCCTCCTGCCTGATCAACCCGAGGATCTGTGCCGGGAAAGCGAACGAGCGTTCGAGCACCAGCCGGGCGCCGGTACGAAAAGCCATGATCATCTGGTACAGTCCATAATCGAAGGCGAGGGGTAGGACATTGAGGATCACCTCGTCCTCGGCAATCGCCAGGTAGGAAGCGACAGACGCGCACGCGGCCATCATGTTTCTGTGCGTCAGCATCACGCCCTTGGGTTCGCCCGTCGACCCGGACGTGTAGATGATGGCTGCCAGATCAACATCGATGCACTGCCGTGCCGGCGGCGTATCCGCGCCATTGGCGAGGGCGGCGTCCCAGCGCACGGCAAACGGCAGCTGGGCGAGTTCGACGTCGTCGATCGGTCCCGATACGATCACCCGCAGAAGTGACGGGCAGCCGCGCGCCGGCTCGCGGAAGATCGCGTGCAGATGGCCGTCCGTGATGAGCGCCGTCGGCCGGCAGTCGTTGAGCAGATAATCGAGCTTGTCGCTCTTGGTGAGCGGGTTGACGATGCACACCACCGCATTCGCCTTTAGCACCGCCCAGAAGCTAACCACCGTCTCGACGGTGTTGTCGGCGAAGATCATCACGCGATCACCGCGAACGACTCCGGATGCGGCCAGGTCCCGGGCGATCGCGTTGGCTCGCGTTTCGAGTTCGAGGTAGGTGACACGCTGCCTGTTGCACACCAGCGCCACCTTACTTCCGTGTCGGACGGCGGAATGGGCGAGGTAGTCATGCAGCAATGGTGCGGCATCATGCAACATACAGGCGCTCTTCCCGATGTTCGCAGTCGACGTCGACGCTGAGCGTGCATTCGAGCGTTGCACTGGGACAACCCGCGACGAACTGCTGATGAAGAAGTTGGGTCGACAACACGCCGACCAGCGCCATGTTGTCGGCATTGGACAGGTCGCCATCGCCAGTTCTGGCCTGGCATTTGGCAAGCAGGTGCGTGACCCCCTTTGGATCGAAGACATTCGCCTCGCGAAGGGCCTTCTGCGAAACCGCCTCGCGAGCGTAATCCGGAGCGTCTGCGCCGACGAAGCAAAGCGCGTTGGGCGCACGGAAGGGCTGCTTCCTGCGGGCTACGATCTCGGAGGGCAGGATGGGTGCCGCCATGCGCTTCAGCACGTGCTTTTCGTCGAGGCCGCGGAGTTTGAAGGAGGGTGGCAGCGAATTCGCGAGCCTCACAAGTTCATCGTCCAGGAACGGGAAGCGCCCCTCGACGGAGTGAGCCATCAGCATCCTGTCGCCTTGCGAGGAGAGCAGATAGCCCGACATCAGTGTTTGCACCTCGAGATACTGGTCCTGCGCAAGAGGGCTCCAACGGGCAAACTGCGCGGGCAGACGGGCGAGCAACTCGGACACGGCGTCGCGGCCCTGCGTTCGAGCCCGCAAATCGGCCGTAAACAAGCGCTTGATGGCCCTGGTGGTTTGCCAGCGGGTTTCATGAGCAAAGCCCGGCGCGTCGTAAGCCTGAATATTTCGCCCGAAGAACTGACGCGCCATCGCCTGCTGTTGCACCGGCGAGCGGGTGAGATAGGGGTAAAGGCGTTCCAGGAGCCGAGAGCGTCGTGTCGAAGTCGGGTGGCGCCCCCAGAAGCGGCGGACCTTGCCTTCGCGGAACAGGTCGTAGCCGGCGAACATTTCGTCAGCGCCTTCGCCGGTCAGCACGACCTTGATTCCACGCTCGCGCACTAGGCGCGAGAGCAGGAAGAGTGGCGCCGGGGCAGTCCTCAGTATCGGGCGTTCGGTGTGTCGGATTACCTCCGGAAAGATTCCGGCTATATCTCTGCGCGAAACGACCACTTCATGGTGCTCACTGCCGGTCGCCTCGGCAACCATTCGCTGGAAGCGGGTCTCGTCATATTCGGCGTCGGCAAAACGCAAGGAGAAGGTTTGGAAGCGATCGCCCGCGAAGCGCCTCGCGAGCGCGGCCACAAGCGAACTGTCCAGCCCTCCGGAGAGGTAGCACCCGACAGGCACGTCGGCGCGCACCATTCTGAGCGCCGTCGCGGCCTCAAGAGCGCTAGACACGCGGTCCACCGCGTCGTTGGAGGACCCGGGGAACTCGCCCTGCCGCGATCCGAAATTGTCAGGATAGGAAGGCTGCCAAAAAATCCGCTCACGAACGGTGCCATCCTGATAGATGCGGACACGACCCGGCTCGAGTTCGTTGATTCCGTGGAAAACTCCTTGCGGCGGAACGACCGTCCAGAGCGTGAACGTCTGATCGATGCCGGCTGGATCAAGGGCGCGAGGTATGGTTCGATCGGCCGCGAAAATGGCTTTCACTTCGCTGGCGAAATAAAGCCGGTGCGCATGCTCGCTGAAATACAGCGGGCAAATGCCGAAGCGGTCGCGCGACAATATAAGACGATTGGCCACTGAATCCCAGATCGCAATTGCCCATTGGCCGTTCATCCGCTCGAAGGCCGTTTCTCCCCACTCACGATAGGCGTGTAGCGCGACCTCCGTGTCGCTGCGGGTTCGGAAGCGGTGGCCGAGCGCCGTGAGTTTTTCACGCAATTCGACGTAGTTGAATATCTCGCCGTTGAACACGATCCACGTCGTATCGCCTGTGTCCGCCATCGGTTGCTGGCCACTGGAAAGATCGACGATGGACAGGCGCACATGCGCCAGCCCCGCGCGTCTGTCCCGGTAGAGACCGCGCCCGTCGGGGCCGCGATGCGCCAGCGCGCCCATCATCTGCATCAGCGCCTGCCGCGAAGGAGAAGCCGCTGTGGCATTCAGCGCCACGATTCCAGCGATGCCGCACATGCTCGGTCAATCTCCGCCTTCCGCGGACAGCAAAGGCCGCGCGTGAAGATAGTGGGCCGCCCTTCGTTTCGCTTCGATGTCCTTGAACACTTTCTGAAGCTGGGGCTCCGTGAGGCCAGCAACCGCCGCGAGCTCATTGCTGGCGACCCCGTGGTTCAGGCCGTAGAGGCATAGATCCATCAGGTGATAGGGCAGCGCGAAATAGAATTCTTCCTGGCTTTGGGTCATGGAAAAGGTGTCGGTGGTCGGTGGCCGCTGCCGGATTTCATCATCCACCTCGAGATATTCCGCGAGTTGATAAACCTGGGTTTTGTAAAGGTGAACGATCGGCATCACGTCGGCGGCTCCGTCGCCCTGCTTGACGAAAAAGCCCTGGTCGTACTCGAGGCGATTTGGAGTGCCGACAACCGCGTATTTGAGGCGGTCGGCGTGATAGTATTCCGTCATCTTGCGCAGGCGCTGCTTGTAGTTTGTCGCAGCAACGATCTGCAGATAGGCAGCTGGCGGCAGACGCACGGTATCTACTTTACCCTGCGGATCCTGGACCGTGAGGCGGGTTATATTGAGCCCGCTGCTCTCCAGAACCGACGCGATCACCAGCTTGCATTTCCACCCTTCCCCATAGTCGGGAACGACGGTCTGGATCGCATCGATCTGCCGGCGGTAGGCCCCAATGGCCTCCAGTGCCGGTGCTATGTCCTCAAGGACGCTTTCAATGCCAAGCTGTGCCGCGACGCGGCGGCCAAGTCTCAGGGAGTCGCCGGAAGAATCCCGCTCCGGCATGAACAGTCCCAGGACCTTGTCTTTCCCGAACGCGCGCATGCACAAGGTCGCGACGACGGAGCTGTCGATACCGCCGGAAAGACCGACAACCACGCCGCGACGATGCAGGGTGCCGAGAACCTGAGTGCGCAAGGTGTCAACGATGCGATCGACCTCCGCGCGGGCATCGAGCGTCAGCATGTCCTTGCTGAATTCCGGAATTATGTCGATGACAAGTCCTCCCTTTTGCGAGATTCGGCGGGGGAGTAGGTCTGCACGATGGCCGTCTCGATAAGCGGACGGTTGGTGGCAAGGTTTGGTTCGACGACAAGGTCGATGTGGCTGCCCGTGATCGAAATGACGTCCAGGTGTGCCAAGACGCTGTCCCAGCCCAAGGCCCGCGGCATTCCCTCCCTGCGACATCGGAACAAGGTACCGGAGAGGGGCAGAGCCGGTTTCGGTGCCTCAAGCCATTGGAAGAATGACTTCGCCCTTAAAACCTCCTGCAGTTCCAGTTTGGTCCTGAAGATCGTCGGGTTGAACTCTCCATTGGCAAATCTGTCCAGAATCCTGGCCAGACGCGCTTCGCCGCCCACGGCGACGGTGATCTTCGCAAGGGCTCTGCAAGCCATCCGATGCGCGGATATGCGGTTGGTGCGAATACGATAGAACGTACGGGTAAGTGTCTCCCAATGGTTGCTCGGCTCGTCCAGAAGGCTCGTGTCGAGGATGCCCAGGAACCGCACCGTTCGCCCGGCCTTCATGAGCCGTGCGGCAACCTCGAATGCAACCGCGCCACCCAGAGAATGGCCGAGAAGTCGCACGGAACCCGCAGGTTGGATGCGGCTTATCTGCTCGAGTGCGGCGCCAGCCATGGCGCTGAGGGTGTTGTGTCCGTCCAGTATCGCCGCAAGGCTCGGATATCGGATCGGGTTTACACGGGCGACTTTCCCCATGGCGGCTGCGAACGCAGCGAGGCTCGGACCATAGCCAACGGACCCTGGAAACAGGAAAAGAACCGGGGGGTGGTGCTTCTTTTCGCGCCCTTCGCCCGACCGTGCAGAGACGACCGCCTCAACCATCTCGTCCAAGCTCATGCCGACGGTGAATGCTTCGAGGCCCAGCTCTTGCCCGATGGCGTTTTCGATCGCCATCACGCAGTGCAGCAGCTGCAGCGAATCTCCTCCAGCATCATCCCAGTTTCCCGTGGCAGTGCCTGTGTTGAGAACCTGCGTCCACGCGTGCTGCACTATTTGACGTGTGTCCTTTGCTCCTCCGGCGGGCGGAGCATCGAGAGTGGACGACCGGGCGACTCGCGCCCTCCTTCCGTGCGAACGATCTATCTCGGCCAGTGTTGCCAAATCGACCTTACCTCCCGACAGGCGTGGGATTGCGTCAACGGGGTGCAATCGCAAGGGACGCAATGGTGCCGGCAAGGTCATTCTGAGGAGCTGGCGAAGGTCGTCTGCAAAAGCGCCGCCTGCGAAGCGCTGGGGAACCGCGAAGGCGATGAGTTCCTGCGCGGCCGTTACCATCACCACGGCATCCGCCACCGAAGGCGCGCAACGCAAGACCCGTTCGAGTTCGGCGGGCTCGATGCGTCGACCATTGATCTTGATCTGGCGCCCTTTGCGGCCGACGATCCTCAAGATGCCATCATCGTCGAGCCGAACGAGGTCCCCGGTCGAAAAAAGCCGAGCCTCGGGATCGTCGGGGTCCGGCTGCGCGGGAACGACCACACCGTTCTCCCAATGACCAAGCAGGACATAGCGGCTTTTGATCAGAAGCTCTCCACTTTCGCCTGGCCCTACATTGCGCTCCGCTTCGTCGACGATAGCGAATGTCATACCAGGGAGCAGCCTGCCGACGGGAACCGACGCGTCTTGCTCGGGCCAGTCAGGCGGCAAGAACCATTGCGAACCGATGGTTTCAGTCGATGAGTAGCCGATCTGGATCAGACACTGGTCCGAAACGGCTTTGCGCAGCAAAGCGATGTCCGTCCATGACACTTTCTCCCCACCGATTCGGGCCACTCTGAGCGGCCAGGAAGCGTCGGCGGGCGCCTCAGCCAGGAGGGCTCGAAGCAGTGCCGGCACAAGATAGGCGATCGTCACACCTTCGGACTGCAATCGAGCGCGCGTAGCGCGCAGGCCGACAGCCTCCACCTCGAGAAGATGCAACGTGGCGCCCGTCAGCAGCGCCGCAAAGATCTCCCGGCAACCGGCGATCGTGGCTGGCCCGGTCAGCGGCAGGAAAACGTCATCCGCGCTGATATGGCACGCATCGACATATTGCCGGACCCGCCATAGCAGGCTGCGTTGGCTGTTGACGATTCCCTTGGGGCGCCCGGTGCTGCCCGAAGTGTAAAGCACCAATGCGGGCGCATCGACCGAAACCATAGGGGGCTTATGCTGCTGTTCTGGGTGTTGATCGTTGGACGCCACGGCGGCCGCAATTTCGATCCAGACGATCTCTTGGGCCAATTCGACCGGGCGAACA
Organism: Mesorhizobium sp. C268A; assembly: GCF_040324475.1. Lineage (NCBI taxonomy): Bacteria > Pseudomonadati > Pseudomonadota > Alphaproteobacteria > Hyphomicrobiales > Phyllobacteriaceae > Mesorhizobium > Mesorhizobium sp. C268A. The sequence goes on from NZ_JAMYVX010000001.1 coordinate 5,210,623, forward strand.
TTTTCGGCGCCTATAATCGCGCCGAGCCCCGCGGCACTGACTATATCGAAAATGCGAGAGGCGGGATCTCTTGTGTTGAGCGGGACCGAAGGCCGTCCCGCCGCCATGGTCGCCAACATCGCCACAGGATACCAAGCGGAGTTTGCTTGCAGGATGCCGATGGCCTGCCCTTCGGGGACGACGGCAGCGATATGAGTTGCCAGCGTCTCGACCGCCCGGAAAAGCTCAGAAAAAGTCAGGCGGTTCGCGCCGTCGCTGATTGCGAGCTTGTCAGGATACCGCCTGGCGACATCTCCAAGGTGGTCGAAGATTGGAGTGTCCGCAAATTTGGCACCCATCTGTCGGTAACGGCGCCAGACTGGCCCCCCTTGGTCAAGATCATATTCGGGAACGACTGACCACTTTCGGGTGGGTCGCAGATCCACCTGTAGGTTTTGATTTGCCACTTCCGAATGCAAACACACTGAGGACATTCAGGGCCCCGCCAAGCTGACGGTCGAACATCGCTCGCCGCGGAGATCTTTTCATCAATCATTCGGATGATGCCTCGATCTTGCCTAGCCAGCGCTTCCCGAGCGTCCTTCAGAAGTTTTGCCATCTGTGTCCAGCACCGGTCGTTTTTCCTTGCAAGCTCCGTCGAGCGCAAGACGGCTTGCCCAGGCAAACGGAGCGATCGGCATCTCCGCTAGAATCCGGGCTCGGTGCCCAGATTCACTGACTGGAACAATCATTCAAATGAACGTTGGTGTGATCGGAAATCCGGCTAAGCTTGATCCGTAGGGGAATGACTGCTCGTTTCGGAGACGCTTGAGCATATGATCATCGAGTTGTTTGGGCCGCCTGGCGCGGGTAAAACCACGCTGCTTCGCGGCCTCTGCCAAGGGCTGGCGAGACACGGCATCAATGTGAAGACAGTAAATGGGTATCGCCTGATTGAACCTGGATCGGCTCAGGATGACGCTCCGGAAATCCGCCATGGCATAGGAAGAATTGGCAAAAAGATTGCCACATCCGGTCCTATCTTGCTGTCGACCTTGCCAAAGGACAGTGTCGCGGCCCGGCTTCTGGCATCGATCCCTCTTCGAAGCCGCGTGTGGTCATGGCGAATGAAGGTCGACATCGCCCAACTGTGCCAGTCCTGGCGCCAAGCGCGGGAGTCGCCCGGTTGCTTCATCTTCGAAGAGGGCATGATTCAGGCTTTGTGTGCGCTGGGTGTGCTGGCTAGAACTCCAAGCCTCGACGCGGTCCGCGAGTGCCTGGCGTTCCTGCCGCGGCCGGATCTCGTTGTGCAACTCGACGCGCCCCAGGAAACGTTACGCCGCCGTCTTGTGGATAGGCATGCGCAGCAACCGCTCCTCGAGGTTATGCTGTTCGAACTTGGCGTGGACAAAGGATTAAGGCAGGCCGAAATCTCAAGAGAGGTCGGCGAGTGCCTGCGCCAGGACCGATGGCCGTTGATACAAGTCAATGGTGCTGAACCTCACGACGTGGACGGGGTCGTCGCGCGCGTTCTGGGAGAGCATGTTGGTCATGCTGCCTAGGCTGGCCCATGACCTATGATCCATGACACATTTATGCATTTGGCGCCAAGCCGGGCAGCATCTGCCGCCAAGCGCGCAATCATGTCGAATCGTGCTGATCGAGCACTTCGAGCATGGTCGTCAACATGCTTCCGACTTCCTCAGAGATTTCCTCGGGGCGGATTCCCGCTCTGATGGCATCCGCCGTTGCTTGGTCCGCAAGTTTCGCCGCAAGAGCCGGATCGGCCTTGGTGTAGAGTGGGATCTTATCCTCTACCCATTTCTGCAGGAATTCGATGCCGCGCGCGCTCATACCAAGTACAAGCTCGGCGGGGCTTCTTGGTTCCGTCAGCCATATTCAAGAACGTCAGACCATCTTGCTCAGGCTGACGTTCCCGCGGTCACGTCACGATGAACGAGGACGCCGTCAGAGCCAAGTGTGGCGATAGAGTGGCAAATTGGATCTGATGTGCGCCGCCCGAGCCGTCGCTGTCAAAGGAAAGCGCGCCGGTCGTGCTGTTATAGACGATGTGATCGCCGCTGTCGTGCGCGGCCCTGCCGGCGTAAAACGCCGAAGGGGGAAGGGCGCCTGTATGCAGGCCGGCAAACACGGTGTGGTCGAGTTGGATCTTGTCGTGGCCCACTTTGAAATCGGTGACCTTGTCGATATTGCCGACCTTGAGAGCCGAATCGAAGACAAAGACGTCGTTGCCGCCATGTCCCGTCAGAACGTCTCTCCCGCCACCGCCGTTGATAGTGTTGCTCCCGGAATTGCCATCAATGGTTTGGGCGAATTCGTTTCCCGTGAGCTTGATGGCGGCAGTTCCCAATTTGCTGGTGGTCGCAAGATGCTCGACCTGCGAGCCGGCCGACAGCGCGTAGCTGACCGATGCCAGCACGCTATCGTTGCCGCTGTGCCGCAGTTCCACCACCTTGTCGCCGGCGTTGTTGACATAGTAGGTGTCGTTGTAGCCGCGGCCCATCATCGTGTCCGCGCCAGCGGTGCCGCGAAGCACATCCGCGCTACCCGTGCCGTAGAAAATGTGATCGCCGGTGCTGGTCGGAGGGACACTTGTGGGCGGAGGCACTGTGCTGGTAGGCGGCGGCGTCGGTTCGCTGGCCGAAGGACCGCTTGCGGTGCTCTGGTTGTGTTGAAGGAACAGAGCCTGCAGCGTCGGCGAGCTCTCAAGCGCCGTGTCGCCCTGTTGAGAACCCCAAGCATAGGCATAGTCGAAGGCCGGCGAAGGCGCTACCTTGGCCCAGTGGTCCAACATGGTCTTTTCCTGAGCAACGCTGGGCAGGACATAGCGACCGCCCGTGTCGGTCGTCCAGTCGCCGCCGCCGAAGGTCTGATACACGGGAACGACCTGACTGAGCGGGATGCCCGAGGCGACGGCCGCCGCCACAGTCCTGTCGATCATGTTGTAATCAATCGTGCTTGTTCCGGTCCGTACCGGGTAGGGATCCAAGCCGTAATAGTCGATATGCGTGTTGGCAGGATTGAATGTGTTTGAAAAGTCGGGGTTAGCGGAAGACCCCATGTTCATCATGGTTATGAAGGTCTTGGCGCCGGGCAGGTGGCTGTGGATCCAGTCTGACTCCGCCTTCAGATCAGCGGCGGTGGCATAAGTTCCCCATTTGCCGGTCGGGTCCGGCTCATCGACTAGGAAGAAGCCAAACACTTTCGGATTGCCGATGAAGGGCGTGACCTTCTGGATAAAGGAGGAGGTTGCACCATCGGCTTCATTGAGCCACACCAGGCCTTTCTGGCCGGCCGGCAAGGCGTTGAGCTGGTCCAAGGAAGATACATCAACAAGATTGAATCCGGCTTTCGCGACCTCGGAGGCCGACCCGCCCGAGGCGTAATGGAGTGTTGTCATTGACATACCCTTCGTCCGATTCGGTAGGCGCCCCACACCTGCCTAGGGAAAGGATCCATTAGCGACAAATCAAATACCGGCGCCCCTTGATAGAATCTTTGATCAGCGTCCGAAAAACACAACAGCCTCGATGCTACGCTTGCCTCAGAGGTATGTAGATGATCCAAGTATGGGGTGCTCAAGCCTGCAACGAAAGCATTGCAGCGACGTCTGCCGGAGCGCCTTGTGCGTTTGCAGTGGCGGTAATCGGCCAATGCACGCTTCGGTTGAGCCACCGCCCAAATGCGCGCTCCCGCAGGACTTCTTCGAGCTCAGACCGCAAAGGAATCGCGTCCTGGCGAAGCCCTCCCATTGCAGCCGCTCAATGCTCCTCGTGAAAAGCCTCGGCGCCAAAATGAGCAAGGCAGTACTCCACAAGGTCATGCGAGGCGCGCGCCGCTGGCAATTGCGGAGAGGCACTGAACTGGATCCCACCGGGTTCAACGGAAAGGCGGGCGTGCCGGTCCGAATGACGGCGAGCATGGCAACGCGGTCGCCCATCCGCGGGAAGAGGCGGCTGGTGGTCCGACCATATCCAGACACCGGGTGAAAGCCTGTTCCAGACGAAGCGCTCGGGAGAACTGGCGGTGCGAGTCATCACACCATCTGGGCGCGATGTTGATCCGGCGTGAGAAGGCGGGCGGAAGTTGCTTTGAACGCGGCGCGCGGACCTTTCGAACACAGCCCTTTTTTATATCCGGCCCGCCGTGTCGTACGCGAAGGTGCCGTCATTGCACCGTCAGACCGGATGATCCAACGCACTGACCGAGGCGACAGCGATTGTGGCTGCATTGCCGCATCGTTGATCAGCTTGCTTCATGCAAACAGACGAGGACAGCACGAAAGCCTGCTCCTAGCGTGGGACTGGCTGTTGTGTGTTCAGGGGCGATGAAACCGGCCATGGAAACCGCGGATAGGGTCAGCTGTTTAACGAGATTGGGATCGCATCCAGGAGCGACAGGATGAGTCCGCATCTGGTTTGCGTTGGCGGCGAGGATCATAGACTAAGAATCCCGTTTCTTTTGGCGCTTCGCGAAAGGGGTTTTCAAGTCACTGCCGTTTCGAGTGATCTCGGAGCCGCCTTCTCACCCCATGGCATTGCCCATCGCCGATTTGGGTTCGACCGCTTTGGCAGCGGCGGTGCAGAATGGGGTGCTGTCAGCGCGATCCGTGAACTGATGTCCGAACTGCGTCCGGACATCATTCAAAGTTTCGACACCAAGCCCAATATCCTAACTCCACTGGCGGTGCGCGGGCACGTTCCCGTCGTTCGCACCATCAACGGGCTTGGTTGGACATTCTCGTCGCGGGAGCCGCGGGCCCTGGCATTGCGTCCTTTCTTTTGCGGCCTTCAGGGGGTGGCGTCTCGTTGGACAGCCATGACCGTCTTCCAGAATAGTGATGATCAGGCCTTCTTCGAGCGCTACCGGCTGGTGGCTCGCGGCAAAGGGCGACTGATCCGGAGTTCTGGCATCGACCCCGATGCATTCTCGATGGCAAGGTATCGTGGTCCTTCGGCTGCCACGATGCGCGAGGAACTTGGCCTACAATCGGCCCAGGTCATAATATTTGTCGGTCGGCTCACGCGGCAGAAGGGGATTCCAACCCTCATCGAGGCGGTTCCTCGCGTTATCCGCGAGAGGCCCAACGCGCGTTTCGTACTTGTCGGCCCGCAAGACTCCGAAGGTCCGTTTGCCGTCAGCAGAGCCGATATCGAGCGCCATGTTCCCCACGTTGTCGCATTGGGGCCAAGGCGCGACATTCCAGCCCTCCTGGGGATGGCGGATCTGTTTGCGTTTCCGACGCAATATCGCGAGGGAATTCCGCGTGTCCTGCTGGAGGCGGGATTGTCCGGATTACCGATCGTCGCCTCCAACATGCCGGGCTGCAACGATGTGGTTGAGGATGGCTGGAACGGCTATCTCGTGGCGCCGCGCGATGCGGATGGCTTGGCCTCGCGGATAGTCGATATTCTTTCCGACCCCGCCCGTGGCAAGACCATGGGGAGCCGTTCCGTCGGATTCGTGCGGGAGCGGTTCTCGTTGTCGTGGGTCATCGACCAGTATTGCGACCTGTACAAGACAATCCTGGGTGGCAGATATCGCAGCAGGCTTGTTCAAGCTGCGCAGGCGAATCCGAGGGAAGAGGCGGTGCCGAGCCCCCATCGACTGGGCGAGGCGCGGCAATGATGCGTGATGCGCTTCTGGCCTTCGGCGTCGCGATGTCCTACGCGGCGCAACTCAGCATCCCAGGGCTGCCCTTCGGCTACAGCGAACTGTGCCTCACGCTCTGGATAATGCTGTCGATGACGCGAATCCTTGCTGGCGGCCAACTGGAGGTTACGCCGGCACTGGCTAAGCTTGGGCTTTTCTGGCTGATCCTGGCGCTTGCCATGGGCGTGGGTTACATCATCGGTTTTCTGACAACCACGTTGTTCCTGGATCCGTTGTTGCACGACACGCTGGCCTATGTGCTGTTGGCGTGCGTCACCTGTCTGGCCGCTGCGGAGCCCAACGCGTCTTTCCGTTTGCGTCGTATCGCCTGGTGGATGGTTGCTGTCGCGAATGCGGGCTTCATCATTCAGGTAGGGCTTGGTTTCGGCTGGCTCCATCAGGCTGGGGTCGAACCCTGGTACTGGGACCGCTTCTGCGGGTGGTCCGACAATCCGAACCAGCTTGCGCTCTACTGCGCCCTACTCGGTCCACTGGCCTTGCATCTTGCCACAACCACCAGCAATAAATGGGGAAGATGCCTTGCCCTATGCAGCCTCATATTCACCGTTTACGTCGGAAGGCTGACAAAAAGCGATACCTACCTTTATACCACGGTCCTGGCTTGTCTGATCCTTCTCGGGCTGCGGGTCCGGGCCTGGCTGGCGAGCGACGGCAATAAGGCGAGCCTTTCAAGGCAGCTTGCCGTCCTGATGGCCGTTGGCTTCCTGCCGCTGGCCCTGTCTATAGCGCCCTATGCCCTCAGCGAGGCTTCCAGCGCCGAAGACTTCGCCAAGAGCCTGACCAAAGACAAGGGCGGGGAAGCGACTGCCCAAACCGCGGCGCTTCGCCTCTACCTCTGGAATGCAGCCTTGGAGAAGGGGGCACGATCGGGATCGCTTGGACTGGGTCCGGGCCCGCATCTAGATAGTCCGCCCGTGGTCAATCAACAGTTTTTGCCGCGGCCCTTCGAGGCGCACAGCACCATCCTGGATCTCTACACTCAGGGCGGCCTGATTTCGGTTCTAGCCCTGATGTGGATCTTCGGCTCGGCTGCGTTGTCCGCCTGGCGGGCGAAGCTGGACGCTCTGGTGGCGCTCGTGGCATCGATCGCCGTTTTCAGTGCTCCGCATTTGGTCATCCGCCATCCGATCGTGTGGTTCTGTCTGACCCTCTGCCTTGCCGCTGGGACGCCGGAAGCGATCCCCGCGATTGTTCGCCAGAGGAGATGCTAGAATGTGCGGGATCGCCGGAATTTTGTTGGCGCCCGATGCAGCCAACGCAAGTGCGCTCAGGGCCATCGGACCGATGGCGACGGCGCTTCGTCATCGCGGACCTGACGGTGAGGCCTTCTGGGTGAGCCGTGAAGGGGGGGTAGCCTTCGGCCACCGGCGACTGGCCATCGTCGACCTGTCCGAAGCGGGTCGCCAGCCAATGCTCTCCGCGAGCGGTCGGTATGTCATCACCTTCAATGGCGAGATATACAATTTTCGCGATCTGCGCCGTGAACTGGAAGGGGCGGGCCATCATTTCCGCGGCGCCAGCGACACGGAGGTCATGCTGTGCGCGATCGAAAGCTGGGGCCTTGATGCAGCCCTCGCGCGCTTCGCTGGCATGTTTGCTTTCGGGCTGTGGGACCTGAAGAACCGAACGCTTCAGCTTGCCCGCGACCGAATGGGCAAGAAGCCACTCTATGTCGCCTTGACACGTGACGCGCTTGTCTTCGCCTCGGAGTTGAAGGCGATCACTTGCTTCCCAGGGTTCACCCCGGAACTCGATGTCGATGCGGCGACGACGATGGTTTCCAACGGCTGGGTGCCGGATGACCGTTGCATTTGGCAAGGCGTGTTCAAGCTGCCGCCTGGTTCAATCCTGTCGGTCACTGCGGCGCAATTCGCCGACGCCCGCGGCACCGGTTCGCTTGCGCATCGCATTCACCCTTGGTGGTCGCTGGCCGATGTCGCCAGCAAGGGACAGCGCGATCCGATAGCCGCCAGCGACGAGGACCTCGCGACCGAGCTCGACAGCCTGCTCCGCCTGGCCGTCAAGCAACGAATGATTGCAGATGTGCCGCTGGGCGCCTTTCTGTCGGGCGGAATCGACAGCTCGACTGTCGTCGCCCTGATGCAGGCACAGTCCCGAAGCCCCGTTCGTACGTTCACCATAGCGTTCGGCGAAGGTGGGTTTGATGAAGCTCCCCATGCGGCCGCGGTTGCTCGGCATCTGGGCACCGATCATACGGAACTTCATCTCTCGCCGGCCGCCGCGCTTGAGGTCGTTCCGGAGCTGCCCCGGATTTGGGACGAGCCGTTTGCCGATGAATCGCAGATACCGACGCTGCTGGTGTCGCGCCTCGCGCGGCAACACGTAACCGTGGCGCTTTCAGGCGATGGTGGCGACGAGTGCTTCGCAGGCTATTCTCGACACTTCCTGGCAACCCGCCTCACAAAGCAGCATGAGCTGCCATTGTCATTTCGCCGGCTGTTGGCATCGGGGGCTGGGTTGCTGGCCCAGGCCTCTCAGAAAGATATCTTCGGCAATCTGCCGCTTTCGGCGAATATGCGGCATGGCTTGCGCGGTGACCGCCTGGCTCGCCTTGCCCGCCTGCTCGCGGCGCGAGATGAGGACGAACTCTTTCTGCAACTGACAAAATCTTCAGCCAACGACCTTGTTCATCGCAAGCCGTCGACAGCACCTACCGACACCACAAAGCTCGACGGCCTGCTCTCGCGTCTCCTATTCGCCGACATGACAGGCTATCTACCGGGCGACATTTTGGTGAAGCTCGATCGAGCCACCATGGCCAACAGCCTTGAGGGGCGATGCCCGATCCTGGACCATCGCGTCGTTGAATTCGCCTGGCGGTTGCCAGCCCGTGCCAAAGTCCGAAACGGGAAGGGCAAATGGTTGCTTCGACGACTGCTTGATCGTTATGTACCACGCCGACTGGTCGACCGGCCCAAGCAAGGTTTCGACGTTCCGGTCGGGACTTGGTTGAAAGGGCCCTTGCGCGGCTGGGCAACCGATATCATTGCCACGATCGGCCGCTCCGGGGACGGGGTCATCGACCGTGAGAAGGTCGACGCATGCTGGCGCAATCATCTGCATGGAAGCCAAGATAATTTCCGCGACCTGTGGCCGGTGCTCATGTTTCAGGCGTGGCGCAACGAAGCCATGCGGCCATCGACGGTCGCCACGCACCCTTCTTACCATATCGAACTGACAGGGGATTGAGATGGAAGGTTCCATAGCCAACCGCGCCCGGCGTCCGCGCGCCAAGCAGATGGAAGTTGGGACACTTGAAACCAATCTGCGCTTGATGCGGCCGCCACGCGAGCCAACGCAATCGTCACCCTTCCACCAGCTCGTCATCATCCTGACGACGCGAAAATGGTTCTTGCTTGCCATGGCCCTTCTGGGCGGCATCCTGGCCGGACTGGCAGGCTTCACCCGCCCGGTGCTGTTCGAGGCAACGACCCAGGTCATTATCGATGCCCCGAGCAGCAGTGCTTCGGGCGGCGTGGCATCCGCCCAGGACTCGCTGGAATCGAACATCGATGATCATCTGACGATGCTCTCCTCGCAAGGCCACCTGCGTCGGGTCCTGGCAGCACTGCGCAAAGCCCAACCAGTCGACGGTAACGGAAAGACCGTCGTCAATGCCGTCCCGCCCGCGGCTGGCTCGTTCCTCATCGATCTCCTGAACAGGGCCTGGAGACAGGATAACACGGTGGCGGAAAATCCGGACGCAGCGGACGCGCCCGAGCTGAAGGCGCTACGCAACGGAATGAGGGTCGGACAAGAGTTGCGATCGCGCGTCATCACCATCGGCTTCACCGATCCAAGTCCGGCGCGTGCGGCACTTGTCGCGAACACGTTTGCCCAGGTCTACATTCAAGATCTGGTACAAAAAAGCCGGGCATCGGATCAGGTTCATCTAGATTCGATAGTCGCCAGCCTTCCGCAAGTACAAAGGGATCTTGTCGAAGCGACAGATCGGCTGGAGACATACCGGCTCACGCATGGCGCCGTCGATCAGACTGCGGCCAACAACGCAGCCAGTGAGACAGCGGAACTCGGCCGGCAGATATTCCTATCGAGAGCCAGTCTTTCCGCGTCGGAAGCGCGCCTTCGCCGTATTGAGGACCTGCGCAAGGCGGGCGCCCCGGTCACGGCCATCGCTGAAGAAATCGGGTCGCCCGTGTTGACGGACCTGGTGACACGCCAGTCGGGTGCCGCCGCCGACGGCGATCTGCGCAACGCGATCGCCCGCGAAATGGAGCAAAGCGTCGCCCGAATCGCTGCCGAGGCAAATGTCTACCGGTCCCAGGCTACGGCTCTTGAAAGTCGCAAGGCGATGCTCGACGCGGCCGTGGCCGACACGGCGAGCCAACTTTCGGGGCTGCGTTCCCTTGAGCCTAGGGTAGCCATCGTGACGCAGCATTACAACGAACTCCTGAGCCGGCAGCAGGACTTGACACGTCGCATCGCCGCTCCTTCGCCAGGCGTAGCGGTCCTTTCGACCGCCTGGCCGCCGTCGGCCCCCACGACATTGTCGCCAATTTTCCTGATTCCTCCCGGCATGGTCGTCTTTGGTCTCATGGGGGCGGTCATTGTCCTGGTCCGCAACGGTTTCAACCAAACCTTGCGCAGTGAAGCCGAAGCCGAGGCCGAGCTTGGGGTCCCGTGCGTAGGACTGCTTCCCAGGGTTGCGGGACTTAACGCCAGAAAGCTGCGGCATCTGGTTCTGAGCCAGCAGAACTTGCCGTTCAGCCGCGCCGTGACTTCGCTGCTCGTCACTGCGGCGCCAACTCAGGGAAAGGGACAGCCGCCGCATATCATTCTCGTGACATCCAGCATCCAGGACGATGCCAAGACCGAGTTGGCATGGAGCCTGGCGCTGGCGGCAACGCGGCTGGGAGGAAGAGTGCTTTTCCTCGATCTCGATCGCAAGGATGTGCGGCTCACGAACGGGTTTCGTGGTGAATTCAGCACCGACAAGGCCCGGAACTCCTTCGGCGACTATGTGAATGAACGTTGCGTGCTGAAGGATGCAATCACGAGGATGCCGGAAATCGGTATCGACCTCATGGCCGCTCCAGCACCTTCCGATGATCTCCTGACCCTTCTGTCCACCGTCGACAAATGCCAGTTCACCGAGGAGCTGCGTTCGGCCTACGACGTGGTCATCATGAACGGTCCCCTGGGCCTCGGGGGGCCTGAAACCAGGCTGCTCAAGCGCTGGGCCGATTCGGTGCTTTTTGCCGTTCGCTGGGCAAGGACGAGGCGCAGCATTGCCCGTGGTGCTCTGGATGCAATAGGGGCCGGCGGATCCGCCACCGTTCCAGTAGGGAGTGTGCTCACCCGGGTGAACCTGAAGAGGCTAGCCGGCTACAGGCTCGGAGACAACGCCGATCTTCTGTTGGAGAGGGTTTGAAGATGCGTCCGCGATCTTCAACAGAAGCTCCAGGGAGCGATCGCGTCCCTAAATCGAGCCAGCTACACGATGATCATTGAATTTTTCGGACCTCCAGGATCCGGCAAAACAACCTTCGCACATGCGCTTGCGCAGCAGCTGCGCGGGAAAGGCTATCACGCCAAGGTCGCCCTCAGCTACAAGCCAAGCACCAGGGCCGCCAAATATGATCTCGGAATCTTTCTGTTCATATCACGGATCGTATCGGCGATATTTTCAACAGCCAGAATATTGCTTTTTTCGGCAGGGCGAGCCGATGATATTTCCAATTCCTTTGCAATGGTGAGGATGATACCGCCAAAAAACCGAATATGGCGCGCGCGAATCTGGCGATACATCCTGCACCTTTCGCGTTGCTGGAAGTCTGCGGAGCAATCGCCCGAAATTACGATTTTCGATCAAGGATATGTTCAAGCGATTGGTTCGCTTGCGATGTTCAATGGGAGCACCAACCCCAGAACGCTGGAAAAGGCGCTCAGCCTCGCACCGGCGGCCGATCTCACCGTCAGGCTCTTGGTGCCAGCTGCGGTCGTGGAAAGTCGCCTTCGTAGGCGGATGGAGCTTGAGCCGCCGGCGGAACGGATTTTCGAGGCCGACTTGAACGTGAACATGCGCTCGTTCGCCGTTTTTGAAGCGATGCATGACCTCCTGACAACATCTGGCCGGGAAATCATCTCCGTCGAATACACCGATGGTCCATCGACCTTTAAAAGTATTTGTCGGATTGAGAGACAAATACTTTCTGCATTGTCGCGCTTCGATAGGGCGGTCGGCGAAAAGCAAATTGAGTTGCCATCTCATCGCGCAGACGTAACAACTGGTTCAGCAACCACACCGCCGCGCAACAAGGACATGGGATCGCGGCTCGCTTGGGCAAGCATCTTCGCCTTGTTGATCTATATTGGTGGCGCTGGTTTGACCAGTCTTGCCCAGTTGGCAATTGCACGCCTTATCGGACCTCACAACTACGGCATCTATTCCTACGTTCAGGCTTGGACGTCAGTGCTCGCCTATCTTGCAACGCTTGGCTTTAATGTATCATTGTTGCGTTTCCTCCCGGCCTATAGGGCCAGTGGCAGGCTTGATCTGGCCCGCGGGGTGATAAGATTTGCGCTGCAGAGATCGCTGATAGCGGCAACCTTGTTCGGGATGATCGGCGCTGCGTCAGTCCTGTTCCTTTCAGATCCAACGGAAAGAGGGCTTGAGACAAGCATCGTGCTCGGCATGATGGCTGTGCCCTTGGTTACCGCCTATGCTCTCGGAGCCACGCTTGTGCGTGCTTTCGGCGGCGTTGTCTCGGCGTTGTTGCCGGAGCGCATCATGCGAGACGGGCTCCTGCTCGTGTTGGTAGCCCTCCTGGCATTGTCGGGATTTCGAACAGTGGATGCGCCCTCGGTGACGCTGGCGGTGCTTGTGAGTTCCGCTTTCACAGCGGCCCTGGTGTTCATCATCGCGAGGAGGTTTGAACCACCCGGCCTGGGACACGCCAAGCCAAGTTATGCCTCGAGGGAATGGTGGCTTGCCGTCCCCCCGCTCATGCTCATCACCGGGCTCGATGTTTTCGTCAGTCGGGCAGGAGTCCTGGTTTTGGGCTGGACAAGCCATATTGCTGAAGCGGGTATTTTCGCGCTGGCCTTGAATGTCGCGATGCTCGTGGGCCTGTCCCGTATCGCCGTGGCAACCATGTTTTCGCCAACAGCAGCCGATCTCTACGTCAGAGGCGATCGCAGAGGCCTACAACAGCTGTTCGCGCGCGCAACCCTGCTTTCTGCTGGCGGTGCCATCCTGGTGGCCGTCCCGATGATGGTGATCGTCGAGCCGTTCTTGAGCTATTTCGGTGAGGGTTATAGCGCGGGAGCGCCGATCGCACGGGTTCTGATTTTGGGATATGTCTTTGTCGCGCTGTGCGGGCCCCAACAGAATCTCCTGACCATGACTGGAAATGAATGGGCTGCGGCAACGACGATGATAGCGGGTGCTGTGGCCAATATCATTGCCTGTGCAGCCGGAGTTGCGGTGTACGGCCTGCTTGGCGCTGCGGTGGGTGTCGCACTTGCACTGAGCATCTGGAGCATTGCCATGGCCGTCTATATCCGCAAGCGACTGAAAATCATGCCAGGCTTGGTTTTTGCCTTGCTGTCGATCAGGCCGAGCGCGGTCGATGCCCGTCAATGGCATTGGTTCTTGAGGGCGAGCAAATGAGAGCACTGTTTTGGCTACGGTGATTGCCGTCGTTCGGGCAGGAAGTCACGAAGCCCGGATCGCACAAAGGCCATAGGGCTGCACAGACGCTTCGGCGTATCTCTGTTCCGGACACCCGCGCGGGCAGCCGATACTTCGCGGGCTGTGTCCGTCATTTGAAGGATGCATCAGTTTCGGAGGCGCCCCAGGGTGTGCTCACAATCTGCGGAGCATCCATGGAACAAGCCCGAATGGCGAGCGCCTCGGCGCCTGCAGTGCGCCGTCGCTCGGAGAGATCGACGCCTGTCGAGCGCAGCCAACGCGAAACCCTCACCCAAGTTCAGGTCCTGCGCGCCCTCGCGGCTAGTTCGGTCGCGCTGCGACACGCCCAGCATGATGCGGCCACCCTGGAATTACAGGCCGGCCGCACCTTTCAAAGCTGGAATCCGATACCATGGAGCGCTGGAGTCGATATTTTCTTCGTGATTTCCGGCCTTATCATGGTGCATACGTCGCGACAGCTGTTCGCAAAGCCCGGGGGCGCGCGTCTCTTCATTTCCCGCCGGATCGCGCGAATTGTCCCGCTATATTGGGCGCTCACCTCGCTCTACATTGCGGTAGCGGTGGCCGCCCCAAATTTTCTCAACCAGAGCTACGTCGATTTCAGGTTTGTAGTCGAATCCTATTTATTCGTTCCGGCAAGTCGCCCTGACGGCGTCGTTCAGCCGGTCTACGAGTTGGGTTGGACGCTCAATTATGAGATGCTGTTTTACGTGTTGTTCACGGCGACGATCGTGCTGCCCATGCGGTGGGCAGTTACGGTCCTGCTCACGATCCTGGTTGGGATGGTGCTCTCGGGCGCTCTTGCGGCTCCTTTGCCAGAGCCCTGGGGTTTCTGGACCAATCCGATCATCCTCGAATTTGCTTTCGGCGCGATGATCGGGGTCATTTGCGCCTCGGGCCTGCGGCCTTCCGGCCCAATCAGGGCCTGTGTCGCCGCAACGGGACTGGGTGCCCTGATGCTTGCGGCGGCGTTTCCCGATATCTCGGCCGGCCTTGGTCGCCCTGTCGTGTATGGCATTCCGGCGTCTCTAATAGTTTGGAGTGCTGCCCTGGCACCGCCGGGTAAACTGAGGCATGACAGCCTGGCGGCGAGGTGGGCCGCTGGCGTTGGCGATGCGTCATACGCTCTTTACCTCATGCATCCATTCGTGATCCGCGCCATGCGCATAATTTTCTGGCGTACAGGCTTGATCTTTGTGCTCGGCCCGTGGGCTTTCATCGGTTCGGCCTTGGCGATAACCCTGGGCGTGGCATTTATCACCCACCGTCTGTTCGAGAAGCCGCTCACCCGCTATGCGCGGCGCCTTTTGGGGGTCGGGCACGGCACAGGACGGCAGCTTGGGTCCCTTCCAGTGCCGGCGTATCCCAAGACAGATTGAAGGCGAGCCGCGACCCTGCCACACCTGGGAAACGGCGGCGTTGTGCTCACTATGCCGTTGCCGGAAGGCCAGCTGGTCGCACCTGTCCGACAGGGCGTGCATGGAATTCCCGATACCATTCCACGAAACGTTGCACGCCGTCCTCCAGTGTTGTCGCCGGTGCGAAGCCAACGGCGCGGCGCAGGTCCCTGACATCGGCGCGGGTTTCCAGGACGTCACCTGGCGGTAAAGGTACGTTGACGCGAACGGCGCGGCGACCAAGGGCCGTCTCGATGAGCGCGATCAGATGGTTGATTTCTTCCGGCCGATCATTGCCGATATTGTAGAGCCTATATGGCGCCGAACTGGTGGCAGGATCGGCAGCGCGACCGTCCCAACCGGGATCCTGACACGGTGGTTTGGCGAGCACGCGAACAACCCCCTCTACGATGTCGTCGATATAGGTGAAATCCCGCCATACGCGCCCGGCATTGGCGATTTCGATCGTTCGGCCCTCGGCGATGGCATGGGTGAACGTGTATACTGCCATGTCGGGCCTGCCCCAGGGACCATAGACGGTGAAGAAGCGCAATCCGGTTACGGGCAAGCCGAACAGATGGCTGTAGGAATGCGCCATGCATTCGTTGGCGGCCTTGGTGGCGGCGTAGAAGCTCACCGGATGATTGGCACCATGATGTTCGGAGAAGGGTATGCGTCGATTGGCGCCATATACGGAGCTCGACGAGGCATAAACGAGATGGCTGACGCCGGCGTGTCGGCAGCCCTCCAGAACGTTGAGAAATGCGACAATGTTTGACTCCACATAGGCATGCGGGTCGACGAGCGAATGACGCACCCCGGCCTGGGCGGCCAGATGCACAAAGTGCGATGGCTGGAATTCGCAGAACAGCGCTTTCACCAGCGACCGGTCCGCCAGGTCGAAGCGCATCGGCGTGAACCTCGGCTCGGCGCAGAGCCGTGTAAATCGCGCCTCCTTCAGCTTCAGGTCGTAGTAAGGCGTGAAGTTGTCGACGCCGATGACCTCGGCGCCGAGCCGCAAAAGGCGTGACGCAACATGAAATCCGATGAACCCAGCGGCGCCCGTGACGATGATCGGCCCCGTGTGCGTAAGGTTCGACGCAGCACCATCCTGCAGCGCGTGAACGATATCCGCCAGCTTGTTGACCTTCGAATCTGCTTCGGCCATGGCAAGTCACTCCCGTTTCCAGGTTCCGCGTTCTGCGCTATCTCGGCAGCGCCTTGAACGATCGGAAATGGCGCCGCCGGCCTTGTGATCTACGCGACAGCGCGCTCAATGCGGGCCGCCGCTGTCTGAATCAAAGCGGATGCAGACAGCAGTCGATTTCTCATGGCAAAACCGAAATGCGCCCCAAAAGAGCCACTAGTTCCGCCTGACGCCTCGTGTCGGTCTTGGCGAACAGCGAGGCGAGCTGAGAGCGGATAGTCGTGCGACTGAGATGCCAGCTGCGGGCGATCTCCAGGGGCGCGTCGCCATGGGCCAGGCGTAGCGCCAACTGCGTTTCCGCGCTGGTCAAACCGAACATCCTTTGCAACGTGCGAGGGTTGGCCGCCGATTTGTTATCCCGGTCCAGCAATGCGACGACGGTTGTCCCGTCCGGTGTAACGACCCCCGTCTCGTTCATGGTCACCGGCCTGTCGCCTCTGCTGTGGATCACTACCCATGAGAGTGAGCCCGGCTGGAGGTGGACCGGAACATTCGCGACCAGCCGCCTCAACCCGGCAGCAAGCTCGACGGCTGTATCAGTTGCTTCGCCCTGGCGTGCGAGGGTGTCCCGAGCGGCAGCGTTCCATTCTATTACTTTCTTGTCTCGGTCCAGGACGAGATAGCCGCAACCCATACGATCAAGCATGCCGGTGATGGATTCCAGGCTGCGTCGTCGAGATCCGCCGACCCTTGCGTCCGGTCGGTCCACAAGGCTTATCGGCCTTTCGTGGCGGGTATCGTTCAATACAATGTATTGCCTGCCTGCAAGCGCATCGTTTCGCGTTTCAATCAGTGTCATCGCTTCCACCCAACCCATTGCTACTGACGCAAATCAAATCTGATGAAGTTGCTGCTTCAACTTGAATTTCCACATACTGCGAGAAATCTGCGAATGGTTTTTCCGCAGCGTCTCTTGGATATATCTTTCTGAAGAGCGCTCCTGACACCATGATTTTATTCGCCGGCAAAGTCATGGCAATCGGGCATTGGGATTAGGTGCCACCCGTTCGGCCTAGTCTCGACGGACTAGACCGAAAGTTGTAGTCTTTGCGCATGGGTTCGGACCTGCGCTGGCTCAAATCGAATGTGTCGAGCACTACGTGGGCTCATCTAGCTTCGCTTTTGGTGTTTGCAGCATCGATAGCATTCGAGGCGATAAGTACGGTATATGGCGGCCAGCCGTTGCCGCTTGTTGCGTTTATCCCCATAACCGTTGTCATCGTGTATCTTGAGGGCCGTTTTGTTGCCATCGCAGCAACGCTTCTGATGGCGGTCGCCGGCTTGTGGATGCGACACCTGTTGGACGGTCACCTCACTGGTCGAGACTGGACCGGGGCCGTCTTCCTTCTGGGTTCGGGTAGCCTGATCGCAACCGTGTTCCACCGCCTGCGACAAGATCTGCACGGCGCGCTCAGGGTGGCAGAAGCGAGGCTCGCTGCCATCGATGCTGCCGCCTTGGGCTTTGCTAATACCAATCGCAATGGCGAACTGCTGCAGTCGAATAGACGGCTTTTGGAGATGACCGGCTACGCGCACAAGGAACTTGCCCAACTCAAGCTGGAGGAACTCATTGTCCCCGACGATCGAGGTACTGTGCGGAAACTTTTGCAAGATTTGGGCAATGGGACCGCGTCTGCTACGGATATCCGCGTTTTGCGCAAGGATGGCACGGCATTCTGGGCTCACCTGGCCCTGTCTTCGTCGCGGCCGGAAGAGGCGCCAAATGAGAGCGTATTCGTGGTGGTTGACGATATTTCCGAGCGACAAGCGGCACGCGAGGCCCTTCGGGCTCAGAAGGAATGGCTCGATCTCGCCGTATCTGCCGGGCGCCTGGGCACATGGCAAATAGACATTGAGGATGGGACAGTCGCCGGCTCCGGCAAGTTCTGGGACATCCTTGGTCTGCCTCCGGCCCCAGTCCGCCGCTTGGAAGAACTCTCGGCCGTAATCCATCCCGTCGACTGGCCGAAGTTGTCCGCCTCGGCAAAGCCTTCATCGGCATTGAACTTTGACGTCGAGATTCGCGTCCGGCAAGTGGATGGTCACACACGCTGGATTGCATTGCGTGGACGGCAGGAAGAGCACGGCGACCGCAAAATGCGCATCGGGGTGGCGGCGGATCTGACCGAACGTCGACAAACAACTTTGCTTCGCGCCGCCGTAAAGAGACGCGAGCGCATAATGCGCGAAGAGCGCCATCGGTTCAGCAATGTGTTTCCAGTGATTAGAGCTCTGGTCAACATGATCGATATTCCCGACAATGATGTTGCCAAATACAAGGAGATGTTGATCGATTGGATTCGAACACTGGAGGCGACCCATCGCATCCTTTCTCGTCATGCCAACCTGTCAGGGATGCTCCATGAACTCGTGGACCGGGAATTGCAGCCCTTCAAGGAGACACGCGACATTACGATCAGTGGACCTTCCCTCACTGTGCCAAGCGGCGCCGCCGAGGGCTTGGCGATGATCCTTCACGAGTTGACGACAAACTCGGTGAAACATGGTGCGCTGGGTGACCCGAATGGCAAGGTCGAAGTTAAGTGGCGATTTGCATCCGAGGACGAAGGTGACGACCTCGTGTTCGATTGGGTGGAATCGGGCCGACGGAAGAGTTCAAAAGTCGTACGCCGCGGGTTCGGGTCACTGATAATCGGTGTGGACAGCACGCCGCTTGTCGGGCATTCCCCGAATATGGAAATAACCGAAGATGGCCTTCGATATTCGCTGCGTGTATCGCGCAAAGAAATTGAGGAATTTGGATTGCAATAGAGCCCCTCCAGGTCGAAGCCGAATTGGCCAATTAACCGATGGTGTGGGCCCTTTGCTGCGATTTCCTGCAAGCAAACTCGGGCCGGTTCGAGGGGCATACGTCAACTCGCCTGTCTCGTCAGCCAGCTTTGGAGCAACACAGCTGCTTCGGTACGGTTTCTAACCCCAAGCTCACGCAGCACGGCTGCGGCATGGATTTTCGTTGTCGCCTCGGCAATGTCCAGATTGCGGGCAATCTCCTTATTCGAGTACCCCTCTGCCATCAGCTTGAGGACGTCCTTCTGTCTAGACGTCAGCCTAGCGACGTCGCCCGAGCCCTCGTGCCGGCGGCTGGCATTTTGAACCGGAGGTGGGGGGGCATGCGATCTCTGGTCGGCAGACGTTCGAGATAGGAGAGATGGCACATAGATCCGGCCAGCGAGGATTTCGTTTACAGCCAGCACGACTTCTTCGTCGCTCTGCGATTTGACGATATACCCGTGAAGTCCGATCGAAAGCGCGGTCAGTATCTCCGAGCGGGAATCATCCCCGGAAACGATCGCAAAGCGAGTGTCAGGATAGGCAGCCATAAAGTCGCTGAGCACTTCCTGATGGAACAGCCCAGGCATGTTCAGATCGAGGATTGCAAGATCGATGGACGCCTGCTCCTCTAAAAGATTGACCGCGGCATCGAAACACGAAGCTTCGAATATTTCGGCGCTTGGAATTCCAGCCATGAGTGCCAGCCGGAGACCACGCCGATATAAGCCGTGATCGTCGGCAATGACGATCCGAGCCATGCAACTACCCCAACGCGTTACTCGGTTCCCGACGAGAAAACCCGCTGGAACCTCCCATTCGCCTATGATCGACAATCCGTGGTGGTCCTAAAATGGCGGCCATCCACTGGTCAACGCATCACAGTGATGTCCGCAGCGTCCCATCCACGCACATCCAGAACGTCTAATATAATACTAAATTGCGAAGCTCATCCATAGATTTTTAACCCTGGCGTGCGGTGCCTGTCGGCAAAACGATGCCGGTTTCCCATCTCTGGGCCCAAAGCCAGCTGTTCAGGACCATCGTAATCATGTGGCATCTGTTATGTCGCCACCCGCTGTCGCCGGACCTGTAGGCCGGTCCGGCCCTGGCGGATCGCAGCTTTCTTGAAAGCAACTGCTTTCGTTTTATCGGCGTCATGATCAGTGCCCAATCGCGCTTCTGTAGGCTGTTGATCTCGTGGCCATCTAATACCTTGAACGTTTTGAATCCCTGCCATTCGAATGCACGACGACAGCCGCCCCGGCTGTCACATACCTTTTCGCATATGATGTTCGGATTGCCGCCGAGGTTTGGCCGGATTTGAGGGTGTGCCCTGGCCGGACAATGGAACACCGATCCCGAACAAAGCCAACTGCAGATCAGGAGGATCGAATGAAAGCGGTGATTCAATGTGGTGGGATGGGTACGCGCCTTCGACCGTTTACATCGGTCCTGCCGAAACCATTAATGCCGATAGGGGCCAGGCCTGTTCTTGAGTTGCTTTTGAAGTGGCTGCGGCGCAACGGCATTGAAGAGGTATATATTACGACAGGGTATCTAGGACATTTGATCCGGAGCGTCTGCGGCGACGGATCGCAATGGAACTTGAAGATCAAATATACCCAGGAAATGGAGCCACTCGGCACCGTCGGACCTCTCTCTCTGATTAGGGATGAACTGAACGAAACATTTGTCGTTCTGAACGGCGATGTCCTCACAGATCTAAGCCTGAGCCGGTTTGTAGCCGCGCACCGCTTGCATAGGGATCCCGTTACGATCGCCACGGCATGCCGTCATATCAAGATGGACTTCGGCGTCATCGACGAGATCGACAATACCGTCCAGCTCTTCCGGGAAAAGCCGACGCTTTCCCATCTCGTCAGCATGGGGATTTACTGCATGAACCCAGATGTCCTGCGGTTCATTCCGTCCGGGATCCCATTTGGGTTCGATGACCTGATGCTGCAGATGATGCAGGGCGGCACGACCGTGCATGTTTACAAGCATGACGGTCTTTGGCTCGACATCGGTCGTGTCGATGACTTCCAGAATGCGCAGGCAATTGCCTGGGAAGATCAGTCGTCCTCAATCGAGGTCGCGGCTGCCGCCGCAGCCGCATGAAGGTCTGATGCAGAGGTCTAGCCACTAACAAGGCTTTCAGGAGGTCAAGATGCTCTTGGTGAGCGCCCCGATCCTAGGCGTGCCAGAGAAGGCAGCCGTGTCGCAGGTGATTGATAGCGGCTGGCTTACGATGGGGGACAGGGTACGAGAGTTCGAACAGGCCTTTGCCAGCATGCATGGCGCGCGAGATTGCGTTGCGGTTGGTTCCTGCACTGCAGCGCTCCATCTTCTCCTCCATGCTTTGGGCATCGGCCCTGGCGACGAAGTACTGGTTCCTTCGCTGACGTTCGTGGCGACGGCGAATGCGGTGCTGTATGTAGGGGCGACGCCGGTCTTCGTCGATATCGAGTCCGTCGACGTGCCGTTGATCTCGGTTGCGGAAGCCGAAGCGCGGTGCACGACGCGCACGAAAGCGGTCATTCTCGTTCACTTCGCCGGGTATCTCGCCGATCGGGAACAATGGCAGCGGTTCGCCCGGCTTCGCGGGCTGCATATCATCGAGGACGCTGCGCACGCGCCCGGGCTTAGGGAAGTCGGGACCTTCGGCGCCGCGGCCGCGTTCAGCTTCTATGGCAACAAGAACATGACAACGGCCGAAGGGGGCGCCGTGATTGCACGTGACCCCGATCTGCTCGACAGGGTTCGCCTGGCCCGCGGGCACGGAATGACCACGGGGACGCATCAGCGGCTGAACAGTCGTACGCCGCAATATGATGTCACGATGCTTGGATTCAACTACCGAATGGACGAGATGCGAGCGGCAATAGGCCTGGTTCAGCTGCAGAACCTGCAAGAGTGGAACGAAATCAGGCGTATCATAGCTGTCTTGTACCGACGCCTGATCGCGGACCGTTGCCCAGCTATTGTCATTCCATTTAGCGAACCCCGGACGTCGGCTTACCACATCATGCCGATCGTCCTGCCGCGCTACGTGAGCCGGCAGGATGTCATCGACGAGTTGCGGACACAGGGCATACAAACCACCATCCACTACCCGCCGGTGCACCAAATGACGTTCTACCGCGAGCGCCTTCCCGGCGTGAGTTTGCCCCACACAGAGGATTTCGCTCAGCGAGAGCTCACAATTCCGCTGCACCCCCAGGTCACTTCCGCCGCCGCCGAATCAGTCGTGGCTGCCCTGGCAGCCGCGCTCAAAACAGGCGCGCTCAAAGCAGGCGCCCAAAGAGGAACTGCTGCATGAATGCGTTAGACCCTGCCTTTCACCGGATGTTCGTTCCAAATCCTGATCACGGCTTTGCGAGACGCGCAATCGATCTTGCGGTGGCGGGCATCGCTACCGTCGCATTGGCGCCATTGATGCTGCTGATCGCCGGAGCGCTTCTGCTCGAGGGCGGTGGCTCGATCTTGTTCGCTCAGACCCGCATCGGGGCCGGCGGCCGAACCTTCCGCATGTACAAATTTCGCAAATTCGGTGTGAACTGCGGCTCTCAAGGCCTTGCGCTGACGGTCGTGGGCGATACACGCATGACCACCGTTGGCCGCTTTCTCGCAGCGACGAAGCTGGACGAACTACCGCAGCTGTGGAATGTCCTCAAAGGCGAAATGGCGATCGTCGGTCCACGACCCGAGAGCCTGGCTTTCGCCGATTGTTTCCGGGGCGAGCTTAGGGCCGTGCTGCAATACAAGCCAGGCCTGCTGGGTCCAGCCCAGGTCGTTTTTCGGCACGAAGCACATTACTTCCCCCAATCCGTGGATCCGATCGTGTTCTACCGGGAGGTCATGTTCCCCGCCAAGGCAACACTGGACCTCTCGTATTATCCGCGACGCACCATCGTCTCCGACCTCGCGTGGATGGTGCGGGGAGTGCTGGCAGTGGTCGGTTGGGTTCCGGTACCGCCGATCGACGTTTGAATATCCAAGGGAAGCGTTCCAAACAGCCAAGGGAATGCGCAGTGATGAGCTACAATGGAAAGAAAGTCCTGGTGACCGGCGCGGACGGCTTCATCGGTTCGCATGTCACGGAGGCGCTTGTTCGCAACGGGGCAGATGTCACAGCCCTTGCCCTTTACAATTCCTTCGACAGCCATGGATGGCTAGACGATCTGCCAGACACCATCCGCAGCCAGTTGAGGCTCGTCCGTGGTGACGTCCGCGACAGTGCGTTCCTTAACCGGATCATGCGCGGCCAAGCCGCGGTGTTTCATCTGGCGGCGCTTATTGCGATTCCATACTCCTACGCCGCTGCCCAGTCCTATGTGGAAACCAACATCCTGGGCACGGTGAATGTCCTCGAAGCGGCGCGCCTATGGGAGACGGAGCGGGTGATCCATACCTCGACGAGCGAGGTCTATGGAACTGCCCAAACCATGCCGATCGGCGAAACACACCCCCTGCAGGGACAGTCACCATATTCGGCATCCAAAATCGGCGCCGACATGATGGCGGAGTCCTACGCCAGGTCGTTCGATGTCCCTGTGGTCATCATGCGACCCTTCAACACGTATGGCCCGCGCCAGAGTGAACGCGCCATCGTGCCGACCATTATCCGGCAGGTCCTCGACCCGAAATGTCCTGCAATCATGGTCGGCGATACCAGTCCGATCCGCGACCTGACCTATGTCGAAGATACCGCGACAGCGTTCCTGACCGCAGGTCTCGCCCAACTCGAGTTCGGCCACGCCTACAACGCTGGCAGCCAACGCGCCGCGACCGTCTCGGACGTATTGGCCATTGTTCTTGAGTTGACCGATTGCAAAAAGCCGGTCCGTCGTGATGAAAGGCGCCTGAGGCCGCAAAATTCCGAAGTTCGCGCCTTGCTCGCCGATTCCTCGCGCTTTGAACGTGAGACTGGATGGCGGACACAGACCAGCCTGCGCGATGGGCTGGAGCGAACAATCACGTGGTGGCGCGAGCGCCTTAGTGAAGGCCGGGTACGGCGCGAAGTGGGTTACATGACATGACCCTGGGCGGCCGTCATGCGTTGGCGCTGTTGCTGGCTGCCGGTGCCATATCTCCCAACATCTACGTTGCCGGCGGCCGTCAAAGCAAGGCAGCGGAGGCGGCGGCCACAGCGGTTGTGGACAACCTGCCGGGCTATGTGCACGAAACAAGGGATCCTTGGTCTGGCATGGTTTTCGCACGGATCACCAGACCGGGCGTTCTCGGCCGGGCGGGTGTATGCGGGAAGAAGTACTGCACCCACCGTTACTCAAGCGCACAGGCTTGGAATGCCGACCAGAGCCTGCTCCTGATCGCCAATGGCTGCGGTGGCCTGTGCTTTCTCGACGGACAAACCTACTTGCCTTTGTTCCACCGCAACCGCGCTACCGAATGCGAATGGCATCCCACTGATCCCGAGTTGATGATCTGCGTCGGGGGCCGGCAGATTGCGACATGGGCCCCACGTACCGATCATGAGGACGTCGTGTTCGCCTCCGGAGCGTACTCCAACCTCAAATTTGGACCCAACAAAGGCAATCCGAGCCGCGACGGCAGCCGGATTGCGGTGCGTGCAACGAACAATGACGGCCGAGCGGTGGTTTTTGGCTACGATCTCAAGCAACGGCGGAAATTCCCGGATATCGATCTTGCCGAATTCCCGGGAACGACCGGCTCCTGCTCGATCTCACCACTCGGAATCAACATAGTGTGTTCCCAGCAATTACCGGACGGAATCGAAGCGAGTTTCGTCTTCTCCATCGACGGCATATTGCGCCAGAAGTGGATGGAGCACCATCGACCGGGCCATGGCGACATGACGGTCGATTCCGACGGAAGCGAAATCTATGTCGGGATCAGCAAATCGGATCCTGACAAATATCAGGTGATCAAGCGCCGCTTGGCTGATGGCAAGGCTACCTCGCTGATGAAATATGGCGAGGCCATGCATGCGTCACTCAGGTCGCTCGGCAGGCCCGGCTGGGTGTTTCTGAGTTATGGCGGCACGCCAGCCGAACTATCGCAGCACCCGGATTGGGCGCCTTACGCTCAGCAAGTCATTGCTCTGCGTCTAGACGGCAGTGGAGAGGTCCGCCGTGTCGCAGACACGCACAACGCGCCCTTCGACTACTGGAGCGAGACGCATGCCTCTCCCTCTCCGGACGGCTCCCAGGTGGTCTGGTCCAGCAACTGGGGCGTGCCCGGTGGCCCGGTATACGATTTCGTTAGTCGTGTTGAATGGCCTTTGAAGCCGGTGTTTGACCGGAAGGAGATTGTCGCAAATGACCTTCAGTAGACGATACGTTCTTGGCGCAGTCGTGATGATGTCGCTAACCTCGATGGCTTGCGCAGGCGAGGTCGAGCCCTATCAACTCTCACCTGGCGATACGGTCGAGATAGGAATAGCGCCGATCCCTGATCGGACGCAGCGCGCCGTAGTCCAGATGGATGGCAATATCGCCCTTCCGGAGGCTGGAATGATCATGGTCGCAGGCCTGACGGCGTCCCAACTGCAAAGGCGCATGCAAGAGGTCTTGCCAAGCAAGATTTTTCACGTGCGTCTGACTGATGGGCGGGAGCAGACAGTTACTGTCGAGCCCGACGATGTCACAGCGATCATAGCGGACTATCGCCCGATCTATGTAACGGGCGATGTGCTCACCCCGGGACAACAGGCCTACCGTCCGCTCATGACTGTACGGCAGGCGCTGGCCGTTTCCGGCGGCTTCAGTTTTTTGCGATCACGGGCGGGCCAGGCCGGGCCTGATCCGGTCGATCTCAAGCGCGATTACGAAATGCTCTGGGGAGATTACACGAAAGAATACCTTCACGCTGCCCGCATTCGCGCCGAGCTTCAGGGCCAGGCGGATTTCGACAAGAAGACACCACAGGGATCACCTCTTTCGCCGAGCGTTGTAGCCGCGATGGCACAGGCTGAAGCAGAGGCGCTGAAGGTTGCGCTGAGTGATTTCCGGCAAGAGCAGGATTTTCTGGAGAAGGGCCGGACGGACGCTGCCGAGCAAATTGGCGTTTTGCAGAAACGCGAACGAGTCGAGGGCGAGAGCGTGAAGGCGGATGAGCAAGATTTGGCGCGAGTGACGAAGGCATTCGATGCAGGCAATCTGACCAACACCCGGCTCGCGGATGTCAGGCGCGCGTTGCTTTTATCTTCAAGCGGCGCGCTTCAAACCTCGGTCGAACTGATGAGGGCGCGGCGCCAGCAGGAGGACTTTGTCAGACAGCACGAACGCAACGACAATCAAAGGAGGATTGGCCTGCTGACGGATCTGAAGGACACCAACGCCCGGCTGGCGGATGTCACCGCCAGGCTCCATGCCGCCAGCGAGAAGCTGCAGCCGACCGGAGCATCCACACAGCCATTGCCGATTGCCGGCGAAACGGTACGGGCCCAGGTGACCATCGTACGCAAGATCGGCAATGAATGGCGCAAGCTGTTGGTTGACGAAGATGCGATTGTGCTGCCGGGGGATACTGTCGAAGCCAGATTCAGCAGTGAACTGCAAAGTGTGGCAGTCCAATAGGGCGTCAGCCGCAGTCCGTGCGGAGCTTACTGTTCTATCGGGGGGGCGAACCCAACTGAACGGAGATCCAAGGTGAGGCGCATTTTCAACCAGGGAGCGACCCTGACACCCTCAACGAACGCGGATCAGGTGACGCAGTCGTCAAGTTATGCTTTCCATATGCCGTCAGCGCGAATTGTGCGGTCCAGGTCGCGCGCCGGTGAGTCCGGAAATTGGCAGGAATTTACGTCTAGCAAGGAGAGCAATGCGCAGGGCGGCTTCGTGTCGGACGGCTACAGGACCAGTCATTGCGCGCCCGGCTACGGCCTACATTACAACAAAACGCACAGTTCCGGCTATTATGGCGCGCTTTGGGAGAACATCGAAAAGCCCCTGATCCTCGACGTTCTTCGCCCCTTGAGCGGAGCGAGCCGAAACTGCCTTGATTTCGCATGCGGAACAGGCCGCATCGCCGAGGTAGCCGCCGGCCTCTTCAGCGAGGTGGTTGGCGCCGACGTTTCCAGAACTATGCTCGACAGCGCTCAAGTACCGCCCAATGTGAGTTTGCGTCACGTCGACGTGACAAGGGAGCAGTTGGGTATGACGTTCGATGTGGTAACCGCATTTCGTTTTTTCCTGAACGCAGAGGATGAACTGAAATGGCATGCACTGAAAGCGATCAATGAGCACCTTAAAGATGGCGGGCGGCTTGTGTGCAACGTTCACATGAATGCGACGTCGCCCGTCGGCCTGGCGTGCCGGCTGCTCAATCGAGTGTCTCGACGCACCATTCGCAACACGCTGAGCGCAGCGAGGTTCAAGGCCCTCCTGACTGCCTCGGGATTCACCGTCGAGCAGACGATACCGTACGGTTACCTGCCTCGGCCGGGAAACCTGTTGCCAGGGTTCTGTGAAATGATGATGCAGCCTGTCGAGAAGGCCTGCAGAAGGCTTCGCGTTCCTGGCCAGCTAGCGCAACACTTCCTGGTTGTTGCGAGGAAGCGCTAAATCCCGAGAAAGCCCCGAAAACGGCAGGCAGCGGTTTTCTTGGGGTGGCTCGCCCGGCATGAAGCCCGTCTAAATACGGTGGAACGGCAGTTTTCCCCCGATTTAATATGTGGGTTCCGGGTTTCTCGGGTCAGCGCCACGATTTTGCTACATTTTGACTAAAGTCCAATCATGTTAGTGGGGCGTAATATTAGAAGGCTAAGGGGATAAGCTCCTGAACAGCAAGAGATTGTCCGTGCCCAGTGGGGCCAGTGAGCTTGCGCAACGATCTCTCACGGGAGGTCGAAACCCATGAACCCTGGTGGAAGGAGTTCGTCGGATCTGCGAGGCGCAATGCTTGGGACCGTGCCTGGCCTGGTAGGCGTCGGCGTCTTCTCGGCAGTCATAAACCTTCTCGCCCTGACCGGCTCGGTCTATATGCTGCAAATTTACGATCGCGTTTTACCTTCGCAGAGCGTTCCGACGCTTGTCGGGTTCACGATCGGAATGCTGGGTCTTTACGCTGTCTACGGGCTGCTGGATTTCGTGCGGCTGCGCCTGCTGGTTCGAGTGGGCAATCGTGTCCATAGGAATTTGAAGCAGAGGGTGTTCGGCCTCTCACTGTCCTTGCCGCTCATTGGCGGGCAGGATGCGAACCGGATACAGCCCCTCCGTGATCTCGATCAGTTACGCGGCTTCCTTTCCGGAATGGGGCCGACTGTCATCTTCGACGCTCCGTGGATTCCATTTTACCTGCTGATCGTCTATTTCCTGCATCCTGCGCTCGGTCTGTTGTCCACAAGCGGTGCGATCATTGTCGTGCTGCTCACGGTCATGGCGGAAGTTCTTGGCCGCACATCGGTGACACGCGCGTCCGAGACGCTGGTGTCGCAACGCAATCTCGCCGAATCCGGACGCCGCAACGCGGAGGTCGTGCGCGCGATGGGCCTTTCCGCACGGCTTGCCCACCGCTGGGGCGAGATCAATAACGCATATCTGCGGCACCAAGAGAGGCTTTCCGACGTCGTCGGCGCCACCGGGGCACTCTCTAGGGCACTGCGTTTGGCCTTGCAGTCCTGCGTTCTTGGACTGGGTGCCTACCTGGTGATAGGAGGCGAAGCCTCGCCAGGCGTGATCATCGCATCCTCCATCTTGCTGGGCCGCTCATTGGCTCCTGTTGACGCCGCTATCGCGAACTGGCGAGGGTTCGCCGCGTTCCGGCAAAGCTATTCGCAACTGGCAACGGCCCTGGCCGCTTTTCCTGACCGGGACGAACATATGGAACTTCCGCGCCCCCAAGCGGAGCTTGCGGTCGAGGACCTGACCATAGCGCCACCGGGCCAGCAAAAACCGACGGTAGCCAATGTCAGCTTCCGCCTGGCTGCAGGGACGGGAATGGCCGTTGTCGGCCCGAGCGGTTCTGGCAAAAGCACGCTTGTGCGCGCGCTGGTGGGCGTCTGGCAGCCACTTCGCGGCACGGTGAGGCTGGACGACGCCTCGCTTGACCAATGGGACCAAGAACACCTTGGCGCGCATATTGGCTACCTGCCCCAGGACGTCGAACTGTTTGATGGAACGGTTGCCGATAACATTTCGCGATTTGGCGGGAAGGGCGACGCCAAGGGCGTGCTTGCAGCTGCCAAGGCAGCGGGCGTCGACAAAATGATCCTGCGATTGCCGAACGGTTTTCAAACACGCATGGGCGAGGGAGGAACAGCCTTGTCGGCTGGACAGCGGCAACTCGTAGGGCTTGCCAGGGCACTTTACGGCGATCCGTTTCTCGTCGTTCTGGACGAGCCGAATTCAAATCTGGACGTCGATGGCGATACCGCCTTGGCCGGCGCGATCCTGGCAGTGCGCAGACGTGGAGGCATCGTCATCGTAGTTGCGCACCGTCCTTCTGCCCTTACCAACATCGACAGGGTACTCGTAATGTCCAATGGGATGCTTCACGCCTTCGGCTCACGCGAGGAGGTCCTGGCCAACGTCATCCGCCCCTTTGCTGCGCCTGCTGAACGCCCGGCAGCGGCCGTCGCGATGCACAAAGGGGTGAGCGGTCACGCATGAGGAATATTTTTTTGTCTGAGGCGACGATGGCTCCATCGGCCCCGATCGGCAATGGGAGCCCGCGCAACGCGATGATTTCGGGCACGCGCGATGGAATCGGGGCCAACCTGATCCTGGGTGCGGCGGTCACGGTTATGTTGCTTGCCGGCGGCGGGCTCTGGCTCGGACTGACCAAGATTGCTGGCGCGGTAATTGCGCCGGCGACCGTGGTGATCGAGAGCAACATAAAGAAGGTCCAGCATCTGACGGGCGGCACGATAGGGGGCATCTTCGCGCAAGATGGGGATCATGTACGGGCCGGCGATGTGATGGCACGGTTGGACGACACACTGACACGGGCCAATCTCCAGATAATTAGCAAGGATCTTGATCGGGCAACGGTTCGGCTTGTGCGGCTGGAGGCAGAGCGGCAAGGCCTGTCGGAGATGCAGCTTCCGTTCAGCCTTCAAGCGCGAATGGGCGAGCCGGAACTGGCTGCCTTGGTGAACGGTGAGCGCACGCTGTTCGAAAGCCGCGCTACGGCCCTCAACGGGCAGAAGGCACAGTTGCAAAGCCGCTCAAAGCAACTCGAACGCCAAGTTGAGGGCCTCAAGGCGCAACAGACCGCGGAAGAACAATCCGTGGTCCTGCTGGATGGCGATCTTGTCGATGTACAGGCGCTTTTTACAAAGAAGCTGGTGTCCAAAGAGCGACTTAGCAACATCAGACTGGATGCCACCCGGGCGCACGGAGAATCAGGGCGCCTCGCGGCGGCGGTTGCCGAGGCGCAGGCCAGGATCAGCGAGACCGAACTGCAGATACTTCAGCTCGATGAACAAAGGCGTAGTGACGTAACGAGCGAACTTCGTGAAACGGAAGCCAAGCAGACCGAACTCAGCGAGCGCAAGGTTGTGGCACAGGACGAACTGGCCAAAACCACCATCCGCGCTCCGCAATCGGGAACGGTACAGGAATCTTCCATTCACACGATCGGCGGCGTGATTGCCGCGGGCGAAGTTCTGATGATGATCGTCCCTGACACCGGCAACCTTGTGGTCGACGCGCTGATTGCGCCGTCGCGCATAGATGACGTTCGTCCAGGTCAGCGGGTCTCGATCCGGTTTCCGGCTTTCGACGCTGGCACCACGCCTGCCTGCCAAGGGTCTGTCAAGCGCATCTCGGCGGACCTGATAAAAGATCAACAGCGCCAGCTTTCTTATTTCTCGGCGCGCATCAATGTCGAAGACAAGTCCACATGTCTGACCGATGCCAAAGTGCTCAAAGCCGGTATGCCAGCGGAGGTTCACATAAGTACGGACGAACACAGCGTCTGGTCTTATCTGCTGAAGCCACTTACCGACCAGATGTCGAGGGCTTTCCGGCAATGACATGGCGGCTGTGGGCGGTCGACCGCGGGCACACTGCAGGCGTGCTTGCTGACATACTGGCTGGTAGGCGACGTGATGCCGGACAGGGGTGACGCCGGCGGACGACGCGCGAGCTCGTCTGGGACATTGTCCCGGCTACAAGGCCCCAACAGGATTTTCCTGGCCGCCTCACCAAGTCCTGCTCCGACAACAGCGTTAGCGTCCTGTCATCTTTTGCGCAACAAAGAGCGCATACCGTTCCACGATCATCGACAGGGGCAATTGCCTCACGAGGAGAGGTTCTTTGCCCCTACGACGCGGCGAGGGCCCTCCGGCGGACACGGCGTGCGGCATGCACCGTTCGGTCTGCAGTCACCGCTACATTTGCCACGTCAGATGTATGCGGCAAGGCGTTCGCGCTTCCATGCGACCTCTTGTAGGGCAGCAATTCCCTGACCCGAGCATTGACCGAGGCAATTTCGACCCGCAAGTCCTCACATTCCTGCCGTCTCACATCGAGTTCAATCTGATCGGACGCCTGCTGCATGGACAGTTGCGCAAAATCTGCGGTGATCTTGGAAAGGTTCACCTTGTTGGTTTCGGCCTCCTCAGCGAGTGCGGCCAACCTTTCGTCAGTCACCTGTTTTTCCGCCAGGGCGTCGCTCCATTGTAGCTGGAGCCTGGCGATCTCGGCCGCGGCCTCGTTGTTTGCGATTGAGGCGAGTTCGAAGCGCGATTGGAGGCTTTGAACTTCTGAGCGCAATCCTCGGTTCTCAGCCTGGCAGCGTTTAAGCTCGCCATCCATGTCCGCCTGCATAATCCTGGCTGCTTCGGTCACCTCCCATAGCTTCGCCTGCGCAACCTCGAGTGAGGTGTGCAATTTGATTGCCTCTTTTTCGCTCTTGCCGAGCGCACTCAGCATTTCGGAATTTCGCGCAGCTTCGTTGGCATGGATCGTGGAGAAGGCATCCAGCCTATGCCGTGCCTCTTCCTCCCGCTTCATGGCCTTTTCCAGGTCAATAGACAGGCTCACATTCTTTTCACGCAGCTGTTTGTTCTCTCGGGAGCGCCTGTCGGCCTCGACATTTGCGGCGGCAAGCATGTTCGTGAGGTCGCCAAATTCCGCTTCGTTCTTTGTGGTGGTGTTCGCCGCTTCGACCAGCTCCAGCCTTGCCGCGGCCAACGCGCCACGGAGCACTTCACACTCCTGAACAAGGCTTGCCTGGCGCTGCTGCAATGTCTCGACGGTGCCTTGACGCTCACAGTACCGTCTGTTCAGGTCATTGAGTGTTTCCGACAAGTTCCTTTGATCTGCGATCAGATTTTGATTCGCCAACTCCAGTTCGTTGGCACGGAGAATGTCCGCGTGAAGGATGTGAAAAAACTCGAACGTCAGTTGACATGTGCTTGTAATTTCGGAGATTTTTGCGTTGATCTCCTCGAAATGGAGCTTGGCATCGTGGAACAAGCCGTTAAACGAGCTCACGGCAGCAATTCGGCTCTGCGTATGTGAGGTCAGCCGATGCGCTGGTATCGGCGAGCTATCATCGTCGTCGCCGGCACCGTCCTCGCTTGGTACGCTGTCATCCTGTTCGTTGTTGTCGCCCGCCATGTTTGGCACGTCGGCGACATCCTCCAAATCGAGGCACTGGTCGACAGCGTTAGCCAAGTCAGCTTCGAGATCGTCGAACGACCTCTCCACATTGTCCTCGGCGCGTCTGATCAAATCCCTGAACTTCATGACTTCATCCCCTGCAGCCGCATGCCCGGAACCATTGAGGCACGAGGACTGAGATGCTTTTGTATCGAGAGCTCAACTCAGCGTCTTCGTTCAATCAAACGATGCCAGGGCGCCGGCGCCGCGAGGAGCCGAGAGCTGCGATTGGAAGGCCCTACATCGGTCTAGGTGCCTGCTGACTTATTCTTGAGGACTGCGCGACTCCCCTTCTTGCCATCGTCTTGGCGTCGATGGTGTGTTGCCTGGGCACATTAACCCTCAGGTGCAGAAGCCCCGACGAACGGCCCGGCACAGCCTCTTGTGGGGCGCATCAGGCGGCCGGGCCTAACCGGCGGTTGAGTGTTTTGGTTTGCCGGCTGACTCACCATGCGACCTTGGCGAGGCAAGCGCATCATTCGAACGAATTGGGGACCGGCCGCCTGGCCGCCCAATCACACTAAGCTTCCGTTGCCGGAGCTGGCGACGAGGTGCTTTGCCTTGAGCCTTGGTATCTACATACGAAGCGGCAATACGCGCCGGTGGAGCAGTGGTCCGACCCGTCAAACTATCGCTGCAAAATGCGCGGCGGAAGGCATCCGAGGATATTCTCAGTGCAGCCGTAGGAGATCGAACGCGGGCGATCTTGCTGAATTCCCCAAACAATCCCGGCGGATATGAGTTCGGCAGGGACGATCTGGAAACAATTGCCACATTTGCCGAGCGGCACAATCTATGGATCATCAGCGATGAGGTTTACCGCAGCACAGTGTTCGACGGCGAGTTCCCTCAATAGCATCCATTCCCGGAATGAGAGAGCGGACGATAATTGTGAACAGCCTGTCGAAGTCTCATGCAATGACCGGCTGGAGGCTAGGGTGGACGCTTGGGCCGGTCTCGGCATCAGGTCATTTGGAAAATCTTGCGCAATGCATGCTCTTCGGATCGCCGACCTTTATTCAAGATGCCGCAGCGGTGACTCTCGATGGGGCGGTGACGCAGAGATGCGTTTCTTTTCGGACGCCCTTCTGCCGTTGATGTTGACCATTGCTGTGCGGATGTTCGCCGGGATATGCGTGAACCTTATCGTCCGCTGCGGCGCTCAATTTGCTTGGGGTTCTTGGAACCGTTCCAAACTTTCTCCTTGCGCCTCCGATCGAGTTGCGCGTGCTCATGCGGGGCGCTGAGGTGTCTCGATCCGCAGTGGCGCGGCCATTATGCGACGAAGCCTATTAGCTTAGTTGAAATTTGTCCCCAGCGGACGGGAACGACGCTTGGCCATGTTAGTTGATGTGAATGGAGCAGCTAAGAAAAGATCTGGCATTGCTTACGCGACCCGGCTTCTGGATAGCTTTCGGCATTTTGTTGCTGCTTTACGGGATTCAGGTCTTTTTTCTAATTCGGGCATGCCAATGCCTTTAGCCTGGAACATCGATCCCCCTAGCTGGAACGCGGTCTGTCCATCTCCCGGCGGCTGCGCCGATAGCGTTGATCAACGATATATTCATTTATAAGCCTGCTATTCCCGGGGATGCCGAGGTTGGCAGCGCCTGCATCGTTGAATACGCACGTGGCGCTCCCCTCAAGGTAGGTGGTTACCATTCTCGCGCTGCCGGTGAGCATTGGAGCCCGCACTGTGTTGGACGTGCGCTCATGCGTCGGGAAATTTCTTATAGACAGGGGAGGGTCTGTCAGGCTGGAAAATCACAAGCTGCCCCGCGAATGAGGAAGCAAAAAAGGTGCAAGACCAGATGATTTCTTCCAGGCAACTCGGTCCTCGCATCATCGCCGATCAGCGGCCGTGCCGTCGAGAACCAAAATGCGTACGATCTCAGCCGGTCGGCTTCGACCAAAACATGCGGACTACCGGACGGGGACAGTCGGTGCCGCGTCCCGTCCTGTGGCCGGCGCTATGCTGACGCTCCTACGGTATCCCGTTCACCGCCCGCGGCAGGAGGGCGAATTTCCTCCGTCCTGCGCGCGACAACCGTCCACTGTTGCGGCCGCACGCAGGACTACGGCTTATACGCCGTTCTTCCTTTGAGCGGCGTCCAGTTCGCAGGGCTAAATCACCATTGGTATGCAGACGAGCCTCTCGGCGTCTGGACAGAGATCAATTGCGCTTTGCACCAGGGTTCCTGGATCGTAAGCTCCAAACACGCTGCAGTCGCCTGATATGGTCCACTACGTTGGCCGGCTCATACGGCTTCGCAAGGTGCGGGCCTTCGTGACAAAGGTCGCCCGCCGCGATCGCAGTTCGTTCTACTGCGGCAGAAAGCACTATTTTGACCTCGGGCTTGTTCTCGCGAACCCACTTCGACAGTTGGAACCCGTTCATGTTGCCCGGCAGGTCAACGTCACACAAGACGGTGTCCACACCGAACTCCGCATAGTTCAACGCTTGTTGCGCCTCACGTGCGAAATGGGCCTCAATCACCCTGTAGCCACAGTGGCGGAGATAGTCCGCGATGACGCATCGGGCGATGACGTCGCCGTCAACCACGAGGATCGTTTGGCTCTGTTGGTTCGGGGCTTCCATTGACGGAGAACGGTCAGCAACCGGCAGGGTTCCACGCATCATGACCTGCGCGGGATGCCGACCGAAGATCGCGGCGATATCCTGCACGAAATGATCCCTGCCGGCGGGCGCATTCAATTCAGCGGAGCGATGCCGCACTGGTGACGCCGTCTACCACCTGGTCGACGAGACGGGCTAGAAGACATGGTCTCGAAGCTCAAGGGCAGCCCATATCGCAGCGGCAAACGAGCGCTTGGCGCAAGATCAAGTGCTTTGAGGAAAAGGAAATGCAAATCATCGGTGCACAGCGCGAGCGCGGCAAAGCTACCCAGGTGATCATCGCTGAAAAGGGCCTCTATAAAGGCGGCGCACTCGTCAACTTCAGTGCCGATGAGCGGCAAGCGCTTTGGGATCGCGTCCAGGGCAAGGTTGGCGGCCCGGTCCCGAAGGGGCATAAAAAGGACAAGGCCGAGTGGCTGAAGCCCGGACTGGTTGGCTGGGTCAAGACCCTCAAAGGCGACGAGAAGCTGGGGCACGCAAGGCTGCTGGATTTCCGGGAGGATGATGCAAATGGCCATGCCTAAGAAAGATCAGGAACGCGCCACCTACGCTTGGATGTACGGCGCCCAAGCGCGCAAGGATGGCAAGGAGCGTGAGGTGCCAGCTGGCTGCAGGGCTTGACGGTGTGGCGATGGACGGTTTTGGCAAGACCAAAACCGTCAACGACGAGATGGAGGCCGAGGTCGACGAAGCCGCCGTCGAGCGCCCCGACGAATAGCCATTTGGTGTATGAATCTGCACGGTCGTTTTTGATTGAAGAAAGGGTTTCGGCGGGCCTATAAAGATTGCGTTTACCATTGCCGTTTTGGGA
Source organism: Mesorhizobium sp. C268A (assembly GCF_040324475.1). NCBI lineage: Bacteria > Pseudomonadati > Pseudomonadota > Alphaproteobacteria > Hyphomicrobiales > Phyllobacteriaceae > Mesorhizobium > Mesorhizobium sp. C268A. The sequence goes on from NZ_JAMYVX010000001.1 coordinate 5,246,433, forward strand.
GGATGCGATGGTTGCAACGCCCATAGATATCGCTCAAGCGGCCACTGCGACTACGGCTACCTTGCTGAAGTGGCAGAAGTCCATGGAGGAACGCGCCACGTTTCGCCAGAACATGGATCAATCGCGCAGGGCGATCCAAGCCTCACGCGAACTGCTGAAGCGCCTTCGCCAACGTCATCGCGACGAGATGTCGGAAAGTTCGGAAAATGCCGACCCGTCTACTGCGCCGATATCGCAACGCGCCGGCAGCTAGCGGGAGGCGACCAGAGCCGATGTGATGGGGAAAGTTTCACTGGCCGTTCCTTGGGTGGGCAGGCAAGTTAAACTTTGTCAACGAGCGGCCTTTTTCGCGCTCGCGGAAGCGCCACGTTGCTTTCGACCAGGCGCACGTGCTCGGCGTCGACAGTCACCAATGGCCGGAGGCTGACGGTTACCTTGTCCCCGTCGATGCGTGTGACAGGGCCGATCAATTCCATATGCTGGCCAATCACAGCCTTCCAAGTCGAATCGACAACAGAATGCGGGAAGTCGTAGGAGGGGATCGTCACGCTTATGCGATCGGGCGTCACCCGGCCGCGCACAATCGCCGTGACTGCGACCTCGTCGCCAACTTTGATACTTCCCCGAGCCATGCCCAAGACTTTGGAGCAGCCGGCGCCGGCGTCAAGATGAGGGGGAGCTAATAAAACCCCTCCGCGCCGCGATTGTGACGCGGGGCGATCCGATCGCCGCCAGCGACTTAGCAGACCAATGACGACAGCGGCCGAGAAGCCTGGCATCCCTGCCGACCAAATCAACGGCGAAATCGAAAGCGTCTTCGAACTGCTCTTAGAGGTGATGCGGCGCGAGAGTTGCGCGAGGAGAACCAGCCCGGAGGCTTCTCCGGGGCTGTGCCGGTCCTGTCCCGTTCCAGCGGATGAACTGCGCCTTCTGGCCGGTGACCGTCTCAATCGACTTCAACAGGGGTCCATGGGCCTCAGGTAGAGCTTGGCAGTGCTCCCTGTGGTACGCCAGGAGCGGCCCGGCGATGCTCTTGTGCAGCGCTTCGGCTGCCGCCAGGAAGCGCTCGATTTCAGCCCGGGAAAGCTGTTCGGAAGGTTTGTTCTGGCCATTGGCGCTCTCCATTGAGGGCGTCGCCGCAACGAGGACCATAATCCTACATGCCAGGCCGTCTGACAAGCGCCTCGCCGGCCTTACCCGAAGGAAGACGCAGGGCCACGGCGCCAAGCGGAGCCATCAGGAGCAACCCGCAAAGATGAGCAACGGCAGGCCCGGCGACCTCCTTTGGCACATGGGACAAACAAAAAGGGCGCCGAGCCTTACCGGCGCTGCTTTGTGAGGGAGACGACGCCGGATGATGAGAGTATGCGATCATGCTAATGTCTGCGAACCATGCGAATGAAGGAAAGCCGCGTGGCAGTGCCAATCAACGACGTTGAGACCAAGGTCGGCGGGTGCGATCAGGTTCGGACCATGATGACGGGCTGGTTGGCCTGCACATGGTGGTGGCTACCGCGCTACCGCCTTGCTTTGCGCTAGCCGGCGGCCCATGCCTCTGCCTCGCTGCACAGCCAGCGCTCGCTGTACTGAAACTGATCGTCGTCTTCCAGTAATGCTCCTGCCCTGGAACGTGATAAATCGCTCATCGGTACTGGTGGAAATGTTGCCCTTGATATCGCAGCTCCCCGCGCCGGCCGTGCGGGTGCCACTCAGCCAGCCAGCTGGGATGAGCCGGTCAGGGAACCATCACCAGCGCCGGCAGATATTGCCGTCGCCACATCCACCGCCCCTTTGCGGTCTTGCGCCAGCGGTCGGCCTGATCCGCACCTTGATGACGCTGGACTTTGCCCACGCCCTCTCCCCCGAGTGCAGAATGCTTCCAAAGCGGTAGCGAGTCCAGACCGGAACATTAGCGCCGACTAACGGTTAGTTCGGCAGTGTTCCGAACCGTGATTGGTAGAGCGTTGGTGGCGTTTCATCTTGTCTATTTTTCCGGCCTGACGGCAGACCAGCTGCTAGGCAGCGCCGTTTCTATGATAGTGTGTTTGCTGCTTTATCACGCTCTAGCTACGGACCCCTAACTGATGGTCCACTTCCCGGCTACCCGGCAATCGAAGATCGCGCGACGTTCCCGACTTTTTCAGCATGATGAGAAGCGCCTCTAGGATTTGTTGTGCGCCCGTAGCCAGTGCCCATGCATTCGCGACGATCTCTTGCTCACGCTCTGTCATCCCGCCCTCCTGAAAATATGTGGTCGGAGCGTGCTTTAGAAAGCTTCGCCCCAGCAGGGGCGTGCTTGACGATTTCGGCGAACAGAGAAAGTCGCCGGCTCCGCCCGACCAGGCCGGGATGGTCGTTGGGAAATTTGTTGACGGCGCTCGTGTTCACCTCACGTCCAACGCGGTTGAACTGCAGCTGACCGTCGATGTCGTGGCTGAGAATGTGCTTGAGGCTGGTCCTTTGGTCCCCGGGTCCAGCCAGGCGTCATAGTATGCCTGGTAGAGAATGAGAGGCTGTTGATCATGTGATGCTGGTGCAGCTGGTTATGTCGAGATTGGAATTGTAAGCCCAAAGCCCGGCGAACGAGAAAGGCGCGTGGGCTGGCTGGGGCAAAGCGCGCAGCTGAATGACCGGAAGCTGCAGACGGACGATTGGTCACCCTTCTCTACGAGCAATCCGGCCTGCTCGGAGTGTCAGGGATATCCGGTGATATGCGGACGCTAATCGACTCCGATGATCCTCTTGCCGCCGAAACAGTCGATCTCTTCGTCTATCGTATCGCACGCGAGATCGGGTCGCTGGCCGCTGCGATAGGCGGACTGGACACGCTGGTGTTCAAGGCAGGCGTAGGCCAAAACGCCCAATGTATTCGAGAGAGGGCCGGGGCTGTGGCCGGCTGGCTTGCGGTTAATATCGACCACAAGCTGAATGGACGAGGCGACGAGGTCATCAGCCTTGCTGGTTCCGACGTCGACGTGCTTGTGATCCCCACGGATGAAGAGAGAGCCGTGGGGATCCAGCTGCTATCTGTGCGCCCTCAAGCTTTGTCGCTCGTGCCCTGAGCGCCGAACCTGATGCTACTGGCGCGGCGGGTGTCTCGACCTGTCAGGAGTTCGGCGGCAGCAGCATGGTCCGATAGCCGGCCATCAAGGCGATCAAGGTTGCTGCAACCAGCGGCAACCAGAACTTGGTCGGTCCGGCAAATACTGCCAGCGATGCGCGGCGATGCCGTCAGCACCGTCAGGAACCAGACCTCCCACGGGTTGAAACCGCCCATGGGTCAATCGTCCGGTTTGGCAACAAGGGCCAAGATGATCGCTGCCGCAGCCGTGCGGCAAGACATTTGCGGCGGTGTTCCTCCGGCAACGACTTGTTTCAGCTAGTTGTGGAGGTGCGACAATTGAAATCCGGGCTGGCGTTCGACGCCGGATAACAGCGATTCCGCCGATCGGAACATGTCCTCGAATTCCAACTCGTTTTCAAACACCACGCCGCCGACGCTGATGGTCAGCGTGTCCGCGGTTCCTTTTGGCGCGAAATAGGCTTGGGCCACGCGCGCCCGGATACGGTCGCCGATCTCCCTGGCGTCGTCTTCTGTCGCACCGGGCAGAAAGACCCCGAACATGGAGGTTCCGATCCGGCCCACCAGATCTTCCTTGCGTACCGATGACTGGATGGTCGAGGCTATGAGCCGCAAGGCTTCGTCACCCCAGCCAAGGCCGAAGCGCAGATTGATGGACCTGATGTGTTCGGGATGAATGACCAGGAAGGCGCCAGATCTTGGACCAGACGATTCCGGCCTGGTTGCTCTCCTTTCGACCATCGACGTGAAGACTGTCCGGTTGAGGCAGCCTGTCAGGCTGTCAAAGGTCGCCGACTTGTTGAGTTCTTTTCGATAACGGACGAGCTCGGTCCGCTGCAGTCCAATGAACAGGAAAAGTGGGCCACCGACGATGACCGGCAACAGGATCGCGGTGACCATGCTGCGGCCGAAGGGCGTCAAGGCTTCCGAGAACAGAAGCAGATAATTTAGGCCAACCGAGAGGAGCAGAATTCCCGCCGATCCCAGGGCAGTCAGCCATGCGATATCTTTCCATTGCCGGGGCGAGCTATTCGCCATTGGTGTCATCATTAGCCAATCTCCCGCCTGATCGGCTGTCATAAGGCCAAGGTGCTGCACTTTCAGTTTCGAGGAAACATACAATTTTAGTAATGGCGCAATCACCTACCATCGGCCCGAAATCAGCCCTTCAAAAGCAAGGCTACGGCGGCAAAAGCAACGACACCGAATTATCGGCTATTGCGGCGGGCCGAATATCCCCATCTGCGCGTCTCTGGCCACTGCCTCCGCCTTGCCATAGATTCCATTCGCCAAGGCCGTCGCCCAGCCATTGGAAACAAGCCACGCGCCGACATCCTGCTTGCCCAAGCTGCACGGTGCCGCAATGGCAAAACGATCGATTTCCGGCGGCACGACGCATTTCAGCGCCCGGCCGCGCAGCCAGGAATTGAACGTCGCGCGCGCACGCTGGCCGCAAGGCCAGGCGATGCCACGAAAGGAACAGGTCTCATCCAGGTCAATGCCTTGGATCCCGCTGATGGCTACCTTGCGCCCCATCGATTCGAAGGTTGCCGACGAGGTAGCAACCGGTTGGTACAGCAGGACCTCTTTCCAATCCTTTGGCATTCGCATCCCTGCAGGCGCGGCCAGACCAAGGTCGCTGAGCGGCGGGCGCGGCTCGACCCGTTCGATTTGCGCCGAATCAAGCTGTGGCGGCGCGATAAGGTCCTGAGCAATCTTGCGTGCCCGTCCTCGCCATGGCGTATTGGCGACGGTCGCAACTGGTCGCAGTGGCTGGCTATCGTCGATGGATTGACGCGGCGCTGGTATCGGCCGATCGATGGGAAGCAGATCGGCGGCCCGGATGATCAACAAGACCCCGGCCAGGAGGAGCAGGCTTCCGAGCGCTATCAAGCGATTGTGCCTCGGCCAGCCCATCAACTCAAGCAAGGTTCCTTGCCCCTCAATACCCCGATGTCGATTTGGCGACCAGCTTGAGTGCACCTTTTTGAACCTGATAGAAGGGCATGGATCGCTCACTGGAGCCATCCGCCCGAAACCGGAACAGGCCGGTCGATCCGCGAAATCCGCTCCGATTTTCGAGCACCTGCTTGCTGAAGCCGTCAGGCCCGGCCGAACTTGCAATTCCTGCTGTCAGGGCGACCATATCATAGGCGTAGGCGACATTGGCGTCGGCTGGATAATTGTAGGTCGTCTTGAAGCGGTCGGCGATCGGGCCGGTTTCGGTTGGGTCGAGCGTGGCGATGTAGGAGCCTTCAAACAGCGGCTCCATCGGATGTTCCAGCCAGCGGTTGGTTCCAACGACGGCAATTGCTTTTCCAGGAATGCCTTTCGTTTTGAGCGCCGCAAGGATCTGCGCCGGATTGTCGTCGCCGCTGGCGATGATGATGGCATCGGGAGCCTCGACCAGCGAGCCCATATCATTGACCACTTTGGTGCCGCCATCGCCGGCCGGATACGGAATGGTGACGGCGAGCGTCGCGCCATAGATGCTGAGGCTGTTGGCGACCCGCTTTTCAACCGCGCCGGCATTCGCGCCCGCCGCAACGAGCAACACGAACTTCTTGCTGCCTTTGGCCGCCAGGCCGGCTGCGCCCGCGGCAGCGCTGTCGGCCTCGTTGAGGCGGACCGCATAGACGCCTGGGCCGCCAGCGAAATTGTCGGCCAACGCCAGCACCGGCGGCCGCTTCGATCCCGACAGCTTGGCTATGTGCTGCGCGGCGGCGAGTTCGACCGGGCCGATGACGATCTTGGTTCCAGTGGTGATCGCCTTCACAGCCAATTCGCTGGCGTGCGCGCTGTCGCCCTTGGTGTCCTCGACCGTAACCGTGAGCAGTGCGCTGCCAAGGTCGGCCATTGCCAGCTTGGTCGCATCGAGCATCTTCCGGCCGTTTTCGCCGGCGTTGCCCGGGGCCGACAAAGGCAGCAGCATCGTGACCTTCGTCGACCCGGTGCCGAGCGATCGCGTGGCTTGGGCCGGGCTGGCAGCGGTGCCGGCGGCCGGCGCTCCGGGTGCGGCGATCGCCGCCTGGTCGAGCGCGTCCGAGACGCTGCCTTTCGACTGGCAGCCCGACACTATGCCCGCTAACGCAAAGACGATCGCCCACGTCCACGAACCGTGTCGCTGCCGGCCAGAATCCATGATGCCTCCCTCATATCCCGCCGGGTATTTGTCCCGGTCTCATCCGTTCATCTTACGGCAGACTTGCCTCGCCGTCTTTGCAATTGCTGGATTATGGCTCAGCCGTCGAAAAGTTTTGCCCGGAGCGCCTTGATCATTCTGGCTTGCCCGGCGCTTCGATAGTCCGTGCATTTCATGTATCGCGGGCCCGGCACGAACAGTCGGCGCACACAAATCCGCCTCGCCGGGGCAGGGGCACCATCGTCTCCTGCTGTCGGGAATGCGGAGAATCCGAACGTCGCCATCGGTAGCGGGCCGGCCACCGCAAAACCTTCTCTCGCCAGGATTGCGCGCGCATGCCGGCAGTAGCGGACCGAAAGTTCGGAGAACCGGGTTTCACCGTGCCCGGCGCGATATTTCATGACGGTCGTGCAAAGATCGCCTTCGGCAAGGCTGTTTGCCTGCGCCAGATATCTGACGCCGAGCGCGATGTTGGTCGCAGGGACCGCGAGTTCGTCGAGCGAACCGCGAAAGCCAAGCATTCGCGCCGTCGCCGGCATCACTTGCATCAACCCGACTTCACCATCGGCGCCGTGCACATCGGGATCGAATCCGCTTTCGATCTCCATCACCGCGTTCGCCAGCACCGGCTCCAGGCCGTAGAGCGATGCCTGGCACGTCGCGAACGCCTTGAATGTCTCGCGCGTCCATTCCGGAGCGACATCGCAGCGAACCGGCCGCGTCAAGCCGGACGGAGCTTGCTGCTCGAGGGCAGGTCGTTCCAGCCAGTTGGCACGGGCTTCAGGGGCAAAAACGGCCAGTGCGATCGCTCCGGCAATCGCTCTCGACAATCTTCCACGGGCGATCATCGTCAGCCTGTCGGCGCGACTTGATCCCTTTCGGTCAGTTCATGTACTCGACCATGCGGTCGTGGAAGCACTCGCACTTGTTGAGCGTGTCCTCGTCCTTGTAGTTCGTCTTGAGGTAGCCATAGGCCATGCCGCAGGCGACCTTGGCTTCCGACGCCCAGACGAAGGCGGGGCGGGACGAATTGATCCATTCCGAGCTGTTGGCGACGGCCACCGACTCGTCCATCAGCTTGACCACCTGGACCTTGAGATCGACGATGTTGTCGTTCAACACCAGGTTCGATGTGCCGACGGTCCGGCAATAGTCGGCCACCGGCCCGTCGATGATGTCGGCGGCGAAGCCAGTCGATCCAGCCAACAGCAGCGCCGCGGCCGAAGCCAGCAATCTTGCACAACGCTTCATTTAAGTCCCTCTCCAAACTGCGGTTTTATGTTTCGCTAATATGTAGCATGAGAGTACGGCCACGCATAAGTGCTAAATCGTGGCCGTGTGCTGTTGATGTTGTGTGTCGTCGTAGAGGATGTTGATCGTGCCGGTGGCAGGCGCATTCTGCAGAACGGCGACATCCACGAAGTTGGCCGCGTTGCCCGAGCCGCTGGTATCGACGCTCACGGTGCTGGTCGCGGTGTCGTAATGCACATAGTCGGCCATGTTGCCGGCCGGCGCCTTGTCGAACAACGCGCTCAAGTCGATCTTGTCCCCTTCACCGGCATGGTAGTCGGCGATCAGATCCTTGATGTTTAGATTGTCGATCTTGAACGTGTCGGCTCCCGAAGTGCCGGCGATGGCGGCCGTGCTTCCGGAGCCAGCGTTATCGTAGTTGCCGAAGCCGATGTCGCCGACCGCGGCTATCTGACCGTCGGCGGTCGTGAAGGTGGCTTCGCCATAGGTCAAGACCGAGCCGTCCGCCGAAACCGAGTGCTGATTGTTGCTATCGAGGCCGATCTCGACGATACCCAAGGCGGCCAGAGATTTGAACTCGCCCGAATCCGACACGCCGTTGCCGTTGGCATCTTGCCAGACACCAAATTGCGCAAAGTCGTGGTCGGCGGCAGTCAGCTTGCCATCATGATTTGTGTCATAGAGCTGCTCGAGCGCGGCAAGGTCGGTCGCAGCGCCGGCGGCATGTTGGGTGAACACGATCTCCGAACCGTTGTTCACCTTGCCGTCGCCATTGAGATCGATCGCCAGGATACCGTCATGCGTATCGACCCAGGCGGTTTTCGAAGCGACGCCATCGCCGTTATAGTCGAACGAAACGGTGGAGTGCGTCAGATCGGTGGTGTGGATTCCATCATTGTTGAGGTCGAGTACGACCGGAGCGGCAATGGCAAAAGGTATCAGTCCGGCCGCCACGTGGACAGTGAAATTCGCCGTCGTTGTTGTGTCCCCGTCGCCATCCGTGAGTTGCAACGCGACCGGAATTGTATGGTCGACCGTGGTGCTCGTGACCCCGACATCCGTCAGGTTCAGCTTGGTCTTGCCCGACGACTCATAGGCGTCGACCCATGCGATCTGCGTTCCGGCAGGCGATGTGATCGTCAGCAACGTCGCACCGACCGCCGGAGTGAAGGAAGCCGTGGTTCCGTTGGTGTAGTGGGCGACGAACTCGATCTTGTCGCCGGCGGTAACCGCATCGAACGAAAACTTGGCATAGCTAACAGTCGCGAGGGTGATGGCCGGGGCCGTATAGCCGCCCGGGCCGTCATAGTCGTCCGGCGTCCCGAAATCGAAACGCATGAACTCGCCTCCGTCGAAATTGTTGTTGCCGAGGCCCCAACCTGCTGACGAACCGTTGACGTTGCTTGTTTGTGTCAACGATGGCATGCCGCCGGCCAGCCATGCCGTCTCGTGTGGTGAGGTGAAGGAGCCGCCGGCATCCGTTGGCGCCCATCCGGTCACCATCACGACATTCTGGCCGCCCGCCGTCACCACGATGGAATTGCTGGGGCCGGAGCCGAAGGCGCCGCTCGATGCAACGGAGACATTACTGACAGTGCCGTCCAAAGGTGCCAAAAGGTCGAACGTGTACTGCCCCGACGTACCGGCATTCGGATTAACGGTGATGGTAAAGACCGCCGTGTCGCCTGCATCATGGCTTCCGTTGTTGTTGTTGTCGGCATAGGCGGTCAACACACTGCCGGACTGCTCCGTGATGAGGTTGTGGCCGGCCGAAGTGATGCCTGTTGTGTTGGCAGTGATCGTCATGGTGGCCCCGGCGCCGTCGGCGCCGGCGACGAAGTGGAGTGTTCCAACGGCCGGCGTTTGCGACGTATCGGTGCTTGCCTGCTGGCTTTGCACGGTTCCCAATGTCGGCACGTCATCGACGATGTTGACGGACAGCGTGCCTGTGGCGTTCTGGCCGTCCTGGTCGGTGAGCGAGACGGCAAGGTTCTCGAACAGGCTGTTGGTGGAGGCGCCGGTAGCATGGGCCTCGTTGTCGAGCAGCGTGTAGGTATAGCTGACGGTGCCGGTTGCGGGATTGTAGCCGGTCACGTTCAGCGTATTGCCGAGCGCGGTGGTGAAGGAGCTGGCGGTGAACACGCCGTTGGTGATGAAGGCATGGCCGTCGATGGTCAGCGAGGCGATGCCGTCGGGCGAGGAGATGGTGAAGGTGCCGCCCTGGGTGGTGCTTTCCTTCGAGGTGTCGGAGCCGGCCGATTCGCCAACGCCGCGGCTGGCCAGGAGGTCATCCTCATTGACGGTGACGTCGCCGCCGTTGGCGGCCGGCGTCAGGTCGGTGATCACCGGCGGCGAGTTGCCGATCGAGATGGTCAGCGTGGTGTGCGAGGTGTCGCCGTCGCCGTCCTTGATGGTGTAGGTGAAGACGTCGTCATGGCCACCGGCGGAGCCGGCATCGCGGGTATAGGTGTAGGTGCCGTCGGCGGCCAGCGTCAGCTTGCCGTAGAGACCCTGGATCTGCACGCCGAGTGTTGCGGTATTGTCGAGGGCGGCATTGGTGTCGCCGGCGACGACGCCGACCACGGCAGCGCCGTCGGCGCCCTTGGTATCGGCAACCCCGTCGGTCGTGTTGCCGTCGAGGGCATCGGTTCCGCCAACCAGCACATTGCCGGTGGCCGGGCCGAACAGGCCGGCCCCGATGCTGTCGATGTCGGCAACCGCGGTCGGCACGTCATCGACGATGTTGACGGACAGCGTGCCTGTGGCGTTCTGGCCGTCCTGGTCGGTGAGCGAGACGGCAAGGTTCTCGAACAGGCTGTTGGTGGAGGCTCCGGTAGCATGGGCCTCGTTGTCGAGCAGCGTGTAGGTATAGCTGACGGTGCCGGTTGCGGGATTGTAGCCGGTCACGTTCAGCGTATTGCCGAGCGCGGTGGTGAAGGAGCTGGCGGTGAACACGCCGTTGGTGATGAAGGCATGGCCGTCGATGGTCAGCGAGGCGATGCCGTCGGGCGAGGAGATGGTGAAGGTGCCGCCCTGGGTGGTGCTTTCCTTCGAGGTGTCGGAGCCGGCCGATTCGCCAACGCCGCGGCTGGCCAGGAGGTCATCCTCATTGACGGTGACGTCGCCGCCGTTGGCGGCCGGCGTCAGGTCGGTGATCACCGGCGGCGAGTTGCCGATCGAGATGGTCAGCGTGGTGTGCGAGGTGTCGCCGTCGCCGTCCTTGATGGTGTAGGTGAAGACGTCGTCATGGCCACCGGCGGAGCCGGCATCGCGGGTATAGGTGTAGGTGCCGTCGGCGGCCAGCGTCAGCTTGCCGTAGAGACCCTGGATCTGCACGCCGAGTGTTGCGGTATTGTCGAGGGCGGCATTGGTGTCGCCGGCCACGACGCCGACCACGGCAGCGCCGTCGGCGCCCTTGGTATCGGCAACCCCGTCGGTCGTGTTGCCGTCGAGGGCATCGGTTCCGCCAACCAGCACATTGCCGGTGGCCGGGCCGAACAGGCCGGCCCCGATGCTGTCGATGTCGGCAACCGCGGTCGGCACGTCATCGACGATGTTGACGGACAGCGTGCCTGTGGCGTTCTGGCCGTCCTGGTCGGTGAGCGAGACGGCAAGGTTCTCGAACAGGCTGTTGGTGGAGGCGCCGGTAGCATGGGCCTCGTTGTCGAGCAGCGTGTAGGTATAGCTGACGGTGCCGGTTGCGGGATTGTAGCCGGTCACGTTCAGCGTATTGCCGAGCGCGGTGGTGAAGGAGCTGGCGGTGAACACGCCGTTGGTGATGAAGGCATGGCCGTCGATGGTCAGCGAGGCGATGCCGTCGGGCGAGGAGATGGTGAAGGTGCCGCCCTGGGTGGTGCTTTCCTTCGAGGTGTCGGAGCCGGCCGATTCGCCAACGCCGCGGCTGGCCAGGAGGTCATCCTCATTGACGGTGACGTCGCCGCCGTTGGCGGCCGGCATCAGGTCGGTGATCACCGGCGGCGAGTTGCCGATCGAGATGGTCAGCGTGGTGTGCGAGGTGTCGCCGTCGCCGTCCTTGATGGTGTAGGTGAAGACGTCGTCATGGCCACCGGCGGAGCCGGCATCGCGGGTATAGGTGTAGGTGCCGTCGGCGGCCAGCGTCAGCTTGCCGTAGAGACCCTGGATCTGCACGCCGAGTGTTGCGGTATTGTCGAGGGCGGCATTGGTGTCGCCGGCGACGACGCCGACCACGGCAGCGCCGTCGGCGCCCTTGGTATCGGCAACCCCGTCGGTCGTGTTGCCGTCGAGGGCATCGGTTCCGCCAACCAGCACATTGCCGGTGGCCGGGCCGAACAGGCCGGCCCCGATGCTGTCGATGTCGGCAACCGCGGTCGGCACGTCATCGACGATGTTGACGGACAGCGTGCCTGTGGCGTTCTGGCCGTCCTGGTCGGTGAGCGAGACGGCAAGGTTCTCGAACAGGCTGTTGGTGGAGGCTCCGGTAGCATGGGCCTCGTTGTCGAGCAGCGTGTAGGTATAGCTGACGGTGCCGGTTGCGGGATTGTAGCCGGTCACGTTCAGCGTATTGCCGAGCGCGGTGGTGAAGGAGCTGGCGGTGAACACGCCGTTGGTGATGAAGGCATGGCCGTCGATGGTCAGCGAGGCGATGCCGTCGGGCGAGGAGATGGTGAAGGTGCCGCCCTGGGTGGTGCTTTCCTTCGAGGTGTCGGAGCCGGCCGATTCGCCAACGCCGCGGCTGGCCAGGAGGTCATCCTCATTGACGGTGACGTCGCCGCCGTTGGCGGCCGGCGTCAGGTCGGTGATCACCGGCGGCGAGTTGCCGATCGAGATGGTCAGCGTGGTGTGCGAGGTGTCGCCGTCGCCGTCCTTGATGGTGTAGGTGAAGACGTCGTCATGGCCACCGGCGGAGCCGGCATCGCGGGTATAGGTGTAGGTGCCGTCGGCGGCCAGCGTCAGCTTGCCGTAGAGACCCTGGATCTGCACGCCGAGTGTTGCGGTATTGTCGAGGGCGGCATTGGTGTCGCCGGCGACGACGCCGACCACGGCAGCGCCGTCGGCGCCCTTGGTATCGGCAACCCCGTCGGTCGTGTTGCCGTCGAGGGCATCGGTTCCGCCAACCAGCACATTGCCGGTGGCCGGGCCGAACAGGCCGGCCCCGATGCTGTCGATGTCGGCAACCGCGGTCGGCACGTCATCGACGATGTTGACGGACAGCGTGCCTGTGGCGTTCTGGCCGTCCTGGTCGGTGAGCGAGACGGCAAGGTTCTCGAACAGGCTGTTGGTGGAGGCTCCGGTAGCATGGGCCTCGTTGTCGAGCAGCGTGTAGGTATAGCTGACGGTGCCGGTTGCGGGATTGTAGCCGGTCACGTTCAGCGTATTGCCGAGCGCGGTGGTGAAGGAGCTGGCGGTGAACACGCCGTTGGTGATGAAGGCATGGCCGTCGATGGTCAGCGAGGCGATGCCGTCGGGCGAGGAGATGGTGAAGGTGCCGCCCTGGGTGGTGCTTTCCTTCGAGGTGTCGGAGCCGGCCGATTCGCCAACGCCGCGGCTGGCCAGGAGGTCATCCTCATTGACGGTGACGTCGCCGCCGTTGGCGGCCGGCATCAGGTCGGTGATCACCGGCGGCGAGTTGCCGATCGAGATGGTCAGCGTGGTGTGCGAGGTGTCGCCGTCGCCGTCCTTGATGGTGTAGGTGAAGACGTCGTCATGGCCACCGGCGGAGCCGGCATCGCGGGTATAGGTGTAGGTGCCGTCGGCGGCCAGCGTCAGCTTGCCGTAGAGACCCTGGATCTGCACGCCGAGTGTTGCGGTATTGTCGAGGGCGGCATTGGTGTCGCCGGCGACGACGCCGACCACGGCAGCGCCGTCGGCGCCCTTGGTATCGGCAACCCCGTCGGTCGTGTTGCCGTCGAGGCATCGGTTCGCCAACCAGCACATTGCCGGGCCGGCCGAACAGGGCCCCGATGCTGTCGATGTCGGCAACCGCGGTCGGCACGTCATCGACGATGTTGACGGACAGCGTGCCTGTGGCGTTCTGGCCGTCCTGGTCGGTGAGCGAGACGGCAAGGTTCTCGAACAGGCTGTTGGTGGAGGCGCCGGTAGCATGGGCCTCGTTGTCGAGCAGCGTGTAGGTATAGCTGACGGTGCCGGTTGCGGGATTGTAGCCGGTCACGTTCAGCGTATTGCCGAGCGCGGTGGTGAAGGAGCTGGCGGTGAACACGCCGTTGGTGATGAAGGCATGGCCGTCGATGGTCAGCGAGGCGATGCCGTCGGGCGAGGAGATGGTGAAGGTGCCGCCCTGGGTGGTGCTTTCCTTCGAGGTGTCGGAGCCGGCCGATTCGCAACGCCGCGGCTGGCCAGGAGGTCATCCTCATTGACGGTGACGTCGCCGCCGTTGGCGGCCGGGTCAGGTCGGTGATCACCGGCGGCGAGTTGCCGATCGAGATGGTCAGCGTGGTGTGCGAGGTGTCGCCGTCGCCGTCCTTGATGGTGTAGGTGAAGACGTCGTCATGGCCACCGGCGGAGCCGGCATCGCGGGTATAGGTGTAGGTGCCGTCGGCGGCCAGCGTCAGCTGCCGTAGAGACCCTGGATCTGCACGCCGAGTGTTGCGGTATTGTCGAGGGCGGCATTGGTGTCGCCGGCGACGACGCCGACCACGGCAGCGCCGTCGGCGCCCTTGGTATCGGCAACCCCGTCGGTCGTGTTGCCGTCGAGGGCATCGGTTCCGCCAACCAGCACATTGCCGGTGGCCGGGCCGAACAGGCCGGCCCCGATGCTGTCGATGTCGGCAACCGCGGTCGGCACGTCATCGACGATGTTGACGGACAGCGTGCCTGTGGCGTTCTGGCCGTCCTGGTCGGTGAGCGAGACGGCAAGGTTCTCGAACAGGCTGTTGGTGGAGGCGCCGGTAGCATGGGCCTCGTTGTCGAGCAGCGTGTAGGTATAGCTGACGGTGCCGGTTGCGGGATTGTAGCCGGTCACGTTCAGCGTATTGCCGAGCGCGGTGGTGAAGGAGCTGGCGGTGAACACGCCGTTGGTGATGAAGGCATGGCCGTCGATGGTCAGCGAGGCGATGCCGTCGGGCGAGGAGATGGTGAAGGTGCCGCCCTGGGTGGTGCTTTCCTTCGAGGTGTCGGAGCCGGCCGATTCGCCAACGCCGCGGCTGGCCAGGAGGTCATCCTCATTGACGGTGACGTCGCCGCCGTTGGCGGCCGGCGTCAGGTCGGTGATCACCGGCGGCGAGTTGCCGATCGAGATGGTCAGCGTGGTGTGCGAGGTGTCGCCGTCGCCGTCCTTGATGGTGTAGGTGAAGACGTCGTCATGGCCACCGGCGGAGCCGGCATCGCGGGTATAGGTGTAGGTGCCGTCGGCGGCCAGCGTCAGCTTGCCGTAGAGACCCTGTCTGCAGCGGTATTGTCGAGGGCGGCATTGGTGTCGCCGGCGACGCCGACCACGCCGTCGGCGCCCTTGGTATCAACCCGTCGGTCGTGTTGCCGTCGAGGGCATCGGTTCCGCCAACCAGCACATTGCCGGTGGCCGGGCCGAACAGGCCGGCCCCGATGCTGTCGATGTCGGCAACCGCGGTCGGCACGTCATCGACGATGTTGACGGACAGCGTGCCTGTGGCGTTCTGGCCGTCCTGGTCGGTGAGCGAGACGGCAAGGTTCTCGAACAGGCTGTTGGTGGAGGCTCCGGTAGCATGGGCCTCGTTGTCGAGCAGCGTGTAGGTATAGCTGACGGTGCCGGTTGGCGGGATTGTAGCCGGTCACGTTCAGCGTATTGCCGAGCGCGGTGGTGAAGGAGCTGGCGGTGAACACGCCGTTGGTGATGAAGGCATGGCCGTCGATGGTCAGCGAGGCGATGCCGTCGGGCGAGGAGATGGTGAAGGTGCCGCCCTGGGTGGTGCTTTCCTTCGAGGTGTCGGAGCCGGCCGATTCGCCAACGCCGCGGCTGGCCAGGAGGTCATCCTCATTGACGGTGACGTCGCCGCCGTTGGCGGCCGGCGTCAGGTCGGTGATCACCGGCGGCGAGTTGCCGATCGAGATGGTCAGCGTGGTGTGCGAGGTGTCGCCGTCGCCGTCCTTGATGGTGTAGGTGAAGACGTCGTCATGGCCACCGGCGGAGCCGGCATCGCGGGTATAGGTGTAGGTGCCGTCGGCGGCCAGCGTCAGCTTGCCGTAGAGACCCTGGATCTGCACGCCGAGTGTTGCGGTATTGTCGAGGGCGGCATTGGTGTCGCCGGCGACGACGCCGACCACGGCAGCGCCGTCGGCGCCCTTGGTATCGGCAACCCCGTCGGTCGTGTTGCCGTCGAGGGCATCGGTTCCGCCAACCAGCACATTGCCGGTGGCCGGGCCGAACAGGCCGGCCCCGATGCTGTCGATGTCGGCAACCGCGGTCGGCACGTCATCGACGATGTTGACGGACAGCGTGCCTGTGGCGTTCTGGCCGTCCTGGTCGGTGAGCGAGACGGCAAGGTTCTCGAACAGGCTGTTGGTGGAGGCTCCGGTAGCATGGGCCTCGTTGTCGAGCAGCGTGTAGGTATAGCTGACGGTGCCGGTTGCGGGATTGTAGCCGGTCACGTTCAGCGTATTGCCGAGCGCGGTGGTGAAGGAGCTGGCGGTGAACACGCCGTTGGTGATGAAGGCATGGCCGTCGATGGTCAGCGAGGCGATGCCGTCGGGCGAGGAGATGGTGAAGGTGCCGCCCTGGGTGGTGCTTTCCTTCGAGGTGTCGGAGCCGGCCGATTCGCCAACGCCGCGGCTGGCCAGGAGGTCATCCTCATTGACGGTGACGTCGCCGCCGTTGGCGGCCGGCATCAGGTCGGTGATCACCGGCGGCGAGTTGCCGATCGAGATGGTCAGCGTGGTGTGCGAGGTGTCGCCGTCGCCGTCCTTGATGGTGTAGGTGAAGACGTCGTCATGGCCACCGGCGGAGCCGGCATCGCGGGTATAGGTGTAGGTGCCGTCGGCGGCCAGCGTCAGCTTGCCGTAGAGACCCTGGATCTGCACGCCGAGTGTTGCGGTATTGTCGAGGGCGGCATTGGTGTCGCCGGCGACGACGCCGACCACGGCAGCGCCGTCGGCGCCTTGGTATCGGCAACCCCGTCGGTCGTGTTGCCGTCGAGGGCATCGGTTCCGCCAACCAGCACATTGCCGGTGGCCGGGCCGAACAGGCCGGCCCCGATGCTGTCGATGTCGGCAACCGCGGTCGGCACGTCATCGACGATGTTGACGGACAGCGTGCCTGTGGCGTTCTGGCCGTCCTGGTCGGTGAGCGAGACGGCAAGGTTCTCGAACAGGCTGTTGGTGGAGGCGCCGGTAGCATGGGCCTCGTTGTCGAGCAGCGTGTAGGTATAGCTGACGGTGCCGGTTGCGGGATTGTAGCCGGTCACGTTCAGCGTATTGCCGAGCGCGGTGGTGAAGGAGCTGGCGGTGAACACGCCGTTGGTGATGAAGGCATGGCCGTCGATGGTCAGCGAGGCGATGCCGTCGGGCGAGGAGATGGTGAAGGTGCCGCCCTGGGTGGTGCTTTCCTTCGAGGTGTCGGAGCCGGCCGATTCGCCAACGCCGCGGCTGGCCAGGAGGTCATCCTCATTGACGGTGACGTCGCCGCCGTTGGCGGCCGGCGTCAGGTCGGTGATCACCGGCGGCGAGTTGCCGATCGAGATGGTCAGCGTGGTGTGCGAGGTGTCGCCGTCGCCGTCCTTGATGGTGTAGGTGAAGACGTCGTCATGGCCACGGCGGAGCCGGCATCGCGGGTATAGGTGTAGGTGCCGTCGGCGGCCAGCGTCAGCTTGCCGTAGAGACCCTGGATCTGCACGCCGAGTGTTGCGGTATTGTCGAGGGCGGCATTGGTGTCGCCGGCCACGACGCCGACCACGGCAGCGCCGTCGGCGCCCTTGGTATCGGCAACCCCGTCGGTCGTGTTGCCGTCGAGGGCATCGGTTCCGCCAACCAGCACATTGCCGGTGGCCGGGCCGAACAGGCCGGCCCCGATGCTGTCGATGTCGGCAACCGCGGTCGGCACGTCATCGACGATGTTGACGGACAGCGTGCCTGTGGCGTTCTGGCCGTCCTGGTCGGTGAGCGAGACGGCAAGGTTCTCGAACAGGCTGTTGGTGGAGGCGCCGGTAGCATGGGCCTCGTTGTCGAGCAGCGTGTAGGTATAGCTGACGGTGCCGGTTGCGGGATTGTAGCCGGTCACGTTCAGCGTATTGCCGAGCGCGGTGGTGAAGGAGCTGGCGGTGAACACGCCGTTGGTGATGAAGGCATGGCCGTCGATGGTCAGCGAGGCGATGCCGTCGGGCGAGGAGATGGTGAAGGTGCCGCCCTGGGTGGTGCTTTCCTTCGAGGTGTCGGAGCCGGCCGATTCGCCAACGCCGCGGCTGGCCAGGAGGTCATCCTCATTGACGGTGACGTCGCCGCCGTTGGCGGCCGGCGTCAGGTCGGTGATCACCGGCGGCGAGTTGCCGATCGAGATGGTCAGCGTGGTGTGCGAGGTGTCGCCGTCGCCGTCCTTGATGGTGTAGGTGAAGACGTCGTCATGGCCACCGGCGGAGCCGGCATCGCGGGTATAGGTGTAGGTGCCGTCGGCGGCCAGCGTCAGCTTGCCGTAGAGACCCTGGATCTGCACGCCGAGTGTTGCGGTATTGTCGAGGGCGGCATTGGTGTCGCCGGCCACGACGCCGACCACGGCAGCGCCGTCGGCGCCCTTGGTATCGGCAACCCCGTCGGTCGTGTTGCCGTCGAGGGCATCGGTTCCGCCAACCAGCACATTGCCGGTGGCCGGGCCGAACAGGCCGGCCCCGATGCTGTCGATGTCGGCAACCGCGGTCGGCACGTCATCGACGATGTTGACGGACAGCGTGCCTGTGGCGTTCTGGCCGTCCTGGTCGGTGAGCGAGACGGCAAGGTTCTCGAACAGGCTGTTGGTGGAGGCGCCGGTAGCATGGGCCTCGTTGTCGAGCAGCGTGTAGGTATAGCTGACGGTGCCGGTTGCGGGATTGTAGCCGGTCACGTTCAGCGTATTGCCGAGCGCGGTGGTGAAGGAGCTGGCGGTGAACACGCCGTTGGTGATGAAGGCATGGCCGTCGATGGTCAGCGAGGCGATGCCGTCGGGCGAGGAGATGGTGAAGGTGCCGCCCTGGGTGGTGCTTTCCTTCGAGGTGTCGGAGCCGGCCGATTCGCCAACGCCGCGGCTGGCCAGGAGGTCATCCTCATTGACGGTGACGTCGCCGCCGTTGGCGGCCGGCGTCAGGTCGGTGATCACCGGCGGCGAGTTGCCGATCGAGATGGTCAGCGTGGTGTGCGAGGTGTCGCCGTCGCCGTCCTTGATGGTGTAGGTGAAGACGTCGTCATGGCCACCGGCGGAGCCGGCATCGCGGGTATAGGTGTAGGTGCCGTCGGCGGCCAGCGTCAGCTTGCCGTAGAGACCCTGGATCTGCACGCCGAGTGTTGCGGTATTGTCGAGGGCGGCATTGGTGTCGCCGGCGACGACGCCGACCACGGCAGCGCCGTCGGCGCCCTTGGTATCGGCAACCCCGTCGGTCGTGTTGCCGTCGAGGGCATCGGTTCCGCCAACCAGCACATTGCCGGTGGCCGGGCCGAACAGGCCGGCCCCGATGCTGTCGATGTCGGCAACCGCGGTCGGCACGTCATCGACGATGTTGACGGACAGCGTGCCTGTGGCGTTCTGGCCGTCCTGGTCGGTGAGCGAGACGGCAAGGTTCTCGAACAGGCTGTTGGTGGAGGCGCCGGTAGCATGGGCCTCGTTGTCGAGCAGCGTGTAGGTATAGCTGACGGTGCCGGTTGCGGGATTGTAGCCGGTCACGTTCAGCGTATTGCCGAGCGCGGTGGTGAAGGAGCTGGCGGTGAACACGCCGTTGGTGATGAAGGCATGGCCGTCGATGGTCAGCGAGGCGATGCCGTCGGGCGAGGAGATGGTGAAGGTGCCGCCCTGGGTGGTGCTTTCCTTCGAGGTGTCGGAGCCGGCCGATTCGCCAACGCCGCGGCTGGCCAGGAGGTCATCCTCATTGACGGTGACGTCGCCGCCGTTGGCGGCCGGCGTCAGGTCGGTGATCACCGGCGGCGAGTTGCCGATCGAGATGGTCAGCGTGGTGTGCGAGGTGTCGCCGTCGCCGTCCTTGATGGTGTAGGTGAAGACGTCGTCATGGCCACCGGCGGAGCCGGCATCGCGGGTATAGGTGTAGGTGCCGTCGGCGGCCAGCGTCAGCTTGCCGTAGAGACCCTGGATCTGCACGCCGAGTGTTGCGGTATTGTCGAGGGCGGCATTGGTGTCGCCGGCGACGACGCCGACCACGGCAGCGCCGTCGGCGCCCTTGGTATCGGCAACCCCGTCGGTCGTGTTGCCGTCGAGGGCATCGGTTCCGCCAACCAGCACATTGCCGGTGGCCGGGCCGAACAGGCCGGCCCCGATGCTGTCGATGTCGGCAACCGCGGTCGGCACGTCATCGACGATGTTGACGGACAGCGTGCCTGTGGCGTTCTGGCCGTCCTGGTCGGTGAGCGAGACGGCAAGGTTCTCGAACAGGCTGTTGGTGGAGGCGCCGGTAGCATGGGCCTCGTTGTCGAGCAGCGTGTAGGTATAGCTGACGGTGCCGGTTGCGGGATTGTAGCCGGTCACGTTCAGCGTATTGCCGAGCGCGGTGGTGAAGGAGCTGGCGGTGAACACGCCGTTGGTGATGAAGGCATGGCCGTCGATGGTCAGCGAGGCGATGCCGTCGGGCGAGGAGATGGTGAAGGTGCCGCCCTGGGTGGTGCTTTCCTTCGAGGTGTCGGAGCCGGCCGATTCGCCAACGCCGCGGCTGGCCAGGAGGTCATCCTCATTGACGGTGACGTCGCCGCCGTTGGCGGCCGGCATCAGGTCGGTGATCACCGGCGGCGAGTTGCCGATCGAGATGGTCAGCGTGGTGTGCGAGGTGTCGCCGTCGCCGTCCTTGATGGTGTAGGTGAAGACGTCGTCATGGCCACCGGCGGAGCCGGCATCGCGGGTATAGGTGTAGGTGCCGTCGGCGGCCAGCGTCAGCTTGCCGTAGAGACCCTGGATCTGCACGCCGAGTGTTGCGGTATTGTCGAGGGCGGCATTGGTGTCGCCGGCGACGACGCCGACCACGGCAGCGCCGTCGGCGCCCTTGGTATCGGCAACCCCGTCGGTCGTGTTGCCGTCGAGGGCATCGGTTCCGCCAACCAGCACATTGCCGGTGGCCGGGCCGAACAGGCCGGCCCCGATGCTGTCGATGTCGGCAACCGCGGTCGGCACGTCATCGGACACCGTCACGTTGACCGTGCCTGTCGCCTGGGTGCCGTCGGTGTCGGTGGCAACCACGCCGAGATGGCCCAGATCGACTAGGTCGTCGGCGTTAATGCTAGGATGGGCATCGTAATTGTTGTTCAGCGTCGCCGTCACCGTTGCCACATTGTTGGCAACCGCCAGATCCAGCGTCACCACAGTCACGGCGCCGTCATTGCCGACGACCTGGGTGTCCGACACCCGGGTCCAGGTCAAGTTGGCGGTGTTCAACCCGCTCAGGTCGGTGCCAAAGGCGATCGAGGCCATCGCATCCGAGCCCGGCGTGAAGGTGATCGAGTTCGAGGCGAAGTCAGCGCCGGCCGGCGTCGAGCCGTCACTCAGGTTCTGGTCGTCAAGCGCCAGCGTGATCGGAGCGCCGGCAACCGGGGCCGCGCCGTCCGTGATTGTGAAGGCGATGTTGGCCGTCGACGTGTCGAGATCGCCGTCCGTCACAGTGTAGGTCGCGTTAACAGCTACCGGACCGGAACTGTTATCCACCGAAGCGTCCGGCGTGAACGAGTAGGACCCGTCCGCCTTCACCTGGATGGTGCCCGCGCCGATGTCGATCAACTGCGAATAACCCGTGCCGGCATCGAAGATCAGCGCCGTGCCGTTGATATGCGTCACCGTCGCGCCGTCGGCGCCGGCGACGAAGTCCAGCGTGCCCGTCAGCGCCGGGGCACCTTCCGCAATCGACTGCGAGGCCTCATCATGCGCCGTCGGCACGTCGTCGACGATCTGAACGGACAGCGTGCCCGGAAGGGACACGTCTCCGTCGGTGTCGGTAACCGTCACCGTCATGTCGTCGAAGATGGAATCTGTCCCCGCGTCGGGGTGAGTCGCGCTATGGACGAGCGTGTAGCTGTAGCTCACCTGGCCTGTGCTGGCGTCGTAGCCGTTGACGGTCAGCGTGTTGCCGAGCGGCGTGATGATGTCGATCGGCGTCGATGCGCTGTTGGCAAGAGCCGCGCCCGAAATCACCTGGCCGGCGATGGTCAGCGAGCCGACACCGTCGGGAGAGGCGATGGTGAAGGTGCCGGTGTTGTGTTCGGAGATGTCGCCGTCAACGCCTGGCGCCGACGCTTCGCCCGAACCTTCCGGCCCAGGGCTTTCCGGCAGGCCCTTTTCATTGACGATGGTGTCGCCGCCCTCGACGGAAGGCGTCAGGTCGATGATCGACGGTGTGGAATCCGGCCGCAGGCTTGGGAACAGCTCGCGATGATCCGGCTGGCCGAACGCCAGGTCTGTCGGCGGCAACAATGCGGAAAGATCGAAGCCGTCGCCGATGCCGCCTGGGGGAACCGAGAAGTCTGCGCCTGCGCTTGGGTTCGAGCCTCCGGGGCCGGCCGAGATCGAACCATCGGCACCGAAGGCGACATCGACGTGGCTCGCTTCAAGAGCGGCCAGCAAGGCCACGCGCGGAACTTCGACATCACCGATGATGAAGGTCGGCACGTTGAGCGCGCCATCCTTGATGAGGATGACTGAACCGTCGGCCTGTTCCAGCAACAGATTGTGGCCGTCGACCTTGATGTTGTCGATGGAGACGTCCGCCGGAAGTTTCACGATGTTGCTGGCGTCGGCCACGTATTCATGCGGCGCGGCTGCCGCCGGCGCTTTCGCCTCCGCGGGTGCTGCCGGCTGAACGGGTGCGCCACTGCCGACATCGACCGGCACCGGCTCGGCAGGCGCCGCCTGAGCGGCCTGCGCTACCTGGATGCCTGCCTGCGATGGCGAGCCGCCATGTTCATGTGAAGAGTGCTCGTCCCAAGAATTCGAGACGGTATCCAAATCGTTACTCGTCGTCATCGCCAAACCCCTCCGGCATTTCCCGGATAGAGACAGTGACGACTTCTGCTTTGCAACTGTCCCGCAATCAATTTCATATATCCCGATATGCAAGTCTCGGCATTTTTTACGTGTGGTAAACCCGGAAGATATAATCTGATATACATTGGCCGCGCCGCGCTTCGTTTGATATCCGCCGGCTGAGCTGGATTGGTAAACAGAAGTATAAATTTGAATAAAACTTTACACAAAATGGGTGTTCCCGATTGAAGGAAGCTTATCCACCTTCCTTTCCAGTAATTTGAGACAAGATTGATACCGTCCACAGTCAAGAGGTGGGCGTTATGAAAAAAGAAAAATCTGCCCTGGGAATAACCGGGCTCAGGCTCATCCTGCTGGCAATGGCGATCACAAGCCTGCCGCAGCCATCATCCGCGAAAGCAATTACCGTGAATGCCGGCGCTGCCGCTGGAGTTCTGGCGGCGGTCGAAACCCCTTCCAGTCTCGGCGGCGTTTCGCTGGCTCGGCCGCCATGGCAGCCGGTTTCAGCCTACTGGATCGGCATGATTTTCAGCAGCTATGGTCCTGTTGCCGTTGATGAAAAGCGTGGTTCTTCGATCGCGCCGCCCGCCGCCGGGATCGACCCGATCCAGACGGCGGCGATCATTCCCGGCGTGTTCGGTTCTGTTGCCCTGTCGATGCGCAATTTCCCGGTTTCGGCGCGCTGGGCGCCGGTCTACAAGGCAATTGTCGACTGTACCGCGAGCAGCGCGTGCGAACGCAAGAACAGCGCCTTTGCCGAGATCGTCAAGGCAGCCGGGAACAAGCGCTTCATCGATAAGTTGTCCTTCGTCAACTCAAGTATAAATCGCGCCATCGCCTACAAGAAGGATAGCGCGGTTTACGGCAGGCTCGACTACTGGGCCAAGCCCGCGGAAATCCTTGAGCGGCGGGCAGGGGACTGCGAGGATTTCGCCATCCTCAAGATGGCCGCGCTGCTGCATGCAGGCATCCCGGCGCAGAGCATGTCGCTGGTCGTCTTGCAGGATCGCAAGCGCGGTTTCTTTCATGCCGTGCTATCGGTCAGCACCGGCAGCGGCGTCTTCATTCTCGACAGCCTGAGCAACGTCGTTTCGCGCGACACAGACCTGCCGACCTACGTACCGCTCTATTCGTTCAGCACGGATCGCGCGTGGATCCATGGCGCGAAGACCGGTTCTGCTCAAATAGCCGATATCAAGGGCGGCCTTTCGACGGTCGCGCCTGGTGAAGGTGTGCAGCCGTAAGCTCCCACCAGAGAGTCTTGAGCGCTCTATCTCTTGTTTGACGCAATTTTCCACGGAAACCGCTCACACTTTTCCCGGAATTGCTCTAGCCGCCGAAGACGAACGCCATCAGCAGTTCCGGCTCGACCACCGGCGCCCGCACCGCGCTCAGTTGACCGCGGTAGCGGCGGTCGCCGGCGCCTATGACGAAACCGGTCGCGACCGGCGTCTCGCCATTGGCGTCGAGCCTGGCGAATATGTCGGCGACATTGAGGTCCAGCGCCAGCTTGAGATCCTGGCGCGCGTCCTCGTTCGGCGCCACCGGCAATTGCCGCCGCACCAGTTGCTGGAACGGCGCATTGAAGGTCAGGATCTTCTTCGACGATGCCAGGGCAAAGGCCGGCGAGGGACAGGCGACGAGAATGGCGCTGATGGTCTTGATCGACGCGAGCCTCTGCAAGGTGAGGTTTTGGTCGGCCAATCCACGCATGCAGGCTACGCGAATTGCCGATGTCAGGTTTCCGGCGTTGGCGTGGCTCTCTGCAATTTCCTCGATCAGTGTGCCGATCGTGCATTTGCGGCTTTCCGCCATCTGCTTCAGCGATGTCCAGAACGCCCGTTCCAGACGAATGCCGCGGCGCATGCCGCCACGCGCCACAACCCGGAACTCCAGTCCGAAATCCTCTGCCGCCAGCGGTGGCAGCAGCCGGTCGCGATCGGCAGGAAGGGAGACCGCGCTATCGCTCACTCATTGCCTCCTCTCGCGCCTTGTTGATCGGCTTCATAAGGTAGGTGAGAATCGTTTTGCGTCCGGTCTTGATGTCGACCGAACAGATCATGCCGGGGATGATCGAATAGGTCTTGCCGTCGCGTGTCAGGGTCGATTTGTCGGTGGCGACACGCACCTGATAGTACGGTTCGCCGGTCTTCTGGTCGACAAGGCTGTCGGCAGTGATGTTCGACACCTTGCCTTCGATGCCGCCGAAGATCGAGAAGTCATAGGCGGTCACCTTGATCAGGGCATCCTGGCCCGGCCGGATGAAGGCGACGTCCCGCGGTGAGACCCGGGCTTCGACCAGCAGGGTCTCGGACGTCGGCACGATACCCGCGACGACCGCGCCGGGCTGGACGAAGGCGCCGACCGTATTGATGTCAAGCGTGTTGACGATACCATCGACAGGCGAACGGATATCGGTACGCGCCACCTTGTCGGTGGCACCGCGTATCGTCTCGTCCACCACCGAGAGATCGGCCAGCGCCTGCGTCAGATCGCTGAGCGCTTCCTGTTGCAGCTGCAGGCCAAGTTCGTCGACCTGAAGCTTGGCTTCCGTGATGGCAGACCTGGCTTTCTTGATGGTCTCTCCGGCAAGCGTCAGCTGACCATTGAGCTCGGTCTGCTCGCGCTCGACGCGGAGCTGCTCGGTTCGCGCCATCAGGCCTTTCTTGACCATCGCTTCGACCAGCTTCGCCTCCTGGTCGCTGACGGCCAGGTTCTTGGTGAGGCGATCGGCATTGGCGTTGGCTTCGTCGAGTTCCTTCTCACGCTGATCGAGCCGCGACTTTAGAACCGACAGTTTGACTTCGAAGTTGTCGCGCCGCGCGATTAGCAGCTTCTGCTCGTTGTCGCAGATTTCCGGCGCCACCTTCTGGATCTCGGGCGGACAGGGAAACGCGCCCTCGAGGCTGCCGGTCTGTTCGAATTGGAGCCGTGCAATGCGCGTCTGCAGCGCCCGCGCCTTGGCCTGCTGCTCGCCAAGGCTGGAAGTGTTGAAGGTGTTGTCGAGACGAATGATGAGGTCATTCTTCTTGACGACCTGACCGATCGTCACGGCGATTTCCTGAACCACGCCCGGCTCGCTGGCCTGGATGATCTGGGTCTTCGACGCCGGTATGATCTTGCCGTCGCCGCGTGCGATTTCATCGACCTCGGCGAAGGATGCCCAGGCCACCGAACTCGCAAAAAGCGCTCCGATAATGAATATCGAAGCCGACGCAAAAAGCGGCGGACGGTCTTCCCTGGCTAGCATTTACCACGTCCCAACGTGCTGTGTTCACGCATAATTCTGTTCGTCAGGCGCTTGTTTTCTGCAGCGCTTGTATCACTTGGTCTTTCGGTCCATCGGCAACGATCTTGCCCTGCTCGATGACGATCAGGCGGTCGGCCAGCTCGAGCATGCTGAAGCGGTGCGTCGATACGATCAGGGTCGTGTTGCGATCGAAAGCCACTTTGAGCTGCTTGATCAGCTGGCGCTCGGAAGCCAGATCCATCGAGCCGGACGGCTCGTCCAGGAACACGATTTTCGGTTTGGTCAGCAACAGGCGGGCAATTGCCATTGTCTGCCTCTGACCGCCCGAGAGATTGGTGCCGCGCTCGCCGACATTCATGTCGTAGCCTCGCGGATGGCGGGAGACGAAGTCGTCGACGCCGGCAGCCTTGGCCGCCTCGACGATCTGCTCATCGGTCGCCTCCGGGCACGCCATCAGGAGATTTTCCTTGATGGTGCCGGAAAATAGATCGTTGGCTTGCGCGACGATCCCGACCGCGGCGCGAACCTCCGATGGGTGGTATTGGCGGATGTCGATCCCGTCCAGCAGCAGCTCGCCGGAGGTCGGCAGGAAAAGCCTGCCGATCAGCCTCCCCATGGTCGTCTTTCCCGAGCCTATGCGGCCGATGATGCCAATCCGCTCACCGGGCTTCACCGAGAAATTCAGGCCGGTCAGCACTTCGTTTTCGGAACCCGGGTAGACAAAGCCAACATTCCTGAATGCCATTGCACCGTTGCGAATGGGGCGGTTGACGAAACCAACCGTGTCCGGCCGATCCTCAGGCTGCGCCATGATCGAATTCACCATTCGCAGGGACAGCATCGCCTGGCGAAGTCTGGACAAGGTGATCGCAATCTGCCCAAGCGGGGCCACCGCCCGGCCTGCCAGCATGACGGTGCCGATGATGGCGCCGGTCGAGACATGCCCTTCCGAAAAGGCATAGGCGCCGGCCACGATCAAAGCGACGGTGACCATCTGCTGGATGGCTTGGGTTATGTTGCCGGCGGCAGCCGAAAGCTGTTTGATCTTCTCGGACGTGTTGGATGCGTTCTTGGAATGCTCCGCCCATTTTCGCAGAAGGTAAGCCTCTGCGCGCAGCGATTTGATCGTTTCCAGCGTGGAGATGGATTCCACCAGCAGGGCCTGGCGCTGCGAAGCCTCGTTCATAGAAGCGGCAACGCGTTTGCCGATGCGCCGTTGCGTGATCAGCCCGACGATCACCGAGGCGACAAAGGCAATGGCCGGTATGACGACCAGCCAACCGCCTATCGCATAGATGACAAGAAGAAAGACGAAGACGAAGGCTGTGTCGATGAAGACGCTGATGGTGTTCGACGTGAAAAACTCGCGCACGAACTCGTACTGGGTCACCCGATTTGCATATTCGCCGGTTGAGCCGGGCCTTGCCGACAAGGACGAATTCAGCACCTTCTCGAACAGCATATAGGAGATGCGAAGATCGGCCTTGCGCCCGGCATAGTCGATCAGTGACGCTCTGGCGGTCTTCAAGAGCAGGTCGAACAGAATGACCGCGCCGATCCCGATCGACAGCACCCAGAGCGTCGATATCGCCTTGTTCGGCAAGATCCTGTCGTAGACGTTCATGGTGAAGATCGGTGAGGCAAGAGCCAGCAGATTGATGAATACCGCCGACAGGATGACCTTCGAATAGGTGCGCCAGAACGGCCCCATCGTGCCGGTCAGCCAATGTCGCCGCTCGATCTTGGCCGCCGAACCGACGCTCATCGCCTCTACTGCGTTGGCATAGGTTATCGAGAACGAAACGCCGCCACTAATATAACTTCCGGAAAACTCGGATTTGCTGATTGTCGTGCGCCCGTCTTCCTGGGGAGCGGTCGTAAATCCACCGTCCTCGGTCTGGGCAAGCAGCGCAACCGGCAACTGGCTGACGCGAAACAGAATGGCGGGAAGGTCGATGCGTCCGCGAAGAAAGTCGCGATGGCTGAATTCCGTGATTTCAAGACCGATGCGTTCGGCAAGATGCCGGATGGCGTCGATATCGATGCGGGTGTCTGACAGCGGCACGCCGGCAAACAGCACGGTCTCGGAACTCGGCCTGCCGAGGTACCCGGCAACAGCGGAGAAGCAGGCCTTGAACGCCTCTTTTGGGGAGAGGATTTTGGGTTGTGGGTTCACGATCGGCCCGCAGGACTATCGTTCGTCCTTGACCTTCCTACTTCTTTCTTACCGGTGCGAGGATGTCGAAAGGCAGATCGTTCGTCTGCTCCGACGGCGTGCGCGCATACGTTTCGGTGTCGGCCGTTTCAGGCGCATTGAACTCGGCCTTGGCATAGGCGGTGGCCTGTTTTGCCGGCTGAAGATTCATGGTCTTCAGCAACTGCCCGGTTGCCGCCAGCAGCCGGTACTGCGCGAAAAGCGACGCGTAGGATGCGGTGTCGGCAAGCGTAGCTGTGTTGAACCGCGTGTTCTGCGCGTCGAGCACATCGAGCAGCGAGCGCTGTCCGACCTTGAACTGCTCGCGATAGGACGCCACCAGCCTTTCGTTGGCGGCAGCCTGAAGCTTCAATGTCTTTGCCAGATCGGCCTGCCGGAAGCGGCGATCCCATGACGTACGGACGGCTTCCTCGATCTCGCGCAGAACCTGGTGCAGCACAAGGCGCTGCTCGCTGGTGCGGCGGACCTGCTCTTGCTCGTTGGCTTTGTCGATGCCGCCGCGATAGAGGTTCCAGCGCAGCACCAGCCGCGCCTGCAGGTCGCTGGCGTCGCCATCGTCGCCGTCGATGTCATAGCCGCCGCGGGCGCGGCCTTCGGCGATGACGGAGGGCCCGAATTTCGCCCGCGCCGCATCCACCAGGGAGGCGGCGGCGTCGATATCGCTGTTGGCCATGTGGACGCGCGGATTGTTCTGTCGCGCCAGCCCTAGCGCGTCGTCGAGCGACCTTGGCAGCGCGCTCGAGACATCGCCTGGCCTTGACGCGTTGGTCAGCGGCTTACCGACCGTCTTGAAGAACCGTATCTTGGAAGCCTCCAGTTCTTCGGTCGCCTCCTGCATACGTGCCTTGGCAGCGAACAGCCGCTCCTCGGCCTGCTGGCGATCAGCCTCGTTCAACGCGCCGCCTGCAATACCTTGCCGGATGTCGCCGAGGATTGCCTGGTGAAAGCCCAGATTCTTCTTCGCTTCCGAAACGATCGAAGCCTGCAGCATGTATTCGAGATAGTCCTGGACGACAGACAGTCCAATGAATTCAGACCGTTCCAGCACCCGGAACGATGCGCCGTCGACCCGCGACGCCTGACGGTTCAGTTCCGCCCGCCTTGCGCCGCTGTCATAAAGCGTCTGCGTGACAACGACGTCGGCTTCCGCCGGATAGAGCGCGTCATCCTCTATGGACAGCGAACGCCGGGAGGAATTGTCGAGACGACGAACCCCCGCCGACGCCTCGACATCGACGCTGGGAAGATAAAGTCCCTTCGCTTGGCGTAGCTCGAATTCGATTGCTTCGCGGTTTTCGATCGCTTGGCCAATTTCGGGGTTGGACTCCACCGCAACCGCCATCGCCTCCTGGAGAGTGAGCGCGTGAGCATTCCCACAACTCAATATGGCGACCGTCGTCAGCAGGCCGAGGCGCTTGCCTATCGCCGACATAGATGTCGTATTCATTTCACCCCACCCCAACGTTCCCCTGCGCCATTATTGCCAGGCGTTACAACTCAACCGTGATTGTTCACAAATTTGCAAAACATGGGAGCACTTATTGATTTAGTGACCGCTAAAACGCTGAATTCAAGCAAAATTCTATAGAATGTCGCAAAAATGGCACATAAAATACCCACTGCGGTTTTGGAGTAACAGCCGTCCGAGTTTGAACAGGCAAGCGAAACCGCTCCGGGAAGGAGGACTGCAAGGCCACCTTATGACCTATTTGCTCCTGATGGCTTGACTATTTCTGGGTGTACTTTTTCAGCGAGGTGACCGACAACATCTTGGTTGGCAGCTACAATCGGCAGGATAATCTTAGCCCGCTTGCCAAGAGCCTGGAACGGACACCCCTGCCTTTCTTCGACCTGAAGCGTGGGCATAAATCCCTGAGCCGGCGAATAAACGCCGACGACTGCTTCACTGGCCAGCGTGCCAGCATAGGGCTCGTATGACGGCCGATCAACGACTGGGTCAACCGAAGAGGTGACGGTACTTTTTGAGGCGGTTCGGTAGGCCATCGAATGCTGCAAGGTCCAAAAATCGCTCGATTGATCCCGATAGCTAGTGAAACCCCAAATATTTCTTGCGGCGATTTTCCGTTAAAATCAAAAGCGCAATTTTTTTGACGGTTAGTGTCGGCCTTTTCGCAGCTCAGAAAAAAATTTACTGTAATTGAGTCATACGCTGTTTAAACAATGCGGAACGAAGTGGTCAGTTGCGCCACCACTTTGCGGGACGACATACGAGAGTTGCAGGACGAGCGGTCAAACATCGAGGCCGCCGGCTCGTTAGATACCACTACTCGTTCCTCCGCGCCATTCCAACAGGCTGAACTTCGAGGCAAGTGAGCCCGTCCTGGTCCGGCGCCTCGACGTAAATCCATTCCACCGATCACAACTGCCTGCAAGCTGCCGCTTGTTTGTTACTTCCCGAGTCTCATCGGCCATATCGAGGCGCTAGACCGTCAGCTGGTCGCGCGCTGTTGCCACAGCTGCCGATCTGCAACCGCCCCCATTTCCGCGGTTCTGGACCCTATCTCCCAACGTTTGCAAAACGAGGTCAGCTATGGTCGGCAGTTTGGGGTCGCGGGAGCATACGGAATGACACGGGAACCTTTCAGATTTTGGCCAACCAAATTCAGCAAAATCAACAATTTCCGTTCGCCCTCCGGGCCCACCAATAACTCACGGCTTACGCCGAACTCTTTTTTTTGTGATCGCATCCGCGAAAAAGCGCTCTGCCGTCAAAGCCTTTCCCCACCTCTCGATGAGTTCCGCAAGCTGCTGCTGGCTATCGGCGGATCGTTGATGCGCAACTGTGACGGCGGTCGTTACCGTGGCTCGAGTGTCAGCAGATGTGGTAAGGCTGATTGTCGACGAGTAGCAGAGGGGTCCAGCAACAATGACTTTGAGACGAACCAGAGCTTACGGCGGATCCGGCTTGGTTCTGGCGGTTTGCACTGTATTGGCTTGGCAAAACGCCACCGCCGCTCAAGATTGCTACGCAGCCGCGACGCCTGGCGTCAATTGGCAGGAGTGTGACAAAAAGCTTCTCATCCTGGAAGGACAGGACCTGAGCGGGGCAAACCTGTTCGGTGTTGATTTCACTTCGACCGACCTCAGGAACAGCAATCTCCTTGCGGCAAATTTTGAGAAGGCAACGCTTGTGCGCGCTTCCCTGGCCGGCTCGACCGCCAAAGGCGCCCGGTTCGACAAAATCGAGGCGTACAGGACCGACTTCAGCCATATGGACGCGCAGGGCGCCGTGTTTACGGGCGCGGAAGTGCAGCGCTCGAATTTCCAGGACGCCAATCTGGTCAATGTTGACTTCACAAAGGCGGAATTGGGGCGTGCACAGTTCCATGACGCCGATATCAGCGGCAGCCACTTTTCGTTTGCCAATCTCGCGCGGGCGGACTTCCGAGGAGCGAAGTTCACCGCACCGATAGACTTTGAGGGCGCTTTTTTCTTTCTGACCCGTATCGAAGGCCTCGATCTATCCAATTCGGCGGGTCTGTCCCAGTGGCAGCTCAACATGGCTTGCGGGGACGCCCGGACCGAGTTGCCTTCTGGCATGACGAGGCCAGAAAATTGGCCCTGTCAATTCCAGCAGGAATAGCCCGCCCGTCCGCTTCCCGCCAAAGGCTGCCGGGCGGCAAAGCGCCTCAATTCAGTCCTCGGCCGGGGGTCAAAGCACGACACTGCGGGACATTTCCGGCAATCTCATTTACCGGCGAACGACAACGACCAAATGGAGGACGGATGCCCAAGGTCAAAGGTGATACCGCTCTGGACAAGGAGCGCGCCAAAACAGAGAAGCTCCTCAAAAAGGTTGGATACACCGCCTTGAAGGAGGCCGGTGTGGTATCCAAGCGACCCGACCTCCCAAATCTAAAGGTTGAAAAGCGAGGGAAATAGCGCGGACACTCGCATGCTGACCTGACGAGGGCACGCCCAAAATGTAGACGTCTGCTTTGTCTTCTCAAGCTAGGAGCGTGCAGGCGGCGGTTGCGAGAACCACAAGGCGGACTGCTGGGGCCGGAAGAAGCTGTCGTATTTCCGCCCCGGTGCGATCCGATACTTCACAACTTTTTCACTTTCAATTGGGGGGCCATATCATATGAACGAAGAGACCGGCGTTCAGAAGTTGGTGCGCACGCTGCGTGCTCGAGCACCTGATGACGCAGCTGAATTGCTCGCTAGAGAGTCTCCCGAGTTCATCCGCGACACACTAAAGCTGTTGCCTGACGGGCACGCCCGTAAGGTGGCCGAGCATTTGCCACTGCATATGCGGCCCATCAGCTCTCATGATGGTGACATGGGTTTCGCGATCCCCGAGTCGCTCGTCGAGGTGATGGACCCGATCCCCGCCAGCGTTCCTGTCGGGACGACGGTTGCTGCCGCGGTGGAAGCTGTCAGAGGCGCCCAGGTGCCGACCGAGCTCACTTATCTCTACGTCACGGACAAGGGCAATAAACTGGTTGGCCTGGCGGTCCTGCGCGATCTGATGCTGAGCGAACCCGACGCGATTGTCGATCACATCATGCTGCCCAGGCCGTTCGCTCTTGATGTCGGTCTCTCTTTGAGTAACGCATGCAAGGCGGCGGTACGGCGTCACTATCCTGTCTATCCGGTGGTGGATGCGGAGAACCGGCTGCTCGGGCAGGTTCGCGGCTGGCGATTGTTCGAGCAGCAAATCATCGAGATTTCCGCCCAGTCTGGACAGATGGTAGGCCTCCAGAAGGAGGAGCGCTCTTTTACGCCGCTGTTTTCAGCCTTCCTGAAGCGTCATCCGTGGCTGCAGTTGAATCTCCTGACGGCCTTCATGGCCGCATTCGTGGTCAGTTCGTTCACAGGCACGATCGAGAAGATCGTCGCTCTGGCGGCGTTTCTCCCAGTCTTGGCCGGGCAGAGCGGAAACACCGGCTGCCAGGCACTGGCTATGACGCTGCGTGGCCTTGCCCTGGGGGATGTGGACAAACGACCGAAGCTGCACTTGGTGATGAGAGAGGGCGCGCTCGCGGCCGCCAACGGCGCGCTCGTCGGCGTTGTTGCGGCTGCGGCGATGTGGTTCTATGCCTCGAGGCAACCGGCGTCGGCGGCGCAGGCGCCGATGCTGGCACTTGTGATCCTGCTTGCCATGTCCGGATCGTGCCTCATGTCCGGCATCTCCGGCGTGCTGATCCCGTTGAGCCTGCGCCGGGTAGGCGCCGATCCGGCGGTCGCCTCGGCGATCTTCCTCACCACCGTGACCGATATTGTAGGCATGGGCCTGATGCTGGGGCTGGCAACCATGCTCGTGCTCTAGCAAGCTGCGTCCGCTGACCCGTCCCCTGGAGTCGGAGGCAACAAGCTGACCTCGTCGCGTTTAAAGAAATTGCAAGACCCAGGCCGAATCGCACACGCGTCGTGAGAACACCTTTCGGCAGCTCTCCGGCCCCTTGCGAAACGCGACGTAAGGCCTTTGGAGAAGCCGTGGGTCACCTTAAAGCCTGGTGACCAGATACGCAGAATCGCCCACCCAATATTAATCTTCTCGGCTGGGCGATCCACTACTGATGAGATTTGAGTTTGTTAAGCCTTGGGCCAAATACTTCAATCACGTGCAGCAATGTTGAGAAGAGTTTTTGACAATCAGCGCAGCCGGAATAGGAATAAACCCGAGATCTTGTTGCGCAGCGGCAACAGCTGCTGAGGACTCGCATAAGTCCGGCGACCGTTCAGTCGCCTTTTTCTTGCAGTCGTGCTAAATCCCTCGCACTAGTCGGGTTTGGGGTGGGTTCTCGGCATGCAATCTTCGTTTCGAACGATCTTCGGCGTCGCCGCAGCGCTGCTTTGTGCCGGCGTGTTGCCGGCCGGCGCACAAGGTCTTTTTGGGGCCTATGACGATGCGTTTGCGGCCCGCATCGCCAGTCCGGCCGACAATGGAACGCTCGCCCAATTCGTCACGGTTGCGGTCAATGCTGGGCAATACGATCAGGCGATCTCCTCGATCGAGCAGTATCTGATCCAATACCCGCGCGATGCGCGCGCCCGGCTTGCGGCCAGCCGGTTGTATTATCATGTCGGGTCCTATGAATTGGCCCGGCGGCAGGTGCAGTACGGCATCGAAGTCGGAGGTCTGACCGCAAGTGAGCAACAGGAAGCTGTTCGCCTGCTCGCCCGCATCGAGCGCGCGTTGCGTGGCGTCACCTGGGAACTCGCCCTGACCGGCGGCGTATTCAGCGCATTCACCGATTTTGAGCCAGGCGGGGCGCAGGACGACGACAGCTTCGTCTCGCCTTACGGGCAGGCGGAAGGTTTTGTGCGGTGGGACCTCGGCACGCCAAGTGCCGACGCGCTCGTTCTTTCGGGGTCGTTGACCGCGACTGAGCGTCTTTTCACGGAAGACCTGTCGGTTCCGGGTGGCGAGAAGACTTTTATCCACGGCAACGCAGCGATTACCTGGGACAAGGGACTGCCCAACAGCGGGATCGATTCGCTGCGCCTGCTGCTTTCCGCGTTCACCGTTACGGATCGTTTCGACAGCGACATTTACGAAACCGGTATCGGCCTCAGTGGACGTTTCGTCGTTCGCCCGACGGTCGAGACGACGCTCTTCGCCGGTGGCGGCTACATCGATCTAAGCGCCTCGCAAGGCATTTTCGCGGATAGCAGGGTCTTCTATGAGGCAGGCGGCAGCTACCGCTTCCGCAATGGCCAGGCGCTCGGCTTGCGCTTTGTCGGCTCGAATGACTTCGCTTCCGGATCGGGCGAAATCAGCCGCAGCTATACGGGCGAGGTCCGCTATGGCGGACTGTTGATGAACGTACCGGATCTTTTCGCATGGTCGCACCAGATCGCCTTATCGGCCGGCCACAGCGACACTCCCGATCTGTCCGTCGGCATCGGCACAAATATCAAGAGCGACTTCTGGCGCATTGCCTCGGAAAGCGATTTTCAGCTGACGGAAGCGCAGAAGATCAGCGTCGATCTCGCCTATCGCAAAACCAACTTCGCCCTCGCCAACCGCGACCGAAAATCGTTCGAAATGCTCATGAGCTATACGTTGACGCTCAATTGAAAGAGGCCGCGATGAGGTATCTTCAGATCGTCATTTTTGTCGCCTGCCTCGCCTTCGCGGCACCATCCGCTGCTGAGACGGTCGGGTCGATGACGGCCTATCAGACCATCATCGTCCGCAATAACGGCGGGACGATGAACGTTGGCGCCGGCGTCGAACTCGGCGACCAGTTGCGCAGCAATCCCACCGGTCTCGGAATGCTGGTGTTCCGGGATGAATCGAGCGCCAAAATTGGTCCAAACACCAGCCTGACGATCGATGAGTTCGTCTACAATCCGGGCTCCGGGTCGGGAAAGATCGACATCGGGATGAACAGCGGCCTGGCCCGTTTTTATGGCGGCCAGGTTTCGAAAGGGGGCGTCATGCAGGTTGCGACGCCGCACATGGTGCTCGGAGCGAGAGGCGGCATCATCGAAGTGCTGGTGGCAGCCGGCCAGACCGTCGGCATATTGCGCGCCGGCCGCATGACCTGCACGATCAATGGCAAACGGCTGGTCATCACGAACCCGGGCTACGCCTGCACGTCGGACGATGGCAAGCTTCTGGCCGGCTACGGCGGCATCGACGCCTTCCCGATCTTGGACAGTATCGACCGGATAGCGGGAACCGGCCTGCCGGGCGCACCGGGTCCTGGGTTGGACGTAAGCGCAATTTGTGCGTCGGCTCTAGGCTCCTCGCTCAAAGTCTGCGGGTCCAGGGACGGCGCACTGCCAGGAGTGGTCATGGAATTCCCTGACAGCCCAACGCCACCTGCGGGCAGCGGGGGCCGGCGGGGCGAGTGTGAGGGTGAGGGTTGCTGCTACTACTACAACTGCGATTAGGCCTGGCTGCACGAGATGAGCCACTCGGTCGGTAGGCGCTGGGCTGATTGGCGGCAAGCCGGCAGGCGCAAAATATCCGGCCTTTTGGTCGTGCTCCTGCTGCTCGCTTGCCATTTGGCTTTTGACGGGCCGTTGTCGCGCCTGCGTGAGCGGACGTACGACTTTTATCAGTTTCTCGCCCCACGCCAGGCGACGAGCAATCCTGTCGTGATCGTCTCGATAGACGACGACAGCCTCAAGGCACATGGGCGATGGCCCTGGAACCGTGGCCTCTTGGCCGATCTGGTCGATGGCATCACGCAATCCGGCGCGGCGGTGGTCGGGCTTGCGCTGGTACTCCCCGAGGCTGACACCTCGCCTGAGGGCATGGCCGGAGACAAGCGCCTGGCAGCGGCGCTGTCCAAAAATCGAACGGCGCTTGCCGTCAGCCTGGGCAATGAAGCGACGGTTTCAGAAGCAGAACCCAAAGCCGGCTGGTCGATCGTCGGGCAAGTACCCGATACACTTCCCGGCTTCACCGGTCTTACCGGGTCGCTTGCCGAATTCTCGAACGCCGCCGCAGGCCTAGGCGTGATTCGCACCTTGCCCGATCCCGACGGCGTACTGCGCCATGTGCCGCTGCTCTGGCTTCGCAACACCCCTCAACGCGCGCAGCTGTGGCCGTCTTTCGCACTCGAGCTCCTGCGCCTTTACGCTGGACAGGACGGTTACACAGCCCGGATGAATGCAGCCGGGTTCGACGCACTCAGGATGGCAGGCGCCATTGTGCCGCTCGAGCCGGAGGGGAGCATCCGCCTCTGGGAAACCGCCACCGACACGCCTCGCCTGTCTGCCAGCACTATCCTTTCGGGCCATGGCGATCCGCGGCTGCGGGACGCCATCGCCATTGTCGACCTGTCGGCTGTGGGCCTGACGCAGTACCTGCCCACGCCGACGAGTCCAGCGCGACCAGGAGCGGAGATCCACGCCGATGCGATCGGCCAGATGCTTGCCGGGCGC
Organism: Mesorhizobium sp. C268A; assembly: GCF_040324475.1. Lineage (NCBI taxonomy): Bacteria > Pseudomonadati > Pseudomonadota > Alphaproteobacteria > Hyphomicrobiales > Phyllobacteriaceae > Mesorhizobium > Mesorhizobium sp. C268A. Next base: position 5,283,362 of record NZ_JAMYVX010000001.1, read on the forward strand.
TTCCTGGCAGAGCCAGCGCACGCGCGTACGCTCGAGCGGCTCTGGTTTCTCCTCAGTGCCGTCGTTTTCATCGGGGTTTCCGGAGTGCTCGCCGGGCGTGTCGTGCTTGGCGCCCTCTCCCTGGCGCTGCTGGCCGTCACGCCGTTCGTGTTCGGCGCTCTCGAGTACAGCCTGCAGGGTGCACTCTATGACCCGCTGCAGCCGGCGCTTGCAACCATCATGGTTGCGGGCTTCGAAGGCTATGTCCTCTACAGGCGCAGCGAGCAGCGCCGGTCCACCCTGACGCGACAGTTCTCCCAATATCTGTCGCCCTCCGTGGTGCAGCGCCTCGCAAGCTCGGACACCGAGGCAATCCTGTCCGGCGAGAAGCGCGAGATCACCATTTTGATCAGCGACATACGTGGCTTCACGACCATGAGCGAACAGCTCGACACCCAAGAGATCGCCAAGGTGGTCAACCATTTCCTCGGCATTGCGACCGATGAGATCCTCAAGCGCGACGGCACCATCGACAAGTTCATGGGCGATGCGGTGCTGGCCTTCTGGAACGCACCGCTAGATCAACCCGATCATCGTGAGCGTGCGCTCGACGCGGGCCTGGCCCTTATCGAGCGGGTGAGGCGCGAAGACGCCGCCTTCACCGCGGATGGCCATCGCTCCATCGAAATCGGCGTCGCCATCGAGACCGGCATCTGCTCGGTAGGCAATTTCGGCTCCGAACGGCGCTTCGATTACACCGCGATCGGCTCCCCCGTGAATCGCGCGGCACGGCTCGAATCGACGACCAAGAAGTTGGGCATCCCCCTGGTGCTTGGACCCGGCTTTGCGGCAGGAGCATCGATGCCGGTCGTCCAGGCGGGCGCCTTTGAGCTCCAGGGTTTCAAGGGCGAGGTGCCGGTTTTCACCGTTCCGGAGATGCAAGCTGCTCAACAAGGTATGAGCCGCGAAGTAGAGAGCCAACGTGGTGAGCAATCTGGCGCCCCCGTCATGGTGGTTGGTTCGCCGCCATCCGTGCAAATGGCGCCGCTTGACCTGACACCCCGAACCCGGAGCATCCGCTGATCGGATCCAGCGGATCGCAAGATGCGATTGTCACGGGCACAGACGGACATCTCGTTTCGGCGACCATCGAGGGATGCGACGGCTTGCGTCACTCGTCCTTGAAAGTCACCTTCATATGTTTGTGCACCATTGAGGCGAGGTCCTCGGCATCCCAGTTCGTTAGCCTAATGCAGCCGTGAGAGAAGGTCTTCCCGATCTTGCCGGGTTCGGGCGTGCCGTGAATGCCGTAGCTTTCGATGGAGAGGTCGATCCAGATTGATCCCACGGGATTGTTAGGGCCGGCAGCAATGGTGAAGGGCCGCTTGGTTTTGACTCCCTTGAATGCAAAATCGGGATCGTAGTGATAGGTCGGGTTGTGCACCACCCTTTGGATCTCTGCCTGCCCACTTGGTGCCGGCTTCTCGTCGCTCCCGATCGAGGCAGGGTAGACGGCAAGCGCTTTATTGGAGGGGTCGAGCACGCGCACCTGATGAGCGCCTTTGTCGACTTCGACGCCGGCAATGGTGGCGGGAGGTTCACCCCGGCCAACATCTGGTACCAGCAGCGTGGTTCCAGCTTTCCTGAATCCGGTGCCTGGGTTTAGCCTCCTGAGCAATGGTTCGCTCACATGGAAGCGCTCCGCCAGCTTCTCGATCGAGTCGTGATAGCCAAGCCTTCTCAGGCGAGCCATCCTCTCCATGCGCCCCGGAATGCGTTTGGTGAAGGGGCCGCGTACATCTTTGCGGGTCAGTTCATAGGTGATCAGAGCTGGGCTGGTGGAGGTTGCCATCAGCTTGTCCCAAGTCGCCTGGGTGAGCTTGCCATCTGGCGCCAGTCCGTTCGACGCCTGGAAGGCCTTGACCGCCTTGGCGAAGTTCTCTCCAAGGCGGCCGTCGATGAGCCCCGGTGAGAAGCGCGCACGATCCAAAAAAATTTGCGCCTTCAGCACGGCAGGATCGAGCCCTTTCGGATCGCCGGCGGAGAATTGCGCCTGATTTACCGCGGCTAGGTCCAGCTTGGCCGCCTCCGTCCCGCCGCATGCGAAGGCGAGTGCAATGGCGAGGAGGAGAAGGAGCCTGATCATCGATTTCACTCCTTACGTTAAATCGCACCTGATCTGCTTCTATGACGCGCTGTGGCAGATCTGGTTCCATTCGCCGGTAGGGGATCATAGGCAACCAGCCTTACGCTGCCGACCGGTCCGAGACGTTTGATGCCCATGCCTTGCCCCTCACGAGAGGCGTTGCTGGCCGCGCAGATCGGCAGTGTAAAAATGGTCTGGCCATGTTGACGTGAGCTTCTACCTTCAAACTGCCCACTACCTGGACCGGCAGTCAAATGGTCTCAGGGCAGCAAGTGAGGAGATGCGCTGGGAACCGGCTTATCGGGCGGGTATTCTATTGATCTTCGGTATCGATAGATCCATGTTCCGTCGTCACTGTGATCGCGTTGTCGCCCGCGATTGCTCTAGCGTATTCGAAGCGCTCCAACTTCTGTTCTGCCGATAGGCCTTTGAACATCGCGGTGGCCGAGTTCGTGATTTTGAAGTCGCCGCAACTCGGACAGCGAAACTCCCGGATGTCACCAACTGTCTCCGAATTAACGAGCGCCTGCTCATCTGTAATCGGGCAAATTGCGGCCATCCAAGCCATCATGGTCCTCCGTCCTAAGGCCGTCCCCGATTACCCAAAAGGCATCGTCGAGTGCAAAATCCATTTCTGCCGACGCTCACCCCACCTGGAGTACTCCACCGAGTAGATTGCGCTCTCCACTCTCCAACCCAGAATGTGGATTAAAGCCAGTTCCTCGGCGAGCGATTTGCTGGTGAGCGGTAGGCGCTCTCGCTCTGGAGCCTCTCCCAAACGATCGGAGATGTTCATGTAGCGTCGGGCAGGACCGAAGGGCCGGAACGTGGCGTTTTCATCTCTTCGGCAATCACCAGTAGCGCCTCCAGAGCGACGGCGATCCCCGACATCACCGTACTTATGTCTGCGCTGCCGCCGAGCGTCGAAAGTTCGGCCGCTCGCGTTTGCATGCTTTGGCTCAGCTCTTGTAACTTCAGGCGCAGCTCGTCATCCATGGTATGTTCTCCAAGCTTGACGCTGGAGGAACGCGCCTGCTTACAACCCGTTCCGCCGGTGGCCGCAGAGAACCAGAGACACCGCAGATGCTACAACTTGCGCTTTGGCGGCGCTTAGGATGGGCGGTGGATTGAGCCTCAGCGACTGACCGTCGGCAAATAGCGGATGCTTCAGTCTCGAAAAGGTGCTGGACGGCTCGATATGCACCGCCCCTTGGCCCTGGGTGCTGGTCCCATGCACAGTAAGGCCGTGCAAGTGCGCGCGGCCTCTGGGCTCAACATTCCAGTCGTCATGGTCCAAAGTTGTCCCAAGGTGGGTTCTCACCAAAGTGGGCGGCGAGAAGCGTCACGAAGCTTTGAACTTTGGCGGAAAGATGCCTTCTTGACGGGTACATCGCGTAGATCGACCGGCTTACCGGCTTGAACTGGGGCATCACTGTCTCCAGTTGGCCCGAACGAATGGCTTCTCCAACAAGGAAAGTGGGGCAAAGTACTATGCCTGCTCCACCCAGCGCCGCATCGCGCAGGAGCTGCCCGTTCGTTGCCGTCATCCGTGCAGTGATTTTTACCGCCACTTCCCCCTTTGGTCCGTCGAACCGCCATTTTCCGCGGCTGGCGCGCAACGCGTAGTCCAGACAATCATGGTCGTGGAGATCCGACGGCTTTGTGGGACGCCCGCGTCTGTCCAGATAATCGCGCGAAGCGCAGACCACCTCGCGTGACGGCGCGATTCGGCGAGCAACCAGATTGGAAACCGTGAGTGGAGCGATGCGTACCGCGACATCCAGGCCCTCTTCCACGATGTCAACCACACGGTCGTCCAACACCAACTCAACCGACACCTCCGGGTAGACCGCGAGATATTCTGCAACGACTCTCCCAAGGTGCATCGCGCCGAAGGAGATCGGCGCGCTGACACGCAGTGAGCCGGTCGGACGTGTCTTGCTCTCGGCCGCGCTCGTACGAACTTCCTCGACATCCTCGATTATGCGCAGACTGCGCTCGTAGACGGAGGCGCCGAGCTCTGTCAGGCTGATGCGCCGGGTCGTCCGGTTGAGAAGGCGTGCGCCAAGCCACTCTTCCAGCATTTGGACATGCTTGCTCACGGCCGCTGGCGATAGTCGCATCCGCTTGGCCGCTCCAGCGAAGCTGCCTTCACCGACGACGTTGGCAAACACGGTCATGCTGGTCAGCCGGTCCAACTGCAATCACCTCTTTCATTCACGTTTCGTGAATTCACCATCCATATCTCCCTCGATTATCAATCCGCAGTGGACAGATTATCTGAAACTAGGCCGGGATCAATTGCCCGATCCGTCTCTCTAACGTTTGCCCGAAACGTTGGCGTCGAGTGCCTTCTCGCGGGCTGGAGGTGATCATGTCTCTGACCAAAGCAGCCCTTCGGGAGAAACAGGGAGCCACTTTTCGCATGTGGCTCTCCGTGCTCACTGTATCGCTGGGTATTTTTTCGATGATCACTGCGGAGCAACTCCCTGTGGGGCTGATTCCGGCAATTTCTTCCGAGTTGAATGTCTCTATTGGGAGTGGCGGTCTCACGGTGACGATACCCGGCGTAATTGCGGCGTTCGCTTCTATCGGTTTGCCGTTGGCAGTGGGGAGGCTCGACCGGCGTATTCTGATGGCGGGCCTGCTCGCGGTAATGGCTGCAGCGAGCGTGATTTCAGCGCTCGCAACGAACTTTCCCGTTCTTCTCGCGTCCAGGCTGCTCGTCGGGATCACCATCGGTGGCTTTTGGGCGATAGCCGGGAGCATCGCAGTACGCCTTGTTCCTGGACCGTCCGTGCCGCGCGCCATGACTATTGTCTTCGGCGGTGTAAGTGCCGCTGCGGTGCTGGGCGTGCCGGCCGGCACGATCATCGGTGATCTAGTCGGCTGGCGCGGCGCGTTCTGGTCTCTCGCCGGCCTGAGCTTTGCCACACTGCTCGCCGCCCTGCTTGTGCTTCCGAAGCTGGAGGCGGCGCAGCCTGTGGAGGTGAAAGCCCTGCGTGCGCAATTGCGCAATCCCGCCCTTCTGGCGGGCGTGGTTGCGACCGCACTGCTGGTGGCTGCCCACTACGGTGCCTACACCTTCGTGAGCCCGGTGTTGCTGGAGGTCTCGGGCGTCACTGCAGGGAGCATAGGCTGGCTACTGTTGGGGTATGGCATTCTCGGAATGATTGGCAACGCCGTCGCAGGCGTCTGGGCCGCAAAATCCGTCGGTCGCACATTGGCCTGCGTCGTCATTGGGCTCGGGGCCACGCTGGCTCTTTTCCCGTTGCTCGGGGTCACGCCGCTCACAGGAACCATCCTGCTGCTGGTGTGGGGCTTCGCGTATGGCGCGGCGCCCATTACGCTGCAGACGTGGGTGCTGAGTGCAGCATCAGAAAGCGCGGAGACCGCGACGGCCATCTACTGCTTCACTTTCAATCTTGCCATCTCCGTGGGTACCCTAGCGACCAGTCAGATCGTCGACACGATGGGCGTGAACAGGGTCCTCTGGGTCGATTCCGCCATTATCCTGCTGGTGCTGCTGCCGGTGTGCCGCGCACCCATGCTTAACCGGAACATCGGAAACTCGTAGACAGCAAGCCATCCTGTGCCGCCCATCTGCAATGATGTGATAGGTTGAAGTAGATCTTCGTTTCCTCTGTCTTGAAAGTCACGCGCGTCACATCAAACGCGGGTTCCGCCGCACCGTGCGGGTGCCGATGCTTTGCGCCCCCGGAGGACAACTGGCTATTTGAAAAAGGACTTGATCCCCTCGTCGATATGTGTGCTGATATGAGATCGATCTCATGCCGCGCTCTCAATTGCTGTTTCTCTACGGGAGCGCGCTCTGGGAAGCATATGTCTGAATGACGATGAAGAGGGAGGTTCAAGTGAGGAAATTGATCGCGTGGCTGGCCTTGGCCACTACCACGCTCGCGTTCGCGTCTGCGGCCTCGGCGGGTGAAACCATCAACCGGGTTACCTCGAAGAAGGCAATGGTGGTCGCCACAAACAGCGGTTGGCCGCCGCAGAGTTTCCTGGACGACAGCAATCAGTTGGTCGGCTTCGACATAGACGTCTCGAAAGAGATCGCAAGGCGCCTCGGTGTCGAGGTCAGTTTCGATACGCCGGACTGGGCGACGATGACGGGCGGCCATTGGCAGGGACGTTACGATCTGGGTGTCGGCTCGGTGACGCCGACCAAAGCGCGGGCCAAGGTGATCGATTTCGAAGGCATCTATTATTATAGCCCCTACGTCTACGTGGTTCACAAGGACAGCCCGGCCAAATCGGTCGCCGACCTGAACGGCAAGATCATCGGCGTCGAGACCGCCACCACGTCGGAGGATTTCATCCGTAGACAACTCGAGATCGATGCTCCCGGCCTGCCGCCCATCGAATACAAGCTGGAGCCCGGTGAGATCAGGACTTTCGCTGACTCAATGCTGCCGTTCGACGATTTGAGGCTCGGCGACGGCGTGCGCCTCAACGCGGTCATCGCACCAGAACAGACGGCTCAGAACGCGATAAAGAACGGCTACCCGTTGCGTGTCCTGGAAGGCGGCTATGCCTTCCGTGAGCCACTGGTGGTGATCGCGGAAAAAGGTGATGCCGAGTGGAATGCCAAGATCGGCGGCATTCTCGACGAGATGAAGAAGGACGGTACCCTCGCGAAACTGACCACCAAGTGGTACGGCAAGGATTACAGCTCTGACTGAGAGGCATCGTGGATAAAGCTTGAGCGGGGTGCATTCAATTGAACATCCCGCTCCATCTGTTTTGTTTCAGCCGCATTTCCACGACACCGGGCGGCTCCGCCTGCCTGCAAAATGCTCTAGTGCCGCCACCTTATTGTATTGATCATGACATGTCCTGACACCTATTACCGACGCACGCTTGCCGACAACACCATCAGGCCGCCGCTGAGCGGCGTTTCCGAGTGCGAGACAGTCGTTGTCGGCGGCGGACTGGCCGGCCTGACGACGGCGTTGCAACTGGCTCGCGCCGGCCAGCAGGTCGTCGTGCTTGAGGCGCAGCGGATAGGATTCGGCGCTTCCGGTCGCAATGGCGGCTTCGTCAATCCCGGTTTCGCCACCGGCACCGACAACATCGCCGCGATGGCCGGCGTCGACGCGGCACAAAAACTGCACCGCCTGTCCATCGAAGGCGTCGACTTCGTGCGGCAGACGATCCGCGATCTCGACATCAAGGCGGCAGAGCCGCGCTCCGGTATATTGAGCGTGCTTCGCCACGATGGTGGCGCCGCGCTCAAGGCATATGCCGAGCAACTGGCGCGGGATTTCGACTATCGGCTCGACTATCTCGATCGCGACCAGGTGCGAGCGGTGCTGCATTCGGATCGCTACCACCAAGGCCTGCGCGATCCCAGCGCCTTCCACATGCATCCGCTTAACTATCTGCGCGCCGTTGCTGGCGAGATCGAGCGGCTGGGCGGCAGGATATACGAGAGAACGGCTGCCGTTGAAGCCAACCTTGACGGCGCCGAAAAGATCTTGCGTACCGACAGCGGCGAAGTGCGCGCCCGCCAGGCCGTAGTTGCCACCGGCGGATATACGGGGCCACTGGTCAGTCGGCTGCAGCGGGCATTCCTGCCGATCGCCACCTACGTTATGGTGAGCGAGGAGGCGCCTGACCTCATCGCCAAGGCGATTACGACGACCGACGCCGTCGGCGATAACCGTCGCGCAGGCGATTATTACCGTGTTGTCGAAGACGGCAGGCGGCTGCTCTGGGGAGGGCGCATCACCACCCGGGCAGCCTCATCGGGCGTGTTGGGGAGGCAATTGCGCCGTGAGATGGTCACCACTTATCCGCAGCTCGAACACCTCAAGACCGAACTCGCCTGGTCCGGGCTCATGTCTTATGCCCGGCACATGATGCCCCAAATAGGCCCGTTGCAGCCGGGCGTCTGGTACCTCACGGCTTTTGGTGGCCATGGCATCAACACCACGGCGATCGCCGGCAAGTTGATCGCCGAAGCCATACTGGGACAATCGGACCGCTACCGGCTGTTCACACCCTTCGGCCTTGCCTGGGCGGGCGGCCCGGCTGGACTTGCGGTTGCGCAACTCACCTACTGGAAGCTGCAGGCGCAGGATTGGTGGCGCGAGCGGGCCCGCTGACCGCAGGGAGATCGAAGACGTGATCGGCCGACTATTGCTCAACCACCCGGACGCGGCGCGCCGCGTTGGCGTGTTCTTCGTGCTCGCCGCCATCGCCGCCGGCCTGTATGGGCTCGGCATCAAAGCCAGTTGGCTCGGCAAGCTCGTTCCGGGGTCGGTCGAGTGGCTCGCCGCCAACCCGGACGTCGGGCGGGCGGTCTCGGCGGTGCTGATCGCATTGATCTTGGTGGCGAACTGGAACGCGCTGCGGTATCTCAGCCGCAAACAGCAGATTGTGGCAGTTTGGATAGAGCTGTTCGTGTTGCTAATGTTGTTTTTCTATTCCTTCGACCTGTCCTTCGCGTTCATCGCCAAGAAGATCGGCTTCCTCGTCTCGAAGGGTGTGGTGACGACCCTCTACATTTCGGCCATTTCGATCGCCATCGCCACCCTCATCGCCTTCGTTGGCGCCATCGCCAAACTTTCCCGCAACGGCGTGGTCTATGGCTTGGCGACCTTCTATACCTCTCTGTTTCGTGGCTTGCCGTTGCTGATGCAGATCTACATCATCTATCTCGGCCTGCCGCAGATTGGCTACGTGATCGGCGCCGTGCCGGCTGGCATCATGGCGCTGTCGCTCTGCTACGGCGCGTACATGACCGAGATCTTCCGGGCCGGCATCGAAAGCATCTCGCGCGGCCAGACCGAGGGTGCTACGGCACTCGGCCTTAGCGCTAACCAGACGATGTTCCTGGTCATCCTGCCGCAGGCGATGCGCGTCATCGTGCCGCCGACCGGCAACCAGTTCATTGCGATGCTGAAGGATTCTTCGCTGGTCTCGGTGGTCGGGGTCTGGGAGATCATGTATCTCGCACGCACGCAGGGCCAGACCGAGTTCCGCCACATCGAGATGCTCATCACCGCCTCGATGATCTATTGGCTGCTCTCGATGGGGCTCGAGTTCCTTCAGTCGCGGATCGAGGACCGGTTCGGGCGCTCACTCAAGCGCTGATCGTCATCCGTGATCTTCGCCAAAGCGAGTTGCACAGCACCGCAACAGCCAGCTTCGGAGAGCAGCTGCAGATTGTACGCGACAGCATGCCGTTCGGCGACGTCGTGAGGGGTGAATCAACCCGGTATTTCATCGGCTTAGCCCGATCGGAGGGCAGAATAGAGCAAGTGCTGGACGAGCATGTTCGTTGGCCGACCGCCCGGCAACTACGACCGATTGCTGGATTTCACCCGCGCCAATAAGTTAACAAAATTAATGACTCTAACATGTCTCCGGCCAACCATTATCGCTATGTATCGATGGTAGCCGAGTTCGCCACGTGGTTCGCCAATAGGTTTGTCAGCAGTGGTTTGCGCGTTACCAGCCGCACGACTCGGTCCATGCCCTGCACAGCCAAACGCACCGGCGAGACTTCCCGGGAATGAAGCTCGGCATGGTGTTTCGTTCCTTTGAAGTGGGCGTGGTTGGGGGAAGACCGTAGTCGGCGTGTTCGCGCCCGGTGGAATTTTCGAAGAGTTGTTTCCAACGGCGGGAACGAACCAAACTTCCATGCATTTAGCTCTGGCTTCGTTCATTCACTCTTTTTTCTGGGAGCTGGACCATTGTCATCCGGAGGCTATCTCTTGGCCGACCAACAAACCAATGACGTTTCCATCGTCGATCTGATACCTGCCCTGCGGGCTTTCGCGCGCACCTTCTGCCGCGTTCCAGACGATGCCGACGATCTGGTGCAGGAAACGTTGACCAAAGGGCTCGCCAACATCGACAAGTTCGAACCTGGTACACGCATGAAGTCGTGGCTCTTCACCATCATGCGCAACACCTACTACACCCGGATCAAGATCGCTGCACGGGAAGCGCCAGGCCTTCTCGACTGCGCGTCTTCGAGACCGATTTCGGAAGCTACCCAGGAATGGACCGTTCAGAGCAAGGAAGTTCACGGCGCCATCCAAAAGCTGCCCGAACATCAGCGCGAGGTGCTGATGCTGATCGGCGTTTTAGGAGTGGGCTACGAGGAAACCGCCGAAATCTGCGGCTGCGCGGTAGGGACGGTCAAGAGCCGGCTGAACCGTGCCCGCGCCAACATCCTTGAGCTACTCGGGGAGAGCTCGTTGCAGACATTGATAGAAAGGCGAAATCAGCTGTCGGATGGTCAGCTCGATATAGAGGTCGACAGCCGCAGATAATCAGCTCTTCACGTCTCGCCGACGCTTCTCGACGAGAGCGTTTTGCAATTGGATCGCCAGCTTGGATAGGCGGTCTGGTATCTTTTCCTGCTCTATGGCGGCCAGCAGGGAAGCAATCTCCTGATCCACTGCCATCTCGACAAGCAGATCCGTGGTATCGTCGCTCGAATGAGACATCACGTTCTCTTGATAGCATCCCTAGATCCAAGTCTGATGATGAGCGCTCGGCACTACAAGGCGTTGTCGACCGCCGAGAGGCTCACCGGCGGCCCTTGCACAGTTTTCCTCCGTGCCGCGGCAAGACGCGGCGCGGTGGCGTCAGTCCTTCAGCAACCGGTTTGCGGCGTGATCCTGAAATTGATCGGACTTGATTCGATTGCCGTCCAGCCCGCGCTCTCGGCTATGTTGCTTCCTGTCGCGGTTGGACAAAACCGCGTTTTCTTCGATCTTGTCCTTGTCCAAGGTGGTCATTGCGCCGGCGCCGGCACCTTTGCCTTGGCTGCCTTGGCCGAAATGCTTTTTGCCGCCGGATGCCATGATCTCCTCCTTCGAATCCAGGACACCGATCGGTGCCGACGCCCGAACCGGCATCGCGCTGTAATGTTCCGTCTCACCCAGCAAGCAGGAAGGCGTCGCCATCCCATGACCCAAACGGCTTCTCGCCGTCGATGACGACCCGCAATTGGTGAGCTTGCGCAAGACGGCCGATGTCGGCCCGGTCCAAAGAAAGCGATCCGCGATAAGAATAGTTGAGCAATGCGAGCCGGCCCGGCCGTTTGAGAACGCGCGCAATTTCATCGAAAAGCCGCTCAGCCATGCCGGCCAGGACCAGGTAGGGAAAGCTGTCGACCGCCAACACGCAATCGAAACTGTCGTCGTCGAAGTCGGCCAGATCGAGACCGGAGGTTTGGCGCAGTTCGACATTGCCGAGCGCTGCGCATTGCTCGGAGGCGATAGAGATCATCCGCGATGATATGTCGATGCCGACCATCCGCTTGAAGGAATTGGACAGCGCGCGCTCGAAACGTCCGATGCCGCAACCGATGTCGAGAATGTCTCGTTCAATTCCGGTGAATTCTCGCGCCTCGAGCCATTCAACGATTTCGTCGGTCATGGCTGTCAGCCGCTCGTCATCGCCAAGGGATCCTAACTGGACACTTGCGGCTGTCGAAATTGCTGCCGCGGCATCAAAACTCGAGGCCAGCCGCGTGACGACGGCAATATCCGTCTCGCCGTTACCGCGTTCATGCCGAACGGCGCCGCCTGTCGCTCGCAAAGTGGCAAGGACGCCCGGTCTGTGGCGCAGCAGTCCAGCGACCTTTCGCAGTCTTTCAGCATCGCCGGTATCCGCCGGACGGACTTTCAGCACGAACTCCGCCAATTCCGCCGCTTCAATTGTGGGCGGCAGGTGAAGCGCCAGCCTGACGAGAACAGCTTCGGCGCAGGCACCATCGGCCATGCAATCTTCGACCGCCCGTCTGACCGATGTCCGGCGCTGCGCGTGCACACTCATGACATCAACTCCGCGTCCAGATCCTCCGCATCGTCCACCTGTCGACGGCGCCCCAGCCATATTTGTAGGCCTCCTGGCCGCGCAGGAAGTCGAACTCGCGCGCATCCTCGCGGATCGACTCCGCGATCGCGTGGCCGATCAGGATCGCCCCTGGGCTCTCCTCGGCATATGCAGGATCGAGGCCGCCGAGATAGGCATAGGCGCGGCCGCGGTGGTGAAATCCGTAATAGGCGGCGACAGTCGTGCCATCGATCGCGAGCAACCAGCATCGGACCAGGCCGTGAGCATCGAGCAAGGGAAGTGAAAGCCCATGGAAGTGCCGCACGGCGGGGTCGGCCAATACACCACCTCCATGTCCAACCCAGCGTGCCTGGTGCAGGCGGATCAATTGGTTCAGGAAGTTCTGATCGCCCCGCGCTGACGCCAACGCGAGCCGACCGCGTCTGGACGCCGCTTGGCGCGCCCGGCGCAACTGGCGCCTGCGCCGAGCGGGAACGCAGCCGGCCAACGTGTCGTCGCCGGCAACAGCAAGCACGGGACAGGCTGCATGAATTACCGGCCTCTCGACCGTTAAACCGGGATGCGCGATCGTAAGACCGGCACTGTTTTGCGGCAGATCAGACAAGATCCATTGTGACCACCCGACCGAGCAGATCGTTTCGGCAATGGTGGCGACAACCGCCGCCTCGATATCCCGGACAGCCAGGATGTCCAGATAATCACTGAGCGAAATACCGACCGGAAGCAGCTTCGAACCGGCCGTTCCATGCTCGAGATAGAGTGGCGCCAGCCCGACCAGATCGCCGCCACGCCAGACCGCAACTGTCGCCAGTTCACCGGGTGCGAATGCGCGCCACCATGGCACCAGCCAGGCGGGGGATTGGAACGGCGTCGCAGAGGAACTCTGCTCCCACAGTTTCCACCAGTGCGGCGTCAAGGCATCGAATTTTACGGGGTCATCGATGATTTCGCTGCGCAACACTGCTTTTCTCACGGTGCCGCAGCGAAGCGCCGGCAATCTGTGCCAAGTTGTGCCAGCGCCTGATAGGCAGCCATATACGACGAGATCATCCGTTCCAGCGAAAACCGCCGTCGCGCCTCCACCCGGCACGCCTCGGCGTCCAGGCTGGGCGCCGCAAGAATGGCTTGGGCCATCTCGTCGACTGTGTTGACGAGAAAGCCCGTCCTGCCGTGCTCGATGACATCCGCAAGCGCACCATTCGGGAATGCGACCACCGGGGTACCGCAGGCGAGGGCCTCCATGGCGACAAGCGAGCTTGTCTCGGCGGCGAGGCTTGGAATGACCAGACAGCGGGCTGCGTTGAGAAAGCGCCTCTTGGCGTTAAAACCGAGCGGGCCCAGGAAGCGGCGGCGAGCATCAAGACGGGATTGGACCTCGTCGCGAAAGTAGCGCGTATGTGTTTCGTAGGGGTAGACCTTGCCGCCGATGACCAGGGGCACGCCCGCCTGTTTGGCCGCGTCCAGGGCCAGGTGAATGCCCTTTTCCGGGCAGACTCGGCTGAGAACCAGGGCAAAGTCTCGCTTCGGCTGCACCAGGCTCAGTGCTTCGATGTCAACGCCGTTGGGAATCGGCGCCACCAGTCTGGCCCCTGGTGGCGCCGTTTGCTGCTGGGTGGGCGAGACCGCATGGAGCCACAGGTCGTCGCGCGTCGGTCGCAGAGCCTCGGCCGGATACCAGTCCAAGGGCAGGTGGAGGCTCACCAGGGTCGGACCATCGTCGGGCAAATAGGCATGAAAATCGATACCGTGCAGATGAGCCACATCGATCGGCCATCGGGCGCGGGCAGCGGCGATCGCTTTGCGATGAGCCTGCTGCGCGCGGCTCTTCGCCGCCTCGTCGAGCACGCCGTTTTCAGCCGGTATTTCCACAAGGGTACCGCTCGCGCTGGAGCCGCGGCAGCCAATGACGATAGAGCGGTGGCCGGCGCGAACCAGCTCCCGATCGAGCATCGACAGAACCTGTTCGGCACCGCCGACAGCATCGGGTCCGACGGGTGCGAGAGGGTAGGCGACATTGAGGACAGTGAGCGCCGCGGCTGGTTGCGCCTCGGTCCCGTATGCCGCACCACCTGTCGATGATGCCGCTAATTCGTCCAATGTGTCGGGCGTCTGATGCATTGGCAGCATGACACTTTCACGCTGCCGAGGCCCGCCGCGTCGGGAGCGAAGCGGACGTCATGCCGGGCGCATAGCGGCGGATCATGGTTGCGCAGAATTCCGCGAACTCCTCCGGCACCAGAGGTGGGCTGGTGTGGTGGGGCATCATTCCGCGATGCTGCGGTGTAAAGCAAAAGGTGACCGTCACGTCGAAATCGGCGAGTGCCTCCATCTGCCGGTCAAACCAGTCCAGCGCGTTCGGCCGGAAGCTGTCTGCCCAGGAAAGCCCCGTGCGCATATTGGTGACGCCCAGCCGCTTCATCCAGGCGACGGCATCGTCCAGCCGGGCGTCCTCGAAATGAAACCACTGCACCAGCCCCATTGCGGGCGTGTAGCGCAGGAACTCCTCCAGCGCAGGTTTTGGCGTACCGTCCTGGCGCAGCAGCCCCATGTGGAAATGTCGATAGTAAGAAGAGCCCTCTGCCTCGCGATGCCGCGTCGTTGCTTCCCATTCGCGCGGAAGATCGTAGAGGCTGTACCACTGGATGCGTGGTGCGTTGCCGATCAGCAACTCGGCGGTGCGCTTGAGCCCCCAGACCTGGATTTCTTCCGCGCCGAAGGTCGATACGCCGACTTCGCTGACCCAGATGGGAAGGTTGGTGACGGTCGCGATCTCGCCGATCTTCTGTGGCCATTCGTGGATCTGCCACAGGTTCCAGTCGAGCGGAAAGCCGTGCACGGCGACGGCATCGACATGGTCCAGCACGCCGAATTCCTTCATGCGGGTGATAAAGCCCGGATCTATCGGCGAGATGCCACCGAGTACTTTCGTCAAAGACGGGTTCTCCGACGCGATTGCGTCAGCCGACAAGATCGCCATCCTGGCAAAGCGGCTCCAATCGGGATCGAGCTCTGGGTCCCAATGCGATTTGTTGTTGGGCTCGTTCCAGATCATGGCGGCTTCAATCATGGAGCTGTCCTTTCGAGGGGTAGATGGCGCCGCCGCCGGCCGGGTCCCCGGCTGCGCGGCAGAAATAGACCTCCTGCTCGGGGTGCAGAACGATCTCGAAACCGGCGCTGCGCAGCATCGCTTCGGTGCAGGCGCGGTTTGGAATCCACCAGTTGGTGGGATCGTCGGCATAGCGGTGCTCGATAAAATGCAGCTTGGGAAACTGCGGCTGGTCGAACAGGTCATGCGTCCAGAAATGATAGTTTTCTTCCAACTCGGGCAGATCCGCGCTGCCGCGCTGCATGGACTGGAAGATCATCAGGTCACGGGCGACATGTTCGCGGATCAGGTCGAGCGCGAGCAAGGGGTGGCGCAAATGGTAAAGCACCCCCATGAACAGCACGACATCGAACGTCTCGCGCAGCGAGCCGACGTCGTAGACCGAAAGCTTCTGGAATTCGATCTCGCAATCGGCAACCTCGGCGGCAAAGCGAGCCTGCGCCAGGTAGGCGTCATCGAAATCGATGCCGAGGACACGGTCAGCACCTCGCCGTTTCATCTCGATGGAGTAAAATCCTGCATTGCAGCCGATATCGAGTACGGCCTTGCCCCTCAGATCAGCGGGAATGGCATTGGCAAATTTGCGCCATTTGATCAGCGGGTAGTTGCCCAGAAAATGGTTGGGAGCGGTTTGGACGCCGGCAAGTTCCATGTTGTGGAACCATGGGCCGAGCGCATCGATGCGGCGGCGGATTTCGGCATGGGAATGCAGCATGGCTCAGGCTCCTTCGCCAGGAACGACGGGTACATGCGACTGCGCGCCGGGCATGATCATGGTGGGCCGGCGCTGCGCGGATGAGGCGTCGTTTTCAAGCAACCGCAGAGCTGTTCGATAGCCGTTGAAAGTGCCGACATCGACATAGTCCGACCCAGCCCTGACACCAAAAGCTGTACCGCCGGCCGCAATATAGGCGTTGACCAAAGTGCCGATATATTCGTCACTGCGCTCGCGCTCACGCCAGAGTGCCGCAAGCTGATGCAGGATATGGCCCGGCATCTTGAACGCACCCCAGACCCAGTTCGTGGCGGCATCCTGTCGTTTGACCTGGATTTCGATCACGCGCTCGTGGACGTCGGTGACGACGGCGTCGAAGAATTCCGGCTGATCCACCGGGAAAAGCAGAAATGAGAGCTGATCGTCGGGCAAATGGCGGAAACCGTCCTCGGGAAACCAGATCGTATCGGGAAGGCCGACCAGGACGACCTCGTCGGGCGCGACGAGGGGCGCCGCCCGGAAGATCGCATCGCACAGACCGACGGGGTTCGGCTGCACCACGAAGAGAGCCGCCGCGTCACCGTAGCCGGCGGCGTAGTATTCAAGGATGTCGGATTTGCCCGATCCGATGATGAAGCAAATCTTGTCGACGCCGGCCTGCACCATGCGCCGTACCAGATACTCGCTCACGGCGCATGGACGCTCGGTCTGTCCATCGATCCGGCTACCGACCGGCAGCAGCTCTTTCGAGAAGCCGAGCGGCTGAATGCGGCTGCCGCGCCCGGCAGCGGGTACGATGCCCAACATCAGACCGCTTCCCTCATCGGTTCGCCGGGAGATCTTTGAAAGGCCTCGTTCAGGATGCGATCCAGTTCCGCCGCGCGCCGTGCCGAAGTGTGTTCGCCCAAGACCCGGTCGCGGGCACGCCTTCGAATGCCGTCGAGCTCGCGCTCCGGCAATCGCAATGCGGCGACCACATCATCGGTGTCATGCGCCAACAAGATTTCGCGGCCGGGTTCGAAAAATTCGGTCAGGCCCGGCCATGCATCGGTGACGATGGCAGCCCCACACGCGGCCGCTTCGAAGAGCCGTCCCGACGGGCACCAGCCCTTTTGCGCCATCGCCTCCCGGGTGACGTTCAGTGTCAGGCGAGATGATGAGAAGAAAGCCGGATGGTCGGCTGGCGGAAGATGCCTGACAAAGAAGATGTTGTCGCTCCATGGGAATTCCTGCGGATATTGCGCGCCGCCAATGATGAAACGGTGGTCAGGCAGGCGCGCGGCCGGGCGGACCAGCAGCTTTTCGACGCCGGCCTGGCGATCCGCCGCGTAAGTTCCGAGATAGGACAGATCACCGGCGAATTCGGCCCGCTTCTCTGCCGGCCGGTGTTGGTCGGGATCGACATGCCCATAGAGCGGCACCACGTGACGCGCGCCCAAAACCGACTTAAGCGCCTCGATCGCAGAGCCGCCGGTGTAACTCAAAACGAGGTCGAAATCGGCGAGACCCTCAGGTCCGAAATAGGGCGGACGCTCGCCTTGCTCGATGCGGGCAAGCGTGACCGGAGTGTCGAGATCGTAGAAGACACGCAATCCGCGACCTGTCTGCTGCGCCAGCCGCGAGGCCTCCACGGCGTCGGCACAGTAGGAGGTGACGACGACGACATCCGCTTGCTTCATTGCCCGCTCCGCAACGCGACGGATGTCCTCCCAGTCCGGATAAATGACGACGTTGCCGCCATCGAGCCGATCGAGATCACGCGTCCCGGCATAGTAGGGGGTATCGCGTTCGAAGAAGGTGATGGACCATCCCAGCCGACCCAGGGCGCGGATCAGACCGCGCCAGAGCGTGGCATGGCCGTTGCCCCATGATGATGTAACGGTGAGACCGAAAATGACCATCTGCATCCGGAAAGTCCTCGTCAGGCAGCTTCGTTCATTCGCAGGAGCTTGGAGCCCCAGTCACCCGACACGATCGTCGTGATCGAGGCTGGATCGATGTCGAAGCGGAAGCAGTCGCCGACCGGCAAGCCAAGCACCTTGCAGACGGCGGCCTTGATGACGTCGGCGTGGCTGACCAGGGCGACACACTGGTTCGGATGCCGCTCGCGCACTGCGTTCATCAGTGCGACGATCCGCTCCTGCACATCCAGCATGGTCTCGCCGCTCGGTGTCCTGGCCTCCTGCCGCTGGTCGTTCCACGCCCGCCAACCGGCATCGCCATTCAACTCGTCGAAGGTCTTTCCCGACCAATCGCCGAAATCGATCTCGTCGAGTTCGGCGCAGATCGCGATTTCACCGACGCCGCAGGCAAGCGCGATCGGCACGGCCGTCTCTTGCGTACGCTCACGCGGGCTGCACAAGATGGCTTCAATCGGCTCCCGGGCCATGCGGCCACCAAGATGCGCGGCCTGCGCCTTCCCAGCCTCGCCAAGGCAAACGCCATCCATCCGTCCTGCAAGATAGGAGCCGACATTGTCGTGCGCTGCATGACGGATCAAAAAGAACGTTGTCGTCATTCCGCGGCATCCAGCAAAGGCTCGTCCTTGCCGGCGATGAAGGCGAGCGTGCGCTGCCGCGCTTCGGCGTCGGTGAACTGTTCGGGAGGCGACTTCATGAAATAGCTGCAGGGACCGGTCAGTGCTCCCGCTATGCCGCGATCGAGCGCAAGCTTGGCGCAGCGTATCGCATCGATCACCACGCCGGCTGAATTTGGAGAATCCCAGACTTCCAGCTTGAGCTCGGCGTTGAGCGGCACGCCGCCGAAGGTCGTCCCTTCCACTCGGATATAGGCCCATTTGCGATCAGTCAGCCACGGTACGTGGTCGCTGGGTCCTACATGAATATTGCCCGGCTCCAGGGGAACATCGAACTGGCTGGCCACGGACTGGGTCTTGGAAATTTTCTTTGATTCCAGCCGCTCGCGTTCCAGCATGTTGAGGAAGTCGGTGTTGCCGCCGAAATTCAGCTGATAAGTGCGATCGATGCGCACGCCGCGCTCGCGGAAGAGATTGGCCAGCAGGCGGTGAACGATGGTCGCCCCGACCTGGCTCTTGATATCATCGCCGACCAGCGGCAGCCCTCGCTGCTCGAAGCGCCGGCGCCATTCCGGACGTGAGGCGATGAAAACGGGTATGCAGTTGACGAAGGCGCAGCCGGCCTCAAGCGCGCATTCGGCGTAGAAGCGCGTCGCCTCCTCGGAGCCCACCGGCAGGTAAGAGACCAGCACGTCGGCGCCGCTGTTGCGCAGGATTTCGCTGACGTCGGCAACCGGCTCCGGCGCCTCCTCGATTTCGTCGCGCAAGTATTTTCCGATGCCGTCAAGTGTCGGTCCGCGCTCGACGCGAACGCCGTTTGCCGCCGCATCGGCAAAGCGGAACGTGTTGTTCGGGGCGGCGTAGATTGCTTCAGCGACGTCGAGGCCAACCTTGCTCCTGGCGACGTCGAATGCGCAGACAATCTCGATGTCGTCGACATGGTAACCGCCGAGGTCGGCATGCATCAGCCCTGGGATTGGTTCGTTGCTTTTTGCGTGACGATAATAGGAGAGGCCCTGCACCAGGGAGGATGCGCAATTGCCGACCCCGACGATACCGACACGAACCTTTTTCGATCCCACGAAACTGCCGCCCTATGCTGTTCAAAGGTAAGTTCCTGCAGCCGAACCACCAGCGTGCCGGAATGTTCCTTGGCCTGCCGAAAAATTGCGCAAGACAGCATGGATCGAAGCAGCGCTCGCTGCGTTGCCGCAAGGCGAAGCATTGGAAAACCGATCGATGATTGTTTACGGCGACCAGAAGCGGAGGCAGAGCGCAGAACGGCTTCGCGATGCTGCGAGCGAAATTGCTCAAAGTCTGGACCGCATGGCTCATGGCGTCCGACGCCATGCCGCGTTGGTCGGCCTATTCATCAGCGTATCGGAACTGGTTCGCGCGCTTGCCGATGTCGATTTCGAGAACAGGGGCATCGACATCTTTTCGCCGCGGCAACAGCAAGGCGCCAGATTGCTGGTTGGTCTTGCGGCAGAGGTGGCGAAGTCGTGGCGAAGCGGTTTCGCCGTGGGCGGTGGCATCGAGCCGGGACTTCTCCAACTGCTGGACGGGTTGGATTGCGAGGCTGAGGTTCTGACCGGTTCTGCCGAGGGTTACGCGCATTACGCGCTTTATCCCGAAAGCTATTTGGGAGCGGCGCAGGAGTCAGGTCTCGATGCGAACACATGCGTGATCGGCATCCGCAGCATCGGCCTGGGGCTTGCCGCCATAGTGGCTGCCGCGATTGGCGCGCCGGCGCCGTTCAGCGTTCGTCCGGTCGGCCATCCTTTCCGCAGGCACATCAATGCCGATCCGCGCTCGATCGCTTCCTGGAAGAACAATCCATCGGCACGCTTCGCCGTTGTAGACGAAGGTCCCGGTCTGTCCGGCAGTTCGATGCACGCCGTCGTCGCGTGGCTGCGGGAACTGGGTATTGGTATGGACCGCATTCACCTGTTTCCCAGCCATCCTGGCGACCCGGGCATCGAAGCGTCACGGGAGGCCAGGGAGACATGGTCGCGCTGTCCGAAACATGTGGCGACGGCGCTCGAATGCACCTTCCCCGAAAGCTCGAACATTCCCACGCTTAGCGAATGGGTGGCCGAGGCGGTCGGCAGCCCCGAATTACGCCTGACCGAACTGTCTGGTGGCGAATGGAGGAGCGTCCACTACGTCGACGAAAAGCATTGGCCGCCGAGCCCGCGCGGCATCGAGCGGCGTAAATTCCTGGCGTCCGCGGGGTGTGGTCGCTGGCTCGTCAAATTCGCCGGCCTCGGCGAAACCGGACGGCGTAAGAGACGAGCCGCGGAAATGTTGGGGAAAGCCGGGTTCGGATCGCAAGTGGTCGGGCTTTGCCACGGCTTTCTGGTCGAACGGTGGATTGACGGCACCACGATGGACCAGGCGCCGCTGCCAAGAGGAAGGCTGGTCGCGGAGTTGGCGCGCTATCTAACCTGGCGGGCGCTCAATCTCCGAACCTGCGAACCGGGTGCATCATTGCTCGCACTCACGGAAATGGCTGTTTTCAATACATCTGAAGCTCTGGGCGAGAACCGAGCGGCGACGTTGCGCGGCTGGCTCTCGAAAAAAACCCCTGCGCATGTTCTGCAGCCGGTGGAAATCGACGGAAAGCTTCACGCGTGGGAGTTTCTCGTTTGTGCCGACGGCTCGGTGGTCAAGACAGATGCCGTCGACCATTGCCGGGCACACGATTTGATTGGCTGCCAGCCGATAGAGTGGGACATTGCCGGCGCCCGTGTCGAATATGGACTGTCCGACAGCGATGTGACGACATTGGTCGAGGGGATGGGGCTCGATATTGACAATGGCCACATCGATTTTTTCGAACCCTGCTATTTGGCGTTCCAAATCGGGCTCTGGAGCACGGCTGCGCAATCCGAAAATGGCCAGGAAAAAGCAAGGCTGGCCGCGACCGGAGACCGATACAGGGCGGGGCTGATACGATTCCTGGACGAATCTCAGGTGTAGCGTTTCGATCAATCCAGCCTTCGTAGCATGTCTGCTTCCTGCTCGAGAATAGCGGCCACTTCCTCGCGCTGCAGATGCGTCATCATCAGGCTGACGCAGCACTCGAGATAGGTGATCGAGGAGCGCCGCAGATAGGCAGCCGCCTCGCGTTCGGCAATCTTGTCGACATCCTTCGCGGGTCGCTTGGGTTGCATGAGGATGATCCTCCGTATCGGGTCCCTCCCGCCAAACTACAAGGTTGGATGGATGTTCCGAACGATCTCCGGGCAGGTCCGTCCGCGGCCCGCGTCATGCAGGAAGGTTCTGCAGCCCGCCTGCGGGTCTCCTTTTGGCAAGGCCTGTCATCTGATCGCCGATGCCGGTGCCTTCGAGCGCCGCGAAATAATCGATCGTCAGCTTGAGCCCTTCGTTGAGCGGCACTCTCGGCGACCAGCCGAGCAGCGTTTTCGCACGCGAAATATCAGGCTGCCTGCGCCGAGGATCGTCTTGCGGCAGGGGCAGAAATTTCAGATCCGACTTGGTGCCGGTCATCGCCTTCACCAATGCCGCCAGTCGCACGATGGTGAATTCTCCGGGATTGCCCAGATTGACCGGCTTGCCCGGATTGGGGTCGATGTTCATCAGGCGCATCAATCCATCAATCAAGTCGGAGACATAGCAGAAGGATCGCGTCTGCTGGCCGTCGCCGAATATCGTCAGCGGACGCTTCTCGAGCGCCTGCATGATCAAATTCGAGACGATGCGACCGTCGGCCGGATCCATTCTCGGACCGTAGGTGTTGAAGATGCGCGCGACGCGGACGTCGGCCTTGCCGGCCCTTAGATAGTCGAAGCAAAGCGTTTCGGCGGTGCGCTTGCCCTCGTCGTAGCAGGCGCGTGGGCCGGTGCAGTTCACATGGCCGACATAATCCTCCCTTTGCGGGTGTTGTTCCGGATCGCCATACACTTCGCTCGTCGAGGCCTGCAGCAGTCGCGCGTCATTGCGGACAGCGAGTTCGAGCAGGTTGAGGGTTCCGATCACGCAGGTACGCGTGGTGTGTATCGGGTCGGCCTGATAACGCGGCGGTGAGGCGGCGCAGGCCAGGTTGAAGATGTGATCCACGGGCTCGCCGAGATCCAATGGCCGGCAGATGTCCTGCTCGATCAACCGGAAACCCGGCCGGTCCATGATCGAGATGATGTTTTCCATGCGCCCGGTCAGAAAATTGTCGACGCAGATCACGCGCCAGCCGTTGCGGAGCAATACTTCGCAAAGATGCGAACCGAGGAAACCCGCGCCGCCGGCAACAAGCACCGTCTTTGCCCTGTGCGCCTTTCTTGTCTGTCGCATCGCTGTTTTCTCCTGTCTGCCGTTCATGCTGCACTTCCAATGTCGAGATCGAGGGCCGTCGCCGTTGGTTGGGTCAGCGCCGCCACGAATTCGCGAGCCCTGGCCCCACCGGTGTGGGAAGCGAGGACGAGTTTGCGAGCCCGGCCGGCCATGGCCAGGCGTGCGCGCTCGGACTCGCCAACGAGGATATCGATGACTTCGTCCGTCTCCGCGGCGGTGTGGATCGCCGATGCGGGAAAGAAGCTGTCGAGCCCTGGCCAGTGGTCGCTGACGATGGGCGTGCCGCAAGCCGCCGCTTCGAACAGGCGCACGCTGGGCGACCATCCTGCGGTGATCATGGAACTGCGTGTGACATTCAGCGTGTAGCGCTGACGGCTATAGAACGCGGCGTGATCGGCTGGCGGCAAATGTTCGATGCGTTCGACATTGTCCGGCCAGATGATGTCGGATGGATATTGGGAGCCGGCCACGACGAAACGGAGGTTCGGCATATGCCGTGCGGGCTCGAGCAGCAGAGCGTTCAGCGTTGTCTGCCGGTCCATGCTGTAGGTGCCGAGATAGCCGAGATCCCAGCGGATCGGATCTCCTGTCGGGTGATGCCGTTCTGGATCGACCGAACAATAGAGAGGTTCGGCATGACGCGCGCCGAAGTCTTGCGCCAGATGGTTGAGCGTTGGTCCGCCAGTGAAGGAGAAATAGACATCGAAATACGGAATTTGCCGCGAACTCAGATAATCGCAATCGTCGGCTGAAAGCTTGGCCAGGGTCACCGGGGTGTCGATGTCGTAAAAGCAGAGCTGCCCCTTGCAAAGCGAGGCGACGATGTCGATGACCTGGCGTCCTTCTGGAACAAAGGATCCGATGACGATGATGTCGGCCTGCTCCAGGCACTGTGCGTAGTCGCGTTGCAGCTCCGCAGTGGTTTCGTAGTAGCGCAAGGCGCAGAACTCCGGATCGCGCAGATCGCGGTGATTGGCGTACCAGGGCACGTTGCGCTCCAGAAAAGTCACCCGGTGACCGAGTCCGTGCAAGCCTTTCAAAAGACCCCGGAAAGTCGTGGCGTGGCCGTTTCCCCAGGATGAGGACAGCGACAGGCCGAGAAAGACGATGTCCAGTTTCTTGGTCATTCCGCTGCCTCCACGGCCCCGTGCTCGAAATGACGTTTGAAGACGGCATCCGCCACATCCGCCCGAAGCGCGTAGGTATGGTCCGCCAGCACGCGGTGAAGTGCGGCTTGGCCGATTGCCTTGGCCCGCCCGGGGGTCAGCGAGCGCATTATTTCGGCGACATCGCCGCCGTCACGCGCGACCAGGATCTCCTCGCCTGGTTTCAGGAACAGTTCCACGCCCAGCCATGCATCCGTGATGAGACAGGCGCCCGCGCCGGCCGCCTCGAACACTCGCGTGGCCGGTGAAAAACCGTTGGCGGCCATGCTGTCGCGGCTGATGTTCAACACGGCTTTTGGGGTGACATTGAAGGCGTTGTGATCGCGGGTGCCGACATGGCCGAGCCAGCCTACATTGGTGGGGAGCGGCTTGTCGCCCCAACCCGAGCCTCCGAGCAGGAAACGCTGTTTCGGCAGCTGGCTGGCGGGATCGAGGAAAAACGATTCGACACGCGCTTCACGGTCCGGCAGCCGGTTTCCGAGGAACGCCAGGTCGCAGGCAAAACGCGCTTTGCTGGCGACCGGATGGTGCGTTTCGGGATCGAGCGCATTGTAGATGGGCACGCACTCCTTGGCGCCCATGGCACGATAGGCCCAGACAACGGGATCGCCGCCACCATAGGTCAGCACGAGGTCGATCTCCTGCAGTGCACGATGGAGCGGGTGGTCCGGCTCGTCGCGCAACTGGGCAAGCGTGGCTGGCGCATCCACGTCCCAGAATACGACAAGCGCGTCGCTGCGGGCGTGGTCGAGAACGGCGCGAAGCAGCGCCTCGTCTTCGAAACCGACGCCACTCGCCTTGACGACGATGTCGGCGCCGGCGGCACGTGCCGCGACCTGCATCAGCGCATGCTGGGTCGCCTCATAAACGACGACAGTGCACCAGTCGGGAGCTTCGATGTCGCGGTTCTTCTGCCGGTCGTAGACATCGGGTTCGTAGAACGTGATCTCGTAACCCAATTGCGAAAGTGCCTTGAGCAAACCGCGATAGTACGTCGCGGCACCGTTCCAGTAGGACGACAAAAGGCTCGATCCATAGAATGCGATCTTCATGCGACGGCTTCCTTTGCGGCTGTCGGGACGGCGGTGTGTCGGTTCGCGCATTGCGTGAGCACGCCGAGCAACTCGTCGACGCGGTGGCGGCAGGTGTGCCGCGAGCGGATGGTCTCGAGACCCGAGGTCAC
This sequence comes from Mesorhizobium sp. C268A, assembly GCF_040324475.1. Taxonomy (NCBI): domain Bacteria; kingdom Pseudomonadati; phylum Pseudomonadota; class Alphaproteobacteria; order Hyphomicrobiales; family Phyllobacteriaceae; genus Mesorhizobium; species Mesorhizobium sp. C268A. The sequence continues at coordinate 5,308,344 of NZ_JAMYVX010000001.1, forward strand.
CAGGGAGGCCGCAAAGTCCTCGTCGGACAACACCGTCCGAAGCTGTTGCCGCATTTGCGAGCCATTCTCGGCAAACAGGAAGTCGACACCGGGCCTGAAAAGCTGCTCGACATCGGACCATGGCGCTGAAATCAGCGGAATGCCGCAGGCGAGTGCCTCGAACATGCGGATCGTCGGGATTCCGGGCAACCTCTGGCGATAGGGGCGCCGTGGAACGTGAACGGTGACACGATGCGCGGCGAAGGCCTTCGGCACGTCGGCATTGGCGATCCACCCCTCATAGCGCAGTCCTGCGGTGGCCAGATCCGCAAGTGCGGTCTTGGGGTAGCGTACGCCGTGAACAGCGGCATCAAGGCCGAGATCGTGCACCGGCTCGATCAGAAACTCCTTGAGTTCGGCGGTCCGCTCATCATCGCCCCAGTTGCCGATCCAGACCAGATCGGAGGTGGGGTGGATCTCCGGGTGCGGCTTGAACAGGCGATCGTCCGCCGCTTCATGCCAAGTGAAGACGCGCTTGCCCCAGCCGGCGCGCAGATAGCTCTCGCGCAAGGTTTCGCCAAAGGCGAGAACGCCGTCATAGTGCTCCAGCCGGAGCGCCGAGAGTGCCTCGGTCGCAGACACGGCCCGGTGGTGGGTGTCGTGAAAAAGAAGGATGAAGTTGCCGCCGGCGGCCCGGGCACGGCCAATACGTGCGACAAGCTCCGGATCCGTCCACTCATGAACGATCACAACGTCGGCCTCGGCAATCCAGGCTTCGTGATCAAATCCGGCATCGTAGGTCACCGGCATCAGTTCGGGAAAATCCTTGCGGAAGCGTTCGATGGCGAACGACCCCTTCTCAGCCAGTAGATTCGACCGGCTCCAGCCATTCGCCGGCTCCAGCGCAATAGCCTGATGCCGGCGCTGGACCAGCTCTCGCATGACGCCGCGCAGGAAATGGGCATTGCCATGGTTCCAGTCGGAAACGACCGAGTGGGTGTAAAACACAAAGCGCATGATCAGCGCTCCGCCATCGCTAAGGCCGCTTTGTCGTAGACGCCGCGCATAGCCGCTGTCTGCTTTGTCAGCCTAAACCTGCGGCTGCGTCGGATGGCTGCCTGGCCAAGCTCTCGCCGGAGCTCGGCATCGCTGGAGAGACGGTTGAGGCAGGCAGCGAGATCGTGCGGATCGCGCGCGTCAAAGAATATCGCGGCCCCGTCCCATAGTTCGCGATAGGTGGCGATATCGGAAAGCACCAGGGGCGTAGCCGACATGGCGGCTTCCAGCGCGGCCAGGCCGAATGGCTCGTAGAGCGATGGCGATACGAAAATACCCGCGCGAGCCATCAACGAACGCGCCTCGTCGGATGGCACTGCTCCCAGAGGAACAGCATGGCTGAAGCTGACATGCTCGCCGTTTGGGCCGTTCGTCGACCCGGCGGCAAACAGAGGCCATCGCGTCAGGGACGCCGCCTGGTCGACCACCGCGGCATTTTTGCCCTCGTCCCACCAGCGGGCAGCAGCGAACACGAGCGGTTGGTGCTTTTCGGCATTCGGCAGAGGACGGGCACCATTTCTGACCACACTCAAGCGCGCGATCGGGCCGTAGCAGGTCTCTAGCATGTCGGCGTGGCTGCGGCTCGGCGCGATGACCGCGTCGGCCCGATCCATGCCGCGTCTGTTGCGCTCCTTCTGCCAGGCCCATGCCCCATCCGCCGCCTGTCCTCTGACCGCATGGAACCAAGTCGTCACGCAGGAATGGGAGACCACCACGACCGGGCATGGCGCGTCGAATCCCGCTGCCTGCGAAGGCGCGTTGAAATGGACAAGGTCGATGGCGTGGTCGCGCATGGGCGCATGCAACTCCCGCGGCAGCGCGTCGAGATCACCGCCGTTGCGGGTCATCCAATCCGGCGGCGTGTTCAGCCAGATCAGCTTCGCGAAAGCCTCCGCCTCGTCGGCCTGCTGCCTGGACGGTGGCGGACCGAGGCCGGCAAGCACCACGCTATCGCCGCCGTTGACAAGTTCCCTGGCCAGGTCGAGCGCATAGCGCCACACGCCGCCCACGGCGTCGACCGTCATCAGGATGCGCCGCGAGCGCGGCGTCAGTGTCCGCAACATGTCGCCTCCAGTTCCGCCAGCGGACGCGGGCGCCTTTCCTGGATGTCGCTGAACTTCTGGAATGATGCGAGATAGTGATCATGGGCGCGCTCCCAGGCGAGGTCGTCGGGTTCGCCCCAAAGCTCGCGATAGCTTGGCGAACTCGGATATGGATAAAGCGGTACGGGTTCATTGGCCCACACGCCGTTGTCGATCAGGTGCGTTCGCCAGTAATCGACGAGGGCAGGATCATCCTCGACGACGCCGATCAGATTGGCCTGTACGAACGGAACGTGACGCCTGGCGTTGACGAGCAGCGCGGCGAGTTCCTCGGTGCCCAGCCGGCAGCGCTTCGCCAGCATCGCACGACCTTCCACGGTCAGGCTTTCGAGGCCGGCCTCGATGGAGACGCAGCCGGCCGCACCAAGCAATTCCAGCAGCTCGGGCTTCCAAAGGTCGATGCGGGTCTGCACACCGAACTTCACGGCGCGATGGATCAACGCTTCCAACAGCGCTTTTTGCGGCAGGAAGATTTCATCGATGAAATAAATGTAGCCGACCCCCTGGGCAATCAGCCCATCGATTTCCGCTATGACAGCCTCGTGGTTTCGGCGGCGATAGGCATCGCGGAAATCGATCTTGGCGCAGAAGCTGCAATTGTAGGGGCAGCCGCGCGATGCTTCGACCTCCGCGCCGAACCCAACCTGCTTGTCATCGAACCTGTGATGGTGGTGCGAATGGGCTGCGATCCAGTCTGATGGCCATTGGAGTGGCGGATGATCGACAAACGAGCTGGCGTGGACGCCGCCGGTCAAAACCACCTTGGCCTCGCGCAGGTAAGCGGTCGAGGGCACAGCGCTCCAGTCGTCGCGCCGGGCAAGTTCCGCGACGATTTCCTCGCATTCGCCGCGCACAACAATGTCGACGCCAAGCTTGCGCAAGGTTGGCGCGGGCGTAGCCGAGCCATGCGGCCCGACCGCGACTGTGCGTCCACCGCGCCCGGCGAGACGGTTGAGGAAATCGGCCGGCACGCGCAACTCGGGTGGTGCGCAGCGCCAGAACAGATAAGTCGGGGCGGTACTGACGACCGTCATTGCAGGCGCGAAATCAGCCACACGCTCGGAGAGGTCCGAGTTGTCGAGCTTCTGCAATTGCCCATCCAGCATCAACACCTCATGGCCGGCTGTTTCGAGCAGGGATTTCGAATAGCCGAGTTCCAGCGGGAGATGTGGTTGGCGGCAGCCGAAATAAATGCTGTCGTCATAGGTCCAGAACGGGTTTACCAGGGCAATTTTCATGCGACGTACCTCACGACTTCGGGGCGAGGCTGGAGCCGGTGTTGTTGCAGCCAGTCTGCGAGATCGCGAATGCCTTCGCGCCATGAAACACGAGCTTTCCAGCCAAGCATCGCTTTGATCTTGCGGGTGTCGGCGACGAAGAAGGGCTGATCGCCGGTGCGTTCGCCATCATGGCGGATCGAAAGCTCACGGCCGGTCAAGCTACGGATCTCGCTCAACAGCATGCGCAGGCTGATCGCATTATCGGGGCCGCCGCCAAGATTGAATGCCTGTCCTTTGGTCGTCTCGATACGATCGAGCGTGGCCCTGTAGGCGGCGACCGCATCGGAGACATGCAGTATGTCGCGCACTTGTCTGCCGTCGCCGTAAATGGTGATTGGACGTCCCGTCAGCGCACTCAGCAGGAAGTGCGCGACCCAGCCTTGATCCTCGGTTCCGAACTGGCGCGGCCCGTAAATGCAGCTCATCCGCAGCACCGCCGTCGGCATGCCGTAGGATTTGGCATAGTCGAGCACATATTGGTCCGCCGCGCCTTTGGAGCAGCCATAGGGCGTGCAGAAATCCAAGCCGTGGGTCTCGTCGATGCCATTCGCTTGGATGATGCCGTCGCAAGGCAGGTAACGATCGCCGTCCTCGCGAACCGCGACGTCTGGCAGGCTGCCATAGACCTTGTTGGTGCTGGCGAAGACCACCGGAACAAACTCACTGCTCAGCCGCGCCGCCTCGAGGACATTGAACGTTCCTCGAAGGTTGATGTCGAAATCCTCGTCCGGTTGGACCAGGCTCGTTGTGACGGCGGTTTGCGCGGCCAGGTGGAAGATCGCCTTGGAACTCTTCAGAACGGGCGCAAGCGCGTTGGCGTCGCGCACGTCAATCGTTTCGACCATGAGGCGGCTTCCGTGTTTCTGCGCCAGCCATTCAAGGTTCTGTTCGACGCCGGGGCGGCTGAGATTGTCGATCACCAGCACCGGCTCGCCATCCGACAACAGGCTGTCGGCCAGGTTCGATCCTATGAAGCCGCTGCCGCCGACAATGGCGACGGGCGCGTCGCGTCGATTGCGCGTATTCATGACACCAGCCCACGTTCTTCAAGCTCGCGTTTCATGTCGGCGCCGCGGTCGATGGCGGACGAGTTGCGCACCCAGGAAACGAAATCGGCGAGCGAATTCTCCAGTTGTTGCCTCGGCTCGAAACCGAGCAGCTCACGGGCCTTGGAAATATCGGCGAAGCAGTTGCGGATATCCCCGGAGCGCGCCTTGCCGAGCAACTCTGGCGAGCGGTCCGGCGTTCCCATGGCCTCGGCAAGTACCCGCGCGACGTCGCTGATAGCATAGGCTCGGCCGCTGCCGATGTTGATGACGTGACCCCTTGCCTGGCGTTGCTGCAGCGCAAGACGAAAGGCGCGGGCGACGTCATCCACATGGACGAAATCGCGCTTCTGTTCGCCATCCTCGAAGATCATTGGCCGTTGGCCGTTGGCGAGACGCGAAGCAAAATTGGCCAACACGCCGGTATAGGGGTTCGATAACGCCTGGCCGGCGCCGAAGACGTTGAACAGGCGCAGCGCGACCGCATCGATGCCATAGGCTTCGCCGAAGATCAGCACGGCGCGTTCCTGGGCGTATTTCGTCAGCGCATAGATAGAGGCGAGGTCGACCGGCTTTTCCTCGTCCGTCGGCAGGGGAGAGAGGGGCTCGCCTTCCGGCGACAGCGGATTCCACTGCCCGTTTTTGATGTCGCCCGCCTTGCGCCGGGCATTGTCGATGCGCCGGCCGTCCGATGTAGCATAGAGGCCCTCGCCATAGACACTCATCGATGAGGCGACGACAATGCGCTCGACCGGATGTTTGATCAGCGCCTCGAGCAGCGTCGCGGTGCCGAGATCGTTGGTGCCGACATAACGCGCGATCTCGTACATCGACTGTCCGACGCCGACTTCCGCGGCCAGATGAATGACCGCGTCAACGCCTTCCAGCGCCTTGGCGACCGCCTCCCGGTCCCGAATGTCGCCCTTGATCAGCTCGGCCCCGGCGGGAAGGGCGACTGTTTCGCCTGCGTGCACCTGCTCCAGCAGCACATCCAAAATGCGAACCGAATAATCCTGCTCGATGAGTTCCTGGGCGACATGCCGGCCGATGAAGCCGCATCCCCCTGTAACCAATATCCGTTTCACGACCACTCCTCAGACAGGTAATCTTGGCGACCCGAACTTTTCGGCAAAAGGTTTGTTCCCTTGGCTTCAACAAAGTTCCTTTGGCCGGCTTCGTTCGGAAGCAGCCACATCGCGCTCGCCGCGCCGTGCCGGAACATTGCCGCCCTTGTGCTGTTAGGACGCCGGCAGCCCCGACGATGCCCGATGTTGGCAACGCCGATGATCAAAGGAGATTTCAATGTCCCAGTCGCAAACGACCACCAATCACGACGAAATCCGCAAATGGGCCGAGGAGCGGGATGGACGCCCGGCAGTGGTTCGCACCAAAGGCGCGGGCGGCATCCTGCGGATCGACTTCGGCAAACCCGAGGAAGCATTCGAGCCGGTCGAATGGGACGAGTTCTTCCGCATATTCGACGAGAACGATCTGGCCTTTCTTTACCAGTCCAAGACTGGTGACGGACAAACCAGCCGTTTCAACAAGTTCGTCGAGCGCAACCAGAAGGGCGAATGACGCATTTCGAGCCGGCCGATTTGCCCGACCTGGTTCTCGGGCAAATTTTTCTGGATGCGGTGGAACAATAGGGGGCTCCGATCCTTCGGTCGCTGAACCACAGCCGCAGCAAGGATCGAAGGCCTGGGCCTGAGCGCAGGAGGCGGCGGGGCTGGATAGGCGTCAAAAGCTGGAAACCCGCTACTCGTCCTGCCGTGAAACCAAAACGCCGCTCATCAGTCGTCCTGCTGCCTGCGGTGGCGGTGTTTTTCGATTTCCTCGGGCTCTTCATCGTCGATCCGCGTGATGTTCGAGGCATTGTGGTCTGATCGCAGGATCTCATCCAGTTTGGCGTGAATGGCCTGAGTGTCGCGGTGCTCGGCACGCTGGATGAACAGCGTCATGGCCCACGTAAACAAGGTAGCCGCTCCATGCCAGTCCAGGGTTTGTCGCTCGAAGATCATCCAAAGGATTGCGTAGACCAACAGGATCAGGAATGCCGCGGGGCGGGAGGTTAATGTGCCGATTGAAGTAAGCACGCCGGTGACGGGATGATTGGCCATGCGAAAGAACTCGCGGCAGTGACCGTGGTTCCCGACCGCAGTGCATCGCGCCGGCACGAGCCAGCTAGGCGCGACGAATGAATTCACGGCGCAGTGCTTGCCGATCGCAGCTACAACGATGACCACTCGATTGCCGGGCGCGCAATCATCAGCCAGAAAATGGCGAGCACGGCGCCGAAAGCTGGGAAGCCGAAGACAAACCAGCGTCTGAACAGCTGATGGTAGCGCTCGGGAGGAGGTTGGTTGGAGAGTGCGGCCTGTGTGGCTAGATTTCGCATCTCGATCTGCATCCACACGACAGGCAGCCAGAACAGGCCCGTTAAGATGTAGAGCAGGATCGAGAGAACGATCCATCCTTCGGACAGCGAATACCCCGCAACCCTAGCGAGGCCCAGTCCGGTCAGAGGTTGTGCGACAACGGCCGTAGCCGTGAACAGGAAATCAGCCAGCACGACAATTCGGGCGACAGCTGCGATCGTCGCGGCATTCCCGGTCCGGTGTGCCAAAAGCATGAAAAAAGCAATGCCGGCACCAGTTCCGAGCAGCACAGCAGCGCCGATCACGTGCAGGTATTTAAGCACGAAGTACGTCATCAGCGTTCCTCCAGAATGGCCAGCGCTGCAAAATGCAGAACGAGGATCGGGAGGATTTTGATCAACGGCCCGAGTGGCTCAAGCCAAAGATCCGGCCGCAGAATGCTCCCGGCGATCGCATAGAAAAGCGATACCGCGATTGCGCCGAAAAGACCAAGCCGGCTGGTTGGGCGACAGGCGATAAGCGCCCCGACGGCGATGTCAGCCAGCGCGCCGGCGACTACCGCCGGTTCGGCCAAGGGGCCGGCAGCAGTGCCAATCAGCAAGTCAACTCCGCTGCGCCAGCCGGCAGTGAGGGAAATGATGCCCGTCATGATCCAGAAGAGCGGCAAGACGACAAAGAGCGCCGGCTTGACGAAGTAAAGACCGGCGAACCATCGCTCCTGCACCGTCGCAGGATTTAAACGCAGTGCAGATGTAAGACTTGATGGTTGAATGCCGGTCGCCGTCATCCAGGGTTGGGGATCGCCGACAGCGCCACGGGCAATCTCTTTTGCTGCATTGCTGCGCATCGGCGGGCGCCAGCCCAGCTGAGCCGCGGCATCCCCGAACCTGTACAAGATAGCTGCGGCCCAATTGGGCAAGATGAACTCCCGAGCACTGCTCCATCCGAACCAGCGGCGATAGCGACCCACGACCTCGCTCATCGAAAGTGCCTCGGGCCCAGCCAGGTCCAGCTTGAGGTGCGATGGGCTGCCGGGTTTGAGGAAGAACAGGACGGTGGAGATCACGTCATCGAGTTGGACGACTTGGAGACGGCCCGTGTCGGGCATCAACGGCAAGAGCGGCAACGCCGCGAGGCCGCGAAAAAGTGCACTTGCGCCGAAGGCCGGCCTTCCCAGCACTACGGAGGGGCGCAGGATGACCCAGTCAAGGCTACGTGCCATCAGTGCCTCATCGCCGGCGAGCTTGCTGGCGGAAAAGGCGGACGGCTGCTGGCGATCGACCCCGATGGCAGAAAAGTGGATCACCTTATTCACACCTGCGTGCTCACACGCGGTGAAGAGAGCCGAGGCGCCGGTAGAATGGACATGCCGGGTGTTTTCCCGGGCACTATCCTGCAGGACGCCGGCACAGTTTACGACGGCGTCCACACCGGCGAGGTAGGGGGTCCAGTCCTGAGGTCGCAAGCCCCGCGCCATATCCACGGAAACGGTTTGGATCTCCGGGTGGACGCCAGTGTCTGCGTGGTGAAGCACGCGAACCACTTCATGACTCTCGCCGGCCAGGCGCGCGCAAAGCGCGGCTCCAATCAGACCTGACGCGCCGGTGACGAGAATTTTCATTCCTTCCTCCAGCCGTTCGCCAGCGCGTGCCCGTCCATCAACCCAGCGGCTGCGCCTGGGAGAACTCTAGCAAAGCCGAAGCCGGTAGTCTCACGCCGGGTGGAACAGGTTCCGGGCATCAACGCAGCCAAAGGTGAGCCGGTACGGTGCGCTCGCATCTGCAGGTCAACTTCGCCGGAAGTTCGTCGCCGGCTCGGCGCAATCGCGGAGGTCGTTATGAATGTGAGTTGCAGCCTTGGCGGCGTCTCCGAACGCAACAGCAATTTGATTGAGCCCCTCGGCCACGTCGCCAATGGCATAGAGTCCTGGCGTTGAAGTCTCAAGGTGTCGGTTGACCAGGACATAGCCTTCTGCGTCACAGTTAGCCCCCAGAGCAACCGCGAGTTCGGAGCGTACGTCGCTGCCCATCGAAGGGTACACCACATCGATGTTGCGCATCGGGGCGCCCTCGGCCATGACGACATCGAACCCGGTTCGTCGAGGGATCAGGTCATCGACCGCGTCCCAGATTTCAACTCCGCCTGCCAAGGCGGCGCCGCGGGCAGCTTCGGAAACATCATCCTGGTTATTGGCGAGCAAGGCGACCTGACTGCCATATCCCTTCAGGAACAGAGCCTCCCTGACGGCGAGATGCTCCGGACCAACAACGCCGATGCGGCTACCCCGGGCCTCATATGCATCGCAAACCGGGCACAGTCTGACAATGCCGGTTGCGATCGCCTCCTCCAGTCTTTCAATGGGAGGTGCCTTGTCCACAATGCCCGTTGCCAGAATCACGCGCCTTGCTTGGACAATCCCGCAGGTGGTCGTCAGAACAAAAAACCCCTCGCGTTTTTCGGCGTGGCCTACGCAACCATGGACAAGGCTCGCGCCGTATAGCTGTGCCTGGGCTCGTAGGCGGCCGAGCAGTTCTTCCCCGCTGATGCCGTCGGGGAAGCCGGGACAGTTGCGGGATTTTGGGATGAGCTTGGCACGCGCATGCCCCGCGTCGAGCGAGATCACCGAACGCAGAAACCTGGCTAAATACATGGCTGCAGCGAGCCCCGCGGGGCCGCCGCCGACGATGGCAACGTCAAAAACTTGTGCGCCCGAAAAGCTTGGTTCGCCCGAAAAGCTTGGCATCGGGCCTAACTTCAACTCAACGAGCTTGTTCCACAGGGTCGAAATGGACGCAATCAGGATGCACACTGCACAATAAGAGTGAACTCCAATCGAGTCGTGAAGAGAAAGGCCACTGCCTCATCAAGCCTGCAAAAACCTCGTGGCTCCCAACGCTGTGAGTACAGCACCACTGGGAAAGTGAACGCATCATGGAACTTCGGCTCACCGTCGCGCTTAGTTTGGCGAAAGGGTGGTCTGAGATGAGCGCGACCAGAGAGTTTTTTCAAAACTGGCTACAGGAGAATGTCGGCACACTTCCTGGTCGAGAGGAAGTCAGCGTCGCGGTGCTCGCTCAGCAATTCGAGCAGGATGCCGAGGTGGCTGGTTATGGGCGTGAAGTAAGGGAGGACGAACTCGGAAACATCGAAGATGCTATCGTGCAAGCGATCGAGAACGCCGGGTCCGGGGTGCAGAGCCCGAGCTCCGAAAAGAGCGATCCGGCACCTGTAATGGACGCGTTGGAGGTCGATGATGCCAAGAGCGGACCGTAGCCCCTGACACCTTCTTCTGTTCGCCTGAACAAGCCCCCGGACTGCCGTACGAGCCGAAAAACGGACCTTAGGTGCTTTCCCGTTAGTTCCATGCACCATCGAGGAACATTCCTGCCGCCACCGCGTTAGGAAAGTTCCTTCACACCCGGTGCGCCCGTGCTGACTGCTACCCTTCCAGGCGAATGGCTGACCCGGCATGATCAGGGTCACATCTCGCGGCGGGCCGCTCTTGCGGGTATTTGTTGCTGGCTATTGGGTGCTTCCGCTGAAGCCGCGCCACAGCCATCGCCGCTCGTGCGATTTGGCGTGCTGGGATTTGGCACCGCCGCCTGGGAAGTTGCCGTCATGCGGCGACATGCGTTGGACACTGTGCACGGCGTATCAATCGAGGCTCAGCGGCTTGCCGGGACCGAAGTCGGTAAGACCGCATTGCTGGCGGGCAGCGTCGACGTCATCGTTTCGGACTGGGTGTGGGTCATGCGCCAGCGTAGCGAAGGCGCTGATCTGGTGTTCTATCCCTATTCTCGTGCCGTCGGCGCGCTGGAACTGCCGCAAGGCTCGTCCATTCGAACTCTTGCGGACCTCAAGGGCAAAAGGCTGGGGATCGCAGGTGGTCCGCTGGACAAAAGCTGGATCCTGTTGCGCGCTCTCGGCCTCCGTCAGGTGAAGCGCGATCTTGCTGAAGAGGTGGAGCCAGTGTTCGGCGCGCCGCCTTTGTTGGAGCAGGAATTTCTGGCGGGGCGACTGGATGCACTGCTGACGTTCTGGAATTTCGCCGCCCGTCTCGAGTCAGAGGGGGCAAGGCCTCTGCTCAGTGTCGCGCAAATCCTGCAGGGGCTTGGCGTATCCGTGGACTTGCCGATGCTCGGCTACGTCTTCCATGAAAGCTGGGCGCGGGCCAACCCGATAGCCCTCGCGCGATTCACGAGCGCGACCGCGGCAGCGAAGTCGCTGCTCGAGTCTTCGGACGACGAGTGGCGGGTGCTCGCGCCTCAATTGGGCACGGACGATCCTCACCTACAGGCGGCGTTACGCGCCGCCTATCGAGCCGGAATCCCTCGTCGTTTCGGCAAAGACGAACGTGATGGCGCGGCCCGGTTGTTTGCAATCCTGGCCAAATTGGGCGGCGAGGATCTGGTCGGCAAGGCGACGAGCCTCGATCCTGGTGTCTTCCGGGCCATACCGGCTTGAGCTCGCGCCAATGACCGATGTCCCAGCGTTCCCCATCACAATGCAGCGTTGGCAATCGGCTGCGGCATTGCTGACCATGGTGCTCGTCTGGCAGATTGCATCATCGATCGCCGCCGATCGGCTGTTTCCTGGTCCGGTCCAGGTTGTTTCGGTTCTCCTGCACGAAGCGGTTCGGGGCGAGCTGCCATACCATTTGGGCATCTCGCTTGCGCGCGTCGTGGCAAGCCTCGGGTCGGCAATAGTCATCGGCGCGGCCCTTGGCTACGCGGCAGGCCGCTCGCACAGAGCCGACATATGGATGAGGCCTTGGATCGTCTTACTCCTCAACATGCCGGCGCTGATCACGGTCATTCTAATTTATATCTGGCTTGGTCTTGCCGAGACCGCGCTTGTCCTTGCGGTCGCGCTCAACAAGATCCCCAATGTCGTGGTGACTATTCGTGAAGGCGCCAGCCGGCTGGACAAGGACTTTGCCGAAATGGCTGAGCTCTATCGCTTCGGGCGTGCTGCAAAGCTGCAGCATGTCGTGCTGCCGCAATTGGCGCCGTTCTTTCTCGTCACCCTGCGCAGCGGGCTGGCATTGACGTGGAAGATCGTGTTGCTCGCCGAACTGCTCGGCCGCTCCAACGGCGTCGGGTTCCAGCTACAGGTCTATTTTCAGAACTTCGACGTCACCCACATCCTTGCCTATGCGATCAGCTTCGGCGTTGTGATGCTTGCCATAGAGTATGGACTGCTTGTGCCGTTGGAACGTCGTCTGTTCGCCTGGCGACGCTGATGCTGAGGATCAGGATCGAGGACAAGACTTTCCCCGGTGACGACGGCCAGCGCCGGACGATCTTTCGCGCGCTGTCGCTTGATATAGCCGACGGACAGGTCTGCGTCCTGACCGGCCCTTCCGGTGTCGGCAAGTCGACGCTGCTGTCGATCGTTTCGGGCGTCGACCGCGAATTTCGCGGCAGCGTGAGCGGACGACCGCTTCCGATAGGCATGCTGTTCCAGACACCGAGGCTGCTGCCCTGGCTCACCGCCTTGCGCAATGTAGAGCTGGCCATCCCAGATCGCGCGCCCGATGCGGCCCGGTGGCTTGCCGCTGTCGGCCTGAAAGGCAATGAGAAGAGCTATCCGCAGCGACTCTCGGGCGGTATGGCGCGGCGCGTAGCGCTTGCCCGGGCGCTCGCCGTGGAGCCTGCGCTCCTGCTCCTCGACGAGCCATTCGCTTCACTCGACGAGGCGACCGCGCAAGCCATGCGCCGCCTGCTGCAGGATTGTTTCGCCAGTCGGCGGACTACCACGCTGCTGGTTACGCATGATCTCGCATATGCCTCGTCGCTGGGGGATCGGGTTATTGTTCTGGAGGGATCGCCTGCGCGCATCGTGCGCGATGTCGCAATCTCTGGTGGCGATGAAGCGGGATCGTCGCGGTTTGGGCTGGGGGCGACACAATGAGACTGTTGCTGGGCCTTCTCTTTCTTTTGCTGATCACCGGCCCTGGCGCCACCGAGCAACAGACGATGGTGATCGGGTATATCGGCCAGGAGCGCAAACCGGCTCTGCCCCTTGGACCCCTTGATGAAACCGTCACCGATGACGGCCTGCAAGGCGCACGGCTCGGCATTGCCGACGACGAAAGCACCGGCCGGTTTCTTGGGCAGAAATTTCGGCTGGAGGAAAGAATATTGAAACCAACCGAAACGCCGGACGACGCGGTAAGACAATTCGCCGATGCCGGCATCGCCTTTGTCGTCGCCGATCTCGACGCCAGTCAGCTTCTACAGGCCAGTGCCGCGCCCGGTGCCGAGCAGATGACGTTGCTCAACAGCCGGGCGCCGGACGACGTGCTTCGCCAACAGGACTGCCGTCGGAACGTCCTGCACACGATCCCGAGCCGCGCCATGCTCGCCGACGGGCTGGCGCAATATCTCGCCTGGAAGCGCTGGCAGCGTTGGTTCCTGCTTGTGGGGCCGCATTCGCAGGATCAGGCGATGGCTGCGGCCTTTCGACGGGCGGCGGCTCGCTTCGGAGCCGAGATCACGATCGACCAGCCGTGGACATTCAGGCCCGCCAACGGACGTTCCGATACAGGGCATGTCACGCTGCAGACCGAAATACCCGCGATCACGCAGGTCAGCGACTATGATGTGCTCGTGGTCGCCGACGAGGCGGATGAATTCGGCGCCTATCTGGAGGGCCGCACCGCGCTGCCGAGAATCGTCGCTGGCACGCAAGGGCTGGTCGCCACAGGCTGGAGCGCTGTCAGCGAGGAATGGGGCGCCACGCAACTGCAGGACCGTTTCCACAGGCAGGCAGGGCGCTGGATGTTGCCCAGCGACTACGCGGCCTGGCTCGCTGTGCGCAGTATCGGCGAAGCGACGACGCGCCTGCACAGTCTCGATCCCGCGGCAATCGGCAGATATATGCGCGGCGACGCGTTTCTTCTCGCTGGCTTCAAGGGGCAGGGGCTTAGTTTCCGTCCCTGGGACGGACAGATGCGCCAGCCCATTTTGATCGCCGGGCCTCGCCTCTTGATTTCCAGCTCACCGCAACCGGGCTTCCTGCATCAGCGCACGCCGCTCGACACGCTGGGCATCGACCTGGAGGAGAGCACATGCAAGTTCTGATGACGCTGTTGTTGGCGGCGTTCGCTCTTGCTGCTCCCGCCGCCGCCGAGACCATCTACGTTTCCAATGAGCAGGATAATACGGTCGCGGTCGTCGACGGCGTGACAATGACTTTGCTGGCGACGATCGATGTCGGCCGCCGTCCGCGCGGGCTGGCGCTGTCGATCGACAACAAGATGCTTTTCGTCGCGGAAGGCGACGACAACCGCATCGACGTGGTCGACGTCGCGAAGCGGCGGGTCGTCGGCGAATTGCCTTCGGGAGCCGATCCGGAATTCTTCGCAGTCCATCCCGATGGCAAGCGGCTGTTCGTCGCCAACGAGAATGACAATCTGGTGTCGGTGGTGGACATCGCCGCGGCCAAGGTCATCGGCACCGTGGATGTCGGCGTCGAACCGGAAGGAATGGCGGCCAGCGCCGACGGCCGCTATGTCGCCTGCACTTCGGAGACCACCAGCATGGTGCATCTGATCGACGCAGGCACGCTTGAACTCGTCGACAATCTGCTGGTCGATACCCGGCCGCGCGCGGCTTTATTCTCGTCGGACGGGAAGCAATTCTGGGTGTCCTCGGAGATCCGGGGCACTGTCACCGTCTTCGACACGGCAACGCGCGCGCAGACCGGCAAAGTCGAGTTCGAGGTGCCGGGTATACGACGCGAGGGTGTGCAGGCGGTCGGCATGGCGACGTCTCGCGATGGCACGACCGTCTATGTGGCGCTCGGCCCCGCCAACAGGATTGCGGAAGTCGATGTGAAAACGCTGGCGGTCCGTCGGCTCTACCTTGTTGGTCAACGACCCTGGCACGTTGCGCTCTCCGGCGACGAGAAGCGCCTGGTCAGCGCAAACGGGAATTCCGGCGATATTTCGTTTATCGATCTGGAAAACCAGGAGGTGGTGAAATCGCTGCCGGTAGGGCGGGGGCCGTGGGGCGTCGTGATCGGGCCATGAACGCCTTGTCGGTCGAGAATCTGGGCCATAGTTTCGGAAACCGGCGGGTTCTCGACGGCGTTTCTTTCTCTGTGGCCCAAGGCAGGATGTGCATCTTGCTAGGCCGCAATGGCGCCGGCAAGACGACGTTGTTCTCGCTGATCACCGGTCTTTATCACGCCCGCTCCGGCTCGGTGCATGTCTTCGACCAGGCGATGAATGTCAACCCGTCCGCCGCGTTGGCGCAGATGGGCGTCGTCTTCCAGTTGCCGACCCTCGACCTCGATCTGACGGCCGGCGAGAACCTGCGTTACCACGCGGCCTTGCATGGGCTTAGCCAGGCCTTGAGCAAGGAGCGCTCCATCCACGAACTCGGCTGGCTGGACGTGCTGGACAGGATCGACGATCCTGCCCGAGCGCTTTCCGGGGGGCAGCGTCGCCGTGTCGAGATAGCACGCGCTCTGATGCATAGCCCACGCCTTTTGCTGCTGGATGAGCCGACCACCGGGCTCGACGTGCCGGGCCGCCGCGCGCTCGAGCGGCACGTGCGGGAGCTTTGCCGCGAGCGCGGCATTGCCGTCCTGTGGGCAACACATTTTCTGGAAGAACTAACGGCGGATGACGATGTGGTGGTGCTGCATCGAGGCACAATGCGGTGGGCCGGCCGCGCCGATCGCCTGGCTGCCGATCTCGGTGTGGCGAGCACGGGCGAGGCCTTCGCGTCGCTGACGGAGTCCGAATGAAAACGTCTCACGCGGTGCGCGCGCTCAACGGCATCCTGCGCAGGGAGATGCTGCGCACGTTGCGGCAACGCGGCCGGCTGCTCTCGGCGATGGTACGGCCGCTGGTCTGGCTGGCAATCTTTGCCGCTGGCTTCCGCTCCGTTCTCGGTCTGTCGATCACGCCACCCTACCAGACCTATGTTCTCTATGACGTGTATGTGGTGCCTGGGCTAGCGGCCATGATGCTGCTCTTCCATGCCATGGCAAGTTCGCTGGCCATGGTCTACGATCGCGAGATGGGCAGCATGCGCCTGTTGCTGACCGCACCATTGCCGCGCTGGTACCTGCTTGCGGCGCGCCTGCTGGCCAGCGTGATCGTCGGCGTGCCGCTGGTCTATTTGTTTCTGTTGATCGCGCGTTTCTGGGATGTGCGGCCGCCCGTTTTCGGCTACGTCGCGGTATTTCCGGCGCTCGTGCTGGCGGGCCTCATGCTTGGCGCGTTCGGACTGCTTGTCTCCTCGGTTTCGACACAGATGGAGAACTTTGCCGGTGTCATGAATTTCGTCATCTTTCCGGTGTTCTTTGCCTCGACGGCGCTCTATCCGCTGTGGCGGCTTGCCGAGGCGGGACCGGTGCTGGCAACAATCGCCGCCTGGAACCCGTTCAGCTCGGCGGTCGAGCTGATACGCTTCGCGCTCTATCTGCGGTTCGATCCTGTCGCGGCGGTTGTGGTCCTTGGCTGCCTCATCGCCTTCTTCCTCGCGGCGGTCATCGGCTATGACCCCGGCCGCGGCTTGTGGTCCCGGCGCGGCGGCGAGGGATGAATTACTTCAACGCGTAGAGATAAGCGGCGATGTCCCGCGCCTGTTGCTCGGTGATCCTCGTCGACGGCATGGCCGTGTGCGGATTGACTTCCCTCGCCGAGCGTATCCAGCGGATCATGTTCTCCGGATTGTTTGCCAGCAGGCCACCGATAAAGACCCTGTCGGCAAGGCCACCGTCCAGGCGGGGTCCGACCTGGCCTTGCGCACCCGGCACGCCGGGTATCGTATGGCAGCCGGAGCAGCCATTCGCCGTCATGATTGGAATGGCGCGGGCGCCTACGCCGCCGGTCGCCGCATCCGACTCGTGCCGGACGCGCTCGCGCCTGTCGGACCACAAGGTCGCCGCTGCGACAGCCGCAGCCAGCAGCAGGATTGCGGCAAGGGCGCCCCCGATCAGCCTACCCAGGTCGGAGCGCATGTGTTGCCTCCCTGGTTGCGCTGCTGCTTATCCAGAGGCCGGCGAGCAGCAGGGCGGCGCCGCCATAGATCAAGCCGGCCGGAACCCACATTACCAATCCGGCGAGCTGCTGGTCCTCGATCGCGGTCATTCCCCACAATGCCGCGCCGGCGCCATTCTCCGGATACCAGAGTTTGGGCGACATCAGCAGCAGGACACCGAGCAGGCCGGTATGGAGCGAGGTGAAGAAAAGATGCATGACGGAGTTGCCATAGGTCTGCTGTCGACCGGGGCGCGGTAGGAGCGCCCACCAGAACAGCAAGGCTGTGCCGAGGAAGCTCGCATGCTGGGCATAATGAAGAAAGCCCTGCTGGAGCGCTGCCTGGAACAACGCCGGAATGTGCCAGATCCAGATGGCGACGCCGTGAATGATCGTCGCGTTGAGGGGACGGATCACCAGGGCCCAAACGGATTGCAGCGTCTTTGCGCGCGTGAGCTTGCCCGTCCCGCGGCGAAGTGCGGCCGGCAAGGACCAGAGCAGGACTGCGCCTGGGCAAGCGGCGACAAGGAGGGGCGCCGCCACCGCCATCAGCAGTTCATGCTCGATCATATGGGCGGCAAACACCCGCTCGCCGAGCGCATGGATGGGGCTGACCAGTGCTGCCGTCAGCACGCCCCAACCGGCGGCGAAAAACAACGCCTGCCGCATCCGCTCGGGACGGCCTCGGCTGCTGCGGCGCCACAACCGAGTCGCTCCGATGGCATAAAGGAAGGCAATCGCGGCCAGCGGAAACGTGATGGGAAATGCGAGCGTCCATCCGGCCTCGGGCGCGCCGGCGCCGTAGCAGATCGAGGTCGAGAAGAACGCGTCGAAGCTCATCGCAGGCACACGTCGAGAATGAGAGCCGCGCTGCCTTGCATGATGATGACGAGGGCAAACAGCAATGCCGCAAGCATGCCGAGATCGGCGACGAACTGCTCGGTGCTGCGCGTGCGCTCAGGCTTGAAGGCGGCGCCGCCCTGCCGCTTCGCCCGCCATGACAAGGCACCGCCGAGCAGCGAAAGCACGGCGAGCACCAGTGCCACGGGAAGCACCACCGGCACCTGGCGGTTGCACTGCCATGGTACGAGTGCGTAGTTCAGCTGCGTCGAGATTGCCCAAGCCATCGGCCCCGACAGAAGACCACCCCAGGACGTTCCCATTTTCAACGCACGCATCAGCCTAGCCTCGGCATCCAGTAGATGAGCAGATAGATCGGGATCCAGGTCAGCACCACGAAATCCCAATAGAAGACATTATCGCCGACATCGCCGAAGCGCCGGCCGCTATAGCCATGGCGTGTGAACATCAGCACCGTCAAAACGATGGTGTCGCCGACATCCGTGATCAGGTGTGTGGTGTGCAGCCCGAGCAGCACCCAGAGCATCGAGCCATAGGCGTTCGTGTCCCAGTAGATGTTCAGCGCCGGGAATTCGAACCAGCGCACGACAAGCGGGGCCAGACCGAGCAGCGACATCACCACCAGCCCGATCCGGACCGGTACGATCGCGCATTGCTTGGCATGGCCGTGGAGGATGTGATTCGGCACCACGCTGATGATAAACAGGATGGTGACGATCGTTCCGGGCCAATGGTTGGGGTGCGGGGCGCTTAGACGCCAGTTGGGCCACAAAGTGGCGAGATAGAGATATGCGCCGGCGGCCAACGCAAAGCCCATGCCTTCCAGCGCCATGAAGCCGAGCGTTCCCCACCAGGTCGGGCTGCGCGGACCATGTCCAAAGGTTGGGAGGTCCGAAAGATCCAAGCTGGGACGCTCACTCATCCCTCATCCTCCGGGTCGTCCTTGGGCCAGAACCAGCCGATCAAGGTGATGGCGATCGGCGCGGCGCCCCAGACGATCGCCCAGGGCGTGAAGATCGAATAGACAAACGTACCGCCGACGGCGATTGCCGCCAGCAGCGGCCAGATCGACGGTGTCGCCGATTTCTCGCGAATGTCGGGGTGGGCTTCCGCCACGGTTGAGATCAACAGCTCACGGACATCGACGCGGAGTCCGGTCGCCACAGGCGGCGCCTCCCGTTCGGCCCAGAGCGGCTCGACGTGTGTGACAATCGGTATCCGCGCGAAATTATAGCTTGGCGGCGGCGAAGACGTCGCCCATTCGAGCGTACCGGCATCCCAGGGATTGTTTCCGGCCAGTTCGCCCTTCAACGCGCCGTGTACAAGATTGAACGTGAACAGTACGAAGCTGAGGAAAAAGAGCACCGCGCCGGCGCTGATGAACAGGTTGATGTTGCCCCAGCCAAGCTCGGCCGGATAGGTGTAGACCCTTCGTGGCATGCCCCAGAGCCCGACGAGATGCATTGGAAAAAAAGCCGCGTTGAAGCCGATGAAAGCCAGCCAGAAATGCCAGCGCCCGAGACGCTCGCTCATCATGCGGCCGCTGATCTTGGGGAACCAGAAATAGGCCGCGCCCAGCAGCGGGAAGACCGAACCGCCGATCAGCACGTAATGGAAATGGGCGACGACGAAATAAGTGTCGTGCACCTGGAGGTCCAGCGGCACCGAAGCGAGCATGACGCCGGTGAGGCCGCCGATGACGAAGATGAAAAAGAAGCCGAACACGAACAGCAGCGGCGTGCGGATCACCGGCCTGCCGTCCCACAAGGTCGCCAGCCAGCAGAAGATCTGAACGCCATTGGGGATGGCGATCAGCATGCTCGACGCGGTGAAGAAGCTGGCGCCGAGCTTGGGTAGCCCCGTCGCGAACATGTGATGGACCCAGAGGCCGAACGAAAGGAAACCGACGGCGATCAGCGACAAGACCAGCCCGAGATGCCCGAACACGGGACGCCGGGCGAAGACCGGGATGATCGCGGAGACCATGCCCGTCGCCGGCAGGAAGATGATGTAGACCTCCGGATGACCAAAGAACCAGAACAGATGCTGGAAGAGCAGTGCGTCGCCGCCCTCGGCGGGGTTGAAGATATGTGTGCCGACCAGCCGGTCGAGGATCAGGAAGGTC
The DNA here is from genome assembly GCF_040324475.1 of Mesorhizobium sp. C268A. NCBI lineage: Bacteria > Pseudomonadati > Pseudomonadota > Alphaproteobacteria > Hyphomicrobiales > Phyllobacteriaceae > Mesorhizobium > Mesorhizobium sp. C268A. The sequence goes on from NZ_JAMYVX010000001.1 coordinate 5,328,169, forward strand.
GAGGTGATCATCACCGCGGGCATGGCGAAGACGACGACGAAGGAGGTAACCAGCATTGCCCAGACGTAGAGCGGAATCCTGTCCAGCGACATGCCGGGGGCTCGCTGCTTGAACACGGTGACGATGGTTGCCACCGCGACGGCCAGTGAGGAAACTTCTGTATAAGTGATCATCTGGGCCCAGACGTCGGCCCGCTTGCCCGGCGCGAATTCGGGGCCTGACAGCGGCACATAAGCAAACCAGCCGACGTCGGGCGCCATGTTGAGCGCGAAAGACACCCAGGCGAATATGCCGCCCGAAACATAGATCCAGTAGCTGAACGCGTTCAGGCGGGGAAAGGCGATGTTGCGGCTGCCGACCATCAGCGGGACGAGATAGATGCCTGTCGCCTGCACGATGGGCACGGCGAACAGGAACATCATGGTCACACCATGCATCGTGAACAGCTGGTTGTAGAGGTCCGGGCCGATCAGACCGCGCTGCGGCCCTGAGAGCTGGATGCGCATGGCGACAGCGTTGAGCCCGCCCAGGCACAGAAACACGAAGGCGGTGATCAGATAGCGCCGTGCGACGACCTTGTGGTCGACGCTCGACAGCGCGCCGATGATGCCGGGGGGCGTGCGCCATGTCCGCGCCAGCCAGCGATCCAGGCTGGCATCGTCCATGCCGGTGTCGCGCGGTCCGTCATGCTCGGGTGCGACGTCGCCCTCGGTAGAGGTTTCACGCGCCGGCGGCAGGTCGCGTTCGCTTGTGAGGTCCGCGCTGCTCATTTAAGCGCCTCGAGGTAGGCGACCATGGCGTTGAGTTCGTCGCCGCTGAGCTCCACCACCGGCATGTGGGATCCGGGCTTGATGCCCTGTGGGTCGGCTATCCAGGCGGCGAGATTGCCGCGGCTCATTGTCAATGTCCCGGCGGCAAGCGTCTGCCGGCTGGCTATATGGGTGAGGTCAGGGGCGACCGTTCCTCCGGCAGGCGTGCCGCCTATTCTGTGACACATCACGCAAGGGCGCTTCAGAAACAGATCCTGGCCGGCCTTGGCCTCGTCCCCCGTCGGAGTAGCGGCCGGCTGCAACTGGTCGTTCCACCAGGCGTCGAACTTCGCACGCGGCTCGGCGATGATGAAGGTGCCCATGTTTGCGTGCTGCGCCCCGCAGAACTCGGCGCATTGACCTCGGTAAACACCAGGCTTGTCTGCCTTGAGGTCGAGCACGTTCATGTGGCCGGGAATGAGGTCGAGCTTGCCCGAAAGGCTCGGGATCCAGAAGGAATGGATGACGTCGGTCGAGGTCAGAAGAAGCCGCACCGGCTCCCCGGCGGGGATATGGATCTCGTTCGCCGTGGTCAGGAGGCGGCTTGGCGTGGCATCCTCATAGCGCACCTCCCACCACCATTGATGGCCGGTGACCCGAATGGTCAGTGCGGCATCCGAGCCGATCGCGGCGAGCGTCCTGTTGGCGAAGAAGCTCAGCAAGGTCAGTCCGATCAGGACAATGGCGGTCAACCCGACGGCGGTCATCACCGCGCGCAGCTTCCGGTCGTCGGCGCCGGCCTCGATCGCGAGCGGCTCCGCCTGCGCGCGCGACCGCATCATCAAGGGCACGACGAGGGCGATCATCACCAGCACCCACACCACGGCGCAGAGCGCGGTGAAGAACCAGATCAGCCATGCCAGTTCGCTCGCCGCGGGACCTTTCGGGTCGAGGGCGGATTGCCAGCCCGCGCATCCCTGGAGCAACAGAGCGCCGGCGGTGGCGAACGCCATCGAGACGAGACGTTTCACGGCGACTTCCCCAGCGTGGCCGCGTCGGGCATGCGGTTTTCCGACGGATGCGCCATCATGTCGTCATTGCGTTGCGGCGCGGCGGAAGACGGCGCGTTGCCGCTCAGCGAGCGCACGAAAGCGGCAAGCTCCCAGATCTGGTCGTCGGGAATCTTGTCGCGGAAGCTCGGCATGCCGTTTGGCCGACCGTCGCGGATCGTGGCATGGATGCTTTCGATCGAGCTGCCATAGAGCCACTTCTGGTCCATCAGGGCCGGCCCCATGCCGCCGCCGCCATTGGCGTGGCATCCCGAACAGTTGAACCAGCCGAAAAGCCGTTTCCCTTCGCTCATATGGAAGGCGTTGGCCTCGAAGCTCGCCGCCTTGTTATCGCTGGCGGGGGGGCGCTGTCCGCCGGGCTCCAGCGTGGTCACAGGCGTCGGCTGCTCGCCCGATCCGAGCGCCGATTGCGGGCGCGTGTCACGTTCCTCGCGCTGGCAGGCAGCGAGCGCCAGGACTGGAAACAGGAGCATGGCCACAACGGCTCTCATCGCACCGGGCTCCCCGAGGCATCGAGGCGCGGCACGCCATACTGTGACAGCAAGGCATCTATCTCGACCTTGTGCCTGGACAGGGCGCCATTGACATCGCCGCGCAGCGCATCGTCTTCGCGGCGGACGCCCATCGAGATGTCATAGATCATCGGCAGTTGCGGTCCATCGATGCGGGGCGCAACCGGCGTGATGCGGAGCGGCACCTTCTGCCTTGCGGCGAAGTAGCCGGCGAGGGGGCCCCAGACCACGGCAAGGTCGATCTCGCCACTCGCCACCGCTTCGACGATGCGCGCCGGCGGGTTGGGGGCGGAATAATCGCCATAGACCGGATAGCCAACGAGGTGCCCGACGATACCGCGGCGGCCAAGCGCCTGGACCGGAGGCGAATTGGCGCCATCGTCGCCGATGAGCTGAACACCGATCCGCATGTCGCGCAGCCGCGGATCATTGAACGATGCTACGTCGGGGCCGTCCCTGCGGGTGACGAAGACATAGGACGATCGGTAGTAGGGCGTGGTGGTGCGCAGCATTTCGAGGTTGCTCGGCGTGCCCGGCACGAGATCGCACAGGCCCGCCTTCAGCGTGTTGCGGATGAAGCCGCGGCGCTGCGCCCACCAGGTATAGGTCAGCTTCGCGCCGAGATCGGACGCAACGATTTCGGCGATCCTGTTCTCGAAGCCCTGACCGGCCGCGTTGGAGAACGGCATGTTGTTCGGATCGGCGCAGACCCTCAACTCACGTGCGTCGGCTGTGGCCGTCAAGAACACGAAGGCGATGGCGGCCATGCCGATCGCCAGTCGTTGACACGCCTTTCGCGCCGGACCTACGGTCAAGTACAATTCATCAAGGCAGCCGGAACACATAAAGCGTGCCTCCCGAGGTTGTCGCGTTCTTCAGATCCTTCATGGCATTGACGAAACCGAGCGCGGCGGTGGCGTCACGCGGATCAAGATCGCCCGATACAATTGCGCCGGCCCAGCCGCCGACGCCTGAGAGGATGGCGACATATTGGTGCCCGTCGGGACCGCGATAGGTGATAGGCTGGCCGATGATCCCGGACGAGGTCTTGAACTGCCAAAGCAGGTCTCCGGTCTTGGCGCTGACCGCCTTGAACCAGCCTTCCATCGTGCCATAGAAGACAACGTCGCCGGCGGTCACCACCGCGCCGCTCCATACCGGGAAATTCTCCTTGAGGCTCCAGGCGGGTTTCTCCGCGGCGATGTCCCAGGCGGTGAAGGCGCCGCGATTACCGCCGGGCCCTGGTATCATGCGGACGTTCATGCCCACATAGGGCGTGCCGGCGATGTAGTTCACCTCGACGCCTTCTTCATCCATGCACAGATTGTTGTGCGGGATGTAGAGCAGGCCGGTCTTCGGCGAGAACGCGGAAGGCTGCCAGTCCTTGAGGCCAGACGCCGTCGGACAGATATCGCGAACGACCTTGCCGGTGCCGGTCTTCTTGTCCGGATTTACGATCAGTCGACCGGTTTTCAGGTCCACACCTTTGCTGGAGTTTACGGGACCAAAGGGTTTTGCCGACAGCACCTCGCCGGTTGTCCGGTCGAGGATGTAGAGATAGCCGTTGCGCTCCGGCCGGATCAGCACCTTGCGCGGCTTGCCCTGCCAGGTCATGTCGAGCAGGATCTGCTCGTTGATGCCGTCATAGTCGTGGAGGTCGTGCGGGCTCCACTGATAGAACCATTTCGCCGCGCCGGTGTCTGGATCGCGCGCGAAAATGCCAGACGTCCACTTGTTGTCGCCCGGCCGCAAATCCGGATTCCATGGTCCGGGATTGCCGGTGCCGTGGAAAATCAGGTTCAGATCGGGATCATAGGAAATCCAGCCCCACATGTTGCCGCCGCCGATCTTCCAGGCTTCCGGCGGCCACGTCGTGACGCCAAGATCCTTGCCTTTGTCCATGTCGTAGTGCGGCTTGAAGTCCGATCCGATCAGCACGTCCTTGTCCGGCCCGGTGCTATAGGCGATCCAGACGACATGACCGTCGCCGGCGTCGAGCGCCTTTACCCAGCCGCGAACGCCCATCTCGCCTCCGGAATTGCCGACCAGCACTTTGCCCTTCACCACAAGCGGCGCCATGGTGATGGTCTCGCCGATGTTGATGTTGCCGACATGAGTGTTCCAGATCGGCTTGCCCGTGTTCGCATCAAGGGCAATCGTGTGGCCGTCCAGCGTATTGAAAAAAATGCGCCCGTCGGCGAATGCCACCCCGCGGTTGACGACGTCGCAGCAGGCCACTCCCTGTGCCGCCGGCTCGGGATTGGGTTCGTACTTCCACTTCATCGGGGCGCCGGGCTTGGAGAGATCGAGCGCATAGACGAAGTTGGGAAAGGGCGTCACGATATACATGGTGTTGCCGACGACCAGCGGCGCTGCTTCCTGGCCCTTGTTCACGCCTGTCGAGAACGTGAACGCGACCTGCAGGTTCTTGACGTTGCCTTCATTGATCTCGGAGAGTTCGCTGAAGCGCGTCGACGCGTAGTTCTTGGCCGGCATCGTCCATTGGCCGTCATCGGGTGGCGAGGCTGCGGCTGGCGGTACGATCGCTGGTGTTTTAGGAGGCTCGGACGCAGCGCCCAGAAGCAGCACGCAGGCGAGCAGCGTCACCAGAAGGATAGCGCCAAAGGAATTCCCGGCTGCCAATTTGCGGGTACGTCGTTCTACGTCAACGCGCGTTAATGCCAACTGCGGCATAGCTTTCATTTATTGATCGAGCCTCCCACGCCGGCGCCGAGTTCGGCCGCGATGTCGGCCTCCGTTCCGGCACAAAGCGGATGGCCCCAGCCCGAAGCGCTTTTGCCGCCGGGGTCCAGATCGTAGACAATGGCATCCTTGCGATTTGGATTGACGCCTGCCGGGACCTTGTCGAAGCCGAGCGCCGCGCGGATACGCCAGGCGACATTGTGATCGGCGCATGAGGAATCGCCTGAAACGCCGAGGCCGCCGACAATGCTCTTGCCGTCGTAGAGGGCAAGCCCGCCGCCAAACACCACGACGCCTCCGATCGGCTTGCCGACGAGCGGGTCGCCGGCGCTTCCGAACGTTTTGGGATCGCCCGTATAGGCCGCGGCCTGGTTGACGGGATTGGTCTCCTGCAGGCCAAATAGCGGTCCGCCGGGCTGCACCCCCGCATAGAGATTGGCCGTCGAGAGGGCCATCTGAGCCAGGCTGAGACCGTTGGCCGTGTTGGCTTTCTCCGCTGCTATGAGCCGACTTCCCGGCCATTGCGAGTCGGGGGTGGGGCCGCTGAACGCAATCGCGCAGACAGTGCCGTCACGGGCAACGATGGCTGCCCATTCGTTGGTTTCAAAGCCGCCATTGGCTGGTCCGCCGCTTGCCTTCACGTTGGCTTTGAGGGCTGCAAGCAGCTTATCGTGATCGGCCGGACAGGGTTCCTGCGCCATGGCCTCGTGCCCGTGGAACAGGCCACCCATCAGCAACAGCAGGCCAAAAAGAGGTACGAAAAGCTGCGAGCGATACATTGTCCTGGCATTCGTTTATAAAACAAGGACCACCCAGGCAGACCGCAGAATGCGAGGATACGTCCAATGGGTCAGTGCCTAACTCGCGTAATGCTTCTATGTTCCTGCTTTGCATAAAATTCGTGCAGTTGGATTTGGGTGCAGGTGTTCAATCAAAGCATGGGACCTGGATACCCGTGGCCACAGGCCAAGCGGTGAGGCAACGCGGCTGATCCAGGAAAATGCGATCGGGATGGCGCAGACGCACCCGCCCTGACAAACGCTGTTGCCTTGTCACGGCGTTCGACGATGGATGATCTCTTCAATAAGTTTCGCGTCGGCTTCGTATTCCGCGGCCCGCGCAGCCATTTGGCTGGCCAGGCTGTGTCTTTCCCGCGCGGCTTCGCGTTTTGCCGTACGTTTCGCCAACTCAGCCCGCTGCTGGTGCGCTCTTAGAAGGCTCCAAAGCGCCTGTTCCGCATCGTCAGCCTGGGCCTGCATCAAAACGTCTGCCCCGAACGCATGTCCGGTGTGGCAGCGGTAACGGGTAATCGGCCCGTCTTCTATCTCCCATAGGGGGCCATGACATTCGGGGCAGACAAATGTCGAGGGGGCGCCAAGCTGGCCTTCGGTCAGTTCCATTGTGCTGTGCTCCTGAGCTGCAATCGCTGCCTCAAGGCGGATGCCGGACGGGATTTCTGGTGTCGGTCCTGCGATTTCGGAAGCAAGCCTGTGCAACAGGCCAGCCATTTCGGACAGAGGGACGCAATGGTCGATTTCCACATTCTGCAAGGCGCTCAGCGGCATGTCGGGTACCGCAGCGTCGCCGGGGTCCTGGACTACGCTGACGCCTCCGCACATCTTGACTGCGTGCAGGCCGGCGGTGCCGTCGGAGAGGCTGCCTGTGAGCACGACGCCGATCACGCTGCCGCCAAAGCTGCAGGCCGCCGATCGAAACAGGGGGTCGATGGCGGGGCGCGCCAGGTTCTCGCGCGGCCCGCGCCGCAGCAGCATATGATCGTCATGTAACAGAAGGTGAGCTCCGGGCGGTGCAACGAAGATGTGCCCGTTTTTAACCTTCATGCCGCTGGAGGCATTTGCAACGGGCATGTTGGCAGCGCGACCGAGAATGTCGCCGAGGTAACTCGTGGGACCAACGTGCTGTACGACGAGGAGAGCCGCCGGGATGTCCGGCGAAAGATCGCGGACAAGTCTCTTCAGCGCGTCGACGCCGCCGGCCGATGCTCCGATTGTCACGATGCACCGGTTCTCGCAACCGTCGGGACGGACCTTATCCGGCTGGCCCGCACGCTCCGAATCTGATCGTGGTGCGGCGGTGGCCATGGTTGCTTCACCCACATTCAGCACAGATGTCGATGCGAGCGCTCCGGCCAGTCCGTTGCTGGTCGGATGCCCTGCCTTCGTCGGTGTTAGCTTCCGGCCGCATCGCGGAACATAGATGCCCGCAATGATGTCGGCTCTGTACTAACGCCTACGTGCGCGTTTGACAGCAGCCTCTGCCACGGCCGGGGCCTCCTGAATGCTTGCCGCGCCGCCGAAATCGGCGTTCTTGGTACGGCCAGCTCCCGGGCCCGCTCCTAGATCAGCGCCTGTTGTCGGATCGGAAGCCGGATCGGAAAGCGTACGGTCGGCCATCCTGGCCACCACCTTCAGGTCTTTGGCCCCCAGCTTGACAGTTGCCAGGCCGTCTCCGCCGTCGACGGGCATCACCTCTTCAAGGTCATCGATCCGATCCCACTCTTCGCCGGAATTCCATGGGCCAGCGACATCGCCGTCGCCTTGAGAGGTGTTGACATACATGCTGGCGTACTTCTCTACGCCTGGGAGCTTGCCGGAAGGGAAATTGTTTTCGATCGCGTAGAGTGCTTTCTCAAACGACTTCTGGTGCGCGATCTCGCGGGTCATCAGGAAGCCGAGCGCGTCCTTGATTCCCGGGTCGTCGGTGATGTTGATGAGGCGTTCGTAAACGATCTTGGCGCGAGCTTCGGCCGCGATATTCGATCGCAAATCCACCGTAGGTTCACCGCGCGAATCGACATAGGCCGCGGTCCAGGGAACGCCGGCTGAGTCGCACAGCGCGGGAGCGCCGCCGAACAGAATTGATTCCTTGGCTGTTGTGCCGCTGGCGCCGATCATCAGGTAAAGGTCCGCTTCCTTCATTTGGCCCTCGGCCAGCTGTGCCTTGAGCCCCTTGTTGAGCATGGTGACGATTGATCCCACCACTTCGAGATGGCTGAGTTCTTCGGTCGCAATATCGAGCAACATGTCGCGACGGCCAAGATCGTCCTCGCCAAGCCCTTGCGTGAAATAGCGCATGGCCGCTGCAAGCTCGCCATCGGCGCCGCCGAACTGTTCCATGATCATGCAGGCCAGGCGAGGATTCGGCTCCGAGACGCGAACGGTGTATTGCAGGCGCTTGTTGTGCATGAACATGGACATCTCTCCGGTTAGATCATCCGAACATCCCGGCAAGTTGATTGTTCCATCCGGCCATCGGCCAGCGAGCATTTTTAACTTCAGTGTTGAGCATCGCAGCGAGCCAGAGGCGGCATTTATTCTCCGACCGGTGACCGGCGGCAACGAGATTTCGATCGTGCTGCGCCATCACAGCAATGAGCAAGGCCGCGGATGGGCAAGAGGTAGACAAAATCTGGAGGGATACTGGCTCGGAAAAGTGAAGCCGGGCCATATTAATACGATGTCGGTGTCGACACCTTCGGCCCGTTTCGCCGCACACCTTACGCGGCAAACGCCGGGTTCGGTCACACGGCGAGCGTCGCGGGCTGTTGCCCGTTCACTTTCGATCCAGCACCTTCCGGACTTTCTCTGCCAATTCGTCGATCGTGTAGGGCTTGGTCAAAAGTTCGGTTCCGAAATCGAGCGTGCCGTTGTGGACAATCGCATTTCGTGTGTAGCCGGTGGTGTAGAGCACTTTTAGCGACGGGTGCATTGTCTTGACCTGATCCACCAGCTCCCGGCCCGACATCTCCGGCATCACCACGTCGGTGAACAGAAGCGACGGCACTTGCCCGCTTTCGACGGCCACCAGCGCTTCGCGTGGACCTTGCATTTCCAGCACGGAGTAGCCCAGTTCCCGCAGCGCTTCCGCGGCCATCAGCCGGACGCGATCTTCATCCTCGACAACCATGATGATCTCGTCTGCACAGCCGGGGTGCTCGCCTGCCACGACGTCGATTTGGCTGTCGAGCACGCCATGGTGCGAGCGCGGCAAATATATTTTCAAGGTGGTTCCGATGCCCTGCTCGGAATAGATCTTCACACTGCCGCCGGACTGGCGAACAAACCCATAGACTTGGCTGAGTCCCAGCCCGGTGCCTTTGCCGACCCCCTTGGTGGTGAAGAACGGATCGAAGGCTCTTGCGACAACATCAGCAGTCATGCCCGTTCCTGTATCGGTGACCGCTATCATCACATACTGGCCGGAGGGGATCGCGTTCTCCCTGGCATAGCGATCGTCGACGTGGGCGTTTGATGTCTCGATCGTCAGCTTGCCGCCAGCAGGCATGGCATCCCTTGCGTTGACGCAAAGGTTGAGCAGCGCGCTTTCCAATTGCCCTGCGTCGGCCTCGACATGCCATAGGCCCGCAGCGAGCACGGTCTCGATCTGAATGGTCTCGCCAAGCGTCCGGTTCAGCAATTCGCTCATACCGGAGACGAGGCGATTTGGATTCAGCCGCTTCGGCGCCAGTGGTTGCTGGCGGGAAAAGGCGAGCAGTCGCCTGGTAAGTTCTGCGGCACGTTGTGCTCCATCGATCGCGCCGGTTACGAATTGGTGGACGTTGGTATCGCCGTTTCTGAGCTTGCGCTGCACAAGGTTCAGGCCGCCGATGATGACGGCCAGCATATTGTTGAAGTCGTGCGCGATGCCACCGGTGAGCTGTCCGACAGCTTCCATCTTCTGGGCTTGGCGCAGGTGCTCTTCTGCTCTGGCGCGTTCCGCAACTTCATCTTTGACACGTTGTTCGAGCGTGCCGTTGAGTGTCTGCAGCGCCTTGAACAGCCGGGAGTTGTCGATGGCCGTCGCGGCATGGCCGGCAAGCCCCAGCAAGGCCGCTTCTTGCTGTTCGGCGAACACGCCGGTCTCTGAATGACCAAGGAAGAGGCCGCCCAGGACCTCGCCCGAACGCGAGACGACCGGCACGGCGAGATAGGAACGCACCGGCAGATGGCCCTCCGGCATTCCCTTGCGGGGCCAGTTCTTTCCGTAACGCGGATCGGTGAGGATATCGTCGGAACGCACCACGCTTGTGCCGCGGAAAGTGGGCTCGAACACCGCGGTGTTGCGCGGCATGGGAAAGTTTTCGAAAGCAGAACGAGGTGCCCCCGAAAGGGCGTAGAGCACATAGCTGTCGCCCTTGTCGTCGATCACATTGTAGAAGAAAGCTCCGAATTGTGCGCCCGACAGCACCACGCCGGCATCGGTTACCGTCTGGACAATTCGCTCCACGTCAAGCTCGGCCGCCACGGCTGCCGCAGTGGCGTTCATCAACTGAAGCTGATGCTCCACCCGCTTTCGCGCGGTGACGTCGACCACGGTGCCGATGAAGCGGATCGCACGGCCGGACTGGAAAAGCGCTTCCCCCGTTGCGGCAATCCAGCGCTCCTTGCCATCCCGAAGGCCGATCGTCCGGTATTCGATGTCGTAGCGGGAGGGGGTGCCTGGCGCGAGCGACTGGCGTACGGCCTCGTCGGCCCGTGCGCGATCTTCCGGGTGGAGGCCCGCCAGGAAGGCGCTTTCATATGTCACCTCCGCGTCCGGCGGCAAACCAAAAAGGGCTTTGCACCGGTCGTCCCAACGCAGCACTCCGCTGATGGGATCGTAATCCCAGGTGCCAATAGCGGCCGCGTCGGTGGCAAGCCTCAGCCTCTCCTCGCTGGCCCGTGCCGCCTGTTCCGAGCGAACGCGCTCGACGTGAGCCCAGGACCGCTCCGTCACCTCGGTCAGCAAGGACAGTTCGCGTTGCGACCAGACGCGGCGCTGCTTGTCGTGGATGGCCATCAGGGCAGTCAGTCGGCCTTGTTTGACCAAAGGCATACAGATGGTTGCCGTTATCCCGATATCCTGAAAGGTCTTCGCTTCCTCGGGAGCAATTTCCTCAAGGTTGTTGTTGATGATAAGCGGCTTGTTGGCGCTGAGGTTGGTGACAGCCAGGCGACCGAAATCGGCAAGACTGTAATATCCCCTGATGCTGGGCGAGCCAGGTGCGCTCCAATCGCCGCGGATGGTGAAATGGTCTTGGTCCTGCTCCATGTCGGCATAGGCACAGATCGAGACGCCAAGATGTTCGCCGAGGAGCCGAGTGGTGATCTGCATGACAGCATCGGCGTCGGCCGCGAGGGCTATCTCCCTGCCGAGGCGGTCGAGAAAAGCAAGGCGTTCGGCGTTCTCACGGAGGGCCAGTTCGGCGCGAAGGCGTTCTATCGCCGTACGCGTCCGGTCCGCGACTGCCGAAATGAGGGCTACTTCCTCCGTCGCCCAGCGTCTGGGCGCGGAGTGGTTCAGGTATAACAGCGCCACCAGCCCGCCATGCTCGGTAACGGGCATGTTGATGACGGATTGGGCGCTGATGGCTTTGAGTGCCTCCGCATGGCTGCTGGTTCGCGGATCTGTCTCGGCGTTTTCAAAGACAACGGTTTCGCCTCGTTTCAAATCCTCGATATACGAGCCGTAGTTCCTGAAATTCAGCGTCCCAGCCAGGCTTTTGATGCCTGGCGCGTTCCAGTCCCTGTCAATGGTGATCGTTTCTTTCTCTAGATCGATCGTGCCGTATCCGGCTCGGCTGATGCCAAAATGGTTCCCCAGCAGTTCCGCGGCTGCGTAGGCCAGTTCTACGGGATCCGTAATCTCGCGAATACGGTCGCCCAGCGCTGCCAAAAGCTCGAAGCGCTGTAGTTCAGATCGCGGATTGCTTGAAGTGGCCCCCATTTCGCCCCCGTTTTGCCCGGACTTAAATGCAGTCTACGGCCAAGAGTTCCCCGCAGGACGGCAGTTTCTTTGGCGGGCCGGTCAGCCGAACACGCCGCACCGGTCATAGGTTAATGACAGGTTGGCGCGCTGTGGCGGATAAAGGGGAAACCAGCGGGCACTTGACGAGCTCCCGCTGGCTGGGTGCCCGAACCGCACTTCACTCGTTTGGAGACGTTTTGATGCTTGACCGACCCATTCTTACGAATACGGACGCTCTCTATCCAGACGACCTGAAAACGCTTCGGTCGGTTTTCGACGCGCTGTGTGAGGAATTTGAGATTTCGTCGGACACTACCGCGGCAGAATCCATCGCGAGAGAGCTGGTCAGACTTTTCCAGACCGGGATGACGGAAGCGGCCATGCTGATCATTGCCGTGCGCGCACGTTGGCAGGGTGATTGGAAAATGGGAGGCAGCAGCGCTGCCCAGGCTTAACGGTCCCAACTCCATGGAGAAGGCCTACTTTAGCCGCTTGAGCCGGTTGTACAGCGTTGTCTTGTCTGGCGGAACAAGCTTTCGCCCCGAGAGTTGGGGTCGGCAGATGGTTTCCAACAGGCACGGGCATGGCGTTCGACAGAGATGGACCGAAACTCGCGACCGGGTTGCTCGCGGCCTCGTTGGCGGCGCTGGCGGCATACAACGCCATCCGCGCCAAACGTGCGATTGCCGGCCGGGCGTGCGGACGTGTGATGGAGATCTATGGTGTGCGCCTGCATTTTATCGAAGCCGGAACCGGCATGCCGCTCCTTCTCTTGCATGGCAATGGATCCATGGCGGAGGATTTCAAGTCGAGCGGCATCTTCGATGAGGCGGCAAAGACCTACCGGGTGCTTGCATTTGATCGTCCCGGTTTTGGGCGAAGCTCACGACCGCGCGGCCGGCGTTGGTCCGCTCGCGACCAAGCCGACCTTATACATGCCGCAGCCTGCGGGCTGGGTATAGAGAAATACCTCGTGCTTGGACATTCCTGGGGAGCTTGGATCGCCCTCGAATTGGCGCGCAGGCATTCTCAGTCGGTCGTCGGCATCGTGCTGGTCTCGGGCTATTACTATCCGCCACCGCGGCTGGATCTTGCACTGGCCGCACTCCCTGCACTGCCTGTGATCGGCACCGCGTTTCGTCACACCTTGCTGCCGCCGCTTGTAAGGCTTGCTTGGCATTGGGCAATGGAGAAGATCTTTAAACCCGCCATCGTCGCCAGCGAGTTCGCCGCACTCGCCAAAGATGTCGCCAGCCGCCCTTCCCAACTGCGGGCGGTTTCTCTGGAGACAGCATCGATGCTGGTCGCGTCCCTGTTGGGAAAGGCCAACTATAGGGACATTGCCGTGCCCACCGGCATCATGGCGGGATCCGGGGATCGGTTGTTCGACGCGCAACGCGATGCACGACGCTTGCACGCGGAAGTCGGTGGGTCTCTCCTTGAGGTGGTTCCGGGCGCCGGCCATATGGTTCATCAGAGCGCCCCCCAAGCAGTGGTCGGCATGGTGCACACTATTGCAGGACGGCACGCCTTGTTCCAAGCGGGCCGTGGGCAGCGACCCAAGTCGTGTGCCGACGAGTTCAAGGCAGATCCGGCCTCGCGGGAGCCACCGGCGATAAGCGAGGCCGCTTGCACGGAATGATCTCCAAACGGGGCTTTCAAATGAGCGACCAACGTCCAGCCGACATGCAGTCGGTGCTCCACCAGAACATACAGGCCCTGGTGGAGCACAGGCGGCAGCAAGAAGAGCACCAAGGCGTTCAAGCGTGGGTCGCCGGCGCTGTTTCGCGCTTCGCGGGAAGCATGACTTTCGTCTATCTGCACCTTGCAATTCTTGTCGTCTGGGTCCTCGCAAACCTTGGCGAGATACCAGCCGTCCCAGCCTGGGACCCGACTTTCGTGATCCTGGCTATGGTCGCCTCGGTTGAGGCAATCTTCCTGTCTACTTTCGTGCTGATCAATCAGAACAGAATGGCCGCCCACAGCGAGCGCCGAGCCGAACTGGATTTGCAGATCAGCCTTCTAAACGAACATGAAACCACGCGGCTGATCGAGATGGTGGCTGCCTTGACGGCGCGTCTGAATATTTCGACCCCGGCCGACAAAGAGCTGCCGGAACTCGCCGAGAATGTGGATCCCCAAAAGGTGATGACGCAGATCCAGCAAGCTTCTGGAGATCAGGAGAACGCTTGATCAAAGCGACCTCGTCGGCAACGGTTAAGCGTCGGCTACAACCTGTAATTCAGCCTCATTGTCCAAGGCTGTCGAAGCAGCTAAGCCGGTGTCGGCCTTTTCCAGGGTGGCTTCCCGACGTCACAAGTCCGCCGCGCAATCGAGGCAGCGTAGAGCTTCGATAACCAACAGGCTGCTGCGCGTCAGATGGAACCAAGTTGACGCCGAACTCGTATTAGCGGTGGCGGCTTGGGGAGATTCCGGATGAGCGAAGGTGCTGTTCTGATCGTCGAAGATGAGACAATGATCCTGCTCGACCTCGAGTCAGCTTTGGAGGAGGCCGGCTTCCAGGTCGTCGGCACTCGGAGTGCCGCCGAGGCGCTGGCGGCTTTCGACCCCGATCCGACCAGGTTCAAGGCCGTGCTCACGGACATCCGTCTGGGAGCAGGACAGTCGGGGTGGGAGGTCGCTCGGCACTTGCGAAGGTCCAACTCGACCATCCCGGTTGTCTATATCAGTGGCGACAGCGCGGTACACTGGGGAGCGGAAGGTGTGCCCAACAGCATAATGATCACCAAGCCCTTTTTTCTGCCGCAGATCATAACTGCCGTTTCTCAACTTTTAAACGCGCAGCAAGGTGCAGAAACTCACCTCTAGGAATGGGACCGCGGCTCCGCGAACACGACCGAACATTCTTCTTCGGCCAATCGGCGCCGTCCGGCGTAAAGCGTTCGCGTCTGCTTGGGTCAAATGTCGGCGGCCTCAACCAGATGTCGACCTCAGCTCCTTTCCCCTCGCCACCGGCTCGCATCCACTCGGGAGCCCTCCCGAAAGCAGGGGCGCTCATTGGTTGAGCTTTCGGTCGAGTTCGTCAAGCAATGACCGATGCTCGCTAGGCATGTCCGCGTCTGTCGGCAGATCCAGCAACTGGCGAAGCTGGCGACGATTGGCGTCCGATGAAATCCACTCCCGTATGAGGCGGGCTATGACCTTTTGTTGTGCCTTGCCGATTTCTTCCATGTTAGATTCCGAGCTTGTCCGTTGGACGAACTCGGCGGCTCTTTGATGGTTCCCCGTCCTGTACACAAATCGAGGCGAATCGAGGCACAATCTATGGGTTAATGCATGTCGCTCAAAAGTGGCCCTGGTTTTGAGACACGACATGCCAGTGGATGTTTGCAGTCCCAGTCCGCTCGCCTAACGCTGCGCGTAGAGTGCAAATTTATACGTTCGATTTTACCCGAAGCGAGAGGCTCAGCCGCAAAATCTTGGCGCCATTTTCATCGCGCACTTCGATAAACAATTGCTGCCCGTCGACGCTCTTCAGTGACTCTCTCGTGAGGTCGACAAGGCCCTCGAATCCCGCGCGGCGGACCTCCTCGAGGCCAGCGCATTCGACACCTATTTCGTCCTCGAAGATGAGATCGCCATCGCCGCTGTCGAAGAAAAATCGTGCCATCGGAGAGCTTCCGTCACTGCTAATCTGCGGGGTTCCTTTGGTGCAGGTAGGTCGTGTCGAAATCTCCTGCGTGAGTGAGGCCAGCCCAGTCCAGTGCGTGAACTTTTGATCCCGAGGTGGCAATGAGGCCTCTGCGTCGTAGTTCCTGGAGCATCCGGTTGACGTGGACCGTGGACAAACCCAGTGCATCGCCAAGGGCCGCCTGTGTAATGGGGATATCCGCCACGTGATCCTCAATGCGCCCCATGGAGCGCAAGCGAAAAATCAGTTCGCACAGGATGTGAGCCATGCGGGTGTATGCCTCGCGTCTTCCCACATTGATGACCCACTCCCTGTAAATCGCGGCATCTATCAACGTCGACCGCCAAAAAGCGGTGGCGATGCGAGGGTGCTGGTCGCAAACGGCACGCAGGGTGTCATGCCGCATGAAACCTATTCGCGCCGGCGTAAGGGTCGAGAAGTTACAATCCATGACCGACAGATGCAGCCCATGCAGATCAGGAATGTCGCCGGCGACGAAGAATGATGTGATTTGTCGCTTTCCTTCGCCCGTATGTTTGGTCGAACCGACCAAGCCATCAAGAACGACAAACGAGTAAACAGGACGGTCGCCCTCACGCACCAGATCGTGGTTGGCCAAATATTCCTTCTCCTGGATCGGAATGCCTTTCAGAACGCCGATGTCGGCCTCTCGAAGATCCGAGATGGTCTGAAGCTTGCGAATGAGTACATCCGAGGATGAGGTGGGGAACAAATTGACTACCTGGCTGATGTTGGTGATCGAACTATTATCCGCGCCAAAAGTTCCGACTGGCATGGGGACATATGCGCGGCGGCAGAAGGCGCCGCCGTGCGGCATGGTCCCATGCCTGGAGCGTTTTGCCAGCGTCGAGCGTGGTTGAAGATCCCGGAATGATCGAAGCACCAGTTTTTTAGGACAGCCATAGGTGAGCAAGGCAGCAATGCATTAACCTATGACATAGGCTCGGTTAGAAATTTTCCCGCTGGGCAGCCAGCCCCAGGAGTTCGCCGATCACGGCGCAGCTTTGACCCTGTCGCTCCGCCCATTTCAAGGGCTGCACCCGCAGCCCGTCCTGGAACTCTTTGATGCGCCGCCAGGAACGGGGTGGCTCCGCTGACGTTGTCTCAGTGGCAAGGTGAGATTTCAGTGAACAGGCATATTTCGCGGACGGATGTCGAACAAATCGATCACACGGATGACAGCGGGTTTGCGATAGAGCACGGCGGACCGCCATCCTCAGCAATCGCGGTAGCGCTGGCCCGTGGCCTGGAGACCAGTCGGGACAAGCACATCATCCATATAGCTCCCTCGGAACGCAGTGCCGAGGAGATCGCCGGCGCCTTGCGTCAGTTCCTGCCTGACGCGGATATAATCTTGCTGCCGTCCTGGGATTGCCTGCCCTACGACAGGGTGTGGCCCACACGCGCCAATATGGGGCGAAGGCTTCGTGCGTTGCGTGAGATCGCAACGAAGCCGGATCGCCCGCGCATCGCTGTAATGTCGCTCGAAGCCATTCTGCAGCGGGTGCCGCCTGCTCCGGTCATCGCTGGCGGTTTCACAATTCTGGAGGTGGGACAAAAGCTCGACCGTGACGATTTTAGAACCTGGTCCGAAGCCATTGGCTATGTCGTCGACGAGAGGGTCGACGAACCGGGTGAGATAGCCTTTCGGGGCGATCTCATCGATATTTTCCCTGCTGGCGCGGATGGCCCCGTTCGCGTCATCGTTGATCCCGATGCCTGCATCCGGCAGCTCAAGACCTACGACCCGCTCAGTCAGCTCAGCGATCAGGTTCGAGACTCGATTACGGTCGGACCGGCATCCGAGCTGATCTTTAAAGCTGGTGAGCATCCTGAGTTGACAGCGATGCGCGCGACGTCGATGGAGGAGCGCCTGGTCGCATCGTATGGCGCTATGCCATCCGTCTTCGATGCGGCATCCAGCGCTTCGATCTCCTTCCTTGAAGGGACCGACGGGCAGCCGCTCGGCAGAATTCTGGATCTGGTCGAGGATGCACGTCGTGCCAGGCAGGAGGCAGCCGGAACGAAAAAACCTTTGCCGGGACGATTTTACCTATCCCGTGAAGAGTGGGACGCTGCTCTGCTTAACCGCTGCTGCGTGAGACTAGCCGTTTCTGCCGTGGGAGTTCCCAAATTCTTCCGCCAGGCCCGACCCGGGTATGATTTCGCGGAATTCATCAGAGGGCAGACGAGTGCCGGAGTCAGAGTAGTGTTCACCGGCGATGCCTCTGAACTGCAGCGAGCAGATCGCCTGCTCGATAGGAGACTAGGCCGGCGGGCAGAGGAAGCGGCCGACTTGCCGCAAATCCTTTCGGCCGCGAGGGGCTCTGTTCTCAAGGCTGAATTCGTCCTCGACGAAGGGTTTGTCGACGCGCAATCCAATATCGCCGTGGTGGCCGCATCCGACCTGTTTGGGCCCGCGTTAAAGGCGAGCGGGAGCGCGACCACGGGCATACTCGAACCCGAGTTGCGCATTGGCGATGTCGTCGTCCATGAAGACCATGGCCTGGGCGTGCTCGCCGCGGTCGAACAGGTCGAGTTGGCTGGCCAGCAACAGGATGTCGTCAGACTGGAATATCATGGCGGGGCTTCCTTGCTGGTTCCGGTCGACGACTTTGGACGAATATGGCGCTACGGCTCGGAACCGGAGGCAGTGTCGCTTGATCGCCTCAAAGGCGAGGGCTGGCCGAAGCGACGCGAAGCTGCGTTGCGCGAGATCGACAGGCTGGCCAAACGCCTCTTGAGTCTTGCCAAAATCAGGTCCAGCCAGCCTGCCGAGATCATGAAGCCCTCCCGCACGGACTTCGCCCGTTTTGCGGCGAGATTTCCCTATACGGAGACGCCCGACCAAGCGGCCGCCATCCGCGCTGTGCTCGATGATCTTTCGTCGGGAAGAACAATGAACCGGCTCGTCTGCGGCGATGTCGGCTTCGGCAAGACAGAGGTCGCCCTGCGTGCTTGCGCCGCCGCGGCTTTCTGCGGGAAACAGGTTGCTATCATAGCGCCGACAACGGTGTTGGCACGACAGCACTATGAGACGTTCAGCCGCCGCTTCGCAGGAACCGGCCTGCAGGTCGCCCACCTTTCAAGAATGGTCGGGGCAGCGGAGGCGAGAGCGGCAAAAGAGGGTCTGCGGAGCGGCCAGGTTGCGGTCGTTGTGGGTACTCAGGCCCTGGCGTCCAAGAGCGTCACCTTCGCCAATCTTGGACTGCTGGTGATCGACGAGGAGCACCGGTTCGGGGTCAAGTTGAAGCGCGCGCTGCGGACCATGGCGCCTCGCCTCCATACGCTGAGCATGACCGCCACACCGATACCCCGGACGTTGCAATCGGCGTTGTCAGGCATCCAGGACGTCAGCGTTCTAAACTCTCCGCCCGCCAAAAGACGTCCCGTTCGCACGATCTTGGCAGCGTTCGATCCAGCATCGGTGCGCGCGGCCCTTCTGCGTGAATTTCACCGGGGTGGACAGAGCTTTTTCGTGGTCCCGCGGATCGAGGATATTGCCCAGGCCTGTGACCAACTGAACAGACTGGTGCCGGAACTCGGGGTCAAGACGGCGCATGGTGAAATGAAGGGGAGACAGCTGGACGAAGTCATGGTCGGATTCGCCGACGGTGATGGCGACATTTTGTTGAGCACCGACATCATCGAGAGCGGCCTCGATGTGCCGCGGGCCAACACCATCATCGTTTGGCGCCCCGACCGGTTCGGTCTGGCGCAGTTGCACCAGCTGCGGGGCCGGGTCGGAAGGGGGGCGGTGCAGGCCGTTGCGTTTCTTCTGACCCAGCCTGGCGTTGAACTGGCCGACAGCACCAGGGCCCGGCTTTCGACGATGCTTGCGCTCGATCGGCTCGGCTCAGGCCTGGCAATCAGTCAAAGGGACCTCGACCTGCGTGGCGCCGGCGATCTTTTCGGAGAAGACCAGGCCGGGCATATGAAGCTGATCGGAGTGGGCTTGTACGAGCACTTGCTGGAGCGCGCGGTCTCGGCGGCTGGCGGAGGGGCCGACTTCGGCAAGCAACTTGCCGAGATCAATGGCTCGGGAAAGGGGGCTTTTCCCGAGAGCTATGTCGACGAGCCTACGGTGCGCGTTGGCCTCTATGCGCGGCTCTCCCGCATCCGTTCGGAGCCGGACCTCGATACATTCAGCGAAGAGCTCGAGGACCGCTTTGGAGACATGCCTGGCGAAGTAACCCTTTTGCTGGAATTTACCAGGTTGCGAATAGCAGCGTCGGAATTGGGCGTCGGCAAAGTCGATGTGGGTCCCGAGGCCATCGCGATCACCCCTCGGTACAAGCCGTCGGCGTCCCGATGGCGGAACAGCAAGGCGTTGGGCCTGGACTACCGGAAGGGCCGCCTGATTTTCAGGCCGATCCAGCCCAGCGTCTCAGGCATCGATGCGGTTCGCTTAGCGCTTGATGCCCTACGCGCAGCCCAGCCAAAGCACGAGATCTGACGAGCCTTTTGTCTCCTGGGGCCATCGGTGCGAATGGTGCACTGTGGGCGGCCGTGCGTTCGCAGGGCAGCGTTCAAGGCATGGTTCCGGTTTGATGGGGTGTCATGGCAGCCATGTTTTCATTCAGGTGGGCCATGATCCAGATAGAGCCCAGAACCACCAGCGCGACGATCAGCACGCCGAAGGCCAGGGCCAGGATGTTGTTGGTGTTGTCCGGCCCGGTGGTCAGGTGCAGAAAGAAGACAAGATGCACGCCCATCTGCGCAACAGCGAGCACCACCAGGGCCGAGATGACCGCAGGCTGGTAAATCAGATCGGTTCGCGCCGCCAGGAATGACGCGATCGTGAGCAGGATGGCCAGCCCGAAGCCGAGCACATTGCCCGA
The DNA here is from genome assembly GCF_040324475.1 of Mesorhizobium sp. C268A. Lineage (NCBI taxonomy): Bacteria > Pseudomonadati > Pseudomonadota > Alphaproteobacteria > Hyphomicrobiales > Phyllobacteriaceae > Mesorhizobium > Mesorhizobium sp. C268A. The sequence continues at coordinate 5,348,464 of NZ_JAMYVX010000001.1, forward strand.
GAGGCCCCCAGCCGTTTCGTGCTCGCTTATGTGTTCCTCGCCCGGCGCTGAATCGCGGCGGTCCTGCAACTCGCCGGTCTTGCTCTCGAACTCGGTCATGACGATGCTCCCAGCAGATAGACCAGGGTGAAGATGGCAACCCAGATGATGTCGAGGGCGTGCCAGAAGAGCCCGAAGCAGTGGAGCCGCCGCAAGATGTCGGGCCGAAAGCCCTTGACCCACAGCTGCGCCATCATCGTTCCCAGCCAGAGCAGGCCGAGACCGACATGGGCACCGTGGCAGCCAACGAGCGCAAAGAAGGCAGAAAGAAATGCGCTGCGCGAGGGGCCTGCCTGCTCGCCGATCATTGCCGCGAACTCCTGTAGTTCCAGGAACAGGAACGCTGCCCCGAGCAACCCCGTGACGAGAAGCCAGAACTGCGTGGCAGCCATTGATCTGCGACGGGTGGCGAGTGTTGCCACGCCGCCGGTGAAGCTCGAAGTGAGCAGAAGGCCCGTCTGGACCGCAACCCGTGTCGGTTCGAACAGATCCTTGCCTGTCGGTCCGCCGGCGGTTGCCTTGGCGAGCACGGCGTAGGCGGCGAAAAATGCCGAGAACATGATGATGTCGGACAGGAGAAAGATCCAGAAGCCGTAGGTCACCGTGACGAACTTTGAGGCCGGGCCGCCTTCTCCGTGGCCCGTCGCAGAGCGCACCGCATGCCGACCGGTGTGATTAAGCCGATACGGGTCCCGTGCCTGGGTGCCGGCGCTGATGTCGCCGGAGAATGCGTGATCGCTCATGCCGGGCGCTCCCACCCGCGCAACCGGGCAAACTGGGCTGCCTTGTGGTCATGGTCGATGCGGGCGACCTCGTCGACAGGGATCTCGTAGTCTCCATGATCGCGCCAGGCGAATACGACGAAGGTTGCGTAGGCGCCGATGAAGCCGACGATCGCCAGCCACCATATATGCCAGATCAGCGCGAAGCCGATCAGTGTGCTGAAGAAGGCGGTGACGAAGCCAGTCGGGCTGTTGCGAGGCATCTCGATCGGCTCATATGCCTTTTCCTCGTCCGAGCTCTGTTCGATCCCTCGTTGCTTGATGCTCCAGTAGGGCTCTTCGTCTTCCACGTGAGGCAGCCGTGCATAATTGAAGACAGGAGGAGGGGAAGATGTCGACCACTCCAGCGAACGCCCGTCCCACGGGTCGCCGGTTTCGTCGCGAAACTTGTCGCGATGCCGGATCGAAACGAAAAGCTGTGTGATCTGCAGCGCCGCGCCGGCGATCATCACCACCACGCCGAAAGCGGCCACCACCAGCCACGGTGCCCAAAGGTCCATATCGATATGTTGCAGGCGCCGCGTCATGCCGAGCAGACCGACGATATAGAGCGGTACGAAGACCAGCATGTAGCCGGCCAAGGTGACCCAAAATGCCGCTTTTCCCCAGCCTTCGTGCAAACGGAAACCGAACGCCTTGGGGAACCAGTAGGTGAAGCCGGCGAATGCTCCAAACAACACGCCCGAGATGATGACGTTATGGAAATGCGCGACGAGGAAAAGCGAATTGTGTAGCACGAAGTCGGCCGGCGGGACGGCAAGCAGGACGCCAGTCATGCCGCCGACGGTGAAGGTGGTCACGAAAGCCAATGCCCAAAGCATCGGCGTGTCGAAACGAACGCGCCCGCCATACATGGTGAAGAGCCAGTTGTAGATTTTCACACCGGTTCCCACGGCAATGACCGACGTGGCGATGCCGAAGGCGGCATTAACGTCCGCTCCGGCACCCATGGTGAAGAAGTGATGCAGCCAGACCATGAACGAGACGATGCAGATGAACATCGTGGCCGCGACCATCGAACGGTATCCGAACAGCGGCTTCGATGAAAAAGTCGAGAAAATCTCGGAAAAGATTCCGAAGGCGGGAAGCACCAGGATGTATACTTCGGGATGGCCCCACGCCCAGATCAGGTTGACGAACATCATCTGATTTCCACCAGCTTCGTTGGTGAAGAAGTGGAAGCCGAGATACCGGTCCAGCGTCAGCATTGCGAGCGTGGCGGTAAGGATCGGGAAGGCTGCGACAATGAGCAGGTTGGACGCGAGCGAGGTCCAGCAGAACATCGGCATTCGCAGATAGCCCATTCCCGGCGCCCGCATCTTGAGGATGGTCGTCACCAGGTTGACGCCGGTGAGCAGCGTGCCGACGCCGGAGATCTGGATCGCCCACAGATAATAATCGACACCGACGCCCGGCGAGTAGGCGGTTTCCGACAAAGGGGCATAGGGCAGCCAGCCGGTGCGCGCGAACTCGCCGACCACAAGCGAGATGTTGACCAGCAGGGCTCCGGAAGCCGTCAGCCAGAAGCTGACGGAATTGAGCGTCGGAAAAGCGACATCGCGTACGCCAAGCTGCAGCGGCACGACGAAATTCATCAGGCCGATCATGAACGGCATCGCGGCGAAGAAGATCATGATCGTGCCGTGCGCGGAAAAGATCTGGTCGTAATGCTCCGGCGGGAGGTAGCCCGGCCCGTGAATCGCCAGCACCTGTTGTGTGCGCATCATGATAGCATCGATAAAACCACGAAGAAGCATGAGCATCGCCAGCACAATGTACATCACGCCGATGCGCTTGTGGTCGACCGAGCTTATCCACTCGCTCCACAGATATGGCCAGTAGCCCTTCACCGTTATCCAGCCAAGCACGGCGGCTGCTGCCAGAAAGACGCCAAGGGCTGCGCCGAGGGGGATAGGTTGATCGAAAGGAACGGCCGACCAGTCGAGCTTGCCCAGCATCGTCATTCTGCGCCTTGTGGATGATGGGTCATCGTTGCCGCCGCCGCGGGTAATGCCCTTGGGCTCACCTGTGGCTCGCCGCTGGCTGCGCTCTCAGCAGGCCCCGGACCCGGTGGGAGCGTCTGCTGAACGACCGCTTCGAACAGCCCAGGCTGGACATGACCGAAGGAAGCCGGCGCCACATTTGTGCTTTGCCGGGCGAGTTCGCGATAGGCGTTGGCGTTGAGCACGCCGCCCCCGCCACGCAGCGATGACGCCCAGCGGGTGAAGGCATCGGCTGAAACCGCGCTCACACTGAAATTCATATCCGAGAAGCCGTCGCCGCTGAAGTGCGCCGACTGGCCGAAAAAGCTGCCCTCGCGGTCGGCCTGCAGATGCAATTCGGTCTGCATGCCGTTCATGACGTAGACCATGCTGCCAAGCTGGGGCACGAAGAACGTGTTCATCACGCTGGCCGAGGTCAACTTGAAACGCACTGGAACACCGGCGGGGATAACCAGTTGATTGACAGCGCCCACGCCCTGCTCGGGATAGAGGAACAGCCATTTCCAGTCGAGCGCCACCACCTGAATGTCGAGCGGCGGCTGGCTAGAAGGGATCGGTTTGCGCGGATCGAGCTGATACGATCCGTAGTAGATCAGACCGCCAATGAACAGGATGGTGAGCGTCGGGATCGACCAGACGATCAACTCCACGCGTCCCGAATAGGTGAACTCCGGGTTATAGCGGGCGTTGCTGTTCGAGGCGCGGAACTTCCAGGCGAATGCCAGAAGTGCAACAAGCGTGGGAACAACGATCACCAGCATCACCGCCAGCGAGTTCAAAAGGATCGTGCGATTGCCGACGCCAATTGGTCCTTGGGGATCGAGCACTCCCCCCGCGCAACCGGGCAAGAATGCGCCTCCGAGGATCCAGAGCAGTTGGCGTGTCAACTTAGGGCTGGATGGCAACAACACCGGCTCTGCAATCTCTCTTTGCGGGAACGCGTGCTAGGGGCATGCGTTCATCGGGTTTCCATCTGAGCCTCCCCATGGCGCGGAACCTCGCGGCACTTCGCAGGGTGTCGCCCCCTGAGCGAGTGCCCCAACTGTCGCCGGCCGGGTTTGTTCCGCTGGACCGAGTTACTCTGTCCGATGGTCCCGCGTTGGCCAATCCGACCATAATTTCAGAACGATGGCGGCTCGATTGGCCTAGCTATCGGCGACGCTGGCTCGCGCACGAATTTCAATTTCGGCGGGACGGCGAATACCCTGAATCGCTCAGCCAGGTTATCGAGAGCCTGCCGCATGCCCACTCCCGCAGCAGCCGCACCGTGTCCACTGATGACCATCTGGGGACCCAAGGCAGCCAGATGCTTCACGGACCTTTCCGCTGCATCCCAGTCTGGCGTGAAATAGCGCGGCGGACCGTGCATCTCGAGATCCTGAATGGCGACTTCATAGACCGACTCCTGACCGGTGGTGATGAAAGCGTCTCCTACAATGAGCGAGCGGTCTTGCTCGCGCCAGAGCGAGATATGCCCAGGGGCATGTCCGGGTGTGTGCAGCCATTGCCATCCGGGCATTCCGGGGATCGATCCATCGGCGGGCAAGGGTTGCAAACGGCTGCCAAGATCGATTGGCCCGCGTGGAAAAAGCGGTGAAAGCAGCGCCATCAGTCCACCCCCAACCCAGGGATCCGGTGGCGGATAGGATGTGGTTCCGTCCAAATAGGGGTGCTCGAGTGGATGGGCGAAGACAGGCACGTCCCAGCCATTTGCGAGTTCTAGAACCGTTCCCACATGGTCGAAATGGCCATGGGTCAGGATGATTGCAGCCGGCCGTGCGTTAACGCCGAACCGCTTTTCCGCGACCGCTAGAATGCTGCTGCGAGACGTCGGCAACCCGGTATCGATCAGCACCCAGTTCCGATCTCCGCTGCCCGGTGCGCCGAAGAACACGACATTGACGATTGCTAGCCGCAAGTAACCCAGGTCCGGTGCGATGCTCCAAGCGCCGTCGCCACGATCCTCGCGCCTGGCGTGGTCGATCTCGGAAAGTCGAATCTGAACGGTCATGTGATCCCATGCCTCTGTTGTTGCCGAGCAGCCGCTCGAGTGGATGACGGCGGCTGTACATCGCCCCGAACTTGGGACGGGCCTCCTTGTTCCTCATTTGCACGCGGCGCCCGGACAGTTCACCACCGGAACAAAGGCTCTACCAATGGGTTCGGCACTACCCGGCCACGCAAGGACGAGCTGGACTGAGCAACGAACATGGGGCGCGCCCGACTGAATTCGGTATTTCGCCAACGCGGTTCCCGGTCCGGACAAGGCGGCCGAGTTCGAAGCCGATTGCCCAAAGGAGACTTCGAAAAATGAGCGAAGTGGGACGCCAGACGGAGGCCTCGGTTCCGGAAGCTTCGCGCTTCGCCAGTTTTTTCATGGCAGGCTTTGAATGCTCCTCGCACCGGCGCAAGGACGGCGTTCGCCTCGATCTTATTCGTGCGACCTCGCATAATTTGCATGCCCTGGGCGACTACCGCGGCTGCGCCGAACTCGGCCTTCGCACGATCCGCGACGGCCTGCGTTGGCATTTGATCGAAACCGCTCCCGGAACCTATGACTGGTCAAGTTGGGCGCCAATGGTGGAGGCAGCCCGATCGGCAGGTGTTCAGGTAATCTGGGATATCTTTCACTACGGATCTCCGGACCATGTCGATCAGGGCTCGCTGCATTTCATCGACGCCTATGCCTCGTTCGCGGCAGAAGCCGTCAAGGTACACCGTTCGATCACCGGAACATCGCCTCTGTTGTGTCCCATCAACGAAATCTCCTTTTTCGCATGGGCTGTCGAGGTCGGCTATTTCCCGCGCGTGGGGCCGAACAAACGTGGATGGTTCAAGCGGCACCTCGTGAAGGCCGCCATCGCGGGTGTTCGTGCAATGCGGGAGATCGACCCCGCCTGCAGATTTGTCTGGGCCGAGCCGCTTATCCATATCGCCCCTCGTGACCGGACCCGCAGCGAACGGCGCCGGGCCGAAAACGCCCGACAGGGGCAGTTCGAAGCTTACGACATGTTGCTGGGCCGCGTCGAACCTGAGTTGGGCGGGAGCGAAGATGTTGTCGATGTCGTGGGCTTGAATTTTTATCCGCACAATCAATGGTACGTAAACGGGCCGACGATTCCGATGGGACACCACGAGTACCGCGCCCTGTCAGAAATGTTGCTAGAAGTTGCCCACCGCTACGGTAAGCCGATGTTCATTGCGGAGACCGGTTCCGAGGGATCCGGCGGGCCGGCTTGGCTCCACTATGTCTGCGACGAGGTGCGTTCCGCAATCAGTCTCGGAGCGCCGATCGAGGGTATTTGCCTGTACCCGATAACGGCCTACCCGGGCTGGGACAATTCGCGACATGCCGAGGTTGGTTTGTTTTCCGTCATCCAGGCTGATGGCAGGCGACACCTGCGCAAACCCACAGCAGATGAACTGGCCCGTCAGCAAGCTCTTCTCGTGGCGGACACGACGCCTTGAAGAGGCCTCAAACGAGGGAGGGGCGGGCGAGCGTCTGTTTCGAAACGCCGCCCGCGCCGGTGCGGTGCATCAGCTTTTTGCAGTCGCCCCGGCCTCGCGCAGCCTGGCATACCGCATGGTAACGTCGCTCAGATTTTCCTTGAGCCAGTTGGCCATGGCTTCCTCTTCGTTCAGGTTCTGCTTGAGGGCCCTTTCAGCATCCTGGAAGCCCCCGGCGTCGGCCAGTACCAGCAGCGAATTGTAGGCAGCAATCTCGTAGTTCTCGAATGCGAAATTCGCCAGGCTGTTCTTGATGATCTCGTCGCCGGCCATCGAATGTCCAATGGCGGCCACGCTGCCAACCATCGACAAGGCGGTGTCCTTGAGGGTGGAGTGCTCCTCGCCAAGGCCCTCCAGGACGGACTCGAGTCTCGTGATCTGGCCTTCGGTTTCCTGAATGTGCCGGCGCAAGCGATCGGCCACCTCCGGATAGTTCTCTATACGCTCGACCTGAGGCTTCATGATCGACAGCGCTTGATTTTCCATGGCGTGCGCGTTGCGCAAGCCGACGATAAATATCTCACGGCTTTCCGAGTTGAAGTTTGTATCCATCGAGTTTCTCCTTCTGATACCCGCCCGATCTTCCGTCTTGGAAGAAACTATCTTCTCGGCTCGGCCAACAACGGCTCCTCCGTGCGCGCCCAGGCCGGGAGGCTTTTTTGGATGCGCGCGAAAGTGGCCAGAGCCTGTCCGACTACCTGGTCCATGTTGTAATAGCGGTAAGTTGCAAGCCGACCGACAAACCACACGTCTGGGCAGCTTGCCGCGAGCGCTTCATAGCGCTTGTAGAGCACTTCGTTTTCGGGCCGGGGCACGGGATAGTACGGGTCCCCGATGTCCGTGGGATATTCGTAGGTCAGGCTGGTCCGCGAACTCTGCTGGCCGGTCAGATGTTTGTACTCGGTAATGCGCGTGTAATCTTCCGTCTGGGGATAATTGACCACGGCAACCGGCTGAAATTGCTCGCGATCCAGTGTAACGTGCTCGAAACGAAGCGAACGGTACGGAAGGTGCCCGAGCTGCCAGCCGAAATATTCATCGATCGGGCCGGTATAAACCATGCGCCTGAACGGTATCTTCTCACGAATTTCACGGAAATCGGTCTGCAGCATGATCTTGATATTCGGATGGTCGAGCATGCGCTCGAACATCCGCGTGTACCCGCCGGCCGGCATTTTCTGGAAGCTGTCGCTGAAATAGCGGTCGTCACGGTTGGTCCTGGTCGGCACTCGTGCCGTGACAGATTTGCTCAGCTGACTGGGATCGACGCCCCATTGCTTTCTTGTGTAGCCGCGGAAGAATTTTTCATAGAGCTCGCGCCCCACGGTGCTGACGACGACGTCCTCGGCCGTTCGGACATCCTCCACCGTTTCGCGTCGCGACGCGAAGAAATCCTCCAGCTGTGCCGAGGTCAGGTCCAGCCCGTAAAGCCGGTTGATGGTGTCGAGATTGATCGGGATGGGAACCAGTTGCCCGTCCACGGCCGCCAACACCCTGTGCTCGTACGGCCGCCATTGCGTGAACTGCGAAAGGTGGTCCACGATCGTTTGGCTGTTGGTGTGGAAGATGTGCGGGCCGTAGCGATGGATGAGGATGCCGGCTTCATTGTAGCAGTCGTAGGCGTTGCCTCCCACATGGCTGCGGCGATCGATCAGCAAAACGCTTTCCTGACGCTGCGACGCTATCCTTTCGGCAAGCACGCTGCCGGCGAAACCCGCGCCGACGATCAGCCAATCGAACATGGCTATGCACTCCTGCGAAGGGGCACGACCTTCTTGCGTTGATAGGCGCGCTCAATGTGAGCTGCCATGGCATTCCATGTCCGTTCCCAGGACATGTCCGCAAGATAGGCATCGACTTGCTGCAGGAGCATCTGACGGGGTCGCGAAAGGACGGAGCGCAGCTTGATTTCCAGATCGTCACAGTCGGCGATTTCCACCAGCCCGGCAGCACCGTAACTGCGCACCACGTCGACGATTGCCGTCGAGATCACCGGCAGACCCGCGGCGAGGAATTCCGGCGTCTTGGTCGGGCTGATGAAACGCGTCGCCTCGTTGAGGGCAAACGGCATCCATCCGGCGTCCCAATGGCGCAAATAGTCGGGCAGATCGCAGTAGGCTTTCGGGCCAAGCCAATGCAGGTTTTCGGCTTGCGGCAGGCTTGCAGGGTCGATCTTGACGACCGGACCGAGCATGACGAAATGCACGTCCGGCATTGTCTTTGCCGCTAGCGCCACGAGATCGACGTCCAGCCGCTCGTCGATGACGCCGAAATATCCAACCCTCGGGGAAGGAATGCCGGCCTGGTCGGCTGGGTCCCTTCCTGGCCGTCTTGCGGTGTGAAAGTGCCTCACATCGATGCTGCTCGGAAATGGAAAGATGGCAGGATGCAGGTGACGCTTGGTCTCGAACAAGCTTAGACCACCGGTGAAAACCAGATCCGCGCGGCGCAGAAGCGCCTTTTCCATCTGGCCCAGCTCGGGGGGCGCATTCCTGAACGCAGAGAGTTCGTCCATGCAGTCATAGACGCATATGTCTGGGTCGAGGAATTCCGTAAAGCGAAGAGCCATTGGGGTGTAGTACCAGGCGATCAGCCGGCTATGCGGCATAGAAGCGATGGTCTGCTGCACAAATCTCCGCTGGACGGCATCTGCTTTCGCGGCCGACGTGCCGAGCGGCAGCACTGGTGTGACAATCAGAATGTTTTCCGATGCCACGCTCGTCCGCATCAGCGGCTGCGGCAATTCTTCGAAAACGGGTTCTTCAAAGTAGACCACTCGCTGCTGAGCGGATGCGAGAGTGAGGAGATGCTGCGGACGCTGGTGAACAAAATTCCATCGTAAGTGGGAGAAGCAGACCAGTATATTTTCGCGACGAACATATTGACTGCCGGTTACCCCGCCAAAGGCCGCATCCATTGACATACTCCCTCTGTGACACTATTTATGTTACGATTAACATTTGTTAATCGCGAATGGAGAGAACTACTTAGTTCCAGCTCCTAACTTTCGATCAGGTGAGTTGTTCCAACTGAAATGAAGAAGGCCCGGTCGCCCGCTTGTTCCACGCACGAAGCGGGATCTGGTTGCGGAGGCGAGGGCGGCTGTCGGAACCCGGCCGCCACTGAAAGCGTGGTTCAACGAGGAATGCTGGTGGACAGCGGCATTGCCGTATTTGCGTTGAACTCGTTGGCTATAGAATGTGCCTAACATCAATGATTCGCCTGTATCTCTGCGCGTCTCCGACTGCCGAGGCGAATTCCGGGGCTGACATGAACATCAACTTTGAAACCAACGTTTTTCCACTGTTTCATCCGCAAAGCGTGGATGATCTCAAGGACCCGTGTCCTGTCTTCGATGGCCGTGTCTGGCACGTCTTCGGGTCAAGCGGCACGGTCACCACCGAGACGTGGAGAATCTTGCATGCCACGGCGCCCGATCTGTATGGACCGTGGGCCGAGCATGAGCCGATCGAACTTCCAATCAACGGCACTGGTGTTGCGGCTCCCGGTGTGACCCACGAGTGCGGCGTCTTCCACATGTTCATCCAGACGGAATTCATGAAGTCGGGTGGCCGTTGCGAGCATGCGGTTTCCAACGACGGGTTCCATTGGGTAGTCCTCAGTCCGGCCATTCTGGCCATCCCGGACACGGAAGAGGACGGCATTTACGATCCGCATCCGGCAGTCATTGGCGGTGGGCGCTACCTCGTTTATTCGGCTATGCCAAAATTCACCAGGGTGCCTCAGCCCGACATCTATCTGGCGCGTAGCCAGTCCGACTCGTGGTTCGGTCCGTGGAAGCGGATCGGCAAAATCCTCGACCACAACGACGTTCCCCACCATAACACCAGAGATGATCCCGACTACGAATGGGGCATTGAGGGCGCGCAACTGATCGAATTGCCGGACGGCCGGGTGCTTCTCAATGCCACGTGCTTTCTTCCGGACGGCCTTCGGGGAAACCGGCAACGGGTGTTTTTGCCATAGCCGACGAGGTCAGCGGCCCTTACGTTTCGATCGGCCCGGTGCTGGAGCCAGGTCAACCGGGCGAGAACGGCCACTCGACAGTGATGATCGATGGCAGTCAGCTTTCACTGTTCTACCAGAGCCGGGTTGCCACAACCGATCACCGATGGCGCTATGGTTTGGCCAGATGCGACGTCGCTCTCTTTTCAAAGGTCGCGTGATTCCAGGCTGCCATTAGCGCCTTGAGGCGGATCCGCGTCATGCGGCCATGGAACTCCGGAGGGTTGAAGGTGATCCGCGTCGGTGACGGTAGCAAAGTGTCATCGCGAAATGATTTCAGCCCGTTCGTCAATTGTCTCCGCGCATCGATGACACCGCCAGATGCCCGACTAATGGGCTCATAGCTATTTCTTCGGTCCCTTGACAGGGAATGTCGCGTCGCCGTCTTTTTTGCCGGAGATCACCCGCGGATCGGCGCTGGCGACGCCATCGCTTCCCCGCCCTTGTGGTCCTTTTCCGACTGACCCTTTGCGTCCTGCTCGGGTGTCCGTCTTGATGTTCGAAGCGTCTTGTCCACCATCATGGCCTCGCGTTTGCCATCCAAACTTCCGGCAATTTCGAAAGTTCCACCGCCGCTTAGCAGGTCGAAGGAACCAGTGAGTTGGAACGTCGTGGCGGGACGTGAGTTGTAAGCGAGGATATTCACCCGCAGGAGGACGCTTATGGCTAACCGCCGAGAGCAGCAGACGGACCTCACGCCCGCCGAGGCAACAGACCGCATCTGGGAACTCGCCGAGGACATCGACGTCTGCATGTTTGTGACCTGGGACGGCGAGTACAATCGAGCCCGTCCGCTATCTGCGCGTGTGGTCCGTGAAGAAAACGCCATATACTTCCTCGTCAATGACGACAGCGCCAAGAGCAAGCAGCTGTCGACCTATCCAAAGGTCACATTGGCCTGGAGTGACAACAGCCACTACAAATACGTCACGATGTCAGGCCCGGCCACAGTGACAAATGATAGGGAAAAGATCGCCGAGCTCTGGGAGAAAACTGACTCAGCCTGGTGGGATAATGCCGATGATCCCGAGATTCGTCTGATAACGGTCAAACCCGACGAAGGCGAATTGTGGGACAGCCCGGGGCTAATGATGGCTACCGCAACGATGGTGTTTGCGGCCTTTACCGGCGCCAAGCCGAATGTGGGCGACAACGCGAAGGTCGAGCTCTGAGCGAGCGGCTAAACTAACCTCTGCTTTAGAGGCAGCGTCGATGAGCATTTTGGAAACCAGCAAGAAAGTGATCGAGAACGTCACCGGTTTCGCAAGACCGCGCAAGCAAGCTGTCGCCGGATTTGTGAGGCAGCGAAAGTCGAATGAGTTCTGGTTCAAGGATGATGGACTTGTACCCAATCATCCAGCATGGCCGCTCGTCGTTTATCGCGGCGCCGTCGAATTGCCCGAAGGACTTGATCCAGCAGCCGTCATGGAGGTGCTTTTCGATGCAAACGGATGGGGCGATAGCTGGCGAAACGGCATCTATGATTACGTTCACTATCATTCGCAAATACACGAGGTTCTGGGAATTGCGCGCGGAAATGCTGAAGTCCGATTTGGCGGCAAGAAAGGACGAACGCTGTCGCTGAAGGCCGGTGACGTCGCGGTCCTCCCGGCAGGGACCGGGCACCAATGCCTCTCGGCATCCGATGATTTTTTGGTTGTCGGCGCGTATCCTCCGTTTGGGAGTTATGACGAATGTAGGAGCAAGGATCAGCATAGCGATGCGCTCGCAACCATCCCCAGCGTGGGGCGTCCGCGCAAGGATCCTGCATATGGCAGCCAAGGTCCGCTGCTGAAAAGTTGGAAGCGCTAATTTAGTCGTCGGGGTCGAAAGCCTTGGCAACTGCGTCTTTCTCAGCCTGCGGCAGGACTGTCATTGTGAGAATGAAGGCTGACAGCAGGAGACAGACGCCATTCGTGATTATGATCGGCCACTCTGCCTTCATGATGCCGAAGGCCAGCCACAAGGCGAAGCCCAACACAGTGATGGCATACGTCGGCGCGGAGATGCCGCTTGTCTCCCGTGTCCTGATGATTTTCCAGGCTTGCGGGGTGAAACTGCTCATCGAGCAGACGGTCGCGAGATAGCCGATGAGCGTGACTGTCTGCATGGAAGCGGCCCTGGCCTACGTCGCAGATATGCGCTTGAGATCAGATACGCGGACCACGCCGTGCTGGCTGACAAAGGTCAGGGTGGAGGCCGTGCTCTGGCGCTGCGAAACGCCGGATATGCGATGGTCGCCTGTGTCATAAATCTCCATCTTTCCATGATCGTCGATGACCAGGCGGCTTCGCTCAGGAAACGCTGCGTAGCGCATATTGTTTTGAGAACCAGCGGCAGACGGGCTCCCAAGCTCCTCAGGCCACCATGAGCCGGCGTGGGCCATAGCTGCAGAACGATAGCTCACATTCGTGTCGGCGCGTTTTGGCTTGGCGGGATGATCGAGCAGGTAGGCCGAGAGCTCCGCCGCGATAGCGTTGAGCTTCGCCTTGAGGCTGTCATTGAACATGTCGCCGACCATCGTCATGCCGGAAGACCATTGTGACATTCCTCCGAAGTCGACGTGGCTGAACTGGGCCATGGTTCCACCACCACGCCGCAACGCCTCGAGGACAGCCATGACAGCGCCATCGGTGACGCCATGCTGGCGTGCAAGACGCGCAATCAGTTCAGCTTCCTTTTGACTGTTTGTCATCATTGCGTCCTTTGAATCGCTTGGCGCCGGAAGTCCTCATTGCTGGCATGACATGCGGCCAAATCTAATCACGAAGGAGCGCCACCAGGCCTTCAGGCTCCTTGCCGAGGAAGCTCAATCAAGTTCTATCCAGGCTGGGGCATGATCGCTCGGCTTGTCCCATGCACGCGTTTCGGCATCTACTCCGGCATTCTTCAGGCGATCCAATAGGGATGAACTCAGCAAGAGATGGTCCATCCGGAGCCCGGAACTCCGATCGTACCCGCCGCGGTAGGAGAAGTTCCAATAGGTGTAAATTCCCTTTTCTGGATGAATGCGACGGACGGCATCGATCCAGCCCTGAGCAAGCATTTCGGCGTACGCGCTCCGGCTCTCGGGGAAGTAAACGGCATCGCCAACCCAGCGCCCCGGCACCGCCGCGTCGATCGGGCCTGGAACGACGTTATAGTCGCCGCACAGGATGGTCGGTGAGCTATCGCCGAGCAGCACCTGGCCATAGGTGATCAAACGTTGGAACCAGCGAAGTTTGTAGTCGAACTTCGGCCCCGGCGCTGGATTGCCATTGGGCAAATACAGGCAGCCGACAACAAGCCCATTCACATCAGCCTCGATGTAGCGGCTGTGCGAATCGTCGGGATCGCCCGGCAGACCTCGACGACGTTCCAGCGGCTCAATCCCGCGAGCGAGGATTGCCACGCCATTGTAGGATTTCTGTCCGTGCCAGATTGCGCCATAGCCGGCGTTTCTAATCGCATCGACGGGAAATTTTTCGTCAGAGGTCTTCAGTTCTTGAAGGCAGACGATGTCATAGCCGGTTTCGCCAAGCCACTTGACAAGCACTGGCAGTCGGCCGTTGACGCCATTGACGTTGAAGGTTGCGATGCGGGTCATCTCGACGATTTAACGTCTTTGCGCCGATTCGATGCGACATAGGGTCGGTAGCCAAATCTTGCCTTTTGTCATCGTCCATCTGCATTTTTGCTCGAAGCATTGGTGCTTTGACCGGAAGCAGCGGATGTCTTTGCATCTTTGGAATGCGCGGCAATCGCCGGACCCGCGCCGGTAGCTTTACGCATATCGCCGCTCCCCTTGCCGTCAGTCGATTTCTTGCTCAACAGTCCTGAGAAATATTTTCCAAAGAAGCCCATCCGACTCTCCATCTTGGCGCTCATTCGGCGACTTTGCGGGCCCTGAACTCATCTCTGCGCTGTTCTCGCAACTGCCGAGGATCGCTGCGCGAACCACCAAGGGCGCGGCGCCTGACCAGCGCGGCCGAACACTCAAGCAGGAAACATTCCAGTCCTTTGTAGATATGCGTGATCATGTCCTTCATCTCCCGGGACCGCCTCGGCACATAGGTCGCCGAGGCGGTTGGGTAGGCGATCAATCAAGCCGCTTTCCGTTCTGCCGCTCGTTCGTTGACGCCGGCTTCACCGAGGGCAGTCAGCGCCTCGTCGGTGGCCTTCTCCTCCTCAAGTGTCGCATTGAGGAGCGCAACCACGTCATCCTTGCCGAGCGTCGTAGCCCAGGCAATCAGGGTTCCATACCTGGCAATCTCATAGTGCTCCACGGCTTGCGCGGCACCGACGAGCCCTGCATCGAGCGAAGTCGAACCCTTGTACTCCTGAAGGATTTCAGATCCTTCCTCCAGGATGCCGTCGATCGCCGGGCAGGTTTTGCCGCGCGCGGCCGCGCCGAGAATCTCGAAGACCTCCTCCAGACGTTCGACCTGCCCCTCGGTTTCAGCGAGGTGCTTCTCGAATGCTGCCGAAACTTGCTCTTCGGATGCGCCTTTGGCCATCTTCGGCAAGGCTTTCAGAATTTTCTTCTCGGCATAGTAGATGTCTTTGAGGCCATCGAGGAAAAGGTCCTCCAGGTCCTTGTTGTTGCCATTGGCTTTCTTGGCAGTGGGCATTGTGCCGTCTCCTCTGTTGAAAATTGCCCGTCGCGAGCATTTTCTTAACTCGGAAACCCGAACCCGGTTCCGGGATAATGGAGATATCTAAATTTAAAGGGTCCTGCGCTTCACTGAGAACAACGACCACGTCATTCTCGTCGAAGAGCCGCGGCGGGGCGCACGCCATCGGGCTCCCGCCAACGGTCGTGCGGTCTGAGGGCCTGGGACTGCAGGAGACGCAAGTTCCGCGGCGGCAGCAGAGCAGTCGGGGCAACGCCTCTCAAGCCTCCTGACCGCTCTGCAGCCGCTTGATTGCTGGCCCTACTTGCATCCAGCAATTGGGTGATTGGACGCTGCGTATGCAACCAGAATACCTCAGAATGGTTCTAGCTATGATTTGAGCGGGATGGCAGCGAGCGCCGTCCAAAGGTGGCAATTTTTATGGACGTATCACTTTCGCGAACCGCAGACGACAACATCAAGGCCGGCAAGAGCGGCTTGCTGCTTGTCTCGGACAATTATGACGCTTTCGCCGTGCGCGTGCTGGCGGCAAGGAGCGCTGAGCGCAGCCTCGACCTGATGTATTACCTTTGGCATGATGACCACACCGGCCGCTTGCTGCTTCGCGAGGTTTTTCGAGCTGCTGAGCGCGGTGTTCGGGTGCGCATGCTCCTTGACGACGTCAATCCGCGCAAAAATGATGCGGCATATCTGGCGCTGAACCACCATCCAAACATCGAACTGAAGTTGTTCAATCCGAGCGGTATCAGGCGCGGCCGGATCATGCGTGGTGTGGAAGTGCTGTTGCGGCTCTTTGCATTGACGCGACGGATGCACAACAAGGCTTGGATCGTTGACGACAAATTTGCCATTGTCGGCGGTCGGAATGTTGGCGATGCCTATTTCGATGCGGCAGAAACCAATTTCCGGGATCTCGATCTGCTGCTCCTGGGGCCTGCGGTACGGCAAACCGCGGCGATATTCGATGCCTTCTGGGCTTGCAATGAAGCCAAGCCAATCAAAACCTTGGGATCAGTGGCTGAGCATGAGCATGCCAAATGGCTTGAAGGAAGTACCGGCCCCGATCCCAAATTCCTGAACGGCATCGGCAACCGGGGCTCGATCACGGAGTTTATTGCGGCCAGCAACGACGTTCATTGGGTCGATGGCGTGCGGGTCATCTCCGATCCGCCGGAGAAAGTTCGTGGTTGGAGACGTCGCAGCTGGCTTATGAAAGAGCTGCGTCCGATCATCCAATCCACGCGCGGGTGTCTGGAAATTGTGTCGCCCTATTTCATCCCCGGCAAAAGGGGCACAGCGATCTTGCTGGACCTTGTCGGCGCCGGTGTTGACGTTTCGGTTCTGACCAATTCCCTGGCCGCCACGGACGTCGCCGCAGTCCATGGCGCTTACGCAAACTATCGCAAGCGGCTGCTGAGGAATGGCGTCAATATTTTCGAGCTTCAGCCGTTCAACCGGCGCTCCGCAATCTCGGTGTTTGGCTCGAAGGGCGCCAGTCTGCATACGAAAGCTTTCACCGTCGACGACAATATCGGCTTCGTCGGTTCCTTCAATTTCGATCCACGGTCAGTGTCCTTGAACTCGGAAATGGGCGTGCTGTTTGAGGATCCGAAATTGGTCGCCGAGCTGCGGCATCGATTCCAATCGGAAATATCTCCGGAAACAAGCTATCGGCTCGAACTGAAGCACAATGTTCTGCATTGGCATGGATGCGGCGAAGGCAAGATTCAGGACTATACGCATGAACCAGAAGCCGGATTTTTTCGCCGTATCCTGGCGGTCTTCGTCCGTCACCTCCCGATCGAATCTCAGCTCTAGCATCTGATGATGGCCGAGGACCTCGCGATCTCAGCGAATTGCCCTGCCGGGGATCGCGTGAGCGAAACGTGAAACCCTGATCTACCACGGGTCAGCCAGACCGCATCACACCCGGTTCTTCGACAACCGCGTCGCCAATCCCATGCTGTCCGGCGTCCGGATCACTCGGCAACACGTCGGAAAAATTGACTGTGGCGACCAGGTATCCGGCTTCATCGTAGACCTTGATAGTCGATCCCGATTGCTTGGTTCCTGACCCAGGATCCGCCGCCACCGCTACGCGCGCCATCTCTATTGCTCTCGGACTGGCCATCTCCGCACTCGCTAGCTCTTCCTCGAGAGCGGTAGTCTGGCCGGATACTGTCGTCTCAAAGCGGAATTTTGGCATGGGCAACCTCCTGTTCCTATGCAATTCCGGTGTCCGGGTTGCGTTCCAAAGAAACAGAATTGGTGGGAAGCAGCTAAGATCGCCGCGATGGCCAGACCCGTGTCGCCACGAAGGTCAGCAAACCCGTGATCACAATCCAGGCCTGCACCTCGCGTTGGATGGTTGGTCCAAGGTTCGATGTCTGTCGCGACGGGCTCTCTGCCTCCACTATCGGTTGAAGGTCGGACCGACTGCCGAGACGGACGGAATAGGCCCGCGTGAACTCGGCGCCGAGCAGGAATATCTCAGACGAATAGTAAACCCAAAGCAGCACGACCAGCAGTGCACCCGCCGCGCCATAGGAGGATGCAATCGCGCTGGTTCCGATATACCAGCCAATCAGCGACTTGCCGATGGTGAAGAGCAAAGCGGTCACTGCCGCGCCAATTGCGACATCGCGCCAAGCGAGCGACCGGTCCGGCAGGATCTTGAAGATCGCGGCAAACAGAGCGGAAATCAGCACGAATGATACAATGCCGTTTATCGACGCGAGAATGATCGTGCCGAACGGCAGATGGGCGTTGATGACAGCGCCAAGCGCGGAAATGGCGGCACTCGCCGCCAACGACACAAGCAGTAGAAATCCCAACGCTGCAACCAGACCCAGGCTGG
The DNA here is from genome assembly GCF_040324475.1 of Mesorhizobium sp. C268A. Classification (NCBI taxonomy): domain Bacteria; kingdom Pseudomonadati; phylum Pseudomonadota; class Alphaproteobacteria; order Hyphomicrobiales; family Phyllobacteriaceae; genus Mesorhizobium; species Mesorhizobium sp. C268A. Next base: position 5,366,291 of record NZ_JAMYVX010000001.1, read on the forward strand.
CCGCCCGCGCCCGCACCAATCGCGACACAGACATGGGTGGTGGGTCAATCTTCCAGATTGTGTTGAGCGAAAGCTGCATTTCGCCAAACACCCCGGAGGCTGTCACGAAGAGGGTGACGATGCCCACCAAGGTGGCAACAGTGCCGGCGGTTCTGTGAGAAGCGCTTTCGATGGTGCTGCGCAGAAGGTCGCTGGTTTGCGATCCCATCACGCCTGCGATTTCGGCCGACAGAGCGAGTTGAGCTGCTTCATGCCCAAAGACAAGTCCAGCAATCGCAACAACGATCAACAAGATCGGGGCCAGGGACGTAACGGCATAGAACGCCATCGCCGCACCGTGGCTGAGGGCATTGTCGTTGATGAATCCGAGGATGCTCTCCTTGCCAAGAACCCAGGCTTCGCGTGCCACCCGCATGGGGAATTCCTTTTGCCTCAACGAGCAACCTAGTGCTGTCGGCAACGAAAGCGAGACCTGCCGCCAGTGCGCGAGGCGCGATTGCCGAGACACGCCCGCTTGTCTCTGCACGAACGGCCAGAAATGTTCCATGCGGCGCCGGAACTCGCCGGGCTCGTAATGGTTATCGGTCATCCGATTGGAGTGATCAAAAATGCCTGATAATGAAAACCGTCGCGAGACCGGCGCAACGAAGTACCCGGCTAGAACAGGTCCTGATCCTTCGGATGCGTTCTCTCAGGATGCGGCCGGCAACAAGAAACCCAAGAGTGGGGTCGGTCTGACGCGGCCAGTCAATGAGGTGGATGACAAGACGCACCAATCCGATGGCCAGAACGCCCCGGCGAGGCCGGGCGGCGGAAACACGGTCAAGCCATGAACGTTGCCAATCTTCAGCTTGAAGGGTTGATGATGGCGGTCGCGTCAATCAACAACCTGCTCGTTCACAAAGGTCTGCTGTCAATTGACGAGATCGATACCGCCCTGCGAAAGGCAGAGGCGTCCATGACAGGTGACGAGCGGACCTACGAAGACATGTCACCGGCCAACCGTGACGCGATCTGCTTCCCGATCCGGCTTCTGCAGATCGCAAACAACGCGCAAGGCGAACTGGACATCCCACCATTTTCAGAGCTTGCAAAAATGGTTGGGCAAACCAAGGAACCTTAACGTCAGCGGTGACGACACCTGTAGTCTCCGTGAAGGCCTCATTTGACGCCGATGCCACTCTGAAGCGGAAAAGCAGCATCGGCGTCGTCTCGGCTATGAACCGAACCAAATCTCACCCACTGCGTTGAGTCCCGGCGTTGCGTCATTAGTCGGGGCACTTCCATGAAAACGGGCGAGCTTTCAACCTACCGGGCCAAAAGGGATTTCGCGAAGACGAAAGAGCCCAGCGGCGAAAGCTCGATTGCGGGTTCGAACCGACTCCGGTTCGTCATCCAAAAACACGCGGCCACGCGGCTGCACTATGATCTTCGCCTCGAGCTTGGCGGGGTCTTCAAATCATGGGCTGTGACCAAAGGTCCATCACTGGATCCTCACGACAAACGACTTGCCGTGGAGGTTGAGGATCACCCGCTGGAGTACGGCGACTTCGAAGGCACGATTCCCAAAGGACAATATGGTGGCGGCACGGTGCAGTTGTGGGATCGCGGATATTGGGAACCGGAAGGCGCCATGTCTCCCGAAAAGGCGTTGGAAAAAGGCGACCTGAAATTCACGCTGCAGGGCAAGCGCCTGCATGGAAGTTTCGTCCTAGTGCGCATGAAGCATGACCGCAATGGCGGGAAGCGGACCAACTGGCTGCTGATCAAACACCGCGACAAATACGCGACAGAGGGCAATGGCGATGCGGTGCTGGCTCAGGATCGATCCGTCGCCTCGGGTCGGAGCATGGAGAGGATTGCAGCGGGGAAGGGGGCAGGTCCGAAGCCGTTCATGATGAAAGGTTCATCGTTGGCCGATGCGGATGCCGTTTGGGACAGCAAGCGCGGCCATGCCGACAAGCGCGCCGCCAGGTCGGCAAAGCCTGCTCCGCGGCCGAAGCGAGCCGCTGGTGCCTCAGCGGCGAAGATGCCCGACTTCATCCCACCACAGCTTTGCGCGACGCTCTCCCGGCCGCCGGCCGGGACGAACTGGGTTCACGAAATCAAGTTTGACGGTTATCGCGTCCAGTTGCGCGTGGAAGACAAGGACATCGCGCTTAGGACCCGCAAGGGTCTTGACTGGACGGAGAAATTTGGCGCCATCGCAAAGGAGGCCGCCAGTCTTCCCAACGTCATCATCGACGGCGAGATCGTAGCGCTTGGCGAGAACGGCGCGCCCGATTTTGCCGCACTGCAGGCAGCGCTGTCGGAGCGCCGGACGAAGGACCTGATCTACTTTGCCTTTGACCTGCTCTTCGCAAATAGCGTCGATCTGCGAAAGATGCCTCTCTCACAACGGAAGGAACGTCTGAGCGAGATGCTCGGCGAAGTCGATCGCGGCGAGCAAAATCTCATCCGCTATGTCGAGCACTTCAGCAATGGCGGCGACGCGGTGCTGCGTTCTGCCTGTCGCCTGTCGCTTGAGGGGATTGTCTCCAAAAAGGCCGATGCGACCTATGTTTCGGGGAGGACCGACACCTGGGCAAAATCGAAATGCCGCGCCGGGCATGAGGTGGTCATCGGCGGCTGGTCGACGACCAACGGCAAATTCCGGTCATTGCTCGTCGGCGTCAATCGCGGTGAACATTTCGCTTATATCGGCCGTGTGGGGACCGGATTCAGCGAGGCAAAGGTCAAGCAGCTGATGCGCAGGCTGCAGGAGATGAAAGCCGCGACGTCGCCGTTTACCGGCGATGGCGCACCGAAAAGGAATTCAACCGTCTTCTGGACGAAGCCGGAATTGGTCGCGGAAATCGAGTTCGCCGGCTGGACCGGGGGTGGCAATATCCGGCAGGCCGCCTTCAAAGGCCTGCGTGAAGACAAGCCCGCAAAAGACGTCGAGGCCGAGCGTCCAGCCGATCCTCAAGAGACGCCGATTGCCGACCCTGCCAAGGTGACTGGCAAGACAGGAAAAAGCCCGGTTGTCATGGGCGTCATCATTTCCAAGCCGGACAAGCCGCTTTGGCCGAATGCCGGCGACGGTCAGCCCGTCGACAAGCTCGATCTTGCAGAATATTTCGAGACCGTTGGCCCCTGGATGATCAGACATATCAAAGGTCGTCCCTGTTCACTCGTGCGTGCGCCGGATGGCTACGCCGGCGAGCAGTTTTTCCAGCGCCACGCAATGCCAGGCACATCCAATCTGCTGGAACTGGTAAAAGTCTTCGGCGACCACAAACCGTATCTGCAAATCGACCGCGTCGAGGGTCTGGCCGCGATCGCCCAGATAGGCGGCCTTGAGCTTCACCCCTGGAATTGCCAGCCGGGTCATCCCGAAATACCTGGCCGACTTGTCTTCGACCTTGACCCCGGTCCGGAAGTCCCTTTTGCGAAGGTGGTCGCGGCAGCCAAGGAAATGCGCGATCGTCTCGAAGATCTGGGCTTGGTGAGCTTCTGCAAAACCACGGGCGGCAAAGGCTTGCATGTCGTGACGCCATTGGCGGCCGAACGCAGCAAGACGACATGGGCCGAGGCCAAGGCCTTCGCAAAGGCCGTCTGCATCCAGATGGCGGCAGATAGCCCGGATCTCTACCTCGTCAACATGGCCAAGAAGCTGCGGACATCCCGGATTTTTCTCGACTATCTCAGGAATGATCGCATGGCGACAGCCGTCGCCCCTCTCTCCCCTCGCGCCAGGGAAGGCGCGACTGTATCCATGCCGCTGACCTGGAGTCAGGTGAAGGCGGATCTCGATCCGAAAAAATACACCGTTCGCACGGTCCCGGGCCACCTGGAAAAGACCGTCGCCTGGGCCGACTACGACGATGGCGAACGGTCGATCAGCAGTGCCATCAAACGGATTGGTTCAGCAAAGCTCGCCGCATGACGACTTCGGTTCGCGCAAGAACGCCATGACGGCTGCGGCTACCGCGTCGGCTGCTTCTTCGGCCATATGATGTCCGCAATCGATCGGTTGGCCCTTTAGTTCGGTGGTCCAGGGTCGCCAAACATCGAGCACGTTGCCGTAGAGTGCCCCAAGATCATCGCGGGCGGACCAGAGCGCCAAGGTCGGGCACGCGACCCGGCGACCAGCTTTCCTGTCGTCGGCATCGTGCAATTGGTCGATGGCCAGACCTGCCCGATAGTCTTCAAGCATGCCGTGAACAACATTCGGATCGTGGATTGCGTCCTTGTAGTCGACATAGGCCTCAGCCCCCATGGACTCGGCTGAGCCGCCATACCACGCGTCAGGATCGGCCATGATTGCGCGTTCGGGCTTGTCCGGCTGTGCAAAAAAGAACCAGTGCCACCAGAGCTTCGCAAAGCGGGCGTCGCAGCGTTCGAGGGCTTCCAGGATAGGGACGCTATCCATGACGATCAGATGGCTGATCGCTGACGGGTGATCCATCGCTGCTCGGAACGCTGTGTAGCTGCCGCGGTCATGGCCTGCGATCGCAAACCGGCCAAAGCCGAGATGTCGCATGAGAGCGATGCAGTCCCTGGCCTTGGCACGCTTGGAGGATCCAGCATGGTCTACGGCGTCCGCCGGTACCGAGGACCGGCCAAAGCCCCTCAGATCGGGGCAGACAACTGTGTGGTCGGCGGCGAGAAGTGGGGCTACCCGGTGCCAGGTAACGTGCGTCCGAGGATGGCCATGCAGCAAAAGAAGCGGCGGGCCTGAACCTCCATACCTGACTCTCAGTGAGGACTCGGGCAGATCCACGGTCTCTAGCTTGAATCCTTCAAACATCCGCTTCTTTGTCGTCAGACTGTGAAAACAAGTCCCGCATGTCCATCTTCAACCCACCCCGGTGAAATTGGTTTCGGGCATTTGTCCGTTTGGACATTTCTCTCATTCCAATGGTTCGGCCGCCGTTCAGGATCCGCCAGCCCTGGCGCTGACGCCCGGATCCAGCCTCCTGCCTCACCGGTCTCTGGGATTGCCCTGGGTGGGGTCGCGCGCCCGGGTGTAGCCCTCGACGCGAGGCAAACCGTCATCCATCCTGATAAACGGCAGCCGCATTTCCCAATAGGCCTGGGCTTGGGGATGGAACTTCTCGGGCGCGTCCATGAATCCGATCGAGATGTAGAACTCGTTTGGCAAGCCTTCATCGGTGTACCCAATCGAGGTGCCACATTCCGAACAGAAGGAGCGCACGACGCCCCTGGTTTTCGAGAATGTTTTTGGTTTTGGGCCGAGCCAATGGACCTGATCTGGACGATAGCCAATCCAGATCGTCAGTGGGCTGCCGATCGCTCGTCGGCAGTCATCGTCGTGGTCGAAACAAATCCAAAAGGGATCGCCACTGAATTCAGCTGTGATGGCTCCGCAAAAGCAATGCCCTCGATCAATCCGGGCCGGTTTTCTGATCGTCGTTCGTGGTTTGTCGTCCATGGTAGTCTTCCGGCCAGCTTGGTGGCGTAACGCCGCGAACGGCAAGCAGTTCCTTTGGACGTCACAGAGCCGCAGATGCGCGCAACTTGCACGTTGCTCGTCAATATCATTTGAGGCAGATCAGGCCTTAGTTTGTTGGGAACATTTTTTCAGGTCCGCACTTTGTTCGCCGTCTGACCAAAGGAGGCGACCTTGAAAACACGACGCATCGACAGGGAAAAGATCGAGAGGGCGGATCGAGAAGCCAAGTTGCTGTTGGAAGCGGAGCGGCATGCCAGGGAAGCCAAGACGGCGCGGCTTAGAGAACAGCGACAGTTGTTGGAGGCATCGATAGCGCAGACCCCGCCGGCGCCCGTAGCCGCAAAGCAGCCGCCCCGCCAACGAAAGCCGACGCGCAAGGTAATCGAGGTGGACTGACCGTTTGGTCAGTTGGGGCTTTTGCCAAGGTGGGGAGTTGATATGACAGGGCAGGGGATCCGGCAGCATGAATACCAAAGCGGTAAGTCCGGCCGTCGCCAAAGCGGCTGCTCGGCGTGCTGGATCGGGGTCTCATCACCGGTGCGTCCGACGACGATCCTGCGAGAGCCGCTGAAAAAGGCGCCGAGCGGGCCGAGAATGTGATCCAGCGAGTCCGGCTGGACACTTACGTCGGGAACAATCGCACGCGCGGACCGTTCCCCAAGCGATCTTCACGCTCAGGATTTGCTCTTGTTGCAGCGACCGGATGAAATTTTCAACGAGGCTTCGCAAACGGTTGGTGACCCTCTTGAGCGCGACGCCGTAGGTGGGGAGCTAACTGGCGATCGCGCCATCCCGCGTCGTCTGGTTGTCGTCTCGAACAGGCTGGGGAACATTCGCGATCTGTCGCAAGCCGGCGGACTTGCTGTAGGCATCGGGGATGCGTTGGCCGAGCGTGGAGGCCTGTGGCTAGGAGCAAGCGCCGAGTATCAGGACTACGCCGCGAGCGACGAACCGCTGATCCGCTTGGAACGCGTGGGAAAGATCGAGACGGCTGCGCTTACCCTGCCCTATGAGGAGTATTCGCTCTATTACAATGGCTATGCCAACAGCACGCTGTGGCCGCTTTTTCATTACCGACTCGACCTGGTGAACCACCGGGCAGAGTTTCTACACGCCTACCGGCAGATCAATGCGCGGTTCGCGAAGGCGCTCGCAGGACTGCTGTCGGGCAACGACGACCTGGTGTGGGTTCACGACTACCACCTTATCCCCTTGGCCGCCCAGTTGCGGCGGCTGGGAGTCCGGAATCGGATCGGTTTCTTTCTTCACATACCGTTCCCGCCGCCTGACCTGTTTGTAGCCACGCCCGACCATGAAGAACTCATCGATGACCTGCTTCAATATGACGTCGTGGGGTTCCAGACCGAAACGGACGTGGGGAATTTCCGGCGCTCAGTGCAGGCGGCCAACTCCATTACTTTTGATATCAATGGTTCGGCTGAGATGAACGGCCGCACGGTGTTGTCGAGGTGTTTTCCGATAGGCATCGACGTCGATTCAATCGCACGCATGGCCAATGAGGCGGCGGAGGATGTGCAGATCGATTCCATGCGCCGCCAGATTCTGGGCCTCAAGCAAATCATCGGCGTCGATCGGCTGGACTACTCCAAGGGTCTCCCCGGCCGCATGCAGGCTTTCGCTCGTCTTTTGGAAAGGCATCCGGAACACGAGCGAGCGGCAACCTATTTGCAGATTGCGTCGCCGACGCGCGAAGAGGTCAGCGCCTATGCCGACATCCGGGCCCAGCTTGAGGCAACCGCCGGCGCGGTCAACGGAAGATACGCGGATTTGGCTTGGACCCCGATCCGCTACATCCACCGTGCCGTATCACGCTCTCGGCTTGCTGGCCTGTTGCGCGCTAGCCAGGTCGGATTGGTCACGCCCCTGCGTGACGGAATGAACCTCGTCGCCAAGGAATACATAGCCGCGCAGGACGAAGCCGATCCCGGAGTGCTGGTGTTGTCGCGCTTTGCAGGTGCGGCCGAAGAACTTGCCGAATCCTTGATCGTGAACCCGTATGCGGTCGACGAGGTTGCCGATGCGATCGCAAAAGCGCTCGCGATGCCGCTTGACGAAAGAATTGCAAGGCATAGTGCACTGCTCAAGCGCATCACGCGCAATGACGCAGCAGAATGGCGGCGGTCATTTCTCGCCACGCTCGCGGGCGAGAACTAGCGCCTGGCATCGATGCCTGAATCCGTCCGTGTGTCACGCGTTCCCACACGGTCGTAGCCCGGCCATAATCCGGCTGGCCGGAGCAGTTCGAAAGGCCTTGAAGCTGATCATGTACCTTGTCAGCCCGCATCAGAAACTTTTCGCTCATTGACGGAAGCGCGATAGCCCGCCTCAATCGGTGGACTATCGAAGGCTCCAGGGAACACACCGCCGGTCCGGTCGTTTGGGCTCTGATAGGAGATCTGCGATGACAAGGAACCCCACGCGAAAGGACAGTGATCTCTCTGAACAAGAGGCAATCAAGTTGGCCGAAGCCACCGACGTGTCACCCGGGCAGGCCAAAGAGCTTGCAGCCGAGCAGGGCAAAGACGGCGCCAAGAAGGAAGCAAGAAATTACAAGGCGGAGGGCTGACTATGGCGGCCAGTGGATCCGCAAACGACAGAGACGCACGAGCCACCCTCTACGCACAAGGAGTAATGGAAGCCGATCGTAAAGCGCGGGAAGAGAAAACGGCGCGATTGCGCAAAGCCCGTTTGGCGCATGAGGCGGTCAATCCGCCTGCACCCGAGCAGAAACCGGCAGTGCCGGAAACGCCAAAGCGGGTCGCCAAACCAGGCAGCCGAAAAGCTGGAGAAGATTAGCTTCAGCTTTCTTCAGCTGTGCCGGCCGGCGCCGGGGAAGAGCAGACCGTGCGGTCGATCTGCACGATAAATTTGTACTTCATCGAATGACACAAAGGAGTCCAGTGATGACGGAGCATGTGTCCCGGAAGGAAGAACAGCGTGGCACCCGAAATGTACTCGGGTGGGGCGTCGTCATTGCGGCTGTGATCTTCGTCGCACTGCTAGCCTTCTTTGTGTTCATACCCCTTTCAGACGGATCGTGGCAGACATCGCCAGTAAAGCGCACCCCGGAACAGAACCAAGGCGGCAATGCCCCCGCCGAGACATCACCCGCGCCCGGCGTTAAAAAGAACCCGCAAGAAAATACCGAGATGCCAGGGCAGCAGTGATCGACCTTGGGCTGCGACCCAAGTTGGCCCTGATCTTCCTGGTCGTCTCATCGGCGTCATGATGGGATCAGGGCCTTCTGGGCGCAGGAACCGCTGAGCTATTGAGACTGGGGTTTCGCCCACATCGAGCGCAGAAAGATTACCGCAGCAGCATCGGTCTGGCGAACGAGGCGATGACGCCATCGTGGAACTCGAGGCACATCAAGATGCCTAGCTGCAGGCCGTTCAGTTGGGATTTTTCAGCTGCTTTGACAACAGCAGTTGCTGCTGCAGCTCAAGGGCGAGCTTCAACAGCCGTTCAGGTGTTTCCTCTTCCGCGATTTCGTCGAGCAGCGCTGCGAGTGCGTCGCCCTCAACAGGATCGCGGAATGAGTCAGGTTTGGTTTGCGGAGGTTTGGCCACGAGGATTTCTAGCAGGAATGCGGCCGTATTTGCAAGACGAAGCGAAGCGCTCTTGGGGAGGGGTACCGTAGCGGGGGCGGTCGACAGGGCGGCCTGCGGCAAACTATCGGACAATCTCAATTCATGATGCCAGACCTGTCGTTGCGGAGCACCTCCTCCATGAGTGTATTGAGCCATTCGCTCAAGGGAAGGTCATGCCGCGTCGACAACCGCTCCTCCAGCGCCGCCTTCAATGTCCGTTCGACGAGGCGATCGGCCGCCTGTGGGTCGCCCAGCAGCAGCCGCGCGGACAGCCTCAGTTTTGGAAGAGCGCGGAAAACATTGTCTTCACCAAGCGCTGTTGATTGCGCGGCGAGGATCCCGGCAACCGTCCTGAACCCGGCCGGCTTGGAGAGGTTTTGGGTGTACCGGAACCGCTCCGGTAGGGTGATCTGATCGTTTCCGGAGAAGAATACGAACGGGATGCCTCTGTCCGTCAGCTCATCGGCGAGGGGAAAAACAGTCTCACCGTTAAGATCGATGTCCAGCACCGCCCCGTCCGCTGAATCGATATATCGTCGAGCCCGGCTGACTGACGACACCGGCCCCAAAACGGTCGCCCCACAATCGCTGAAATAAGAGGCAAGTTCGCTTGCCAGCAAGAATTCGTCCTCGACGAGCAGAATTCGCATGCCTAATAACATAGCAGCCCTCCGGGCTTTAAACGGCGGTCGCGTCCATCGGTTCCGTGGCTATCGGCGGTGCGGGATGGGAATTCGACCAGGAACGGTTTACACATTGGATCGAAATCAGCGCTGCCGCGTTGCATTTCACTGAAGCAGGACAATTGATGCAAAAGCTGCCGAGGTTCCCCATAGTCGGTATTGGCGCCTCTGCGGGCGGCATTGCCGCCATGGAGGGATTTTTTCGCGGGATGCCGTCTTCGAGCGGGATGGCGTTCGTGATCGTCACGCATCTCAGCCCGGAACGGGAAAGTTTGCTGCACGAAGTGATTGCGCTTTACACCGGAATTCCGGTTCGTGTCGCTGAAGATGCAATGGATATCCATCCTGACACCGTCTATGTGATGCCGCACAACGCGATCCTCACCATCGAAAATTCCAGCCTAAAGCTGCGCCAACCGAATTCGGTGTCCAGGGAGCGCAAGCCCATCGATATCTTTTTCAGCGCGCTGGCCGAGGATCAGGGCGAATACGCCGTCGGCGTCGTCCTGTCGGGCGGCGATTCCGACGGTACGTTGGGCATCAAGGCAATCAAGGAGCATGGCGGCCTGACGCTGGCGCAACTCTCCGACGAGTCGGGTCCGAGCAATCCCGACATGCCGCGCAGCGCGATCAGTTCCGGTCTGATCGATATCGCCATCCCGGCCGATGAGATGGGTGCGAAACTCATGGAATTTGCCCACAGCTTTGAACTGCTCGACGAGCTTGAAGCTGACGATGGCAAGGCCAGTGCTTTGAAACTCCACAAGGGCCAGGAAGAAATCTACGCGATCCTGCGCAGCCATTCGGGACATGATTTCTCGGGCTACAAGGCCAAGACGTTCTTGCGCCGCGTCAGGCGACGCATGCAAATAACACAGAACACCGCGATCGATGCCTATATAGAGTTGCTTCGTTCAAATGCGGAGGAAGTGCGGTCGCTGTTTCGCGACCTGCTGATCAACGTGACAAATTTCTTCCGCGATACGGACGCTTTCAAGACCCTGGAAGAAACCGTCATCCCCAAACTTTTCGAAGGCAAGGACGCCAACGATACGATCCGCGTCTGGGTGCCCGGCTGCGCAACCGGCGAGGAAGTCTTCTCGATCGGAATGCTGATGCGCGAGCATATGGATACACTTTCGGCTGTGCCGCGCATCCAGATTTTCGCCACGGACATCGATGACGCGGCGTTGGGCATCGCACGTTCGGCGCGCTATCCGGAGTCATTGCTTGCGGGCGTTTCGCCTGAACGTCGCGAACGCTTCTTCAGCAATGACGGCACAAGTTTCATCTTGAGCAAGAGCGTACGTGATCTCTGCATCTTCTCGGCGCACAGCGTCATCCGCGATCCACCCTTCTCGCGCATGGACATGGTGTCGTGCCGGAACCTGCTGATCTATTTCGGCCCCGATGTGCAAAAGCAGGTTATTCCGACCTTCCACTATTCGCTGAAGCCCGGCGGCTATCTGTTCCTTGGCACCTCCGAGAGCATAAGCCAGCATGCCGATCTGTTTGCACCGGTCGACAAGAAACAACGGATATTCAAGGCACGAGAACATACGGCGCCGCCGCGGCTGCCGATCTTGTTGAATGCTGCGCCTGCAAGCAACTTTTCCAGCGCCAATGACACTCATGCCCGCCGCGGCTTGTCTTATTCCCTAAGGCAAACCGTTGAAGCCCATGTTCTCGAACGCTACGCTCCGGCCCATGTCGTCATCAATGGTGATGGAGATGTCGTCTATTACTCGGTCAGAACCGGCAAATATCTCGAGCCGCCGCAAGGGGTGCCGAGCAGACAATTGCTCACAATGGCACGCAGCGGCCTGCGTCTGGAACTGCGCGGCGCTTTGCGGGAAGCGGCCGAAGGCCGGCGCACGGTTGTGCGAGAAGCGATAGCCATTGAAGAAGATGAAGATCGTGTCCAATTCGTCACATTGACGATCGAGCCCTTGGTTGATCGCGGCAGCGGCGAGCCGCTGTTTCTCGTCCTGTTCGAACCGGTGGGCCAGCCGCAGCCGCGGCTGGAGGCTCTAAAGGTTCGTCAGCCATCCGGGATTGCTGATTTCGAGCGCGAGCTCCGCGATACGCGCGAGCGCCTGCAATCGACGATCGAAGAATATGAGACCGCATTGGAGGAGTTGAAATCTTCCAATGAGGAACTCGTCTCAGTCAACGAAGAAGCCCAGTCCTCCAATGAGGAGCTTGAGGCCTCCAAGGAAGAAATGCAGTCCCTCAATGAGGAATTGAACACCATCAATGCCGAACTGGTTTCCAAGATCGAGGATCTCGATCGGGCCAACAGCGATCTGAAGAACCTGTTCGAGAGCACACAGATCGCGACTGTTTTTCTCGATACCAAGCTGGTTATCCGCAGCTTCACGCCGGCGGCGTCTTCGTTCTTCAATTTGCTGCCGACCGACATCGGAAGACCGCTTACCGATCTTGCCAGCCGGCTCGATTATCCGCACCTGCGCGACCATATCGCGCAAGTTTTCAAAGCCGGCGAGATGATCGAGCACCAGCTACCGCGCGATAGCGACGGCGTCCACTATCTCGTGCGGCTGATCCCCTACCGCGACAGCGTGCGAAAAATCCAAGGTGTGGTGGTGACCTTTGTCGATGTGACGACCATGGCTGAAGCCGAAGCCCACCAGCGGGTATTGATCTCGGAACTCAATCATCGGGTCAAGAACATGCTGGCTGTTACGGTCAGCATTGCCAGTCAGACCCTGAAAAATGCTCCCTCTTCGGAGGCTTTCGCCGAAGCGCTCATCGGTCGCCTGCGCGCCATGGCGCGGGCCTACGGAGTGCTCTCGCGCGAAAGCTGGAAAGAGGTCTCGGTAGAGGAAATCGTGCGGCAGGAAGTGGAGCCGTTCGGGCTGGAACGCATCAACACCACAGGCGAGGACATTCGGCTCAAGCCTCAGCAGGGCCTGTCGCTTGGCATGGTGATCCATGAACTTGCCACGAATGCTGGAAAATATGGCGCCTTGTCCGTGCCAAACGGCGTGGTGTCCGTGACTTGGTCGGCGTCGGATCATGGTTTTCAGCTCGAATGGTTAGAAAGCGGCGGTCCCGCTGTCACTCCACCTGAGAAGACGGGATTTGGTCTTTCGCTGGTAAAAGGCGAAATTGAGTATCGGCTTGGCGGAAATTTTGAAACATCTTTCGGTTCCGATGGTTTGAGCTTGCGGATTGAGTTTCCGTTTGATCATCGGGAGAGCGAAACGTGACTGCATCTCGTATCCTTATCGTCGAAGATGAATGGCTGGTCGCGGAGGAGCACCGCGCAATTCTGGAAGAGGCCGGCTTCGCCATCGCCGGGCCAGTGCCGTCCGTTGCTCGCGCGAAAAAGCTGATCGAGAGTGAAGTCATATCTGCCGCGGTCCTGGACATTGGTCTCGGCGGCGAGACCAGCGCTGCCCTTGTCCCTCTTCTAGCGCAACGCGGAATTCCGTTTGTTTTCGTCAGTGGGTACACGGCATCCGACATCCCGCAAGATTTGCGTCATCACAAGATGCTGTCAAAACCCGTGTGGGCTGCTGCGCTGGTCGAGGCCGTGCGAAATATGCTCGGTGTTCAACCGACAGCTTTGGCAAGACACCAGGACAGCGGAACGGTGCCAACCCAACGAGAAGCCCGGTAACGCACTTCTCGTGGGACAAAGACACTGGTTTTTCACCAGATATGCGACGACATTCGGGTCCAGGCCCGAGACGGCGTCGCCGGCAAGTGCCTGCGATCCGGCCGGCACGATTGGCATGCTCCCGGTCTGGCGTATTCCAGAGCTGGGCGAAATTTCGCGACCGCGTGACGATTGGTCAGACGATGAGCCTATCAAACAACGGGCAGTTCGCCCTCGGTTTGCTTCGCGTCGAATAGGACGCCAAGGCCGTAAGTGACGGCGCCAGCGGCAATCATCTCTGCCAATGCTGCGCTCGACACCGGGCAATGCGGCATGACCGCCTTGATCGCGAGTTCGGCATTCGCAATCGACACGAAATCGTGCCGTCGCTTACGGGTCTCCAGATATTGTTCGATCAACATCTGCAGTCGCCTTCTTTCTATTTCATCGCCAGCCATTGGTTCCTCCTGTAGACAGTCTGAAAGCCCACCACGCCTAAGGAGCGGTGGCCTTGGCGCCCCTTTTTGAGGACCGTGGACTCTAGTGAGGCGGGCAGCGTTGCTGACCAGGATGTCGAGACTGCCGAGGGGCGTTGCTGCTTCATCGGCCAGCTTTCTGCAAAGGCCTCATTGCGGATATCGCCGGCAAGCCTTTTGACCTGCCGCTTTTATTAGGTCCACCAGTTCGTCGGCGTCTTCCTGTTCTTCGGGGAGGTAGCCGAAAGCAACGTCCGCACGCTCGCGCGCGAATGCAATCGCCGCAGCACGACCAATACCGGAATCGCCGCCGGTTATCAGCGCTTTGCGGCCGGCAAGCCTGCCTGATCCTTTGTAGGTCGTTTCGCCGTGGTCCGGGCGCGGCACCATCTTGCTGGCCAAACCCGGCCACTTCTGTTCCTGTGGCTTGAACGGCGGCTGGTGATATTGCGTCACCGGATTCTGTTTGAGCATCGGGCTCGCAGGGCCTGCTTTAGCAGGCACTGTTCCCGTATCGGCTGACGCCGTGGAAGCATAAGCGGCGAGAATTCCTCCCGCCATGCTTCCGACGACAAGTCTACGCGCTGCGTCTGGTACATTGTCATGCTGGTCGTGGTTCATCATGGGCTCGCTTTGACGGCAGGTGACCGTTACGGAAGTGGCACCTAACCGGCCGTCGACGCGAATGTTCCCTTGTGATTGCAGTGAGTGTCGGTCGCCTTGCCCGTCTTTGCTGTGAGGCCGCGTCACGACTTTGATGCAGCCATCCTGCTTGTCGCGGAACGTCTTGTAGAGATCCGGCCCTGCTTTCAGATCGGCCCGGTGGGTAATCACAAGGAGGGATCGATTGCGCCGCTCTGGACCATGGCCAAAAGAGGTTCGAGGCAGCGTTGCGTATGCGTCTGGCCCATCCGGAAAGCCGGTCTCTTATTCATCGCCGCGCCAGACGGGATGTGATCGATCAGGCCAACACAGACGCCGTGGGGACCGAGATGGTGCCGTCCTTGCGGCAGCGATTGATTACGTCGCGCAGCACATGCGGTCTCTGCGAATGCCAGCCCGTTCGATGGCGCGAAATATTGGCTCAGTCGCTGGACGCCGATCCCGGCTCGGCCATCCTACGGTGCTGTTCGGCCAAGGTGCCTGCCGGCGTGACATGCGCGGCGGCGACCTGCAGCTTGTTTTTCCAACCGCTGACGACCTGTTCATCACCGGCCATCATCGCCTCGTAACCCGTCTTGGCGACATCGGCCGGATTGTCCTTTTCATCGGAGCCGACCTTGGTATCCATCATTTCAGCGCGCTCGAAGAATCGCGTCTGCGTGGGGCCAGGCATCAGCACGGTGACCGTCACGCCGCTATCTTTCAGCTCATGGCGGAGCGCGATCGAGAAGGAATCGATGAACGCCTTCGTGCCGTTGTAGACGGCCTGGAATGTGCCGGGCATGAAGCCGGCGATCGACCCGGTGAACAGGATGCGTCCGCGACCTCGCCGGGCCATCTTGGCTCCGAGCTCATGCGCCAGATAGACCGTTCCGGTGACATTGGTGTCGATGATCCGGCGGACTTTTCGCCAGTCCTGGTCGACGAAGCCGTTGCCGAGCCCGCGTCCCGCATTGAGAAACAACAGGTCGATATCGCGATCGCCGATCTGGGAGATCAACCGATCGGCGCCCTCGACGGTCGCCAGATCGGCCTCAATGGCTTCGACCGTTACATTGTGGGTCTCAAGTGCCTCTGCCGCCTGCCGGATAGCCGGCTCGTCGGCGGCGATGATCAGGTCGTAGCCGTCTTTAGCGCACAGCTTTGCGAGTTCCCTTCCGATGCCACTCGAGGCGCCGGTCACCACAGCGAGTTTGGCGTCCGTCATCATATCCTCCATCTTCGTGCCATCGGAACCACGAGTGGGCACAATTGTTCCGCGGCGTTTGGGCTGGATTGATCGTGCGCTGTCATGACGGTCAGGCGACGGTCGTCGTCGCGGTCCTCGCGCGCATTCATGGATGGGCCGTTGCGACAAAAACCGTTCTACGCCATGAGAACTCGCCATGGCCTACCTTCAAAAGGCCCCAAACGCATGGATTGAGTACTCAGAACGGCAATGAGCCTAATCAGTTGAAGTTGGAACAAGTGGCCCGGTTGGAAGTTCGAACCGTGCAGCGTTGTTGCCCTCCCATGTTGATGCTGCGCGATCGGGTCATCCCCTCAGCCCGATCTCCCGCGCTTCTCCGCGCCAAAGAGAAGCGCGGGCCCCCCTCTTTTAACGGCTGTCCGGGATGGAGCGTTTTGTTACGTTGAACTAGCCGACCTCACAGGCTCGTCGTCGGTTTCGTTTGACGAGCTCTCCGAGCGCTCTAGATCATTGATGCCGGACGCAGTTGGTTCGGGCCGGGGAGGAAATCCGCGTGGCGCATCCAACGCGCGCTGTACCCCATAACGACCGTCATTTTCCGGTTGGCTGGCTGTGCTTGCTTCTGATGCTAGCCGGGGTGGCCGGATGCTCATCTTCCAATCAGGTGGCGCAGCAATCACGAACAGCGGCCTCCGCGGCACAGACCGTATCGATGGTACTGGATGCCTGGGTGGAGGGAGCGGCACCGTCCGCCTATGCCACGGCCGCACTGCACTCGGTCGGAAAAACGCTGGCCGATGTCGAGGCGCAAATTCGATCGGCCGAGACCGCTGAACCAGCCGGGCGAGCAGGACTGACGGCAGCAGTCAACAGTTTGTCGGTGGCGGTGGCGCATGCCGAGGCGGGATTGCGGGTGAACAATCGCACTGAGGTGAAAAGCGCACAACAGGATCTTCGGGCGGCCATGCGCTCGCTCGCCGCCGCTTACACCAGCGCTTTCGGACCAAAGCCGTGAAGAAGCTTCTGGAAATATCGCTTGGCGTCGTCACCAGTGTCGGAGGTTTCCTCGAAGTCGGGTCGATGGCTACGGCGGCGCAGGCGGGT
Source organism: Mesorhizobium sp. C268A (assembly GCF_040324475.1). Classification (NCBI taxonomy): domain Bacteria; kingdom Pseudomonadati; phylum Pseudomonadota; class Alphaproteobacteria; order Hyphomicrobiales; family Phyllobacteriaceae; genus Mesorhizobium; species Mesorhizobium sp. C268A. The sequence continues at coordinate 5,383,100 of NZ_JAMYVX010000001.1, forward strand.
GCCGCCTTCGGATTCCAGCTAATCTGGGCCATAGTTCTCGGCACCATATGCATCATCTTTTTGGTTGAAATGGCCGGTCGGTTCGCCGCGATGAGCCATCACACGATCTCAGAGGGCATTCGTGAAAGATTTGGGTTCAACGTCTTTCTATGGCCGTTGCTCGTCGTCCTTCTCGTCAATTTCATGGTGCTGTCCGCTGAGATCGGCGGTGTGGCCATCGCACTCGAACTTGCCACCGGCATAGGCTTCCAGTGGTGGGCACTGCCGGTGGCGTTGCTGGCATGGTTGCTGCTGTGGAAAGGCACGTTTGGCTTTATCGAGAAAGGCGTTTCGGTCCTCGGCCTCGTGACGCTGTGCTTCGTGGTTGGTGCGGTGATGTTAAAGCCCGACTGGACAGCGGTCGCTGGCAGCGCCGTGCCTTCGCTGCCGGCTCACGATGCCATCAATTACTGGTTCATGGCGGCCAGCATTCTCGGCGCGTCAATATCGCCTTATCTTTTCATGTTCTATTCCTCGGGAGCTATCGAGGACAAATGGGATGAAAGCCACCTTGGGGCCAATCGTGCCATCGCCGGGCTGGGCATGACCTTCGGTGGGACCATTTCGATCGGCGTGTTGATCGTCGCTGCTCTCGTTCTCGCGACGCGCGGCATCGACCAGGTGGACGACTATCACCAACTGCCGTTGATGCTGATCCCTATATTCGGCTTCTGGGGGTTCGTTCTATTCGTTGCCTCGCTCGCCATTGCCTGTTTCGGCGCCGCACTCGAAGTCGGGTTGCAACAGGCATATCTGGTGGCGCAGGGCTTTGGCTGGACCTGGGGCGAGGATCGCAAGCCGCGCGATGATCCGGGCTTCAGTGCCGTCTATACGGCATCATTGTTTTTGGCCGCCATTCCGATCATGCTTGGCCTCGACCCACTGAGGCTGACCATCTTTTCCATGGCGGTAACGGCGGCGAGCCTTCCGCTGACGGTAGTTCCATTTCTCTTCCTGCTGAATGACGAACGCTATGTCGGCGAACATCGCAACGGCATCATTTCGAATGCCGCCGTTGTCTTCATTATCGCGCTTGCCTTCGTGCTCGCCGTGGTGACGATTCCGCTGCAGATATTCGGAGGCACATGATGGAATTGATGCGTGATCTCCTGGACAAGCAGGTGTTCGACCGCCGGCGGGTCAAGATCGGCAAGGTCGACGGAGTGGTGGCCGAGTTGCGGCGGGGCAAACCACCAGGGATTGTCGCGATAGAACTCGGCTCCATCACTTTGGCGCGCCGCCTTGGCGCGCGGCCCGGGGAATGGATGGCGCAACTGGCGACGAGGGTGGGTGGCAAACGCCACGCCGAGCCACACAGGATTGCGTGGAAAAAGGTGCAGGACAACGGGCTCGACATCGAATGTGACATCGAGGTGGGCGAGACGTCGATTTTCGCCTGGCAGGACTGGTTGCGCGATCATGTCATCGGGCGCATCCCAGGAGCGTGATGATGAGGACAGTCAACCTCGAACATCTTGCCGGGCGACGCGTGCTCTCGCAGCGCGGAAAGAGCATCGGTCACATCGAAGAGATTCTCGCCGAACAGCGTGGCGACGAGCTCGTCGTTACTGAATTCCACGTTGGCATCTACGCCGCGTTCGAGCGTCTGTCGGCCTCGACCATCGGCATCGCGATGCTCGACCTGTTTCGGCTGCGCCGCCGCGACGGCCTGTACCGCATTCCCTGGGATAAACTCGATATCTCCGATCCGGCGCGACCGCGGCTACTATGCCCGATGACCGAGCTTCCTGGATGGAAAGGGCAAAAGGACCTTCGGGAGTAGATGGCTACGGCTGGGAGGGCTAAGGCGCCGGCGTTTTGCCGGCGAACAGCCGTTCGTGCAGATGGCGCCTCCGCAAAGATTACTGCAGGTTCTTGCGAAGGAAGATGCGGGCGTGTCCTGGAATAACGAATTCGACCTTGCCGAATTCCTCAAACCCATGATGCCGGTAAAATTGAGGCGCCTGGAAACTGCTCGTCTCGACGACGGCTCTCTTGCATCCACGCCTAACGGCTTCCTCCTCGATCGCCATAAGAAGCTGTGATCCATAGGATCGGCCACGCAATTTTTCAGGCAAGAAGAACATGTCGAGAAACAGGAGCCCCAGTTCCGTTCTGCCCCAAATTCCACCCCAGATCTTTCCGGAGGGGTCGGTAAGCTCCGCGCCGATCACTGCCCGGTCATCGATTCCGGTTTGTTCGATGTTGTGTCGATAGAGCGCAGCGGCCGCCTGCGTTCGTGCATCCCCGTTGTGAGCCAGAGCGATTGTAAATCCTTCGGATCGAGCCGGCATGCGTTCTGCTCCTGCGTCGGAATGGTCTTGAGATTCAACCGTCAGATTAACATCAAGGCGGCCGGTTCGCTCGCAGCTCTGATCGCCGCTTCTGTTGTAACCCGTCTTGCCCACATTCCGCATCGCGATCCGCGTCGGATGCATGCAGCCGCGCCCAACATATCGCTTTGGTGTTGAACAAAGCCCATCCTGCCCTTGTCAGGTCTTATCACAATTCGTGCGCCGTCAAGAGTGTCCACCTCGACGAAGGCTGCTGCGGATCACAATCCATTACGCCGGGAACAATGAGAAAAACCTGTCGTTGGGAAAGCGATCGCAATTCGGCGATTCAAACACGGAGACTCCAATGTTGAAGAAAATTCTAGCCGCGTCGGTGATAACTATTGCCTTGGCCGGTTCCGCCTTGGCGCAGACAAATGGAACGGGTGCTGGCGGCACGGCTGGCACGGGTAATGGAACTGGTACTGGAACTGTTGGCAGCGGCGGCGCCGCTGGCAATGGCACTGGCAGCGGGAATGCGGCCGTGCCAACCGATCCGAATTCCACAAACTCGACTACAAAATCGAACGGCATGACCGACCGTTGCAAGGACGCCGCAGGCAATGACATCGATAACAACACTGCAAGTGGCGCAACGACCTCGACCGTGCAAAATTGCAACAAGTAGCCGATGGACCTAGCGGCTTCGGCCGCCCGAAGGCCCGCCATCAAGACAATGGCGGGCCTTCGAGTACGTGCCTCGCATGGCTGGATACATAGGAGCACATGTGTCCAAAGAGACCCGGCGGGCCAAACTCGATCGCTTAGCAGCCTCGATTCCGAAGCACGAATTCGAATTCCTAATGAAGATTGCAAAGCTAAGCCGTCATGACTTACTTGGCCTGATCGCTAAACACGATGGCGGCAGGGACAAGGTCTATAGGGACCTTGCGGCCCACTTGGCAGCAACTGAGGCCGCCCCGGAGCCCGTACATGAGGCGGCAGCTGACGACGGCCAAACAGCTGGAGCATCTCCAGCCACGAACTCGCCCGCCGGCAAGTAGCGGCGAAGATCATTTCGGCGCCAGCCCTGACGCTCCACGGAAGCGACGACCGTGTCGTCCTTCTAAAGTCTTCGAATGGGTTGGACGAGCATTTCACCGCGCCTTACCAACGAGAACTGCTGGATACGGCAAGCGGGAGGCGCTTTAAGTCTGGCCCGCCATTCAGGTTCATCGGACATGCCGGAACCTGAAGCGCCGCCGCGCATTTCGTCTCCAGGCATGACCGATCTTGCGGTAATCGCCAGGGAGAAATTCAGATGCAAACTTCAGGCGCAACTTCACAGCAAAACCTTGGCCGATTGGCCATAGAACCGTTTTCCGGCACGGTGACGGTGCGGTTTTCCGACGCCATCGTCGCAGCTACGGAGCGGGCGAAGGTCCTGCGTGAAGACGGGCACGAGCCCGTTTTCTATATCCCCTTCGAGGACATCTATTTCGATCTTTTCGAAAAGACCGACACCACCACCTGGTGCCCGCTTAAAGGCACCGCAAGCTACTGGCGTGTCCACGCCGTCGGCAGTTCTTCCGACGATTTCATGTGGGCCTACGAAACGCCCGATGCGGCTGCTCTGGCTATTGCAGGTCACGGCGCTTTCGATCCGGAAAAGGCCCGTATCGATGTCGACCCTGCCGAGGACAAGCGACACACGCCACATATCGTCGAATAGGTTTCATCAGGCAGAGACAATCACGGTAACGACAGGCGCGATGAGCATTTTCTACCAGGCGGCAAAGATTGCGGAGGAGGTTCATGCGTCGCAGCGCGATAAGACCGGGCGGCCCTACATCGAGCATTGCCGCCGTGTCGTCGACGCCGTCGAGACAATCGATCAGAAGACTGTTGCCTACCTTCATGACGTTCTGGAGAAAGGCGAAGGCTGGACCCGCGCCAAGCTCGAAGAAGCAGGCTTCGGACCTACAATTACCGCGGCGGTCGATGCCATGTCGCGCAGGCCGGATGAGGAGTATTTCGCCTTTGTCCGGCGGGCTGCGTCGAACCCAGTGGCGCTCCCCGTAAAACGCGCCGATCTGGAGGACAACATCTGGCAGTCGAGGCAGGTCGGAGCGTCGGCGGCCAAATATGAAGAGGGCCTTCGCATACTTGACCAAGAGTTCTCCCGACAATAGTGCGCGCCCGACGCTGGCATTGCATTTGTCGAGGCAGCCATCGCCTGCGAGAGCTTGCGGCGCAGAGCACGTTTCCGCTCTCCTGGCCGTCAGTTTTTCCGCGCCGGCGTGCGCCTTGGGGTCGTCGTCTGGACCATGGAACGTGTGATCGGGTCAAAGCTCCTTTGGAGATGGATCGCAGCGTCTCGAAAAGAAGTAACGGCCCGGCTCGGAATCAGGAACTCCTCCAGCACCGGTGCGTTGACCAGCAAGCCGGGACGAGTTCCCGGCCTCCGCGGGTGGCGGGCAAGCCGCCGCCGAACCCGAACTTTTGCACAATGAAAGGTAAGGCCATGGGCTTCTTTTCGAAGGACATCAAGACACTCGACGATCTCTTCGTGCACACGCTGCGCGACATCTATTACGCCGAAAAGCAGATCGAGAAAGCGCTGCCGAAGATGATCGGCAAGGCAACCGATCCGCAATTGAAGGCCGGATTCGAAAAACACCTCGAGCAGACCAAAGGCCATATCGAGCGCGTCGAACAGGTGTTCGAATTGCATGGCGTCAAGGCCAAGGAGGTCAACTGCCCGGCGATAGACGGCATTCTGGAGGAAGCCGACGATGTGAGCGGCGACGTCGACGACAAGGAGGTCCTAGACGCGGCACTGATAGCCTCGGCGCAGGCGGTCGAACATTATGAGATGACCAGATATGGCACGCTCATCGCCTGGGCCAAGCAGCTTGGCCGCAGCGACTGCGCCAACGTGTTGGCCAAGAACCTGAAGGAAGAGCAGGCGACCGATCGCAAGCTCACCGAAATGGCGGAAAGCAAGATCAACATGCAGGCTGCCGAGTAGACCGTCCCAGGTCATGATGAGATCTGGTTGAAATCTCATCATGACCTAACCCTGTTGAAGCATGATTTTTCCAAAACCGGCACCAGTGCTGCGTTGAGTCGATCTCCATCGTTGTCCACGGAACTTTCATGACGGGCGAATCTGCCATCTCTCGCGATCTGCCGACGAGTGTAAAATCGTCTTTCGGCGTGGCGTTGAGCACGGCGCCGATGGAAGCAAAGCCTGCCGACACGTTGCCGGCCGATGCTGGCCGATGGCAATACGAACCCAAATGGGACGGGTTCCGCTGCCTGGCCTTTAAAGCCGGCGCGGCCGTGGAGTTGCGAGCAAAATCCGGCAAGCCGTTAGGGCGGTATTTCCCGGAAATCGTCGCGATGTTGCATGAACTGAAAACAAAAGAGTTCGTGGTCGATGGTGAGATCGTCATCGAAATTGCAGGCTCTCTTTCTTTCGACGCCTTGCAGATGCGGCTGCATCCGGCGGAAAGCAGGATCCGGAAACTGTCGGTCGCGACGCCGGCAAAGCTGATCCTCTTTGACATGTTGGCGACCTCCGAGGGCGCCTTGATGCAGCAGCCGCTCTCGGTTCGGCGCGCTGCACTCGAACTGTTCGTAAAGTCGGCCGGGCGAAAGGATCTCGAACTGTCTCGGGCAACGCGTGATTTGGCGGCGGCAGGCAGATGGCTTGGCCAATCCGGACAAGGTTCGACCGACGGGGTCGTTGCCAAGCTTCTCGATGACGAATATCGACCCGGCGAGCGCGCCATGGTCAAAGTCAAGCGCCTGCGCACGGCCGATTGTGTCGTCGGAGGGTTCCGCTACCTGGCGAATTCGCGTGAAGTCGGCTCCCTGTTGCTTGGCCTGTACAATGACCAGGGGCAACTCGACCATGTCGGGTTCACTTCGACGATCGCCCGGGAGGACAGGGCCAAGCTTACGCGACAACTTGAAGCTTTGCGATCGGCTCCTGGCTTCACGGGAAAAGCGCCGGGCGGTCCCAGTCGGTGGAGCACGGAAAGAAGCGGACAATGGGAGCCATTGCGGCCCGAACTGGTGGCGGAGGTGCTGTTCGATCATGTCACCGGGGATCGTTTCCGTCATGGCACCAAATTTCTGCGATGGCGTCCTGACAAAAGCCCGAAGCAATGCACGTTCGAACAGATACTTGGAAAATGAGGCTTGGCGAAGCGTCGGCAGGTCCACACCATCGAGACCAAATCCGTCAAGCATTCGGCGTTAGCCAAATCCAGTCGCATTTCACTGGCGATCTTGAACCCGGCGCCGAGATAAACGCCTTTGCAGGAGGATGCCGGACCAAACCCGTTGTTCAGTCTGTCACCACGCCTCGCTTTGGCGGATCACGGTTCTCGTCCGGATTAGGAACTGGCACTTCGTCGGGAAGAAGATCCGGCTCAGGCTCGCGTATGTCCGGCGTCCACGTCGGCGCATCCACTGGCGGCTCTTCGGTTGGCTCTGGTTTGGGGGGCACATCTATTCTCCGGGTTTCGCTTGGGCGTGGGTTCGGCCCGCCACAGGTCGCGCGTCGCCGCGTCTGGAGGCGAAAGGGTCTTTTCACACCCCATGTATTTTTACCGATGGCCAGCGGTCCTGGGGCTTGTCGGCGCCCGATCAGAGTCCTGCGTTCCGGCTCCTTTGAGCGCAATGTTGGCATCCGCTGCCTCTGGCTCTTTGAGGACTGCCTGTCGACGTTCTTGATCTCGGCATACGGCATCGTCCTTGGTGGCCAACGGGCAACCGCGAGAATTGTTCCAAATGATTTAGGGGCGGCTGGGGCTGCTGTGCGGACCTTCTGGCTGGGCAGTTATCAACTATGCTGTCTTGCGTTTCGGTGAGGCTCTCTTTGTGGATCTCGCCAGCCCTTCCTGTTTGAGGCTCTTCTTCAGCACCTCAGCGAGGTTGATGACATTCTCCTGTGGCCTTGGTGCGGGCTTCGGCAGCTTCTTGCCTTTGCGCTTTGCATCGATCATGGCGATCAGCGCGTCTTCATAGGTGTCTTCAAATTTCGAGGGATCGAAGGTCGTCACCTTTTTGTCAATAAGCATGCCGGCGATTTCGAGCAGATCGGGGTCGTATTTCTGCTTGGCCAATCCATCGAACACAGTGCTTTCCGAAACCATTTCGTTGTGGTTGCGAAGCTCGGTCATCACCATCCCCTTGCCATAGGGCTGAATCAGCACTTCGCGGCCGCGCTGGTAGAGCACCACGCAGGATCGAGCGGCCACGCCCTTGTTCTTCATGGCATCGCGGATCACTCCGTATGCTTCGATTGCGGCGCCGTCGGCCGGGATCAGATAGTAGGGCTTCTCGAGATAGCGCGTATCGATATCGTCAATCGATACGAATTCGCCGACTTCGAGCGTGTGCTTCGACGTCAGCTTCAACGCCTTTATGTCGTCAGGTTCGATCTGGAGAAATTCGTCCTTTTCGATCTCGAAACCCTTCACCTGATCCGCTGCATCCACCAGCTTTCCGGTCTCCTCGTCGGCGTAGACGCTCCTGACCGGCAGACCGTCCTTGCGGTTCAAAATCTTGAAATGGATCTTGGATGCTTCGCTGGTTGCGCCGACAATCTTCACGCCGCAAGTAACCGAACCAACCTTCAAGAAGCCCTTCCAGGCAGCACGTGGCGCGGCCATTTTGCGCTTATCCCGTTTCCAGCTAGGGCAACGCGTTTCCGTTCGAATTGTTCCTGCGGCGGGGGCTCGGTGCACCGTGAATGTCCGGTGGGGGGAAATCCTGTCGGTCTCGACAGCGATTTTCATCGGCACGGTGCATCTTTTGGCAACCTGTCGGCGTTGGAAGTGAGCCCATTTGCCGAGGTGAGTTCCATGAAAGTGTCCACGAGGGACGATTTGAAAACCGAGGCGCAGCTCTCGGAAGACGCTGACCTCATCGTAAATCGTACAGTCCATTTCGTCGGAGTATGGATTGAGGAGCATGTGATCGAAAAGCCTGCTCTCATGCGGAAGGGCGTCGATGCCGCAGAGGAACTCGCAAGCCAATGCATCGCGGATGCAGACGAGGAAGGCATCGCCCCCGAGGACATTCAGGACGAAGTCGGGGACCTCAAGGAGTACATTGCCGAGATGATCGTGGAGCAAGGCGGTCGCGGCTCTGCAGTAAATTCTGAACCAGACATGAGCTACTTCTGCGCAACGGCCTCGGCGCCGCAGCTTCGCGTTGACCGGCTATATCGCCGCTCCAAGTCCAACAAGAGCATCATTGTTGAGAGGAACAAGTCATCGATCCCGCCCACTGGATAGCATTCGTGGGAACGGTCGTCCTGCTGCAGATGCCGCCCGGGCCGGATAGCATGCTGGTGACGGCGCGCGGCATAGGGCAGGGACGCAGGGTTGCGCTGTTCACGGTATTGGGGATGACGGCCGGCGCCGGCATGGTTCAGCTTCCTCTCATAGCGTTCGGTGTTTCGTCTCTCGTGCGAACCTCCCCACTAGCTTTTGGAGCACTGCAATGGCTTGGGGCGGCGTATCTCGTATGGCTCGGGCTAGGGCTGGTCTTCACGAAGCCGGAAACACAGGCCCGGCCGGATACGGCCCCGATCAAGGCCGTCGCCGCGGCACGGGAAGGCATGATTGCCAATCTGTTCAATCCGTGGCCCATCACGTTTATGGTAGCGTTCCTGCCTCAGTTCGTTGATCCGCATGGGAGTTCCGTGACGCTTCAACTGTTGCTGCTGGGAGCAACTCAGAAAATGACGGGCGTGTTGGTGTTGGGGACCTATGCCGTGGCCTCCGGCAGCATAGGCGCCTGGATCCTGAAGCGCCCTCGTGTGCGGCTTTGGCAGCAGCGGATCGCCGGCCTCTTCATTGTTGGCCTTGGGTTCCGAATGGCCTTTGGCGGCGGCGCAAGCCGTTAAGTTGCCGGGCCGGCGCCTGCATCCGCAGGAACCGAAAGCGCACCATGAACATTGTCAGACACAGGCAGGAGAGTGTCATGCAAGTCGTTCGGACCGAAGTGGTGAATGCCAGGGCGCCAGACGGGCAGTCGGTTCACCGGGTGATATTTTGCGGCGAGGGCGGCGACTGCGTTACGGTGGACATGGCAAACGTCGGGATACAAGCTGAAGATGACGTGCTTGCCCGCGCAAAGGCAATCCTGGTCCAGACAGCGACCTTTGATCTCGCAGCCAATGAATATGACGCGAGCAGCAACGGCAATTTCGACCAGGTCGAGATAACCTCTGCAAGCGACGGCGCCGGCGACGTATATGTCTTTGAGTATCGCGATGGCGAAACCAGCCGACGCATACCGCCGTCGAGGATGGCGAGCCTTGAGGCGGCCCGGTCCGAAGCTATCCGCTGCGCAATCGATCTTCTCGCCGACCTGCAGCCTGGCACGGACGCTCTGTCCGGCTGGCTTGTGAGGGTATCCAACGAAAACGGTGAATTGCTTTACACTGTTGATGTGGCTGAGGCCGATGCAGCGCGGCAGGCAGGCCAGTAACCCAAACCCGACGGAATCCACCAGTGGCCGCCCAAGGATTGATTCACGGACCAATAGGCGACGATGGCCTGCATCTGTGCGTCGACATGCAGCGCCTGTTTGCGCCGGGTGGACCTTGGCCCGTGCCGTGGGCTGAAAAGGTGGTCCCGGCGATCGAAGAACTGGTCGCCAGACATGCCAGCCGTACCCTGTTCACGCGCTTCATTCCTGCCGCCCGCCCGGGCGAGGCGCCGGGAATGTGGGCAAACTACTATCGTCGGTGGGCGGAGGTAACCCTTTCCAACATCGATCCGCGCCTGATCGAGCTGATGCCTCAACTTGCACGATTTGTACCGCCGGCGACGGTGGTCGACAAACACGTCTATTCGCCCTGGACCGAGGGGCGGCTCGACGCGCTGCTGAGTGGCTCCGGCGTGCGTGCGCTCGTGATCACCGGTGGCGAAACCGACGTTTGCGTTCTCGCGACCGTGCTTGGCGCCATCGATCGTGGCTTCCGCGTCATTCTCGTCACCGATGCCATCTGCAGCTCTGCCGACCAGACCCATGACGCACTGATGGAAGTCTACCATTCCCGCTTCAGTGAGCAGATTGAGGCGGCCAGCATGGCGGAGGTGTTGGAGTGTTGGCCACAACTCACTCGCTGACCTGGGGGCTTCAAGTGAAAGGGCCGACAATCGTCATTCTGGTCGGGTGGACTGTTTCAGTTGGCGGACGGCACTACAGTGAACCGGAAAACGTATATGAACGGCACGATTGCCTGATCTGGTCGCTCGCGGGAATCAGTGTCTGGAAGCGTACAAAGCCTTGCAGAGCTATCGACAGCGCGGCCAACCGTCATAGAATGAACAGGATACAGCGCCGAAGACTCGATGCCGGCATCTAGCAATCTTTGCGAGACATCCGGCGCCTCTGCCGTCGGCCTTCCGCAGGGAGGATGATGTGCTGAAAACCGAAGTCATTGACCTTGAAACCTATAGCGCAGTCTACGCGGTGATCTCTGGCTATCGCGCTGACGACATTATCTCGACGGCGTTTGCGGTCGATGAAATCCGCGCAAGGTTTCCTGAGTGTCGCTGCGACGACGAGGAATTGGTCGGGCTTATGGTCCGTGCCATGTCCGGCAAGAAAATTGCCGTGAGCTTCGACCACCGGGTGGAACCGGTCAGGCGGCGTGCTGCGCTGCCGATCGCTTCGGAGAGCAAAGGACTGCGATAATTGGACCACCATAGGTCCGTTGCGATTTTGGAAGACGAGGCGTTTATCGCGCTCGAACGAATAGCTACGTTGCTTGACGCCCGAAACATCCCCTTTGTCGTCCATTCGGCAAGCTACGCCAATTCGGGTTTTCACGATCCGATTTTCCTTCACGGGACATGGGTCGCAAAGCCTGCCTCGCCTTCCGAGTTGCGCAACGCAATTCATGCCTGTCTGGCAATGGCAAACGGCGATGACGTGTCGTGGTCGGCTGAAGCCCGATAAATCGCAACCGCATCATGAAATCCGGCGTTCAAACCAAGGCGCAATGGTCGGCCTGGAATTCACGGCACGATGGAACAAAATGGAAAATGCCGCGTTTGGGGTCTTGCGGCGCGATCCACCATTGGCCGCGGGGGCAATTTTATCCGTATAAATCCATAGGGCTGGGAGTGGCGCTGTGACCGTGCAGGCATCCAAGAAGCAATTGGACCGTCAAAGCATCCTGAATTCTCTGAAAGCCTTCCGGCGCGGCGATTTCTCCGTCCGCATCGACAATGTTTATGAAGGCCTCGATTCCGAGATAGCTGAGACTTTCAATGAGATCGCTGATCTCAACGACCAAGTGACGCGCGAGTTCGAGCGCTTGAGCCGGGTCGTCGGCAAGGAAGGGCGGATAGGCGAGCGCGGCCGGGTTCGCAATGCCACCGGCAGTTGGGAATCCAGTGTCCGTTCAGTCAATGATCTCATAGAAGACATGGTTCAGCCAACGGCTGAGGTTGCGCGCGTTATCGGCGCCGTCGCCAAGGGCGACCTGTCGCAGACCATGATGGTCGAAATTGACGGCCGACCGCTGCGTGGCGAATTCCTGCGCATCGGCAAGATCGTCAACACCATGGTCGGCCAGTTGGCCTCCTTCGCCTCTGAGGTGACGCGCGTGGCGCGCGAGGTCGGTACGGAAGGCAAGCTCGGCGGCCAGGCCCGGGTCAAGGGCGTCGCCGGCACGTGGAAAGATCTGACCGACAACGTCAACGCGATGGCCACGAACCTGACCGGGCAAGTGCGCAACATCGCGGAGGTTACGACCGCGGTCGCGTCGGGCGACCTGTCGAAGAAGATCACAGTCGATGTCAAGGGCGAAATCCTAGAACTGAAGAACACCATCAACACGATGGTGGACCAGCTTAATTCCTTCGCTTCGGAAGTGACGCGCGTGGCGCGCGAGGTCGGCACTGAAGGCAAGCTTGGCGGCCAGGCGCGCGTTGAGGGTGTTGGTGGTACGTGGAAGGATCTGACCGACAATGTGAATTCCATGGCCGAGAACCTGACTGGCCAGGTGCGCAACATCGCCGAAGTGACGACCGCAGTGGCTTTGGGCGACCTGTCGAAGAAGATTACGGTCGACGTGAAGGGCGAGATTCTCGAGCTGAAATCCACGATAAACACAATGGTGGACCAGCTGAATTCATTCGCGGGCGAGGTCACGCGCGTGGCACGCGAGGTTGGCACCGAAGGCAAGCTTGGCGGCCAGGCGCAGGTGCGCGGCGTCGCCGGCACCTGGAAGGACCTCACCGACAACGTCAACTCGATGGCCGAGAACCTGACCGGTCAGGTGCGCAATATCGCCGAGGTGACGACGGCGGTCGCGTCGGGCGATCTGTCCAAGAAGATCACGGTCGCCGTGCAAGGCGAAATCCTGGAACTCAAGGACACCATCAACACGATGGTCGACCAACTGAACTCCTTTGCCTCGGAAGTGACGCGCGTGGCACGCGAGGTCGGCACCGAAGGCAAGCTGGGCGGCCAGGCAGAGGTGAGGGGCGTCGGCGGCACATGGAAGGATTTGACCGACAACGTCAATCTCATGGCCGCCAACCTGACTGGCCAGGTTCGAAACATCGCAGAAGTCACCACCGCCGTGGCGCGCGGCGACCTGTCGAAGAAGATCACCGTCGACGTCAAAGGCGAGATCCTGGAGCTCAAGGACACCGTCAACACGATGGTCGACCAACTGAACTCCTTTGCCTCTGAGGTCACGCGTGTGGCCCGCGAAGTGGGATCGGAAGGCAAGCTTGGTGGCCAGGCGCATGTCGAAGGCGTCGGTGGCACCTGGAAGGATCTGACCGACAACGTCAACGCCATGGCCGGCAATTTGACGGTGCAGTTGCGTGACGTGTCGAAGGTGGCAACGGCCATTGCGACCGGCGACTTGACCCAGAAGATCACCGTCGACGCGCTGGGCGAGATCTTGCAGATCAAGGACGTCATCAACACGATGGTCGACCAGCTCAATTCCTTCGCTTCGGAAGTGACGCGTGTCGCGCGCGAGGTCGGCTCCGACGGCAAGCTTGGCGGCCAGGCCCAGGTGCGCGGCATAGGCGGCACGTGGAAGGATCTGACCGAAAACGTCAACGCCATGGCGGCCAACCTGACCGGCCAGGTGCGCAACATCGCCGAGGTGACCACCGCCGTGGCGCTCGGGGACCTTTCGAAGAAGATCACCGTCGATGTCCGCGGCGAGATCCTGGAGCTGAAGGACACCATCAACACAATGGTGGACCAGCTCAATTCCTTCGCTTCGGAAGTCACGCGCGTGGCACGCGAGGTCGGCACGGAAGGCAAGTTGGGAGGCCAGGCGCAGGTGCGCGGCGTTGCCGGCACGTGGAAGGATCTCACAGACAATGTGAACTCGATGGCCGAGAATCTGACCGGCCAGGTGCGTAACATCGCCGAAGTCACGACCGCCGTGGCGCGCGGCGACCTGTCGAAGAAGATCACCGTCGATGTGAAGGGCGAAATCCTGGAGCTCAAGTCGACCATCAACACCATGGTGGACCAGTTGAACTCCTTCGCCGGCGAGGTCACCCGAGTCGCGCGTGAGGTTGGCACCGAGGGCAAGCTTGGTGGCCAGGCGCGCGTCGAAGGTGTTGCCGGTACCTGGAAGGACCTGACCGACAACGTCAACCTGATGGCGACGAACTTGACCAATCAGGTGCGCGGCATCGCCGATGTCGTGACGGCGGTCGCGCAAGGCAATCTCAGGCGCAAACTGACGGTCGACGCGAAGGGAGAGATCGCCCTGCTGGCCGACACCATCAACGGCATGATCGAGACGCTTGCCACCTTTGCCGACCAGGTGACCAACGTCGCCCGTGAGGTGGGCATCGAGGGTAAGCTCGGTGGTCAGGCGCGTGTGCCAGGTGCCGCCGGCCTCTGGCGCGACCTCACCGACAATGTCAATCAACTCGCTGCCAATCTGACCACCCAGGTGCGTGCCATCGCCGAGGTTTCGACGGCGGTGACCAAGGGCGATCTTACCCGTTCGATCAGCGTCGAAGCGTCCGGCGAGGTCGCCGCGCTAAAAGACAACATCAACGAAATGATCCGCAATCTGAAGGATCAGACGCTGAAGAATGCCGAGCAGGACTGGTTGAAGACCAATCTCGCCCGGTTTTCGCGCATGCTGCAAGGCGAGCGCGATCTTGCCACCGTCTCGCGGCTCATCATGTCCGAACTCGCTCCTCTGGTGAACGCCCAGTATGGGGTGTTCTACGTCACCAATCGCGACGAGGAGGAATCCTATCTTGAGCTGGCGGCTTCCTATGGCGCCGAGAGCAAAGCTGCCATCAAGCAGCGGCTTGATCTGCGAGAGGGCCTGGTTGGGCAAAGTGCCGCCGACAAGCGCGCCATCATGCTGGACAATGTGCCGCCAGAATTCCTTCGGGTCACATCTGGTCTTGGCAGCGCCTCGCCAGCCAATGTCATCATCCTGCCTGCCCTGTTCGAGGATGAAGTCAAAGCCGTCATCGAGCTCGCCTCGTTCGGCGAGTTTCGTGACACACACCAGTCGTTCCTCAACCAGCTCATGGAATCCGTCGGCATCGTTCTCAACACCATCGCTGCGACGATGCGCACGGAGGGCCTGCTCAAGCAGTCGCAACTGCTGACGTCGGAATTGCAAGCGCGTCAAACCGAGCTGACAAAAAAGCAGGAAGAGCTGCATGCGACGAACGAGGAGCTGCAGGAAAAGGCGCAGCTGCTCGAGAACGAAAAGAAGCAGGTCGAAAACAAGAATCTCGAAATCGAGATGGCGCGACGCGCGCTGGAGGAGAAAGCCGAGCAACTGGCACTCACGTCGAAATACAAGTCCGAGTTCCTGGCCAATATGAGCCACGAACTGCGCACGCCGCTCAATTCGCTGCTCATTTTGTCAAACCTGCTGGCGACCAACCAGCACGGCAACCTCAACGAAAAACAGGTAGAGTTCGCCCGCACCATCAATTCGGCAGGAACCGATCTTCTCAGCCTCATCAACGATATCCTCGATCTGTCGAAGATCGAGTCGGGCACTGTTTCCATCGACATCAACGATATGCCGGTGACGCATCTTCGCCAGCATATGGAACGAACTTTTCGTCAGCTGGCAGCCGACAAGGGACTTGGCTTCACCATCAAGGTCGATCCGGCGCTTCCCGACACGGTCCGCACAGATGAGAAACGCTTGCAGCAGATTGTCCTCAACCTGCTTTCCAACGCGTTCAAATTCACCTCGGAAGGCGAGGTCAGCCTGAACTTCCGGGTTGAGAAGGCCGGCCGCCGCAATGGCGCGACGCAGCCGGTGAAGGCTCTCGCGATCGCCGTCACCGACACCGGCATTGGCATTCCAGAAGACAAACAGAAGCTGATTTTCGAGGCCTTCCAGCAGGCCGACGGCACCACCAGCCGCAAGTATGGTGGCACCGGCCTTGGGCTCTCGATCAGCCGCGAGATCGCTCGCTTGCTTGGCGGCGAATTGCGGGTCGAAAGCACGCCGGGCAAGGGGTCGACATTTACCCTCATCATCCCGTTCGACGGCCCCCGCGTGACGACAGTACAGTCGACCTTGGCTCCGGCGGCGGAGGCGGTTGCTGCGACAGCTCTGCTCAGCAGTCCGCCCTCGGCAGAGCTGATCGACGACCGCGATTCAATCCTACCCACCGATCGGATCGTGTTGATCGTCGAAGATGATCCGACCTTTGGCGGGTTGCTGCTTGGCCTCGCCCGGTCGGCCGGGCTGAAAGGCGTTCTGTCGACTGCAGGTTCCGGCACGCTGGCATTGGCCCGCAAGCTCGTTCCCGACGCAATCACACTTGATCTCGGACTTTCGGATATCGATGGCTGGGTGCTTTTCGATCTGCTGCGGCATGACCAGAAGACGAGGGGAATTCCCATCCATGTCATCTCGGGTGCCGAAGACATCGACAGTCTCGCACGCAAGGGGGCGTCCAGCATTTCCACCAAGCCCGTTTCCTCGGACGAGCTGATGAAGGTGTTTCAGGATATCCACTCGAAGAAGCTCCGCGTTCAGCGCCGCGTTCTGGTCGTGGACCCTGACCCGGAGCGGCGTCTGGCGCTGGTCGAGGCAATCCGCGACGGCGTAACGTCGGTCACCGCGATCGGTCGTGTTGCGGCCAATGCAGAAGACGTTGGCCTCGCCTCCTATGATGCCGTCGTGCTCGGCTTTGGACGCTCCGCCAAGGACAACGCAAAGGCGCTGGACGAGATCACCGGCCAATTCGGCGAAGCCTTGCCGCAGCTGCTGTTCTTTACGCCTCACCCGGACGCGCTTGAACAGGTGCTGGCATTGAACCCGGCCTTGGCGGAAGCACCGCGGGCGGAGAACTTCGCTCAATTGGCGCTGCACATTTCGGCAACGCTGCCGGGAGAAGGTCGCCAAGAGGCCTGGGCAGGAACTGAACACAACGGCAAGTCCGATCTCGCCGGGGCGAAAGTTCTCATCGTCGACGACGACATTCGCAACATCTATTCGCTCACCAGTGTTCTGGAGACCTGTGACATACAGGTTCTGCATGCCGAGCGGGGCCGTGATGGCATCGCGCTTCTTGAACAGGCGCCCGATGTCGACGTGGCATTGATCGATATCATGATGCCGGAGATGGACGGCTACGAGACGATGCGGCGGATTCGCGGCACACCGGCGATTGCTCATATCCCGCTGATTTCCGTCACCGCAAAGGCGATGAAGGGGGATCGGCAAAAATGTCTGGATGCCGGGGCTTCCGACTACATCGCCAAACCCGTCGATCTGGATCTCCTGCTGGCGCTGCTTCGTGTCTGGATCGGACGTGCCCGATCCCGTGTCGAGAGCCCGGAAAAAATTCTCCTGGCAGCGAACTGACGGCCGTTCGATGCAAAAGCTGGCAAGAAACAGGGTAAGGAAACTTGAGGTGGCAGCTCTTGCCGAAGGGCCGGCAAGAGCCCGTATCCTGGCGGTGGACGACGATGAGCGCAATCTGCTGGCGATCAGCGAAGTGCTCGCGACTATCGGAGAGGTCATCTGCGCCCAATCGGGCGAAGAGGCTCTGCGCTTTTTGCTGAAAGAGGAGTTCGCCGTCATTCTCCTGGATGTCCTCATGCCAGGGTTGGACGGGTATGAAACGGCCGCACTTATCCGCCAGCGCGAGCAATCCAAGCGCACCCCAATCATCTTCTTGACCGCCATCAACAAGGAGGATGCGCATATGCTGCGCGGCTATGATGCCGGCGCGGTCGACTATGTGTTCAAGCCATTCGATCCGATCATGCTGCGTTCGAAAGTCGCGGTTTTCGTCGAACTCCACGAGAAGACGCTCGAGATCCAGCGCAAGGCGGAGGTCGAGCAGGGACTATTGGCGCAGGCGTTGCAGGCGCACAAGGACAAGCTTCAGGCCGAACGCGCGCTGCGCAGCGCCGAGCAACGGCAGGATGCCATCCTGAATTCGTTGCCGGTCTGCTTTCATGCTCGGGCAGCCGAGCCACCCTTCGCGGCGCGCTTTGTTACCGAGGGCGTCGAGCGCTTGACCGGCTTTGCGCCTGAATACCTGACATCGGATCCGGAGTTCGGTCTCAGCCGCGTTCATCCCGACGATCTGCCGCGATTGAAGGAAGCGCTGCTGGCGGCAAAAACCACCGGCTCCTATACGTGCGAGTTCCGCTGGCAATGCGCCAATGGCGAGTATCGCATTTTTCTCGACCAGGGGGTGATGTCGGACGGCTCAGATGGCCGTGAACCGGAAATCATCGGCACATTGCTTGACATCACCGAGCGGCGCGGTCTTGAGGATCAGCTGCTTCAATCCCAGCGCATCGACGCTATCGGCAAGCTAACCGGCGGCCTGGCGCATGATTTCAACAACCTGCTCGCCGCAATTCTCAGTGGGTTAGGGCTGCTTGAACGGCGGGCTGCGTTGGATGATCAGGCGCAACAGGTACTCGACCTGACGCGGCGTTCTGCAAAACAAGGCGCTGACCTTGTCGCGCGAATGCTGGCATTCTCGCGGCGCCAGACCCTGAAGCCGGAAGCGGTGCGCCTTGCTGCGCTGGGCGACACGATGAACGGATTGGTGGCGCCCGTGCTGGGGGGGTTGATCCGTTTCGACTGGCAGATCGATGACACGATCTGGCTGGTGCATGTCGATGCAGGCCAACTTGAATTGGCCTTGATGAATCTGGTTTTCAACGCGCGTGACGCCATGCCCTCTGGCGGGACAATAACCGTGCATGCGCAGAATCGATCGATCGGGACGCCAACAGAGGATATTCCGCCGGGCGACTATGTCATGATCGCCGTCAAGGACACCGGATCCGGCATACCCCCCGATCTTGTCGCCAAGGTCGTCGAACCGTTCTTCACCACCAAGCCGGTCGGTAAGGGAACGGGCCTCGGCCTCAGCACGGTCTACGGCTTCATGAAGCAGTCAGGTGGGACACTTCGCATAGAAAGCGTCGTTAACCGCGGAACTACCATGCAACTCTGGCTGCCACGATCGACCGAACAGCCGGTCGATCCTGTGGTGGAACCCGACATTGAACGAGCGTTCGCCGATGCCGGGATGGAGCACCCATCAATCCTCCTGATCGACGACAGCCATGTTTTGCGGCAATTGACCGCCGAGTCCCTTCGCCAACGTGGTTTCGAGGTGACCTGCGCGGGAGGAGGGGCGGAGGCGCTGGCCATGATGGAGCGCACTCCCAACCAGTTCGACGTCATTATCACCGACTTCGCCATGCCACTCGTATCCGGCGTCGACGTGATCCGCTTCGCGCGCAATTTGCGCTCGGACTGGCCAGCGGTCATGATCACGGGCTATGCCGATGCCCGGGAGATTGCCGATCGGCCGGCCGACGTGCCCTTGCTCGGCAAGCCCTTCCGCGACGAGGATCTGTTCGAAGCGATTTTCCTCGCGATAGAGAATGCGGCCCCCAAAGGATCAAAACCGGCTAGCGCTTAGGGCTTGTCGACGGTCTGGCCACGTCGGCAGGCCGGGCAGATCGAGACCGCACTTTCGGGGCACGGCGACAAGGGCCGCATTCCTGATCGGCAATCTAGGTCATTCGCAACAGGCGGCGCTACCAGCGCTCCTCGGTGTCGCGGTCCGGTAGGTCTATTCCGCAGCACACCCAACCAAGGCGCTGCGCTGAACCATAGTTGTACCGAGGCTCCAGATGAGCCGGATCATCGAAGGTACCGACGTGCAGCGCGATCTCGGTTGGCGACGCGTCGTAGCAAAGGCTGAGCGGCGACCCGCATTCTGGGCAGAAGCCTCTTTGCGCAATCGGCGAAGACCTTCGTTATGTTGGCTTTCCGGAATTCCAGGTCAGGCTTTTGCAGGGCATCCAGGCAAGAACTGCAAACGCGCTGCCGGTCGCTCGTCTGCACATATCGCAGTTGGCAGTAGTGAACCCTCGGTTCGATCCCGGCGCTGAATCGGATCCTGCCACAGAGACATTGCCATGGATGGCCAAGGAGCCGGGTAGGCGCTTGCCAACCTCACGCATCAAGATCGATCAAGGCGGCGCCGAACGCTCCGATCGCAGTCAAAGAGGCACTGCCGAGGTTTTGGTCGGTTGCGAAGGCTGTCAGCGCGCCGAAGCCTTCGTCGCCGAGGTCGAGCACCACGACGAAAATTCTTTGCCCGCTGACCTGGTTAGCGAGCTTGGGTTTCATCGCGTTCCGAACCTGTTGCGGGGCAGTTAATGGGCATGGTGCTCGGCATTCCGCTTGCGGGTTGCCGCTGCCTTCTTTGCCGATTCCGATCGGCTTGCGGCTGACCGTGAAGCCGATGCCTTGCCGCCGCTTTTCCCACCCTTGTGGGCCGCGGGGTGTCCGGTGTGTTTACCACGACCCGCGCCGCCTTCTTTCTTGCCGCCGCCATCGTCCTTGTTGACGGTCGCCCATGCCCGCCGCTCGGATTCCTTCTCGGAAACACCGCGCTTCTCATAGCCTTCGGCAATGTGGTCGGCTTTGCGTTCCTGTTTGTCGCTGTATTTCGATTTGTCGCCTCGTGGCATGGTCGTTCTCCTGGCTCAATGATGTTTGAACGGGATGCCGGCGGGAGAGTTCCAAGTGGAAATTCAGAAAACTGAAACGCGGGCGAGGATTTCGACCAACACGGAGCGCTATTGCTCCGGGGCCGTGGCGGGTGCCGTGAAGCGGCGCACGGCACCGATCACGCTTTTCTTGAAGCGATCGAGCGCGGCAAGCGTCTCCCTGGAGACGACGTCGTCGCGTGCCGTCTACTCGGTAGCCAACGCAATGAAATACGTTCCGCGACCTCAGTAGCCACCGACCACCGGCAGGATCTCTCCCGTGATGTAACTCGAGCAATGCGACGAGGCGAGGAACACGTAAGCCGGGGCAAGTTCTTCCGGTTGCGCTGGCCGTTTCATCGGCGTATCCGCGCCGAATTTCGAGACGTCGTCGGCTTCCTTGTCCGAAGGGTTGAGCGGCGTCCACACCGGACCTGGCGCGACCGCGTTTACCCGGATGCCCTTGCCGATCAGATTGCCCGAAAGCGCTCGCGTGAAGGCATGAATGCCGCCCTTGGTCATCGAATAGTCAACCAGTTGCTTGGAACCGTCGATGCCGGTCACCGAACCGGTATTGATGATCGCGGAGCCCGGCTCCATGTGCGGCACGCTCTCCTGCGCCATGTGGAAATAGCCGTAAAGATTGGTCTTCAGCGTCGTGTCGAAATGTTCCTCGGTCAGGTCGTTGAAGTCACTGGAATGGATTTGGAAAGCGGCGTTGTTGACCAGCACGTCGATCCTGCCGAATTTTTCGACCGTCAGCGCCACGGCGTTGCGGCAATGCTCGCGTTCACTGACATCGGCTTTTATCAGTATGCAACGCCGGCCTTCCTTTTCGACGGCGTTTTTGGTCGCTTCGGCGTCCCTGTCTTCACTCAAGTATACGATCGCAATGTCGGCGCCCTCGCGGGCGAACAAGACTGCCACCGAACGGCCGATGCCGGAATCACCACCCGTGATAAGCGCTACCTTGTCGTCGAGTTTTTTCGATCCGAGGTAGTAAGGCGCATCGTAGAGCGGAGCGGGCTCGATCGCCCATTCATGCCCCGGTTTGGGTTGATGCTGCTCGGGAAAAGGCGGCTCGGGATATTTGCGGGCGCCGGCTTGCATCGCTTGTTGCATTTTGCCATTGCTCTTCGTCTCGTCTTTGGCGTCGATACCACGCTGGATATGGCGTTGCTTGGCGGCTTCAGCTGAAGTCTGCGACTTAGTCTGCATGGCTTTCTCCTGTGCTCGGAGAACGAACAACGCATGCCGGGCAAAAAAGTTTGCGCAAATATCTCGATCCCGAAAGGGCTCGCCATTGCGAACAGCCTGCGAAGAGCGTGGAGCATTGGTCGTCAATGAGATCGGAATTGCCATGCCGGCGGCGTTCAGACAAACACCACATTCATTACCCGCTCAAAGCACGCTTTTTTCAGAACCATAGGGTTTGGCAATGCGGACCATGCCTTTCGTCCGAAGGCGCTGGTATAAATAGAAAATCGTCATCAAGCCGATTGCTGTTCCAGCACCAAGACACAGCGCGAGCAATAGTTCTGCACCGACACGAAACGCAAGCAGAGTAACGCCCGCCGCAGCGACGATGGCATTTATGAATGCGATCATAGTCGCTGCAGTGGTCAGGTACGCCAGGAGAGGCCCAGTACGAAGAGAAGGTTCGGCGTCATTTTCGGGCCAGCGACCGAATTCCTTGGAAAACTGGAAGGCAGCCTCGTCGCCCAAAGTTCGATAGTAGGCTCTGATCCGGGCAATGCCGATATGGGCCTGCATGTTCTCAGCGGCGATGTCGACCAACCTCAAGACGGTAAAGGCACCCAGTAAAAAGACCGATGGCAGCACAACCGCGACAAACGGCAGGAAGAACTCGGAGGACTGCGTAACAAAGCCCGTTGCCACCAGAGCGCTCGACAGAGCCATAATGTAGATGGTCGTTCGCGACGCCATTTCACTTATGGACGTGCTGATCGCTGTCTGCTGCACGAAATGCTCTGTCGTCAGGGCCGCGAGAAACGAAGCATCGGGTGTCGGCGTGTCAGCCATGGAGTATGCTCCTGTCGGGTCGACCTGAGTTTTTCTTCGATATAGCGCTTGCGAGGCTGGCCGCCACTGGATGCTCCCGACGTCTGATCCATGCCGGTTTTATTGTGCCATATCCAGCGAGCCCGCATCAGCGATCAGAAAGGGCCGATCATGTGGTCAGCAGATGCTGGCCATATCGCAGGCGAAATGTCTGCCGTGGTCAATCCGTATGGCCTCCTGTTGGGGATCCGGGTCGAAGCGCATTCGCGGCGGTTGCAGTTGGGGGCGGTTCCGCGGCGGCGCTGATGCGAGTTCGCGCATTCGTGGCAGCGGCCTCGAAACAAATTCGGTCCCTAGGCCGGCAACGCGAATTCACCGGCAGGTTCAATGGTGCGGGCTTGCGGGCCAAACTTTTCGGTGGCGAAGCCCATGACCACGTCCACCAGACTCATAAATCAGCAGCCCGGATCCTGCCTACTGCGGCATCTCCAGTCCCTGCCGCAATCCTGTCGCCACGACTGAGACCCTGAACTTTCCGGCGAGTGCCCGGTCGAATATGGCGCCGACGATGATGTCGGCGTCGGCGTCGACCTCCTCGCGGATGCGGGTGGCGGCCTCATCGACTTCGAACAGCGTCATGTCCATGCCGCCCGAGATCGAGACCAGGACGCCCTTGGCGCCGATCATCGAGGCTTCGTCGAGAAGCGGGTTTGCTATCGCCGCTTCGGCGGCCTTCCTGGCGCGGTCCTCGCCCGTGGCTTCCCCGGTACCCATCATTGCGCGGCCCATGTCGCGCATCACCGACTTCACGTCGGCGAAGTCGAGATTGATCAGCCCCTCCTTGACGATGAGATCGGTTATGCAGCCGACGCCGGAATAAAGGACGCGATCAGCCATGGCGAAGGCGTCCGCGAAAGTCGTCTTTGCGTCGGCGATCCTGAAGAGGTTCTGGTTCGGAATAACGATCACGGTATCGGCGCATTCGCGAAGCTGCTCGATGCCCTCTTCGGCGGCTTGCATGCGGCGCTTCCCTTCGAAGGTGAACGGCTTGGTGACGACCGCCACCGTCAGGATGCCGGCTGCCCGTGCAGCGTTCGCTATGACAGGCGCGGCACCGGTTCCAGTTCCGCCTCCCATGCCGGCGGTCACGAAGCACATATGGGTTCCCGCAAGGTGGTCCCTGATCTCGTCGATCGATTCCTCGGCTGCCGCGCGGCCGACCGCGGGCAGCGACCCGGCGCCCAGGCCTTCCGTGACATGGGCGCCCAGCTGGATCAGCCGCGATGCTTTCGACATGGTCAGTGCCTGGGCATCGGTGTTGGCGACGATGAACTCCGCACCCTGCAGATTTTCGGCAATCATGTTGTTGACCGCGTTGCCGCCGCCACCGCCGACACCAATAACGGTTATCTTCGGTCGCATTTCAGAGATGACGGGCCTTGCCGCGGTGCTCATCGTCTTGTTCTCCTTGGAATTGGTCGACAAAAGGTTCCCGGAACGCGCCGCTTGAACACGCCAGGTGCAAGAATCAGGTTCTATCGCCTTGGCACAGGGAATCAGAGGGTGAACTTTGCGGCAAGACAAGATGTGGGACTTGTACCATATACGCCTGAATGAGCCGACCTTTTGAATGGGTCTCCAGTCCGATGTTCCGGAATCGGCTCGGATTCTGGCCAGCGAAAATCCACAATCTCCGGGATCCAACCCCTCCAAGCTTCACGCGCCCGCCTCACGCGCGAGAACCTTGAGAATCTGGCGACCGAGCGACGCCTGACGCTTAGCGGATCGGCATCTTGCCGCGAAACAACGGCTGATGGGCCCGCATCAGAGCGGCAATCCGGTTGGCAATCTTTCGTACCGGCGGGGAGTGGCGTTCCTCATGATGGGTGACGATCCACTGGTCGGTTTCGAGTTCGGGGATAGGCTGAGCGACACGAACCAGCCGCGGATCGCTGTCGCCGACGAAGCACGGAAAGACGGAAAGGCCGGCGCCCGCGGCCACAAGTTCTCGCACCGAATGGGTGTTGTTGCCGCGCACGGCGATGCGGTCGCCGTGATGGGCTTGCAGCCAGCGCGCCGAGGCAATGTTTGCCCCTTCGCCGGTGACGCCGACGAACAACCCGGCGGCGATGCCGTTGATCAGGTGGCGTCCGGAATAGATGGCATACGCGACCTTGCCGCTCTGACGGCCGGCCAGCCACTGTTCGGTCGGGCGCTCGCTGCGGATGCCGATATCGGCGGCGCGGCGACCGATGTCGACCCGGTCGGTGGTGGTGACGAGTTCCACCCTGATGCCGTCATCGACCGTCCAGATTTCGCCGATATGGGCAGAAACGAAGGCCGAGGTCCAAGGCCCGGCCGAGACGCGGACAATGCGGTCGGGCAGGTTTCCCTCGCGCCAGCGGGTCAGCGACTGCATTGCTGCTTCGACGTCTTCGGCGCGCCGCAGCAGTTCTTCACCGACCGGGGTTAGCCGGTAGCCGGTCTGCTGCCGTACGAACAGCGCTTCGCCGATCTGCTTTTCGAGCGCGGTGACGCGTCGTCCGAGTGTGGCTGCGCTGAGGCGCGTGGTTGCCGTAGCCGCGCTCAGGCCACCCAGCCGCGCAACGTCGAGAAACAACCTCAGATCGTCCCAGCCAATATCCATTTTGCAGAAATGAAAAACTCCTTGCGACCGTGGCTGTAGCGCGAAGCGGACATCATGCGCAAGTATGCAGCCGTTGGAGGCGCTGGAAATTCCTGCCCTGGTGGGACAAAGACAGGCACCTCGGTTGGCCAGGAAGTCAGTCCAATCCTTTGATCGTGCATACGCTTTGCGCGATTGCTTTGCGTTTTCGACCAACTCAAGAGCGTGAGGTATTTCGCTCTCAAGGAGACGATATGTTGCATGAACTTCGACACCGTTTCGCCCGCTGGCTTGCCTATCGCCAGACGCTTGCGAGCTTGAGGCGGCTTCCAGACAGCATATTGGCGGATGCGGGCCTTTCTCGCGAAGAGCTCCGCGAGCGTGCCCGCGACGCCAGCCTGCGTCGCTGAGATTGGAGGCGGGCATGCAGAGAATGGAGCCGGCGGCGAGAAGCAATCAGGCGTCGTCTCCTCACTGCTGAGCTGCGGCTGAATGCGCCAATACGGTTGCCACGCTTGATGCCGCCGCAGTTTCGCTCCACATCGTGAGGGATGAAGACCGAGAAATCCGAGCGGCGTCGGACCTTGCTGTGGGCCTTGCCCGCATCGCTGGTCCTGCATGCGCTCATCACCGCGTTCCTGGTCTATGGCCTGCCCGTTCCTGCCCAGCAGCCGCAGGAGGAGGAACCGGTCAATGTCGCACTCGTCCCGCCACCCGAACCGCCGAAGCCTGAGCCCCCGCCGCCTCCAAAGCCTGAAGCGCAAAAGCAACCGGAACCGAAAGTAGAAAAGCCTGTAGCGGAAAAGCCGCCGGCGCTCGAGGTGCTGAAACCTGTATTCCAGTTCGGCGACAAGGATACCGGCCCCAGGAAATCCCTGGATGGAGCCAGCGCGCAGGATAATTCGCCGACACCGGTCAAGGACAAGGATACGAAGCCGCCAGGTGAGCCGAAGGACGTCGAGAGCAAACCCGCCGCGTCGCCAGACTCCGGGGAGCCGGCGGGTACGACCAAGACCGAGGAGAAGCCGGCAACCGCAGCCTCCGAGCCGACCCAGGAGAAGCAGGCAACCGAGGACGCGAGCAAGCAGGGAGCAGACAAACAAGAGCCGCAAGATGCTGACAAGCAGGCAGCCGCGACGCCGTTGGCCACCCCCGGCGATGATGGTGAGATCGAGCTTCCTGCATCGGCCCAGGCGCCGAAGGCCAGGCCCGAAAACGCGCCGAAGCGCAGCCCTGCAAAGGTCTCGAAGCCTGGAGGCGGAGGCGCCAGGAAGCCTAGCTCCACGGAGGTGGCCTCAGCCGGGGCTTACTCGGGCCTTCCGGGCGTCCGCGAGCTCTTCTCGCACGGCGCTACCGGCAATGCATTCGGCACCACCGCGACCGACGGCATGTCTCGCGGTGAGCGCGTTGCCACACTTTGCGCCAACGTGTTGGCCGAGGAGCTGAAGGGCGCCGAGTTTTCTCCCGAGTGGCTACCAATGAGACCGCTGAAGTCGGGCAATATTGTTATAGATCCGGATGCGGCCTTTCGCGCAACGATCGGATGGTACCATGTGAGCTTCCGGTGTGAGGTCGACACCGACGCGACGCGAGTGTTGTCCTTCGACTCTCATGTCGGGTCTGCCGCCTCGCCAGCCGAAAGCGCTCAGCTTGAACAGGAACTTCGCCGGCAGCATTCGGGGGGATAGCCTGCGCGTTATCATGCCCACGCGCTGGGCGACTGGTTTATGTCCAAGGCGCTGTGATTGGGTGCCGCGTGGTTGCATCTCAATCCGCCGGGCGGTTGGCCTTGCGCCACTCCTCATATTCGCCGCGGGCATCGTCATGCAGCGGATAGTAGCGCTGCAGCGGTGCGCCCTGCATCAGCTTCTCTCGCGAGAACTCTTCCCAATCGTGATGCTTCCGGGATTCTTCGATCACCTTTGCGGCCATTGCGACGGGAAGCACTACCACCCCATCGTCGTCTGCGATGATAATGTCGCCCGGGATCACCGTGACACCGCCGCAGGCGATCGGAACGTTGACGGCGTTCGGATAGATGCTGGTTTGCACATGGTAGTTGGGCGTCCAGCCGCGCAGCCATAGCGGCAGATCGAGCTTTTCGACATTCGGCCGGTCGCGCATGCATCCATCGATGACGATGCCCGCGCCGCCTCTGCCCTTGAAGTAGGTCGACATCATATCGCCGAAGACGCCCGAGCTCATGTCACCGCGCGCGTCGACGACGACCACATCGCCTTCCTGCGCGTGATAGAGCACGTGCCGGTGCAGTTGCGTTTCCGGGTCGGCGTATTCTCCCTCGCTGAAGAGGTCCGGCCGCTGCGGCAGGAACTGCAGCGTCAGCGCCGGCCCGACGATCGACTTCCCATGGTTCTGCGCCACCGGACCGACCATGTGCGGATTGCGGAAACCCATGTGGCCTAGCGTGCCGGCAACCGTCGCGGCGCCGATTTCCCTCAGGGCGTCAATGAGGTCTTTGGGCGGTCGCGTGATGTCAGGGATATGCGTCATTGTGGACTCCGGTTGAGATGGAACTACCAGTTCGTAACAGACCCGTCCCGGCGCCTGAGGTGAGGCGCTTCCCAGAAACGAAAAGCCTCCGCCCGGACCGCCGCTTCGTTGACCTCGACGCCGAGCCCCGGCAGGTCGCTTACCGGATAGTCGGGACCGTCGAGCCGTGGCTGCACGGGGAAGAAGTCGGAATTGTCGAAGCCCAGCTTCGTCTCGGGTTCCCTGGTCTCGAGCCACGCGAAGTTGGGTACAGCGGCGGCGAGATGCAGGGTCGCGGCCGTGCACACCGGACCAAGCGGATTGTGCGGCATCAGGTCGACATAATGCGCCTCGCTCCAGCCAGCGACCTTCATCGCCTCGGTGAGCCCGCCGACATTGCAGACATCGAGCCGGTTGAACTGATGGATGCCGCGCTCGATGTAGGGCAGGAACTGCCACTTGCTGGCAAATTCCTCGCCGATGGCAAAGGGAATGTCGGTCATCCTGCGCAGGGATTCGTAGGCTTCAGGTGTCTCGTCGCGGATCGGCTCCTCGAGAAAATCAAGCACGCCGCGGCCGAGCTTGTTGCAGAAGCTCGCCGCCTCTGCCACCGACAGCCGATGATGATAGTCGATGCCGAGGACGACGTCGTCGCCCAGCGCCTCGCGCGCCTTGTTCAGCATGCTCGCGGTAGCGCCGATCGACTCGCGGGGTTCGAAGATGTCCCTGCTGCTTTGCCCTACGGGGAAGAAGCGGATCGCCTGCCACCCCCGTGCGCGCAGCTCCCGGGCTCGTTCGATGGCGACGTCGCCCTCGGCCTCGTCTCCGGTCGAGGCGAAGGTGGGGATGCAGTCGCGCTGCTTGCCGCCCAGCAGTTCGTAGACCGGCACCCCCAGCGCCTTGCCCTTGATGTCGTGAAGGGCGATGTCGATGGCGGAGATAGCCGCCTGCAGAACGCGCCCGCCTTCGAAGTACTGGCTGCGATAGGCCTCCTGCCAGATCCGCCCGATCTGCATCGGGTCACGGCCGATGAGAAACTCGCGAAAATGCTCGACCGCGCCGGCAACGGCCTTTTCGCGCCCGCTCAAGCCGCTCTCGCCCCAGCCGAAGACGCCCTGGTCGGTCTCGATCTTGACGAGCATCTGATTGCGCGTTCCAACCCACACAGGATAGGGCTTGATCGCGGTGATCTTAAGCTTTTCAGTCATCCCCAACGTTCCCAATGAACCCCGTCTTGTCTCAGCCGGCCTTGAGGGCCAGTTCAGTTTCGCCATCGAACAGATGCAGCCGCTCCTGGTCGAACTCGAGCCAGATCTGCTCGTCAGGTGCGACGGCGATGTTGGGGGACACGCTGATGTTGACGATGGCGCCTGACAGCAACGCCTGCACGAAGGTGACGTCTCCGGTCGGCTCCACTGTATAGGCCTTGGCCGGGACGCTGCCTGGCACCGCGCTCTTGTGGAGCCTGATGGTCGAGTGACGTGCGCCGAGCACGACTTTCCTCGACGTTGCCCCCGCAACCTTCCGGGCGTTGAGCGGCGAGAGCTCAAGGCTCCAGCCCTCCGCGCCGGTCAACGCAGTGTTGCCGTTTGCTGTCGATGCCTCCAGTGGAACAAGGCTCATCGCCGGGCTGCCGATGAAGCTGGCGACGAACATGTTCACCGGATGGGCAAAGACCTGCGCCGGAGAATCGTATTGCAACAGGTAGCCGCTGTTCATCACCGCCATCTTGTCGGCCATGGTCACGGCTTCGAGCTGGTCGTGCGTGACATAGATGATGGTCGCCTTGAGGTCCTGGTGGAAGCGCTTGATCTCCGAGCGCATCTGCACGCGCAGTTTGGCGTCGAGGTTGGAGAGCGGCTCGTCCATGAGGAAAACGGCAGGGTCGCGGACGAGGGCGCGCCCCAAGGCGACACGTTGCTGCTGCCCGCCTGAAAGTTCGCGCGGCTTGCGCTCGAGAAGGTGCGTCATGTCGAGCACGCGCGCCGCTTCCTTGACCTTCCTGTCGATCTCGTCCCTGGGCAGCTTGCGCATCTGCAGCGGGAACGCCAGGTTCTTGTAGACCGATTTCTGCGGGTAGAGCGCGTAGTTCTGGAACACCATCGCGATGTCCCGGTCCTTGGGGTCGAGGTCGTTGACCACGCGGTCGCCGATGACGATGTCGCCCGATGTGACCGGGATCAATCCCGCGACAAGATTGAGCGTGGTTGTCTTGCCGCAGCCCGAAGGGCCGACGAGCGCAACGAACTCGCCGTCATTGACCGTCAGCGAAACGTCGTTGACAGCTTTGAAGCCGCCATAGGTCTTGACGAGATCTCTCAGGACCACGTGGGCCATCGGCAACTCCCTACGGCATGATGCCGAAAAGTGTGAAGCGGTTTTCGGACGACATCATGCTCTATCTCTTTGATTTAGAGGCGCATTCAGATTTCAGGTCGAACAGACCTGAAATCATCCGGCTCTAGTGTTTGACCGCGCCTTCTGTAAGGGCGCGTACGAAGTATCGTTGCAGGAGGAGGAACAGCACCACGACGGGCACGCTCATCATGAAGCTGGCCGCCATCAGGCCCGGAAAGTCCGTCGTATTCTCCGAGAAGAAACGCTGTATGCCGACCGGCAGGGTCAACTGCTCGTTCTTGGAAAGGAAGGTGTAGGCATAGATGTACTCGTTCCAGGCGCCAATGAAGGAATAGATCGCGGTGGCGATGATACCGGGCGTCGACAGAGGCATCACGATCAGGATGAAGGCCTGGAACCGGGTCGCCCCATCGATCCGCGCCGCCTGCTCGAGCTGCACCGGAATGTTGTCGTAAAAGCCCTTGAGCAGCCAGATCGCCAGCGGCAGGCCGAAGGTGAGATAGGTGAGAATGAGCGAGCCATGCGTGTTCACCAGCCCGATCGCGCGCATCAGGATGAAGAGGGGCACGAGAAAGATCACCGCCGGGAACATGTTGCGCAAAAGCACGGTGAAGAACAGGAAGTTTCGTCCGGGGAAACGAAAGCGCGAAAACGCGTAGGCCGCAGGAACGGCCACGATCACCGAAAGGATTGTGGTGACCGTGGACACGTAGAGGCTGTTCCAGAAAAAACGCAGGAAGTCCTGGCCGACGCTGTTTTGCGGATCGAGCAGCTTTTGGTAGCTGGCCAGGGTAGGCTCTTCCGGCCACCATTGCGGCGGGAACTGCATCGCCGCGAACCCGGACTTGATCGATGTGATCAGCATCCAGATCATCGGCAACGCGGTGTAAAGCAGCATGAACACGAGGAAGACGCGCCCGGCCCAACGCCATCCGTCGATGCGCATGCGGCGCCGGGCTGGACCTCGAGGGGCTGTCTCGACGATCGTGCTCATGCGCTCCCCTCGTTGCGCTCGTTGCCGGCCAGCGCACGAACGTAGAAGTAGCCCAGCACCATCAGCATGAGGAACAGGAGTACCGAATAGGCCGATGCGACACCCCATCGCTGACGGCCGAAGGCGAGCTCATAGATGTGGGTGATCCAGATATGCGACGCGTTCGACGGCCCGCCACCGGTCATGATCCACGGGATGATGAAGGAATTGAAATTGGCCACCGCGAGCAACAGGATCGTCACCGTCGAGACGTTGCGCAGATGCGGGAAGGTGACGTGCCAGAAACGCTGCCATGCATTGGCCCCGTCGACTTCCGCGGCGCGCAGCAACTGGTCGGGGACCGTCTGCAAGCCGGCCATCATCATGATCATGGCAAACGGAAACTCGCGCCAGATATTGACGACGATCAAGGAGGGCAGCACCGTGCTGACGTTGTCGATGAAGTTGGGCGGCCGGTCAGCCAATCCGAGGCCGACCAGCACCGCGCCGATGATGCCGAAGTCCGAATGGTAGATCCACTTCCAGATATAGGAGGCGGCAACCGCGCTGATGACCCAAGGAATGATCAGGACAGCGCGCAGGACACCCCGGCCGATAAACTCGCGGTGGAGCGCCAGCGCGGCGGCAAACCCCAAGGCAAAGGCAACGAAGGTGGATGCGATCGTCCAGATCAGGGTGTTCAGGGTGACTTTCCAGAACACCTGGCTGGTGAGGATGGCCGTGTAGTTGTCCAATCCGATGAAGGTCTTGTCGCGGAGCTGCAGGCCAGGCGGCGTCTTAAAGAACGACAGCTCGACCGTGTAGTAGATCGGATAGGCGATGACGATGAGCATCACGGCGATCGCTGGAAGCACGTAAGCGTAGTCGGCGCGATGCTCCCAGATATTCCGCAGCACCCCGGAGCTACCGGGTTGCAATCTTCGGCGAGCCTCGGCCTTCCCGGTCACGAT
Organism: Mesorhizobium sp. C268A; assembly: GCF_040324475.1. NCBI lineage: Bacteria > Pseudomonadati > Pseudomonadota > Alphaproteobacteria > Hyphomicrobiales > Phyllobacteriaceae > Mesorhizobium > Mesorhizobium sp. C268A. The sequence goes on from NZ_JAMYVX010000001.1 coordinate 5,414,909, forward strand.
CGTCACGATGGCGTGCCCTTGTTGTTCGGAGCAAACCGGCTGCACGCACTATCGGCGCAGCCGGTCGGATCGCAGGTCAGGCCCGGACTAGAGTCCGTCCATCAGGTTTTTCACCTTCTCGGCCGCGTCGTCCGCTGCCTGATCGACGGTCATCGCTCCGGTCAGGGCGTTCTGCAGCATGTCCGGGACGATGATATTCATGATCTCGGGCGATTGCGGCAGCGCCGGAAACGGAATGCCGTATGGCAACATCGAGGTCGTGACATCGAGGAACTTGATGTTGTCCAGACGTTCCTTCATCCATTTGGTCTTGAAGCCGTTGAGGTTGCCTGGGTTCGAGCCGGCATACGCCATCTTCAACGACCATTCAGGGCTCGTCCACATGCAGATGATGGCCTTTGCGGCCGGCTCGTCCACCTTGCCGCCCTCGACATATTCGGGCTTCAGGATGTGAATGTTCGAGCCACCAAACACGACCGCCCGCTTGCCGTCGGGGCCGGTCGGAATCAGGCCATAGCGCATGTTGTCGATGACGGTCTGCGCCTTATCCTTGTCGGCGCCCGTTGCCTTCTTCTGCAGGTCGAGCATGACGTTATAGTCGGACGGGTGCGAGACCATCATGCCGAGTTGGCCGGCGACGAACAGGGGCTGGTTATCGGCCTGCTGGTTGGTGAGGGCCGAAACCGGAACCGACTTGTCGCGAACATACATGTCGTAGGAGGCTTGCAACGCCGCCTTGCTCTGCGGGCTATTGAGCTCGACCTCCTTATAGGTCGGGTTCGCGGAGGCTTCGTCGAAGACACCGCCGCCATAGGCCCATAGCTGCGGCATGAAGCGGTACGGCGTGTTGCCGGCGTTCTTTCGCGCCACGAGGCCGTAGCCGGCAATGCCGAGCTTGTCATGGATCTGCTTGGAATATTTGACGACGTCGTCCCAGGTAGCCGGAGCCTTGTCCGGATCGAGGCCCGCACGCTTGAAAATGTCGGCGTTCCAGATGAACGCCATCGTCTCATTGTTGGTGGGAATGCCGTAGGTCACGCCATCCCAGGTTACCGCCTTCATGGCGCCGGGCCAGAAATCCTCTGTGGGATAGCCCACATCTTCCGGCTTGAGCGGCTGCAGATAACCCTTCGAGGCGAACTCGGTTCCACCCAGGATTTGCAGGCGGACCGCCATCGGCGCCGCATTGCCGAGCAGCGCCGTGCGGAATTTGTCGAGAAGGTCGTTGTAGGTGAGGGCCTGATCCTCGAGCTGGATGTTCGGATAGGTCTTGCGGAAGGTCTCGAAGAAATCCTTGTAGTACTGGCGCAGGAGATCGGGGTCGCCCTCGAACACACCCTGATACCAGAACGTCAGTCGCCCCTTGTAGTCGAGCGGAGTGACCTTGCCGCAATCGGCGGCCGTGTCGAAATCCTGTGTGCCGGCGATGGAGCGCACATATTCCGGCGACCACTTGCTCAAATCGACCGGCGGCGAACCCAGCGCCGATCCCGACATGAGCGACGCCATCAAAGCAGTGGCGACTGTGCCGCGCAGGACGGCACCGCCGAGTGTAATCCTCGTCATAGTATCCTCCCAGATTCTCCCATGCCGCCGTGCGCCAAGGGGCTCGTTCGACCGTGCGGGATGTGTCCTTCTGCTCAATGTATCCCTTCGATCATCTGGTACGTTTTCAGATCGTGGATTGCCTGTCAACGCACCCGATCGTACATTGTTTGCAAAACGCGTGTATGATATCAAGCATGTGATGTACTAATCGGGGGAGCCGGCTTTGGCCGAAACAAGTGATTTCAAAGCAGAGCCACCCGTGGGGATTGATCCCATCGCGGCGTCCAGCGAGGGCGCCTCGCTTTATGAGCTGATCCGGGAAGACATCATCGAGGGACGGCTCGCCGCCAACGAACGACTTGTGGTTACCGATCTCGCCCGGCGTCACGGCACCTCGACCAACCCCGTACGCGAGGCGCTGCAGCTGTTGCGAGGGGAGGGCTTCGTCACCTTTGTCGCCAACCGTGGCGCCCGCGTCCGACCCATAGACCAGGATTTCGTCCGGGATATCTACGAGATCGGAGTCCTGATCGAGCCGGCCCTGACGCGATGGTTCGTGAACATGGCGACCGGCGAGGACATCGCCGAACTCGAACGCATCCAGGCTCTGATCGAAGAGAACAACTTCACCGACACATTGCGGCACAGTGAACTGGATACCGCCTTCCACACCGTAATGTACCAGCGCCACTACAACCGCCATGCCGCCGAGCTTTGGTGGAAGCATCGCGAAGTGCTGCGAGCCGTGAGCCGGCGTTTCAATTTCACGCTCGCGCGGCGGGCCGCCATCATGCGTGAACACCGCGAGCTCATCGCGCATATCAAAGCCGGAAATGCCGACGAGGCGGCCGAGCTCATTGCCCGCCATGTCGAGGGTTCTGGCCGGCACGTTCTCGAACAGATGCGTGCGCGCAACGCCGCTCGGGCCGGATAGAATTTCCAGCCCAGAAAATCATTGGTCCGGCCATCAGACAGAGGTAGTTGAGAGATGAAAATCACGAGCGTTCGGCCGTGGCTGATCAAGTCCGATGCTTCCTATTGGGGAGAGTTCCTGTTCGTCGAGGTGACGACCGACGAAGGGGTGAGTGGCTGGGGGGAAATCACCACCACCACAAGGCTCGCCAACCGCGCGCTGTGCACGATCCTGCGGCAGATCGGTGTTGCCGTCACAGGTGAGGATCCGGCGCGCATCGAGCATCTCTGGCACAAGATTTTCCGCAGCTTCACCTATATGGGCAGCCGCGGCGCCGCGGTCGAATGCGTGAGCGCTATCGACATGGCGCTCTGGGACATTCGCGGCAAAGTTCTAGGCAAGCCGATCTACGAGCTGCTGGGCGGACCGGTGCGCGATGAAATCGCGCTCTATACCCATCCCAACCAGGCCAAGTTTACCAGCAAGGAGGCTGTGGTCCGCGAAATTCGAGACATCGTCGAATCCGGACACACCGGGCTGAAGTTCGATCCTTTCCCCCACCAGGGCCGCATCGCCGATGGCTTGGCGCGCGAACAGCGGGACGGCTACCTCGATGGCAGCATGACCCGCAAGGACGAGCGCGAGGCTGCCGAACTAACGGCTTTGATCCGTGAAACGGCGGGGCCCGATGTCGACATTCTCATCGACGCGCATGGCCGCTTCGACGTCCCCACCGCCATTCGCCTCTGCCGAAGCCTCGAGGAAGCCGGCCAGATCGACTGGTTCGAGGAGCCATGCCCGCCAGAAAGCCTCAATGCTCTCAAGCAAGTGCGTGAGAAGGTCAGTGCCGCCATCTCGTGGGGCGAGCGCGGCCACACCAAATGGGATTTCGTGCCGGTGCTCGAGAACAGGCTTGCGGACTACATCATGCCGGACGTTACCTGGACCGGCGGCATTACCGAACTGAAGAAGATTTCCGCCCTGTGCGAAGCCTACTACATCCCGGTCTCGCCCCATGACGCCGCGGGACCGATCAATGTGGTTGCGGGAGCGCAGGTGATGATGACGGTTCCCAACTTCTACAAGCTCGAAACGTCGGAGTGGAACCTGGACAAATATAATCACCTCATCGACGAGCCACTCGATGTCTCGAACGGCAGCCTCAAGCTGGCGTCGAAGCCGGGTCTCGGTGTCGAGATGAACCGAGACTACCTGCAGGCCCACGAGATAGAGCTTGGCTAGCAACGCTTATGCAGGCCGGGGGTGCGGGGCGCCACCAATCAGAACGAGGATAAGCCATGGCAAAGACGGGTAGCGCCGGCGAGGCGCTCAATCGGGTAAATACGAACTCCAGGCCGAGCGACCTGCGCATCACCGACCTGCGCGTTGCCGAGATCGTCGGCGCGCCGTTCACCTCCGCGCTGGTCAAGATCTACACCAACCAGGGCATTGTCGGCCTGGGCGAAGTGCGCGACGGCGCCAGCGCGACCTATGCGCTGATGCTCAAGAGCCGGTTGCTGGGCGAGAACCCTTGCGACGTCGACCGGCTGTTCCGGCGCATCAAGCAGTTTGGCGGCCATGGGCGGCAAGGCGGCGGTGTCTCGGCAATCGAGATCGCGCTGTGGGATCTCGCTGGCAAGGCGTACGGCGTGCCGATCTACCAGATGCTGGGGGGACGGTTCCGCGACAAGGTGCGTGTCTATTGCGACACCGACGCGGACAAACCCAGCGGCACCGAGACCGGCAAGCGGCTGAAGGCGCGGATGGACCTTGGCTTCACCTTCCTCAAGATGGACCTCGGCCTGGCGCAGATTTCTCACATCCCCGGCGCGGTGGTCGCGCCCGCCGGCGTGCTCGATGGTTTCCGCACCCATGCCGGCCGCGGCCGGGTACGCACGCTGGACGAGCGCCGGGCGCGCAACGCCGCCTATGATGCGCAGAACGTGCCGCATCCCTTCACCGGCCTCCACTTCACCGAAAAGGGCATCGACCTGCTCGACCAATATATCCACGAGGTCCGCGAGGTGATCGGCTACGAGGTTCCGCTTGCCATCGACCATGTCGGCCACATCTCGCTGCAGGACGGCATCCGTCTGGCCCGGCGGATCGAGAAATACGCACCGGCCTGGCTCGAGGACGTGATCCCCTGGCAGTACACCGAGCAGTATCGGCAGTTGCAGCAGGCGACCTCGGTGCCGATCTGCACCGGTGAGGACATCTACCTCAAGGAAGGCTTCGAGCCGCTGCTCAACGCCGGCATCTCGGTCATCCATCCGGATCTGCTGACCACCGGCGGCATTCTCGAGACCAAGAAGATCGGCGACGCGGCGCAGGAGCATGGCGTCGCCATGGCCATTCACATGGCGGAAAGCCCGATCGCGGCAATGGCCGCCGCGCATGTCGCGGTGGCGACGGAAAACTTCATGGCGCTCGAATATCACAGCGTCGAAGTCGACTGGTGGGACGATATCGTCACCGGCCTGCCCAAGCCGCTGGTCAAGGACGGCTTCATCACCGTGCCCGACAAGCCTGGTCTGGGCATCGACGACATCGTCGACGAAGTGATCAGCCAGCACCTGCAGCCCGGCGTCACCGGCATCTGGCAACCGACCGATCACTGGGACGACGAATATTCCTGGGACCGCACCTGGAGCTGACTCTACACTTCTCTCCTCGGAGGGAGAGGTGAACAGAAGGATGGACCATGATCTACGAACTTCGCATTTACGACTGCTTGCCGGGCCAACTCCCGGCGCTGCTCAAGCGTTTCAACGACCATACCTTGGCGCTGTGGGACAAGCACGGCATCCGCCAGGCCGGGTTCTTCACCACGGTGGTCGGCGAAAGCAGCAATCGACTGACCTATTTCATCGCCTGGGAATCCCTTGCCGAGCGCGAAGTGAAATGGAAGGCCTTCACCACCGATCGGGCATGGCTCGAGGCCCGCGACGAGTCTGAGCGCGATGGCCCGATCCTGGCCAATATTTCCAGCCAGTTTCTCGCGCCAACCGCCTTCTCGTCGGTGAAATAGAGGACATCATGAAGATCACCGATCTCAGGTGCGCCGTCATCGGCAGGCACCCCATCGTGCGCATCGTCACCGACGAAGGCCTCCATGGCCTCGGGGAGGTCGAGTACACCAAGCCTTATCTGAAACCCTGGGTGCTGCATTTCCGCGACGCGCTGATCGGCGAGGATCCGACGGATGTGGAACGTTGCATGCTGAAGATCCGTCAGCGCGGTTCGTTCAAGCCCTATGGCGCCGCCGTCAGCGCCATCGAGCACGCTCTGTGGGACATCGCCGGCAAGGCCGCCGGCGTCCCGGTCTACAAGCTGCTTGGCGGCAAGGTGCGCGACAAGGTTCGGGTCTATAACGGTTCCATCCGCAAGAAGCGCACCGGCGACAGGCCGGAGGATTACGCGGCCGACGTCAAATGGATGATGGAGCGGCCGGAAGCTTTCTTCATGGTCAAGCAAGGCATCAGCTTTCATTCCAACATGAAGACCAGCGTCCCCGACTTCCACTACGGCGTGCGTCAGCCGCCGACCTATCACGGCGCGATGGACCAGGGGCAGATCAGCGAGCGCGGCATGGCGCATATGATCGACTGCGTCATCGCCATGAAGGAGGTGCTTGGCGACAAGGTCTCGCTGGCGCTGGATTGCGGCCCCGGCTGGTTCCTGCCCGACGCCATCCGCTTCGCGCGGGCCGTGGAAAAGTACAATCTGATGTGGCTGGAGGATATGCTGACCGGAGACTATGTGCCATGGGTCAATCCACAGGCCTACCGTGAACTCACGACATCGACGTCCACGCCCATCCACACCGGAGAGCAGATCTATCTGCGTCATAATTTCAAGGAACTGATCGAGACGCAGGCGGTTCGCGTCATCGGTCCGGATCCCGCCGACATCGGCGGCATCGCCGAGCTCAAATGGGTGGCCGAGCACGCCTACATGCACTCGATCATGATGGCGCCGCACGGCACGGCGAACGGTCTGCTGGGCCTCGGTGCGCTGATCAATGTCTGCGCCACGCTGCCGGCCAACTACATCGCCTTCGAATATCCCAGCGCCTCCGACCCCTGGTGGGAGGACATCGTCGTCGGCCTGCCCAAGGGGCAGATCGTGAAGGACTCCATGATCGACCTGCTCGAAGCGCCGGGACTGGGTGTCGACATCGATGCCGAAGCAGCGAAGAAGTACCTTGCGGAAGAGGACGCCGGTTTCTTCGGCCGATAACGATCCGACGCGACCTGAGCGTCAAGGGCTATCGAACGGCTCGCACACATGGGTGAGCGTCCACGCCGTGCCGCCTATTTCGTTTCGGGCAGCATCTCGTCCATCAACTGCTTGACGGCCTCGGCGGATCTTTTCATCCCGGCTTCGTCCATGGCCCAACCGGCGAAGCGTTCCAGCAAGGTGGCGAACCTTACTAGGTCCTGCTCATCCCACTGTGCCAGCGATCCGGCGAAAATCCGCCATTTGGTCTGGCGCACCGCCGCCACGAGGCGCTCACCCTTGGCGGTGAGTTTGAGGCAGATGCGGCGGGCATCGCGTTGCGATGCGACACGGCAGGCATAGCCGCGTTCGACGAGGTCGGCCGCGATGCGGCTGGCGCGCGACGGATCGGTCTCGAGGCGCTCGGCGATGACGCCAACCGTCACCTCATCCTGCTGGGTATCGCTGAAAACCGGATTGTTCGCGATGGCGCTGATCGCATCGAGATGGCTCACTTCCAGCGAAGGGTCTACGCGCGCCAGGATCATGCGGCCGAAGTCGCGGCGCTGGATCGAGCGGCGCACCTTGCTCATTACCGCATCGATGGCGGCCACGGCCTCGGCCGCCGGTTCGGACAGGCCGCTGCCGCGCGCCAGACCGGCGAGGTCCCGATCGCCGCGCGTCTGGAACAGGGATGGAAATCGGTCCGGACTGCTGGATGCGTTGCTGCTCATCCATAGCGCGTTAGCAAGAATATATGCTGATGTCAATTATATGCTGCGCGCACATATCTGGTTGACACCTCTCGGCTGTGGGCACATAAATCGCGCCCCAAGCTACGGAGACACCGATGACTGTCGAGCAGACGCTGCCGGACACAGCGCCCGTGGAGGCCCAAGTCAGGCCCGACCTTACGACCTTGATCGTCTATTTCGGCGCGCTGATCGCCATGTTCATGGCAACCATCGACATGCAGATCGTCGTCACCGCCTTGCCCACCATTGCCGGCGAACTCGGCAATCTGCATTTGTTCGGCTGGGTCGGTGCCGCCTACCTGCTCTCGACCGCCGCGGTCTCGCCATTCTACGGCAAGCTTGGCGACATGTATGGCCGCAAGAATGTCGTGCTGACGGCGATCGGCCTGTTCCTGCTGGGCTCGCTGGTCTGCGGCATGGCATGGTCGATGGAGAGCTTGATCGCCGCGCGCGTGCTGCAGGGTATCGGCGGGGGTGGGTTGATGGTTTCGGCCTTCGCCATGATCGGCGAACTGTTTTCGCCGCGCGACCGCGCCAAATATCAGGGCTACAGTTCGGCGGTGTTCGCGCTGTCGTCGGTGCTCGGCCCGCTGGCCGGCGGCTACATCACCAGCCTGTTCGGCTGGCGTTGGGTGTTCCTGGTCAATTTGCCGATAGGGATCATCGTGCTGGCGGTGCTGGCCTTCGCCATGCGCAGCCGGTTCAACGAAAAGCGGCACCGCATCGACTATCTCGGCGGCGTGCTGCTCGCCACCGGCACGACGGCGATCGTTTATTGGGGCTACCACGTGCTCGACCCCAGCGGACCGGACCTCATCACCTTCGCGCTGCCGCTGCTGGCACTAGTCGCCATCACCTTGTTCGTCATGGTCGAGCGGCGGGCCGAAGAGCCGATCGTACCTCTGCGGCTGTTCGGCAATTCGACGGTCAGCATCGTCTCGGGCGTGTCGCTGGTCGCCGGAACGGTGACGCTGGGCATGTTCTTCTATTTCGCCCTCTACATGCAGACGCTGACGGGTCTCAGCCCGGCCGAAGTCGGCTTCCTGTTCCTGCCGGCGTCGCTGACATCGATGGTCATCTCGATCGTCGCCGGGCGGGTAATTGCCGCAACCGGACGCTACAAATGGATGCCGGTGGTCGCCATGGGTATTGGCGGGTTTCTGATGCTGGGCTTTGTCCTCACCAACCAGCACACGCCGATCTGGGTGCTGGCAACGATGATGGCTGTGTTCGGCATCAGCATGGGCCTGCAGTTCCAGGTGCTGATCGTGGCGATCCAGGCGGCGGCACCGCTGCAGGATATCGGCGCGGTGACGTCGCTGATCACCCAGGCGCGGACGCTCGGAGCATCGCTGGGTCTGGCGCTGAACGGCGCGGTGATGATCTGGGCGCTGAACCGGCAGACAGCCGAGCTTCCTGCAGACGCCGCCGCCCTGCTGCCGGGTGGCCTGAACGGGTTGACGCCGCACCTCGCATCGAGCCTGCCGGGCGCGATCCGCGAAGTGGTGCTCGACCATTACTCCAGTGGCTTCAACGTGATGTTCATCTGGGTGGCGGCGCTCTATTTCGTCGCCATGGGGCTGACGCTGCTGCTCGAGGACAAAGAGATCCCGAAGCGGGCCTGAGCCAAAGCTTGTGTCATGCGCTGGGTTTAGGCATTTGGCGATGATCTGAAATCACCGAGGAGGACAGCCATGATCATCGACACTCATCTGCACCTGATCGACCTGTCGGCGCTGCGCTATCCCTGGCTCAGCCGCGAGCCGGCGCTCAACCGCGATTTCCCGCACGCAGAATATGCGATCCAGGCCCGCCGCGCCGGCATCGAGGCCGCGCTGCATATGGAGGTCGACGTCGATGAAGCCGACATCCAGGCCGAGACCAGCCATGTGAAGGCGCAGTCGCTGGAAAAGGGCACGCTGTTGCGCGGGGCGATCGCCTCCTGCCGTCCGGAGGAGGCCGGTTTCGCCGCCTATCTCGAGCGCCAGCAGGCCGATCCCTTCGTCAAGGGGTTCCGTCGCGTGCTGCACGTCATGCCGGACGAGCTTTCGGACAGCGCGCTGTTTCGCGAAAACATCAAGCGGCTTGCCGGCACCGGCCTGACCTTCGACCTCGTCGTCCTGCCGCATCAGATTCCAAGGGCGGTTGCGCTCGCCGATCTGGCGCCGGATGTGCAGTTCGTGCTCGACCATTGCGGCGTGCCCGACATCAAGGCCAGTGCGGAACATCCGTGGCGCGAGCATATGACCGAGATCGCGCGGCGTCCCAATGTCATCGGCAAGATCTCCGGTGTCGTCGCCTATGCCGATGCCGGCTCATGGACCGTCGAGACCTTGCGCCCCTATGTCGAGCACACGATCGGCATTTTCGGCTGGGACCGCGTCGTGTGGGGCAGCGACTGGCCGGTGTGCACGCTTGGCGGTGGCCTTGCCACCTGGGTGGCGGCGACACACGCGCTGATCGCGGGCGCCAGCCCTGAGGAGAGGACGAAATTGTTGTCGGGCAATGCCAAGCGGATGTGGAAGCTGTAGCGCGGTCGGACACCGATTGCCTGCAAGCGCGCAGAACGCCATCATAGCGCTACTTCACGCCAATACCTGCCGTCAGGCCGCCATCGATCCTGTAGTCCGCGCCGGTGCAGAAACCGGCCTTCGACGAGCACAGGAAGGCGATGAGTTCCGCCACTTCCTCCGGTTCGCCGATACGGCCGAGCGGATGCGCCGCGCCGAAGCGCTTGTAGGCCTCTTCGACATCGGCATCGCTGCCGCCGTCACCGCGCGCAGCCTTCTCCAGGATCGGCGTGCGGATCGAGCCCGGGCTGACCGAATTGACGCGGATGCCTGATGCCGCGTAGTCGAGCGCCAGCGAGCGCGTCAGCGTGTGGATGGCGCCCTTGGTCGTGGCATAGGCGGCGACGTTCTGCTGGCAGGCAAAGCCCTGCACCGAGGCGACGTTGACGATGGCGCCGCCTCCGCGCTTGATCATTTCCGGAATGCCGAAATGCGCGGTCAGGTAGATCGAGCCGACATTGACCGTCATCGTTCGGTTCCAGGTTTCCCAGTCGGTGGTCGTCGCCGTGCCATAGGGATGGACGGCGGCTGAATTGACGATGACATCCAGGCCGCCGAACTTCGCGACGCCAGCCGCGACCGCGTCGCGCACCTGATCGGAGACGGACACATCGGTGTCGATGACCAGCACCGCGGCACCAGCACTTTCTAGTTGCGCTTTCATCGCCGCGTTGGCGGCGCGGTCGATGCCGCAGGCGATGATTGCGGCGCCACCGGCCGCAAGGCGTGTGGCGGTTGCCAGGCCGATTCCGGTCGTCCCGGTCACCAGGGCGACCTTGCCGTCGAAATCCGTCATTTCTAAAAACTCCTCCATTTTCTATCGACTCCCATCGGGGTCCAACAATAAGTTGCCAACCTGTCGCAGAAGGAAAGCCGAAATGGAACAATGCTGGCGCTGGTATGGGCCCGATGATCCGGTGACGCTCGATCATGTCAAGCAGGCGGGCGCCACCGGCGTGGTCTCGGCGCTCCACCATATCTATGACGGCCGGGCGTGGCCTGAGGCCGAAGTGCTGGAGCGCAAGCGCATTATCCAGGAAGCAGGGCTGACCTGGTCGGTCGTCGAGAGCATTCCGGTCCACAATTCCTTCAAGATCGGCGCGCAGGAACGCGAGCGCTATGCCGGCTATTACCGCGATTCGATCCGCGCGCTGGCCAAGGCCGGCATCGCCACGATCTGCTACAATTTCATGCCGGTGGTGGACTGGACCCGCACCGATCTAGCCTACCGTCTGCCGACGACAGGCTACGCCCTGCGTTTTGATGCCGTTGATTTCGCCGCCTACGATCTGTTCGTGCTGAAGCGCAAGAACGGTGCTGACAGCTACACGCCGGCGCGTATTGCGCAAGCGGAAGCGCGGCTGAAGGAATTGTCGCCAGAGAAGATGGACCAGATCGAGCGCAATCTGATCGCCGGCCTGCCGGCTACAGAGCGCAAGTATGACCGCGACAGTTTTCGCGAGGCGCTTGCGGACTATGACGGAATCGGGCCGAAGGAGTTGCGCGGCAACCTCGCGTGGTTCCTGCGCGAGATCATTCCGGTGGCGGAAGAGGAGGGCGTGCGCATGTGTATCCACCCCGACGATCCGCCGTTTTCGCTCTACGGCCTGCCGCGCGTCGTTTCGACCGCCGAGGATGCGCGTTTCATTCTCGATGCCGTCGACAGCCAGGCCAATGGCCTGACGTTCTGCACCGGTTCCTATGGCACGCGCGCCGACAACGACATCGTCGCCATGGTGAAGGAATTCGCCGACCGCATCCACTTCGCCCATCTGCGCAACATCACCATCGAGGATGACGGCTCGTTCTACGAGGCCGAGCATCTCGAAGGCGGCACTGACATGGCGCATGTCATCCTGGCGCTGATGCAGGAGGAGGCGCGCCGCCGCAAGGAGGGCCGCGCCGACTGGCAAATCCCGATGCGGCCGGACCATGGCCACCTGCTCGCCGACGATATCGGCAAGACAAGGATCAATCCCGGCTACTCGCTGATCGGCCGCCTGAAGGGCTTGGCCGAATTGCGCGGCATCATGCGGGCCGTGGAAACGTTTGGGCTGGCTTGAAGGGGCAACGAACTGCGTTCAATGCCGACGCCGGCTCAGCGTGCGTAGCTGTAGATAATGCGGCCGGCGCGGAATGTCGTCCGATGACAATCAGATACCACGCTCGATCACGATCGCCCGGTCGCGGTGAGGCTCGTGATACAGCCGGTTGCCCTCATGGATTTGCATGGCCCTTAGTACAGCGCGCGGCTCGCTGACGGACGAGGAACCTAGCCGTTCGCCCCACGACCTGGCGGCGTGCTATTGTGTAGTGAAGTTCCGTTGCCCCGAGGTGAGCTAGAGGGGTACTCGGAAATCAAGTATGAAGCACGAATAATGCAGTATTGATTTACGTTCGTGCAAGCAAGGGAACTGTAGTGATGGATGGGCACGACGGTCTCGGAATGCGTTAAAGAAACTATACGTTTTCTCGATGCTTTTCGTTTTATTCACTTCAACATTGGTTATTTACGGAATTGGCGGATGGGTGGTTGCGTTTGGCAGTAGTGACTTCCGAGAAAGCCATGGTAGGAGAGGTATTTTTTGGTTTTGTTAGCATGCTGCATGTTTTATGGGTCTATAAAGTATGACGAACATGAAATAAAAATCAGAATAAAACGGGATGAGCGCAGAGCTCTTGTGCTGAGATTTAAGCAGATTGTTTTAATTATATTTGTATCATTGTTTGTCCTTTTAATTGCCTAGAGATAATCTCACTATCGGAATGCGCCCAATCATGGCGAAAGGCCATGCACTTGAACACGGGACCACACAAGACACCTCCGATTGCCAGGTTGACAGAAAGCTGACAATGTATCATATCCGAAAAGCTGAGTATGTATCATATTATTTAGCGCTAGGAGAAAGACCGGCAAAGCCGGCGTCCCAGGGAGGCAATTTTGGGAGAGGCTATCAGCCAGTGGAGCAATTGGTCGGGCTATGTCACGGCCACGCCGCAGGCTTTTGCCGAACCGCAGAGTCTCGATGAGCTGAGTGGTGCCATTCGCAACTCGCCGGGACCAGTTCGATTTGCTGGCACGGGCCATTCCTTCACGCCTCTGGTTAAGAATGACGGGACCATCCTGTCGCTCGATCGCTTCGAGGGGTTGAGGTCGCATGATCCGGCCAAGCTGACGGCGCGGGTCGGCGCCGGCACCAAGATCGGCGCGCTGGCAAAGCTGTTGCACGGCGTCGGCCAGGCGCTGCCGAACATGGGCGACATCGACAAGCAGGCGTTCGGCGGGGCGCTCGGCACCGCCACGCACGGCTCGGGCATCACACTTGGCGCGTACCACACCCAGCTCGAGGCGATGCAGATCGTCGACGGGCGTGGCGCGCTGAAAGAGTTCGACCGTGCCAAGAGCCCCGACATGATCGAAGCCATGGGCGCTTCGCTCGGCGCTTTCGGCGCCGTCACCGAAGTGACGATCCGCAACGTGGCGAGCTACCGGATGCGGCACCGCCGCTGGACGGCGCCGATCGCCGATGTGCTTGCGCAATTCGAAAGCACCATGACGGCGCATCGTTCGGCCGAGTTCTACTACGTGCCGTTTTCGGGCCAGGCGCTGCTGATTGCCAGCGACATCACCGAGGCGCCGGCGACGGTGCGTCCGCCGACGGAAGACGACGATGCGGTGACGACGCTGAGAAAACTGCGCGACTATCTCAGCTGGCTCCCTTGGCTGCGCCGCCGTCTCATCGGCTCGGCCTTCGCCAAGGTGCCGGCCGAGGATTATGTCGAGGAGTGGCTGAAGGTCTTCACCTCCGAGCGCAACGTCAAGTTCAACGAGATGGAATACCACCTGCCGTTCGAGGAAGGGGCGCCCGCACTCAGCGAAATCATTGCGCTGCTCGAGACGCGGTTTCCAGAGGTCTATTTTCCGATGGAGGTGCGCGTCGTCGCGCCCGACAATGTCTGGCTCAGCCCCTTCTACAAGCGCCCAACCTGTTCCATCGCCATCCATCACGGCGTCGAGCGCGATCCGATGGCGTTCTTCAACGCCGCCGAGCCGATCTTCAGGAAGCGCGGCGGCCGCCCGCATTGGGGCAAGATGCACAGCCTGACATCAAGGGAATTGAGCGCGCTCTATCCGCGCTGGAACGATGCGATGGCGGTCCGCCGCGAGATGGACCCGGACAACCGCTTCGTGTCGCCCTATATTGCCAGGCTGCTCGGCGTCGCGGCATGAGCCTGACCGACACCTATTTCGCGGAAATGTCGGGCGCGCTCAGGGCAGCCGGGATCTTTCAGCCTTGCCTGGTGCTCGATCTCGACCGGCTCGATCACAACATCGCTGCGATCAAGGCGAAGTTCGCCACGGGCCTCGATCTGCGCCTCGTCGACAAGTCGCTGCCATGCCTGCCGCTGATCGACCATATCCGCGCGGCGTTTGCGACCGACAGGCTGATGACCTTTCATCTGCCGATCAGCGCCGAGATGCTGAAAGTGTTTCCCCAAGTCGATCTCCTGTTGGGCAAGCCGATGCCGGTTGCCGGCGCCAGGCACGCGCTGACGAAGGGCGTTCTCGCCGGGCTCGGCGAAGCTACGTCGCGCATCGTCTGGCTGATCGATACCGAGGAGCGGCTGGCCGCCTATGGCTCGCTTGCCGCCGAGCTCGACCGCGAGCTGCGCGTCTGCTTCGAGGTCGATGTCGGCCTTCATCGCGGCGGTATCAGCGATCCCGACTCACTGGCCCGGGCAGTTTCCGCGTTGGCGAATTACCCGCGGCTGAAATGCGAAGGCGTCATGGCCTACGAGGCGCATATCGGCCATATCCCCAAACTGCTGGGAGGACCGGCCAAGGCGCGCGTCAAGGCGATCAGCCTGTTTCGCCAGTATGTCGCTTGCCTTGCCGCCGACCAGCGCAAGATCCTCAATCTTGGCGGCAGCAGCACCGCATTGCTCTATGACAGCTGGGTCGGCGCCAATGAATTGTCCATCGGATCGGCTTTTATGCTGCCGACCGATTTCGATGTGCCGAGCCTCAGCCAATTGCGGCCTGCCGCATTCATCGCGACGCCGATCCTGAAAGTGGTCGATGTCCAGGCGCCGGGCCTCGACCAGCGCTCCTGGCTGCTGCAGAAGCTCGGGCTGTTGCCGCGGCGCGGCTGTTTTCTCTATGGCGGAAAATGGATGGCGAAGCCCGTCCATCCCGTGGGGATGAAGACCGACAAGACGTTCGGCTTTTCGACCAATCAGCAATTCATGGCGCTGCCCGACAACGTCAATGTCGGGCCTGACGACTACGCCTTCCTGCGTCCGACCCAGAGCGAATTCGTGCTACAGCAGTTCAGTTCGATCCAGGTCTATTCCGGCGGGAAATTCGTCGAGCAATGGGCCGCACTGCCGTTTTCGTAGAGCAATTCCACGAAAAGTGTGAAGCGGTTTTCCCACAGGAATTGCGTCAAACCAAGAGACCGAAGTGGAGGAGGATAGGATGGTCGCCAAGGCAGTCAAAACTCAGCCCGTGCAGCCTGAATGGGCAGCCGAACTCGACCTCGCGCTCACCGATCTCGACGCCAGGAAGGACGACTGGGCGCAGACCTCGAATGGCGAGCGGATCGCCTTGCTGCGGCAGGTCAAGGATCACATCCGCGAGGTCGCCGAGGCGTGGGTCAAAACCGCGACGCGCAAGAAGGGCATCCCGACCGGCTCGCCGCTGGAAGGCGAAGAATGGCTGGCTGGCCCGGCGGCGCTGATGGATGGCTGCAACCAGTTCATCCACACGCTCAGCCTGATGGAGGGCAAGAAGTTTCTCGACAGACTGCCGGTCCGCACCTTGCCTAGCGGACAGGTGGCGGTAACGGTGGTTCCGAATTCGCTCTGGGACAAGGTGTTGTTCACCGGGCTGAAGGCCGAGATCTGGATGCAGCCCGGCGTGACCAAGGCGAACCTCGCCGCAAACACCGCATCGGCCTATGACGCGCCGCGCACCAGCCGCAAGGGCAAGATCGGCCTCGTGCTCGGCGCCGGCAATGTCGCCTCGATCGCGCCGCTCGACTGCCTGCACAAGCTTTTGGTCGAGCACCAGGTGGTTCTGCTCAAGATGAACCCGGTCAACGACTATCTGATCGATTTCCTGCGGCCGGCGCTGCGGCCGCTGATCGAATTCGGAGCGCTGCGCATCGTGCGCGGTGGCGCCGATGTCGGCGCGTATCTGTGCAACCACGATCTCGTCGACGACATCCACATCACCGGTGCCGCCGCCTCGCATGACGCGATCGTCTGGGGGCCTGGCGAGGAGGGCCGCAAGAACAAGGCGGCGGGCACGCCGCGCAACAGCCGGCGTATCACCTCTGAGCTTGGCGGCGTGGCACCCACCATCGTGGTGCCCGGCCCATGGTCGAATGCCGACATCGCCTACCACGCCGAACTGATCGCTACCCAAAAGCTCAACAATTCCGGTTTCAACTGCATCGCCTGCCAAATGCTCGTGTTGCCCGAAGGCTGGGGCAAATCCGATGCGCTTCTGGCGGCCCTCGAAAAGGTGATGCAGAAAGCCCCGTCGCGCCCGGCCTATTATCCCGGCGCGACCGAGCGCCTCGCCGCCTTCGAGGCGCACGCCGACACGGCACAAAAATTCGAGCGGCCCGGCGGGCCCGCCTGCGTTGTGGTGCCGTTCCGGCCGGGCACGGACGCCTATCTCGAAAATGCCGAGGTGTTCGCGCCGGCGCTCAGCGTCATGCGGCTGCCGGCGGGCAATGCGGAATCCTATCTGCGCGCCGCTGTCGCCTACGCCAATGAAAAGCTGCACGGCACGCTTGCCGCCAACATCCTCATCCATCCCAGGACGATCGCCGAGATCGGCCGGCAGCGCTTCGAGGAAATCATTGCCGAACTGCGCTATGGCGGCATCGGCATCAATTCCTGGAGCGGCGTTCTGTTCGCGCTGCTGCGCCCGACCTGGGGTGCTTTCCCTGGCCACACGCTCGACGACGTGCAGAGCGGCATCGGCGTCGTCCACAACACCTATTTGTTCGACAGACCGGAACGCAGCGTGCTCGAAGCGCCGTTCCGCATCATGCCGAAGCCGGCCTGGTTCCTGACCCACAAAAGGGCACACATGGTCGGCCGCCTGATCACCGAGTTCAACTACCAGCCGAGCCTCCTGAAGCTGCCGCGCATCATCTGGAACGCGCTGCGCGGCTAGCAACGAGCATCCGATCTCGAAAACAAAAGCCGGCACAGGAGCTACGACAATGGCTGACGCGGACGCAATCATCGTTGGCGGCGGGCTGGCCGGCCTGGCCGCAGCCGCGGAACTCGGCGATGCCGGCAAGCGCGTGATCATCGTCGAGCAAGAGGGTGGCGGTTTTCTCGGCGGCCAGGCATTCTGGTCGCTCGGCGGCCTGTTTTTGGTCAACACGCCCGAGCAGCGCCGCCTGCGCATCAAGGACAGCCGCGACCTCGCCTGGCAGGATTGGCTGGGTTCTGCCCAGTTCGACCGGCCCGAGGACCATTGGCCAAGGAAAGTGGCGGAAGCCTATGTCGATTTCGCCGCCGGCGAGATGCGGCCGTGGCTCTACGCCATGGGCATGCGCTGGTGGCCGGTGGTCGGCTGGGCCGAGCGCGGCGGCGCGCTGGCCAATGGCCACGGCAATTCAGTGCCGCGCTTCCACCTGACATGGGGCACTGGGCCGGGCGTGGTCGCGCCGTTCGAAAGGCGCGTGCGCGAGCACGTCGCCAAAGGGCTGATCACTTTGAAATTCCGTCATCAGGTCAGCCGGCTGATCAAGACCAACGGCGCGGTCACCGGCGTCGCGGGCGAAATCCTGGAGGCATCCGATGTCGAGCGCGGCAAGCAGTCGAGCCGCACGGCCGTCGGCGATTTCGACCTTTCGGCCGGTGTCGTGATCGTCACCTCCGGCGGCATCGGCGGCAATCATGAGTTGGTTCGCAAGGTCTGGCCGGTCCGGCGGCTGGGGCCAGCGCCGAAGCGTATGGTTGCCGGCGTGCCGCACCATGTCGACGGCCGCATGGTGGCGATCACCCAGGACGCCGGCGGGGCCGTCATCAACGCCGACCGCATGTGGCACTATGTCGAGGGGATCAAGAACTGGAATCCGATCTGGCCGAACCACGGCATCCGCATCCTGTCGGCGCCGTCGCCGCTATGGTTCGATGCTCTGGGACAACGCATGGAGGCGCCGTTCTTCCCGAGCTTCGATTCGCTCGGCACCTTGAAGCGTATCCTGTCGACGGGACACGATTATTCCTGGTTCGTGCTGAGCAAGACGATCGCTTCGAAGGAGTTCGTGCTGTCGGGTTCGGAGCAAAACCTAGACTTTACGGCCAAGGATTGGCGGGCCGTGCTGAAGAACCGGCGCGGCGGCAAGGCGCCACCATCGGTGGCAGCGTTCCTGGAAAAGGGCGAGGACTTCGTCGTCCGCGACAACCTGGCCGACTTGGTCGCCGGCATGAACGCGCTGTCAGGCGACAATCTGCTCGACTACGACCGGCTCAAGGCGCAGATCGTGGCGCGCGATCGCGAGGTCGACCATGCCTATACCAAGGATGCGCAGGTCACAGCCGTCCGCGGCGCCCGCAACTACATTGGCGACAAGATCTTCCGGGTGACCAAGCCGCACAAGATACTCGATCCCAGGCACGGGCCGCTGATCGCGGTGCGCCTCAACATCCTGACGCGCAAAACGCTTGGCGGCCTGCACACCAATCTCAATTCGCAGGTTCTCGACGGCAATGGCGAACCCATTGCCGGGCTCTATGCGGCAGGCGAGGTGGCCGGCGGCGGTGGCGGCGGCTATCACGGCTACAATGCGCTGGAAGGGACATTTCTCGGCAGCTGCATCTTCTCCGGCAGGAACGCAGGCCGGCACGCCGCGGGCAGGTGACGCGGCTGGCGGGCCAAGAAAAGGTCGATGAGAACAGGACATCCGCCATGTTCCATGGATAGCGACTGCTTTCGATCGCTTGCGGCAACCCAGGCGGTCAGCGAGTTGCGGCTTGCCGGCGCCGACGGTTCCCATGCGCTGGTGCTCGGCGCTGCGGCCCATCAGAGGCCTGCGTTACGCTGGCGCCACCGCGAAATCGAACCCGAGGTCCTGAAGGCCTGGCCGCAAGGTCGGCCGAGCTACCACTCGGCGAAGGAGCCGTCCTTGTGACGCCAGACCGGGTTGCGCCAGCGGTGGCCTTCCTTGGCGCGTTCCTTGACGTAGTCCTCGTCGATTTCGACGCCGAGGCCGGGACCATCGGGGATTGCGACATAGCCATCCTCGTAGCGGAAGACGTCCTTGTTGGCGGCATAGTCGAGCAAATCGTTTGCGGCGTTGTAGTGGATGCCGAGGCTCTGTTCCTGGATGAAGCAGTTGTAGCTGACGGCATCGAGCTGCAGGCAGGCGGCAAGCGCGATCGGCCCGAGCGGGCAGTGTGGCGCCACCGCAATGTCATAGGCCTCGGCCATCGCCGCGATCTTGCGGCATTCGGTGATGCCGCCGGCATGCGACAGGTCCGGCTGGATGATATCGACGGCGCCTTGCTCGAACACCGACTTGAAATCCCAGCGGCTGTAAAGACGCTCGCCGAGCGCGATCGGCGTCGAGCCCAGCGCTGCGATCTCCTTCAGCGCCTCGCGGTTTTCGCTGAGCACCGGCTCCTCGATGAACATCAGCCGGTAGGGTTCGAGCTCCTTGACCAGCATGCGCGCCATCGGCCGATGCACGCGGCCGTGGAAATCGACGGCGATGCCAATGTTGGACCCAACGGCCTCGCGCACCATGGCGACTCGTTCGACAGCCGCATCTATTCTGTCATGGCTGTCGACGATCTGCAGTTCCTCGGTGCCATTCATCTTCAGCGCCTGAAAACCGCGCGAAACCACTTCCCTGGCGCCCGCAGCCACTTCCGCCGGCCGGTCGCCGCCGATCCAGGAATAGACCTTGATGCTGTCGCGCAGCTTGCCGCCGAGCAGTTCGTGCACAGGCACGCCGAGCGCCTTGCCCTTGATGTCCCACAGCGCCTGGTCGATGCCGGCAATGGCGCTCATCAGGATCGGCCCGCCGCGGTAGAAGCCGCCGCGATGCATCACCGTCCAATGGTCCTCGATCAGGCGCGGGTCCTTGCCGATCAGATAATCGCCAAGTTCCTTGACCGCTGCCTCGACCGTCAGCGCACGGCCTTCGACCACAGGCTCGCCCCAGCCGGTGACGCCGGCATCAGTCTCGATCTTCAGAAACAGCCAGCGCGGCGGGACGATGTAGGTGGTGAGCGAGATGATTTTCATGCTGGTCTCAGTTGTTCTTGAGTTTCTTGGCGCTGACCAGGTCGCGCGCCGCAAGGTCGAGGATCCGGCCTGCCGCCGCACGCGCCGCCGCGGCATCGCGCATGCGCAGCGCCTCGACCACCTCACGGTGCGCCGCCACCGCTTCCATGCGCCGGGCGAGCGAAATGGTCGCCGTTGCTTCGAGCGAGAATTTCAGCCCGGTGTCGATCAGATTGCCGATCTGGCGGAAGATCGGGTTGTGGCTCGCGGCATAGACGATCTGGTGGAAGGTGATGTCCGAGCGCGAGAAGGCGGCGAGATCCTCGCCGGCATTGGCCATGCCGCGCCAGGCGGCTTCGAGATCGGCGATCTCCTGCAGCGTCGCACGAGTCGCCGCCAGTTCAGCTACCAGAGGTTCGATGGCGCGGCGCGTTTCGAGGATGGCGTCGAACAATTTGTCGTCCAGCGCATGCGGCGCGTGCCAGGCCAGCACCTGCGGGTCGATGATGTTCCAGTTGTCCTGTTCACATACAACCGTGCCGATGCGCGGTCGCGACAGCACCAGCCCCTTGGCGGCCAGCACCTTCAGCGCCTCGCGGATGACGGTGCGGCTGACGCCATATTCGACGCCGAGTTCGTTTTCGGTCGGCAGGGACGAGCCGGCGGGATAGCGTCCGGAAAAGATGTCTGAGGCAAGCGCCTTGGTCACATCGGGCATGACGCGCGGGCGGCGGGTGTCGCCTGATGCCTTCTTCGAAGTTTCGGTCACCTCAGCCCTCCTCCAAGGCGGCGAAACCACTGATCTCACGTCCCCGGCCTTACCGGATGCGGATGATTTGCGCCAACGATCCCTGGTCAGAGCATGTAGCTCAATTATCATACCAGATCAATTGACGAGTATGATAAAAAGAATTAGAGACTCTGCATCCGGGCTGAGCGCCCGGCCATCGCTGGGAGGTAATCATGCGACTTCTGAAGACCGCGCTCGTCGCGGGCGCCCTTGCCGTGCTGTCCGTCACGACCATCGCTGCATATGCTCAGGACACCAAGATAGGTTTTATCGTCAAACAGCCCGAGGAGCCGTGGTTCCAGGACGAATGGAAGTTCGCCGACCAGGCCGCCAAGGAGAAGGGTTTTACCCTGGTCAAGATCGGCGCCGAGGACGGTGAGAAGCTGATGTCGGCGATCGACAATCTCGGCGCGCAGGGCGCGCAAGGCTTCATCGTCTGCACGCCTGATGTGAAGCTCGGCCCCGGCATCGTCGCCAAGGCCGCCGCCAACAATCTCAAGCTGATGACGGTTGATGACCGTCTGGTCGGCGCAGACGGGAAGGCGCTGGAAGACGTGCCGCATATGGGCATTTCGGCGACCAAGATCGGCGAGGCCGTCGGCCAGGCGATCGTCGACGAAATGAAGGCGCGCGGCTGGAAGGCCGACGAGGTCGGCGCCATCCGCGTCTCCTATGATCAGTTGCCGACCGCCGTCGACCGGGTCGAAGGCGCCATTTCGGTGCTGAAGGCCAACGGCTTCAAGGCCGAAAACATCTTTGACGCGCCGCAGGCCAAGACCGATACCGAGGCTGCGCTCAATGCGGCGACGGTGGTACTCAACGCCCATGCCGACATCAAGAAGTGGGTCTCCTTCGGCCTCAACGACGAAGCCGTTCTCGGCGCCGTGCGCGCTTCCGAAAGCGTCGGCATCCCGGCCGAAAACGTGATCGGCGTCGGCATTGGCGGCGCGGATTCGGCGATCAACGAGTTCAAGAAGCCGACCGCCACCGGCTTCGTCGGCACGGTGATCATCTCGCCGAAGCGTCACGGCTACGAGACTGCGCTCAACATGTATGACTGGGTCGCCAACAACAAGGAACCCGAGAAGCTCATCCTGACCGCCGGTGCGCTGGCCAAGCGCGACGACTACCAGACGGTCCGCAAGGGTCTCGGCATCGAATAATCCTCCCTGTACAAACAGGCGGCGGCTCACAGTCGCCGCCTGTTTGGCATGGCAAAAGGATAGGCGCCCCATGTCCTTTCTCGACTTCTCGGAAATCACCAAGACCTATCCGGGCGTCAAGGCGCTGTCGGACGTCTCGTTCGGCGTCGACAAGGGCGCCGTGCACGGCCTGATGGGCGAGAACGGCGCCGGCAAATCCACGCTGATCAAGATCCTGTCCGGCGACCAGCATGCCGATGACGGCGAGATCCTCATCGACGGCAAGATGCAAGCCTATGCAACGACGCGAGATGCCTTCGACAATGGCGTCATCGTCATCCACCAGGAACTGCAGCTGGTTCCCGAGCTCACTGTTGCCGAAAACCTCAGCCTCGGCCGCTTCCCCGCCAACGCCGGCATCATCGCCCGTGCCAGGATGCTGGACGATGTTGGCGCCAAGCTGAAATCAGCCGGCATCGACATCGATATCAGCCGCAAGGTCAAGACGCTGTCGATCGGCGAGCGCCAGATGGTCGAGATCGCCAAGGCGATCATGCTCGACGCGCGCGTCATCGCTCTGGACGAGCCGACCTCGTCATTGTCGTCGCGCGAAAGCGAAATCCTGTTTGCCCTGATCGACCGCCTGCGCGGCGAGGGCAAGGTCATCATCTATGTCTCGCACCGGCTGGACGAAGTGTTCCGCCTCTGCGACAGCCTGACCGTGCTGCGCGACGGCAAGCTCGCGGCGCACCATGCGTCGCTGAAAGACGTCACGCGCGACCAGGTCGTCGCCGAAATGGTCGGCCGCGAAATCTCCGATGTCTGGGGGTTTCGCCCACGCCCGGCCGGCGATGTCCGGCTGAAGGTCGACGCTGTTTCCGGAGTAAAACTGACGACGCCCGCCAGCTTCGAGGCAAGGGCGGGCGAGATCGTCGGCTTCTTCGGCCTGATCGGCGCGGGGCGCTCGGAACTGATGCGGCTGGTCTTCGGCGCCGACCGGCGCTCAGGCGGCACCATCAGCGTCGACGGCAAGGTCGTTCATGCCACCGATCCCCATGACGCGATCCGCGCCGGCATCGTTTTGTGCTCGGAAGACCGCAAGCATGACGGCATCATCCAGGGCCGCTCGATCGAGGAGAACATCAACATCTCGTCGCGGCGTCATCACACGCGCTTCGGGATCCTGAACCGCGCCAGCGAGATCGCCACCGCCGAGACCTTCATCAAGAAGCTCAAGGTGCGCACGCCGTCGCGCAAGCAGGACATCATCAACCTCTCCGGTGGCAACCAGCAGAAGGTCATTCTCGGCCGCTGGCTGTCGGAGCAGGGCGTGCGCGTGCTTATCGTCGACGAGCCGACACGCGGTATCGATGTTGGCGCCAAAGCGGAAATCTACGAACTGCTCTACCAGCTTGCCGAAGACGGCATGGCGATCGTCGTCGTCTCGTCCGAACTGCCGGAAGTGATGGGCATTTGCGACCGCATCCTGGTGATGTGCGGCGGGCGCATCAGCGCCGAACTCGCCCGCGACCAGTTCGCCGAAAAGGCGATCCTGGCCGCCGCTCTTCCCGATCAGAAAACCCCCGACGCGATCGCATCCTGAGGATCTTTGCCATGACCGATCAGTTGAAGAAGATCCTGCTCGGCGAACAGGGCCTCGTCGTGATCTTCATCGTCGCCTTCGCGCTGGTGTCGCTGCTGGTGCCGAATTTTCTGACCGACCGCAACATGCTCGGCCTGCTGCAATCGGTGGTCACCGTCGGCATCGTCGCCTGCACGATGATGTTCTGCCTCGCCGCGCGCGACTTCGACCTCTCGGTCGGTTCGATCGTTGCTTTCGCCGGCATGGTCGCGGTGATGGCGTCGAACCATACCGGATCGATCATCCTCGGGCTTCTTGCGGCAATCGCCTGCGGCGCCTTCGTCGGCTTCATCAACGGCGTCGTCATCGCCAAGTTCCGCATCAACGCGCTGATCACGACGCTTGCTACCATGCAGATCGTGCGCGGCCTTGCGCTGATCGCATCCGATGGCCGCGCCGTCGGCATCAACAGCCCGGATTTCTACCAACTGGCGCTGTCGAAGCTGTTCGGCATTCCGACGCCGGTCTGGGTCCTGGCCGTGCTGTTCTGCATCTTCGGTTTTGTCCTCAATCGTACCGTGTTCGGCAAGAACACGCTGGCCATCGGCGGTAACCCGGAGGCTTCGCGCCTGGCCGGCGTCAATGTCGACTGGACGCGGATCTGGATCTTTGCTCTGCAGGGCGTGGTCTGCGGCATCGCCGGCATCCTTCTGGCCTCGCGCATCACGTCGGGCCAGCCCAATGCCGCGGTCGGGCTTGAACTCTCGGTCATCTCGGCCTGCGTGCTCGGCGGCGTCTCGCTTGCCGGCGGCCGCGCCACCATGTCGGGCGTCATCGTCGGCGTGCTGATCATGGGCATCGCCGAAAACGCCATGAACCTGCTCAACATCCCGGCGTTCTACCAATACATTGTGCGCGGTGTGATCCTGCTGCTTGCCGTTTTGCTCGACAATCTGCGTTCGTCGGCACTGGGCCGGCGCTGACCATCTTCCAGTGGAGTGACAGCCATGGCTGAGCGCCTGTCCGGCAAACGCATCTTCCTCACCGGCGCCGCGCAAGGCATTGGGCTTGCCATCGCTGAAGCTTGCCTCGCCGAAGGGGCAAGGCTGTTCCTGGTCGATCGCGACGGCGCGCTGCTGGACAAAGCGGTCGCCGGCCTAGCAGCGCCGCAGGGCCATGTCGGGCATGTCTCAGCCGACATCAGCGACGGGGCCGCGATTGCCGCTGCCGTCAGCCGGGCGACCGACGCGATCGGGCCGATCAACGCGCTGATCAACAATGCGGGGATGAATGTGTTCTCGACGCCGCTCGAGGCGACTGAGGAGGAGTGGAACCGCAATTTCGATGTCAACGTCAAAGGCGCCTGGAACTGCGCCAAGGCGGTGCTGCCGGCAATGATCGCAAATGGCGGTGGCGCGATCCTCAACATCGCCTCGACGCACAGCTTCACCATCATCCCTCATACCTTCCCCTATCCCGTGGCCAAGCACGCGCTGCTTGGGCTGACCAAGTCGCTGGCGCTGGAATATGCCGGGCAGGGCGTGCGCGTGAACGCGCTGGCGCCCGGTTATGTCGAGACGCAGAAGGCAGCCGACTATTGGAACAGTTTTGCCGATCCGGTTGCGGCGCGCGCCAGGACGCTGGCGCTGCATCCCGGCGGCCGCATCGCCTCGGCGCGCGAGATCGCGCTGGCCGCTGTGTTCATGATTTCCGAGGAGTGCCCGTTCATGAACGCCGCGACCCTCGTCGTCGATGGCGGGCTCAGCCAGCTACAGCATCCCGCCTGAATGCTAGAGAGGCTCTATTTCTACGGCATCGACCGCCGGCCTAATGGAGCAAGCAGTCGCGATCAGAAACGCTCGCGATAGGCGCGCGGATTGGTGCCCAGCACGCGCAGAAAGCCGCGCCGCATGGTTTCTTCCGAGCCGAAACCGCAGCGGCGGGCCGTCTGGTTGACGGGCTGGCCACGCTCCAGCATCCGCCGCGCCGCCTCGATCCGGATCTCCTCGATCGCGCGGGCAGGTGTCCGGCCGGTGGCCTCGCGATAGCGCCGCGAGAAGCTGCGCGGGCTCATATTGGCGTGGTCGGCCAACTGCGTGAGCGACAGGTCACCGGCCAGATTTTCGAGGATCCAGCCATGCAGCCGGTCGAAGCGCCCGTCGCCTTGCTGCAGCTTGAGGGTCTGGCTGAATTGCGCCTGGCCACCGGGACGTTTCAGGAAGACCACCAACTCGCGCGCCACGCCGAGCGCCGTGTGCCGGCCAAGGTCGGCCTCGACGAGGGAGAGGGCGAGATCGATCCCCGCCGTTACGCCGGCGGATGTCCAGACATTGCCGTCGCGGATGAAGATCGGATCGGGTTCGAGCCGGACCGCGGGAAAGCGCCGGGCGAACTCCGCGCAGCGTCCCCAATGGGTCACCGCGCGGCGGCCGTCGAGCAGGCCAGCCGTCGCCAGCAGCATGGCGCCGCTGCAGACGGAAGCGGTTCGGGTGGCATCGCGCGAGCGACCGGCGATCCACTGGACCAGCACGGGATCGTCGCAGGCTGCGTTGACGCCCCATCCTCCGGGGACAAGCAGCGTGTCGATCTTACCTCCGTGGGTTGGCAGCACTGCTGCCTCCAGCACGAGACCGGCCGATGTCCGGATGCGCGGTGAGGCGGCGACGACCACGACCTCGTAAGGAGCCGGTTCGCCGGCCTGCCTTTTGAAATCATTGGCGCTGGCAAAGACCTGCAGCGGTCCGCTGACGTCGAGGAGCTGGATGTCGGGATAGGCAAGTACTTCGATACGGCGCATTGGTTTGGCCCGAAGCGAGGGATGAATGGCAATCGTGCCAAACCATGATGCCGTAGATTGCCGGAAGTCAACCCACGGAGATTTCCATGCCCCTTCGTTTCGGCATCCTCGTATTCCCCGACGTCCAACAACTCGACCTCACCGGCCCATACGAAGTCCTGGCATCGGCCAAGGATGCCGAGGTGGAACTGATCTGGAAGGATCGCAACCCGGTGACGTCATCGACGCGCCTCTCGCTGACGCCAACCGCGACCTTTGACGATTGCCGGCCCCTCGACGTGCTGTGCATTCCTGGCGGGGGCGGGGTCAACGCGCTGCTGGAGGACCAGACAGTCCTCGATTTCGTGTGGGAGCGCGCGGGGCAGGTGCGCTACATCACCTCCGTTTGCAGCGGTGCCCTGGTGCTTGGGGCGGCCGGACTGCTGAGGGGCAAGCGCGCGACCACGCACTGGTATGCGCATGATTTCCTTGAGGAGTTCGGAGCGATCCCGGTCGACGAGCGTATCGTCGAAGACGGCAAGCTCATCACCGCCGGCGGCGTCACTTCGGGGATCGACTTCGGCCTGGCGCTGGTTGCGAGGCTGCTTGGACAGGAGGAGGCCGAGATCGTGCAGCTCTCGCTCGAATACGCCCCGGCTCCTCCCTTTCGGTCCGGCACGCCCGCCGAGGCGTCGCCTGCGGTGCTGGCGCAGGCAAAAAAGCGCCTCTCTGGTTCGAGGCGGGTTCGCGAGGCAATCTTCGCTCGCTGGCGCGAGGCTCGCGCCGCCGCTGCGCCGGCGCGCATCCACGGCTGAAGCAGCAAGGCCGAAGGTGCATCCCCTGGCCCTTCGGCCTTGCTGCGTTTCCACTGTTGACAGGTCCCTTCGTCTGTGCAGAAATTGGTTGGACCATTGAACCACTTCGGTAATAGCCCCGGTGACCCAATTCAGCCTTCCGCCGATCCAGACGACGGCCCGCGACGACGCGGTGCTGAAGGCGTTGGCCGGCTTCGTCATGCGCGAGAAGCTGGAACCCGGTGAGAGGCTGCCGACCGAACGCATCCTCGCTGAGCGTCTGAAGGTCAGCCGCAATACGGTGCGCGAGGCGCTGACGCGCTGGGAAGGGCTTGGCCTGGTCGAGCGCCGGCAGGGCTCGGGCACCTATCTCAAGGCCGCCGTCTCGCTCGACATGCTGCACATGCCGCTGACGCTTGCCGGCGGCAATGATTTCACCGGCCTGATGCGCACGCTGGAAATCCGCCGCGCGCTGGAAGCGGAAGCCGCCGCCCTTTGCGCCATTCGTGCCGACAGGGACGACCTCGCCGAGATCGAGCGCAAGCTCGACATCATGGAGGAAGAGTTTCTCAGCCGCGCCGGCATGTCGTCGGAAGAGGACTGGGAATTCCATCAGGCGATCTACCGCGCCTGCGGCAATCCGCTGTTCGAGCAGATTATCGCCGCCATGCACGAACTGTTCCACCGCTTCTGGGAACATCCGCTCGGCGTGCGCGATTTCGGCCACGCAAGCTTTCCCTACCACCGCACCATGTTCGACTGCATCGCCGCGCACGATCCGGAAGGCGCCCGGGCCGAAGCGCTGAAACTGATCGCCACGGTCGAGGACGATTTGAAGCGCGGCGCCGCCAACCTCAAACTTTCGGTCCGCACATGAACGAGCACAGCTTCGACCCAGGCATTTCCGGCAGCGACTATCTCGCCGAGGCGGCGACGCTTCTGGCGCATGACGACCCGTTCCCTGGCAATGCGGTGGTGCCGCCGATCTACCAGACCTCGCTGTTCACCTTCGCCAGCTATGCCGACATGGCCGACACCTTTGCCGGGCGCAGGAAGCAGCCGATCTATTCGCGCGGCGACAACCCGACGGTGATGGAATTCGAGTCACGCGTCGCAGCGCTCGAAGGTGCGGAAGCCGCGCGCGGATTCTCCAGCGGCATGGCGGCGATCAGCGCGACATTGCTTGCCTTTGTCGGCGCCGGCGAGCGCATCGTTGCGGTGCGCAACTGCTATGGTGACGCCTACCGACTGTTCGAGCGGTTGTTCCCGCGCCTGCACATCAAGGTCGACTATGTCGACGGCTCCGATCCGGATGCGGTGGCCGCGGCTCTTCCCGGCGCCAAACTGCTCTACCTGGAAAGCCCGACCTCGATGACGTTCGAGCTGCAGGATCTCGAACATCTGACGCGGCTGGCGAAAGAGCAGGGCATCGTCACCACCATCGACAATTCCTGGGCGACGCCGGTGTTCCAGAAGCCGATCCTGCACGGCGTCGATCTGGTGCTGCATTCCGCCTCGAAATATCTCGGCGGTCACAGCGACACCGTCGCCGGCGTGGTGGCCGGCTCGGCCGCTCACATCAAGCATATCAACGACCAGACCTATTCGCAGCTCGGCGCAAAGCTGTCGCCCTTCGAGGGCTGGCTGCTGTTGCGCGGCCTGCGCACGCTGCCGCTGAGACTGCCGCATCACATGAAGAGTGGGCTCATCATCGCCGAGCGCTTGAAGGCGCATGACAAGGTCGAGCGGGTCAATCATCCCGCCTATTCCAACCATCCCGGCAAGAAGACGCTTGCCGGCTATGCCGGGCTGTTCTCCTTCGAGGTGACGGAGGATGTCGACATTCCCGCTTTCGTCGATGCGCTGAAATTTTTCCGCATCGGCGTCAGCTGGGGCGGTCATGAAAGCCTGGTCGTGCCGGCAAAGGCCTCGCTCGAGCAGACACCGGGTCTCAATTCGATGGCGCGCTTCGGCGTCAGCCCCCGAACCATCCGCTTCAATGTCGGATTGGAAAGCGTCGAAGACCTCTGGGCCGACATCGGCCAGGCCTTCGACAAAGCAAAAAAATGACTGGGTTCAAAATGGGAGTTCTGAACATGAAACGACTGAGCATCATGCTTGCCACCGCTGCCGGCCTGGCGATGTCCGCCAGCGGCGCATTGGCCGACACCACCCTCAAGCTGGTCGAGGTCATCACCAGCCCGCAGCGCACCGAATTCCTGAAGAAGCAGATCGCCGAGTTCGAGGCCGCCAATGCCGGCGTCAAGGTCGAGGTGGTCTCGCTGCCCTGGGGGCAGGCCTTCGAGAAATTCCTCACCATGGTGCAGGCCGGCGATACGCCCGACATCGTCGAGATGCCGGAGCGCTGGATGGGCCTGTACGCCACCAACGGCCAGCTCGAGGATCTCGGCCCTTACATGGCCAAATGGGACGACGCCAAGACGCTGGGCGACCGCGCCAAGCAATTCGGCTCGACCGTCAACAACACCCAGTTCATGATCCCGTACGGCTACTATGTCAATGCGCTGTTCTGGAACAAGAAGCTGTTCAAGGAGGCCGGTCTCGACGGCCCGCCGGCGACGCTCGACGACTTCATCGCCGACTCCAAGAAGATCTCCGCCATTCCGGGCAAGTACGGCTACTGCCTGCGCGGTGGCCCGGGCGCCTTCAACGGCATGCACATGTTCATGAACATCGCCGCTGGCAAGGGCGGCTACTTCAACGAGGACGGCACCTCGACCATCAACGAGGAGGGCTCGGTCAAGGGCCTGCAGATGCTGGCCGACATGTACAAGGACGGGCTGGCGCCCAAGGATGCGGTGAGCTGGGGCTTCAACGAAACCGTCACCGGCTTCTATTCCGGCACCTGCGCGATGCTCAACCAGGATCCGGATGCGCTGATCGGCATTGCCGACAAAATGAGCGCCGACGATTTTGCCGTGGCGCCGCTGCCGGTCGGACCGAGCGGCAAATCCTACCCGACGCTGGGCTATGCCGGCTGGGCGATGTTTGCCAACTCGCAGCACAAGGACGATGCCTGGAAGCTGATGGCGACGCTGTTGTCCCCCAAGGACAATCTGGAATGGGCCAAGGAAGTCGGCGTCGTGCCGATCCACAATGGCGCCGACCAGGATGCCCACTTCAAGACCGAGCAGTTCAAGGGCTGGTTCACCGAACTCAGCGACACTTCCAAATATGAAATGGTGACGCCGCCGACACATCTGGAGAACCTCGGCAATTTCGTCGACCAGGTGGCGATCAAGAATTTCCAGGAAGTGCTGCTCGGCCAGAAGTCGGCCAAGGACGTCGCCGATCAATGGGCCGCGTTCCTGACCAAGGAGCAGCAGGACTGGCTGGCCAAGAACAAGAAGTAGTTCTTCTTCCTTCTCCCGTTTACGGGGAGAAGGTGGCCCGAATGCATGTCGCCCAAAAGTGCGTAGCGGTTTTGGGACAACGACATGCACAGACAGGCCCGGATGAGGGGCAGCGCGAGCACCCCAAGGCTGGCGCCGCCCCTCATCTGCCTGCCGGCATCTTCTCCCCGTGAACGGGGAGAAGGGTGCTGTTGCCGCTGTCGGCACCCACCCATGACTGTTGAGCGCTAATGACCTATGCCGTGTCCGAAATACGATCCGCAGGCCGGCCGCGAAAGAAGCGGCTGACGCATGCGGCCATCGAGCCCTGGCTTTATCTCAGCCCGGCGATCGTTCTGCTGGTCGTGGTGCTGCTGGTGCCGCTGATCATCGGCATCAGCTATTCGTTCCGGAAGTTCTCCGCCTTCAAATCCGAATATGTCGGTCTAGGCCAGTACCAGGCGATGCTGACCGACCAGGTGCTGGGGCAGGCGCTGGTCAACACGCTCTGGTGGACCGTCGCCAGCCTGTTCTTCCAGTTCTTCCTCGGCCTGGGTCTGGCGTTGCTGCTCGACAAACCGTTTGTCGGGCGCAAGTTCGTGCAGGCGGTGGTGTTCCTGCCCTGGGCGGTGCCATCTTTCCTGTCGGGCCTGACCTGGGCGTGGCTGTTCAATCCGATCATCGGACCACTGCCGCATTGGCTCTTCACGCTCGGGCTGAAGGCCGAGCCGACCAATGTGCTGTCCGATCCGGCGACCGCCATGTGGGGGCCGATCATCGCCAACATCTGGTTCGGCATTCCGTTCTTCGCCATCACGCTGCTGGCGGCGCTGAAGTCGATCCCGTCGGAACTGCATGAGGCGGCCGCAATCGACGGCGCTTCGCCTTGGCAGCGCTTCACCAAGGTGACGCTGCCGTTCCTGGCGCCGACCATCGTCATCACCGTCATGCTGCGTACGATCTGGATCGCGACCTTCGCCGATCTGATCTTCGTCATGACCGAGGGCGGGCCGGCCGGCTCGACCAGCACGGTGCCGGTCTACATCTATGTCAGCGCCTTCAAGTCGCTGGACAAGGGCTATGCCTCCGCGGTGGCGGTGCTGCTACTGGTACTGCTCATCGCCTATGCGATCGCGCTGATCGCCATCCGCCGGTTGCTGGTGAGGCACGTCTGATGATTGCCGGACGCTCTACCTCCTCGCGCATCTTCAGCGGCGTCGGCCTCTACGCGGCGATTGCCGCCTATATGATCTTCGCCCTGTTCCCGATCTTCTGGACGCTGAAGATTTCGGTGACGCCGGAGCGGCTGCTCTATTCCGAGGGCATCACGCTGTGGCCGTCGCAGACGACCTTCCGCAACTTCATCACTGTCCTGGAAGCCTCTGACTTCCCCCGCTATTTCCTCAACAGCGTTATCGTCTCGGTGTCGACGGCGGCCCTGGTGACAGTCATCGCCACGCTCGCCGGCTACGCCATGTCGCGCTTCACCTTTCGCGGCAAGGCGACACTGGCGATCATGCTTTTGCTCACGCAAACCTTTCCGCTGGTGATGGTCATTCCGCCGATCTACCGCGTCATGGGCGAGCTTGGCCTGACCAACAGCCTGGTCGGTCTGATCATCATCTACACGGCCTTCAACACCGCCTTCGCCACCTTCCTGATGCAGTCCTTCTTCGACGGCATTCCGAAGGATCTGGAGGAAGCGGCGATGATCGACGGCTGCACGCGGGCGCAGGCGATGCGCAAGGTGATCGTGCCGCTGACCTTGCCCGGCATGGGCGCCACGCTTGGCTTCGTCTTCACCGCCGCCTGGAGCGAATTGCTGTTCGCGCTGATGCTCATTTCCAGCGACGACCAGAAGACGTTTGCCGTCGGCCTGCTCACCTATATCGGCAAGTTCGCCGTCGACTGGGGGCAGATGATGGCGGCGTCGATCCTGGCGCTGATCCCGGTCTGCATCTTCTTCGCCTTCCTGCAACGCTATCTCGTCACCGGCCTCACCGCCGGCGCGGTCAAAGGATAATCGATGGCTTCCGTCACGCTGCAAAACGTCGAGAAGGACTACGGTTCGCTGCGCATCCTGCACGGCGTCGACCTCGAGATCGCCGATGGCGAGTTCGTCGTGCTGGTCGGCCCGTCCGGCTGTGGCAAGTCGACCCTTTTGCGCATGATTGCCGGGCTGGAGGAGGTGTCGGGCGGCGAGATCCACATCGGCGATCGGCTGGTCAACGATGTCGCGCCGAAGGACCGCGATATTGCCATGGTGTTCCAGTCCTACGCGCTCTATCCGCACATGGATGTGTCGTCGAATATGGGCTTCAGCCTGCTGTTGAAGAAGGCGGAGAAGACGAGGATCGACGGCAGGGTAGGGGCGGCAGCAAAGCGGCTCGGCCTCGACAGTTTCCTCGGACGTCTGCCCAGGCAACTGTCCGGCGGCCAACGCCAGCGCGTCGCCATGGGCCGGGCCATCGTGCGTGATCCCAAAGTGTTCCTGTTCGACGAACCGCTCAGCAATCTCGACGCCAAATTGCGCGTGCATATGCGCGCCGAGATCAAGGCGCTGCACCAGCAGCTCAAGACCACATCAGTCTATGTCACCCACGACCAGATCGAAGCCATGACTATGGCCGACCGCATCGTCGTCATGCATGACGGTTACGTCCAGCAGGTCGGCCATCCGCTCGAACTCTACGATCGGCCGATCAACACCTTCGTCGCCGGCTTCATCGGCTCGCCCGGCATGAACTTTTTTCCGGCGACAGTGGCCAAGGGCGGCAAGGTGGACGCGGTGCTGGCCGACGGCCAGAAGCTGAGATTGCCTGATGGCTTGCCATTGAAGGATGGCGATGTGCTCACCGTCGGGCTACGGCCGGAGCACATCCAGCTTGCCGACGATGGTCCGCTCAGGGCAGAGGTCGAGGTGGTCGAGCCGCTCGGCCTGTCGACGCAGTTCTATGTCCGGCTCGCCAACCAGCTGGTTTGTGTCTTCGTCATGGGACGCAGCACTATCCGGCCTGGCGATAAGGTGCGGCTGTCTGCCGATCCGGCGGCGCTGCATCTGTTCGATCCCGCAAGCGGCAACCGCATCGGGTAATCCTATCGAAGGCTGCCCAGGCTGGCATACATGCCGGTGGTGCGGAACTGCGTCGGGTTGATGCCGTAGAGCCGGCGGAAGACTTTCGAGAAATAGTTGGCGTCCTCGAAGCCGCACAGGATGGCGACCTCCTTGACCGGCAGGAAATCGGCTTTGGTTAGCAGCTTCGCCGCCCGCTGCAGCCGCTGCTGCAGCACGAACTCGGCCGGCGGAACGCCTTCGCTCTCGGCGAAGCAGCGCGAGAAATGGGCGCGGCTGAGGCCGCTGATCTGGACGAGCTCGGCCACGGGCAAGGGCTTGTCGAGATTGGCGTTGATATGATCGATGACCGGCTGCATGACGCTCTGTTTCTCAGTGAAGGCGTGCGAGCCGAAGACATCGTCGTAAAGCGCCATCGCCGCCTCATAGGCGATTGCCGAAGCAGCGCCAGGCGAAGCGCCGCCCTTGATCAGGCGCAGGCTGCAATCGGCGAGATGATCGATCGTCTCCGGCTGCAGCCGAAACACCGGGCCGGAGACGCTGAGTATGGATTTGTGGACGCGCAGCGCCTCCTCGCCATTCATCGAGATCCAGAAATATTCCCAGCGGTCGCCCTTCTCCAGCCAGTAGCGATGGTTGTGTGGCACCAGCACCAGCAGCGTGTCGTTGGCCTGCAGGCGGTAGTTGCGGTTCTCGTAGCGCAGCTGGCCGGTGCCGCTGATCGTGTGCTGCAGCACGGTGAACGGCGTCTGGCCGCGCTTGCGCCCATCCCAGTCGTAAGTCACGCCCTCGCGTACTTCATAGCCGGTGCTGGTCGGCATGGCATGCAGGCGCTGGCGGCCGCGCGGCAGCGAAATGGTGCGCATCAACTGTCCGTTGGCGATCAGATCATGCAGCACAAAATTACCCTCGAAAGCATAATCGTTCTCTGGCCGCGCCCTGGAATAACGGCATAATCCAAATCCTGAGAACGCGAAAGACCCGCGGTCGAGGAGCGGGCGGGGAGGAGAACGAGCCGGAATTCCGGCTCGAATGGCATGCGCGCCAAGGCGGGCCGCCATTCCCTTTCCTGTTGCTCCTTACCCGGCATTCGAATGGATCGAGGTGAAGGTGATGAGTTTCAAAATCGCTATTATCGGCGCGGGCAGCGTCGGCTTCACCAAGAAGCTGTTCACCGACATTTTGTGCGTCCCGGAATTCAGCGACATCGAATTCGCGCTGACCGATCTCAGCGAACACAATCTGCAAATGATCAAGGCGATCCTCGACCGCATCGTCGAGGCCAACAAGCTGCCGACCAGGGTGACGGCGACGACCGACCGCCGCAAGGCGCTCGAAGGCGCGCGCTACGTCATCAGCTGCGTGCGGGTGGGCGGGCTCGAAGCCTATGCCGACGATATCCGCATTCCCTTGAAATACGGCATCGACCAGTGCGTCGGTGACACGATTTGCGCCGGGGGCATCCTCTACGGCCAGCGCAACATCCCGGTCATCCTCGACTTCTGCAAGGACATATTGGAGGTCGCCGAGCCAGGCGCCAAATTCCTCAACTATGCCAACCCGATGGCGATGAACACCTGGGCGGCGATCGAATATGGCAAGGTCGATACGGTCGGCCTCTGCCACGGTGTCCAGCACGGCGCCGAACAGATCGCCGAAGTGCTCGGCGCCAAGTCGCACAGCGAACTCGATTATGTCTGCTCCGGTATCAACCACCAGACCTGGTTCATCGATTTGCGGCTCAACGGCCGCAAG
Organism: Mesorhizobium sp. C268A; assembly: GCF_040324475.1. Classification (NCBI taxonomy): domain Bacteria; kingdom Pseudomonadati; phylum Pseudomonadota; class Alphaproteobacteria; order Hyphomicrobiales; family Phyllobacteriaceae; genus Mesorhizobium; species Mesorhizobium sp. C268A. The sequence continues at coordinate 5,450,442 of NZ_JAMYVX010000001.1, forward strand.
ATCGGCAAGGACGAACTGGTGGCTGCCTTCGAGGCGCATCCGGTCTATTCGCAGCAGGAAAAGCTGCGCATCGACGTGCTGAAGCGCTTCGGCGTCTACTCCACCGAAAGCAACGGTCATCTCTCCGAATATCTGCCCTGGTATCGCAAGCGGCCGGACGAAATCACCCGCTGGATCGACATGTCCGACTGGATCCATGGCGAGACCGGCGGCTATCTTCGCTACTCCACGGAAACCCGCAACTGGTTCGAGACGGAATATCCGCAATTCCTCGAAGCGGCGTCGAAGCCGCTCGACGTATCGAAGCGCTCGAACGAGCATGCCAGCCATATTCTCGAAGCGCTGGAGACGAACCGCGTCTATCGCGGCCACTTCAACGTCAAGAACACCGGCATCATCACCAATCTGCCGCAGGACGCGATCATCGAATCACCCGGTTTCGTCGATCGCTTCGGCATCAACATGGCGTCAGGCATCACGCTGCCGGAAGCCTGCGCGGCCACCTGCATGGCTTCGATCAACGTTCAGCGCATGTCGGTGCATGCGGCTGTTACGGGCGACATTGACCTGCTCAAGCTCGCGGTGCTGCACGATCCGCTGGTGGGTGCGGTGTCGACGCCGGAAGAGGTCTGGCAGATGGTCGACGAGATGGTCGTCGCCCAGGCGCGTTGGCTGCCGCAATACGCCGATGCCGTGCCGGCCGCCAAGGAGCGGCTTTCGAAATCGATGGTGAAAACCCGCGACTGGGCGGGTGCGGCGCGGCGCAAAGTGCGCTCGATCGAGGAACTGCGCGCCGAAAAAACGGCTCTGAAACAGGCCGGCTGAGAATGCTGGCAGGCGGACAGCGGGAGGCCGGTTCGCCAATCAGCCGTCATGAATAGATGCGAGCAGCAGCAGACGTCGAAACATCTGGGAGGAACACAATGAGGAACTTTCGTGGAATTGGCATTCTCGCCGGGCGAAGAATTGGCATTCTCGCCGGGCTGGCGCTGAGCGTCTCGGCATCGGCGCTTGGCAGTGCATACGCGTCCGAGCCGACCACGCCGCCGGCGCCGGCGGCGTTTCCCGCCGAGGGCAAGATCAAATACGTCGCCCGCGATTCCATCCTGGAGTTCAAGGCGCTGCCCGAATATCACGAGCCCGAGTGGGTCACCGAGAAATACGTCAAGACTGGCAAGCTGCCGCCGGTCAAGGATCGCCTGCCGAAGGAGCCGCTGGTGTTCAAGACCGGCAACATGCCGGACGGCATCGGCGTTTATGGCGACACCATGCGCCACGTCATTGGCGGCCGGCCGGAAGGCTGGAATTATGGCGCCGGCCAGACCCAAGGATGGGGCGGCATCGACATCGGCCTTTCGGAATGCCTGACGCGCACCGCGCCTTTGTTCCAGGTCGAGGCCAAGGACACCGAGCCGCTGCCCAACCTCGCCAGGAGCTGGGACTGGTCGAAGGATGGCCACACGCTGACCATGCACCTGGTCGAAGGCGCCAAATGGTCTGACGGCGTTGCCTTCAATGCCGACGATGTCATGTTCTACTGGGACGATGAGGTCGTCGACCCCAATGTCTCGCCGTTGAACGGCGCCACAGCGGAAACCTTCGGTGTCGGCACGACGCTGAAGAAGGTCGACGATTACACCGTCGAGTGGACCTTCAAGGACGCTTTCCCCAAACAGTATCTCTACGCCATGGCCTATGGCACCTTCTGCCCCGGCCCAGCGCATATCCTCAAGCCGCAGCATCCGAAGTACTCGAAGAATACCTACGAGCAGTTCAAGAACGCGTTCCCGCCGGAATATATGAACATTCCGGTGATGGGCGCCTGGGTGCCGGTGGAGTATAGGCCTGACGACATCATCGTCTTGCGCCGCAATCCCTACTACTGGAAGGTCGACGAGAAGGGCAACCAGCTGCCCTATCTCAACGAACTGCACTACAAGCTGTCGACCTGGGCCGACCGCGACGTGCAGGCGGTGGCAGGGGCCGCCGACTTCTCCAACCTCGAGCAGCCGGAGAATTTCGTCGCTTCGCTGAAGCGAGCGGCGGACAAGGACGCGCCGGCCCGGCTCGCCTTTGGCCCGCGCCTGATCGGCTACAATCTGCGCATGAATTTTTCCGCCAATGGCTGGGGCAATCCCGACGAACGCGGCCAGGCGATCCGCGAGCTCAACCGCAATGAGGACTTCCGCAAGGGCATCACCATGGCGCTCGACCGCAAGGCGCTCGGCGACTCGCTGGTCAAGGGGCCGTTCACCGCCATCTACCCCGGTGGCTTTTCCTCGGGCACCAGCTTCTATGACCGCAACTCGACCGTCTACTATCCCTTCGACATCGAGGGCGCCAAGGCGGAACTGGCCAAGGCTGGTCTCAAGGATACGGATGGCGACGGCTTCGTGAACTTCCCGGCCGGGACCGCCGGCGGCAAGAATGTCGAGATCGTGATGCTGGTCAACAATGACTACGGCACTGACAAGAGCCTCGCCGAAGGCGTCGTCGGCCAGATGGAAAAGCTTGGCATCAGGGTCGTGCTCAACGGCCTCAACGGCACCCAGCGTGATGCCTCGCAATATTCCGGCCGCTTCGACTGGCTGATCAGGCGCAACGAGCAGGAGCTGACTTCCGTCGTGCAGAATACCGTGCAACTCGCGCCCGTCGGACCCAAGACCAGCTGGGATCACCGCGCGCCCGAAAGCGGCGTGGTCGACCTGATGCCGTTCGAAAAGGAGCTTGTCGACATCGTCAACAAGTTCGTCTCCTCGTCAGACAATGACGAGCGCGCCAGCCTGATGAAGACGTTCCAGAAGATCTCGACGGAGCATGTCTACAATATTGGACTGACCGAATATCCCGGCGCCCTGATCATCAACAAGCGCTTCTCCAACATCCCGCAGGGAACGCCGATCTTCATGTTCAACTGGGCCGAGGATTCGATCGTGCGCGAACGCGTCTTCGTCGCCGCCGACAAGCAGCAGAAATACGAACTCTTTCCCGACCAGCTTCCCGGCAAGCCCGGCGACAAGGGTCCGACGAACTGAGTTTCCTCCCCTGGCTGACGCCCGGCCGCGCTGCGCGCGCGGCCGGGACGGAGTAAGGTCAGCGGCAACAGATTAGATCCAAGGAGGAGAAACGGTCCGATGCTGCGATTCCTGGCCATGCGCATAGCATCGGCGGTGCCGGTCATGGTCATCCTGAGCCTGGTCACCTTTGCCATCATCCAGGCGCCGCCGGGCGACTATGCCGACTATATCCGTTCGCAGCTCATCAACCAGGGCGGGGCGTCTTTTGCCGAAGCCGACGCGCAGGCGCAGGCCTATCGGGTCGAGCACGGCCTCGATAAACCGCTGCCCGTCCAGTACCTGAACTGGGTCGCCGGCATCATCACCCGCGGCGATTTCGGCTACAGCCTCTATTACAACAAGCCAGTCGCCGCAGTGGTCGGCGAGCGGCTGCCGCGCACGCTGCTGCTGGCATTGGTCTGCCATCTGCTGGCGTCGGTGCTCGGCATCACCTTCGGCATCTGGGCGGCGACCAGGCAATACACATGGATCGACTCGGTGCTGTCGGCCATCTCCTTCCTCGGCATGACGGTGCCGCGCTTCCTGATGGCGCTGATCATCGTCTATCTCCTGGTCTTCCAGTTCAACGTGTCGGAGATCGGCAGCTTCTTCTCGCCGCAATATGGCGGCGCGCCGTGGTCGTGGGCGAAATTCGCCGACCTCGTCAAGCATGTCTGGCCGGTGGTGGCGATCGCCACCTTCGGCGGGCTCGCCTACAATATGCGCGTCATGCGCGGCAATCTGCTCGATACGCTGAACGCGCAATATGTCGAGACGGCCAAGGCCAAGGGCCTGACCGGCAGCGCCGTCGTCATGCGCCATGCCGTGCCCAACGCACTGCACCCGCTCATCATGTATCAGGGCGTGGTGCTGCCCTACATGCTGACCGGCGAGATCGAGACGGCGATCATCTTTGCGCTGCCGACGGTCGGGCCCGCCATCGTCGGCTCGATGGCGGTCGGCGACGTTTATGTCACGGCGACCTTCATGATGGTGCTGTCGGCAACGCTGATCGTCGGCAACATCATCGCCGACATGCTGCTCGCGCTGCTCGATCCGCGCGTACGCCAGTTCAGGGAGAGCTAGATGCTGGCGCGTGACCCATCCCCGCCGCCGCCCCCGGCTGAAGCAACCGCGATTGCGACCCCACGCGGCAATGAGAGCTATATGGCGCTGGTCTGGCGCCGGCTGAGGCGCTCCTGGACCGGCATGGCCGGGCTGATCCTTGTCGTGCTTCTGGTGCTGATGGCGCTGTTCGCCGATTTCTTCGCGCCGATGGACCCCAAGGTGACCGATGTCGCTTTCGCCCCGCCGCAAGTGATGAGTTTTCACGACAGAGACGGGAATTTCGTGCTCCAGCCGCGGGTCTATGCGCTGGCGGATTCTGCAGACCTCGACCCGGTCACCTTCCAGCCGGTCGTCGGGCCGGATTACGAGCATCCGCGCCTGCTCGGCTTCTTCGTCAAGGGCGCCGACTACCGGCTGCTTGGCCTGATCCCCGCCAACCGGCATTTCTTCGCTTCGGCCGACGGCCAGCCGGTGCATTTTCTCGGCACCGACAAATTCGGCCGCGATGTGTTGTCGCGCGCCATCCAGGGCTCGCGCGTCTCGCTGATGATCGCGCTGACGGTGGTGTTCATCATCACCGTCATCGGCACCACAGTCGGCATGGTCTCGGGCTATTTCGGCGGCCGCTTCGACGTCTGGATGCAGCGCTTTGTCGAGCTGGTGCTCGCCTTCCCGCAATTGCCGCTCTATCTTGCGCTGACGACGCTGATCCCGGTGACCGCGCCGACCAACGTCTTCCTCGCCTTCGTCATCATCGTCATGTCGGCGCTGGGCTGGGCGCAGATGTCGCGCGAGGTGCGCGGCAAGACGCTGGCGCTGGCGCGGATCGACTATGTGCGCGCTGCCATGGCGGTTGGCGCCACCGACATGCGTATCATCATGCAGCACATTTTCCCCAATGTGATGAGCCACGTCATCGTCGCCGTGACGATCGCGATCCCGACGGTGGTACTGCTCGAAGCCTTTCTCGGCTTCCTCGGCTTCGCCGTGAAACCGCCGCTGATCTCATGGGGGCTGATGCTGCAGGACACGGCTACCTATTCGGTCATCGGCACCTATCCGTGGATCCTGTCGCCGGTCGGCTTCGTGCTGATCACCGTCTTTGCCTTCAACGCGCTGGGCGACGGCCTGCGCGATGCCGTCGATCCCTATTGAGGTGGCCGGGATGACCGTAGCGCTCGCAGCCACCTTCGCACCAGCCGTCCGGCTCGACCATGCCGGCCGCCACGACCAACCCATCATCGATGCCCGCAACATCGAGGTCGCCTTCAAGGTCGAGCACGGCGTCGTCGACGCGGTGAAGGATGTCTCGTTCCAGCTCTATCGCGGGGAGACGATCGCCATCGTCGGCGAGTCCGGTTCCGGCAAGTCGGTGACGGCGCGCGCCGTCATGGGGCTCTTGTCAAAGCGGGCCACCGTGTCGCCGAAATCCACCATCGACTATTGCGGGCAGGACATACTGAAATTCCCCGAGAGCGCCCGGCGCAAGTTGCGCGGCAATCGCATCTCGATGATCTTCCAGGAGCCGATGAGCTCGCTCAACCCGATCTATACGGTCGGCAGTCAGATCGTCGAGGCGATCAGAGTGCATCGAAAGGTCAGCCGCAAGCAAGCCTGGGCGCGGGCGCTCGAGCTTTTGCGGCATGTCCAGATCCCCGAGCCGGAAGCGCGCATCAAGCAGTATCCGCACCAGATGTCGGGCGGGCAGCGCCAGCGCGTGATGATCGCCATGGCGCTCGCCAACGACCCCGATGTGCTGATCGCCGACGAGCCAACGACAGCGCTCGACGTCACGGTGCAAGCACAGATCCTCAATTTGATCCGCAATCTGCAAAAAGAACTCAGGATGGCGGTCATCCTGATCACCCACGACCTCACCGTGGTGCGAAAATTCTCCGACTATGTCTATGTCATGCAGCATGGCGAGATGTGCGAGCACAACGTCACCGAGCGGCTGTTCGCCGACCCGCAGCATGCCTATACCAAGCGGCTGCTCGCTTCAGAGCCGCACGGCAAGCCGCAGCCGCTGCCGGAAAACAGCGGCACCATCCTCGAGGCCCGCGATATGCGCGTCTGCTTCATGCTACGCCATGGCAGCTTCCTGAAGCCGGACTGGCGCGAGCTGGTCGCCGTCGACGATCTCGGCCTGAAGCTTTGCCGCCACGAGACACTGGGGCTGGTCGGCGAATCCGGCTCCGGCAAGACCACCTTCGGTCTCGCCTTGCTCAGGCTCACCGAGGCCAAGCGCGGCGAGGTCAGCTTCGACGGCCAGCCGATCCACGGCCTGTCGCGCGCCGGGATGCGGCCGCTGCGCTCGCGCATGCAGGTCGTTTTTCAGGATCCGTTCTCGTCGCTCAACCCGCGTATGACGATCGGCCAGATCATCGAGGAAGGGCTGGTCGTCAACAGGATCGGCACGACACGGCGCGAGCGGGTCGGTCGGGTTCGCGACGCCCTGGTCAGCGCCGGCATGCCCGGCGATATCCTGTCGCGGTTCCCGCACGAATTTTCCGGCGGCCAGCGGCAGCGCATCGCCATTGCCCGAGCCATCGCGCTGGAGCCCGAATTCATTCTGCTCGATGAACCGACATCGGCGCTCGACCTTTCGGTGCAGGCGCAGATCATCGACTTGTTGCGCAAGCTGCAGGACGAACGCGGCCTTAGCTATCTCTTCATTTCGCACGACCTCAAGGTGGTGCGCGCGCTCTGCCATCGCGTCATCGTCATGCAGAACGGCAAGATCGTCGAACAGGGACCCGTCGACGAGGTCCTCACCCATCCCAAGACCGCCTACACCGAACGGCTCGTCAGGGCCGCCTTCGACGTGGCGTAGCAAAGTGCCGGAGGTTTAATAGTGGCAAGACATCCCAGGATCACCTTCATTGGCGCGGGTTCGACCGTCTTCATGAAGAACATTGTCGGCGACGTGCTGCAGCGGCCATCGCTGTCAGGCGCGACGATCGCGCTGATGGACATCAATCCGCAGCGGCTGGAAGAGAGCGCCATCGTCGTCAACAAGCTGATCGCGACGCTGGGCGTGAAGGCGAAGGCCGAGACCTATTCCGACCAACGCAAGGCGCTCGCCGGTGCCGACTTCGTCGTCGTCGCCTTCCAGATCGGCGGTTACGAGCCCTGCACCGTCACCGATTTCGAGGTGCCGAAGAAATACGGCCTGCGCCAGACCATTGCCGACACGCTCGGCGTCGGCGGCATCATGCGCGGCCTCCGGACCGTGCCGCATCTGTGGAAGATCTGCGAGGACATGCTGGCCGTCTGCCCAAACGCGATCATGCTGCAATACGTCAACCCGATGGCGATCAACACCTGGGCGATTTCAGAGAAATTTCCTGACATCAAACAGGTCGGCCTCTGCCATTCGGTGCAGGGCACGGCGATGGAACTGGCGCACGATCTCGACATTCCCTACGACGAGATACGCTACCGCTCGGCCGGCATCAACCACATGGCCTTCTACCTGAAGTTCGAGCACCGGCAGCCGGATGGCTCTTACCGCAATCTCTATCCGGACCTCGTCGGCGCCTATCGCGAGGGCAGGGCGCCGAAGCCGGGCTGGAACCCGCGCTGCCCCAACAAGGTGCGCTACGAGATGCTGACGCGTCTCGGCTATTTCGTCACCGAAAGCTCCGAGCATTTCGCCGAATACACGCCCTATTTCATCAAGGAAGGCCGGCCCGACCTGATCGAGAAATTCGGCATTCCGCTCGACGAATATCCCAAGCGCTGCATCGAGCAGATCGAGCGCTGGAAGGGCCAGGCCGAGGCCTATCGCTCGGCCGACCGCATCGAGGTCGAGCAATCGAAGGAATACGCCTCCTCGATCATGAACTCGGTGTGGACCGGCGAGCCTTCGGTGATCTACGGCAATGTCCGCAACAATGGCTGCATCACCTCGCTGCCGGACAATTGCGCCGCCGAGGTGCCGTGCCTGGTCGACGGCTCCGGCATCCAGCCGACCTATATTGGCGAGCTGCCGCCGCAACTCACCGCGTTGATACGCACCAACATCAATGTGCAGGAATTGACGGTGCAGGCGCTGATGACCGAAAACCGCGAGCACATCTACCACGCGGCGATGATGGATCCGCATACGGCCGCCGAACTCGATCTCGACCAGATCTGGGCGCTGGTCGATGAGTTGCTGGCGACACATCGCGACTGGCTGCCGGCCTGGGCGCGTGGGAGCGCCAAGGTCCGGGCCGCCTGAGCGCTGCTGCGGCGGTATCTACTCCACCGTCAGGCCTCCGGTGGCGCCGGCAACCGATGGCGCAGTTCCTCGACCAGCACGCGCTCGTTCTCCGAATAGTCGATCGGAACGACGACGAGATGGACGCCACCGCCGGCAAAGGCCTGTTCAAGCGTCGATTGTATTTCTGAGACGGCGCCGACCCTGGTTCCCTTGGCGCCATAGGCCTCGGCATAGCGGACGAAATCGGGATTGCCGAAGGTCATGCCGAAATCGGGGAACTGGTCGACCGCCTGCTTCCAGCGGATCATGCCGAAAGCATTGTCCTCGATGATCAGCACGACGAGGTTAAGTTTCAGCCTGACGGCGGTTTCCAGCTCCTGGCTGTTCATCATGAAGCCGCCGTCGCCGCAGATCGCCATGACGCGGCGGCCGGGATAGAGCATCGCGGCCGTCATCGCCGACGGCAGGCCGGCGCCCATCGTGGCCAGGGCGTTGTCGAGCAGCAAAGTGTTGGCGACGCGCGTGCGGTAATTGCGCGAGAACCAGATCTTGTACATGCCGTTGTCGAGCGCCAGGATGCCATCGGCCGGCATCACCGCGCGCACATCGTGCACCAAGCGCTGCGGCGTGAAACGGTCTTCGGTGGCGCGGGTGGCAATGCGGCTCAAAATCCCTTCGCGCAATGGCAGCAACGCTTGCGCGTTGGGGATCTTGCCCTCGATCCGGTCGGCAAGCAGCCTGAGCGAAGCGCCGATGTCGCCGACCACTTCGGTCTGCGGGAAATAGACCTGCTCGACATTGGCCGGCTGGTAACCGACATGGATCACCTTCGGTCCCTTGTCGCCCATAATGAAGGGCGGCTTCTCGATCGTGTCGTGGCCGATAGTGATGATGAGGTCGGCCTGTTCTATCGCCTCATGCACATAGTCGCGCTCGGAGAGAGCGGCGGTGCCCATGTAGAGTTCGGTGCCGCCGGGCACGGTGCCCTTGCCCATCTGGGTGGTGAAATAGGGGATGCCGGTTCTGATCACGAACTGGGCGAGGTCGGAGGTCGAGCGCGGCCGCGATGCGGCGGCGCCCAGCATCGCCAGCGGACGTTGCGCCTTGATGATCATCTCAGCGGCACGGTCGAGCGCCAGCGGGCTGGCCAGCGGAAGCTCGACCGGATGCGGCGGGATCAGCGCGACATCGTCGCACTCCTCGGCCGCGATGTCTTCGGGCAGTTCCAGATGCACCGGCCCCGGACGCTCCTCCTCGGCAATCCGAAACGCTTCGCGCACCACGGCGGGAATGGTCTTCGCCGAGATGATCTGACGTGACAGCTTGGTCAACGGCTTCATCGCGGCGACGATGTCGACGATCTGGAAGCGAGCCTGGCGCGACGAGCGGATGCCCTTCTGCCCGGTGATCATGATCATCGGCATGGCGCCGAGCAGCGCATAGGCGGCCCCCGTCGTCAGGTTCAGGGCGCCGGGTCCCAGCGTGGTGATGCACACACCTGGCTTGCCGGTGAGCCTGCCATGGGTGGCGGCCATAAAGGCGGCTGCCTGCTCATGGCGGGTCAAAATCAGCTGGATCGACGATTTGCGGATGGATTCGACGACGTCCAGGTTTTCTTCGCCGGGAATGCCGAAGATGCGATCGACGCCCTCATTCTCGAGGGCGGCAACAAGCACGTCAGAACCTTTGGGCACGAAGCATCTCCTGGGGCAAAGCGGCGGCGAACCGCGGCGGGATATGATCAGACATAGTGCTGGAAAAGCCCTAGCGCGAGGCGCGGCCGCCGCCAATATCGCTCTGCCTTACAGATCCTTCCGTTTCCTGAATTGGCCGGGCGAGACGCCGGCGTGGCGCCTGAAGGCGGTGGAGAAGGCGGCTTCCGAGCTGTAGCCGACCGCCTCGGCGACTTGGCCCAGGCTCTTGCCCTCGTGCAGCAGCCGGCTGGCTTGCCGCATGCGGCAGCCGAAGAGATAGGCCATGGGCGCTTCGCCGACGAGATCGCGAAAGCGGGCGGCAAAGGTTGCCCTGGAGAGCCCGACCGCGCGTGCCAGGGTCTCGATCGTCCAGTCGTGGCCATAGGCTTCATGCAGGGTCGCGAGCGCTCTGGCGATCGCGGGGTCCTGCAATCCCCTCAGCCAACCTGGATTGTCCATGCTTTCCAGACCGGAGCGCAAGGCGCGCGTGACGATGGCCCCAGACAGGCGAGCCATTACTACGTCGCTGCCGGGACCTTCGTCGGTCGCTTCAACCAGCAAGGCCTCGACATAGCCACGCAGCCATTTGGGCAGACGGCCATTCGATCCCCGGATGTGAACGATGCGCGGCAGGCCGGCAAGTGCCGGATGGTCGGCGTCGCGAAAGGCGAAGGCGCCGCACAGGATGACGGTCTTTTCGCCTTCGCCGCCGCTGCGAATACGCCCGGCTGCGGTTTGGGTCGCCAGTTCGGCGGCGGGGACGTTCGCGCTTTTGAGCGCGCCAGGCGACCGCAGCACATGCGGATCGGCGCGCGGTGCAATGATCAGGTCGCCGGCATCGAGAGGCTCGACATCTTCCTCACCGAACACCGCCTCGCATCGCCCCTTGATGACGACGTGAATGCCGCGAAGTCCAGCCTGGCTGAACGAGATCGCCCAGGGCGCGGCCAGTTCGAGGCGCCGGTACCCGGCGGCTGCGAAGTGCAATTCGCGCATGAGGGTAGCCAGGAGATCCACGCTTCGCTCCAGAAACAGACGATCGATAAATCAATCTAGACGCTGTCGAATAGCGCGCCGGCCTTACTGGACCTAGCTATGCCCGACAGGCCGCTTGTCGGCGATAACGAAACTCAGGAGTTATTCATGCCGCCAATCGAGCTTTTTGTCGCGCAGCTTTGTCCCTATGCGCACCGTGTCAGGCTCGCCCTTGCCGAGAAAGGCCTGCAGGCGACGGAAATCGAAATCGATCTGCGCAACAAGCCGGCGTGGTTCCTGAAACTCACGCCGACGGGAAAGGTGCCGCTGCTGCGCCATCAGGGGCAATATGTCAGGGAGTCGGCGATCATCTGCGAATATCTCGATGATGCATTCCCCGAACGGCCGATTTTCCCCAGGGATGCTCATGCCCGCGCTGAGGCGCGCATCTGGATCAGCTTCGCCGACACGCAGCTTTACGCCAGGACGGCAACCATGATGCACAGTTCCGACGCTATGGTTCATGAGCGGATCAAGGCCCAGCTTGCCGACGCCCTGCGCTTTGTGGAACAGCATGCCTTTGCGAGGCGAGGGGCGGACGAACGGTTTTTGCTGGGCTCGGAATTCAGCGCCGCCGACGTCGCCTTCTATCCCTGGTTCGAACAGCTGTGCGTGCTTGAGAAATATCTGGGCTTTGCCATGCCGGCCGAATGCGAGCGCCTGCTACGCTGGCAGGAAATGGTTGCTGCCAGGGAGGCGGTGCGGACCTGCGCCAGGTCAACCGGCTTCTATCTGGAATCCTATGGCCGGCTTCTCGCGGCCTGAGACGAGCGGGCAAACGGAAAAAAATTCCTCACTATGGTGCTGCAAGGTCAGTCATTTGCTTCTTGCTGCAGGCGCAAGCCTGTAAACATGCGGTATGAAGCGGGCCTGCCCGCCGCGCAGGAGGTGCCAGAATATGCCCAATCCAACCGTCGTCGGGTTTTCCGGCAATTTCACCAGGCCGTCCAAGACGCGTGGTTTTGTCGACCAGGTCGTCAGGGATATTGCGCGCCAGCATGGCCGGTCGGCGAGCACCTATGACATCGAAGACCTCGGCCCGTCGCTCGGCGCTGCCAAATGGGCGCGCGATCTCGACGGCCAGGCCCGGGCAATCTTCGACAGCGTCGTCAATGCCGATGTGCTGGTGGTGGGGTCACCGACCTACAAGGGCAGTTACACCGGCCTGTTCAAGCACTTCTTCGATCTGTTCGATCCCGCCGCTTTGCGCGGCAAGCCGGTGGTGCTGCTTGCCACCGGCGGCAATGATCGCCACGCGTTGATCGTCGAGCACCAGTTGCGGCCGTTGTTCGGCTTCTTCGAGGCGCTGACGCTGCCGACAGGGGTCTATGCCACGGACAAGGACTTTTCCGACGGCGTGCTGCGGGCCGAACCCATCCTGAAGCGCGTCGAGCAGGTTGTCGGCGAGGTCGGGCTGGTGCTGGCCAATCGCTCGCCAGCCGGCGTTGCTGCCGGATAGAGCGAGGCGGGCAGGCCGCCTCCGGCTTTGCTCGGGAGTGAATAAAAAGGCCCGCCAGCGACGCGAATCGTGACGAGCCTCCTTGGAGTAGGCCAAGCCTCCCACAGCCCGATTGCCTTCAAAATCAATACCCCGCCGGCTAGGCCTGGTATCGATAGTAGGGTCTGGATCGAATGGGAGCGATCCGGGCTGAAAAACGCCAATACCGGTCAAAGGTTCCCGGTCATCCTGAGCGGCGATGACAAAGGGGTTTTGGCCAACTGCGAAATCCATCTCAGGCGGATTTCTCGCGACAACTAGTTCCTGTCCGCCGGCTTCGAACGCATCCTTGACACCGTCTCGCGCTCGGCGCGCTTGGAGCGCAGAGGCGGCAGGCCGCGGTCGATCAGGTCCATGTCTTCCAGAACCATGTCGCCCATGCGCTTGAAGGCGATGTCGAGCGCGCCGGCGCGGTGGGCGGAGCGCAGGAAGCCGGGGATCGCACGGACCGGATGGTCCTGCGCCAGCGGTTCTTCAGGGAAGACATCGCTGGCGGCGACGATGTGGCCGCTTTTCACCGCCGCCATCAGGGCAGGGAAGTCGACGACGCCGGCGCGGCTGAGCAGGATGAAGGCGGCGCCCTTGCGCATACTTGCAAAGGCCTCAGCGCCGAGGAAACCCTGGTTCTCCGAGGTCACCGAAGCGACGACGAAGACGAAATCGCTTGATGTCAGCACCTCGTCCAGCGAGGCCGGCTCGACGCCATTGTCGATCAGGATCGACGGCGGCAGCCAAGGGTCGAAGACCTTGGTGCGGGTGCGAAAACCCGACAGCAGTCGGTTGAGCGCACGGCCGAGATCGCCGAAGCCGATGATGCCGACATCGGCGCCGGACAGAAGCCGCGCCGTCAAATTGCCGTCACCGCCCCACAGCTCCTCGCCTTTGCGGAAGGCGAGGTCAGCATCGACGATGTTGCGGGCGAGGTTGAGCGCCATGGCGAGGCCAAGCTCGGCCACCGGCTCGGCGAAGACGAGGCCGGTGGTGACGACATGGATGCCGCGCGCAAACAGCGTCTCATAGGGCATGTTGTTGATGAGGTTGGTCTCGACATTGAAGACGCAACGCAGCGCCTGCATCCGGTCCAAGGTCTCGGGCGAGATCGGCGGCTGGCCGATAATAAAGCGGGCTTCGGCAAGCACGTCGGCGGGCAAGTTCGCCACGCCCTCGGCCGTCGTCTCGACGACGCGGTAATGCGCTTTGAGGCGCGCCAGCTGCGGTGAGGTGAAGATCAGGTCGAGCGTGCGTGGTTCCGGCGCGCTGATGACCAGCGGCAGGGCCTTGTTTGGCATAACGATTCCTCCCCGGCGCGATCCGTATCGCGTATTTTGCTTTGCACTTGTGGTAGTCCCCAAAACCGCTTGCCGCCGTCCGGCGGCATGTGCTTGAGGGGTAAAATACCCACGATTAAACGATTTACAACTCCGGGAGGGGCCGCCGATCGCGTGGCTCGAGCCTTGCCGGGTTTTGATGCGGGAATCCGTTGGCTCGCCAGGCAACGGCCCTGAGGGCTCCTTTCCTTCTCCCCTGTGAGAGAAGGTGGAGTCAAAACGGATAGTGCTGCCCCGGATCCTCGATGGTCAGCCAGCGCAGGTCGGTGAACTCGGCAATCGAGGCCTTGCCGCCGAAGCGGCCGTAGCCTGAACCCTTGACGCCGCCGAACGGCATTTGCGCCTCGTCGCCGACGGTCGGGCCGTTGATGTGGCAGATACCGGCTTCGATGCGCGCGGCAACCGCCATGGCACGGCGGATGTCGCGGCTGAACACGGCTGAAGACAGGCCGTATTCGGTATCGTTGGCGACACATACCGCTTCGTCCTCGCCCTTGACGCGGATCACCGGCTTGACCGGGCCGAAGGATTCTTCCGAATAGACGCGCATCGCTGGCGTCACGTGGTCGAGCAATGTCGCCTCGACCACGGTTCCGGTGCGCTTGCCGCCGGCCACGAGCCTGGCGCCCTTGGCGACGGCGTCGGCAACCAGTTCTTCCATCTTGTCGGCGGCTTGGTCGCTGATCAGCGAACCGAGCACGACATGGCCGCGCGGGTCACCGGCAGGCAGCTGCGCCGCGCGGGCGGCGAGCTTGGCGACGAACTCGTCGGCGACCTTTTCATCGACGACCAGGCGCTCGGTCGACATGCAGATCTGGCCCTGATGCATGTAGGCGCCGAAGGTCGCCGCATTGACCGCGGCGTCAATGTCGGCATCGTCGAGCACGACCAGCGGCGCCTTGCCGCCGAGTTCGAGCAGCGCCGGCTTCAAGTGACGGCCGGCGAGTTCGGCAATGATCCTGCCGACCTTGGTCGAGCCGGTGAAGTTGACACGCCTTACGGCCGGGTGCGCGACCAGTGTTTCGACGATTGCCGCTGCGTCCTTGGGGTCATTGGTGACGACATTGATGACGCCCTTGGGCAGGCCCGCCTCGACCAGCACCTGGCCGATCAGCCGGTGCGTGCCCGGGCACATTTCGGAGGCTTTCAGCACAACCGTGTTGCCGCAGGCGATCGGCATGGCGATGGCACGGGTACCGAGGATAACCGGTGCATTCCACGGCGCGATGCCGAGGCAGACGCCGGCCGGCTGGCGGATCGCCATGGCGAGCGTGCCGGGCTTGTCGGAGGGGATGACCTCGCCCGAAATCTGGGTCGTCATGGCGGCTGCCTCGCGCAGCATTTTGGCGGCGAGCATGACGTTGAAGCCGGCCCAGGGGCCGGTCGCGCCGGTTTCTTCCATCATCAACTTGGTGAATTCGCCGACCTTGGAGTCCATGACATCGGCCGCCTTGGACAGCAAAGCGCGGCGCTCGCCCGGACCGGTCTTCGACCACGTCTTGAAAGCGGCAGCAGCGGCTTGGACCGCGGCATTGGCGTCGGCGATGCTGGCTGCGGCAGCGCGGGTCGCCAGCTTGCCGGTGAACGGGTCCATGCGCTCGTAAGAGGCTGAGCCGGAGGCATCCCTTTTATCGCCGTCGATCAGAAGTCCGATGTCCATTGTTCTCTCCCTCGCTCGCCGTGGAGCGTCTTTTCTATATTGACCACGATCTTATCCGAACATCGGCTCCCACTTTTCGGGATGATGGTCTAGAAGCCGAGCACCTCGGCATTGATCGATGCTTCAAGCCCACCGTCAACCGGCACATTGGCGCCGTTAACCCAGCGTGCGCCGTCCGAGCACAGGAACAGCACGACAGGCGCGATGTCGCCCGATGTGCCGGCGCGGCCGCTACGGGCGATGTCGCTATCGACGCGGGCGTCGCCCAGCACATTGCGGAACTGTTTGAGGATCGGCGTCTCGACCGGGCCGGGGCTCACTGCATTGACGCGGATACCGCGGCTCCTGAACAGGTCCTGATGCGCGGCGCTCTGCGTCCACAAAAGCAGCAGCTCCTTGGAAACGGAATAGCCTTCCTCGTTCTTCACCTGATGGTCGGCGACCACCTCCGCCACATCGGGAAAGCCTTCGATGCCGACCATCGATGCCGCGCGGTTGAGATTGGCGCGCCAGCCATAGCCGGCGATCGAGGCGACGTTGACTACGGTGCCGCCTTCACGAAGTCTTGGTGCGAGGTCTTCCGAGAGCGCGCGCAGGCCGTAGAAGTTGACGGCCAGTGTCGACACCGCACCGGTGTTGCCGGGGAGGCCGGCGACATTGCAGAGCGCATCGATGCGCTGCGGCAGGCGCCCGAGGAGATCGTCGACGCCGGCCTTGGATGCGATGTCAGCCTTGACGAAACTGCCGGCCGATGCTGCCGGTTCACGCATATCGACGCCGATCACGTCAGCGCCCAGTTGGCCGGCAAGTTCGGCCGTGCGAGCGCCGATACCAGAGGCGACACCGGTGATGAGGATGGTCTTGCCGAACAGCATGGTCACGCCTTTTCACTATGCGTTGCGGCCTGTTGCGGCGAAGGCGTCGCGTCACTATCGCCGGCGTTTGCCGGCAGCCTGACCCGGTAGCCGACCGGTAGCAGGCGCAGGCCAAAGCGCTCCTCCAGCGTTCCCCACACGCCGCGCGGCAGGAACAGCGAGAACAGCACCGCCGTGGCGCCGAGGCCGATCAGATACCAGACGCCGGTGCCGCCGAACCAGGTCTCGATGACGAAGAACAGCAGCGCACCCAGAATGGCGCCCTCGAAGGTGCCGATGCCGCCGACCAGCACCATGAAGATCATGTAGGCGGTCCACTGGACGTTGAAGTAGGTTTTCGGCTGGAAGGTGATCGACGTGGCCAACCACAGCGCGCCGGCCATGCCGATGCCGAAGGCGGCGAGCACGAAGAGCAGCCGCTTGGTTCCGGTGACGCGCACGCCGACCGATGCCGCGGCCTCCTCATTGTCCCTGATGGCGCGGATGGCCGCACCCGTGCTGCCGCGCAGCAGGCTAAACAGGGTGGCGAGCAGCGCCGTCATCGCGGCCAGCGCCAGCCAGTAGATCGTCGCCCGCCTGGAACCGGCGTCATAGACGTTGAGCGAGATCAGCGACGTCCCGGTCTCGCCTTGCACCAGCCGGTCGAGATTGACCAGGAGATGGGTGAGCGCCGCGATCACCCACATGCCGATGGCGAACTCGCCGTTCCTGAGCCGCAGCATGAACAGCGACATCGGCCAGGAGATCGCGCCGACAATGATCGCGGAGACGAACAGCGAAGCGAACGGGTTGAGGCCGGCATCGGCCAGGCGGATGGTGAAATAGGCGCCGAGGCCGAAGAACACTTGCTGTCCCACCGAAACCAGCCCGCCGAAGCCGGCCAACGCGTTCCACATCGCCGCCAGGATCACATAGATGAACAAGGCCGTCATGCGGTCGACCGCGCCGGCCGACAGGAAGTGCGGCGCAACGGCGAGCAGCGCGATGATGACGACGACCGCGATCGCCGAGATACGCGAAGCAGCTGTGCCGCGCTCGATCACGGGGGAGGCCGAAACCGCGCTCATATCGTCTTCCTCGCGGGCAGGCGCACCAGGCCCCACAGGCCAAGGCCGGACGTGGAGAGCCGGATGAACAACACGATCAGGAAGGCGACATGGCCGCCGATGAGGAAGCCTTGCGGATGCACCTGCGCGCCGAGCGTCTGGGCGAGCGCCAGCACGATGCCGCCGACAAGCGTGCCCCACAGCGAACCGGCGCCGCCGATCACCGCCGCCTCGAAAGCGAACAGCAATTGAGGTGCGCCGGTATAGGGATCGAAGGTGGCGCGCATGCCGAGGAAGGCACCGGCAAGACCGACCGTGACCATGGCGATGGCGGCCGCGAGGGCGTTGGCGCGGCGCGCATCGACGCCGACGAGACCGGCCGTGTCGGGATCTTCCGACGTGGCGCGGATCGAGCGGCCAAGCCTGGTGTTGGTAAGGAACAGCTGCAGTCCGCCAAGCAATATGACGGCGGCGGCGAACATGATCACGGCAAGCTTGCCGACATAGATGCTGCCCGGCCATTCCCAGGAATCGTAGGAGAGGCTGCCGATATAGGGCGCCAGCGAACGTGTGTCGGCGCCGAACTGCTCGAACAGCGCATTGTCGATGACGATGGCGAGGCCGAACGTGGTCAGGATCGGCAGCAGCGCGCCTCCACGGGCGCTGCGCTCGAGTAGGAAGCGCTGCAGCGCCCAGCCGATGGCCGCCATCAGCGGCAGCACGATGAGCAGGCCGACGAAGGGCGAGATATGGAATTGCGAGGCGAGCCACCACAGCGCGTAGGCGGAAAACACGGCCAGGCTGCCATGCGCGAGGTTGATTATGCGCATCACCGAAAACATGAAGGAGAGGCCGCAGGCGATAAGCGCGTAGTAGCCGCCGAGCAGGATGCCCTGGACGATCTGGTTGCTCATGCCGGCACACTCCCGGCGCTTTTTCTGTGCAGACCGAAATAGGCTTTCGTCACTTCATCGCGGGACATGCCCTTGCTCGGGCCTTCCAGCGCGACGCGTCCTTCGAGCATGCAGATGACCTTGTCCGAGACCGAGAGCGCGCGATTGAGGTCCTGTTCGACCAGGATGATCGTCGTGCCGGAGCTGATCAGGCCTTGCCGCGAAGCGTATACGCGATCGACCACCAGCGGCGACAGGCCGAGCGAGACCTCGTCGAGCAGCAGCAGTTCGGGATTGCTCATCAAAGCGCGGCCGATGGCGGTGGCCTGCTGCTCGCCACCGGAGAGATGCCCGGTCTTGGCATGGCGGCGCGGCTTCAGATTGGGGAACGTGTCGAGCACTCGTTCCACGCTCCAGTCGCCGGGACGGCCGGCGGTCTTGCCAAGCAGGAGGTTCTCCTCGACCGTCATTTGCACGAACAGTTTTCGCCCTTCCGGCACCAGCGCGACGCCCATGCCGACGCGCTTGTGCGAGGGAACGCCGGTGATATCGGCGCCATTCAGCAGCACGCGGCCGGCCGTCGGCTCATGGGCGCCGGCGATCGCCCGCAGCAGCGTCGTCTTGCCGGCGCCGTTGGCGCCGACCAGCGCCAGCGTTTCGCCGCGCTCGATCGTAAAGCTCACACCGCGCACCGCCTGCAACAGGCCATGGCGGACGACCAGATTCTCGATTGCGAGCAGGCTCATTTCGGGCCTCCGCCGAGATAGGCGCGCACGACTTCCGGGTCGGCCATCACCGCTTGCGGCTCGCCATCGGCGATGATCTTGCCGGCGTCCATACAGATCAGCCGCTCTGCCACCTGCAGCAGGATGTGGACGATGTGCTCGATCCAGACGATGCCGATCTTGCGGCGGCGCAATTCCTTGATGGTATCGACAAGTTCGCTCGCCTCGCCATCGGTCAGTCCGCCGCCGATCTCGTCGAGCAGAAGCAGCGTAGGCCTTGCCGCGAGCGCGCGGGCAAGTTCCAGCCGCTTGCGGTCGAGCAGGCCGAGCGTTTCGGCGCGCCGGTTGGCCACGCCCATCATGCCGCACAGTTTCAGCGACTCCAGCGCCTCTTCATAGGCCTCGTCGCGGGCGAGACCGGCGCCATGCGACGCGGCAACAAAAACGTTCTCGAACGTGGTCATGCCGCTGAACGGCTTGGGCACCTGGTGCGTGCGCACCAAGCCGAGACGACAGCGCGCTGTAGCCGGCATCGCGGTCACATCGCCACCCTTGAAGGCGACCGTGCCGGCGCTCGGCGGGAAGGCGCCTGACAAGATGCTGAGCAGCGTCGTCTTGCCGGCGCCGTTCGGGCCGACGATGCCGACGGCCTCATCGGCATTCATGGCGAAGTCGACATCGTCGAGCACCACCAGCGCGCCGAAGCGTTTCTGGATGCCGGCAGCGCGGAGGATCGCGGCGTTTGCTGAACCGTTCACGATGCGATCCCCGTAACCGACCGTCAGCTGTTATACGGCTGGAGCTTGGCCTCGACCGGAACCTTCGGGTCGGTGGCGTTCTCGGTCACGACGTAGTCGAGCGGGAATTTGCCGCCTTCCTTGGCCGCCACCCATTGGGTGCCGATGATCGGGCCGGGAGAGACATTGGCGACCGGGCCGCTGGTGAAGTCGACCTTGCCGATCATGGTCTCGGTGTTGAGCGTGCTCAGCGCCTTGGCGACGGCCGCCTTGTCCTTGGCGTCGGTGCTTGCCTTCAGCGCCTCGAAGCCGGCGTCGAGCAGCGACATCGAGGCGCCGAGCTGCTGCGTCCACTGCTTGCCGCTGGCGGCCTCATAACCGTCGGCCAGTTCGATTCCCGAAACGCCGGTCAGCGGCGACTTGTAGGGAAAGGCCTTGTGCCAGTAAGCGGCGCTCGAAATCTTGTTGCCGAGATCGCCCAGCGCCTCGATGTCGGACGGGAACAATCCGGTCTTGGCGACCTGGCAGATCTTGATCTGCTTGATCAGGCCTTGCTGTGCAGCCTGACGCCAGAAGGCGGCGAAGTCCGGCGGGATCGGGAAGGAGTTGAAGATCTCGACGCCTTCCTGCTTGAACAGCGCGATCTGCGAGGAATAGTCGGTGGTGCCGGTCTCGTAGGCGCCGGGATCGACGATGGTGAAACCCTGCTTTGCCAGCAACGGCGCCAGATGGGTGCGGATGGCATTGCCGTCTGCGTCGTTGGGATACATGACGCCGACCTTCTTGTTGGTCTCGATCAGGTTCCATTGCGAGATGTAGGTCCGGAAGAACTCGTCGACGCCGAAGCCGAAATGATAGGTCCATTTGAACGGCGAGGGTTCGCCGGGCTTGGCGCCGCGGCCGAAATACCAGGCCTCCCACGGCATGACGGTGGAGAGGCAAGGCACGCCGGCGGCTTCGCAGGCGTCGGCGACCGGGTTGATCACCTCCGGCGTCGACACCGCCAGCATCAGGTCGACGGCCTGGTTGTTGATGAGGTCCTTGGCGAGCTGGCCGGCGCGCGACGGGTCGGATTGCGTGTCCTGGTCGATGATCTCGACACTGTATTTCTTGCCGCCGATGTCGAGGCCGTTGGCGAGCGCCTTGCGGGCGAGATCGAGCACATAGCCGTCGGTCTGGCCGAAGCCGGCGAGCGGCCCGGTGCGCGGGCTGACAAAGCCGACCTTCAGCGTGTCGGCGGCCTGCGCGAATGCCTGGCCGCGGCTGAGCGCAAGTGCCGCGCCGCCGGCGAGCGATGTGGCGATGAACTGGCGCCGCGAGACGCCGGATTTGCTTGAGGTCATGCTGGTATTCCTCCCTTTCCTGACGGCACCTGGAGGTCACCGCCGGCCTGCTCAAAATCGATGCCGCCCGTTCTTAAGATCGGAGATCGCCCCGGCAGGCCTTGAGGCGGCAGCGGAACGCCGCCAATGCCGATAACGGCACGATTTCGATCCTCCCATCGTCACAGTGCCCTAGGTGTTTGGTTTGGTAAAATGATATTTTGCGGTGTTTCGTTAACCAACAGGTTATGGAAATACGGCTGAAGGCCCGCTCTGCGCCAGATTGGCGAAAGGTGCTCAGGCGTTCTGGCTGGCCGCCTCGCGAATGGTCTGCAGCAGGATGGTGAAGGCCGGCGAAGGCGCAGTGTCGGTCCGCATCGTCAGGCCGACCGGCCCTTTGGTTTCCTCGGTGTTGACGGGCAAGGCGACGAAGGCGCCGCTGGAGAGTTCGTTGGCGACGACGCCTGTCGATATGATCCAGACCGCGTTGCTTTGGCGCAGGAAGGCACGGCCGAAGGAATCCGAGACGGTCTCGATCTCGGTCGCAGGCGCCGTCATGCCGTTGGTGATGAACAGGCGGTCGACGAACGGGCGGATGACCGATTCCCGCGTCGGCATCAGCACCGGAAATTCATCGAGCCGGGCGAAGATGTCCTGGCCCGGCTGCAGCAGCGGATGGCCGGCCCTCACCACGAACAGCACCGGTTCGGAATAGAGATGCTCGAAGAAGAAGCCGGTCATGTTTTCCGGCGCCGCAAGCCGGCCGACGACGAGATCGAGCGCACCGACGCGCAACTGTTCCAGCAGGACCGCGTTCTCGCCGGTGACGATCTTGATCGCAGCACCGGTATTTTCACTCAGGAACAGGCTTATGGCGCGTGGCATCACCTTGGCCGACACTGTCGGGAGCGCCCCGATGCGGATCGGATGCCGGTTGATGGCGCCGTCCTGGCGGACGGAATCGACGCCGCGCTTCAGTGCCGTGATCGCCGTGCCGGCATGGCCGAGAAAGATTTCGCCAAGCCGCGTCACCCTGATGCCGCGGCCGTCGCGTTCGACGACAGCGATGCCAAGCGCCTCCTCCAGTTCGCGCAGCGTCTTGGTCACGGCCGGTGTGCTGACATGGAGAAAGTCGGCCGCCCTCGCGACGCTGCCTTGCCGCGCTACCTCAAGGAATGCCTGCAGGTGACGGAACCTTATGCGGCTTTCGGACATGTTCTCATAACCTAGCAGTTAACGAAACGGCGTAAAATATCATTTTACCAAACCAAATGCCTTGTGCAATGTGAACACGGAGGATCGAAATCGTGCCATTCGTCAACATTGGCGGCATCACGCTGCACCATCGCCACATCAAGGCGAAGGGAAATGCGCGGCCGATCGTGTTCATCAATTCGCTGGGCACCGACTTCCGCATCTGGGACGAGGTGTTGTCCGAACTGGGTGGTGAAATGCCTGCGTTGGTCTACGACAAGCGCGGCCATGGCCTGTCCGACATTGGTGGCGTCAGCTCGATCGACGAGCATGTCGATGATCTGTCGGGCCTGATCGATCATTTCGAACTGAACAATGCGGTGCTGTGCGGCCTGTCGGTGGGCGGCCTGATTGCGCAAGGGTTTTATGCCCGGCGCCCCGAAATCGTCGACGGCCTCATCCTGTGCGACACCGCCCACAAGATCGGCACTGCCGACAGCTGGAACACCCGCATCGAAACGGTCGAAAGCAAAGGCATCCAGGCCATCGCCGATGCCGTGCTCAAAATGTGGTTTACGCCTGCCTTCCACGCGGACCGTGTCGCCGAGCTCGACGGCTACTGGAACATGATGACCCGGCAAGCCGTTGCCGGCTATATCGGCACCTGCGCCGCGGTGCGCGATGCCGATTTCACCGAGGCCGCGCAGGGGATCGCGGTACCCACGCTTTGCGTCGTTGGCGACCAGGACGGCTCGACGCCGCCGGATCTCGTCCGCTGGCTGGCCGATCTGATCCCAGGCGCACATTTCGAAATCATTCGTGACGCCGCGCACATCCCTTGCGTCGAACAGCCCAAGGCGCTGACCACCCTGATCCGCGATTTCGTCGCGGCGCTTCCCCTGAGAAAGCAGACCCATGGATGAACTGCCCAAAAACGAAACCAGATACCAGACCGGGCTGACCGTCAGGCGCTCGGTGCTCGGCGACCCGCATGTTGATCGCAGCGAGGATGCCGTCACCGATTTCGACCGGCCGTTCCAGGAGCTGATCACCGAGGCAGCCTGGGGCACTGTGTGGACGCGTCCGGGCTTCAGCAGGCGCGAACGCTCGATCGTGACGCTGGCACTGCTGGCCGCCCTTGGCCATGATGAAGAGGTCGCCATGCATGTGCGCGCCACCGCCAACACCGGTGCGACGCGCGACGATATCTGCGAAGCGTTCCTGCATGTCGCGATCTATGCCGGCGTGCCGGCCGCCAACCGCGCCTTCAGGATCGCCAAGGAGGTGTTTTCGGAAATGGACGGAAGCAGGGCTGGCCATGCCAGCTGATGCCGGCTCGAACCGCAGGCCCGAGAGCGGCGCCTTCTTCCAGCGCGACCGCGGCTGGCATCCGCCGGCGCTGACGCCCGACTACAAGACGTCAGTGCTGCGCTCGCCGCACGGAGAGTTTCGGCAAGATCGTCAGCGCGGCGACACATGATTGCTCGACCACTGGCGGCAACTCCGGTACCGCCATGATCAACCTCGCCACCGGCGAGGTCGTGGCGCTGCATTTCGCCGGCCGCTATCTCGAGCGTAACTACGCCGTGCCGACCGGCGCGCTGGCCAAGGACCAGCGTGTCGTCGACCTCGGCCTCAATTTCGCCGGCGCCGCCAGCGGCGGCCCAAACGATTGGGGCGCATGGTGGAACAAGGCGGACAGCGGGTCGCCGGCCGAGGGCGTAAACCTGGTTGAAGTCGGCGGCGTCCAGCAGATCCCGGGCGTCGCCACCCAGACGCCTCCATCCGGAGGCGTCGTCGTTTCGCCGGGCGGCAGCGTCACCTTCGAAGTGCCGTTGCGCATCACCGTCTCGCTCGGCGCAACGCCTGCCCATGAAGCGGTCACGGAATCGGTCGAGCTCGAAGCGGCCAAGTCGACCCCTCCAGGCGGCGCATTCGTTCCCAAAACGGTCGCGGACTATGCCGGCTATAAGGGCTACGACGAGAAATTTCTCTCTGGCGGCACTAAACTCGCGCCGGTCGTTGTGCCGATGCCTGAGGCCACCGACCTCTCCGTGCTGGCGCCGCTCAAGGCCGGCGGCACGCAACTCGACTACCAGAATTTTTCGCTCAAGATGCACGCCAAGCGGCGGCTGGCGCTGTTCACCGCCTCCAACGTCACCGAGGAGAGCAATCTGCGCGAGCCGGAAAAGGGCCGCAACTATTCGCGCGGCGGCCTGTTCAGCGAGCGCTGGTTCCCGGATCTGCGGCTCGACGACAAGTATCAGATCCCCGACGTCTTCTACACCCAGGATCAGGGCGCCTTCGACAAGGGCCATATCGTCAGGCGCGATGACGTGGCCTGGGGCAGCACCTTCGAGTTGCTGCTCAGGGGCAATGTCTGTTCCTTCCATGTCACCAACTGCTCGCCCCAGGTCGAAGGCTACAACCGCTCCGACAGGGGCGAGAAGAACTGGGGCGATCTTGAGAACCACGTCCTGTCGGAGGCGGCGAGCGAACGGCTGTGTGTCTTCGCTGGCCCGGTGCTCGCCGATGACGACCGAACCTTTGCCGGCAAAGGCCCCAAGGGAACAAGTCTTCGCGCGCCGGTGCCGCGCCGTTTCTGGAAGGTGATCGTGGCGCGCGTCACAGACGGGCTCGCCAGCTATGGCTTCGTCCTCGAACAGGATCTGTCGGACACGGAGCTGGAGTTTGCCGTCTCCGACGAATTCATCGGCGCCATGTACCCGCTAACCGAAATCTCCGAAATGACCGGCATCACCTTCGACAAATCGATTGTCGACGCCGACCAGTACGAAACGGTTCGTGGCGGCGAAATTGCAATGCGGGCGGGATCACGCAAGCGGAAGAAGAAGGCTTAGGGTCGGAGGGAATCCCATGACCGAATGGACGCAATCCGAACTGAACAGTCTCAACCGCATCCTCGCCAACCTTTACCCGATGATCGGCGACGGCGTGCGTGTTGCCAAAGGTGTCGGTCTTTCGACGGCCCAGATCGCCTTTGACAACAAGGCGATCAACAACTGGTTTGCGATTGTCCAGCGCGCAAAGCAGGAGACCAGGGCCGACGACCTCGTCGCCTTTGCACTCGATGAGAATCCCGGCGACCAGGCACTGCTGCAGGCAAAGCAGCACGCCCCGCCGCCGCCGGTCGAAGGCCCCGCGACCGCCAATTGGAGCGGCGCGACGGCGCCGGCCCAGCTCGAAAAAATCCTTGGCGACAAGAGCACGCTGGTGCCGATCAGCTATCTCGAACTCGGCCTTGTCAGGGCAAGATCGGTGGTGCGCATCAAGCGTGCGGATGGCAGCTCCGGCACCGGCTTCATGACCACCGGCGGGATACTGATCACCAACAACCATGTCTTGCCTGACGACGCTTCATTGGCGGGCACGGTGGTCCAGTTCAACTATCAGCGCACCGTTGCCGGGCTCGACGCGCCGCTCGACCAGTTCGACATCGACACCGCCGTGCCTCTTCGTACCTCCAAGGACAATGATTGGTCCGCCGTCCGCATCAAGGGCGATGCCTCCAAATGGGGCGAGTTGGAATTGAAACCCATGACCGTCAAGGCCGGCGATCATGTCAACATCATCCAGCATCCCGGCGGTGCGCAGAAACAGATTTCGTTCGTCGCCAATGTCGTAGCCTTCGTCGGCGGCGGCCGCGTCCAGTATCTCACCGACACACTGCCGGGTTCGTCGGGCTCGCCGGTCTTCGATACCGACTGGAACCTGATTGCGCTGCATCACAGCGGAGGCTGGCTCACCGAGCCCAACGCGCCTACCAAAAGCACATATTATCGCAACGAAGGCATCGCGATCGACACCATCATCCAAGACCTCGCGGCAAAGCCTGTGTAGATGGTGAGCTATGCAGACCGATGGCGCAGCTCGATGCGCGGCGATTTTGGGACTACGGCATGTAAATTTTTTCGGATGTGACGGTTTATAACGCCACACACGAAACACCAGGGAGTTCAGAGATCAGCGCCTATTTCGACCTCAGGCTTCAACTGGCTGATCTCTACCCATTGCCTCCCGATTGGTTGCAGGTAACCAAGGACGCTGGGATCGTCGCTGGCGCCATCAACCTCCAGGGGGCGGCGCTTACAGTCTGGTTCAACATCCTTGACTATGCGTTGACCAATAAACTGTCGCAGGCGCTTATGACTGCCGTCGTGGCGCAAAATCCGCAGTGCGCGGCCCGGTTCAAGGCCTATCTGGACGAACTCGCCGCGGGCCAGAAACCGACGGCCGACTTGCCCGGCCTGACGACCGACGATCGGGTCAACACCGCGCTCGCAGGCTTCAACGCCGTCAACCAGCAGTCCAAGGACATTCAGGCCACGCTTGCCGCCGACAACGGCCTCACCAATGTCACCAGCCAGATCGATGTCCTCAAGACCTACAAGGACCTGCATGACCATCTGCAGAGTTTTCAATATGGCATCGGCAGCTTCCAGAACCTGCTGGTCGCCGCCCGCGACATGGGGGCCGACCTGGAGCAGGTCCGCGTCATGCGCAATTTCCTCAAAATATTGAAGCTCTTCTGTGTCTCTATCGGAGAGTCGGTCATGGAACTGCCGGCGGGGCCGGCGCTTCACGATATCGAGCAGGCCTGGCTCGACGACCTCAAGGCGGCTGCGATCAAGTTGCAGGCTGCCATCGATAACAAGTCTCCGGACGCCTACGACGCGCTGTTTGACGTGCGCACCGTGCTGCGCGTCGTGCCGTCGCGGCTCAACCAGCAGATTTTCGTCACGGCAAAGAACCTGCCCTTCGGACTTTTGGCCACCGGTCTAGATACGATAGCCGGCAAACTTCCTGCAGAAGAGCCGTCCGTGCCCTTGATCAAGGCCGCGCATGACGCGATCATGGTGCTGTCCTCGACCATCTATGCGCGCGTCGTCGAGCACAAGCTATGGCAGGACATCGACAACAAGCTGGCCAGCCTTACCGACATGATCGAGCCGATAGAAGGGGGCGCTGCGGCGGACAAGTCGCTGCCGTTCCAGTTTTCGCCGCTGTGGCGAAACCTGGAAGTGAAGGTCAAGGTTCTTGCCGACCTCGACCCCACTGGAGCGTGGCGGGCGACGCTCGTCGACTACTCCACCGACGTCAACGACCAGCTATCGCGCGAGACCGTCGATACCGCCTTCATCCTTGCCTTCGAAGCCTATCGGGACGAGGCCCAGCAACGCTTCGTCCAGGTCGATCTGGCGCTGAAAACGGAATGCGCCTCGATCGTCCGCGTCAGCACGCCTTTGCACAAGATCATTGAGGACCTGGGGCCATGAGCGATGAACTTGCGACAGGCACGGAGACCGAAACTCCGGCCGATTTTATTTCGCTGAGCGACATCCGGATCGCACATCTCGAGCTGATGCGCATCGCCAGCAGCAATGAAGCCGTCGACCCATCGATGAGCCGCAGCGACAAGGCCGGCGCCGAGACGACGGAAGCCAGCATCGACAACACGGCCCCCGATGCGCAGGCCATCCGCGACTTCCTGGCCAAGGCACGGCGCGCCGGCAGCACCATCGCGCGGGAATCCGACCGGCGCGCGGCGCAGCGCATACTCGATTATTGGTCCGCCGAACTGGTCACGCGGCCGGGCATCACCTCAGCCGACGTCAGCCCGGCGCGGCTCGCGTTTTTCGCAGGTGGCGGTGGGCTCGAAACAACAGAGCCAATTGCCGTCGCGGTTGACTCCGAATCGGCATCGCGTGAAATCAACGATTCAGGAACGGTCGCCATCGCCGTTCCTGAATCAATGGCCGTCGCGACCAAAGACGGTGCCGAATCCGGCGACGGCTTCGCATCGGACGACGAACTGAGTTCGGACGAGCTGACCGAGCGCTTTCGCATTCGCGTGGCCGCCCAGGCGCGGCAATGGAAGAACACCGGCTATCCCGGCTATCTCCTGCGCGGCGAAGCGCTGAAGGAGGCGGCGGAGCTGCCGCAGGGGCCGGACATCGCCGAGTTCGTCGAGGCGAGCGCCAAGGCGGAGACCGACAGCCAGAAGCAGCGCGATCGCAGCAAGAATATATTGATCGCGCTGTTTGCCATCCTGGCCGCGATCCTTGGGGCAACCACCTATTTCGCCTACGTCCAGAGAAATGACGCTGTTGACGCGCGCAAGGATGCCGAGACGACGGCCAGTGAGGTCGCAAAGCTCAATGGAAAGCTTTCCACCGCCCTTGAAAAGACGGAAGACGCACGCCAGCGAGCCGAGGCTGCACTTGCCGTTGCCGAGAAGAAGGCGGAAGACGCCGCCAAGACGCTGGCCGAGCAGCAAGCCACGCAGGCCACTTTGCGATCCGCGATCTTGCTTGTGGTCGAACAGCTCAAACTCGGCAGCGTGTCCCTGGACAAGTTGGCGCCCGATTTGCGACAGGGGGTGCTGGTCGAGGTGGCCGGGCAGGTCAAAAGCGGCGAGGTCGCGCTCGACCAATTGCCGGCGCCGCTGCGCGCCGCGCTTGAACCGCTGCTTGGCAAAGACATAGACAAACAGCCTAACGTTCTTTCGGGATACAAGGTCGATTTCATAGGGGCCACGATCGGCTTGCCCAGGATAACCGACGACCTGGCCAACGACGCCGTGGCGCCGCCGCTTGATTACATCAACTACTCGCTGGTCATGGGCCGAACTCATCGCATGGCCATCTATTCGGCCGTCAACCTGGATCGGTCGCAGAGGTTGCCGCTGCAATTCACCGCCAGCAGACTGAAACCCGACAGCCGATTGTCGGTCGACTACCAGCCTCGTCCCAACTGGTACTTTCGCGCGGACCGGCCCTGGCTGGCGGCGCGATTTGCAAGTGCCAGCGACATCGCCTGGGGTCCGGAGTTCGCCGGCGATCCGGCAACGGCGGCGCTCAAGCTGGCGCAGTATGCCTCTTTCCTGCCAAACACGATGCCGCAGCCGCGTACTTTCTACGGCAGCCGATGGGTGCCGCTCGAAAACTGGGTTCGCTCGCAGCACAATCCGCTCGCCAATCGGGTGACCATCTTCAGTGGTCCTGTCTTCCGGCCCGCGGACCAGCCGGTCGACGGCGTGCCGGTCCCTTATGCCTATTGGAAGCTCGCGGTGTCCTCGGTGTCGGCGGCCGTGAAGGGAGAGGTGAGGGAGCCGGAATTTGAGGTCGATGCGTTCTTCATTCCAGCCGACGCTACGGGGGCGTTCAACGTCGAGCAGTATCGGCTCCCGGTTGCCGAGCTTGAAAGGCTCACGAGCCTCAATTTCGACCCTCTCATCGAATGGACGGATTCACTGAAGAACCGCGGCCCCAATGGAACCGCGGCCGACGAACTGGCGGCTCGCGTCAAGCTGCTCGACGGCGCAAATGATGCACTGCGCGGTGACCTGATTGCCGTCCTCGAAGACGCAGACCTTCCGGTGGTCGAACGGCAGAAGATCGTCGCGGCTCTCGTCGAGATGGCCGGCCTGCAAAGCATAAGCGGGCTGACACCGGCGGGGCGCCGCAACGTGCTTGAGACCCTGCTTGGGGTACCGCCTGAATTGTGGGAACGCCCGGACTGGCTGGCTGTGTTTGCCGGCGCGCGCCGGGCGGTTGCCGATCTCGCCCTTTCGGCAGCCGACGGCCAGACTGTTATCGGTGAGCAGGATCGCAACGCACTCAACACGCTGAAGGACCGGCTGCGTATCCAGCAGAGCCCACAGACGGTTTACGTCCAGTTCGCCGGCATGGCGCGCGAGGACGCCGGGGCGCTTTCCGCAAAAATACGGGCCTTGGGCTGGGGCATTCCAAACCCTGGCGAAGAACGTGTCGCCGCTGCCGCCGGCAAGAACGAAGTTCGCTACAACCCCTACAACGACGCCGACCGTGGCGCCGCCGAACTGCTGGCCGCCGACCTCACGGTTGCCGCTGGCCGACTGGTGACAGCCCGTGCGGTGCCGATCATCAAGGCCAACACATTGGAGATATGGACCAGCATATAGAAACACTGAAGGCCCGAGCGGGGCGAAGACAAGGGCGCGTAAAAAAGCCGCGATGCGCCGCTCACTATCGTCGCGACAAATACGGGCTGTTCTCACTCCAGAGGTTTTTACATGCGCACGCGTCACGCCGTCATGCTTGCACTTTCCGCGCTTTGCATTCCAGCCGTCTCCATGCCGCTGCAGAAAGCCAACGCGCTGGAGCCTGAAAAATACACGGTCTATTGCGCCAACGATCACATCGAGGTTTCGTTCTGGGATCTCGAGCAGATGAAGGTGCGCAACGGCTCCGATGTCTGCCAGTTCCAGAGCTACACGAGCTACTCAAGCGCCTTGAAATTCGCGCAGAAGAATTTTGGTGGGGAAGGGGCGAGTTGCAGCTGCTAGGAGTGCTGGCTTGGAGTGCGCTGTTCAGGGAAAGAAAATGGTGGGCGATGCAGGGATTGAACCTGCGACCCCACCCGTGTGAAGGGTGTGCTCTCCCGCTGAGCTAATCGCCCGCTCGTTGCCCGAAGGCCAAGCGAGCCGCGATATAAGGGAGGCAGGGTTGTGAAGTCAAGGCGATGCGCCGGCCTTCTGTGCCTGAAATAGGCGAGGGCAGGCGCTGCCGCGCAATCGCCCGTTTCGCTCAGCCGGCCGCAGCTGCAATCAGCCGTTCCGCCAGGTCGAGCGTCAGCGCGTCGAAATGCGAAATCACCGCCGACGGCTCGAATTCTCTGACATGGCGGTCGGTGTAGCCGAAATCGACGGCGACCACCGGAATGCCGGCTGCCTTGGCGGTGTCGATGTCGGTCTGCGAATCGCCGACCATCAGCGCATGATGCGGATCGCCGCCGGCGAGCCGGATGGTCTCGGTCAGATGGCGCGGGTCGGGCTTGCGGAAGGCGAACGTGTCCTGGCCGGCGATCGCGGCGAAATGCTTTGTCAGGCCGAGCGCCTCGATCAGCGCTTTCGAATTCGCCTCATATTTGTTGGTGCAGATGGCGAGCAGATAGCCGGCCTTCTCGAAGCGGGCGATGGCTTCGACGACACCGGGGTAGGGGCGCGACTTGCCGGGGATGTTGAGTGTGTAGTGGTCGAGGAACACCTTCAGCAGCCTGTCGTGCTCCTCCACCGCCAGCGATTTCTGCTGCGCGGTATGCGCGCGCTCGATCATCACCCGTCCGCCCTGGCCGACAAAACGCCGGAAGCCGGCCTCGTCGACAGCGGCAAGCTCGCTGGCGGCAAGGCTGTGGTTGAGGCTGTCGAGCAGATCCGGCGCCGTGTCGATCAGCGTCCCGTCGAGGTCGAACACGATGATCGGTTGGGTCATGGCCTGTCCTGTGGCTGATGCATTGCAGGCAGGCGATAGCGGCTGCGCTTCTTTCAGGCAAGCCGGTGCGAGCCAAAGTCTTTGACCCTGCGGGCAAAAGTGCTAGGAGCGCGCATCCAGAAAAATCAGAACCAAGCCAAACCCCTGGGGCGAGCATGGATGCGAGGCAGTTGAAAGTCGAGGCCGCGCGGGCAGCCCTTGCCCATGTCAGCGACGGCATGCGCATCGGCATCGGCACCGGGACGACGGCCGACGAATTCGTGCGGCTGCTGGCCGAAAAGATCGCCGCGGGCTTGACCGTCATCGGCGTGCCGACGTCGGAGCGCACTGCAGCCCTTTGCCGCGAACTTGGCGTGCCGCTGTCGACGCTTGAGGAAACGCCCGAGCTCGACCTTACCGTCGACGGCGCCGACGAGATCGACGCGGCGCTGACACTGATCAAGGGCGGCGGCGGCGCGCTGCTGCGCGAGAAGATCGTCGCGGCGGCATCTCAGCGCATGATCGTCATTGCCGATCGCTCGAAGATGGTCGACACCCTTGGCCAGTTTCCCTTGCCGATCGAAGTCAACCGGTTCGGCCTGCGCGCCACCGAAATCGCGGTCGCGGCAGCGGCCAAAAGTCTCGGCCTTTCCGGCCCGGTTACATTGAGGATGACGGGGGGCCAGCCTTTTGTTACAGACGGCGGCCATTTTATCCTCGATGCATCTTTTGGCCGCATTCCGGATACAAGAGCGCTTTCGAATGCTCTCCATGCCATTCCTGGTGTGGTCGAGCATGGTCTTTTCATCGGGCTGGCGTCAGCGGCCATCATCGCCGGCGGCGACGGCATCCAAACCGTCCATGCCGCCCGAAAACCAGGGAGTTCTACCGATCATGATGTTGCATAACCGGGTTCGCAATCTTTGCGCCGTTCTGGCGGCTTCGGCCGTTTTCGCCTTCTCTTCCCCGGCGTTCTCGCAGGAGATCACGGAATCGCATCTGAAGGCGGCACGGGCGGCGGTCACGGCAATCCACGCGACCGACTCGTTCGACAACATCCTGCCGCAAGCGGCGGCCTCGCTCGAGCAGCAGCTTATCCAGAAGAACCCTGATATGCAGGAGCTGATCGGCAAGACCGTAAGCGAGAAGGCACTGGCGCTGGCCTCGCGCCGTGCCGATCTGGAGAAGGAAGCAGCGCTGGCCTATGCCAAGGTGTTCTCCGAGAAGGATCTCACCGACATCGCCGCCTTCTACAATTCCGATGCCGGCAAGAAGCTGCTCGACAACGGCCCCAACGTGACGCGCGAACTGGTCAAGGCCGCCGACATCTGGCAGAACGGCCTGGCGCGCGATCTCGCCCAGCAGGTCGGCGAAACGCTGGCAGCCGCCGCGAAGGCCGCTGCTCCGGCCGCGCCTGCGCCGGATAACGCAACTGCCCCCGCCGATGGCGCTGCACCTGCCGACGGCGATGCGCCCGCAGACGGTGACCAGCCGGAAGCGCCGAAGAACTGAGACGTCTGATTTCGCCACCGGCATCCTTGCCGCTGGACCAGAAAGCCCGGTGGAAACCGGGCTTTTCTTTTGGCTTCATGCAGCCTACCTGTCTCAAACATTTCTTGGGGCAAGGAACAGCAGCATGGCCGGCTACGACTACGATCTCTTCGTCATCGGCGGCGGCTCCGGCGGGGTTCGGGCGGCGCGCGTGGCGGCAGCGCTCGGCAAACGTGTCGGCATCGCGGAGGAATACCGCTATGGCGGCACCTGCGTCATCCGTGGCTGCGTGCCGAAAAAACTCTATGTCTATGCCTCGCAATTTCCCGAGCATTTTGCCGACGCCGCCGGCTATGGCTGGACGGTGCCCGAGGCCAGCTTCGACTGGCCGACGCTGGTCGCCAACAAGGACCGCGAGATTGCCCGTCTGGAAGCGATTTACGAAAAGAACGTGAAAGGCGCCGGCGGCGAGACGTTCCACTCGCGCGCCATGCTGGTCGACCCGCATGTCGTGCATCTCCTGGGCGATGACCGCACCGTCACCGCCGACCAGATCCTGATCGCCACCGGCGGCCGGCCGGCGCCGCACCCGGCGTTGCCCGGTCACGAGCATTGCATCTTTTCCAATGAGGTTTTCGACCTCAAGCAACTGCCGAAGGCGATCATGATCGAGGGCGGAGGCTACATCGCCGTCGAATTCGCCAATATCTTCCATGGCTTGGGCGTCGACACCACGCTGGTCTATCGCGGCAAGGAGATACTGTCGCGCTTCGACATGGACCTGCGGCACATGCTGCACGAAACCATGGAAAAGAAGGGGATCAAGATCCTCTGCCACGCCGTGTCGGAATGGGTCCGCAAACGGCCGGACGGCAGGCTGGATGCGTTGGTCACCGGCGGCAAGGTGCTGACGATCGACCAGGTCATGCTCGCCATCGGCCGCCTCCCAAACACCGAGAATATGGGCCTGGAAGGCGTCGGTATCGAGCTCGGCATAACCGGCGCCATCGTTGTCGACCAGTATTCCCGCACCAACATCGACAACATCTGGGCGATCGGCGACGTCACCAACCGCGTGCAGTTGACGCCTGTGGCGATCCACGAAGCCATGTGCTTCATCGAGACCGCATTCAAGGGCAATCCGACCGCGCCCGACCACGACACCATTCCGACCGCCGTCTTCTCACAGCCGGAGATCGGCACCGTCGGGCTGTCCGAGGACGATGCCGTCAAGCGCTACTCCGATATCGAAATCTACCGCGCCACATTCCGGCCGATGCGGCACACGCTGTCGGGCCGCGACGAAAAGATGCTGACGAAGCTGGTGGTCGATGGCGCCACGCGAAAAGTGCTCGGCGCGCACATCCTCGGGCCGGACGCCGGCGAGATGGCGCAGTTGCTCGGCATTCCGCTGAAGGCCGGCGTCACCAAGGATGATTTCGACCGCACCATGGCCGTCCACCCGACGGCAGCGGAGGAACTGGTCACCATGTACAAGCCCACCTACCGCGTGAAGAACGGCGTGCGGGTCGATTGACGCCCGCGCGCTCGATCTTGAAGAACCCCCCATGGCAGCCGCTGTTGCCACCGCGATGGGAGGCCTGAAGCTTATTACAACAAAGTGCCGCGCAGGATGACCAGCGCCACCGAGAAATAGATCACCAGGCCGGTGACATCGACCAGCGTGGCGACGAACGGCGCCGAGGCGCTCGCCGGATCGAAGCCGGTCCGTTTCAGCGCGAACGGCAGCATCGACCCCGACAGCGAGCCGAAGGTGACGATGCCGACGAGTGCTGCCCCCACGGTCGCCGCGATCAGCGGCCAATGCGGCCCATAATCGTAGAAGCCCATATATTGCCAGAGCGCGATGCGGCAGATGCCGACCACGCCAAGCATGGCGCCGAGCACGAAGCCGGTGGGCAATTCGCGCAACGCCACCCGCCACCAGTCGCGAAGGCCGATCTCGCGCAGCGCCAGCGCGCGAATGACGAGCGAGGTCGCCTGCGAACCGGAATTGCCGCCCGAGCTCATGATCAGCGGGATGAACAGAGTGAGCACGATCGCTTTTTGCAGTTCGCCTTCATAGCTTTGCATGGCATTGGCGGTCAGCATCTCCGAGATGAACAGCGCGCACAGCCAGCCGCCGCGCTTCTTGATCATCGCGAGAAAGCTCATCTTCATGTAGGGCTCGTCGAGCGCCTCCATGCCGCCGAAACGATGCGCGTCCTCGGTCGTCTCCTCGATCATGGTGTCGATGATGTCGTCGATGGTGACGATGCCGAGGATCTTGCCGTGGTCGACGACGGGAACCGCGAGCAGGTCATATTTGGAGATCGTCTGCGCCAGTGTCTCGCGATCGGTCAGCGGCGTCACCGTCACCGGGGCGCGATCCGGCGCCACCGACAGGATCGGATCGTCCGGCTCGCCGGTGATCAGCCGGCGCAGGCCGGTCGAGCGCACCAGCACATGCGTGTCTGGATCGACGATGTAGATGGCGTAGACGGTCTCCCGCGTCCGCTCCACCTTGCGGATGTAGTCGAGCGTGCGCCCGACGGACCAGTCCGACGGCACGCTGACGAATTCGGTCGTCATGATTGAGGCGGCGCTGCCTTCGGGATAGCCGAGAATGGAAAGCAGCGTTGCCCGCAGCGGCGGGACCAACCCGCCGAGCAGCTCGGAGCGCGTCGGCTCATCCAGCTCTCGCAGAATATCGGCGGCGCGGTCGACCGACATGGCGGTCAGCAGCTTGCACGCCTTGGCGCGCGGCAGCGCCTCGGCCAGATCGGAGGCGCCGTCGAGTTCAGGCTGGTCGAAGATCTCGACCAGCCGCTCGAACGGCATTTCGCAAAGCAGTTCTATCGCGGTATCGCGAGCTTCCCGGTTCAGGGCCTCGACGACATCGGCGACGTGATCATTGGCAAGAATACGCGCGATAGCGACGGCATCGTCGCCCGCTACGACGGGGGTAAATTCGTTCATGGCTCACTCCTTGCCGTCCGGCGGGACGTGAGCCGTTAGAGGTCACATCGAGGCGGACGGCGGTTGCGTTCGACTACTGTCGCCAGGCATGGCGCGGTGACCTTTCTGCTCGCGGGTTCGAGTTGGAATTCAGCGAGCGGGCGCAACATAGGAGCGCATCTTGGCGAGTCAATCGCGGGGGTGGCGGAAAACAGCCGGGAGCCGGCCCAATCGCGAGACTGTGATGATTATTGAAGGGGGAGGGAGCGAGTGCCCCGCCGCCAGTGGCGGAACGCGCTTCGGCGTGGCTGCTATTTCTGCTTCAGCCGGCGTGAAAAACGCATCCATTTGTCCTCGACCGGCCGCGGCTGCGTAAGGATGGTGGTGAGCTCGCGCGGAAGGTTCGGAACAAGCGGCCTCTTGGTGGCGACGCCGTCGGCGATCGCGACCACGCTATGGTAGAATTCCTCGCCCGAGGCCGAACGTGGCGGCACCGCCTCATGCATGATGCTGATCACCGTGACATCGGGACAGTTGTCCTTGATGGCCTGGTGGAAGGCGATCTTGCCATCCGGATCGAGCGCGCCGGTCGCTTCGTCGAGGAACAACAGTCCCGGTTGCTGCAGCACGATGCGGGCCACAACCAGCTTCTGCTTCTGGCCGCCGGACAGCAGCTGGTCCCAGATCTTTCCCTCGCGGCTTTCATCGGCCATGTGTTCGATGAAATCGCCGAGGCCGGCCTTGTGCAGGGCTGCCGCGACCTGCGCATCGCCATAGTCGTCCTCGGAACCGGGCAGGCACACCAGCTGCTTCAGCGACACCTGCTGCAGCTTGACCTCCTGGGCGGCATAGAAGCTCCTCACACCGTCAGGGAAGACGATGGTGCCGCGGCCATAAGGCCACAAGCCGTTGATCGCCTTGATCAGCGAAGTCTTGCCGCAGCCGGATTCGCCCTTGAGGAATGCCCACTCGCCGCGCCGAAAGCGCAGATTGGCTGCGCTCAGGAACGGCGTGGCGTCTTCACCCTGATGCGCCAGTTCAAGCTTCTGGATGGTCAGGCCGAAGACCGGGTTCTGGCTGGCATAGTGGAAATCGGAACGGCCGGTCTGGCTGTAGAATTCCTGCGGCTGTTGGACGTTTTCAATGGCGTGCGCCAACTCGATGACGCGCTGGCTGTTGGCCCGCAAGGTGGCGAGACTCGGCATGACATGGATGAACCAGGAACATTTGCTGATCAGCGCGTTGACCTGCTCGGAACCGGTTATGTAGCCCTTGAGGTCGACGCCGTTGTGGATGAACGGCACCAGACCAGGTCCGTAGGCGACAACTTTGGCCCCGACGAAATTATAGACCGATTCGAATCCCGCATAGAGGGTGTTGACGATGTTGAGCTTCGACCAGGTGGTATCGATATCGAGATAGAGCCGTCCATGTATCGTCTTTTGCACGTCTTCGCCTTGCGACGCCGACACATGGAAACTGCGGCGCAACAAGGTGATCAGCTCGCTGCGATAGGTGCCTTCGGCCTTCTGCATCCTGACATTGAGCCACTCCAGCATTCCGCCGAGTTTGATCGCGATCCAGGTATTGACCGGCACGTAGATGGCAACCGCCAGGAGAGCGAGGACGGCGCTGCCATAGCTGCCGAGGGCATCCAGGCCTTTTACCTCCACGGAATTCGCCAGCAAAGCGCCGCCGACAAAATAAAGTGAGGTGAAGACGCCGAAGACACCTTGGGCAAGCCCGATGGCGCCGCCCGCCATGTCTTTGATGGATTCCTGCACGCGCTGATCGATGTTGTCGGGCGCTGGCGCATCTGGCGAGCCATTCTGAGCGTGGTAGTGAGTATGGTTGGTATCAAGCAGCGCCGCATTGAAACGCGCGTTCAACCAGGCGCGCCATTTGCGATGCAATGTCGCCGATACAAATTTGCAGGCGCCTATGATTCCCATGTCCTTGAACACGACCAGCAGCACAAGCAGGCCGGCATTGGTAAGCACTGATTCAAGGGGCGTGGTATTCGCGGCGTCGTGGAAAAAAGCGATTGAGGCTGCCAGTTCGCCCGCCAACACGGTAAACCAGACGTCGGCCTTGCTCGACAGGGCTATGATGAGCGCGAGGACGACGGTGAGAGCCCAGGCCTCTCTCCACCGGTCCGAGAACCAGTAGGCCCGCATCAGTCCCCAGAAGGTCCGCATCGACGATACTGGCGTCAGGGGCGACGGCCCGGCGGGGGCGTCGCGGTTCCAAAGTGCCGATATTGAACGTCGCGGTCTGTCGACCCGAATCACAATCCCGCCCAAACCTTTTTTAGTTTTGTTACGGATAGTAACACCAATTGATCATTTTCTATGAATTTTATCCCGGCGAATGTGAAGCAGCCCACCCGCCGTTGCCATGAGGCAACAGTTGGTACTGCGAGATCGCCGTCTTTGGGTCAAATTTGTCCTTTGTTTCAATGTGTTGCGAGAACGCTCAGATGTGCGAATATATTCCCTGAGGGAAGGCTCATACACGGCTTTGTGACCAAAAGGCCTGCCCGTCGGCCGGTTTTCCCACCGCGCGCTAACCGGATCGCCCGAAAAATTGCCGTCCGTGATCGCCCCAGGCCGCCCGAATCATTTCACCGGCCATCATGGTTGGGCACGCAAGATCGTCGCTCCTGCACGGCGACTGCTCATGAGTTGGCCCACGCTTTTTAGCTGCAGCTCAACACCGTTTGACAATCAAGCGCACTGGAATGAACCTTGCCGGGCACTGTCGGCACCGATGCATGTCCGGTCCCCAACAAGGAAGCTCCCCAATGCTTGCACGCGCAGCCGTTCCCGCAATGGTGACGCTCTTTGCCTGGCTGCCTCTTGCGCATGCCGTCAGCCAGACCATTCCGGCAAGCGCCGAAGGGCAAATCGAGTTCAATGCTCCGTCCGGCAACATCGGCTGCATCTACACGCCGAAGGGCGGCACCAGCACCTACGAACCACAGGATGGCGGTCCGGAACTGAGCTGTTCGCGCGTCGAGCCCAGCTACGTCACCGTGATCCTTGGGCCGAACGGCCCGGCGACATTGATCAAGAATCCGGGCGAGCAGGGCTGCTGCAGCGATGTGGCGAAGCTGGCTTACGGAAGCAGCTGGAGCAAAGGGCCGTTTACCTGCCAGTCGTCAACCAAGGGACTGACCTGCACGGGCAGCAACGGCCACGGATTCTTCCTCAGCAAAGCCAAGGTGACGGTGAAATAACCCGAACATGATCCCGAAAAGTGGTTGCCGGTTTTCTCGGACAAACGGGAAACCGTTTTGTCCAGAGATCATGCTCAAACAAGGAGATAGAGCCCATCCCGATTTCCATCGGGATGGAACAGGCTCTAGCCGGCCTTTTCCAGTTCGCCCTTGGCCTTTGCGGCCGCGACTTGGCGGATGGCATCAGTCAGCGTGTCGGCGTCCTGCGCGCCCATGACGGCGTATTTGCCTTCGAGCAGGAAACACGGCACGCCGGTGATCCCCATCCGCGATGCCGTGGCGATTTCTGTGCGCACCTCCTCGACGTCGGCATCGGTCGGCAACAGCGTTTCGACCACGGCAGCGTCCATGCCGGCCTCGCGGGCGGCATCGATCAGCACGGCGTGGTCGCCAATATTGCCGCCTTTCTCGAAATACAGTTGGAACAGCCGGCGCACGAGCCGGTTCTGCACGGCTTCACCGGCGGCACCGGCCCAGCGGATGACACGATGCGCGTCCAGCGTGTTGGCGGCGACCTTGATGGCGTCGAAAGCGAAATCGATGCCTTCGGCTTCGCCGAGCGGCTCTATGCGGGCATGCATCTGGCGGATGCGCTCGTCGCTGCCGAATTTGGCCAGCATGTATTCGCGCCGGTCCTTGCCCTCGCGCGGGATGGTCGGGTCGAGCTGGAACGGCCGCCAGCGCACATGAACCTCAACGTCGCCGGCAGCGGCAATCGCTTTATCCAGCCGCTTCTGGCCGACGAAGCACCAGGGGCAGACGACGTCGGAAACCACGTCGACGGAAATGGAATTGTCATCGCTCATCTTGATCTCCTGCAGCCGAACGTTTCAGCGAGACCGATCTCGGCCACGCTCAGTTCGGCTTGCGCCACCAGGTCGGCCATTGATAACCGAATATGGGCGTCTTTTTGGGATGGTCCAGGTAATTCCAGTAAGCGAGCCATTGCTGCGCGTTGTACTGCATCGGCACCATGTAATTGCCGGAGATCAGCAATCGGTCGAGCACGCGCACGGCGGCGACATAGTCTTCCTTGGTCCGTGCTCTCAGCATCGCGTCGATCGCCGCGTCGACCGCCGGATCGGCGACGCCGGCCAGATTGAATGAACCTTCTCTTTTGGCCTCTGAAGAACCCCAGCGAAGGTTCTGCTCCATACCGGGAGACAGCGAGTTGCTGAACCCGCTCGACCCGACAAGAACCTCAAAGTCGAAACGCTGCTTGCGCGACTGGATCTGGTCGGCCTCGAGGCTGCGGATGGTCACCGCGATGCCGATCTTTTCCAGCGAGCGCTGATAGATGGCGGCAAAGCGTTCATCGTCCTGCGACGCCGTCAGGATCTCGAAACCGAACGGGTTTCCCTTGGGATCCAGCAGGACGCCATCCCTAACGGCGTAGCCCTGGCTCTTCAGCAGGTCGAACGCCAGCTTCAGCACCTTGCGGTCCTGGCCGGTGCCGTCATTCACCGGAGGGCGCCAGCTGCCGTCCATGACATCGGCCGGCACGCGGCCGGGGTAGGGCGCCAGCAGCGCCTTTTCCCTGTCGCTGGCGGGATGGCCGAGCGCGGAAAGTTCGGAATTCTGCCAGTAGCTCATCGTGCGCGTGTACTTGCCGCCGAACAGGTTCTTGTTGGCCCATTCGAAGTCGTAGAGCATGCCGAGCGCGCGCCGCACCTCCGGATTGGAAAACTTCTCCAGTCGCGTGTTGAACAGGAACCCGGTCACCACGGGCGGTATGCCGGTGTCGAAGGTCTCGGCGATCACCTCGCCGCGATGAAAGGCGGGAAAATCGATGTCGCGCTCGCGCTTGACCGGATCGCCCTCATCGTAAATGGCGCAGATGCCTTTCTTGAACGCTTCCGTCTTGGCATTGGCGTTGAGGAAGTACTCGATGGTGATCTGGTCGTAATTGTCGAAGCCGCGCTTGGAAGGGATGTCCTTGCCCCAGTAATTCGGATTGCGCTTGAAGACGATGCGCTGTCCCGGCTGCACCTTGTCGATGGTGTAGGGACCGCTGCCGATCACCGGCTTCAGCGTCGTCTTGTCGAAGGTATCCTTGTTGAAGGCGTGCTTTGGGATGATCGGCGTCAGTGCGATGATCAAGGGGGTCTCGCGATTGGCCTTGTCGTTGAAGGTGAAGCGCACGCTGTGATCGCCGGTCTTTTCGAGCTTGGCGATCAGGCTCATGCGGTCCCTGTAGGGCGGGCGGCCCTTGTCGGTGAAGACATCGTAGGTGAACAGCACGTCATCCGGCGTCACCGGCTCGCCATCGGACCACTTTGCATTTGGGTTGAGATGGAACTCGATCGACTTGCGCTCGGGATCCATATCGGCTGTGTCTGCGAGCAGGCCATAGAGGCTGAAGGCCTCGTCGTAGTTGCGCATCATCAACGGCTCGAAGACGAGATTGCCGAAAATGAGGTCCTGCATGCCGCGCGCCGTGGTGCGCAGGCTCTTCAGGATGAACGGGTTCAGATTGTCGAAGCTGCCGACGACGCAGTAAGTGATGTTGCCGCCCTTGGGCGCATCGGGATTGACGTAGTCGAAATGCTGGTAGTCGGCTGGCAGCGCCGGCTCGCCCTGCATTGCGATGGCATGTCTCGGTTCCGACATCGCCACGCCGGGTGCAAAGGCGAAGAACGAAATTGCGGCGATCAGCCAAACAAGAATGCGGCCCATGACCGTCTCCTTACTGGGCGGCTTGATGATTCGGAGTGCACCCTAACATGGCGCCGCGGCGCTCCGGCCAGATACATCAACCCAAATCGCACGACCCAAATTGCGAGGCCAAGAATTGCAGGCGGCGGGCTGGATTCGGCTGCTCATGCAGTGTAACACGCGCTCCGAAGTCATTCTGTTGCCTCAATTCGGCAACAGGTAGCAGGACCACACGGCGCGAAGAAGCCGGTCCCGGGATCATTTGAGAGGAAATGCACGACATGACGAGCCTGAACAGCAACGCATACCGCCTTTCGGTCCTGGCCGCGGGCGTGGTCGGCTTTCTGGGCGCCGGACTTCCCACCGCTTCGGCACAGCAACAGATTCCGCAGGGTTGGTTCAAGGCCTGCACCAAGCAGGAAGATGTCGACATCTGCAATGTCCAGAACATCATCACTGCCGGCAACGGCCAGTTCGTCACCGGCGTCAGCCTGATCGAGTTGAAGGGCAAGGTAAACCGCAAGGTCTTCCAGGTCACGGTTCCCCCAGGTCGCCTGGTGCCCCCCGGCATCGCCCTGCAAATAGACGCCGGCAAGGCGACGAAGCTGGATTATGTCATTTGCTTCGCCGACCGTTGCGTTGCCGAAGTGCCGCTGACCGACGCGCTCGTCGCGTCCTTCAAGAAGGGACAGGCGAT
The DNA here is from genome assembly GCF_040324475.1 of Mesorhizobium sp. C268A. Lineage (NCBI taxonomy): Bacteria > Pseudomonadati > Pseudomonadota > Alphaproteobacteria > Hyphomicrobiales > Phyllobacteriaceae > Mesorhizobium > Mesorhizobium sp. C268A. The sequence goes on from NZ_JAMYVX010000001.1 coordinate 5,493,070, forward strand.
CACGCTGACCTCGATCAACTTCCAGAGTCAGCCAAATCCAATCAAGGTTGCCTTGACCGGCTTCAGCGGCGCCTTTGACGGCGCGCCGCTGCAGCAGTCGGACATCGAGGATCGGCAGAAAAAACTTCAGGATTTCGTCGTCAAGAACAACCAGGACTTCGCCAAGAAGCTCAAGGACGAGCAGGCCAAGGCCAAAGCCGCCAACTAATCGCCGGGACAGATACCGGAGCGACAAAAAGAGGGGTCATGCCCCGCTTTTTTGTTGCCGTCACGTCGATGCAAGGTGATGTCAGTGTCTCGACTGGCGTTTTGGCTCATAGCGTCCGTCGGGCCGCTTGTCGAACATCTCGCCGATCTGTGGATGCCGGACCGGTTCGCCCGATTGATCCTCGAGCAGGTTCTGCTCGGAGACATAGGCGATGTATTCGGTTTCCGAATTCTCGGCGAGCAGATGGTAAAACGGCTGGTCCTTGCGCGGCCGCACGTCGGCCGGGATGGCTTCGTACCATTCGTCGGTGTTGGCAAATTGCGGATCGACATCGAAAATGATGCCGCGGAACGGAAACAGCCGATGACGAACCACCTGTCCGATCGAAAATTTGGCCGTTTTCATCATACTCACCACTAAGCCTCTAGAGCGCCCGGCGTCCCCTCGAATGTGCGAAGAGCGCTCTAAGACTTTGAATTTACACACACCGTGGCCAAAAATCGAGCCCGACTTAGGTCTGGGATCAGGCTTTATTTGGCGCAGATAGCGTGTCAGTTCAATGCCGAAGCGCTTGACGCCCGATGAAGCTACGGGCTAGCCCGGTCCCGGGGTTTCGGGCCAGGGCAAAAATGTCTGACATTGTCGGTCTTGTTCTTCCGTTCTTCGGGCTGATTTTCATCGGCTTTCTGGTCGCGCGCATAACCAGGCAGCCGCTGGAAGCGCTTGGCTGGATGAACACCTTCATCGTCTATGTCGCGCTTCCTGCCCTGTTCTTCCAATTGCTGGCCCGCACGCCGTTCGAACAGTTGACCGAATGGCGCTTCATCTTCGGCTCGGTATTTTCCACCTACACGATCTTCTCGATCATGTTCGTATGGTCGGTGACGGCGTCGCGCGGCGAGATCGCCCAGTCGACGATCAAGGCGCTGGCCGCGGCCTACGGCAATATCGGCTATATGGGGCCGGGGCTGGCGCTGCTCGCCTTCGGCGAACAAGCGGCGGTCCCGTTGCGCTGATCTTCTGCTTCGAAAATATCATGCATTTCGCCATCGCGCCGATGATGATGGCGCTGTCGGGCGACGACAAGACATCGCCGTGGCGGCTCATCCTCGGCGTAGTCAGGAAAATCGTCCTGCACCCGTTCATCATCGCGACCGCGCTTGGCGTTGGCGCCGCCTATCTCGGCTTTCACCCACCGCAGCCGGTCGATCGCCTGCTTGAATATCTTTCGCGGGCAGCCGCCCCTTGCGCCCTGTTTGCCATGGGCGTGACGCTTGCGCTCCGGCCGCTCAACCGCGTGCCGCATGAGTTGGCGTCGATCGCGGCGCTGAAGCTGATCCTGCATCCATCGCTCTGCTACGTCGTGCTGAGCTGGATCGGGAACTTTTCCGAAATCTGGGTTTTTTCAGCCGTGCTTTTGGCGGCATTACCGACCGCAACCAACGTCTTCGTCATCGCCCAGCAATATGGCGTCTGGGTGCAACGCGCCTCGGCCAGCGTGCTGATCACCACCTGCCTCTCGGTGCTGACGGTGACCGGGCTGCTCTACATGATCCGCCACGGCATCTTACCGCCGGACCTGTTTCCCTGAACCGCCGGTAAGCGCCGCAAAGCCGCTGCCCGGCCTCAAGCCTTCGCGCATGAAAAAGGCGCGCAGCGGCGCGAAACTGCCGAGCACATTGAGGCCGGCGCTGCGTGCCATCTGCGCCGGCAGCATGTCCGAAAGCAGCGACATGTTGAGCAGATTGACCGCGCCGGAACGCGCCAGAATGTCGGGACGGCGCCTGGAATCATAGGCGGCCAGGGCCTTCGCGGCGCCGGG
>NZ_JAMYVX010000002.1:0-4871 GCF_040324475.1 Mesorhizobium sp. C268A
ATCGGCCGGCTCCGACCTCGAAGGAAAGCACCACCCAGGGCGGCACCTTCACCATCTCCTCGCCCGACGGCATCGCCTCGCTGACCATCGACGGCCATGCCTTCATCACCAACGGCGTGTTCACCGCCAGCTCCTTCACCACCGCTCGGCAATACGCTGAACGTGACCGGCTACAATCCCGCAACCGGCACCGTCAGCTATACCTACACGCTGCTCGACAACGAGGCCATGCTACCGGAGCCTCCACCAACAGCCTGTTCGAGAACCTTGCCGTCTCGCTCACCGACCAGGACGGCCAGAACGCCACAGGCACGCTGTCCGTCAACATCGTCGATGACGTGCCGACCGCGGTTGCCGACATCGACAGCATCGGGGCCGGCCTGTTCGGCCCGGCCACCGGCATGTGCTGGTTGGCGGAACCGATGCCCTCGACGGCAACACGACCGACGGGGTTGCCGATACCAAGGGCGCCGACGGCGCTGCCGTGGTCGGCGTCGTCGCCGGCGACACCAATGCCGCCCTCGACAATACCGCAACACTCGGCGTGCAGATCCAGGGTCTCTACGGCAAGCTGACGCTGGCCGCCGACGGCACCTACACCTATACCCGCGATGCCGGCTCCGCCGGTGGCCATGACGACGTCTTCACCTACACCATCAAGGACGGCGACGGCGACACCTCGCACACCACGCTGACCATCTCGATCGGCAACTCGCCGCCGGTGATCACCGACCTGANGCCGGCCGCCAACGGCGGCGACGTCACCGTCAATGAGGATGACCTCCTGGCCAGCCGCGGCGTTGGCGAATCGGCCGGCTCCGACACCTCGAAGGAAAGCACCACCCAGGGCGGCACCTTCACCATCTCCTCGCCCGACGGCATCGCCTCGCTGACCATCGACGGCCATGCCTTCATCACCAACGGCGTGTTCACCGCCAGCTCCTTCACCACCGCGCTCGGCAATACGCTGAACGTGACCGGCTACAATCCCGCAACCGGCACCGTCAGCTATACCTACACGCTGCTCGACAACGAGGCCCATGCTACCGGNGCCTCCACCAACAGCCTGTTCGAGAACCTTGCCGTCTCGCTCACCGACCAGGACGGCCAGAACGCCACAGGCACGCTGTCCGTCAACATCGTCGATGACGTGCCGACCGCGGTTGCCGACATCGACAGCATCGGGGCCGGCCTGTTCGGCCCGGCCACCGGCAATGTGCTGGTTGGCGGAACCGATGCCCTCGACGGCAACACGACCGACGGGGTTGCCGATACCAAGGGCGCCGACGGCGCTGCCGTGGTCGGCGTCGTCGCCGGCGACACCAATGCCGCCCTCGACAATACCGCAACACTCGGCGTGCAGATCCAGGGTCTCTACGGCAAGCTGACGCTGGCCGCCGACGGCACCTACACCTATACCCGCGATGCCGGCTCCGCCGGTGGCCATGACGACGTCTTCACCTACACCATCAAGGACGGCGACGGCGACACCTCGCACACCACGCTGACCATCTCGATCGGCAACTCGCCGCCGGTGATCACCGACCTGACGCCGGCCGCCAACGGCGGCGACGTCACCGTCAATGAGGATGACCTCCTGGCCAGCCGCGGCGTTGGCGAATCGGCCGGCTCCGACACCTCGAAGGAAAGCACCACCCAGGGCGGCACCTTCACCATCTCCTCGCCCGACGGCATCGCCTCGCTGACCATCGACGGCCATGCCTTCATCACCAACGGCGTGTTCACCGCCAGCTCCTTCACCACCGCGCTCGGCAATACGCTGAACGTGACCGGCTACAATCCCGCAACCGGCACCGTCAGCTATACCTACACGCTGCTCGACAACGAGGCCCATGCTACCGGCGCCTCCACCAACAGCCTGTTCGAGAACCTTGCCGTCTCGCTCACCGACCAGGACGGCCAGAACGCCACAGGCACGCTGTCCGTCAACATCGTCGATGACGTGCCGACCGCGGTTGCCGACATCGACAGCATCGGGGCCGGCCTGTTCGGCCCGGCCACCGGCAATGTGCTGGTTGGCGGAACCGATGCCCTCGACGGCAACACGACCGACGGGGTTGCCGATACCAAGGGCGCCGACGGCGCTGCCGTGGTCGGCGTCGTNGCCGGCGACACCAATGCCGCCCTCGACAATACCGCAACACTCGGCGTGCAGATCCAGGGTCTCTACGGCAAGCTGACGCTGGCCGCCGACGGCACCTACACCTATACCCGCGATGCCGGCTCCGCCGGTGGCCATGACGACGTCTTCACCTACACCATCAAGGACGGCGACGGCGACACCTCGCACACCACGCTGACCATCTCGATCGGCAACTCGCCGCCGGTGATCACCGACCTGACGCCGGCCGCCAACGGCGGCGACGTCACCGTCAATGAGGATGACCTCCTGGCCAGCCGCGGCGTTGGCGAATCGGCCGGCTCCGACACCTCGAAGGAAAGCACCACCCAGGGCGGCACCTTCACCATCTCCTCGCCCGACGGCATCGCCTCGCTGACCATCGACGGCCATGCCTTCATCACCAACGGCGTGTTCACCGCCAGCTCCTTCACCACCGCGCTCGGCAATACGCTGAACGTGACCGGCTACAATCCCGCAACCGGCACCGTCAGCTATACCTACACGCTGCTCGACAACGAGGCCCATGCTACCGGCGCCTCCACCAACAGCCTGTTCGAGAACCTTGCCGTCTCGCTCACCGACCAGGACGGCCAGAACGCCACAGGCACGCTGTCCGTCAACATCGTCGATGACGTGCCGACCGCGGTTGCCGACATCGACAGCATCGGGGCCGGCCTGTTCGGCCCGGCCACCGGCAATGTGCTGGTTGGCGGAACCGATGCCCTCGACGGCAACACGACCGACGGGGTTGCCGATACCAAGGGCGCCGACGGCGCTGCCGTGGTCGGCGTCGTNGCCGGCGACACCAAATGCCGCCCTCGACAATACCGCAACACTCGGCGTGCAGATCCAGGGTCTCTACGGCAAGCTGACGCTGGCCGCCGACGGCACCTACACCTATACCCGCGATGCCGGCTCCGCCGGTGGCCATGACGACGTCTTCACCTACACCATCAAGGACGGGCGACGGCGACACCTCGCACACCACGCTGACCATCTCGATCGGCAACTCGCCGCCGGTGATCACCGACCTGACGCCGGCCGCCAACGGCGGCGACGTCACCGTCAATGAGGATGACCTCCTGGCCAGCCGCGGCGTTGGCGAATCGGCCGGCTCCGACACCTCGAAGGAAAGCACCACCCAGGGCGGCACCTTCACCATCTCCTCGCCCGACGGCATCGCCTCGCTGACCATCGACGGCCATGCCTTCATCACCAACGGCGTGTTCACCGCCAGCTCCTTCACCACCGCGCTCGGCAATACGCTGAACGTGACCGGCTACAATCCCGCAACCGGCACCGTCAGCTATACCTACACGCTGCTCGACAACGAGGCCCATGCTACCGGCGCCTCCACCAACAGCCTGTTCGAGAACCTTGCCGTCTCGCTCACCGACCAGGACGGCCAGAACGCCACAGGCACGCTGTCCGTCAACATCGTCGATGACGTGCCGACCGCGGTTGCCGACATCGACAGCATCGGGGCCGGCCTGTTCGGCCCGGCCACCGGCAATGTGCTGGTTGGCGGAACCGATGCCCTCGACGGCAACACGACCGACGGGGTTGCCGATACCAAGGGCGCCGACGGCGCTGCCGTGGTCGGCGTCGTNGCCGGCGACACCAATGCCGCCCTCGACAATACCGCAACACTCGGCGTGCAGATCCAGGGTCTCTACGGCAAGCTGACGCTGGCCGCCGACGGCACCTACACCTATACCCGCGATGCCGGCTCCGCCGGTGGCCATGACGACGTCTTCACCTACACCATCAAGGACGGCGACGGCGACACCTCGCACACCACGCTGACCATCTCGATCGGCAACTCGCCGCCGGTGATCACCGACCTGACGCCGGCCGCCAACGGCGGCGACGTCACCGTCAATGAGGATGACCTCCTGGCCAGCCGCGGCGTTGGCGAATCGGCCGGCTCCGACACCTCGAAGGAAAGCACCACCCAGGGCGGCACCTTCACCATCTCCTCGCCCGACGGCATCGCCTCGCTGACCATCGACGGCCATGCCTTCATCACCAACGGCGTGTTCACCGCCAGCTCCTTCACCACCGCGCTCGGCAATACGCTGAACGTGACCGGCTACAATCCCGCAACCGGCACCGTCAGCTATACCTACACGCTGCTCGACAACGAGGCCCATGCTACCGGCGCCTCCACCAACAGCCTGTTCGAGAACCTTGCCGTCTCGCTCACCGACCAGGACGGCCAGAACGCCACAGGCACGCTGTCCGTCAACATCGTCGATGACGTGCCGACCGCGGTTGCCGACATCGACAGCATCGGGGCCGGCCTGTTCGGCCGGCCACCGGCAATGTGCTGGTTGGCGGAACCGATGCCCTCGACGGCAACACGACCGACGGGGTTGCCGATACCAAGGCGCCGACGGCGCTGCCGTGGTCGGCGTCGTCGCCGGCGACACCAATGCCGCCCTCGACAATACCGCAACACTCGGCGTGCAGATCCAGGGTCTCTACGGCAAGCTGACGCTGGCCGCCGACGGCACCTACACCTATACCCGCGATGCCGGCTCCGCCGGTGGCCATGACGACGTCTTCACCTACACCATCAAGGACGGCGACGGCGACACCCGCACACCACGCTGACCATCTCGATCGGCAACTCGCCGCCGGTGATCACCGACCTGACGCCGGCCGCCAACGGCGGCGACGTCACCGTCAATGAGGATGACCTCCTGGCCAGCCGCGGCGTTGGCGA
>NZ_JAMYVX010000003.1:0-1183164 GCF_040324475.1 Mesorhizobium sp. C268A
TCGCCGCGATTTTCACCAGCGATTCCAATCAGATCCTCGACGTCCCTGATGCCGAGGTTTAGACCTTGGCCCCGATCGGCGGGAACACATGTGCAGCCTCGCCGACCAGCGCCACACGGTTTTGCGCGAAGCGCCCCGGTGATGCCGCTGAAAGCGGGTAAATTTGTCGGCCGGGCTCGACCGACACCCGGCCCAGCATCGACTGCATCTGCTGCTCGACACGCTCGGAAAGCGTCGCGTCATCGAGTGCGGCGAGGTCCTTCGCCGCCTCCGGTTTCACCACCCAGACGAGGCTGGAGCGGTTGCCGGGCAGCGGCACCTGGGTGAACGGCCCGGTCTCTGTGTGGAACTCGGTCGAGGTGAAGCCGTGTTCGCTGCGATGGCCAAAATTCAGCACCAGCGCCGCTTGGCGGTAGGATCGCACCGAGGCCACTATGCCTGCCGCCTCGCGCGCCGGCGACAGGCGCCCATCGGCAGCGACCGCAAGCGCGGCCGAGACTTCGCGACCATCAGTCAAGACGGCATGCGCCTGATCGGCGTCCAGACGCCAACTCTCGACCATCGACGTCAGCCATTCGATGCCGGGATGGGCCGCGACGGACTTGGCCAGCGTCGGGTTCAGCGCACTATTGGGCAGGTTGAGCCCGAACTGCTCCTCGCCGATCTCCATGGCGCGAAAAGTCACCACCGGGGCTGCGGATCAGCCGGCTGGTCGCATCAACGATGCGCATGACCTTCAGCGGCGCGGCCTTCGGCGCAAGTTCGGCCAGCACGCCCAGCCGATCGAGAACCTTGAGAGCAGGGTTCATCAGCGCCGTGGTCCGGCCATCGGGCCCGCCTGCTTCGGGTCCGACCAGGGTTACCGGAAAGCCCGCCTCGGCGAAACCGAGCGCCGCGATCAGTCCGGCAGGGCCGCTGCCGGCTACCAGTATCCGTGCTGTCTCGCGATGATCCAAATTGGACTTCCAGTTTGCGATGCAGGTGTCTACCCATGGATATAGGTCAGACCATGCGGCTTGATCAACGCGGCGATTAGGCTCATTCGGTTGTCATGACCGGCCAGCAGGACGATTTCAGCCATCTCGACCGCGCCGGCCGCGCCACGGCAAGCCTGGCCCGCAGCCCCCGCCTGACGGTCAACATCGCCATCGCCGGCGGCATTCTGCTCGCCTGGTTCATTCTCGGCGCCATGGCGATCCGCGGCGCCGAAGCCCGGCTCCCCGGCGTACCAGGCGATGTGGTCCTGCGATATCTGCCGCAACTGCCGCTGCCGGATGTCCTCGACCGCTTCTTCGGCATGTGCCTGACGCCCGCACCACTTGATGCCGGCGGCGCACCGGTTCTGGCGCTGATCGTGATGTGGTTTTTGATGGCCGTGGCGACGATGCTGCCGTCGGCGGCGCCGATGATCCGTACCTATTGTGAAATCGCCGACACCGCCCGCATCAAGGGCGAGCCGGTGGCCCATCCGCTGGTCCTGGCTGCCGGCTACCTCTCGACATGGCTTGTCGCCTCTATCGGCTTCGCGGTGCTGACGTTGCTCGTCCACGCATTTACGTCCTCCGCTCGATTGCTCGATCCGGTGAGCGGCCTTGCCGCGGCGGCCGCGCTGCTGGTTGCCGGCCTCTACCAGTTCAGCAGCCTCAAGCAGGCCTGCCTGACAAAATGCCGGAACCCGTTCTCGACACTGTTTTCCAACTGGAGCGCGGAGCCGGGTGGCATCTTCCGGCTAGGGCTGAAGCAGGGCCTGTGGTGCCTCGGCTGCTGCTGGGCGCTGATGCTGGTGATGTTTGCCGTCGGCGCGATGAACGTGTTCTGGATGGCGCTGATCGGCCTGTTCACCTTGATCGAAAAACAGACCACCGGCAGCCTTCCAACCCGAGTGGCCGGTGCGATACTGCTTGTCTGGGTAGTCGCCCTGCTAGTAGTCTCGGCATGACGGGGGAGAATTCCATGGCAGAGCAAGGCTGGGCAATGAAAGGAGAGCTCGTACTCTCCTGCAATTGCACGGTTTTTTGTCCTTGCGTGCTGTCGCTTGGCAGCCATCCGCCGACGGAGGGTTATTGTCAGACCTGGGCGGGCTTCCGCATCGACGCAGGCCATTTCGGCGAGGTCGACCTGTCCGGCCTCAATCTCGGTCTGGTCATGGAAATCCCCGGCTTTATGAGCCGCGGCAACTGGACCGCAGGCCTGTTCATCGACAAGCGCGCCTCCGTCTACGCGGTGAAAGCGCTGACCAGGATCTTCACCGGGAAGGCCGGCGGAACAACCTCGCTGTTGTCGATCCTTGTCGGCAAGTTCCTCGGTGTCGAGCAGGTGCCGATCACCTACGAGACGCGTGACAAGACCCGTATTTTCCAGATACCGAAGATCATCGACGGGGCGGTCACACCGATTCCCGGCAAGGATCGCGAGAAGGATACCGTGATCGGCAACTCGGAATACTGGATCGCGCCGGAGATCATCGTGGCCAGGTCCGACAAAAGCAAGATGCGGGCGTTCGGCCACAACTGGAACTTTGCCGGCCGCTCGGCCGAAATCTGCAAACTGGATTGGCGGGGCCCGTGAGCAAGAACACAACCGCCAGGAATGCCGCCAAAAAGATCACCGACCGGATACCCAGGCCGAAGAAAAAGGTCACCTGGCCGCAGGCGCGGGCATTCTCGGTGCATCTGTTGACCGCGTCTGGCTCGTTCCTGGCCTTCCTGTCTCTGGTGGCGGCAAGCGAGCAACGCTGGACGGCGATGTTCTGGTGGCTGGGGCTGGCGCTGTTCGTCGACGGCATAGACGGGCCGATCGCGCGCAAGCTTGAGGTCAAGGAGATCCTGCCGACCTGGTCGGGCGAACTCCTCGACAACATCATCGACTATGTCACCTATGTGCTGATCCCCGCCTTCGCGCTCTACCAGCGCGGCTTCATGGGCGAAGGGCTGTCTTTCCTGTCGGCGGCCATCATCGTGGTGTCCAGCGCCATCTATTATGCCGACACCGGAATGAAGACGAAGGAGAACTTCTTCAAAGGCTTTCCGGTGGTCTGGAACATGGTCGTGTTCACGCTGTTCGTCATCGAGCCGGGACAGTGGGTGTCCTTCGGCGTCGTCGTGGCGGCCGGCATCCTCACCTTCGTGCCGATCAACTTCATTCATCCCGTGCGGGTGGTGCGGCTGCGGCCAATTAATCTTGGCATGACGCTGCTCTGGTGTGCTTTCGGTGCGCTGGCGCTGGCGCAGGCGGCCCTTGCCGCCTTCTACGACCAGATCGGCGTTTTGGGCGAACAGGTCGGCGTCTTTACCAAGGTCGGCATCACCATCACCGGACTTTACCTCGCCTGCATCGGCGGTATCATGCAGTTCTTCCCCAAACTCGGCGCCAAGCCGGACACTAAGAAAGCCTGACCGCAGGAAAGCCCACAAATGTCCAAAGCAATCCGTATCCACGCCCATGGCGGTCCGGAAGTCCTGACCTATGAAGACGCCGATCCGGGACAACCCGGCGCCGGGCAGATCCTGGTCAGGCACACCGCGATCGGCCTCAATTTCATCGATGTCTATCACCGCATCGGCTTCTATCCGCCGCCCGGCGGCTTCCCGCTGATCCCGGGCGGCGAGGCGGCAGGTGTGGTTCTCGAGGTCGGCGCAGGCATCGACTGGCTGAAGCCGGGCGACCGCATCGCCTATGCCGTCAATGTCGGTGCCTATGCCGAACAGCGCATTGTCGCCGCCGACCGCGTGGTCAAGGTACCGGACCGCATCAGCGACGAACAGGCCGCCGGCATGATGCTTAAAGGCATGACGGCGGAGTATCTGTTGCGCCGGACCTTCAAGGTGAAGGCAGGCGACACCATCCTGTTTCATGCCGCCGCCGGCGGCGTCGGGCTGATCCTGGGACAATGGGCAAAACATCTCGGCGGCACCGTCATCGGCACGGCAAGCTCAACCGACAAGATCGAGCTCGCCAAGGCGCATGGCTTCGACCATGTCATCAACTACAAGGAGCAGGATTTCGTCGCCGGCGTCGCCGCCATCACCGGCGGCAAGAAATGTGACGTCGTCTACGATTCGGTCGGCAACGACACATTCCCGGCCTCGCTCGACTGTCTGAAGCCGCTCGGCATGTTCGTCTCTTTCGGTCAGTCCTCTGGACCGATCCCGTCATTTTCGATGTCGCTGCTGGCGCAGAAGGGCTCGCTGTTCGCTACCAGGCCGACGCTGTTCGTCTACAACGCCAAGCGTGAAGACCTCGAAATCTCCGCCGCGGCATTGTTCGATGTGGTGTTGAGCGGTGCGGTCGAGATCAAGATCAACCAGCGCTATGCGCTGAAGGACGCCGGCAAGGCGCAAGCCGATCTCGAAGGGCGCAAGACCACGGGTACGACAATACTGATCCCCTGACGGAGGTTTGCCTTCCTTTCAGTGCTTTGCCGCGGCGCCCAGGCACTGTTTGCACGAAAAACCGGTCGGTCGGTTTGTTGTGCGAAACGGGCCTATCTTTACCCCTTGAGTTTCCGCTGAAATTCTTGAAGCTCTTTCAAGGTGGGTGCTGCTTTCGCACGAGAGCGGCCAGCGCATACGATGTTGGCGGGAACACAGAACATATCCGGAAACCGGATGGGAGGCACTGTGAGTGCAGATCATGATGGAGCGAACCTGCTTGAGGTTCGTGGCCTGACCAAGATATTCGGCACGCTGACTGCGTGCGATCATATCGACCTCAACATCGCCAAGGGCGAGATCCACGCGCTGCTTGGCGAAAACGGCGCCGGCAAGTCGACGCTGGTCAAGATGCTGTTCGGTTCGCTGGAGCCCAATTCCGGCGAGATATTCTGGAACGGCGAAGCGGTGCGGATCACCAGTCCGGGCATGGCGAAGAAGCTCGGCATCGGCATGGTGTTTCAGCACTTTTCGCTGTTCGAGGCGCTGACCGCGGCCGAGAATATCGCTCTGTCTCTGGATGACGGCTCACCGATCAGCTCGATCGCGGCCAAGGCGAGGGCGCTTTCCTTCAGCTATGGCCTGCCGCTCGATCCGGACTCGCTGGTCGGCGATCTCTCGGTCGGCGAACGCCAGCGCATCGAGATCATCCGCTGCCTGTTGCAGACGCCGCAGCTCATCATCCTCGACGAGCCGACCTCGGTGCTGACGCCGCAGGAAGCCGACAAGCTGTTCGAAACGCTTGAGCGCCTGCGCTCGGAGGGCAAATCCATCCTCTACATTTCGCACCGGCTGGAAGAGGTCAAACGCATCTGCGACCGCGCCACCGTGCTGCGTCACGGCAAGGTCGTCGGCCATTGCAACCCGCGCGAGGAAACGGCTTCGTCGCTGGCCCGCATGATGGTCGGCAACGAGGTGAAGGCCGTGGTGCGCGCACCGGCCGAAGGCATCGAGGCCGCGCAGCCGCTGCTCGAAATCCGCGCCCTCAGCCGCAAGCCGGCAACCCCGTTTTCGATCCCGCTGAAGAATATCAACCTCACTGTGCGCGCCGGCGAGGTGATCGGCATTGCCGGTGTCGCCGGCAACGGCCAGGGCGAGTTCTTCGAATCCGTCTCCGGCGAGGTGCTGCAGCAGGACGCCGCATCCGTGCGCATCCGCGGCAAGGATGCCGGCTCGCTCTCGATCACAGGCCGGCGGCTGATGGGCGCTGCCTTCGTGCCGGAAGAACGCCTCGGCCATGGCGCGGCGCCACGCATGAAGCTTTCGGAAAATCTGCTTCTGTCGCGGCACGCCACCGACGGCAAGGTTTTTGTCGGCGCCGGCGGCACGGTCAAAAGCGGTGCGGTCTATGCCGCCGCCCAGCGCATCATCGTGGCGATGGACGTGCGCAAGAGCGCGCCCGATCCGGAAGCCGCGGCCCTGTCGGGCGGCAATCTGCAGAAATTCATCGTCGGCCGCGAACTCGACCGCAGCCCTGCCGTCATGGTCGTCAACCAGCCGACCTGGGGCGTCGACGCCGGTGCCGCCGCCCACATCCGCCAGGCGCTGATCGAACTGGCGCGCAGCGGCTCGGCGGTTCTGGTCATCAGCCAGGACCTCGATGAGCTGTTCGAGATTTCGGACGCGATCGCGGTCATGCACAATGGCGAATTGTCGAAACCGCTGCCGATCGCCGAGGCAACTTTCGAAAAGATCGGCCTGTTGATGGGCGGCGCCGAGCCCGGCCACGCCGAACATGGTCTGGAGACGGCATGATGCGCCTCGAACTCGTCAAACGCCCGCAGCGCTCGATGCTGTTTTCCGCGCTGTCGCCCTTCATCGCCTTCGCCCTGACGATCATCGCCGGCGCGGTTCTGTTCGCGTTGCTCGGCGTCAACCCGCTGAGCGCATTCGAGATCTATTTCATCGAGCCGATCAGCCAGGTCTGGCAGTTGCATGAACTGGCGATCAAGGCCGCACCTTTGATCCTGATCGCGGTCGGCCTGTCGGTCTGTTACAAGGCCAACATCTGGAACATCGGCGCTGAGGGACAGTTCATCCTCGGCGGCATTTTCGGCTCGGCCATTCCGGTGCTGTTTCCCGGGTTCGAAGGCCCGCTTGTGCTGCCGCTGATGCTGTTGTTCGGCATGGTCGGCGGCGCCGCCTATGCGGCAATCCCTGCTCTCCTAAAGACGCGCTTCGGCACCAACGAAATCCTGACCAGCCTGATGCTGGTCTACGTCGCCCAGCTTTTCCTCGACTGGCTGGTGCGCGGCCCCTGGCGCGATCCGCAGGGCCATGGTTTTCCGCAGACGATCCAGTTCAACGACTCGGCGGTCCTGCCGGAACTGATGCCGGACGCCGGCCGTGCCAATTGGGGTTTTGTCTTCGCGCTTGTTGCAGCCGTGCTGATCTGGGTGCTAATGAGCCGCCTGCTCAAGGGTTTTGAGGTCCGCGTGCTCGGCTCCAGCCCGAGGGCAGGGCGCTTCGCCGGCTTCGGCCTCAACCGCATGGTCTTCTTCGCCTTCCTGCTGTCAGGCGCGCTGGCCGGGCTTGCCGGCATTTCGGAAGTCTCCGGCGCCATCGGCCAGCTGCAACCGGTGATCTCGCCCGGCTACGGCTTCACAGCGATCATTGTGGCGTTCCTCGGCCGGCTCAATCCGCTCGGCATCGTCGCCGCCGGCCTGGTGCTGGCGCTGACTTATCTCGGCGGCGAGGCGGTGCAAAGCGCGCTCGGCATTTCCGACAAGGTGGCGCGTGTGTTCCAGGGCATGCTTTTGTTCTTCGTGCTCGGTTGCGACACGCTCATCCATTACCGCATTCGCCTGGTCGGCATGGCGCTGACGAAAAGCGCGGCGAAGCTTGAAGCCGCGCCGAAGTTGAAGGAAGCCCGCTGATGGACATCGCCGTCAACATCCTTTTGACCATCGCCACGGCGGCAACGCCGCTTTTAATAGCGGCAATCGGCGAACTCGTGGTCGAGCGCTCCGGCGTGCTCAACCTCGGCGTCGAAGGCATGATGATCATGGGCGCCGTCGGCGGCTTCGGCGCCGGCTATCTCACGGGATCGCCCTGGATCGGCCTGTTGGCGGCAATCGCCATGGGTGCCGTGTTCTCGCTGCTGTTTGCGGTGATGACGCTGTCGCTCGCCACCAACCAGGTGGCGACCGGCCTGTCGTTGACGCTGCTTGGCCTCGGCCTGTCCGGCATGATGGGGACCAGCTTCGTCGGCCAGCCGGGCGAGCGGCTGCCAAACCTCTACGTTCCGGTGCTCACCGACATTCCCGTCGTCGGCAGGCTGTTGTTCGGCCAGGACCCGATCTTCTACATCTCGATCGCGCTGACGGCGGCCGTCATGTGGTTCCTGTTCAAGACCCGCACCGGCCTCACTCTGCGCTCGATCGGCGACAGCCACACATCGGCGCATGCGCTCGGCATCAAGGTCATCCGCTACCGCTATCTCGCGGTCATCTTCGGCGGCGCCTGCGCCGGCCTTGCCGGCGGCCATCTGTCGCTGGTCTACACGCCGCAATGGGTGGAGAACATGAGCGCGGGCCGCGGCTGGATCGCGCTGGCGCTGGTCGTCTTCGCCTCCTGGCGGCCGTGGCGCGTGCTCGCCGGCGCCTACATCTTCGGCGCGGTGTGGATCGGCCAGCTTCATGCACAGGCATTTGGCATTCCGGTGCCTTCGCAGCTGCTTTCTTCTCTGCCCTATCTGGCAACCGTCGTGGTTCTCGTTCTAATCTCGCGCAACAAGCGTCTGACGATGATGAACACGCCGGCTTCCTTGGGGCAGCCATTCGTTCCGGATCGTTGACAACAAAAACAAACGGGAAGCTCCAAGGCTAAACTCAGAGAGGTAACACAATGAAAAAACTGCTTATTGCGTTGATGACCACGACCGCCGCCATGTCACTGGCGGCGTCCGCGCAGGCCGCCGACAAGTTGAAGGCATGCTGGGTCTACACCGGCCCGATCGGCGACTTCGGCTATTCCTACCAGCACGACCAGGGCCGCCTCGAGGTGGAAAAGGCGCTCGGCGACAAGGTCGAAACCGCCTATCTCGAGAACGTCTCGGAAGGTCCCGATGCCGACCGCGCTTTCGAGCGTCTGGCGCGCGAAGGCTGCAAGATCATCTTCGGCACCTCTTTCGGCTTCATGGACCCGGAAGTGAAGGTCGCCAAGAAGTTCCCCAAAGTGATGTTCGAGCACGCCACCGGCTACAAGACCGCTGACAATCTCGGCATCTACAATGCGCGCTTCTATGAAGGCCGCTATGTGCTCGGCCAGATCGCCGCCAAGGAATCGAAGGCAGGGGTCGCCGGCTATATCGTTTCCTTCCCGATCCCCGAAGTGGTGATGGGTATCAACTCCTTCATGCTCGGCGCGCAGTCGGTCAACCCGAACTTCAAGGCCAAGATCGTCTGGGTGAACTCCTGGTTCGATCCGGGCAAGGAAGCTGACGCGGCCAAGGCACTGTTCGATCAGGGCGCCGACATCATCGTTCAGCACACCGATTCCACCGCTGCCTTGCAGGTGGCGGAAGAGCGCAAGCTGCACGGCTTCGGCCAGTCCTCCGACATGATCAAGTTCGCGCCGAACGCGCAGCTGACCTCGCTGACGGACGAATGGGGGCCGTACTACATCAGCCGCGTTCAGGCAGCGCTCGACGGCACCTGGAAGCCGGACAATGTCTGGCTCGGCATCAAGGACGGCGCCGTCAAGCTGGCGCCCTTCACCAACATGCCGGACGATGTGAAGGCGATGGCCGAGGCAACCGCCAAGAAAATCGCAGATGGCTGGAACCCCTTCACCGGACCGGTCGCCAAGCAGGACGGCACGCCGTGGCTCAAGGACGGCGAAGTCGCCGACGACGGCACGCTGCTCGGCATGAACTTCTATGTGAAGGGCGTCGACGACAAGTTGCCGCAGTAAATATCGGAAACGCAAAGGAGAAGGGGCGCCGCGCGGCGCCCTTTTTCATTTCGCGGGCTGCACGCTTCGACTGCGAAACCGCGCCGAGGGCTGTGCCAAAAATCCGAGGGCGCCGGGAGGCGCCCTTTTTGGCAATTTTCTAAACCGCCGAGCCGTAAAGGTCGTAGGCGTCGGCGCGGTCGATCTTGACCGTGACGATGTCGCCTTGGCGCAGCGGGCGGCGCGACTGGATATGCACCGAACCGTCGATCTCGGGCGCGTCGTATTTTGTCCGGCCCTTGGCAGACGTGCCATGCGCCTCGTCGATCAGCACCGGCAGGCGCTTGCCGACCTTCTTGGCCAGCTGCGTCGCCGAGATCTTCTGCTGGCGCTGCATGAAGCGATGCCAGCGCGCTTCCTTGATCTCCTGCGGCACCTGTTCGAGGCCGAGATCGTTGGAGCGGGCGCCGCGGACCGGCTCGTATTTAAAGCAGCCGGCGCGATCGATCCTGGCCTCGTCCAGCCAGTCGAGCAGCATCTCGAAATCCTCGTCGGTCTCGCCGGGGAAACCGACGATGAAGGTCGAGCGTATCGCCAGATCCGGGCACACCTCGCGCCAGCCGCGAATGCGCTCCAGCGTCTTTTCGCCATGGGCTGGACGGCGCATGTTCTTCAGCACCTGCGGCGAGGCGTGCTGGAAGGGGATGTCCAGATAGGGAAGGATTTTTCCATCCGCCATTAGCGGGATGACATCGGCGACATGCGGGTAGGGGTAGACATAGTGCATGCGTACCCAGATGCCGAGCTTGCCCAGCTCCTCCGAAAGGTCGAGGAATTTCGCCCGCACTTCGCGGTCGCCGAACATCGACGTCTGGTACTTGATGTCGATGCCGTAGGCGCTGGTGTCCTGCGAGATGACCAGCAGTTCCTTGACGCCGGCCTTGGCCAGCTTCTCGGCCTCGCGCAGCACATCGGCCGCCGGGCGCGAGACGAGGTCGCCGCGCAGTGCCGGAATGATGCAGAAGGTGCAGCGGTTGTTGCAGCCTTCGGAAATCTTGAGATAGGCGTAGTGGCGCGGCGTCAGCTTGACGCCTTGCGGCGGCAGAAGGTCGATATAGGGATCGTGGCTGGGCGGCGCCGCCTCATGCACCGCGGCCATCACGCTCTCATAGGCCTGCGGGCCGGTGATGGCGAGGACGTTGGGGTGCTTCTCTCGTATGACGTCCGGCTCGGCGCCGAGGCAGCCGGTGACGATCACCCGGCCGTTTTCCGAAAGCGCCGAACCAATGGCGTTGAGCGATTCGTCGCGGGCCGAATCGAGAAAGCCGCAGGTGTTGACGACGACAAGGTCCGCGCCGTCATGCTTGCGCGCGATCTCATAGCCTTCGGCGCGCAGGCGCGTGATGATGCGCTCGGAATCCACAAGCGCCTTCGGGCATCCAAGGCTGACGAAACTGACGCGAGGCGCAGACATGAGAAACATTCCGGGTTTTTCGGGATCGGCGGCCAGTACCACACTTATTGCGGCATTGGTATGGGCAGCGGCTGCGGCGAACGCGACCACTGCCTCCGGCAGATACCCGTAGTATACAGAAGCTGTAGGACCGGCAGAGTCAGCTCACCACAGGACTGACATGCGGCCAGACCTCGACAACGCCGCGATAGACCATATCGATCGCGACGTAGAGAATGATCAGCAGGCCGACATAAGCGATCCAGCGGTGGCGGTGCAGCAGCTTGGCAATGAAGCTCGCGGCCAAGCCCATCAAGGCGATCGACAGCACCAGGCCTATGACAAGCACCGGAAAATGATCGCGCGCCGCACCGGCGACCGCCAGCACATTGTCCAGCGACATCGAAACATCGGCGACGACGATCTGCAGGGCCGCCTGGCCGAGCGTCTTGCGCGGCGCCTTGCCACCTACCGTTCTGTCGCTGTTGAGGTCGGAATCGGAGAGCGCCTCGGTCGCCTCGAACTCGTCGGCATGCGACGTCCGCAGCTCGCGCCACATCTTCCAGCACACCCACAACAAAAGGATGCCGCCGGCCAGCAGCAGGCCGACAATGGCAAGAAGCTTGACGGTGACGGCGGCAAACAGGATGCGCAGCACAGTCGCCGCCAACACGCCGATCAGGATGGCTTTCTTGCGCTGCTCGACCGGCAGGCCGGCGGCGGCAAGGCCGATGACGATGGCATTGTCGCCGGCAAGCACCAGATCGATGGCGATGACCTGGAGGAGGGCCGTCATGCTTGCAGCGCTGAAAATGTCCATCGACCGGAGCCCCTTGCTGTATCGGCGTGTTCGTCGTCGGATATGCCGACGCCCTAACGTGTATGGTTCCCGCGCGTCAAGAGACTGCCGGCGCAATTCCAGGAAAAGTGCGTAGCGGTTTTCCGTCCGGAATCATGCAAAAACAAAGAGTTAGAGTGGGTCAGCTGCTCTGTAAAAAGCTGAACCGCTCTAACGGCCGACGCTGAAAGCCACGGGAATAGGGAAGGTCGTTCTGCCAGAGAGAATTCTGGTCGCAGCGAATTCAGTCGTAGAGATTGTACTTCGCCCAGTCGGCTTCCGGAATCTCGTCGCCGATGCGGTAACGGAACTGCAGGACCTCCATATGGTCAGGCGCCGTCTCGCATTTGAACTTCAGCCGGTACCACTGCCCCTTGCTGCGGAAGGCAGCGCCCGGGCTGCGGATGGCATCGGCCTTCATTTCCGGCGTCGCGAAGGCGTAGGCGACGACGCGGTCTGCCTTGTACTTGTGGTCGTCATGGCTGATGCGGTCGAGCACTTCGGCGTCGCATCTCTGCTCCAGCCGGGTCTCCGGGTCGAGTTTCAGCAGGCCGGCGCGCAGGGCGGCGTCCATCGCGTGGGCGGGCCAGGCCAGCGTCACCGAGGCCAGCGCCGCAAGGAATAGTTTTTTCATGGGCGGGAGAACGACCATAACTCGCGTGAAAAATCAACCGGAGTGCCATTTTGGGGCAGCCGGATATGCGCGGAAATCGCCGTTGGCCGGGCAGGGTGTTTTGACGCAGCCGCTTTGATACGTCGCCGGCGCCATTCTTATTTGTCCGGGCTGCCATGCACCGATTGCCTGTTTCGCCGTCTTTGCGCTTCTCGCGATCGCGGCACCCACCGCCACGGCCGCAAGGCGATATAGACAGCGAGGAAGGCTCTTTGTGCAAGGCCGGCCTCGCTGTGCCAGACCTCCCTTATCCCCGCCGCCCGCAAGGCCCTTCGTTGGGTGCTGTTGCGGTCCCAGCGCCGGCTGATGCTGCCCGCCCGGTAGTATTTGTGGCAGAGCACTTGCGGCACGCGGACAAAGCCGCCGAGCAGCGACAGATGCAGAAGCCAGGTCCAGTCGGCGCTGAATTCGCCTTGGCTGTTGGGCTTGATCCCGCCGCTACGGTGGAACGCCCAGGCCCTGAATATCCCACGATTGGGAACCCACCATCCATGCGGCTGGCGCGCCATCGCCCGGCCACGCGCAAAACCGTCCTGCAAGCCCTCCAGCAGGTCGAACTTCCACGTGGCACTTTCGCCGCTGACTTCGATCACTTCGACGTCGCTGAACGACAGTACGGCCGCGGGATTGGCATCGAGCGCCCGCACCAGCGCCTCGATATAGGTTGGATCGATGACGTCGTCATGGAAGGCAAAGAACATCAATTCGCCGCTGGCATTGGCCATCAGATCGTTGGAGTTCTTCAGCCATCCCAGGTTTTTGTCCCGGCGGAGGATACGGACATCGTCGCGGCCGCCGGCGAAGGCTGAAACGATCTCGAATGTCGCGTCGGTCGAATTGTCCTCCCCGACCAGGATCTCGATATTGTCCCAGGTCTGCGCGGCGAGGCTGTCCAGCGTACGCGAAATGAATGCCGCCGAATTGTAGCATGGCACCAGCGCCGTGACCTTCGGCCGCCAGCCGGATCGAAGCTGGACTTGTTTCTGCGCTACCTGCTTCGCGCCGCCCTGTTCTGTCTCACCCATTCACTCGATCCCGCAGATTTGCCGCGCCAGCCTGTCGGCAAGCCACGGCGCCGTCGAATATTTACCTGTGTCGACCGAGATGTAGTTGCCCAGGCGGTTGACCCCGAATTGGTCGCGGCGATGGATTGTGGCTTTCGGGTCGCTGAGCGAACCACGCCCTTGCGCAAACACGAAGCCGCCGCGTACCTCAAGCTCCTCGGCATCGTCGAACATGCTGGAAACACTGGGCACCAACCGGGCGAGCGTGGCGCGAACGTCGCCGATGAACCGCTGTCGTGCGTCGGCATCGAGCGCTTGCGGCGTTTCGATCGACAATTCGCCACTCTCCGCAAGCAACCCGCTCGGGTACCAGGAGAGATAGAAGTTGCGCCCGTCATAGTTTTTTATGTCGCCGAACGGGCCAAGGGCGACGACCGCGCATGGCACATTGACAGGCTGCCTGGTGCGGCCGAACAGGCAAAGCCTGTAGCGGTGCGACCATCCGGGAACCGGCTCGATGCCGGCCGTGCGGTCGACAGCCAGCCGCCCCTCCCAAAGGCAATTGACGACGATGTCGAACGCCTCACTTTTCTTGCCTGCGACCGCCACGCGCCATTTCCCGTCAATTCCGTCCACCGGCTGTGCCGACAGGACTTTGGACGCCATCCGCAAGCTGATATTGGGTTCACCCCGAAGCGCCGCGCAAAGCCGGTCGGCAACCCATCGCGTGTTGACGGATCGCTCCGGCACCTGGAAGCCGCCGACGATCTGGTCCGAGTTGGTGACATCGGCCAATTCAGTTCTGGAAAGCCGATTCGATCGCGCCGCCGATACGTCGGCAAGGTAGCTGGTGGCGTCAGCGTGGCTGCGCACCAATACATCCACACTTTCAAAGATCGCCCCCAGCGCCTCGACAGCGACGATCGAGTTGCGATGGACCAGATAAAGATCTTCCGAAAAGGTCGTGTGCGTTTCCAGATTGCTTCCGATCAACTCGGAAACAAGCCTGCCGAAACGCAGTCCTCCCGAAAGCAGATGCCGGGCGGTCAGCAACGAGGGATCGTTCCCGTAGAGATAGCCGAGATGAATCTTGCCCTCGTTCCAACGGCTGGCGCAGGCCATCGGCTCGCTCTCCTTGTCGAAGAGGGACACCGCGTAGCCTCTGCGGGCCATCATGAGAGCGAGGCTGGCGCCCATGATGCCGGCGCCGAGAATAGCCATTCTGCCGCGAGGCGCTGTCATGTCCTGGCGCGCATCGCGGCCTCTCCTTTCGCGATGAGTGTCATCAGGGGTTCGATACGTAGTCTTCAGGGTCGTATTCGGTATCGCAGAAAACCAGCAAAGCCGGGTTCTCGCCTTCATAGGTCTGCAGCGCCCACACCGCGGCATCGACCAGCACCGCGCGGTTCGATGCGGTGAGCGTCAGCCGTTCGACCTGTTCCCGGTAGCGAAATTCGATGCCGATCTCGCCCGACAGCTGCATCATCAATTGCCGGCCCGAGCCGTGTGCATGTCCGCCCCGCGACGTGCCGCGCGGCGCGGTGACGACGAACGCCCGCACGGCTTGGAAATTGTAACCGCTGAACTCGATAGCGGTCAGCATTCCCCTGGGATCGCAATGTAACGAAGTGGGGATCTCGGTGACCTTGCCGCCAAAGAACGTTCGATGCTGCATAACGTAAGCCCGCCAGATGCCGGTCGAAATTTACCTCAGACTAGCGCTTATATCAAAAGACAGAGAATACAACCACTTAGGCGGTGTTTTGGGACACAGCAGCGGATCGATGTCGAGCTCGGCCTCAGGCCGATACGGCGCCGACTACCGAAGGTCGCCGCGCCGTCACGACTTCTGAGTCGCGGCCGAAACCACGGCTTAAGACCTTGGTCCGAGCGGTCTAGGACCTTTGAGTTCGGAAGGCCGGCCGGTCCCAACGAGGGTGATCTACTTCAGCAATTTCAAAGAGTTATGCTGGTTGGCGTTTCGCCGGCCGGCCGCTTCGTTCTCGCCATGAAAGCACAGCTATATCCAAGTTTACCCTTTGTGTTAGCGATTCCTCATGTTGCCCGCTATAGCGGTTAGTGGCGGTGGCAATCTCGGAGGTAGTTATGACATCCCGAAAGACCCTTTTTGCTGCATTTGCAGTGTTCTCGCTTCTGGTGTCGCCGGCCCTGGCTGCTGCTGGTGGCAACGGCCATGGTAACGGCCATGGCAATGGTAACGGCAATGGCAATGGCAATAGCGGAGGAAACGGTAATGCTGGCGGCAATGGCGGAGGCGGCGGTTCGGTCGGCAAGTCGGCATCCGCCAAGGGCCAGGCCCCTAAGGGCCAGGTCGCCAAGGCCGCTACCCCTTCTGTGTCCAAGGAAAAGAATATCCATGCCAAGCTCGGCCGGTTGAACTCGCTTCAGCGCAACGCCAACGCCTTTATGCACTCCAAGAGCAAGAACTTCGCTGGCGTGCAGGCTTTTGTGACACAGTCGGCAATAGCCAAGAACGCTCAATCGGCGCTCGACGCCGCTAATCAGGCGGTTACCGACGCCAAAGCGGCGCTCGACGCGCTGAATGCGAAAGCGGCTGACCCGAATACCCTGCCCGAAGATGTCCCGACGCAGGCCGACCTCGATGCAGCACAGGCAGCGCTCGATGACGCCACCCAGGATGCGGCCGCTGCTCAGACCGCCGCCACAGCTGCCGCTGCCAACGTCCCATCGATCGATGCAGCCCTTGCCCAGATGGCCAACAAGCCCGTTGACCCTGAGGTCACAGATTGGGCCAATGGCGTACTTGCCGACAAGATCGACCAAGTGGCCGCCAAGTTGGCTCCGGCCACGCCTTAAGGCCTCATGCGGCGGCAGCGATCCAGTCGACGATAAAGCCGTCGGGTTTGCCCGGCGGCTGTACCTTTCTCGCCTATCTGCAGCGTTGGTCCTAATGCAGGTCCGAGATTCTGGTGGATGGCTATTTTGCGAAATCTGCAGCCGCGCCGCCGTCCTCAACGCTGAATTCATGCGTGCTTCGCGCATCTTCATCGACCACACGAAACCAATGCTCCTGAAGCGCTCTAGGCGACACCCTTTGGCCCGTGACCTTCTCTACCGCAGATAACGGATCATCGGCGTTCGTGGCCTGAGATGAGACACACTCCTCTCCATGCCACTCTTCCACCTGGTACTCTGGCATGCCGGCCTACCTACCGCTCCCCAGAGCCTTCGCTTCCCGCTCCAGCGTCTCGCGTCGGTTGCCGTGCTTCGCGATCAATTCCTTGACCTGCTGCGGGGTGATGCCGGCCTTGGTGGCGAAATACTCGACTTCATAATCCTCATCGGCAGAGACGCGGTCCCGATCGCGGAAGTCCGTCTTCGTTTTGTCGTCGGCCATTTGCTTTGCTCCTGGTTGAATGATCAACCGCAACGTGCAGCCGCAGCCTTTTGTTGCAGCGGAGCCCGGATTTCCGAAACGGTCACATGGGAAAACGACCCTCAGTCGCAGGAGGTGCTGGTGTTGCTGTAACTTTGAACGGAACGGTTCTTCTCCTTGACGGTTGTGACGTGAAGGAGATGCCTCATGTTTGAAAGTGTGATGTGGTTGATCGTCGTTGCTGGTGGGCCACTGTTGCTGGCCCTATTGATGGCATACGTTCTTATGACCCGACGCCACCGTGGTCCTGCAGAGCGCATGGAAAGCGACCGCGCGACCAAACGGCTCTATCGCCAGGACGAACGTTGATCCTTAGGCTGGCGCAACGTTTGCGCTCACGCTGGCCCGCTGCCTCACGGTGGCAGGCTTCTTCGTTTTAGGAAGTTAGGAATAACTTAGCAAAGATTTGGCCCTCTTTGAAAATACAGAGGCAATTCAGCACGATAGCCAAATATCTGGCGGAGGGAGTGGGATTCGAACCCACGGTGGGCTTGCACCCACGCCGGTTTTCAAGACCGGTGCCTTAAACCGCTCGGCCATCCCTCCGTCGTGATTTTTCAATCATTTAGGAACATCAACCGACCCAGTGAACGACAGTCGGTATCGAATGATACCTATGCGTTCCGGACCAGCTTGCGGTTCATTTCTCTAGAGCGTTGCCCAGCGCCAAGTCAACCATCGGCGCTGCCATGGATAATAGGGGGTGGCGTTCGTTACCCGGACGGAGCTGCGAACCCGTTTTCGAAAGCGCCGGGATCTAATTGCGATCCTTGCTGCCGACCTGCACAAGTTGCAGAAGACCCAGCACGACAAGTGCGAGCAAGGTAGCCAAAGCCGCGATCTGCCAGAACCCGAGCCCAACCGCCAGGCCTATGGCGCCTGCCAGCCACATGCCCGCCCCAGCGGTAAGCCCTTGAACCTCGCCCTTGCAGAAGAAGATCAAGCGCGCGGCCAGAAATGCCACGCCGGCAGTCGTGGCTTCGATCAAGCGGATAGGATCAATGGCGATTTCCTGACCATCGAAGACGTGAAGATGAGTAATCTCGATCGTGAGGATGGCAATTAGAGCCGTCGCAACACAGACTAGGATGTGTGTCCTCAATCCGGCCGGCCGGTTACGCCATTCGCGTTCGATCCCAACGATGGAGCCAAGGACGCCGCGAGCAAAAGCCTGGCTGAAATTACGGAAAAGGGCAGCCACGTCTGTTGCCCGAAACGTTCAAAGAATTCATCCATGAGGCGCAGAACGTATCTCGGGTCGGTCGGTTCCAGGCAGCCGCGCTTCATGCCACAGGTTCACTTCCAGACTCCAAAGGACAGAGGTCTCGGATGCCTCCTCACAGGCGCCCGGCCAGCCCGGGACATGGCCGCCACATTCCTGCCCGGTTCCGGACACAATCGATTAATACGCTGATAAACAATTCCTGCGCACAAGGGATGGGGACTGGCGCGTCGCAGGCATTGCTCATCTGGCTCCGCCGAAATTCTAGAAGCGGCGCCTGTGTCGAGACGGTAGGGGACATCGGAAAACATGCAGACCACGACGCATCGGCGTCTTCGTCGCGCTCCTGCTTTGGTGTTGTGCGCTCTTTCGGCTGCGTTGCTGGCCGCGTGCGCGTCGCCGCAGTCCGAGCCGAAAGCCATGGTCTACAAGGAGCCTCGCTCGAAGGAATATTTTGCCGAGACCGAATACGGTGTGAAGGCCAGCCCGCGCGTTCAGTACATGCGGCGCGGCGGCGGCCGCGACCAGTTGGGCAAGCCCTATCAGGTGCGCGGCAAGTGGTATTACCCCAAGGAAGACAAGCGCTACGCCAAGGTCGGTCTCGCCTCCTGGTATGGCGATGCCTTCCACGGTCGTCTCACAGCCAATGGCGAAGTCTACGACATGACCCATCTGACGGCGGCGCATCCGACCATGCCGCTGCCGAGCTATGCCCGTGTCACCAACACCGAGACCGGAAGCTCGGTCATCGTGCGCGTCAACGACCGCGGCCCCTATCACGAGGGACGCATCATCGATGTCTCGGAACGCGCCGCGCAAATGCTCGACTATGCCAAGGTCGGCACGGCCAGGGTCAAAGTGGAATATATCGGCCGCGCGCCGCTCGACGGCGACGACGACCAATATCTGGTCGCCTCCTATCGCCCGGGCAACAACCGCCCGGACCCGTCCGATGGCTTGCCGACCGGCGTCATGGTGGCGATGAACGGACCTTCGCCGAGCCTATCTGTTGGCGCACCACCTGCCGCAGTGCCGTTTCCTGGTCAGTTGACGAATTCCGACACACAGCCAGTGATGTCGATGCAGGCACCGGGCTCAAGCGATGTGACGCTGCCGGAATTCGGGCCGATCGTGCCTCAGCGCCCGGAATCGCCCTTTGCCGTGGCTTCGCTCTCCTATGCGGATGCACGCGTGCAGCGCGCCGACGTCTTTGCAGCACTCGATGACCAGGGCATGTCACCAGCCGACATCCTGCAATCGTGGAAGAAATCCAACCCGCAGGCGGCGCCTGCCGTTTCCGACTATGTCGCCGCCGGCTCCTTCGACGATGCCGCCGAGGCAAAGCGGGTGGCTGCGGCTCTCGAACCGTTCGGGAGGACCGAAATCCAGAGCACCGAACTCGACGGCAATGACTGGTACGCGGTCAATCTCTATCCGGATGGCCACGGCAATGTCGACGACCTCTTGCGCGCGGCATGGTCGCATGGCGCGCCGGACGCGCTGGCTGTGCGCAACTGACCAACAAAGGCACGCCGGTTTTGTCATTGCGCGGTTGATCCGCCGGGAAGAAGCCTGCTAGCGTTGCGGCAAGTTTCTGCCGGCTAACAGTCGAGCCTCTTCATGCGATTTCGCCTTTTCCACCCTTTTGCCGGGCTTTTTGGCCTTGGCTTCTTGCTTGCCGCGCTGGCTCCGGCCAACGCGCAGCTTTTTGAGACCAAGGCCACGCAGGCCTTCATGATCGATGCCGAGACAGGCACGGTGCTGTTTTCCAAGGATGCAGATCAACCGATCCCGCCGGCCTCGATGGCCAAGCTGATGACTATGGAGATGGTCTTCAACGCCATCAAGTCGAAGCGCATGAGCCTCGACGACACCTTCGTGGTTTCGGAAAATGCCTGGCGCAAGGGCGGTGCGCCTTCGGGAACGTCGACCATGTTTGCCAAGCTCAAATCGGCGATCCGGGTCGAGGATCTGATCCAGGGCGTGACCATCCAGGCCGCCAATGACGGCTGCATGGTGCTGGCCGAAGGCATGGCCGGCTCCGAACAGAATTTCGCAGTGCAGATGAACGATCGCGCGCGCCAGATCGGGCTGGCGAAATCGACATTCGTCAATTCCACCGGCCTGCCGGGCGACGGCCAGCAGACGACGGTGCGCGAATTGGCGCAGCTTGGCCTGCATATATGGCGCGAATATCCGGACCTCTATCTCTATTATGGCCGGGCCGATTTCACCTGGAACAAGATCTCGCAAAAGAACCGCAACCCGTTACTGGCCATGGGCATCGGCGCCGACGGAATGGCGGTCGGGTCGAGCGAGACGGGCGGCTTCGGCATTGTCGGCTCGGTCAGCCATGACGGGACGCGGGTGATCGCCGCGATGAGCGGATTGGCCAACGATCGCGAGCGCGCTGAGGAAGCGCGCAAGCTGCTTGAATGGGGCGTCCGCTCCTTCGAGAAGACCGAGATTTTCGCCAGCAACGAAGTGGTCGGCGAGGCCCAGGTGTTCGGCGGCGCCAAATCCAGCGTAGCGCTGAAGGCAAAGGCGCCCATCGACGTCCTGCTGCCGATCGCCAACCGCGACAAGCTGACCGCCAGGATCGTCTATCAGGGGCCGGTATCGGCGCCGGTGGAGGAGGGGCAACCCGTCGGCGCGCTACGCGTCTGGATCGGCGACACGCTAAGCCAGGAAACGCCGCTTTTCGCCGCCGAATCGGTCGGCGTCGGCACGTTGCCGCAACGCGCGTTTGATGCCGCCAGGGAACTGGCCGTAGGCTGGCTGCGTTGAGTTCCTGCGGCGTGGACCTTTTCTCAGGCGAGGACTAAGACACCAGCGCAAAGCAGGACAAAGGCCTTTCGATTGGCAAGCGGATTTTTCATCACCTTCGAAGGCGGCGAGGGCGCCGGCAAGTCGACGCAGATCGAACGGCTGGCCCAGAAAATGCGCGCCAAGAAATACGATGTCCTCCTCACCCGCGAACCCGGGGGGTCACCCGGCGCCGAGGCGGTCAGGCATGTGCTCCTGTCCGGCGCCGCCGAGCCGTTCGGGCCGAAGATGGAGGCGCTGCTGTTTGCCGCCGCGCGCTCCGACCATGTCGAGCAGGTCATCCGGCCGGCGGTGGAGCGCGGCTCCATCGTGCTGTGCGACCGTTTCCTGGATTCGTCGCGCGTCTATCAGGGCGTCACCGGCGGCCTCGATCCGGCTTTCATGGAAGCTCTGGAGGAGGTCGCCATCAACGGCATGATGCCGGACATGACGCTGATCCTTGACATTGACCCCGCCGAGGGCTTGCGGCGCGCCGCCGCGCGGCGTGGCGCCGAGGACGGTCCGGACCGCTTCGAAAAGGAGACGCTGGACATCCACCAGCGCCGCCGTGACGCCTTCCTGGCGATCGCAGCCGCCGAGCCGGACCGCTGCATCGTGATCGACGCGTCGGCGCCTCCCGCTGCGGTGGAGGATGTCATCACCGCGGTGGTGTTCGCCGCACTTGAGGCGAGGGCGCCCGCGCGCAACCGACAGGCGGCGCCCGCATGATCTTCGAACGCATCGCTCCCGAGCAGCACGACACACTGGACGGTGTACCGGAGCCGTCCGAGACGCTGCGCCTGGTCGGCCATGAGCAGGCGGCCGCGATGCTCGCTGCCGCCTATCGCTCGGGAAAACTGCCGCATGCGTTGATCTTTGCCGGGCTGGTCGGCATCGGCAAGGCGACGCTTGCCTTTCACCTGGCGCACCATCTGTTGAAGCATCCGGCCTTCGACCAGGCGCCGGATGTGTTTGCCGTTCCCGATCCGGCCTCACCGCTGTTTCGCCAGATCGCCACCGGGGCGCATCCCGGCGTGCTGCACCTGACCCGGCCGCTGAACGACAAGACCAAGAGTTTCAAGACCGTCGTCACCGTCGACGAGATCCGCAAGGTCAACCGCTTCCTGTCGCTGACCTCGCATGACGGCAGCTACCGGGTGGTGATCGTCGATCCGGCCGACGACATGAACACCAACGCCGCCAATGCCTTGCTGAAGAACCTCGAGGAGCCGCCGAGCCGCACGCTGTTCATCCTCATCGTGCATGCGCCGGGCAGCCTTTTGCCGACCATCCGTTCGCGCTGCCAGATGGTGCGGCTGACGCCGCTCGATGCCGGCAGCCTGATGAGTGTTCTGGAGACCGTCGAGCCGCCGCCACCTTCCGATCCTGCCGCGCGCGCGGCACTGGCGGAACGGGCAGGGGGCAGCGCCCGCAATGCGATCCTTCTGACCCAATATGGCGGGCTGGAGATTGGCGGCACGCTCGACGCCCTGGTCACGTCGGGCAAGAGCGACATCGCCGGAGCCTATCGGCTTGCCGAGGCCGTCGCCGGCCGCGACCAGGCGATCCAGTTCGACATCTTCAACCGCCGCGCGCTCGATCTGCTCTCCACTGGCGCCAGTGAAGCCGCGCTGGCCGGGGATCTCGCGCGGGCGAAAACGCTGTCCGACACTTGGCACGAGGCGCTGAACGCCATATCTGAGACCGATACCTACAATCTCGACAAGAAGCAGCACGCCTTGACCATGATCGACCGCCTGAATTCCGCAATGCGAATGTGACCGGTTTCGGCATTGGGTCGGGATGGCAATCGCCGTCTCGATGCGATATCCACCGCTCACATTCATTTGGCCATTCATGACGGTTCATTCATGTCACGCGACACATTCTACATCACCACACCGATTTTCTATCCGAACGGCAAGCCGCATATCGGCCACGCCTATACGGTCATTGCGACCGACGCGCTGGCCCGCTTCCAGCGCCTGGACGGCAAGGACGTGCTCTTCCTCACCGGCACCGACGAACATGGCCTCAAGATGCAGCAGACGGCCGAGAAGGAAGGCATAACGCCACTCGCGCTTGCCGACCGCAACTCGGCGATCTTCCGTTCGATGACAGAGGTCCTGGGCGGCTCGAATGATGATTACATCCGCACGACGGAACCACGCCACTACGAGTCGTGCCAGGCGATCTGGAAGGCGATGGCGGCCAATGGCGACATCTATCTCGACCGCTACAGTGGCTGGTATTCGGTCCGCCAGGAAGCCTATTTCGAAGAGAGCGAAACCACGCTCGGCGACGACGGCGTGCGCCGCGAGCCGCTTGGCTCGCCGGTCGAATGGAATGAGGAGGAAAGCTACTTCTTCAGGCTTTCCGCCTATCAGGACAAATTGCTTGCGCTGTACGAAAGCCAGCCCGATTTCGTCGGTCCGGCCGAGCGTCGAAATGAGGTGATGAGCTTCGTCAGGTCCGGGCTCAAGGACATCTCGGTCTCGCGCACGACCTTCAATTGGGGCGTGCCGGTGCCCGGCGACGACAAGCATGTGATGTATGTCTGGGTCGATGCCTTGACCAACTACATCACCGCTGTCGGCTATCCCGACACCAAGGCCGAGCAATGGCGCTACTGGCCGGCCACGCACATTATCGGCAAGGACATCGTCCGCTTCCATGCCGTCTACTGGCCGGCTTTCCTGATGTCGGCCGGCATCGAACTACCGAAGCGCGTCTTCGCGCATGGCTTCCTGTTCAACCGCGGCGAGAAAATGTCGAAGTCGGTCGGCAATGTCGTAGACCCCTTCACCATGGTCGAGCATTACGGCCTCGACCAGGTGCGCTATTTCTTCTTGCGTGAGGTGCCATTCGGCCAGGACGGCAGCTACAGCCATGACGCGATCGTCAACCGCACAAATGCCGATCTCGCCAACGGTCTCGGCAATCTGGCGCAGCGCTCGCTGTCGATGATCGCCAAGAACTGCGGCGGCGTGGTGCCGCATCGCGGCGAGCTGACCGAAGCCGACAGCGCGATCCTCGACCAGGCGGTGGAAGCGCTGGGTACCGCGCGCCAGGCGATGGCGGAACAGGGCATCCATCTCGCGTTGGCGGCGATCTTCGGCGTTGTGGCGGAAGCGGATCGCTACTTCGCCTCGCAGGCGCCCTGGGCGCTGAAGAAGACCGATCCGGCGCGCATGGAAACAGTGCTGTGGACGACCGCCGAACTGGTGCGGCGCGTGGCATTGCTGTGCCAGCCCTACATTCCGGGGTCGGCCGGCAAGCTGCTGGACCTGCTGGCGGTGCCGGCGGACAAGCGCGACTTCGCGCATGTCCATGCCGACTATGCGCTGGTGCCCGGCACGGCGCTGCCCGCGCCGGAGGGCGTGTTTCCGCGTTACGTCGAAAAGCCTGAGGCGAGCGCCTGATGCTCGTCGACAGCCATTGCCATCTCGACTTTCCGGATTTCGCCGAGGAGCGGGCGGCCATCGTCGCCCGCGCAAAGGCTGCCGGTATAGGTCACATGGTGACCATCTCGACACGCGTGAAGCGGTTTGCGCAAGTGCTTGAGATTGCCGAGAGTTTCGACGAAATCTATTGCTCGGTCGGCACCCATCCTCACAATGCCGGCGAAGAGCTGGATGTGACGGCTGAGGACCTTGTGCGCCTGTCCGCGCACCCGAAGGTAGTGGCGATCGGCGAGGCCGGGCTCGACTATTTTTACGACAAGGCGCCACGCGATGCGCAGGCGCAGGGTTTTCGCACTCATATAGCAGCCGCGCGCGAGACCGGGCTGCCGCTGGTGATCCATTCGCGCGATGCCGATGACGACATGGCTGCCATCCTCGAAGACGAAACAGGGAAGGGCGCCTTCCCCTTCATCCTGCATTGTTTTTCGTCGGGGCGACGGCTGGCAGAGGTCGGCGTGGCGCTTGGCGGCTATGTGTCCTTCTCGGGCATACTGACCTTCAAGAACTCCGCCGATTTACGCGCCATCGCAGCCGATGTGCCGCATGACCGGCTGCTGGTCGAGACCGACGCACCGTATCTGGCGCCGGTGCCGTTCCGCGGCAAACGCAACGAGCCGGCCTATATCGCGCATACAGCCAAGGTGCTGGCGGAGACGGTCGGCGTTGGCGAAGCCGAGATCGCGACGCTGACGACGGCGAACTTCTTCCGGCTGTTCGGCAAGATGCCGCGGCCCGCCGGGCTCTGACGCATGAGCGACCGGCTGCGCCTCACCATCCTCGGCTGCGGCTCGTCACCCGGCACGCCGCGCATCACCGGCGATTGGGGCAATTGCGACCCGGCCAATCCGAAAAACGGGCGTACACGCTCAGCCGCGCTCGTCGAGCGGATAGCAGCCAATGGCGCCAGAACCACGGTCGTCATCGACACCGGGCCTGATTTCCGTGAGCAGATGCTGATGGCGGCCGTCCGGCGCATCGACGCCGTCGTCTATACGCATCCGCACGCCGACCACATCCACGGCATCGACGATCTGCGCGGCTACGTGCTGGAGCAGCGCCATTTGATCGATGTCCATGCCGACCAGCCGACCATGCTCAGGCTGCGCGAAGCGTTCGGCTATTGCTTCGAGACGCCGTTTGGCAGTTCCTATCCGCCGATCGTCAGGCCGCACATCATCGATCATGCAAGGGCGGTGACGATCGAAGGCGAGGGCGGTGCCCTCACCCTCGAGCCGCTGCCGCAGATCCATGGAGACATCATTTCGCTCGGCTTCCGCATCGGCGGGCTGGCCTACTGCCCCGATATAAGCGACTTCCCGGATGCCACCGCCGAGCGGCTGCGCGGCCTGGAAATGCTGGTCATCGATGCCTTGCAGTACCATACCCATCCCAGTCATCTGTCGCTCGGTCAGGCGCTTGGCTGGATTGAAAAACTGGCGCCGAAACAGGCCGTGCTGACGCATATGCATGTGCCGCTCGACTATGCCACGGTGAAGGCCGAGGTGCCGGCCAACGTCACTCCGGCCTATGACGGCATGGTGATCGAAATTCCTTTATGAGACAGCATGATACGAGCAGATCTTTATAAGGACGTTCGGTTCTTCGGCGCGAAGATCAGCAGCGTTCCTATCCGCTCATAGCCCATGCGGGGATAAAGCAGCGCTCCGGCACGCGTCGCCAACAGCATCGAGCACCGCGACCCATGCGCTTTGTCGTCATGCAGCATTTTGGCCATCAGCGCCTGGCCGATGCCTCTACGCCGGTGCGAAGGCTCGACAAACATTGCCGAGCACCATGTGGCGCCGACGGCGTCTATGCTGCGCACACGCCCGACGATGGCGTCGCCATCGAGCGCCACATACTGGCGAAACGGCGCATCGTCGCCGAGTTGATCGTCTGGAAGTGGCCGCCTGCGTATGACCTTTCCCAGTTGTGCAGCGCGTTCAGCCGTCCTCACGCGTTCGATAGAGACGATTGCTGGCGGGTCTGGAATTTGGCGCAGCGACTGGACGAAAAAGCCTTCCGTCCGCAGCAGCCGGTAGCCGAGCGCCTTGTAGGCAGTTCGCGTCGGTTCGTCCGGGCCGTCATTCGCGATCACGACCGAAACGGCAAAGCTTGGCCGCGCATGCTGCCGCACGATGGCATCGGCTTCCTCGGCGGCGACGTCATGGACGATCCATTCTTCGCCACGGTAGTCGCGTGCATTCTTGCGCTCGGCATCGCGCATCAGCCACAAGGGTCCGACGCGGCTGGCCACGTAGGGAAAGGAACGGCTCTTATCGGTACTGAAGCCGTGCACGAACACTTCGATCGCCGCTTCGATGTCACGCTTTCCTGTCGTCATCGACACAGCGTAGCGTTGGCCAACGGCTCAAGACAACACGCGTCGATCATGCCAAGCCCTATGAAAGTCCGCGTCCTTTCCCAGCTGCAGCCTGATGCATAAGTTCCATAATATATCTTATGCGACTTTCATATGTGGCTGCTGCTTCCATTAGGGGCGTGCCAATATACGCCCTGCTGACTGAGATGCAGGCCGGCGGCTCTGATTGCTTGGCGGGAGGAACGTTGACGAAGCAGTGGCGAAATGAGTTGGCGTGGTCTTCATTTCTCAAGGGATGGCGCCTTTCGCAAAGGCCTCGACTTCCTGCTCGACCGGCCCGCGCCGGGATAACGAACAGGAGCGTCATCCCGAAAAGCTTTCCAGGAGGCCGCTGAAGGCTGCTGCGATTGCAACAAGATGGAAGACGCCAAGGGCCAGCCATCTGGAGCCGCCGGCGCCCGCAACAAATGCCCCATAGGCAGGAAACTGCAGCGCAGCCAATCCGATGGAAAGGCCGGTGATCGTTGTGTTGGTCAACAGCGTTGCCAGCATGGGGACCGGATAGAGAAGTCGCGCCAGCCCATAGTCGCCATGCCCGGCTCCGGCCGAATAGAGCGCCAGGAAAAAGGTGACGGGCGTGATGCCGAGGCCGACAAGGAACCCTGCCCGCGAGGAGAATTTTGGCGACGTCATCTCGCCATGGCCATGGCGGCGGACGGGTCGCGGTCGTCAGGCGCGAGCTTGGACGAAGTGACAAGCAGCTTCTCCTGATCCGCCCGCGACTTCGGCTCGATCGCCATTTGCAGCAGAGGCCAGGGCGCGGCAGACTTTTCCATCATGACGCCATGGTTGCAGATTGATCGGATGGCCGCAACGAAGGGGTCTACGCCCGGCCGGCCGTCCCTTTCGCTTCCTGACTGTGGACGCGCGCCAGAAAATCGCGCACCAGCGGAAGCGCCTCATCGAAATGGGTTTCGAGCAACCAGTGGCCGGCGCCGCCGATGAGATGAAGTTCTGCTTCCGGCAAATCGCGCTGGTAGGCATGCGCCGATTGCGCCGGCATGTAACCATCCTCGGGACCCCAAACGATGAGCGTCGGAGGTTGGTGCTCGCGCAGAAAGCTCTGATAGCGGGGGAACCAGCCGAGGTTCGCCTCCAACTTCTCCATCAGGTTGACCGCGAGCCGCCGGCGGATCGGCGTGTCCATCAAAGGCCAGTGGAGTTTCCAAAGATCGGGAGGCACGCGCTCGGCTACAGCGTCATCCACCTCTCCGACAAACTCGTGCCGGAAGCCCTCCTCGCTTACCGCCTCTTCCAACGGCCGGTGCTTTTCGGGCGTCTTCTCATTCCAATAGGCTTTTATGGCGGCGTATTTCGGCCCGAGAACGTCCTCGTAGATGTCACCGTTCTGGATAATGAGTGCGGCGATGCGCTCGGGATGTGCGATGGCGTGGCGCAGTCCGATCTGAGAGCCATAATCGTGCAGCCAGAGAGCATAGCGCGACATGCCGAGCGCATCGGCGAAAGCTGTCAGAAACCCGGCATAGGCATCGAAATCATAGCCAAAAACCGACATTTCGGGCGTGGCGCTGTAGCCAAAGCCGGGAAAGTCCGGCGCGAATGTATGCCAGCGATCGGCAAGTGCCGGCATCAACCTTCGGAATTGATAAGACGAGCACGGATAGCCGTGCGGCAGCAGGAGGACGGGAGCATCAGGCGGGCCGTCTTCGCGATAGAAGATGCTGTTTCCGTCAACGTCGATCCGGCGATGTTGCAATTCTACCTCCTTGCTCAAAGCTTGCCCGCCACTTTGTTTACGGCGCTCCGGCAAGAAGGTTCCCTTGAAGTCAGGGCGTGACGGCTTCCGGCTCTCCATTGCCCGACAGGATCTGCAGCGTTCCGCGCGTGGCGTTGCGGAACGCATCGTCGAAACTGACGCCACGTACCTGCCAGCGATACTCCTTATCCTTGAAGCTGAGCCGCCAGTCGCCGACCCAGCCCAGCGCTTCCTGGCGCCATACCAAAGTGCCGGCAAGCAGGGCGTCCCCATCCAGCGTGTTGGCCACGTCGGCGAGCGCGACGTCGGACGGCCGAGGCAACTCCAGCGGCAAACCGGTCCGGTGCGCCGCGTCCGCCAGCGCAACGCGCATATCCGCCGCAAGCTCGCCGCCGCCATCGCGCACCAGCGTGAAGCCGTCGCCTTTCATCGGCCTTACATCCAGCAGTGCGACGATTTTTGGCCGCGGCACCGCCCACGGTTTGCGCCCGAGCGACGCCAGCAAGGCATCGATCTTGTCCGGGTCGAAATCGGCGGTGATGTAATGCGGCCGGTCGTGGGTGCCCTGCTCGTCATGCGGCGGGCGGTTGTTGAGCAGGTCGCGGTAGCCGACACCAGTGACATAGTCGGCCGCGTGCCGGCTCATGTCCGCAACACGCGGGTCGCCGATCAGCCGCGGGTCGCCGGAAACCTTGACCAGCACCTCTTCAAGGCACGGCGCCAGGCCCCACGCCCGGTTCTCCTCGCCAGTGCCGCTGGTCACCGATTGCGCGCGGTAGAGGCTGGCGCGGTCGATGTCGGCGGCAGCGACCGGAAAGACAATCAGCACAGCCAGCGCCGCTGCCACAAAGCCCAATTTCAAGCATCCAGGCACCCGCCGACCCTCCCGAAACGGTCCGGAACATCCGTTGGAGCCATACTCCTGATCATCAGGGAATTTCAAGGTGCCGCCCATCAAGGCGTATCGCCGACGATGCGCCAGTGTACGCCGTCCAGGCTCTCGGTGAGCGCCTCGAACACGTTTCGCGCCGTGAGTTCGCGAAGAACCTGTTCGTTGATGCCGCCGCGCGTCGCATAGTCCTGCGCCAGATGCATGAAGTCGGCATCCGGCGACATATCAGGAGCGCATCCCAAGGCTTTGAAAAGCGAGGCGATGTAATCGCGCCCCTTCCCTTCCTCCACGCCATTCCTCTTGAGCCAGCTGTTAATCGTATCGAGATATCTAAAGTAGCTGGCATAGGTTGCGGTGGCCACGCTCAACGCGTTGAATTCGGCTGGGTTCTCGACCTCGATCACTTTCCCCAGATTGCCGAACAAGGCAGCGACAGTGGCATCCGGCGGGCAGATGGTCGTTGCCCCCAGCCGGTGGGCGATCATCGGCATGGGCAGCGCTTTCGTCACCTGGTGCGCGGGTGCGGTCAAGCGGGCAATCTCCTCGCGCGGCAGCGTGGCGATCAAGCTGATGAGGTGATGCTCGCGCCGAAACCGCAAACCCGGCAGGACGTCATGCGCAATTTGCGGCCGGACAGCCAGCATGACCAGGTCGCATTGATCGAGAACCGCCTGATTGTCATCAGCGATACGCACATCCGGATAACGGGCTGCCAGCTCTGCGGCGATCTCTTCATTGCGCGGCGACAGCAGCACGGAGACGGAGTTATCCGCGACGGATTTGAGCCCGCTGACAATGGCCGCTGTAAGGGCACCCGTGCCGATGAAGCCAAGTTTCATCGCGCCTGTCTCTGGTTCATCGGTCACAGCGGCGCATGCTCGAGCCGTACCTGATAGCTCAGCACGCGCTTTTCACCGGGCGCGATCAGCATCACGCCCGGCTTGTCCGCGAACTCGCCATCGAAATCCACGGGGCTGGCAAGCCCGTGCCAGGGTTCGATGCACAGGAACGGAGCGCCGCCCGGCTTCGACCAGATGCCCAATTCCTTAAAACCCTGCCACGACATCTCGATCGCCGCACCGTTCGCGGCGGCATAGCGCACGCTGGTGCTGGCCGGCCGGTCGAGGATCACGGCGTCTGCCTCGAACAGCTGTTCGGAAAGCGCCAGCGTTTTGCCTTCGATAGGCGTCGGCCGCGGTGCAGCCAGCACCAGGCCATCCTTCAGCCGGCGGATCGGCGCCGGCTCGTCCTGGGCAAAGGTCAGGTGGTAGTCTGTCTTGGCGAGCCCCGGCTGCAATGGCCAATTGAAAGCCGGATGTGCACCGATGGAGGCTGGCAGCGTCTCGTCGCCGGTGTTGGCAATCTCGAAGCTCACACCAAGTTCGCGACGCTCGAGGGTGTAGGTGATGGCAAGGCGAAAGGCGAACGGATAGCGCGTGCGTGTATCGGCATCGTCGGTCAACACCAGCGTGCAGGATCGGGGGCTCGCGTCAGCCCACACAAATGGCTTGTCGCGGGCAAATCCGTGCTGCGTCAGGGGATAGACCCGGCCCCGATGGCGAAGCTGGTCCCCCTTCAGCCGGCCGACGATCGGAAACAGCACCGGCGAATGCCGCCGCCATTCCGGCCCGGCCTGCCACAAAAACTCCAGACCCTCGGCATTGCGCAAGGAGACGAGCTCGGCCCCCTGCCCGACAATGGTTGCCGAGATGCCGTCGCCCTGAAGCGTCACTTGTTCCATGCGTTCTCGCGGAAAGCTGCGTGCGAGCGGCAGGTTAGCAAAAGCCCGCATGGACTCAAGGGCGCAGCGACATCGCGCTGATAGAGGAGCGATGTCTCCACGCCAAAACGACAGTGGCCGGAGATTCTCCTCCGGCCACTGCGAGATCGAGATTGTTGCCTTGCTACGGTTCGACTATTCGCGTTCGCCGGTGAAGTTCAGCAGCAGCTGGAAGATGTTGACGAAGTTCAGGTAGAGCGACAGCGCGCCGAAGACGGCGAGCTTCTGCTGCGATTCCGCGTCGAAATTCTCAGCATACTGTTCCTTGATCGTCTGCGTGTCCCAGGCGGTCAGGCCAACGAACACCGCGATGCCGATCACCGAAATGGCGAACTGCAGCGCGGTCGAGCCGAGGAAGATGTTGACGACGCTGGCGATCACCACGCCGATCAGACCCATGATCAGGAACGACGAGAACTGGGTCAGGTCGCGCTTGGTCGTGTAGCCGTAGAGGCTGGTGGCGCCGAACATGGTGGCGGTGATGAAGAAGGTGCGCGCGATGCTGGTGCCGGTGAAGACCAGGAACACCGAAGCCAGCGACAGGCCCATCACCGCGCAGAAGGCCCAGAACATCAACTGGGCGCTCGCCGCCGACATCGTCTGCATCTTGAACGAAAACAACAGCACGAAGGCGAGCGGCGCCAGCATCACCACCCATTTCAGCGGGCTGGAAAAGATCGGCACGTAGAGGGCCGGCGTCGAGGACACCACCATGGCAACGATGCCGGTGACGACGAGGCCGATGCCCATATAATTGTAGACGCGCAGCATGTGGCTGCGCAGGCCCTCGTCATAGACGGCGCCGGCGCGCGCGCCAGTGCCCATGCGGTATCCGAGGTCAGGGGTATTCATTGCGGGTTCTCCTTATGTGGTCTCAGTAAAGCGTCTTGATCAGTAAAGTGTCCTGATCAGTAAAGTGTCTTGGCAAGCGTCTCGGCGGTGCGGTCGAGGTCGTGGACATCGCTGCGCGCGACGACCGCGTACGCGACCTCGCCGATCTGGAAATAGGCAGAGGAGATGTCGCCGGAGGGCGCGATGGCAGGCTTGACCACATCGAAGGTTCCGGGCCGGATCGCAAACAGCGAGACCAGCCCCATATCCTTCGTCTCCAGCGCCACCTCGACGCTCGGCCCGAAGCGCGACGGATAGATCTGGACGTCGCGGACCTTCCAGTCCTTGGGCAGCGATGGCATGACGATTGCGGTGGCGGCGCGGATTTCGTCGCCATTGTAGTTGGGCGCCTCCAGCTGCGAGGGCATCGCCTCGCGCATGAGCGTCGTCTTGTGCGCCCGGATCGCTTCTTCGACATAGGCGGGCGGCGGCGGCGAAGCCACGACCTTGGTCACCAGCAGCGGCCCGAAGAGGCCGTTCGCCAGCCAGCCGGCAGCGACAAAGATGGCGACCGCGGCCGCCCGCTGCAGCACGGCGAAGACGCGGCGACTGGCCAGCCCCCTGCCCAGCCGGCGCGCGACTTCAGTCGTCGCCGGCCGCGCCATGCCTGTGGAAGCAGCCAGCGCCAGGCGCAGTTCGTCGCGCGTCCTCAAGTCGGACATCACCCGCGCCGCAGCCTCCGGACGAGCCGACAGGAACGCCTCGACCTCGATGCGGCGCGCGACATCCAGCTGGTCGTCGACATAGGCGTCGAGATCGGTATCGGTCACCGGGTCCCGCAACAGGTCGGTCATGACGGGTCTCCCACGATCCTCAGATGGCTTTTGGCCGGCGAAGGTGCAGCGTTTTCCATCTCGCGCAGTGCTGCGCGCGCCCTGCCGATACGCGACATCAGCGTGCCCAGCGGCACCCCGCTGGCGTCGGCGGCCTGATGGTAGGAAAGGCCCTCGATGGCGACCAGATGCAGCGCCGAACGCTGCTCCTCCGGCAGACTGAAAAAGGCCTCGCGCACCTGCGCCAGTCGCACGGAATGTTCCTGCGGCGCCGGCGTGCTGGCATCGGTGAGATAGCCGGCCTGCTCGACACGCGCTGATTCCGACCGGCGCGAGCGCATCTTGTCGATGAAAGCGTTGTGGACGATCGACAGCAACCATGCCCGCAGATTGCCGCCCGAGCGGAATGTGTCGCGCCGCTCGTAGGCGCGCACCAGCGCATCGTGCACCAGATCCTCGGCGTCAGTGCCGTCGCGCGTCAGCGAGCGTGCGTAGCGCCTGAGCGAACCCAGCTGTCCGACAATATCGAAGCGTGGCATCGACCGTTTCATGCCCCGTTTACGAAACAGGCGGGGATCTTAATCCATCGCCACCAAAACTTTTTTGCGTCGCCACAATAGGCATCATGCAATCAGAAGTTCGCTGCGCACTTACCCATCTCCCGTGCGGCAGATGTTTGCTTTATGGATGAAGTCTAGCCTTATCCGTCTGTCCCAGGAGCAAAAGATGGCCAATGGTAGTCGTGTAACGGGTTTTGCAGCGTTGCCGATCGTCGGCAGGGTGTTCATCATCTTTGGCATTGTCGGACTGATCGCTTCCGGCGTGCTGGCCATCGTCGAGATGTACGGCCCTCGTACCGCTTCGGCGACAGGCAGGATTGTCGCAGCCGAATACAATCCCCGCATCGAGTTCTCGACCGCCGACGGCACCGTCATCCGCTTCAACAATGCCGTCCACAGCTCGTTCTGGGGTGATGGCGACAGCGTCCCTGTCGCTTACGACCCAACCAATCCGCAAAATGCCTCCGTCGACAGCTTCGCCGGACGCTGGTTCCTTGCCGGGCTGGCCGGCATGCTCGGCGGTTTCTCCCTGCTGACCGGCATCGGTCTCGCCGTGATTGGACGGGTGCTTATCCGGCGGATTGGAATGAACCCGTCGCCATAGCCGCCGACCCCTGCCGTACAGACAAAGCTTGGCGTAACGGTCCAGTACGCTAGCGGACTGGCGCAGATGGAAGCACTGGCGAAACGCGGCCGCTTTGCGTATTACTCCGCCGCCATTGGAGCCGTATTGATGTTCGAGACCCTGCAACCTGCCCCGGCTGACAAGATCATCGCCTTGATCGGCCTCTATCGCGCCGATCCGCGCCCCGGCAAGATCGATCTCGGCGTCGGCGTCTACAAGGACCGCGACGGCAGGACGCCGGTCATGCGCGCCCTGCGCGAGGCCGAGAAGCGGTTGCTGCAGGACCAGGACACCAAGACCTATCTCGGCCTTGCCGGCGACACCGGCTTCAACACGGCGATGGTCAAGCTGGCCTTCGGCCCCGCTGCCGACATGACGCGCATCCGCGCCGCGCAAGCGCCTGGCGGTTCCGGCGCGCTGCGGCTGGTGGCGGAGCTGTTGAAGCGGACCCGCCCCGACGCAACCGTCTGGCTGTCGGACCCGACATGGCCGAACCATCCGCCGGTGATGCGCGGGGCCGGCCTCAAGGTGCGCGATTATCCCTATTTCGATGCCGTTTCCGGCGCGGTGCGCTTCGACGAGATGCTGGCAACGCTTGGCGCAGCCGAGCCCGGCGATATCGTGCTGCTGCATGGCTGCTGCCATAACCCGACCGGCGCCAATCTCGATATCGCGCAATGGGCCAGCGTCACCGATCTTGTCGTCGAGCGCGGGCTGTTGCCCTTTGTCGACATTGCCTATCAGGGCTTTGGCGAAGGCCTGGACGCCGATGCGGCCGGCTTGCGCCTTCTCGCGGGCAAGGTGCCTGAAATGGTCGTTGCCTCGAGCTGCTCGAAGAACTTTGCCGTCTACCGCGACCGCGTCGGCGCGGCGATGATCCTGGCGAAGGATGGTGCGCAAGCCGATGTGGCGATGAGCCAGATGCTGGCGGCGGCGCGCGCCATGTATTCGATGCCGCCGGACCATGGCGCCGCCGCCGTGCGCATGGTGCTGGAAGATGATGGCCTTCGCGCCGACTGGGAGGCGGAGCTGGAGGAGATGCGGCTGCGCATGCTGAGGCTGCGCGTCCAGTTCGCCGACGCGCTGCGCCGGCAGTCCAACTCCGACCGCTTCGACTTCATCGCCAGCCATCGCGGCATGTTTTCCAGGCTTGGCCTGACCGAGGCGCAAGTCGAGCGGCTGCGTGCCGAGTATGGCGTCTACATGGTCGGCGACAGCCGCATCAACGTCGCCGGCCTGCCCGAGGACGGCATGGATGACCTCGCCAAGGCGGTTGTGTCGGTACTCGGCTGAAGCTCGCTGTGGACAATCTCCCCTCTCCGGCTGACGCCGTTGGCCGCACGACAGGCAGCGGGATAGCATTCGCCGCATGAAACCTTCGCGCGACATTTCCCGGCTGATCGAGATCATGGCGGCGCTCAGGGCGCCGAAGACCGGTTGTCCCTGGGACATCGAGCAGGATTTCTCGACCATCGCGCCCTATACGATCGAGGAAGCCTATGAGGTGGCCGACGCCATTGCGCGCGGCGATCTCGACGATCTGCGCGACGAATTAGGCGATCTCCTGCTGCAGGTCGTCTACCACGCGCAGATGGCTGAGGAAGCCGGCGATTTTGCCTTCGGTGATGTGGTCGAGGCCATCACCACCAAGATGATCCGGCGCCATCCGCATGTCTTCGGCGACGAGAAGGCGCGCAACGCCGGCATGGCAAAGGGCATGTGGGAAAAGATCAAGGCTGAGGAAAAGGCCGAAAAGCGAAGTGCGCGCCTCGCCCGCGGCCTCGACCCCGAAGACCATGGCAAGGGTTTCCTGGACA
Source organism: Mesorhizobium sp. C268A (assembly GCF_040324475.1). NCBI lineage: Bacteria > Pseudomonadati > Pseudomonadota > Alphaproteobacteria > Hyphomicrobiales > Phyllobacteriaceae > Mesorhizobium > Mesorhizobium sp. C268A. Next base: position 35,639 of record NZ_JAMYVX010000003.1, read on the forward strand.
GCGTGCCCGTCGCCCTGCCCGCTTTGACTCGTGCGCTGAAGCTGCAGGAAAAGGCAGCGCGTGTCGGTTTCGACTGGAGCGAGGCAGCACCCATCCTCGACAAGATCGAGGAAGAGATCGGCGAGCTGCGCGAGGCACTGGCTAAGGGCGAAACGGCTGAGATCAAGGACGAATTCGGCGACATGCTGTTTGCCGTCGTCAATCTGGGGCGTCACCTCAAGCTCGATTCGGAAGCGGCGCTTAGCGGCACCAACGAAAAGTTCCGCTCGCGCTTCCACTATGTCGAGCGCGCGATCGATGCATCGGGAAGCACGCTCGAAAAAGCCACGCTGGACGAGATGGAAGTGCTCTGGCAGCAGGCCAAGGGCGTGAAATAATCAGGCTTACTGCCTGTTTTTGCGGTGCAATCGGCTTTCGATCTCTTGCCGGGCGGTGTGCGTGGCCTTGAGTGCGATGGTCGCGCTGCCATCCTCATTGTCTACCCGCGAAACGACGTCGCCATTGCGGTATAGCCAGTCGACAAGGCCGAACTGCGGCGGTTCGATCGTCACCGTCAATTCCTCGAGTTCGCCCGACATCCTGGTCTCGATCAGCGCCTTCAGCGCATCGATGCCTTCGCCGGTGACCGCCGAGATGGCGATCGGCGGCGCCTTGTTGGCGTCAGTGCCGTCGGCGAGCAGGCGCTCCCGGTTGCCGTCGTCGAGAAGGTCGACCTTGTTCCACACCTCGATGACCCGGTTCGCATCGCCAGCGTCGACACCGAGATCGGCAAGGATGCGCTCGACGTCCTCGGCCTGGGCGGCCGTATCCGGATCTGAGATATCACGCAAATGGATGACCAGATCGGCCTCGACGACCTCTTCCAGCGTGGCGCGGAAGGCGGCGACCAGATGCGTCGGCAGGTCCGAAATGAAGCCGACTGTGTCCGACAGGATGATCGGCGTGCCGTGCGGCAGGCGCACGCGGCGCAGCGTCGGGTCGAGCGTTGCAAACAGCATGTCTTCGGCCAGCACGTCGGCCCCGGTCAGCCGGTTGAACAGCGTCGACTTTCCGGCATTGGTGTAGCCGACAATCGCCACCACCGGGAACGGCACCTTCTTGCGCTTGGCGCGGTGCAGGTCGCGGGTGCGGCGCACCGTTTCCAGCTCATGCTTGAGCTTGATGATTTTTTCCTGCAGCTGCCGCCGGTCCGACTCGATCTGGGTTTCGCCGGGGCCGCCGAGGAAGCCGGCTCCGCCGCGCTGGCGTTCAAGGTGGGTCCAGCTCCGCACCAGACGGCCCTTCTGGTAGTTGAGATGGGCAAGTTCGACCTGCAGCGTGCCCTCCTTGGTCCGCGCGCGCTCGCCAAAAATCTCCAGGATCAATCCGGTGCGGTCGAGCACCTTGGCATTCATTTCTTTTTCGAGATTGCGCTGCTGCACCGGCGTCAGCGGATGGTCGACGATGACCACCTCCGCGTGACCCTCTTTGACGATCTCGGCGAATTCCGCGACCTTGCCGCTGCCGAGCAAGGTTGCCGGGCGTGGATCGTTGACGGTGACCACCGCCGTGTGGATCAGATCCAGGTTGATGGCGCGGGCAAGGCCGACCGCTTCGTCGTGGCGCGCATCCGCCGAACGCGTCAGCCGTGGACGGTTCGTTTCGTCATCGTTGCGCTGATGCCGGGTAAGCACCGGCACAATGACAACCGCCCGGGTCGGACCTGTGGCTTCCGTCCCGGAATTATGTGCTGGTTTCGCGCGGACGCCGCGGTCCGCGTCTTTTTCACGTGCCAATCAGGCGCCCTGGCTTTCCTCGCCATCGAACATCTGAACCGGCTGGCTCGGCATGATCGTGGAAATGGCATGCTTGTAGACGAGCTGGGAGTGGCCGTCACGGCGCAGCAGAACACAAAAATTGTCGAAGGAAGTGACCACGCCGGTCAGCTTGACGCCGTTGATGAGAAAGATGGTGAGTGGATTTTTGCTCTTGCGAACAGAATTCAGGAACAGGTCCTGAAGGTTTTGCGATCGTTCCGCCATTGTTCTTGTCTTTCGCCGATCCCCTTCGGTTTGCAGGCTAATGCGCCAAATTAGCGGGCACATGTCAAGCTTGCAAACACCCCCTTGCCGTCAGTAACGACAAGCAGAACGAGATATATTGATGTGCAGTCCGTCTGTGCGGTTATCAGGCTGGACTTTTTTCCGCAACGTCAAAAAAGGCTTGCCGCAATGAAAGTGTTATCGAACCGGGGTGCCCATTGGCGACCGCGGCACCGTCGATTGCCACGACCGGCATGGCGATTGTCGTTGCCGAACTGATGAAAGCTTCTCGCGCCGCCTTGGCTTCAGTGACTGAAAAACCGCGCTCCTCGATCGTCAACCCGAGCTTTGCCGCCACTTCGAACATGGTCGTGCGGGTGATGCCGCGCAGGATGCCATGCTCCGCCGGCCGGGTGACCAGAACGCCGTCCCTTGTAACGATCCAGGCGTTGGACGAGCCGCCCTCCTTGACGTTGCCATCGGTGTCGACGAACCAGGCCTCCTGGGCGCCGGCCTCCTTGGCCTTCTGCTTGGCCAGTACGTTGGGCAGCAGGCCGGTGCTCTTGATGTCGACCCGGTCCCAACGGTTTTCCGGCACGGTGATGACCTTGATGCCCGCCTCGGCTCGCTTGGCGGCCGCCGCCGGGTCGGCCTTTCTGGCCGTAATCACCAGCGATGACGGTGTATCGGCGGGGAAAACGAAGTCGCGGCTGGCAACACCGCGCGTAACCTGGACATAGACCAGGCCGTTGACGACGTGGTTGCGCCGGACGATTTCGCGCAGAAGAAGCGGCAGCACACCCTTGGTGACCGGCCAGTCGATCGACAATTCGCTAAGGGAGCGGCTCAGCCGGGCAAGATGGCGCGGCATGTCGACGATAAAGCCCTGCGCCACCTCGCAGACCTCGTAGACGCCGTCGGCGAATTGATAGCCGCGATCCTCGATATGCACGGCAGCGTCGGCATGGGCGACATAGCGCCCGTTCACATAGGCAATGCGCGGCATGGGTGATCCCTCAGAAAAGTCCCGGTTTTTCTATGCGATTCCGCCGCTGCCGTAACCGGCAATTGAATGGGCCACAGCCCGCTGGACCAACAACAACGGGGGTCAGACCCCCAGCGACTTCAGTTTCCGGTGCAGAGCCGAGCGCTCCATGCCAATGAATTCGGCCGTCTTCGAGATGTTGCCGCCGAAACGGTTGATCTGGGCGATCAGATAGTCCTTCTCGAACTGTTCGCGCGCCTCGCGCAGCGGCAGCGCCATGATGTGCTGGTCGGACTGGTTCGGCGTGCGCGGCATGACATCGCCGATCTCCGACGGCAACAGGTCGGCGGTGATCGGCGCATCGATATCGTCGCCACGCGCCAGGATCATCAGCCGTTCGACATTGTTGCGCAGCTGGCGGACATTGCCCGGCCAGTTGTGCGCCTGCAGCACGGCAAGCGCATCGTCGCCGATGCGGCGCGGCTTGATGCCGGCCTGGCGAGCGATCTGCTTCATGAAATTGTCGACGAGATAGGGAATGTCCTCTCGCCGCTCGGCCAGGCCCGGCACCATGACCGGAACCACCGCCAGGCGGTGATAGAGGTCTTCGCGAAAACGGCCGTCGGCGATCATCGCCTCCAGGTTCTGCGAGGTCGAGGAGATGATGCGGACGTCGACCTTGACCCGCTTGGTGCCGCCGACCCGCTCGAACTGCTGTTCGACCAGCACGCGCAAAATCTTGTTCTGCGTCTCGCGCGGCATGTCGGCCACTTCGTCGATGTAGAGAATGCCGCGGTGCGCCTCTTCAAGCGCGCCGACCTTGCGCTCGGTGCCGTTCGATTCGGTACCGAACAGCTCGATCTCCATGCGCTCGGGCGTGATGTTGGCCGCGCTCAGCGTCACGAACGGCGCGCCCTTGCGCGTCGACAGCGTGTGGATGGCGCGCGCGGCGAGCTCCTTGCCCGAGCCGGACGGACCGATGATCATGACGCGGCTGTTGGTCGGCGCCACGCGCTCGATGGTCTGGCGCAGCTGGCTCATCGCCGACGACATGCCGATCAGGTCGAAAGTTTCGCCGCTGCGCTGCTTGAGGTCGGACACCTCGCGCCGCAATTTCGAGGTTTCGAGCGCCCGCTCGGCGATCAGGATCAGCCTGTCGGCCTTGAACGGCTTCTCGATGAAATCATAGGCGCCGCGGCGGATGGCCGACACCGCTGTCTCGATATTGCCGTGGCCGGAGATCATCACCACCGGCAGGCTCGGATGCATCGTCTTGATCTCGTCGAGCAGCGCCAGCCCGTCGAGGCGCGAGCCCTGCAACCAGATGTCGAGGAAAATCAGCCGCGGCGCCCGGTCGGCGATTGCCGCGAGCGCGCTGTCGGCATCGAATGCCGTGCGGGTTTCATGCCCTTCGTCGCTCAATATGCCCGCGACGAGTTCACGGATGTCTTCCTCGTCATCGACGATGAGAATATCAGACGCCATTACCGACCTTTTCAGTTTCTCGTTCGTGTTCCGTTTCGCCTTGACCGCGTGGCGGCGCGGTTGCGGCAGCTGGCGGCAGGATGATCGAGATCATCGCGCCGCGTCCACCGTGGAAGTCCGCAGGCGCATCGTGCAATTCAAGCCGCCCGCCATGGTCCTCCACGATCTTCTTGACGATGGCGAGACCAAGCCCGGTGCCCTTCTCGCGCGTCGTCATATAGGGCTCGAGCAGCCTCTGGCGATTCTCGCGCGGCAGCCCTTTGCCATTGTCGATGACGTCGATTCGTATGGCGCCATTCTGCCGGGCAGCTTGAATCCGGATTATGCCGTGCGAACCGTCCTTTTGTTCCAGCCCGTCAATCGCCTCGGCCGCGTTCTTGATGACGTTGCCGAAAGCCTGCGCCATCAATCGGCTATCGAACGTGCCCTTGAGCGGCTCGTTGCCGAACACGCGTTCGAAAGCAATGTCGGCGCGACTGACTTCGACCAGGAACGACGCCTCGCGCAGCGATTCACGCAGATCGATGGCTTTCATCTCGGGCTTGGGCATGCGGGCGAAAGCCGAGAACTCGTCGACCATGCGGCCGATATCCTCGACCTGCCGGATGATCGTGTCGGTGCACTGGTCGAAAATCTCGCGGTCCTCGGTGATGACCTTGCCGAAGCGTCGCTTGATGCGCTCGGCCGAGAGCTGGATCGGCGTCAGCGGGTTCTTGATTTCATGTGCGATACGCCGCGCCACATCCGCCCAGGCAGACGAGCGCTGTGCCTGGACCAGATCGGTGATGTCGTCGACCGTCACGACGTAGGATTTCTCCTCCTCGCCGTCGTCGCCGGCCTCGATGGTGATCTGCACGTTGAAGGTACGCTCGGCGCCGGTGCGATAGAAGGTGACCTGCTCGCGATAGACCGGCTTGCCGGATTTGCGGCCGATCTCGAAGACACGGCCGACATGCGGCAGCACGGCGGACAGGTTCTGCCCCAGCGCCGCCGTGGCCGATATGGCCAGCATCGTTTCGGCCGATTTGTTGACGATGGAGACGATGCCGTAGGGATCGACGCCGATGACGCCGGCGGTGACGCCGGCCAGCACCGCTTCCGAGAAACGACGCCGTTCGTCGATCAAATCCTTGGCCGACAGGATCTCGTTGCGCTGCGATTTAAGCTCCAGCAGCATCTTGTTGAACGTATCGCCAAGCGAGGCGACATCGCCGTCGGAAGGCCGTACCGGAACGGCGACATCGAGATTGCCGGTCGCAACCTCGTCAGCCGCGCCGATGAGCTGACGGATGGGCCGCACCAGACGGTCGGCGACCGCTATGCCGGTCCAGATGGCCGACAGGATGATGATCAGCGTCAGCGACAGATAGGGCAGCGCGAACGCCACCTGCGACGTCCGCCTGTTGTCTTCCAGGCCGCGATATTCGGCGGTGTTGGACTGGACGATCGCCCTCGCCTTGATCACTTCGGGGTCGACCAGGCGATTGGTGTAGAGGTAGAGGCCTTCGATCTCCCGCAGCTTGATGATGGCGCCCATGATGTTGCGCGTCTTCGGCTCGATCAGCACCGGCTTGCCGTCGGCCGCACTTGCCACCGCGCCCTCAGGCGGTGCCGGCATGGCGAAGTCCGCATCGGTCTGGGCACTCACGACAAAGGAGCCGTCTTCCCTGACCAGCGCCGCATGCACCAGGCTTCTGCCGACGGCTTCCTTGTTCATCAGGTCGAGAAAGCCGGTTCGATCGAGGCCGTAAAGCGTGCGCGACGCATCGAGATCGTAGGCCATCGACAGCGTCGTGCCCTGAAGATTGCGAGCGTTTTCCTGCACATAGGCGTCGGCGATCGACAGCGACGAGTTGACGATCGCCTTGGTGCGGATCTCGAACCAGCGGTCGAGGCCGATATCGAGCGTGATCGAGGCGATGATGGCCACCATGATGGCGGGGATGGCCGCGACCAGCGCAAACATCGTCACGATGCGCACATGCAGCCGCGACGCCGCCTTGCCGTGCCGGCGCGCCATGGTGATGCGATGCACCTCGCGGCCGACGAGGGCAATCAGCGCCAGCACAAATAAGGCATTGGCCGCAATCAGCGTCAGCGTTGTGTTTGCGTCTGGCGTGATCGGCGTGGCGCCGACAAGAATCGCAAACGAGATTGCCGCCGTAACCAGCGCGCCGGCAATTGCCACAACGCCGGGCAACGCAAGCAGCCGCCGTCCATCCCTCTGGCCGGGTCTGCTGAAAAGCGGTTCGTTTGATGTCAGAGCTTGCGAAGCCATGTCGCCGTCTAAGAGCCAGTGATTGCGTCGGATGTATGCAACGCATTGTGGCGATTATGCAACAAGTGTGGCCGTGACGGAAATCTTTCGGCCGCCGATCCCCTGAAAAGGGGACGACCTCGCGTCACTTCGGGCGCCAGGCGCTCATGATCTCGACGATTTGTAGACGTTGACGCCCAGCTCGCGAATCTTCTTGCGCAGCGTGTTGCGATTCAAGCCGAGCAATTCGGCCGCCTTGATCTGGTTGCCGCGCGTTGCCGTCATGGAAGCGAGCACCAGCGGATATTCGACCTCGGACAAGATGCGTTGATAGAGACCTGCCGGCGGCAAATCACCGGCAAAAGAGGCGAAATAGCGCTGCAGGAAGTGCTCCACCGCCTGGCCGATGGACAGATCGTCCGGGATCAAATTGCCGCCGCCGGGAACGACCGGCCTTTCGCCTGTCTTCAGTTCGGCCTCGATGATCTCGGCTGATATTTCGTCCTGCGAATAGAGCGCCGCAAGCCGGCGCACCAGGTTTTCCAGCTCGCGCACGTTTCCCGGCCACGGATAGCGCTTCATCAATTCGATGCCGCCGGTCGAAATGCGCTTGGTCTGCAAGCCTTCGCTGGCGCCGATCTTGAAGAAATGCCGCACCAGATCGGGAATGTCTTCCGATCTCTCACGCAAACCCGGCAGCCGAAGCGGCACGACGTTCAGGCGATAGAACAGATCCTCGCGGAAAAGCCCCTGGTTGATCAGCGTGCGCAGATCCTTGTTGGTGGCGGCGACGATGCGCACATCGGTCTTGATCGGCGTGCGCCCGCCGACAGTGGTGTATTCGCCTTGCTGCAGCACGCGCAGCAGCCGCGTCTGCGCCTCCATCGGCATGTCGCCGATCTCGTCGAGGAACAGCGTGCCGCCCTCGGCCTGCTCGAAGCGGCCTGTCGAGCGGTTCTGTGCGCCGGTGAAGGCACCCTTCTCATGACCGAACAGTTCCGATTCGATGAGGTCGCGCGGGATTGCCGCCATGTTGATGGCGACGAACGGACCGCCTCGGCGGCGGCCATATTCGTGCAGCGCGCGCGCTACCAATTCCTTGCCGGTGCCGGACTCGCCCGAGATCATCACCGTCAGATCCGTCTGCATCATGCGCGCCAGCATGCGGTAGATGTCCTGCATGGCGGCCGAGCGGCCGACCAGCGGCATGGCGTCAGGCTGTTCTTCCGGTCGCGTATCGATCTTCGGTCGGCGCGGCTCTGACAGCGCACGATTGACGATGTTGAGCAGCTCGGTCAGGTCGAACGGCTTCGGCAGATATTCATAAGCACCTGTTTCGGAAGCACGAATCGCCGTCATGAAAGTGTTTTGCGCGCTCATCACGATGACCGGCAGCTCGGGCCGCGCCTTCTTGATGCGCGGCAGCATGTCGAAGGCGTTCTCGTCCGGCATGACAACGTCGGTGATCACCAGATCGCCCTCGCCCGCCGCCACCCAGCGCCACAGCGTCGAGGCGTTGGAGGTCACGCGCACCTCATGGCCGACGCGCGACAGCGCCTGATTGAGCACGGTGCGGATGGCCGCATCGTCGTCGGCGACGAGAATATTGCCGCGAACCGTCATTTGCGGTCTCCTTCGCCTTCATCATCGGCAGTGTCGATGGGTGTTTCTTTCCAGGCCGGCATCAGGATTCGGAAGGTGGTGCCGCGCGGCGTCGAATCGCATTCGATGATGCCGCCATGCTCGCCGACGATTTTCGCCACCAGCGCCAGGCCGAGCCCCGAGCCGTTCGGCTTGGTGGTGATGAACGGATCGAACAGGATCGGCAGAATGTCTTCCGAAACGCCGGACCCATTGTCGCGCACGCAGAATTCAAGCGGCAGCGACACGCGGTCCTGGGTTCCGGGAACGGACACGCGGATGCCCGGCCTGAACGCGGTCGACAGCACGATCTCCCCCTGTGGGTCGCCGCCGATGGCCTCGGCGGCGTTCTTGACCAGGTTGAGGAACACCTGGATCAGTTGGTCGCGGTTGGCGAAAACCGGAGGCAATGATGGATCATAGTCCTCCATTATCCTGACTCTCTTGGCAAAACCGTTCTTCGCGATTGCCTTCACATGGTCCAGCACGACATGGATGTTGACGGGATAGCGGTCAATCGGCCGCTCGTCGGAAAACACTTCCATGCGGTCGACCAGGGAGACGATACGATCGGTCTCGTCAGTGATGAGGCGGGTCAGCGCGCGATCCTCGTCGGACGCCGAGAGTTCGAGCAGCTGTGCGGCGCCACGAATGCCGGACAGCGGGTTCTTGATCTCATGCGCCAGCATGGCGGCAAGGCCGGTGACCGAACGCGCGGCACCCCTGTGTGTCATCTGCCGGTCGATCTTGTCGGCCATCGAGCGTTCTTGGAACATCACCACGATCGAGCCTGGGAATTCCGGCACCGGCGCGACATAGAGATCGACGACCTTCTCGATGCCGAGACGCGGCGACGACACGTCGACACGGTATTCGTTGACCGGCGCACGGCGCTCGCGCACCTGGTCGACCAGCTGCAGCAACGGGCTGCCGAACGGGATCAGCTTGGACAGTGTGTTGCGGGCAAGCATGTTGGCACTTGAACGGAAGAAGTCTTCCGCATCGGCATTGGCGTAGGTGATGAACCCGTCCGGATCGACCATGATGACCGGACGGCGGATGGTGTTCAGCACGATACTGGCGGCATCCGCCATGTCGGAGCTCGGTGTGACGGTGGCGTTCATGCGGCGCTCCGCAAGGGCGTGGCTTCGCCGGAAAACACCTCATGCAGCAAGGCAATGACGCGGGCGGGTTCGAAAGAGGTGAGGATGGCTTTCCGCCGCTCATCGGAAACGCCAGCAGAGTGGCGGTCGAGATACCAGCCGAGATGCTTGCGCGCCTGGCGCAAGCCGCTTTCGACGCCGTAAAGCGTCAGCATGTCTTCGTAGTGGGAAACGATGTAGTCCGCCATGGCTTGCGGGCTTTCCGGCACGCCGGAGGGGGCGTCGCCCGCAGCCGTTGCCGCGATGTGGCCCGCCGTCCATGGCGCGCCATAATGCGCGCGGCCGATCATCACCGCGTCGGCGCCCGACTGTTCAAGGATTTCGGCGGCCTCCGCGGGCGAGCCCACATCGCCGTTGGCGACCACCGGGATCGAGACGGCGTCCTTGATGCGGGCGATGGCGCCCCAATCGGCCTTGCCTTGATAAAACTGGCAGCGCGTGCGCCCATGCACGGTCACCATTTTAACACCGGCCTCTTCGGCGCGGCGCGCCAAAACGGGTGCATTGAGCGCATTGTCGTCCCAGCCGAGCCGCATCTTGACCGTGACCGGCACCTGGACCGCGCGGATCACCGCTTCGATCAGCGACAGCGCGTGGTCGAGATCGCGCATCAGCGCCGAGCCGGCATAGCCGCCGGTCACCTTCTTGGCCGGGCAGCCCATATTGATGTCGATGATGTCGGCGCCCTCGCCGGCAGCGATGCGCGCGCCCTCGGCCATGTGCTCGGCCTCGCGGCCGGCAAGCTGGACCATATGGACGGGCAGCCCGGAATGACGGATGCGCAGGTCGCAGCCGGCCCTGCCCTTGGCAAGCTCGCCGCTCGCCACCATTTCCGACACGACCAGGCCCGCGCCATGCGCGTAGGTGCGCTGCCGGAACGGCTCGTCCGTTATTCCCGACATGGGCGCGAGGAAGACGCGGTTGCGGATCGTCACGCCGCCAATGTCGAGCGGCGAAGCCAATTTTGTCACTTCAGGCATGCACAAAAACCAAGCATATCGGATTGCTGCACATTCTCTAGCCATAAGAAAGGCATTGTGCAACGCGCAATGACGTCACATTGCGGCGCATTTGGGAAAATGCTGGCCTTCGCCATAAGCCGCGACTAAGCCTCTCGGCATGACAGACGCAAGCGAAAAACCGGCCGAGGCGACGACCGACAAGGTCGGCGTGGTCATCGTTGCAGCCGGCCGCGGCGCGCGTGCCGGACAGGCCGACGGGCCGAAGCAATATCAGCGCATCGGCGGCCGTGCCGTTATCGCGCGCACGCTGGAGACTTTCCTGGCGCATCCCGAAATTGGTCCCGTCGTCGTCGCGATCCATGCCGATGACCACGCGCTTTTTGACAAGGCAGCGGGCGTATATGCCGAGCGGGTTACCGCCGTGGTCGGTGGCGAGTCGCGCCAGGCCTCGGTCCGGCTCGGCCTGCTGGCGCTGAGGGAACGTACGCCCGGCCGTGTCCTTGTCCATGACGCGGTGCGGCCGTTTGTCGACACGGCCCTGATCGACCGTATCATCGCCGCCATTGGCGAGCGCCAGGGCGCGCTGCCCGCTTTGCCCGTCGCCGATACGCTGAAGCGCGAGTCGGCCACCGGCATGATCGAGGAGACGGTGCCAAGGGCCGGCCTTCATGCCGCGCAGACGCCGCAAGGCTTTCCGTTCTGGCCGTTGCTCGCCGCGCACGAAAAAGCCCATCATCTCGGCAAGACGGATTTCACCGACGATGCCGCGATCGCCGAATGGGCGCATATTCCGGTGAAAATCGTTCAGGGGTCGCCGGACAACGTCAAACTGACCTGGGCAAGGGATATTGCGATGGCGGATCAGCGGCTTACTGGCGAGCGTTTTCCAGACATTCGCACCGGCAATGGCTATGACGTGCACGCCTTCGAGGCAGGCGACCATGTCACTCTGTGCGGCGTCGCCATTCCGCACGGCAAGAAGCTTTCGGGACATTCGGATGCCGATGTCGGCCTGCACGCGCTGACCGATGCGCTGCTCGCCACTTGCGGCGCCGGCGACATCGGCACGCATTTCCCGCCTTCCGATCCGCAATGGAAGGGCGCGGCGTCGAAGATCTTCGTCGAGCATGCGGCCAGGTTGGTGCGCGAACGCGGCGGCCGCATCGCCAATGCCGACATCACGCTGATCTGCGAGGCTCCGCGCGTCGGCCCGCATCGCGAGGCCATGACCAACGCGTTGTCGGCGATGCTGGGCATTTCCAGCGATCGCATCTCCATCAAGGCGACTACCAACGAAAAACTCGGCTTTGTCGGCCGCGAGGAAGGCATCGCCGCCATCGCCACAGCCAGTGTCGTCTTCCCCGGGGAGGTTCCCGCATGAACAACAGCGATCTTGCCAACGCCCTGCTCCAGGTCTGCCAGCAGCGCGGCATCATGCTGGCGACGGCCGAGAGCTGCACCGGCGGCATGATCATCTCGGCACTGACCGACATTGCCGGCTCGTCCGCTGTCGTCGATCGCGGCCTCATCACCTATTCCGATGAAGCAAAGATGGAGATGCTCGGCGTCTCGCCCGCCACACTCGAGGCGCATGGCGCCGTCTCGCGCGAAACGGTTCTGGAGATGGCGGCGGGCGCTCTGGCGCGCTCGCGCGCCGGGCTGGCGCTTGCCGTCACCGGCATTGCCGGCCCAGGCGGCGGTTCGCCGGAAAAACCGGTCGGCCTCGTCTGGTTCGGAGTTGCCCTAAGACGTGGGCCGGTGGCTGCCGAGCTCAATATGTTTGCCGACAATGGCCGCGACTTCATCCGCCGCGAGACGGTCAAGCATGCGCTGGAGATCGGGCTGCGCGCGCTCGGCGACACTCATGAGATGGGCGTCGTTCCGTAGATGACGTCCGCACGTTTTTCGAAGGCTTCGGAAAACATGCGGAAGGCGCGATCGAACATGGTGCCCATCACCACGCCGAGGATGCGGCTCTTGAACTCGTAGTCGATGAAGAAGCGGACGTTGCAGCCGCCGCCGTCGGCCGGCTCGAAGCGCCAGATATTGCTGAGATATTTGAACGGTCCATCGATGTATTTGACATCGATTGTGTTCTCGTCCGGCTTCAAAAGCACCTGCGTCGTAAAGGTCTCGCGGATCGCCTTGTAGCCGATGCTCATATCGGCGAGGAGAATGGTGCGGCCGTCACGCTCCTTGCGCGAGCGCACCGTCAGCGCCTCGCAAAGCGGCAGAAATTGCGGATAGGTCTCGATATCGGCGACCAGAGCAAACATCTGCTCCGGCGTGTGGGCAACGCGGCGTGTGGCTTCGAATTTCGGCATTGAAGCAGGATTTAACTGGCTTTTTTGAGCTGCGCCTCACGCGCCGCCCGCAGCCTGGCGAAATCGTCACCGGCATGATGCGAGGAGCGCGTCAGCGGGCTCGACGCCACCAGCAGGAATCCCTTGGTCTTGCCGATCGTCGCGAAGGAGTTGAACTCCTCCGGCGTGACGAAGCGGATCACCGGGTGGTGTTTCTTCGACGGCTGCAGATACTGGCCAATGGTCATGAAGTCGACATTGGCCGAGCGCAGGTCATCCATCAGCTGCAGGATCTCGTTGCGCTCTTCGCCGAGGCCGACCATGATGCCGGACTTGGTGAAGATCGACGGATCGAGCTCCTTGACCCGCTGCAACAGCCGGATCGAGTGGAAATAGCGGGCACCCGGCCGCACCGTCAGGTAGTTCGACGGCACGGTTTCGAGATTGTGGTTGAAGACATCGGGCTTGGCCGCCACGACGATCTCCAGCGCGCCTTCCTTGCGCAGGAAATCGGGCGTCAGGATTTCGATCGTGGTCAGAGGTGTCGCTGCCCGGATCGCCCGGATAACCTCGGCGAAATGCTGCGCGCCGCCATCGGCGAGATCGTCGCGGTCGACCGAGGTGATGACGACATGGGTCAGCCCCATCTGCTTTACGGCATGCGCGACACGCGCCGGCTCATCGGCATCGAGCGCGGTCGGAATGCCGGTGGCAACATTGCAGAACGCGCAGGCGCGCGTGCAGATCTCGCCCATGATCATGAAGGTGGCGTGCTTCTTTTCCCAGCACTCGCCGATATTGGGGCAGCCGGCCTCTTCGCACACCGTGACCAGCTTGTGCGACTTCACGATCTCGCGGGTTTCGGCATAGCCCTTGGACATCGGCGCCTTGACGCGGATCCAGTCGGGTTTGCGCAGCACGTCCTGATCAGGCTTGTGCGCCTTCTCGGGGTGCCGCAGGCGCGGCGCGTTGGCGATCGTGTCGAGGACGGTGACCATCTCAAACCTGACTTATTGGCGTCTGCCCGTCGGCATTCGCCCTCCTGACGTCATCTAGGACTTTTCGGTGCAAAGAAAAGGCCGCGGCGGCGCATGCCGCCACAGCCTTTTTCGCATAGCGGTAGTCTAGCGGCGTATCAGCCGCCCGGCAAAGATCAGCAGGCAGGCGCCGATGAAGCCGGTGATCAGGTAGGCGAGCCAGCCGACACCGAAGGGTTCGATGTTGAGCGCCCTGAGAATTGCGTTCAGCACCACCGCGCCGACAATGCCCATAATGATGTTCATCAAGACGCCGGTATTGCTCTTCATGACCATCTCGGCCAGCCACCCGGCCAAACCGCCGATGATGATGGCCGCAATCCAGCCCACGCCATTCACGTCCATATGCCAACTCCTCCAGTGTCAGGTGAAAATGCATCCGGAAACGAACTGTCTTGCCGTAAGGTTCCTCCGGCGCATGCGTCTGAGTCTCGCGGCAGCAATTTATCACGCGTTGAGCGCACGGCCATAGGCATCAAGCACGCTTTCCTTCATCATCTCCGACAGCGTCGGATGCGGGAAGATGGTGTGCATCAGTTCTTCCTCGGTGGTCTCCAGGTTCATCGCCACGACAAAGCCCTGGATCAGCTCCGTCACCTCGGCGCCAACCATATGCGCGCCGAGCAGCTGGCCGGTCTTCTTGTCGAAGATGGTCTTGATGAAGCCCTGGTCCTCGCCAAGCGCGATCGCCTTGCCGTTGGCGCCGAACTGGAAACGGCCGACGCGGATGTCCTTGCCTTCGGCCTTGGCCTTGGCTTCGGTGAGCCCGACCGAGGCGACCTGCGGGTTGCAATAGGTGCAGCCCGGGATCTTCAGCTTGTCTGTCGCATGCACGCCGGGGAAATTGGCGATCTTCTCGATGCAGACCACGCCTTCATGCTCGGCCTTGTGGGCGAGCATCGGCGGTCCGGCGACATCGCCGATAGCGTAGATGCCGGGAACGTTGGTCTTGCCATAGCCGTCAATGACGACGCAGCCGCGATCGGTCTTCACGCCGAGCGTCTCGAGGCCGAGATTATCGATGTTGCCCTGCACGCCGACGGCCGAGATCATGCGGTCGGCGGTGATCTTCTCGACCTTGCCGTCCTTCATCTCGACATGGGCGGTGATCGAGTTGGCACCCTTCTCGACCTTGGTCACCTTGGCCTCGAGGATGATTTTCATGCCCTGCTTCTCGAACTGCTTCTGCGCGAATTTCGAGACCTCGGCATCCTCGACCGGCATCACCGCCGGCAAAAGCTCGACCACCGTCACCTCGGCGCCCATGGTGCGGTAGAAGGAGGCGAACTCGATGCCGATGGCGCCCGAACCCATGACCAGCAGCGACTTCGGCATCTCCTTCGGCACCATCGCCTCGAAATAGGTCCAGATCAGCTTGCCGTCCGGCTCGATGCCGGGCAGCGCGCGCGGCCGGGCGCCGGTGGCGAGAATGATGTGCTTGGCGGTATAGGT
This sequence comes from Mesorhizobium sp. C268A, assembly GCF_040324475.1. NCBI lineage: Bacteria > Pseudomonadati > Pseudomonadota > Alphaproteobacteria > Hyphomicrobiales > Phyllobacteriaceae > Mesorhizobium > Mesorhizobium sp. C268A. The sequence continues at coordinate 50,945 of NZ_JAMYVX010000003.1, forward strand.
GCCCTCGCCCTTGACGCCCTTGGGCACCGGCGGCTGCGGCTCCATCGGCTTCTTCGCCGTCTTGGAGACGACGATTTCACCCGGCTTGGAGAGCTTGGCCTCGCCCCAGATAACGTCGACCTTGTTCTTCTTCATCAGGAAGGCGACGCCGCCATTGAGCCTCAACGACACTTTGCGCGAGCGGTCGACGACAGCGGCCGTGTCGGCGCTGACCTTGCCGCCTTCGAGCTTCAGGCCGTAGTCCTTCAGATGATCGGAATAGTGCATGATCTCGGCCGAGCGCAGCAGCGCCTTGGTCGGGATGCAGCCCCAGTTGAGGCAGATGCCGCCGAGATGCTCGCGCTCGACGATCGCCGTCTTGAAGCCGAGCTGGGCGGAGCGCACCGCCGTGACATAGCCGCCGGGGCCTGAGCCGATGATTATGACGTCGTAGGATTCAGCCACGGGGTTTCTCCCTGATTTTCTCTAGAGTTCCAGCATCACACGCACCAATGGCGCCAATGCGTCACCTATATTGCGCGTGTTTTCGGCATCGAGATGGACCCCGTCGATCGGTGTGGTCTCGGCCACCGTGCCGGCATCGAAAAAGCCGCAGCCGGCCTCGTCGGCGAGCGCGGAATATTGCGGCGCCAGCCGCTTCGAGGCCTCGTCGCCGCCGGCAAACATTTCCTTGAATTCGGCATTGTCGGTGCGGCTGACCGCTGGTGGCGCGACGATCAGGATTTGCGGCGCGGCCCAGTCGAACGGATAATCGTGGCCGCGCACGATGTCGATCAGCCGTTGCACCCCCTGCTTGGCCGCGACCGGATTGCCGTGGATCCAGGGCTTCATGTCGTTGGCGCCGAGCATGATGATGATCAGGTCGAGCGGCGCATGGCTGGTCAGGATCGTCGGCAGCACCTTGGCGCCATTGCGGTCGGCACCAGCCAGGTGATCGTCGAAAGCCGTGGTGCGGCCGTTCAGACCTTCGGCAATGACTTCGATATCATCGTCGCCCAACGCCGCCTTGAGCACGCTCGGCCAGCGATCTTCCAGCGCATGACGCCCGAGGCTCGCCGCGTCATAGCCCCAGGTCAGGGAATCGCCGTAGCAGAGGATCGTCTTCATGCACCCGCACCCGCCTCCGCCCTAAGCCCGCGCCGCACGCGCCATCCCACGAACAGCCACTGCACGATAACCGTGGCGATGCTTGGCAAAAACAGACCGGCGACAACGGGGAGATCGCCCGACCACTGGGCTTTGCCAGGCGGCTGCGAGAAGGTCCAGGCAATCAGCCCGATTCCGGCCAGCACGAACAACGAAACCCCAACAAGCCCCGTCAGGTTTATCGCCCTTTGCGGGTTTGGCACGAACTGCGCGATGAAAAACGCCACGGTCGCAACGATGGTGACCAGCGCCGAAACCATGAAGACCAGGATGTATTCGGAATTCGCATTGGTGACGATTGCCAGCCACAGCGCCACCAGCCCGCCGGCCAGGCCGGAAAGGATCAGGGCGAAAAGGCTGGTGACGAATTTCCGCACAGCCTTTTTCCTTCCTAGACCAGCATGCCCATCGGATTTTCGATCATGCGCTTGAAGGCGACCAGAAGTTCGGCGCCGAGCGCACCGTCGACGGCGCGGTGATCGGTCGACAGCGTCACCGACATGATATTGGCGATTCTGATCTCGCCATTCTTGACCACCGGCCGCTGCTCGCCGGCACCCACCGCCAGGATCGTCGCATGCGGCGGGTTGATGACGGCGGCAAAGTCCTTGATGCCGAACATGCCGAGATTGGAGACAGCCGTCGTGCCGCCCTGATATTCCTCAGGCTTCAGCTTGCGGCTGCGGGCACGGCTCGCCAGATCCTTCATCTCGTTGGAGATAGTGGACAGTGTCTTTTCGTCGGCGTGGCGGATGATCGGCGTGATCAGGCCGCCGGGGATCGACACGGCAACGCCGACATCGGCGTGCTTGTGCTTGACCATGGCGCTTTCGGTCCACGACGCATTGGCATCCGGCACCGCCATCAGCGCCATCGCCATCGCCTTGATCACCATGTCGTTGACCGACAGCTTGTAGACGGGCACTTCGCCCTTGTCGGTCTTCTTCATCGGAGCCGCCGCATTGATCTGTGTGCGCAGCGCCAGCAGCGCATCGAGCTCGCAGTCGAGCGTCAGGTAGAAATGCGGGATGGTTGTCTTGGCCTCGACCAGGCGGCGCGCAATGGTCTTGCGCATATTGTCGTGCGGGACGAGCTCATAGGACCCTTCGGCAAACAGCTTCAGCACCTGTTCGTCCGACATCGCCTTGGGTGCCGCAGCCGGAGCCGCAGGTGCCGGAGCGCCGGCAGGTGCGGCTTTCGCGGCCGGTGCAGCCTTGGCGCCACCGCCGGCAATCGCCGCCTCGACATCGGCCTTGACGACACGGCCATGCGGGCCGGTGCCGGTTACGGCGGACACATCGACGCCGGCGTCCTTGGCGATGCGCCGAGCCAGCGGCGAGGCGAAGGTGCGCTCGCCTGACGATTGGCTGATCTCCCCCTTTGTGGGGGAGATGGCCGGCAGGCCAGAGGGGTGCGCGACAGACTGAGAGGTCGGCGGGGCAGCGCCCCCCTCTGTCGACTTCGTCGACATCTCCCCACGGGTGGGGAGATTGACGCCTTATCCTGCTTGGCATCGGCTTTCGCGGGCGCGGCATCGCCGCCGCCCTTTGCCGCTGCACCTGCATCCTCGCCTTCGCCGGCGAGAATGGCGATCAGCGCATTGACCTTGACGCCTTCGGTGCCGGCCGGAACGACCAGCTTGGCGACCGTGCCCTCATCGACGGCCTCGACTTCCATCGTCGCCTTGTCGGTCTCGATCTCGGCGATCACGTCGCCCGGCGAAACCTTGTCGCCCTCCTTGACCAGCCACTTGGAAAGATTGCCCTCTTCCATCGTGGGCGACAGCGCCGGCATGGTGATGTTGATTGGCATGATGTCCTCCCGACCGGCTCAGCGATACGTGACGGCTTTGACCGCCTCGATGACCTCGCCGACATTGGGCAAGGCCAGCTTTTCGAGGTTCGCCGCATAGGGCATCGGCACGTCCTTGCCGGCGATGGTGATGACCGGCGCGTCGAGGAAATCGAAGGCGCGCTGCGACACCTGATTGGCGATGTGGTCGCCGACCGAGCTTTGCGGGAAACCTTCTTCCACCACGATCAGGCGGTTGGTCTTCTTTACGGAGGCAATGACGGTGTCGAGGTCGAGCGGGCGGATGGTCCGGAGATCGATGATCTCGGCATCGATGCCCATGCCGCGCAGTTCGGCTTCCGCCTTGATGGCATAGGTCATGCCGATGCCGAACGAGACGATGGTGACGTCCTTGCCCTGCTTGTGAATGCGCGCCTTGCCGATCGGCAGCACGAAATCATCGAGCTTCGGCACGTCGAAGGACTGGCCGTAGAGGATTTCGTTTTCAAGGAAGATGACCGGGTTCGGATCGCGGATCGCCGCCTTGAGCAGGCCCTTGGCGTCGGCAGCCGTGTACGGCATCACCACCTTCAGGCCGGGAATATGGCTGTACCAGGCGGCATAGCACTGCGAATGCTGGGCGCCGACGCGGGCGGCCGCACCGTTCGGTCCGCGGAACACGATCGGTGCGCCCATCTGGCCGCCCGACATATAGAGCGTCTTGGCCGCGGAGTTGATGATCTGGTCGATCGCCTGCATGGCGAAGTTGAAGGTCATGAACTCGACGATCGGCTTCAGGCCGGCCATCGCCGCACCGACGCCGACGCCGGCAAAGCCGTGCTCGGTGATCGGCGTGTCGACGACGCGGCGCGGCCCGAATTCCTGCAGCAGCCCTTGCGTGATCTTGTAGGCGCCCTGGTATTCCGCGACCTCCTCGCCCATGACGAAGACATCGCCGTCGCGGCGCATTTCCTCGGCCATGGCATCGCGCAAGGCCTCGCGCACCGTAGTCGAGATCATCTCGGTGCCGGCGGGAATATCCGGATCGGCGGCAGGTTTGGCTGCCGGAGCGGCGGGAACTGCCTTCGGAGCCTCGCCGGCATCCTGGGGAGCCGCCTTTGAGCCTTCCTCGGCTGCATCGGTCCGCTGACCGCCAGCGGAAACGGCATCCTGGGTTGAGGCAGGCTGGCCGCTCTTTTCGACATCGCCTGCACTTTCGCCGTCCTGCAGCAACACGGCGATCACCGCATTGACCTTGACGCCTTCGGTGCCGGCGGGAACCACGATCTTGCCGATCGTGCCTTCATCGACGGCCTCGACTTCCATCGTCGCCTTGTCGGTTTCGATCTCGGCGATGACATCACCGGCGACGACCTTGTCGCCCTCGTTCTTCAACCACTTGGAAAGATTGCCCTCTTCCATGGTCGGCGAGAGAGCGGGCATGAGAATTTCGATCGGCATGTCCTTGCCCTCCCGTTACAATACGATGTCGGTCCAGAGCTCGGACGGATCCGGCTCTGCGTCGTGCTGGGCAAATTCGGCAGCGTCGGCGACGATGTCGCGGACTTCCTTGTCAATGTTCTTGAGCTCGTCCTCGGTCGCCCACTTCTTGGCCGTCAGCCGCGCCTTGACCTGCTCGATCGGATCATGATCCGAGCGCATCTTCTGCACTTCTTCCTTGGAGCGGTATTTCGCGGGATCCGACATCGAGTGACCGCGATAGCGATAGGTCTGCATCTCGAGGATGATCGGACCGTTGCCGGCACGGCACCATTCGGTCGCCTGATCGCCGGCGGATTTGACCGCACGCACATCCATGCCGTCGACCTGAATGCCGGGAATCTTGAACGAGGCGCCGCGATGCGAAAAATTGGTTTCGGCCGACGAGCGCGACACCGAGGTGCCCATGGCATAGCGGTTGTTCTCGATGATGTAGATCACCGGCAGCTTCCACAGCGAGGCCATGTTGAAGCTTTCATAGACCTGGCCCTGGTTGGCTGCGCCATCGCCGAAATAGGTCAGCGAGACATTGTTGTTGTCGCGGTAGCGGTTGGCGAAGGCCAGCCCGGTGCCGAGCGAAACCTGCGCGCCGACAATGCCGTGGCCGCCGTAAAAATGCTTCTCCTTGGAGAACATGTGCATGGAGCCGCCCTTGCCCCTCGACAGGCCACCACGGCGTCCGGTCAGCTCTGCCATGACGCCGCGCGGGGACAGTTCCATCGCCAGCATGTGGCCATGGTCGCGATAGGCGGTGATCATCTGGTCGCCGTTGATCAGCGACATCTTCATGCCGGTGACGACCGCTTCCTGGCCGATATAGAGGTGGCAGAAGCCGCCGATAAAGCCCATGCCGTAGAGCTGGCCGGCCTTTTCCTCGAAGCGGCGGATAAGCAGCATGTGCCGGTAGGCGGCAAGCTCCTCGTCCTTGGTGAAGTCGGCCGGCTTGGGGGCGGAAAGCCCGGTTGATTTGGCGGATGTCGATTTAACGGATTTGGCAGGCGCTTTTTTGGCGGCGGTGGCCATGCATCACTCCCTGTTGGCGTCTCTTTGCGGACACTAAAGCAGACCATGTCTGCTCCGGGGAGGATCAGCTCCTCCCCACCGATTGGAAGGAAGCTAACATGCGAGACCGCGTTTCGCCATGCAGAAAAACGCATGGCTGGCATGCATCTAAATGCCTAGAATCATTGGAAATAAAAGCGATTAACAGAAATTAGGTTATTTCGAATTGGCCGGCAGCATGATGGTGATTTCATCGGGCTGGGACAGATTGAGCGCCCGGCGTGCCTGCTCGTCGAGCATATCCTTTTCAAGCGTGCCCTCATGCATCAGCTGGACGCGCCGCTCCAGATCGACCCGGCGCGCCTTGATGGCATCGTACTTGGCCTGCAATTCGATGGTCTGCGCTTCGAGCTGATATTTGGAATTGATGCCGAACTCGCCATGATAGGCATGGAAGCCGAAATAGGCCAGGAACGCCACGCAAAGCGACGGGATGATCAGCCGGCCGGTGTTTCTCTGCTTGTGCTGGCGTGTCCACATGGTCGCAATCCTCTGACCTGTCTATCTCGCCCGATTGTGCTTAATGGAGGGTTACGGACAGGTGCATTAGCCAGCGGCCGCAACGAAAAAGGGCGGGAAAATCCCGCCCTTCATCGTTTTCGCCAGTTCGGCAGAACTTAGGCTTTGACCACCGACTTGCCGGCGTAGCGCGCCTGCTTGCCGAGCTCTTCCTCGATGCGGATCAGCTGGTTGTACTTGGCCATGCGATCCGAGCGCGACAGCGAACCGGTCTTGATCTGCCCGCAATTGGTGGCGACGGCGAGGTCGGCGATGGTCGAATCCTCGGTTTCGCCCGAACGGTGCGACATGACGGCTGTGTAGCCTGCCTTGTGCGCGGTCTCGACAGCGTCGAGCGTTTCGGTGAGCGAGCCGATCTGGTTGACCTTGACCAGGATCGAATTGGCGACACCCATGCGGATGCCGTCGCGCAGCCGCGCCGTGTTGGTGACGAAGAGGTCGTCGCCAACCAGCTGCGTCTTGTTGCCGATCAAATCGGTCAGGTACTTCCAGCCCTCCCAGTCGTCCTCGGCCAGGCCGTCCTCGATCGAGATGATCGGATAGTCGGCGGCGAGCTTGGCCAGGTACTTGGCCTGCGCCTTCGGATCGCGGGTCTTCTTCTCGCCCTCATAGACGTAATTGCCGTCCTTGAAGAATTCGGTCGCCGCACAGTCGAGACCGAGCGCGATCTCTTCGCCCGGCTTGAAGCCGGCCTTCTCGATTGATTCCATGATGAAATCGAGCGCCACCGGCGCACTCTTCAGATTGGGCGCGAAGCCGCCTTCGTCCCCGACATTGGTGTTGTGGCCGGCATCCTTGAGCTTCTTGCGCAGCGTGTGGAAGATTTCCGAGCCCCAGCGCACCCCTTCGCGCAGCGTCGGCGCGCCGACCGGCAGGATCATGAATTCCTGGAAATCGATCGGATTGTCGGCATGCGCGCCGCCGTTGATGATGTTCATCATGGGCACCGGCAGCAAATGCGCCTTGGTGCCGCCGACATAGCGGTAGAGTGGCAGGCCGGCGGCTTCCGCTGCTGCCTTGGCGACCGCCAGCGAAACGCCGAGAATGGCGTTGGCGCCGAGCCGGCTCTTGTTGGGCGTGCCGTCGAGCTCGATCATGGTCTGGTCGATGTGGATCTGGTTCTCGGCTTCCATGCCGCCGATCGCCTCGAACAGCTCGCCATTGACGGCCTCGACCGCCTTGAGCACGCCCTTGCCGAGATAGCGGGCGCCACCGTCGCGCAGTTCGACGACCTCATGCGCGCCGGTCGACGCGCCCGACGGCACGGCGGCGCGGCCCATTGAGCCGTCTTCGAGAACGACGTCGACCTCGACGGTCGGATTTCCACGGCTGTCCAGGATTTCACGCCCGACAATGTCGATGATGGCGGTCATTGCGATGTCCCCGATTGATCGATTGAAAGCGTCGCGCCCCTCTTAGCCAAAGTGCCGCAAAAGGCAATCAGGAATGGCATGAAATAATGGTGACGATCGCCCCATGCGCTCAGGCCGTGGGGCATGGGCGACACCATCTGCACGCAAACAACCCCGACCTGACCTCATATGTCTAGGCCCATGGGGCGGATGCCCCTCCCCTTTTATCGCGGCAATGCCTTATCACGAAATACCAGGCGGCACGCAAACTCCAGCCGATGATTCAAAAGAGGCTACCGCCAACGTGACAAACTTCACAATGCAGAGAATTCGAAGATGTTAGGGTCACATCTACAACGCGAACTATTTGGCGACCACAGCGAAGTCAACAAACTTGAACTCTTTGGGGAGGTGGCAATGGCAGCGATTTCAGGTACTGGCTGGGAACTTCTTATTAGCCGCAAAGTCGAGCATATGAGGGGCACCAGACGCAGGACAGTTGGTACCTATAAAGTCTTCCACAACGGCACGGCAGCAACGGGTCTATCGGGGTTCGTGTGTGAATCTCGCGGCCCAGGCGACAATTCCAAAGAAGACAATGGCAGGCGCATCGAGCCCGGCACCTATCCGCTGGCGACACAGGCCGGAGGCAAATATGTGACGATCGGCTACACTGGCGCCAAGACGCCACCCAAACCTGGACTCGAACTGCTGAAGACCAACAAGCGCACCGAAATCCTGATCCATCCGGGCGTCAATTTCCTGTCCAGCGTCGGATGCATCAACCCGACGAAGAAGGTGAGCGGTCCGCTTTCCGACATGGATTTCACGGAGAGCCGGACACGCGTAATCGCCCTCATCGACGATCTGAAAACCTTTGCCGGCGGTGGCTTCCCGAAAAGCAACGGCAAGCGAATTCCCAATGCTTCGGTGGTCGTCGAAGGCGAACCGGTGCTGTCGACCGAGAGTGTCGAGAGCGTGCTCGAAGCCGTTGCGGGCGATCCGAACAAGGGTTTGCCGGCAGCGGTCTTCCAGAAATTCGCGCCGAGACCGGCAAGCGGTTCCAAGCGAACAATCTATGACGGTTACATCGGCGCCTTTACCTCCGACAAAGGCCTCAAGACACTTGGCGATCATGGCGTGTGCAAGAACTATGATCGGCTGATGCATTTCTTCGCTCAAGCGGCGATGGAAACCGGTGGCTTCACCCTCATTCGCGAATCCCTGACCTACACGACCGTGGCGGCAATCCGGAACGCATGGAGGTCGCGAGCCGCGGGCAAGACCGATCAGTGGATCGAGGACAACCTGCTGCGCAAGCCGCAAGCCCTGGGCGACTGGGCCTATGGCGGCCGCATGGGCAATGTGAAAGGAACGTTGGACGGCTTCAATTTCCGCGGCGGCGGCACGTTCCAGACCACCGGGCGCGACGCGTACACGGCCAAGGGCAAGCTCGCCAAGGTCGACCTCGCCAATCATCCTGAACTGATCGAGGATCCGCAGATTTCGCTGCTCGCAGCTTGCGCCGAATGGAAAGGGTCAGGCTGCAATGCCTTTGCCGATGCCGGCCTGATTAAAAAGATCTCGCGCGCGATCAACGTCGGCAACGCCAATTCCACCACGCCGGCCAATGGCGAAGCGGATCGGATCGCCTGGCATGAAAAGGTTTTCAAGGCGGTGAAGAATGCCGGACTCCTCAGCTGAGCATGCCTCGGATCACGTTCGACAACACCACGTCATCATAATTCAGAGATAACAATCTCTGTGTCGACTAGGATGGTGATGCGCGGGGCGAAACAGGAGGAGTTTCGCCACGTCCGAGTTGAGCGGTATCGTGAGTTTGTTCCTGATCGCGGCGGCGTTCCTGACGTCCTGCGATACGCGGCAGCCGCCAAGGGCGGCGACGCAGCTGTCCACGCTTTACGCAGCAGAATAGAAACTGTCGGGTTACACTGAAAAGGCCCCCGTTTCGGAATTCGGGGGCCTTTTCACGTCAGGCGTCAGCGCAGCTGATCAATGCCAATACGGCGTGACCTTGTAGTAATCATAGGAAGCGTCACGTGCGGCCTCGCCATCGGCGCCGGCCAGTTCATTGATCGAATAGGCCGGTGCTGCCTTCAGCTGCTCCTTCGAGAACGGCACGACATAGCCGCCCTTGTCCTCGTCATAGTCGAGGCTCGCCCACGGAATGGCGTGGTACTTCTCGCCAATGCCGAGAAAGCCACCGAACCCGATCACCGCGAACATGATGCCGTTCGACGTCTTGTCGAGCATGATGTCCTCGATGCTGCCGATGCTCGTGCCTTCGGTGTTGTAGACCGACGTGCCGATGACGCGCGAAGCGGCGATGGCTTCGGTGTGGCCTGTCTGGGTGGTCATGGCTGATGCTCCTCATGTCGTTGATCGATACTTTGACAATGAGGTGCGCGGGCGAAAGTTCCCGTTTTTCGAGCGGCGGGCGGTTACTCCGCGAGGATGAACGTCACCTTCATGTTGACGCGATAGGCCGCGATCCTGCCGTCCTCGACGACGATCTTCTGGTCCTGGATCCAGGCGCCTTCGACGTTCTTCAGGGTCTTTGAGGCGCGCTCAATCCCCTTCTCTATGGCGTCCTGAAAGCTCTTTTTCGACGACGACGTGATTTCGGTGACGCGGGCGACGGACATGGCTTCCTCCTGCCAAGACGCTCATTTGCAGGAGCGAGCCTACAGCCGGCTTATGCCTTCCACAAGCAGGGCAGCGCGCGCCATAGCCGAAACCATCAGCCTCGGTTCAGGTCAGCAGCATTCTTGGCGATGCGGTCGAATGCCATCAGTCTTTCGAGCAGCGCCGGCATGTCCTTCAGCGGCAGCATGTTGGGCCCGTCGGAGGAGGTCGAATTGTCGGGATCCTGGTGGGTCTCTATGAACACGCCGGCGACGCCGACGGCAACGGCAGCCCGCGCCAGCGTCTCGACAAAGCGGCGCTCACCACCGGAGGAACCGCCCTGCCCGCCCGGCTGCTGCACCGAATGGGTGGCGTCGAAAATCACCGGCGCGCCGATCTCGGCCATCACAGGCAAAGCCCGCATGTCCGACACCAGCGTGTTGTAGCCGAAAGACGCGCCGCGCTCGGTGGTCAGCACATTGAGGTTGCCCGAACCGGTGATCTTGGCCACCACGTTCTTCATGTCCCAGGGCGCCAGGAACTGCCCCTTCTTGACGTTGATCACCTTGCCGGTCTTGGCGGCGGCGACCAGCATGTCGGTCTGGCGCGACAGGAAGGCCGGAATCTGCAGCACATCGACATGGTGTGCGACGATCGCGCACTGCTCCTCGGTGTGGACATCGGTCAGAATGGGAAGTGAAAACGCCTTGCGCAACTCGTCGAAGACCGGAAGCGCCGCGTCCATGCCGGCGCCGCGCGTTGCCGACAGTGAGGTGCGGTTGGCCTTGTCGTAGCTGGTCTTGTAGACGAGGCCGATGCCGAGCTTGCCGGTCAGTTCCTTCAGCGCGCCGGCCATGTCGAAAGCGTGCTGGCGCGATTCGAACTGGCACGGGCCGGCGATCAACGCCAAGGGCCCGCTGTTGTCGAAGACGACGTTGCCGACGGTTACCGACGAATTCGGCGCCATCGAATTAGGCCCTTGCGGCTTGCTCATGGGGTCTCCCGGAAGATGAAAGCCGCGCCCTGTCCGGATGCCGGCTGCACGACGATTTCGTTGCCCGCTATATCGTGCCCGACGGCGTTGTCTGCAAGCAGCCTCGCGACAGCGCCGACACTGCGGGCCGAAAAGACGATCGCGGCGAAGCGAAGGTCCGTCGGCGCGCCAGCCGACATGCCGAAGCGCTCAGCGAAAGCCGCGGGCTTGAGAACGCTCAAACGCGCGTTCGCCAGGTCGAACGCCGTGCTGCTCCTCTGCCTCGAACCCGTCGCTGTCTCGATCAGGTGGCGCTTTTCGGATGGCACGCCGCTGACCGCAACGATTTCGGCAATGCCGGTCACGCCATTGGCATGAGCCTGCAGCGCCGTACGGTCGATTTGAGGGGCGTTGATCCGCTCGCAAGCGAACAGAAAGGCGTCCATCGTCTCGGCGCCGGCGGCGAAAGCCAGTTTGAACGAGGCCATGTCGCTCTTTCCGGCCGTGTCGGTGAAGGCGCGGGAAAAGCTCAGTACGTCTCCCGCCGACAGGCCGGCTTTGATAAAGCGCGCATGGTCCGCATCGGCATCGTCGGTGGCCAGCACCACGGCGGAAAAGCCCTCATCGCCCAGCCTGGCGCGATAGAGCCGGTCGCGCGCGACAAAGACATTGCCGCCGGCGATCGCACTCGCTGCCAGCTGTTCGTTCCCAACCGCCAGCGGTTCGAGATAGGTGCCGTCGGCAAGGAAGACGCAGCAATTTTCGGTGCCGAAGGGATGAATGCCGGTTGGCGCGACGATGAAGCCAAGCGATGTCAGCCGCGCCCGCGCCACGGCGAGGCTCGCCGTCGGCAGCACCAGATGGTCAAGCGGATGGGTCGTGCTGGTCATGCCGGCGCGGTGTGCATCATTCCCGAAATTGGTTCAAGGCCTCTTGCCGGCCCGATCAGGCCGTCGCCACGATATCGGCCGAATAGCGCAATTCGCGCAAGGGTTTGACCCGGCTGGTCGTCTCGGCATAGAGCGGGTGCGCCTTGTATGCGGCAAGCGCGGCATCATCCTCGAACTCGGCATAGACGACCACGTCGATCGCATCCGACAGCGGATCGACCTTGCTGTTGAGCGTCACCTCGAAGAGGCTTGAATGCGGGATCTTGCCCAGTGTGAGCAAGCCTGTGCGCACGGCCTCGACATCGTCCTTGCGCCGCGCGCTGAAGAAAACGATATGCCGGATCACGCCTGCCTCCACGTTCGATTTCCAGCATGTTTTGTGTGAGCGGGACCGTCGCGTCAACCGCCACGATGTCGCGCCCGGCAATGCCGGCAGGCGACTTTGCAGAGGCGCAAAAAGCTAGGCTTTGCCGGTGACGTAGCGCACGACGCGCGACATCTCCCTGACCGTCGTGTCGAGATAGCGGCCCTGATTGTAGAGGCCGTCCCAGATCAGGAAAAAGGCGATGGCGACGATGACGATGACATAACGCATGGCTGAAACTAACGTATGTGGCTGTTCCTAACCATAGCGATTTCGCCGGCGGTCGCTCGCCCTCACCGATTCTGGCCCCAGGCACGCCACCTGGGCCAGTGCCGGGCACGGCTTGCCTCTTGAAGTTCCGGTCGATGCGGTGGAAGATTGTGGCGAAAATTTAAGCAGGCTACGGCGTTCGCGCCTGGCGAATGAAAGTGGAGGATGTGGAGGCCGGCAGATCTTGCGCCGCCCCCGCGGAAGTCCAGGGGGGTGTGAGATGGCTGTCAGGGAATACAAAGGCATCGGCGACGCCATCAGGCTGGACGAACTCAATTTCGCCGAGATCGTCAAGGGCCTGCCGGCCAAGGCGCGCATGGTGCTGTCGGCGGCGATGAAATTGCCGCGCGGTTCGCTGAAGGTGAGGATGCCGGATGGCCGGGCGGTGCTTGTCGGCGGCAACGGACCCGGGCCGGATGCCGAGCTGGTGTTGAAGAACTGGCGCCTGCCCGGCCGTGCCTTTTCCGGCGGCACCATCGGCGTTGCCGAATCCTACATGGACGGCGACTGGGAAAGCCCTGATGTAACCAGCTTCCTCGAACTGTTCGTCGTCAACTCGGCCGTTGGGGAACGCATTGCCGGCGGCGCCAACTGGCTCATCAACACGGTCCAGCGCATCCGCCACTGGTTCAACGAAAACACCCGCACCGGCTCGAAGCGCAACATCTCGGCGCATTACGATCTCGGCAACGCCTTCTACAAGCAATGGCTCGATCCCAGCATGACCTATTCGTCGGCGCTCTATGCGACCGGCGCCAACGACCTGGAAAGCGCTCAGGCCGCCAAATACCGCGCGCTGGCCAAGGATACCGGCATCGGCAAGAAGGACCATGTGCTCGAGATCGGCTGCGGCTGGGGCGGTTTTGCCGAATTTGCCGCGCGCGAGATCGGCTGCCGCGTCACCGGCCTGACCATCAGCCGCGAACAGCACGATTTCGCCAAGGCGCGCATCCAGAAGGCGGGACTGTCTGACAAGGTCGACATCAAGCTGCAGGATTACCGAGACGAAACGGGCACTTACGACCGCATCGCCTCGATCGAGATGTTCGAGGCGGTCGGCGAAAAATATTGGCCGGTATTTTTCGGCAAGATGAAGGCGTGCTTGAGGCCCGGCGGCACCGCCGGCCTGCAGATCATCACCATCAACGAGGCCGCCTACGACACCTATCGGGCGAGGCCGGATTTCATCCAGCGCTATGTCTTCCCAGGCGGCATGCTGCCGACGCCGTCGATCCTGAAGACGCTGGGCAGCGACCATGGCCTTGCCCATCTGCGCGAGCGCGTCTTTCCGGACGACTATGCCCGCACGCTTGCCGAATGGCGCAACCGCTTCTGGGCGTCGTGGGAAAAGATCGTCCCGCTCGGCTTCGACGACCGCTTCAAGAAGCTTTGGGAATTTTATCTCCACTATTGCGAAGCCGGCTTTAGAGCCAGCTACATCGACGTGCGCCAAGTGGTCTACAAAGCCTGATCCGAAGCGTGATTGAGCGGGCGTATGCCCGCTCGTTTTCCCTGTTAGCTGCACGTTGCCTCAAAGCAGGATGCGATACTTCGCAAACCCGGATTCGCCCTCGCCGGCCGGCTCGATCTTGAGCGATTTCACTCCCGATATAAAATCCTTCGCTTTGGGGCCGGTCTCGAACACGACGCTGGTGCCGGGCAGCGGCGTGAACGACCAATTGTCGTCGGCCGAGGGATTGATCGTGCGTTCGCTGACGACGTAGCGCACGATCACGTCGCGGTTGGTGTCCGGCGCCTCGTAGATGATCTTCGAGGCATTGATGTCGGGGAAATTGCCGCCACCGCCGGCGCGGTAATTGTTGGTGGCGACGACGAATTTCGCTGCCGGATCAATAGGCTTGCCGTCGAAGCTGAGGCCGACGATGCGGTTCGAGCCGGCATTGGCGACGCCACCCTTGGCATCGTATTTCGGCAGCTGCGACAGGTCTATTCCGTAGCTGACGCCATCGATCACATCGAAATTGTAGGACGGGAATTCGGTGTCGATGAGCGCCTGGTCGGCCTTGCCCGGCTCGATCTTCCTGAAAATGCCGGCCGACATTTCCAGCCATTCCTTCACTTGCGCGCCGGTGATTTCGACGGCGCGCACCGTGTTCGGATAGAGATAGAGGTCGGCGACGTTCTTGATGGCGATGTCGCCCACCGGCACGTCGGTATAGTAGTCGGCGCCGTTGCGCCCGCCGGCCTTGAAGGGTGCTGCCGCCGACAGCAGCGGCACATCCTTCCACTGCGTGCTCTTCAATATGTCCTTGAGGTACCAGCTCTGCGCCTGGTTGACGATCTGCACCGACGGATCGTCGGCGACCAGCGCGAAATAGGAATAGAGCGGCGCCGAGGTCTTGCCGACCGGTCGGCGGACATAGGCAAGTGTCGCCTCATGGTCCGCCTTCAGCGCATCGACGACGCGCTGGTCGTCCGCCACCGTCGGCTTGTTTGCCTTGTCGACGCGCTGGTAGATCGGCCTTGCCTCCGATGTGGCCGAGGCTACGCGCCATTTCGATCCGTCCCGTTCCAGAAGCAGATCGATCAGTCCCATATGCGAGCCCCAGAAACCGCCCATCACGGCGGGCTTGCCCTGCAGCGTGCCTTTCTCGGTGTCGACGCCTTCGAGCGCCTGAAAATCCTTCTTGCCGGGGAAGACGAGATGCTGATGGCCGGTGAACACCGCATCGATGCCTTCGACGCCGGCGACGAAGAAGGAGGCGTTCTCCATGCCGTCGCCCTGCTTGATATCGATGCCGGAATGCGAGAGCGCGATGACGATGTCGGCGCCCTCCTCCTTGATCTGCGGCACCCATGCCCTGGCCGCCTCGACGATGTCGCGCGTCCTGACATTGCCTTCCAGGTTCTTCAGGTCCCAGACCATGATCTGCGGCGGCACAAAGCCGATGATGCCGATCTTGATCGGCTGCTCGGCGCCCGACCCGTCCTTGATCTTCTTGTCGAGGATGACATAGGGCTTGAGGTAGAGCTTGTCGTCGCGCGGTTTGGCGGCAAGCTCGGTGCCGCGGATCAGATTGGCGCAGACGAAGGGGAAATTGGCTCCGGCCAGCACCTTGTCGAGGAACGACAGGCCGTAATTGAACTCGTGATTGCCGAGCGTCGAGCATTCATAGCCCAGCAGGTTCATGCCCTTCATGATCGGATGCAGATCGCCTTCCTTGAGGCCCTTCTCATAGGCGATGTAATCGCCCATCGGATTGCCCTGCAAAAGATCGCCATTGTCGATCAGCATCGCATTGGTGGCTTCCTTGCGCACCGCCGCGATCAGTGAGGCCGTCCGTGACAGGCCCATCGTGTCGTTGGCTTTGTCGGCGTAGTAGTCGTAAGGCAGCACATTCACATGGATGTCGGTGGTCTCCATGATCCTCAGATGCGCCTGATTGGCCTGCGCGCGGGCGGAAAACGGATGGAGCATGATCAGCGCCCCGCTGGCGGCCGTACCGGCAAGAAAACTACGGCGGGAGACGGGGTAATTGAGATGCGGCATTGGTTTTCCTTCCCAGCGACGTGACAAGATCCCAGCCCCGGGCGGAAGCTTCGCGCCGAAAACCGGCCATGTCCATCGGGAAGTCAGTCGATCAGCAAAAGGTGACGGCTGGATGAATATCCTTGGCCGCGGTTGAGAACCTCAGCCCTTGTCATCGTCGCCCTGGGTGATCAGCCGCGCGCTGCGCTGGCCGGTGAAATAGATCCATAGCCAGCTAAGCGACACCGAGAGCCGGTTGCGGAAACCGATCAGGAAGTAGATATGCGCCACGCCCCACAGCCACCAGGCAAGCCATCCCGTGAGCTTGATCGAGCCGAAATCGATCGCGGCTGCCCACTTGCCGATCGTCGCCAGGTCGCCGGCATGTTTGTAGCGGAAAGGCCGCGGCGCGCCATCGCCGGCCAGCCGCGCCCTGATCGTCGCGGCGACATGCTTGCCCTCCTGCTTGGCCGAGGGCGCCACGCCGGGCACCGGTTTGCCGTCCGGCCGCAAGACATGCGCGGTGTCGCCGATGACGAAGATTTCAGGACTGTTCGGCACGGTCAGATCGGGCTCGACCATTACCCTGCCCGCCCGGTCCACCGGCGCGCCCAGCCACTCTCCCGCGGGTGAAGCCGCCACGCCGGCGGCCCACAGGATGGTTCGCGCCGGCAGATGCGTATCGCCAAAGACGACGCCTTCGGCATCGAGGCGCGTGACGGCGCGGCCAAGCTCGACCGTGACGCCCCGCCGCTCCAGCGCCTTGCGCGCATAGTCGGACAGCTTTGGCGCGAAATTGGCTAGGATCCTGTCTCCGGCCTCGACCAGCACCACACGCGCCTCACGCGTGTCGATGTTGCGGAATTCGCCGCGCAGCGTTTCATGCGCGAGTTCGACAATGGTGCCGGCAAGCTCCACGCCGGTCGGGCCGCCGCCGACGATGACCAGTGTCAGCAGTGCCTGGCGCTTGGCCGGATCGGTCTCGCGCTCGGCCTGCTCGAAGGCGAGCAGGATGCGCCGCCGAATGGTGGTTGCGTCTTCAAGCGTCTTCAGCCCGGGCGCGAAAGGCTCCCATTCGTCGTGGCCGAAATAAGCATGACGCGCGCCGGTGGCGAGCACCAGCGTGTCGTAGGGAACAGAACTGCCGTCCTCAAGCACCACGCGTTTGCCTGGACGGTCGACGCCGGTGACGTTGCCGAGCAGGGTCGTCACGTCCTCGCGCTTGCGCAGCAGATGACGGATCGGCCAGGCAACTTCCGAGGTCGCCAGCGAGGTGGTCGCCACCTGGTAGAGCAGCGGCTGGAAAAGGTGATGGTTGCGCTTGTCGATCATGGTGATGCGCACGGGTGCGCCGGCCAGCGCCCGCGTGAGTTCGAGACCGCCAAACCCTGCGCCGACGACAACGACATGATGGCTGGTTTCACTCATCGCATTCACCCCTATTTGTCTCCCTCTATCTAGCGATTTTTGTGCACCGCAACAATGTCGCGGCGAGCTAGATTGCCGCTTAAGGCTGCCCAGGACTCGTCGCCGGATGTCGCGAATGCCTATGTCGGCAAGCATGGACGGGTATAGCCTTGCAGGCTGGAACCACGGGAGTGAAGCATGGCCAACGACGACGACAAAGATGGCAAAGGGCGGGGGCAATATTCTTCGCCGCCTTGCTTCATGCACGAACTCGATCCGGAATTTCGCGCGCCATTGACCGACTGGACCGATGTGCGCCGTTGGCGCAAGGCCGAGCGCGAGCGTCTGATCGCGGCACGGTTGGCGGTTTCCGCCGATGCGCGGGTGGCGATGTCGCGGGCTATCGCCGAAGGGCTCGACGCGGCAATCGGCGACATTGCCGGCCGCATGGTCAGCCTCTATTGGCCGTTTCGCGGCGAGCCGGACCTGCGGCCGTGGATGGCGTCGATCAACGAACGCGGCGGCCGCACGGCGCTGCCCATCGTGATCGAGAAAGGCCAGCCGCTGATCTTCCGCGCTTATGTGCCCGGCGACCGGCTGGAAAAAGGCATCTGGAACATCCCGATCCCGGCCGAAGGCGAGCCGGTGCTGCCCGACATCGTCATCTCGCCGATCGTCGGCATCGACCCGCGAAACTACCGCCTGGGCTATGGCGGCGGCTTCTTCGACCGCACGCTGGCTGCCATGCCGTTCAAGCCATTGGTCATCGGCGTCGGCTACGAACTGCAGCGCATAGCCACCATCTACCCGCAGCCGCACGACATCCCGATGGACCGGCTGGTGACCGAGGCTGCTCAGGGCTAGGCCAGTTCCGGCTTCATGCCCATGGCGGTCCGGTCGACGATCTCGCGCAAGGCGAACGATGAGTTGATCTTGGTCACATGCGGCATCGCCGACAGCCACTCCTTGTGGATGCGCTCATAGTCGACCAGGTCCTTGGCGGCGATGCGCAGGATGTAGTCGTATTCGCCCGACATCAGGTGGCACGACAGCACATTCGGGCAGCGCTTGATCGCCGCCTCGAAATCCGACAGCGTCTTTTCGAACTGCCCCGACAGCGATATGTGCACGATCGCCGTCATCTGGTGGCCGAGCGCGGCATTCGAAAGCCGGGCATGATAGCCGCGGATGGTGCCGGATTTCTCCAGATTGTCGAGCCGGCGCGAACAGGCCGACTGCGACAGGCCGACCCTTTCAGCGAGCGCCGCATTGGGTATGCGGCCATCCTTCTGCAGTGCCTCGAGAATGGCGATATCGATCCTGTCGAGCGGCATTTACAGTGATTCCTGCGAAAATTATGCAATTTCGCGCAACGATTATCGAAACACGTCACCTCGCGCAAGCGCATTCGCAAACACCTGCGCAACGATTCGTGGTTCACTCGGTTGATACAGGGAACGAGCCCGAAGGGCCGGATCAGGAGAAGACTATGCGCGTCGGCTGCCCCAAGGAAATCAAGAACCACGAATACCGAGTCGGCCTGACGCCGGGCTCCGTCCGCGAATATGTCGCGCATGGCCATGAAGTGCTGGTCGAAAGCGGCGCCGGCGCCGGCATCGGCGCCGATGACAATGCCTACCGCGCCGCCGGCGCCACCATCGCCAGGACCGCCGCCGACGTGTTCGCCAAGTCCGACATGATCGTCAAGGTCAAGGAGCCGCAGCCCAACGAATGGGCGCAGCTGCGCGAGGGCCAGATCCTCTACACCTATCTGCACCTGGCCCCGGATCCGGAGCAGACCAAGGGCCTGCTCGCGTCCGGCGTCACCGCAATCGCCTATGAGACCGTAACCGACGACCGCGGCGGCCTGCCGCTCTTGGCGCCGATGTCGGAAGTTGCCGGCCGCCTGTCGATCCAGGCCGGCGCGACCGCGCTGCAGAAGGCCAATGGTGGCCGCGGCGTGCTGCTCGGCGGCGTGCCCGGCGTACTGCCCGGCAAGGTCACGGTGCTCGGCGGCGGCGTCGTCGGCCTGCATGCCGCCCGCATGGCGGTCGGCCTCGGCGCCGACGTCACCATCATCGACCGCTCGATCCCGCGCCTGCGCCAGCTGGACGACCTCTTTACCGGCCGCGTCCACACCCGCTACTCCACAGTCGAGGCGCTTGAGGAAGAATGCTTCTCGGCCGACATCGTCGTCGGCGCCGTGCTCATCCCGGGTGCTGCTGCACCCAAGCTGGTCACTCGCGAAATGCTGTCGGGCATGAAGAAGGGCTCGGTGCTGGTCGACGTCGCTATCGACCAGGGCGGCTGCTTCGAGACTTCGCACGCCACCACCCATGCCGAGCCGACCTATGAGGTCGACGGCGTGATCCATTACTGCGTCGCCAACATGCCGGGCGCCGTGCCGGTGACCTCGGCGCACGCGCTCAACAACGCGACGCTGCATTATGGCCTGCAGCTGGCCGACAAGGGCCTGAAAGCGCTGGTCGACGACCACCATTTGCGCAACGGCCTCAATGTCCACAGGGGCAAGATCACCAATCGCGCCGTCGCCGAAGCACTCGGCTATGAGCTGGTCGAACCGAAAGTGGTTCTGGCTGCCTGACAGACGCCTTAATCGACTCAAGCAGTTCTGCCTCCCTCACCCGCCGGTTGCGCCGGCGGGTTTTTTATTGGCCGCGTGCTCACAAATTGCGGGCTCTAAGGCAACATCACGGCGAAACGGCCCGGCTTGGCGGTGCTTTTGCCTGCCGATGTGGCATTTTTGTCATTCCAATATTGGCGAGCGTCCTGTTAGAACACGGACGGGTTTGTTCTTATGCTAAGGGGCTAAAATGTTCATCTCTGCTAAATCCGTTCTTCTCGGGGCCGTTTCGGCAATGGCTTTGATATCGGTAGCGCATGCCGCCGATGTTGTGCAGCCGGTGGAAGAACCTGCCGGTTTCAACTGGAGCGGCGCCTATGTCGGCATCGGCGGCGGCTTCGGCGCCACCGTGCATCGCATCAGCGTCGACCCGGTGATCGACTTCAACGGGATCGGCGGCAACGGCGTGTTTGGCGAAATCACCGCCGGCTACGACTATATGGTCTCCGAGCGCTTCCTGCTCGGTGGCTTCATCGACGCAAACATCGGGAATATCGGTCCGTCGATCAGCCTTCCGGGCGCTGATATCGACCTGACGAACGCTTATGGCTTCGACGTCGGCTTGCGCGCCGGCTATCTCTTGAACCCCGATACGCTCGGCTATGTGCTCGGCGGCTACACCTGGAACCATTTCAAGCTCGAGGGTTCGGGCTTTGCCGACGGTCTTGATTTCACGGAGAACCGTGGCGGCTATGTCGTCGGCGTTGGCATGGAAACCGTGCTGCGCGGCAACTGGACGATCAAGACCGAGTACCGCTACGCCAACTATGGCGACGACTCGGTGGCTGACCTCGGCATTATCGGCGGCCCGGGGACCTCTCTGGATGTCGAGCCATCCAGCCATACCTTCCACATCGCGGCCAACTACCGCTTCGGCGCCCAGAATGGCGGCGGTGCCTCGTTTGCTGCTCCGACCTACAACTGGACCGGCTTCTATGTCGGCGGCGCGCTTGGCGCCGGCACTGTAGTGCATGACCTGACGCTCGCCAGCGCCCTCGAATTGGATGGCATCGGCGGCGAAGGCGTGTTCGGCGAGGCGAGCATCGGTTACGACCATGATTTCGGCGGCTGGGTCGCCGGCGTTCTGGTCGACGCCCGCTATTCCGGCATACGCTCGAAGCTGGACATTCCGGGTGGGTCGATCAAGGGCGATACCGACTATGGCTTCGATGCCCTGGCCCGCATCGGCGCCAAGGTCAACGAATCGACGCTGGCCTATGTCCTCGGCGGTTACAGCTGGCAGCATTTCGACCTGCATGCCTCCTCGCCCGTTGGCGACATCGTCGACTGGGGCTCGAGCGGCTTCTCGGTCGGTGGCGGCCTGGAAACGGCCGTTTCCAGCAACATGACGCTTGGTCTCGAATACCGCTATTCGCAGTATGAGAAAGAGGATTTCGGGTCGGACGGCTTCCTCACCGACGAGCCTTCCTTCCAGACCGTTCGCGTCGGCGCGAAGTATAAATTCAACTAAACGCCGCACACACACACGGCAAAGGCCCGTCGGTCAATTCCGGCGGGCTTTTTCTTTGCGCAAAATTCCTGGCGCCGGCATTGAACAGGCTGGCGGACAACAAAAAAGCGGAGCCAAAGCCCCGCTTCCTTGGTCATCGAGATCCCCGCCGGTTCATCCGCGGTCGGCAATCCATCGACGCTGGTCTTTTAGCGCGAGAATGCGACGGGAGTACGACAAGTCCCAACCGGCATCGGCGTGAGTCGCCATGCCGGCGACGATCGCGGTGCTGTGTGAAGTGCTTCACATCCGCCATTCGAAAAGCATGCGCAGACAGAGCTGCCAACTTGACGGCTCGTGCCGTCACACGGTTCCAACTGCCCGCCAGACCACCGGCGGGCATCTTTTTGTCAGAAACGCTCGATGCGGCACTGATAACAATTGTTGCGCGCCGAGCGGACGTGGACATAGGCGATGTCAGCGCGCTCAAACAGCGTCTCTGCCCGCGCCGCAAGGCGGCCAGTCGGAATGACGCCGCCGCTGCCATAGACGATGCGGTCATCCGCACCATAGCCGCGCACGATATAGTCGCTGCTCTCAAGCATCTCTGGAAGCGCTTCCGTCTCGGCTGCGCGTTCGCATTCCTGCGCATGCAGGAAGATCGGTCCTGTCTCGGCGTAAGGCTGCAACGCCGGAAACGGCCGATAGGCCATGATCAGATAGCCATCGCCTTCGGCGACGTTTCTCAGGCAATGCCGGCACGGCACCCCGTCGCCATCTGAAACCTTCCGCTCCGGCGTTTGCCCGTAGGCGTCCGGCCCGCCGCGCTGCAGCGCTCTCACATCTTCTGTCGGCAAGGCTTTGAACTGGACGGTCATGGCTAAAATCTCCGGTGTGGTGGTTGACCGGAAATTATGCCCCCGCCGAGGTGCTTCCCACCCGATTCCTGTCAACTGTCAGCAGCCCGGCCAGTCTCAGGCCGGACTGCTTCGGCATTGGGCAGGTCCCGCGCCGGCTCAGCGGATGAAATCGTCGAAGCGGCGCAGCGTCACCCGGCGCCTGCGCCAGTTCTCGTCCTGGGTCCGCACGAGCAGGAATTCCTCGCCATGAACGGTCGGTTCGGCCTTCAGTCGGAGAAAGTCACGGCCGCATGACGCTGGCCGAACGCTCGGCGAACGACAGCGGATGCACGGTCTCCTTCTTTTGCGCCACCGGCGCAAAACCGAGCTTCTGGTAGAGCGGCAAGGCAGCCGGATGGTCGAGCGTGCAGGTCTGCACCGTTACCCGTTTCGGCCCATACGACCATGCTGCGGCAATCGCCGCACCGAGGAACCAACGGCCGATGCCTTGCCCGGTCGCATGTTCCATCATGCCGAAATAGGCGAGCTCGACTTCCTCTGGCAAATGCGGCTTGAGGTCGAAGAAACCGGCCGGCGCGCCGTCGAGATAAAGCACCCTGATGTCGCGGTCCTCGCGGTGGATCCCGGCGGCAAGCTCGTCATCGTCCAGCCTCAGCACATTGACCCAATGCCATTTGCGCCCGACCCGATCCATCAGATAGCGATAGAAATGCAGCGGAATGTCCTTGGTCCTGAGCAGCGCGATCTGCCTGTTGTAGGGCAAGGGCGGCGAATAGGCCGGCGGCACATGCATTTCCAGAAACGTGACCGTGACCTCGATGTCGTCCAGCGCGCCATTTTCCATCGCCATCATTCCTTGCCCGTCACCACGGGCGTGTCTGCCAGCCCGCCCCATTCCGTCCATGAGCCGTCGTAGAGCCGGTTGTCGGTGTGGCCGAGCGTCTCCAGCGCCAGAGTGACGACAGCCGCCGTGATGCCGGAACCGCAAGAGGTGACGACCGGTTTCGACAGATCGATACCGGCATCCTCAACGGCCTTGCGCAACTGGTCCTTCGACAACAGCGCGCCATCCTGTGACAGCGCCGAATAAGGCAAATTGTGCGCGCCGGGCATGTGGCCGGAGCGAACACCCGCGCGGGGCTCTGGCTCGGCGCCGGTGAAGCGGCCCGCGCCTCGGGCGTCCGCAATCTGGCTCTCGCCAGTCTCGACGATGCGGCGCATGTCGGCAAGGCTGGCGACGCGAGCGGCATCGAAATCGGCATGAAACACATTCGGCGCGATCTTGGTCGGCTCCGCCGTCACCGGCCGGCCCGCCGCCTTCCAGCGGTCGAAGCCGCCGTCGAGCACATAGACCTGGAACACGCCCATGACGCGGAACATCCACCAGGCGCGCGGCGCCGAGAAGAAACCCGGACCGTCATAGACGACAATGGTGTCGTCGGCCGAAATTCCCATGGCGCCTACATATTGCGCGAAATGCTGTGGCGAGGGCAGCGTGTGCGGCAGCTTGGCATCAGGATCGGAGGCCGCATCATGATCGAAGAATCGCGCACCCGGAATATGCGCAGCCTCATACTCGGCGCGCGCATCGCGCTTCTGCGCCGGCAGATACCAGGATGCATCGACGATCGTCAGGCCGGGCTCGCCAAGACGGCTCTGCAACCAGTCCGCATCGACGGTGAAAGGGCTGTCATCGGCCATTGTTCTTCTCCTGCTCCGCCTTGGCGAAGCATTGCTTCCTGTTGACCATGATCTTCCCCGAAAACCCGCTTCCACTTTTCGGGATCATGGTTCGTTCAAGCTACCGGCATTGGTCCGAAGCGAATGCGAAAACGCCGGTTTTCGCGGCCCTTCTTCTCGATCTTGCCGATATGGATTTCACCGACTTCGCCGGTGCTTTTGACATGGGTGCCGCCGCAGGGCTGGCTGTCGATCGAAGCGTTGTCGCCGATGCAGACCAGGCGGATCTTGCCGGTGCCGGCGGGCGGCCGGACAGTCTTGGATTTCACCAGGCCAGGATTGGCTGCCAGTTCCTCGTCGGTGATCAGCCTGACGAAGATCGGATGATCGGCCCGCACCAGCTCCATCAGCCCGGCGGTGACGTCTTCCCTGGTGAAGCCGGCATCGGGAGCGTCGAAGTCGACGCGGCTGTCATCTTCGGAAACCGCAGCACCGGTAATCGGAAACGGACAGACGACGGTGAGCAAATGGCAAGCTGCGTGCATGCGCATCAGGAGATGCCGCCGCTCCCAGTCGATGGCGAGTTTCACCCGCTCGCCCACCTCGGGTGCCGGCTGCTCCGGCGCCGGCACATGGATGATCTCGTCCTTGGTCTCGCCGGTGATGGTGGCGGCAATGGCGATGCGGCTGCCGTCCGCGCGCTCTAATGTGCCGGTATCGCCAGGCTGGCCGCCCGATGTGGCATAGAAGATGGTCCGGTCGAGAATGATGCCGCCGCGCTCGTTGATGGCGACAACGGTGGCGTCAGCCTCTCTGAGATAGGCGTCGTCGCGAAACAGCGCTTCTGTTCTGTGCGCCATCAGGCGACCTTCTCATACGGCACCGAAATTGTGCTGCGCTCATCCATCCAGCCCGGCACCGGCAGGTTCTTCTCACGCAGGAATTCCGGGTTGAACAGCTTCGACTGGTAGCGCGTGCCATAGTCGGCAAGGATGGTCACGATGGTGTGGCCGGGGCCAAGCTCGCGCGCCAGCCGGATCGCGCCGGCAATGTTGATGCCGGTCGAACCGCCGACGCACAGGCCTTCTTCCTGGATCAGGTCGAAGACGATCGGCAGCGCCTCTTCGTCCGGCACCTGGAACGAGAAGTCCGGCGTGAACCCATCGAGATTTGCCGTGATGCGCCCCTGCCCTATCCCTTCGGTGATCGAGCTGCCGTCGGACTTCAATTCGCCACTGGTGTAGAAGGAATAGAGCGCCGCACCCAGCGGATCGGCGAGCGCGATCTTGACGTTGCTGCTATTGGCCTTCAGCCCGAAGGCGACGCCGGCCAGCGTTCCGCCCGAACCCACCGCCGAGACGAAACCGTCGACCTTGCCGCCGGTCTGCATCCAGATTTCTTCCGCCGTGGTGCGGATATGGCCGTCGCGATTGGCAACGTTGTCGAACTGGTTGGCCCAGATCGCGCCGTTCGGCTCCGACCTCGCCATCTGCTCGGCCAACCGCCCCGACAGTTTCACGTAATTGTTGGGGTTCTTGTAAGGCACCGCCGGCACTTCGATCAGCTCGGCACCAAGCAGCTTGATCGTGTCCTTCTTTTCCTGGCTCTGGGTGTCGGGAATAACGATCACTGTGCGATAGCCCAGCGCCTTGGCAACCAGCGTCAGGCCAATGCCGGTATTGCCTGCCGTGCCTTCGACGATGACCCCGCCCGGCTTCAACAGCCCGCGCTGTTCGGCGTCGCGGATGATGAACAGGCCGGCGCGATCCTTGACCGACTGGCCGGGGTTCATGAACTCGGCCTTGCCCAGGATCTCGCAGCCGGTCTGCTCCGAGGCCTTGTTGAGGCGGATCAGGGGCGTGTTGCCGATCGCTTCGATCACAGAACGGGGCATCCGGGATTCCTTATGGAGCTGCGGCGAGACCCTAGAAACCCGAAGCTTGCGTTTCAAGGCAAGAATTCGCCTGGTCCAGTCGCATTTCGGGCACTGCAATCTCCCGCGGCCGGACAACGCGCGATGACGATCATTTCAACCAGTACGGAAAAGCGCTCTTTTCATTCGATTTTTTCACCGCTAGAGCACTAATGACAGATCGGCAGGGCGCAGAATGACACTTTACCGGGCCAACCCGAAGCACGGCGTCGCCTGGATAACCGGCGGCAGCAGCGGCATCGGCCGTGCGCTGGCAAAGGACCTCGCGGCAAAGGGCTTTGTCGTCGCGGTCACCGCACTCGACGGCGACCCACTCGACGCGCTCATCGTCGAGACGGCGCAGATGCCGGGACGTGTCGTCGCCTACCCTTGCGACGTCACCGATGAGCCGCGCATGGCAAGCACGGTGGCGGCGATTGAAAAGGAGCTCGGGCCGATCGTGCTCGCCGTCTTCAACGCCGGCAACTACATCGCCACGCCCGGCGAAGACCTCAGGGTCCGCGACTTTCGCCAGACCTTCGAGGTCAACTATTTCGGTATCATCAATGGCCTCGTCCCGCTCATGGAGCGCATGCGCATCCGTGCGCGCGGCCATATCGTGCTTGTCGGATCGGTTACCGCCTATTTCGGCTGGCCGACCACGGCGGCCTATGGCGGCTCGAAGGCGGCGATCAACATCCTGGCCGAGTCGCTGAAATACGATTTCGACAAGATGAATGTCCGGATCCAGGTGATGAATCCGGGCTTCATCGACACCCCGCTGACGGAAAAGAACATGCTGCCGATGCCGGGGCTGATGCCGGTCAACCGCGCCTCGCGCCGCCTGCTGCGCGGCATCGAGCATGGCGGCTTCGAGGTTACCTTCCCTCACCGGCTGAGCTGGGGGCTGAAGGTGCTGGCACTGCTGCCAAGGCCAGTCTGCCGGTGGTTCATCAGCACGGCGACTCGCTGGACAGGGCGGCCGCTGAATTTCGACCGCAAGCCGCCGAACGAATAGCTGTCCACAGCCCGGCTGTTGCCTGACTGCACCGGCCGCCATAGGCTTTAGAATTGTTGTGGTGTCTGAGATGGGGCGACGGATCGTGCTTGCGGTGCTGGGCGTCGTCATCATCCTTGTCCTGGCCCTCCTGCTTGGTCCGCGCGTTCCCGTCGACACAACAATCAGCTTCGACCCCAAGGTGATCGGCGACGATCCGCAAGCATATATCGCGCGTGAAGAGGCTGCCGTGCCCAACGTCCGCGACGCGCTCGAGAAAGAAATCATCTGGGCCGATCCGATGGTTCACGCCAGGACGCCATTGGCGATCGTCTATATCCATGGCTTTTCGGCATCGAAGGGCGAGGTTCGCCCGCTGGCCGACGAGGTCGCCGACCAACTCGACGCCAACCTTTTCTACACCCGCCTCACCGGTCATGGTCAGGACGGCGCTGCTATGGCGCAAGGCAGCGTCAATGCCTGGATCAACGACTATGAGGAGGCGCTCGCCATCGGCCGGGCCATCGGCGACAAGGTGATCGTCATCGGCACCTCGACCGGTGGATCGCTGGCGGCATGGGCGGCGACTGAGCCTGGCGCATCGGACGGCGTCGCTGCAATCGCATTCATCTCGCCGAATTTCGGCGTCAGGGCTGCAGGCGCCGAGCTGCTGACCATGCCCTGGGGCAGGCAGATCGCCGAGTTCGTCGGCGGCAAGGAGCGCAGCTTTCCGACCCGCAACGCGCTGCACGAGAAACTCTGGACGCACACATATCCAATGGCAGCCGTGCTACCGATGGCGGCGCTGACCAACCTTGCCTACGCAGCGCCTGTGGAGAAGGCAACCATACCGGCGCTGTTCATCTTCTCGGATTCCGACAAGGTGGTGCGCCAGGATCGCACCCGCGAAATCGCCGGCCGCTGGGGCGCACCGCATGAACTGGTGCCCGTCGACGACAATGGCGATCCCGACGACCACGTCATTGCCGGCGACGCGCTGTCGCCCTCGACCACGGCTTTCCTGGCGCAGCGGATCGTCGTGTGGGTGAAGGCAATTACCGGGCAGCCCTAAACGAAAAGGACGGCCGAAGCATTGCCCCGGCCGTCCTCATATTCAATCGTCAGCAATCAAGCCAGGCTCGACGAGCCTGACCGGTTCGTCTGATCAGGCAGCCCGCGCAGCGGGCCGCTTGCCGCCGAAGCGGCGCTTGTTGTTGCCCTTGAAGGCCTTGGCGCCTTCCGGCTTGCGCTCGCTTGCACCCGCAAAGGCCGGCTTGTCACCAAAACGCTTCTTGGCGAAGCCGTTGTTCTGGCCACCGGGCCGCCTGCCGTCGCGACGGCCATTGCGGTCGTTGCGATCATTGGCGGGCTCGAAGCGCTCGTTCTTTTCGGCCGGATTGCGCACCGGATCCGGGCTGCCGAGATGGTCGGCAACGATCGGCAGCTTGCTGCGGATGATGCGCTCGACCTGACGCAGCTTGCTGTTTTCGGAAGGATCGCAAAGCGTGATGGCGATGCCGTCCATGCCGTTACGGCCGGTACGTCCGATGCGGTGGACATAGCTTTCGGCCTCATCCGGCAGGTCGAAATTCACCACATGGCTGATGCCGGGAACGTCGATGCCGCGCGCCGCGATGTCGGTCGCGACGAGAATGCGCACCGAACCCTCGCGGAAATCGTTGAGCGCCTTCTGGCGGGCGTTCTGCGACTTGTTGCCGTGGATGACGGCGGCCTTGAAGCCGTCGCGCTCGAGGTCCTTGGTCACCCGGTCGGCGCCATGCTTGGTGCGCGAGAAGATGATGACGGACTTCATTGCCTCGTCGGCGAGCATCGTCGACAGCACCTGGCGCTTCTGCTTGGTGCGGGCAAAGACGACGCCCTGCACGATCTCGGCGGCCGCGGTGCTCTGCGGCGCGACTTCGACGCGGATCGGGTTCTTCAACAGGCCCTTCGCCAGCTCGGCGATTTCGTTGGGCATGGTGGCCGAGAACAGCACCGTCTGACGGTCGGGCGCGGTCGCCTTGGCGATCCGCTTGACGTCGTTGATGAAGCCCATGTCGAGCATGCGGTCACCCTCGTCCAGCACCAGCCATTTGGTGTCGGAGAGAATGAGGTCGCCCTCGCGCACCAGGTCGGTCAGGCGGCCGGGCGTGGCGATCAGGATGTCGACGCCGGGCGCAACCTTCTTCACCTGGCTGAAGCGCGAGACGCCGCCAAGCACGAGAGCGGTCGAGACATGCGCGCCCTTGGCGAGGATCTTGATGGTGTCCTCGATCTGGACGGCGAGTTCGCGCGTCGGCGCCAGGATCAGCGCACGAGTGGTCTTGGCTCGGCGCTTGGTGCCGAGCGCGATGATCTTCGACAGGATCGGCAGCGCGAAGGCAGCGGTCTTGCCCGAGCCGGTCTGGGCGATGCCGAAGATATCACGGCCTTCCATCTGCGGCGGGATCGCCTGCGTCTGGATCGGCTTCGGCTCGGTGAAGCCGGCGCCATGCGTCGCCTTGAGCAGCGCGCCGGTAATTCCAAGAGCTGCGAAACCGGTGAGTTCCGTAGTGTTGCCGGCCGAGATTGCGTTACCGGCTGAGGTGTTTTCGTTGGTCAAAATAGTCTTCTTTCACGCGGTCTTGGCCGCAAACATCGATGGCGGCAGGGCGCAACCTGCCGTCGAAAAATTTGATATGAAACGACAAGGCGGGCGGACGGTAACGTCCACTCGGCTGCGCTGTCGTGCCCGCAGGCGTCATGCCACGGGGCTCTTTCGCCACTTCGTGATGTATCGGAAAGAGAGGCCGATATACCGGAAAGAGGGAAAACAGACGCAACCAGTCTCATTTGTCGAGAAGGCCGGAATCTCCGGCCCAAGCGCCTATGGGCTGCATATGGCTGAGTTCGCTCCGGAATGCAAGGGGCCACATGTTGCAGCGCAATAATCGAGGCCGAAAGCGGCGCTTGCACACGCCTGCAGGCATCATTACCACAAATGCAGCTGCCATTTCTGGAGACCGAGCGATGAAGGACGTGCTGAAGGAACTCGAGCGCCGCCGCGAGATCGCCCGCATGGGTGGCGGCCAGGCCCGCATCGACGCCCAGCACAAGAAGGGCAAGCTGACGGCGCGCGAACGTATCGAGGTCTTTCTCGACGAAGGCTCGTTCGAGGAGTTCGACATGTATGTCGAGCATCGCTCGACCGACTTCGGCATGGAGAAAACCAAGATCGCCGGCGATGGTGTCGTCACCGGCTGGGGCACCGTCAATGGCCGTCCGGTCTATCTCTTCGCCAAGGACTTTACCGTCTTCGGCGGCTCGCTGTCGGAGGCGCACGCCGAAAAGGTCATCAAGGTGCAGGAGATGGCGCTGCGTAATCGCGCGCCGATCATCGGCCTCTACGACGCCGGCGGCGCCCGCATCCAGGAAGGCGTGGCGGCGCTTGGCGGCTATGCCGAGATCTTTCAGCGCAATGTGCTGGCCTCCGGCGTCATTCCGCAGATTTCCGTGATCATGGGCCCTTGCGCCGGCGGCGACGTCTATTCGCCGGCGATGACCGACTTCATCTTCATGGTCCGCGACACCTCTTACATGTTCGTCACCGGGCCGGATGTGGTGAAGACCGTCACCAACGAGACGGTGACCGCCGAGAGCCTTGGCGGCGCGTCCGTCCACACGACGAAATCCTCGATCGCCGATGGCGCCTACGACAATGACGTCGAGGCGCTGTTGCAGATGCGCCGGCTGGTAGACCTTTTGCCCGCGTCAAATACGTCGGAGCTTCCTGAGATCGAGTGCTACCAGTCGGTCACCGACCATGATCTGTCGCTCGACCGGCTGATCCCAGACAACGCCAACAAGCCTTACGACATCAAGGAGCTGATCCTCAAAGTTGCCGATGAAGGCGATTTCTTCGAGATCCAGCAGAACTTTGCCAAGAACATCGTCACCGGTTTCGGCCGTGTCGAAGGCCGCACCGTCGGCTTCGTCGCCAACCAGCCGATGGTGCTGGCCGGCGTGCTCGATTCCGACGCAAGCCGCAAGGCGGCGCGCTTCGTGCGCTTCTGCGACTGTTTTTCCATTCCCATCGTCACCTTCGTCGACGTCCCCGGCTTCCTGCCCGGCACCGCGCAGGAATATGGCGGCCTGATCAAGCATGGCGCGAAACTCCTGTTTGCCTACGCCGAGGCGACCGTGCCGAAAATCACCGTCATCGCCCGAAAAGCCTATGGCGGCGCCTATGA
This sequence comes from Mesorhizobium sp. C268A, assembly GCF_040324475.1. NCBI lineage: Bacteria > Pseudomonadati > Pseudomonadota > Alphaproteobacteria > Hyphomicrobiales > Phyllobacteriaceae > Mesorhizobium > Mesorhizobium sp. C268A. Next base: position 82,127 of record NZ_JAMYVX010000003.1, read on the forward strand.
CGTGATGGCCTCAAAACATCTGCGCGGCGATATGAACTATGCCTGGCCGACGGCGCAGATCGCGGTGATGGGGGCGAGAGGCGCGGTCGAGATCATCTACCGTAAGGATATCGGCGACGCCGAAAAGCTCGCAGCCCACACAAAGGCTTACGAAGACCGCTTCCTGTCGCCCTTCGTCGCCGCCGAACGCGGCTATGTCGACGAGGTGATCATGCCGCATTCGACCCGCCGCCGCATTGCCCGGGCACTGCGCATGCTGCGCAACAAGGACATGCAGAACCCTTGGAAGAAGCACGACAACATCCCGTTGTAACATCCAATGTCGCGACTGATCATCAGCGCCGGTCGGCGGTTTGGCAGGTTCACGGTCCTGTTTTTCGTTGTTCCCGCTCTCATCATCTTCTGCGTCTGGATGTCCCTGCTCGACAACCATCCAATCTGGTTTATCGCCAGCGGCTTCGTCGTCATGCCGATCGCCACCACGGCCTTGGCATTTCTGTTCGGCACATTGTTTGCGGGCTTCCGACGCAGCAAGATCAAAGGCGTCAGTGAAGCAGAAGCGCCCGGCCTGTGGGCGCTGTGGCGGAGCGTCGCCGGACCGCGCCGTGCTGCGCGCACGGTTGTCATACTAGAGGGCAACCTGAACGCCAGCGTGCGCGAAGAGCGCACGCTTCTCGGCCTTCTCGGCAATCGGCTGTTTCTAACCATTGGCATCCCTCTCCTCGCAGTGACCGATGAAAGAGCGCTTGCCGCGATCCTTGCCCATGAGGACGCGCATGTGCGCAACAAGGATACCAATGGCAGCCTCAATCTCGCTGAGTTCGAAAACGGTTTCGGATTTGTCTTCGAGTATGCCCCGCCCGGAACCACGATCACAGGCAGCCTGCTCCACGCCGCTATCGGCTGGCTGTCGCAATCGTTCGAGCGGGAAGAAATCCGGCTTTCGCGCGAAGCGGAGATCAAGGCAGATCGACACGCGGCATCCTCCGGCGACGCCGAGCACGCCGCACGCGCGCTGTTGCTTCTTGCCACGGCAGACGTGCATTTCACGGAGACGGTCTATGACCCTTTGCAGCATGAATTGCGAGGTGCTTTGCGTCCGCCGCGACCGCCGCTCGAGCGCATGCTGGAAGCTGCCGGCCAGCTGCGAGAACCCATTTGCCTCGATGTTTGCGCCCGCAAGGCGTGGGCAAGCCCGGATGACGCAAAGTCCACCCATCCATCATGGGCTCAACGGCTGGCGGCGCTTGGCTACACGGAGCCGCCCGACCTGGACCCGATCGCCGTGACCGCGCTCTCGACGCTGCTGAACTCGAGCGTAGCACAGCGCCACATTTCGGAATTCGACACCAAATGGACTGCGCGGATGGAAGACTATCTCCAGCGCTGAACTGGTGGTCGCCCAACTCGCAGGCTCACTCCTCTTCCGCCGCCCCGAACCCCGCATCCCTGGGGGCGCTGGTCGCGCTCGCCCAGGGCGTCGCGTGATTATCGATGCGCATCTGGAAGATGAAATAGGTCGGCGAGCAGTAGCCGATGCCTTTCACCTTGGCAGCACCCGGCGTGTCCGGCGGCAGCGACTGGCACATATAGTCCTCGCGGCAGAAATGATCAGCCGAGCAGGCTGGACGGTTGCCGCGGTTGACCGCGCCGCCGAGGCACTGGTCGAAATTGTTGGTGGCGACGCAGGTGTCGAATTTCTTGCCGCCGACCATGCCGCAAATTTCCGATGGCATCGGCTTGCCCGTCTTGAATGCGGCGAAGCTGCGGTCCTTGTCGTCGCAGGCGCGATAAGCGATGCCTGCCGGTACGCCGATTTTCGGTGGCCGGCAGGTGTAGGCGGTCCGCGAAAAGGTCGGCGCAAAAGCCGCGAACTGGCCGGTGATCTTGTAGCGGTCGTTGAACGGCTGAGACGGGTTGCTGGCGATCGACCCGGTCAGGCAGGGATGGCCCGAAAACATCTTTGGACTGTCCGTGGGCAACAGACATTGCGCCAACGCGGTATGCACGCCTGAAGCCGTCGCGAGCGGCGTGCAGACGGTGCCGCCACCGCATTGCCAGGTCGCGCCGAAGCGTTTGCATCATCCGGCATCAGGCACGGCATCGCCATCTCGGCCGGGGCGTAATCGACATCGCCGGCATCGGTCCATGTCGCCGGCGGCGCGAAGGACAGCGGCCGGTAGCGGTTCGGCTCCTTGCCTTCTTCCGTCGCGCGCAGCCAGGCCTCACGTCGCGGAATCTCGGCATGGAGATGCGGCGAGATGCCGACCTCGATCCGGTTGAGAGGCGACGTCGTTTTGTCGTCGAGGCCGATGAAGTGAAAGCCGGCCGTCGAGCCCGCCTGGTGGCAGCCCTGGCAGGCGCCATTGTCCAGCCGCTCGACCAGCGCCTCCGGTGTCCGCACCAGCTTTAGCGCCGCATAGTCCAAGCCGGCGAAATCCGCTGGCTGGAACAGCGGCGTGAACGGATGGTTGGCCCGTCTCGCGCTGCCGAAGGTCGACCACGAGATGATTTTCTTGGCCAGGAATTCGTCGGGGATTTCGTAGACGCCGAGATCGATGGCCGCGACATTGGCGCTGACGTAGTCGGCGAGCCCTTTCTTCAGTGCGGCATCATCCGAGAGCCGCGCAACGTCAGGCGTATTCTCCAGCGGCTTCTCGCTGATGGCAGCGCCATCGATGCCGAAGATCCGCATCAGATAGGCCGCCTGCCCGCCGAATTCGGTCTCCTGTCCCGAGGGAAAACGCACCACCTGCGCATTGAGTTCAAGCTGCTTGAACGTCAGTTCCTCCGGTGCCAGCGAACCGCCGGCCAGCCAGCCGGCATCGACGTTTTCGTCGATCTGCGGTGTCCAGCGCCCGGCAACGCCGACGCAGCCGCCATCGGCATCCGGCGCCACGCTGTAGACGGCGTTGAAATTGAATGGCAGCCGCGATGCCAAAACCTTGCCGTTCTTGCGGAAACTGTAGGCCAGGCGATAGATGAAGCGCACCTCGCCACAGCTCTTGTCGCCTTGCAGCGCGGTGAAGTCACGCCGGTCCAGCCGGTTGACGACGCCGACCAGGCGGAAGCGCGCGGCCTCGGTCTTCAGCCAGCGCATATCCATGATGCGGCCGACATTGCCGTCGGTCACCTCGTAGAGCGTGCGCCCGCCGGCCTTTATCTCGGCCCGCAGCGTGGCAATATCGGCCGCCACCATGTCGACAACAGCACGATAGGCCGGCACCTCACTGTAGAGCGTCTTCAGATCGTCCGCGCCGTCGACGGCGAAAATGCCGGCGAAGCCAAACCCCTTGGCATCGAGGGCGGCGAGCACCGCCGGATCGTCGACGATGGTCACCGGCTGCTCAGCGCGCACGCCATGCGAGGCGAACAGCGCGATGATGGCTGCAATGGCGAGCGCGAAACGCTTCATCCGATCGGCACCTTCTGCCGTGCCTCGACAAGTTCACGCAGCACCGGCACCAGCGCCAGCGGCAGATCCTCGGCGATCAGACCCGGTCCGAAGCGGCTGCCGGCCTCGGCATGGATCCAGACCGCTGCGCAGGCGGCCTCGAATGCCTGCATGCCCTGCGCCAGCAGCGCGGCGACAATGCCCGCCAGCACGTCGCCGGAACCGGCGGTGGCGAGCCATGGTGCACCATTGGCGTTGATCACCGCGCGGCCGTCCGGCGCCGCGATGACGGTGTCGGCGCCCTTGTAGACCATGATGGCGTTGGCTCGTTCAGCGGCTGCGCGCGCCTTGGCGAGTTTCGACTGCTTCTTGTCCTTCGCGATGTCGGGAAAAAGTCTGGCGAATTCGCCTTCATGCGGCGTCAGCACCAATACCGGCGCCCACGGGAGCAGCGCGGCGTCGAACAGGGCCTGAGGCTGATGCGCCAATGACGTGATGGCGTCAGCATCCAAGACAATGGCAGGGCGCTGAATTCCGAATGAACTCGTCGACGTGCGGTTTAGGTCAGCGACCGTCGCGATCAATTGCAACGCGAAATCCCCCACTTTGGGTTTCGGCCCGAGCCCTGGTCCGAACACAAGTACTTCGGGGTGCCTCGCCGACAAAAATTCCTGCACTTCCTCCATCGAACCGGCCTCGCGCAGCATGATCGATGTCAGATGCGCGGCGTTTACCTGCATGGCATTTTCAGGCGAGAGCACGGTCACCGCCCCTGCCCCGGCTCTGGCTGCAGCCATCGCCGACAGCCGCGCCGCACCTGTCGCGCTCGGCCCGCCGGAAAAGACGCTGACGTGGCCGCGCTTATACTTATGTGTATCGACCGCCGTTTTCGGAAAACTGTATAGCCAGAAATCAGGCGTGTTCTCGAACGTCTTGATCTTGAACTCATCGACGATCGCATCCGGAATGCCGATATCGGCGATGATGATCTCGCCGCAGAGGCTGCGCCCCGGCATCAGCAGATGGCCGGGCTTTTTCCGCACGAACGTCACCGTCACGTCGGCCTTGAAATAAGCGTTGCTCAAGCCGGTCTCGCCCGACACACCAGAAGGCAGATCGATTGACACCACAGGCACGCGCTCCGCCGCGGCCAATCCTGAGACGGCAGAGGCATGCAGGGATATCTTCTTCGACAATCCCGCACCATAGAGCGCGTCCACGACGACTTCACCCGGTTCCGGGTAGCAGTGTCCGATGTGCTCGACCGGCAGATTGCAGGCCTCGGAAGCTCGCGCCGCATCACTCCCGGGCTTCTGCTTGCCTTCGGCCCAGAGCGCCACATTCACACCAGCCTCGGCCAGCAACCGCGCTACAACATAGCCGTCGCCACCATTATTGCCGGGGCCGCACAGCACGTGCACGCGGCTTGCTGCGGGATAGCGTGCCAGGACCACAGCAGCGACCGCTTCGCCGGCGCGCTGCATCAGGCCATAGCCGTCGAGCGGACCGGCCGCGATCGCCAGCCGGTCGGCCTCGCCCATCTCGGCCGGCGACAGGACTTCATTGCTCATGGATTGCCGATCCGCATTTCGTTCAAGGCCGACCCCTTTGTCCCTATCGAGCATTGTCCAGTTTCGGATTCGAAGCAAACGGCCAGGTGCTGCGTTGGCGTGCGGCCAATCCTTTCGCAGACTGGTGCCACGGATCCGCGCGGGCCTGCAAAATGCGCAATCTGCCTAATTATCGTGCAGACGCCCGAAGCGGCAATGTGTAGGCTTCGGGCAGCTTTGCCGCAGCCGAAGCAGAGGATGACGCGAATGTGCATCCCGGCGCGGCGCGGCATTGGAATTGCGCGAAACCGCTTCGCGTGGGCTGAAATTGGCACAGTTCGTGCTTGATGGAGGCGCAAGCGGGGCGCACAACCCGTTTTTTTGGCAGTGGAGGCCACTTTTTACATGAAAAAGATCGAAGCGATCATCAAGCCGTTCAAGCTAGACGAAGTGAAGGAAGCGCTTCAGGAGGCCGGTCTGCAAGGCATCACCGTGACCGAGGCCAAGGGCTTTGGCCGCCAGAAAGGCCATACCGAACTCTATCGCGGCGCCGAATATGTCGTCGACTTCCTGCCCAAGGTGAAGATCGAAGTCGTGCTGGGCGACGACGCCGTTGAAGGCGCCATCGAAGCCATCCGCAAGGCGGCGCAGACCGGCCGCATCGGCGACGGCAAGATCTTCGTCTCCAACATCGAGGAGGTCGTTCGCATCCGTACCGGCGAAACGGGGATGGACGCCGTCTGAGCTTTCTGATTTCAGATTAACGTCTCCTCGAAACGTCATCACACAGGGAAGAAACGACATGACGACAGCCAAAGACATCATGAAGCAGATCAAGGACAACGACGTGAAATTCGTCGACCTGCGCTTCACCGATCCGAAGGGCAAGCTGCAGCACGTGACGATGGATGTCATCGAGGTCGAGGAAGACATGTTCGCCGACGGCGTCATGTTCGACGGCTCCTCGATCGCCGGCTGGAAGGCGATCAACGAGTCCGACATGGTGCTGATGCCCGATGCGGACACCGTCCACATGGATCCGTTCTTCGCCCAGTCGACCATGGTCATCCTGTGCGACATTCTCGATCCGGTCTCCGGCGAATCCTATAACCGCGATCCGCGCGGCACTGCAAAGAAGGCCGAGGCCTACATGAAGGCCGAAGGCATCGGCGACACCATCTATGTCGGCCCCGAAGCCGAGTTCTTCGTCTTCGACGACGTCAAGTACAAGGCCGATCCCTACAACACCGGCTTCAAGCTGGACTCGACCGAACTGCCGTCCAACGACGACACCGACTACGAGACCGGCAATCTCGGCCACCGCCCGCGCGTCAAGGGCGGCTACTTCCCTGTGCCGCCGATCGACAGCGCGCAGGACATGCGCTCCGAAATGCTGACCGTGCTCGCCGAAATGGGCGTGCGCGTCGAAAAGCACCATCACGAGGTTGCCGCTGCCCAGCACGAGCTCGGCATCAAGTTCGACACGCTGGTCCGCAACGCCGACAAGATGCTGATCTACAAATATGTCGTGCACCAGGTCGCCAACGCCTATGGCAAGACGGCCACCTTCATGCCGAAGCCGATCTTCGGCGACAACGGCTCGGGCATGCATGTCCACCAGTCGATCTGGAAGAACGGCAAGCCGACCTTCGCCGGCAATGAATATGCCGGCCTGTCGGAGTCGTGCCTGTTCTACATCGGCGGCATCATCAAGCACGCCAAGGCGATCAACGCCTTCACCAACCCGCTGACCAACTCCTACAAGCGCCTTGTACCTGGCTATGAAGCCCCGGTGCTGCTCGCCTACTCCGCGCGCAACCGTTCGGCCTCGTGCCGCATTCCGTTCGGCTCGTCCCCGAAAGCCAAGCGCGTCGAGGTCCGCTTCCCCGATCCAGGCGCGAACCCCTACCTCGCTTTCGCCGCCATGCTCATGGCCGGCCTCGACGGCATCAAGAACAAGATCCACCCGGGACAGCCGATGGACAAGGATCTCTACGACCTGCCGCCGAAGGAACTGAAGAAGATCCCGACCGTCTGCGGTTCGCTGCGCGAAGCGCTGCAAAGCTTGGACAAGGACCGCGGCTTCCTGAAAGCCGGCGGCGTCTTCGACGACGACCAGATCGACTCTTACATCGAGCTCAAGATGGCCGAAGTGATGCGCTTCGAAATGACCCCGCATCCGGTCGAATACGACATGTACTATTCGGTCTGAAGGATAAGCCTCAGCGACAAGGAAAAACCCCGGCGTCAGTTCAGACGCCGGGGTTTTTGTTTGACCAATAGCAGACCGTAGACGTGGTAGCAGCAGGCTACGGCGCAGGCTTACGAAGCCTGCGACGCTATAGATGCTTAGGCGGCCGCCGAAACCTGGGCGCTGGTCGAAACCTCCGCGATGGTCTTCAGGATCTGCGAAGCGATCTGGTAGGGGTCGCCCTGCGAGTTCGGGCGGCGGTCTTCCAGGTAGCCCTTGTAGTCATTGTTGACGAAGGAATGCGGCACGCGGATCGAGGCGCCGCGGTCGGCGATGCCGTAGCTGAAGCGGTTCCACGGCGCGGTCTCATGCTTGCCGGTCAGGCGCTTGTCATTGTCCGGGCCGTAGACGGCGATGTGGTCCATCAGGTTCTTGTCGAATTGAGCCATCAGCGCTTCGAAATAGGCCTTGCCGCCGACTTCGCGCATATAGGCGGTCGAGAAGTTGGCGTGCATGCCCGAGCCGTTCCAGTCGGTGTCGCCGAGCGGCTTGCAGTGATACTCGATGTCGATCTCGTATTTTTCGGTCAGGCGCTGCAAGAGATAGCGGGCCATCCACATCTGGTCGGCGGCCTTCTTGGAGCCCTTGCCGAAAATCTGGAATTCCCACTGGCCCTTGGCCACTTCGGCGTTGATGCCTTCATGGTTGATGCCTGCTGCGAGGCAGAGGTCGAGATGCTCCTCGACGATCTGGCGCGCGATCGGGCCGACATTCGAATAGCCGACGCCGGTGTAGTACGGGCCCTGCGGCGCCGGATAGCCGCTCTCGGGGAAGCCGAGCGGACGGCCGTCCTTGTAGAAGAAATACTCCTGCTCGAAGCCGAACCAGGCGCCCTCGTCGTCGAGGATGGTGGCGCGCTTGTTGGACACATGCGGCGTCACGCCATCGGGCATCATCACTTCGCACATCACCAGCACGCCATTGCTGCGGGCCGGGTCCGGGAATACGGCGACCGGCTTCAGCACGCAGTCGGAGCTGTGGCCTTCGGCCTGCTGCGTCGAAGAACCGTCGAAGCCCCACAACGGCAGCTGCTCGAGCGTCGGGAACTCGGCGAACTCCTTGATCTGGGTCTTGCCGCGAAGATTGGGGACCGGCGTGTAACCATCGAGCCAGATATACTCGAGCTTGTATTTCGTCATTCTAGAGCCTCTCGTTGCTTGATCACCGAACCTGGATGACATCGGCGCGCCGAGCCATCCAGCAGCCCAGCTGCCGGTCGATAAAATGCAAATCGTGTGCCACTTCAGTTGGTCAGGGTGCGGCAAAAATACCCTTTCATCCCGCCGGTGATGGCAAGCCGCCTAAGCAATGCGCCCGGATCAATCAAAGGCAGAATTTGCTTAATTAACAGGCAAATGCAGATCTTTCTTTAGGCATCTTGCCTAAAAGGATTGCAGGACCTACCTTGATGGAAAGATGAATCGAAGAGCCTCTCCAGAAGAAAGGAGACCGACCATGGAAATCACCTCAGCCCGTCCGTCGGCCAAAATCCTGATGTTCCCGGCGGCATCGCGTGTAACTGCCTCAAATTTAGGCGTAAAGGCCAAGTTTGCGGCAGAGCTTGCTTCGCTGCGCGATCACCCGCTTGCCCATGGCGAGGCCTGGTATCATGAGGCCGCCATTGCGGAGGCCGAACAGCCTCGCAAGAGCTAGGCGTCTTCCGCGCTGATAGATCGAACAGGCCCACAAATCAAAAACCCGGCGCGATCGCTCGCGCCGGGTTTTTTGTTTGATACAGAGCCGTCGGCTACTGCTTGGTATGCAGGTCGGTGCCGAGCGTATCCCTGACGAAGATCATGCCGATGATCAGCGTCACCGCCGCGATCACCACCGGATACCAAAGGCCGTAATAGATATCGCCCTTGTAGGCGCTGAACGCGAAAACGATCGCGGGCAGCAGGCCGCCGAACCAGCCATTGCCGATGTGATAGGGCAGCGACATGCCGCTGTAGCGGATGCGGGTCGGGAACATCTCGACCAGGATCGCGGCGATCGGCCCGTAGACCATGGTCACATAGAGGACCAGGATGAACAGGATGCCGATGACCTTGGCCCAGTTGACCTGTGCGGGGTCGGCAAACATCGCGAACGCGCCCGCTGCCGGAACGCTGTAGACGGTCACCTCGGTGGCGCCCGCGGCCTCATCCTTGGTCAGCACCTTGTCCTTGATCGCCTGTTCGGTCGGGACCGCGGTCTTTTCGCCGGCGCGGATGGCTGCCGCATCGAGCTTCAGTTCAGGATTGGCCGCAACAAAGGCGTCGAGCTTCTGGTCGGCAACCTTGGCGGCAGCGCGCTTCAACGGGTAACCGCCACCCTGAAGCGCGAGGTTGATACCCTTCTTGAAGGCAGCGTCGCTTGCAGCCTTCTTGTCGCCCGCGGCCTTGGCATCATAAGACGCCACGGTTTCGCTGCCGATCATGACACTCGCCGGGGTCCCCGCCGCCGCGGTAGAGACGATGTCGTAAGGCACCGAGTTCTTGGCAAGGAAGTCGGTCGCGATATCGCACGAACTGACCGGTACGCGCGTGCCGGTCGGGTTGAACTGGAAGTTGCAGTCTCCCGGAGCCGCCGTCACCGTGGCGCGCGTGTTCTGCTGTGCGGTGGCGAGCGCCGGATTGGCGGCCCAGGTCAACGCCTTGAACAGCGGGAAGGTGGTGACGACCGCCAGCGCAAGACCGGCCATGATGATCGGCTTGCGGCCGATCTTGTCGGACAGCCAGCCGAAGAAGACGAAGAAGCCCGTACCGAGTGCCAGCGCAATGGCAATCATGATGTTCACCGACTGCGCGTCGACCTTGAGCACATTGGCCAGGAAGAACAGTGCGTAGAACTGACCATTGTACCAGACCACGGCCTGACCGGCGGTGAGGCCGAACAGCGCCAGGATGGCGATCTTGGCGTTTTTCCATTGGCCGAAGGCTTCCGACAGCGGCGCCTTGGAACTCTTGCCCTCCTCCTTCATGCGCAGGAAGGTCGGCGATTCCGAAAGCGACAGCCGGATCCAGACCGAAATGCCGAGCAGGATAGCCGAGACCAGGAACGGAATGCGCCATCCCCAGGCGTTGAAGGCGTCCTTGCTTACCGAATTCTGCACCAGCAGGATGACAATCAGCGACAGGAAAAGGCCGAGCGTCGCCGTCGTCTGGATCCATGACGTGTAGAAGCCGCGACGGTCATCCGGCGCATGTTCCGCGACATAGGTCGCGGCGCCGCCGTACTCACCGCCAAGCGCCAGGCCCTGCAGCATGCGTAGCGCGATCAACAGGATCGGCGCCAGAATGCCCAGTGTCTCTGAACCCGGAAGCAGGCCGACAAGGAAAGTCGACAGACCCATGATCATGATGGTGACAAGGAATGTGTATTTGCGGCCGACGAGATCGCCGATGCGGCCGAACACCAGCGCGCCGAACGGGCGCACGATGAAGCCGGCGGCGAAGACCAGCAGCGTGAAGATGTAGCGGGTGCTTTCGGGAAACGAGTTGAAGAAGGTCAAGCCGATCGCGCCGGCCAACGCTCCGTAGAGATAGAAATCATACCATTCGAAAACCGCGCCCAGCGAGGAGGCGAAGATGACCTTCTTCTCCTCTCGTGTCATGCCGCGGCTGGCTCCGCCGGCGGTCGATGCCAATGCCATTGAACTGTCCTCCCGTGAATCGTCTGCCTTCGACGCTGGGCGTCATCGTCGGCGTTCCCTCCGAACGCGACTCGAACCAGCCATCAGCGTAAAAAATGACAGAAAGCGACCGCCGGAGGCAGACAGACCTTGGATTTATGACTTTGGTATTAGGTGCAGTGCGGCAAAGGCCGAGGATCAGGTCTTCAGCGCATCGAGCAGGCCGACGGCCGCCATCATGTCGCGTTTGCGGGCCGAGCGGCGTGCGACAGCCTCGGCATCCTGGCCCCAATGCTCGATCTGCCAGTCCTCGTCGACATGGCCGGCGGCCCAAGCCGCATCGCCATCGAGCGCACCGTAATCGACCGCCAGCGCCAGCAGCGCCGACCCGGTCAGCGAAGTCATGACATGGATTGCGGCCAGCCGCAGCGGCTCGGCACGCTGGGCAAGATGAGCGCCGAGCACTGCGATGCTCTCGCGCGGCTGTTCGACATGGATGATGCCCTCGGCGAGGTTGAACCGAGCCCCTAATGTCACCCTCGCCCAGTCGATCACCGGATCCCAATGCTGGTTCTGCCGCTCGACCAGCCCCTGCGGCGCGTCGGCGCGGTAGCAGGTCAGATCGGACGAGGCAAAGCGCAAGACGTCCTCCAGCACCGCCTGCGGGTCGCTGGCGACGCCGTCGATGGCGGTGTTGACCAGACGCAACACCGGCATCGTGACCGGGTCGATGGTCTCGCCCTGTGCAGCGAACTCATTGGCGACCAGGGCGGCGGCCTTCTCGGTCGGCAGCGCCAGCAGCGCCTTGCCCGGCGTGCGCACCGGCTTGCCGTCGAGATGGACGGCAAAACCGTCTTCCACAGCTGCGACCGACACGTCCTTGTAGAAGCGCTTCGGCAGGTGCGTCTTCATCTGGATCTGCGCGCGGCGCACCGGATCCGGATCGGACAGATGCTTTCCCGCTTCGAGGTCGTTGAGGATGTCACGCATGGTCGAACTTTCTATCCAGGTACCTGCTTGCGCGCCGGCCGGTTGACGATGATCAGGCCGACAGCGATCAGCCCAAGCGCCACAAAGATCCTGGTCGTCGGCGCCTCGCCCAGAATGATAGCGCCGCAGAGGACGCCGAACACCGGCGACAGGAAGGCGAAGCTCGACAGGCCCGATGCCGGATAGCGCCTGAGCAGCCAGAACCACAGCACATAGGTGAAGGCAACTATATAGAACGACTGGAACAGCAGCGCCAATGTCGGCAAGGCACTGACCGCGCGGATCGGCGGGCCGGCGAAAGGCAGAACCAGGACACCGACAATGGCCGCACCGGCCAGCTGATAAAGCAGCAATTTCTCGGCACTGGTCTCGACCAGTTTCGAACGCTTGATGACGACACTGGTCGCCGCCCACAGGATACCGGAGCCGAGGCTGAGCAGATCGCCCATCAAGGTCACGTCGGTGCCGCCGGCAATCCCGTCGGAAAACACCGCCACCAGGCCGCAGAAGGCGAGAACGAGCCCGCCAAGCTTGCGCGCGTTGATACGCTCACCGAGCAGGAAATGGCCGCCGATCAGGACCCAGAACGGCATGGTGTTGACCAGCAGCGTGTTGCGGGCAACGGTCGTGTATTCCAGCCCGATATAGAGGCACAGGAACTCGACGCCGAACAGCACGCCGACGATGAAGCCGGCGACAAGCGACCCGTCGGCCTTAAACAGCTTGATGCCGCGCAGCCAGCACCAGCCGAGCACACAGAGCCCGCCGATGATCGAACGTGCGATCGAGACGAAAACCGGATCGAAGCCGGCATAGGAGATCTTGGCGGCGACGTAGTTCAGCCCCCAGGAAAAGGTCAGCCCGACCATGATGGAAGCAGCCGCCAGATCGACCACATCGCGGCGATCCAATACCGAGGCAACGGCCAATGTCAGTCCTCCGCGCTGGCGTCGTCGAAGCCGATCAGGTTCCAGCTCTGACGCATATGCGGCGGCATCGGCGCGGTGACGTCGATGACGCCCTTGTCCGGGTGCGGAATGACGATGCGGCGCGCATGCAGATGCAGGCGGTTTTGAATGCCGCCCGGAAAGTCCCAGTTGGTGTCGGCCTCGAAATATTTGGGGTCGCCAAGGATCGGGCAGCCGATATAGGCGGCATGAACGCGCAGCTGGTGGGTGCGGCCGGTGTACGGCTCCATTTCCAGCCAGGTCATCGTCTGAGCCGCCTGCTCGATGATGCGGTAGTAGGACACGGCGTGGTCGGCGCCCTTTTCGCCATGGGCTGCCACGCGCACGCGGTCGCCGTCCTCGGTCGGTTCCTTGATCAGCCAGGTCGAGATCTTGTCCTCGCGCTTGGGCGGGACACCCTTGACCAGCGCCCAATAGGTCTTCTTGGTCTCACGCGCCCGGAATGACTCGGAAAGCTTCATCGCCGCAAGCCTGGTGCGGGCAACCACCAGCACGCCCGACGTGTCGCGGTCGAGCCGGTGCACCAGGCGCGGCTTCTCGCCCTTCTGGCTGCGCCAGGCCTCCAGCATGTCGTCGACATTGCGGGTGACGCCCGAGCCGCCTTGCACCGCCAGGCCCGCCGGCTTGTTGAAGACGAAGACTTTTGGATCTTCGTGGATCAGCATCTTGGCCAGCACATCGGCGTCGCCCTGGTTGCGGATCGAGTAACCCGTAAGCGCACTCTCGCCCTTCTTGTCGACCTCGAGCGGCGGCACACGCACCACCTGGCCGGGCTCGACACGGCTGTCGGCCTTGACCCGGCTGCCATCGACGCGGATCTGGCCCGAGCGCAGCAACTTCTGCAGATGGCCAAAGCCGAGGCCGGGGAAATGGGTCTTGAACCAGCGATCGAGCCGCATGCCCGCCTCGCCGGCCTCCACCGTGATCTGTTCTACGCCTGCCATGATTTTCGCTTTATCCGTTTCTAACGCGTGACCCCGAAATCTACTCCGGCTTTCGGAAAGGATCATGCGCAAGATCAAAGTTTCTGCAGCGCGTCCAGAGGATGCGGCGTGCTCCAGGTCGGGGCAATAACACTATGAAACGGTTCTTGCGAGCCAAAGTCCCAGAAACAGGGCGATAATGGCGCCAACGACGCTGGCCAGCGCATATCCCAACGCCGGCAGCGTCGCTCCGCGCTCCCATAGGGTCGCGAAATCGAGCGAAAAGGCGGAGAAGGTGGTGAAGCCGCCAAGGATGCCGGTGGCGACGAACAGCCGGAGCTCATTGGAACCGCCGCGCCGCATCAGCGCGGCGATGAACAGCCCCATGGCAAAGGAGCCGACGATGTTGATCGCCATCGTCCCCCAGGGGTAGTTGGGACCGACGAGGCGCAAGGCGCCGATGTTGGTCAGGTGGCGGATGCCGGCGCCGATGCCGCCGCCGACCACAACAAGAAGCAGATTGAACATGCCCGTTTACTGCCCGGCCAAGGCAGTGCGGTCAATCCCTTCAGACCAACGCCTCAGGTCGTCTCGACCTTCTTTGCCTTGCTCGAGCCGATCATCTTCCAGTTCTTGTAGAACATGGAATTGATGCGCTCGACGGTTACCGAAACGATGGCCAGAAGTCCGGCGATGAAGCCGGGGAACGGCGACGGGCGGATGATGTCCATGAACACGCAGTAGCGGCGTCCGTCATACTCGTTGACCGAGCGGTGCAGCAGCGTGTCGTCGAAAATATAGAGCGGGTTGTCGTGCCAGTAATTCCTCGCGCCGTTGCATTCGACGAAAACCTCTGCCTTCACCGGCAAGAGATTGTAGAGGATGCGCAGGCTGAGCCGCAGCGGTCCGAAATGCCAGGAAGTCGATTCCTTGCCTCTGAAGACAGATACGGCAATGGTCTTGATGTATTTGAAATCCTTGTTGAACTCCGCGACATTGTCGATCCGGTGCTTGCCGTACCACTGATAGACATACATGCCGCGACGACCGGTGCCGAAATTGGCGTCGATATCGGCGATGATCTCGTCCTTGCGCGCCTTGAAGACGTCAAGAACCTCGTTGACCTCGCGCTGATAATCGGCAGGAAACTGCTCCAGCTTCCACACACCCGGGTTGCGGTAGCAAACGAGGTCCACCAGCAGATTGAAGGGCGACAGCAGCCAGGTGAAGATGCCATTGCCGAGGAAATAGCCGCGCAACAGCGACAGATCCTTGCTGGCGTTGCGCAGCACATCGATCAGGCCGCAGACGATCCAGATCGTGGTCAGGATCGGAATGAAATAAAAGCCGAGCGCGAGCAGCGGGACAGCAATCACAGCCTGGCGAAGCGTTTTGCGAAGGGATTTTGTCATTTCTGTTCGCGCCGCGCGCTGTCCCCGTTCCGAATTATCGCCCGTCCTGGCAGCCTCCCGGCCGAGTCATGCGACGTGATAGGGCTTTTTGTCATGCGGTACAATCACACTGCTGTGACTGGCGGGGGCAGAATTTCAGTTCATCGCGGGCAGGCCGAGTTCGTCCCGTTTGTCCCGCGCGCCTATTTTTCCCGCTCGCTGCGCAGCTTTGCCCAATAGTCCAGCCGTTTCTTGATATCGCGCTCGAAGCCGCGTTCGGGCGGATCATAAAAGGTCTGCCGGCCCATCTTTTCGGGGAAATAGTCCTGGCCGGAAAAAGCATCGGGCTGGTCGTGATCGTAGCGGTAGCCGGCGCCGTAATCCTCCTCTTTCATCAGCTTGGTCGGCGCGTTGAGGATGTGCTTGGGCGGCAGCAGCGAACCGAACTCCTTCGCCGCCCGCGTGGCTGCCTTGAAGGCGGTATAGACGGCGTTGGATTTGGGCGCGGTGGCGAGATAGACGGTGGCCTCGGCGAAGGCCAGTTCGCCTTCGGGCGAGCCGAGGTAGTCGTATGCGTCCTTGGCGGCGTTGGCGATAACCAGCGCCTGCGGGTCGGCCAGCCCGATATCCTCCATCGCCATGCGCACCAGCCGGCGGCCGAGATAGAGCGGATCCTCGCCGGCGTCGAACATGCGGGCAAGATAATAAAGCGCCGCGTCCGGGTCGGACCCACGCACCGATTTGTGCAGCGCCGAGATCAGATTGTAGTGGCCGTCCTGGCCCTTGTCGTAAATCGGCGCGCGGCGCTGGACGATGCGCTGCAGCCCTTCGGGATCAAAAACCTCGCCGGGTTTGGCGGCGTGCCAGACTTCCTCGGCCAGCGTCAGCGAGGCCCGGCCGTCACCATCGCTCATGCGGATGAGCATCGCCCGCGCCTCTTCGTCGAGCGGCAGCGCCCTGCCCTCCGTCTCCTCCGCCCGCGTCATCAGTTTGGCGATGCTGTCCTCGCCCAGCGAGTGAAACACCAGCACCCGCGCTCGCGACAGAAGCGCGGCGTTCAGCTCGAAGGACGGATTTTCGGTCGTGGCGCCGACCAGCACCACCGTGCCGTCCTCCATGACCGGGAGAAACGAATCCTGCTGGGCGCGGTTGAAGCGATGGATCTCGTCGACGAACAACAGCGTCTGGCGGCCATTGGTGCGGCGCAGCTTCGCTGCCTCGAACACTTTCTTCAGGTCGGCGACGCCGGAAAACACCGCCGATATCTGCTCGAAAGCAAGGCTTGTCTCACCGGCCAGCAGTCGCGCCACGGTTGTTTTGCCGGTACCGGGCGGTCCCCAGAAAATCATCGAGCCGAGCGAACCGGAATTGAGGAGCCGCGTCAACGCTCCGTCCGGCCCGGTCAGATGCTCCTGCCCGACGACCTCGCCGAGGTTTTTCGGACGCAGCCGGTCGGCAAGCGGCCGGCCGGGGGGCGCTCTTTCCGGTTCATCGACGCTGAACAGATCGGCCATCTAGGTCTTCTGGTTGGAGCACGATCCTCAGAAATGGGAAGATCGCCTCAGTAACGCAACACCTGGCGCAGTATCTGCCCACCGCGCTCGACGGTAAAGCGCCACCAGCGTGTATCCTGCTGGGCAAGCTGCGCCAGTACGGCTGCCGTATCGACGGTCGTGCCGTTCACCTCGCGCACGATGTCGCCTGGCTGGAAGCCGAAATCGGCGGCCGGCGAATCACGGTTGATGTCGACCACGGTGACGCCCTTGAGGTCGGTGCGCAGGCCGAGGCGCTGGGCGAGCCTGGGCGACAGTTCCGCGACCTTGGCGCCGGAAAACGGGCTGCGGCCATGCAGCGTCACTTCCGAAGCCTTGGCTCCTTCCGGCGCGCGCTCCAGTGCGATCTCCATCGTCGCCTGCTGGCCCTTGCTCAGGATGGCGAAGGTCGCCTTGGTGCCGATCGACAGGGTCGCCATGCGGTAATCCAGCGCCTCGATGCCTTCGACCGTCGTGCCATTGAGCTGCAGCACGACATCGCCGGGCTTCAGCCCTGCCTTGGCCGCCGGTCCGGCTTCCTCAACCGACGACACCAGCGCGCCGGTCGGCTTCTCCATGCCAAGCGATTCGGCGATCTGCGGTGTGACCGCTTCGAACTCGGCGCCTATAAAAGGCCGCTCGAAGAAATCGAGCCCGGCCTTGGCCGCGTCGGCGAAGGCGCGCACCATGTTGGCCGGGATGGCAAAGCCGATGCCGATCGAGCCGCCGCTGCGGCTGTAGATGGCGGTGTTGATGCCGACCAGCTGGCCGCCCATGTTGATCAGCGCGCCGCCGGAATTGCCGGGATTGATGGCGGCGTCGGTCTGGATGAAGTAGCCCGAATCCGAAACGCCGATATGGCTGCGGGCAAGCGCCGACACGATGCCGCTGGTGGTGGTCTGGCCGACGCCGAACGGATTGCCGATGGCCAGCACCAGGTCGCCGACCTCGAGCGCGTCGGAATCGCCGATGGCGATCACCGGAAAGGGCTTGTCGGAGTTGATCTTGAGCACGGCGAGGTCAAGCGTCTCGTCCTTGAGCATGACCTTCGAGGTGAATTCGCGCCCGTCGGCGGTCGCGACCTTGACCTCGTCGGCATCCTTGATCACGTGGAAATTGGTGACGACGACGCCGCTTGGATCGACCAGCACGCCCGAGCCGAGCGAGGATTGCGCGCGCGGCTGCGCGCGGCCGAAGAATTCCTCGAAGAAAGGATCGCCGTCGAAGGGCGACGTGACCTTGGCCGTCTGCGAAGCATAGACATTGACCACCGCCGGCGCCGTCTGCTTGACCAGGGGCGCAAACGACAGCTGTACCTCTTCGCGGCCGAACGGCACGCGCTTGTCGGGACCGGAGGTGCCGTTCTCGCCTTCGACGCCATGCAGGAGGTCGGTCAGCACATCGGAGAGCCCCGGATCGGCTGGCTTGGCGGCGTCCTCGGCCAGAGCCTGCCTGACTGTCGGCGCGGCTGCGAACGCCATCATGGCGAAGAGCAGAACAAGAGACAGTCGGTTGGCGCGCATTCGCGAATCCTCCAAGGCAAGTTCGGGGGCATTGTCCCGACGATTGTGCAAAATGAAAGGCTAAGCCGCTGAAATCCGATTATTTTGGGCATCAAAGCAGCTATAGGTCGACTTGAAACTGAAAACCTTCGTCGGCCCTCATGAAAAAACAACTCCTGTCATTCCGTGACTTTTTGAAGACCGGCACTTTTGGGCCTGTTTTCCCTTCTCTGAAAATGATCGACATCGCCAGTATGCTAGGTACGCCTGACGGCTGGATCACGGAACATGCAGAGACGATTCCGGTCTATTGGACTTTCGGAAAGCTCGAAATTTCCTTTGATGAAGAAGCACCTCATTGGATGAACTGGTTTCAGATCGAAGAAGCGGGCTATCTCGAAGGTGATTTTGAGGTTCTCACCGATCGCCTTGTGCTCTCATTGGATGGGTTCAGTGGAGAGACGACACCTTCGGAATTCTTGACTGCCGGCCTTTGGGCTCCAGAAGAGGCAGCGGTGTTCTACGCCGCCTTGAGCGACGAAATATTGCTGAACATCTGCGCGGGTCCCGTTCAGATTCATTTCCGAGTCGATACAGACTTCATCGAAGATGGGGACGCCCAAAAATACCTGACCAATTCCAACGTGTCGCGAGTGGTCAGCGATATAGATTCCCGCGCCACCCTCGACAGTATCTATTCCTATCCCCAACCGGCGTTCGAAGAGATCCCCGGCGCCTTCAATTGGAATCTGCTTAGCGGTCGCGACTACCTGATGCTTACTCGCTAAACGTAAGACACGCTAAACGTAGGACGCCGGTAACAAAAAGGGGCCCGAAGGCCCCTTGAAGTCATTCCTGAAAAACCGAGCCTTATGCGGCAGTGGCTTCCTCGTTGGCGCCTTCGGCTTCGAGGCGGGCGCGGTCGCCGGCGCCCTTGGCGTCGGTGTCGCGGTCGACGAACTCGATGACCGCCATGGCGGCATTGTCGCCGTGGCGGAAGCCCGCCTTCATGATGCGCAGATAGCCGCCGTTGCGGTCGGCGTAGCGCGGCGCAATCGTGTCGAACAAACGCTTGACGACGCCTTCATTGCCGATCTGGGCAATGACCTGGCGGCGCGCATGCAAGTCGCCGCGCTTGCCGAGCGTCACCAGCTTCTCGACGATCGGACGCAAATCCTTCGCCTTCGGCAGGGTGGTGACGATCTGCTCATGCTCGAGCAGCGACACGGCGAGGTTGGCGAACATCGACTTGCGATGGCTAATGCTTCGGGCGAAGCGGCGGCCTTTAAAACCGTGGCGCATGGCTCTTTTCCTTCAGTTGCTCAAGAGGCCACGGCCTCTGATGGTTTTCCGCATGACCGTCGGATCGAGCGGCCCACGCCGCCGATCCTTGGACTTCATGCTCAATATTGGTCTTCGTAACGCTTGGCGAGGTCTTCGATGTTTTCCGGCGGCCAGTCCGGCACTTCCATGCCGAGGTGCAGGCCCATCGCCGCGAGCACTTCTTTGATCTCGTTCAGCGACTTGCGGCCGAAGTTCGGGGTGCGCAGCATCTCGGCTTCGGTCTTCTGGATGAGATCGCCGATGTAGACGATGTTGTCGTTCTTCAGGCAGTTGGCCGAACGCACCGAAAGCTCGAGCTCGTCCACCTTCTTGAGCAGCGCCGGGTTGAAGGCGAGCTCGGTGACGGCCTCGGTGGCGACTTCCTTCTGCGGCTCGTCGAAATTGACGAACAGGCCAAGCTGGTCCTGCAGGATGCGGGCAGCGAATGCCACCGCGTCCTCGCCCGAGATCGAACCGTCGGTCTCGATGGTCATGGTCAGCTTGTCATAGTCGAGAACCTGGCCCTCGCGGGTGTTCTCGACCTTGTAGGAGACCTTCTTGACCGGCGAATACAGGCTGTCGACCGGGATCAGGCCGATCGGCGCGTCTTCGGCGCGGTTGCGGTCTGCCGGCACGTAACCCTTGCCGGTGTCGACTGTGAATTCCATACGGATTTCAGCGCCCTCGTCCAGCGTGCAGATGACGTGGTCGGGGTTGAGGATCTCGACGTCGCCAACCGTCTGGATGTCGCCAGCCAGAACCGCACCCGGGCCCTGCTTGCGAACGACCATGCGCTTGGGACCATCGCCTTCCATGCGGATGGCGATTTCCTTGATGTTGAGGACGATGTCGGTCACGTCCTCACGCACGCCGGCAATCGACGAGAATTCATGCAGAACGCCGTCGATCTGCACGGCGGTGACAGCCGCACCGCGCAGCGAAGACAAAAGCACGCGGCGCAGCGCGTTGCCGAGCGTCAGGCCGAAGCCACGCTCGAGCGGCTCGGCGACCAGCGTGGTCAGCGTCTTCTTCTTCGACGAGAACTCGATCTTGTTCGGCTTGATCAGTTCCTGCCAATTTTTCTGGATCATGATGCTTTCCTTCCGTTGACCCGCCACCATCCAATCGTGGCGGGCGACCTGGAGTGCCGTGGAGGAGCGCCTTGAGGCGCTCACGCGGCGTTCGGTAATGTCTTAGACGCGGCGCTTCTTACGCGGGCGGCAGCCATTGTGCGGGATCGGCGTCACATCACGGATCGAAGTGATGGTGAAGCCGGCCGCCTGCAGGGCGCGAAGCGCCGATTCACGACCGGAGCCGGGTCCGCAGACCTCGACTTCGAGCATGCGCATGCCGTGTTCCTGGGCCTTCTTGGCGACGTCTTCGGCAGCCATCTGGGCGGCGAACGGGGTCGACTTGCGCGAACCCTTGAAGCCCTGGGCACCGGCCGACGACCAGGCAATGGAATTGCCCTGCGCGTCGGTGATGGTGATCATCGTGTTGTTGAAGGTCGAATTGACGTGGGCAACGCCCGACGAGATGTTCTTGCGTTCACGACGGCGAACACGAGCGGCTTCCTTGGCCATGATAGTCCTTTCAGTTGATCTCTACACCGCCGTAATGCCAGCGGCTCCACCTTTGAAAGCGAGTAGTGAGCAGGGACTAGCGAATAGGGACCCCTACTCGCTAATGGCTACTCGCTATCGCTCACTTACTTCTTCTTGCCGGCGATCGACTTGGCCGGG
Organism: Mesorhizobium sp. C268A; assembly: GCF_040324475.1. Lineage (NCBI taxonomy): Bacteria > Pseudomonadati > Pseudomonadota > Alphaproteobacteria > Hyphomicrobiales > Phyllobacteriaceae > Mesorhizobium > Mesorhizobium sp. C268A. The sequence goes on from NZ_JAMYVX010000003.1 coordinate 103,306, forward strand.
CCCTTGCGGGTGCGTGCATTGGTGTGCGTGCGCTGGCCGCGAACCGGCAGCGAACGGCGGTGACGCAGGCCGCGGTAGCAGCCGAGGTCCATGAGACGCTTGATGTTCATCGACACTTCGCGGCGCAGGTCGCCTTCGACCTGGTAGTCGCGGTCGATGGTCTCGCGGATCTGCAGCACTTCCGCGTCGGTCAGTTGGTTGACGCGGCGCTCGGCCGGGATGCCGACCTTGTCGACGATCTCCTGGGCGAACTTCTTGCCAATGCCGTGAATGTACTGAAGCGCAATGACGACGCGCTTGTTGGTCGGAATGTTGACGCCGGCTATACGAGCCATATTCTTCTCTTCTCCATGTGGGACCGGCCGGCCTTCAAAATAAGGCACGCGCGGCGCTGTTCAAATTACCCCGCGTCCGGTGGAGGCCGGCCCTTGCGGGAGTTCCCTAGTTTCAATGCGGCTGCCTTGCCCTTGCGGACAAGCAAGCCTCATGCCTGATAGGAAGACGGGCCGCCATAACCCAGCGAACCGTTCCAGTCAAGCGCAATCTTTACTTTACCGTACCGGTCTCCCGCGTCACCGCCGCGAGCAGCGCTTCAATCTCCGCCGTCACGGTGTCGACAGGAGCCATGCCGTCGACACTCCTAAGCGAGCGTTTGGCGTAATAATAGCCGATCAGCGGCGCCGTCTTCTTGTAATATTCCCGCAGGCGCTCTTCGAACACCACCGGATTGTCGTCCTTGCGCACCGGCTGTCCGGCGGCCTTGGCGTCGTCGGCGCGCTTGACGATGCGGCCGACCAACGCTTTGTCGTCGACGACGAACTCGATCACGGCATCGAGGCCAATGCCGCGCTCGGCGAGCATCGATTCAACCGCATCAGCCTGCACCAGCGTGCGCGGATATCCGTCGAGGATGAAACCGCTGGTGCAATCGGGTTGGTCGATGCGCTCGGCCACGATCGCGTTGACAATGGCGTCGGAAACCAGCTCGCCGGCATCCATCACCGCCTTGGCGCGCTTGCCGACTTCAGTGCCGGCCTGTACGGCGGCCCGCAGCATGTCGCCCGTCGACAGCTGCGGTATGCCGTATTTTTCTACCAGTCTTTGTGCTTGCGTCCCCTTGCCCGCTCCTGGCGGCCCAAGCAATATCAATCTCATCTGGCCTTCTTCCCCCCGCGCAGCTTCGACTTCTTGATCAGGCCCTCATACTGGTGCGCGATCAGGTGACCCTGGATCTGCGCCACCGTATCGAGGGTTACACTGACCACGATCAGAAGCGATGTGCCACCGAGGTAGAATGGTACGCCAGTTGCCGAAATCAGGAACTCGGGCAGCAGGCACACCAGCACCAGATAGATGGCGCCGACGACGGTGATGCGCGTCAGGACATAGTCGATGTAATCGGCGGTGCGCTCACCCGGACGGTAGCCCGGAATGAAGCCGGAATGCTTCTTGAGCTGGTCGGCGGTGTCCTTCGGATTGAACACGATGGCCGTGTAGAAGAAGGCGAAGAACACGATCATTGCCGCATAGAACAGCATGTAGAGCGGCTGGCCGTGGCCGAGCGAAGCGAGCACGGTGCTTGCCCAGGCCGGCAGGTTTGTCGTCTGCGAGAAGCCAGCGACCGTTGCCGGCAGCAAAAGCAGCGACGACGCGAAGATCGGCGGAATGACGCCCGACGTGTTGAGCTTCAGCGGCAGATGCGAGGTATCGCCCTGGAACATGCGGTTGCCGACCTGGCGCTTCGGATACTGGATCAGCAGGCGGCGCTGCGCGCGCTCGAAGAACACGATCAGCGCGATGACGATTATGGCCAGCACGATGATCGCGAGTATCAGCCCGGTCGATAGAGCGCCGGTGCGGCCGAGCTCCAGCGTGCCGGAGATGGCGCGCGGCAGGCCGGCGACGATGCCGGAGAAGATGATCAGCGAAATGCCGTTGCCGATGCCGCGGGCGGTGATCTGCTCGCCCAGCCACATCAGGAACATGGTGCCGCCAACCAGCGTGACGACGGTCGAGATGCGGAAGAACATGCCGGGATCGTTGACGATGCCGTTGCCGCCTTCCAGGCCCACCGAAATGCCGTAGGCCTGCACCAGCGCCAGGAGTACCGTGCCGTAGCGCGTGTACTGGTTGATGACCTTGCGGCCCTGCTCGCCTTCCTTTTTCAGCGCCTCCAGCGACGGAATGACCGAGGTCATCAGCTGCATGATGATGGAGGCTGAGATGTAAGGCATGATGCCGAGCGCGAAGATCGCCATGCGCTGCACGGCGCCGCCGGCGAACATGTTGAACATGCCGAGCACGCCCTTGGCCTGCGAAGAGAAGGCCTGCGCGAATGCATCCGGATTGATGCCGGGCAGCGGGATATAGGTGCCGAGGCGATAGACGAGCAGCGCGCCGACGGTGAACCAGATTCGCTTCTTCAGGTCCTCCGCCTTGGCGAAAGCCGCAAAATTCAGATTCGAGGCTAGTTGTTCAGCAGCCGAAGCCATGCCTGATTCTCCGCTAGAGCATGATGCCGAAAAGTGTGAAGCGGTTTTCGGACAACGTCATGCGCTACTTCTTTGATTTGTATGTCACGCTCGATGCCCGCAGCTCAGGCGGCGCGTGGCACCGAAGCTCACGAGATAAGCTCCGGGCTCTAAACATGCAAGCGGCCGCGTTGACGCGGCCGCCTAATTGATCGGATCAAAGCGCAATCGTGAACAAAAACGGATACCGTTCCTGCCGGCCGCACTTCAAATTGCCGTTACTCCGCTGCCGCTTCCGGCAGCTTGACCGAACCGCCGGCCTTTTCGATCTTCTCGATCGCGGCCTTGGAGGCGCCGGCGACGTCGAAGACAAGCTTTGCCTTGAGCTCGCCGTCCGAGAGGATGCGCACGCCGTCCTTGACGCGGCGAATAACGCCGGCGGCAACGAGTGCCTCGGCCGTCACGGTCGCCTTGGCGTCAAGCTTCTTGGCATCGAGCGCGGTCTGGATACGAGCCAGCGAAACGACGACAAAGCTCTTGGCGAAGATGTTATTGAAGCCACGCTTCGGCAGGCGCCGATAGAGCGGCATCTGGCCGCCCTCGAAGCCGTTGATGGCAACGCCGGAGCGCGCCTTCTGGCCCTTGACGCCGCGACCGCCGGTCTTGCCCGAGCCGGAGCCGATGCCACGGCCGAGACGCTTCTTGGAGTGCGTCGCGCCGTCCTTGTCACGCAGATCGTTGAGTTTCATCTGGGTTCTCCTGCGCTTTTGCTCAGCCCTCGTCCACGACGCGGACGAGATGCTGGACGGCAGCGATCATGCCGCGCACCGAGGGAGTGTCCTCCAGCGTGCGCTGCTTGTGCATCTTGTTGAGGCCGAGGCCGACCAGCGTTGCGCGCTGTTCCTTCGGGCGGCGGATCGGCGAACCGATCTGCTCAACGGTGATGGTCTTGGTTGCTTTCTTGGCCATGGTCAAAATCCCTGGTCAGATCGACTATTCTTCAGCCGCAACGGCGGTGCCGCGGCGGGCCTGAAGGGTCGAATATTTGATGCCGCGCGCAGCAGCCACATCCTTGGGATGCATCTGGCTCTTCAGCGCGTCGAACGTGGCGCGAACCATGTTGTAGGGGTTCGACGAACCCATCGACTTGGCGACCACGTCATGCATGCCGAGCGTCTCGAAGACAGCGCGCATCGGGCCGCCGGCGATGATGCCGGTACCCTGCTTGGCAGCGCGCAGCAGCACGCGTCCGGCACCCCAGCGTCCTTCGACGTCGTGGTGCAGCGTGCGGCCCGAGCGCAGCGGCACGAAAATCATGTCGCGCTTGGCCGACTCGGTTGCCTTGCGGATCGCTTCCGGCACTTCGCGCGCCTTGCCGTGACCGAAGCCGACGCGGCCCTTCTGGTCGCCGACGACGACGAGTGCTGCAAAACCGAAGCGACGGCCGCCCTTGACGACCTTGGCGACACGGTTGATGTGGACGAGCTTGTCCACCATGCCGTCATCGCGTTCTTCACGATCGCGGCCGCGGCCGCCATCCCTACGTTCCTGTGCCATATCCTGTTCCTTGTTTTTTTCCGGAAGCACGGTTGCTGATAAGATCCGGTGCGCCTCTTTGGGTCACCGGGGGCGAATTATTTTTCCTTGCATGATCTTGTCCGAAAAGTCTGCAACTTTTTGCTGCGCTGACCTTCGGTTCGGGATCAGGCAATTAGAAGCTCAGACCGCCTTCACGGGCAGCCTCGGCCAGCGCCTTGACGCGGCCGTGATAGATATAGGCGCCGCGGTCGAAGACGACTTCCTTGACGCCGGCCTTCGAAGCACGCTCGGCGATCAGCTTGCCAACAGCGGCTGCTGCCTCGGTGTCGGCGCCGGTCTTGAGCGAACCCTTGAGGTCCTTCTCAAGTGTCGATGCAGCCGCGATGGTATGGCCCTTGGCGTCGTCGATGACCTGCACGTAGATGTTCTTCGACGTGCGGTGAACCGAGAGACGCGGGCGCTCGCCGGCGACCTTCTTGATCTGACGGCGAACGCGCTGCGCGCGGCGCTGGATGGATTCCTTGGTAGCCATGATAGTCTTCCTTGCCTTCAAAAAACGGGGGGCCGCCATGTGCGGTAGGCGAAAGCGCCTCCCGCGACCGCTCCCCGCGGCGTTGCAGTTCTTTGGCTTGGCCTTTTCCGAAAAGTCTGCAACTTTTCGGGGCCAGGCCTACTACTTCTTCTTGCCTTCCTTGCGGACGATCTTCTCGCCGGCATAGCGGACACCCTTGCCCTTGTAGGGCTCGGGACCGCGATACTCGCGAATCTCGGCGGCAACCTGGCCGACCTGCTGCTTGTCGATGCCGGTCACGGTGATTTCCGTCGGCTTCGGCACAGTGATCGTGATGCCAGCCGGCGTCTGGTAGACGACATCATGGCTGAAGCCAAGTGCCAGCTGCAGGTTCTTGCCCTGGAGTGCCGCGCGATAGCCGACGCCGGTGATCTCGAGCTTCTTCTCGAAACCGTCCTTGACGCCCTGCAGGATGTTGACGATCTGCGTGCGCGACATGCCCCACTTGGAGCGGGCGGTCTTGGTCTGGTCGCGCGGCTGGACAGCGATTTCGCTGCCTTCCATCTTGACCAGCACTTCGTCGTTCACCACGAACTTCAGCTCGCCCTTGGGGCCCTTCGCCGTCACGGTCTGGCCGTTGACGGTCGCGGTCACGCCCTGCGGCAGCGAAACGGGTTTCTTTCCAATACGAGACATTTGGTTGTCCTCGTCACTTCTCTTGTTTCAGGTCTGCCGAATTAGAAAATCTGGCAGAGGATTTCGCCGCCGACATTCTGTTCGCGTGCTTCGTGATCGGCCATCACGCCCTTCGGCGTCGAAAGGATGGCGATGCCGAGGCCGTTGGCGACGTGCGGGATCGACTTGGCCGAAACGTAAACGCGGCGGCCAGGCTTCGAGACGCGGGCGATTTCGCGCACGACCGGAGCACCGTCGAAATACTTCAGCTCGATTTCGATTTCGGACTTGCCGTTGTCGAAGTCGGTCTGGCTGTAGTCGCGGATATAGCCTTCAGCCTTCAGCACGTCGAGGACGCGGGTACGCAGGCGCGACGCCGGCGTCGAAACGCTCGACTTCTTACGGCCATACGCGTTGCGGATGCGGGTCAGCATATCGCCGAGAGGATCGCTCAATGACATGTTATGTCCTCCTTACCAGCTCGACTTGACCAGGCCCGGGATCTGGCCGTTATTGCCGAGATCACGAAGCGCGATGCGCGATACTTTGAGCTTGCGATAATAGGCGCGCGGACGGCCGGTAACTTCGCAGCGGTTGCGGATGCGGATCTTGGCCGAGTTGCGCGGCAGGGCAGCAAGCTTCAGCTGAGCGCGGAAACGCTCTTCCATCGGCTTGGACTGGTCCATGATGATCGCCTTGAGCGCTGCGCGCTTGGGACCGTACTGGTCGGCAAGCTTGCGGCGCCTGTTGTTCTTCTCGACTGAGCTGGTCTTTGCCATTTCAGATTTTTCCTTTTCTCGCTGCCGTTACTGGCGGAAGGGGAAGTTGAAGGCCTTGAGCAATGCCCTGGCTTCGTCGTCCGTCTTCGCAGTCGTACAAACGATGACGTCCATGCCCCAGATCTGATCAACCTTGTCGTAGTTGATCTCCGGGAACACGATGTGTTCCTTGATGCCCATGGCGTAGTTGCCACGGCCATCGAAGCTCTTCGGATTCAGTCCGCGAAAGTCGCGGACGCGCGGCAGTGCGATGTTCACGAGACGGTCGAGGAACTCGTACATGCGTTCCTTGCGCAGCGTGACCTTGGCGCCGATCGGCATCTTCTCGCGGACCTTGAAGCCGGCGATCGAATTACGGGCGCGGGTGACGACGGCCTTCTGGCCGGCGATCATCGCCAGGTCTTCGGCCGCGATCGAAGGCTTCTTCGAATCCGCGGTCGCTTCGCCGACGCCCATGTTCAGCACGATCTTGTCGATGCGCGGAACCTGCATCTCGTTCTCGTAGCCGAACTGCTCCTGCAGCGCCTTGCGGATGGTCTCGTTGTAGACCTGCTTGAGGCGCGGCGTGTTCTGGGCCTTGGACTGTTTGCTTTCAGCCTTGGGCTTCGTGGTTTGAGCCTTAGCCATTGATGACTTCTCCCGAGCGCTTGGCGACGCGCACCTTCTTGCCGTCCTTCTGGAAGATGAAGCCGACGCGGGTCGGCCTGCCATCCTTGGGGTCGGCGAGCGCGATGTTCGACAGCTGGATCGGCGCTTCCTTGGTGATGATCCCGCCCTCTTGGGACTGGGACTGCTTCTGGTGACGACGGATCATGTTGACGCCGCGCACCAGCGCGGTGTCTTCCTTCGGCTGAACCGAGAGGACTTCGCCCGAACGGCCCTTGTCCTTGCCGGCCAGCACGACGACCTTGTCGCCTTTTCTAATCTTTTGCATTGGTCCGGCTCCTTACAGCACTTCAGGCGCGAGCGAGATGATCTTCATGTGGTTCTTGGCGCGGAGTTCGCGCGGAACCGGTCCGAAGATACGCGTGCCGATCGGCTCTTTCTTGTTGTCGACGAGAACGGCCGCGTTCTTGTCGAAACGGATCACGCTGCCGTCCGGGCGGCGGATGTCCTTGGCCGTGCGAACCACGACCGCCTTCATCACATCGCCCTTCTTAACGCGGCCGCGCGGAATGGCTTCCTTGATCGACACCACGATGATGTCGCCTACGGAAGCGTATTTCCGCTTCGAGCCGCCCAGCACCTTGATGCACATGACACGACGGGCGCCGGAATTATCCGCGACGTCGAGGTTTGTTTGCATCTGAATCATGACTGGCCGCCTTCTTCTCTTCTAACGGGACGGGCTCAAAGCCCCTCCCCGGTCTGTCCAAAATTCGGTTTGTTACGCCTGGTCCGAAGACACGACGATCCAGCGCTTGTCCTTGGAAATCGGCTTCGATTCCTGGATGAACACCTGATCGCCGACCTTGTGGGCGTTGTTCTCGTCGTGCGCCTTGTACTTCTTGGTCATGCGCACGGTCTTCTTCATCACGGGATGCGTGAAGCGCCGTTCGACCTTGACGACTACCGTCTTCTCGTTCTTGTCGCTGACGACAGTGCCCTGCAGAATGCGCTTTGGCATGATTTTCGTCCTTAAGCCTTCTTGGCCGCGGACTTTTCCGCAGCGATGGTCTTGATACGCGCAATGTCCTTGCGAACCTGCCGCACGCGCGCGGTCTTCTCGAGCTGGCCGGTGGCCTTCTGGAAGCGCAGGTTGAACTGCTCCTTCTTCAGGCTGGCCAGATCGTCGGTCAGCTGGTCCTGGGTCTTCGTCCGGATGTCTTCGGCTTTCATGATCAGCCCGTCCTTATTCTGCGATGCGCTGTACGAAGCGCGTCCTGACCGAGAGCTTGGCCGCGCCGAGACGCAGCGCCTCACGGGCGGTTTCTTCGTTGACGCCGTCGATCTCGAACATGATGCGGCCCGGCTTGACGCGCGCCGCCCAGTAATCGACAGCGCCCTTGCCCTTGCCCATGCGCACTTCGGTCGGCTTCGACGTCACCGGCACATCAGGGAAAATACGGATCCACACGCGGCCGGCACGCTTCATCTCACGAGTGATCGCGCGGCGGGCCGCCTCGATCTCACGCGCGGTGACGCGGTTCGGCTCAAGCGCCTTCAGCCCGAAACCACCAAAATCCAGGTTGGTGCCGCCCTTTGCGGTACCATGGATACGGCCCTTGAACTGCTTGCGGAACTTTGTGCGCTTTGGCTGCAGCATCGTTCTAACTCCAAATTCCTAAATAATCAGGCGTTTTCGCGACGACGACCGCGTTCGCGATCGCCACCACCGCCATGCGCAGCATCACCCTCGGTCGCGCGACGCTCCGAAGCCATCGGATCGTGCTCGAGGATTTCGCCCTTGAACACCCAGACCTTGACGCCGCAGATGCCGTAAGCCGTATGCGCTTCGGCCGTGCCGTAGTCGACATCGGCGCGCAGCGTATGCAGCGGCACGCGGCCTTCTCGGTACCATTCCATGCGCGCAATCTCGGCGCCGCCGAGACGGCCGGCGCAGTTGATGCGGATGCCTTCGGCGCCCAGGCGCATCGCCGACTGAACGGCGCGCTTCATGGCGCGGCGGAACGCGATACGACGCTCGAGCTGCTGGGCGATCGACTGGGCGACCAGGGTCGCGTCGATTTCCGGCTTGCGCACTTCAACGATGTTCAAGTGCGTCTCGGACTTCGTCATCTCCATCAGCTTCTTGCGAAGCTTTTCGATGTCGGCGCCCTTCTTGCCGATGATCAGGCCCGGGCGCGCCGCATGGATGGTGACGCGGCACTTCTTGTGCGGGCGCTCGATCACGACCTTCGAAATCGCAGCCTGCTTCAGTTCCTTTTCAAGATATTTGCGGATCTTGATGTCCTCATGCAGCAGTTTGCCGTACTCGCCGGTGTTCGCGAACCAGCGCGAATCCCAGGTGCGGTTGATGCCGAGGCGCAGACCGATCGGATTGACTTTCTGGCCCATTATGCGGCCTCCCCTTTTTCTTCGACTTCACGAACGACGATCGTGAGGTGCGAGAACGGCTTTTCGATACGGCTGGCGCGACCGCGGCCACGAGCATGGAACCGCTTCATGACGATCGACTTGCCGACATAGGCTTCCGCCACGATCAGTGCATCGACGTCGAGGTCGTGGTTGTTTTCCGCGTTGGCGATCGCCGATTCCAGCGTCTTCTTGACCGTGCCGGAAATCCGCTTGGCCGAGAATTCGAGATCGGAAAGCGCTGTCGCGACCTTCTTGCCGCGGATCAGCGCGGCAACCAGGTTCAGCTTCTGCGGGCTGATACGGATCGTGCGCAGAACGGCGCGCGCTTCGTTGTCAGCAAGCCTGCGCGGAGCTTTGGCCTTGCCCATGATTATTTCCTCTTCGCCTTCTTATCCGCGCCGTGACCGTAATAGGTCCGGGTCGGAGCGAATTCACCGAACTTGTGACCGACCATGTCCTCGTTCACCGAGACGGGAACATGCTTCTGGCCGTTGTAGACACCGAAGGTGAAGCCGACGAACTGCGGCAGGATGGTGGAGCGACGGCTCCACATCTTGATCACCTCATTGCGACCACCTTCACGAACCTTGTCCACCTTCTTGAGAAGGTAGCCGTCGATGAAGGGGCCTTTCCAAATAGAACGAGTCACTTGGCGTTACCTCTTCTTAGCTCTTGCGCTGATGGCGCGAGCGCAGGATGAACTTGTCGGTCGCCTTGTTGGACCGCGTCTTCTTGCCCTTGGTCGGCTTTCCCCACGGGCTGACCGGATGACGGCCACCGGAGGTGCGGCCTTCACCACCGCCATGCGGATGGTCGACCGGGTTCATGGTCACGCCGCGATTGTGCGGGCGCTTGCCGCGCCAGACCGTGCGGCCGGCCTTGCCGTCGTTGATGTTTCCGTGGTCGGGGTTCGACACGGCGCCGACGGTGGCCATGCAGGAGCCGTGAACGACACGCTGCTCGCCCGAGTTGAGGCGCAGGATCGCCATGCCCTGATCGCGACCGACCAGCTGGCCGTAGCCACCTGCCGAGCGAGCAACCTGGGCGCCCTTGCCCGGCTTCAGCTCGATGTTATGGACGATCGTGCCGACCGGCATCGAGGCCAGCGGCATCGCATTGCCCGGCTTCACGTCGACCGATTCACCGGCCACGATCTTGTCGCCGGCGGCAAGGCGCTGCGGAGCGATGATGTAGGACAGCTCGCCATCGTCATACTTGATCAGCGCGATGAAGGCGGTGCGGTTCGGATCGTATTCAATGCGCTCGACCGTGCCGACGACGTCGAACTTGCGGCGCTTGAAGTCGATGATGCGGTACGAACGCTTGTGACCGCCGCCGATGAAGCGGGCCGTGATGCGGCCGTGATTGTTGCGGCCGCCCGACTTCGTCAGGCCTTCGGTCAGGCCCTTGACGGGCTTGCCCTTGTAGAGGCCCGAGCGGTCGACGATGACCAGCTGGCGGGTGCTCGGCGTTACCGGGTTGAATTTTTTAAGTGCCATTGTCCTGTCCTCGCGGCCTAGCTCAGAGACCCGTCGCGACGTCGATCGACTGGCCGTCGGCCAGCGTCACGATCGCCTTCTTGACGTCGCTCTGGCGGCCGATCGTGCCGCGGAAGCGCTTGATCTTGCCCTTGCGGACAAGCGTGTTCACGGCCGTAACCTTGACGCCAAACAGCGCTTCGACAGCGGCCTTGATTTCCGGCTTCGACGCCTTCTTGGCGACGTTGAAAACAACCTGGTTGTTCTCGGAAGCCATGGTCGACTTTTCGGTGATCGCCGGCGAGACGATCACGTCGTAATGACGGAGGTCGGTCATTTAAAGCGCTCCTCGAGAGCCTCGACGGCGGCCTTCGAAAGGACCAGCGTGCCGCGGCGCAGAATGTCGTAAACGTTGATGCCCTGGATGGGCAGCACGTCGATGTTCGGGATGTTGGTCGCCGCCAGCTTGAAGTTCTGGTCAAGCTCGGCACCGCCGATCACCAAGGCGTTGGTCAGGCCCAGCGTCGCGAAATTCGCGATCAGCGCCTTCGTCTTGGCCTCGGTCAGCTTCAACTCGTCGATGATGATGATCGACGCGCTCTTGGCCTTGGCCGAGAGAGCATGCCGCAAACCCAGAGCGCGCACCTTCTTCGGCAGATCGTGCTCGTGGCTGCGAACGACCGGGCCGTGGGCCTTGCCGCCGCCGCGGAACTGCGGAGCGCGTGCCGAATGGTGACGGGCGCGGCCCGTACCCTTCTGCTTGTACATCTTGGCGCCGGTGCGCGCGATTTCGGCGCGGCCCTTGGCCTTGTGCGTGCCCTGCTGGCGCTTGGCCAGCTGCCAGCGCACGACGCGCTGCAGGATGTCCTCGCGCGGATCAAGGCCGAAAATCTCCTCGGAGAGTTTCACCTTGCCGGCGTCCTTGCCGCCGAGCGTTGTGATCTTGAGATCCATTATTCTGCTCCCTCTGCGGCCGGAGCCTCGTTCGTGGCAGCGCTCGCTGCAGCAACCGGGCGGATCGCGGCAGGCTTCGGCGCATTGGCCGGCAGTGCCACCTTGGCCGCATCGCGGACCAGGATCCAGGCGCCCTTCGATCCGGGAACCGCACCGCGGATCAGGATCAGGCCGCGATCGGCGTCGGTCGAAACGATCTCGACATTCTGTGTGGTGACGCGGGTGTCGCCCATGTGGCCAGCCATATGCTTGCCCTTGAACACTTTGCCCGGATCCTGACGCTGGCCGGTCGAACCGTGCGTACGGTGCGAAACCGAGTTACCGTGCGTCGCGCGGCCACCACCCATGTGGTGGCGCTTGATGACGCCCTGGAAACCCTTGCCGATCGTCGTGCCCGTCACATCGACCTTCTGGCCGGCGACGAAGTGCTCGACGGTGATCTCGGCGCCGACATCGATCATGTTGTCGGCGGAGACGCGGAACTCGGCGACCTTCGCCTTCGGCTCGACGGAAGCGGTCGCGAAATGGCCGCGCATCGCCTTCGACGTGTTCTTTACCTTGGCAAGGCCAACGCCGAGCTGGACGGCCGTATAGCCGTTCTTCTCCTGCGTGCGCTGAGCCACGACCTGGCAGTTCTCCATCTGGAGAACGGTGACGGGAACATGTTCCCCGGCATCATTATAGATGCGGGTCATTCCCACCTTCTTTGCAATCACACCTGAACGCATCGGTTCAATTCCTTTAGAGTTCCGGGCCAGGGGCACCGCCCCTTACCGCGCTCTCATTCCCTTAGAGCTTGATCTCGACGTCGACACCGGCGGCCAGATCGAGCTTCATCAAAGCATCGACCGTCTGCGGGGTCGGATCGACGATGTCGAGCAGACGCTTGTGCGTGCGCATCTCGAACTGCTCGCGGCTCTTCTTGTCGACGTGAGGCGACCGGTTGACCGTGAACTTTTCGATCCGCGTCGGCAGCGGAATGGGGCCGCGGACGTTTGCTCCGGTGCGCTTGGCCGTCGACACGATTTCTTTCGTCGAGGCGTCGAGCACGCGGTGATCAAACGCCTTCAGGCGGATGCGGATATTCTGTCCGTTCATGCGTCACTTCCTTGTTCTGGCGCGGCGCGGGCAAATCCTGCGCCCGCGACAGATCGGTTTAAGTCCAAATTACTCTTTGATGGTGACGACGATGCCGGCACCGACGGTGCGGCCGCCTTCACGGATGGCGAAGCGCAGCTTCTCTTCCATGGCGATCGGCACGATCAGCTCGACATCGACCGTGATGTTGTCGCCGGGCATAACCATTTCCGTGCCTTCCGGCAGCGACACGATGCCGGTCACGTCGGTCGTGCGGAAGTAGAACTGCGGACGGTAGTTGGTGAAGAACGGCGTGTGACGGCCACCTTCGTCCTTGGTCAGGATGTAGGCTTCGGCCACGAACTTCTTGTGCGGCTTCACCGTACCGGGTTTAGCCAGAACCTGGCCGCGCTCGACACCTTCACGATCAACGCCGCGCAGCAGCGCGCCGATGTTGTCGCCGGCCTGGCCCTGATCGAGCAGCTTGCGGAACATCTCGACGCCCGTGCAGGTCGTCTTGGTCGTCGGACGGATGCCGATGATTTCCAGTTCCTCGCCGACCTTGACGATGCCGCGCTCGACGCGGCCGGTCACGACCGTGCCACGGCCCGAGATCGAGAACACGTCTTCAATCGGCATCAGGAACGGCTTGTCCAGCGGACGAACCGGCGTCGGGATGTAGGCATCGACCGCAGCCATCAACTCGCGGATCGCGTCTTCGCCGATGGTCTTGTTGGAATCTTCCAGAGCAGCCAGAGCCGAACCCTTGACGATCGGAATGTCGTCGCCGGGGAACTCGTTCTTCGACAGAAGCTCGCGAACCTCGAGCTCGACCAGTTCGAGCAGCTCGGCGTCGTCGACCTGGTCGACCTTGTTCAGGAACACCACGATCGACGGCACGCCGACCTGACGGGCAAGCAGGATGTGCTCGCGGGTCTGCGGCATCGGGCCGTCGGCGGCCGACACGACCAGGATCGCGCCGTCCATCTGCGCGGCGCCGGTGATCATGTTCTTCACATAGTCGGCGTGGCCGGGGCAGTCGACATGGGCGTAGTGGCGCGCAGCCGTCTCGTATTCGACGTGCGCCGTCGAAATCGTGATGCCGCGGGCCTTCTCTTCGGGCGCCGCATCGATCTGGTCGTAGCGCTTGTACTCGCCAAAATACTTCGTGATCGCCGCCGTCAGCGACGTCTTGCCATGATCGACGTGGCCAATCGTGCCAATGTTCACATGAGGCTTGTTACGCTCGAATTTACCTTTTGCCATGTGATGTCTCCAATCTGCTCGCCCGTACGGGCCTTGAATTAAGTTACCGATGCAACCCGTTCAGGTTACGCGTATTTCTTCTGGACTTCCTGGGCGACCGCGGTCGGCACAGGCTCATAGTGATCGAACTGCATCGTGTAGGCCGCGCGGCCCTGGCTCATCGAGCGCAGGTTGTCGACGTACTTGAACATGTTGGCCAGCGGCACCATCGCGTTGATGACGACAGCCACGCCACGCGCTTCCTGGCCCTGGATCTGGCCGCGACGGCCGTTCAGGTCGCCGATGACGCTGCCTACATAGTCTTCCGGCGTCACGACTTCGACCTTCATGATCGGCTCGAGCAGCTGCACGCCAAGCTTGGGTGCGGCTTCACGGAAGCAGGCGCGGCCGGCGATTTCGAAGGCCAGAACGCTGGAGTCCACATCGTGGTAAGCGCCGTCGATAAGCGTCGCCTTGACGCCGATCATCGGGAAGCCCGCGAACGGACCCGACGACATGACGCTGTTGATGCCCTTTTCGACACCCGGGATGTATTCCTTGGGAACCGCACCGCCGACAATCTTGGTCTCGAACTCGAACTCCGAGCTTTCCGGGTTCGGTTCGAACACGATCTTGACGCGGGCGAACTGACCGGTACCGCCGGTCTGCTTCTTGTGGGTGTAGTCCTGCTCGTGCCTGCGGGTGATCGTCTCGCGGTAAGCCACCTGCGGCGCGCCGACATTGGCCTCGACCTTGAACTCGCGGCGCATGCGGTCGACGATGATGTCGAGGTGAAGCTCGCCCATGCCCGAAATGATGGTCTGGCCGCTTTCCTCGTCGGTCTTGACGCGGAAGGACGGATCCTCGGCGGCCAGGCGGTGAAGGGCCAGGCCCATCTTTTCCTGGTCGTTCTTGGTCTTCGGCTCGATGGCGATCTGGATGACCGGATCGGGGAATTCCATGCGCTCGAGGATGACCGGGTGCAGCGGATCGCTGAGCGTGTCGCCGGTGGTCGTGTCCTTGAGGCCAGCCAGAGCGACGATGTCGCCGGCAAAGGCTTCTTCGACGTCGGCGCGCGAATTCGCATGCATCTGCAGCATGCGGCCGATGCGCTCTTTCTTGCCCTTGACGGTGTTATCGACCGAGATGCCCTTGGTCAGCTTGCCCGAATAGATGCGGGCAAAGGTCAGCGAACCGACGAACGGGTCGTTCATGATCTTGAAGGCCAGCATCGACAGCGGCTCGTTGTCGTCGGCATGACGCTCGATCTCGGCGTCGGTCTTGGCGTCGACGCCCTTGATGGCGGGAACATCGGCCGGCGACGGCAGATATTCGACGACGGCGTCGAGCAGCGGCTGCACGCCCTTGTTCTTGAAGGCCGAGCCACAGAACATCGGGTAGAACTTGACCGCGATGGTGCCCTTGCGGATCAGGGCGCGGATCTCGTCATTCGACGGCATCTTGCCTTCGAGGTAATTCTCGAGGGCCGTCTCGTCCATTTCGACGGCGGCTTCGATCATCTTCTCGCGGTATTCTTCGGCCCGGGCCTGAAGGTCGGCCGGGATCTCGACGACGTCCCAGGCAGCGCCCAGCGTCTCGTCGCGCCAGACCAGCGCGTTCATCTCGACGAGATCGACGACACCCTTGAACTCGGTCTCAGCGCCGATCGGCAGTTGCATGACGACGGCATGCGCACCAAGACGCGAGCCGATCATCTCGACCGAGCGGTAGAAGTCGGCGCCGATCTTGTCCATCTTGTTGCAGAAGATCATCCGCGGAACTTTATACTTGTCGGCCTGGCGCCAGACGGTTTCCGTCTGCGGCTCGACACCGGCATTGGCATCGAGCAGCGCAATGGCGCCGTCGAGCACGCGCAGCGAACGCTCGACCTCGATGGTGAAGTCGACGTGCCCGGGAGTGTCGATGATGTTGAAGCGGTACATCTTGCCGCTGCGACCCTTCCAGAAGGTCGTGGTGGCGGCGGACGTGATGGTGATGCCGCGCTCCTGCTCCTGCTCCATCCAATCCATGGTGGCAGCGCCGTCGTGGACTTCGCCGATCTTGTGCGACTTGCCCGTGTAATAGAGGACGCGCTCGGTGGTCGTCGTCTTGCCGGCGTCAATATGCGCCATGATACCGAAATTGCGGTAGTCTTCGATTTTGTATTCGCGGGCCATCGTGGATGCCTTCTCAGTCTCGTTCGCGCTTTACCAGCGGTAGTGCGCGAAAGCGCGGTTGGCTTCTGCCATCTTGTGGGTGTCTTCACGCTTCTTCACGGCGGTGCCGCGGTTGTTGGCCGCGTCCATCAACTCGCCGGAGAGGCGGTCGACCATGGTGGTCTCGTTGCGGTTGCGCGCAGCTGCAATCAGCCAGCGGATCGCCAGGGCCTGGCGGCGCTCGGGGCGCACATCGACCGGAACCTGGTAGGTAGCGCCGCCGACGCGGCGCGACCGGACTTCCACATGCGGCGCGACATTGTCGAGCGCCTGATGGAAGACGGTGACCGGCTCCTGCTTGGTCTTCGACTGAACCTGGTCGAGCGCACCGTAGACGATGGTCTCGGCAACCGACTTCTTGCCGTCATACATGACGGCGTTCATGAACTTGGTGACGATCAGATCGCCGAACTTCGGGTCCGGATTGATCTCACGCTTTTCTGCACTGTGACGACGCGACATGGCTTTTGTCTCTCAATCTCGTAGCCCGACGCATTCAAGCAGCGCCAGGGCCGGAAAATCTTACTTCGGACGCCCCTTACTTCGGACGCTTGGCGCCGTACTTCGAACGGCGCTGCTTGCGGTTCTTCACGCCCTGCGTGTCGAGCACGCCGCGGATGATGTGGTAGCGCACGCCCGGAAGATCCTTGACGCGGCCGCCGCGGATCATGACCACGGAGTGTTCCTGAAGGTTGTGGCCTTCGCCGGGGATGTAGCCGATCACTTCAAAGCCGTTGGTCAGGCGGATCTTGGCCACCTTGCGCAGTGCCGAGTTCGGCTTCTTCGGCGTCGTTGTATAGACGCGCGTGCAGACGCCCCGCTTCTGCGGGTTCTGCTGCATGGCCGGGACCTTGTTGCGCTTCACCGGCGCAATGCGCGGCTTGCGGATCAGCTGGTTGACGGTAGGCATTAAACCCTCTTGTCTCTCAATTCCGTGTCTCGCCCGGTCAGGGCCGCTCAAAGCGCCAATTCCATACGCAAATTCGGGCCATAAACCGCGCCTCGCGGTCCTGCCCGAACAAAATGCAGAGGAAGCGGGAACCGCTTCATGCGCGCCGGAAATGTCTTTTCGCTCGTAAAACGAACCCTGTTTGAGGCAAACTCCAAAGCGTGTCGCTTCGGAAGGGAGAGCCTCACATCGGTTCTGACTGGGCGGCTTCTACTCGCAAGACCGTGAACCGTCAACCCCGGCACGCCAAATATTGCGCGCTGACGACGGCTTGGCAGCCATGCGAAAAACGCATGTAATTTTCTTTCTTCGTTTTGCAAGGCAGAGGAAGAAAGTGACCGGGGCAGACAAGAAAGTGACCGGCTTTTGGCTGTCATGCGCGGGTTCTTCATGGCAAAAGGCGCCATGGACAGCCCAAAACCCCTCGCCCGCCCCCGTCTCAAGAGGAATCAGCCCGTGAACGACAATGAGGAACGCCCGGTCACCATCGTCACCGGCCGGGTCTGGAAAAAGAAGGGCGGCAAGCCGGAAGGCGTCCATGTGATGCTGGTTGCGCCCGACGACGATTCGGCCGTGCGCCGGGTGCTCGAATCGCTTGCGGCCGAAGGCTATGCCGAAGTCGAGCTCGACCAGATCGGCGATATGGACGGCGAACCCGACGAGGAGCCGCATCTGTCAGCCTTTCAGGGTGCCCTCGAAGGTGAGGTGTCGATCGTCACGTTTGACGTGCCGCTCTGAGCGTCACAGGCTGCTTGCGCCTGTACCGCGCCGGCTTGCCCGGCACCGGTTCTCTGCTAAGAACCAAGCGACTTAACAAGCCAAATTCGAATCCGCGGAGTTCCCATGCCCTCGAACAATGGTCCCATCAAGCTCGGCATCGTCGGCGTCGGCAAGATCGTGCGCGACCAGCATCTGCCGGCAGTGGCCAAGGATGCGGACTACCGCCTCATCGCCGCCGCCAGCCGGCACGGCAAGGTGGACGGCATCCCGAATTTTCCGACCATCGAGGCGATGCTCGACGCGGTGCCGGAACTCGAGGCCGTGTCGCTGTGCATGCCGCCGCAGTTCCGCTACGACGCGGCACGCACCGCGCTGATGGCGAAGAAGCATGTTTTCCTGGAGAAGCCGCCGGGCGCCACGGTCAGTGAGGTCGAGGACCTGAAGCAGCTGGCGGCAGCCAATGGCGTTTCATTGTTCGCCAGCTGGCATTCGCGCTACGCGCCGGCAGTGGAGGCCGCGCGCGCCTTCCTAGCGGCGGCCAAGGTCAACTCGGCTGCTATCGTCTGGAAGGAAGATGTCCGCCGCTGGCATCCGAACCAGGATTGGATCTGGGCGCCGGGCGGTTTCGGCGTCTTCGATCCCGGCATAAACGCACTGTCGATCGCAACCCACATCCTGCCGGCGATGTTCATCACCTCGGCCGTCCTCGACTTCCCGGAAAACCGCGCCTCGCCTGTGGCGGCCCACGTGACCTTCCGTACCTCGGATGGGTTGCCGGTGACCATGGAGCTCGACTGGCTGCAGACGGGACCACAGAGCTGGGACATCCTGGCCGACACGGACAAGGGCAAGATGGTGCTGTCCGGCGGCGGCACCAAGCTCGCCATCGACGGCAAGGTGGTTCACGACGAGCCGGAGGCCGAATATCCCCAGCTTTACCGGCGCTTCGCTGAAATCGTACGCGCCGGCGTCTCCGATGTCGATTTGGCACCCCTGCAGCACGTGGCCGACGCCTTCATGCTCGGCAAGCGCAATGTGGTGGGAGCGTTCTTCGATTGAACGATGAGTTCTGCCGGACCGCAGTCCGGACACTCACCATGCAGCCTTACTCGACGATCGCAATCGCAAACCCGTCATAGCCTTTGGCGCCGACGGTCTGGATGGCGGTGCCGTCCAGGCGCTTGTCGCCGCCGATGAAGGAAAACGCACCGCGTGCGCCTTCGACATAGGCATCACGGCCATCGTCGTTGAGCACGGTGCCGTCGCGGATGACGTTGTCGCAGATGATGACCGTCCCCGGCCGCGACAGGCGCATGGCCCATGACAGATAATTCGGGTTGTTCGGCTTGTCGGCGTCGATGAAGATCAGATCGAACGGACCGGCATTTTCGGCAGCCAGCGTCTCAAGCGACTGAAGCGCGGGGCCGATCCTGAGCTCGACCTTGTCCGACACCCCTCCCCGCTCGAGATTCGAGTGCGCGACTTTTGCATGATGCGGCTCGAGTTCGAGCGTCACGATCTTGCCGCCGACGGGCAATCCCCTTGCCATCCAGATGGTCGAGTAGCCGCCAAGCGTGCCGATCTCCAGCACCTTCCTGGCGCCGCTGATGCGGACCAGCAGCGACAGCAGCTTGCCCTGCGCCGGCGATACGTCGATGGCCGGCAGGCCCTGGTCGCGGTTGGCCGCAAGCACCGCGTCAAGGACGGGATCCACCTCGAAGAGAGAGGAAACGATGTAGTCGTCGACGTCAGTCCAAACCTTCTTGCTCATGTTTTCCTCGATTCGATTAGGGGTCAAAACGCGAAAAGGGGCCACTGGGGCCCCCTTCCTTCTTCTCGTCCTGCCGCGCTTACTGCGCGGCGTTGACCATGTCGGTCAGCATCGGCTCGGCGACCTCGACACCGGAGGCCTTGCGGCGCTCGTCGATGATCAGTTCGTCGCGCGAGGTGGCGATGCGCCGGATCTGGCTCATCGTGCCGCCGGTACCGGCCGGGATCAGCCGGCCGACGATGACGTTTTCCTTCAGGCCCTGCAGCATGTCGGTCTTGCCGGCAACCGCAGCTTCGGTCAGCACCCTGGTCGTCTCCTGGAAGGAGGCGGCCGAGATGAAGGACGGCGTCTGCAGCGAGGCCTTGGTGATGCCCAGCAGCACCGGCTGGCCTTCGGCCGGCTTCTTGCCGTCCTCGACCAGGCGCTCGTTGACCTCTTCCAGTTCGATCACGTCGACGTGGTCGCCCGGAATGTAGGTCGAGTCGCCCTGCACCGTGATCTCGACCTTCTGCAGCATCTGGCGAACGATCACCTCGATGTGCTTGTCATTGATCGACACGCCCTGCAGACGGTAGACTTCCTGGATTTCGTTCACGAGGTAGGAAGCAAGTGCTTCCACGCCCTTGATCGCCAGGATGTCGTGCGGCGCCGGATTGCCGTCGAGGATGTAGTCGCCCTTCTCGATGACGTCGCCGTCCTGGAGATGGAACGGCTTGCCCTTCGGGATCAGGTATTCGACCGGCTCAAGCGTCGAGTCATGCGGCTCGATGATGATGCGGCGCTTGTTCTTGTAGTCGCGGCCGAAGCGGATCGTGCCATCGATCTCGGCGATGATGGCGTGATCCTTCGGACGACGTGCCTCGAACAGTTCGGCAACACGCGGCAGACCGCCGGTGATGTCCTTGGTCTTGGCGCTTTCCATTGGGATACGCGCCAAAACGTCGCCGGGACGAACCTGCGAACCCGGCTCGACCGAAAGAATGGCCTCTACCGAGAGCAGGAAGCGGGCGTCGCCGCCCTTCGACAGCTTGCCGACCTTGCCCTTGGGGTCAAGGATGGCGATCGCCGGCTTGAGGTCGTTGCCGCGTGGCGTCGAGCGCCAGTCGATGACCTCGCGCTTGGTGATGCCGGTCGATTCGTCGGCCGTTTCCTGAACGGAAATGCCGTCGACCAGATCCTCGTACGACACCTTGCCCTCGATTTCGGTAAGGACAGGGCGGGTATAGGGATCCCATTCGGCGATACGCTGGCCCCGCTTCACCTTGTCGCCATCGTCCACGAAGATGCGCGAACCATAGGTAAGGCGATGCGAGGCACGCTCCTTGCCGGCTTCGTCGAGGATCAGCACCGCCATGTTGCGGCCCATGACCATCTGCTGGCCGTCCGAGTTGCGCACCACGTTGCGGTTGCGGATCTCGACCTTGCCCTCATACGAGGCTTCAAGGAACGAGCTGTCCACCACCTGCGCCGTACCGCCCATGTGGAAGGTACGCATGGTGAGCTGGGTGCCCGGCTCGCCGATCGACTGCGCCGCGATGACGCCGACGGCTTCGCCCTGGTTGACCGGAGTGCCGCGGGCAAGATCGCGTCCGTAGCAGACCGCGCACACGCCAATCCTGACCTCGCAGGTCAGTGCCGAGCGAATGCGGACCGACTGCACGCCGGCCTTTTCGATCTTTTCCACGTCACGCTCGTCCATCAGGGTTCCGGCCTTGACAAGAACCTCACCCGAAACCGGGTGCGTGATGTCGTCGAGCGAGGTGCGGCCCAGCACGCGCTGGCCGACCGAAGCGACGACCTGACCGGCATCGACGATCGGCTGCATGGTGAGGCCCTTGTCGGTGCCGCAATCCACGGAGTTGACGATGCAGTCCTGCGCCACGTCGACCAGACGACGGGTGAGGTAACCCGAGTTCGCCGTCTTCAAGGCGGTGTCGGCCAGACCCTTGCGGGCGCCGTGGGTCGAGTTGAAGTACTCGAGCACGGTCAGGCCTTCCTTGAAGTTCGAGATGATCGGCGTCTCGATGATTTCACCCGAGGGCTTTGCCATCAGGCCGCGCATGCCGGCGAGCTGACGCATCTGGGTGGGCGAACCACGCGCACCCGAATGCGACATCATGTAGATCGAGTTCATCGGCTTTTGACGGCCACTGTCCTCGAACTCGACGGCCTTGATGCGGGCCATCATCTCGTCGGCGACCTTTTCCGAGCACTTCGCCCAGGCGTCGACGACCTTGTTGTACTTCTCGCCCTGCGTGATCAGGCCGTCATTGTACTGCTGCTCGTATTCCTTGGCCAAAGCCTCGGTGTCGGAAACCAGCTTGATCTTGGCGTCCGGGATCAGCATGTCGTCCTTGCCGAACGAAATGCCGGCGCGGCAGGCGTGGCTGAAGCCGAGGGCCATGATGCGGTCGCAGAAAATGACCGTCTCCTTCTGACCGCAGTGGCGGTAGACGGTGTCGATCATCTTGGAGATGTTCTTCTTGGTCATCTCCTGGTTGGCCGTCTCGTAAGGCACATTGACGTTCTTCGGCAGCAGCTCGCCGATGATCATGCGGCCAGGCGTGGTGTCGTAGATTTTCGACACGACCTTGCCTTCGGCGTCGACCGTGCGGAAACGACCCTTGATCTTGGAGTGCAGCGTCACCGCCTTGGTCTCGAGCGCGTGCTGGAGTTCGCCCATGTCGGCAAACACCATGCCTTCGCCCGGCTCGTTCTGATTGACGATCGAGAGATAGTAGAGACCCAGGACCATGTCCTGCGAAGGCACGATGATCGGCGCGCCGGAAGCCGGGTGCAGGATGTTGTTGGTCGACATCATCAGCACGCGGGCTTCAAGCTGCGCTTCCAACGAGAGCGGCACGTGAACGGCCATCTGGTCGCCGTCGAAGTCGGCGTTGAAGGCCGTGCAGACCAGCGGATGCAGCTGGATCGCCTTGCCTTCGATCAGGATCGGCTCGAACGCCTGGATGCCGAGGCGGTGCAGCGTCGGTGCACGGTTCAAGAGCACCGGATGCTCGCGGATGACCTCGTCGAGGATATCCCAGACTTCCGGACGCTCCTTCTCGACCAGCTTCTTGGCCTGCTTGACGGTCGAGGAGAACCCCTTGGCGTCGAGGCGGGCGTAGATGAACGGCTTGAACAGTTCGAGCGCCATCTTCTTCGGCAGGCCGCACTGGTGCAGCTTGAGCTCCGGACCGGTGACGATGACCGAACGGCCCGAATAGTCGACGCGCTTGCCGAGCAGGTTCTGGCGGAACCGGCCCTGCTTGCCCTTCAACATGTCGGACAGCGACTTCAGCGGACGCTTGTTGGCGCCGGTGATGACGCGGCCGCGACGGCCGTTGTCGAACAGCGCATCGACGGCTTCCTGCAGCATGCGCTTTTCATTGCGCACGATGATGCCGGGCGCGCGCAGCTCGATCAGCCGCTTCAGGCGGTTGTTGCGGTTGATGACGCGGCGATAGAGATCGTTCAGGTCGGACGTCGCGAAACGGCCGCCATCCAGAGGAACCAGCGGGCGCAGGTCCGGCGGGATCACCGGAACCACCTTCATGATCATCCATTCCGGACGGTTGCCGGACTCCATGAAGTTCTCGACGACCTTGAGCCGCTTCAGATACTTCTTCTGCTTCAGCTCGGACGTGGTCGAAGCCAGTTCCGAACGCAGGTCGCCGGCGATCTTCTCCAGGTCCATGCCGGCCAGAAGGTCATGAATGGCCTCGGCGCCGATCATGGCGGTGAACGAATCCTCGCCATACTCGTCGACGGCGATCATGTACTCTTCCTCGCTGAGCAGCTGGTGCTCCTTCAGCGCGGTGAGGCCAGGCTCGGTGACGATGTAGTTCTCGAAGTAGAGGACGCGCTCGATGTCCTTCAGCGTCATGTCGAGCAGTGTGCCGATGCGCGACGGCAGCGACTTCAGGAACCAGATGTGAGCGACAGGTGCCGCCAGCTCGATGTGGCCCATGCGTTCGCGGCGAACGCGCGACAGCGTGACTTCGACGCCGCACTTTTCGCAGATGACGCCCTTGTACTTCATGCGCTTGTACTTGCCGCACAGGCATTCATAGTCCTTGATCGGGCCAAAAATGCGCGCGCAGAACAGACCGTCACGCTCCGGCTTGAAGGTGCGGTAGTTGATGGTCTCCGGCTTCTTGATCTCGCCGAACGACCAGGACAGAATCTTCTCAGGGCTGGCGAGCGATATCCGGATGGAATCGAACACCTGCGCCGGCGCCTGCGGATTGAAGAGATTCATGACCTCTTGGTTCATGCCGTTCTCCTTTTCGGGGTCCTCGAAAACCCCTTGCATCTAACGCGGGCCAAATGCCCGCTGAGTGGTCGGCCCACTGGCCGTAGAATTTGTTGCATCCGGTCGCGGCGTTCCGCGACCGGATGTCTTGCTTACTCGGCCGCGCCCCTATTCGGCAGCATCTGGCAGCCGGACAGGGTTGTCGTCGAGCTTGGTATTCTCCAGCTCGACATTGAGGCCGAGAGACCGCATTTCCTTGACGAGCACGTTGAAGCTCTCGGGAATGCCGGCCTCGAACGTGTCGTCGCCGCGCACGATCGCCTCGTAGACCTTGGTGCGGCCGGCGACATCGTCCGACTTCACCGTCAGCATTTCCTGCAGCGTGTAGGCGGCGCCATAGGCTTCCAGCGCCCAGACCTCCATTTCGCCGAAGCGCTGGCCACCGAACTGCGCCTTGCCGCCCAGCGGCTGCTGGGTAACGAGCGAGTAGGGACCGATCGAACGCGCGTGGATCTTGTCGTCCACCAAGTGGTGAAGCTTGAGCATATAGATATAGCCCATCGTCACCTTGCGATCGAACGGCTCGCCGGTGCGTCCGTCATAGAGCTGCGACTGACCGCTGGTGTGCAGGCCCGCCTGCTCCAGCATGATGTTGATGTCGACTTCATGCGCGCCGTCGAACACCGGTGTCGCGATGGAGACGCCGCGGCGCATCTGCTCGCTGAGGCGAACGATGCTCTCGTCGTCATATTCGCGGACCGGCTCGTTGCGGTCGTTGGCCGGGATGAAGCTCTCGAGCGTCTTGCGCAACGGCTTGATGTCTCCAGCCGTCTTGTAGGCGTCGATAAGCTCGCCGATCTTCTTGCCCATGCCCGCGCATGCCCAGCCCAGATGCGTTTCCAGGATCTGGCCGACATTCATGCGGCTCGGCACACCCAGCGGGTTGAGCACGATATCGGCATGCGTGCCGTCCTCGAGGAAAGGCATGTCCTCGACCGGAACGATCCGCGAGACGACACCCTTGTTGCCGTGACGTCCCGCCATCTTGTCGCCCGGCTGCATCTTGCGCTTCACGGCCACGAAGACCTTGACCATCTTCATGACGCCCGGAGGCATTTCGTCGCCGCGCTGGACCTTCTCGACCTTGTCCATGAAGCGCTGCTCGAGCGCCTTCTTGGAATCGTCGTACTGGCCACGCAGGGCTTCCAGTTCGCTCTGGAGCTTTTCGTTCTCCACTGCAAACTGCCACCACTGCGAACGCGGATACTCGTCCAGCGTGTCCTTCGACAGCTTCGAGCCCTTCTTGAAGCCCTTCGGCCCGGCAATCGCTTCCTTGCCGACGAGAACGTCGGAAAGGCGCGAATAGACGTTGCGGTCGAGGATCGCCTGCTCGTCGTCGCGGTCCTTGGCGAGGCGTTCGATCTCCTCGCGTTCGATCGCCATGGCGCGCTCGTCCTTCTCGACGCCGTGGCGGTTGAACACGCGCACTTCGACGACTGTGCCGAAGGTGCCCGGAGGCATGCGCATCGAGGTGTCGCGAACGTCGGACGCCTTTTCACCGAAGATGGCGCGCAGGAGCTTTTCTTCCGGCGTCATCGGGCTTTCGCCCTTCGGCGTGATCTTGCCGACCAGGATGTCGCCCGGCTGCACTTCCGCGCCGATATAGACGATGCCGGCTTCGTCGAGGTTCTTCAGCGCTTCTTCCGAAACGTTCGGAATGTCGCGTGTGATTTCCTCCGGTCCAAGCTTGGTGTCGCGGGCCATGACCTCGAATTCCTCGATGTGGATCGAGGTGAAGACGTCGTCGGCCACGATGCGCTCGGAGAGCAGGATCGAGTCCTCGTAGTTGTAGCCGTTCCACGGCATGAACGCGACCAGCACGTTGCGGCCGAGCGCCAGATCGCCGAGCTCGGTCGACGGACCGTCGGCGATGATGTCGCCCTTGTTGACGCGGTCGCCCATGCGCACCAGCGGACGCTGGTTGATGCAGGTGTTCTGGTTCGAACGCTGGAACTTCATCAGCCGGTAGATGTCGACGCCCGACTTGCCGGGATCGAGATCTTCCGTGGCGCGGATGACGATACGCGTCGCGTCCACCTGGTCGACGATGCCGCCGCGGCGGGCGCCGATGGCGGCGCCCGAGTCACGGGCAACGATCGGCTCCATGCCGGTGCCTACGAACGGCGCTTCGGCGCGCACCAGCGGCACGGCCTGACGCTGCATGTTGGAGCCCATCAGCGCGCGGTTGGCGTCGTCGTTCTCGAGGAACGGGATCAGCGCCGCGGCCACGGACACCATCTGCTTGGGCGACACGTCCATCAGATCGACGTTTTCGCGCGGCGCCATCATCACTTCGCCGGCGCTGCGGCAAATGACGAATTCGTCGACGAAACCACCATTCTTGTCGAGCTCGGCATTGGCCTGCGCGACGTGGTGCTTGGACTCTTCCATAGCGGAGAGATAGACGACCTCATTGGTCAGCTTGCCGTTGACGATCTTGCGGTACGGGCTTTCGATGAAGCCGTACTTGTTGACGCGCGCGAAGGTCGCCAGCGAGTTGATCAGACCGATGTTCGGGCCTTCCGGCGTCTCGATCGGGCAGATGCGGCCGTAATGCGTCGGGTGCACGTCCCGCACTTCGAAGCCGGCGCGCTCGCGGGTCAGACCGCCCGGTCCAAGTGCCGACAGGCGGCGCTTGTGGGTGATCTCCGACAGCGGGTTGGTCTGATCCATGAACTGCGACAGCTGCGAGGAACCGAAGAACTCGCGTACGGCGGCAGCCGCCGGCTTGGCGTTGATCAGGTCCTGCGGCATCACCGTGTCGATCTCGATCGAGGACATACGTTCCTTGATCGCGCGCTCCATGCGCAGCAGGCCGACGCGGTATTGGTTCTCCATCAGCTCGCCGACAGAACGCACGCGGCGGTTGCCGAGATTGTCGATGTCGTCGATCTCGCCCTTGCCGTCGCGCAGCTCGACCAGCGTCTTGACCACGGCCAGGATGTCGTCCTTGCGCAGCACGCGCACGGTATCCTCAGCCTTGAGCTCGAGGCGCATGTTCATCTTGACGCGGCCGACGGCCGACAGGTCGTAGCGCTCCGAGTCGAAGAACAGCGAGTTGAACATGGCTTCGGCGGTTTCAAGCGTCGGCGGCTCGCCCGGGCGCATGACACGGTAGATGTCGAACAGTGCGTCCTGGCGGCTCTCGTTCTTGTCGACGTTGAGCGTATTGCGGATGTAGGCGCCGACATTGACGTGGTCGATGTCGAGAACCTTGATCTCGCTTTCGCCCGTGCCGAGCAGCACCTTCAGCGTCTTTTCGTCGATCTCGTCGCCGGCTTCGAGGAAAATCTCGCCGGTGCCGTAGTTGACGATGTCCTCGGCCAGGTAATTGCCGAGCAGATCCTCGTCGGTCGCCTTGATCGCCTTCAGACCCTTTTCGCCAAGCGCCCTTGCCTGGCGGGCGGTGATCTTCTTGCCGGCCTCGACGACAACTTCGCCTGTGTCGGCATCGACGAGGTCGCCAACGGCCTTGAGGCCGCGGAAACGCTCGACGTTGAACGGGATGCGCCAGTGGTCGCCGGCGCGCTTGTAGGTGATCTTGTTGTAGAAGGTCGACAGGATCTCTTCGCCGTCCATGCCGAGCGCCATCAAGAGCGACGTCACCGGAATCTTGCGGCGGCGGTCGATGCGGGCATGCACGACGTCCTTGGAATCGAACTCGATGTCGAGCCACGAACCGCGATAGGGAATGACGCGCGCCGCAAACAAAAGCTTGCCCGAGGAGTGCGACTTGCCCTTGTCATGGTCGAAGAAGACGCCCGGCGAACGGTGCATCTGCGAGACGATGACGCGCTCCGTGCCATTGACGATGAAGGTGCCGTTGAGCGTCATGAGCGGCATGTCGCCCATATAGACGTCCTGCTCCTTGATGTCCTTGATCGACTTTGCGCCGGTATCCTCGTCGATATCGAACACGATGAGGCGCAGCGTCACCTTGAGTGGCGCGGCATAGGTCAGGTCGCGCTGACGGCATTCGTCAACGTCGAATTTCGGTCCTTCGAACTCATACTTCACGAACTCCAGCATCGAGGAGCCGGAGAAATCGGAGATCGGGAAAACCGACTTGAAAACGGCCTGCAGTCCCTCGTCCGGACGCCCACCCTTGGGCTCCGCCACCATCAGGAACTGGTCATAGGATGCTTTTTGAACCTCGATCAGGTTCGGCATCTCCGCAACTTCCGGAATCTTTCCGAAGAACTTGCGTACGCGTCTGCGGCCATTGAAAGTCTGGGTCTGGGCCATCGTCGCTCCTTAGCTATAAACTCGGGGCGAGCCTCGCCGCGGCTCACCTTGCATGCGCGGCCACCTCGGCGGCGGCCCCTGATCTGTTTCCCGCCGCCTGGCGGCGACGGCTAAAACGGGTGAAAACCCGTTTCCTGAAGGCCGGTTTCGGCCCTCAGGAAAGAGGTTCTCGTACATCTCGCGCTACGCATCCTCCCCTCTGATGAAGGGAGTGGCGGGCGGCGCGAGGCCGCCCGCCGCTTTTACGCTTACTTCAGGTCGACCTTGGCGCCGGCTGCTTCCAGCTGGGCCTTGAACTTCTCAGCGTCAGCCTTGGAAACGGCTTCCTTGACCGGCTTCGGAGCTGCTTCGACCAGATCCTTGGCTTCCTTGAGGCCCAGGCCGGTGATGGCGCGGACTTCCTTGATGACGTTGATCTTCTGAGCGCCTGCCTCGGTGAGGACGACGTCGAATTCCGTCTTTTCCTCAGCCGGAGCAGCAGCAGCGGCAGCGCCGCCGGCAGCGGCAACCGCCACCGGAGCAGCAGCCGAAACGCCCCACTTTTCTTCCAGAAGCTTCGACAACTCGGCCGCCTCGAGGACGGTCAGCTTCGAAAGGTCGTCTACGATCTTTGCCAGATCAGCCATTGTTGTATTCCTTCATCAGGTTCGAACGTGTGTTTGTGATAGCGAGGAACGGCCTCATGCCGCCTCGTCCTTCCGGGCGTAAGCGCCGATGACGCGCGCGACCGAAGCCGCTGGCGCATTGACGATCTGGGCGATCCGGGTTGCCGGCGTGGCGATCATGCCAACCAGCCTGGCGCGCAGCTCATCGAGCGACGGAAGTGTGGCGAGTGCCTTCACACCGTCGGCGTTGAGCGAGGTGGTGCCCATTGCGCCGCCGAGAATGACCAACTTGTCATTTCCCTTGGCGAAATCGGACGCGACCTTCGGCGCCGCAATCGGATCCTCCGAATAAGCGATCAGCGTCTGTCCCTTGAACAGGTCGATGATCGATGCGGAGTCCGTGCCCTGAAGAGCGATTTTGGCGAGACGGTTCTTCGCGACTTTGACGGTGCCACCGGCAGCGCGCATTTTCGACCGAAGGTCGTTCATTTGCGCGACGGTGATACCGGCGTAGTGGGCCACGACGACTGAACCAGCGCCTGCAAAAGCACCATTCAGGCCCGTGACGAGTTCGCGTTTTTCCGCTCTGTCCACTGCCTATCTCCAGTTGACCCCTGCCCCGCTAGTGGGACAGGCGTCGGGTTGCCTTTTTGCCGGCCGGGCCATCCATTACAGATCTCCCGAACGACGCTCGAGGATCCTGCCCCCTTTCGCCACATCGACGGCAAGCCGGAGATGCGCAGACAAAAGGCAAACACGGTTCGAACCTTTCATTGGAGCTTGTCGCTCCGTTGTCCGGTTTTCACCCGTCTCATGCAGGCCCAATTCAATTAAGGCTTCTGGGCCGCCTGCAATCTCGGACAGGATGTCCGGAAGCCTCTCGACTTCCGGTACCGGGCCGCCGACAAGTCGGAGGCCCGGAATTCACTTGCGGATCAGCGCCTTGGCAGCCGATCCAGATGTTCGTATCAAGACGCTGCGAGCGTCGAGACGTCGAGCTTGAGGCCCGGGCCCATCGTCGAGGTGACCGACACCTTCTTGACGTAGTTGCCCTTGGCGCCAGCCGGCTTTGCCTTGGTCACGGCATCGGCGAAGGCGCGGACGTTTTCTTCCAGCGCCTTGACGTCGAACGAGACCTTGCCGACGCCGGCATGAACGATGCCGGCCTTCTCGACGCGGAACTCGACAGCGCCGCCCTTCGATGCCTTGACGGCGGCGGCGACGTCGGTGGTGACGGTGCCGACCTTCGGGTTCGGCATCATGCCGCGCGGGCCCAGCACCTTGCCCAGACGGCCGACCAGCGGCATCATGTCCGGCGTGGCGATGCAGCGATCGAAGTCGATCGTGCCCTTCTGGACGATGTCGACCAGATCCTCGGCACCGACGATGTCGGCGCCGGCGGCGCGAGCCTCATCGGCCTTGCCGCCACGTGCGAACACGGCGACGCGGACCGAGCGGCCGGTGCCGTTCGGCAGGTTGACCACGCCGCGGACCATCTGGTCGGCATGGCGCGGGTCGACGCCGAGGTTCATCGCCACTTCGATGGTCTCGTCGAACTTCACCGTCGAACGGTCCTTGAGCAGCTTCAGCGCCTCACCAAGGGCATAGGCCTTGTTGGGGTCGATGCCGTCACGGGACTTCGATACACGCTTTGCAATCTTTGCCATGATCTCAGCCCACCACTTCCAGACCCATCGAGCGGGCGGAGCCCTCGACCATGCGCATGGCCGCCTCGACGTCGTTTGCGTTCAGATCCTTCATCTTCTGTTCGGCGATGGCGCGCACCTTGTCGCGGCCGATCGTGCCGGCCTTGATCTTGCCCGGCTCTTTCGAACCTGACGTCAAGTTCGCCGCCTTTTTCAGGAAGTAGCTCACCGGCGGCGTCTTCATGACGAAGGTGAAGGACTTGTCCTGGTAATAGGTGATGACGACCGGGATCGGCGATCCCTTTTCCATTTCCTGGGTCTGCGCGTTGAACGCCTTGCAGAATTCCATGATGTTGATGCCGCGCTGGCCAAGTGCCGGGCCGATCGGCGGAGACGGCGTAGCCGATCCCGCTTTGACCTGGAGCTTGAGCTGGCCTGCAATTTTCTTAGCCATCTCTTTCCTGCCTTTATCTCATGCCGGCCCCAGTATCGGGAACACCGGCGGTTGCAGTCTGGTGGTGCGGTCCGCGCGGCCGGCTAAAGCCGCATTCGCCTCCCACCCGTTCATGGCCGCGCGCTTTCCGCGCCGCCTCCCCTTGCCGGCGAACCGGCGCAGGGTTTTCGGATCAGCCCTTTTCGACCTGTCCGAATTCCAGATCGACCGGCACGGCGCGCCCGAAGATCGAAACTTCCACCTTGAGCCGCGCCCGCTCCTCGTCCACTTCCTGGACGAAACCGTTGAACGAGGCGAACGGACCATCCGAAACGCGGATCGCCTCGCCGATCTCGAAAGTGACCGAGGGCTTCGGCCGCTCGACGCCTTCCTGAACCTGGTTCAGGATGCGCTGCGCCTCGGCTTCGGTGATCGGCACCGGCTTGGAGTCACCGAGGAAGCCGGTGACCTTCGGCGTGTTCTTGACCAGCGAGAACACCGCATCGGTCAGATTGGCCTTGAGCAGCACATAGCCCGGAAAGAACTTGCGCTCGGCATCGACCTTGCGGCCGCGGCGGATTTCGACGACCTTCTCGGTCGGCACCACGATCTGCTCGATATCGGCGGACAGGCCCTTCTGCTTGGCCTTGTTCTCAATGTCCTCGGCGACCTTCTTTTCGAAGTTCGAATAGGCGTGGACGATGTACCAGCGCGCGGTCATTTCAAGACTTCTCCGTAATCGCCGGACTTAATGGCCGAGGCTCAGTAACCGCTCGATCGCGTAGCCCATGGCCACGTCGGCGGTGAAGAAAAAGATCATCGCGATGACCGCGAATACGAGCACCATCACCGTCGAGATCATCGTCTCCCGGCGCGACGGCCAAGTCACCTTGGCGGTCTCCGCGCGGACCTGCTGGAGAAAGACGAAAGGATTTGTGGTTTTCGAAGCCATATGCCGCTCTGTCTTCAAGACCCGTTGGCCGGGTCTCCTGGATGATCCCGCTGGCCGGGACGTGCCGCCTGGGTTCAAGTCGGCGCCGAATCAGCGCCATTTCGCCCATGCAAATCGGACGCGTAAAGCCGGCTTCCCAGCTCCACGCGTCGCGTGTCTGTTGTGTCTACATAAAACCGATTCTTGATCCACGCAAGTGGCAAGTGTCCGCTTTATGACCAAACGCCGCCTCGGAACCATCCAGTCGTCCCGTCCCGGCTATCGAGGCCTTATGCCTCAGTTCGCCCAATATGGCAAGCCACCTGCCCTTTTTCAATGCCGGACCCCAATTCCAGGAGGTGGATCCGGAAATCAGGCACGCGATTACAAGTTCGAGGAAATGGCGTTGCGGACGAACCTGCGACCTGCTGTTTTGGAAACCAAATGAAGCGCACGCAAGATTGGAATCCAGCTGCCCATGCCGAGGCAGCTGGATCAACCCAGGGTTAGTTAGGCACAGGCGAGTTCGACCCCGGCCACTGCGCCGATTCCGCATGGTGGGCGTGGGCGCGGCGCGATCACTGCCGGGCACGGGGGCGGGTCGTCGTCATCGTCGGGGCGGAAAGAACGGCCACGACGCCGCCAAGCTTTGAGACCGCTGCGGCGCGAGGAGGGTCGCCAAGGCAGCACCCGGCCTGAAGTCTCTTTCCCCAGCGTGGGTTTCTCATCCAGAGCCTTCAACGCCCTCAGAATCTGGTCGACAGGGATTACCGTGCCGTTGTCCAGGCGGCGCAAGGCAGGCTGGTTTTCCACCGCGCAGGCATCGGACGCCCACGAGGAAAGCAGTGCCCGCTTTTCTCCACGGCTGAGGCGTGGATGGTTGATGACGTCGTCTGGATTGTCGAGCAGGCACAAAGAAGTTTCAATTTTGCCCGAGCGTGCCGCAGAAAGTGTCGGTGTCTCGTAGAAGTTGTCCATCTCCATTCTCCGCAATCTGGGCCTCCCGGCCGAAGCCGGGAGGCGGACCGCAGGGATAACTGAATCGATACGATCAGGCCGCATTGCGGGTGCGTTCCGTATCCTGGGCGATCTGCTTGCCGCCCACCTGGGCGTCGCCGGCCCCGATGCTGATGCGGCGCGGCTTCAGCTCTTCGGGAATCTCACGGACGATGTCGATGGTCAGGAGACCGTTCTCAAGGTTTGCTGCCTTGATCTTCATGTGGTCGGCAAGTTTAAACGTCTGCCTGAAAGTGCGGTAGGCGATGCCCTGGTGCAGCAGCTGGCGTCCGCTCTGGTCATCAGCCTTCTGGCCTACCACGACCAGTTCGGGTCCATGCTGGGTCAGCTCAACCTCATCCTGGCTGAAGCCTGCGATGGCCATCGAGATACGGTGATCGTTCTCGTCGACCTTCTCGATGTTATAGGGCGGCCAGTCCGGACGCGTGCCGCTGTCGAGCATGTCGAAAAGCCGGTCGAAACCGACGGTGGTCCGATAGAGGGTATCAAAGGTTCTCATAGCCACATCCTCCTTGAAGCAACATGGGTACAAGGGCGCCGCCCCAGCGGCGGCGCCTTTTGCCAAGCCAATCGGCCTCGGGGGGAAACGAATTAGGAAGGGCTGAAAACCGGTTCAAGAGCCCTATTCAAAAAAATTCCAGTAGCCAGGCCAGCATCCCGCTTCCAATAATTCGCAGCCGCTGAAAAGCAGCTGGCGGCAGCAAAATAGGCCTATTCTGAATTGTGAACGCAAATGGCAATTGGCTCGCCAATGGCAGTTGAATCAAGGAAATCGGTTCGTGGAAATACGCCGACTTCGGCATTGCGCATCAGCGCTCTCGCTCTGCGCATGCCTTCGGAACGTCGCTCGTCGAGTACGCGGCTTCAGCCCAACCAAACGGGGAGCCAAAACAAGGCGTTTCTAAAATGCCGGATTCCAACGAGGAAAATGGCACGGGCAGCAGGGCTCGAACCTACGACCTGCGGTTTTGGAGACCGCCGCTCTACCAACTGAGCTATGCCCGTACGCGCGTTTCAGCGCAGGCGCTTCCTAAAAGCTTCCGGGCGCGCTGTAAAGAGTTGTCTGACGCGCTTTCAGATCCTTTGCCAAAATCCGAATAGGTGATGACCAGCCTGTCCCTGCCTATCTCGATTTTTCGCCTGCCTGAAGCCGCATGCCGGCGCTCAGCCCCCGGCCGGCGGCTTGTACGGCCCGCCCGGCACGCCCCAGCCCCAGGCCGGCATCGGTTCGGTCTGCGGGTCGCAGGTCTCGCCGAGGGTGGAATTCATCTTGGCAAGCCGTGACCCCCATTCGACATAGCCCATGAAGGCGGAACGGAATTCGGGATCGTCCGGCAGCCCGACCGCATCGGCGGCATCGGCAAGCAGGCTGATCCAGCGGCGGCGCTGTTCTTCCGTCAGATGCTTGCCCAAGTGATGCATGACCATCTCGCGATGGCCGCCATGCTGTTCGCTGTAGGTCTTGGGTCCGCCAAAAACCTCGCCGATGAAGGCCGCGACATGCGCGGGATGATCCGGCGACATGTGTTTGAACACTGGGCCGACCACCGGGTCGCGCGACACCTTGTCGTAAAAGGTTTCCGTCAGCCGGTTGAGGGCTTCGATGCCGCCGGCCCATTCGTAGAGTGTCGGGATATCCTGGCTCATTCTCGATCCTCCCCCGGGCGACGCCTGCCACGACTTTAGCGGAGAAATCGGGCATGGCTCAACCTGCCTCGATGGCCAGTTTCTGCGATGCCTACAGTTTGGCGGGCGACTCGGCCTTGGCTGTCGGCGGAAGCAAACAGTTGTCGGGCTTGGGTGAGGTTTTGCAAATAGCGGGGCCAGTTAGCGCCTCCACCGACTCCGGCCCGGTTGTCAGCCCGACTTTGAGCATCATGTCGGGCTCGAGCTGACGCTCGACCGAGCCTATCGCGGCGAACAGAGCTGGGTCCATCTCCATCTCCTCCAGGTAGGCTTTAACCAACTGCGTCTGTCCCCTCGAGGACATGCTGAGCCTCGCCTTGGGATCGACCAGCCTTTTGGCGCCGGCGGCAAGCATGAGCGCGCAGGCCGAATCGCACTCCACTCCAAAATCGCTAATCAGCCCGACATAGGCACCGTTATCGGCCAAGCAGCCTGCCTCGGGCGGGTCGCAGCCGACGATAGTGGTGCGAGCGACGGCGACGTCGAGCTTCCGTTCATGGATAAGCCTTCCCGCGGCCAGAGCGCTGAACAGGCTTCCCCCCTGTGAGCTGATCACCACCGGCAGCCGCCGGTTGCCAAGGGTGTCGAGCAACTGGCGCAACTTTTGCGGGGTCTGAGGCGTCATCGCGCCTTCCGCCGAGATCCATTCCGGGCAATCGGGATTGCAGAGCGAGTCTCTGCCGCGAACGACAACGAAGCGCATATCTGGCGTCGAATTCCCTGGCGCTGCCTGCAACGGCTTGGGAGCTGGAGCCTTGGCCGCCTGAGAAAGTGGGGGGCCGGTCTTTGCCTTGATCGCAGCCACCACGGCCGGCTTGGCCACGGGCGTTTGTCCGCCGGCTGGCTTGTTTCCCGGTATTTCCCGGCAGTTCGGAGCCGGCGGGTCGAACATGCACAGACTTGCTCTGGTAAACAGGTCCAGAGTGTCCGTGCTGGTGGCCAGTTTCATCGTCAGCATATCGTGGAGGCTGATCTGCCTGATGTCGCTGGCCGGCGTCCCCTTCATCAAGTCCAGCACGCCCTGCCCGATACCCATCTCTCGGAGATAGGCCGAGATCTTTCTCGCGTACCCCTTACTCATCTCATAGGTCTTGTAGCTTTCACCGGGAGTGACGGTTTGCGTGGTGACCCGATATTTTTTGCCCCGTTTGACGCGATAGGTGGTCCGGTAGTGCGTTGTGGAGGGGAACCAGGTGGTGGTGATCTGATGAACACCCAGATAGTTCCAGCCGCCGGCGACGCGCCGGACGCCTCCGGCAAACATTAGCGGACAGGCGGAATTGCAGCTGGCACCGTCAGACGCTCTGCCGAAAAAAGCCGTGCCCTTGCCGTAGTCGGCGCCACAACCCTCTGTCCCGGGCCAACAATCGGGAAACTCGGTCTTGCCGATGGCGATATCGAGCTTGTTTTTGCGGATTATCCGGCCAAGCTGGAGCGCGGCTTCGACATTGCCACCGAAGGAATTGACGATGATGGGCAGTTTGCGGCTGCCAAGCTTCTTCAAGGTACGCTTGAGCAAGGCTGGCGTGCCGGCTGCGATGTCGCCTTCGGCGGAGATCCACTCCGGACAATTGGGCTCGCAGCCAGGCGCGTTGCTGCGCGCGATGATAAACTGCATCTCCGAGCGATCGTCGGTCCATATCGTCGGATCGGTCGGATAGAGCACTCCCTGCAGAGGGGGTACTGTCTGCCATGTCCCGGGGGAGGCATCCTCGGCCTTCGCGGCGAAGGCAGCCATCGCCATCGCGGCCACCGTCGCCAGCCGGACCAGCCCGCGCCGCCACCTTGCAGTAGTGTCTGAACGTTGTCCCCAAACCACGCCCGGCAAACCCCTCAATGCAATCCATAATAGTTGCGGCGACGGTGCTTGCAATAGCTTTGAAACAACCGTGCAATACTTGTACCGCGCAACGCCGGAAACAAAAAGGCAGCCCCAAAGACCGCCCTTTCCTGGTCCATCCGGCTGATACCAGTTCGACTATTTCTCGATGGTGACGACGATGCCGGCAGCGACGGTGCGGGGCCCTTCACGGAACGCGAAGCAAGGCGTCTCTTTCATGCGATAGGCACGATCAGCCATTGGACGACGGCACGACGCGGCAATTCTCAGGTTTCGGCGCCGATCTGCAGATGCTGGAACCCGTCAACGTATCCACAGATTGACGCCCGGTCGTCAGCCCGAGGTCCAGCATCATGTCCGGATCGAGCTGACGCTCAGCCGACCTGCCTGCAAGCACCGAGAACAGACGGGGGTTGATCGCCATCTCGTCCAGATAGGCCCTCACCAACTGCTTTTGCCCCATGAGATAGAGGCTGAGCCGCGCCTGGGAACCGACAAGCCGCCTGGCGCCACCGGCCAGCATGAGCGCGCAGGCCGAATCGCAGTCGCCGTCGCCATCGACGCTCAGCCCGGCATAGGCGCCGTCCTTGGCCAGGCAATTCCACTCTGCCGGGTCGCAGCCGACGAAATCGGTGCGGGCAACGGCAACGTCGAGCTTCTTTTCATGGATGATCCGGCCCGCCGCCAGGGCGCCGGAGAGGTCGCCGCCTCGCGAGCTGATCACCACCGGCAGCCGCCGGTTGCCAAGCGTGGCGAGCAATTGGCTGAGTTTCTGCGGCGTCTGGGGCGTAATCGCGCCTTGCGCTGCAATCCATTCCGGGCAGTCGGGATTGCAGAGCGGGTTGCTGCCGCGAACCAGGACAAAGCGCATGCCGTCATCGTGCGGCGCGCTCTCCGGCTTCACCGGCAGCGGCGCAGCCTTTGCCACGTCCGGCAGGCCGCCGGCTGGCTTGTTCGCCGGTATTTCCCGGCAATTCGGAGCCGGAAGGTTCAGCCTGCACAGGATTGCGCTGGTCAGCAAATCTGCAGCGTCGTCGCTGGTGACCAGCTTCATTGTCAGCATGTCGCTGAGGTCGATCTGCTGGATGTCGCTGGCCGGCGTGCTCTTCATCGTCTCGATGATGCTGAGGTCGACACCCATCTCCTTGAAATAGGCGGACAGCTTGCGCTCCACCCCCTTGCTCATCTCGTAGGTCTTGTAGCTGCCGGTGTTCTTGCGGCTGACGACCTTCTTGCTGATGACCCGCTTCCTGCCTTTCACGATCCGGTAGCGGACCTGATATTGCACGTTCATCTGCACGATCGTGGTCGTGATCTGGTGAACGCCGAGATAGGCCAGCGGCCCGACCAGGCGCCTGGCGCCGCCGGCCAGCATCATCGGGCAAGCGGACGCGCAATAGCTGCCGAGCACATAGGGGCTGCCGATATAGTGCGCGCCTCTGGCGTCGTTCTCCTTGCAGTTTTTCATCCCCGGCTCGCAGCCGACGAACCAGGTCCTGCCGACCGCGATGTCGAGCTTGTTCTTGCGTATCATCCGGCCCATGGCGATGGCCGCATCGACATCGCCGCCGGGAGAGTTGATGACGATCGGCAATTTGCGGCCGCCGAGCGTTTTCAGGGCAGCCTTGAGCAGCGCCGGCGACTTGGCCGATATCGCACCCTCGGCCGATATCCATTCCGGACAGGTCGGCTCACAGCCCGCCGCGTCGCTGCGCACGACGAGGAACCGCATCGGCGGATCCGGATTCGGCTCTGAATTTTTTGTCTCGGCCGCGAAGGCGGCGCTGCCCATGGCAAACATCGACGCCAGGCAGATCAGCCCCAGTGCCCACCATGACCGACTATGCAAACGGTGCTGTGGAACCATCCGACCAAGCCCTCAATGCAATCTATACTGTAGAGGCTCACAGACTTGCAACAGAGATTGGGACCCCAAAACAGGCACATCTGGCCAACGAAAAAGGGCGGCCCGAGGGCCGCCCCTATCCGTTTCGATCGGGCGATGCCGGGCTCGATTACTCTTTGATGGTGACGACGATGCCGGCACCGACGGTGCGGCCGCCTTCACGGATGGCGAAGCGCAGCTTCTCTTCCATGGCGATCGGCACGATCAGCTCGACATCGACCGTGATGTTGTCGCCGGGCATAACCATTTCCGTGCCTTCCGGCAGCGACACGATGCCGGTCACGTCGGTCGTGCGGAAGTAGAACTGCGGACGGTAGTTGGTGAAGAACGGCGTGTGACGGCCACCTTCGTCCTTGGTCAGGATGTAGGCTTCGGCCACGAACTTCTTGTGCGGCTTCACCGTACCGGGCTTGGCCAGAACCTGGCCGCGCTCGACACCTTCACGATCAACGCCGCGCAGCAGCGCGCCGATGTTGTCGCCGGCCTGGCCCTGATCGAGCAGCTTGCGGAACATCTCGACGCCCGTGCAGGTCGTCTTGGTCGTCGGACGGATGCCGATGATTTCCAGTTCCTCGCCGACCTTGACGATGCCGCGCTCGACGCGGCCGGTCACGACCGTGCCACGGCCCGAGATCGAGAACACGTCTTCGATCGGCATGAGGAACGGCTTGTCCAGCGGACGAACCGGCGTCGGGATGTAAGCATCGACCGCAGCCATCAGCTCGCGGATCGCGTCTTCGCCGATGGTCTTGTTGGAATCTTCCAGAGCAGCCAGCGCCGAACCCTTGACGATCGGAATGTCGTCGCCGGGGAACTCGTTCTTCGACAGAAGCTCGCGAACCTCGAGCTCGACCAGTTCGAGCAGCTCGGCATCGTCGACCTGGTCGACCTTGTTCAGGAACACCACGATCGACGGCACGCCGACCTGACGGGCAAGCAGGATGTGCTCGCGGGTCTGCGGCATCGGGCCGTCGGCGGCCGACACCACCAGGATCGCGCCGTCCATCTGCGCAGCACCCGTGATCATGTTCTTCACATAGTCGGCGTGGCCGGGGCAGTCGACATGGGCGTAGTGGCGCGCAGCCGTCTCGTATTCGACGTGCGCCGTCGAAATCGTGATGCCGCGGGCCTTCTCTTCGGGCGCCGCATCGATCTGGTCGTAGCGCTTGTACTCGCCAAAATACTTCGTGATCGCCGCCGTCAGCGACGTCTTGCCATGATCGACGTGGCCAATCGTGCCAATGTTCACATGAGGCTTGTTACGCTCGAATTTACCTTTTGCCATAGTCTCTTTCCTTGGACGGCCTTGACCTTCAGTTCAGTCGAATGCGGGGCGATTAGCGACTACGGCCGAAAAACACAAGTGCCTTGTGGCCGGGTGCGCTGTCCACTCGGTGCGAACCGATGATCCGATTGCGGGATGTGGCGCTGATATAGGAACGCGCGAGCGGAAATGAAATGGGGGCTGCGGGCTCCAGCACCTGTTTGCTATTCCCGCCCATGTCCTGTCCCGCCCATGTCCTGGCCTTTGCCTGCCGGATGTGCAGCCGGCGCCTGGCCCATTGCCGCTACGGCGGCGGTCTGATTTGGTTGCCCCATGCAATTCATACCGACCTCCATACGCGGCCCGCTGTTCATGATCGTTTCGACGGGGTCGTACCTCGTCAACGACACGATGATGAAACTCGCGACCGCGGGCTTGCCGTCCTATGAAGTGCTGTTCCTGCGCGGGGTCGCGGCCACGCTATGGGGCATGCCGCTGCTGTTCCTGCTGGGCTATGGCAGGCAGATTCCATTGATCTTCGACAAACGCGTGCTGCGCCGCAACCTGCTCGAGCTGGCGGCCATCCTTTGCTACGTCGTGGCGCTGGCCAACATGCAGATCGCCGATTCGACCGCGCTCGGGCAGATCACCCCACTTTTGATGCTGGTCGGCTCCTCCATCCTGTTTCGCGAACGGATCGGCGGCGTGCGCATGGCGCTGATCGGGCTCGGCTTCATCGGTGCGCTTATGGTGGCCCAGCCGACCATGCAGGGCATCTCGGTCTATGCGTTGCTGGCGCTCGGCAACGCGGCATTGGCGGCGGCGCGCGATCTTGCCGGCAGGCGGGTCGCGGCCGAGGTGCCGGGCATGATCGTCGCCATTTCCGCCGTCGTGGTGGTGCTCATCGGCGCGGGCGCCGCGCATCTCGTTTCCGAGCGCTGGGTGATGCCGGAAGCCCGGCACCTGCTGCTCATGGCCGGCGCCGGATTCTTCCTGATCTTCGGCCATTTCTTCATCTTCATGGCCTATCGCGTCGGTCCGACCGGCGTGGTGGCGCCGTTCTACTACTGCTTTACCGTCTGGGCGGTCATCTCAGGCGTGCTGGTATTCGGGCAGTTCCCGAATGCCCTGGCGGTCTGCGGCATCCTGCTGGTGGTCGCGAGCGGGCTGACCATCGTCTCGCTTGATGAACGCAAACGCAGGCTGACCGTCGTCGCCTGACCTTCAAGTCAACGCGTCGAAGCAGGTTTGGCCGTCCTGCGGTCAGCCGGTCGGCAGACTGGCGCCTAAAGCGTTCGCTTGCCGGAGAACTGGTGATAGGCCCACAGCACGACCACCGCGCCGATGATGGCGACGATCAGGCTCCAGATGTTGAGGCCGGTCACACCCGTGGCGCCAAAGGCGCTGAAGATCAGCCCTCCGACGATGGCGCCGACAATGCCGAGCACGATATCCATGATCAGGCCCTGGCCGGTCTTGTTGACGATCTTGCTGCCGATAAAGCCGGCGATGACGCCGAGGATGATCCAGCTGATAATGCCCATTTTTCCTCTCCATTCCACGCCCGCCGATCATGGTCACATGATTGTCAAAAGCTCAAGCCAACTTGAATTTCCGCTCGCATGCTCCATTGTAGCCGGCGGGACGGGCTTGGTCGTTATGGAGGATTGACCTATGGGACTTTTTGACAACGCCGTACCCGGCGGCAACATCACCAAACCGCTGATGATCGCGCTCGGCGCGCTGCTGGTGGGAAAGATGCTGAGCGGCAGAAGCGCCGAACAGACGAGTGCCGGAGAGACGGGCGAGCCCGCCCCACCTCAAACGCCAGCCCCCACCGGCACCACCGCCTCCGGCGATGGCGGCCTGCTTGGCGGACTGGGCGGACTGCTCGACAAGCTCAAGACTGCCGGCCAAGGCAATGTCGCTGACTCCTGGGTCGGCACCGGACAGAACCAGCCGATCAACGCCAATGATCTCGGCAAGGCGATCGGCCCGCAGGTTATTCGAGAGATCGCGCAAAGGACCGGACTGGACGAGCAGGAGTTGCTCAAGCAATTGTCCACAGCCCTGCCCGGCATTGTCGACAGACTGACGCCGAACGGACAGGTGCCGCAGCAGCATCAGGTCGCGTCCGCCTTCAACAGCTAGACTTCTGCGCCTGCATCACGCGCAAACACGCCCGGCACCGCCTTGCGGCTGTCGGGCGTTGCTGCGACCAGCGCCGCGAACCGCCTGGCAGTCGACGCATCGACCGGCGTGTAGACGGAAACCGAGAAATCACTGTCGCGGCCGCCCGGCTGCAGCGTGGCGAAATCGAACGACATCGCGCCGGCGACAGGGTGCCGGATGGATTTCCGCCAGATCGGTGGCTCGGCGATGTCGCGGCTGTTCCAGCACGTGGCGAACGCTTCGCTTGCCGCTTCCAGTGACGAAACCAGCGCAGCCAGCACCGGATCGCGAGTCATGGCGACAGTGGCAAGCCGGAACTGCGCCGCCGCCGAGCGCGAAACCTCCGGCCAGTCGACAAAGCGCTGCCGCCATTCCAGGTCGAGAAACAGCCGGGCGAGCAGGCTGCCGGACCACTCATCATCCGTCTCGAAATCCCCAAGCAGCACCGCCGCCGGATGGTTACAGGCGACGACCTGCCAGTAGCGATTGACGACATATGCCGGGTGCGGCGCCAGCCCGTCGAGCAGGCTGAGCAACGGCGCGCTGGGCAGGCCTTGCGCGCCGAGCCGGTTTCGCCAATCGAGATCGGGCCGCGCCAATTGGAAAAGATAGGCCTGCTCCGACCGGCTCAGTCTCAGCACCCGCGCCAGCGAGCGAAGCACCTGCGGCGACGCGTTCACCTCCCGTCCCTGCTCGAGCCAGGTGTACCAGGTGGTGCTGATCCCCGCCTCGGCGGCGACCTCTTCGCGCCTGAGGCCCGGCGCCCGGCGGCGGCCATTGGCGCCATCGATCCGCGGCAAGCGGTCCCGCCGCTCGCGCAGGAAGCGGGCAAGCTCATCGTGCCGTGGGCCGTCGTATGGCATGCAGTCACCTCCGATACCAGTATAAGCTATAGTCTTGTACTACTTTAAAGGAAAGCTAGGTTGCGGGCGATCGAACATCAGCCCACGGGACTTCGACAATGAATGCGCTCAATGAAATCCGTCAGATCGACTACACCGTCATCTTCGCCCGCGACATGGCCGCCATGCGGCACTTCTACGGGGATGTGATGGAATTTGATCTGCAGCGCGAACTCGGCGACAGGTGGATCGAATATCGGGTCGGCCCGAACACGCTGGCCTTGACCAGCCTCGGCATGATGTTCAACGACACGCCGCAGCAGCGGGATGCGCTGTCGCTTCAGCTGGCATTCCGGGTGGCGCCGGAGATGGTCGCTGCTTGCGCCGAGGCGCTTCAGGCCAAGGGCGTGCAGCCGGTCCTGCCGCTCACCGACCAGGAATGGGGCCACAGGACAGTGTTCTTCCGCGATCCGGACGGCAACGTTGTCGAGATATTCGCTGAGATCTGATGCGGAGTGGGGAGTTTGGAGCGGGTAGCGGGAATCGAACCCGCATATTCAGCTTGGAAGGCTGCTGCTCTACCACTGAGCTATACCCGCATCGTCCTCAAGGTTCGCGGGCTGGCAGTGGTGGAGAGGGTTGGATTCGAACCAACGTAAGCTAAGCTAACGGATTTACAGTCCGTCCCCTTTAACCACTCGGGCACCTCTCCAGCCTGCCGTCGAAGCCTTGCAACGAGGCATTCTCGCCGATCAGGTCGAAACCGGGGTTTTGTCCGAAATCAGCGAAGCGCCTTATGGCGGCAAGGCCAGTGGGTGTCAACCGCACCCCAAGGCAAAATGCGCTGATTTTGACAGCTCACCCGGCAAGCCGGCTTTCTGCCTGTATCCATGGCCCGGCGACGCGGCTATAGAAGCCGGCCATGAGCAATGACAACACGCCCAAGACCGCCAAAGACACCCACTACGCCAAGCTGCGCCGCGCCCATCGCGACGAGAAGGCCGGCGGCGCGCCTGCCTTCCGGCCGCGCCAGCCGGTGCCGCCGGGCGAGAACGCCGCCGACGGGCTGGTGCGGCTTTATGGCCTGCACACGGTGCGCGCGGCGCTCGACAATCCGCGGCGGAAGATCCGTAACATGCTGGTGACGCGCAATGCCGCCGAGCGGCTGGCGATCGCCGACCTCGCCGCTTTGCCGTTCAAGGCCGAACTCGTCGAGCCCAAGGAGATC
Organism: Mesorhizobium sp. C268A; assembly: GCF_040324475.1. Lineage (NCBI taxonomy): Bacteria > Pseudomonadati > Pseudomonadota > Alphaproteobacteria > Hyphomicrobiales > Phyllobacteriaceae > Mesorhizobium > Mesorhizobium sp. C268A. The sequence continues at coordinate 146,860 of NZ_JAMYVX010000003.1, forward strand.
GACAAGATCACCGGTTCGGATGCCGTGCATCAGGGCGTGCTGATCGAAGCCGAACCGTTGAAGCCGAAACGCCTCGACACGCTCGGCGACACGAAACTGGTGCTGGTACTCGACCAGGTCACCGACCCGCACAATGTCGGCGCCATATTGCGCTCGGCGGTCGCCTTCGGCGCCGGCGCACTGATCACCACGGCCCGCCACAGCCCGCAGGAATCCGGCGTGCTGGCCAAATCCGCCTCCGGCGCACTGGAGCATATCGACCAGATCGAGGTGAAGAACCTGGCCGACGCGCTGGGACAGCTGCACGATGCCGGCTTCCAGACCATCGGCCTCGATTCGGACGGGCCGGCCGAACTCGAAACGGGTTTTTCAGGCGAGAAGATCGCGCTGGTGCTTGGCGCCGAAGGCAAGGGCCTGCGCCAGAAGACGCGCGAGACGGTGACCACGCTCGCCCGCCTCGACATGCCCGGCGCCATCCGCTCGCTCAACGTGTCGAATGCGGCGGCGGTGAGCCTTTATGCGGCACGGAAATTCCTTGGAGGGTGAATGGTGAAATAGTGAATGGAAAAGCGTTCTTACCGCAACTATTCACCATTCACTATTCACCCACTTCATGCCCCGCCATCCGCTCCAGCGCACGAACCAGCGCTGAGTGATCCTCTTTTGCCCCGCCATTCGCCGAGCATGAGTTGAACAGCTGCTGCGTCGTCGACGTATTGGGCAGCGAGACACCGAGTGCCTTGGCGCCTTCCAGCGCCAGATTGAGATCCTTCTGGTGCAGTTCGATGCGGAAGCCCGGCGCGAAGGCGCGCTTTATCATGCGCTCGCCATGCACTTCGAGGATGCGCGATGCCGCCAGCCCGCCCATCAGCGCCTGCCGGACCTTGGCGGGGTCGGCGCCGGCTTTTGAGGCAAAGACCAGCGCCTCGGCGATCGCCTCGATGGTCAGGGCCACGACGATCTGGTTGGCAACCTTGGTGGTCTGGCCGACGCCGTTCGGGCCGACAAGCGTGATGTTCTTGCCCATCTTTTCGAACACGGGCTTGGCGCGCTCGAACGCCTTGTCCTCGCCGCCGACCATGATGGTCAGCGACGCCGCCTTTGCGCCGACCTCGCCGCCCGACACCGGCGCGTCAAGATAGTCGCAGCCGAGATCGTTGATTTTCTTGGCGAAAACCTTGGTCTCGATCGGCGAGATCGAGCTCATGTCGATGACCAGCTTGCCCTTGCTCAGGCCGGAAGCGACACCGTTCTCGCCGAACAGCACCTCGGCTACCTGCGGGGTGTCGGGAACCATGGTGATGATGATATCCGCGGCCTTCGCCACTGCCGCGTGGCCGGTGATGCTTCTCAAGCCCTTGGCGACGAGATCGGCCGGCGGCTTCGAGCGGTGGTCGCTGGCAATGACGGCGTAGCCGGCATCCAGGAGATGCCCCGCCATCGGCGCGCCCATAATGCCAAGGCCGATGAAGCCGATGGTTTCCATTGTTTTCTCCTTTGTTGAGGCTGAGTTCCTTCGCGCCCCCTCTGGCCTGCCGGCCATCTCCCCCACGAGGGGGGAGATTGGCAGTTTCGGCGCCTCGCTCACCCTGCAATGTTGGGGAGCGAAAGCCGGGATGACGTCCGATCTCCCCCCTCGTGGGGGAGATGTCCGGCAGGACAGAGGGGGCGCGAAGGAACGCGAGTTCGACTGCGCCTAAGCCGCGGCACTCCCCTGCCCGTTAAGCTCCCGAAACCACCCCAGCCCAGCCTCCGTCCCCGCCTTCGGTTTGTATTCCGCTCCAACCCAGCCGGCATAACCGATCCTGTCGATATGCTCGTAGAGGAAGGGATAATTGATCTCGCCCGTCGCCGGCTCGTGACGGCCGGGATTGTCCGCAAGCTGGATATGCGCGATGCGGCCGAGGTTGGCCTCGATGGTACGGGCGAGATCCCCCTCCATGATCTGCATGTGATAGATGTCGTATTGCAGGAACAGGTTCTTCGAACCGACGCGCTCGATCAGCGCCAGCGCCTGCTCCGAATAGTTCAGGAAAAAACCCGGTATGTCGCGCGTGTTGATCGGCTCGATCAAAAGCCGGATGCCGGCCTGCTCCAGTTTCTCGGCTGCAAACGCGAGGTTCTCGGCTAAAGTATTTTCCAGCACCGAACGATCCACGCCCTGCGGCGCGATGCCGGCGAGGCAATTGACCTGCTCGCAGCCGAGCGCATGGGCATAGCTGATCGCCTTGGCGATGCCTTGCCGGAATTCCGGCGCGCGGTCGGGCAAAACCGCGATGCCGCGCTCGCCCTTGCCCCAGTCGCCGGCCGGGAGGTTGAACAGCACCTGTGTCAGGCCGTTCTTCTTCAGCCGGGCCGCGACCACGTCAGGCGTATGATCATAGGGGCCGATATATTCGACGCCCTTGAAGCCGGCGCGGGCTGCGGCATCGAAGCGATCGAGGAACTCATGCTCGCCAAAGAGCATCGACAGATTGGCTGAAAAACGCGGCATTCTTTTTCTCCTTCTTCTGCTTGGCCCTAGGCGTGTTGAGATTCAGGTCAGGCAGAGTCGAAAACGGTGACTTTCGAGAACCGGAGCGGAACGTACTTTCTGTACGTGAGCACCGGAAGCGCAGGAAGGCGCCGTTTGCAGGCCTGTCTCACCTGAATATCGGCGCGCCTAATCGAGCAACACAATCGCCGTCGGCGCATCCTCCTGGCTTTCGGCAAGGTCCTCGAATTCGGTGATCTTGTCGATTTCCGTGCCCATGGAAATGTTGGTGACGCGCTCGAGGATGAATTCGAGCACCACCGGCACCTGGTATTCCTTCATCAGCCGCTGCGCTTCCTTGAACGCGCCGGCGAACTCTTCCGGTTTGCGCACCCGGACCGCCTTGCAGCCCATTGCTTCTGCGACCGCGACATGGTCGACGCCGTAGCCGGCCTCCGGATCGTTGGCGCGGTTGACGTTCTCGAAGGCCAGGCTCACCTCGAAATCCATCGCAAAACCGCGCTGCGCCTGGCGGATCAGGCCGAGATAGGCATTGTTCACGACGACATGGATATACGGCAGTTTGTGCTGTGCGCCGGCCGCCAGTTCCTCGATCATGAACTGGAAGTCGTAGTCGCCCGACAGCGCCACGATGGTGCGATCCGGATCGGCGGCGCGCACGCCAAGCGCTGCCGGCAGCGTCCAGCCGAGCGGGCCGGCCTGGCCGCAATTGATCCAGTTGCGCGGCTTGTAGACATGCAGGAACTGCGCCCCGGCGATCTGCGAGAGGCCGATCGTGGTGACGTAGGTGGTGTCACGGCCGAACGCCTTGTTCATCTCCTCATAGACGCGCTGCGGCTTCAGCGGCACCTGCTCGAAATGCGTCTTGCGCTTCATCGTCTTCTTGCGGGTCTGGCATTCCTTCGCCCAGCCCGACCAGTCGCGCAGCTTTCCTGCCGTCTTCCATTCGGTGGCGACGTCGAGCAGCATCTTCAGTGCCGCACCGGCGTCCGAGACGACGCCGAGATCCGGCGCGAACACCCGGCCGATCTGGGTCGGTTCGATGTCGACATGGATGAATTTCTTGCCCTTGGTGTAGACATCGACCGAACCGGTGTGGCGGTTGGCCCAGCGATTGCCGATGCCAAAGACGAAATCGGCTTCCAGCATGGTCGCATTGCCGTAGCGGTGCGAGGTCTGCAGCCCGCACATGCCGGCCATCAGCCGGTGATCGTCGGGGATCGTGCCCCAGCCCATCAATGTCGGTATGACCGGCACGCCCGTTATCTCGGCGAATTCGATCAACAGATCCGACGCATCGGCGTTGATGATGCCGCCGCCGGCGACGATCAGCGGCTTTTCCGCGGCATTGAGCATCGCCAAGGCCCTTTCGGCCTGGGCGCGCGACATTGCCGGCTTGAACGGGACAAGCGGCACGTAGGCATCGATATCGAATTCGATCTCGGCCAGTTGCACATCGACCGGCAGGTCGATCAGCACCGGACCAGGCCGCGACGAGCGCATCAGGTGAAACGCCTTCTGCAGCGCCATCGGCACGAGATAGGGCTCCATGACCGTGACCGCCCATTTGGCGACGGGTACGGCTATGGCGGCGATATCGACCGCCTGGAAATCCTCCTTGTTGAGCCGTGCCCGCGGCGCCTGACCGGTGATGCACAGGATCGGGATGGAGTCCGCCGCCGCCGAATAAAGCCCGGTGATCATGTCGGTACCGGCGGGGCCGGATGTGCCGATGCAAAGCCCGATATTGCCCGCCTTGGCCCTCGTATAACCTTCGGCCATGTGCGAGGCCGCCTCGACATGCCGCGCCAGGATGTGGCGGATCGAGCCCCTCGCCTTCAGCGCCGAATAGAACGGATTGATCGCCGCGCCCGGCACGCCGAAGCCGCAGGAAATGCCTTCCTTTTCGAGAACGAGAACCGCTGCATCGACAGCGCGCATCCTGGCCATGTCCAGCCTCCTCAAGATTGTTGGTTGGTTGACAATGCCAGTGTCGTTTTCATTTTTCAATTTTTTCAGAATAATTTTTCATTTCGAGAAAACCCCTTCTATACACTGATTCCACTGGCTTTTTCGTTTTCCATGAATCCGGCCATCAAAATCGATGAAAAAGTTTTTCATTGCGATTTCGGCGAAACCGGCGACAATGCCGCCATGGAAACCAGCGAAAAACGCCAGCGCGGCCGGCCGCGCGCTTTCAACGGTCCGTCCGAGGCCGGTTCTGTACAGTCGCTGGACCGGGCCTTGCGCATCCTGGCCATCGTCGCTGAAGGCAGTGGCCTGTCGCTGAGCGAGATTTCGGCGCGTAGCGAGCTCGCGGCGTCCACCGCCTACCGCATGCTGACGACGCTGCAGAACCACGGCATGGTCGAGTTCGATACATCGGACCAGCTGTGGTCGATCGGCGTCGAGACCTACCGCATGGGTGCCGCCTTCCTGCGCCGCCGCAAGCTTGTCGACAGGGCCCGCGTGGTCATGCAGGAATTGATGGAGAAGACCGGTGAAACCGCCAATCTCGGCGTCGCCGAGGACGATTGCGTCGTTTTCGTCAGCCAGGTCGAGACCCATCAGGCGATCCGCGCCTTCTTCCGCCCGGGCACGCGCAGCTCCTTCCATGCCTCGGGCATCGGCAAGGCGGTGCTGGCGCAGCTCGAGCCGGAACGCGTCGCCGCCATCCTGCGCAAGTCGGGCCTGCAGCGCTTCACCGACAAGACGCTGTCCGACATTTCGGCGCTGGCCCATGACCTGGCTGTCATCAAGCACCGCGGCTGGTCGGTCGACGACGAGGAGCGGCATCCCGGCATGCGCTGCGTGGCCGCCGCCATTTTCAACGAGTTCGGCGAGCCGATCGGCGGTGTCTCGGTCTCCGGACCGACGGTGCGGGTGACGATGGAGCGGCTGGACGAGATCGGGCCGCTGGTGCGCGACGCCGCCGCTGAGGTGACGAGGATGATCGGCGGGTTCCGATTATAATGCGGAGAACGCTTCAGCTTTTGCTCGCCGCTTCACTGTGCGGATGCGTGGCGACGGCGCCCGAGCCCGCCCCTGTCTCCCAGCAAGTCAGCGAGATTCCGATCTCGCTCGCTTTGGAGGAGACAATCACGATCGGCATTAGCCAGCATTTGCAGGATCCTGTATCCGCCAAATTCGGGACGATGCGTGCCGGCGAGCGAACGCTCGACGGCCGCCGCGAAATCCTGGTCTGCGGCCATGTCGCTGCAAAGACGTCGTCCGGTGGTCATACAACAGGCCAACCGTTCGCCGCCAAGATCTATCCGGATGAAGGAAGCAGCTTCGAACTCATCGCCATGGGCGATCAATCGCAGAATGCGAGTGTTGCCCGCATCTGCCGTGCAGCGGGATTGCCGATCTCCGAACCGTAGCCCGCACCGCGGCGCGCTCAAATCAGGAAGGAGGGGCTGCGTACAGCCCCTCCTTTCCGTGTGGGGGTGCCTCCTCTTAAAGGCGGCAATAGTGGCGGTAGCCGTCATAGCCGACATAGGTGTCGGAGTACGGATCGTAACTGGCGTAGCGGTTGGCGCAGCGGCGGACGTGCCAGGAGCCACCCTCGTCGTCGACATAGACGGTGCGGGGCTGCTGGTTGAGCAGGCTGCCGAGCACGAACCCGCCGACGCCGGCGGCGATGCCGATGCCGATTTCGCGGTTGTGGTGATGGCTGTGGGCGGCCGACGGCTGGACGGTGCCGACCAGCGAGGTGGCGGCGACGGTGCTGGCGATGAGGGCAGAAGCGATTTTGCGCGTGAACATGACGATCTCCTTGTTTCGTTGCGAGAGGCGATCCATCCGCCTCTTGATCATCTGTCGTTTCGGCGCGGAAAAAGGTTCGAAAGAATTTGGGTTTTTCTTGAAGGCCGGAAATCAGCCGATGGAAACCAAGATCTGATCGATCGAGCGCTCAACGCAAAAAAGGGCGGCCGAAGCCGCCCTTCCGCGAGGCAGGTCGTCTCGCTCAAAGGAAGATGATCACCTTGCCGTGGTGATGATGATGCTTGTGGTGATGGTGCTTGTGTTGATGGTTCCACCACCACCAGGGCTTGTCGTGGTGCTTGTGATGATGGTGGTGATGATGGCTGTGAGCGGAGGACGACTGCACGGTACCGGCGAGCGCGCCGGTGGCGACGAAGATGGCGACCAGGCCCGAAGTAAGACTGCGCTTCAACATGATGATCTCCTTGATCGAGGCGACCATTCGCCTCTGGAGATCAGTCGCGGTGACGTGGTGAAAGGTTCGAGGTTTTGAGCGAGTAGTGAGTAGTCAATGGTCCGAAAGGCGTTCGCCCATTCACCATTCACCATTCATCCCCATCCCAGTCACATGCCGCAGCCAAAACGCCATCGCGATAAAACCGACGATGGCGGCGATGCCGGTCCAGTCGACATTGGCGCTCTTCACGTCCCTGATGAGCTTTACCGCAAGCAGCCAGGCAATGACGACAAGCGGCAGGATGATGACAAGTCTGATCATGCGACACCCCGTTCGATGCGTTTGCACCTGAGAGATATGTAGGGATCGCATTGGCGGTTTTCAGCATGGCGGCCCGCCCACCTCGGCGGGGTCCATTAGCGATCGAAAACGGAGTTTTGTCTTTACTGGCGCACGAAATATGCTAACCGGAGCGCCGTGCCCTTGTAGCTCAGCTGGTAGAGCAGCGGTTTTGTAAACCGAAGGTCGGCGGTTCGATTCCGTCCGGGGGCACCACCCTTCGCTCTTCGAGCTTCGGGTGGCAGGCCACTCGAAGCTCGTTAGTCGAAGGAGGACTGCCGACGGTTCTATTCGGCGGAGCTGGCAGCACGACATCAGGCCAACTCGCAGCCGTCGGACCTTCTAGGAAAATGTGGCAGCCTGTATGGCTGCCGTATCGCCGAACGTGTTCCTCACCCTAACCGACCTGTAGACGTAGGCGGCCCAGATCCCTGTGACTATGAAGGATGCCAAAGGTGTAACCAGAGCTCCTCCGGCAAGCAAACGGTTTACCGGGACACCCAGAACAGTCGATATCCAAACTGTGTCCAGTACGAATAAGAGAGGGATCGCGAACCACAGACATATGAACAGCTGCGGAAAGCGGTGGCTTCGCCGCAGCATCGAAACAAGCACGACCAGCTGAAGCACCAGAAATGCCAGATTGAGGGCTGCCTCGCCATAGATGGCCAAGGCCCCGTTGGGCACTGTAACAAGCTGTTGGTAGGTTTTGACCAGACTGGCCATATCGACAAGTGTGCGCAACGGCGAAAGGGACAGGCTGATCGCCAGCAGGATCAGCCAGCCGCCGAACCCCACGAGGTCATCTGGGCTCTGTGACGATTTGCGCGACGACCGGACGGCGAAGAAAACCGGCACGCCAATCAGCAACAGAAGTATCGCCCAATGCCACATTTACCCACCCTCGAATACATCCCTGGGTTGTTTAGCTCGCACCTCTGGATTGTGCAAGCGTTTTTACAGAGATCAAGGCATCGTAGAGATTTTCGGGTTTAGGTTTGCAGAGGACGCTTTCGTCGCTCGCAATGGCCGCATCTCACCCCAAGTCAAAATGCCGCGGAAAGGCCTGGTGCAGCAGGAGCAGCATGGTCTTGCGCAGCACGTCGGTGTCGCGGCTGGACGGGTTGAGATGGTCCCAATACCAGGCGCCATGCACCAGATAGTTCAGGCTCTCCGACAGCGTGTCTATGTCGACGCCGGTGTAACCGCCGCTGCGTGAAATCTCGATCAGCAGCTCGCGCGCTTCGGCCGTGTAGGCGAGATCGCTCGGCAGGCCGATTTCATTGTAGATCTGCATGCTCTTGCGGTCGCTGGAAAACACGACGAAGACCGAGACCCATTTCGGATGCTGCCGGGCAAAGCGCTGCGCGCAATCGACCGCGCCCAACACCCGCTCGACCGGCGACAGGCCGGGCGCCCGCACCAGCGTCAGCCACAGCGCGTCATATTGGTCGCTGAGATATTGCAGGACGGCCCGGAACAGGTTCTCCTTGCTGCGAAAATGAAAGACCACCAGTGCGTTGGACGAGCCGACATGCTCGGCAATGCGCTGCATGGTGACGCTGGCCAGCCCCTCCTCCGCGATGAGCTCGATGGTGGCGTCGATGATGCGCTGGACGCTCGCTTCGCCGCGCTCGCGCCGGCGGTCCTTGGGCGCGGCGTCGTTCGCCGCACCCTTGGCCGCCTTGCTTTTTCCCGCATCCGGAGTGGCTATGCGTTGCGCCATTGTCGTCAGGCCTTTCCCCGGCGGCCGAAACATCCCGCCGCTGCCTTGGCATGCCGGCGCCCTGCGGACTCACAGCGCCGGGCGTGTCCCGGCATTCGTGTACCACTGACCACGAGCCGTCTCATAGGCCATACCCGCCCGGAACACGTCAGCGTCGCTATAGGTGCGGCCGACAATCTGGATGCCTGTCGGCACGCCGTTGGCGGCGCGGCCCGACGGGATCGACAGAACCGGGCAGCGGCTCAGCATGTTGAACGGCGTCGTCATCACCCAGCCCAGCGACGGGTTCACCTCTCGTCCATTGATCTCGACCTTGCCTTTGGTCTGATCGAATTCCGCCGGCACTGCGGGAAGCGCATTGGTCGGGCAGATCAGCACGTCGTATTTTTCCAGCAAAGGCCCCAGCGTCAGGTACATCCTGGCCGCCACATCGAGCGTCGCGACAAAATCCGTCGCCTTCGACTTCTGCCCGTCCTGCGCGAACTGCCTGGCATAGCTGGTCATGTCCTTGCCGTTCTTGGCGAGCAGCGGCGACAGCGAGGCGCCGAAGAGATGTTCGAGATAGGCCATGCCGGCCTTGAGCACCTCGTCGCCCCAGCCGAGGTCCACCTCCTCGACGGTGGCGCCGAGCGAGCGGAACACATCGCAGGCAGCGAGCGTGTTCTTGCGCACGTCCGCATCCACCTCGAAGGACCCGAGATCCATGGAGAATGCGATCTTCCAACCCTTGATCGGCTTGTAGTCGAGCGGCAGGCGCAGTTTCGGGCGCAGCGTGGCGATGTCGAGCGGGCTCGGCCCGGCCATGACGTTCTGCAGCAGGATCGCATCCCCGACGTTTCGGGCCAAGGGCCCGGTGTGGCAGAAAAAATCGAGATTGAACGGCGGCTCATCGGGATTGCGGCCGTAAGGCGGCTTGAAGCCGACCAGGCCGCAGGCCGAGGCAGGGATGCGGATTGAGCCCGCTATGTCCGAGCCGGTTGCGATCGACGACGTGCCGGAGGCCAGCGTTGCCGCCGAACCGCCCGACGAACCGCCCGGCGTGAAATCCGGGTTCCAGGGGTTGCGCGTGACGCCCCAGCGCTTCGACCAGGTATAACCGGCGCAGCTGAATTCGGGCGTCGCGGTGCGGGCGTGGACGATGCCGCCGGCCTTCATGACACGCTCGTTCATGGTCGAGGTATGGCCGCCAATGGCGTCCCCGGACAGCAGCGAGCCATGCGAGGTCGGCTTGCCCTTGATGTAGCTCTCATCCTTGATGCCGATCGGCAGGCCCTCGAGCGCGCCGGTCCTGGCGCCTCTGGCGTATTTCGCCTCGGCTTTTCTGGCGAGATCCATCGCCTCGTCGAAATGCGTGAAGGTGAGGCAGTTGATCGTCGCCTTGGTTGCCTCGGCGCGGCGGATGGTGGCCTGCATCAGTTCCAGAGGCGACAGTTTCTTCGCCTTGAACAGCCGCAACGCCTCGCTGGCCGGCATGTAGCAAAGGTCGAGATCGGACATAAAAAATCTCCCGCGGCGGCTTTACGGCATCTGGCATTGGGGATGGCCGAGCCGCGATGCGCGGCCCGATGTTGGTCAGCTTCGGCCGGCGGCGCTGCTATTTCTGCAGATCGGTCCAGATCCTGGTGTAGAGCGCCTGGACGTCGGCGGGACAGGCCGACATGAATTGGCCCTTGTCGGCAAATTCGGCCGGAACATCCACTTCGGGCGCGCCCTTCATATCGGCCGGCAGGAAGGGCTCGGAGCCCTTGATGCCATTGGCGTAGTGCGCGAAGGCCGAGATCATCGCTGCATTCCTGGGGTCCATGATGAAATTCTGGAAGAGCTTGGCGTTCTCGACGTTCTTGGCATCCTTGAGCACCGCGACATTGTCCATCCAGATTGGAAAGCCCTCCTTGGGATAGCCGTAGACGATCTTGTCGTTCTCCAGCCGCTCGCGCAGCGATATGCCGTTCCAGTTGACGCCGGCGGCAATGTCGCCCCTGCCGAGACCGTCGACGGCCGCATAGTCGAGCGACAGCCATTTCGCTTTCGCCTCGATGAGCTTGTCATGCACCTTTTTCAAAAGCACCTTGTCGTCGGTGCAGTACTTACCGCCCTCATAGGCAATGGCGAGGAACATGATGTCTCCCATTTCGGGCACGACATTGATCTTGCCCACGAGTTCCGGCGGCGGATCGAGGAAAATCGCCGAGGTGTTCGGATCGCCCGCATAGACCGATTTGTTGACCGAGATGCCGGTCGTGCCCCATTGCCACGGCACCGAATATTTGCGGCCGGGGTCGAACGGCACGTCGACCCATCTCGGATCGACGTTTCTAAAGTTCTCCATCGTGTTGGGATCGGTTTCCAAGAGCAGGCCTTCGCTGATCCAGATCGGCATCACGCTGGCCGATGGAACGACGATGTCATAGCCGGAAGCGCCCTGGCGGACCTTGGCCAGAGCCGTATCGTTGGAGTCGTAGTCGGTGACGGTAACCTTGACCTTGTAGGTTTCCTCGAACTTCTTGATCAGGTCCGGGCTGGTGTAGTTGCCCCAATTGTAGATTTGGAGTTCGCCCTCGGCGCGGGCAATGCCGGTCATCGCCAGCAGCGACAGGCCGAGCGCCGTGGCGGTCGATTTCAACTGCATGCTTGTGTCTCCCATTGTTGGGACCGGCGGGATTGCGCCTCGAGTCCCTAAGTTCCCTTCGTCCTGGTGATCATTCACCGGCGAATGCCGGCTGACCAACTCGGTATCTCGGGCAACGGTATTAATTACTAAACATACAGTCAATATCTTTTAGCGACACAACTGCATCATCGGCACCGGCAGTGCGCCGGCGAAGCCGACATGATATGGTCAAGGTTGGGCCATTGATGAATTGGGGCAAGCCGTGGCGTGAGCGCCGCAGCCTGCAGGGCTTGGATCACGGTCATGCGCCTTTTTCTGGCGGTCGTGCTGCTGATGACCATGGCGCTCTTCTCCGCTGCGCGCGGCGAAGAGCGGATAGCGCTGGTTGTCGCCAATCCGGCCTCTGAGGGCTCACCGGCAATCGCCAACGCCGACCTCAGTGCCGAACTCGTTGCAGCGACACTACGATCGCTTGGCTTCACCGTCCGGCAGGTGTCGGATGGCGACCGCGCCGATGTCGCGCGCGCCATGCATGATTTCGCCCAATCCCTGGCCAAACCGGACTCCGTCGGCATCTTCTACTATGTCGGCCACACCGCGCAGGCCAACGGCAGGAACTATTTACTGACGCGCGGCACCCGGATCGATTCAAAGGAAACGGTCGACCAGACGGCATTGCCCCTCGATCTGTTCATGCAGGCGCTCGAGGCAACCCCGACATTGAAGGTGGTTCTGCTCGACAATCCCGGCGATGGCCACAACCCTACTTCCGGCGTGATGCAGGGTCTGGCGGCGGTCGATCCCCTCACCCACGCCATCGTCGCTCTGTCGGCCAAACCCGGAACCGTTGCACTGGGCGAAGCCCGCCCCGTCACCGTATTTGCCGATGCGCTCACCGCTGCGCTGGTCAAGCGCGGCGCGGACATAGCCATCATCCTCGCCTCGGTCAGGCAAACCACTATCGACAAAACGTCAGGCGCCCAGTGGCCATGGATGGCATATGGCCGCTCGGCAGACGCTGCCTTTGTGCTGACGCCGGACCAGGTGGCCGGCGCGGCACCGGCGCTGCCGCTTGTGCCGGAACCGGCACCGCCGGCGATGGCGAGCGGCGGCTACATCTCCGGGAGTGGCGGTTGGGAGCCTGATGGCAGCGACTACGCCGATGGCAGCGGTCAGGAGCCCTACCCCATGGACGTTGCACCGGGCTCCGGCAGTCCCGATGCCGCGATGGGCGACAGCGCCAAGGAGGCGGCGCTCTACGAGGAATACAAACGCCAGGAACAGCAGCGCCAATTGCAGGAAGAGCAGGCTCGGCAACGATACGAAGAGGAAAAGCAACGTCTTGAAGACGCAGCTGTGGCCGCTGCCCAGAACAATCTCGGCGGGACCTATCCGCAGGATGGCGGAGCCACCGGCGCCGAACCGCCCCCCGATAAGGCAGGGATCCCCCCTGAGGACGGCATGACATCGGCCCCGCCACCCGCGACCGGCGCCGAAAGTCCGCCGGAGGCGCAGGCGCCACCGAAACCAGCGCCGCCGCCCATCGACCAGGCGCAAAGCCCTCCTTCCGGCGGCGCCCTTCCACAACCCGAGACGGGCGCTGTCGAGGTGGTGCGCCATCCAACCATCGATGCGCCGGATGAGATTGTCGCCGGCGAGACGGTGACCGTTTCGATCGCCCTTACCGAAGAGCAATTCACGCCCGAAGTGAAGGTGAAGGCAGCGCCGGGCTCGTCGGTGACGGAAGATGGCGCCCTGGCCATGGCGATGCCGGCGGGAACCGAGCAATGGCCGATCGATATCGATCTGTTCGCCTCCGGCTTCGATCTCGCTGACGGCGGCAAATGGAGCCGACGGACGACGCTCTACCGCCAGGGCGACAGCGACTTCGTCCGCTTCGACGTCAAGGCGCGGCCGATCGCCAAGGACAGCAAGCCGGCCCAGTTCATCGCGCGCATCTACAGCGCCGGGAGGTTCCTGGGATCGGCATCGCGGTCGGTTATCATTCGCCGCACCGCGCCTGTCGAGGCAGCCGCTCTGAGCGCCACAGCCGAACGCTCCGCAGCACCTGCCATGCTGATGCTGGCCGCAGCGGCGCCGCAGCCGGCGGTAACTGGCAATGTGACGCTCGGCGGCGCAGCCGGCGATGACGTCCCCGATCTCGACGTGACCATCCTCTATGACGATCCGAGCGGGCTGGGTTCGGGGCAGATCATCATCCATTCGCCGCATCTGGCCGGTCCGGTGACCGATACGTTCTCGACGCCACCTGAGATGGCGGCATGGCTGGACTCCGAATACCGCCGCCTGCTGCAGCTCGGATTGAGCCTGCGCGGCGCCGTTTCGCTGCAGCAGCCTGCCGCAAGCAGCGATACGGGGGCGCAAAAGCGCTTTGTCACGCTCGCCGCCGAAGGTTTTGGCGATGCGCTCTACCGCGACTATGTGCCGAAACCGTTCAAGGACGTGTTCTGGTCGCTGCGCGGCAAAGGCGAACTCCATTCGATCCAGATCACCTCGAACAGCCCGACGCTGCCCTGGGAATTGATCCGCCCGCGCAGCGCCGACGGCGCCGTCGCCGACGGTTTTCTCGGCATGGGCTACCGGCTGGCGCGCTGGGCTCCGCGCAGCAGTGCCTCACAGGTCGACAACCCGCTCGACCGCATGACCTTCACCGGCGTCGCGGCCGTCGCGCCCTCCTATCTCGACAAGCGCTCGCTGCGCTTTCAGCAGGACGAGATCGCGGCGCTGAGCAAGCTTTACGGCTACCGCCGCTTCGATGGCGATTTCACCTCTTTCGAGAAACTGGTCGGTGAAGTCTCGACCGGTTTCATTCATTTCTCCGGTCATGGCGAGGTCAACCAGCCGAGCAGTGGCCGGCCGGTCTTTGCCATCGATCTCGTCGACCAGTCGCTCGACCCCGATACATGGGCCGCGCTGGTCGCGGCCGCGCATGGCAAGGGCAATCCGTTCTACTTTTTCAACGCCTGCGACACCGGCCGTTCGCAGATGCTCGGCGGTTTCGTGCAGGGCTGGGGTCCGGCGGTGCTGGCGGGCGGCGCTTCCGGCTTCATCGGCGGCATGTGGCCACTGACCGACCGCGCGGCAGCGGCCTTCTCGACCGATTTCTATGGCGGCATCAGCACGCGGATCAAGGACGGGCCGGTCTATCTGGCCGAGATCCTGCAGGATGTCCGCAGAGAATCCTACCGGACCGGCGATCCGACCTATCTCGCCTACACATTCTACGGCAACGCCAATCTGAGGATTGTCGGGCAGTAGGCGACGGATCGTCGTTGGCGGATTGGCTTCGCCTACAATGCGTTTTGCGGGCATGGCACGCCGGCGCCGCCGCAGCGTGAGGCCATCGGCCTGGAGCTCATGTCTTCGGACTGCCGCACAAGCTCCGCAAAGAGAAGGGCGAAACTTCCCATCACAAGGAAGACGATAATCAGGCGTGTCACCGGCAATAGACAGGTCTCGACTGGCTAGCCCCCCAGCCACCCATCCTCTGTCGGCTAACATGATCGATCAGGCTTTACGAGTGCTTAAGCTCGCACTTAACCATCACATTCGCCGTTCCGGCGACATGAAGCGCGAGCCGCCGATTTCGTTTCGCCGCGGCCGCAACTGGCCCGGACGATGCCTCCCTTTGCAGATGCGCTTGCCCATGCTACCCCACGCAACCGCCGCCGACCGCCATCGGCCGACCGCCATCGGAATGTCATGAGCAAAGCCAATCTCGCCTTCGTCTCCTCCGACACTGCCGATGCCAAGGCGGCGATGGAGAGCCTGTCGGCCCGCTATGGCCAGGCATCCTTCGACGACGCCCAGGTGGTGGTGGCACTGGGTGGCGACGGCTTCCTGCTGCAGACCTTGCGCGACACGATGAGCACGGGAAAGAAGGTCTACGGCATGAACCGTGGCACCATCGGCTTCCTGATGAACGAGTACCGCGTCGGGGGCCTCACCGAGCGCATCGCGGCCGCCGTCGCCGAAACGATCCGCCCGCTGGAAATGCTGGCGTTGACGCATGAGGGCGAGACGGTTTCGGCACTCGCCATCAACGAGGTGGCGCTGTGGCGTCAGTCCTACCAGACGGCAAAGATCCGCATCACCGTCGACGAGCAGGTCCGCATCGAGGAACTGAACTGCGACGGCGTGATGATCGCGACGCCGGCCGGCTCCACCGCGTACAATCTTTCGGCGCACGGGCCGATCCTGCCGCTGGATGCGCCGTTGCTCGCGCTGACCCCGGTCAGCCCGTTCCGGCCGCGCCGTTGGCGGGGTGCCTTGTTGTCAAACAAGGCGACCGTACGCTTCGATATTCTGGAGTCGGAAAAGCGCCCGGTGAACACCGCCGCCGACCACACCGAGGTCAAGGCGGTGGCTTCCGTAACGGTCCGCGAATCGCCGACTGCGACGGCAACGCTGCTGTTTGATCCCAACCATTCGTGGAACGAACGCATTCTCGCCGAGCAGTTCCGCTATTGAGCCGGCGCAAAGAGTGACTACCTAATTAAGCATCGCGATTAAGCTTACGTTTTCACAATCGTGCCAATCCCGCCCGTTTCTGTTGACAAATCGCGGGCTTGCGCCTAATCGCAATACCAATCTTGCAGGCACGCTGTGCTTGCCGCGACGGATGCCGTTGCGCTTCCCCGAACCAGCCAAAGACAGCAACTCTTGTCCTCAGACACCACGACCGCTCTAGAAGCGTTGACCTTTTCAGACCTCGGCCTGTCGCCCAAGGTCCTTTCCGCAGTCACCGATGCGGGCTACACCGTGCCGACGCCGATCCAGGCTGGCGCCATCCCGCATGCCTTGCTCGGCAAGGATATTCTGGGCATAGCACAGACCGGCACCGGCAAGACGGCTTCCTTCGTGCTGCCGATGCTGACCCGCCTCGAAAAAGGCAGGGCCCGTGCCCGCATGCCGCGCACGCTGATCCTCGAGCCGACGCGCGAGCTCGCCGCGCAGGTCGAAGAGAATTTCATCAGATACGGCAAGAACCACAAGCTCAACATCGCGCTGCTGATCGGCGGCGTCTCCTTCGACGAGCAGGACAAGAAGCTGGAGCGCGGCGCCGACGTGCTGATCGCCACGCCCGGCCGTCTGCTCGATCACCGCGAGCGCGGCAAGCTGTTGCTCAACGGCGTCGAGATCCTCGTCATCGACGAGGCCGACCGCATGCTGGACATGGGCTTCATCCCCGACATCGAGCGCATCTGCGAGATGATCCCGTTCACCAGGCAGACGCTGTTCTTCTCAGCGACCATGCCGCCGGAGATCACCAAGCTCACCGAGAAGTTCCTGCATGCGCCGGTGCGCGTCGAGGTTTCCAAGGCGGCATCCGCTGCCACCAACATCATCCAGCGCCTGGTCAAGTCCGGCTCCAAGCCGTGGGACAAGCGCGAGACGCTTCGCAATCTGATAAAGGCCGAAGACGCCGAGCTGAAGAACGCTATCATTTTCTGCAACCGCAAGGTCGAGGTCGCGGAGCTGTTCCGCTCGCTGCTGAAGTATGATTTCGACGCCGGCGCCCTGCATGGCGACATGGACCAGCGCGCCCGCATGCAGATGCTGGCCAATTTCCGCGATGGCAAATTGCGCTATCTCGTGGCGTCCGACGTCGCCGCGCGCGGCCTCGACATTCCCGACGTCAGCCACGTCTTCAACTACGACGTGCCGATCCACGCCGAAGACTATGTCCACCGCATCGGCCGCACCGGCCGCGCCGGACGCTCGGGCAAATCCTTCACCATCGCCACCAAGTCCGACACCAAATACATCGACGCCATCGAGCGGCTGATCGGCAACAAGATCGAGTGGCATGACGGCGACCTGTCGACCGTGGTCGCCAGCGAAGGCGGCGAGGACGAAGCGCCCCGCCGTGGCCGTGGCGCTCCGCGCCGCGCCGGCCGCAAGGACGAGGACCGCAAGGCCCATGATCGCAAGGAGGGTGGCGAGCGCAAGCCGCGCGAACGCCATGCCAAGCGCAGCGACGACGCGCCAGCGGCAGATGCCGCGCGCGAGGAACAGCCGGTGGTAGCCGAGGCCGCGGTCGCCGACATCGGCGAACGGCATCAGCGCAAGGAAGCGATCCGCTCCGAAAACAGCGACCGCAAGGTCTCCGATCGCAACAACGAGAACCGCGCCCCGGAACGCGGCGACACAAGGCCGCAGCGCGCCAGCAACAGCCGCCCTGCCCGCGGCAACAACCGCGGTGAAGACAATGACGGCACCGTCGGCTTCGGCGACGACATGCCGGCCTTCATGAAGATCGTCGCCAAGGTCTGATTCCATGAGCCGCGGCGTCCCGAGGACGCGCGGCTTTCCTGGACGCGATTGGGATGCGAGATCTGGAGCCCGCTCAGGATCAATCAGCGCCATGCGCGGTAATCGCAAGACAGGCTCGATCTGCCCGATCTCTTCCGGCCTGGAGCGCTTCAAATACCCGTCGATGCTACAGGCTTTTGAGTTCCAGGCGGGATGCCAATAAATCCAGAAATGCCCGAACCTTGGCCGAAGATGACCGGCCTTCCTGCCACAAGGCATGGATCGGCACCGGTGCCGGCTCGAATTCCGTCAAAACCAGTTCGACGAGACCGTCGTCGACCAAATGTCTTATCTGCCACAGAGGCGAGAAGCCCAAACCCAGTCCGTGGATTGCGGCGGCATAGACCGAGGTCATCAGATTGGAGCGAAAAGCGCCTGCGACCTTCACGGTCCGGGGTTTCCCGTCGATCTGAAACGTCCATTCACCTGGACGCTCGTTAGCGGTTCTGATGATGCAACTGTGCTCACTCAGCTGGAAGGGATGGGCCGGCCGGTCGCACCGCGCGAAATAGGAAGGCGCGCCGAACACAACGCGCCGCAACGCTCCCAGGCGTTTGGCTTTCAAGTTGGAATCCGGCAAATCGCCGATGCGTATTGCCAGGTCGAGACCTTCGGCGCCAAGATCGGCAAATCCATCGGAAAGTTGAAGATCGACCTCGACCCGGGGAAATGTCCGCATGTATTCCGCGATGACAGGCATCAGGACGTTCGGGCCAAACAGAACCGGCGCCCCGATGCGCAGGACGCCTGCCGGCTCCGATCGTTGATTGATCGCCTGAAGTCTTGCGTCGTTTATTTCGTCGACCGCGGGTTTGATCCGGTTGAAAAAGGCTGCTCCGACTTCACTTGGTGTCGAGCGACGCGTTGTCCTGTGGATCAGCTCGACGCCGACTGATTGCTCCAGTGCCGCCAGGGACCGGCTGACCGACTGCAGCGAGCGGTTCAGCCGATGTGCGGCAGTCGTCAGACTTCCATGCTCGACGATCGCGATGAAAGCCTCGAAATCGTCCATTCGGCTCATGCATTCTCCCGACATTCGACATAATATATCGCAAAAACGGGTAATTGTAACGACAATTGCGACGTCGTACCTCTCTGCAAGTTGTCCCGCGAGGACAGGCTTGATGGAAGGAAATCGTCATGCAAGTAGCCAATCCAACTGTTCTGGTTGTTGGTGCCACAGGCCGAGTTGCGGGACTTGTCGTGCCTGAACTTGTCCGCCGCAATGCCAATGTTCGAGCGCTCGTTCGCGACCCTGCGAATGCCGAAAAGGCCCGGAAGGTGGGGGCATCCGAGGTTGCGACAGGAGATTTGCGAAATCGTCAGAGCCTCGAAAGGGCGGTCGCGGGCGTCGACGGCGTCTTTCACATTGGGCCGGCTTTTGCTCCCGATGAAGCAGCCATGGGCGTTGCCATGGTTGAGGCCGCCACGCGAGCAGGAGTTCGAAAGTTCGTCTTCTCGTCGGTGATCCAGCCTACCAATACGCGACTGAAGAACCATGCCAGCAAGGTGCCTGTCGAGGCTGCTCTCTACTCGACGACGATGGAATATACGATTCTGCACCCTGCCAATTTCATGCAGAACCTCGCAGCGGCCTGGCCGTCCGTCGTTGAACATGGTGTTTTCTCGGAACCGTTTCCAAAGACGGCGAAGCTGGCCCGCGTCGACTACCGCGATGTCGCTGAGGTGGCGGCGATCGCCCTAACCGAAGCGCGATTGTCCTACGCGACCCTCGATCTGTGCGCTGACGGCATGCACAGCCGGGAAGACATCGTTGCGATGATGAGTGAGGAACTTGGCAGACCCATCTCTTCTGGTGAGCCGACATTTGGCGAGTGGGCGGCCGAGGCACGCCTTCCCTACAATGACCGCCAAATGCAGGTGCTGGCCAAAATATACGCCCACTATGCCCACTATGGCCTTGGCGGAAACAGTCTGACATTGCGCGCCGCCCTGGGCCGCGAACCGCGTTCGTTGCGCGGCTTTATTCGAAACCTTGCCCAGCAAATGGCGCAGGCCGCCTGACTGCGCCCAGCCGCGCATACTTCCACTTTTCGAGAAGGAGATAGGTGATGCGACCGTCATCCCACAAGGTTTTGAAATCGAGGAAGCTACCGGCCTCCTACAATGCGCTGGTAATGCCATTCGTACTTTCCATCCTGATGTCGTGCATTGTTTCCGCGGTAGCGACGCTGATCAATGCGGGCTGGACAACCGGTTTCGTGGCGACCTGGCCGTATGCATGGGGAGCATCATGGCTAGTGGGCTTTCCAAGTCTGCTGCTGGTCTTGCCGATCGTGCGCCGTATCGTTGCGGCAATTGTCGATCAGCCGACCTCGTAGGCCTTGATTACGGAGTCCGACATGCCAAACAAGAACGGCCCTTGCGGGCCGCTTTTACCTTCGACTGACGGCTCGCAGCGCCATTGTCGACTTCCGCGACCAGATACCTGTCTTCATGCGGGCAGCCTTCATGCGCGCCGGCCCTCATGCCGATCGTCGTCCGAGCCTGACTCCCGAGCGCTCTCAAATGCAGCCGGCCAGCTTGCACTCTTGGCACGCTCCTATCCTGGCCCGTCCGTCACATCGGGCCGGGCATCATCTTGGTCGGGTTTTCCAGCATCGGAAACTCTGCCTTGCTGCATTTCACGTTCGGGTTGGTCGGACTGAACATGCCGTTCGGATTGTCTCTGAACAGCCAGGCATGAAGGTCGTAGTGGACGAACTCCCTCGGAATGAGCGGATAGTGCCCTTCCATCGGTCCCATGAAGGTCTGGCCAAATAGTTTTGGAGGTTCCTTGGTGTCTGGCGTCAGGGGCACCAGCCATTCCACGCCAACCAATTTCAAGCCTTTCTTGGTCGGCTCGTAGATCAGCACATTGGGGCGCATCGGATCGAGTTTCTGACCGACACTCGGGACGTTGACGAAATGGATGCCCATAGCGCCCTTCGGATAGTCCATTGCGCCCTCGATCCTGTCCCCGCTGTAATAGACGCACCCGACAGTCGACAGATAAAGGTCGCGGACGGCGACCGTGTAGTCTTCATATTTGGCGAGCGATTTCTTCAACGCTTCGATGTCGGCTTTGTTGGCGTCCTCGGCTCGAGCCGTGGCCGCTGCGCACCAAGCGGAGACCAGACCTGTCAAAATGAGGACGCCGCAACGCCCAAGACGAGCTGTTCTTGTCATGCATTCCTCCCAGATTTCCTTATCTGGCCGTGCAGGACCGGGGCCGACTAAGTGACTGCATGGCCGTTTGTATCGCCCCATCCCCTCTGGAACCGCACCAATGCTAATCCCTTCCAAGGCCTCCGGAAAGGGATTATTAGAAATCTCTAATGCGTTAGACCTTTTGGCGGACCACAGGAGCCCAAAAAGAAAGCGGCCCCTTGCGGGGGCCGCCTTCGCATTTCGATGCCGAACAATTCAGGTCAGCGGCGAAAGCTGGATCTCGACGCGCCGGTTCTGCGCACGGCCGGCCGCCGTTCCGTTGGACGCGATCGGACGGGTCTTGCCGAATCCGGTGACGGCGAAGCGGCGCGAATCGACACCTTGGCCTGAGAGATAGTTGGCGACCGCCAATGCGCGGCGCTGCGACAGATCGAAATTGTGTTCGTCGCCACCGGTCGAATCGGTATGGCCGAACACGTCGACCGTGGTCTGCTTGAACTTCTTCAGCACCAGCGCAACCGAGTTCAGCACCTGGTAGAAGCCGGGCTTCACCGCATCCTGGTCGACGTTGAAAGTAATGTCGGACGGCATGTTGAGGATGATCTGGTCGCCGGTGCGGGTGACGCTGACGCCGGTGCCTTCGAGCTGGCGGCGCAGTTCAGCCTCGTTCTGGTCCATGGTCGCGCCGATGGCGCCGCCGGCCAGCGCGCCGATACCGGCGCCGATCAGCGCGTTGCGGCGGTCATTGCCGCCGGCAAGCAGGCCGAGGCCCGCGCCCGCCAGGGCGCCAAGGCCGGCGCCGGCTGCGGTGTTCGAAACCTTCTGCTCCCCGGTGTACGGATCGGTCGTGGTGCAGGCACTCACCAGCACAGCCGTCGCAACGGCGACGAGCACAGTCTTTTTCATAAGGATCGTCCCTCTCCAAAGCGCGGCCTTTGCGGCTCGCGCATATAAGCCCTTCTCCGGTCTTGTAACATGAAATGCGGCGAAAAACCGAGCGGCGAAAGCGGCTTCTCCCCGCTCGCGCCACACTTCCGCTTCGGTGGCTGGTGCTGGCCTACCAGAGGTTCTTGCCGTCAATGACGACCACCTCGACCTTGTCGAGGTCGAAATCGTCGAACAGCCGCGAATTGACTGAGATCTTGGGATTGTCGAAGTCCGGTTTTCCGGTCGACCAGTCCGGCGTTTCGGTGAAGGTGCCGCAGCCGCAAATGGCGCAAAACCCGTGTTTGACGGTCTTCGATCCCCATTGATAGAAGGAAACGTTTTCCGGCGAGCTGGTGAGCTTGAATTGCGACGGAACGTAGTAAGCCCACAGCGAACCGCGCTTGGAGCAGAACGAGCAGGTGCATTGTGTTACCGTCTCGGGCGCCTGCGAAACCTCGAACGTCGTCGCCTTGCAATGACAGCTGGCCTTGATGGTCATGAAAAGCTTTCCTCTCCGTTGCCCGCCACCCATGCGGCAAGGCACCATAAAGGAAGGCTCCTGACAACTGTCTGTCAGCAGGCTCCGGTCGATCGAGCCGAGCGGCGCTCTGGCTGAAGCAGGCCCGTCGTCACCTCCCAATCGTCGTCACCTGCCGATATAGGCGGCCAGTTCGTCCGGCGTCCCGTTTGGGAAAGCCTGTTTCAGAAAATCCAGGAACGCCGACACGCGCGCGCTGAGCAGCCGCCGCGACGGGTAGAGCGTCCATAGAGAAATTTCGGGGCCGTCAATATCCCCCCAATTCACCAGTGTGCCGTCAGCCAGGTCGTGGGCCACCAACGAAATGGGAAGCCGTCCTGCGCCTACGCCGGCTCGCACCGCATCGCGGACCATGATGAGTGTCGACAAGGCGAGGATCGGCTCGATTCTAAGTGTTGCCCAGCCACCTGGTGTCTTCACCTGCCATGTTTGCCGCTCGCCTGTCCCGCGCGCAACGCCAGGAGCGGCGAGCCCATCGGTCGGGCGAGGAAGGTCCGGGCTCGCCACAACGACCAGGCGGTCGCGGAGAAACGCCCGTCCGACCAGGCTTTCATCGGGATCCGGATTGACCCGGATTACCAGATCGTAGCCTTCCTCGATCATGTCGACATGCCGGTCTTCGGTGGTCACTTCAAGCCTCACCTCAGGATACCTCAGGGCAAATCCCGCAGCGATCCTCCCCATTGCAGTCTGCGAAAAATGCAAAGGCGCGCTGATCCGCAATCTGCCCTTGGGTCTCTGACCGCCCGAGGCAATCGCCGATGCCGTCTCGTCCAGCTCGGCAAGCAACGCCCCCGTCCGCTCGAAGAGCGCCCGTCCTTCTTCGGTCAGCTTCAGGTTACGCGCACCCCGTTCGAACAGACGCAGATCGAGACTGCTTTCCAATTCGCCAACGCGCCGGGACAACGTTGCCTTGGGCCGGCCGGTGGACCTTGCCGCTTTGCCGAAGCCGCCATGGCGAGCCACCAGGTTAAAATCGGCAAGGGCTAAAAGATCCATGACTGTCCCACCAGCGAGACGACGTGTCTAAAATTGCCGTCTACTGGGCTCTTTGTGAGCCACACATATTGGGGCTGTCAAGCAACCCAACAGGAGAAATTCCATGACCATTCTCGTTACCGGCGCCACCGGCAATATCGGCCGCCAAGTCGTCGAACAGCTCGCCAAGCGCGGCGCCGATGTGCGTGCTCTCGTGCGCGATCCGTCGAAAGCCAGTTTTCCGGCAGGCGTATCAGTCGTGCAAGGCGACTTTCTCGATGTCGATTCGCTGCGCAAAGCCATGTCTGGCGTTTCCACGCTGTTTCTCTTGAACGCCGTGGTGCCGGACGAATTCACCCAGGCTTTGATCGCCTTGAACGTCGCCCGATCGGCCGGCATCGAGCGGATCGTCTATCTCTCGGTGATCCACGCTGACGTCTATGTGAACGTGCCGCATTTCGCGGGTAAGTTCGGCGTCGAGCGAATGATCGAGCAGATGGACTTCAAAGCTACGATCTTGCGCCCGGCCTACTTCATCCAGAACGATCTGACGGTCGAAGACGTCATCACCGGCTACGGCACCTACCCAATGCCGATCGGCCCCAAGGGCCTCGCCATGATCGACGCCCGCGATATCGCCGAGATCGCCGCCCTTGAGCTGCTGCGTCGCGAACTGTCGAAGGAGCCGCTTGCGTTCGAGCGGATCAACCTCGTCGGTCCGCAGACACTGACCGGGACGGACATTGCCGCAATCTGGTCAGACGTACTCGCCCGCCCGATCAGCTACAGCGGCGACAATACGGAGGGTTTTGAGCAAAATCTCAAGCAGTTCCTGCCCGCCTGGATGGCCTACGACATGCGCCTGATGGGCGAGCGCTTCTTCACCGACGGGATGCTGCCCGAGGCCGGCGACGTCGAGCGCCTGACGGCACTTCTGGGTCGCCCACTGCGCCCGTATCGCGACTTCGCCTCGGCACTCGCTGCTTCCGTCTGACGCAAGCGCCTTCAGCACCACCAAGGCCGGCCTTCCGATGAGAACTGCCAACAGAACTCAGTAGGAACGCGGTGGCACGAACAGGCAGATCGTCTTGCCTGCGTCGAGGCCGGCCTGATGCGCGCACCAGTGGAAATCGCCGTCGGGTGAGTCCTTGACCCGCTTGTCGCTCATCGGAACGACCTCCCCCGTTCCGGCGATGACATAACCCTCCGGCTTTTCCAGCACCTCGCCGGTATGGGTGGTGCGGCAGTCGTAGTTTGCACAGCAGGCGAAGGGATAACTCCAGCCTTGCGGCTTCGCCGCCGTGGGCTTGGCGTCATGGGCGAAGGCGGGTGCGGTCAGCACCGCCATCGCGATTGCAACGATCGGGGTGACGAACAAGGAAAACAGGAGTCGGCCAGCCGGTTGAACGGCTCTAGCCGATCGGAGAGTGGCAGCAGACATGGAAGCGTTCCTTTCACACGAGCATCAAGCGTTTCGCTTGCCCGTTCCCGGAACGTGTCTTCCCAGTGGCCGGATCGTCAGGTCGCAGATATGCCGCGTCCGGCCATAAATGCTTTTTCTCTTCCAGCCCTCGGATGCTGGGCTGATTCCTTGGCCGGCGCAAGAAGTTGCTGCGCGAGGCCGCACATCTACGCCGCTATCTGCAACCGCTGACGAGATCCAAGGCCAGGCTCAACTCCCGGCAGACGGGCAACGAAACAACGGGATTGGCCGTATGTGGTTCCAGCCTATACGTCGCCTGGACCGGCGATCACATGCCCTTCATATTGCGGCAAGTCGTCGGCGATGGTGAACCATGGCGCCTTGGAGCCGACGAAGATGTGCGCGGTCGGCCGGATCGTCGGATCGTCGACCAGCGTGCCCATGGCGACATGGACATAGGCGCCGTCGCGGACCAGCGAATACAGCAACGAGCCGCAGCGGCTGCAATGCGCATCGTGGCCGCTGTCATCGCCGAAATGGATGAGCCCGTGATGCCCTTCGGCAAGGGCAAGTTTCTCGCGCTCGATGCCGGCGAAGGGCTTGAAGGCGGAACCTGTGGTGCGCCGGCAGTTCGAACAATGGCAGTTGGCGGCATAGACGAACTCGTCCGCCACTTCATACTGGACCGCGCCGCAAAAGCATTTGCCGGTGAGCCTGCGAGTCATGGTTCCTCCCTCGCTCCCCCGCCCAGGGATGTTCTTAAGTCAGCCGAGTCGAAAGTGGCGGAAGCGCAGGAATCAGCCATTCGCAGGCCGGCCTCACCTGAATATGGACATATCCTAGTCGAGGTCGGCCACGGCTTCACCGGCACCGCCCTCGATGCGCTGCGACAACGAAGCTTCCATGAAGTCGTCGAGGTCGCCGTCGAGCACGCTCGACGGGCTGGTGCTCTCGACGCCGGTGCGCAGGTCCTTCACCAACTGGTAGGGCTGCAGCACATAGGAACGAATCTGGTGACCCCAGCCGATGTCGCTCTTCGACGCTTCTGTGGCATTGGCCACCGCTTCGCGCTTCTTCAGCTCTTCCTCGTAAAGGCGCGAGCGCAGCATTTCCCAGGCCTTCGCCTTGTTCTTGTGCTGCGAGCGTTCGGCCTGGCAGGCAACCGCGATGCCGGTGGCGATATGGGTGATGCGAACCGCCGAGTCCGTGGTGTTGACGTGCTGGCCGCCCGAACCGGATGAGCGGTAGGTGTCGATGCGTACATCCGATTCCGAGACGTCGATCTCGATCCTGTCATCGACGACCGGGTAGACCCAGACGCTGGAGAAGGACGTGTGGCGGCGCGCATTGCTGTCATAGGGTGAAATGCGGACCAGGCGATGAACGCCCGACTCGGTCTTCAGCCAGCCATAGGCATTGTGGCCCTTGATCAGGAGCGTGGCGGACTTGATGCCGGCTTCTTCGCCGTCATGGACTTCCAGCACCTCGACCTTGAAACGGCGCCGCTCGGCCCAGCGCGTATACATGCGCAAAAGCATCGAGGCCCAGTCCTGGCTCTCGGTGCCACCGGCGCCGGCATGGACTTCGAGATAGGTGTCGTTGGCGTCGGCCTCGCCCGACAGCAGCGTCTCTACCTGGCGGGCCTTGGCCTCGCCCTGCATCGAGCGGAGGGCGGCTTCCGCCTCGGCGATCACGTTCTGGTCGCCCTCTTCCTCACCCAGTTCGATCAGGCCGATATTGTCCTCCAGCGCCTGGGTCAGGCTTTTGACGCCGGCGATCCCGTCTTCGAGGCCCTGGCGCTCGCGCATCAGCTTCTGCGCTTCCAGCGGTTCGTTCCAGAGGCTGGAATCCTCGGCCCGCACGTTCAGGTATTCAAGCCGCTTTATGGCCTGATCCCAGTCAAAGATGCCTCCTCAGCAGGGTGATCGCCTGCCTGATCTCGTCGACAATGTTCTGCGTTTCCGCGCGCATGGCTGGTTGTTCTGTCCTGTTTTTGAAGTGGCGCTTGGGTCGGCGCGATACATAGGCACGGCATTGCTGCCTGTAAAGCGAAATGGGCCGGCTCAACAAGCCAGCCCATTCGACGTAAAAAATCAGGTCGTCAGTAGAGTCCGCCGCCGGGTGCCTGGATAGCTTCCGTAGCCTGCGGCGATAGCGGTCCGCCGGCGCCGTTGGACCCGTCGGCGCCCATGCCGATCACCCAATAGCTGTCGGCGGGGCCGGTGCCGGGCTTGAAGGCTTCGATGATGGTGCCGGGATCGCCCGACGCGGCACGCATGCCGGTCTTGCGGTTGATGGCGACCAGGTTCATGCCTTCCGGCACCTTGAAGTCGACATTGGGCGTGCCGTCCAGCGCAACGCGCATGAAGTCCTTGAAGATAGGCGCCGCCAGACCGCCGCCAGTGGCGCCATGGCCGAGACCGCGCGGCGTGTCGTAACCCATGTAGAGGCCGACGACGAGGTTCGGCGTATAGCCGATGAACCAGGCGTCCTTCTCGTCATTGGTCGTTCCGGTCTTGCCGGCGATGTGGCGGCCAAGCTCGGCGATGGTGGCGCCGGTACCGCGCTGGACGACGCCTTCCATCATCGAGGTGATCTGGTAGGCGGTCATCGGATCGAGCACCTGCTCGGAATTGTCGACCAGTTCCGGTTCGGGCTGGTTGTTCCATTCGGGCGCATTGCAGCCTTCGCAGCCGCGCTCGTCCTGCTTGAACACGGTCTTGCCGTAGCGGTCCTGGATGCGGTCGATGAGCGAGGGTTTGATCGACTTGCCGCCATTGGCCATGATCGAATAGGCCGACACCATGCGCATCACCGTCGTCTCGCCGGAACCCAGCGCCATCGGCAGATACGGCGCCAGATGGTCGTAGACGCCGAAACGCTCGGCATATTCCACCACCAGCTTCATGCCCATGTCGTTGGCGAGCCGCACCGTCATCAAATTGCGCGACTTTTCGATGCCGGAGCGCAAGGTCGCGGGGCCGGCCACCGTGCCGTCATAGTTCTTCGGCGTCCAGGTCGTGTTGCCGCTCTGGATGGTGATCGGTCCGTCCATGATAACCGAGGCCGGCGTATAGCCATTGTCGAGCGCGGCCGAATAGACGATCGGCTTGAAGGACGATCCCGGCTGGCGCATCGCCTGCGTGGCGCGGTTGAACTCCGACTGCGCATAGGAGAAGCCGCCGACCATGGCCAGCACGCGGCCGGTATGTGGATCCATGGCGATCAGGCCGCCCTCCACTTCCGGCACCTGGCGCAACGTGTAGGCGCCTTCCGACCCTTCGTTCTTCTGCACGAAGATGACGTCGCCGGGCTGCAGTACATCGGCCGGAGACTTGGCCTTGACCGTCTTGCCATCGACCACATGGCGCATGGCAAAGCTCATGTCTTCCTTGCTGACGGCGCCTTCGACGCGTTCCTTGACGATATCGCCCGAAATCTGCCGCGTCGGCTGCAGGCCGATGGAAAGGCCGGTCGCCGAGCTGTCGAGCACGACGGCAAGCGACCATTCCGGCACGTCTTCCAGCCCCTTGACGTTGCCCAGCGCCACGCCCCAGTCGCCGGAAGCATCGATATGCGTCACCGGTCCGCGATAGCCGCGCAGCGTGTCGTATTTGAGCAAGCCGTTCTGCATCGACTTGCGGGCGATGAGCTGGATCTTCGGATCGAGTGTCGTGCGCACCGAAAGGCCGCCCTCATAGAGCGCGTTCTCGCCATAGCGCGAGATGATCTGGCGGCGCACTTCCTCGGTGAAATATTCGCCCGCAAACAAATAAGAGCCATTGCGGCGCGGAGTCACGCCGAGCGGCTCGGCCTTGGCCTTGTCGCCTTCCTCGCGCGTCACGTAGCCGTTCTCGACCATCTGGTCGATGACCCAGTTGCGGCGCTCGATGGCGCGGTCGGCATGCTTGAAGGGATGGTAGTTGTTGGGCCCCTTCGGCAGCGACGCCAGATAGGCGGCTTCCGCGACGGTGAGTTCGTTGACCGACTTGTCGAAATAGGTCAGTGCCGCGCCCGCAACGCCATAGGCGCCGAAACCGAAGAAGATTTCGTTGAGATAGAGCTCAAGGATGCGGTCCTTCGAATAAGCCTGCTCGATGCGGAAGGCCAGGATCATCTCCTTGATCTTGCGCTCGTAGGTCTGGTCCGAGGACAAGAGGAAGTTCTTCGCCACCTGCTGGGTGATGGTCGAGGCGCCGACCTGGCGCCTGCCCGAACCCAGATTCTGCAGGTTGACGTAGATGGCGCGGCCAAGCCCGGTGATGTCGATGCCGGGATGGTTGTAGAAATTCTTGTCCTCGGCCGACAGGAACGCCGCCTTGACCCGGTCCGGAACCGCCTGGATCGGCAGATAGAGCCGCCGTTCGCGCGCATATTCGGCCATCAGCGAGCCGTCGGAAGCATGGATGCGGGTCGTCACCGGCGGCTCGTACTTGGCCAGAACCTCGTAGTCGGGCAGGTCTTTCGATAGATGGCTGATGTATATCGCCACGCCCGCGGCGACGAT
Organism: Mesorhizobium sp. C268A; assembly: GCF_040324475.1. Lineage (NCBI taxonomy): Bacteria > Pseudomonadati > Pseudomonadota > Alphaproteobacteria > Hyphomicrobiales > Phyllobacteriaceae > Mesorhizobium > Mesorhizobium sp. C268A. The sequence continues at coordinate 176,075 of NZ_JAMYVX010000003.1, forward strand.
AAGCGCCAGCGTCGTGCCGATACCAAAGAAATAGCCGATAAGACGAATCATGCCCGCTCCAGTCCGAGGTCCGGGAATTTCCTAGACGAAGCCGCCTTTCGCGCAAGCCTTCGCAACTGTCCCGATCCGTGATGGAAAACCCATGTCGCCACCATGTGGGCAAAATACGGCAGTGCCCGGTTTCGGCATCCCCCACCGGAAATAAAAGCGCCTGGTGTTGTCGGCGTGCAACGCTGCCTCCGGTTGTGGGCGGCGGCGACCATCTCAGCCTCCGGTTCCCGTTCCCATCTTGGCGGAGGCAAACAGGGCGACGGCATTGGTGATGCTCTGCGCCGCCTTGCCGCGCCAGTCGGCGTCGAGCAGTTGCGCCTCATCCTTGGCGTTGGAGAGATAGCCGAGTTCGACCAGCACCGACGGAACATCGGGCGCTTTCAGCACTTTGAAGCCGGCTGAGCGCTGCGGATTGTTGATCAGGCCGACGCTGGTGGACAACTGGCCGACCAGAGTGTGGGCAAAGCTCATCGAGAAATTATGCGTCTCGCGGCGGATCAGGTCGATCAGTATGTCGGTGACTTCCTTGTTGTCGTCCTTGATCACCATGCCGGCGAACTGGTCGGAGAGGTTTTCGCGGTCGGCAAGCGCCTGCGCTTCCGGGTCGGATGCCTTGTCGGAGACGGTATAGACGGTGGCGCCTCTGATACCCTTGACGCTGATCGTGTCGGCATGGATCGAGATCAAAAGGTCGGCCTCGTGCTGACGGGCGATGCGCACGCGGTCATCGAGCCGCAGGAACTCGTCGGTATCGCGCGTCATGAACACGTCGTAGTTGCCGACGGCGGCGAGCTTGTCGCGCAGTTCGGTGGCGAAGGCCAGCGTCACGTTCTTCTCGATGGTGCCGTTGAGGCCTTCGGCGCCACCGTCGATGCCGCCATGGCCGGGATCGATGACGATGGTGAAGCGATGCCCGGGATTGGAGATCGGCCCTGTGCCGACCCTGGAGCCCTTGTCGGTGGAGACGGTCGAGCCGGTGGTCAGCGCCTGGTTGGCAAGGGCTTCGTCGAACTCGCGGTCGGAGGCTGCCGACATGTCGATGGCGATGCGATAGCCTGCGCCGTCCTCGTTCTTGAGCACCTCGAGCTTGTCGACCGAGAACGGCCCCTTGCCGGTCAGGATCAGCCGCGATCCCTCGCCCTGATCGCCATAACGCACCGCTTTGACCAGGCCGCGGGCCTTGGCGTCCTTCGCGCCAATGGCGAATCGGGTGCGCGGCAGGTCCACGACCAGCCGGTTGGGGCCGCGCAGCAGGAACCATTTGATGTCGGGCTCGCGGTCGAAATCGATGACGATGCGCATCTTGGTTGCGTCGCCGGCCATCTTGTAGGCGGTGGCGCCGAGTGGCGCATCGGCGGCGCGTGAAACCGGCGCAAAAGCAAGGCAAAGCGCCAGCAGCAACAGCACACCGGCAGCGCGCAGGAAACGGCCTGCACGGCCATGGCCCTTGTCTGTGATGCCCGCCAGTCCCATTTCTTTGCAGTCGCTCCCGGTTTGGCGCTTGCGCCCGCGTGGTTGGTCGAAATGCCGGTCAGGCCGCAGACTCGATTAACGATTGGTATCCAGAGAAGGTTAACCAAGCCTTTTCATCGAGGATTAAGGCCTGTGCTTCCGTTACGGCACTGCTTTTTGCCGGCATCCGAAATCGGGGTTGCCTTCCACCCCGTCAAATCATAAAAGCGATGGTGGATCACTGCAATCCTGGAACCGCTTCTCCCGCAGCTTCCTGCTACAGGTCAGATGAAAGGCGGCTCCTTTCGCTCCAGCGAAAAGGCTTAGGTGATCGCGACGAATTTCGCAGGTGTGCGCCCGTGGCGGGGGAATCGCCTGCGTGAGGAAAACGGCCGGGTTTGTTCCCGTGCCGGCTCTGTATGAGCAAACAAGCTGGTCCGGTTCGTCCGGGCTTTGGTTCAAAAGGTTCTGCTGGTGACGATGGCTTCAAGCGCAATCATGGAAAGGTCCGCATCAAACCGCGCCATTGTGGCTGCGGGCGGCACCGCCATGGCGCTCAAGCGGCGTCCGGCGGACATTCAGACATCCGGCACCCACATCCCAGACACGCAGCAGCGGGCTTTGCCTCGCAAGCTGCGGCTGACGGCTGCCGGGAGGAAACGAAATAATGCCCAACAAAATGCTGATAGACGCCTCCCACCCGGAGGAAACACGCGTTGTCGTTATCCGCGGTAACCGTATTGAAGAATTCGACTTTGAATCCCAGGACAAGAAGCAGCTCAAAGGAAACATCTATCTCGCCCGCGTAACGCGCGTCGAACCTTCCCTTCAGGCAGCCTTTGTCGAATATGGCGGCAACCGTCACGGTTTCCTCGCCTTCAGTGAAATTCACCCCGACTATTACCAGATCCCGGTCGCCGATCGTCAGGCTTTGCTGCGCGCTGAAGCGCAGGAAGCCGAGGACGAGGAGAACGAGGACAATGACGGCGACGACCGCCAGAGCCGCGATCGCGGCCGGCGCGGCCGCCGGCGCGGCGGCAAGGGTCGTGAGCGGGGCGAACACAAGCGCGACGCCGGCGCCGATGATGAGAACGGCGAACATGGCGATGCCGGCAGCGATGCCGTCTCCGAAGCGCCTGCTTCCGAGCATGCCGCGGCCAATACCGCCGGGCATGACGATCATGCCGGGCATGGCGACAGCGAAGCCTCCGACGCCGAGACATCCGGGACCGAACCGTCGGAAGGCGGCCCGACATCGATCGCGGCAAGCGTCGAAGCGGATGTGATCTCCGAAGCTGTCCCTGCGGCGGAGCCGGGTGACGAAAGGTCGTCCAGCGAGGCAAGTGGCGAAGCCACCTCCGAGGACAATGATCGCGGCATGCTGGAAGAGGTGCAGTCCTCGCATCCGGACGACCACGAGATCGAATCCGTAGGCGCCGAGGATGCGCTGGAAGAGGTGCGCAGCCGCCGCAAGCCGGTGCGCCGCCAGTACAAGATTCAGGAAGTCATCAAGCGCCGGCAGATTCTGCTGGTGCAGGTGGTCAAGGAAGAGCGCGGCAACAAGGGCGCTGCACTCACCACCTATCTGTCGCTTGCCGGCCGCTATTCCGTGCTGATGCCCAACACCGCACGCGGCGGCGGCATTTCGCGCAAGATCACCAGTGCGGTCGACCGCAAGCGCCTCAAGGAGGTCGTTGCCGATCTCGAAGTGCCGCAGGGCATGGGCGTCATCCTGCGCACCGCCGGCGAAAGCCGCACCAAGGCGGAAATCAAGCGCGACTACGAATATCTGATGCGGCTTTGGGAAAACGTCCGCAACCTGACGCTGCAATCCACCGCCCCTGCCCTCGTCTATGAGGAAGGCAGCCTGATCAAGCGCTCGGTGCGCGACCTCTACAACAAGGATATCGACGAGATTCTTGTCTCCGGCGAGGAAGGCTATCGCGAGGCCAAGGATTTCATGCGCATGCTGATGCCGAGCCACGCCAAGGTGGTTCAGCCGTTCCGCGACACGACGCCGATCTTCGTGCGCAACGGCATCGAGGCGCAGCTCGACCGCATGCTGCAGCCGCAGGTGACGCTGAAGAGCGGCGGCTACATCATCATCAACCAGACCGAGGCGCTGGTCGCCATCGACGTCAATTCGGGCCGCTCCACCAAGGAGCACTCGATCGAGGACACCGCTCTCCACACCAACCTTGAAGCGGCGGAAGAAGTCGCCAGGCAATTGAGGCTGCGCGATCTCGCCGGCCTGATCGTCATCGACTTCATCGACATGGAGGAGAACCGCAACAACCGCTCCGTCGAGAAGCGGCTGAAGGATCACCTCAAGAACGACCGAGCCCGCATCCAGGTCGGCCGCATCTCGCATTTCGGCCTGATGGAGATGTCTCGCCAGCGCATCCGCGCCAGCGTGCTGGAATCGACCATGAAGCCCTGCCCGCATTGCGGCGGCACCGGCCATGTGCGCTCCGATTCGTCGGTGGCGCTGATGGTGGTGCGGGCGATCGAGGAATTCCTGCTCAAGGATTCGCGCAGCCACATCACGGTGCGGACCCCGGCGGCGACCGCTCTCTATGTGCTCAACCACAAGCGCGGCACGCTGGTGGAACTCGAAAGCCGCTTTGGCCTGACCATCACCGTCGAGGCCGATGATACGGTCGGTGTGCAGCACTACGCGATCTTCCGCGGCGCCATTGCCGAAAAGCCGGAAGGCTTTGTCGAAGCGCGAACCTTCCCGGCCTATGTCGAGCCGGAAGAGCCCGAGGACGAGATCGTCATCGAGGAGGAAGACGACGAGGTTGTGGTACAGGCAGAGCAGCCGCGTCAGGCGCAGCCGCAGTCGCAGCAGCAGCAGCCGAGATCGGCTGAGGACGGCGAAGGCCGCGATCGCAAGCGTCGCAAGCGCCGCAGGCGGCGCGGCGGCAAGGATCGCGAACGCGAACATGGCGATCGCGAGCATGGCGCCGAAGGTGCTTCGGTTTCGGCGGCAAGCGACGACTTTGCCGCTGAACCAGGCGATGACGATGCAACACAGCAAGACGAAGCCCAGGTTGGCGCCGTCGAAACGGTGGAAGCATCAGATGACGCCCAGGGCAAGAAGCGCCGTCGCGGCAAGCGCGGCGGCAAGCGCAATCGTCGCGAAGACGGCACGGAGACCGAAGCCGGCGAAACCGCCTCGGTGGCCGAGGCCGCTGAAGTCGGAACGGCCGCAAGCGAGCCCGTAGCAGCCGTAGCGGTTGAAGAAGCAGCGGCTCCCGCCGCGGCGAACGACGACGCTCCAGCCGAAAAGCCGAAGAAGAAGCGCGCTTCAAGGGCAAAGAAGGCTGTGGTGGAAGTCGCCGATGAGACGGCGGCCGAGGCTGCACCGGAAGCTGCCGTCGAAGCTGCCGCCCCCGCTGCGGCCGATGCCGCCACGGAAACGACCGTCGACGACGAGCCCGCCAAGGCTCGCCCGTCACGGCGCAAAGCCGTGGCCGCGGATACCTCCGCGGTGCCGGTGGTTTCCTCCAGCGTTGCCGACGAGGCAAAGGCCGAGGAAAAGCCGAAGCGCGCCGGCTGGTGGCAGCGGAAGGGCTTTTTCTAAGCTATTCAGCCGATTAAGATAGGTTCCTGACAAAAATCCCGCGCCGTTCAAACCACGGCGCGGGATTTTTGCATGCGCGAATGACGGAAGGCGTCAGGGGGCGAAAATCGACCAGTTCATCATCCTGGCCAGTTTTTCCAAGGCGATCGACCCCAGCTTGGAATTGCCGTTGGCGTTCAAGCCCGGCGACCATACGGCGAGTGAAGCCACACCCGGCACGATCCCCAATATGCCGCCGCCGACGCCGCTTTTGCCGGGAATGCCGACACGGAAGGCGAAATCGCCGGAACCGTCATAGTGGCCGCAGGTCAGCATCATGGCGCCGATGCGCCGCGCCCGCTCGGCAGACACCACGGAGTGCCCGGTTGCCGGGTTTCTGCCGCCATTGGCGAGGAAGCGGCCGGCCAGCGCCAATTGCCGGCAGCTCATGGCGATGGCGCAATGGTGGAAGTACACGCCCAGCGCCAGCTCCGGTGCATGGTTGAGATTGCCGAAGGATTTCATGTAGTTGGCAAGCGCGAAGTTGCGATAGCCGGTGGCGCGTTCGGAAGCCGCGACCTCGCGGTCGATGATGATGGTTTCGTCATCGGCAAGGAACTGGATGAAGCGCAGGATTTCGCCGATCGCCTCGCGCGGCTGGTGGCCGGCAAGCAGTATGTCGGACACGACGATGGCGCCGGCATTGATGAACGGATTGCGCGGAATGCCGTTCTCATGCTCGAGTTGCACGATCGAGTTGAACGGATTGCCCGACGGCTCGCGTCCGACACGCTGCCACAGCGCGTCGCCGACATTGCCGAGCGCCAACGTAAGCGTAAACACCTTGGAGATGGACTGGATCGAAAACGCCTGGTCGGCGTCGCCGGCGACCAGCACGCGGCCGTCATTGGTCACGGCGGCAATGCCGAATTTCTTCGGATCGACCTTGCCGAGCTGCGGAATGTAGGTGGCGACGTCACCGCAATCGGTGCGCTCGGCCATCTCGGCGGCGACATCGGCCAGCGCTTGTTCAAGATCCGGCATGCTCGTCCCCGCTTTTCAGCCAGCGCTCGATGCGCGCCATCGCCTCGACCATGTCGTCATGGCTGCCGGCATAGGAAAAGCGCATCGTGCGGTGGCCCTGAAGTGGATCGAAATCGCGGCCGGGCGTCGCCGCCACATGCGCCCCGGCCAGCATCTTGCGCGCAAAGGCCATGCTGTCATTGGTATGCCGGGTAACATCGCAGAAAGCGTAGAAGGCGCCGTCCATCGGCGCCGCCAAGGGAAATCCGAGTTCCGGCAGGCGCCGCATCAACAGCTCGCGGTTCCAGGCGTAGCGCGCCTTTACCGCTTCCAGCTCTTGCGTCGCCTTGAAGGCTTCGATCGCCGCGATCTGCGACAGTTCCGGCGGCGAGATGTAGAGGCTCTGGGCGATGCGCTCGATCGGCCTCACCAGAGCTTCCGGCAGCACCATCCAGCCGATGCGCCATCCGGTCATGCAATAATATTTCGAGAAGGAATTGATCACCGTCACGCCTGAGCCATGGGCCAGCGCCGTGGTGTCGGGCGCGGCATAGGCCAGCCGGTGATAAATTTCGTCCGATATCACCGCGATGCCGAGTTCTTCGGCTGTCCTCACCAGTGCCGACAACTCGTCGACGGGAATGACCGCACCTGTCGGATTGGCCGGGCTGGCGAACAACACGCCCTTCAGCGGTTTTTCCCGGTGCGCCGATTTCAAATGTTCGGCATGAAGATAGGCGTCGCTGCCGAGCTCGATCTCGACGATCTGGATACCGAGCGCGGCCATGATGTTGCGGTAGGCCGGATAGCCGGGTGCTGCGATGGCGACGCGGTCGCCGGGATCGAACATCGCCAGGAATGCCAGATTGAAGGCGGCCGACGATCCCGTGGTCACGGCGATCCGGTTCGGCGCGACATCGATCCCGTAATGGTCGCCGTAATGCGTCGCGATCGCCTTACGCAGATCCGCCAGACCGAGCGTGTCGGTATAGCCGATGCGTCCGATCCTCAGCGCATTTGCGGCTGCTTCCCTCACGCCCACGGGCGCCGGATCGGATGGCTGGCCGACGGCCATGGACACGACAGGCACGCCCGTCGCCTTCAGCCGGTTGGCTTCGGCCAGAATGTCCATGGCGTGAAACGGCTCGACTTCACCGCGGCGCGACAGCGAAACTACCATTTGACCTCAATCTTTCCGTCCGGCCCGCCGCTCGAAGCCATCAACCGGCGGCAGCGCCGCACAAATGCCCGATTGATGTGAGGATCACAAGTTCGCCTAGTTTCGGTGCCGTGACTTTTCATCGTTCGCCCGCTCGTTTACCAGTGGACCTCATGCTGAGCCGACCCAAATCGACGATGTCCAAATCTTCCATCGGGAAGACAGCGCGCGGCTTCGCGACGCTTTTGCTTGCCGCCGCCGTCGCTGTCACCGGCTCGGTGACGGCCTTCGCGCAGGCGGTGCCGGTCGTGCGCGATGCCGAGATCGAGGCGCTGGTGCGCGACTATGCGCGGCCGATCTTCAAGGCGGCCGGTCTTGCCAATGACGGTGTCGATATCGTTCTGGTCAACGATCAGAGCTTCAACGCCTTCGTTACCGGGCGCCGGCTGTTCATCAACACCGGCGCGCTGATGCAGGCCGAAACGCCCAACGAGATCATCGGCGTCATCGCCCACGAGGCCGGCCACATCGCCGGCGGCCATCAGCAGAAATTGCGCGACCAGCTCGAGCGCGCCAAGACCATGGCCATCATCGCCACGCTGCTTGGCGCCGGCGCCATCGTTGCCGGCGCCACCACCAACAGCCGCGGCCTTGCCGGCGCCGGCATGGGCGTGGCTGCGGGCGGCGGCGAGATGGCGCAGCGCAGCATTCTTGCCTACCAGCGCACCGAAGAGTCGACCGCCGACCGCTCTGCCATCACCTATCTCAATGCCACCGGCCAGTCCGGCATGGGCATGCTGAAGACCTTCGCCCGCTTCCAGAGCGCGCTGTCGCTTTCCGGCACGCAGGTCGATCCCTACCGCATCAGCCACCCGATGCCGCAGGAGCGCATCGCCAATCTCGAAGTGCTGGTCAAGCAGAGCCCTAACGTCGACAAGGTCGATCCGCCGGCACTGCAGCAGCGGCACGACATGATGCGCATCAAGATCGCCGCCTATATGGGCGGCCAGGCCGCCGCCACGCGGCTGATCCGCAAGGCCCCGGGCAGCCTCGCCTCGCGCTATGGCGAAGCGCAGATGGCCTATCTCTACGGCAATCTGGGTGCAGCGCTGACCAAGGCCAATGCATTGATCAAGGAACAGCCGAAGAACCCCTACTTCCAGGAAATGCGCGGCGACATACTGATGAAGGCCAACAAGCCCAAGGACGCCGCGGACGCCTATGCCAAGGCGGTCAGCCTCGATCCGGTGAGGTCGGGCCTGTTGCCCGTTTCCCTCGGCCAGGCGCTGATGGCCATCGGCACGCCCGACTCGCTGAAGAAGGCGGTGGTGCAGATCAACAACGGTCTCGGGCGCGACAAGGAAAACACGGTCGGATACCGCTATCTCGCCCAGGCCTATGGCGAGCTTGGCAACATTCCGGCGGCGGAACTCGCCACCGCCGAGGGCCACTTTTATTCCGGCGATTACACGAATGCGAAAATTTTCGCCATGCGCGCGCAAAAGGACTTGAAGCGCGGCGAGCCCGGCTGGATTCGGGCGCAGGACATCATAAACTACAACCCTTCAGGCAAACTCAAGAAATGAACCTTCCGGTCGCCCGCGGCGACTAGGATAGACCGGAACCGGTAAAGAGGATGAGACGATGAACAAGGCAATATTGCTCGGCACGACGGGAGTGGCGGCTGCTCTTGCCATGCTCGCTTTCGGGTTCGTCGCCGGCAGTCCGCAGGTGGCCAAGGCCGGCACGGCGCAGACCGTGCAGACCGCCTCTGCCGACACCAAGATCGATCGCACTGAGGTCGAGGGCATTATCCGCGACTATCTCCTGAAGAACCCCGAAGTGCTGCTCGAAGTGCAGGAGGCGCTCGAGGCCAAGCAGAAGGAAGAGCAGCGCATAGCCAGCCTCGGCGTCATCGAGAAGGCCAAGTCCGAGATTTTCAACTCGACCTTCGACGGCGTCGTCGGCAATCCGAAGGGCAAGGTCACCATCGTCGAATTCTACGACTACAATTGCGGCTTCTGCAAACGCGCCATCGACGACATGCAGGCTCTGACAAAGGCCGATCCGGAGCTGCGCTTCGTGCTCAAGGAATTCCCGATCCTCGGGCCGGATTCGCAAAAGGCCAGCGTCGTCTCGATGGCTTTCCACCTGATGCATCCGGAGAAATACGGCGAGTTCCACAACGCCCTGCTCGGCGGCCAGGGCCGCGCCACCGAGGCGGCGGCCATCAAGGTTGCGCTGTCGCTAGGCGCCGATGAGGCGAAATTGCGCGAGAAGATGAAGGACCCGACCATCACCGAGGCCTTCTCCAAGACCTTCGACCTCGCCAACAAGCTGGCCATCACCGGAACGCCGTCCTATGTCGTCGGCAATGAAGTGGTGTTCGGCGCGCTCGGCCAGGAAGTGCTGGCCGAAAAGATCGAGGCGGCGAAAGCCGCGCTCTGATCTTGCACGCGAGCCTTCTCACGGGCACATTTCCGCCTGTTGTGGACAGTGAAAGATCGCACTTGTGCTCTTTCCGCGGGCGGCTATGCCCATTATAGAAGGCCCTGCGCGCCGGCTTGAGGCCGGCGTCGGAAAAGGTCGGCATTTTTGAAAACGATTTTCGTCCTGAACGGCCCCAACCTGAACGCGCTCGGCAAGCGCGAGCCGGGCATCTATGGCGGCAAGACGCTTGCCGCGATCGCCGACGACTGTAAGCAGGCGGGCGCCGCCCTTGGCCTCGAGATTGATTTTCGCCAGTCGAACCATGAGGGCGACCTCGTCGACTGGATCCAGGAAGCCGGCGACAAGGCAGCCGGCATCGTCATCAATCCGGGTGCCTACAGCCACACCTCGATTGCCATTCACGACGCCATCCGCGCTGTCGCGCCGCTGCCCGTCGCCGAAGTTCACCTCTCCAACATCCACGCGCGGGAACCATTCCGCCACGTCTCCATGGTCGCGCCGGTCGCTGTCGGCATGATCTGCGGGTTCGGGCCGCTTGGCTACTCGCTGGCGCTGCAGGCGCTGGCGGCACGCCTATGACCGGCCCACAAACAGAAGGCTCGAAAATGTCGATAAAGAAGACCGGTGTTGACCAGCAACTGATCCGCGATCTCGCGGGCATACTGAACGACACCAATCTCACCGAGATCGAAGTCGAGCTCGGCGACCTGAAGGTGCGCGTGTCGCGCCAGGCGCCGGCCGTCCACGCCATCGCCGCCCCGCAGGCCGGTTATGCTCCGGCAGCGCAGCAGCCCGCGGCGGGCGCGGCTGCCGCACCAGCAGTGGCCGACCCGTCCAAGAACGCGGTCCCCTCGCCGATGGTCGGCACCGCCTATCTCGCGCCCTCGCCCGACGCCAAGGCCTTCATCGAAGTCGGCCAGAAGGTCAAGGAAGGCCAGACGCTGCTGATCATCGAAGCGATGAAGACGATGAACCAGATCCCTTCGCCGCGCGCCGGCACGGTGACGGCGATCCTGTTCGAGGACGGCCAGCCGGTCGAGTACGGCATGCCGCTCGTCGTGATCGAGTAGAGCGGGCCGGATGTTCCAGAAGATCCTCATCGCCAACCGCGGCGAAATCGCGCTTCGGGTGCTGCGCGCCTGCAAGGAACTCGGCATCCAGACCGTGGTCGTGCATTCGACCGCCGACGCTGACGCCATGCATGTCAGGCTCGCCGACGAAAGCGTGTGCATCGGTCCGCCGCCGTCGCGCGACAGCTATCTCAACATCCACCAGATCGTCGCAGCCTGCGAGATCACCGGCGCCGATGCCGTGCATCCGGGCTATGGCTTCCTGTCGGAAAACGCCAAGTTCGCCGACATTCTCGCCGCCCACAACATCACCTTCATCGGTCCGTCGGGCGACCATATCCGCATCATGGGCGACAAGATCGAGGCCAAGCGCACGGCAAAGCGGCTCGGCATTCCGGTTGTGCCGGGCTCCGACGGCGCCGTCACCGACCAGAAGGAAGCCAGGCGCATTGCCGCCGAGATCGGCTATCCCGTGATCATCAAGGCTTCGGCAGGCGGTGGCGGGCGCGGTATGAAGGTCGCCCTTACCGAAGCCGATCTCGAGATCGCCTTGCAGACAGCCAGCACGGAGGCCGGCGCGGCCTTCGGCGACGATGCCGTCTACATCGAGAAATACCTGGAAAAGCCGCGCCACATCGAGGTGCAGGTATTCGGCGACGGCGCCGGCCGCGGCGTGCATTTCGGCGAGCGCGACTGTTCGCTGCAACGCCGCCACCAGAAAGTCTGGGAAGAGGCGCCCTCGCCGGCCCTCAACGCCGAGGAGCGCGCCCGCATCGGCAATATCTGTGCCAAGGCCATCGCCGACCTCGGCTACTCCGGCGCAGGCACCATCGAATTCCTGTACGAGAATGGCGAGTTCTACTTCATCGAGATGAACACGCGGCTGCAGGTCGAGCATCCGGTAACGGAGGCGATCACCGGCATCGATCTCGTCCACGAACAGATCCGCGTCGCCTCCGGCGGCGGGCTTTCGGTGCGCCAGGAGGACATCAAGTTCAACGGCCACGCCATAGAATGCCGCATCAATGCCGAGGACCCGCGCACCTTCACGCCTTCGCCCGGCACGATTACGCATTTCCATACGCCTGGCGGTCTCGGCATCCGCGTCGATTCCGGTGTCTATTCCGGCTACAAGATCCCGCCCTATTATGACAGCCTGATCGGCAAGCTGATCGTGCACGGCCGCAACCGCGTCGAATGCATGATGCGGCTGCGCCGGGCGCTCGACGAGTTCGTCGTCGACGGCATCAAGACGACGCTGCCGCTGTTTCGCGACCTGGTCGGCAATGCCGATATCGCCAATGGCGACTACGACATCCACTGGCTGGAAAAGTATCTGGCCAAAGAGGAATAGCGCCCGACTTGCCGCTATGATGCCGCGATGACCCGTCCTTACGCTCCCGGCTATCGCATTCCGACCGACCTGTTGCTCAAGGCCTATGCCTCGGGCGTCTTCCCGATGGCCGAGAGCGCTTCCGACCCGGAAGTGTTCTGGGTGCGGCCGGAGACGCGCGGCATCATCCCGCTCGACGGCTTCCACACGCCGAAGAGCTTGCGGAAGACAATTCGCAAGCACCCGTTCGACATCCGCTTCGATTTCGATTTCGAGGCGACGATCGACGGCTGCGCCGAAAAGCGCGAGGAGCGCCGCTCGACCTGGATCAACGCGCCGATCCGCGAAGCCTATATCGAACTGCACCGTCTTGGGCACTGCCATTCGGTCGAGGCATGGCGCGAGGAACGGCTGGTCGGCGGCCTCTATGGCGTCTCGCTCGGTCGCGTGTTCTTCGGCGAAAGCATGTTCGCCCGGGAAACCGACGCGTCCAAGACCTGCCTGTATCATCTGGTCGAGCGGCTGAAGGCGCGCGGCTTTGCCCTGCTCGACACGCAATTCACCACCGAGCATCTCAAACGCTTCGGCGCGGTCGACGTGCCGCGCGTCAAATACGAGAAGATGTTGGCCGACGCGCTGAAGGGCGAAGCCGTTTTTTATCCCTGACCGGAGACCGAGCGGCCGAGCCGGCTCGACCGGTGAAAGGGGTCAGCCCTTCGCGGTTTCCATCGGCGTCTGCGAATGGAACATCATCTTCCAGCCGTTGACACGATGAACATAGCCAGTGCTGACCAGCGCCGCGTAGGGCTCGCCGTTTTCCCGTGTCGCATGAGCCTCATAGGTCAGCATAATAATGTCGCTGCCGGGCTCGATGATACCCTTGAGGTCGATCTGAAGGTCGCGCCAGCGGTTGGGCTTGGTCGCGGTCTTGGCCAGATCGGCATTGTTCATTGCCTGTGCCATCTCAGGAAATGCCACCAGGCATTCTGTGTCGACATTGGCGGCGTAGTAAGCTTCGTCGCCCGTCCAGAACCCCTTTTCGAGTTCGAGCAGGTCGTCTTTGCTGGCCGTGATCCGTTTGCTGTCCGACATCAGAATATCCTCCAAGCGCGCAAATGCGCGGTCGTCCATGGCCCAACGCATGGTGGCCATGACGGTTCCGGAGGATCAGTTGGTGTTGGTCGCGTCAGGCTCCGTGGGGTCCGGCTGTTCGGCGGCCGGAGCAGCGGCGGGCTTTGGCTTGGACGTGTCGACCTTGGGCGTCTCGGCATTGGCCGCGTCGGGCGGCGGCACATCCGACTTCTGCTTGCAGCCCTTTAGCCAGACGTCATAGACGGCGTGCTCGACGGCGTTTAGGCCGGGGCTCTCGGCGAACATCCAGCCGGTGAAGATGCGGCGGATCTTGCGGTCGAGCGTGATTTCGTCGACTTCGACGAAGGAATCGGTCTTCGGCTCTTCATTCTCCGGCCGCGAATAGCAGATGCGCGGCGTCACCTGCAAAGCGCCGAACTGCACGGTTTCGTCGATGTAGACATCGAAGGTGATGATACGGCCGGTGATCTTGTCGATGCCGGCAAATTCGGCGACCGGATTGGTGATGCGATCGGAGATTGCGGGTGCTGCCGCAGGCGCCTGCGCCGCGGCAAACGCTGTCGGGAACATGGCGATAGCGCCAATTGCCGCCAGTCCGGCCATCGATGTCAGGCTGAAAATGTTCATGCGGAGATACCGGTGGTTTGGGCCCGGGTGATTCTGTCACGCCCAAGGCTATTCGCCGTTGTCATATCAGCAAGCAGCTAAACGCCAATTGTGGCGACAAAGGACCGGCCGGCGGTCAAGAACCAGGCGTCCACGCATCGTAGTCGCCCGTCACCTGCGGACGGTGCTGATTGGTGAGCACGGAACCCTTTGGGCGATAAGCCGCCGGTGTTCCCGTGAGGTTCGGCTCATGCGCCTTTTCCCATTCGCGCGGCCGATAGTCGTCGCTTGGCGGCGCCACATCGACGCGGTGATGCATCCAGCCGTGCCAGCCCGGGGGGATCGCCGACGCCTCCGAATAATTGGCGTAGATGACCCAGCGGCGGGTGCGGCCTTCCGAATCAACGCCGCCTTCGTAGTAGACGTTGCCGGCCCCATCCTGGCCGACCTTGTTGCCGTGGCGCCATGTGTGAAAACGGGTTCCCAGCGTCTGGCGGTTCCACCAGGTGAAAAACTGCAGAAGGAAAGTTTTCATTCAGATCCTCGCGGGCGCGCGGCGGTGGCTGTCCCTGCTTATGGCGTCAGGCCTTGGCGAAGGCAAGGGTTTTGCGGCGCCTGCGGCACTGACGGCATGCCGAAACGCTCGGTCATTGGCCGATCCATTTCGCACCTGCGAACCGACGCTTGCCAAGCCGGCTGCGTCTTCCTAAAGCTCTCATCGCCCGGCGCTGCCGAATGACCCCGAAAATCGAAATCGATTTTCGGAAAGGATCATGCGCAAACCCAAGTGCTACAGCGTCCTTTGCGCGTCCACGGGACGCGCGGCGCTGTAGTCAACGCCGGCTGCGGGAGGTGAGGAATGGCCTTAGCTGTCGCCAGGATCAGTGCGGAGACAATACGCGCCCGCAAGGGCGGCGTGCCGATCGTATGCCTTACCGCTTACACCTATCCCGTCGCCCGCCTGCTCGACGATCATGTCGACCTTCTCCTGGTCGGCGACAGCGTTGCCATGGTGCTGCATGGCCACAAGACCACGCTTGGCGCCTCGCTGGAGATGATGATCGCCCATGGCCAGGCCGTGATGCGCGGCTCGGCAAAGGCCTGCGTGGTGGTCGATATGCCGGCCGGCAGCTACGAGACTTCGGCCGCGCAAGCCCTTGCCTCGGCGCGCCGCATCTCTGAGGAAACCGGCTGCCAGGCGGTGAAGCTGGAAGGCGGCGTCGAAGTCGCCCTCCAGATCGCGGCAATCGTCGCGGCCGGCATTCCAGTGATGGGCCATATCGGCTTGCAGCCGCAATCGGTGGAAAAGGACGGTGGCTACAAGATCAAGGGCCGCACCCCGGAGAATGTGGCCGCGCTCATGCGCGACGCCGACGCGGTCGCAAAGGCCGGCACGTTTTCGCTGGTCATCGAGGGCACGGTCGAGACCGTTGCCGCCGACCTCACCCGGCGCATTGCCATTCCCACCATTGGCATCGGCGCCAGCCGCGATTGCGACGGCCAGATCCTGGTCATCGACGACATGGTCGGCCTGACGGTCGACCGGGTGCCGAAATTCGTCAAGGAATACGCCGATTTGCGCAGCGCGGTCGCCGATGCCGCGGCGCGCTACGCGGCGGAGGTGCGCAGCCGCACCTTCCCCGGGCCGGGCCACGTCTTTTCAGCCGCGAGCGACAAGGACAAGGCATGAACCGGCCCCCCATCAGCCAGCCGCTCGTCGTCGACACCGTGCCCGGCCTTCGCGCGCAGATCCGCGAATGGCGGCGCGAAGGCCTGAGCGTCGCCATGGTGCCGACCATGGGCGCTTTGCATGACGGCCATATCTCGCTGGTCAGGGCCGCGCTCGCAACCGCCGATCGCTGCGTCGTCTCGATCTTCGTCAACCCGGCCCAGTTCGCCCCCACTGAAGATCTCGACAAGTATCCGCGGCAGCTGGCCCGCGATCTCGACCGGCTGACCGAGGCCGGCGCACAGCTTGCCTTCACGCCTACGGTTTCCGAAATGTATCCGGCAGGCTTTGCGACGAAGATTTCGGTCGGCGGCCCGTCTTCTGGCCTGGAATCGGATTTCAGGCCGACCTTCTTCGAGGGCGTCGCCACGGTCGTGGCCAAGCTCTTTCTGCAAGCCCTGCCCGACTACGCCATCTTCGGCGAAAAAGACTACCAGCAGCTTTGCGTCGTCCGAAAGCTCTGCCGCGATCTTGACCTTCCGGTGGAAATCGTCGGCGCGCCAACCGTGCGCGATGCGCATGGCCTGGCAATGTCGTCGCGCAACGCCTATCTCGACGCCGCCGAACTCGACGTCGCGCGACAGCTCAATGTCATCTTGCGCCAGACGGCGGCAGCGCTCGCGGCCGGCGCCGATGAAAACGGCGTGACCGGCAAAGCCACTGCCGCGCTTCTCGAGGCAGGCTTCGACAGCGTCGACTATGTCGCCGCGCGCGAGAGCCTGACGCTCACCTCGTGGCGGCGTGACGGCGATGGCCGCCTGCTTGCCGCGGCGTGGCTTGGCAGAACCAGGTTGATCGACAATGTGGAAGTTTCCTCATTTATTCCCTGAAAAATTCCAATTCGGTTCACTTTGATTTGTATCGCAGCCCGGCCCGAGCGCTCTTAGACAACGGCTCATCAGGCACGTTCTGGCCGGCCCGTAGCGCTCACAATACTCCGCACGCCGCTGTGAGACGTTTCACAGACGTAACCAGGCCGGCTATGTTGTGTGCGACCCCAGGCAGAGACAGCGTGTGGCCTGCCACTACGCTGCAATACTTACGAGGCTCTACGTGTCTGTCCAGGCCAACATATTCGGTCCCGCCCTGCCGCAGATCGTCGAAGCGATTTACGATTCAATTGCCGATGTCGGCCGTTGGCCATCGACGCTTGAATCAATCTGCAAATTGGCGCTCGGCCGGCTTGCCATGCTGGCGGTCGTCGATACGGCGAGAAACTCGGCCCGGTTTTCGACTTCCTGCGGCGATCCGGTTCTGCTTGAGCCGCTGCAGCGCGACTACGCCTGCGAGGTGCCCTTCTTCAAGGCGGTGCCGAAGATGGAAATCGACATGCCGTTCACCGTCGATAGCGTCTACGCCCTGCAAGGCCCTGACGCCCGCCAGAACTGGCTCGAAAGCCGCATCGTGCGCGAGTGGGTGGAACCCAACCGTCTCGACGATTTCTTCTGGGTGGCGTTGATGAAGCAGCCGGCGCGCACCGGCACGCTGATGGTGGTTACCGACAAGGACAGGCCTCAGATTTCAGCCAGCGATATCGACCTGATGTCCACGCTCGCCCCCCATGTCCGGCGTGCGGTGACCATCGGCGACCTGTTCGAGGCCGAGCGGCGCAAGGCCGACGTCTTTCGCTCGATCCTCGAGAGCCTCGACCATCCGGTGCTGATCGTCGCCGACGATATGCAGATCATTTTCGCCAATCCGGCAGCCGAAGCCCTGCTCACCGAAACCGCCTCAGTGTCCTCGGTGCGCGGCCAGCTGTCCTTCGCTTATGCCAACGCCAACACCGCCATCGGTCGCGCCGTCCAGCTCGGCACGCGCGACGAATTCGCGCTCGGACCGTCCGGCATCAACATTCCGCTGGTGAAGGCCATGTCTCCGGCGGTGGCGCATGTCATGCCTCTGGCGCGACGCGACATTTCGGCCCGCATGTCGCCGCGCGCCGCCGCGGCCATCTTCATTGCCGCCGCCGGCGCCGCATCAGTGCCGGCCCTGGAAGCGATCGCTGCGCTGTTCGGACTGACCGCAGCGGAAAAGCGTGTCGCCGGCCATGTCGCCGCCGGGCTGACACGGCGTGAAATCGCGGCTGCCAGCGGCGTCTCGGACGGCACCGTCAAATCACAGCTGGCAACCATCTTCGACAAGACCGCCACCGGCGACCAGCGAGAGCTGGAACTCCTGATGCGCGAATTGACGCCGCCGCTGCGCTCGGCCTGAAGCCATACTCGGAGCCAATCGTCAAATTTTTCAACTATTTGCCGGTACGCAGGCGTAATCCACAATACCAAGCCGGCATCGTTGCAATTCGGCCAAAATCATGGTGCGGTTCTGCTCCGGTCCGGAGACGGTGCATCGTGCACGACCGGACGTGGAAACCATTTCCTGGGCGGTCCCCGAACTTGATACCGACACGAATTGAACGGCTGCTGCCTTACCTCTTCCTGCTGGCCCTGCTTTGCATCGCGCTCGCTTTCCGTCCGCTACTGCCGGTCGATGAGACGCGCTATCTCAGCGTCGCCTGGGAGATGTATCTCGGTGGACATGTCTTCGTACCGACGATGAACTTTGCGCCCTATCTGCAGAAGCCGCCGCTGTTGTTCTGGCTCATCGATCTCGTCTGGAACATCTTCGGTGTGAGCCGCGCGGCGGCGATGCTCGTCATCTTCGCTGCCTCGTCGCTGGTCATCTGGCTGACGACACTTCTGGCCAAAACCCTGTTTCCCGAGCGCCAGGAAATCGCCAGTCGCATCCCCTGGCTGGTGGCCGGCAGCACCGTCTTTGTCATCTATTCGACCCTGATCCTGTTCGACATGCTTTTGACGGCCTGTGTGGTCGCCGCACTGCTGGCGTTGCTGGGCTTCGCCAGGACCGGCAACCGCTGGCAGGCGGTGCTGGCGGGTCTCTTCATCGGGCTCGGCGTGCTGGCCAAAGGCCCGGTCGTGCTCATTCACATCGGCGCGCCCGTCCTGCTCTATCCCCTCTGGCGTGACCGGCGAGCCGGCCTTGCCCCTTTGCAGTTCTTTGCCGGAGCCGGCCTGGCAATTCTCGCCGCCCTTGCCCCGGTCGCTATATGGCTGGCGCCCGCGACCATCCTGACCAAGGGCAGTTTCGTCTACGATCTCGTCTGGAACCAGTCGGCGGGTCGGGTTACCGGAAGCCTGCACAATTCGCATGGCCGGCCGTTTTACTTTTACCTGATGCTGTTGCCGCTCATGTTCGTGCCCTGGGCCTTTATCCCCCCGGTGTGGCGGCTGAGGCCGGTTGCCCGGATACGCAGCCTGATCGACACCAAATCCCCGGATCTGCGTGCCCTGCGCCTGCTGTCGTTCTCGTTCATTGCGGTGCTGCTGGTCTTCAGCGCCATATCCGGCAAGCAGCCGCACTATGTCGTGCCGGCACTACCGTTCGCGACCATTCTGCTGGGCTACTTCATGGCCGAGATTTCAGTCGCCAGGCTGAGGGCGACGGCCTTTGTCATGCTTGCCCTTTTCGCCATCGGCCACGCCGCCGCCTCGGCGACCGTGTTCAAACGCTACGATCTCACGTCGCTGGCGAGCTTCATCGACGAACGAAAGGACGCGGACTGGGCCGTCGCTTACGATTATCAGGGCGAGGTCGGTTTCCTTGGGCGAATAGAGAAGCCATTCGAGAACGCCGACAAGCCTGAGGAATGGCTCAAGTCTCATCCCGGCGGCTACGTCATCGAAAAGCAATCGAAAGATCCGGGCACATCCGAACAGATCGCCTTCCGGCAGCCGGTGGAACGCGGCTATCTGGTCGTCCTGAAGGGACAGCACTGAACGTTTCGTCGGACGCCTATCCCAGCGGCTTCTCGAAGATCAGCGCCGGCAACCCCGAACCGCCGCCGCAATCGGCGGTGCTGCCGACCGGCAAAAATCCCTTCGAACGGTAGAAGGCGATGGCCGGCACGTTGGCCTCTTCCACTTCGACGCGCAACCTGTTCGCCTCGGGAAAGCTGGCTTCGACCTCGTCCAGCAAGGCCTGGCCGATGCCTTGCCGCTGGCAGGCCGGCAGTACATAGAGCTGGTTCAGCAGCACGATCTTCGCATCCGTCGTTGCGGCGGCAAAAGCCATGCCGCCGATACGCTTGCCGTCATCGGCGACCAGGAATTCCGAGTTCGGCCTTGTCAGCCGCGCCTTGAGCGAGGCGATCGAATGCCAGTCGTCGATAATTTCGATCACCCGCTGGGCGCCATAGATCGCGTCGTAGGTTGCGTGCCAGGTTTCGACCAGCAGCGCGCGGACAGCGGCAAGGTCACGTTCGCTGGCGGTGCGGACGAACATTGTTCTATTCGATACCGAGCTTGGCCTTGACCAGATCGTTGACCGCCTGCGGGTTGGCCTTGCCGCCGGTGGCTTTCATCACCTGGCCGACGAACCAGCCGGCCATGGTCGGCTTGGCGCGAGCCTGCTCGACCTTGTCGGGGTTGGCGGCGATGACTTCGTCGACCGCCTTCTCGATGGCGCCGGTGTCCGTGACCTGCTTCATGCCGCGGCTTTCGACCAGCTGGCGCGGATCGCCGCCCTCGTTCCAAACGATCTCGAACAGATCCTTGGCGATCTTGCCGGAGATGGTGCCTTCCTTGATCAGGTCGATCACGGCACCGAGCTGCTCCGGTGTTACAGGAGCATTTTCAATGTCCTTGCCGGCCTTGTTAAGCTGGCCGAGCAGGTCATTGATGACCCAGTTGGCGGCAAGCTTGCCGTCGCGGCCCGAGGCCACCTGCTCGAAATAGTCGGCGATCGGCTTTTCCGACACCAGGATCGAGGCGTCGTAGATCGACAGGCCAAGTGAGGAGATCAGGCGCGCCTTCTTGTCGTCGGGCAGTTCCGGCAACTCCTTGGCCAGCGCGTCGACATAGGCCTGGTCGAACTCCAGCGGCAAAAGGTCGGGATCGGGGAAGTAGCGGTAGTCATGCGCCTCTTCCTTGCTGCGCATCGAGCGCGTCTCGCCTTTGACGGCGTCGAACAGCCTGGTTTCCTGGTCGATCTTGCCGCCATCCTCGAGGATGGCGATCTGGCGGCGCGCCTCGAACTCGATGGCCTGGCCGATGAATCGGATCGAATTGACGTTCTTGATCTCACAGCGCGTACCGAATTCGCCGCCGGGCTTGCGAACGGAGACGTTGACGTCGGCGCGCATCGAGCCTTCGTCCATGTTGCCGTCGCAAGTGCCGAGATAGCGCACGATGGTGCGCAGCTTGGTGACATACGCCTTGGCCTCGTCGGCGGAGCGCATGTCCGGCTTGGAGACAATCTCCATCAGCGCCACGCCGGAGCGGTTGAGATCGACATAGGACATGGTCGGATGCTGGTCGTGCATCGATTTGCCGGCGTCCTGCTCCAGGTGCAGGCGCTCGATGCCGATCTCGATGTCCTCGAACTCGCCCTGCCGGTCGGGACCGACCGAAATGACGATCGTGCCTTCGCCGACGATCGGCTGCTTGAACTGCGATATCTGGTAACCCTGCGGCAGGTCGGGATAGAAATAGTTTTTCCGGTCGAACACCGACTTGTGGTTGATCTGCGCCTTCAATCCGAGGCCGGTGCGGATCGCCTGCTTGACGCATTCATCATTGATGACCGGCAGCATGCCGGGCATGGCCGCGTCGACGAGGCTGACATTGGCGTTGGGCGCCGCGCCGAAAGTCGTCGACGCCCCGGAAAACAGCTTTGCTTCCGAGGTCACCTGCGCATGAACCTCGAGGCCGATGATGATCTCCCAATCGCCGGTGGCGCCGGGAATAAAACGTTTGGCATCGGGCGTGCGGGTATCGATAAGGGTCATGGTGGCCTGCGCTTTTGGCTCGCGAAAACTGCGATTTTCGCGAATTTGGGTATCGGTCTTCGCTAGTGCAAACCGCTTCGCGAGACAAGCGCCCAAAGCAGCGCAGAGCAGCGGGCTGGCCTTTTCAGCCCTTTCGGCCGCTCGGCAACCGATGAATGAACGCCGCCGGCCGGTATTCGGTCGGCGGTTTCTTCGTCAGGTCAGGCTGTTGCGATGTAGGCCCTGATCTCGTCGGCCTCGCGCTCGACATCCTCGATGCGGCGCTTGACCACGTCGCCGATCGACACGATCCCGTCGAGCAGCCCATCCTTTTCCACCGGCAGATGGCGGAAACGGCCTTTGGTCATGATCTCCATCACTTCGTTGACCGTGTGGTTCTCGTTGCAGATCTTCACTTTCGGCGTCATCGCCGAGCGTACCGTTATATCAAGTGCGGCAGCGCCTTCCCTGGCAACGACCCGCACGATGTCACGCTCGGAAAGGATGCCGACGATCTTGCGATCGCCATTGGTGATGACCAGTGCACCGATCTTGTGGTCGGCCAGGATTCGAATGGCTTCGCTGAGCTTTACATTCGGCCCGAGCGTGAACACGTCATGGCCTTTTCTCTCGAGAATTGCCTTAACCGTCATGGCGTCCTCCTCCTCCTGCTTGGCTAGCCAGTTCCCGCCCTGACCGGCTTCACATAAGAGTGAACATCGTGCGCCGTGATCGGTTGCTTTTCAAGTGTGCCAGTGGGGTGCGCCAATAGAGTGCGCTAGTCGGGGGTGCGCTGGTCGTCGGGGATCTCCCATTCAGGCGCCCGCCAGCGCCGGTCGAACCAGCGCAATCCGAAGAAGCCTGCGACGAGGCCGCCAACGTGCGCTTCCCAGGCGATCTGGCCGGGTTCTCCGAGCCCGAGACCGTAAAGGCCGGTGGCGAGGTTGATGACCATCCAGGCGCCGAGAAAATTGACGACGCCGCGCATGCGCAAAACGACTGCGATCGGCAGCACGGGACCGGCAAAGGCCGCCCTGCCGGAGGAGCGGTCGGTACGGAACCCGAAGCGAGCCGCCGCACCCATCATGCCCGATATCGCCCCGGAAGCGCCGACCAGCGGTGCTTCGCCATATGGATGGACCGCCCAGAACAGCACCACCGCAGCCAGCCCGGTGGCGGCGAAAAACAAGGCGAACCAGAACCAGCCGAGACGGTTGGCCAGCGGCGACCCGAAGGCGGCCAGCGCAACCATGTTGATGGCAATGTGGGCAACGCCACCATGCATGAAGGCATAGGTGAAAGGACGGGTGAAGAGGAACCAGTCGAAACCGTATTGGCCGGTGTAGAGGACCGGAATGAAGGCGCCGTCGGTGAGCAATGTTATCTGCTGCTCTTCGGTCAGCACATATTGCTGCAGCAGGAAGACGGCAACGCAGATGCCGATCACCGCCAGCACCGCCGGTGGCAGGTTGAACACCGGCTCGCGGCGCGGCGGCGGCGCCTCCGCGGTCTGTTCGGTCTCCAGGGGGCCGGCCGGTTCGCTCATATGCTCTGATCCAGGGATTTGCGTGTCGCGAGCACTAGGCCATGCCCGGACAAATCACAAACTACGAATCACAAAGCGCGAATCACAAACCGCGAATCAAAAAGAAGCCGTCCAAGGTTTCCCTTGAACGGCTGGTCGAGCCCCCTGCTCCCCTAAAACTATTGACCGAAGTGCTGTTGGTCGTCGCGAAACGACCGCTTCTGGAGTGGTTTTGGTGTGCCATGGCAAGCCTGCGCGCGCAACGTAAACCACTTGTTAACCTTAACGCCCCCGACCCGTGAACAAGTCTTAACGACGCTGGCACGCATCCTGCTCCGGAACGCATGTAGGTCATCGGAGGGCGCCCTTTCTGTTCACCGATGGGACCATCAGACGGCAGAATGCGCGGAGTTTCATAGCATGAACCAGAACGGATCAATCGCGCTGTTCCATTATTGGAATCGCCTGCGTCATGGACGTCCTGCCCCAAAGCGTTCGGAGGTCGAACCGGCCGACATCAAGGCGCTTTTGGCCGACACCTTCATCCTGGAAAGGGATACGCGCGGCGAAGCGGTGTTCCGGCTCGCCGGCACCAGGCTTTGCGCCGGCTACGGCCGCGAGCTCAAGGGGTTTTCGTTCCCCTCGCTATGGCGTGAGAAGGACCAGCGGCTGGTGTCGCGCCTCATTCACGGCGTTTTCGAGCAGAAATCCGTGGTGTCGATCACTTATGAGGGATTCAGCCGCAACGGCCGTTCCAACCACTTCGAACTGCTTGCGCTGCCGCTCGATGGCGGCGTCGAGAACCCGCGCTGCCTCGGCGTCATCAGCGCCGTGGAAAAGCCGTTCTGGCTGGGCGCCGACCCGATCACCGATGCGCTGATCGATGCCATCCGCGTCATCGATCCCGACAAGGACCCGATGTTCCTGAAAAACCGGCCGGAAATATCCGTTCCGTCGTTGGCTCCCGAACTCGAAGCGCCGGAGACCATCTCGGCGCTCGGTCGGTCGCGCCGTATCCGCCACCTCGTCGTGTTCGACGGCGGGCGCGAGCAATAGTCTCCAAGCCGGCGCTAATCTTAACTATCGGGGGCCTACTTTTCCCCTTTGTTAACCTGCTTGGCTGTAGTTTTTGCCGAGATTCCACGCACGACGCGGGAATGCCAACGGGGTGTAGGCAGTCATGAGGTCAGCGGCGGTCGAATACGCACCGTCCCGCGCCGAAAGGCGTAATTTTCAGCGCGTCCGGGTCAAGATCTACGGGCGCTTCATGCTGGAGGACCGCACCGAGCACCCTTGCCAGGTCGTCGATATGTCGCCGGGCAATGTCGCGTTGCGCACCGAGCGCGTCGGCATGCCGGGCGAAAAAATCATTGCCTATATCGATCATATCGGCCGCATCGAGGGCGTGGTGACGCGCACCTCGCAGGACGGCTTCGCCATGACCGTCATTGCTTCGGATCGCAAGAAGGACAAGCTTGCCGCGCAGTTGACCTGGCTCGCCAACAAGCATGAACTCGACCTGCCGGAAGACCGCCGCCACGAACGCGTGGCGCCGCGCAATCCGACAAGCGTGCTGCAGCTCACCGACGGGCGCCAGTATCAGTGCCGCATCATCGACCTGTCGCTGTCGGGCGCGGCGGTCGAGATCGACGTCAAGCCGGCGCTCGGCATCCAGGTGATGCTGGGCACCATGCGTGGCCAGGTGGTGCGTCATTTCGAGGATGGCGTCGCCATCGAATTCGCCGTCATCCAGCGCCCGGAAACGCTCGATTCCGAGTTCAACGCCCCGCGCGCCTGAACGATCGGCAACAGGCAGCAAAAACGAACCGGCCCTGCGCGGCCGGTTTTTTGTTGCCGGCGTTCCGCCTGCCTCTCCAGCTTGTAGCGGCACGCAGCAAATCCACGGCTCCACCCGGAAATCCGCGCCCCGACACCGCGGTTTTACGCCGAGACCTGAACGATTTTATATTAAAATAGGTCAAATTTTACGCGTATTCTATTGAGGTTTTACTCAATGTCTACTTCGGGTTTTTGCGTCAAATAAATCCAACGCTGTCATTGTCTCCTCAAACGGGGAGACTGACGAATGGCAAAGACGTGGGGCAAGCTGTTGCTCTTGGCAATGGCGATGCAGCTTTCCGCTTGGGGAACGGCGCAAGCAGCAGGACCGGCCTACATGCACACTGGCGGCCGCACGACACAGCCGGTCGGTCACTACGAATTCTGCCAGAAGCTGCCGCAGGAGTGCGCTCAGCGCACGCCGAAGCAGGCACCGGTCGAACTGACCCGCAAGCTGTGGGCGGCGATCGTCGACGTCAACAATTCGGTCAACACCCGGATCGTGCCGCGCACCGACATGGAAATGTGGGGTAAGGAAGAGGTCTGGTCCTATCCCGACAGCGGCTTCGGCGACTGCGAGGACTATGCGCTGGAGAAGCGCCGCGAATTGATGGCGATCGGCGTTCCCGCCGGCAATCTCTTGATGACCGTGGCGCGCCAACAAAATGGCGACGGCCACGCGGTGCTGACCGTGCGCACCAGCCTCGGCGAGTTCATCCTCGACAATCTGGAGTCCAAGGTGCTGTCCTGGACCGACACCGACTATACATACCTGAAGCGCCAGTCCGACCAGAATTCCGGCGTGTGGGTGACGATCAATGACGGTCGCGCCGACGCGGTTGCCAGCGTCCGCTAGGACGCCATCACAGAGGTCAAGCACATCGAATAATGCGACGTGCCTAACGAGAAAGCCCGGTCGAGTCCCCACCCTCCCCGTCCCCAACGACCGGGTTTTAAGGAGCCGGCCCCGTCCCCGGGCCGGCTCCACCATTTCAGACCATGATCCCGAGCCGAAGGACCGCGGCAGCGAAAAGTGAGAACCGGTTTTTGCTGCGCTGACCTGCCGTTCGGAAAAGATCATCGTCAAACAGGAATAGAGTTCAGGCCTTCTTCAGCCCCGCCTTGAAGCGCTTGCCGTTTGCGACATAGTGCGCGGCCGAGGCGCGCAGCCTGGCGACAGCGGCATCGTCCAGCGTCCTGATCACCCGCCCGGGCGAGCCGACGATCAGGCAATTGTCGGGGAACTCCTTGCCTTCGGTGACCAGTGCGCCGGCGCCGACCAGGCAATTCCTGCCGATCCTGGCGCCGTTGAGCACGATGGCGCCCATGCCGATCAGGCTGTTGTCGCTGATCGTGCAGCCATGCAGCAAGGCGCGGTGGCCGATCGTGCAACCCTGCCCGATCGTCAGGGAAAAACCGGGATCGGTGTGCATCACCGTGTGTTCCTGGACATTGCTGTCGGCGCCGATGACGATCGGCTCATTGTCACCGCGGATGACTGCGCCAAACCAGAAGCCGGCATTGCGACCGACGCTGATGTCGCCTATCAAGGTCGCATCGGGCGCGATCCAGTTGCTGTCGGCATCCTCGAAACGGGGCGATTTTCCGTCGATTGCATAGGTCGGCATTTCCAGTCTCCGATTCGTCGCAGGCCGGACAAACCCTAGAACAATCCTGGGAAAACCGCGTAGCGGTTTCCCCAGCAATTGCCTCAAGGCAAATACCGCGCAAGCGATTCCACCAAAAGCTGAAGCGCACCAGGAGAGCCAATGCCCCAGGAGACAATGGCGATCAGCACGATGCCCAGCGCCAGCGCCCAGGCGATCACCGTGCAGCCGCAGGACACCAGCATCAGCGTGGAAATACGGCCTTCGCGCCGCGCATCGAGCGCATCGTTGGCGAGCATGAACGGACCGGCGCAAGCGGTCGCGGCCAGCGAGCGCAGGATGTACGCCGGCGACACATAAGGCTCGGCAAAGGCAAGCCGGCGGCCCGCCGCCAGTTCCATCACAGACCCGGTAAGCCCGCAGGCGGTGAGGCCGACGGCGAAAGCGAAGAGAACGGGCAGCAGCAGGCTCATCTTTACCTTCCGTTTACCATGAAATCGCACAGTCGCGTCCAGCGCAGCAAGAGCCATGCCGCGGCATGTGTGCCGCCCAGGGACAGAGGGCGGCGACTATGGGGATTGCGATGAAGCAGGCAGCGACCGCAGAAGAGTTCAACGTCGTCGATTCCGTGCTGATGAAGCGGGTGTTCTATGCTTTTGCCGCATTGGCGCTGCTGTCGCTGGCGATCAGCCTTGGCGGAAAATGGTTCGGCCGCTCGATCGCCATGGCCGGCTACACCGACGACACCACGGTCCACAGGGTAGTGATCGGCAACAATGTCATTGCCGTGCCGGCCAACGCCATCCGCTTCCTGCAGGCGCGCCGCGACGGCATCGCTTCGCGCCTCGACCTCTATCTGCGCTATCCCCAGATGGACGGCTACAGCGAAGCCGCCCGCGACGATTTCAACCACACGGGGGCCGCCAAAAACATCATCTTCCTGTCGTTTGAACCGCAGATGATGTCGCGCGACATGAGCGGCCGTTTCGCGCCGATCTATAGCGCGCTCATCAGCCAGCCCGGCGCGCCCGGCCCCGGCGGCACGACGATTTACGGTTTTACGGAAAAATCAGGCTATCTCAACGAGGTGCTCGCGGTCGCCGGCCGGGCCGGCAAGGACCCGTTCGTCGCCCGCTGCCTGAGCGGACCGAGCGCCGAGGAATCGCTGGCGCCCTGCGAGCGGGACATCCAGGTCGGCGACAGCCTCAGCCTGACCTACCGCTTTCCCCGGGAGTTGCTGGGCAACTGGCCGGCGCTTGACGCCGCTATCGTCGCCGAGGCCACGCGCGTCTTAAAGACCGCACGGTAGCGGCCCTCTGCTTTTGTCATACACGGGCGCGAAGCCGCGCGGACCCGAGGATCCGTTCCATGCCCTTAAGGCAGCGAAGCGGTGCAGAATTACTGTTGGGAAGCAGCAGAGGCAGTTCTGGACCGCCACATTCCTGAGCCGAGGCCCGGAATGTATCCCAGGGTCTCAGCGACGCCGCTCTGCGGCTGCTTCTCCCCGGGATGACGATGGCGCAGCTGGCTGCCGCCAATCGCCGAAGTCCGTAGCCGTCTGGGCTCAGGCCAGATCGATGTCGAGGATCGCCATCGAGAAATTATAGTCGCCGTCGTCCTCGTCCTTGAAGACGATGCCGAGGAACTCGTCGCCGACATAGACCTCGGCCGAATCTTCCTTGCGCGGCCGCGCCTTCACCTCGAGTTTGGGATTCTGGAAGACGCGCTTGAAATAGGCGTCCAGCTTTCTGATTTCGTCCGGCTTCAAAAGTCTTCTCCGATCGTCGGGCTTGCTCGTTGGAACGCGCTTCTGGCACGTCGACAATGGCGATGTAAAGGCAAGCCGGCTGGATAGAACGCGAACCCTGGGGCCGGATGATTTCAGGTCGAATCCAAATCCGCCTCTAAATCAAGGAGGTAGAGCATGATGTCGTCCGAAAACCGCCTCACACGTTTCGGCATCATGCTCCAGGGGCAACGGCGCCGGCAACCGGACTCAGTCCGGCACGCCGGGTGTTGCAAATCAGATGTCGAAGCTGACGACCTGATCCATCGACTGCGACGGCAAAAGCTGGTCCATCTGCCGCGAAGGCTGGTCGCAGCCGGTCTCGCCGACGACGCGGGCCGGTACGCCGGCAACCGTCTTGTTGTGCGGCACCGGCGACAGCACGACCGAGCCTGCCGCGATCTTCGAGCAATGGCCGATCTCGATATTGCCGAGAATCTTGGCGCCGGCGCCGATCAGCACGCCGTAACGGATCTTGGGGTGACGGTCGCCGCCGGCTTTGCCGGTGCCGCCCAGCGTCACGCCATGCAGGATCGACACATCGTCCTCGATCACCGCCGTCTCGCCCACGACGAGGCCGGTGGCGTGGTCGATGAAGATGCCCTTGCCGATGCGGGCGGCCGGGTTGATGTCGGTCTGGAACACCGAGGACGAGCGGCTCTGCAGATAGAGCGCGAAATCCTTGCGGCCCTGATTCCACAGCCAATGTGCCAGCCTGTGCGTCTGGATGGCATGGAAACCCTTGAAATAGAGCACCGGCATGATGAAGCGGTCGCAGGCCGGATCGCGGTCGTAATAGGCCTGGATGTCGACACGCACGATCGACGACCATTCCTTGTCGTCGGCCAGCATCGACTTGAACGTCTGGCGGATGAGGTCGGAGCCGATGTCCTGATGCGCGAGCCGCTCGGCGAGCCGATGGATGACAGCTTCCTCCAGGCTCTCCTGGTTGAGGATGGTCGAATAGAGGAACGCCGCCAGAAGCGGGTCGCGGTT
Source organism: Mesorhizobium sp. C268A (assembly GCF_040324475.1). Lineage (NCBI taxonomy): Bacteria > Pseudomonadati > Pseudomonadota > Alphaproteobacteria > Hyphomicrobiales > Phyllobacteriaceae > Mesorhizobium > Mesorhizobium sp. C268A. The sequence goes on from NZ_JAMYVX010000003.1 coordinate 205,144, forward strand.
GACCGCTTCCATCGCCTCGTCGCGGACCGAACGCCAGATCGGATCGATCGGCTGGACCATTGTGGGGCGGGAAATGCTGATGCTGTTCATCGACGTCTTGTCCTGCGTCCTGGCCGCTTGCCTATTCTCCGGCGGCACATATAAGCCAGATCATAGCACGATTGAACTCAATTTTCCTTAGTGCTCGGTGAAATGGATTTGGTTCACGGAAATTCAAGCCGCCATGGAAAACGAACCCTTGATCGACGCTCCGCTGAAACGCGCGCTCTCCGCGCTCTATCAAGCTCCGGATCGCCACTATCACAACCTCGCCCATATAGAGGCGTTGCTGGCGCTGGCGGACGAATATCGAGCATCGCTGCATGATTCCGGCGCCGTCGAAGCCGCAATCTGGTTCCATGACGCCATCTATGACAGCCGCGCCAAGGACAACGAGGCCAGGAGTGCGGCACTTGCGCAGGACAAACTTGCCGCCCGCACCGATCCGGAGCGCCTCGGCCGCATAGCGGCGATGATCGTCGCCACCGCCACGCATGAACTGCCCAGCCTTCAACCACGGTGCCTTGCCGATGAGAACGCCCTCCGCGACGCAGCGCTTTTCCTCGACATGGACCTGGCGATCCTGGGTGCGTCAGCCGACGCTTTCGACGCCTATGAACAAGCGGTCCGCCGCGAATATGGCTGGGTCGAGGAGCCGATGTGGCGCGCCGGTCGCGGCGCGATTCTCAAGACTTTCCTCGCGCGCCAGCATATTTTTCACACGCAGGAATTCCGCCAGAGGTTCGAGCCCCAGGCCAGGCAAAACCTGGCGCGGTCTCTAGAAACGCTCAAATCCTAATCCGGAAATGTCTCCATGCGCTGCGCATAGGCTTTGAACCCGGCGCGCCTGTAGACCGATTGCGCAGCCGGATGGTCGTATGTGTCGGTATGAAGCCAGACCCCTTGCGGCGCGTGCGACCAGATGGCGCGAAGCGCCTGGTCGAGCAGGAACGGCCCAAGCCTGCGACCCTGGAAGACGGGGACCAGCCCGAAATGAACCAGCTCGACCTCAGGCTGGCCGACGCCGTTGAATTCGCACAGACCAGCCGCTTCGCCCTCGACGCGCAGCACATGGATATATGTCGAGGGCAGCGCCAGCAGGCGCTCGAGCTCTTCCGCCGGCATGCGCAGCCGCTGGTCCCACTGCACCGGCTCGCCGACAGCGCGGTAGAGGCTGAGATAGGCGGCGCGGTCCAGCCTCTCACGCACAACCCTGGCACTTGCCGCCGGGTTGGCGCGCGCAGGCGCCAGATCGGCCTGGCGCATTTCCATATAGGTGACGAAAAGTTCAACCAAAGCGGCACCGCCTCCGGCTGCAAGCCAGACGAAGATCGATCACCTGAAGGCGCCAACGGACTTGGTCGCCGCCCAAACAAAGAACAGGCCGATCACCAACGACAGCCCGTTGAGGAGGATACCCATGATGCCGAGGACATGATTGTCGTTTGAACGTCCCAGTGCCATCAAGCCAAAAACCACGCCGGTGATGTGCGCCAGCGGCGCCGCAACGAGAAACACCACCAGAAAAACCCCGCCGAGGACGTTTTGAGCGGCCAGCGACGCCTCGCCTGGCATCAACGCCAGCGTGACCACCGCCGCAAAATCCATTGCGAACGCCAGCAGGGCCAGGATCACCGAGCGTTTGCCCAAGCTGCTCCGCCCCACCACGCCGGGCATTGCTATCGTGCTTCTTCCCCATCCGGCCATTACTCGTCCCCGATCAGGTGAAAGCGCCTATCGTCGATGCCATTGCCACAAGCAGCAGGAAGCCAACCGCCAGGGAGCCGCCGTTGAGCAGGATGCCGACGACCCCAAGCACGCGGCTATCGTTCGAACGCACCAGCGCCATCAGTCCGAAAATCAATCCGGCAATATGCGCCAACGGCCCTGCCAGCAGGAAAACCGCCATGAAGAAACCCGTGGCGATGTTCTGGGCACGCTCGGATGCGTGGGTCGGAAGCGCCACCATTGTGGTCAGCGCCATCACACCGGCACCGAAGGCGAGCAGCGCCAGGATGACGGAACGCTTGCCGAACTTGCTTGTCACGACGGCGCCCGGCAGAGCGTCGGCGCTTCTTCCCCATTGTGCCATTGTTTGCCACCCCTCGCCGGCCGCCCAATCCATATCGCCCGAAAATCGCTTACCGGTTAAAGCGGATTTTCGGCATAAAACTCCAAAACCCGCTGCTTGAAGGTCTTGTCGCCCACAGCCAGCATATGGTCGCGGCCGTCTATGTGAAACACCTTGGCGTTCGGCATCAGCGCGGCGAGCTCGTCGGGCGAGCCGCCGATATCGTCTGTCGTCCCGACCGCAATCAGCGTTGGTTGGGCGATGCGCGTCATGTCGTCTTCGCTGAGCAGTTCGCGCGACGTGGCGATGCAGGCGGCCAGCGCGCGGCGGTCGCTGCGCGTCTGATCGGCAAAGGCGCGAAACGAGCGACCGCGCGGATGGCTGGTGGCGGCCGGATCGTTGGCCAGCAGCGCCTCGGCGATCGGATCCCAGTCGCCGACGCCGTCGACCATGCCGATCCCGAGCCCGCCGAAGACAAGCGTCGCCACCTTGTCGGGATCCGACAGTGCCAGGAACGCCGCGATGCGCGCGCCCATCGAATAGCCCATGACATGCGCGCGGCCGATGCCAAGATGGTCGAGCAGGGCCGCCGCGTCCGAGCCCATCTTGGCCGGGGTGTAGTCGGCCTCGTCATAGCTTTTCGACGACGAGCCGTGGCCGCGATTGTCGAAGGCGATGGCGCGATAGCCGGCATCGTTCAGCGTCTTGAACCAGCCGGGCGATACCCAGTTGACATAGTGGCTGGAGGCAAAGCCGTGGATCATCAGCACCGGATCGCCCGCCCCCGACGCCGGCTGGCGGTCGAGGAAGGCGAAGTCGAACCCGTCATGGGAGAAGAATTGCATCGGGAGCGGCTCAGCCGGCGCCGGGCGTGGGCGCGTTGCCCTTGTCCGATGGCGGCATGCCGGGGCCGGACACCGTGCCGACGGCCGGATGGCGCAGCAGATCGCCATGGTCGATGCCGTTTTTGGCGGCGGTGCCGGCCTTGAGCTCCAGCACGAAGCGCACTGGCACACCCGGCGAGATGACTGCATCGGACAATGGAGTGCCGTGCTTGACGGCCCGGACCTTGCCGTCCTGTCCAACAAAGATCAGGTCGAGCGGCATCGGCGTGTTGTGCATCCAGAAGCCGACCTGCTTCTGCATCTCGAAGACGAACAGCATGCCATGATTGTCGGCCATATCCTGGCGATACATCAGGCCGGCCTCGCGTTCCGAGTCGGTGTCGGCGACTTCGATCGAAAAGGATTTATCGCCCCCTTTCGTCGCCACGACCAAGGGTGTCGGATCGACGGGAAGGATCATCGCCTGACCGCCGGCGATCGTCTGCTGGGATGCGGTCGGCTGCCCGGAATAGAAGTAAGCGCCTGCGGCTACCGCAACGATGACGCAGAGCGCGCCCGCTGTCAGCCAGTTCCTGTACGCCATTGGAAATCCTCGACCAAAGACCATGATCCCTAAAAGTGGTCTCAGGTATTCGGATAAGATCGTGGTGAAACCAAGAAAAACGCCGTCCTGACTTCCTCAGGAAGGCTCGCGTCCTAATGCGCGACCGGCAAGGTGCCCATATCAGGGTGAATCTCGGCAGCCATGAGGCCCTTTTCACCGCGTCCGAAACGCACCAGCACGACCTGTCCGGGCCTGAGCTCGGTGATGCCATAGCGGCGCAGCGTCTCCATATGGACGAAGATATCCTCGGTGCCCTCGCCGCGCGTCAGAAAGCCGAAGCCCTTGGTGCGGTTGAACCACTTGACCAGCGCCCGCTCGAGCCCGCTTTCCGGCGTCACCGCCACATGGGTGCGCTGTTCCTGCATCTCGGCCGGATGGACCGCGGTGGTGGTGTCCATGGACAGCACCCGGAAAGCCTGCAAACCACGGTCGCCATGCTTGACAAGGCACACGACACGCGCGCCCTCCAATGCCGTCTGAAAACCGTCCTTTCGAAGGCAGGTGACATGGAGGAGGATGTCGCCCGAAGAACCGTCATCGGGCAGTATGAAACCGTAGCCCTTGGCCACGTCGAACCATTTGATGGCGCCGGCGATTTCGACAAGGTCGGCGCTATCGCCGCCACTGTCACTCTTCAGGGCGTCGTCAAGGTTCTCATCCCGCCTCGTGAAAGAGGCCTTATCCCCCATAAGAACGCCCCCTTTTTTTCAAGAAAACCGCAAGTGATTCTTGACATTAGATTAACACCGCCGCTTCCGGGGTGTGCAAGACCTGCCGTGCCTTTTTTCACGGTTGAATACAGGAATAGCTGACTTGTTGTTTGCCGGCGTCGCTGCCGACAGCAATGACGATCCGTCAAGGCGGTCAACCGGTCGGCAATTTGCAAGGGATTTCGCCGAAATCGGCAACCACTTGTGTCCGTCGCTTTTGTCGGAGCAATCTGATTTTTCCAAAACCGGTGACCACTTTCAGTCGATGCTCGTTGCCCTTCGGCGGGGTGGACCTTATGTTGCCTCGCAACCCAAACATCCCCGAGGAAATCCCATGCGCTACCTCCACACAATGGTCCGTGTCGCCGACGTCGATGTCTCGCTCGATTTCTACTGCAACAAGCTCGGCCTTAAGGAAGTGCGCCGCTACGAAAACGAGCAGGGCCGCTTCACGCTGATCTTCCTCGCCGCCTCCGAGGATGTAGAAAGCGGCATCACTGAGAAGGCGCCGCTGATCGAACTGACCTACAATTGGGACCCGGAGGAGTATAAGGGCGGACGCAATTTCGGCCACCTCGCCTATGAGGTCGACGACATCTACGCCACCTGTCAGCATCTGATGGACAATGGCGTCGTCATCAACCGGCCGCCGCGCGACGGCAACATGGCCTTCGTCAAGTCGCCGGACGGCATCTCCTTCGAACTGCTGCAGAAGGGCCCGGCCAAGCCCAAGGCTGAGCCGTGGGCATCGATGCCGAACACCGGCACCTGGTAGCGATCACGCCATCTTGAGCGAGGCGGCCGCGCCGACAAGCCGGCCGCCTTTGCCATTTCGAGCAACGGCACCTATTTACCTGCCTGTCGCGCCAGCCAAGCAAAGCCAGTGCCTCACCCAGGAGAATTCATTTATGCCGACCAGCCGTGCCGATGTCTCCACCGCGTATGCCAGCCGCTATTTGCAGCAGTTGTGCAAGCACTGGGCGCACAAATTTCCCGTCGAGTTCGATCTGAACCACGGCACCATCGATCTGTCGCTCGGCCGCACGGTTCTCGATGCCGATGCGGCAGCGCTGCATATCACGGTGTCGACGGATGAAAGCGGATCGCTGGAGCGCATGGAGAGCGTTGTTGCCGATCACATCAAGCGCTTTGCCTTCCGCGAGGAACTGACTTTCGAGTGGAAGCAGGCTCCGGCGACCTGATCTGCTGTCAGCCGCAACGCCGAACGCCGGAAGCTGCCAGCCCCGGGCGACGTTATGGCGTCACTTGGTTGCGACGCCATCTGAACCGTCGGAACGACGGATCGATCAGAACTTGTAGTTCAGGCCGATCTTGATCGTATGGGCGTCGATCTTCACCTTTGCGTCGTTGCCCTCGATATCTGTCAAACGGACCTTACCGAAGTCGAAGTACTGGTATTCCAGCTTCGTGGTCCATTTGTCGGCGAAGGCCCATTCGACACCGCCACCGATCGTATAGCCGAAGCGGCCTCCGCTCTTCGATGCGCTGCTGTCCGGGTCGGGCACCCCGTCAAAATCGAAAGTATCGCCATAACTCAATTTGTAGTGAGTCGCCGCCGCGCCGCCCTTGGCGTAGATCACCAGCCTGTCGGTGGCGTAGCCCAGACGTGCCGTCAGATCGCCATAGACGCCCAGTTTCGCCGATCCGAAATTGTCGGGCTCTTCGACGATAGTCCTGTCGCCATCGAGGCCGAGATAGCCCAGATCGGCTTCGACGCCATAGACGAATGCTCCAGACTGCCAGTTGTAACCGGCCTGAACGCCGCCGAGGAAGCCGTCGGTATCGACGTCATGGGTCTGACCAAGCTCCTCGTCGAAGAAGGAATCCGTCTGGTCGACCGCGTCACCGCGTCCCCAGCCATAGCCGGCGTTGATGCCGACATAGCCACCCGACCAGACAAACCCTGCCGGTACGGTCTCAATCACGTCGGCGGCGAACGTCGCGCCGCAAGCCGAAATCAGGAAAGTGGATGCGAGAAGCAGACGTTTCATGAAACTCCCCAATGCAGTCGGAAAGAGCATAGCACAGACATGCAATATTCATTAAGCTGCCCAGGCCGGAAAATCGGAAATTGTTGCAGAAAACAACTGTTTAGCCGAGACTTAATTAGCATCGCAACCGCAACGCAGATCTAAGCGATTCAAAGCGAACGCGCCATCTGCAGCAGCGCCAGCACCGACCGCCAGTTGCGCGCGGTGCCGGGCACTTTCAGCACGCGCGGGATGAGATTGGCGAACACCGATTTGCCGAGCCCGTCCGGCGCCTTGAGGTAGAGCACGTCGTCCCTGACCTCGAAACTTTCCGGGCCGGTGCATTTTTCGGCAAGCCTGGCGATCTCGTCCGCCGTCGGCTGGCGCTCCAGCGTGTAGGCGTGAAGCTTGGTCGGATCGCCGGCGACTTCCGGATAAGGATTCTCCTTCACCAACCGTTCGAACCAGGAGAGATCGCGCACCATGATGCGCGAGTGAAAGCCCCATTTTTTCTCGAACGCCATTTCGATCTGTTTCGCCAGCGTGGCGGCGTCGCCCTTCTTGGTCCGGAACACGACATTGCCGCTCTGCACATAACTGGCGACATCGGTGAAGCCTAGCGCCTCGAATAACGCCCGCAACTCCGCCATCTGGACGATGCGGTTGCCGCCGACATTGATGCCGGAAAACAGCGCGACGAAGACCACCCTTCGCTCTTCGAGCTTCGGGTGGCAGGCTGTACCGCTCATATGATGAACCCGGCCAGGGTCTCGTTGTCGGTGATGTCCTGATAGTGGACGCCCTCGGCCTCGAAATTCGCCCTCAGCAAATCGAAGTTTCGCCGGTCTTTGGTTTCGATGCCAATAAGCACAGAGCCGAAATTGCGCGCCGATTTCTTCAGATATTCGAAGCGCGCGATGTCGTCGTCGGGACCGAGCAGTTCGAGGAAGTCGCGCAGCGCGCCCGGCCGCTGCGGAAAGCGGATGATGAAGTATTTCTTCAGCCCCTCGAAGCGCAGCGCCCGCTCCTTCACGTCGGGCAGCCGCTCGAAATCGAAATTGCCGCCCGACACCACCGCGACGATGGTCTTGCCGCGGATTTCCTTGCGCGAAAAATCCTTCAACGCGTCGATCGCCAAGGCACCGGCCGGCTCCAGCACCACACCTTCGATGTTGAGCATCTCGATCATGGTGGCGCAGAGCCGGTTCTCAGGGATCAGCCGCACCGCCTGAGCGGCGAACTCCTTGAGGTGGCGCAACGGCTCGCGGCCGATCTCGGCCACCGCCGCGCCGTCGACGAAATTGTCGACATTGGCGAGCCGGACGCGCTTGCCGCCGGCCAGGCTCTGATGCAGGCTCGGCGCACCGGCCGGTTCGCAAAAGACGTAGCGCGCGTCACGTTGCTGATCGGCGAAATAGTGCGTCACCCCCGCGGCCAGGCCACCGCCGCCGACCGGCAGCATGATGATGTCGGGCATGCGCGCGCTCGGCATCTGGCCGGCGATCTCATAGGCGACCGTCGCCTGCCCCTCGATAATGTCCTTGTGGTCGAAGGGCGGCACCATATGCGCGCCGGAACTTTCGGTGAATTCGAAGGCGGCGCGGTAGCAGTCGTCGAAGAAGTCGCCGACCAGCCTGATCTCGACGAAATCGCCGCCGAACAGCCGCGTCTTGTCGATCTTTTGCTGCGGCGTCGTCACCGGCATGAAGACCACGCCCTTCTTGCCGAAATGGCGGCAGACGAAGGCAAAGCCTTGCGCATGGTTGCCGGCCGAGGCGCAGACGAACAGCTCGGCCTCGTTGCCTGCGGCCAGCGCCTTGCGGAAAAAGTTGAAGGCGCCGCGGATCTTGTAGGAGCGCACCGGCGAAAGATCCTCGCGCTTCAACAGCACCCGAGCCCCCGTCTTCTTCGACAAATAGTCGTTTTCCTGCAGCGGCGTTTCGGGAAAGATCTCGCGGATCGCGGCTGCGGCGGTGGCGACACGGAAGGAGAAACTGTTCATGGCGCCGTCACCTCTGGATCGAATGGTTCGAAGGCGAAGCCTATTGCACAATTCGCCGTTTGCAGCCACCGATGCGGCGCGGCCGCTTTGGCGCGCCAGCAGGAAATCCACTGGAGCCATCCTCATGCCTGTTTCGGCTGTCGCCCTGAAGACCGTAGACCTTCCTGAATTCGGCGAGCCAACAGTGATGCCGCTAGTTCAGCGGCGGACCTACGAAGCGCGCATCGAGGCTCTGCTGGCGCGCGGCGCCGAGGCCGGGCTCGACGCCTTCGCCGTCTATGGCGACCGCGAGCACGCGGCCAATGTCGCCTATCTCAGTGGTTACGATCCGCGTTTCGAGGAGACGCTGCTGGTCATCGTTCCCGGCAGCCAGCCAAAGCTTCTCGTCGGCAATGAGGGTTGGGGCTATGCCGAAATCTGCGACGGGCCTTACGAGCGCGTCCTTTACCAGACCTTCTCGCTGCCGGCGCAGCCACGCGACCGCTCCGCCTCACTTGCCGACACTCTTGCCGCCTGCGGCCTGAAAGCCGGCCAGAAGATCGGCGCCATCGGCTGGAAGCCGTTCGGGCCCGGCGATGGCGGCGTTGGCGAGACGACGCTCGACCTGCCGTCCTTCATCGCCGATACGCTGCGCACACTGGCCGGCGACAGAGGCGCGGTGGTCAACGCCGCCAACCTGTTGATGAACCCATCCGACGGCCTACGCGCCATCAACGAGGCAGACCAATTGGCGTCCTTCGAATTCGCCGCGACCTTTTCCTCGCAGGGCCTGCGCAACGTGCTTGGGAATATTGAGCCCGGCATGAGCGAATTGCAGGCCGCGCGGCTGATGGGGATCAACGGCCTGCCCCTGTGCTGCCACCCGATGCTGTCCGCCGGCAGGCGTGCGCCCTACGGCTTGCCTAGCCCGCGCCTCGACATCATCAAGCGCGGCGATCCCGTCACCATGGCCTATGGCATCCAGGGCTCGCTCAACGCCCGCGCCGGCTTCCTGGTCGAGAGCGCGGCCGAACTGCCGCGCGAGATAAGCGACTATGTCGAACAGCTGGTAGCGCCCTATTTCGCCGCCGTCGTCGACTGGTACGAGACCATCGGCATAGGCGTTGCCGGCGGAGCGCTTTGGAAAGCCGTGCATGACCGCATAGGCGACCCGTTCTTCGGCGTCTCGCTCAATCCCGGCCATCTCGTCCATATCGACGAATGGATGCATTCGCCGGTGTTTTCCGGCTCGGACATCAAGCTGCAATCGGGCATGGCGCTGCAGGTCGACATCATTCCGGCGACCGGAACCAGCTATTTCACCACCAACATCGAAGACGGTATCGCGCTTGCCGATGAGTCCCTGCGCGAGGAGATCGCGGCCCGCTATCCCGAGGCATGGCGCCGCATCGAGGCGCGCCGCGCCTTCATGGGCGATGTGCTCGGCATCAGGCTCAAGCCCGAGGTATTGCCCTTCTCCAACATCCCTGCGTTCCTGCCGCCATTCTGGCTTTCGCGCAACAGTGCGATGACCGTGGCTCGACGCTGACCACATTTCGGCTGGACACGACTTACTTCTGCCGCACTCTCACTGTCCGGGAGGTGCCGCGGGGGTATATGGGCCTTTTGGCCGGAGTGGAATTTTTGACGTGCGTTTGAAGACGATTTGCATTCTTGCACTTGCCCTGTTGATCGCCGGCTGCGGCGGCCGCAAAACCGAGGAACTGCTCGGCAGCGCCGTCATGTCCACGCCGGTGACCGAAATCTCGGGCAATCACTCGATCTTCATTGCCACCACACGCAAGAAATCAGACGATCCCAACAAAGTTTTCGACGGCGAACGCTCGGCGACGCTGAACTACGCCCGCGTCACCGTCACCGTTCCCGGCGTCCACCAGACCGGCCAGATCGAGCGCCGCTCGCGCGGCAAGTCGAACGACCCGGCGAAATACTTCATGGCTTCCGAGGTCGTCGGCTACGATGCGCAGCCTCAATTCTCAAGCGCGCTCAACGCCGACATCGCCGCGCGCGGCGGCCGCGTCATGGTCTTCGTGCATGGCTACAACACCGGCTTCGACGACGCGGTCTACCGCCTGACCCAGATCGTCCACGATTCCGGCTATCCCGGCACGCCGGTGCTGTTTTCCTGGGCATCGGGCGCCAGAACCACCGACTATGTCTATGACAAGGAAAGCGCCAGCGCCGCCCGCGATCAGCTGGAGGTGACATTGCGCATGCTGCAGCAGTCCGGCGCGCGGCGCATCGACATCGTCGCCCACTCGCTCGGAACCTGGGTGACCATGGAAACGCTGCGCCAGATGGCCATCACCGGCGACCGCGATCTCGGCGGCAAGCTCGGCGATGTCGTGCTGGCCTCTCCCGACATCGACGTCGACGTCTTCAAGAGCCAGATGCGCCGCTACGGCAAGCCGGACAAGCCGTTCATCCTGCTGCTCTCCGACGACGACCGGGCGCTGCGGCTCTCAGGCCTGATCGCCGGCTCGCGGCCACGCGTCGGCGACTACAAGGATGCCGCCGACCTCGCCGCTTATGGCGTCACCGTGGTCGACCTTTCCAAGGTCAAGGGAGGCGACAGCTTCAACCACACCAAATTCGCCGACAATCCCGAACTGGTGAAGATGATCGGCCAGCGGCTGCGCGAGGATGACGGCTTTGCCAGCGACCAGACGGTGACCGACCGTATCAGCGCGCTCGGACAATAAGGCTGTCGCCTTGCGGCGACCGTCGCCGCGTGAGGTCGCGAATGCCGCTCGGCCCGATCACTTTCAACTGGACCGGGCCGGTCTCTGCCTCTACGACATTGAAATCGGCGCCAATGCGCCAGCGGGAGCCCGCGTGAACGAGCGTTGGAAGACTGTCCTGGTCCTTGCGTTCGCGCTAGCTGCCGCCGGCTGCGCCGGCCCCAACACCCATGACCTGTTGAACAAGACGACGGTTTCGGTGCCTGCCTCCGACATCGCGGCCACCCACGAAATCTTCGTCGCCACCACCCGCAAGCAGGCGACCAAGGACCCACGCCAGGTGTTCGATGGCGATCGCTCGCTGACCACCAGCTACGCCCGGGTCGACGTCACCGTGCCGAAGGTCCACCAGGTCGGCGCCATCGAGCGCGCCGAGGGCTCGGCCAATTCGAACCCGGCCAAGCAATTCACCGCCACCGACGTCGTCCACTATGGCGACGCCTCGCAATTCGCCAAGGCCGTCGGCGCCAACATCACCATGAATGGCGACCGCGCGCTGGTCTTCGTCCACGGCTTCAACAACGGCTTCGACGATGGGGTCTACCGGCTGACGCAGATCGCCCACGACACCGAATATCCGGGTACGCCGATCTTGTTTTCGTGGGCTTCGAGCGGCAAGACCACGGGCTATATCTACGACAAGGACAGCGCCAACGCCGCGCGCGACGACCTCGAAGCGACGCTCAGGATGCTCGCCAAGACAAAGGTCAAGAGCATCGACATCATCGCGCATTCGATGGGAACCTGGGTGACGATGGAAGCGCTGCGCCAGCTCGCCATCACCGGCGACCGCGATCTCGACGGCAAGCTCGGCCGTGTCGTCCTGGCATCGCCCGATATCGATGTCGACGTCTTCAAGAAGCAGATGATCCGCTACGGCAAGCCCGACAGGCCGTTCGTCATCCTGCTTTCCGCCGACGACCGTGCTCTGCGACTGTCCAGCCTGCTATCCGGCGACAAGCCGCGCGTCGGCGACTACGGCAACGCCGCCGACATTGCCAGTTACGGCGTCGTTGTGGCCGACCTCAGCCAGATCAAGGGCGGCGACCGCCTGAACCACGCCAAATTCGCCGACAACCCGTTCCTGGTGCAATTGCTCGGCGACCGTCTGCGCGCTCCAGCCGGCCTGGCATCGGACGAACCCACGCAGGGCCAGATCGACAATCTCGGCCGAGGCCTCGGCAAGGCAGTCGGATCCGTCGCCGAGATCATCATCACCACGCCATTCAAGGTGCTGACCATCGCCACCGGCGGATGAGAGCCAAGCAGCGGGCTGATCTCAGATAAAAAGATCGACCTTCTGGAACGTCGTCACGTCGATCAGGCCGACATCGGAAATCCGGAGCTCCGGAATGACGACCAGCGCCAGCAGCGAGTGCTGCATGTAGGCGTTGTTGAGCGAGCAGCCCATCTTGCGCATCGCCTCGGTCAGTTTCTCCGCCTTGGCCGCCACGATTTCCGCCCGCTCGTCCGACATCAGCCCGGCGATCGGCATTTCGACCAGCGCAAGCTCCTTGCCCTTCGAAAACAGCACCACGCCCCCGCCGACCTCGCCCAGCCGGTTGACGGCCAGCGCCATGTCTTCCTTGTTGGTGCCGACGCAGATGATGTGGTGGGCATCATGTGCGACGCTCGACGCCATGGCGCAGTCGCCCATATAGCCGAAGCCTGAGACGAAGGCATTGGTGACGCCGCCGGTGCCGCGGTGGCGCTCGACCAGCGCGATCTGGCAGATGTCGTTGCGGCGGTCCATGGCGACCAGCCCGTCCTCGACCGGCAGGTCGGCCTCCAGCGCCCGCGTCGGCGCCTGGTTTTCGATCACGCCGATGACCCGCACCCGCACCTCGTTGGCGCCCTTGGGCGCCGCAATGTCGAAGTCGCCTGGCTTCAGCTTCTTGCCGAGCTTGACGGTGTTCTTCGCCGATTTGGGGTAATCATAGGCCGGAATGTCGATCTCGAGCTTGCCGCCCTTGGCCAGCCTGATACCGCGGCCATAGACCTCGTCGATGGTCATGGCGGCAAGATCGGAGACGATCAGCAGATCGGCCAGCCGTCCCGGCGCGATCGAGCCCAGTTCGCGCTCCAGCTTGAAATGCTGGGCGGTATTCAGCGTCGCCATCTGGATCGCCGTCACCGGCTTCAATCCCTGTTGGATGGCGTGGCGCACCACCCGGTCCATATGGCCTTCATGCACCAGCGTGCCGGAATGGCTGTCGTCGGTGCACAGGATGAAGTTGCGCGGGTCGAGACCGCTCTCGGTCACCGCCTTGATCTGCGAGGCAACATCGTACCAGGCCGAGCCCAGCCGCAGCATTGCCTTCATGCCCTGGCGCACACGGGCGATTGCGTCCTCGGCGCGCGTGCCTTCATGGTCGTCCTCCGGCCCGCCGGCGACATAGCCATGGAACGGCAGGCCGAGATCGCGCGACGCGTAGTGGCCGCCGACCGTCTTGCCGGCCTTGATCGTTGCGGCGATCTCGCCCGACATGACCGGATCATTGGCGATGACGCCGGGAAAATTCATGACTTCGCCGAGCCCGATGATGTTTTCCCAGGTCATCGCTTCCGCGACATCGGCGACCGTCAGTTCGGCCCCGGCATGCTCCAGCCCCGGCGCGGACGGCACGCAGGATGGCATCTGGACGTGCACGTTGATCGGCATGGCGACGGCCTCGTCATGCATCAGCCGCACGCCGGGCAGACCCAGCACATTGGCGATCTCGTGCGGATCGATGAACATCGAGGTGGTGCCGTGCGGGATGACAGCGCGGCAGAACTCGGTCACCGTCACCATGCCGCTCTCGACATGCATATGCGCGTCGCACAGGCCGGGCACGAGATAGCGGCCGCCGGCATCGACCACCTTGGTGCCCTGGCCGATGGCATGGCTGGCATTCGGCCCGCAATAGGCGAAGCGGCCGCCTGAGATTGCGATGTCGGTGCCGGCTATGATTTCGCCGGAATGCACGTTCACCCAGCGGCCGTTTCGGATGACGAGGTCGGCCGGCTTGCGCCCCGTTGCGACGTCGACCAGATGCGTCGCCATCTCGGTCCAGGGCTTGGGTTTCGTCGCCGACGGCTGCTTGGCCATGAAAGACTCCTGTTTGCCCGACTGTGCCAAGCCGGCAAGGTTTTGGCCAGCGATCACGGACGAAATCCGTCGATGAGAATTCGCCCGGGCGGATGCGCCGCACCTGCTCACCCCGAGGGCAGGCATCAGTGGTGCGGTCATTCAGTTTGGCTTGTGCCGCCACTTATGCTACCATTCTGGCTATGGTGCTGATTTGCGCCGACGACCCGCCGCGAGGCGGGTTTTTGTTGTGATGAGCCCGAAACCTCCTGAGGTGAAGTCATGATCCGGTTCCTGAAAGCACTCGCCTTCGTCACCCTGTTCCTGATCTCGGCCGGCTTTGTATCCGCCGAGGAACGTTGGCAGACCTTGCCGGAGCCGGCGGCGATGCCCAAACCGGATCAGAGCGGGTATGCGCCGGTCAACGGCATCCAGATGTACTATGCCGTTTTCGGCGCCGGTGATCCGATTCTCCTGATCCATGGCGGCCTTGGCCATGGCGACATCTGGGCAAGCCAGGTGGCGACGATGTCCAAGACGCACAAGGTGATCATTGCCGACAGCCGCGGCCATGGCCGTTCTACCCGCACCGAGCAAGCTTACGGCTATGACCTCATGGCGTCGGACTATCTTGCGCTGCTCGACTATCTCAAGATCGACAAGACCGCTCTTGTCGGCTGGAGCGACGGGGGCATTATCGGCATCGACATCGCGCTGCATCATCCGGAGCGGCTGACACGGCTCTTTGCGCAGGCCGCCAACGTCACCACCGATGGCGTCGATCCGGGTGTGCTGACCAACAAGACCTTTGCCGCCTATATCGACCGCTCGGGCCGCGACTACAAGAAACTGTCGAAGACTCCCGACCAGTACGATGCCTTCGTGGCGCAGATCAGCCACATGTGGGAGTCGGAGCCGGCCTGGACCAAGGAACAGCTCGGCAAGATAACCACGCCGACCGCGATCGTTGCCGGCGACCATGACGAGGCGATCAAGCGCGAACACACCGAATACATGGCCTCCGTCATTCCGGGCGCCAAGCTCATCATCCTGCCCAACGCCAGTCATTTCGCCATGCTGCAGGCGCCGGACGAATATAGCCATGCGGCGCTGGACTTCATTGACGCCAAATAGCGCCCCCAGCTAGAGCACCCAGCACAGCAACGGGTACATTCCGATTGTTGAACAATGGGTTCCGTTTTGCGGCGAATAGGATTACCTTCCGGCAAGGCGCCTTCTGAACCGCCTTTTCGGAGAACTCGATGCGCTGTCTGACCATTGCCAGTGCCGGATTTCTGATTGCTCTGGCCGCGCCGGCATTCGCCGCCGACCCGATGGCGGTGCCGATGACCGAACCAGGCTTCGACTGGACCGGCTACTATGCCGGCCTGCAGGCCGGCTACGGCTGGGGCCAGTCCGACATATCAGTGACGGAAGGCGCGCCGTTTTCCATCTCGCCCGACATTGACGGCGGTTTCGTCGGCGGCCATGTCGCCGGCCTGTGGCAGTTCGATCAGGCGGTGCTCGGCGCCGAGGCGGAGCTCAATTATTCCGCCGTCGACGGTACGGCGGTATCAGGCCTTGGAAGCACATTCCGCACGGACATCAAGTGGTTCGGATCTGTAAACGCCAAAGCGGGCTTCGCCATGGACCGCGTGCTGGTCTACGGCGTCGGCGGCGTCGCCTTTGCCGGCATCGAAACTTCGCAAGTCGCGGGCGCGTCGTTCGCCGGCACACGCACGAATGTCGGCTGGACCTTGGGCGCCGGCGTTGACTATGCGCTGACCGACAAATTCATCGTCGGCGCGCAATATCGCTATTATGATTTCGGCTCCGAGCACTATGACGTGGCGGAACCCTTCAACGATCGCGATCAGGATGTGAAACTGAACGCGGTTGGTATCAATCTCAGCTACAAATTCTGAGCGTTCTCGGCGACTGAGATTTTCGCCACAACCAATTGTTTTGAAATCGCGAAACACCTTTCATGAGTTCGACACTCGGCAAAAGATGCTTGACGGGTTTTCGCTGGCGTCTGAAAAGGGCTGGCCTGCGGACGTGGCGGAATTGGTAGACGCAAGGGACTTAAAATCCCTCGATTTCTGATCGTACGGGTTCGATTCCCGTCGTCCGCACCAATTGAAATGCTTAGGATTCGTTCTGTACGAACTCACTGGCTACCATAGAAAAGGCCGACGCGGGTAGCCGCAGGGGCAGCCGGGATACAAAGCCGGAAACTGCCATGCTGGATTTTCATGACTTGGTCGCTCATAGGGAAGCTCTGCTAAATCAGCAGTTGAGGCCGAGATGCAGGAAAGCCTAAGCCTAGACTTCAAGACACCTGCGGTCGGAAAACAGGGGCCCGCTTTCACACCTCAAGAACAACCAACTAAGGATGGTCGGGCGGCGTTGGCAAAAGCACTGTCAGCCTTCATCAATTCGGCCGGTGGTGTTTTGGTGTTCGGTATTGGCTGCGGTAAGGACATGAGAAATACGCGTCGTCCGGCCTTGACGGGCATTAGATCAGGATTTGGCTGCAGAACGTCTCAAAGACCTTTGCGAGCCGGCCACCTATTGGCCAGGGCAGTCCTCTTCGAGTGTAAGCCGCAACTCACAGACCTTATCATGCCGATGCCACTGGGGCTTGGCTTTGATAAGAGCGCATTGGCAGAGGAGAGGGACAAAACTGAAGAGGTTTAACACTCTTGCTGGAATACCTGCTGCAACACTCCTGTCGGTAGCGACCGACCGCGCAAAGCACTCCCTTGGGAGCCGGCTGGGGCCGCAGCGGCCTCAACCCGGTGGGCATGCCCCGTCGCGATTTTGAGAAGAGTTGCAGCCGTTTCCTGTGGCGTCCAACCTTGCGCTTCTGACGCAGTCACCAAGGCCGCAAACGCGGCTTCTAATGCGACTTCACAGTTCACCTCACGGTCTGGGCTATCCTCTGGCAATATCGGGGGTTCGACGGATTGGGACATCGTGACTTCTTTCAAAGGGGAAAAACCCGCCGCCCCAGCCTTTTGCCACTCAAACATTTCAGCAAAGGATCATTCCAGCTATCAGCAGCGTGATTAGAACTGACAACGGCACGGCCAGAAGACCGACCAACTCAACATTTCTTGTGTTTTGTCGCTTGTCCATCTTCGTCGCCCGCATGTCGTTGGCTTTGGCATCTTGCCGTCAACGTGCAGCTGTTGGAACCAACCACAAGTGCCGCTGATCGGAGATTCAGTCGGTGCTGCATATTAGCAACACATTGTGGAACGATCGGGCGGCATCAGCCAATTGCTTTTGAATGCCCTTGCACTTGCTTCGTACGATTCCGTACAGTTTCCCCCATTGGGGGAGCTGCCGATGGACCATGACGAGGAAGGCTACAGCATTGACGCCTTCGATTTCGATGTGGTGTGCGAGACCTTCAGGAGATCCGTTCGGGAGCTGAACCTGGCTGAAGAGCATTGGGTAGACCACGCGAAGGCGCTCCTACGGGAATTCACCGACAGCGCACCTGACGACGACATGATTAGCCGGATCGTCGGGCGCTAGTGGCCTATACAGCCCTAGTTGGTTAGAATCGTACCCCGGTCCTGCCACGGAAACCTTTTCCAAGGTTTGCCGCGTCATAGAGGCATCACAGAAGCTCTCGGAACAGATTGCCCAGCGCGGAGGCCTATTAACGAAAAAGCTCGCCACCTTGAGGCAACGGGCATCGCCAATGCCCTCAGAGAGCCCTGCCTGGACGTGTGGCGTCCTGTCCGGCCCTCGCCATTGATTTCGTCGGCAAGCTTGTCTTTGGCCTCGTGATAGGTCTTGAAGTTGGCATCGGGATCGCAATCGCCGGCTGCCAAGGATGCCGGGCCGCTGGCCGACCTATCAGTCAGGCGTCCGAAGCCAGAGCGTTATAAAGCAGCAAACACGCCAGGATAGAAACGGCGCTGCCTAGCAGCTGGTCTGCCGTCAGGCCGGAAAAATAGACAAGATGAAACGTCACCATCGCTCTACCAATCACGGTTCGGAACACTGCCGAATTAACCGTTAGCCGACGCTAATGTTCCGCTCTGGACTCACTACCGCTTTGGAAGAATCCTGCCGCAGCGATCAGCGCCCCGCCCGACCTTGATCTCAACGTCGGTGCCACAAGGCTTTCCTTCGTTCGCATGGTTCGCAGAGATTAGCACGATCGCATACTCTCATCTCATCCGGCGTCGTCTCCCTCACAAAGCAGCGCCGGTAAGGCTCGGCGACCTTCTTGTTTGTCCCGTGTGCCAAAGGAGGTCGCCGGGCCTGCCGTTGCTCATCTTTGCTGGTGGTTGCTCCTGATGGCTGCGCTTGACGCCGTCGCCCTACTGCTACCTGCGGGGTAAGGCCGGCGAGCCCTCTTGTCAGGCAGTCCGGCATGTAGGATTATAGTCCTCGTTGCGGCGACCCCTCAATGGAGAGCGCCAATGGCCAGAACCAAACCTTCGGAACAACTTTCCCGGGCTGAAATCGAGCGCTTCCTGGCGGCAGCCGAAGCGCTGCACAAGAGCATCGTCGGGCCGCTCCTGGCGTACCACGGCGAGCACTACCAAGCTCTACGTAAGGTCCATGGACCCCTGTTGAAGTCGATCGAGACCATCACCGGCCAGAAGGCGAAGTTCATCCAGTGGAACGGGACAGGACCGGCACAGCCCCGGGACAAGCCTCCGGGCTAAGTCTCCTCCCGGAAATCCAGCAGCTTGGCATGGCGAAGCTTCTCCTCGCCCTTTAGGAACCGCACGCGGCCGACCAGGCCCGGCTTTAGCCATTCGGCCTTGTCACTCTTGAGCCCTTTCGGCGCCGGCCCGCCAATCTTGCCTTGCACGCGGTCCCATAGGCGCTGGCGCTTGTCCGCCTTGAAGGTGACGAAGGCGCCGCCGGCATAGTGGCCTTTGTCGGCCATCAGCACCATGGCAGGCTTGCCGGCCTCGCGCTGCACGCCGATGATGTCCATCTCCTTTTCGGCATAGCACTTGATCTTGCGCCAGTTCGTCGTCGGACCCGACCGATACTTGCTGCCCTTCCGCTTTGAAACGATACCTTCAAGCCCAGCCTGGTCGACCAGATGAAAGACGGCGTCGCCAGTGCCCGGCATCGCTTCGCTGAACTGGATTCGGCCGCCGTCCGGGATCAACGCCCGGAGGATCTCGCGACGGTCTTCCACCGGCGTGTTCCGCAAGTCATGCCCGTTCAGATGCAAGAGGTCGAATGCTAGCAGATACAGATCGCGCGACGGCTTGCGGCTGGTCGCGGCTGATTGATGCGCATGGAAGTCGGATAGGCCAGCCTCATTGATCGTAATGGTCTCGCCGTCGATGATGAAGTCTTTCGCCTCGATCGCTTCCGCCTCACCGGCAAGTTGGATGTAGCGGCCCGTCCAATCATAACCGTTCTTGGTGATCAGCCGAATCCCGTCATCATCCTTGATGACCTGGGTGCGGTAGCCATCGAATTTGATCTCATGAATCCAATCATCGCCCATCGGCGGCGTGTCGACCAGTTCGGGTTCCATAGGCTTGATGAATTTCAGACGCATGCACTGACTCGCAGAACCACGACTTCAATTAGCTATCGCTAAATTAGTTCCGGAACATTTTAGACGAATTGGATCTTTGAAGGGCTATGAAGATCGAAGCCGACCAATGCCGGGCAGCGCTGACGCTCATCCGGCGCACAATGGAAGAGCACTGTCCTCCTGGCGTGCTGCCGAGCGAAGAGATGGTCAATGGGCTCTATGGTCCGGAACTGATCCATGAGGCGGAAGCCATTGCCGCCGGCATCGTCGCAACCATTGACCAGCTGCAATTGCCCGTGATGAAACCGCCGTCCCCTAGTATCAAATAGAGACCGACACAGGGAAGGTCGCTTGGCCGCGCGATCGTGGGCTCGCAACGACCGGCGAGGCGATGCCGGCCTCACCAAGGGTTACAGCCCCTCGACCAGCAGCGAAGGCGGCTCGCGGCAGTGCAACGCCCGAAGTGTTTCGAGACGACGATGTCCACCGAGCGTAGCCAGCGCGCGTCGTGCTGCACAAGGACCGAGGCAGCGGCACGGCCGCCCGGGTTACTCCAAAGGCGGCTCTTCGCTCTGTGGAGCCAAAACGGTGATATCCATCCTGGCGATTGTCGATGCGGCGCGCCCCTGGGCGCCAGAATCCGTGTCGCCACTTTCTGCCGCCATTGCCTTGGCGCGATGTCCTACGCTGTCTGCGCTTTTGCCTGGCGCAAATCCTTCGCCCGGTTCTGTCTTTGCGGGTTTCGGTCGAGTTTCAGCTGCCTGCCGATGTTGGTTTCCAATCGCCGAGACCATTGATACCTCCCCTTGATGAGGCCGCGACTGTACCTGTCAAGGCTGTAGCGAGGCTGATCACTTAAGTGGTCGGGTTGCGCCCGCTCGTAGTGGCCCTCCGATCACTGGGCTCTCGATGCCTTGGCGCTCGCGGACGTCTGGTCGGGTGGGAAGTTCAAACTCAGCCGCCCTTTGCGGCACCGGCTTCGCCCGACAACTAGGAACGATTTCGGCCGCCATGTGTTACGCAATCATGAATCTCGCGGATCCCGGATCAACAATGGCAACCGATCTTTTCACGATGCAACTCGCTGATGCTCAGCAGCGCATCAAACAGACCGAGTTCGCGCTGGTACTCAGCGAGAAAATGGTGGCTGAGAACCTCGCTTTATCCAGCAGGATACGATCGGCGAGGCGGCGTGTCCTGAAGGCCGGAAGGCCTCTGGCGACAATCGACTCAACAACTGAAAGAGTTCTTCAAATGATCTCGACCCAGTCCGGACGTGCGAGAGCTTGCCGGTAACCTTAGCGGTAATCGGCCGAGTCGCAGCAGGAAGCGCGCTGAAAACTTGCTCGATGAAGACTGCGGCGTCGCTATGAATCTCGCCTTGTGTTGCCGAATCCGATCTGCGCAAAGGCGCGTGGTCGAGACCAGGCAGCGGCTCACGAAGATTGATCCCAGCAGGGCAAATTGACCGCTACGGCTCAGTTGAGGCAGCACTTCGAAATCACGGCTATTGACCTGCTGAGCTATCAGTTTGCCTCGATCTCTAATCGTATGGGTTCTCCGCACCACCCTTCGCTCTTCGAGCTTCGGGTGGCACGCCACCCAAGGCAGCCATCTCAAACGTCGAGATAGCCGGCGGCGACGAGCATCGCCTTGTATCGTTGGGCAAATCGGCTGGGCAAACGACTGAGGTAACCTGACGCGCCAATATCCCAATGCGCGCCCAGTTCGCGGTCGAAGGCAGCCGGGTCGAATTGCAGCAAGCCGCTGCGTGGGTAGACCGTGAATTCTCCGAAGATCGGCTCCCCCTCCTCCTCGTAGAAATCGACACGCACCATGTCGAACTCGCTGCCGAGCGCCTCGGCTGCCTCGATCATCCGCGCCAGGCTCTTGGGAGGGGGAATTTCCAGGCTCGAGTCGATCGCGCCCTGGACGATGTTCAGCGGGCGCCAATCGCGATCCAGGTGGCCGGTATTCTTGGCCGTGGAACGGAAGGCGACGACGACGATGTAGGCGACGCGGCCAGCCAGCACACAGAATTTGTAGTCGACCGGGTCATAATCCTGGTCCTTGCCGACAAGCGCTTCGACGAAAACCCGCCGCTCTATGTGCGCATAGCTGCGCTCCAGCTTGCGGGCGCCATAGGTTTGGCCAAGGTATTCCGTCATCTCGGCAATGATCGTCTCCCGGTCGGCGTTGGCCGGATCGCGAACGATGACATTCATGGCGCAACCGTGGTTGCATTTGACGGCGTATGGGATTTTCAGGTCATCGAAAGGGATCTGGCGCGGATCGTCGCCCTGCCACAGCACCTCCGGGATGGCGAGCCCGGGAAGCCGCTCCCTGACGATTTCCTTGGACTTGAGCTTGTCGAGAAGGCCGGCAAAGCGAGGATCGTCATCGAAAATCTTGCGCCAGTGGATCTTTTCCGTGAACGTCACCGGGGCTGCAAAATTCGGCAGATGCCGCATCCGCTCAAGGAAACGCTGGGTCAACCGGCGGTAGCGGACAAGCAGCGCGGCGTTCAGCAACAGGAGAGATGCCCGCGCGCTGTTCGCTTCAGCCATGCCTTTGCGCCACGCGCCATTCCGCTGTCCTTGCAACCTGCGCAACTTCATCCGCGAAGTGGACGTGCCACCCTGCCCGCAGCAGTGAGGCACGTCGAGCTTCGCCGAGCTAGCCCTTCATCGGGTACAGTTTCAAATGCTGGATCAGGATGATCGTCTTGGCATCGATGATGCGGCCGTCTGAAATGCCGGCCAGCGCTTCATCAAGAGGCATTTCCAGAACCTCGATGTCCTCGCCCTCGTCGGCCGCGCCGCCGCCGGCCGAGATGCGGTCGGCGGGTGAATAGCGCGCCACAAAGAACCACAGCCGTTCGGTGACGCTGCCTGGGCTCATATAGGGGGAAAACAGCCGCTCGATGTTCTGTAGGCGATAGCCGAGCTCTTCCTCGGCCTCCTTGAGGATGGCGGTTTCGGGATCGTTTTTGTCGAGCAGGCCGGCGCAGGCCTCGATCAGCGGTTCGCGGTGGCCGGTGACGTAGGCGGGGTAGCGGAACTGCCGCACCAGAAGCACCGTCTGACGCTCGGGATCGAAAGGCAGGATCACCGCGCCGTCGCCACGGTCGTAGGTCTGGCGAATCTGCGTCTCCCACTGCCCGTCGCGCCGGCGATAATCGAGGACGGTCTTCTTCAGAACCGCCCAGTCGTCGGACAGGACTTCCTCCGAGCGGATGCGGATACGATCTTCCATGATGAGCTCCAAGCTGTCGGCGCCATGGCGTAACCGCGAACGGTTTTGCGCGCAACCGAAACGGCGAAGCTTTCACCGCCTCGTGTCTGGTGCCGGCAACTGCCATCGCCTAAATAGCTGCAGTCCCTCTCCGGAGTTTTTTGAT
Source organism: Mesorhizobium sp. C268A (assembly GCF_040324475.1). Lineage (NCBI taxonomy): Bacteria > Pseudomonadati > Pseudomonadota > Alphaproteobacteria > Hyphomicrobiales > Phyllobacteriaceae > Mesorhizobium > Mesorhizobium sp. C268A. The sequence goes on from NZ_JAMYVX010000003.1 coordinate 228,150, forward strand.
GACCGCAGCGCTTTTCCAGCCGATCGCCCTCGATGGCCTGACCTTTCCGAATCGTATCGCGGTGGCGCCGATGTGCCAGTATTCCGCCGAAGACGGCTCGGCCAGCGACTGGCATCTCTATCACTGGATGAACCTGGCGATGTCGGGCGCCGGCATGGTCACCGTCGAGATGACCGACGTCGAACGGCGCGGCCGCATCACCCATGGCTGCCTCGGCCTCTATTCCGACGACAACGAGGCGGCCGCCCGGCGCACGCTGGATGCAGCAAGGCGCGTCGCCGCGCCGGAAACGAAATTCGGTATTCAGCTTGCCCATGCCGGCCGCAAGGCATCCAACCGAAAGCCCTGGGAGGGCGGCGGCCCATTGCAGCCGGGCGAGGATCCCTGGCAGACCGTCTCAGCCTCGGCCATCGCCTATGACACCGGCTGGAATGTGCCGCATGCGCTGGAGGAAGATGAAATCCTGCAGCTTGTCGAGCGCTTCACTCAAGCCGCGAGGCGGGCCGAGCGCGCCGGCTTCGACTTCCTCGAGCTGCACGCCGCGCACGGCTATCTGATCTTCCAGTTCCTGTCGCCGCTTTCCAACCAGCGCACCGACCGCTGGGGCGACTCGCTGGAAAACCGCATGCGTTTCCTCATCGAGATCGCCAAATCGGTGAGGAAGGCAGTTCCAAACCTGATGCTTGGCGCCCGCCTGTCGGTGAAGGACTGGGTCGATGGCGGTTTCGAGGTCGACGAGGCGATCGAGGTGGCCAAAGCCTTGAAGGCGCTTAATGTTGCCTATATCTGCTGTTCGAGCGGCGGCAATTCGCCGTTGCAGAAGCTGCCGACCGGCGCCGGCTATCAGGTGCATCTGGCCGAAGCGGTGCGCAAGGGCGCCGGCATCCCGACACGGGCTGTCGGCCTGATCGACGATCCCTCGCAGGCAGAGGCGATCGTCGCCGACGGCCGCGCCGACATGGTGGCGCTGGCCCGCGCCTTCCTCGCCGATCCGCGCTGGGGCTGGCGCGCCGCCGCCACCTTCAGCGAAAAAATCCATCCCGCGCCGCAGCTTGCCCGCTCGGTGACGACGATGCAGCATTGGACGAAGGGCTGAACAGGCAGCGCCGACGGATGCGCCAAACGCATCTGCTGGACAGATTGCCGCAGCTTCGCTTTAATCCGCCCGCTATAGTCCCTGGGGGTAGGCCGCCTTGGCGGCCGGGTTGGGAGCAAAGTCCATGGCATCAAGGGCAATCTATCCGGCAGCCGCCGCTCTGGTGGTCGCACTGTCGTTCGCCGCGTCGTCTCCGGTCGGCGCGCAATATTGCGAAGGCACGGTGCACGGCCTGTCCAGGCACTACGATCTGGATACCGGCAGCGGGTTTCTCGCCGTGCGCGCACGGCCGAACTCGTCGTCGCGCATGATCGGGCAATTGTTCAACGGCGACCACACCGAGATTTTCGACCGCCGGGGCAACTGGTACCAGGTCGAAATCGGCGGACGGACCGGCTGGGCCAACGCCCACTGGCTGCGCAACGACTGCGGTTACTGAGACCAACGATTGCGGTTGGTGAGACGTTTGGGCGCAGGCTGACGGCCATTTTTGCAACCATATTGGCTGCTTTGCGTTGCGGCCATCATGGATAACAAACCTTTTGAAACCCCGGTCGTGGTCGAACTCGGCCATGTCGGCAAATATCGCCAGATCCGCAGCACCCAGGAAGCGGCGGAGTGTCTGATGACGGTGTGGCCGCTCAATCGCGGCCCGCGCCATCGTGATGCTCTCGACACTTGCCTCAAAGTGCTGGAAGGTTATCGTTCGACGGCCGATGCACGCAGGGCTTTGATCGAAGCGGCCAAGGAATCGGAAGTGCTGGTTCCCGAAGACCGGCTGCCAGACGCCAAGTTGCATTGAAGCCCAAATTGCAATGAAAAACGGGCCGCATTGAGCGGACGGACGAACCGGAGGATTCCATGGCGAAGCTGACTTACAAGATCGTCGAGCATGACGGGGGCTGGGCCTACAAGGTCGGTTCGACATTCTCGGAGACATTCCCGACCCACCAGGATGCGCTGCGCGCCGCCGAGATCGCCTCGGCCGAACAGCAGATCGCCGGCGCCACGGACGGCATCCAGTATGAGGATGCCGAAGGCAAGTGGCACGACGAACTGGCCGACGGCCGCGACCGGCCGCAGACCGAAGTTTCCGACTGATCCTTGCCCCTCAGCTTTCGCTGCCGGCCATGGATGCTCGCCTAAGCAATTCCCTTGGGAATTGCGTGTCAAAACAAACAGGCGGGACATCCTGCCGGTCAGTCGAAGCCGCGGCTTGATCACTTGCCGCAATATTGATCGTTCACGTTGGGCCTCACATTTCCATAGGGTCCTGACGGGTCGGAGGCGCACGGCCCCGTAGCGCCGCCATAGCCTTGGCTGCCGTCGGCATTGATGCTGCCGGTGGTGCTCTGGTCGACGGTCGATGACTGCTCGTTCCCGAACGGCCACCAGCTGTGATGGTTGGAATACGTGCTGTCCGATGACTGCGCCATCGCCGATGTGGCAAGACCGATCGTCGGCACGAATGCTGCAAAAACTTTCCTGTACATTGAATTACTCCGTATCCGCCGCCTTGGGTGCGACACGGGGTAAAACCGGATATCAGCCGAATGGTTCAGTGAAATTGTTGTGAGGCTGTGGTGAGGTCTTGGCCGGCGAATGTCCGCTCGGCAATGCGCTTGATGAAGGCGATGACGCGGTCCGGCTCGACGAATTGCGGCATGTGGCCGAGGCCTTCGACCGTCTCGAAATCGAGCCCTTCGATCCTGTCCTTCATCGGCTCCCCATGTATGCGCATGGCGATGACGCGATCGGCTGTCCCGAAGAAAATGCCGGCCGGCATGGCGATCTCTTCATAGCGCTCTTCGATGCGGCCAAGATCCTGTTCGACCGCTACGAAATCGGTGGAGGTTGCATGGAAATGGCTTGGCCTCAGCCCGAGCCATCCGCCGCCATCGATCATGTAGTCGGCGGGAACGGCCTGCGGCGCGAAGATGAACTCCAGTGTCTGCCGCGCATATCTGAGGCTTGTCGGTATCGCGACGGTGTAGGCCATGATCCAGCGCCAAAGCCGCGAACGGATATAGAGCAGGCCCGCTTTCTCGCGGGCGCCGGCTTCCAGATGCGTCAGCGGCGCCAGCAAAGCGATGCCGGAAATCGCGCCGGGATGCTCCAAGGCCAGGGTCAGCGCGACGGCGCCCCCAGCGAGTGCCCGACCACGAGCGGCCTTTCCAGCCCGAGTGTTTCGATGAAGCGCCTGATGATCTCGACCTGTTCAGGCAGACGGCCGGTGGCTCCTCGCGCGCGAACAGAATAGCCCGATCCCGGCCGGTCGAGTGCGATCAGCCGGCAACCGGGGCCGAAGCGGTTGAACAGCGTGTGCTGGAACTGATGAAGCTGGGCGCCAAGTCCGTGCACGAACAGGATCGGCCGTCCCTCGCCCGTTTCGACATAATGGATGCGGCTGCCGTCGATCTCGACGAAGTTTCCGCTGGCCGGCACCAGCCTTTCGGCCTTGGCGGCAATCCAGAGCGTAGCGGCCATCAGACAGGCCACGATGACGAGAGCCAGCACGGACAGGCCGGCGACAAGCCAAAGCAGAATCGATACCAGCATGTTTTCACCCGGGAAGCGGACCGGCGCGCACCATCACCCACTGACGAACGCTCGGCAAGGCAGATGGCGGCTTGTGTCGGCATTGCCGCCAGTTCGATGGCGCGCTATCTCAGGCGACCTTCTACTCTGCCTCAGGCGACCTTGTCTGCCAACGGGCCTGTTTGCCGGAGCCTTCCATGCCTGAAATCGTCACTGCCGCCATGCTTGTCATCGGCGACGAGATTCTGTCCGGCCGCACCAAGGATAAAAATATCGGCCACCTCGCCGACATCATGACGGCCATCGGCATCGACCTGAAGGAAGTGCGCATCGTTCCCGACGAGGAGGACGAGATTGTCGCTGCGGTGAATGCCGTACGCGCCCGCTACACCTATGTCTTTACCACCGGTGGCATCGGCCCGACGCATGACGACATCACCGCCGATTCCGTTTCCAAGGCTTTTGGGGTGCCGTGCGAATACGACGCCAAGGCCTATGCCATGCTGGGCGAGAGCTATGCCGCGCGCGGCATCGAATACACCGAGGCCCGCAAGCGCATGGCGCGCATGCCGCGCGGCGCCGACCATATCGACAATCCGGTCTCCGTCGCGCCCGGCTTTCGCATCGGCAACGTCCATGTCATGGCCGGCGTGCCGGCGATTTTCCAGGCCATGCTCGACAATGTCGTGCCGACGCTGAAGGCCGGCACCAAGATGCTGTCGGCCACCGTCCATTGCCCGTTCGGCGAAGGCCTGATCGGCGGTCCCCTGGGCGACATCCAGAAGGCGCATCCCGACACCATCATCGGCTCCTATCCGAAATATGGCGACGGCAAATTCTGGACGGAGCTGGTGGTCCGCGCCCGCAGCCAGGAGGCGCTGGATTCGGCACGCAAGGACGTCGAGGCGATGGTGGCCGGCTTCACCGCCGCCAATTGACCCTGGGTTCGCGGACCATCGCCGGGCCGGAACCAAGCACCGCACTCCCACGTTTTCCCTCGGGCGCAGCACGCGCTGGCAGATTTGAGGGATTTCGCATGCGCTTCAAGACCATCGTCGCCATATTGCAGAACGAACAGGACGCCGAACGCGTGCTCGACTGCGCCATCCCGCTTGCCGACCGGTTCGAGAGCCATCTCATCGGCATCCATGCCGAAGCGCTGCCCGTTCCCTACACCTCGGCAACCGGCTTCCCCGACACCGAGTTCCTGCAGGTCTCCGCCGACATGAACCGCGAGCGCGCCGAGAAATTGCAGGCGCTTTTCGTTGGGCGGATCGAGAATTCCGGCCTTTCCTTCGAATGGCGCAGCCTCGAGAGCTTTTCCGGCGACAGCGCGCTGACGGGTATTTCCAGCGTGCGCGCCGCCGATCTGATTATTGCCGCGCAGCGCGAGACCGGGGGCGACACGAGCGCCGATGTCGACACGCTGGTTTACGATGCCGGCCGGCCAGTGCTGGTGGTGCCGCATGAGGGGCCGTTGGTCACCACATTCAAACATGTGCTGCTGGCCTGGAACGGCAGCAAGGAGGCGGCGCGTGCCGCCTTCGACGCGCTGCCCTTCATCATCGAGGCCGAAAAGACCGACATTCTGGTCATCGATCCGCCGGATACGCTGGATGACAACCCGGAAGCCGCCGGCGCCGAGATCGCCGCGGCACTCTCCAGGCATGGCGCAACGGTCAGCGTGTCGGTGCAGAAATCGGGTAATGCTTCGGTCGATGACGTCATCCAGACCCGGATCGCCGAGACCGGAGCCGACCTTCTGGTGCTCGGCGCCTACAGCCATTCCTGGCTGCGTCAGCTTTTGTTCGGCGGCGTCACGCGCACCGTGTTGCGCAGCGTGCCGGTTGCGGCCTTTTTGTCGCGGTAACTCCACAGACTGGCCCCGCCCTTGCCAATGCCCTGACTTTCCAGTTAATTCCGCGCGCATTCCACAATGGTGCGCGCGGAGTGCAGAATGTCCCTTCCCGAAAAAGCCTTTCCGGTCTCCTGGGACCAGTTCCACCGCGATGCCCGGGCGCTCGCCTGGCGGCTTGCCGGCGCCAACAAGGGACAGTGGAAGGCCATCGTCTGCATCACCCGTGGCGGCCTGGTTCCCGCCGCCATCATCTCGCGCGAACTCGGCATACGCGTCATCGAGACGGTCTGCGTCGCCTCTTATCACGACTACACCAGCCAGGGGCAGTTGCAGGTGCTGAAGGAGATCACCCCGGCGCTGCTCGCCGATGATGGCGCGGGCGTGCTGATCATCGACGACCTCACCGACACCGGCAAGACGGCAGGCATCGTGCGCGCCATGATGCCCAAGGCGCATTTCGCCACCGTCTACGCCAAGCCGAAAGGCAGGCCGCTGGTCGACACCTTTATCACCGAAGTCAGTCAGGACACCTGGATCTACTTTCCCTGGGACATGGGTTTTACCTACCAGAAGCCGATCGCCGACGATCACGCAGGCTGATTCGCGCCAGCCCCATTTCTGCCCAGACGGCCAAACCCGCCCCGTTTGCTATGAAAACAGGCACTGGAAGGGACAATATTCTGTCGAATCGACAGCTGTTGGCGGAGTTTGACGGGTCGGTGTGAGGTTTTTTACTTTTAAGACTTACACTTGTCGGTAAGATTCATACGGCGGCTAACGATTCTGAGGGCTGGGGTAGCTTTCACTGATGCTGACGACACCGGCGACACACGACCATCTGGCTGAAAGGGTCCGCAAGCTCTTCGGCACTTCGCCTTGTCGCCTGCAGGTTGCCGCTTTGCCATGGCGCAATAACGAAGACGGCGTCGAGATCATGCTGATCACCAGCCGAGACACCGGGCGTTGGGTGCTGCCGAAGGGCTGGCCCGAGGCCAGGGAGCCGCTCTGCGAGGCAGCGGCGCGCGAGGCGGGCGAGGAAGCCGGATTGCGTGGCAAGATTTCGCTTTTCGAGGCCGGTCGTTACTTCTACGCCAAGGCCCTCGCGTCCGGCGAGGAAGTCCCTTGCGAAGTGCTGGTGTTTCCGCTGCAGGTCGAGCACGTTGCCGACCGCTGGAAGGAAAAGCGCGCGCGCACCCGCAAATGGGTCAATGGGGCCGAGGCCGTACGCATGGTCAACGAGCCGGACCTCTGCCAGATCATCGCCCATTTCTGCGCCGATCCCGACAAGTTCGTCGTTAGAGCCTAGCTCACAGCCACCGCTGCATAGTCCTGCGCGCCCGCACCGGTTCTTGCCCCGATTCCGGGCTCGGTGCTTCGCTCCGCGCGCCAGCAATCCGACACTATAAATCCCTCCCCTTCAGGCCAAGCTTAGCCACAGCTTGACATGCAGGCATTTACCTGCATATTGTGTCTTCAAGATGAGTGAGACCGATGGACGCCGACAAGGTTTTCAAAGCGCTGGGCGACCCGACCCGCAGAATGCTGCTCGATCTTCTGTGTGAGAAGAACGGCCAGACGCTCGGCGAGCTTTGCGAAAATCTCGACATGGCGAGGCAATCCGCCACGCAGCACATCGATCTGCTGGAAGCGGCCAATCTGATCAGCACGGTCAAGCGTGGCCGCGAGAAGCTGCATTTCATCAACCCCGTGCCGCTGCACGAAGTCTACGAGCGGTGGGTGCGAAAATTCGAACGGCAGCGGCTGAGCCTGCTGCACGACCTGAAACAAGAACTCGAAGGAGACGACCAATGACCCGGGAAACCACCAGTTTTGTCTACGTGACCTACATCAGATCGACGCCACAAAAGGTGTTCGAAGCCATCACCAGGCCCGATATCGCCAAGCGCTACTGGGGCCACGAAAACGTCTCCGACTGGAAGCCCGGCTCGAAATGGGAACACATCCGCGCCAATGACGAACGGACCGTCGAACTCGTTGGCAAGGTCGTCGAAATCTCGCCGCCGACCCGCCTGGTCATGAGCTGGGCCAACGCCTCGCAGGCCGACGATCCCACCAAGCACAGCCGGGTGACGTTCGCCATCGAGGAATACGACACCATGGTCAAGCTGACCGTCAGCCATGACGAGCTCGAAGCCGGCAGCGGCATGGCCAAGGGCATCAGCCAGGGCTGGCCGGCCGTGCTGTCCAGCATGAAATCCTTCCTCGAAACCGGCACAGGCATCGACCTGTTCGCCAAGCCGAAATCGGCCTGAAGCAATCTGACAGCGGGAGAACGACAATGACCAGGCACTATACCGGCGGCTGCGCCTGCGGCGCGATCCGCTATGAGGCCAGCGGCGAGCCGATCTTTCAGAACCACTGCCAATGCCTCGATTGCCAGAAGCGCAGCGGTACTGGCCATTGTTCCTATGTGACCTTCGGCCGGCGCGCTGACGTAAAGATCACCGGCGAGCCGAGCACATGGCGGATGATCGCCGACAGCGGCAATGAAAAAGCCCAGGCCTTTTGCCCGACCTGCGGCACGCCGGTCTACGTAACGTTCGTCGCCATGCCGGAGGTGACGGCGATCCAGGCCACGAGCCTCGATGATCCCGGCCAGTTCGACCCGCAGGCGGTCACCTACACCGTGCGCGGCCACGTCTGGGACACGATCGACCCAGCGCTTCAGCCATTCGAGCGAATGCCTGGATGAATCAGGCAGAGCCCTATCCCTCGGATAGGGCTCTGCGTTCAGCTCAGATCACCAGGCCCTTGGTCAGTTCCAGCGCCTGCCGCTCGAACAGGCGGCGGTAGATGCCGCCCTTCAGCCGGATCAGCTCGTCATGCGAGCCTTCCTCGACGATCTTGCCACGGTCGAACACGAGCAGCCTGTCCAGCGCCCGCACCGTCGACAGACGGTGCGCGATGACCAGCGTCGTGCGGCCAACCATCAGCCGCTCCATCGCCTGCTGGATCAGCACTTCCGATTCCGAATCGAGGCTCGATGTCGCCTCGTCCAGGATCAGGATGCGCGCATCCGCCAGGAAGGCGCGCGCGATCGCCACCCGCTGGCGCTCGCCGCCCGACAGTTTCACGCCCCGTTCACCGACCAGCGTGCCGTAGCCCTTCGGCAGGCCGGTGATGAAGTCGTGCGCGCTGGCGAGCTTGGCGGCATGCTCGATCTCGGCCTGCGTGGCGTCCGGTCGGGCATAGGCGATGTTTTCCGCCAGCGAGCGGTGGAACAGGATGGGCTCCTGCTGGACGATGGCAATCTGCGCGCGCAGCGACGCCTGTGCAACCTGCGAGATGTCTTGGCCATCGATAAGGATCCTGCCGCCGCTGACATCATAGAGACGCTGGATCAGCTTCACGAAGGTCGTCTTGCCCGAGCCGGAATGACCGACCAGTCCGACCCGCTCGCCCGCCGCTATCTCCACCGAAAAGTCGCGGTAGAGCGGCAGGCGATGGCTGCCATAGTGGAAGGTGACGTTATCGAAGGCGATGTGGCCATGCGTGATCCGGATCGGCTTGGCGCCGGGCCGGTCCTCGATGCCGAGCGGTTGCGACTGGAAATCGACCAGTTCCTCCATGTCGTTGACCGAACGCTGCAAATTGCGGATATGCGTGCCGATGTCCCTGAGGTAGCCCTGCAGCACGAAGAACGAGGTCAGCACGAAGGCGACATCGCCCGCACTTGCCTGGCCCCAGGCCCACAGCATCAGCGACAGGCCGATTACTGCCGTCCGCAGCACCAGCAACATGGCGCCTTGCGTCGTGCCGTTGATGGTGCCGCGCACCCAGGTGCGGCTGGTCCGCGCGCGCCATTTGGCGACGACCTTGGCAAGACGCGTCTCCTCGCGCGTCTCGGCACCGAAACCCTTGACCACGGCATTGCAGCTCACCGCATCGGCAAGCGAGCCGCCAAGCCGCGTATCCCAGCTGTTGGCGAGCCGTGCCGCGGGCGCGACATAGCCGAGCGACAGCAGCGCCGTCACCGTGATGAACAGCAGCGAGCCGACTGCCACGACCAGCCCCATCAGTGGCCAGAACCAGCCGAGCAGCAACGTCGAGCCGACCAGCATGGCGACCGACGGCAGCAACGCAATCAGGATGGTGTCATTGAGCAGGTCGAGAGCCCACATGCCGCGCGTGACCTTGCGCACCGTCGATCCGGCAAAGCTATTGGCGTGCCAGTCGGTTGAGAAGCGTTGCACGCGATGGAACGCGTCGGCGGCGATGTCGGCCATCATCTTCAGCGTCAGCTCGACAATGCCCATGAAAGCCAGGTTGCGCAGCACCACGCCGGTCATCGCCAAAGCGATGAGCGCGAAGAACGCCGCCATTGCCGCATTCCACGCGACATCGTCAGCCAACGCACTGCTGGCGACGGCGTCGACCAGCCGGCCGGAATAGAGCGGCGTCAACACGTCCGCTATGGTCGACAGCAGGAAGCTGCCCATGATCAGCGAAAGCCGCCACGGCTGGCGCCGCCAGTGGCTGAGCGTGAAGCCAAGAACGCTGCGAAAGGCGCTTGCACGCAGATCGATTCGAAAACGAGCCATGATGTCATCCGGGCGCAAATCTGCCCGGTCCCGGTAAGGTCTGAAAATTGAAAACCGCGCTGGGCAATTCGCCCGGGGCTGCGGAGGTTCGGCATGGGTGGCGGCGCGCCCCGGGTTGTCGGGTGGCGACCGGCATCGGCAGAAGCCTGTACTCGACCCGGCATCGGTGCGAAGGGCAAACCTTCGCCGGACGCCAGGTGAGACCTAGGCTTCGCGGCCTCGCATTACCATGTGAAATACTGCCATTCAGACCTCCCGCAAGACACTTGCGGAGCGGTCCTTATAGAGACGCCATGAAGGATCGCCAAGGCCGGGCACGTGGCAAAGCGTAACTGGTCCAACCAGTGAGGTTATTTTGCAACAACAGCCGGTCAACCCCTCGCTATGCCTCATTCCGGGTTGCGATCGAGGCGCATGTAGCGGCCGTCGGTCGATGCCTTGAAGCCCAGCTTCTCATAAAGGCCATGCGCGTCACTGGTCGACAGGCTCCAGTGCGAGACCGTGTTGAGTTCAGGGTGGTTGATGAGCGCCCGCACCAGTTGCGTGCCAATGCCTTGGCCGCGATGCTGCGGCCAGATGATGATGTCGGCGAGATAGGCAAACACCGTACGGTCGGTGATGGCCCGGCCAAAACCGACTTGGTTCCTATCGATATAGGCCGCGGTGCAGAACGAGTTGCCAAAGGCGCGGCGATGAAAGTCATCGCTGCGGCCGGCGCCCCAATAACTCGCCATCAACAGATCGGAGGTCGCCCGGAAATCGATCCGTGACATGTCGAAGCTGATTTCACAGTCGGGCATGGTGCCTCGCAAAGAATGGAGGGCGGCCGAATTCAGTCCGGCCGGTGATTTGGCTGCCCACGTGGCGCGCTTATGGCACCACGAGATAGGCCTTCTGGTCGGCGATCGCGATGGTCACGTCGGTGCCGGAATTGAACTCGACGAAATCGAGCTCCATCCCGTCGCTGAAGATGACGCCGCCCCTGCTCTGCCGCGAAGAAACCACCAGCGGCCGGTCGCGGGTGATGACGCCATGCACAAGCGACACGCCGGTCGTGTTGCTCGGAAACGGTTCGCGCACCGAAAAGAACAGCTGTTCGCCTTCGCGGTCATAGCCTTGCGGCGGCACGGTCGGCACGGAGTTGTCACCATAGGCCGCGGCCAGTCCCGCGGCGCCCGCCATAACCGAGCGCAGCCAGCCGGTAGAGCCGGCGCCCGTGGAGATGATAATGCCGCTCGACGACTGGCGCTCGGTCCTGCCGCCATAGGTCAACTCGTAACGCGCCGAGACATGCGTCGAGGCGCCAACGAACAGATCGTTGAAGGCGATCAGCCGGCGTCCGTCATTGGAGCGCGCTTCGGCCATCACCACCGCCTGGCGCTTCGCCTTGCCGGCGATCGTCAGGCCGAGGACCTTTTCGGTATCGTCGGCATTCCACGGCAGCAACACGCCGTCGAAAAGCGCCGGGTTCGGGTTGATGCCGATCAGCGGCTGGTACGGGAGGTACTTCGCGGTGTTGGACACCAGCCCGTCCTGACCGAGCGCGATCACCGCGTCGGAGCCGAATTCGAACTGCGGGACCAGTTCGCGGTCGAGCCGCAACTGTTTGAGGCCTTGGGGAAGCGAACCCATCACCCGGTCGAGCGCCTGGTGATAGACGTCATGCGCCGCCTTGACCGGGTCGAAATTCATGCCGGCCTGCCGGAGATAAAAGCGCGCCTGTCCCTGCGTGTTGAAGCGCGTCGTCAGCTCCTCCAGCTCGGTCTTGCGGGTGACGACGATCACCCGGTCGATCGGCCTGCCGCTCTGGTCGCTTGCCACCCGTGCTTGCCTTTCAGGACCCGGCTTTCGGCGTGGAAAGCTGGCTGAGCGCGCTGGTGAGCATGTCAGGCGTGATCGACAGATTGCCGACCGAACCGCCCTTTTCCGCCCAGGCCTTGAAAGCCATCGCCGTCAGCACGTGCGCCGGCGCCGACGAATAGACGGTGAGTTCGAGCTGTTGGGCCTTGGCTTGCGCCTCGGCAAGCGTCAGCTTGTTGCGCGCCTCGGTATCGACCAGCAGCTTGTTGCGTTCGGCAAGCTCGATTTCGGTCGCCAGCTCGCTCTGCTTGATCTCGCGCTCCTTCTCCACGCCCCAGGCACGGCGCCCATAGATCGCGGCATCGGCCTGGCGCTGCAGCGCCTCGCGATATTCGGTCTGGAGCGCCTTGCGGATCTCCGGCGTCGGCTGGACCGAGGTGATGTGAACCTCCTCGATCGACAGGCCGGCGGTCGCGGCAATCGGATCGTTGCGCAGCAGTTCGGCGAGATTGCCGCCGAGCTTGGTCACCTCGGCCAGCGCCTGTTCCAGCGTCATGCTCGAAACCACCGCGCGGGCGCGGCTCTGTATCGCCAGCACCAGGCGTTCGGCGATCTTCTCACGGCCGTCGCCGACGACGTCGGCACGGCTGAGCTTGGCGCTGAAGTCGAAGCCTTCGGCCGCCTTGAGCGGATCGACAATGCGGTAGCTGACGGAACCCTGGATCGCCAGATCCTGGAAATTCGCCGTCGTCTCGGTGAAGATGAAAGGGTTGTCGAGCGACGTCACCGGCACCATGGCGATGGTGGTGCCGAACGTCCCGTACCAGAAGGAGATGCCGCGCCCCTGCTCACGGACCTTGCCGTTCTTGAAGCGCAGGATGTGATACTCTGGCGTTCCCTTGAAATAGCTGATAAACATGCGGCCCCCCAAGGTTCATCAATTTGATCGATGCTTAACCGCGATCCCTGAAACGGTTGGTGATGGGATAGCGGCGGTCGCGGCCAAAATTCTTCCGGGTGATCTTCACGCCCGGCGCCGCTTGCCGGCGTTTGTATTCGGCAATGTAGAGCAAATGTTCGACGCGCGTCACCGTCGCCCGGTCATGGCCGCGCGCGACGATGTCGTCGACGCCCATCTCGTTCTCGACCAGGCATTCCAGAATGTCGTCCAGCACCGGATAGGGCGGCAGCGAATCCTGGTCGGTCTGGTTCTCGCGCAATTCCGCCGACGGCGCCTTGTCGATGATATTCCTGGGGATCACCTCGCCTGAGGGACCGAGCGCGCCCGGCGGCACATGGCTGTTGCGCCAGCGCGACAGCGCATAGACCTGCATCTTGTAGAGGTCTTTTATCGGGTTGAAGCCGCCATTCATGTCGCCATAAAGCGTGGCGTAGCCCACCGACATCTCGCTCTTGTTGCCCGTGGTGACGACCATCGAGCCGAACTTGTTGGAGATCGCCATCAGGATCGTGCCGCGCGCGCGGCTCTGTAGATTCTCTTCGGTGATGCCTTCCTTGGTGCCTTCAAAAAGCTGCGCCAGCGTGTGTAGGAAACCCTCGACCGGTTCGAAGATCGGCACGATGTCATAGCGGCAGCCAAGCGCACGGGCGCAATCCTCGGCATCCTTCAGCGAATCCTCCGAGGTATAACGGTAGGGCATCATCACCGCCCGCAGCCGCTCCTCGCCGAGCGCATCGACGGCCAATGCGGCGCAGATCGCCGAATCGATGCCGCCGGAGAGACCCAGCACGACGTTCTTGAAGCCGTTCTTGTTGACGTAGTCGCGCAGGCCGAGCATGCAGGCGCGGTAGTCCGCCTCCTCGCTCTCGGGGATTTTCGACATCGGCCCTTCCGAGCAGACCCAGCCGTCGAACTCTTCTGCGTTTTGCGCGCCTGCGGCGACGCGGTTGCGCTTCCAGGTGGTGACGTCGACAGTTTCCTCGAACTGGCTCATCTGGAAGGCGAGCGTCTTGTCGGCGCCGATGGCAAAAGAGGCGCCGTCGAAGATCAGCTCATCCTGGCCGCCGATCTGATTGGCATAGATCATCGGCAAACCGGTCTCGATGACCTGGCGGATAACGACCTGATGGCGCACGTCCATCTTGGCGCGGTAGTAGGGCGAGCCGTTCGGCACCAGCAGGATTTCCGCGCCGCTCTCGGCCAGGGTTTCACAGATCCCGACGTCGCCCCAGATGTCCTCGCAGATCGGAATTCCGATGCGCACACCGCGGAAGTTGACGGGTCCCTGAGCCTCGGGGCCGGCCTGGAAGACGCGCTTCTCGTCGAACTCGCCATAGTTTGGCAAATCGAGCTTGTAGCGCTCGGCGAGGATCTTGCCGCCATCGGCGACGATGATCGAATTGTGGGTGCCGCTCTTGCGCTTCAACGGCGTGCCGATGATGACGCCCGGCCCGCCGTCGGCGGTATCTCCGGCGAAGTCCTGAGCGGCCTTCTCGCAAACCTTGAGGAAGGCCGGCTTCAGCACCAGGTCCTCCGGCGGGTAACCGGCAAGGAAAAGCTCGGTGTAGAGCACGATGTCGGCGCCCTGGCGGGCGGCATCGGCCCTGGCCTCGCGCGCCTTGGCAAGGTTGCCGGCGACATCGCCGACCGTCGGGTTGAGCTGGGCAACGGCGATGCGCAGAATATCGGGTGCGGTCTTCTGGGTCATCTGTGCGGTTTAGCGCGGCAAATTTGCCCGGGCAATGGCGTTCGTTTGGACCAATTCGGTGATCAGTCATCGCCCATATATTCGCGCAGCGATTGCGGCGAATGGTTCTCTCCGATCGACATCGCCAGAATGCGCGAGATGTGCCGGCGCGGCAGGCCGGTTTCCTGCGCCCATTTGTTGATCTGCGCCTGAATCCTGTCGAGATCCCTCTTCGAAGTCGGACTTTCGGCGATGTCGAGGCCGGCGTCACGCAAAGCCGCGACCATATCGGCCGAGATGACGAAGGCGTCCCATTGCAGCCAGCGCAGGAAATACTGGCCGGTGTTGCCGCCAAGCCGGCTGCCATGCTTGCCGAGATACGCCATCAGCCCGACCTGGTCGTCGTCAGGCCACTCCGCGAGGAATTTGCCGAAACCGCCATGTTCCTTCGACACACGCTCAACGAAGGCGGCGTTGTCGCGGACGGATTTGATCTTCTGCGGGTTGCGCACAATGCGTTGATCAGCCGTAAGGTCGTGCCAGAAGTCATCAGGTTGAAACAACAGCCGTTTCGGCTGGAAATGGAGAAACGCGTCCTCGAACCCGGGCCATTTCTGTTCAATAACGCGCCAGACGAAGCCGGCGGCAAACACCCGCTCGGCCATTGTCGAGAGGATACGATCGTCCGTAATGTCAGCCACGGCGGCATTTTCAGGCGCCGGCCCGAGCAGCGAGGTCAGCACCGCGTCGCCGCCTTTGCGTTTTGCAGCACGGGCGCGAATCTTCGCGAAATCGGGCATCCTGCATCCTCGCGCCGCGCTTTTGACGAAACGCCATCTTCCTATATGCAAACGAGGCTGCCAAGCCGACGCTTTTCCTATGGAGACATCCATGCACAAGACCGTGCCAGAACTGGCCAACCGCTGGCTGAAGCGAACGCCGGAGGGCCTCAGCGAGCTCGAGCGGCGGGTGTTGCAGAGCACTGTCGACCGCAAGCCCATCTCGCAGGATATCAACGACAGCCTCACCGGCCTTCAGGGCGCCGGCGACCGGATCGCCGATGCCATTGCCCGCATCGGCGGCTCGTGGACGTTCATCCTGTCCTTCATTGCTTTCCTGGTGCTGTGGATCGGCGCCAATTGGTGGCTGCTCGGGCGAGACTCGTTCGACCCCTACCCCTTCATCTTCCTCAACCTGGTGCTGTCGATGATCGCCGCCTTGCAGGCGCCGGTGATCATGATGTCGCAGAACCGACAGGCCGCGCGCGACCGCATCGACGCCGCGCATGACTATGAGGTCAACCTCAAGGCCGAGATCGAGATCATGGCTCTGCATGAAAAGCTGGACGAACTGCGCCACAGCCAGATCATCGGCGTGCGCGAGGACATCGCGCGCCTGGCCGAACAGGTGAACCGCATAGACGAAAAACTGTCGGGCCGGCAAACCTCTCAATGACCGGGATCGTCCATCACCTCATCGAGCAATATGGGTTGATCGCGGTTTTCCTGGGCTGTGTCGCCGAAGGCGAAAGTGCGGCCATCCTCGGCGGCTTCTTCGCCCATCAGCATGTCTTCATCCTCTGGAAGGCTTTCCTCACGGCCGCCATTGGCGCCTTCGTCGGCGACACGTTTTTCTTCATTCTCGGCCGCAGCTTTGCCGACCATCCCAGGGTGCTGAAACTGAAGGCGAGGCCCGGCTTCAACCACGCCTACCGTCTCGTCTCGTCCCATCCCAACATCTTCGTCCTGTCCAACCGCTACATCTATGGCCTGCGCCTGGTCGGCGGCATCGCGGCCGGTTTCGCCAGCATTTCGGTAGCGCGCTTCGTTATCCTCAACGCGGTGTCGTCGCTGGTCTGGGCGGCTTTGTTCTGCGGCATCGGCTACGTCTTCGGCCTCGGCGCCGAGCAGATGATAGGCAAGGCACTGCTCCATCACGAACGGCTGCTGATCGCGCTTGCCATAGGTCTGGGTGTCGCCATCCTTGCCTGGCTCATCGCCCGCACCGTCGTCGGCAAGGAGCGCGCCAAGGACGCCCGCGACAGCGAAACGACATCGTAAGGTTCAGTCGTCGTCCTCGACCAGAGCCCGGTCGCCGCGATCGAGGATCAGCGGGATGATGAGATCTTCCTCGTCGGCCAGATGCCGCTTCAGCATGGCGACCAGCCGGCTGTTCTCGTCCGCATAGGCGTCGGCGGCGAAGCGCTGCCTGTCCTCGCTCTCCTCGAGCGTGCGGATGAAGGCGTTCGCCGTCTCGGCGTTGCGCTCCAGCCCCTCATGAATGGTGTGATGGTCGGCATCGAGGATTTCGAAGCCGCGCTTCAGGCGCGGCTCCGCCTTGGCGAAAGCCGGGAAATATTGGTAGTCCTCGACATTGTGGTGGCCGTCGAGATTGCCGAGAAAGTGGTTCAGCCGCGGCGCGAACCAGCGCGCGAAATCCGGCGCCGTCAGCCTGCCTTCGCGATAGTCGCCAATGCCGTTGGTGAGCATGCCGCCCAGCTCTCGGAACATGTCGTGCCGCTGCAGCCACATGTTTGCCATGCCGTGGATGTTGGCGTGGCCCTGCCATGTCTCGCGCGGATATTTTTCCGCCAGCCAGCGCAGGTCTTCCGGCAGGCCGGCTCTTTCAAGCAGCAGAAAATTGGCTTCCACGACGTCAGTCTCCTTTGGTGACTAACATATGGGAGCGTTCAGATCAGATCGGTAGTCCCGTGATGCGCTCGATGAGGGCGATTCCCCAGACGCCGGCGACGATAACAACCGAAATCAGCACCGCCAGCGAGCCGCAGTCCTTGGCGAGCTGGATGTCGACGTTGAACTCGCGACTGAAGGCATCGCAGGCTGCCTCGATGCCGGTGTTCAGCACTTCGACCATGATGAGCAGCAGCACCGCGCCGATCAACAGCGCGTAGCCGCGCCACGAGACCGAGACGAACCAGCCGAGCGGCAGCGCCAGCACCAGCAGCATCAGTTCCTGCTGAAATGCCCTTTCGCTGGCGGCGAGCTTGCGAAAGGCTCGCACAGAATTGAAGTAAGCACCGATCAGCCGCTGCATGCCGCATCCCCTTCGTATCACCGGCAGGGGATATCGCAATGGCTGGATCAAGGGAATAAGGCAGCCGCCGCAAAATCACTCCTCCGCAACCTTGATCGTCGGCGTCGACTTCTCGAACTGCGGCAGTCCATCGTCGATCGTATAGTAATCGCCCTTGTCGCCGACAAAGATGTGGCATTGGCCTTCGAGCCCGGTCGGGTTGTCGAACGATCCGGCCAGAACTGAGACATAGGCATCCTGACCCGGCTTCCAGAACAGCACCGAGCCGCAGATCTTGCAAAAGCCGCGCTTGGCAAAGGAAGACGATTCGTACCAGCTGATGTTGTCGGCGCCGGTTATCGTGATGTCGCCGTCGGCGACGTTGGTCGCGGCGTAAAAATGCCCGCTCTGCTTGCGGCACTGCGAACAGTGGCAATAAATGACGCCGCGCAACGGCCCTCGCGTCTGGAAACGCACGGCTCCACACAGGCAAGATCCGATGTGGTTGTTGCTCATCCCTACCTCCACCAGCCATCGTCCACGGCTTCGCCGCTGGCCGAGAGGATTTCAGTTTTGCCGCAGCCGGGCACCGGCAAATGCGACATGGGGTGGGCGTGTTCGGACCTGACCTCAGGATCTTTGCAAACCATTTCTGCAGCCTGCGGTAGAACGGACGCGTTACCTGGCGGCACATTAAGGAAACTTTAGCGCCGGCGCATCTATGGTCGTTGCCAAGCGAATGTCGCGATTGGGGACGTGTCTTTCGCAGGATGATCCGAAATACGGCTGGCACTCTCCGGTCGGCGGCATCTCGCACGGTCTGCGATGGTTCCCAGAGGCAGAGTGAACAGAACATGCAGCCGGCAGCCGTCCAGACCGACCGAAACAGCGACATTGCAACAGCCGTTGTGGCGACCATGCGTCAGCTCGGCGTGCTTGGCCTGCCGCGCAATTACGAAATCTTCTACGAAGCACTGAAAGGCACCAATCGCGAACTCGGCCTGGCCGTCGTCGCGCTCGGCAACCAACCGACGCAGGACGATCTCGACCGCATCGGCCGCGCTTTCTTTGCCCAGCATCACGGTCCCGGCATTGTCGAGCAGGCGCGCGACGTGCTGGCCAGGGAACTCGAGGACATCGCCTTGCTGCTGCGCAGCGAACGTAGCCATATCGAGAAATACGGCAAGATCCTCGATGAGACATCGAGTGGCCTCGCCAACCGCAGCCTGCTTTCGCAGGATCTGCTGCAGAAGGTCGCCAGCGCCATGGCGGCGGCCACCAACTCGACCCTCGACCACGGCAAGCAGGTTGCAACCACGCTGAGCGACAAGACGGCGGAACTGGAGAGCGTCAAGTCGAAGCTTGAGGAGTACAAGCGGCTCGCCGACACCGACCCTTTGACGCATATCTGGAACCGCCGCGCCTTCGACAAGCAAATCACGGCGATTTACACCTCCAACAAGGGGATCCTGTTCAACGCCCTGATCCTTGCCGACATCGACCATTTCAAGGGTGTCAACGATCGCTACGGCCACCCGGTCGGCGACAAGATCATCCAGATCGTCGCTGAAATCTTCCAGACCAGCATCCGTGAAGACATGTTCGTTGCCCGCACCGGCGGCGAGGAATTCGCGCTGATCGTCGAGGGCGCCAGCGAGGATACCACTTACGAGATCGCCGAACGCATCCGCGTGCTGATCGAACAGACGCCGTTCACCAGCAGCCAGACCGGCGCCAATTACGGCACGGTGACCGTTTCCATGGGCATCTGCATGGCTTCCGAAGCGGAAAGCCCGGAGGATCTTTACACCAAGGCGGACCGGGCGCTCTACCGCTCCAAGGTTGGCGGGCGCAACCGCGTCACCCGGCACTCGACAATGGCCGGCCGCACCGGCAAGAACTGGCTGCTATACAAGAAAGACTGACGCTTCGGCGTGCGGCCAATTCCCGGGCACGGGCAAATTTATCGGATCCCGTCTCTTTCCATATGAATTTTCGTGGGCTATATTTTCCATGGAAAGAGAGAGGCCATGTCTGTTACACAACCCAATGCTGCCGCCCCTGATCTGACCGCGAAGGCGGCCGAAAATGCGGTTCTGACCAAGGCCACGCTGCGCGCCGCCGAACTCTTGGATATAACCGCCAGGGTGCTTGCGTCGATCATCGGCGTCTCGGAAGCCACGGTTTCACGCATGCGCAGGCAGGAATTCCTGCTGGAGCGCGGCACCAAGCCGTTCGAACTCGCGGTGCTGTTCGTGCGGCTGTTCCGTTCGCTCGACGCCATTGTCGGCGGTGACGAGACGATAGCCCGGGCATGGCTGAAGAACGCCAATACCGCGTTCGATGGCAGCCCGCTTGAAAAGATCCTCACCATTACCGGGCTTGTCGATGTCATTGCCTATCTGGACTCCCGACGCGCTCTCGTCTGAAGCCGTCCGGTTCGACGGCAAATACTGGCGCATGGTCGAGGCGCAGCACCGCGTCTCGACGCTGAAGATCGTTGACACGCTGGACGAACAGGCGCTGCTCGAGGATCTGATCGAGGAGACCAAGCCGCAGATCCCCATGGAATGCCGGCATCTCCACTATCTCCTGGCGACGCCCTTCCGCTACGGCTCGATCTATCCCTACGGCTCGCGCTTCCGCCGCGCTGGCCGCACCCTGGGTGTCTACTATGCCGCGGAGACGATCATGACGGCGGTCGCCGAAATGGCCTTCTACCGCTTGTTGTTCTTCGCCGATTCGCCCGACACGCCATGGCCGCACGACGCCGCCGAATACACCGCCTTCGCCGCCGCGATCCGCACCGACAAGGCTGTCGACCTCACGCGGCCGCCACTCGACCGCGATCAGGCTGAGTGGACGCATCCGACCGACTACGCCGCCAGCCAAGCGATTGCCGATGTCGCGCGTGAGGCTGGGCTGGAGGCGATCCGTTACCGTTCGGCGCGCGACCCGAAGGGCGTCAATGTGGCGTTGCTGACATGCCGCGGCTTTACCAAGGCCAAGCCGCTGGAGCCGCATACCTGGCGCATCCGGCTCGGCGCGTTCGGCGTCCAGGCCATCTCAGAATTTCCGGAGAAGCGGATCGAGTTTTCCAGAACCGCCTTTGCCAACGATCCCCGGCTCAACGGATTGCGCTGGGAACGCGGGCGTTGATCTAAACGAAAAAGCGCCGGATTTCTCCGGCGCTTATCATTTCAGTTTCTGAAAACAGGCTCTCAGCCGTTCACGGCCTGCTTGTGCCGGATCGGATGGGTCTTCTTCAAGAGGTCGGACACCAGGAACGCCAGCTCGATCGCCTGGTCGGCGTTGAGGCGCGGGTCGCAATGGGTGTGGTAGCGATCCTGCAGTTCCTCTGCGGTGATGGCGCGGGCGCCGCCGGTGCATTCGGTGACGTTCTTGCCGGTCATCTCGACATGGATGCCGCCCGGGTGCGTGCCCTCAGCGCGATGCACTTCGAAGAAGGTCTGTACTTCCTTGAGGATGCGGTCGAATGGCCGCGTCTTGTAGCCGGCTGCCTCGATGGTGTTGCCGTGCATCGGGTCGGACGACCACACGACGCTGCGGCCTTCCTTCTGCACCGCGCGCACCAGCTTCGGCAGATGGTCGGCGACCTTGTCGGAGCCGAAGCGGGCGATCAGCGTCAGCCGGCCCGGCTCGTTCTCCGGATTGAGCAGGTCGATGAGCTCCAGCAGGCCGTCAGTCGTCAGCGACGGGCCGCATTTGAGGCCGAGCGGGTTCTTGATGCCGCGGCAATATTCGACATGCGCATGGTCGGGCTGTCGGGTGCGGTCGCCGATCCAGATCATGTGGCCCGACGTTGCGTACCAGTCGCCGGAGGTCGAATCGACGCGGGTCAGCGCCTCTTCATAGCCGAGCAGCAGCGCCTCGTGACTGGTGTAAAAGTCGGTCTCGCGCAGCGCGTAGTTGGTCTCCGAGGTGATGCCGACGGCCTTCATGAAGTCCATCGTCTCGGTGATGCGGTTGGCGAGCTTGCCGTATTTCTCGCCCTGCGGGCTGTCGGAGACGAAACCCAGCATCCAGCTATGCACATTCTCCAGGCTGGCATAGCCGCCCTGGGCGAAGGCGCGCAACAGGTTGAGCGTCGCCGCCGACTGGCGGTAAGCCATCTCCTGGCGGGCCGGGTCGGGAATACGCGACTTCGGGTCGAACTCGATGCCGTTGATGATGTCGCCACGGTAGCTTGGCAGCGTCACCTCGCCCTTGGTCTCATTGTCGGACGAGCGCGGCTTGGCGAACTGGCCGGCGACACGGCCGACCTTCACCACCGGCTGCGCGCCGGCAAAGGTCAGCACCACCGACATCTGCAGGAAGACGCGGAAGAAGTCGCGGATGTTGTCGGCGCCATGTTCGGCGAAACTCTCGGCGCAATCGCCGCCCTGCAGAAGGAATGCGTCGCCGGCAGCGACAGCCGCAAGCTGCTTCTTCAGCTTGCGCGCCTCACCGGCAAAAACCAGCGGCGGAAAGGTGGCGAGCTGGGCTTCCGTGTTCTTCAGCGCGGCGAGGTCCGGATAGGCAGGAACCTGCTTGATCGGCTTTGCTCTCCAAGAATTCGGCGACCATTTCGTCATCGCTGCACCCAAACGCTCTTTCCAGCAGGCTTTTGCCCGCCATTCCCGCCCCATATGGGGATGGCGGCTCCATACACGAAGCCGATTTTCTATTCTAGACCGGAATTCAAGCGCTGGCGAATGATGGGGAGCTCCATGCCGCGACCCACTTTGGCTTCTTATCTTCGCGACGGCTGTGCAATATCCCTTGGTGCCAGAATCGATCCTCACCGATGTAGTCGCGCCGGTCATCGTCCGCTGCGCAACAATTCTCCATGGAGTCCCTATGTCCGTGTCCGCCTACCTTGACCGCGTGCGCCGCGAGCAAGGCCTGTTTACGATCGAAGAGGTTGTTGGCCTGTCCGAGCGCGGCAACGTGATCTACGACCCCTACTCCACGCTGATTTCCGCAGGCGCCGTCATCGGGCGAGGCAACGTCTTCTTCCCCGGCGTCTACCTGTTCTGCACCGACGGTGGCGCGCTGGAGATCGGCGACGCCAACATTTTCCACGCCAACACACTGTTCGAAGCATCCGCCGGCGCAATCCGCGTCGGCTCACGCAACCAGTTTGGCGAAGGCGGTTTTACTGCAAAGGCCAACAGGCCGGGAGCCTCGATCGTGATCGGCGATCAAGGCCGCTATCTCAACGGCGCGGCGGTGTTCGGTGAGACGGTGCTCGGTTCGGGCAGCCAGCTTCTCGGCGCGATCACCGTCGACAGTTGCCGGCTGGAACCGGGCGGCAGTTTTCGTGAGTCCGACCCCGACCGCCGGGCCGGATTGCTGAAAGGCGCCGGCGCCGCGCGCGGCTTCACCGTGCCTGCCGGGCACGTCATCGTCGGCGCCGGCACGTTCTCGGCATCCGACCTGCAGTTGCAGTCGAATTTCCATCCGAAAGTCTAGGTGGCCACCAGCCGCGCCAACTGCGTCATGACGACAGCCGAGCCCGCCAGGCGCTTTTCCGCCGTCGGCCAGTCGCGGATGAAGACCACGCTGTGGTCGGCCCTGATCTTGGCCAGCGAGCCCTGTTCGCCGATGTACTTGACCAGCCCGACCGGGTTCGAAAACTCGCGCTTGCGGAAGTGGATGACGACGCCCTTGGGGCCGGCATCGAGCTTTTCGACATTGGCCCTCCGGCAGAGTGCCTTGATGAAGACGATCTTGAGCAGATGCTTCACTTCCTCCGGCAGCGGGCCGAAGCGGTCGATCAGCTCGGCGCCGAAAGCATCGATCTCCTCGGTGCTTTCGAGATCGCCAAGGCGGCGGTAGAGCGCCAGCCTGAGCTGCAGGTCCGGCACATAGCTTTCCGGGATCATGACCGCCGTGCCCACCGCGATCTGCGGCGACCAGCCGCCATCCTGCACCTCACCGGAATCCTTCACCTCGGCCACCGCCTCCTCCAGCATCTGCTGGTAGAGCTCAAAGCCGACCTCCTTGATGTGTCCGGATTGTTCTTCGCCGAGTAGATTGCCGGCGCCCCTGATGTCGAGGTCGTGGCTGGCGAGCTGGAAGCCGGCGCCAAGCGTGTCCAGCGATTGCAGCACCTTCAGCCGGCGCTCGGCGGTGTCGGTGAGCTTGCGATTGGCCGGCAGCGTGAACAACGCATATGCCCGCACCTTGGAACGGCCGACGCGGCCGCGCAGCTGGTAGAGCTGCGACAGGCCGAACATATCGGCGCGATGGATGATCAGCGTGTTGGCGGTCGGAATGTCGAGCCCGGATTCGACGATGGTGGTCGACAACAGCACGTCGTACTGGCCGTCATAGAAGGCGTTCATGATGTCGTCGAGTTCGCCCGGCGGCATCTGGCCATGGGCCACCGCCACCTTCAGCTCGGGGACGGATTCGCGCAGGAAATCATGGATTTCGGCGAGATCGCTGATGCGCGGAACGACATAGAAGGAATGGCCGCCGCGGTAGCGTTCGCGCAGCAGCGTCTCGCGGATGACCAGCGGGTCGAAAGGCGAGATGAAGGTGCGCACCGCCATGCGGTCGACCGGCGGCGTGGCGATCAGCGACAGTTCGCGCACGCCGGTCAAGGCAAGCTGCAGCGTGCGCGGGATCGGCGTCGCCGACAGCGTCAGCACGTGGACGTCGGTCTTGAGGTCCTTCAGCCGTTCCTTGTGCTTGACGCCAAAATGCTGCTCCTCGTCGATGATCAGCAGGCCGAGATTCTTGAACGAGATCGCCGACCCGAGCAGTGCATGGGTGCCGATGACGATGTCGACCTGCCCCTCGGCGATGGCTTTCTTGGTTTCCGCCAGTTCCTTGGCGCCGACCAGCCGCGAGGCCTGGCCGACGCGGATCGGCAGGCCGGAGAAGCGCTGCGAAAAAGTCTTGAAATGCTGGCGCGACAACAGCGTCGTCGGCACCACGACCGCGACCTGGAACCCTTCCATCGCCGCGATGAAGGCGGCGCGCAACGCCACTTCGGTCTTGCCGAAGCCGACATCGCCGCAGATCAGCCGGTCCATCGGCTTGCCGGCGCCGAGATCGTCCACGACGGCATCGATCGCGCCCTGCTGGTCGTCGGTCTCCTCATAGGGAAAGCGCGCCGAGAATTCGCCGTAAAGCCCTTCCGCCGGCACCATGGGCGGCGCGGTACGCATCTGGCGCTCGGCGGCAATGCGGATCAACTGTCCGGCCATGTCGAGCAGGCGCTTCTTCAGCCGCGCCTTGCGCGACTGCCAGGCGCCGCCGCCGAGCTTGTCCAGCGTCGCCTCGGCTGTGTCAGAGCCGTAGCGCGACAGAAGCTCGATGTTTTCCACCGGCAGGAACAGCCGGTCGTCGCCGGCATAGTGGATTTCCAGGCAGTCATGCGGCGCGCCGACCGCCTCGATGGTGCGCAGGCCGATGAAGCGGCCAATGCCGTGATCGGCGTGGACGACGATGTCGCCGGCCGACAGCGACGAGGCCTCGGCGATGAAATCCGACGCGCGCTTCTTGCGCTTCGAGCGGCGGATCAGCCGGTCGCCCAGAATGTCCTGCTCGGCGACGACGACCAGCTGTTCGGTCTCGAAGCCGGATTCCAGCGGCAGCACGGCGAGTACCGCCTGCCCCGGCTCGAGCTTTTCCGCCTCGGCCAGCGTCGCCACCGGCACGAGATTGCCGAGATGGTGCTCGGCCAGGATCTGGCCCAACCGGTCGAGCGAGCCTTCGGTCCAGCCGGCGACGATGACCCGGCGGCGCGCCGCGCGCTCGTCAGCGATGTGTTTTACGACGACATCGAAGACGTTGATGTTTGGGTCAGCCCGTTCCTCGGCAAAGCTGCGGCCATGGCGCGAGCCGCCATGGAAGACCTTCTTGGCCCCGACATCGGGCGCGTCGAAGGCGGTGAAGTCGATGGCTTCGCGCGGTCCGAGCGACGCCACGAGGTTTTCCGGTGAGAGATAGAGCAGGTCCGGCGCCACCGGCTTGTAGGGCACGGCGTCCTTCAACGCGGCGTCGGCCTGTTTGCGGCGCGCTTCGTAGTGGTCGAGGATTAGCGTGTGACGCTCAGCCAGCGCTTCGTGCGCCAGATGGTCGAAGATGACAGGCGCATCCGGCAGATAATCAAACACTGTCTCCAGCCGCTCGTAGAACAGCGGCAGCCAGTGCTCCATGCCGGCAAAGCGCCGCCCTTCGCTCACCGCCGCATAAAGGCCGTCGTCGCGCTGCGGCGCGCCAAAGGCTTCGATATAGGAGCGGCGGAAGCGGCTGATGGTTTCGGGGGTCAGCGCCACTTCACTCATCGCCTGCAGCGCCATCGACTTGCGCTGGCCGGTGGTGCGCTGCGTGGCGGCGTCGAAGACGCGGATCGATTCCAGCGTGTCGCCGAAGAAATCGAGCCGCAGTGCTTCCGTCCAGCCGGGTGCGTAGAGGTCGAGGATGCCGCCGCGCACGGCGAATTCGCCGATACCGCGCACCGTCGGCACTCGCTCGAAGCCGGAAATCTCCAGCCGGGACACCAGCGCGTTCATGTCGATTTGGTTGCCGGGCTTTGCGTGGAAAGTCTGCGCTTCGACCAGATCGGCCGGCGGAATGCGCTGCAGCAGCGCATTGGCAGTGGTCAGGATGACCGCGCGATGCGGCTTTTTTGCCAGCGCGATCATTGCCGTCAGGGCGTCGAGCCGCTTGGCGGCGGCATCGGAGCCTGGCGAAACGCGGTCATAGGGCAGGCAATCCCAGGCCGGCAACTCCAGCACCGGCAGGCCGGGGGCGGCAAAGGTCAGCGCCTCGATGATCGACGGCAGGCGCTGGCCGTCGCGCGCCACGAACAGCACCGGTTTGTCAGGCGCAATCTCATGGATCGCCTGCACCAGCGCAAAGGCTTCGTAGCCATCGGCAACGCCGTCGACGATGAACTGGCCGGCACGGCCTTTCGGCAGACCGATTTTGGGAATGAGGCTCATGGTTGCACGTTTAAAATGTCATGGTCCGGCGCGATGCCAGGATCTTTTGCAGGACGGCACAGTCGATATTCCTGGGAACCGGGCGTTCGCCGGTGACCATGGGCAGGAATTCGGTGTCGGGGATGTCGAGGAGCCTTTCATATTGGTCGATTTCATCGCCGGTCAAGGCGCCGATCTCGTTGTCGGCAAACGTACCGAGGATAAGGTCCATCTCGCGCATCCCGCGATGCCAGGAGCGGAACAACAGCTTGCGGCGCCTGATATCCAGCCCCTCGCTTGATCGTTTCGTCCCGGTCATCGTGCCGCATCCTTGCTTGGTGCGGCGCATATAGCGTGGATAGAGGGCGGTGTCAGCCTTGCAACGCACGGGTGGGCGGCTAAACATCCCTGGTGTGAAGAACACTCCTGACAACGCTGGTGCCGGACACCGCCCGCACTTCACCCTCCCCCTTGTGGGGAGGGTCGGCGAGCACGCTTCGCAAAGCGAAGCGGGTGAGACGGGGTGCGGCGCTG
The DNA here is from genome assembly GCF_040324475.1 of Mesorhizobium sp. C268A. NCBI lineage: Bacteria > Pseudomonadati > Pseudomonadota > Alphaproteobacteria > Hyphomicrobiales > Phyllobacteriaceae > Mesorhizobium > Mesorhizobium sp. C268A. The sequence goes on from NZ_JAMYVX010000003.1 coordinate 255,161, forward strand.
ACCTACCGACTTCCTCGAAAGTTAGCCGCGCACCTACCCCCATCCCGCTCCGCTTCGAGGATCGACCCTCCCCACAGGGGGGAGAGTGAAGCCATGCGCCCCTCCCTCCTCGACCCTCTCTTCGTCCCGATCACTTCGCTTGCCGGCGTCGGCCCCAAGGTTGGCGCTCTGATCGAGAAGGTGGTGGCGGCCGATCTCGGCGAACGGCCGGCGCGCGCCGGCGACCTGTTGTTCGTTCTGCCGCACACCGTCATAGACCGCCGCAATCGTCCCGGCATCGCGCTTGCGCCGGCCGGCGCCATCGTCACGCTCGACGTGCGCATCGACCGCCACCAGCCGCCGCCGCGCGGCAACCGGTCGGTGCCTTACCGCGTCTATGCCCATGACGACACCGGCGAGATCGGCCTGATCTTCTTCCACGCCCATGCCGCCTATCTCGAAAAGGCGATGCCGGTGGGCGAGCATGTCGTCGTCTCCGGCCGCATGGAGTGGTTCAACGGCCGCCCGACCATGGTCCATCCCGACCATATCGCCCTGGTGAGCGAGGCGGAAACACTGCCGCTGGTCGAACCGGTCTATCCGCTGACCGCCGGCCTGTCGGGCAAGGTGCTGCGCCGCGCCATCGGCCAGGCGCTCGGCCGGCTGCCGGAATTGTCGGAATGGCAGGACGGCGCCTTCATGCGCAAGCAGACTTTCCCCGCCTTCGCCGACGCGCTCGCCCGCATCCACTATCCCGCGGACCCGATCGATGTCGCCATCGAGGGGGTGGCATGGCGCCGCCTTGCCTATGACGAGCTTCTCGCCGGCCAGGTCTCGCTGGCATTGGTGCGGGCAAAAGTGCGCCGCCTGTCGGGCCGGCCGCTCATCGGCGACGGTCGCATCGTCGAGAAACTGCGCGCAGCCCTGCCCTATTCATTGACCGGCAGCCAGGAATTCGCGCTTGCCGAAATCAATGCCGATCTGGCCGACCCCGAGCGCATGCTGCGCCTGCTGCAAGGCGATGTCGGCTCCGGCAAGACGGTGGTGGCGCTGCTGGCCATGGGGCGCGCAGTCGAGGCCGGCGGCCAGGCGGCCTTGATGGCGCCGACCGAAATCCTGGCGCGCCAGCATCTGGCGACGATCACGCCTTTGGCCGAACAGGCCGGCCTGCGCGTCGCTATCCTGACCGGCCGCGAAAAGGGCCGCGAACGCACTGAAACGCTATCAGGTCTCGCCAGCGGCGAGATCGACATCGTCGTCGGCACCCATGCGCTGTTCCAGGAAACGGTGGCCTATCACGACCTCGTCTTTGCCGTGGTCGACGAGCAACACCGCTTCGGCGTCCACCAGCGGCTTGCCATCACCGCCAAGGGCGACGCCCCCGACATGCTGGTGATGACGGCGACGCCGATCCCGCGCACTCTGGTGCTGACCGCCTTCGGCGACATGGACGTCTCCAAGCTGACGGAAAAACCGATCGGCCGCCAGCCGATCCGCACCGTCACGCTGCCGCTGGAACGGCTGGACGAACTGGTCGGTCGCATGCTGGACGCGGTTGCCGACGGCCAGAAGATCTACTGGATCTGCCCGCTGGTCGAGGAATCCGAAGAGATCAAGCTGATGTCGGCCGAGGACCGATTTGCCTCGCTGCAGCCCTTGTTCGGCGATCGCATCGGCCTCGTCCACGGCCGCATGAAGGGCGCCGAAAAGGACGAGGCGATGCGCGCCTTCAAGGCCGGCGAAACCCGCATCCTGATCGCCACCACCGTCATCGAGGTCGGCGTCGACGTGCCGGATGCCACCATCATGGTCATCGAGCATGCCGAACGTTTTGGCCTGGCGCAACTGCACCAGTTGCGCGGCCGCGTCGGCCGCGGCGACAAGCCTTCTTCCTGCGTGCTGCTTTACAAGGACCCGCTCGGCGAGACGGCAAAACGCCGGCTGTCGGTGATGCGCGAGACCGAGGACGGTTTCCTGATCGCCGAAGAGGATCTGAAGCTGCGCGGCGAAGGCGAATTGCTCGGCACCCGCCAGTCCGGCACGCCGGGCTTCCAGGTGGCGCGCATCGAGGTGCACGCCGACTTGCTCGAAGCAGCCCGCGACGATGCAAGGCTGATCCTGTCGCGCGACCCGGAACTACAGTCTGAGCGCGGCGAGGCGCTGCGCCTGCTGCTCTATTTGTTCGGCCGCGACGAGGCCGTACGGCTCTTGCGCGCCGGCTGAGCGCCCTCGGCGATCAGCCCGCCAAGCGGCGGGTTGGCGAGATCTCCGTCGATCGGCTGGCCGTTCATAGTCACCATTTTCGGCTTGACTTCGGGCGCCACCAGCCCGGCCGAGACGATCAGCCTGGCGCCGTCCTCGATCGTCATGTCGAGCAGCACGATGTCGGATTTCGGCACGTACATCAGGAAACCGGTGGTAGGGTTCGGCGTGCACGGCATGAACACGGCGATCATCGGGTCGCCTGCATGGTCGAGCTTCTGGTTGATCTCGGTTTCCTTCTCGCTGGCGACGAAGACCAGCGACCAGACGCCTTTTCGCGGATATTCGACCAGCCCGACCTGGCGGAACATATCGCCCTTGTTCGACAGCACCGTCTGGAAAATCTGCTTCAGCGAACCGTAGATGCCGCGCACCAGCGGCATACGGCCAAGCAGCCGTTCGCCGAAATTGACGATGGCGCGACCGACGATGTTGGCGGTCATGAAGCCGATCAGCGTGATCAGCACGAGCGCCACGATCAGGCCGAAGCCGGGCACCGGAAACGGCAAATAGGTGTCGGGGCTGTAGCGCGCCGGAATGTACGGCTTCACCCAGGAATCGACCCAGCCGACGAACGACCAGGCGATATAGGCGGTGATCGCCAGCGGCGCGCAGACGATAAAGCCTGTGAGGAAATAGTTCCTCAGCCGGGTCATGCCTGAAGTTCTGGGAGCATCGGACATGGTTCACCGGGGACGCGGGTTGCAGCGCCACACTAGTGAAGCGGACGGCGCTTTGGAACTGCGAAGTTTTTTAGACCCCCGATGAGCGCCGACTACTCCACCGTCACCGATTTCGCCAGGTTGCGCGGCTGGTCGACGTCCGTCCCCATGAACACGGCGGCGTAGTAGGCCAGCATCTGGATCGGCAGCGCATAGATGATCGGCGAGATGATTTCCGGCACGTCGGGCAGGATGATCGTCTCCATCGTCTTGACGCTGACCTGCGCCGCGCCCTTGGCGTCGGTGATCAGGATGATCTTGCCGCCGCGCGCCGCCACTTCCTGCATGTTCGACACGGTTTTTCGAAGATGCGATCATGCGGCGCGATGACGATGACCGGCATGTTCTCGTCGATCAGCGCGATCGGCCCGTGCTTCAGTTCGCCCGCGGCATAACCCTCGGCATGGATGTAAGAGATTTCCTTGAGTTTCAGCGCGCCTTCCATGGCCAGCGGGAAATTGGTGTCGCGTCCGAGATAGAGCACGTCCTTGTAGCGCGAGATTTCGCGCGCGATGCGCTCGATCTGCTCTTCGAGCTTCAGTACCTGGTTGGCGTAGCGAGGCGCCTCCGAAAGAGCGCGCACCAGCGTCTTTTCCTCATCCTTCGAGATCGTGCCGCGCGCCACACCCGCACGCACCGCCAGCGAGGCCAGCACCGAAAGCTGGCAGGTGAAAGCCTTGGTCGAGGCGACGCCGATCTCCGGCCCGGCCAGCGTCGGCAGCACGACGTCGGATTCGCGCGCCATGGTCGATTCGCGCACATTGACGATGGCGCCGATCTTCATGCCCGCCTTGCGGCAATAGCGCAGCGAGGCCAGCGTGTCGGCGGTTTCGCCGGACTGCGAGATGAAGAAGGCGGCATCATCCGCCGATAACGGCATTTCGCGGTAGCGGAATTCCGAGGCGACATCGATGTCGACCGGCAGCCGCGCATAGCGCTCGAACCAGTATTTGCTGATCAGGCCGGCTAGATAGGCGGTGCCGCAGGCCGAGATCGCCAGCCGGCCGATCTTGGCAAAGTCGAACGGCAGTTCCAGCGGCTTCGACACGCCAGAGACGAAATCGACATAGTGCGCCAGCGTATGCGAGATCACTTCGGGCTGTTCATGGATTTCCTTTTCCATGAAATGGCGGCGGTTGCCCTTGTCGACCATGAAGCTGGTCGACAGTGATTGCTGGCGCTTGCGGGCAACCTCTTTGCCGTCGATGTCGAAGATGGTGACGCCATCGCGGCGCACCACCGTCCAGTCGCCGTCTTCGAGGTAGGTGATGGAATTGGTGAACGGCGCCAGCGCGATGGCGTCGGAGCCCAGAAACATCTCGCCATCGCCATGGCCGACGGCCAGAGGCGGACCATTGCGGGCGCCGACGATGAGGTCCTCGTCGCCGGTGAACATGATGGCCAGCGCAAAGGCGCCTTCCAGCCGCTTCAGCGCCTGGTGCGCGGCCTCGATCGGCTTCAGCCCCTTGGCCAGTTCGCGCGCCACCAGATGCGCTACGACCTCGGTGTCGGTCTGCGACGAGAAGGAATAGCCGTCGCGGATCAGCTCATCGCGCAACTCGGCGAAATTCTCGATGATGCCGTTGTGAACGATGGCGACGCCGTTGGAAAAATGCGGATGGGCGTTGGTCTCGTTGGGCACGCCATGGGTCGCCCATCGCGTGTGGCCGATGCCGATGGTGCCGTCGAGCGGTTCTTCCTTCAGCCGGCGTTCGAGGTTGATGAGCTTGCCTTCGGCGCGGCGGCGGCCGAGCGCACCTTTCTCGACGGTGGCGACTCCGGCGGAGTCATAGCCACGATATTCAAGCCGCTTCAAAGCATCGACAATGAGCGGCGCGACTTGGCTCTGGCCGACAATTCCGACGATACCGCACATGCGCCTGCCCCCGATTCACCTGGAAAACCAGTCCCGATGGAAAACCAGCGTTATCTAGGGATTGCCGGCCCGCCGCGAAAGTCACTTTGCATTTCGTCTGGTGTAACGGAACGCTTCTCAACCCGATGCACCATGACACACCGCTCTTGCAATCCGGTTACCGCAATTCCTCGGTTGTTCAATTGCTTCGGCGGTTAATGGTCGGTGCCGGCCTTTTTCTTCGCCGCAGCGGCCGAGGCAAAGCGCTCGCGCAATTCCTTGCCTTTCCCGGGAATGGTCTTCTGGCGGGCGCGGCCGAAGGCCAGCGCATCGTCCGGCACGCTTTCGGTGATGACGCTGCCCGAGGCGATGTAGCCACCCTTGCCGATGGAAACCGGCGCCACCAGCGACGAGTTCGAGCCGACAAAGGCACCCTCGCCGATATCGGTGAAGAACTTTGAATAACCATCATAGTTGCAGGTGATGGTGCCGGCGCCGATATTGGCCCCCGCGCCCACACGGGCATCGCCGATATAGGTCAGATGATTGACCTTGGCGCCCTCCTCGATGACCGCCTGCTTGACCTCGCAGAAATTGCCGACCTTGGCCTTTTGCCTCAGATCGGCGCCAGGCCTGAGCCGCGCGAACGGACCGACGTCGCAATTGGAGGCGATGGTGGCGCCCTCTATGTGGCTGAAAGCGTGTATCTTGGCCCCGGTTGCAATTTTCACGCCCGGGCCGAACCAGACATTGGGCTCGACGATCGTGTCGGCGCCGATTTCGGTGTCGTGCGAGAAATACACCGTCTCCGGCGCGATCAGCGTTACGCCCGACAGCATGGCCTCGTAGCGCCGGCGCACCTGCCAGATGCCTTCCGCCTGCGCCAGCTCGGCCCGGTTGTTGATGCCGAGCGCGCTCTCGAAGCTCGTTTCGGTGGCGAGGACATCGAGCCCTTTCGCACTGGCGATCTCCACGATGTCGGTGAGATAGTACTCGCCCTTGGCGTTCTTGTTGCCAACCTGGTCGAGCAGGTCGAGCGCATGCTTGCCCGCCACCGCCATCATGCCGGCATTGCAGAAGCCGATCTTCTTTTCCTCGGCGGAGCAGTCCTTCTCCTCGCGGATGGCGGTGAGCTTGCCGCCCTTTTCGATCAGCCGGCCATAGCCGGTCGGGCTGGGCGGACGGAAACCGATCACTACGACGGCCGCGCCATCGGCAAGCTTTTGCCGCGCGGTCACCAGGGCTTCAGCATCGATCAGCGGCGTGTCGCCGAACATCACGAGAATGTCGTCATAACCCGTTGATATTGCACCGCGTGCGGCCAGCACGGCATGCGCAGTGCCGAGCCGCTTCTCCTGCACGAAGGTCTCGGCCTTGGGCGCGAATTTCGCCGCCGCCTTGCGCATATCATCGGCGCCATGGCCGATCACCAGCGCCTGGCTGCGGGCGCCGGCGGCCTCGGCCGCTTTCACCACATGGGCGACCATCGGCAGTCCGGCGATCTGGTGCAGCACCTTGGGCAGAGCGCTCTTCATGCGCGTGCCTTCACCGGCGGCGAGAATGACGGACAAGCAGGATCTCTGGCTCATGGAAGGACAACCGTATGAAATGGGATCAGGAATCGCAGAGTGGTAGCATCTGGCGTCATGCTGCACCAATGGGGTTAAATTCCGGTGAGGTGATGAGGCAGTTCACTCTCGATCAGCGGATCGCTACCCCAGCCGGCCCAGCACCGGAAAATTCTCGAGCAGCCAGTAGGACACCGTCTGCACGCCGCCGGTGAGAAAGAACACCCCGGCGACGACCAGCAGCGCGCCGATCGCCTTTTCGACGCGACCGAGATGGACGCGGAATTTGCCGAGGAAGCGCATGAAGGCGCCGGAGAACAGGGCAGCAATCAGGAACGGAATGCCGAGGCCAAGCGAATAGGCGGCAAGCAGAAGAGCGCCCTCGCCCACCGTCTCGCGGCCGCCGGCCAAGGTCAGGATCGGCCCCAGCACCGGGCCGATGCACGGCGTCCAGCCAAAGGCGAAGGCCAGCCCCATGACATAGGCGGCGACCATGCTGGCAGGCTTGCCCTGCGACTGAAAGCGCGCCTCGCGCGACAAAAGTGGTATGCGCAGGATGCCGAGGAAATTCAGCCCCATCAGGATGATCAGCACCCCGGCAGCCATCGCCAGCGGCTCCTGCCACACGCGCAGCCAATGGCCGATGGTCGAGGCGCCGGCGCCGAGCGCCACGAATACCGTGGAGAAACCGAGTACGAAGGCGAGCGAGGAATAGATGAGCGCGCCGCGGGCGCCGGCCTTGGCCGCGACGCCGGCACCGCCACCGCGAAAGTCGTCGACCGACACGCCGGCCATGTAGCAGAGATAGGGCGGCACCAGCGGCAGCACGCAAGGCGACAGGAACGAGATCGCCCCCGCTCCGACCGCGCTGACATAGCCGATGTCCAATGGCATTCCAGAACTCCAGATTCCTTGGCGCCGATATAGCGACGCAAAATCGTGTTCGCCAATCACCATCGTGTGGAATTTGGCTACAGATACGATCCGGCCGGACGAATTGTTGTCGGCCAATCCCAAGTTGACCAAGCCGGGGAAGAAATGTCCCTCGCCGAACGTTCACAGAGCGAAGCCGCGATTTCTGCGCGCTTCGTCGGATCACCAGGGAGATTTCCATGAAAACGATCACCGTCGGCTTGGCCGCCCTTCTGCTCAGCACCGCCGCATCCTTCGCCGCCGAAGCGTGGAAGGAAGCGGAAGTCGCTGGCACCAAGATCTACACCGATGCCAACGGCATGACGCTCTATACCTATGACAAGGACGAGAAGGGCAAGACCAACTGCTATGACAAATGCGCCACCAACTGGCCGCCGCTGAAGGCCGAGGATGGCGCCAAGGCGGACGACGAATGGACCATCGTCGAACGCACCGACGGCACCAAGATGTGGGCCTATGACGGCAAGCCGGTCTACACCTTCATCAAGGACAAGAAGGCCGGTGACATCACCGGCGACGGCGTCGGCGAAGTCTGGCACATCGTCAAGGCCGACTGATCGTCCGAACCTCTATCCCGCACCCCATCGGCGGGACTCGGCTGGCCGCCGGCTCCAAGCGACCCGGCGACCAGTTCGGCATTTACGGGCAGCACGAACTGGTCGCGGCGCCTTTCCCGGTGGCTCGAAACACGAACCCTCCCAGACAAAAATTTTGTGATCTTCTCCATACACTCTAAGAGTGTATTGCGGCACACGCCTCCGCATTTTGGCCGCTTGCCCTTGACCGATCGCAAAAGCGCGGCCATGTGAGCGACCAATTGAATGCGTCACGCAGCGGAATTCTTCTGCCGCCCCACAGCTGATATGAGACCTCATGGACGTCGTCGTCGTCGAATCGCCGGCCAAGGCAAAGACAATCAACAAGTATCTCGGCAAGAACTTCAAGGTTCTGGCCTCGTTCGGCCATGTCCGCGATCTGCCGGCCAAGGATGGTTCGGTGCGTCCCGACGAGGATTTCGCCATGTCCTGGGCGGTCGACACCGCGTCCGGAAAGCGTCTCACCGACATCGCCAACGCGGTCAAGGATGCCGATGGCCTGATCCTCGCCACCGATCCGGATCGCGAGGGCGAAGCCATTTCCTGGCACGTGCTGGAGGTGCTCAAGCAGAAGCGCGTGTTGAAGGACAAGCCGGTCAGCCGCGTCGTCTTCAATGCCATAACCAAGTCGTCGGTGCTGGAAGCGATGGCCAATCCGCGCCAGATCGATGCACCATTGGTCGATGCCTATCTGGCTCGCCGCGCACTCGATTATCTCGTCGGCTTCACGCTGTCGCCGGTGCTGTGGCGCAAATTGCCGGGCGCCCGTTCGGCCGGCCGCGTCCAGTCGGTGGCGCTGCGCCTGGTCTGCGACCGCGAATCCGAAATCGAACGTTTCGTCCGCGAGGAATACTGGCAGATCGCTGCCCTCCTCGGCACGCCACGCAACGACAGCTTCGAGGCGCGGCTGACCGCGTTCGAGCGCAAGAAGCTGCAGAAGCTCGACATCGCCAGCAAGGCGCAGGCCGACGATATCAAGGGCATGCTCGAAGGCGCGACCTTCAAGGCTCTGTCGGTGGAAGCCAAACCGACAAGGCGCAATCCTGGCCCGCCCTTCACCACTTCGACGCTGCAGCAGGCGGCATCGTCGGGCCTCGGCTTTTCGGCGACGCGCACCATGCAGGTGGCGCAGCGCCTCTATGAAGGCATGGAGATCGGCGGCGAGACCACCGGCCTGATCACCTATATGCGAACCGACGGCGTGCAGATGGCGCCGGAGGCGATCGACGCCGCCCGCGGCACCATCGCCAAGGAATTCGGCCCAAGATACCTCCCGGAAAAGCCGCGCCAGTACACAGCCAAGGCCAAGAACGCCCAGGAAGCGCACGAGGCGGTCCGCCCGACCGATTTCATGCGCACGCCGGCTTCGGTCAGGCAGTATCTCGATTCCGACCAGCTGCGGCTTTACGAGCTGATCTGGAAGCGCGCCATCGCCAGCCAGATGCAGTCGGCCGAGATCGAGCGCACCACGGTCGAAATCGAGGCGGTCAATGGCGCCCGCACGGCGGAGCTTCGCGCCGTCGGTTCGGTCGTTCGCTTCGACGGCTTCATCGCCGCCTACACCGACCAGAAGGACGAGGACGCCGAAGACGAGGAAAACCGTCGCCTGCCCGAGATCCGTGCCGGCGAGCAGCTGGCCCGTCAGGCGATCAATGCCACCCAGCACACCACCGAGCCGCCGCCGCGCTATTCCGAGGCGTCGCTGATCAAGAAGCTGGAAGAGCTCGGCATCGGCCGTCCGTCGACCTACACCGCGATCCTGAAGACGTTGGAAGACCGTGACTACGTCAGCATCGACAAGCGCCGGCTGGTGCCGCAGGCCAAGGGCCGGCTGCTGTCGGCTTTCCTCGAAAGCTTCTTCGAGCGTTATGTCGAATATGACTTCACGGCCTCACTCGAGGAAAAGCTTGACGAGATTTCCGACGGCAAGCTCGCCTGGAAGGACGTGCTGCGCGACTTCTGGAAAGACTTTTCCGGCGCGGTCGCCGACATCAAGGAACTGCGCGTCACCGACGTGCTCGATGCGCTGAACGAGGAACTGGCGCCGCTGGTGTTCCCCGCGCGGGAGGATGGCTCGAATCCCCGCATCTGCCCGAAATGCGGCTCCGGCAATCTGTCGCTGAAACTCGGCAAGTTCGGCGCCTTCGTCGGCTGCTCCAACTATCCGGAATGTTCCTTTACCCGCCAGCTCGGCGACGCCGCCAACCCGAATGGCGAGAATGGCGGCGGCGAGGACGGCACCAAGGTGCTCGGCAAGGACCCCTACACGGCAGAGGAAATCACGCTGCGCTCAGGCCGCTTCGGTCCCTATATCCAGCGCGGCGACGGCAAGGAAGCCAAGCGCTCCAGCCTGCCCAAGGGCTGGACGCCTGATTCCATCGACCATGAGAAGGCCCTGGCGCTGCTGTCGCTGCCGCGCGACATCGGCAAGCATCCCGAGTCCGGCAAGATGATCTCCGCCGGGCTTGGCCGCTATGGTCCGTTCGTTTTGCACGATGGCACCTACGCCAATGTCGACAGCATCGAGGATGTGTTCTCGATCGGCCTCAACCGCGCTGTCACTGTGATCGCCGAGAAGCAGCTGAAGGGCAAGGGCGGCCGCAATGGCGGCACTGCTGCCGCGCTGAAGGAACTCGGCGACCATCCCGATGGCGGCGGCAAGATCGTCGTGCGCGATGGCAAATACGGGCCCTATGTCAACTACGGCAAGGTCAACGCGACGCTGCCCAAGGGCAAGGATCCGCAGTCGGTGACGGTCGAAGACGCGCTGGCGCTGATCGCCGAGAAGGAAGCCAAGGGCGGCGGCGGCAAGAAGCCGTTCCGCAAGGCGGCAGCCGCCAAGGTCCCCGCAGCCAAGACAACCACTGGCAAGACAACCACTGGCAAGAAAACCACAGCCAAGAAGTCGGCGACCAAGAAGCCGGCGGCGAAGAAAAAGGGATAGCAGCGTGGCGCGCAGGATCACCGGTAGAAGCCACGGCGATCCGCGCACCGCCGACACGAGGGCCAAGGTCAAGGACGACTACAGGCCCTCGCGTGACGAAATCCTGCGCTACATCGCCGAGAACCCCGACCGCGCGGGAAAACGCGACATTGCCAAGGCGTTTGCCTTGCGCGGCGACGACCGCATCTGGCTGAAGGACATTCTTCGCGACCTGCAGGACGAAGGCATCCTGACCAAGGAGCGCAAGCGGCTGGCCCGTGTCGGCGCCCTGCCCCATGTCGCCGTGCTCGACATTTTCGGCCGCGACGGCGACGGTATTCTGCTGGCGCATCCGGCGGAGGCCGTCGGCACCGGCGAACCGCCGGTGATCTCGATCCGCGTCTCCCGCGGCGGCAATGGCCCGCAGCCGGGCATCGGCGACCGTGTGCTGGCCAAGACCTTCCCGACCGACGATGCGACCGGGCCTGCCTATACCGGCCGCGTGATGAAGATTTTCGAGAAGCGCACCGATGCCGTGCTGGGCGTCTTCCGTATCCTGAGGGACGGCACCTTCCGAATCGAGCCGGTCGAACGTCGCCAGCCCGAACTGATCGTCGACAAGGAATTCCAGAACGGCGCCAGGAACGGCGATTTGGTCGAGGTCGAGCCGGCGCGGGCCTCCCGGTATGGTTTGCCGCGCGCAAAAGTGCTGGCGGTGCTGGGCTCGCTGACCAGCGAAAAGGCGGTCTCGATGATCGCCATCCACGCGCACGACATTCCGCATATCTTCCCGGCCGACGTCATCGCCGAATCCGAGGCGGTAAAGCCGGCGACGCTTGCTCACCGCGAGGACTGGCGCGACCTGCCGCTGGTGACCATCGACCCGGCCGACGCCAAGGACCATGACGACGCCGTCTTCGCCACGCCCGACCTCGACGAGAAGAACCCCGGCGGCGTGATCGCCACAGTGGCGATCGCCGATGTTGCGGCCTATGTCCGCTATGGCACCGCACTCGATCGCGAGGCGCTGAAACGCGGCAATTCTGTCTATTTCCCCGACCGCGTCGTGCCGATGCTGCCCGAGCGCATCTCCAACGACCTGTGCTCGCTGCGCGAAGGCCAGGACCGTCCCGCACTTGCCGTGCGCATGACTTTCGCCGCCGATGGCCGCAAGCTGCGCCACACCTTCCACCGCGTCATGATGAAGGCGACGGCCAAGCTCGCCTATCCGCAGGCCCAGGCCGCGATAGACGGCGTGCCCGACGACAAGACCGGTCCGATCCTCGATACGGTGCTGAAGCCGCTGTGGCACGCCTACGCCATCCTCAAGCGCGGCCGCGATGGCCGCCAGCCACTCGAGCTTGATCTGCCCGAGCGCAAGATCCTGCTCAAGCCGGACGGCACCGTCGACCGCGTCATCGTCCCGGAGCGGCTCGACGCCCACAAGCTGATCGAAGAATTCATGATCCAGGCCAATGTCGCCGCCGCCGAAACGCTGGAAGCGAAGAAGCAGGCGCTCGTCTACCGCGTCCACGATGCGCCGTCGCTGGCGAAGCAGGAATCGCTGCGCGAGTTCCTGCAGACGCTCGGCCTGTCGCTGGCGCGTGGCGCGCAGATGCGGCCCGCCCAGTTCAACGGGATTCTCGAGCGCGTGCGTGGCGCCGACAATGAGGGGCTGGTCAACGAAGTGGTGCTGCGCTCGCAGAGTCAGGCCGAATATTCGCCCAAGAACATCGGCCATTTCGGCCTCAACCTGAAGCGCTACGCGCATTTCACCTCGCCGATCCGCCGCTATGCCGATCTGATCGTGCATCGCGGGCTGATTGCCGCACTTGGGCTCGGCCCCGGCGGGCTGACGCAGGACGAAGAGACGCGGCTGGAAGACGTCGCGGTGCTGATCTCGGGCACCGAGCGCCGCGCCATGGCGGCCGAGCGCGACACCGTCGACCGGCTGATCGCTGCCTACCTCGCCGAGCGCATCGACGACCGCTTCGACGCCCGCATTTCGGGCGTCACCAAATCGGGACTATTTGTCCAATTGCCGCAGTTTGGCGCAGATGGCTTCATCCCGGTGTCAAGTCTGGATGGCGATTACTATATATATGACGAAACCGCGCGATCGCTGTTCGGAGAACGCACCGGCAAGGGCTATCAGCTTGCCGACCGCGTCGAGGTTCGCCTGATCGAGGTGGCGCCTATGGCCGGCGCGATGCGTTTCGAGATGCTGACCGACCCGAAGCACCTGCCCGGCTCCAAACGGTCGTTTCACAAGGCAAAAGGCCGCGCCCGCGCGTCGCAATCGCGCCCGGGGTCGCGCGGCAGGAGACGATAATGGCAAGCGAAATGGGAATCCAGAAGCAGGTTTTCGGCGGCGAACATCATTCGGGCCGAGTCGCCCGCCCGCTGTGGACGGCGATGAAGCGCGGCGCCCTTGGCCGCTGCCCGCATTGCGGCGAAGGCAGGTTATTCGCCGGCTTCACCAAAAGCGTCGACAAATGCGCCGCGTGCGGTGAGGAGTTCCACCACCACCGCGCCGACGACCTGCCCGCTTATCTCGTCATCGTCATCGTCGGCCACATCGTTCTCGGCGCCTTCATGGGCGTCGAGGCGACGTCGACGCTCTCCATGTGGCAGCACATCGCCATTTGGGTGCCGTTGACCATCGTGCTGTCGGTCGCTCTGCTGCAACCGGTCAAGGGCGCCGTCATCGGACTGCAATGGGCGCTCTATATGCACGGCTTCGGCGGCGAAAAAGACGGCACCGAGCCGCATCCCGGAACCTAGTTTGCGTCAGGGCAATGTCGCCTGGCGCAACATGCCGACCGTGAAAGGCCACTTTCGTTTGCCAGAAGTTTCCGCTAGGTCCTGCGCATGGAAGGTATGACCAAGGCGGAAGTCAGCAGGATGGACCGTGGCGCAGCCGCCCACAGCGGCCTGCCCATACGCCCGCGCGATGCCGCCACCCTGATCCTGCTCGACCGCGAGGGCGACGAGATTCTGGTGCTGATGGGCCGGCGCCATGCAGGCCACGCCTTCATGCCCGGCAAGTTCGTCTTTCCCGGCGGCCGCACCGATTCGGCCGACAGCCGCATTGCCGTTGCCACCCCATTGCTTCCGGAGGAAGAAGCCAGGCTGACCGCCGGCGTCGGCCGCATCAGCCCGTCGCGGGCCCGTGCCATCGCGATCTCGGCCATCCGCGAGACTTATGAGGAAGCCGGCCTGCTCATCGGCCGCAAAGGCTCTTTCGCAACCGACAAACGCGACTGGCAGGGCTTTGTCGAGCACGGCGTCCAGCCTTCGCTGGCGCCGCTGCGCTTCCTCGCCCGCGCCATCACCCCGCCCAATCGCGTGCGTCGTTTCGACACCCGCTTCTTCAGCGCCTGGCGCAGCGATGTCGCCGTGGAACTGCCGGGTGGCGGCCCGACCAATGAGCTGGAAGAACTGATCTGGCTGCCGCTTGCCAAGGCCAGAGAGGCCAATATCCCCGACATCACCCGAACGATCTTGCAGGAGTTGGAGACGCGGCTTGCCGGCGATCCACGCCTGCGACCCGGTGGGTCCGTGCCGTTCTACCGGCTTATCCGCAACCGCTTTGTTCGCGAAATTCTTTAGAGCAATTCCAGGAAAAGTGTGACGCGGTTTTCCGTCCGGAATTACGCAATATCAAACAGACAGAGTATTCAGGCATCCCATGACGGTCGATACCCAGCAAGAGGGCGACGAGCGCGTACATTGGCTACCGATGATCGCCGCGATCTCGTCGATCAGCGTCGTCGGCATCGCCATAGGCCTCGGCATGCCGCTGCTCAGCGTTATTCTCGAGAGCCGCGGCCACTCGGCATCGATGATCGGCCTCAACACCGCGGTCGCCGGCCTCGCCTCGATCGCCGGCGCCCCGCTGGCCACGCCGCTGGCGATGCGCTTCGGCGTCGCCTGGACGATGATCGCCATGATCGCCGCCGGCGCGCTCGCCTTTGTCGGCTTCCACTTCGCGCCGGACTTCTGGATGTGGTTCCCACTACGCATCGTGCTGCACATCACGCTGACGGTGCTGTTCATCCTGTCGGAATTCTGGATCAGCACCTCGGCGCCGCCGCGCCGGCGCGGCCTGGTGCTCGGCATCTACGCCACAGTGCTGTCGCTCGGCTTCGCCGCCGGGCCATGGATCTTCGCCCATATCGGCAGCACCGGCTTCTTGCCGTTTGGCGTCATCATCGTCCTGGTCGCGCTGGCCGCAATCCCGGTGCTGGCCGCACGGAATGAAAGTCCCACAATCGTGGTTGACGGCGAAACCAGCAACTTCCTGCGCTACATCTGGCTGGTGCCGACAGCGACCGCCGCCGTGCTGGTGTTCGGCGCCGTCGAGACCGGCGGCTTTGCGCTGTTCCCCGTCTATGGCAACCGCATCGGCTATTCCGAGGCGGATGCAGCCCTCCTGCTCACCATGATCGGCCTCGGCAACGTGCTGTTGCAGATCCCTATCGGTATGATCAGCGACCGCGTCTCAGACCGCCGCTATCTGCTTTTGGCCTGCGCCACGGTCGGACTTGCCGGCACCATCTTCATGCCGTTCTTCGCCGGCAATTGGCACCTGATGGCGGCGCTTCTGTTCGTCTGGGGCGGCGTGGTGGCCGCCATGTACACGATCGGCCTTGCCCATCTGGGCTCGCAGCTCTCCGGCCATGAACTGGCCTCGGCCAACGCCGCCTTCGTGCTCTGCTACGGCGTCGGCATGGTGCTTGGCCCGCAGGCGATCGGCATCGGCATGGATGCCTTCGGGCCCTCCGGCTTCGGCTGGTCGCTCGGCCTGTTCTTTGCCGCCTATATCGCCTTGGTCAGCGCCAGGCTGGTCCGCAAGATCTGGTAGCCTGTCCGTCGCCAGCCTGCGCAATCCTGACGGGATGTCGCCGCTGCTGACAGAACCGTGTCAGGAGACCTCAGCTAAAAGGGTGTCCCAAAAAACCCGAGTTTGAGGATACGGCGATGATCGACAGCGGCTTTGAAACCACATCTCTGCGCATGACGCTTCTGCTGCTTGTCAGCTTCCAGGCCCCGGCAGCCGATGTCGACCGCATCATGGACGCCGTGGTCGCGATCGCGCCGCTGGCAATGGGCAAATACGACCGCAACGCCTATCAAACGGCGCACGGCATCGAACGCTACCGACCGCTGGAAGGTGCAGCCGCCGGCGTCGAAACCGAACTGCGCCGCCGCCCCGGCACCGTCGAGGTCTCGTTCGAGTTGCCCGACGACCAGGTGCTCGCCGCCCGCGTCGTCGAGGCGATTTTCCAGGCGCATTCCTACCAGGAGCCGGTGATCCGCATCCAGCCGATCCTCGCCAGCCGCTCCAAGGGCCTGGACGACCGCGCCAATCCGAATCGCTGGTGGAACACCACCGGGGACTGGAAGAAAGCGCTTCCAGTTAAGGAAGAAGCCTAGAAATCCGGCCCCGCTGAGGGGAAGCAGCGACCTTACCTTCTCCCGTTGTGAGGTGAGAAGCGGTCCGTAGCGGACGAAAAGCCAATTGCTTGCTTTTTCGAGATTCGAACGCCCTGAGCCTGCGAAGAGTTGTTCGGGGTGACCAATCCACCCTGCCGAACCCCGCCGCTTCGCAGCGTCCCGACATTCGCCGGCCTATAGCCATGCTGTCCGTCTCATCCTCAGCCTCCATCGGGCCGATGATAAAACCGGACAACTCATGTGCTACCTAATCCGGACAACTCATGTGCTTACGACAGAGGCAAGGCGTCGGGCTTGACTTTCCGGGCACGTTCTTTATGTGTCGCGCCAAGTTTCCCGCGTCCGGGTGTTTTCCCCCGCTCCAGCGGCCAGAACCCCACGAACATAACGGACTGATACAATGGCCAAAGCCGCAAACATCAAGATCAAGCTTCTGTCGACCGCCGACACCGGTTTCTTCTACGTGACCAGCAAGAACAGCCGTACCAAGACCGACAAGCTGTCGTTCCGCAAATACGACCCGGTCGCCAAGAAGCATGTCGAGTTCAAGGAAACCAAGATCAAGTAATCTGGTTTTCATACGCTCTGTCAAAAGCGCCGCCCCTTCGGGCGGCGTTTTTGATTCAAGGCCCCGAAAGCCAGAACCCTCCGCTGTTTGGCGCGAAGTGCTCATCTCATTTTTTGGCAAAAAAGGGGGCCGGTCGGCGTATGGCAGCGGTACGAGGAGGCCACTATGTGCCAGCGCCGGCCGGCCGACCCCACGGACCCAGGAGATGCGGCGGACCTGAGCATCATGGGGTATTCGGCGAAGCGATGCGGCTGTCTACCCTCGTGCCCGCATCGCCCTTGTTCTTGCACCGCACATTTGCGCAACAATGTTTGAAAATCAATAGTTTCTTAACCAAGCCTGCCGAATCGCTTGGATTAAGGTAAATTCCTAACCCTGTCCGATTGACTGCATAATCGGTGGTCTAGCCTACGCTGCCTTGGCGACGACCCGGTTGCGGCCGCCACTTTTGGCTTCGTAGAGCGCCACGTCGGCACGTTTCATCAACGCCGCTACCGTGTCCGCGCCCTTCAGAACCGATGACACGCCGACGCTGACCGTGACTTCGATCGCCTTGCCTTCAGGGCCGATGGCAAACGGCAGCTGGGCGATTTCGGCGCGAATGCGCTCGGCAACCTTCTCCGCCACCGCGCCGTCCGTGTCCGGCATCACAACGACGAATTCCTCGCCGCCGAAGCGGCAGGCAAGGTCGATGCCCCTGACGTTCTTGCGCAGCCGCCTTGCGAACTCGCGCAGCACATCGTCGCCGCCATCATGGCCATGCGAGTCATTGACGGTCTTGAAGCGGTCGAGATCGGTGATCATCACCGACAGAGGCCGCCGCCGCGCCACGGCGCGGTCGAACAGCGTCTGCAGATGACTGTCGAGGTAGCGGCGGTTGTGCAGCCCGGTCAATGCGTCGGTCACCGCCATCTCGATGGTCTGGGCGACGCTGGCGCGCAGCTGATCGTTATAGCGCTTGCGCCGCACCTGCGTACGCAGCCGCGCCGTCAGCTCCTGCTGGTCGATCGGCCGCATCAGATAGTCGTTGATGCCGAGTTCGAGGCCTCTGATGATGCGGCCCTCCTCGCCTTCGTCGGCAATCAGGATGATCGGCAGGAAGCGGGTGCGGTCGAGCGAACGCAATTGCGAACACAACCGCAGCGGATCGAAATCGGTAAAACCGGTCGAGATCAGCACGCACTCATAGGGCGCCTCGGCGGCCTGGAAGAAGCCGGCATGCGGATCGGCGGCAATGTCGAGCTCGGCGCTGCCGCGCAGCATGTTCTGGATGCGCTCAACCGACGATTTGCGCTCGTCGATCAACAGCACCTTCGGCGTGGCGTCCTCCGACGCGAAGCTGCGGCTCAACAGCGCCTCGATGCCGATGTTGCGGGTGGTCGATGCGCGCAGCCGCAGCTCGTCGGTCAGCGACTTCAGCCTGACCAGGCTCTTCACCCGCGTCATCAGTTGCAGATCGTTGACCGGCTTGGTGAGAAAGTCGTCGGCGCCTGCCTCGAGGCCGCGCACCCGGTCGGCAACATGGCCCAGCGCGGTCACCATGACCACCGGTATATGCGCGGTCGCCGGATCGCTTTTCAGCCGCTTGCAGACCTCGAACCCGTCCATGCCGGGCATCATCACGTCGAGCAGCACGACATCGACCTTGCCGTTTTCACAGGTCTCGATCGCATCCGGCCCGTTGGAGGCCGTCAGCACCTCGAAATATTCGGCCAGCAGCCGAACCTCGAGAAGTTTGACATTGGCAGGGATGTCGTCGACGACGAGGATCCGCGCGGTCATGTCACAAGGCTCCGGCTGGAATGGGTGAAGGCATCAGGCATCACCGAGATAAGATTTGATCGTCTCGATGAAACGCGGCACCGAGATCGGCTTGGAGATGTAGGCCTCGCAACCGCCCTGGCGAATGCGTTCCTCGTCGCCCTTCATTGCGAAGGCGGTGACGGCGATGACCGGAATGGAATGGAGGTCGTCGTCCTCCTTCAGCCATTTCGTCACTTCCAGCCCCGACACTTCGGGCAGCTGGATGTCCATCAGGATCAGGTCGGGCCTGTGCTGGCGCGCCAGATCGAGCGCCTCGAGCCCGTTGCGCGTGCGAACCGTCTCGTAACCGCTGGCTTCGATGAGGTCGCGAAAGAGCTTCATATTGAGCTCGTTGTCCTCGACGATCATGACCTTCTTAGGCATCGATTTCCCGTCCCGGCCAGGCTTCTGCCCGAAGCCCTGCCGCCATGCGCCCTTGTCGAAGCACACCAAACCCTCGCCCACTCTTAAGGCAATATGATTGACGAAACGGAAACCCGAAGCGGCAAAAGCCATTCGGATTCCACCTCGAAAACCACATTGGATCGGGGCTGTGGCTTGCCGCAGGCGACGCTTGCGATTACTGCGGAAAAGAGACTCATTTCCGCAACGAGAAGGTAGTGATGGCAAACGCAGCGTCAATGCGCGAGGAAGCGGAAACCATTGCCGTGAAGGCACTGGGCTTCGTCGCCGCCGACCCCGAACTCCTGCCGCGCTTCCTGGCCATCACCGGCATCGAGGCGTCCGCCATCCGCCGCGCCGCGGCCGAACCGGGATTCCTTGCCGGCGTGCTGCAGTTCATCCTCGCCCACGAGCCGACCTTGCTGCGCTTTGCCGAGGAAACCGGCACCCCGCCTGCCTCAGTCGGCAAGGCGTTGCGCGCGCTGCCTCTTGGCGGCGACGACCATGAGCATTCGATATGAGCGACGATCCCGAGACGGCACGCCAGATCGCCGAACTTGCAGCCGACGACCGGCCTCTGCTGATCCTCGATGTCGACGATGTCCTGCTCGAATTCATCCGGCCGTTTCCGCATTTCCTGAAATCGCGCGGCTTCGGCCTGACCCTGGCCTCCTTCCGTCTCACCGGCAACATTGCCGAAACGGCGAGCGGCCGGCTGATCGAACAGCCGGAGGTGACGGCACTTCTCGGAGATTTCTTCGATACGCAGGCCGACTGGCAGAGCGTTACCGACGGTGCCGAACAAGCGCTTGCCAGCCTTGGCGACCGCGCCGAGATCGTCCTTTTGACCGCCATGCCGCACCGGCATCGCGCCGCCCGCCGCGCCCATCTCGATGCGCTCGGTCTGCCCTATCCGCTGTTGACCACCGAAATGGCCAAGGGACCGGCGGTGGCGAAACTGCGCGGCAAGAACGGCCGGCCGGTAGCCTTTGTCGACGACCAGCCCGCCAACCTCATCTCGGCACGCAACTCGGTTGCCGACGCCCATCTCTTCCACCTGATGGCCGACAATTCGCTGCGCGCCTTCCTGCCGCCGGTGCCGGACGACATCATCTCCGTCGAGGACTGGCACGAGGCCGCGCCGAAGATCGCGAGCGCGCTCGGGCTCTAAGCCCAAGCGCCTCCAAGCTTGGCGATCAAGGCTGCAGCTTCGCCCCTGCTCCGCCATTGTTGCCCTCGCCAGGGATCGCATTCTGATCGGTGTTGTCTTCCACGACCGGATCCGGCCCCTTCAGCATGGCGCCGTTGACCGTCACCGACCCATCGTGCCTGGCGTTGATCACCCATTCGATACGGCCATCCGGCAGCGTCTTGGCAAATCCCTTGATGGCCAAGGCGCCGGTAAAAGCCTGTGAGGCCTGCGGGTAGGTCTTCGCCGCCTCCTGCAGGCTTGCCACGATCTTGTCGTAGCCGGTCACGTCGATCGTCACGTTGGCATCGGGCTTCTCGCCATCGGGAAACGTCATATCGCCCTCCAGCCCGATTTCGGCACCGCCGCCCTTGACCGTGCTGTGGCCGATGAGGATCTTGGGGCCGTTCGCCAGAAAATCTTTCTTCACGCCGTCGCCGAAATCCGCCGAAAGCGGCGGGTTGTTGTTGAGATCGAAGGCCTCGATAGCCTTCTTGGCCATTGTGTCGAGATCGATGTTGGCCCCACCGAAATTGAGGTCGATGTCGGTGGGCAACAGCGCGACGCTCCAGGCTGGAACAAGATTTTGCGGTATCGAGAGCCCAGACGCTTTGATCCCGTAGCTGATCGTCCCGTTGCGCGAGACACCGTCCATGCCGAAGGCGATGCCGAGTGTTGCTGCGCCGAAACTGCCGATCGGGCTGCCGACGCTGAAATCCTTGAGACTGTAAGCCCCATCAATCCGCTCCCATATCGGCAGCGCGGTCAGAAGATGCGACTTGAGCTCCGCCTGATTGGCTTTCAGTTTCGCCTCGTCCTCATTGGCCACGGCGAAAGCCAACAGGTCCAGAATAGGCTTCGTGCGCAGCCCCTTGCCTTTCGCGTCGACCGAAAATTCGGGCGACTTGACCGTCAGCGGGATTTTCTGCCCGCTGTTGGGGTTGTCGATCGTGATGACCTCTGCAAAATCGGCAATCGTCTGAACCATGCTAAAATCGACACCGCCATTTGCGCCCTTGGTAGCGCTCATTGTGGCGGTTCCAGCACCAGAACTCATCTCCGTGCGCTGCCTGGCGTCCTGCGACGTCATATTCATGCCTTCAAGTGACGACGTGGCGCTGCTGAAAGCCGCCAACTCGGGATCGTAGACACCAACGAACTTCCCGCCCTTGATAGACATCTTCATGCTTTGCGGCCCCTGAGGGCCGTTGAACTCCATCGACCCTTCCGGCGCCAGATTGCCTGAGACATCCCACGCGCCATCGCTGCGTGGTTTGGTCAACAGCGTATAAGGGGTGAGATCGAGCTTCAGGCCATCCTGTTTTGCCAAGAGTTCCACGACGGGCTTGAAATCGAATGCGAGCTTGTAGGCGTCGCCTTCGACCGAGACCTTCAGAAATCCGATCTCGAACGGCTTCTTGCTGAAATAGCGCGCCAGATTGTCGGTAAGCTGCTTGGCGCCCTCGCTGTCGACCGTCTGCCCAAGCGCCGGCGCACTGCAGGCTAGAAGCAAAGCGAATGGCAAAACGCGCTTCATATCGATCCTCCACTTTATTGCAGTCGTCAAAACCGCTTCTACCACTGGTAGGAAAATACCATCACAGCCGCAAGACAAGACCTATGGATTGCTGCCGCCTACAGCACCAGCCGCATCAGCGGCCGTCCGGCCTTGCGTTCGAGGAGCCGCTCGAAGCCGGCCTTTTCAAACACACGCGACGAGCCGACGAACAGCCCGATCGAACGCGAATCGCGCGACACGTCGATCGGACACGCCTCGACCAGCCGCGCCTTGTTCTGGCGGGCAAAAGCGATGCCGCCCTCGACCAGGCGGTGGCTGACGCCCCGGCCGCGCGCGCTGGCGCGGATGAAGAAGCAGGAGATGGCCCAGACGCCGGGATCTACGGCGTCGGTTGGATCGACCGGCGCCGAGCCCCGGCCCCGATTGTTCCATTCGGGCACGTCGGCGCGTGGGCCGATCTGCATCCAGCCGACCGCTTGGCCGTCCTCGAAGGCCAAAAGCCCCGGCGGCGGTCCGGCCTCGATACGCGCCTTGATATGATCCTTGTTGCGCTGCTTGTCCTTGGCCCTTCGGACCGCCGGCGCCATCCGGAAATGCGTGCACCAGCAGCCGTAACAGGCGCCCTGCTTGCCAAAAAGATCCTCGAAAGCCGCCCACAGGTCAGGCGCCAGCGGCGCTATGGTGGTGCTCATGAGTTCTCTCCCGGCTAACCGCTTGTGGCGGCTTCCGTCCTGACGTACCATTGCATCTGTTCTCTTTATGTTCGCAGCGATGGCGGCCCCTGTCAACAATCCCGAGCACGGTTTTTGCCGCGACTGCCTGACCCTTCAGCGCAGCGATACCAGGCGCTGTGAGCGTTGCGGCAGCCCTCGACTCACCCGCCATCCCGAGCTCTACCAGCTGCATCTGGCGCATATCGATTGCGACGCCTTCTATGCGGCGATCGAAAAGCGCGACAATCCGGCGCTGAAGGACAAGCCGCTGATCATCGGCGGCGGCAAGCGCGGCGTCGTCTCCACCGCCTGCTACATCGCCCGCATCAAGGGGGTGCGCTCGGCAATGCCGATGTTCAAGGCGCTCGAAGCCTGTCCGGAAGCGGTCGTCATCCCGCCCAATATGGAGAAATACGTCCGCGTCGGCCGCGATGTCCGCGCCTTGATGCAGGCGCTCACGCCGCTGGTCGAACCGCTCTCCATCGATGAGGCGTTTCTCGACCTTGCCGGCACCGAGCGCCTGCACGGCATGCCGCCGGCGGTGGTGCTGGCGCGCTTTGCGCAGACCGTCGAAAAGGAAATCGGCATCACCGTTTCGGCCGGCCTTTCCTACTGCAAGTTCCTGGCCAAGGTTGCCTCCGATTTCCGCAAGCCGCGCGGCTTTTCGGTGATCGGCGAAGCCGAGGCGCTGGGTTTCCTGGCCGAACAGCCAGTGACGCTGATCTGGGGCGTAGGCAAGGCTTTTGCCGCAACGCTCGAACGCGACGGCATCCGCAGCATCGCCCAGTTGCAGCGCATGGAGCGCGCCGATCTTATGCGCCGCTATGGCGTGATGGGCACCCG
Organism: Mesorhizobium sp. C268A; assembly: GCF_040324475.1. NCBI lineage: Bacteria > Pseudomonadati > Pseudomonadota > Alphaproteobacteria > Hyphomicrobiales > Phyllobacteriaceae > Mesorhizobium > Mesorhizobium sp. C268A. The sequence goes on from NZ_JAMYVX010000003.1 coordinate 278,496, forward strand.
GCTCTACCATCTCTCGCGCGGCCAGGACGACCGCCGTGTCGATCCCGACCAGGATGCGAAAAGTGTGTCGGCCGAAACCACTTTCGACACCGACATAGCTGAAATGGGCGAACTGGTTCCAGTGCTGAGGGGATTGTCGGAAAAGGTCTCGGCGCGGCTGAAGAAGTCAGGCATTGCCGGGCGCACCGTGGTGCTGAAGCTGAAGACGCAGGATTTCAAGCTGCGCACCCGCAACCGCCAGCTCGGCGACCCGACAAGGCTGGCCGACCGTATTTTCCAGACCGGGCTCGACCTGTTGCGCAAGGAGGCGGACGGGACAAAGTACCGGCTGCTCGGCATCGGTGTCAGCGATCTCTCGGATGACGAGAAGGCCGATCCGCCCGATCTCGTCGACGTCGGCTCGCGCAAGCGCGCCATGGCCGAAAGCGCCATCGACACGCTGCGCGACAAGTTCGGCAAGAAGGCGGTGGAAACCGGCTACACCTTCGGTAAAGGCCGCAACGCCAACCCGCCGGAGCCGATCGAGGAGTGAGACGGCTTAGATACGCTTGAGATCGATGCGGCTCGTCACCACGTTGTTGCCGGTTTTCGGATCGACGTCGGTAACGGTCAACCGCATTCCGTCGCCGCTGGTTTTCTCGACCGTCAACCGCGCCTTGCGATCACCATTGACCTCCGCCGCCCAGCGAATGCCGAGACTGATCGCGTTCCCGGAACGGCTACCGGCGAGCTGTGCCGGCCCGGTGCGCGACCCGACATAGACGCCAGTATACTTCGCCCCGCGGGCCTTCAGATTGGCGCTGATGGCGCGCGTCACCACGACAAGACCACGGCAATTGCCGTCAAGCGACAATGAACTCGAGGTCGCGTCGGAATTGAAGGTGCAGGACACATTCACCGTCGGTGCGTCGGTGGTGACCTTGACTGTCCCCTTGCCGGAGAAATTCCCTTGCAAGGAGCTGAGAAAATTCGCCTCGTCGGCATCGGCCGTGGCGCTTGCAGTTAGCAGGCAGCCGGCTAGCAGAGACCGCGCGAATGATTTCATCGGAATCTCTCCCCCGTTGATGTTGAAGAAACGATGCGTCCAGCAATTGGCCAATACCGGGAACCAACGCCTGCCGTAGCGTCAGGTTCCACGTCCAGCATGGCTGTTTTGCAACGGGTCTGGCCCAGTCGAATGCGTCGCCTAACGGTTGCGATAGAAGTCCCGGCTTGCGACATAGCGCCTATGGCACCTTCCCCATCGATCCCGAAAGCCGCGTTCTGGATGGCGCTGTCCATCGCCTCGTTTCTGGCGATGTCAGTCGCTGGCCGCGCAACCACCGCCGAGCTCAACGTCTTCCAGGTGCTGGAACTGCGCTCGGTGATCGGCTTCTTCATCCTGTTGCCGCTGGTGACGATGAGCGGCGGATTCGCCGCAATGCGCACACAGCGCCCGTTGGCCCATCTCGGTCGCAACGTCATCCACTATACGGGCCAGGCGGCATGGCTCTATGCGCTGACGCTGATCCCGCTTGCGGTGCTCATATCGATCGAATTCACCACGCCGATCTGGACCGCGATCCTGGCGGTGACCTTTCTTGGCGAAAGGCTCTCCCGCCCGAAAATTGCGGCGGTCGTGCTTGGCCTGATCGGCGTGGTGGTCATCGTTCGCCCCGGCGTCGGCTCCATGGATCCGGGTCACCTCGTCGTTCTCGGCGCGGCCGTGTGCTTTGGCGTATCGCTGGTGTTGGTCAAGTCGCTGACCCGCACGGACAGCGTCGTGCGCATCATCTTCTGGATGCTGATCATCCAGTCGGTGGTCGGCCTGATCCCGGCGCTTTATCAATGGCGCAACCCCCCGCTCGAACTCTGGCCATGGATCCTGCTGATTGCCTTCACCGGCATGTCGTCGCATTTCTGCATGGCGCGTGCCCTCACCTATGCCGACGCTACGGTGATTTCACCGATGGATTTCCTGCGCGTGCCACTGTCGGCGCTGATCGGCTGGCTGCTCTACAGCGAACCGATCGACGTCTTTACAGCCGGCGGCGCCCTGCTGATCCTGATGGGCAACCTGTTCAACCTGCAGCGCAAGGCGCCAAAGCCGGCTGAGGTCGCGGCCTCGTAGCGGTCCGTCAATTCCCCTCATCCGGTATGTTGAGAAGATGCCCGCAGGCCTTGCAGTGCACGGCGTCCGGCTCATGCCGTTGCAGTCCGCATTGCGGACAGGGAAAGAACACCTTGGCGGGTCGAAAAATCGCCGTCGCCAGTCTGACGAACAGCGAGATGCCGATGATCATAGTGACGATCGCGGTCAGCTTGCCGGCTATGCCCGGCAGCACGATGTCGCCGAAACCGGTCGTCGTCACCGTGGCGACGGTGAAATAAAGCGCATCAATGTAGTTTTCGAGGCCGGCGCCGGTGCGAAAGAAGAAGGTGTAGACGAAGCCGGTGATGACGAACAGGAACGTCAACAGGTTGATGACCGCGTGGCTCGCCTCGCGCCAAGGCCTTAAGCCACGCATTTCGAAATGCCGCCACAGCGACCCGCTGCGCGACAGCGACCACAGCCGCAGGATGCGCAGGAACGCCAGATTTGCCAACGCCGTCGGCATCAGCAGCGTCAAAAGGATGAAGACATCGACCTATGACGTCGGCTGTTTTATCAGCCGCAGCATGTCGTTGGAGGCTAACAGCCGGGCAATCAGGTCGGCAGCGACCAAGGCCGCGACGGTATAGTCGAGCCACAGGAATGACGGCTTGTCCTGGAGCACCGGCGTGGCAACGAAGAAGGCGATGATGGCGAGGTCGATGATGACCGCCACCAGTTGAAACCGGAACGCCGCCGGCGTGCGTCCGTGATAGAGCTTGCGCAGCCTGTCACGCAGCCGCGCCATCGCTGAGCTTTGCTGCGATCCGTCCTTCTCGGCTGCTTTCATCACTAAGTGCGTAACGGTCCCAGCCGGGGCCGTCTAGAGCATGATCCCAAAAAGTGGGTGCCGGTTTGCGGAAAAGATCATGCTCCAACAAAGGGTTAGATCATGATGAGATTTCAACCAAATCTCATCATGATCTGACCCGGTGATCGTCAGCCCTCCACCACCTTGCCTTCCGGCCCGACAAGGCGCCAGGCCGAGGCGGTGTCGTAGACGAACCGCTCCTCCGCAATCCGGTCACCACGCCAGCGCTGCAGGGCCACCTCTTCCAGCCGGCGCACGGTGCCGGCCTTGTCGACACGGTCGAAGGTCCAGCGGATGGCGACATTGTCGCCATCGACCAGGAATGTCTGGACAGGATGGGTGTGCATCTTCTCGATCCGGTCGAGTGCTGCCTGCTCATGCGCCATCAGTGTTTCCTTGCCGCGCCGCGGGACGCCGAGATTTTCCTGCATGGTGGCATCGTCATGGTAGAAGTCGGCGATCGCCTTGACATGGCTGCCTTCGACCACCTCCTTGAGGAAGGCTTCGACGCGTTCGCGGCTGGGCATGATTGTGCGTTCCTTTGAAGTTTCTGCTCAACGCATGTGGTTCAAAGGAAGGTCAGGTCAACCACGCCCCGCACGCTGGCCCTATCGGCTGCAATGTCAGGCCCAGAGCATCTTTATGCCGTCATGCACTGGCCGACGTCGATGCGATTGCCGTGTATATCAGCGCAGCCTAGACGAGCTCGACTTCGACCACACCCGGCACCGCGCGCATGGCCGACGCGATCTGCGGCGAGATGCGGTAGCGATTGGGCAATTCGATCTCGATCTCACCTTGCCCGGCTTCCTTGATCAGCACGAAGCTGACCTGGCCCTCGCCCTTTACCGCCAGTTGGCCGGCCAGCATGCCGATCGGAGCCGCATCGCGCACGAAGATGCGCAGCGCCTTCTGGATACGGCTGGCCTCATCCTCCAGCGACTGCACCGTCTGGATGCGCAGATTGACCCCTTCGGGCCTATCCTCGGCCGAAACGGTGATCACCACCGAACGTCCGGGCTCGAGCAGATCGCGATACTGCGCCAACCCTTCCGAAAACAGCACGGCTTCATATTGGCCAGATGTGTCGGAAAAGGCGATGACGCCCATCTTGTTGCCGGTTCGGGTCTTGCGCTCCTGCTTGGTGGTGACGGTGCCGGCGAGCCGGCCCGCGGCGGCACCGCGTTTGACCGCAGCCGAGAACTCGCCCCAGTTTTGCACGCGCATCTTCTGCAGGGCCGCCTTGTACTCGTCGAGCGGATGCGCCGAAAGATAGAAGCCGACGACCTGGAATTCGCGGTGCAGCCGGTCGGCGGCAAGCCACGGATCGGTCTGCGGCAAATTGAGCGCCTGCTGTTGCGCGCCGAGCGACGCGCCGAAAATGTCGTGCTGGCCCGAAATGGCATTCTGCTGCGCCAGAGAAGCCAGCCCCATCATCCGTTCGACGCCGGCCATCATCTGGGCGCGGTCGTGGCCGAAGCAGTCGAGCGCGCCGGCCATGATCAGGCTTTCGAAGACGCGCTTGCCGACGATCTTGGGATCGACCCTTTCACAGAAATCGGCGAGATTCTTGAACGGCTTTTCGCCGCGCATGGCGACGATGTGCTCGACCGCCGCGTCGCCAACGCCCTTGAGTGCCGCCAGCGAATAATAGATGCGGTTCTCGCCGACCTCGAAATTGCGGAAGCTGGTCATCACCGACGGCGCCACCACCTCGATGCCGAGACGCAGCGCATCCTGGCGGAAATCGGCGAGTTTGTCGGTATTGCCCATGTCGAGCGTCATCGACGCCGCCAGGAACTCGACGGGGTAATGCGCCTTGAGATAGGCGGTCTGGTAGGACACGACGGCGTAGGCGGCCGCGTGCGATTTGTTGAAGCCGTAGTCGGCGAACTTGGCCAGAAGGTCGAAGATGAAGTCGGCCTGCGGCTTGCCGACGCCGCGTTCGACCGCACCAGTGACGAAGCGCTCGCGCTGCTTGTCCATTTCGGCGCGGATCTTCTTGCCCATGGCGCGGCGCAGCAGGTCGGCTTCGCCGAGCGAATACCCCGACAGCTCCTGCGCGATCTGCATCACCTGTTCCTGGTAGACGATGACGCCTTGCGTCTCCTTCACCAGATAGTCGATTTTGGGATGGATCGAGGCCATCTCCTCTTCGCCATGCTTTCTGGCGTTGTAGGTCGGGATGTTCTCCATCGGGCCGGGGCGGTAGAGCGCCACCAGCGCGATGATGTCCTCGATACAGTCGGGCCGCATGCCGATCAGCGCCTTGCGCATACCGGCACTTTCCACCTGGAACACACCGACCACTTCGCCGCGCGACAGCATGGCGTAGGTTTCAGGGTCGTCGAGCGGGATCGTCGCCAGGTCGATCTCGATGCCGCGCCGGCGGATCAGCTTCACTGCCGTCTCCAGCACGGTCAGCGTCTTCAGGCCGAGGAAGTCGAACTTCACCAGCCCGGCCTGTTCGACATATTTCATGTTGAACTGGGTGACCGGCATGTCGGAGCGCGGATCGCGGTACATCGGCACCAGTTCCGACAAGGGCCGGTCGCCGATGACGATGCCGGCGGCGTGCGTCGAAGCGTGGCGGTAGAGCCCTTCCAGCTTTTGCGCCATATCGAGCAGCGTCTGCACGATTGGCTCCTTCTCGGCCTCCTCGGCAAAGCGCGGCTCGTTGGCGATGGCATCCGCCAGCTTGACCGGATTGGCGGGGTTCTGCGGCACCATTTTGGAGAGCTTGTCGACTTGGCCGTAAGGCATTTGCAGCACGCGGCCGACGTCGCGCAGCACCGCGCGCGCCTGCAGCGTACCGAAGGTGATGATCTGCCCAACCTGGTCGCGGCCATATTTCTGCTGGACGTAGCGGATGACCTCTTCGCGCCGGTCCTGGCAGAAGTCGATGTCGAAGTCGGGCATCGACACGCGGTCGGGGTTGAGGAAGCGCTCGAACAGCAGCGAGAAGCGCAGCGGATCGATGTCGGTGATGGTCGTGGAATAAGCGACCAGCGATCCGGCGCCCGAACCACGGCCCGGCCCGACCGGAATGCCTTGCGCCTTGGCCCATTTGATGAAGTCGGCGACGATCAGGAAATAGCCGGGAAACTTCATCTTCTCGATGATGGAGAGTTCGAAATCGAGCCGCTCGCGGTATTGTTCGACCGTGTAGCCGGAAGTGGGCCCATGCGCAGCCAGCCGCGCCTCGAGCCCCTCATGCGCCTGCCGGCGTAGCTCATCGGCCTCCGCTTTCAGCGCCACCTCATTGTCGGCGACATCGCCGCCGGTAAAGCGTGGCAGGATCGGATTGCGGGTCTTGGGATAATAGGAACAGCGCAGCGCGATCTCGACGGTGTTGTCGATCGCTTCCGGCAGGTCGGCGAACAGCCGCGCCATATCCGCCTGGCTGCGCAGGAAATTGTCCGAAGTCAGCCGGCGACGGTTGTCGGCGGCAACCACCGAACCCTCGGCAATGGCGATCAGAGCATCATGCGCGTCATAGTCGTCGCGGGCGGCGAAGAACGCCTCATTCGTGGCGACCAGCGGCAGATCATGGATATAGGCAAGGTCGACCGATGATTTCTCGATAGCGCGGTCATAACCGGAAACACGGTCCAGCTCGACATAGAGCCGGTCGCCGAACAGCGCCTTGAGTGCCAGAAGCCGCGTCTCGGCAAGATCTCGGCGATCCTCCTTCAGCGCCCGGCCGATCGGGCCGCGCGGCCCGCCGCTGAGGCAGATCAGGCCATCGCTATGGCCTTCCAGCATTGCTGACGTCAGATGCACGGGCTCGCCCGGCGGCGTCTCCAGATAGACCTGGCTGACCAGCCTGACGAGGTTGCTGTAGCCGGCCTCGGTGGCGGCGAGCAGCACCACGGCGTGCATCTCCGGACCATGGCGGCGGCGGTCGCGCTGCGCGTCGCTGGTCTCGCCGGAAAAGGCGAGATCGATCTGGCAACCGATAATCGGCTGGATGCCTTCCTTCACCGCCTTCTGGGCAAATTCCAGCGCGCCGAACAGATTGTTTGTGTCGGTGACTGCGATTGCCGGGCACTCGTCCTTGACTGCATGACCGACAACGGCGGCGACCTGCAAGGCGCCCTCGAGCAGCGAATACGCCGAATGCACGCGCAGATGGATGAACGGCCGCGCCGGCGCCTCCGGGCGCGCAGCAGCGAGCGCTGCTTCGCGCCTCAGGGGATCGCGTGGAAGTTTGTCATCCGCCATGATGTTTCAAATTGCTCGAAGGGCTTTGAGTCGATGGAGATGTATTGTCCCGGACCGGGCGATGCCAGTCCAGCACAAATGACCACCGACCACAGGCTTCCGTACCCAGCCGCACGGCTCAGAGATTGTTCGAAATTCGCACTGGCGAGTCATATGATGGTGGTTTCGAGAACCGGAGCGCAGCGGCCATTGGTCCGTGAGCACGGGAAGCGCAGAACCACCTTCAGATGGCCGCCGGAGTAGAATTTCCAAACAATCTCTAGGCGAACTCCATGATCACCGCATCGACAGCCAGGCTGTCACCCGGCTTGGCGTTGAGCTTCGACACGACAAGATCGCGGTCGGCGCGCAGCACGTTTTCCATCTTCATCGCCTCGACCACGGCCAGCGTCTCGCCGGCCTTGACCTCCTGCCCCTCGGCAACCGCGATCGACACGACCAGGCCCGGCATCGGGCAAAGCAGCATCTTGGACGTGTCCGGCGCCACCTTCTCCGGCATCAGCCTTTCCAGCTCCGCCGTGCGCGGCAGCATGGCGCGCGCCGTCACCGACATGCCTTTCCAGGCAATGCGCAGGCCGTTCGGCGCCGGCCTGATCTGCGCCGTGACCTTGCGGGCACCGACAGTGCCGCGCCAGATGAGGTCGCCCGGCCGCCAGTCGGACGCCACGGTCAGCGCTTTGCCGCCATCGACCGACAGATCGATTTCCATCGGAATGGAGATCATGCCCTCGATGATCGAAGCCTGGAGATAGTCGTCGCCGAGCTTCACCACCCAATCGCGCTTGAGTGCGCCCGAATGCGGCGCCAGCCGCCCGCCCAGCCGGTCGAGCCGGTCGCGGCGCAGAAGCTCGACCGCGGTGGCGATCGCCGCCAGCACTGCCTTTTCATCGCCATTGGGCACGATCGGCGCGAAGCCGTCAGGATATTCCTCGGCGATGAAGCCCGTCGATATCCGCCCCTCGCGCCAGCGCGGATGCTGCATCAGCGCCGCCAGGAATGGAATGTTGTGCTCGATGCCGTCGACGACGAAACTGTCCAGCGCTTCCGACATGGCGTCGATTGCCGCCAGCCGTGTCGGCGCCCATGTGCAGAGTTTTGCCACCATCGGGTCATAGAACATCGAAATCTCGGAACCTTCGGTGACGCCGGTGTCGTTGCGGATGACGATGTCGCCGAACGTGCCCTCCTCCGGCGGCCGGTAGCGCGTCAAACGGCCGATCGAGGGCAGGAAATTGCGATAGGGATCCTCGGCATAGAGCCGGCTTTCCACCGCCCAGCCGTTCAGCTTGACGTCGCTCTGCTCGATCGCCAGCTTCTCGCCGGCGGCGACACGGATCATCTGCTCGACTAGGTCGATGCCGGTAACAAGCTCCGTCACCGGATGCTCGACCTGCAATCGTGTATTCATTTCAAGGAAATAGAAGTTCTTTTCAGCATCGACGATGAACTCGACGGTGCCGGCGCTCTGGTAGTCGACCGCCTTGGCCAGCGCCACGGCCTGCTCGCCCATGGCCTTGCGCGTCCTGGCATCGAGGAATGGCGACGGCGCCTCTTCCGCAACCTTCTGGTTCCGGCGCTGGATCGAGCATTCGCGCTCGCCGAGATAGAGGGCGGTGCCATGCGCGTCGGCCAGCACCTGGATTTCGATATGACGCGGATCGACGACGAACTTTTCGATGAAGACGCGGTCGTCGCCGAACGAGCTTTTCGCCTCCGAGCGCGCCCGGTCGAAGCCGTCGCGCACTTCCGACTGGCTCCAGGCAATGCGCATGCCTTTACCGCCGCCGCCGGCCGAGGCCTTGATCATCACGGGATAGCCGATCTCGCCGGCGATCTTTTCGGCATGGTCGGCATTTTCGATGACACCAAGCCAGCCCGGTACCGTCGACACTTCTGCGGCATTGGCGAACTTCTTCGATTCGATCTTGTCGCCCATCGCCTTGATCGCCTTGGCTTTTGGACCGATGAAGACCATGCCCTCAGCCTCAAGCGCTTCGCAGAAGGCGGCCCGCTCCGACAGAAAACCGTAGCCGGGATGCACGGCCTGCGCGCCCGTCTCCTTGCAGGCAGCGATGATCTTTTCAGGCAGAAGATAGCTTTGCGCGGCCGGCGATGGCCCGATATGCACGGCTTCGTCGGCCATTTCGACGTGCACGGCGTCGCGATCGGCGTCGGAATAGACCGCTACGGTGGCAATCCCCATCCTGCGCGCCGTCTTGATGACGCGGCAAGCAATCTCGCCGCGATTGGCGATCAGGATTTTCGTGAACATCGAAGGCGTTTCCTCGGTCTTTCGTCCTTCTTATGGGCTTCGGCAGCCGGGCTCAAGCACCGCCGGCAGCGCACCCATCAAGACACTCCCTGCCCGCCAGGCCCGTGCCGAGGGGCGAAGGTTGGGCTCGCCGACGACTGAGCCAAGATTTGCGCCATATTTGGTCGCCAAATCGGGTTGAAACAGTATAAAAACCCTGAAAGCCTGAAGACCAATCGCCTTGGGAGGAATTGCCTGATGAAAACCCGCGCCGCTGTCGCTGTCGCCGCCGGAAAGCCGCTGGAAATCATGGAGGTCGACCTCGACGGACCGCGCGAAGGCGAGGTGCTGGTCGAGATCAAGGCGACCGGCATCTGCCACACCGACGAGTTCACTTTGTCGGGCGCCGATCCCGAAGGTCTGTTTCCGGCAATCCTCGGCCATGAAGGCGCCGGAATCGTCGTCGATGTCGGCAAGGGCGTCACTAGCGTCAGGAAGGGCGACCACATCATCCCGCTCTACACGCCGGAATGCCGGCAGTGCCCGTCCTGCCTGTCGCGCAAGACCAATTTGTGCACCGCCATCCGCGCCACGCAGGGCCAGGGCCTGATGCCGGACGGCTCGTCGCGCTTCTCAATCGGCAAGGACAAGATTTTTCACTATATGGGCTGCTCGACCTTCTCCAACTTCACCGTGCTGCCCGAGATCGCGGTGGCCAAGGTCAACCCCGAGGCCCCCTTCGACAAGATCTGCTACATCGGCTGCGGCGTCACCACCGGCATTGGCGCTGTCATCAACACCGCCAAGGTCGAGCAAGGCGCGACCGCCGTGGTCTTCGGCCTAGGCGGCATCGGCTTGAATGTCATCCAGGGCCTGAAGCTGGCCGGCGCCGACATGATCATCGGCGTTGATCTCAACAACGACAAGAAGGCATGGGGCGAGAGGTTCGGCATGACGCATTTCGTCAATCCGAAGGAGATCGACGGCGACATCGTCCCCCACCTCGTCAACATGACCAAGCGCGGTGCCGACCAGATCGGCGGCGCCGACTACACGTTCGACTGCACCGGCAACACCAAGGTAATGCGCCAGGCGCTGGAAGCCTCGCATCGCGGCTGGGGCAAGTCGGTCGTCATCGGCGTTGCGGGCGCCGGCCAGGAGATTTCGACCAGGCCATTCCAGCTGGTCACCGGCCGCACCTGGATGGGCACCGCCTTTGGCGGCGCACGCGGCCGCACTGACGTGCCAAAAATCGTCGACTGGTACATGGACGGCAAGATCCAGATCGACCCGATGATCACCCATTTGCTGAAGCTGGAAGACATCAACAAGGGCTTCGACCTCATGCATGAGGGCAAGTCGATCAGGAGCGTCGTCGTTTATTGAGGAGAAGAAGCCGCCGACCGAAGGGCCAGCGACTGTAGTTGCATGGGTTCAACAAGGGAGGAAGATAATGCCTGAGAAACTGCATCCGAAAATCGACAATGGCCTGCCGAAGGAAAGCGCAAGCTTTGCCGGCGGCACGCTGGTCTGTGCCTGCACCAGCAAGCCGGTGAAGGTGACGGTCAAGGGCCAGATCGCCCACAACCATGCCTGCGGCTGCACCAAATGCTGGAAACCGGACGGCGCGGTGTTCTCGGTCGTGGCGGTCGCCGGCACTGGCGACGTCACCGTCACCGAGAATGGCGACAAGCTGAAGGTGGTCGATCCGGCAGCATTGATCCAGCGCCATGCCTGCACCGGTTGCGGCGTCCACATGCACGGCCCGGTCGAGCGCGATCATCCGTTCAAGGGTCTGTCCTTCATCCATCCCGAGCGCTTCGAGGAAGACGGCTGGTCACCGCCGGGCTTCACCGCTTTCGTCTCGTCGATCATCGAATCCGGTGTCGACCCCAAGCGCATGGACGGCATTCGCGGCCAGTTGAAATCGATCGGCCTCGAACCCTATGACTGTCTCAACCCCGGCCTGATGGATTACATAGCCACCTGGACGGCGAAGAAGTCGGGCGCGCTGCCGGCCTGACGGTACGAGATTTCTGGCATGGGGCCGGGTAACATGCCGGCCCCATGTCCGTTTTGGAGAGATAATGCCCGCACCCGCCATCTACGTCGACGCCGACGCCTGCCCGGTGAAAGCCGAGGTCGAGAAGGTCGCCGAGCGCCATGGCGTGGTCGTCACCTACGTCTCCAATGGCGGGCTGCGTCCGTCGCGCGATCCGATGATTCGCAACGTCGTCGTCTCTAAAAGCGCCGATGCCGCTGACGATTGGATCGTCGAGAACGCAAAACCCAACGACATCGTGATCACCGCCGACATCCCGCTTGCCGCTCGCACCGTGGGGCTCGGCGCGCATGTGCTTGGGCCAACCGGCCGGCCGTTCACGCCGGAGACCATCGGCATGGCGGTTGCAATGCGCGATTTGAAGCAGCATCTGCGCGAAACCGGCGAGAGCAAGGGCTACAATGCCAGCTTTGCGCCACAGGATCGCTCGCGTTTCCTGGGTGAGCTCGACCGTATCTTGCGGCGGGCTCTGAAATCCGTCACACCCGACCAGACGTGAAGCATCATCCGAGGTCGGGCTATGGCCGACACATCGCCGAATAACCCCTTGCAGCGGCACAAGCAGTTCTTTGTGTCGCTAGCCGTCGGTCTGGTCGTATTTGCCGCGGTATTGCCTTTGATTGGATCGCTCCCCGTCTCCACGCGGCTTGCTTATTCGATCTCGATTGCCGCCGATTCCTTCTTCGTCGTCTTCATCGCGCTCGTCATCGCCAAGATGCCGCTGCTGTCCGGCCGCTATCTCAGCAAGAACGCGCGCGAACTGGACCTCCCAGTGCTGGGCATCTTTGCCATCACGCTCGGCATCGTCGCCATGGCCATTGTCCTGCTGTTCCTTTTGATCAATCACAAGGATCGCGACCCCATCGAACTCGGCTTCGCCATGCTGTCGATCCCGCTTGGCTGGTTCACCATCCATGCCATGGCCGCCCTCCACTATGCGCATGTCTACTGGATGGACGGCGACGCGATCGATGCCGAAACCAAGAAGAAGATACCGGTCGGCGGCCTCGATTTTCCCGGCAGCAAACGGCCGGACGGTTGGGACTTTCTCTATTTCGCGACGGTGATCGGCATGACCGCGCAGACCGCCGACACCGCGATCACGACCTCGCATATGCGCCGCGTGGTGCTTGTCCATTCGATCCTGTCGTTCTTCTTCAACGCCGTCATCGTCGCCGCCGTCGTCAATCTCGCGGTGAGCCTCGGCAATTGAGTATCCGTGCCCGCGATAAACCCGTGCCCGTAATAAAAACGTGACCGCATGAAACATCGCTTTCGATAGCGACGTATTGGGAGGACAAGGACGAGCGCGGCCATCCCAGGATCGCGCAGCCGGAGGCGAGGAAAAGATGGAAACCATTACCATGAGTCAGCCCGGCGCAGGCGTCGATGCCGCCTCAACGAAGGATGCGACGCTGATCTACCGGCAATCGCGCTGGACCCGCCTGACGCACTGGCTGTGGGCGATCTCGCTGTTCTTCTTGCTTTTGTCCGGCCTGCAGATCTTCAATGCCCGGCCGCAGCTCTACATCGGCAAGCAATCCGGCTTCGAGTACAACAACACCGTCTTTGCCATCGGCGCCGAAAACACCGCCACCGGCCCGCGCGGCTATACCGAAATCTTCGGCCATCGCTTCGACACCACAGGCGTGCTCGGCTGGTCGGGCCCGGCCCGGCAGCAAACGTCGCGTGCCTTCCCGTCCTGGGCGACAATCCCGTCCTATTACGATCTCGGCACCGCCCGCGTTGTGCATTTCTTCTTCGCCTGGATACTGACAACCACCTTGGTCGTCTGGCTGGTCGCCAGCCTGGTCAACGGCCATCTGCGCCGCGATCTGGCGCCGCGCCTTGACGATCTCAAGCGGCTGCCGCAGGACATCATCGAGCACGCCAAGCTCAGGTTCCACCACACACGCGAATACAACACGCTGCAGAAAATGGCCTATGGCGGCGTACTGTTCGTGCTGTTGCCACTCATGATCATCACCGGCCTTGCCATGTCGCCGAGCATGAACTCGGTGCTGCCCTGGCTCAACGAACTGCTCGGCGGAAGGCAGACGGCGCGCACCATCCATTTCACGGTGATGGTGCTGCTGGTCGGCTTTTTCATCGTCCATATGATGATGATCCTCGCCGCCGGCCCGATCAACGAACTGCGCTCGATCATCACCGGCTGGTACCGCACCGATCCGCCAAGGCATGGCGACACCGAGAGGAGTGCGTGAGATGGCCAAATTCCAGATCAGCCGCCGAAAGTTCCTGACGGGCGCCGGCCTCGGCGTTTCCGGCATCATGTTGTCGGGCTGCGATGCCTTCGACAGCCAGCTCGGCATGGGCGACGGCCTGCGCAGTTTCCTCGAAAACGCCAATGGCCTGACCTACCGCGCGCAACGCTGGCTTGCCGGCCGCGATGCTCTGGCGCCGGAATTCACCGAGGCCGACATCCGCCAGCCGCAGCGGCCGAACGGCGTCACCGCGCCCGACGATGACACCTACAAGGGCCTGCTCGCCAACAATTTCGCCGACTGGCGGCTGGAGGTAACGGGCCTGGTCGAAAAGCCGCTGTCGCTCAGCCGCGAGCAGTTGGAGAACATGCCGAGCCGCACGCAGATCACCCGCCACGACTGTGTCGAAGGCTGGAGCTGCATCGCCAAATGGACCGGCACCCCGCTGTCGCTGGTGCTCGACCAGGCTGTGGTCAAGCCGCAGGCCCGCTATGTCATGTTCCACTGCCTCGATACGATCGATCGCAGCCTCTCCGGGGAAATCAAATATTACGGCACCATCGACCTGATCGATGCCCGCCACCCGCAGACGATCCTCGCCTACGGCCTCAACGGCAAGCCGCTGCCGGTCGAAAACGGCGCGCCGCTGCGCGTGCGCGTCGAACGACAGCTCGGCTACAAGATGCCGAAGTATCTCTACAAGATCGAGCTCGTCGACAGTTTTGCCAATATCGGCGGCGGCCGCGGCGGCTATTGGGAAGACCATGGCTATGACTGGTATGGCGGGATTTGATGGCCTCGCATTCTGACCGAGCACGATCTGACTCCGACCGAACCGAGCTTGCCTGAGGAAGCCGGTTTCGAGCGCGTGGCCGAACTTGGCGATTGGCCTGAAGACACTCCAATATCGTCCTCTGCAAAACGGTCGCAGAAAACGGCGCGGCTTAAGCAACCTTGTCGAGCAGTGGCTTGAGCGCCGGATGTATCTCCGGCGAGGCGAGTTTGATCAGCGTCAGCAGCGCGCGTTCATTGTCACGCAGCGGGCGGTCGGTGCCGATGCGATCGGCCAGCCATTTCGGCTCGCTGGCGTCGATCGTCTCGGCGCGGCGCGCGAGTGCCTCGGCGGCACGGTTCTTCGACTCCCATTCGGCCTCGATATCGCCGGGCGAACGATAGGCTTCCATGATGCCGGCCAGTCCGCCCGACACCATGCGGCTGAAGAAGCCACCAATTTCGGGCTCGACCTGGTCCAAGAAACTGTCACGACGCAGCGCCACATCGCGCGTCGGCGCTTCGTAGCCGGCCGAACACATGACGAAATTGGCGAGCGCCTTGACGAACAGGTCGTTCCAGGACGGGTCGCTGTGGGTCGCTGCGGTCTGCTCGTTGATCTGGAACAGCACCTCGGCCTCAACCCGTGTGATGGCGATGTTACCGTCGCCGCCATAGGCATGGAGAATGCGGCGCAACAGATCGACCTCTGCCTTGGCGACCAGCCCGGGAACCAGCGCGCCGCCGAGCATCAGTGGTCCCTTGCCGTCGACCACCGCGTTGGCGACCTGCTCGAGCGCATAGGCGGAGAGCCGGCCGGGCGATGATTTCGCCCTTTCCAGCACATGCACCAGCAGCTCCAGTTCGGTCACACTGTCGACCATTCCGTCGCGCGAGATGGTCTGGATCAGCCAACCGGCATTGTCTTCAGAGATATAGCCTGCCGGCTTTTCCTGGTGGACGATGTAGTCGGTAACGGCCTCGACGAAGAATTCAGGCCATTGCGGACATTTGTCCGTCGCTGTCGCATCGAGCGCGAACAGTGCTTCAGCCTCGCCGCGCGTCACCACGCCGTCGGCGAACACTTCGCGACGCAGCATGACGACATCTTCCGCCGTGATGCGGTCCTTCGAGGCCAGCCCCGCCACCGGCGCGCTCCCGATCCGTTCGCCCATCTGTCAATCCCCATCCGCCGTGCCCAACGCAATTGCCGGCCAAACCGTCAGCCCAGAATATCGCCATTGTCTTGAAAAACCGGCAAACGGCGTGGTTAGCGAAGACTGTAAAGACGACGCGCTTTACGTGTCGCTGGCAGGTGACAAGGTGTCGCCGACAAGCTATGGATGGCGCGTCGAGGGCTTAAGTTTTGAGTCCTACCTGTTTGCGGGAGAGAGCAGCGCGAGCTGCCGCCGAAGGGGAAATCGCCCGAAATCTCTCAGGCAAAAGAACCGTAGACGGGAAAGACACTCTGGAAAGTCGGGGCTTGCCCCCGCGCCGAAGGTGTAAGCGTCGCCGACAGAGTTCCGGTTGCGCGAGTCTCTCAGGCTTCAGACAGAGGGGCACGGACTGGTCGCCAGCAGCGGCCGATTGCGTGCGACTCTGGAGATGACATGACGGGCGACGACACCAAACACCTTCCTCTCGAAGATCTGCACACCGCCGCCGGCGCACGCTTTGGCGCCTTTGCGGGCTGGTCGATGCCGCTGACCTATCCGGCCGGCGTGATGAAGGAGCACCTTCACACCCGCGAACATGCCGGCCTGTTCGACATTTCGCATATGAAGCTGTTCGCTGTCAGCGGACCGGGCGCTGCGGCACTGCTCAACCGCGCCAGTCCGCTCGATGCCGGCGCGCTTGAGATTTCACAGTCCAAATATAGTTTCTTCCTCAACGAGGCCGCCGGGATCATCGACGATCTGATCGTCACCCGGCTCGGCGCCGAGCGCTTCATGGTGGTCGCCAACGCCGGGAATGCGGTCGAGGACGAGAAGCATTTGCGTGCGCTGGCCGCGGACTTCGACGTCAAAGTCGATGCGCTCGACCGCGTCTTCCTGGCGATCCAGGGGCCGGAAGCCTGGGCTGCCTTGTCCCGCGCCGGCATCGAGACCGGCTCGCTCTTGTTCATGCATGGCATCGAGCCGAAGCAAAACTGGTTCATGAGCCGCTCCGGCTACACCGGCGAGGACGGCTTCGAGATCGGCCTGCCGGAGGCGGATGCGCGCGCTCTGGTCACGAAACTGCTCGAGGACGAGCGTGTGTTGTGGATCGGCCTTGCTGCCCGCGACTCGCTGCGGTTGGAGGCCGGCCTGTGCCTGCACGGCCAGGACATCACGCCGGAGATCGATCCGGCCAGTGCCGGCCTGATGTGGGCGATCCCCAAAGATCTCCGCGCCGGCGGGTCCTTCATCGGCGCCGATGCGCTGCGGTCCATCCTGGAGCGCGGGCCGTCGCAAAAGCGCGTCGGCCTGAAGCCGGACGGCCGCCAGCCGGTGCGCGCCGGCGCTGCTTTGTTCGATGCCGACGGCGATCCGGCCGGCTACGTGACATCAGGCGGCTTCGGCCCGTCGGCCGGCCATCCCGTCGCCATGGGCTATGTGTCAACGGCCTTGGCCAAGCCGGGCACGAAACTGTTCGCCGACGTTCGCGGGACGAAAATCCCGGTCGATATCAGTTCCTTGCCCTTCACTCCTCATCGCTACCGCAAAGGATAATTCCGATGGCAAAAACCTATTTCACACAAGATCACGAATGGCTGAGCGTCGAGGGAGGCATCGCCACCGTCGGGATAACCGACTATGCGCAGGAACAGCTTGGCGATCTCGTCTTCGTCGAACTGCCTCAAATCGGCACCAAACTCAGTAAGGGCGACACCGCCGTGGTCGTCGAATCCGTCAAGGCGGCATCCGATGTTTATGCGCCGGTTGATGGCGAGATCACCGACGCCAACGGCGCGCTGTCCTCGGACCCGTCGCTGGTCAACTCCGCTGCGACCGGCGACGGCTGGCTGTGGAAGATGAAGCTCGCCGACGAAGGCCAACTCGCAGGCCTCATGAATGAGGCCGCCTACAAAGCCCATATCGGTTGACATCAGGACCTATTGCCATGAGCGCAGCACTTACCCCCTTCTCGGCCCGCCACATCGGTCCTGATGTAAACGACGTCAGAGCCATGCTTGCCGTGATCGGCGTTCCCTCCGTCGAGACGCTGATCAGCCAGGCCGTGCCGCAGTCGATCCGCCTCGATCTGCCGCTAGCCCTTCCCGCGCCGGCGAGCGAAGCCGAAGCGCTGGCCGAATTGTCGGCGATCATGGCAAAAAACAGGGTGCTGAAGAGCTTCATCGGCGCCGGCTATCACGGCGTCCATGTGCCGCCGGTCATCCAGCGCAACCTGTTCGAGAACCCGGCCTGGTACACCGCCTATACGCCCTACCAGGCCGAGATCAGCCAGGGCCGCCTGGAAATGCTGTTCAACTTCCAGACCCTGGTCACCGAATTGACCGGCCTGCCGGTGGCTTCGGCTTCCCTGCTCGACGAAGCGACGGCGGTGGCCGAAGCGGTCGGCATCGCGCTGCGCCATCATCGCGACAAGCGCACCAAGGTAGCGCTGGCCGGCACGCCGCATCCGCAGACGCTGGACGTCGTGCGCACCCGCGCCGAGCCGCTCGGCATCGAGATCGATGGCGAGACCATCGACGACAACACCGCCGCCCTGCTGGTCTCCTGGCCGGACACGTTTGGCGTCTATGGCGACCACAAGGCGGCGATCGAGAAGGCTCGCGCCACCGGCGCCGTGGTCGTCTTCATCGCCGATCCGCTTGGTCTCACGCTGACCGACGCGCCGGCCAGGCTTGGCGCCGACATCGCCGTCGGCGCGATGCAGCGCTTTGGCGTGCCGATGGGCTTTGGCGGCCCGCACGCCGCCTATTGCGCCGTCTCCGACAAGCTGACCCGGCTGATGCCCGGCCGCCTCGTCGGGCAGTCGATAGACAGCAAAGGCCGTCCCGGCTATCGCCTCGCCCTGCAGACGCGCGAACAGCATATCCGCCGCGACAAGGCGACCTCCAACATCTGCACCGCGCAGGCGCTGCTTGCCAACATGGCGACCGCATACGCGATCTGGCACGGGCCCACTGGTTTGCAGGCGATCGCAGCCCGAATTCATGAGCTCGCCAACGGCCTCGCAGCAGGCCTGAAAACCGCTGGTGTTTCCGTGCTCGGCTCAAGCCGTTTCGACACGGTGACGGCCGAAGTGAAGGGCAAGGCAGCTTCGATCGCCGCTGCCGCTGAAAAAGGTGGCCGGCTGCTGCGCGTCGTCGATGCCGACCGCATCGGCATCGCCTTCGACGAAACCTCGACCGAGGCGGATCTCGAGGCTATCGCCGCCCTGTTCGGCGCCAAGTCCGGCGCTACTGAGGCCGGCGCGATGCCCGGCAAGCCGCGCGGCAAGGAGTTTCTGACCCAGCCGGTTTTCCGCGAAAACCACTCCGAGACCGACATGATGCGCCTGCTGCGCAGGCTAGCCGACAAGGATTTGGCGCTCGACCGCACCATGATCCCGTTGGGCTCCTGCACCATGAAGCTCAACGCGGCGGCCGAAATGATGCCGGTCAGCTGGCCTGTTGTCGCCAACCTCCATCCCTTCGCGCCGGCCAGCCATTCGGCCGGCTATCGCGCCATGGTCGGCGAGCTGGAAGGCTGGCTGGCGGAGATCACCGGCTTCGACGCCGTCAGCCTGCAGCCCAATGCCGGCAGCCAAGGCGAATATGCCGGCCTGCTCGCCATCCGCGCCTTTCACCGTTCGCGTGGCGAAGGCCATCGCACCATCTGCCTGATCCCCCAGTCCGCGCATGGCACCAATCCCGCGAGTGCGGCGATGGCCGGCATGAGCGTCGTCGTCGTGCGTTGCCTGGAGGACGGCAATATCGACATGGACGATATGCGGGCCAAGGCCAACGAGCATTCGAAGAATCTCGCAGCCCTGATGTTCACCTATCCCTCGACGCACGGCGTCTACGAAGAAGGCGCGCGCCACCTGTGCGCTCTCATTCACGAGCATGGCGGCCAGGTCTATTTCGACGGCGCCAACCTTAACGCCCTGGTTGCTTTGGCGCGGCCCGCCGATATCGGCGCCGATGTCTGCCACATGAACCTGCACAAGACCTTCTGCATCCCGCATGGCGGCGGCGGTCCGGGCGTCGGTCCGATCGGCGTCAGGGCGCATCTGAAACCCTATCTGCCGGGTCATGTCACCGAAGATTCGGCGCATGCCGTGTCCGCTGCCCCGTTCGGCAGCGCTTCCATCCTGCCGATCACCTGGATGTACATCCGCATGATGGGCGCCGCCGGCCTGAAGCAGGCGACGGAGACGGCGATCATCTCGGCCAATTATGTGGCGACGCGGCTCGCGCCGCACTTCCCGCTTCTCTACAAAGGCAGGCACGATCGCATCGCGCATGAATGCATCCTCGACACGCGCGTGCTCAAGGAGAGCGCTGGCATCAGCGTCGACGATATCGCCAAGCGGCTGATCGATTACGGTTTTCACGCGCCGACCATGTCGTTCCCTGTCGCCGGCACGCTGATGGTCGAGCCGACCGAATCCGAGCCCAAGCGCGAACTCGACCGGTTCTGCGAGGCGATGATCGCCATTGCCGGCGAGGCAGCGAAAGTGGCGAAGGGTGAATGGCCGCTCGAGGACAACCCGCTGGTCAATGCCCCGCACACGGCGGCCGAAACCCTTGCCGGCCAGTGGACCCACCCCTATTCGCGGCTGGAAGCGGCCTACCCCGCCGGCGATGTCGATACAGCGGCCAAATACTGGCCGCCGGTCTCGCGCATCGACAATGTCGCCGGCGACCGCAACCTCGTCTGCTCCTGCCCGCCGCTGTCGGAATATCTCGGCGCCGCCGAATAACACTCTGGCCTGTCAGGCTGAGCGCAGGGCCGGTCCGTCGGCTTTGCCGTTGAGGACAAGCACGCGATTTCGCCCGGCGTTCTTGGCCGCGTAGAGCGCCCGGTCGGCCTCGGCCAGCACTTCATCCAGGCTGCTGCCGTCTTCCTTGCCAAAGCCAATGCCGCCGCTGACGCTGCTGCGCAACGGCCCGCGCGGCGTCGGCACCACTTCCGTGCCGAAGGCGACGCCGGTCCTGCTGGCGAAATCGTAGGCCTTGTCTTCGGTCATCCGAGACATGACCAACGCGAACTCCTCGCCGCCCAGCCGGAAGGCGTCGACGCCAACCCTGTCATACTTCTTGATGACTGGGGCGAAACGGCAGAGCACCCGATGCCGACGGGATGGCCATAGACATCGTTGGTTCGCTTGAAGTGGTCGAGGTCGAACATGGCGACCGACATGAACGGGCCGAAGACGCGCTCGCGATAGAGCGAGTTCAAAGCCCGCCGGTTCATCAGACCGGTCAACGGGTCGGTCAGGGTCTCGGCCTTCAGTTCGATCTGTGCCTGCAGATGATGCAGCGACAGCGTCAGCGCGCCGAGAGCCGTCATGCAGGCGACCGCCACGACCGAATTCAACCGCTCGGCCCAATTGTCGGGTGCGACGCCGAGCACCCACTGGCCCTTGACCAGAAGCACGGCGCCGCAGAGCCCGAAGGATACGCCGCAGACGCCGCTTAGCGCCGAAACGACCAGCAGAATGCCGCGATCCTGACTGCCCTTGATCCAGAACATCACCCCGATCGAGGCGAGCAGCACTGTTACCGTCGTATAGGTGAGGATGAAGCCGACACCATCGAAACCGAGATAGGTCACGCCGGCGCAGACAGCCATCGCAAGCATGGCCGGCAGGACAGCGCGGCTGTAATTTCGCACACCAAGATATTGCATGGCCGAAAGTGAAAGCGCCAGGAAACCGAGGCTGAGCAGCGCCAGCGCCGCCTGGCAAAGCAAGGGACTGGGCTCCCTCGTGTAGCGCCAGAAGACGATGACGTGGGCGACAAGGACGAGAATGCCGCACGCCACCGTCAGCACGAAGCGTGCACGCGGCGCCGTGAACCAGATCACAAACATGGTGACGCTCAGGCATGTGCCCGACAGCGCAGCAGCCAGCAATAGCGAACTGAAATCCAGCATGGATGAGCGGCAACCTTTGGGATCCTCGATTTGTGGCGCATCATAGGCATGCAACCGGCCGGAGATACCGTTTTCGGCCGGTTTTCAAAGCAACCTGCCGACAGGGTTTACAAAGCGTCGACTGCCGTCCCCGCGAAGAGTCTCAGCCCTTGTTGAGCAGCGCCAGATTGGCGTTGATCACGCTCGGGTCGGCCATTCCGGCCCTTGCTTCCATGAGCAGCGCCCTCGCCTTCTTCTTGTTGCCGCGCAGCAGCTGCGAATAGCCCATATTGTTGACAATCTGCGGCTTGCGCCCGGCAACCTTCAAAAGCTGGTCGTAGGCGCGGTCGGCGAAGTCGAAGCGGCCGAGTTCGTCATAGGAGGCGGCAAGCCCCATCCATCCCTCGGCACTGTCGGCCTTCAGTTCCACGGCCTTGCGGAAATGCTGTTCGGCAAGGCCGTAATTGGCCTCGCGGAACTGCGCCTTGCCTTGCGCAAGGTCGGAGGTGCTGACGTCTTTTGCCACCGGTTGGATCGACGTGGTCTTGGTCTTATCGACGTTCTCAGTCGTACAGCCGCTGACCATCAAGACGGCCGCTAGCGCGGCCATTGCCGTGAAAATTCTGTGACGCATGCCCCTGGCCCCAATCGCCCGATTTACCGGGTCGTTCTTCAGGAGGCAGACTACAACAGGGCAATTAAACTTCAGTGCTGAAACGCCCCTAAAATTTGGTTTCGGGCACACCAGCCATTAACCAGCCGAGGGCTAGTCCGGCTCCATCGACTTGAGCCCCGCCGGAAACTGATAGCGGCTGCCGTCATAGCGCAGCCGGTAGGTTCGTTTCATGGACCTTCCGGGATGGGACTGGCACTCGCCGTTCTTGTCGACAGACGGATTGTCGGTGTCCAACCGCTCGAACACTGTGATGTCGTGATAGCCGTGATGTCTCGCCGGGCTCATCGCCAGGCTGACCCGGCTGGATTGAAAGGATCCTGCGCAATTGGTGTCGCCTTCGCCGCCAAAACCGGCCACGATGATGCCGTCGAGCACCAGGCGCAGATCACCGCCGTCAAGGGCATAGAGCCGCAGGTCGGTTTCGCTGAAGGGATTGGGCCGCGAATGGCTCGCCATTTGGATGCGCAGGCCAAAGCCGGTGACACCGGGCGCCAGGCCATAGCGGCCGGTATCGAATTCGACCTTGTTGATGGCGATGGCATCATCGGTCATCAGCCCGGGCTGGAGCAGGCGCTGGCGCACCTGCCTGGTCTTCCTGTCGACGACCAGAAGGTCGACATCGCCGACATGCCCGTCGTCGCTGGATTGGCTGCTGTCGATGAGCGGCACCGCGACCAGCAACAGATCGTCATGGGCAGGCCATATCTTGCAGACGAGGCCAAACGGCGTATCCGGGAGCGTCACGGCGATGCTGGTATGGGGTTCGAGCGTGAACGAGGCGCCGTCTGCGCTCTTTTGGGCCCTGGGATAGGCCTGTTGCACCAGGGCGGCAGCATCGCCGCAATCGTCGGCCGCGGCCGAGGCCGGCGACAGACTGGTGGCGGCCAGGCCGAGGAAAGCGGTGCACAAGACTATTCGCATGGACGGCTCACTCATTTTGCTTTGCGGATTTTGCCGAAGGAGAGCGACCGAACCGGCCGGGTTTCGACATCCAGATGAAGCGTAGTTGGAGTGAGTAACCGCAAGAAGCCGCCGGGCAATCCCCTAGGTATCTACTGAACCGCCGTCATTTTGACGATGATCGGGATGACGGCGATCATCAGCACCACCGGCAGGATGCACACCACCACCGGCACCGACATCTTGGCCGGCAAGGCATGTGCCTTCTCCTCGGCCAGCGACATGCGCTTGTGGCGCATTTCGTCGGAGAACACGCGCAGCGCCCCGGCAAGGCTGGTGCCGAGTTCCTTCGACTGCTGCAAAAGCGTGGCGAAGGAGCGCACCTCGTCCAAGCTGAGGCGGTCGGCGAGCGCCTTTAAGGCATCGTCGAGGCTGCGGCCGGCCCTGAGTTCCAGCGACACCAGCTGCAGGTTTTGGCTCAGCGACGGATAGGTCTTGGCCAGTTCCTTCGAGACCCGCTCGATGCCTGCCTCCATGCTCATGCCCGCATCGGAGCAGACGATCATCAAATCCATGAAGTCGGGAAAGCCGTTGCGGTATTCGCGCATCTTTTCCCGCACCTTCTGGCTGAGCACCAGGCCGGGCACGAAATAGCCGGCGGCTCCCGACAGGATGATGAAGGTCCAGCGGCTAGTCGCGGTGGAATCGGCGCTGCCCATCCAATGGTTGACCAGGAACGCGCCGATCGTTGCGCCCACCAGGCAGGCGAAGCGGATCAGGAAGAATGTGCCGATCGCGCGCGGCTCCATATAGCCCGCCTGGATCAGCTTCATACGCAACCGGGCGACATTTTCCGGATCGCTCTTGGCGTAGAATTCCTGCGCCCGCTTCACCGCCTTCTCGCGCACGACGCTCTGGTTCTTCTTCGGCGCCGCCTCGGCCTGTTGGGGAGTCTTGCTGTCGTCGATCTTGAGCCGGCGCTTGAGATCGTTGCGGTCGCCTTTGGCTACCACGAGCGGCCATGCCACCGCGCTGCCACCCAACACCAGCAGCAGCGCGGCTACCGGCATCAGCGACGTCGGCGCCAGCGATGCAAGAAACTGGATCATCTGCTCCATCTCAGAACCGGAAGTTCGACATCTTGAACATGATGATGTTGCCCAGCATCAGCCATGTCACGGAACCGCCCAGCAGATACCACGTCTTCGGTACATCCCAGACGCTCTGATAGAATTGCGGCATCATCACCATGATGGTGGCGAACAGCAGTGCCGGCACCGCCGTCAGGATATAGGCCGACATACGACCCTCAGTCGAAATGGCGCGCACCTTGCGGCGCAGCTTGCCGCGTTCGCGGATCGTCGTCGACAGCCCGTCGAGGATCTCGCGCAGATTGCCGCCCGAACTCGTCTGGATGGAAACCGCGGTGACGAACAGCGGCAGATCCTCCTGGCCGACGCGGTCGAACAGTGAATTCAGCGCAGAAACCAGGTCGGAACCATAAGTCACCTCGTCGGAGATAACGCCGAATTCGGTGCCGATCGGATCGGACATCTCGCGCGACACCATCGAGATCGCCACCGGAACCGGATGCCCGGCCTTCAAGCCGCGCGTGATCAATTCCAGCGCCTCCGGCAACTGCACGCCGAAACGCTTCACCCGCCGGGCACGCTTGGAACGCAGCACAATTACCGGCAGCAGCGCTGTCAGCACCACAAACAGCAAAATGGCGAGCAACAGCGGCAGCCCGTACCAGAGCGCGACGAGCATCATCGCGAGCGCGACGCCCGTCGTCATCGTCAGGAATTTCGGCAACGGCATCACCATGCCAGACTGCGTGCGCAGCGCGCGAAAACGGTCGGGCGAGAAGAATGACGTGCCGGAATCGAGGCCGCGTTCCTTGCGCAGCTGAATCAGCACCTGTTCCTGGCTGATCTTGTTTTCCTGCAGCTTCATGCGCCGGTTGATGGCCAGGCGCTTGTCGCTGCGGCCGGCATAGAGCAGATAGCAGCCTTCGGCGATCATGATGCCGGTCAGCGCTGCCGCGGCATAAACGACATAGATCGGGCTGAAATTCTCGAACACCCGGCTACTCCTGCGGCCGGCCGGGTTCGAAATATTTGCCGGGGAATTCAATGCCCATATTGCGCAGGTCCTCGAGGAAACGCGGGCGAATGCCGGTCGCCTCGTAGTGACCGAGGATCTTGCCGTCGGCCTCCATGCCAGTGCGCACGAAGCGGAATATCTCCTGCATCTGGATGACGTCCCCTTCCATGCCGGTCACCTCGGCGACGCTGGTCACCTTGCGCTTGCCGTCCGACAGTCGCGTCAGCTGGACGATAAGGTCGAGCGCGCTGGCGATCTGGCTGCGGATCGACTGCACCGTCATCGGCATGCCGGTCATGCCCAGCATCTGCTCGAGGCGCGAAATGGCGTCGCGCGGCGTGTTGGCGTGGATGGTCGCCATCGAGCCTTCATGGCCGGTGTTCATCGCCTGCAGCATGTCGAAGGCCTCCTCGCCGCGGCACTCGCCGAGGATGACGCGGTCAGGGCGCATGCGCAGCGCGTTCTTGACCAGGTCGCGCTGCTTCAGCTCGCCATGACCTTCGATGTTGGCGGGGCGCGTTTCCATGCGCGCGACATGCGGCTGCTGCAGCTGCAGTTCGGCCGCGTCCTCGATGGTGATCAACCGTTCGTCTTCCGGAATGAAGGCTGACAATGCGTTGAGCATCGTCGTCTTGCCGGTGCCGGTGCCGCCCGAGATGATGGTCGTCTTGCGGGCGTGGACTGCCGCCGCCAGCACCTCGGCCATATTCTGGGTGATGGCGCCGAACTCGACCAGCTTGTGCAGGCCGAGCTTGTTCTTTGAAAACTTGCGGATCGACACCAGCGGCCCGTCGACGGCGACCGGGCGAATGGCGGCGTTGAAGCGCGAGCCGTCGAGCATGCGGGCATCGACCATCGGTTGCGATTCGTCGACCCGGCGGCCGACGGCGGCGACGATCTTGTTGACGATGCGCAACAGATGCGCCTCGTCCTTGAACGGGATATGGACCTGCTGCAGCTTGCCCCGTTTTTCGACGAAGCAGTTCTGGTGGCCGTTGATCAGGATGTCGTTGATGTCGGGGTCCTTGAGCAGCGGTTCCAGCGGGCCGAGGCCGACCATCTCATCGACGATGTCATCGACCAGCGCTTCAAGTTCGACGGTGTTGATCGCCATACGCTCCTGGCGGGTCTTTTCCGACACGAACTCCTGCACCTGCCGGCGCATCTCATCCTTGGGCAGGCGCTCCAGCGCGACCAGGTTGATTTCCTCGAGCAGCAGCCGGTGGATGCGCACGCGGGCATCGAGCACCTTGTTGGCGCTTTTTCCCGGTGTTGTCTCCGGCTTCGGCGGCAAGGCCTTGCGGTTCGTCGGGATGACCACGGCGTGATGCGCGACCGGCGCCGCCTCGGCCGGTTTCAGCGCGCGGACGTCACGGTTCTGCAGGGTCGAGAAGCGGCTGGTCATCCGGCTTTCCTCTTCAGGAGGCCCCTGCCGATGCCGAACAGCGAGCGCGATTTCTCCGGCGTCACCACGGCTTCTTCCGGCAGGATGATCCTCTTCAGATCGTTGACGACATTGGCGTTCGGGTCGATCTCATGCAGCGGCACGCCGCGGTCGACCGCTTCACGCACAAGCCGGTAATTGTTGGAGATGCCGCCGACGAAATGCTCGCCCAGGATTTCCTGGACATCCGCCTGCTTGATGCCGTTGTCGAACATCTTCTGCTCGAAACGGTTGACGATCACGTTCGGCTTCACTTCCTTGCCTGCCGTCTCGTAGACCGCCTGGATCAGCCGCTGCGTATGGCGCAGGCATGGCACCGTCATTTCAGCGACGATGTAGAGCTTGTTGGAGCCGAGCAGCACCGTCTCCGTCCACGGAAACCAGGTGCGCGGCATGTCGATGACGACGTTGTCGAAATAGGCCGAGACGAGATCGAGCATGCGCACCACGACATCGGTCTTGAACGAGCGCATTTCCGACGGATGCGTTGGCGCCGCCAGCACGCAGAGCCCGCTCGCATGCTTGGACAGCATCACGTCCAGCAGCTGACGGTCGAGGCGCTCGGGCTGGTTCTCGATTTCGGTGATGTCGAAGCGCGGCTCGAGGTCGAGATATTCGGCGCAGGCGCCTTGCTGGAAGTTGAGGTCGACCACGCAGGTCGACGCGCCGCGCGTCACCGAATGATGCAGCTGGAAGGCGGTCTGCAGCGCCAGCGTCGTGGTGCCGACGCCGCCGGCGGCCGGCATGAAGGTATAGATCTGCGACTCGGTGTTTTCTTCGCGCCCCGGCCCTTGCAGCGCGCGCACGACCGACCGCACCAGATCGGCGGTGGTGATCGGCTTGACCAGGAAATCGGCGACCTGGAGCTGCACCAGGATACGCACTGCGGCTGCGTTGAATTCCTGGGTGACGACGACCACCGGAACGCGGCCTTCAAGCCGGCGCATGATGCGCTGCAGCGACTCGATCTCTTCCAGCTTTGCCGCATCCATGTCGACGATGAGCGCGCCGAAATCGGCTTCCTGGACCTCGCCGCGCAGTTCGGTAATGTTCTTCTCGACGGTCGAAAGCTGGATCACCTCCGAGGCCGCGAACGCGGTGCGCGTATCCTGCACAAAGGTCCGGTCGCTGGACACCAGCAGGATTTTCTTGGTCTTTATGCCGCTTGCCATTTTGTCAGCCTGTCAGGTCATTCCCGGTCAAATCACCGGGCAAATCAATCGGTTGTCGCTGTCGGTTGCACGGCCTTGGCGGCAGCAGCCTGGTCGGCGGCGTTGACCGCCGCCTCACTGCGCTGCGCCGGCACCAGCAGCCTGGTGTTCTGGACGCCGTATTTCCAGGGATCGACCATCTGCATGGCCGTATTGGCGGCCTGTGCGTTGCCGGCGGCAATCGTCGGTCCCTCGGAGCGGACATAGTCGTCGCTGGTGCAGCCGCCGGCGAGGCCGGCGATCAGCAGGGCGATGCATGATTCCACGCGCATGGCTTCAATCCTTCGGCAGGTCGAGGAAATGCCCGACGGTGGTGACCGCGGCCGGCTGTGCCGTACTGCCGCTGGCCATTGCCACTGCACGATTGGCTTCGGACGATTTCACTTCCTCGGTGTTGTTGAGGAAATAGTCGACATTGCTGGCCGGCTGCGTGCCGTCGGTCGGCTCGAGCAGCTTCTTCGACGGATCGACCGGCTTGACCAGATAGGGGGTGACGATGATCACCAGATCGGTCTCGCGCCGCTGATAGGATTTGGAGGAGAACAGCGAGCCGAGCACCGGCAGCTTGCCGAGGCCGGGAAGACGCGATGTGGTAATGTCGTTCTGTGACTGCAGCAGGCCGGCGATCATGAAGCTCTGGCCATTCTTCAGGTCGACGGATGTTTTGGCGCGGCGCACGATAAAGCCCGGGACCGAGATATTGCCGATATTGTAGGAGGCCGAAGCGTCGATCGAGGACACTTCCGGCGCGATGTCGAGGCTCACCAGCCCGTCCTTGAGAACCGTCGGCGTGAAGTCGAGGCTGACGCCGTATTTCTTGTAGCTGACGGAAATCTTGCCATTGTCCTCGGAGACCGGGATCGGGAACTCGCCGCCGGCGAGGAAGCTTGCCGTCTGGCCCGAGCGGGCGATCAGGTTCGGCTCGGCCAGCCGCCTGGCGAGACCACGTTCCTCCAGCGCCTTGATGGCGACGTCGATCGACAGGCCGTTGGACAGCAGCCGGCCGATGATCTCGCCATTGCCGGCTCCCGGCACCGTGCCAGGATCGAGGGTGACGTCGCGCCCGCCAATGCCGTAAGCGAAATTGGCGCTGTATTTGGCGCCGAGATCCTGTCCGGCCTGGCGATTGATCTCGACGAAGCGAACGTTGAGCTGAACCTGCTGCGAGGACGAGATGTTGACCGAATTGATCACTTCTTCATTGCCGGAGAAGCGGCTGGCGATCTTGCTTGCCTTCTCGGCGGCGACCGCGTCATCGGCCTCGCCCGACAGCACGACGCGGCCATTGGCCGAGCCGACCTTGATCTTGGCGTCCGGCACGCTGGCGCGAATGGTGCTGGCCAGCTGGTCGGTGTCCAGCGTCACCTCGATATCTACGGTGCCGACCAGCTGCTTGTTCTCGTCGAACAGCGCGATGCCGGTGGTGCCGAGATTGTTGCCCAGCACATAGAAGGATTTGTCGGTCAGCGGATTGACGTTGGCGATCTCCGGATCGCCGATCACGATCTGGTAGAAGGCGGCATTGGTCATGACCGTCTTCGGCTTGCCCTTGGCCACCTTGATCGACGCATTCGTTGTCGACGAGACATGGACGATATCGTTGTCGGCCTTGGCTGGCGCGCTGAGGCCGAGCATTACGGCCGCGGCAAGGCAAGCCCCCACCGCAAGCGCCCGCATTGGGCGCAGCCCTTTCGTCGTTCGAAATGCATGAAGTCCCGACATTTGTCCCGCCCCTCGCCCGGTCCCCACCGGCAGTTATTGCTGGTCCCGCGCAGGAACCTGGTATTCTTCGACCTGCGTGCCGCGCGTCACGATGATCGTCTTGAATTTCGGCTTCTCAGGCTCCTTGGTCGCGGCAGTGAACAGCGCGCCGGCAGCGGCCTGGACGCCGGAGGCGACCGACCCGCCGAAGGACGAGATGGTGGTGACGCCGTCCTTGGCGGCCCCTCCGTCTGCGGCCGAGCGGAGCGACAGCGATAAGGTGCCGACGGTGCGGGCAAGCGCCACTTTCTGCGCGCCTTCGGTCGTCACCTCGATGGTGACGGAATTGGCGATCTGCGGTGTGGTCTGGCGCTCGTCGGCGCCCTGCCCCACGGTCAGCACCTTGGCGTCGGAGACGACGATCTCGGAGGTAACGGTCGATCCGGCAGCGCCCTGCGCGTTCTTGGCCACTTCCTGGATTTCGCCCGCATCGCGTGTCAGCACCACGTCGACCCGGTCGCCCGGCATGACGAAGCCGCCGACACCGGCGATCTCGTCGGTGCGGATTGTCACCGCCCGCATGCCGGGCGTCATCATGTTGGATAGCGTCGCGCGGCCGTTCGGCCCCGACAATTTGCTGATCAGCACCGGCTCGTTGATCTCGATCGGCGACAATACCACGCGGCTGCCTTCGGCGAGCAACGCATTGACTGTGGTGAACGCGCCCTGCGGCACCGAATCCTCGGACCATGGGATTTCGCTGAGCTGCGCCCGGTCAAGCTCCATGCCGTAACGCAGCGGCGCGTTGGCCACCACGATGGTCTTGAAGACGACCTTGGGGACGGCGGGCGCCGGGATCGACGCCGTTTTCTCTTCGGCATCGGCCTTGGCCTGGCTTTTCACCCAGAAATCCGCAGCAAAGATTGAAATCGCGCCGAAGACGGCAGCGATGCCAATCATCGTTATGGCCTTGCCCCTCACAACCAACCCCTGACATTCGTGGTCTTTTGTTTTGTTGAGGCTACGCTAGGCCGCTTTGTTAAAGATTCAGGAATCGCGGCCGCTCCGCACGGACCTATTTCCGCCGGCTTGGTTATCGAAAGGTTTTAGGATAAGAAGGGTTTAATCCCCGAACGTAACAGGAACTTCCGTCGCTTGGCGCCGAAAAGCGTGGCAGTATCGACGGGTGATTCGCGGCACCGGATTCTATGGTAGGCATGGACGACAACAACGATCTTTTCGGCAATCTGGAAAAGCAGCCCCAACCGGCTCGGACACCTTCGCGCCCGGCCGACCCGCTGGTGCAGGCCACGAAGCGTCCTGCCGCGACCAAGGACGGCAGCGAGGGCTATAGCGCCGCCGACATCGAGGTGCTGGAGGGGCTGGAGCCGGTGCGGCGCCGTCCCGGCATGTATATTGGCGGCACCGACGACAAGGCGATGCACCATCTGTTTGCCGAGGTCATCGATAATTCGATGGACGAGGCGGTCGCCGGCCATGCCACCTTCATCGATGTCGAGCTGTCGGCCGACGGATTTCTGACCGTCACCGACAATGGCCGCGGCATTCCGGTCGATCCGCATCCGAAATTCAAGAAACCGGCGCTCGAAGTCATCATGACGACGCTGCATTCGGGCGGCAAGTTCGATAGCAAGGTCTATGAGACCTCCGGCGGTCTGCACGGTGTCGGCGTCTCGGTCGTCAATGCGCTGTCGGACCATCTCGAAGTCGAGGTCGCGCGCGGTCGCCAGCTTTACCGCCAAAGGTTCTCGCGCGGCGTTCCGGTGAGCGGGCTGGAGCAGCTCGGCGAAGTGCACAACCGGCGCGGCACCAAAATCCGCTTCCATCCCGACGAGCAGATTTTCGGCAAGGGCGCCGCCTTCGAGCCGGCGCGGCTCTATCGCATGACCCGCTCGAAAGCCTATCTGTTCGGCGGCGTCGAGATCCGCTGGAGCTGCGACCCATCGCTGATCAAGGAAAAGGACCAGACGCCGGCCAAGGCGGAGTTCCATTTCCCCGGCGGCTTGAAGGACTATCTCAAGGCATCGCTCGGCGATGATTTCCAGGTGACCCGCGAAATCTTCGCCGGCAAGAGCGAGAAGCAGGGCGGCCACGGTTCGCTGGAATGGGCGGTGACCTGGTTCGGCGGTGACGGCTTCGTCAACTCCTACTGCAACACAATCCCGACCGGCGAAGGCGGCACGCATGAGGCCGGCTTTCGCAATGTGCTGACGCGCGGGCTTCGGGCCTATGCCGACCTGGTCGGCAACAAGCGCGCCTCGATCGTCACCTCCGAAGACGTGATGATCTCGGCGGCAGGCATGCTGTCGGTGTTTATTCGCGAGCCGGAATTCGTCGGCCAGACCAAGGACAGGCTGGCAACGATCGAAGCCATTCGCATTGTCGAGACCGCCATCCGCGATCCCTTCGACCACTGGCTGGCCGACAATCCGCAGGAAGCCTCCAAGCTGCTGGAATGGGTGATTGCGCGCGCCGACGAGCGGGTGCGCCGGCGCCAGGAAAAGGAAGTGTCGCGCAAGAGCGCGGTGCGCAAGCTGCGCCTTCCCGGCAAGCTCGCCGACTGCACGCAGAATGCCGCCGCGGGCGCCGAACTGTTCATCGTCGAAGGCGACTCGGCCGGCGGCTCGGCCAAGCAGGCGCGCGACCGCGCCAGCCAGGCGGTGCTGCCGCTGCGCGGAAAAATCCTCAACGTCGCCAGCGCCGGCAACGACAAGCTAGCCGCCAACCAGCAGATTTCGGACCTGATTCAGGCGCTCGGTTGCGGCACGCGCTCGAAATACCGCGACGAGGATTTGCGCTACGACCGCGTGATCATCATGACCGACGCCGACGTCGACGGCGCTCACATAGCCTCGCTGCTGATCACCTTCTTCTACCAGGAAATGCCGAACCTGGTGAATGGCGGCCATCTCTATCTGGCGGTGCCGCCGCTCTATTCGATCCGGCAAGGCGGCAAGGTTGCCTATGCCAGGGACGATGCGCACAAGGACGAGCTGTTGCGCACCGAATTCACCGGCCGCGCCAAAGTCGAGATCGGCCGTTTCAAGGGCTTGGGCGAAATGATGGCCGCGCAGCTCAAGGAAACCACCATGGACCCGAGGAAGCGCACGCTGCTCCGGGTCGATGTCATCGACGCCGTGGCGGCGACCAAGGATGCTGTCGACGCGCTGATGGGCACCAAGCCGGAAGCCCGCTTCCGCTTCATCCAGGAACGCGCCGAATTCGCCGCGACGGAAGTGCTGGATATCTGAGCGCCGGCCGACTCTTCGTTTTGACGCAGTTCCGGGCGGAAAACCGTTTCAAACTTTTCCTGGAATTGCTCTAGCCTGCACTTCCGATACGGAGACCAGCTTGTGATCCGGGCGCGGCTGAAGAGCTACTTCGAAACCAGTTTGGCGGGCCTGACGCAGCCGACGCGCTCGGATTGGATTTTCGCCCTGCGCACGGTTTCGGCCGGTCTGATCGCGCTTCTCGCTGCTTACGCGTTGAAACTCGACCACCCGCAATGGGCGATGATGACGGTCTTCATCGTCGCCCAGCCGGTCGCCGGCATGGTGCTGGCGAAAGGTTTTTACCGGCTGCTCGGCACGCTGGCCGGTGGACTTGCGGCGATCGGCATCACCTCGGTTTTCGGCACCAATCCCTGGCTGCTGGTCACGGCGCTGTCCGTCTGGATTGGGCTGTGCACGCTGGTTTCGTCGCTGCTGCGCAATCCGGAAGCCTATGGCGCCGCACTTGCCGGCTATACCGCGATGATCATTGGGCTGCCGGCTTTCGGCCAGCCGCACGTGGTCGTCGATCTCGCTGTCGCGCGCTGCGCCGAGATCGTGCTCGGCATCGTCTGCGCCGGCCTGACCAGCCGGCTGATCCTGCCCAAGCTGGCCGCTGACGCCATCATCTCCAGGCTGAAGCGCAGCATCCTCGACCTTGCAACCTATGCAGGCGGCGCTTTTTCCGGTGGCGACCCGGCGACGCTGGCCGGCCTGCACCGCAAGCTGATCACCGACGCCCAGATGCTGGCCGAGATGCGCGCCTATGCCCGGCTCGAAGCACCGAGCTTCGCCACCCGCGCCCATCCGGTCCGCCTAACCATCGGTCAGCTTCTCTCGGCGCTGTCGGCGGCACGCGCGCTGCATTCGCATGCCGCGCCGAAAAGCGCAGCCCTCATTCCGGTGCGCTCCGAACTGCAGTCGCTGGTCAGCGAGCTGGCAGCCACGCCGGAGGCGCTGGACGACACGTCGCCCTGGGTGACGCGGCTCGACGCGATTGCCGGCAAGGCCCGGCAAATGCCCGACGCCTCGACCGATCAGGGCGACGACAGGGTCGGCACCATCACGCGCCTCACCATCGCCGCCGATTTCGCCGAAGCCTTCAAGCAGGTGCTGCGCGGCCTCGACGCCCTGCGCGCACCGGTGACGCGCCCGAGCCGGAGCAACAGGCAGCTGCCCGCGCTGGTGGTGCATCGCGATTATCCCGGGGCTTCGCGCAATGCCATACGCGCCGCCCTTGCCACGCTGGCGGTCGCCGCCTTCTGGCTGACGACGAAATGGTCCGATGCGGCCGGCACCGTCATCCTCGTTGC
Source organism: Mesorhizobium sp. C268A (assembly GCF_040324475.1). Taxonomy (NCBI): domain Bacteria; kingdom Pseudomonadati; phylum Pseudomonadota; class Alphaproteobacteria; order Hyphomicrobiales; family Phyllobacteriaceae; genus Mesorhizobium; species Mesorhizobium sp. C268A. The sequence goes on from NZ_JAMYVX010000003.1 coordinate 312,679, forward strand.
CGTCGTCTCCAGTCTTTTCGCCGCGCGGCCTGACCCGGTGCGGGTGTCCTGGGGCTTCTTCAAGGGAACGCTGCTGGCTTTGCCCTTTGCCTTCCTTGTCGGCCAGGTCGCGCTGCCTGCTTTGCCCGGCTTCGGCTGGTTCACGCTGTTTGTCGTGCCGATCCTGGTACCGACGGCGCTGGGAATGGCCAATCCGCGCACCGTCGGCGTGGCAACGGCCTTTGCCATCAATTTCCTCGCCTTCCTCAGCCCGCATCAGGCGATGACTTATGCCCCAGGCCCGTTCTTCGCCGGCTCGGCGTCGGTGCTGGTCGGGATCCTGCTGGCTATCTGCGTCTTCATCGTGGTGCTGCCGGTGGATCCATGGCGCGCGGCCAACCGCATCGTTCGCGCCATGCGCGAGGATCTGGCCCGGCTGTGCCTGCATGAGCGGGTACCGCGGCGTTCGGCCTTCGAGAGTCTGGCCTATGACCGCATCAACCAGCTGATGCCGCTCTTGCAAAATGCCGGCAGGAAAGGCGATGCGATCCTGGGCGGCGGGGTCGCCGCCGTTACCGTCGGCCTCGAAATCCTGCGCCTGCGCGCCGCGCAGCAGAGCCCGTCCACTCCTGCCGACACCGCGCTCTCGATCGCCAATTTCCTGCGCGGCCTCGCGCGTGAACTGCTCTTTCGCGCAACCGGCGATCCACAGACAGCAACTGTCACTGTGGCCCGGCAATATGCAGCCAGCCTTTCAGAGCGCAGCGGCGGTGCGGATATGCTGCAGATCGCAGCCTCGCTGCGCATCATCGCCGCCGCGATCGAGGATTTCCCGGATTTCTTCACCAGGGACCGTGGCTAGGGCGTCAGGCCGCGGCTATCGCCAGCGCATGCCCGCGCGCGTTTTCCCGCAGCGCGTCGAGATGGATCGACTTGACCAGGCCGGCGAGATCGCCCTCAGTGGATTGACCTCCGAGTTCCTTCAGCATCAGCCAGCTGACTTCCTGCACGCCGGCGAGGCGCTTGCCGTTGGCGACTTCGCGCCAGATCTTGAGCGCGCGCAGGATGATGCCATGGGTGGAAGCGGCAAGGCCGGCGCTGCGGAACAGCGCCTGCAACGCAACGTCCTGGCCGCCGGCGAGCAAGGCCCGCACCCGCTGCTCCGACTGCTGGCTGAGCGCGACCAGGGCCGAGCCGAAAAAGTCGACCTTGCCGTGGGCAATGGTGCGGATGATGAAACTTGCGGTCAGGTCGCCGCGCAGGCGCAGATGTTCGATGAGTGCCGCATGTTCCTCCGCGCGCGTGCCTTCGACCAGCCGCACCGAAGCCTTGACGCAAGCATCGCGCGTGACGCGCTCGGCTCTGGCCGCCCCCATCAGCGCCATCACCAGCGGCGAAGCCTTCAGCGTTTCGCCGAGCTTGACCAGTAGCATGTGCCGGCAGTCGGCCGGCAGCCGCACATCCGTGACCATTGCCTCGCGCAAATGAGCGATATGGCCATGCCGTTCGGCGATGCGGCGGAAGGAGAGCGAGGCTATGTCGGCGCCGTCATTGGCGAGCAACGCCGCACACGCTTCCGGTTCGCCGATCTCGGCGATCGCCGCGGCAACCGCCATCGAAACGACCGGCCGGTCGGCGATCAGTTTTGCGTCGCCTTGTGCCCGGCCGCGACGCGGTCGATCAGGTCGGCGTCCGTCAGCAGCGGGGAGCGCGCCAGCACCAGGGCTGCCACTTCCGGCTGATCGGAGGCAAGCGCGCTGATGATCTGCAGCGGCGCGTGATGGCTCATCGACAGCGCTTCGGCCATAGCCAGCCGCACCTTCGACGAGGCGTCGTCGAGCAGCAGCGTCAGCGCCGCTTCGGCCGCGCAACGGTCTTCGAAAGGCAGGTCGGAATTGACGTAGGCGCGGGCCAGCGCGCTCGCCGCCGCGGCGCGCTCCGAAACTCTCGCGGTGTAGATCCATTTGAGAAAATGCGAGACAACCATACTGCCTGCTACGCCCCTTGCCGGAAAGCTTCCGGCCCCAGGAATGACCCTAGGCAGAAATGGTTTACGAACGGTTCACCATGTTTATTAACTGGCTTGCGGGTGGCATGGGCAGCGCCTATCAACCGTCAGGCAGCGGAGGAGAAAAACGATGCCCGGGCTTTATCTCGAAGAGTTCGTCGTCGGACATGTCTTTCGGCACACGCTGCGCAAGACCGTCACCGAAAGCGATAACATGCTGTTCTCGGTGATGACGCTGAACCCGCAGCCGCTGCACATCGACTTCGACTTCGCCGCCAAGAGCGAATGGGGCAGACCGCTGGTCAATTCGCTGTTCACGCTCGGCCTGATGATCGGCATTTCCGTCAATGACATCACCGTCGGCACCACAATTGCCAATCTCGGCATGAAGGAGACGGTGTTTCCGCACCCGGTCTTCCACGGCGACACCATCCGTGTCGAAACGACGGTGCTCTCAGTCAGGGACTCGAAATCGAAGCCGGACCGCGGCATCGTCGAGTTCGAGCATCACGCCTACAATCAGAACGATGTGCTCGTTGCCAAATGCACGCGCCAGGCGATGATGATGAAAAAGGCGGCCTGATGCGCTCGCTGCTGTTTGTGCCCGGGGATTCCAAAAAGAAACTGGAGAAGGGTTTTGGCGCCGGCGCCGACGTGGTCATCGTCGACCTTGAGGATTCCGTGGCGCCACAAAACAAGCCGTCGGCACGCGACATCGCAGCACGCTTTATTGCCGGCAACAGGCAGCAGACAAGCTCCGCCATCTATATCAGAGTCAACGACCTATCGACCGGGTTGACCGACGATGATCTGGCCGTCCTGGTTCCGGTCAAACCCGACGGCATCATGCTGCCGAAGTCGAACAGCGGCCAGGATGTCCAGCAGCTATCCGTAAAGCTCCGCGTACATGAGGCCGAAAACGGATTGCCGGATGGCGCGATCAAGATCCTGCCGATCATTACCGAGACCGCTGCTGGGTTGCTGGCCGCCGCGACCTATGCCGGGGCAAGCGCCAGGCTTGCCGGCCTCACCTGGGGTGCCGAAGATCTGTCGGCGGCGATCGGCGCGCAGGCTGCGCGCGACGACAACGGCCGCTACACCGATGTCTTCCGCCTTGCCCGCACCATGACCATCCTTGCCGCCGGCGCAGCTGAAGTCGCGGCGATCGACACGGTTTTCCCCGCCTTTCGCGACATGGCCGCCTTCGAAGCCGAATGCACGGAGGCCGAGCGTGACGGCTTTACCGGCAAGATGGCGATCCATCCGGCGCAAGTGCCGGTCATCAACGCCGCCTTCACGCCATCGGCGGAGGCAGTGCAACGCTCGCAGGCCATCGTCGCGGCCTTCGAGGCGGCCGGAAATCCCGGCGTGGTCGGCATTGACGGCAAGATGTATGACCGGCCGCATCTCAGGCTCGCCGAACGGCTTCTGGCTCGCGCCAAGGCAGTCGGGGTTTAGTCCCGCGCCAGCACGATGACCCGGTCCTCCGGCAGGTAGGCCAGCGCTTGCGACTTCAAAGGGTTGACGGTGACGCCGCCCAGAGCCCGCTCATCATTCTGCGCAGCGCGAACGCGCCTATGCCCGATGGCGATCTCGCCGCGCAGACGCGCCGATTCCGCGATCGTCCAGAACGTCACCGGATGGTCGATGGCGACATAGTCGCCGACCGGACGCATGTAGATTTCGGAGCCCTCCTCGTCGAGCAGGTCATCGAAGATCGCGGCGAGATGCTGGTTCTCGGATGCCTGCGCCAGCATCAGGCTGACCAGCCTGTTGCTGACGACGAAATCATCGGCCTTGGTCACCGCCGCCAACTCGCGGTTGCGCACGTCGATCATTTCGCTGACAATCGAGATATGCGTGCCGGCATCGTCTGCGATTTTGCGCAAATGCAGCAGCGTCACCAGCGTGCGCGTATCGGCGGGCTGCGCTGCCATGGTCTCGCTGTAGCCGAGGACGAGCACGTGGTCGTAAGAAGGCACGTCCAGACTTGCCAGTGCTGTTCTGCTCGACGTGTCGGTGATGCGGCAGGAAACCGCCAGATTGTCGCCGACGACCGGCAGTCCGGCAACTTCCTGCTCGAGGCCAGGCGTATCGGCGGCGATGGTCAGGATTGACCCAGGTGCGACGTAGCGCGACAGTTCATAGGTGATGATCGGACCGCGCCGGTTCCAGCCAAGGATCAGCGTGCGCTCCGGCTTCGCCTCGACAGGCTGATGGCGAAGGATTGCCGCGGCTTCGATCTTGGCCCCGGCGCTTCCCAGCTTGATGGCGGCATCGTCCTCGGCAATGATGATGGCGCGCATGTCCTTGCCGATTACCAGCTCCGACGGCGGGTTGAGATTGACGCGCCCCTGCTGGTCGCAGAGCCCGATCAGCGTGCAATGCTCATACGCCATCACTGCCTCGCCGAAGGTCTTGCCGGTGAGATCAGGCTGCTCGGTCGTGTAGATTTCGCAGCCGTCGAAATCGAGCAGCTCCGAATAGACGCCGCTGAGACCCGACTGCCGGCTCGAATGCACGACGATGCGCGAGATCAGCTGGTCGGCCAGGACAAGCTGTACCTCGGCCCCGCCGACGACGCGGGCAACCTCGGCGTTCTTTCCGTCGCGGATCTCGGCGGCGATGTTATAGGGCGCCGTGCGCCGGTTCGGGTCGTTGGCCAGCGCCAGCACCGTCTTGATCACCTGCGAATCCGGGTCGTCGCCGTCCGGCGACAGCACGATGATCGAGCGCGAGGTCTGCGGGTTGACGATGGCCAGATCGTAGAGGTCGGTCGGGTCGCCGCTGCGGCAGATGATGCGTGTATTGCCCAGTCTGCCGACTTTGGCGGCGATCTCGTCCTCCATCGCCACCTTGTCCATATTGGCCATGACGACAATGCGCGGATGGCGGCGGCTGGCATTGGCAATGACGAGTTCGGAGATGACGTCGAAGATCGACGGCGACCAGTTGAGGATGATGGTGTGGTCGCTCTCCAGCACCCGCGAACGGCCCTTGCGCAATTCATCGAGCTTGCTGTCGACGCCGGCGCTGAGCACGCCGATGAGGGCCGACACGACGAAGATGCCGGCGAGCGTGACAAAGAGCATGACGAGACGAAAGGCCCAGCCGGTGTCGCCGCCCATCGTGCCGGAATCGAGCGTGCGCATCAGCGATTCCCAGAATGCTTCGAAGAAGTTCAGTGGTTCGCCGCCCTCCGGCGCGATGCGGGTCACCGCAAGAAAAGCCGCGGCGGCGATGATGATCAGCAGCGAAGCGACGGCGAGCCAGCCGATCAGCGCGATCGGCCCGGCCGCCATGCTCTTGTCAAACCCATAGCGCAGCCGGGTTCGCAGCAAGTCTCGTTTCTTCATGTCGCCGGCGACCCCCAAAAAAATCCCCATGGTCGATGCGCCAACCCCCAACGCATCGCCGAAGCCGCTGTCTTAGCCTGTGTTTAAATAAAGGGGAATCGCTTTCGGGTGTCAGCCGTTCCACGGCCCCGCATAATCGGCATAGAGCTTTGCCGGATCGGGCCGCGGCCGTTCCGGCGCCGGTCCCTGATAGCAGCCGATATGGACGAAGCCGACAACACGTTCCTGTGGCGCCACTCCCAGCAGCGCCCTGCCCTCCGCCACGTCGGAATACCAGTTGCTGATCATGTTGGTGCCGTAGCCCAGCGCATTGGCTGCGATCATCAGGTTCATCGCCGCCATGCCGCCGGACAGGAACATTTCCCATTGCGGGATTTTTGGATTGTCCTTCGGGCTCGAGACCACGCCGATCACCAGCGGCGCACGCGAAAACCGAGCCAGTTCCTGGTTGCGGCGGTTTTCCGGCAGCGGTCCTTCGCGCTGTTCGGCGAGCGCCGCCAGCTTCCTGCCGATCTCGACGCGCGCCTCGCCGCGATAAAGGATGAAGCGCCACGGCTCCAGCCGGCCGTGATCGGGCACCCGGCTTGCAGCCGCGATCATGGTCGCGATATCGCCATCGCTGGGCGCCGGTTCCTTCAATTCAGGAATCGGTGCGGAGTTTCGGGTCAGCAGGAAGTCGATGATCGGCGACGCCATGGGGGCCAGGTCTCCTAAAGCACTCGATTTTGAGCTGAAGCGCGCCATTGCGGATCGGGGCGGCTCCGGCATTGGCGCGGGCGCGCCGGACGAAAGAACCTGTTGCCAAGGCGGTCGGACTCTTAAGCCTTGAAATTGCCACCGCCTTGGGCTTCAACGCAAGGCATGTTTGAGGGGACATCGCGCCTTTTCCTGATTTGGCTCGCCGTAGCGCTGTTTGCGCCGGCCTCGATGGCCATGGCGCAGAATGCCGACGGCATCGGCAATCTGAAACTCCCCGATATTTCGAGCTATGCACCGCCCAAGGGCGAGACGCCGCTGGCACTCGGTGGCGGCGGCGCCATAACGCTGTCGGCGCAGTTGACCGACAAGGGCGCCGACATCACGCGCGGCATCGTCTGGCGCGTCTTCAAGCCCGAGGCCGCCGGCGACGGCAAGCTGCCGATGGTGGCTTCCGCGCATGGCGGCAGCGCCGTGTTCCAGCTCGAACCCGGCAGCTATCTGGTCCACGCCTCATACGGACGCGCCGGCGCCACCAAGCGCATCACCGTCGGCAAGGACGCCAAGCGCGAAAGCCTGGTGCTCGATGCCGGCGGCCTCAAGCTCGACGCGGTGCTGTCGGGCGGCGTGCGTATTCCGCCGAAAAAACTGCGCTTCTCCATTTATGAGGGCACCGCCGAGGCCAATGGCGACCGCGCTTTGATCATTCCCGATGTCGAGCCGAACAGCGTCGTGCGGCTCAACGCCGGCGTTTATCATGTCGTCTCCACCTATGGCGCGGTCAATGCCGTCATTCGCTCCGACATCCGCGTCGAAGCCGGCAAGCTGACCGAAGCCACCGTCGAGCATCGCGCGGCGGAGGAGACCATGAAGCTGGTGCGCGAGACCGGCGGCGAGGCCATCGCCGATACATCCTGGTCGCTGCTCAACGAATCCGGCGACCCGATCAAGGAGGCCGTCGGCGCCTTCGCCTCGATGGTCTTGGCCGAAGGCCAATACACCATCATCGCCAAGAACCGCGACCGCATCTACCAGAAGGATTTCACCGTCGTTGCCGGACAGAACCAGGAGATCGAGGTCCTGGCCACCGAGGCGTCGGCCATCGATCCCGAGGAAGGCGCCGACTGACCGGCGCGCCCATTGGCCTCGGTTTGGCCCTCAGTTGAAGTGGTAGTTCAGGGCTACGTCAGGCGGCCTTGCGCAGGCGGCGCTGCAGGAAGTGGACCCGGCCGCGCGGCGCGTCGGGCGCCAGATCGAAGACGCCGCGATGAAGACGCTCAAGCAGCGCCTTGCGATCGCGCAGCGATTCCAGCTCGGCCCAGCTCAACAGGTTGCCGACGCGCACGTCGATCGTCTTGCCGGACAGCCGCGCGAATTCGCGGATGAGCATTGAAAGGCGCAACGTCAGCGACGCCTTGCCGACGAATTTCGCCACCCTTCCTTCGCGCTCCGCCATGTTCATCGGGCCGCTGACCAGATGGAACAGCCGGCCGTTCTGCCCGGAAAAATGCATCGGCACCACCGACGCCTTGGCGTCCTGCACGAGGCGCGCCGGAAACATCTTCCACGGCAGGTCGCGCGCCCGGCCAAAGCCTTTCGGCGCGGTGGCGACGCCGCCGGCCGGAAATACGACGATGGTGACGCCCTCTTTCAACAGCCGCACTGCCTCGTGGCGCACCGCCATGTTGTTCTTCACCGCGTCCTTGGTCTCGGAAAAGTCGACCGGCAGCGAGTACGGTTCCATCTCGCGGATCTTCAGCAGATCCTTGTGGATCATGACGCGGAACGGACGCCCGAGCTGCTCGACGAGCGACAGCACGGCAATGCCGTCGCCAATGCCGAACGGGTGGTTGGCAACGATCACCAGCGGCGTGTCGGGCAGCCCCGCCGGCGGCCACTGATCGGTGCTGCGCACCTTGACGTCGATCAGCTGCAGCATGCGGCTGAACACCCGCTCGCCGGTCGGCGCCACCTGGCGGCGCCAGAAATCATAGAGCGCGGCATACCGGTCGCGCCCCGACAGACCTTCAATGGAATGGATGAACCAGCGCGTCAGCGCCGGCTGGCTCGCATTGGCGTAGGAGAGTTCGGGAAACGGTCTTTCCCGTATCTTCAGCTTGAGCATGGGGGCTCGTTACAAGGTTGGCGTGACAGGCATGTGAAAATGGCGGTGGATCGCTCCACCGCCATTTCTACGAAACATTGTTTGCTCAGGCCGCGCTGCGCCTTCGGTCGGCTGAAACAGCCTCGTCGGAAAGCAGCTTCAGCGCGTCGGCCAGCTTGAGCGATTCCTGATCGCGCGAGCCGAGCCGGCGGATGTTGACTGTCTCCTCCTCCGCCTCGCGCTTGCCGCAGACGAGGATCACAGGAACCTTGGCCAGCGAATGCTCACGCACCTTGTAGTTGATCTTCTCGTTGCGCAGATCCGGTTCGGCCAAAAGTCCTGCCGCCTTCAACTGTGCGACAACCTTTCGCGCATAGTCGTCAGCATCCGAGGTGATCGTCGCCACAACCACCTGCAGCGGCGCGAACCATAGCGGGAAATGGCCGGAATAATGCTCGATCAGGATGCCGAGAAAGCGTTCCATCGAACCGCAGATGGCGCGATGCACCATCACCGGCTGCTTCTTTTCCGAATCCGAACCGATGTAGAAGGCGCCAAAGCGTTCCGGCAGATTGAAGTCGACCTGCGTGGTACCGCACTGCCATTCGCGGCCGATGGCGTCCTTCAGCACATATTCGAATTTCGGCCCGTAGAAAGCGCCCTCGCCCGGATTGATCGAGGTCTTGATGCGGTTTCCCGAGCGCGTCCTGATCGTATCCAGCACGTTGCCCATGATCGCCTCGGCATGATCCCAGGCCTCGTCGGTGCCGACCCGCTTATCCGGCCGCGTCGACAGCTTCACGCTGACATCGTCGAAGCCGAAATCGGCGTAGGTCGACAGGATCAGATCGTTGATGCGCAGGCACTCCGCGGCCAGCTGCTCCTCGGTGCAGAAGATGTGCGCATCGTCCTGCGTGAAGCCGCGCACGCGCATCAGTCCGTGCAAGGCGCCGGACGGTTCGTAACGATGCACATTGCCGAATTCCGCAAGCTTTACGGGCAGATCGCGATAGGATTTCAACCCATGCTTGAATATCTGCACGTGGCCCGGACAATTCATCGGCTTCAGCGCGAACACGCGGTCGTCGTCGGTGTCGTCGCCGGCCACCGTCACCTTGAACATGGCATCGCGATACCAGCCCCAGTGGCCCGACGTCTCCCACAGGCTCTTGTCGAGAACCTGCGGTGCGTTGACCTCCTGGTAGCCTTGCTCGTCGAGGCGGCGGCGCATGTAGTTGACCAGATTCTGGAACATCTTCCAGCCCTTGGCGTGCCAGAAGACGACGCCCGGCCCCTCTTCCTGGAAATGGAACAGGTCCATCTCGCGGCCGAGCTTGCGGTGGTCGCGCTTCTCGGCCTCTTCCAGCATCGTCTGGTAGGCATCGAGTTCAGCCTGCTCGGCCCATGCCGTGCCGTAGATGCGGGTCAGCATCGGGTTGTTCGAATCGCCTCGCCAATAGGCGCCGGCCACCTTCATCAGCTTGAAGGCGTTGCCGATCTGGCCGGTCGAGGCCATGTGCGGGCCGCGGCAGAGGTCGAACCATTCGCCCTGGGAATAGATCTTGAGATCCTGGTCTTCGGGAATGGCGTCGATCAGTTCCAGCTTGTAGCGCTCGCCCTTCTCGGCAAAGACCTTTTTCGCCTTGTCGCGCGACCAGACTTCCTTGGTGAACGGCTTGTTACGCGCAATGATCTCGCGCATCTTGTTTTCGATCACCGGGAAATCGTCAGGCGTGAACGGCTCGTTGCGGGTGAAGTCGTAATAGAATCCGTTCTCGATCACCGGCCCGATGGTCACTTGCGTTCCCGGCCACAGTTCCTGCACGGCCTCCGCCAGCACGTGTGCTGCATCATGACGGATGAGCTCCAGCGCGCGCGGATCGCTGCGGGTGATGATCTCGACCTTGCCGGACTTGCCAAGCGGGTCGGAAAGATCGCGAACGGTGCCGTCGATGGCATAGGCGACAGCCTTCTTGGCCAGCGACTTCGAGATCGATTCGGCGAGGCCCGCACCGGTCATCGCCGCGTCATAGTCGCGGACGGAGCCATCGGGAAATGTCAGGGAAACGGAATTCAGCATCGGGTATCTCCTATCCAGTCCCGCAAACGAGCGCGGGTGGTCGTGGTGTGAAGCCGGAGGCATCCGGCAGCGGGCGGGTTTTAGAGGCCACGCGGCATCAGGTAAAGAGCCGTCGTTGGCGCAGCTGTCAGGAAATGGCGCGACAGATGTCGCAGGCCAGTCGCACAGCCTTGCGAATTTCCCCGACACGAGGTTGGAATCCCCGGCATGGAAGACGCAAAACCCAGCCGAACCGCCTTGGGTGTCGCGCGCATGCGGGCCCTCCACCAGTTCTCGCAGCAGGCGGCGCTGTTTCGCGACCCATATGCGAGTGCGATACTGGGCGATGCCGCACCGATGGTGCAGGAGCTCGAGCAGGAAGGTGAGCGCAGCCGGCGCATGCGCCTGTTCGTGGCAGCGCGCGCCCGCCTCGCCGAGGACTGGCTGGCTGCGGCGGTGCGCCGGGGCGTCCGGCAAGTGGTGGTGCTCGGCGCCGGCCTCGACACTTTCTCGCTGCGCAATCCGTACCCTGATGTCGCGGTGTTCGAAGTCGATCACCCGGCGACACAGGCCTGGAAACGGAAATGCATCGCCGATGCTGGTCTTGCTGAACCGCGGGCCACGATGTTCGTGCCGGTCAACTTCGAGCGCCAGCGCCCCGCGGATGAACTGGCATCGGCCGGTTTGCGGCAGACCGAGCCCAGTTTCTTCATCTGGCTGGGTGTCGTTCCGTATCTGAGCCAGGACGCAATCTTCAGCACCCTGTCCTGGATTGCCGGCATGCCCGGTTCGGAGGTCGTCTTCGACTACAGCGAGCCGGCCGAGAACCGCGATGCGGCTGGACAGGCTGCCCTCTCTTTCCATGCGGCGCGCGTCGCCGCTGCCGGAGAGCCCTGGATCAGCTTCTTCGTGCCCGCGGCACTGGCGCAATCGCTGCGCGAGCTCGGCTTCGATGAGATCGAAGATCTGGAAAGCAGCGACATCGCCGCCCGCTTCTCCAGGGCGCCAAAGGCGGAGACAAGGAATTCCGGCGGCCACATCCTTCGTGCCCGCCGGAGCACTTGAAGCTACAGCAAGCTCACTTCACCAGCTGCGTCAAATCCTTCAGGAACGCCGCGCGTGTCGCCAGGCCTTTCCGCATGTCGATCGGCTTGGTGTCGACGACCAGCCGGGCAAAGACGATCCGCCGGCCGCCCTTTTCGGCCCAGCCGACGAACCAGCCCAGCGAGCGCTTGTCCTTGCTGTTTCCCAGCCTGGTGCTGCCGGTCTTGCCCTGCACCGTCCAGCCGTCGGCCTGAAAACTCGGCAGGATGGCTCGGGTCATCTCGTGCGCCTTGGCAGAAACCGGCATCTTGCCGGCGAGCAGCTGGCGCAGGAAGGCTGTCTGTTCGATCGGCGATATCTCAAGCGAGGAATTTATCCAGGATTGCGTGAGCCCGTTGTCCTTGCCGGCATCGCCCGAGACATCCATGTTGCCGTAGCCGAATTTCGAGACGTAGCCGGCAAAGCTTTTTGCGCCGAGCCGGCGCACGATCTCGCGCGAATACCATACGATCGAGTCGCGCTCCCAGATCGTCGGGTCGACGGCCTTGTGGTCGCGCTTCACGGCCCTGAATTCAGGCTTGTAGTTCCAGGTCGGCGTATGCGCATCGCTCAGGATTCCGCTGTCGTAGCCGATCAGTGCCAGCGGCACCTTGAAGGTCGATGCCGGGCTGACGCGTTGGTCGCAGACGCCATTCTGGTAGAGCGTCTCGCCGCTCGCCGCGTCCTGGATAAGCGTACAGGCGACATCGCCAAGCGGCGCCGATTGCGCCCGCATCGGAAATCCCAGAAACCAGGCCAGCAGGAAGAGGACCGCGGCAATGATGAAGGGATGGGTTTCGATCCGACGCATGTGGGCTCTCCTGGGAATGAACAGGAGGCGCTTAGCGAAGTGTCTTGGCTCGATTTTGACTCAAATGCGCAGTCTTTGTGCAGGCCGTTGTTAAACCTACCGGATCGTAAAGAAATGCCGCCCTGGCGATCTATATCAGGGACCCAGCGCGTCCGCCGTCAGGCCTCGCCGCGCTTCCTGCCGATCTGCCAATAACGCCATGGCGTGAACCAGACGTAGCGCGGAGCGAGCACCTCCGGCACGCGGTCGACACCATGCGTTCCGAACGGCCCGCAGCGCAGCACGCGAAAAAGCCCCATCCAGCCGCCGGCCCACAGGCCATGGCGGGCGATTGCCTCATGCGCGTATTCGGAACAGGTCGGCAGATGCCGGCAGGAATTGCCGACAAAGCCGGACAGCGTCAGCTGGTACAAGCGCACCAGCGACGTGCCGAAAATGCGGCCGGGTGTTTTGCGCCAGGGACCGGGCCAGTTGCGCCCGCGCCGGGTCTGTCCGGCGGCATGCACATGCCGATGCTGGTCGCCCACCGCAGTCTCTTTCCGAACGCGACCCCGAAACCGGCTTCCGGGTCAGCTTGCGTTTCCAAACCGATAGATGTGAGCTTCGGCCGGCAAACGCAATCCTCTTCACTCACTCGCCTCTTTGTCGGCTTCAGGGTCGCGAGCGGCGAAAGGGATGCCGCTCCGATGGAGCCGCCCAGCGGGTGGCCGGCCTTTGCTCGGTGCGCTGCACATGATGCCGCCTGTCGCCATGCCACTGAAATGTCGCGATCCGCATCACATCGCAAAAGATCTTCAGTAACTGGATCATGGCGCATCTCCTTTGAGGCGGATTAGACGCCCGCTGGCCTTCGCCTTCAAACGAGTATAATTTCCGGTTCGGATAACTTTCGGTTATGCGAAATGAAGCGCGGACGGTTGCCCCTGACGGCGTTGCGAAGTTTCGAGGCAGCCGGCCGGCAATTGAGTTTCAGCCGGGCCGCCGAGGAGCTGTTCGTCTCGCAGGCCGCCATCAGCCGGCAGATCCGCGAACTCGAGCAGTTCCTGCACCAGCCCTTGTTCCACCGTCATCACCGCCGCGTCGAGTTGACCGAGGCCGGCCAGCGCCTGCTCGATCAGCTGGTCAGGAGTTTCGATGACATCGACAGGCTGCTTTCGGACCTGGTGGCTGTTCCGGCGCAGTCGGTGGTCCGCGTCAGTGTCGAGCCGTCGCTGGCCTCGGTATGGCTGTTGCCGCGGCTCAACCGCTTCAGCCAGTTGCGGCCCGATATCGACGTTTCCCTCGAAGTTGACCCAAGGCCGATCGAGTTCCGCAGCGATCAGCCCGAACTCGCCTTGCGCTTCAGCGCGCGCGCCACCTCATGGCCGCGCAGCGAGGCCGAATGGCTAGCCTCGACCGTCGATTCACCGGTCCTGTCGCCGGCCTTGCTGGGATCGGGCCCTGCCCTCGAAAAGCCGCTCGACCTTGCCCGCTACACGCTGTTGCACGAGGAAAATCGTCAGGGCTGGGCGCGCTGGTTCGAAGCGGCTGGCGTCGCCGCCGACGCCATTCCGGCGCGCGGCCCTATGCTGGCGGATGTGTCGCTGTCGAAGCAGGCCGCCCTGCTCGGCCACGGCGTGGCGCTGGGCGACCTCTTGCAGATCGGCGAGGAGATTGCGTCCGGCGCGCTGATCAAGCCGTTCGACATCGACGTCGCATCCGGCGCCTACTGGCTGGTGGCCAGGAGTTTGAAGGACCTGCCGGAGCCGGCCAAGGCCTTTGCCGACTGGGTGAGAAGCGAATTTGCCGAAAGCAGACGGGCGCAGGAACAGCAGACCTAAGCCGTCGTGCTTCTTAAGCCCTCGGTTCTATTTCTGCTGCGCGCCGGATGACATCACTCGGCCGTCGAAATTGACCGTCGTCTCGCGCCAAGCCTGGTAGCTATCGGCATAAATCGCAAGGCCAATGAAGGGCGCACAACGGGTAATCGCCCGAACTGCGCTGTCATCGAACTTCTTGCCCTGTGGTTCTGTTGCAAGATTGAGTACCTTCGGCGGCGCCGCCAGCGAACCATCCCGGTTAAAGCTGATTTTGACGCGTGTGGCCACAAGTTCGTCGCCGACGGGGATAATCCAGCAGCCAGCCAGCTTGTCAGCGAGGTAGGCGGCAGCCTTCTGCTGCGAGGCGTTTTCTGCGCCGGCAGCATAGCCACTCGTGACCAGCGAAACCACAAGGCCCGAAGCCACCATCAACCAATGCAAACACTTCCTCCGTCATGTCCTGCGCGAAGCCCGCGCTATGTCACGCTGCTTCTTCTGCGCGTTTCTTCTCGATTTGACCGATGGCATCGACGACCGCATCGAAGGTCAGCATGGTCGAGGCATGGCGCGCCTTGTAGTCGCGCACCGGCTCCAGATATCTCAGATCGGCAAAGCGGCCTTGCGGCGGCGCGCCGTTTTCCTTGAGCATCTTCAGCATGGTGTCGCGCACCGCCCGCAATTCGTCGGCGCTGGCGCCGATGACATGTTGAGCCATGATCGAGGACGAGGCCTGGCCGAGCGCGCAGGCCTTCACGTCATGCGCGAAATCGGTGACGACGCCATTGTCCATCTTGAGGTCGATGGTCACCGTCGAGCCGCACAATTTGGAATGGGCCTTGGCCGTCGCATCCGGATGATCGAGCCGGCCGACGCGGGCGATGTTTCCGGCAAATCCCAGAATTTTCGCATTGTAGACGTCGTCAATCATATTTTTCCAATCCGTCGCCGCCAAGCGAACAGCGATTGCCGTTGTACCGTCTTTCATTCGCTGCGCACGACCATATATAATGGTGGCAGTCGGGTATCGACAAGGCAACGCAAAGCCATCGTCCTTGCCCATTTCGTTCACGCCGCTTGCGGGCTGGAAACCGGGCGAGTTTTCAGCACCCGAAAGGTCGTGGTCCGTTCAACTCGTTCCTCCTGAGAGAGGAACTACGGGAGACGCCTTTATGGATGCCGTCATCAAGAAAATAATGCCCCCTTCCGACTATCTGGACAAGCCGGTCACCGACAGGCCGAGCGAAGCCGAGGTCGAGGCCGCCGTGCGCACGCTGTTGCGCTGGACCGGCGACAATCCGGACCGCGAGGGCCTGATCGACACGCCCAAGCGCGTCACCAAGGCCTTTCTCGAAATGTTCAACGGCTATGACATGTGCCCGGCCGAAGAGCTCGGCCGCACCTTCGAGGAAGTCGCCGGCTATGACGATCTCGTCATCGTCAGGGACATCCAGTTCCACTCGCATTGCGAGCACCACATGGTGCCGATCATCGGCAAGGCGCATGTCGGCTACCTCCCGGATGGCAAGGTCGTCGGCCTGTCCAAGATCGCCCGTGTGGTCGATATCTTCGCCCATCGCCTGCAGACTCAGGAGGCCATGACCGCACAGATCGCCGGCGTCATCCAGGACGTGCTCAATCCGCGCGGTGTCGCCGTCATGATCGAGGCCGAGCATATGTGCATGGCCATGCGCGGCATCCGCAAGCAGGGCTCCACCACGCTGACCTCGACCTTCACCGGCGTGTTCAAGGACACGCCCGAGGAACAGGTCCGTTTCGTCACCATGGTGCGCGGCCTCGGGGCGTAAGCCTCTCGCCGGCATCGCTAGATCAAGGACCGGCGATGTCGGCACTAACATTTCCCAAGGCTCCATCAGACAAGAAGGCTCTCGAAGAAGGCGCGGTGTTTTCCCCGCGCTTCGATGCTGCCGGGCTGGTCACCGTCGTCGTCACCGACGCCGCTGACGGTATGCTGCTGATGGTCGCGCATATGAATGCCGAGGCGCTGGCGCTGACGCTCGAAACCGGCATCGCGCACTACTGGTCGCGCTCGCGCAGCACGCTGTGGAAGAAGGGCGAAACATCAGGCAATTTTCAGACGGTCGTCGAGATGCTCACGGATTGTGACCAGGACGCCATATGGTTGCGCGTCAAAGTGTTGGGCCACGACGCAACTTGTCACACCGGCCGGCGTTCATGTTTTTATCGGACGGTGGGGCTAATCGGCGGCAAGGCAACGCTTGCCGGCGATGGCAGCACGCCGCTGTTCGATGCGGAAAAAACGTATCGGAAGCCCGCGTGAACCATTCAACAGTCGCAAACCACTCATATTCACTATTCTCAAACGTCCTTCCTGTAGAACGGACGCGGGACAAGGGAGATCATGATGCTCGAGTGGGCGTCATTGCGTAGCAGACCGGACGTGCGGGAGGCCAATGGCCCCTCATCGTCCGGCGGCGTGCCTGACCCGCAACCTGCGGGCAAGACAGGCATTTCGCTCGCGCTGGGCGGCGGCTGCGCACGCGGCTGGGCGCACATTGGCGTGCTGCGCGCGCTCGACGAAGCCGGCATCGAAGTCTCAATGATCGCCGGCACCTCGATCGGCGCGCTGGTTGGCGGCTGCTATCTCGCCGGCAAGCTGGACGAACTCGAGGAGTTCGCCCGCAGCCTGACCAAGCGGCGCATCTTCGGCCTGCTCGATCTCAATCTGCGCGGCAGCGGCCTGTTCGGCGGTATGAAACTGGACGTCAGGCTGCGCGAGCACATGGCAGGCATCCGCTTCGAGGATCTGACGAAACCGTTCGTCGCCGTTGGCGCCGAAATTCGCACCGGCCATGAGATCTGGCTGTCCAGCGGTTCGCTGATCACCGCGATGCGGGCTTCCTATGCGCTGCCCGGCGTGTTCGAACCGGTGAATTGCAACGGCCGCATTCTGGTCGACGGCGCGCTGGTCAACCCGGTTCCGGTTTCGGTCTGCCGCGCCTACGAGCAGCCGCTGGTCGTCGCGGTCAACCTTCACTACGATCTGTTCGGCCGCGCCGCCGTCATCAAGCACAGCGCCGGCGAACTGCTCATCGAGAAGGACGCGCCCCGGCCAGGCCAGGCCAGCCCCGACCACCAGCCGCACCAAAGCCGTCTCGGCATCACCGGCGTCATGGTCGAAGCTTTCAACATCATCCAGGACCGGATTTCACGCGCAAGGCTGGCGGGCGATCCGCCCGACATGTCGCTCCAACCGAAACTCAGCCATATCGGCTTGACCGAATTCCACCGCGCGGATGAGGCGATCAGCGTCGGTTACCAGGCGACGATGGCGCAGATCAGCGAGTTGAAGCGGCTGCAGACGGTTCTCGCTTAAACCAATTCGGCAATGTCAGGCTTTGGCCGCATCGGTGATGCGGAACTGCACCGTGCGGTTGCCGTTCCAATAATTCCCCGACAGCGAGCCGGCTACATGGATCGTGTTGCCCCTGTTCTTGAACAGGAATTCGCCCAGCGCGGTATCGACGGATCGAAAGGCGATGCCCTGGATGCGGCCGCCGCTTTCCGACTGCAGATCAGCCCGGATGTGGTTGGTGCCGACGGCCCGCGCGTCGGCCAGCCGATGGCGCGGCAGCGCGAACACCGGCGCGACATGGCCGGCGCCGAAAGGCCCGGCCTTTTCCAATGCATCGAGCAAAGCAATCGTCGCGCCCTCGGCGGCGAGCGCGCCGTCGACGGCCAGACTTTCTTCGTCCTGCAGCCGGAACACTTCGGTCGCCGCGCGCTCCTCGAAGAAAGCACGGAGTTCGCCGAGCTTGGCGCGTTCCACCGTGATGCCGGCGGCCATGCCGTGGCCGCCGCCCTTGACGATCAGCCCGGCATCGGCGGCTGCGCGCACCAGCCGTCCGAGATCGAAGCCCGACACCGAACGGCCAGAGCCGGTGCCGATGCCATTGGCGTTGAAGGCGATGGCGAAGGCCGGCCGCCGCGCATGGTCCTTCAGCCGCGAGGCGATCAAGCCGACAATGCCGGGATGCCAATTGGTGCTGGCGGTGACGATGATGGCCGGCCCGTTGCCGCCGGCAAGTTCGGCGTCAGCCTCGGCGCGCGCCGCTGCCAGCATCTCCAGCTCCATCTGCTGGCGTTCCTGGTTGAGCCGGTCGAGTGTCTCGGCAATGGTCCTGGCCTCAACCGGATCGTCGGTGGCGAGCAGCCGGCTGCCAAGTGCTGCATCGCCGATGCGGCCGCCGGCATTGATGCGCGGCCCAATCAGATAGGCGAGATGAAAGGTGCTTATCGGCTCACCGATGCGGGACACCCGCGCCAGTGCGGCGAGCCCCTCATTCTTCTGCTGCCGCGCCATCTGTAGTCCCTTGACGACGAAAGCGCGGTTCACGCCGATGAGCGGCACCACATCGCAAACCGTGGCCAGCGCCGCCAGGTCGAGCAACGACAACAGGTCCGGTGGCGCTGCGTCGGGCAACCGGCTGCGCAGGACCCTCGCCGTCTGCACCAGAGTGAGGAAGACGACACCGGCGGCGCACAGATGGCCTTGCCCGGAAAGGTCGTCCTCGCGATTGGGATTGACGACCGCGGTCGCCTCCGGCAGCGGGCCGCCGACCTGATGGTGGTCGAGCACCACCACATCGGCGCCTGCGGCCTTGACGGCATCGATGGAGACAGCGCTGTTGGTGCCGCAATCGACGGTGACGATCAGCGTCGCGCCGCGCGAGACCAGTTCGCGCATAGCCTCCGGATTGGGGCCGTAGCCCTCGAAGATGCGGTCGGGAATGTAGATCTCCGAAGGCACCGAGAAATGCGTCAGGAAGCGCTTGAGCAACGCCGAAGAGGCGGCGCCGTCGACATCGTAGTCGCCGAAGATTGCCACCTTCTCCTTGGCCATGACCGCTTCGGCGATGCGGGTCGCAGCCTTGCCCATGTCGGTCAGCGAAGCCGGATCCGGCAACAGATTGCGGATCGTCGGATCGAGGAAGCGCTCGGCCTGGTCCGCGGTGACGCCGCGCCCGGCGAGCACGCGCGCCACAATGTCGGGCACGCCGTGGCCCTGCGCTATGGCCAGCGCGGTCATGTCCTGCCGCTCGCTCAACCGGTGTTCCCAGGAAACACCGGTCGCCGACTGCCTGACATCGAGGAAGAGGCGTTTGTCGCCCGTCATAGGAGGCGTAATCTATAGATTGTCATTTCCGGCAATATGCGACGGCTAAACAGGAAAGTCTCAAAACTTTTCCACATCCTGGTGACGCGCCTTGATCTCGCGGCTCACGCCTCCGCCAGAGCCCGATGATGATTGGTGGGTTCGACCTGAAATCTCAATCCGGCTCCAAATCAAAGAGATAGAGCATTATGGCGTCTGAACCACTTTTCAGCAGCAGCATCAATCGGTTAAAGGAGAAAAATGACTTGGCCTAGCCCGCACGCTCGATGCGGATAACCTGCGGCTTGTCTGTGAGGTGGCCGTCCTTGGTGATGCCGTCGACAGCCTTGCGCACCGCTGCTTCCGTCGTCTCGTGGGTGACCAGGATCACCGTCTTTTGCGCGTCCGTCTCGCCGCTGACGGCATGCTGGACGATCGATTCCAGCGAAATGTCGTTGTCCGCCATGCGCTTGGCGATCGCGGCGAAGACGCCGATGCGGTCGTGCACGGTCAGCCGGATGAAATAGCCGCCGGCATGGCTGCGCATCTGCGCCTTCTTGTAGGGGCGCAGTTCCTTGGCCGGCAGGCCGAACACCGGACCGTGCTGGAAGCCCGGCCGGCTCTTTGCGATGTCGGCGATATCGCCGACCACGGCGGACGCGGTGGCGTTGCCGCCGGCGCCCGGGCCGGAGAGCAGCAGTTCGCCCAGAATGTCGGTTTCGATGGCCACCGCATTGGTAACGCCATGCACCTGTGCGATCACCGACGCGGTCGGCACCATGGTCGGGTGCACACGCTGCTCGATGCCGCTGTCGGTGCGCTGCGCGACGCCGAGCAATTTTATCCGGTAGCCAAGGTCGCCCGCGGCGCGGATATCGGCCTGGCTGATATTGGAAATGCCTTCCATGTAGATGTCGTTGGCGGCGATCCTGGTGCCGAAGGCCAGGCTGGTCAGGATCGACAATTTATGCGCCGTGTCATGGCCCTCGATATCGAAAGTCGGATCGGCTTCGGCGTAGCCCAGCCGTTGCGCGTCCTTCAGGCACTCGTCGAAGGAGATGCCCTCGGCCTCCATGCGGGTCAGGATGTAGTTGCAGGTGCCGTTGAGGATGCCGAAAACGCGGGTGACCGAATTGCCGGCCATCGCCTCGCGCATCGTCTTGATGACCGGGATGCCGCCGGCAACTGCCGCCTCGTAGTTGAGCAGCACGCCCCTCTTCTCGGCGATTTCGGCAAGCGCCACGCCGTGCTTGGCCAACAGCGCCTTGTTGGCGGTGACGACATGACGTCCGGCTTCAAGTGCTGCCTTGACCGACGCGCGCGCTGCCCCTTCGTCGCCGCCGATCAGTTCGACGAAGACGTCGATATCGGCGGCCTGCGCCATCTTGATCGGATCGTCGAACCATTTGGCGGCGCTGAGGTCGACGCCACGGTCGCGCTTGGGATCGCGCGCGGAAACGGTCGTGACGATGACATCGCGTCCGCACTGGCGCGTCAGCTCCGCTGCCTTGTCGCGCAGCACGCGCGCCACCGAGGCGCCGACCGTACCCAGACCCGCAATTCCAACACGCAACGCTTCAGCCATGCCCGGCGACGCCCCTCAAAAAATCTGCTCGAATAAGATGTGCGGCGACTTTAGCGATGCGCGGCGAGCGGCACCACATTGTTCGGCTGCTTGGCGCTGGACGCCAGGAAGCGCTTGATGTTGCGCGCCGCCTGCCGGATCCGGTGCTCGTTCTCGACCAGCGCGATGCGGACGTGATCGTCGCCATGCTCGCCAAAGCCGATGCCCGGCGCCACCGCCACGTCGGCGTGCTCGATCAGGAGCTTGGAAAACTCAAGCGAGCCGAGATGCTTGAACGGCTCCGGGATCGGCGCCCAGGCGAACATCGAGGCAGCCGGTGCCGGAATGGTCCAGCCGGCGCGGCTGAAGGCATCGACCATGACGTCGCGGCGCTTCAAATAGACCTCGCGCACTTCGGCGATGTCGGCGCCGTCGCCATTCAGCGCATGCGCCGCCGCCACCTGGATCGGCGTGAAGGCGCCGTAATCGAGATAGGACTTCACCCGCGTCAACGCCGAGATCAGCCGCTCGTTGCCGACGGCAAAGCCCATGCGCCAGCCGGGCATGGAGAAGGTCTTCGACATCGAGGTGAACTCGACGCAGACATCGATGGCGCCCGGCACTTGCAGCACCGAAGGCGGCGGATTGCCGTCGAAATAGATCTCCGAATAGGCAAGGTCCGACAGGATGATGATGTCGTTCTTCTTGGCGAAGGCGACCACGTCCTTGTAGAAATCGAGCGAGGCGACCAGCGCCGTCGGGTTCGACGGATAGTTGAGGATCAATGCCAGCGGCTTCGGGATCGAATGACGGACACCGCGCTCGAGCGCCGGGATGAAGCCGTCATCCGGCTCGACCTGCAGCGAACGGATGACGCCGCCCGACATGATGAAGCCGAAAGCATGGATCGGATAGGTCGGGTTGGGGCACAGGATCACGTCGCCCGGCGCGGTGATCGCCTGCGCCATGTTGGCGAAGCCTTCCTTCGAACCGAGCGTCGCCACCACCTGCGTGTCGGGATTGAGCTTCACGCCGAAGCGGCGCTGATAATAGGCGGCCTGGGCGCGGCGCAGACCTGGGATGCCGCGGGAGGAGGAATAGCGATGCGTGCGCGGATCGCGCACCACTTCGCACAATTTGTCGACGATCGCCTTCGGCGTCGGCAGGTCCGGATTGCCCATGCCAAGGTCGATAATGTCGGCGCCGCGCGAACGGGCGCTGGCCTTCAGCCGGTTGACCTGCTCGAACACGTAGGGCGGAAGCCGGCGGACCTTGTGAAATTCTTCCATGTCAGTTCCAGACGATTTAAGATTGGCTTCAGCACAGTTGGCTTGGCTAGGCGCCTTTGGCAAAGACCGCTTTCGGCGCGCGATATAGCCTTATTTGCAGGTAGGGTCGAGGGCGGGATCGCATTTGGCTTCGATCTGCTTCAGCGTGTCCTTGCCATGGTTCTTCGCCAGCGAGTTCAGCGCCGCCGGGCTGGTGGACGGGGCACCGCCGCCGCCCTTGGCCACTTGCCCCTGCTGTTCGCCCTTCAACTGGGCAAGCTTGGCCTGCGTCTCCTCAGGGGTGAGTTGCCTTGCCGCCACCTGCGGCGGGATGTTGAGATTGGGATAAGAGCCGGTGTCCTGCGCGCCCTGCGTCAGGCCGACATTCATCCCGTTGCCGGTATTGGCGCTCGTGCAGCCACTTGCCGCCAGCAGCCCTGGCGCAAGACAGGCGATTGCAACCGCGACGCGGCAAAAGCGGCCTGCCCCCGAAAAAATGGTCTTGCCGGTGTTAATCGTCATATTGTTTTCCTGGCAGCCGGGGTACAGCGCATTGGACCCGGTCAGATGTCCCATGATAATATGTCAAGAAAACGCCTCGGGAGGAACCCCGCGAGCCATGTCCAAAACACCTGATTCGAGCAAAGCGGAAGATGATCAATCTTCGACCGTCGAGCAATATCTGGTGAAAGACCCGGAACGCTTCGCGTTGAACATGGCGCGCATGGTCGAGCAGGCCGGCAAAGCCGCCTCCGCCTGGGCCGAGCCGCGCGAAAAGGGCGAGGTGCGCGATCATGTCGCCGAACCCGTGGTCGACATGGTAAAAACCTTTTCCAAGCTCAGCGAATATTGGCTGGCCGACCCGCAACGCGCGCTGGAAGCGCAGACGCGACTGTTCGCCGGCTACATGACGGTCTGGGGCAACGCCATCCAGAAGGTTAGCCCGAATGCCGAGGCGCCCGAAGATGCGGTCAAGCCCGAGCGCGGCGACAAGCGTTTTCAAGACCCCGAATGGGGTCGCAACGCTTTCTTCGATTTCCTCAAACAGGCCTATCTCGTCACCTCGCGCTGGGCGGCCGACCTGGTCGAGCACGCCGAAGGCCTCGACGATCACACCCGCCATAAGGCCAGCTTCTACGTCAAGCAGGTGTCCAATGCCATCTCGCCGTCGAACTTCATCCTGACCAATCCGGAGCTGTTTCGAGAAACCGTTGCCTCGAATGGCGAAAACCTGGTGCGCGGCATGAAGATGCTGGCCGAAGACATCGCCGCCGGCAAGGGCGACCTGAAGCTGAGACAAGCTGACTATTCGCCCTTCGAGATCGGCAAGAACGTCGCGACATCTCCCGGCAAGGTGGTCGGGCGCAGCGATGTCGCCGAAATCATCCAGTACGATCCGACGACGGAGACGGTGCTCAAGCGCCCGCTGCTGATCTGCCCGCCCTGGATCAACAAGTTCTACATCCTCGATCTCAACCCGCAAAAGTCCTTCATCCGCTGGGCGATCGAGCAAGGCCATACCGTGTTCGTCATCTCCTGGATCAATCCCGACGAGCGGCACGGCGCCAAGGGCTGGGAAGCTTACATACGGGAAGGCCTGCAATACGGCCTCGACACGATCGAGAAGGCGACCGGCGAGAAAGAGGTCAACGCCATCGGCTATTGCGTCGGCGGCACGCTGCTGGCGGCCGCACTCGCACTGCTGGCACAGGAAGGCGACAACCGCATCAAATCGGCGACCTTCTTCACCACGCAGGTCGACTTCACCCATGCCGGCGACCTGAAAGTCTTCGTCGACGAGGACCAGGTGGCAGCGGTCGAGAAATCGATGAACGAAAAGGGCTACCTCGACGGCACCAAGATGGCGACCGCCTTCAACATGCTGCGCTCGGGCGACCTGATCTGGCCTTATGTCATCAACAATTACATGCGCGGCAAGGATCCCCTTCCCTTCGACCTGCTCTACTGGAACGCCGATTCCACCCGCATGGCGGCCGCCAACCACTCCTTCTACCTGCGCAACTGTTATCTCGAGAACAATCTGACTCGTGGCGTGATGGAACTCGCCGGCCGCACTGTGTCGCTGGCCGACGTCACCATCCCGGTTTACAACCTGGCGTCGAAGGAAGATCACATCGCGCCGGCCCTTTCGGTGTTTCTCGGCTCGCAATATTTCGGCGGCGACGTCGAGTTTGTGATGGCTGGTTCCGGCCACATTGCCGGTGTGGTCAACCCGCCGGCAGCCAAGAAATACCAGTACTGGACCGGCGGCAAACCGACAGGCGATTTTGGCCAGTGGCTCGCCTCCGCGGTGGAGCATCCCGGCTCCTGGTGGACGCACTGGCAGCACTGGATCGAAACCCAGGACGACACCCTCGTTCCGGCCCGCAAACCGGGCAAGCATATGAAAACCCTGGGTGATGCCCCCGGCACCTATGTGAAGGTCCGCGTGTAACGGCCGGCACCTTTTGCAGGTGCCTGTGTGTAACGGAATGTAATGTCTGGTGAGTTGACGGGCCGGCAAAACGGGGCGAAATGGTGTCGTCAACCTTCAAGAAGCCTCAATTGGCCTCCAACGAGCAAATAATTCAGAGCCTTGCAGAATTGACACAAGTCTCGTTTCCGGTTTGGGAACACAAGGTTATTGGATGTGAACGTTTCGACGCCGCACCAATAGCAGGCCGACCGGACACCGAGGGGGAATTTAGTTTTGAAATCAGTAGGATCGCGTCTCGCGGGGAGAGAAGGTCGCACTATAGCGGCAGCGCTTTTCTCCGTGCTTCTGGCGTCCTGCACCTCCGCCAGCGACCCCACAATGTCCGTCGGCATGCCTGGCTACAACGCGACCGCTTCTGACATCGCCGCGGCTTCCGGCGCCAGCCCTGCGGCGCCGGGCGATTCGACCGTGCAGGTCACATCCACCGGGCCGCAGATGATGATGACGGCAGCGGGCGATGCGACACTGCCCGAGCAGGTCGCCTATGTGCCGGTGGCCAAGCCCGGCACCGGCTTCCCGGTCAATGTTCCCGCCGGCTCCGAAACCATTGTCGGCCAGACGCCGCAGTCGCTGCAGCAGTCAGCACAGACCGCGGCCGCAACGGACGCCGTGGCGCAGAAGATCGCCGCCGCCGATGCCGGCGTGACCGCGCCGAAACCGACTGCCGCGGCACCCGCGCCCGGCGAGGTCTACGTGACCGCCGCGCCCCAGCAGATCGACACGCCGAAGAAGGGCTTCCTGGCCTCACTGTTCAGCACCACGCCAACCTCGGCGGCACCTGCTCCGCTGGTCAACTCGCGCTCGGGCGAACAGCCTGCGGTTGCTGCCCAGAAGGCCGCCCCGGCAAAGCCGATCATCACGTTGGCCTCAGCCAGTTCGGCCGACAAGCCCTTGCAGCTTGCCTCGCTTGGCAACGAGAGCAACCACATCACCGGCAGCGATGCCTTGCCCGGCGTGCGCCAGACGGCGCTGTTCGAGATCAAGCGCAAATCCGGCCTCGACGATGAAAGCGACGTCGACCTGAACGAGGACGAGGGTTCGGGCGGCGCCTATCAGGTGGCTTCCGCCGCCGGCCTCGCCCGGCTGGCGCCCAACGGCCTGTTGAAGCAAAACGAGAGCGTCGACGTCGCCTGCCTGAAGCCGTCGCTGGTGCGGGTGCTGAAGACCATCGAAGGCCATTACGGCCGCAAGATGATGGTCACATCAGGCTACCGCGACCCGGCCCGCAACCGCCGCGCCAACGGCGCCAAGAATTCGCTGCACATGTATTGCGCCGCCGCCGACATCCAGGTTCCCGGCGTCTCCAAATGGGAACTGGCGAGCTACATCCGAACCATGCCCGGCCGCGGCGGCGTCGGCACCTACTGCCATACCGAATCCGTTCACGTCGACGTCGGCCCCGAGCGCGACTGGAACTGGCGCTGCCGCCGGCGGGGTTAGCACCCCATTCGGCAAACGGGCCGAGGGGCTGTTAGCAGCCCGCCGTTTTTTCCGATTAGCTCTCAGCGACGTTCGAGATTAGCCGAGGCACCCGCGACTTCGTCATCTTATGGCGAAGCAAGGAGCGCAGCGACGCAGCGCAGACGCGAGGATGACGACTGCGCGGCGCATTCGTCCAAAGATGTGCAACGACGCGAGGCCAGAAAACCTGCGCTTGCTCACCAAACTGGCCGTTTTCGCCCCTCTTGAAAAAAGTTTCCGCATCTGGCGGCTGATGGGTTGCCGGTTGGCAACAACGCAATTATAAGCCGCTTCGTCTGAGCGCGCCCATCGTCTAGCGGTTAGGACACCGCCCTTTCACGGCGGTAACAGGGGTTCGATTCCCCTTGGGCGTACCAGATCTTTCAGGAAAACAGGAAGCCTCGCGGCAGCCGCCGAACTAGCAGCGGCTGGAAGGGTGGCGCGGCGCATCGGTTGAAACGGCGAACAGCGGCTGCCGTGCCGAGGTTTCCCTCGGCGCCTGCTCGCGGCAATCTCCGGCCACTCACCCCTGGTCGTGCGCTACCTGCGGCCAGCGCTGTAACGCCGCGTGGCCACCCTCGGTCAGCGCGTAGACGCCGCGCTCGGCCCTGGCGAACCAGCCATAGATATTGTCCAATAGGATGCTGGGCGCGCGCGGCGAAATCGCTTTCAGATCGCGCGGGCGTTTCGGCCCGTCGGTCATGGCTGCGGCGCAGGCCAGCGCATCCTGCCGGTAGGCGGTCATGATCGGGGCGCGCGAGCCACCGCCGACCACCGGATCGCCGCGCCGGCGACGGTGTTCCTCCATCAGTCGGGAGCGGCGCTTCGGATCGCGACGCGGCGGCAGAGCCGCCGGGCTGAGCAGCACTTCGACCTCCCCCTTGCCGCTGACAGCCAGAAGCCCGAAGCCGAGCCGCCGGCACAGTGCGCGAAAACGGCGGTCGTGCTCGCGGCCTTTGCCACGCGCCGACATGCGCGCGGCCAGCCACACTTCGTCGCATGCCGCCGCGCGATCGACACCTTGCAGCACCAGTTCGAGGTTGAACTGCAATTTCAGTTCGCAGATGACCAGCACAGGCGGCTCGCCGTCGCGCACCGCCACGATATCGCAGTGGCCGACTTCGCCCTTCACCGTGAATTCCAGGCTCTCGAGAAACCGCTTCACCGGGATGTAGAGAGACGTTTCCTGCATCGCGCAGGCATAGCCGATTCGGATCGGGTCGGCACAGGGATCGCCGAGAGGCCGACGCCTTGCGCTAAACCGCGTCGATCCCACCATCTGCAAAAGCCATCCGTAAGGCAGGTTCTCCGGCGTGATGGTCCCGCCATAGCGCTCGACGATTTCCTTGGCGATGACCGACGTCGCCAGGGCCGAGCGCGACCAGTATTTCATCGCCTGTCTCGCGTTCAACAAGGCGCTCGCCGTGGCTGGGACGGCACGATCGACAGCGCAAGGCCCGAGATCGTCGACGCCAAGACCGGTCCACGGTTAGCCACAGTGAGCGCGTGTCGGTCCTCTGTTCGAAGCTAGAGGCGGGTGCGCGTCCGGCGCTGCCCTGGTGCGGCATCGTCCGCCTTGAAATGCATCTCGTCCTGGACCGCGGCAAAAAACCGGCGGACATCGTTGGCCGCCGAAGCCGCATCGCAGCCGGCCGCGACCGCCTTGTCGAGGAGTTCGCGCGCCGTGGCCTTCCAGAACGACGTGGCCGTGTCGCCGTGCAGTCTGCCCAGCCTTGCGGCGACCTCGCGCACCAGCACGGTCTGCCGATCTAGCGGGAAGGTACGCACATTGGCTGAAGACATGTTCTGCACCATGAAACCGACGCAACGAATCAGACGCTGCTCTATGGCTCATGCCTAGCTGTGAAGTCGGAAACGGAACCTTAACGCCGCGGAGTCCGCGCCGATTGGAACGAGTCGGTTGGCCGGCCTCCAGGCCAAGCAGAACTCTAGACCCTCAGGCCCCTCGCCTCGCCGGCGCGCTTGGCCGTAACCATCATATCCCTGGCCAGCAGGCCACTGACCCGGCAAAACGCCATGAAGGCGCGCCAGGCGTCCTCAGTCTTGACCACATCCACCGTGGCCCCGAAGCAGGCATTGAACGCCGCTTCATAGACCTTGCCCTGTCGCTTCTTTGGCCAGTCATGCAGGATATCCAGCGCCTGTTCGACGCTGTATATTTCCTCTACCGGCAGCCCGGGCGCGGGCGCGATGCGCACCGGCACCTCGAATTGCAATCTGTCCATTCTATATCTCCCGAACTGGCGTCGACCACAGCAACGCCGTTCGTCGTCAAAAGTTGCTTTGGCTGCTTTTGCGCGAAAATGTGTCGTCAGTGCGATCTCGGCATTCGGAGGAGATCGCGCACCTGGATGTCATCTGAGCGGCCGCGCAAGCCAGGAATATCGCCAGTATCAGTCCATTGCCGGCAGTTCTTCCTTGAACCTTGCGGCTTGCAGTGCCAAATCTGGGGAAATTTTCTAACGGGCTGGTATGCGCCGCCCGCTTACAGGCAAACGGACACTATGGTCACCTATCTCGACGCCACCACGGCACCCCTCAGGAATACCGGCCAGATCCGCCTCTATGGCGAGGAAGGATTTGCCGGCATGCGCAAGGCCTGCGATCTCACCGCGCGCTGCCTCGATGAACTGGTGCCGATGGTCCAGCCGGGTGTCACCACCGAGACCATCGACCGTTTCGTCTTCGAATTCGGCATGGACCAAGGCGCGCTGCCGGCGACGCTCAATTATCGCGGCTACACCAAATCGTCCTGCACCTCGATCAACCACGTCGTCTGCCACGGCATTCCAGACAGCAAGCCGTTGAAGGACGGGGACATCGTCAACATCGACGTCACCTACATCCTCGACGGCTGGCACGGCGATTCCTCGCGCATGTATCCCGTCGGCACCATCAAGCGCGCCGCCGAACGCCTGCTTGAAGTCACTCATGAGTGCCTGATGCGCGGAATCGCGGCGGTCCGGCCCGGCGCCCGCACCGGCGCCATCGGCGCCGCCATCCAGACCTATGCCGAGGCAGAGCGCTGCTCGGTGGTGCGCGATTTCTGCGGCCACGGCGTTGGCCAGTTGTTCCACGACGCACCCAACATCCTGCACTATGGCACCGCCTCGGAAGGCGTCGAGATGCGGCCGGGCATGATCTTCACCATCGAGCCCATGATCAATCTTGGCCGGCCGCATGTGAAAGTGCTGTCGGACGGCTGGACGGCGGTGACGCGCGACCGCTCGCTGTCGGCGCAGTACGAACACACGATAGGCGTCACCGAAACTGGCTGCGAGATTTTCACCCTGTCGCCAAACAAGCTCGACCGCCCCGGCCTGCCGGCGGTCAGCTGAAAACAAGATCGCCTCAAGCCGCGGCTTTGAGGCGCCGTCGCCGAAAAAACTCGACCGCGCGCTGCTTACCGCTCTAATCTGCCGTCGAAGCCTTCGGGGAGTGTGGGGGGTCGATGGGGAAGAGTGGCGACGACGAACGGGGGTTCTTCTCCGAGCGGTGGCTTGAACCACCGGCGAAGGACAAGGCACCAAGAGACAAATCGACGGAGAAGCCACACTATCACGGCCATCGCGACCGTTTGCGCGAGCGCTTCGTTGCCGGCGGCGCGGACGCCCTGCCCGACTACGAACTTCTCGAACTGCTGCTGTTTCGCCTGATCCCGCGCGTCGACACCAAGCCGATCGCCAAGGCGCTCTTGGCGCGCTTCGGCACTTTTGGCGAAGTGCTTGGCGCACCGGTGGCGCTGCTGCAGGAGGTGAAGGGCATCGGCCCCGCCGTGGCGGTCGACCTGAAGGTGATTGCCGCTGCCGCGCAGCGCATGGCGCGGACCGAGGTTCGCGACCGCGAGGTGCTGTCCAACTGGACGCAGCTTCTTGCGTACTGCCGCTCGGCGATGGCGTTCGAGAACCGCGAACAGTTCCGCATCCTGTTTCTCGACAAGAAGAACGTGCTGATCGCCGACGAGGTACAGCAGGTCGGCACCGTGGACCACACGCCGGTCTATCCGCGCGAAGTGATCAAGCGCGCGCTGGAACTATCGGCCAGCGCCGTCATCCTGGTGCATAATCACCCATCAGGTGATCCGACACCATCGCGTGCGGACATCGAAATGACCAAGCAGATCATCGACAGCGCCAAGCCGCTCGGCATCGCCGTCCACGACCACATCATCATCGGCAAGAAAGGCAACGCCTCGATGAAGGGCCTGCTGCTGATCTGAGCCTGATGGGCGCCGGTGCCGTCATCCCAAACGCCACCGCTCGCGAGCCAATCAGCAACATTCCGGCTTGGCTCAAACGCCCACGCTTGCGGTGTAGAAGTGATATTGCGACGGAAGCGCCCGCTTCGGCGACAATGTCGTAGACTCGCGAATACGAAGCAGCCAGTTCCCGTCAGCCATTGCAGGAGATCTATTCAATGACGCTCGAATGCATAAATCCAAATGATCTGCCGATTCCGGAAATGTACTCCCAGGTCGTCGTTGCGACAGGAAGCAAGCTGGTGTTCGTCTCGGGCCAGCAGCCAGAAGACATACACGGCAAGCTCGTTGGCCATGGTGATTTCGCAGTCCAGGCGCGCCTGGCGTTCGGGAATCTCGGCCGAGCGCTTGCTGCCGCCGGCGCTCGGCCCGAGCAAGTCTGCAAGATCACGATCTACATCGTCGATTACAAACGCGACGAACACGTGCCGATCATCGAAGCGGCCCAGATCGAGCTGTTCGGCGATCACAAGCCAGCAAACGTGGTGGTCGGGATAGCGGTGATGTCTCCCGGCTACCTGATAGAGATCGATGCGATCGCGGTCATCGACCCGTAGGCCAAGCGAGGACGCGTCAAGTCGCCCAAACCAATCCCGGAGCTCGCTGCGAGATTGCCACGACCTTGATCTCTCCATCCATCCACGATCACATCGTCATCGGCAGGAATTGCGATGTCTCGATGAAGAGCCTGCTGCTCACCTGATCAACGTCGGAAACAGGAAACACGCAATGCCCCAGCCCGGCGACGAACCATGGCCGTTCGACAAGCAACGCGCAGCCCTCCTGGTCATCGACATGCAAAGCGACTTTGTCGATGAGGGCGCCGTCATGGAAGTGGCCATGGCCCGCCATCGCATTCCGGCGATGCGGCAGGTGGTCGAGCTTTGCCGCGCGCAAGGCGTCCCGGTTATCTACACCCAGCATGTGCTCAGCGACCATTTCGATACCTCGCCGCTGGAAACCGGCTATCAGCCGAAGCTGAAAACCAAAGGAATGCGGGAAGGCAGCGCCGGCGCCGAAATCGTCGCCGCGCTTGCGCCCTTGCCTGGGGATGTCGTCATCAAGAAGCACCGCTACGATGCCTTCCACAACACGCAGCTCGAGACCGTGTTGCACAACATCCGTGGCGCAGGCCGGGTCGACACGGTGATCATCATCGGCACCGTGACCAGCATCTGCTGCGAATCCACCGCGCGGAGCGCCTTCATGCGCGACTACAAGGTGGCTTTCATCAGCGACGCCAATGGCGGACTGGACGAGGCATCGCACAATGCAACCCTCGACATCATAGGCAAGGTGTTCGGGCGCGTGATGACGGTTGCCGAGCTTGGGAACCTGTTGCGGAGTTGAACCCCAGCGTCAGCTGGCGTGCGTCTCAAGCTCCGGCGCCGAGCCTGCCCTCAAGAAGGTCGCGCCGCTGCTGCAATTCGCCGGAGACGAATTTGGTGAAGGCGTGGACGCGCGCCGTGCGGCGCAAATCGTCGTGCACCAGCACCCACAGCGCCGAGCCGATCTCCTCGATCAGCCCTCCGACCCTTACAAGCCCGGGCAGGCTGTCGCCGAGATAACAGGGCAGCGCCGCAACCCCGATTCCGGCGCCCGCCGCATGCGACATCGTCACCAGGGAATCGGCGCGTATGGCGATCTCGACATCGGGCAGCGACGACCGCATCCAGCGGGCGACGCCGGTGTTGGCCAGGCTGTCGTCGGGCGCGATCCAGCGCAGCGCACCCAGTCTCGGCTCCGGGGGTAGCGTTTCGGCATAGGAACGTGTCGCGTAGGCGGCGAAGGCGACGCCCGAAATGCGCCGGCCGACCAGGATTTCCTGCGGTTGCGACACCGGCCTGATCGCCACGTCTGCATCCCTTTGCGTCAGGTTGGCGATGGAATTCTGCGTCATCGCCTCGACCCGTATGCCGGGATGGAGCTTATGAAACGCCGCCAGGATCGGCGGCAGCACCGATGCCATCAGCGTATCGGTGGTGGTGACCCGCAACCTGCCTTCGAACCTGAGATCCTGCCCCGACAGTTTGCGCGCCAGTTCATTGACCGTCTCGGCCATTGTGCGTGCCGCGCCCAGCAGTTCCTCGCCGCCCGCGGTGAGGGCATAGCCAGTCGGCAGCCGATCGAAAAGGCGGATACCCAGCCGCGTCTCGAAGGCGTTGACGCGCCGCAGCACAGTCGTGTGGTTCACGCCTAGGATCCGAGCCGCCGCCGCCAGCGAAGCGCCATCGGCGACGGCCAGCACCATGCGCAGATCTTCCCAGTCGATATCGCGTGAGCTGTGCATTCTTGCAGAAAGATAAAAGAAAGCGCTGCGCTCTGCGAGTCAAAATGACGCTTCGCTGTGCAAAAACGCAGAGCAAGCGGGCGAATCGGCATGTCGATCTGCGCATGCACGCACGCCATATGGAGTCCGACGACAAAAGAAACAGTCGCGGAGAAGAGCCATGACGCCGATAGAACTCTACACCTGCCAGACACCCAACGGGCACAAGGCCTCGATCATGCTGGAAGAGGTCGGCCTGCCCTACTCGGTCCGCTTGGTCGACATCGAAAGGGGCGACCAGACCAAGCCTGATTTCCTGGCGCTCAATCCCAACAACAAGATCCCGGTGATCGTCGACCGGGACGCCGGCCGCACGGTCTTCGAATCCGGCGCCATCCTACACTACCTGGCGCGACGGTCGGGCAAGCTTCAGCCGGTGGGCGCGCAGGAGGCGGACGATACTCTGACCTGGACCTTGTTCCAGGCGGCCCATGTCGGCCCGACGCTTGGCCAATTGTGGAATTACAAAATCTTCGCGCCGGAAAAAATCCCTTATGTGATCGAGCGTTTTGAGCGCGAAACCGGACGCGTCTTCCGAGTGCTCAATAGCCGGCTCAAGAACTATGAGCACATCGTCGGCAAAAGCTACGGCATCGCCGATGTGATGACATGGCCATGGATCAACGCGGCCGTCACCAGGCTCGGCCTCAGCCTCGATGACGCGCCAGACCTGGCGCGTTGGTATGCCGCCATAGGCCGACGCTCCGCAGTTGTCAGAGGCATTGCCGTTCCCGCCCTGCCCGAAGCATCGGCTGCCGCTTAGATCATGATGAGATTTGGTTGAAATCTCATCATGATCTAACCCTTTGTTGGAGCATGATCTTTTCCAAAAACCGGCACCCACTTTTTGGGATCATGCCCTAGCCGCCGCACCCCGCATTCAAGGAATACGATCGTGGAAATCCTCTTCGTCCCTCTGGCGCTTGTCGCCGGTGGCCTGCTTGCGGTGCAAGCCGGCGCCAATGCCCAACTTTCAAAGGCGGTCGGCTCACCCTTTGCCGCGACCACGCTTCAGCTCGCGGTCGGCGCCATCGTGCTGTTGTCGATCACGGCCCTCACCGGAACGACACCGGCTCTGCTTGCCGTTCGGCAAGCCGAATGGTGGCATGCGATCGGCGGCATGGCTTCGGCCTTCTACGTTGTTTCGACCATTCTTCTGTTCCCTCGCCTTGGCGCCGTCGTGTCCGTCGGGCTCTTCATCGCTGGGCAGATGCTTGCATCCTTCGCCCTCGACACGTTCGGCTGGCTCGGGATCCCCGAAGCCGGACTGCGAGCCGGGCCTGCCTTCGGCATGCTCGTCTTGCTTGCCGGGGCTGCCCTCATCGTTCTGGGACAGAAGGGCGCGGCCGACAATACCGCATCCTCAAGACCAGGGTGGATCGGACTGGCGCTGCTGGCAGGCGCCGTGCTTCCGGTGCAAGGCGCTGTAAACGCCTTGCTTCGGCACGACCTTGGCGGCGCGCCGTTTGCGGTCGGCACCATCTCGTTCCTGGTGGCGATGCTGGCCATGGCCGCGGTGCTTCTGATCGCGCTTGCCCTGACGAAGACGCCCCGCCCTCGCCTCGCCGGCCTGTCGTCGATGCCCTGGTGGGGCTGGCTCGGAGGTTTTGCCGGCGCCACCTATGTCACGACCGTGTTCACCGCCATCCCCGTCATCGGAGCGGCAGCTGCCGTCAGCCTGACGGTGGCCGGCCAGCAGGTCGCCGGCATCTTCGTCGACACCTTCGGCTGGTTCCGCCTGCCGCAGCGGCTTGTCTCCGGCATGCGGCTCGCCGGCGTCGTGCTGCTTTTGGCCGGCTGCATCATCATCAAGGCGCTTTGATCCCGCTGGAACAAGGCAAGCCGAATCAAGCCAGCCCCTGCCCTCCCTGATTTGGGGGGTCAGGTGTCGCTCCGGCGTCACCAACGAAGCAAGGTCCGGGCGCCGCAGAAGCAATTTTTCGCTCCTTCCACAACCGGCTCTAGAATTTCGATCGCAAATCACGCATGATGCACTTGGTATTTTCCCGGGACGGCTTCGCGCCCCCTGAAATACCGGGAGGAACGGGACATGCCCATAGTGGTTGTACTCGTTTTGATCGTCGTGGGCTCGGTGTTGTTCCACTTCCTGAGCCCATGGTGGTGGACTCCGATTGCCTCGAATTGGGACTATATCGACAACACCATCATCATCACCTTTTGGATTACCGGCGTCGTCTTCGCCGCAGTCGTCCTATTCATGGCCTATTGCGTTTTCCGCTTCCGTCACCGCGAAGGCAACCAGGCGGCCTACGAACCGGAGAACAAGCGGCTCGAATGGTGGCTGACGATCGTCACCGGAGTGGGTGTTACCGCCATGCTGGTTCCCGGCCTGTTTGTCTGGAGCCGGTTCGTCAACGTTCCAAGCGACGCAACCGTGGTCGAAGTCGTCGGCCAGCAATGGCAGTGGAGCTTCCGCTTGCCCGGCAAGGACGGCAAACTCGGCACATCCGACACCCGCGACGTCACCGCTGAAAATCCGCTGGGCGTGATCGCCAAGGATCCCAGCGGCCAGGACGACGTCGTGGTCGAAGCGGCCGACCTGCATCTGCCGGTCGGCAAGCCGGTCAAGATGCTGCTGCGCTCGATCGATGTGTTGCACGATTTCTACGTTCCGGAATTCCGCGCCAAGATGGACATGATACCGGGCTCGGTCACCTATTTCTGGTTCACCCCCACCAAGACCGGGACCTTCCAGGTTCTGTGCGCCGAACTGTGCGGCCAGGGGCACCCGATGATGCATGGCATCGTCATGGTCGATACCGAGCAGGACTATGTGGCCTGGCTCGACCAGCAGCAGACGTTCGCGCAGTTGTCGGCGCCGCAGCAGACGGGCTCGGTGGAACAGGCGCCGGGCAACGCGACGGCGTCAGCTCTAGAAGTTGCGGCAAAACTCGAAACTGTCGGGTCCCGCTGAAGGGCACGGAGGTGCTCCGCCTATGGTCGATATCACGCCTGCAGATGCCGTCCCGCCCGCCGAAGTCGCGGAAATGGAGCTTTACCATCCGCACAGCTGGTGGACGAAGTATGTCTTCTCGCAGGACGCCAAGGTCATCGCCATCCAGTATTCGGCGACCGCAACGGCCATCGGCCTGGTCGCGCTGGTGCTGTCCTGGCTGATGCGGCTGCAGCTCGGCTTCCCCGGCACGTTCGATTTCATCACCCCCGAGGCCTACTACCAGTTCATCACCATGCACGGCATGATCATGGTGATCTACCTGCTCACGGCACTCTTCCTCGGCGGCTTCGGCAACTACCTGATCCCGCTGATGGTCGGCGCCCGCGACATGGTCTTTCCCTATGTCAACATGCTGAGCTACTGGATCTACCTCCTTGCCGTGCTGGTGCTGGTGTCGAGCTTCTTTGCGCCCGGCGGACCGACCGGCGCCGGCTGGACGCTCTATCCGCCGCAAGCCATCATGACCGGCACACCTGGCGGCCAGGAATGGGGCATCATCCTGATGCTCGTCTCGCTGATCCTGTTCATCATCGGCTTCACCATGGGCGGTCTGAACTATGTCGTGACGGTGCTGCAGGCCCGCACGCGCGGCATGACGATGATGCGCCTGCCGCTGACCGTCTGGGGCATCTTCACCGCCACCGTCATGGCGCTGCTCGCCTTTCCGGCGCTGTTCGTCGCCTGCGTGATGATGCTGCTTGACCGCGCGCTTGGAACCTCCTTCTTCATGCCCGCGGTTGTCGAGATGGGGGAACAACTACAGCACAATGGCGGCAGCCCGATCCTGTTCCAGCATCTGTTCTGGTTCTTCGGCCACCCGGAAGTCTACATCGTGGCGCTGCCGGCCTTCGGCATCGTCTCCGATCTGATCAGCACGCATGCGCGCAAGAACATTTTTGGCTACCGGATGATGGTCTGGGCCATCGTTGGCATCGGCGCGCTGAGCTTCGTGGTCTGGGCGCACCACATGTATGTCAGCGGCATGCACCCCTATTTCGGCTTCTTCTTCGCCACCACGACATTGATCATTGCCATCCCGACAGCGATCAAGGTCTACAATTGGGTGCTGACGCTGTGGCGGGGCGATATCCACCTCACCATACCGATGCTGTTTGCCATGGCTTTCATCGTCACCTTCGTCAATGGCGGGTTGACCGGGCTGTTTCTCGGCAACGTCGTCGTCGACGTCCCGCTGTCGGACACGATGTTCGTCGTCGCTCACTTCCATATGGTCATGGGTGTTGCTCCGATCGTCGTCATCTTCGGCGCGATCTACCACTGGTACCCGAAGGTCACCGGCCGGATGCTGAACGAGACGCTCGGCCGGTTCCATTTCTGGGTCACTTTCCTCGGCGCCTACCTGATCTTCTTTCCCATGCATTACATCGGCCTGATGGGCGTGCCGCGGCGCTATGCCGAACTGACCGACGTGACGGTCATGACGGAGTCGGCGCATCACCTGAACTCGTTCATCAGCATCATGGCGTTTATCGTCGGCTTCGCCCAGATCGTTTTCCTGTTCAATCTTATCTGGAGCATCCGCCATGGGCGCGAGGCCGGTGGCAATCCATGGCGGGCCACGACACTCGAATGGCAAACGCCGCAGACACCACCCGCGCATGGCAATTTCGGCAAGGATCTGCCGATCGTCTATCGCTGGGCCTATGACTACAGCGTGCCGGGCGCCAAGGAGGACTTCATTCCGCAAAACATGCCGGGCACGTTCGGCCCCTCCAGGGAGCCAGCATGAGCGTCATCCTGGTCTTCCTTCTCGTGATCGCCGGCTTTGCCGGCTGGTGGCTCTCGCATCAGCGGCTGATGGCGAAACCATGGCTCGAGCAAGGTGTGGCAGGAGATTTTGTCGCCTTCGACCGATCGAGCCTGCCGACCGCCAAGATCGGCCTCGGTGTCTTCCTCGCCGTGGTCGGCTGCCTGTTTGCGCTGTTCACCAGCGCCTACTTCATGCGTATGGCGCTGTCGGACTGGCAGCCGCTGCCCATCCCACGCCTGCTCTGGCTCAACACCGGCATGCTGGTGCTGAGCAGCATCGCGCTGCAATGCGCCTCGATCGCGGCGCGCAAGCGCCAGATGGACACGGTCAGGCTCGGCCTTGCCGCGGCTGGGCTCACCGCGATCGCCTTCCTCATCGGGCAGCTCATGGCATGGCGGGACCTGACCGCCGATGGCTATTTTCTGGCCTCCAATCCGGCCAACAGTTTTTTCTACCTGATAACCGGGATGCACGGCCTGCATATCGTGGGAGGGCTGGTGGGCCTGGGCAGGACAACCGCCGGCGCCTGGAACGGGGCACGGCCGGAACGGCTTCGCCTCAGCGTCGAATTATGCGCCATGTACTGGCATTTCCTGCTTTTCGTCTGGCTCGCCATCTTCGCTCTTTTAGCCGGCTGGGCCGCGACGTTCATCGATATTTGCCGGCAGTTGCTGACCTAGGAGGTCGAGGAGCATGGCAGAAACGACACTGACGCATACCGGCCAAACGGAGACGCGGCCCGCAGGCTGGCAAGGCATCGCCGCCGATTGGTCCTCGGATCAGCGCGCGTTCAAGAACGTGTCCTGGGGCAAGGCCATGATGTGGATCTTCCTGCTCAGCGACACCTTCATCTTCGGCTGCTTCCTGCTCTCCTACATGACCGCGCGCGTCTCCACACGTGTGCCGTGGCCCAATCCGAGCGAGGTCTTTGCGCTTCGCATCGGCGGTTCGGACATTCCACTGATCCTGATTGCCATCATGACCTTCGTGCTGATATCGAGCAGCGGAACGATGGCCATGGCGGTCAATTTTGGCTATCGCCGCGACCGCCGCAAAACCGCAATCCTCATGCTTCTGACGGCAGCGCTAGGAGCCACCTTCGTCGGCATGCAAGCCTTCGAATGGACCAAGTTGATCACCGAAGGGGTACGGCCGTGGGGCAATCCCTGGGGCGCGGCACAATTCGGCTCGACTTTCTTCATGATCACCGGCTTCCACGGCACGCATGTGACGATCGGGGTGATCTTCCTCATCATCGTGGCGCGAAAGGTCTGGCGTGGAGACTACGACGTCGGTCGTCCCGGCTTCTTCACCAGCCGCAGGGGTCGCTACGAGAACGTCGAAATCATGGGGCTCTACTGGCATTTCGTCGACCTGGTCTGGGTGTTCATTTTCGCATTCTTCTATCTTTGGTGAGAGGCTGACATGGCTGAAGCAACCGCAAACGGCCTCGGGCAACACGCGCTGCACTCTGATCATGCGCATGAAGGGCCATCGACCGGCGTCGCGGAGGTTCATCAGGAACATCCGATCAAGCTCTATCTGGTGGTCTGGGCATGGCTGTTCATCCTCAGCGCCTGCTCCTACATGGTCGATTATCTCGGCATCCACGGCTATCTCAGATGGTCTCTGATCCTGATCTTCATGATCCTCAAGGCCGG
The DNA here is from genome assembly GCF_040324475.1 of Mesorhizobium sp. C268A. Taxonomy (NCBI): domain Bacteria; kingdom Pseudomonadati; phylum Pseudomonadota; class Alphaproteobacteria; order Hyphomicrobiales; family Phyllobacteriaceae; genus Mesorhizobium; species Mesorhizobium sp. C268A. The sequence goes on from NZ_JAMYVX010000003.1 coordinate 351,515, forward strand.
GCTGATCGTCGCCGTGTTCATGCACATGGCCTGGGAGCGGCTGGCGCTGACCTATGCGATCATCCTGCCGCCGCTTCTGATATTGGTGTTCGTGGCGATGATGCTCTTCGAAGCGGACTACACGCTTCTCACCCGGTTGTCCTTCTTCGGACCGGGGCCCTGACGCACAGTCTTCATCTCCGGTCAAAGACCGGAGATGAAGCTTCCCATCAGCTGATCTGCGGGGTCAGAGGCCGACCCGCGTCGGGGACGATGGCGGCTCCACAACCTTGCGGTAGACATGCCAGGTGGCGTGACCCAGGATCGGCAGCACGACCGCCAGCCCGGCAAACACCGGCAGCGAGCCTATGATCAGGGCGACGGCGACAATCAGTCCCCAGACAGCCATGGGGATCGGGTTCGCCAGCACCGCTCGCACCGACGTGTGGATGGCTTCGTAGGCGCCGACGTCGCGGTCGAGCAGCAATGGGAAGGCGACAACCGTCGTGCACAACACCACCGCGGCGAAGACGAAGCCGATGGCGTGCCCCAGGACAATCAGAGACCAGCCGCGTCCGGTGGCAAATATTTCATTGATGAAGCCCGAAATCGATGCAGGCGGAGCCGGGCCGAAGAGATATTCGTAGAACACCTGCGCCGCCAAAAGCCAGGCGATGAAGATTGCAACCAGCATGATACCGACTGCGGCGATGGCTGGCAGGGCCGGAGAATTCCTGACCTCGAACGCGTGCGTCCAGGAGGTGTCGAGCCCGGCTTCTCGTCTGCGGCTGATCTCGTAAAGGCCGATCGCCGCGAATGGACCGATAAGCGCAAAGCCGGACACCAGCGGAAACAACATCGGCAACGCATTGGCACCCGAAGTCCAGGCAGCGAGCACCACGCCGACAAGCGGATAGATCAGGCAGAGAAAGACGATGTGCGACGGTTTGACCATAAAATCGTCAACACCGCGCTTGAGCGCATCGAAAAGATCGGAAACACTGATTTTTCGGATTTTGGTGTGTTCCAGCGTTTCGCTGGCGCCTGCAATCACGTGAAAACTTGTCATGCCCGTTCCTCCAGACCAGGTCCGGCAAGGTCGCGGTATCACGGTGCTGCCGTTCTGCATGACTGGCCACGCGAACCGCGACCTGCACCGCAATCAATATACCCCATTGACTGGAGCTTGTCGCCCGTTCTTACAAAAGGCTCCCGGAAGGCGAAGTTTCCGAACACAGCGTCATGGCGTCACCCTCCGGCTGACATGAACGCGCGCATCGCGATGGTATCGGCAAGCAGCACGGCAAAGATCGCGAAAAGATAGAAGATCGAATAGGCAAACAGCGCCTTGGCCGGCTTCATCTCCTTGTCGAGGATGACCAGGGCGTTCCAGGCATGCCAGATGAAACCCGAGCCCAATGCAGCCGAAACAATCCCATAAACCCCGCTCGTAAATCCGAACGCCCAGGGCAGCACTCCGATCGGTGCCAGGAGCAGTGAATAGGCGAAGATCTGCCTTCTGGTCGAGGCCTGGCCGGCCACGTTCGGCATCATCGGGATGCCGGCAGCGGCATAGTCGCCGGCCTTGAACAGTGCGAGCGCCCAGAAATGCGGCGGCGTCCACAGGAAAATGATCAGGAACAGGATGAGGCTTTCAATGCCGATGGCGCCGGTGGCCGCCGCCCAGCCGATCATCGGAGGAAGGGCACCCGCCGCGCCGCCGATGACGATGTTCTGCGGTGTCGAGCGCTTCAGCCACATCGTATAGATGACGACGTAGAAAAAGATGGTGAAGGCCAGCAGTGACGCGGCAAGCCAGCCCACCAGCACGCCGAGCGTCATGACCGAAAGTGCGGAAAGCACCAAGCCGAAGCCGAGCGCTTCGCCGGCCGTGACGCGGCCCGACGGAACCGGCCGCTTTGACGTGCGCGACATCAGCGCGTCGATGTCGGCGTCGTACCACATGTTGAGCGCGCCGGCCGCTCCCGCTCCAACCGCAATCGCACCTATGGCGATCACGGCGATGACCGGGTTCATCGCGCCGGGCGCCTCCATCAGACCGACGAAGGCGGTAAACACGGCAAGGGCCATGACCCGAGGCTTCAAGAGCGCAAAGAAATCACTGGCCGTCGCTTCCGAGAGGCGGACGCCGGTATCCTTGAGGCTTTCCTTGACCGACATTTCAGACGACCATCGATGGAAACCGGGCAGCCTAGAGCAATTCCAGGAAAGTGTATGGGGTTTTCCGCCCGGAATTGCGTAAGAACAAAGAGATCGAGCGGATCGCAGTTTCCGTGAAACGGTGAAACGCTCTGGCCGGCCGAAGAGCCAGGTTACGGGGAAAATTGCTTCAGATAGGCGATGACGTTGGCGACGTCCTCGTCCTTCTTGAGGCCGGGAAACGCCATCTTCGTCCCTTTGACCATTGCCTTGGGGTCGTGAAGATACGTCGTCAGTGTCGGCTCATCCCATTTGACGCCGGATGTGCCGGCCGCGATCATGGCTTCGGAATATTTAAAATCCGGATGCGTGCCGGCCGTCCGGCGATAACGCCATGCAACGAAGGGCCTATCTTGTTGGTGTCTTGGTCTGCGACGTGGCAGACCTTGCATTTGGTGAAGACCTTCTCGCCCGCCGCGGCGTCCTGTGCCCGCGATGGATTGGCGATGAAAGTTGCAACGGAAACGACGGCGAAAAACGCAACCAAGCGCATGGCATTCCTCCCTGATCGTCAAATTTTCCTCAGACGGTCTGCACATGCCGGTAGCACCAGCATGCGCCCTGCACGGCAGAATAGATTCTCCGCTCCTCCCCAGATGGAATTGCGCTACCTGTGTACCACAGAATCTGGCCGGTAGGTAGAACAGGTCGACCGTACAAAGGTTCAGGTGGGCTGCGGTGGCTCAAGGCACATCCGCCACAACGAAAAAGGCCGCCTCGAGGGCGGCCTTTTCTGATCTTGTCGTCAGGCGCTTATTCGGCGTCCTTGGCGGCCTTCTTCTTCGGGGCTGCCTTCTTCTTCGGCTCTTCCGCGTCGTCGGCCTTTTCAGCCTTGTCGGCCTTCTTGGCAGCGGCCTTCTTCGCCGGCTTGGCCTTGGCGGTATCGCCCTCTTCGTCGTCAGCCATCAGCTCTTCCTTGCTGACCTTGACGTCGGTGACCGAGATCTGGCTGAGCAGATGGTCGACGACCTTCTCCTCGAACATCGGCGCGCGCAGCGTGTTCAGGGCTTCCGGATTGCTGCGATAGAACTCGAAGGCTTCCTGCTGCTGGTTGGCCGGGTAGCGGCGCACCTGCTCGAACAGGCCGCGCTGCAGTTCCTCGTCGGAAACGGTGACGCCGGCCTTCTCGCCGATCTCGGCCAAAACCAGGCCGAGACGCACGCGGCGCTCGGCAAGCCGCAGATATTCGGCGCGTGCCTCTTCTTCCGTCGTCTCCTCGTCGGCGAAGGTACGGCCGGCGGCTTCGAGATCGCGGTTGACCTGGGTCCAGATGTTGTTGAACTCGGCATCGACGAGCTTCGACGGCGCCTCGAACGAATAGGCCGCGTCAAGCTGGTCGAGCAGCTGGCGCTTGACCTTCTGGCGGGTCATCGAACCGAACTGGTTCTCGATCTGGCCGCGCACCACGTCGCGCAGGCGCTCCAGCGATTCCAAGCCGAGGTTCTTGGCCATCTCGTCGTTGATTTCCAGCGCGCCGGGCTTGGACACTTCCTTGACGGTGACGTCGAAGGTGGCTTCCTTGCCGGCCAGATGCGCTGCCTGGTAGTTTTCCGGGAAAGTGACGGTGACCTGCTTCTCGTCGCCGGCCTTGGCGCCGATCAGTTGGTCCTCGAAGCCCGGAATGAATTCCTTGGACCCCAGAACCAGCGGCTGGTCGGTGCCGGCGCCGCCGGAAAAGGCCTCGCCGTCGATCTTGCCGACATAGTCGATCGAAACGCGATCGCCTTCGGCGGCCTTGCCGGTCTTCGGCTCGAAGCTTCGCGCCGATTCGGCAACGCGCTGGACCTGCTCGTCGATCTCGCTGTCCGGCACTTCGAATACCTGGCGCGTCACCTTGATGTCGGAGAAATCCTTGATCTCGATCGCCGGGATGACCTCGTAGTTGAGGCGGAATTCGAAGTCGGCGCCGCCGGCCAGGATCTTCTCGGCCTCTTTCTCGTCTTCCGTCATGATCACTTCAGGTTGCATGGCGGCCTTTTCGCCGCGCCCCGTGATGATCGAACGGGTCGAATCGTTGAGGATCTCATTGACCACTTCGGCCATGAACGACTTGCCGTAGACCTTGCGCAAATGCTGCACAGGCACCTTGCCGGGACGGAAGCCGTTGATGCGGACCTTGTTCCTGGCGTCGGACAGCCGCGCCATCAGCTTGGCTTCCATATCACCGGCCGGCACGGTGATCTTGATCTCGCGCTTGAGACCGGAGTTGAGCGTTTCGGTGACCTGCATCGTAAAACCTTTATCTTCACCAAAGAGGCTGCCACGGCGTCTTGCCGTTCACAGCCTGCCGGTACAATCTTGCCGGGAATGGCTTTTGGTACGGAACCTGGCGATTTGACCGAAATTACGGCTCAAATTGTTCCAAACTGCGTTCCAAGATGTGAATAAGTTCTTGTTTTTCCTACTTCTTATCACATTCTGCAGAAGCGGATCGGCGCGTCCCGTCACATTTGACACGCCTTTTGTCACAGGCGGGGCCAATTTTCAACCATCTTCGCGTTGCAGCGAATGACCGCCCCAACGGCAGACATTTTCGCCCCGACATTGACAGAATGATGGCTACATGGGATTGCCGACAAATGCGGATGTGGCGGAACTGGTAGACGCCCTGGATTTAGGTTCCAGTGCCGAAAGGCGTGGGGGTTCGAGTCCCTTCATCCGCACCACCCTTCGCTCTATCGAGCTTCGGGTGGCAGGCCACCCAGGAGCTTGATAAAGCGAAGGGTGTCCTCCGAAGCCGTGGCGTAGGAGGACTGGCGGCGACGGCCTACACTTCAAACACTTGACCGGTAAACCACTCCGCCAATTTCGCCAGCTCCGGCCCCAGCACCCGGTCGGCGTCGACCGGGGGCACGATCTTCCTGATATCCGCGACAAAATCCTGCAATGCCGGCGGCGCGGCGCGTTCAGTCACGTACAGGGCCTGCGAGGCGATCATGGCCAGCATCGCCATTGCCGCATCGAGGCAGCGGCCGGCCGTCGCTTCCTTGGTCCAGGCGAAGAATGCGGTGGTGGCGACGTCGTCCTGGCCGGCGCCGGCCGATTCGGTGCCCGGAATGAAGGTGCGCTGCGCCGCGAGCTTGGCCTGTTCGAAATAGCCGGTGATCGCCATCGGGACATAGCCGACATTGCCATGGCCATCGCTGTCGGCCCAATGCCGCCCGGTCATCAACAGATCGGGCAGCAGCGACACCTTGCCGTTCAGCAGCTTTGAGGCGTGGCGGTCGCAAAGCAGGCAGAGATCGGCCCAGATCGCCGCCAGATCGTCCAATGCCGGTGTCGCCATGGCATTGTGGTAGCCGCCGGTGGAGATGCAGCGTCCCAGCGGATGCGCATCGTCGGGCGGGATATAGACCGGATTGTCCGAGATCGAGGCCAGCGACACGGTCGCCGCCTGCTCGGCGCCCGCCAGCGCCCGATGCGCATGGCCGAGCACGCGCGGCACGATGCGGTAGCTGACCGGCGCCTGATAGTTGCGCCGGCCGTCGCCGGCGCCAACCAGGTATTGCCGCAACCCTTGCAAGGCGGCCGCTTCGTGCGCGTCGCCCCACAGCCCGTCGAGCGCGGCATCATAATGCTCGAGCGGCGCACGAAAGGCTTCGATCGACAGCGCAAACACCTTGTGCGCCATCGCGACGCGACGGCGTGCGGCAAGTGCTGCGTCCGCCACAAGGGCGGCAGCGCAGGGCGAGCCGTTGATCAGCGAGCCCCGCTCCTTCACTTCGAGCTCCAGGCCAGCGGTAAGCGCGGCAAACAGCGGATAGAGCGCCAGGATCTCGCCGGCGCCGCCCTGCCCCTGCGACGACACCACCGGCATGGGTCCACCGTCGAGCATCGCCGCAACGGCTAGCGCGATGCGCGGCGTGGTGGCGGCATTGCCTTCGATGAAATTGGTCAGCCGTGCCAGCACGATCGCCCTGACCACGCGCTCGGGCAACGGCTCCCCGAAGGATGTGGCGGCGGCAAAAGCCTTGATGCGCGCATGGCGGTCGCGCTCGTCAAGTTCGAGCTTGCGGCTTGCCAGCTCGCCCATGGCGGTGGTGACGCCGTAGATGACCGGCGGCGGATCGGACTCAATGAGTTTCAGGAACGAGGCGCGGCATTCGGCAATGCGTTGCAAGGCCTTGTCGCCGATTTCGACCGTGTCGTTTCTCCAGGCGACGCGCAAAACGGCATGGAGATTGATATCTTCGCGCGTCGTCACCGTAATCGGCATTGTCTTCGCCCGTCTGGTTTGCATGAGGGCGGAGCGATCGATCGTTGCCGAAATCCATGCCCTGGGTAATGTCTTCTAGTAGAGCGGTTCCTCAAACAATGTCTTGTCGCCGTCCATCAGCCCCTTGATCTGCGCCTCGCCACTGGCGGCGAGCGCGATGCGCACGCCGAATGGCCGCACCCGCATGTCGTTCTGGATCGCCATGCCCTGGCCCTCAGGTAGGTAGAAGCGGTCGATGCCGTATTGCGGTGCGATCGTGGATTCAGGATCAAGCGTCCAGCCCGGCGCGACCTGGCCGACAATATCGGCTTCGTCGGCGGTCGCTGGCGTCGGAGACTTGCCGAACCAGGCCGTGGTCGCATGCCAATAGCCGTCGGCACCCGGCTTCAGCCGGACCACGATCGGCGTGTTCTCGCTCACGAGCTGGCCGGCCGGGATGTTGGCGATCAGCTTCACCGGCAAGCGCGATATTTCATAGTCGAGGATAATATAGTCGCCGCGCAGCAGATCGCGCGGATCGACCGGCTCGACTTTCAGCAAGACCTCCTTGCCGTTGCGCAGGATCGCCGCGCGGCCGGCGATGATCCAGCTCAGGAAGCCGATCTGGACGAGCGCCAGGACCAGCGCCGAGATGACAAGTTTCTTTCCCGACATCATGCTGCCGCTCCTTCCGGGGCCTTCATGCGTTTTTCCACACGGATGATGACGAGAGCCAGGATGCCGAAAAGCACCGCGGCAGCCAGGAAGAAGCCGGCCGTGCCGAGCATCGTCTGCAAGGTCACGACGTAGATAATGGCGAGCTCGAAGGCAAAGCCGGCATAGGCAACCCAGCGCAGCCCCCTGCTCTCGCGCCCGCCCAGAACGATCGCCGCCGCAATCCCGGCCAGCGCGATAACCGAGGCGACGGCAAAGCCGTTGCTGAAGGCGTTGTCATCGCCCAGTTCGATCTGGATCATCGCCAGCCCGGTGAGAAAGCCGGTCAAGGCGTGCAAAGGCAGCCGCCCGCCGAGCTGCAAGATCCGGTCGGCCGGCCCGGCGGCGAAGATGGAAACCGCAAACAGCAGCGCCGACACCGCGACCAGAGGAATAGCCAGGGCGAGCGTGTTCTGGTCCAGGCCGCGCACCGCGATATAGAAAATGACCGAAAGAATGATCAGGTGGCGTGCCGGCTGGCTGCGCGTCCACAACGAGACGACAAAAAGCACCGGCGCCATGATAACGAAGAAATCCGGAAATACGGGGCGGTCATAAAAGTCGAACGCGCGCACGAACAGCCAGGCAACGGATATGCCGACGGCAGCGACCGTCAGCGGGTTCGAGCGCAACGCCACCGCGGCTAATGCCGTGCCGATGCCCCAGGTGACGATGGCCGAGGCTTCGTCACCCGTGAGATGGTACATCTGGCCGATCAGCGCGATCGATCCGCCGAAGGCCGCGGCGGCCACGATCCACAGCGCCTCGCCGATCGCCGCATGGTCGCGCATCTTCAACACCGCGCCGCCGACATAGCCGGCGAGAATGACGGCAAACAGCGCCGCGACCCGCACCAGCCGCGGGATCGCGTCCCAGTTGGCGGCGACGAAGAGCAGGATCGCGGCGCCGAACAGCAGCGCTGCCATCATGGCCAATATAGTGCCGAAGCTCAGCGATTTGCGCTCGTTTGCGTCGATGTCGCGCTTAAGCGCATCGGCCGTCTTCGCGTCGATCAGGCCAGCCTGCAGCCACCGCCCGATATCGGCCCTCGCCCGTGACGAATAACTCGCCATGCCGCTTCTCCCCCAGCTTGGTCTTTCTGACAGCCGATCCGCTCAAATCGTTGACGCAACGTCATTTTCCGATTCGGGTTTCTTCATGACGAAGCCGTGAACGCGCGTTAATGTTGCATTGCACAATTTGCATTGCTGCCATGCGCCAACAGCACTTTTAAATCGATATAACCCAGCCTATTTACTGTTCGTACACAAACGGAATGATCCGAAGAAAGACGAAACGAGCACTACCATGAACCTGATCCGCAACTACCGCAACTGGCGCCGCTACCGGGACACCGTCTCCGAGCTGAGCCGCCTGTCGAACCGTGAACTGACCGACCTCGGCATCAGCCGCAGCGACATCCACTACGTCGCCCGCAAGGCGGTCTAATCCTCTTCGGATCGCAAATGGTCCGAACCAGTTTTGAAAAAGAGAACGACAATGAACCTGATCCGCAACTATCGTAACTGGCGCGTTTACCGCGACACCGTTACCGAGCTGGGTCGCCTTTCGAACCGTCAGCTCCATGATCTCGGCATCGTCCGCGACGAGATCAAGATCATCGCCCGCAGGGCGACGATCTAACCAGAATTTCGCCAGGGTCGACCTCCTCCCCGACCCTGACGGATACGGTCAGCCTTCACCTCCTCCCGAGGGTTGACCACCAAAACGGCGCCCGCCGCACCTCCTCCCGCGGCGGGCGCTGTTTCCAAACCGAACGCAGTTCGTCTCCAAAGTGAACGCAGTTCGCCTTCCAGGGATTTCGCCTCCCTCGATCCGGCGAAAAGAATTTCGTCAAAGCCGACCTCCTCCCCGGCGATGACGAATACGGCCGATCCCCACCTCCTCCCGAGGATCGGCCCCAAAAACGACACCCGCCGCACCTCCTCCCGCGGCGGGTGTTGTTGTTTTTGGGCAGGCTTTTCAATTGCGCATGCAGTCGATCGAGGCGCTTTACGCCGCCATCAGAGCGTCGCCGCGGACATAAGAAAGTCGAGCTCCGTCGTTGCACGACAATGACCCACGCTCGCACCGGCCAATTGCAAACGGCGCGCCAAGCGATTATTCCGGCGCTCATGAGCAAAAATCCTATCCACATCGTCGGCGGCGGCCTCGCCGGCTCCGAAGCCGCATGGCAGGCAGCACAAGCCGGCGTTCCCGTCATTTTGCATGAGATGCGCCCAGTGCGCGGCACCGATGCGCACAAGACCGATGGGCTGGCCGAACTCGTCTGTTCCAATTCCTTCCGCTCCGACGATGCCGAGAACAATGCCGTCGGCCTGCTGCATACCGAAATGCGACTGGCCGGCTCGCTGATCATGAGCGCCGGCGACGCCAACCAGGTGCCGGCCGGCGGCGCGCTGGCCGTCGATCGCGACGGCTTCTCCGACGCGGTGACGAAAAGGCTCGAAACGCACCCGCTGATCACCATCGAGCGGGAGGAAGTGCCGGGCTTGCCGCCGGCGGAATGGGACCAGGCGATCATCGCCACCGGCCCGTTGACCGCGCCGTCGCTCGCCCAGTCGATCGCCGAGGCAACCGGCGCCGACGCGCTGGCCTTCTTCGACGCCATCGCCCCGATCATCCATTTCGACACGATCGACATGGACACCTGCTGGTTCCAGTCGCGCTACGACAAGGTTGGGCCCGGCGGCACCGGCAAGGACTACATCAATTGCCCGATGGACAAGGACCAGTATCTCGCCTTCGTACAGGCGCTGGTCGACGGCCAGAAGACCGAATTCAAGCAGTGGGAAGGCACGCCCTATTTCGACGGCTGCCTGCCGATCGAAATCATGGCCGAGCGCGGCGTCGAGACGCTGCGCTACGGGCCGATGAAGCCGATGGGGCTGACCAATGCCCACAATCCGACGGTAAAAGCCTATGCCGTGGTGCAGCTGCGCCAGGACAATGCGCTGGGAACGCTCTACAACATGGTCGGTTTCCAGACCAAGCTGAAGCATGCCGAGCAGGTGCGCGTGTTCCGCACCATTCCGGGCCTGGAAAACGCCGACTTCGCGCGCCTCGGCGGCCTGCACCGCAACACCTACATCAACTCGCCGACCTTGCTCGACGCTTCCCTGCAGCTGAAGTCGCGGCCCGGCCTGCGCTTTGCCGGCCAGATCACCGGCTGCGAGGGCTATGTCGAGAGCGCGGCGATCGGCCTGCTCGCCGGCCGCTTCGCCGCCGCCGAGCGTCTCGGCCACGCGCCGTCGCTGCCGCCGCTCACCACCGCCTTCGGCGCCCTGCTCAACCACATCACCGGCGGCCACATCGTCTCAGACGACGAGCCGGGCAAACGCTCGTTCCAGCCGATGAACGTCAATTTCGGCCTTTTCCCGCCGGTGGAAGCACCGAAGACCGAAGGCAAACGCCTGCGCGGCAAGGACAAGACGGTGGCCAAGCGCCACGCGATCACCTCACGCGCGCGGGCAGATTGTCGGGAGTGGCTAGGGCTGCCGGCGCAAACAGCGGAAGCTGCTGAATAGCCAAGTCTCAGAGTCCTAACGCGATTGACGTCTACGTTAACTCGCTGTCCATCCCCGCGTTGCGCGCCTGAGCAACAGCCAATGCCGACGCAGAGCCGAAAGCCGGGCTGCGCCGCCAAGCGGCGAGCGACGACCACTCGCCATCTTGCCGAGATAGGCGCTGGTCAGCGCCAGCGGCAGGAACGCCGGACGCAGCGTTTGCGGAAGTGCGGACGCCCCTTGCTCGAAAGCGCGGAGATGCTCCTGCGCCAATGCAATCATCGCAGCCACCGCGCGCTGAGCGCCGGGGCCGCCGTCGCCGCCGACGAACTCTTCCGGCGATGAGCCTACCGCGGCAAGGATATCCGCCGGCACGAAGCATTGCCCGCGCCGGCGATGCAGCGGCAACAGCAGCAACAGGCCGGTCATCGCCTGGGCGCAGCCGGCCCTGCCCGCCAGTTCGGCAAAGGGCGGCGCCTCATTGGGATCGAGCACCATCGCCGCCAGCTGGATCAGCGCCGCCGCCGTCTCGCCGCAATATCCCTCGAGGTCGGTGCGCGACGGCATCGGATCGTCATAGAGGTCGAAGATGCGCGCCTCGAGCATGTTGTCGAAGGCAGTTTTGGGCAGGCCATGGGCAGAAATCGTCGCCTTCAGCGCATCGGCGAGCGGGTTGCCTGTGGCTGCGGCTTCAGCAGCGATGACATCGCGCCACCATTGCAGCCTCACTTCGCCCGGCAATGCCTCGTGGATGCGGTCTCGGACAGACGCAATCTCGGCATTGAAGGCGTAAAGCGAAAACAGCGCCGCGCGCTTGTTGGCCGGTGCATAGAGTGCGCTGACATAGCGGTCATGGTCGCCGGCGCGCACCGTCTCCATGACGATGTCAGCTGTATCGGTCACGTCAGTCGACGGCGATCAGCGCCGCGGCCACGGCGCGGTCTTCGGCAAGCAGAACATTGTAGGTCCGCACCGCTGCCCCCGTCGACATCGGGTCGGAGCCAATGCCAGCCGCTTTCAGCGCCGCCCGAAGTGCTGTCGGCAAGGGCCGCAAATCCTTGCCTGTGCCGACCAGCAGGATCTCGACCTTGCCGGCCTCGGCCAGCAGCAGGTCGAAATCCGCCGCCGTCAGGGCCAGCGGATCGGCCGGCTCCCAGCCGTGGATGCCGGAGGGCAGGCACAGAAGCGAGCCGCGATGCGACATGTCGGCGAAGCGGAAGCCGCCATTGCCGTAGGCTTCGATCGGCGCCCGTCCGGGGAAATGCGCCTCGCGAATGACGATGCCTTTTGCCACCAGCGCGGCCGTCAGGTCGCCATGGCCTTGCCGCCACCAACCGGCTTCTCCTCATCGGCGCTCGCTCCCTGCGGCCTGAGCCTGAACAGGATCAGCAAGGGCGCTGCGATGAAGATCGACGAATAGGTGCCGAAGACGACGCCGAACAGCATCGCCATGGTGAACGAGCGGATCACCTCGCCGCCGAACAACACCAGCGCCAGCAGCGCCAGGATGGTCGTCACCGAAGTCAGCGTCGTTCTCGAAAGCGTCTCGTTGATGGCGTTGTTCAACAATTGCGGGAGCGGCATTCGCTTGTATTTTCGCAAATCTTCTCGAACACGGTCATAGACGACGATCGTGTCATTGAGCGAATAGCCGATAATGGTCAGGATCGCAGCCAGCGAAGACTGGTTGAATTCGAGCCCGGTGATGACGAAGAAGCCCAGCGTCATCACCACATCGTGCACCGTCGCCACGATCGCGCCGACCGCGAACTGCCATTCGAAGCGGAACCAGACATAGACCAGGATGCCGATCAGCGCGATGATCATGGCGATCGTGCCTTGCTTGGCCAGCTCGCCCGAAACCGTCGGGCCCACCACCTCGACGCGGCGAAAATCGTAATTGTCCTGGAGCTCGCCGCGCACCTTGTCGATGACGGTCTGCTCGGCGTTCTCGCCGCCATCCTGGGTGCCGACGCGGATCAGCACGTCGTTCGGCGCGCCGAATTGCTGGACCTGCACTTCACCGATGTTTAGCTCCGACAGCCGGCTTCTGATATCGCCAATATCGGCGTCGCCTTGCTTGGACTGCACCTCGATGATCGAGCCGCCCTTGAAGTCGATGCCGTAGTTGATGTCGATGGTCAGGAATCCGATAACCGACGCGATCGACAGCAGGCTGGACAGTGCGAAGGTCCAGCGGCGGATGCCCATGAACGGGATTTTCGTGCCGGCCGGAACGAAGGTCACCGGCGCACGCGGCAATTCCTTCGGACGCGCGCGGCGCAGCCAGATCGACACCAGCAGACGGGTGAAGGTGAAGGCGGTGAACACCGTGGTCAGGATGCCGATGGCATAGGTGATGGCGAAGCCCTTCACCGGTCCGGTGCCGAGATAGAACAGCACGACCGTGGCAATCAGCGACGTCACGTTGGAATCCACGATGGTCGCCAACGCCTTGGTGAAGCCGGTGTCGATCGACTGGATGACCGAACGGCCGGCCCGTCGCTCCTCGCGGATGCGCTCATAGATCAGCACGTTGGAATCGACCGCCATGCCGATGGTCAGCACGATACCGGCAATGCCGGGCAAGGTCAGCGTCGCGCCAAGCAGCGACAAGACCCCGACGATCATCGCCACGTGCACGGCGAGCGCAATGTTGGCGAGGAAGCCGAGAAGTCCGTACGCGACGAACATGAAGGCGACGACGAGAATGGAGCCGATGATGCCGGCGACCTTGCCGGCATGGATCGAATCCTGGCCGAGGCCCGGGCCCACCGTGCGTTCTTCGATCACGGTCAGCTTTGCCGGCAACGCACCGGCGCGCAGCAGCACGGCGAGGTCGTTGGCGCTTTCGGCGGTGAAATTGCCTGAAATCTGGCCGCTGCCGCCGAGGATCGGTTCGCGGATCACCGGCGCTGAAATCACCTGATTGTCGAGGATGATGGCGAACGGCTTGCCGACATTCTGCTGCGTCGCCTGGCCGAACCGTGTCGCACCGCGCGAGTTGAAGACGAACGAAACCACTGGCTCGTTGTTTCGGGAATCATAAGTTGCGGTGGCCTTGGCAAGATCCTCGCCGGACACGATGACGCGATTTTCCACCAGATACGGAACCGGCGGATCGTCCTGCGAATAAAGCACCGAGGAGCCTGCCGGCGGGCGGCCGTTCAGCGCATCCTGCACCGACATCGAGGTATCGACCATCTGGAAGGTCATCTTGGCGGTCTGGCCAATGATCTCCTTCAGCCTTTGCGGATCCTGCAGGCCCGGCACCTGGACGAGCACACGGTCGTCGCCCTGCCGCTGCACGATCGGCTCGGTGGTGCCGAGTTCGTTGACGCGACGCTCGACGACTTCGATCGACTGCGCCAATGCGGCTGAGGTGCGGTATTTGATGCCGGCGTCGGTGACGGTGAATTTGAGCAGCCCGGCTTCGGAATCATCCAGGGACATTTCCTGGATGGAGCCACCGGTGAACAGGCCGGCGGCGACCGGATCGGTCAGCGGCTTAAGCGCCGCCTTGGCGGCATCGATCTGGGTTGGATCGGTGATGCGCACTTGTACGGTCCTGCCGGTGCCGCCAAGGCCGGTATAGCCCACCTTGGCATCGCGCAGCAGCGTGCGGATCTCGTCGCGCGTCGTTTCCAGCTGCGCCTTGACGAGATCATTCTGGTCCATCTGCAAGAGGATGTGCGAACCGCCCTGCAGATCGAGACCAAGCGTCATCTGCCGCTTCGGCACCCAGTTGGGCAATTGCGCCAATGTGCTGGCCGGGAAGAGATTTGGCGCGGCAAGGATGAATGTGACGGCCACGGCGATCCAGATCAGGATCATCTTCAGGCGCGAAAAATACAGCATATGGCGTTGTCCGTCAGGGCGTACTGGCGGATCGTTCCGCCGACAATTCGGTTATTTCTTGGCGTTCTTATTTGCCACCGGCTCGCCCTTAACCCGCACTTCGCCGATTGTCGAGCGCGCTGAGGTCAATTTGGCGCTGCCGCCGGCAGCGGTTTCGGCGTCAATCGCCTCTGTCGGTTCCATTCTAATTCTGATCACCGCCGGGCGCTATCGTGCGCTACTCGACTATTTTCAATCGTGCAGGCATCGGTCCGGAACGCAAAAGCAAGGCCAGATCATCGGCGTTCTCCTTGGTGAGGTTGCCCGATATCTGGCCGCGGCCGTTAAGAATTGGCTCGCGGACGACTGGCACCGAAAGCACTTGGTTGTCGAGGATCATCGCAAATAGCTTGCCGACATTCTGCGAGGTCGCCTGCGCAACGCGTGCCGTTGCCCTGGAATCGAAGGTGAACGAAACCGCCGGCTCATTTGTGACGGAGTTGGAAGTCGCCTGAGCATTGACAATGTCGTCACTGGAAACGATCGTTCGGCTCTCAACCAGATAGGGAACCGGTGGATCGTCCTTCGAATAAACCACCACCGAGCCAGCGGGCGTCCGGCCATTGATCGCATCAGCGACCGGCATCGACTCATCAACCCACTGAAAAGTCAGCATTCCGGTTCGGGTGAGAATTCTCGTCAGCCTTTGCAAATCCGCAACGCCCGAGGTCCGGACCAGCATACCGTCTTCGCCCTCTGGCCGCACTACTGGGTCGGCTACACCAAGATCACGCAGGCGATTCTTAATGACCACGATCGACTGCGCAAGCGCGATCGACATCCGATACTTGATACCTGTGTCTGTTACCGTGAACTTGAGCAACGCTGCTCCGGTATCATCCAGGATCACTTCCTGGACAGGACCAGCGCTGCCAAGGACAGGATCAGTCACCGCCTCCAATGCCATCTTGGCCGCGCCGACCTGAGCGGCGTCGGTGATATGCACCTGAACGGCCCGACCCGACTTAGCAAGACCAGTATAGCCGATCCTTGCATCGCGCAGCAGCGTCCTGATTTCGTCACGCGTCGCCTCCAACCGGCGATCGATCACATCGGTCGCGTCCAATCGAAGCAGCACGTCCGCGCCGGCAGCGTGAAGACTGGGCGCGTCGACGAGCATTGTGGCCATAGCAAGCCAGATCAGGATCATTTTCAGGCGCGAAAAATGGACCATACGCCGTCTTTGTCAGAGCTCTGCCCGCGGATCGCTCCGCTTGGGAAACTGGCTTACTTCTTGGCGTTCTGGTTGGCCACCGGCTCGCCCTTGACCCGAACATCGGCGATCGTCGAGCGCAGCGCCGTCACCTTGGTGCCGCCGCCAAGGTCGATCTCAAGCTCATTGTCGTCGATCACCTTGGTCACCTTGCCGACGAAGCCGCCGCCGGTGATGACCGTGTCGCCACGGCGCACGGCCGAGATCATCTCCTGGCGCTTCTTCAACTGGGCGCGCTGCGGCCGGATGATGAGGAAATACATGATCACGAAGATCAGAACGAACGGGAGTATCATGCCGATATCCCCGAACGGACCAAGCGGAGTTCCGGTAGCTTGGGCGTATGCCGGTGTGACGAACATCAAGAACTCCTGGTTACGAAGAAGGCCGTAGGGCGGCCTCGCCAAATTTGGCCGGAATATAGTGGGTAAAGTTACCAATGCAACTGCGCGGCCGGGCTTTCAGCTGCTTTTCCGGCCGGTTGACCCGTGTTAGAGCATGCTCCCGGAATACGGGCGTGGTTTTCGCAAAAGATCATGCCCAAACAAAAGCTTGGAACCAGTTTCTATCTCGCCCGGATCAAGACGATTTCGGCCCCTACGCACGTTCGTGCGGAAACATAAAAGACGAGACATGACCGACAGCACCATCGAGGCCCTGAACCAAAAGCTCGACCGCCTGATCGAGGCGGTCACCCGCCTCGCTCCGCCGCCAGTGCCGCAGACCGATCTTGCCGTGGCCGATTGCTTTGTTTGGCAGGCCGATCCCGGCTATCTCGAGCCGGTGCGCAAGGTCAACCGCGTCGACATCGGCCTGATCCGCGG
Organism: Mesorhizobium sp. C268A; assembly: GCF_040324475.1. Taxonomy (NCBI): domain Bacteria; kingdom Pseudomonadati; phylum Pseudomonadota; class Alphaproteobacteria; order Hyphomicrobiales; family Phyllobacteriaceae; genus Mesorhizobium; species Mesorhizobium sp. C268A. The sequence goes on from NZ_JAMYVX010000003.1 coordinate 368,084, forward strand.
CGTCGACCGCGTGCGCGACATTCTGGTCGACAACACGGAACGCTTCGCCGCCGGCCATGCCGCCAACAATGTGTTGTTGTGGGGCGCGCGCGGCATGGGCAAATCCTCCCTGGTCAAGGCCGTGCATGCGCAGATCAACGCCAGGGCAAAATCCGACCCGCCGCTCAAGCTGATCGAGATCCATCGCGAGGATATCGACACGCTGCCCAGGCTGATGGGCCTGCTGAAGGCGGCGCCGTTTCGCTTCATCCTGTTTTGCGACGACCTCTCCTTCGACCATGACGACACCTCCTACAAGTCGCTTAAGGCAGCCCTTGAAGGCGGCGTCGAGGGCCGCCCGGCCAACGTCATCTTCTACGCCACGTCGAACCGCCGGCACCTGTTGCCGCGCGACATGATCGACAATGAGCGCTCGACCGCCATCAACCCGTCCGAGGCGGTCGAGGAAAAGGTTTCACTGTCCGATCGTTTCGGCCTGTGGCTCGGCTTCCACAAGTGCTCGCAGGACGAATATCTCGACATGGTCAACAGCTATGCCAGCCATCACGGGCTTACCATCGACCCGGAGCAGCTGCGCGCCGACGCCCTGGAATGGGCAACGACACGCGGCAGCCGCTCGGGCCGCGTCGCATGGCAGTTCACCCAGGATCTGGCCGGCCGGCTCGGCAAGCCGCTGAACGACTGATTGATTTGCGTCAGGTCACTGAAAAAGCCCGCCCCTTGCGGAGCGGGCTGAGCCGGCGGGCCGGACTGGAGGTCAGACGGCCTGCAAAACGTTTATTGTTCTATTCGAGATAACCAGAGGGGTCGACCGGGGCCGAGTTCTTGCGCACTTCGAAGTGCAGTTTCGGCGAGTCGGTGGTCCCGCTCATGCCCGACAGCGCGATCTCCTGGCCGCGCTTGACCTTCTGGCCGCGCTGCACCTCGATCGAACTGGCGTGGCCATAGACGGTGACCAGCCCGTTTTCGTGGCGCACCAGCACCGTATTGCCGAATTCCTTGAGGCCGTCGCCGGCATAGATGACCACGCCGTTCTCGGCCGCCTTGACCGGCGTCCCCTCAGGCACGGCGATGTCGACGCCATCCTTGCCGCCACCAAAATTGGAGATGACGCGGCCACGCACCGGCCAACGCATCTTGCCGATGCCGGTGGCATCGGGCGCAACAGCATCGTCGTCCTCGGCCTGCTGGATAACCTTGGCGTCCTTCTTCGGCGGCGTGTAGGTGGCGAGTGTCTCCGTCGGCTTTGCCGCCGGTTGGGTGGTCGCGGTCGTCACCGGATCAACTTTGGCCGGCTTGGCGCTGGCGACCGTTGCGGTGCCACCTGCCGGAACCTTCAGCGTCTGGCCGATCTTGAGCAGGCCGTCCTGCATGCCGTTCGCCTGCTTCAGCGCCACGACGCCAACGCCGGTCTTCCTGGCGATGGAGGACATGGTGTCGCCCGACTGGACCGTGTAGGTGCCCGCGCCGGCCTTTGGCGCGGCCGAGGCCGTCTGCGCCGGCTTGTCGGTCTTCGGCTTGTTCGCTGCCGAAGCGTCAACCTGCGCGGCGGACTTGCCGTCCTTGAGTTTCGGCTGCTGCGGCAGTACGGCGACCTTCTCCGGCGCCGGCGCCTTGGGGCTGTTTGCCGGCTTGCCGTCGGCAAGTTTCGGCTCTGTCCCCTTGCTTGAATAGGCATAGGCCGGGATGACCAGTTTCTGACCGGTCTTCAGCCCCTTGGTAGCGCTCAAGCCGTTGACCTTCATGATCACGTCGGCGGGCACATGATAGCGATGAGCGATGCCGGAAATGGTCTCGCCGTCGCTGACCACGATCTCGGTCGCATGCGGCGTACCAGCCGCAACTGGTTTCGGATCGGAGTCACCGGCATTCTTGAACGGCCTCGCCGGCTGGACGGTGCCGGTAGTCGTTCTGTCGACATGCGGTGCCGGTGCAAGCGCCGGCGCGGAAGCGGTGCGCATCGGAGCAGCTTTGGGCGCGCTCGGCGGCGGCAGCTGCTGGACGGTGACCGGCTCCAGGCTGGAGCGGCTGACCGACTGGTTATGGCTGCCATCGACAGGTGCCGCAGCGATCGGCTCGGCCGCCACGTCGCCCGGATAGGGCTGAGCGGTGCTCTGCTTGTCGATGATGGCGCGCTGATTGTTGGTCGAGGAGGTGAAGACGTCGTCGACACCATTGAACCGCGAGACTTGGGAGCTACACCCCGCCGCCATTCCGGCAAGCATGAGGACAGCGCAGCCCCGCGACAGAGTACGCCCGTTTGCCTTCAAAACACTGAATTGCATCGCACTAACCCGCACAGACCCGGTACACACTGGTCATGATTAAAGCGCGTTAATGTTACTGGCGGGTTAACCCCATAGAATCAGACGCAAATTTTCTTAAAACATTTTCGAATGCGCCGAAGCTGCGTTGATTCAGATCGGCCCGAGTCGAAAATGACAGGTTCTGAGAACCGGCCTACGCCGGCCGTAGCCTTCATAGAGCGGAGGCATTTATGACGGCTTCGGCCGGCGAAGGCCGGAGCGGAGCGTACTCAAACACGTGAGCATCGGATGCGCAGGAACCTGCCATTTGCAGGCCGGCCTCACCTGGATTTCAGTGCACCTAAATAACCGCCGCAACGCTGCGCAGGATCGGCTGCAGGCGCACGGTGCCGATATCCTCGCGCTCGAAGCGGCTGCCGACCTTGGTCAGCTTGGCCAGCACCTGCTCGCCCTCCTCCGGCCCGATCGGGGCAATGACGATGCCGCCGCTCGACAATTGGTCGAGCAGGAAGCGCGGCAGGCTGTCGAAAGCCGCCCAGGCTACGATGCGGTCGAACGGCGCTTCATTGGCAAGGCCGTTGGAACCGTCGGCCTGACGCACGATGACATTGCCGATGCCGAGCGCCTCGAAGCGTTGCCTGGCCTGCTCGGCCAGCGTCTTGTAGCGGTCGACGCTGACGATGCGCGCCGCGAGCCGCGACATCACCGCTGCCGTGTAGCCCGAGCCGGTGCCGATCTCCAGCACCCGGTTGCCGGGCTCTATTGCCAGGGCCGCAATCACCGCCGCCTGCAGATCGGCGCCCTCGATCGCCTCGCCGCATTCGATCGGCAGCATGCCGTCCGACCAGGCGATGGAATGGAACTGGCCGTTGAGGAAGCCGCGCCGCGGCGTCGCCTCGAAGGCTGCGATCAGCGCCTTCGGCACCGCGCCTTGGCCGCGCAGGCGCAGCAGGAAAGCGGCAAAACCCTCGCGATCGTCGAGCGGCAAGTTCATGCCAGAACCTTCTTCATGCGAACACCTTAATCAGACAGCGCTTTGGTCAGTTGGTCACGGATTTCATGCGCAGTGAGGTCGAGCTGCAGCGGCGTCACCGACACCAGCCGGTTGTGCAGAGCATGGAGATCGGTGCCTTGCTTGCCCTCGACCGGCTCGCGGCCGAAGCGCAGCCAGTAATAAGGCAGGCCGCGCCCGTCGCGGCGCTCGTCGACCCAAAGGCTGTGCACCAGCTTGCCCTGCGACGTCACGACGGTGCCGGCAACCTCGTCAGGCAGGCAGTTGGGAAAGTTGGCGTTGAGCAGCACGCCGTCCGGCAGCGGCATGGCGACGAGCTTTTTCAGCAACGCCGGCGCCAGCGCCTCGGTGGTCTCATAGGAAACGACGCGGTCCTCGCCGACATAGGAATAACCCTGGCTGAGTGCGATCGAGCGGATGCCGAGCAGCGCGCCTTCCATGGCGCCGGCGACGGTGCCGGAATAGGTGACGTCGTCAGCGATGTTGGCGCCGGAATTGACACCGGACAGGATCAGGTCCGGCGCGCCAGGCAGGATCTTCTTGACGCCCATGATGACGCAGTCGGTCGGCGTGCCGCGCACGGCGTAGTGTTTCTCGCCGATCTTGCGCAGCCGGAGCGGCTCCGAGATCGACAGCGAGTGCGCGTAGCCGGACTGGTCCTGCTCCGGCGCCACGACCCAGACATCGTCCGACAGCGTGCGGGCGATGCGTTCGAGCGACGCCAGGCCCTCGGCATGGATGCCGTCATCATTGGTCAGAAGGATGCGCATTACTTCGATTCGATCTTCGCCAGACCGCCCATATAAGGCCGCAGCACTTCAGGAATGGTTACGCTGCCATCCTCATTCTGGTAGTTTTCGATGACGGCAATCAGCGCACGGCCGACAGCGGTGCCCGAACCGTTCAGCGTGTGCACAAAGCGGTTGCCCTTGCCATCCCGGTCCTTGTAGCGGGCATCCATGCGCCTGGCCTGGAAGTCGCCGCAGACCGAGCAGGACGAGATTTCGCGATAGGCGTTCTGGCCGGGCAGCCAGACCTCGATGTCGTAGGTCTTGCGCGCGCCAAACCCCATGTCGCCCGTGCACAGGACCATGGTGCGGAACGGCAGCTCCAGTCGCTTCAGCACCTCTTCGGCGCACTGCGTCATCCGCTCGTGCTCGGCGAGCGAAGACTCCTGGTCGGTGACCGAGACCAGCTCGACCTTGTAGAACTGGTGCTGGCGCAACATGCCGCGCGTGTCGCGGCCGGCGGAGCCCGCTTCCGAGCGGAAGCACGGCGTCAGCGCCGTATAGCGCAGCGGCAGCTTTTCATGGGCCGTGATTTCTTCGCGCACCAGGTTGGTGAGCGGGACCTCGGCGGTTGGAATCAACCCGAGCCGGCCATCGCCATGCTGCACGAAGAACAGGTCGTCCTCGAATTTCGGCAGCTGGTTGGTCCCGAAAAGCACTTCGTCGCGCACCATCAGTGGCGGGATGACTTCTTCATAGCCATGCTCGGTCGTGTGCAGATCGAGCATGAACTGGCCGATGGCGCGCTCCATCCGCGCCAGCCCGCTCTTCAGCACGGTGAAGCGTGATCCCGACAGCTTTGCCGCCCGCTCGAAATCCATCATGCCGAGCGCTTCGCCGATCTCGAAATGCTCCTTCACCCAGTTCGGCCGGGTCGGCACCTCGCCGACGATATGCTTGACGACATTGTCGTGCTCGTCCTTGCCGACCGGCACGTCGTCGAGCGGCACATTCGGCAGCACCGCCAGCGCATCGTTCAGCGTCTTGTCGAGCTCGCGCTCGCACGCCTCGCCATTCTGGATGAAGGTCTTGATATCGCCGACTTCGGCCTTGAGCTTTTCGGCAAGTGCCGTGTCGCCCGAACGCATGGCGTTGCCGATCTCCTTCGAGGCGGCGTTGCGGCGTTCCTGCTTGGTCTGCAGCTCGGTGACGTGCTCGCGCCGCGCTTCGTCCTTCTTGATCAGCTCATCGACCGTGGACTGCGCCTCGTCAGCCGACCACGAGCGCTTGGCCAGCGCCTCGATAAGGGCCTTCGGGTTGTCGCGAATCCATTTGATATCAAGCATGGTTGGTTCGTCCTCAGAATAAGGCTGAGGGGGTAAACCGCATCCTTCATCGATGCAAGATGAGGGTCAGCGGCTGTCGCGTTTTTCCGCTAACGCGGATACCCGAACGCGACAGCCTATGAACGAGCCTGCTTTGAGGACGCGTCCGCCGCCTTTTCGGCCACGGCTTCGGCGGCTTCCTGCTTCTCGCGCGCCAGCTTCTGCTTGACCTGATCGCGCTCGATCAGCCGGGCCGCCCAGATCGACACCTCGTAGAGCAGGATGGTCGGGATCGCCAAACCGATCTGGCTCATCGGATCGGGCGGCGTCAGCACCGCCGCGACGACGAAGGCGATGACTATCGCCCATTTGCGCTTCTCGGCCAGCGCCTTCGACGACAGCATGCCGACCCGCGTCATCAGGCTGGTCACCACCGGCAGCTGGAACACCAGGCCGAAGGAGAAGATCAGCGTCATGATCAGACTGAGATATTCCGACACTTTCGGCAGCAGCGAAATCTGCACCTGGTCGTCGGTGCCGGCCTGCTGCATGGCGAGGAAGAACCACATCACCATCGGCGTGAAGAAGAAATAGACCAGCGACGCTCCCATCAGGAACAGGATCGGCGATGCGATAAGGAACGGCAGGAACGCGTTGCGTTCGTTCTTGTAGAGGCCTGGCGCGATGAATTTGTAGATCTGCGTGGCGATCAGCGGAAAGGCGATGACCATGCCGCCGAACATGGCGAGCTTGACCTGGGTGAAGAAGAATTCCTGCGGCGCCGTATAGATCAGCTCGACCTTGTGCGGATCGAGCCCGGCCCACTGCGTGGCCCATTTGAACGGAACGACCAAAAGATTGAACAGCTTCTTGGCAAAGAAGAAGCAGACGAGGAAGGCGACGAAGAAACCGCCGATCGACCAGATCAGCCGCCGGCGCAGTTCGATCAGATGCTCCATCAGCGGAGCCGACGACTTCTCGATCTCGTCCTTTTCGCTGTCCGTAATGCTCACTTGGCGGCCCCCGCCGTCTTCTTGGACGCGGGCTTCGTGGCCGGCGCAGGCTTCGGCTCAGCCTTTGCGACTGCCTTCGGTGCAGCAGCGGGCTTGGTGGCGGCTTTTCCAGGTGCAGCCTTGGCGGGCGCCGCTGACGGCTTGGCCGCCACCTTCGCCGCAGGCGCCGGCTTTGCCGGTGCTGCCTTGGCTGCCGCTGTTTTGGTTGCAGGGGCCTTTGATATCGCGGCCCCCTTGGCGCGCGCGTTTCGTGGCGCTGCTGTTGCTGCAGCCGGTGTCACCACCGCCTGATCGGTCATCGCCGGAAGGATCGGCGCCGCCGGCGCTGTCTCCGGTCCGTTGACACCCGGCATCACCGTCGCGCCGTTCTTGAGCGGCTCGGCCGGCTGTGGTGTTTCTGCCGCGGGCGTTGAGGGGTCGACGGCGGGCTTCGGCTTCATCACCGCATCGACGCCGGAGCGAACCTCGGCTGCCGCCTGTTCGAACGGATTGAGCTGCTTGCGGATTTCGGCCGCCGGATTGAGGCCGCGCAGCGTATCGACAGACTTCTTGACGTCGTCGAGCTCGGCTTCCTTCAACGCCTCGTTGAACTGCTTCTGGAAGTCGGAGGCCATGGCACGCAGCTTCGCCGTCGTGCGGCCGAAGGTGCGCAGCATATTGGGCAAATCCTTGGGTCCGACGACCACGATCATGACGATCGCGATCACCAGCATTTCGGTCCAGCCGACTTCAAACATGGCAATCAGTTCCGACTAGTGCTTGTCGCCCAAAAGTGCGAAGCGGTTTTGGGACAACGACTTGCACAAAAGCAACAACCTTCGGCTCAGCTCTTGCTGGCCTTTTCCTTCACTGCCGAAACGGTCTCGTCCGGGCGGTGCTCGACGGTGCGCTTGTCTTCGGCGGTATCGTCGTCGGCCATGCCCTTCTTGAAGCTCTTGATGCCCTTGGCCATGTCGCCCATCAGCTCGGGTATCTTGCCGCGGCCGAACACCAGCAGCACGATCACCAGCACGATCATCCAGTGCCAAATCGAAAATGAACCCATTGTAACTCTCTCTCGAATGTTTTCCCTGGCGATGATCTATGCGTTTTCGCGTTGGGATTCAAACACAACAGCGACAAAGTTTATGAAGGCGCGGCTTATGTCACGCATTTTCGGCAAAGCTGCCCGCTACCAATCGGCGCATCTACCGCAGCAATGCAGCTTTTTGACAGCGGCTTGCGGTCAATCTTCCGTGACGCGCGGCGTCAGCAGGCCAAGTTCCTCGAGATCGATGTCGGTCAACGCATCCTCGTCCTCGGTCAGCGCGTCCGGATCGGCCGGCGGCAACGGGATGGCGAAATTCGACGGCATGCGGCCGGAGAGCAGCCCTGCCCCCTTCAGTTCGTCCATCCCGGGAAGATCGCGGATCTCCTCCAGTGCGAAATGGTCGAGGAAAGTGTCTGTCGTGCCGTAGGTGACGGGACGGCCGGGCGTGCGGCGGCGGCCGCGCATGCGCACCCATTCCGTTTCGAGCAGCGTATCCAGCGTGCCCTTCGAGGTCTCGACGCCTCTGATGTCCTCGATCTCGGCGCGCGTCACCGGCTGGTGGTAGGCGATGATCGCCAGCACTTCGAGCGCGGCGCGCGACAGCTTGCGCTGCTGCACAGTGTCGCGGCTCATCAGGAAGGCGAGATCGCCGGCGGTACGGAACGCCCAGGCATCGCCGACCCGAACCAGATTGACGCCGCGCCGCGCATAGATCTGCTGCAGCTCAGCCATGGCAGCGGCAATGCTGATGCCATCGGGCAATCTGGCTGCGAGCTGCTTTTCGCTGACCGGCTCGGCGCTGGCGAACACGATCGCCTCGGCCATGCGTATGGCTTCGGCCATATGCAGCCGTTCGCCAGGATTCAGAAGCAGGGTATCAGTCGGGTCCTGGGCGATAATGCCCTCCTCGGTCTCTTCTTCGACCTTGAACGGAATGACCGAAGCGTTGGCGCGTTCGCTCATGATGCCACCTCGACTGCCTTGATTGGTTGCGCGCGGCCGCGCAGATAGAGCGGCGCGAACACCTGGTCCTGTCGCATCTCGATGCTGCCTTCGCGCACCAGTTCCAGCGACGCCGCGAACGAGCTGGCAATCGCGGTACGCCGTTCGTCCGGGCTGGTCAGGTAATTGATCAGATAGCTGTCCAGCGCCGTCCAGTCGCGCAGCGAGCCGATCAGCCGGGTCAGGATATCGCGCGCATCCTTGAGCGACCACACGCCACGCCGGGCAATTGTCACATTGGTGATCGCCTGTTTCTGGCGCTGCTGCGCATAGGCGGTGAGCAAATCGTAGAGCGAGGCCGAATAGGCGTTACGCTTCTCGACGATGACCATTTCAGGCATGCCGCGTGCAAACACGTCGCGGCCGAGCCGGTTGCGGTTGACCAGCCTTGCCGAGGCGTCGCGCATGGCCTCCAGACGCTTCAGCCGGAACTGCAGCACCGCGGCCAGTTCCTCGCCGCTTTCGCCTTCCTCGCCGGGCTGCTTGGGGATGAGGAGCTTCGACTTGAGGAAGGCCAGCCACGCCGCCATCACCAGGTAGTCGGCGGCAAGCTCAAGCCTTAGCGCCCTCGCCGTCTCGACGAAGGTCAGATACTGCTCGACCAGCGCCAAGATGGAAATCCGCGACAGATCGACCTTTTGGTTGCGGGCGAGATGCAGCAAGAGGTCGAGCGGACCTTCGAACCCGGCGACGTCGACGACAAGCGACGGGTCGCCGGTGACCCGTGAATCGTCGTTCTCGGCCCACAGACGGTCCATCGGTGCGGCCTTCGCAGCCTTGCTGTCCAATGTCTCCGCCACTTGTTCCTTTACCTCTGGTTAGAGCATGATGCCGAAAAGTGTGAAGCGGTTTTCGGACGACATCATGCTCTCTCTATCTAATTTAGAGACGGATTCAGATTTCAGGTCGAACAGACCTGAAATCATCCGTCTCTAGGCCACCGCATCGAAATAGGTGGCAAACTCGGCGCGTATCTCGGTTTCGTCGGCCCGGTCGCGATCCCTTATATAGGTCAGCGCCCGCTTGGCGCGCTCCAGCGATGTCCCTTCAAGTCCCGTGGTTCGCGATGCGATGCCCGCCATCTCCTCGAAAACGCCATTGCAGTGAAGGACCAGATCGCAGCCCGCCGCAAGGATCGAGGCCGCCTTTGTCGGGAAATCCCCAGAAAGTGCCTTCATCGAGGTGTCGTCGCTCATCAACAGCCCGTCGAAGCCGATCTCGCGGCGGATGATCTCGTCGATGACCTTGCCTGACGTGGTCGCCGGGTTGTTCGGATCGATGGCGCTATAGACGACATGCGCCGTCATCGCCATCGGCAGATGGCTAAGCTCGCGGAAAGGGGCGAAATCATGCCGCTGCAGGTCGCTCAGCGAGGCATCGACCACAGGCAGTTCGAAATGCGTGTCGGCAAAGGCGCGCCCGTGACCCGGAATGTGCTTCACGACCGGCAGCACGCCGCCCGACATCAGCCCTTCCGCCGCCGCGCGGCCGAGTTCGATGACCGGGCGCGGCTCCTTGCCATAGGCGCGCGCGCCGATGACGTCGCTGGCGCCCTCGATCGGCACGTCCAGCACCGGCAGGCAATCGGCAGAGATACCGTAGCGTAACAGGTCGAAGGCGTGCAGCCGCGCCATCAGCCAGGCAGCGCGGGTGCCGGCATCATGGTCCTTGCGCCACAATGCACCGAGCGCGCCGCCGGCGGGATAGTTCGGCGCCAGCGGCGGCCGCAGGCGCTGCACCCGGCCACCTTCCTGGTCGATGAACACCAGCGCATCGGGGCGCCTGATACAGTCGCGCATTTCGGCGACCAGATCGCGGATCTGCTCGGTTTCGCCGATGTTGCGCGCAAACAGGATGAAGCCCCACGGGCATTCATTGCGATAGAAACGGATTTCTTCGCGGGTCAGCGATTTCCCGGCACAGCCGAGGATCATGGATTTTGATTCGGTCATTCCACCAGTTTAGGGCTTCGCGCCGGCAAAGGGAATCTCCCCGGACGGCAAGCGCCTCAACCTCTCGCCCATCCACATGAAAAAGCCGGCGCGACCCTTGGGAACGCACCGGCTCTGATAATTGGATCCGGCCTTACCGAGACACGAAGCAGTTGCCGCCGGCAGCCTTGTAGCTGGTGCACAGATTGATCGCATCGTTGCGCGATTGCGCAGGCACCCGGACACGGTAGAAGGTGCCCTTGCCGGCGATCTCCGCCTTGACGATGTTGGCGGTGCGACCGGCGAGCACATTTCCATAGCGGCGCTGCAGGTCGGCGTAGTTGGCCTGGGCGCTTTCGACCGTCGGCTGCGAAGCGATCTGCATCGACCACGAACCGCCCGATGTCGAAGCCGTCGCCGGGATGGAGGCAACCTGGTCGGGCTTGACCTCGCCGACCACGTCGACCGGCTGGTCGGACGGGCGCTGCGGCGCCACGGCAACCGTCTGCGGCGTGTTGGCGGACTGGGTCTCAGCCTTCGGCGCAGCCGCCGGCTTCACCGGCTTGACCGGCTTGGCGGTCTCGGCACTTGCCTGGTCGCTATTTGCCTGATCGGCAGGCGCCACGGTGCCGGTCTGCTCGGCATCGGCCGAAGGGGCGACGTGCTGCGGCGCCGGGTCAAGCGGCTCAGTCGCCGCAACCTGCGGCGCGGCCGGCGTCGAGTCCTCGCGTGCCACCAACGAGCCGTCGGGCTTGACCACCATGGTCCGCACCTTGCGCGGGGCAACGGCGACCGTATCGGGGTTCTTCTCGGCTTCCTGCAGCACCTGCGCAATGCGGTCCTCGGATTTTGGCGCCGGCGCGACAGCCGCGTCGGGGTTGCCGGCAGCGTCGGGGTTGACGGCAGCTTCGGGGTTGCCGGCAGCGTCGGGGCCTGGGGCAGTATCGTCGGGCGACAGATCGACGACGCGGCTTTCAGGCTCCTGCGCCTTCACATCGACCGGCTCTTCGGTGTTGGTGACCAGCTTCTCCTGAACCGGCTCGGCCGGCTTGGTGCCCTTGGCGACCGCATCATAAACCTTGTTGTCCTGGTTCGGCACCACGGCGCCGCCCGGATTTTCGGGCTTGACCTTGATCGGCCTGTTGTCGGCTTTGACAATGACCGGCGCATCGCTGCCGCCCTTGCCGCCGAACGACAAGGCGAAGGCGCCAAGGCCGCCGGCAATCGCAACCGCAGCAACGACCCCCGCGACCAGCAGCCCGCTCCTGCGCGGCCGTGCGGCTTCCTGCTCGGCGAGGCCCGGCACCGCCATTGCCTCGTCCAGATCCGGATCGTAGTCGAGTTCGTCGACCGCGAAATCGTCGGCCTGCGAAACCGGCTGGCTGCCGGGCAGATCGTCCATGTCGAAGCCGCCGGCGGCATCGGCGTGGTGAGCTTGCGTGGCTGCAAGCACTTCGGCTGGCCGCGCCGCATAGGCGCGCTGGTCGAGCTCGTGGCCCGAACTGAAGCTGGAACTGTAGGAATCGTCATCATAGCCGGCACTGCGTGCGGCAGTGGGCGGCGCCACTTCCACCGCGTTCATGTCGTTGAGCATGCCGGCGAATTCGGCGTCGATGTCGTCATAGGCGGCCGGCTCGTCTTGCTCGAAGCTGAGTTCTGGAATGTCGAGGTCGTCGGCAATCGCCACCACACGCTCCGGCACATCGACCGTCTCGACATCCGGCATCTCGTCATAGGCCTGAGGCGGCGCCTGGCGCGATGGCGTCGGCGCCACATAGGCAGCAGCGGCAACCGGCTGGTCGCGATAGCTTGGCGCTGCCGCCGGCGGCATGGACGGCTTTTCTGCAAAAGAAGCTTGCGGCTGCGCTGCAAAAGAAGGTTGCGGCTGCGCTGCAAAGGAAGGCTGGGCCGGGGTGGGAGTCACGCGGCTCCACGAACGCGCCGGCTCCGGCGGCGTCGAGCGCCAATCGCCAGCGACCGGTGCTGCCGTATCGTCATGACCGAGATCGATGCCCTTGGCCAGCGCCGCGTCGAAGGCGTGATCATCGAACTCGATCTCGGGCACATGGCCTTCAAGTTCGCCGGCAAGCAGATCGTCGAAATCGGCATCGTCCGCCTGGGCCTCCTGAGGAGCAGGCGCGTGTTCGTCCAGGTCCCAGTCGAGATTATCGACCGGAGCGACCGGCGTCGCGACGGACCGCTGCACCGGGGCAACCGGCTCATAAGTCCTGGTGGGCTCGATGGCGGCAGCCCTGGTGGGCTCGGTGACCACCGGAATCGGGGCGACTGGCGCCGGGCGTGGTGTGGTCATGGCGCCAAGCAGCGCGTTGAGTTCATCTTCCAACGTCCGTTCGTCAGCGACCGGAGCGGCCGGGGTCGCCATATTGGTAGGCGCCACATAGGCTGGTGCGACCGGAGTTGGCTGAACCGGAGCGGGTGCGGTCTCGGCCACCGGCTCGTGATCGGCAAGCGCATCATCGATGCTCAGATCGAAATCGTCGAATGCTTCGTGCGCAGTCTCATGAGAGGGGCTGGCCTCCACGGTCCAGGCCGGCGTCTCGTCCACTTCCGGCGCATCCATCTCAACCGGCGCGCTGGCCTGCAGATCGCTGACATCCAGATCGCGCTCTTCCGGATCCTCGGCCTCAACAGGCTGAGCCTCGAAAGCCTGAGGCTCGAAATGCTCGGCCGCAAAATCCTGGGCTGCAAAATCCTGGGCTGCAAAATCCTGGGCCGCAAAGTCCATGTCGACATCGGCCATCGCGTCATCGAAATGACCCGCAAAATCCTCGTCGGCAACAGCGTGGTCGGCGGAGCCGACGGCGTCGAAGGTATGGATCGGCGCCTCGGCTACTGGCGCGGCATACTGGTCCTGCGCCGGCGCAGGACCGTCCAGCGTCAGCTCGTCTTCCAGCGACATCGAGACGGCATTGTCGAAATCATCGTCGAACGCGAGATCGTCGGCAGGCGCAGCAGCAACCTGCGCGACATCTGCGGCATGGGCGACGGTCGCATCGTCATCGAGCAGCAACCCCTGCTCGAGCGAAGCGGCAAGCTCGTCATCCATCGGCAGGTCGTCTTCGAGCGGCGATACGTTTTCCAGTGAACTGGCCACGGCATTGTCGAAATCGTGATCGAATGCAGCTTCGTCGGATGCGGGCTCGGCAAACCAAGGTTCGGCAACCGAGGGTTCAACGGGAGCAGCCGCAGCCTGCGGGGCAGCGCCGAAATCCAGATCGGTGGCATCGTCGAAGACGAAATCATATTCCAGCGAAGCAGCCAGCGCATCGTCCATCGCGGCATCGGTGGTTTCGAAAGCCGGCTCGCGAATCTCGGCAGCAGGTTCGTAGGGCTCAGCGGCAGGCTGGTGAACCTCGGGAGCTGGCTGGCTGGCCTCCCTGGAACCGACTTCATCGCCGAATTCGCCCATCAACTCCTTCTCGAGGTCGATGTCGAAATCGCCCTCGTCCGCAGCCGTCTCGACGGCTGGCGCCTGCGGCTTGACCGGCTGGCGCGGATCGAAACCCATGATCCTGGTCAGTTCAGCGAACGGATCATCTTCGGCGATGTCGTTGTTGTCGGCTACTCTCAGCTGGGTTCTGTCTGCCATTATTGTTCCCGAACTCGCACTCATTCGGACGCCATGGACGTCGCGTAGGGTTGGCCCTTACCAGCGCAATGTGGGCAAATGGTGACAGGTGTTTTAGTTAAACCTAACGCATCTCAGTGGGCGCATCAGCCCCAATCAGCGTCAGGCCGGAGGTCAAAACATCCGAAACAGCCTGCACCAGCCCTAGTCTGGCATGAGTCAATTGTCGGTCGTTAACCTTAACAAAACGTAAGTCGGCATTCTCGGTGCCCCGATTCCAGTGTCCATGGAAGCTGGAAGCCAGATCGTAGAGGTAGAATGCCAGCCGGTGCGGCTCCAGCGCAAGGGCCGCAGATTCGACCAACCGGGGATATTCAGCCAGCTTCCGGATCAGGCCGATCTCGCCCTCATCGGTGAGCGACGCCGAGGCCGCGGCCAGGCTGTTGCGGTCGAAATTGGCCTCGCCCAGTTGCTCGCTCGCCTGCCGGAACACCGAATGACAGCGCGCCGAAGCGTACTGCACGTAGAACACGGGATTGTCCTTGGACTGTTCGGTGACCTTGGCGAAATCGAAGTCGAGCGGCGCGTCGCTCTTGCGGTAGAGCATCATGAAGCGGATCGCATCGCGGCCCACCTCCTCCACCGCTTCGCGCAAGGTCACGAAGTCGCCCGACCGCTTCGACATCCGAACCGGTTCGCCATCGCGAAACAGCTTCACCAGATTGCACAGCAGCACCGTGAGTTGCAGCTTCAGATCATCGCCTGCAATCGCCCGCGCCAGCGCTTCCAGCCGCTTGACGTAGCCGCCATGGTCGGCGCCCAGCACATAGATCAGGCCGACGAAACCGCGGTCGACCTTGTCCTTGAGATAGGCGACGTCGGCGGCGAAATAGGTGAACGAGCCGTCGGACTTGACCAGCGCCCGGTCCATGTCGTCGCCGACCGCCGTCGAGCGAAACAGCGTCTGCTCGCGGTCTTCCCAGTCGTCCGGCTTCTCGCCCTTGGGCGGCGGTAGCTTGCCCTTGTAGATATGGCCTTTCAGCGTCAGATCGTTGATCGCCGAGCGGATTTTTTTGGCATTGTCGGCATGCAGCGTGCGCTCGGAGAAGAAAACGTCGTGATGCACATTGAGCAACGCCAGATCCTCGCGGATCATCACCATCATGGCGTCGATCGTGCGGTCCTTGACGATTGCCAGCGACTCATCGTCGGGCATCTGCAAGAGCTTGCGGCCAAATTCGGCAGCCAGCGCCTGACCGACCGGCACAAGGTAATCGCCGGGATAGAGGCCGGCCGGTATCTCGCCAATGTCGTCGCCCAGCGCTTCGCGGTAGCGCAGGAAGGCCGAACGCCCGAGCACGTCGATCTGCGCGCCGGCGTCGTTGATGATGTATTCCTTGGTGACGTCATAGCCGGCGAAGGCCATCAGATTGGCGAGCGTGTCGCCGACAACCGCGCCCCGGCAATGGCCGACATGCATCGGCCCGGTCGGATTGGCCGAGACATATTCGACATTGGTCTTCTTGCCGCCACCAATGGTCGAGCGGCCGTAGTTTTGCCCCTCGCCGAGCACCGCGGTCAGATGTGCCTGCCAGAAAGCGTCCTTGAGCCGGAGATTGACGAAGCCGGGACCGGCGACGTCGGCTTCGGCAACATCGGCGTCGCTGCGCAGCACTTCCACCAGCCGCTCGGCCAGCGCCCGCGGGTTGTGCCCTGTCGGCTTGGCCAGTACCATCGCCGCATTGGTGGCGAGATCGCCATGGCTGGCGTCGCGCGGCGGCTCGACGGCGATGCGCGACAGGTCGGGCGAAACGCCATTACTGTCTTTCAAATCAAGCGCTTCGACGGCTTTTGTGATTCGCGCGCTGAAATCGGCGAAGATGTTCATGGGTCTTGCTCTGGCGGACTGTGCAGGGGAACCGGCTCATTGGCCGGCAAATCGCGCCCGCCCTAGCTTAAATCGGGCGTATGGTCAAACAGACGGCGGTGTTCCTTCAAGGCGTAGGTATCCGTCATCCCCGCCAGGAAATCGGCGACGCTGCGCGCCTTGATGCGGTCCTCCGCCCGGTCGAGCCCCTCCCGCCAGCCGTCCGGCATGGCGCGCGGATCGGCGAAATAGACATCGAACAGGTCGCGCACGATCTGCTCGGCCTCAATGCGAACGCGCATCACCTCGTCATGCCGGTAGAGATGCTTGTAAAGAAAGGTCTTCAAATCCTTCTCGGTCGCCGCCATGTCTGCGGAAAAGGTCACCATCGTCTCGCCCGCCGCCCGCACCGCTTCGGCGCTGTCAGGCTTGATGCGCTCCAGATTGGCGGTGGTGGAAACAATGACGTCCTCGACCATCATCGTGATCTGCCGGCGCATCAGCTCATGGCCGGTGCGCACATCGTCCAGGCCCGGATAGCGCGCGCGCACGCTTGCCAGGATCGATCCCGGCAGCGCCACCGTTTCCAGCATTTCCAAGGTCAGGAAGCCGGAGCGCAGGCCGTCGTCGATGTCATGGGTGTTGTAGGCGATATCGTCGGCGATCGCAGCACATTGCGCCTCGATGCCGGCGAAATGGTCGAGTTCGAGGTCGTGCAACTCGGAATAGTCGCGGATCGCCTGCGGCACCGGGCCTTTGAGCCCTTTTCCCTTGGCGTCGGTCAGCGGGCCATTGTGCTTCACCAGGCCTTCCAGCGTTTCCCAGGTCAGGTTCAGCCCGTCGAACTCGGCATAGCGCCGCTCCAGCCGCGTCACCACGCGCAGCGACTGCGCATTGTGGTCGAAGCCGCCCCATTGGGCCATCCGCTCGTTCAGCGCGTCCTCGCCGGTATGGCCGAACGGCGTGTGACCGAAATCGTGCACCAAGGCGACCGCCTCGGCCAGATCCTCGTCGCCGCGCAGCGCTCGCGCCAGAGCCCGCGCAATCTGCGCCACCTCGATCGAATGCGTCAGCCGGGTGCGGTAGTGATCTCCTTCATGGGCGACGAACACCTGCGTCTTGTGCTTCAGGCGGCGGAAGGCAGTCGAATGAATGATACGGTCACGGTCGCGCTGGAATGGCGTGCGAGTCGGGCTCTCGACCTCGTCATAGAGCCGCCCGCGCGACCTGGCTGGGTCGCTGGCATAGGCCGCGCGCGGCCGATAGCCGAACCCAATGTCGCCAAGCTCATTTGTCATGGCTGATGCCGCCGCAGTTGACTTGCCCCTTCCCGCTTCATACCTATCATGTGAAACTGAAAGCAAGGTGACGCCCATGGGCGCTGATGCCAAGACTGCCATGAAAGTCGAGATGACCGAGTCCGCCGCCAGGCGGATCGCGAAAATCGTCTCTGGCGAGGCCGGCAAGACGGCGCTGCGCGTCTCCGTAGAGGGCGGCGGCTGCTCCGGCTTTTCCTACAAGTTCGACCTGGTCAATACGCGCAACGACGACGACGTCGCCATCGAAAAGGACGGCGCCACCGTGCTGATCGACGATTTGTCGCTGGTCTATATGGGCGGCTCGGTGATCGACTTCGTCGACGATCTGATGGGCCAATCGTTCCAGATCCGCAACCCCAATGCAGTCGCCTCCTGCGGCTGCGGCACCAGTTTCTCCATCTAGGCAGATGTCCGGCGTCGGCGCGGTCCGTCAGGTCGCACTGTCGGCCGGGCGCGATCTCGACGTGACGCTGGCCTTCTGGCGCGATGTGCTCGGCCTCAACGTTCACGCCCGCTACGATCCGCCGGGCATCGCCTTCATCATGGCCGGTGATATCAGGTTGCTGTTCACCGATGGCGTTCCGGCCGGCACCGTCTATCTCGATATAGCCGGGCTCGAAGCCTTCCACGCCGAGGCGAAAGCGTCCGGCGTTCCCTTCACCGCACCGCCGGCGCTCGTCCACAACGACACCGAAGGCACGTTCGGAACGGCGGGGGAAAGCGAGTGGATGGCCTTTCTAAAGGACCCGGCAGGCAATACGATCGGGCTTGTCGAACGTCTTTCGCCCGAACATCCCTGAGGCCGCCCATGAAAATCGTTACCTGGAACATAAACGGCATTCGCGCCCGCATCGGCAACCTCACCCACTGGCTGAGCGAAAGCCAGCCCGACATCGTCTGCCTGCAGGAGATCAAGTCGGTCGACGAGCAGTTCCCGCGCGCCGAGATCGAGGCGCTTGGCTACAACGTGGAAACCCATGGCCAGAAGGGCTTTAACGGCGTCGCCCTACTGTCGAAACTTCCGTTCGACGAGGTTATCAGAGGCCTGCCCGGTGATGACGCCGACGAGCAGGCGCGCTTCATCGAGGGCGTGTTCTCGACCGACCAGGGCGCGCTGCGCGTCGCCTCGCTCTATCTGCCCAACGGCAATCCCATCGATGACGAGAAGAAATTTCCTTACAAGCTGGCCTGGATGGAGCGGCTGCATCGCTGGGCCGAGCAGCGGCTGCTTCTGGAGGAGGCGCTGGTGCTGGCCGGCGACTACAATGTCATCCCCGAGCCGGTCGATGCGCGCTTCCCCGAGAACTGGCTTGGCGATGCGCTGTTCCAGCCGCAGACGCGGCAGGCCTTCCGGCGACTGAAGAATCTCGGCTTTACCGAGGCGGTGCGCGCCGTCACCGATGCGGCCGACGTCTACACCTTCTGGGATTACCAGGCCGGTGCCTGGCAGAAGAACAACGGCATCCGCATCGACCATCTGCTGTTGTCGCCCGAAGCCGCCAACCGCTTTTCCTCGGCCTCGATTGAAAAGCACGTGCGCGCCTGGGAAAAGCCTTCCGACCATGTGCCGGTGGCGATCGATCTGGCGCTGCTGCCGGCCTGATATCAGCCGAAACCCTGATGTCGCCACAATCGCGCCATTCAGTCAGAGGTCAGCATGGCGGCTGGGGTTCCATGGCACTACGATTCCTCCTTTGCCCGATCGGCCTGGCATTTGCCATGGCCTCTCCTGCAGCGGCACTTGCCGACCAGCAGTGCCTGGCCAATGGCAAGTCCTACCAGGTCGGCCAGGTCACCTGCCTGACGGTTTCAGACAAGAGCCATATGGCCCGCTGCGACCTGGTGCTCAACAACACCTCATGGACCAAGATCGGCGACAGCTGCCCCGACAGCACGATGAAGCCGCATCTGCACGTCACGCCGATCTCGATGCCGGTACACAGAGCGGCGCCGGCGGAACTCACCGAGAACTGATGGATGTGAGCTAATTTCCCCCTTGAGGGGGAGATGGCCGGCAAGCCAGAGGGGGGCGCGAAGAAACGCGACCTTTCGGTCAAACAAGCTCACCTTCTCAGTCCAACCCGGGCAAACTTTAGTCAACTGAAATGCCAGCGGGACAGCGCCCCCCTCTGCCCTGCCGGGCATCTCCCCCTCAAGGGGGGAGATTGGCAATTTCACTGGTCGCCGCCGCCCTTGGTGAGAATATCGTCGGCAAGCGAAATCGCAGTGCGGCGGTCGGCTTCGCCGGCGGCGGCAAATGCCTCTTCCTGCATGCCGCGGATCCACGGCTGGTCGCTCGGCGAGGCGCGTTCGAGCGCGGCGGTCATCATGGCCAGCCCGCGCACGATCTTGCCGCTCTGGAACAGAAGATTGCCAAGCGTCGCCTGGGCGCCGGCATGGCCTTTTTCGGCGGCGAGCTGGAACCAGCGGCCGGCCTGCTTGACGCTGGCCTTGACGCCGCCCTCGCCCTTCAGGAACATCTGGCCCATCTCGAACTGGGCGTTCGGGTTGCGGTAATTGGCGGCCGCACGCATGTAATATTCCTGCGCCGCGACCTCGTTTTCCTCGACCGGGCTGCCGGGGATGCCTGTCCGGAGATAGTCGCCCAGCGCCACCAGCGCGTCGGAGACATAGCTTTCCTCCGGCGAACCCGGCTCGACATCCTGATCGACGATCTCGGAGAAGAATTTGAACGCCGCGTAGTCGTCGCGCGTCACGCCGTCGCCTTCGGCATACATGCGGGCGAGCTTCCAGGTGGCGCCGATCTGGCCGTTTTCGGCGGCGTATTTATAGGCCTCGACCGCCTGTTCCTTGTGGCCGCTCTTGTAAGCGGAGAAGCCGAACTGGAACACGGCCCACGGGCTCGATTGCGGCTTCACGCCGGTCTTGTCGTCGAACACCTTGTCGTCGAAGGCCATGGCCTGGCTCACGGCGCCAAAGATCGCAACAGCGACCAGTGCCGGAAGGACAGACGACCTCAACAACTCAGATATCCGCATAGCAATGTGTTTCTTTGGCACCGCCGGGATGGGTGACCGCGCCGTCGCGGGCAGGCCCTACCGTCTGTGCATATTTCCAGATCGCGCCCGACTGGTAGTCGGTCGTGCGCGCCTTCCAGGCCTTCGCCCTCGTTGCCAGTTCAGCCTCGGACAGGTCGACCTCGATCGTGCCTTTGGTCGCGTCGATCGAGATCACGTCGCCGTCTTTCAAGAGCCCGATCGGGCCGCCAACGGCTGCTTCGGGCCCGACATGGCCGATGCAGAACCCGCGTGTCGCGCCCGAAAAACGGCCGTCGGTGATGAGGGCCACCTTGCCGCCCATGCCCTGGCCGTAGAGCGCCGCCGTCGTCGACAGCATCTCGCGCATGCCCGGACCGCCGCGCGGACCCTCGTAGCGGATGACGAGAACTTCGCCTTCCCTGTAGTTGCGGTGCGTGACCGCCTCGAAACATTCCTCTTCCGAATCGAAACAGCGTGCCGGGCCTGAGAATTTCAGCTCCGTCATGCCCGCGACCTTCACGATCGCGCCTTCGGGGGCAAGGTTGCCCTTCAAGCCCACGACACCGCCGGTTTGGGTGATTGGTCGGTTGGCGGGACGGACCACATCCTGGCTATCATTCCAGGCAACATGCTCCATGTTTTCGGCCAAAGTACGGCCAGTCACGGTCATGCAGTCGCCATGCAGATAGCCATGGTCGAGCAGCGTCTTCATCAACAGCGGAATGCCGCCGGCCTCGAACATGTCCTTGGCGACATATTTGCCGCCCGGCTTGAGGTCGGCGATGTAAGGCGTCTTCTCGAAAATCGCGGCAACGTCGAACAGGTCGAACTTGATGCCTGCCTCATGCGCGATCGCCGGCAGGTGCAAAGCCGCATTCGTCGAGCCGCCGGTGGCCGAGACCACGGTCGCCGCATTCTCCAGCGCCTTCAGCGTGACGATGTCGCGCGGCCGGATGTTCTTGGCGATCAGCTCCATGATCTTTTCGCCGGAGGCGAAATTGAAGCGGTCGCGCATCTCGTAAGGCGCCGGCGCGCCGCAGGAGTACGGCAGCGCCAGGCCGATCGCCTCGGCGACGGTGGCCATGGTGTTGGCTGTGAACTGGGCCCCGCAGGAGCCGGCGGACGGACACGCCGCCTGCTCGATCTCGAGCAGTTCGGCATCGCTGACCGTGCCGACCGAATGCTGGCCGACCGCCTCGAACACGTCCTGCACAGTGATCTGGCGGCCGCGATAGGAGCCCGGCAGGATCGAGCCGCCATAGATGAAGATCGACGGCACGTTGAGCCGCACCATGGCCATCATCATGCCGGGCAGCGACTTGTCGCAGCCGGCAAGGCCGACCAGCGCATCGTAGCAATGGCCGCGCATGGTGAGTTCGACCGAATCGGCGATGACATCGCGCGACACCAGCGACGACTTCATGCCCTGGTGGCCCATGGCGATGCCGTCGGTGACGGTGATGGTGCAGAATTCGCGCGGCGTGCCGTTGCCGGCCGCGACACCTTTCTTGACCACTTGCGCCTGGCGCATCAGCGAGATGTTGCAAGGCGCCGCCTCGTTCCAGCAGGAAGCAACGCCGACCAGCGGCTGCGCGATCTCGGCTGCCGACAACCCCATCGCATAGAGATACGAACGATGCGGCGCACGCGCCGGACCAACGGTCACATGGCGGCTAGGCAGCTTGGCCTTGGAAATGACTTTGGCGTCCATACTCTTCCTTGCCGCGGGCGGTGCGGCCTGCCTCATCGCCGAGCCTTCTGGCGCGTGTCCCGAGACAAATTCGAGGTGCGCCGGGTTTATGGCGGGAAATGGGCAATTTGGTCGGGCGGGGCTGTAGCGCGGGGGTTGGTCTGGAACTGTTGCCAAAACGTCACAATTACGAGAGGTGAAAGTGATGCGACGGATTTGCAACGCTGGCGCCTGTCGGCACGACACGGCGCTGTTCTCCAAAAGAAAAGGCCGGGCAGTGCCCGGCCTTTTGTCTTCAATTTGAAAGGCTTACCACTTCACCTTCAACGAGGTCGAAACTGCGGAGACCAGATCGTTGCCGAAGTCTGCTGTGTAATCTGTACCGTAGGTGACGCCATCTTCGCCCACGACTGGATGGATCGATCCGCTCGTAAGAACACCCAGTGCCCCACCAAGACGTACCTCGATGTTCTGGGTCGGCGTGTAAGCCACGCCACCGCTGACCGTCCAGGTATCGGTCTGAGCGCTGAGGCCCGTGCTGGTGCCACGATCCCAGGTCAGAACGGCAGCGCCGCTCCACTGATCATTGAACTTGTGGCCAATGCCGCCGGAAACCGTCCAGCCATCACGATAGAGCAGATCAAGCGACGTGGCCCGGTAATCGCTGGTAGTCGAGCACTCTGGAGAGCCCACCGGGCAAAACGGAATGCTCTGCAGGACGCTCCAGTTGACCCACTTGACGGATCCAAAAGCCAGCCATCCTGGCGCGATGCCGGACTGCAGTTTCAGTTCCAAAGAGTCGGGCACCTGAGAAGATCCGGAGACGTCCGTTACCTTGCCCAAAAGCGGGTTGCCCGGAAGAGGAACCTCGGTCAGATCGAGCGTTCCGTCCAAATTATTGAGCTTGACCGCCGAGTTGTACACTAGGCTGGCGCGCAGCGCGATATCCGGAATCTCGTACGCAATACCAGCGCGCCATCCATAACCGTCGCCCTTGAGATCGAGACGGCCTATGCCGGTACCGATGCCAAGCAACCCTGGAATTGGCGACACCAACTGTTCCTTGTAGCCCGAGACGTCCTCGTGGAACACGCCACCGATGAAACGAAACTGTCCTTTGCCCAGATCCATCTTGTACGAGCAGGTTCCGCCTACAGCTTCACTCTTGACCTTGGTGACGACATTGCCGTTCGCGCCGGCCCAATTGGCGCCGGGATTGCTATACGCACCGATCGGTTGGCCGTAGTCGATAAGGCAATCGACGGGGCCTACACCAGCCTTGAAGCCGACGCTCGGTACCCAATAGCTTTCGGTATCACGGGCGCTGCTGGAGTATCCCATGGCGCTAAGATCGCTACCACCTGTAAGCGGGTTCGGATCTATGTCCTTCACATTCTTCAGGTCGCGTTGCGGCATCACATAGGTGCCGGTAACCTCGCCCGTGACCTGCGCCGGATCGAACAGCAGATCGATGTCATAGCCGCCGCGCTCCAGACCGCCGGCATGTACGGAACCGATCAGGCCCAGCGAAAAACACCCCGCCCCCAGCAGTGTTTTCAAACGCAAATTGTTCATGAATGTCCTCCCCGAAATTCCAGTGCGTCAAGCTAGAACCAATTCGGGTTAACGGTGCAACAATGAATTGATATAGCGTACATGTACGCACTTGCAGAACGCATTTCGGACAAAGTGGCGACCCGCGCAAGCATGCCGGAAAATGGCCATTTGAGCGGCAATCGGCGCAAAAAATCATGAAAAACCGCTCTAAACAGTATAAAACCCGGCTGTTTTACCGGCATTAGGCCCCATTGTTACATTATGGCAACAATGGGGCCAAAACTTTCCGTTTACGTCAATATTAACGCTGCGGAATGCCTGTTTTTCGGGCAACAGCGCCCCTGCGAAGCACGCGCCGAGGCTCGCGAATCCGGCAACTCAGCCGGCGTCGCGCACCCGGGTCAACGCCACCGAAAGCTTCTCCTGCTGATCACGGTATTCCGCGAGTTTTTCGCGCTCGGCCGCGACGATCTCTTCCGGCGCGCTGGCGACGAACCGTTCGTTCGACAGCTTCTTGTGCAGCCGCGCGATTTCCTCGGTCACCTTGGCCAGTTCCTTCTGCAGCCGCGCCGCCTCGGCGGACAGATCGATCAGGCTGCCGAGCGGCAGGCAGATCGTCGCCTCGTTGAGCACGATCTGGGCCGAGCCCTTGGGTGCGGCGTCCTGCAGCGAGATGTCGCCGACCCGCGCCAGCCGCTTGATGGCGGACGCATGGCGTTCCAGCCTCTGGTGAGTCTCGGCGCTGGCGCCGACCACCACCAGCGGCGCGATCGCCGCCGGCGGCACGTTCATTTCAGAGCGCACGGAGCGAATACCGGAGACCAGATCGACCAGCCAGTTGATGTCGGCGGCTGCATCGGCGTCCTCGAAGTCGGGCGACGGCCAGGCGGCGTGGCACAGCAGCGTTGCGCGCGTCCTGCCCTCACCTGCCGTCTGCGCCCACAGCTCCTCCGTCATGAACGGCATCATGGGGTGAAGCAGCTTGTAGATCTCGTCGAGCACGAAGGCGACGCAGGCGCGGCTTTCGGCTTTGGCCGCCTCGTCAGTGCCCATGAACACCGGCTTGAGCAGTTCGAGATACCAGTCGCAAAACAGGTTCCAGACGAAGCGGTAGGCAGCCCCTGCCGCCTCGTTGAAGCGGTATGAGGTGATGCCCTCGGTGATCGCGTGCGACGCCCGGGTCAATTCGGTCAGGATCCAGCGGTTGACCGGCAACTTGGCGTCGTTCAGCCAGAAATCGTCATTGCGCGCGACCTCGTTCATCTCGGCAAAGCGTGTCGCGTTCCACAGCTTGGTACCGAAATTGCGGTAGCCGGCGATGCGCGCCGGATCGAGCTTCACGTCGCGCCCCTGCGCCGCCATCACCGTCAGCGTGAAGCGCAGTGCATCGGCGCCAAACTCGTCGATGAGGTCGAGCGGATCGATGACGTTGCCTTTCGACTTCGACATCTTCTGCCCGTTCTTGTCGCGCACCAGCGCATGCACATAGACGGTGTGGAACGGCTCCTCGTGCATGAAATGCAGGCCCATCATCATCATCCGGGCGACCCAGAAGAAGATGATGTCGAAACCGGTCACCAGCACGTCGGTCTGGTAATAGGTCTTCAGCTCCGGCGTGTGATCCGGCCAGCCCAGTGTCGAGAACGGCCACAGTGCGGACGAGAACCAGGTGTCGAGCACATCCTCGTCGCGGCTCAGGATTTCGCCCGGCTTGAAGGTCTCGAGCTTGTCCTCGACCCAGGCCTTCCACGGGCCTTCCAGCGCCAGATAATATTCAATCGCGGCGCCCAGCGCCTCTTCCTCGGTCTTCTCGACGAAGACGCGGCCGTCCGGCCCGTACCAGGCCGGGATCTGATGACCCCACCACAGCTGGCGTGAAATACACCAGGGCTGAATGTTCTCCATCCAGTCAAAATAGGTCTTTTCCCAGTTCTTCGGCACGAAGTTGGTACGGCCTTCACGCACCGATGCGATCGCCGGCTTGGCGAGCTCGGCGGCGTTTGCATACCACTGCTCGGTCAGAAACGGCTCGATCGGCACGCCGCCGCGGTCGCCATGCGGCACGGCGTGGCGGTGCGGCTCGATCTTGTCGAGGAAGCCGCCGGTCTCCATCAGCTCGACGATTTTCTTGCGCGCGACGAAACGGTCGAGACCGTCGAGCTCGTCCCAGACAGCCTGACGCTCCGGCGTCACGTCGAGCCCGGCGAGAAAATCCTCATTATCCCTGAGCGTTATTGCCGCCTCGATGGTCAGGATGTTGATCGCCGGCAGCTTGTGGCGCTTGCCGACCTCGAAATCGTTGAAGTCGTGCGCCGGCGTGATCTTGACCGCGCCGGAACCCTTTTCCGGGTCGGAATACTCGTCAGCCACAACCGGGATTTTCCGGCCGACGATCGGCAGCACGACATTTTTCCCGACCAGATGCCGGTAGCGCTCGTCGTCCGGGTGCACGGCGACCGCCGTATCGCCAAGCATCGTCTCGGGCCGTGTCGTCGCCACGGTAATGAAGGTCGCCGAATTTTCCGGATCGAAAGTCTCGCCTTCGATCGGATAGCGGAAGTGCCAGAGATTGCCGTTGATCTCCTGGGGCTCGACCTCCAGGTCGGAGATCGCCGTCAACAGCTTCGGGTCCCAGTTCACAAGGCGCTTGTCCTTGTAGATCAGCCCTTCCTTGTAGAGGCTGACGAATACTTCGAGCACGGCCTTGGACAGGCCTTCATCCATGGTAAAACGTTCGCGCGACCAGTCCGCCGAGGCGCCGAGCCGCTTCAGCTGGTTGAAAATGGCGCCGCCGGACTCGGCCTTCCACTCCCAGACCTTGTCGATGAACTGTTCGCGGGTAAGATCGCGGCGATGTATCTGCTTTTCCATCAGCTGGCGTTCGACCACCATCTGCGTGGCGATGCCGGCATGGTCCATGCCGGGCTGCCACAGCACGTTCTTGCCGCGCATGCGCTCGAAGCGCACGAGTATGTCCTGTAGCGTGTTGTTGAGTGCGTGGCCCATATGCAGCGAGCCGGTGACGTTGGGCGGCGGGATGACGATGGTGAAGGCCTCCGCCCCCTCCTCGGCGCCGGCGCCGGCGCGAAATGCGTCCGCCTCTTCCCAGATTTTGGCGATCTTGGGCTCGACGGTCTTGGCGTCGTAGGTCTTTTCAAGCATGGGAAAGTGGTCCGCGCGGTCGGGAGTTTTGCTGACCCGGTGTAAATCGGAAGGTTTTGGCCAAGTCAACCGCGAGGGCTGCCTCAGTCCTTCAACGCAAATAGGCGGGGCCCTGGTCATTTCAACGGGAAGGCCATGCCTGCACCTTCATCGTCAGCGATCCCGACGGTAACCTGATCGTGTTCGCGACATCGGCCGGAAGCTGGCCTGCAGCGAAAGCTCCGCCCGAAGGCGGCGCTTTAATCCGGAACGGGCTGTGGTAATGCCTACTGCGCGCCGCGCGCGACGCGCTCGATTTCTTCGCGTACCAGGCGCTCGACCAGCGTCGGAAGGTTGTTGTCCAGCCAGTCCTGCAGCATCGGCCGCAGCATCTCCTCGGCCATCTCGTCGAAGGTCTTCTTGCTGCGGCTGGCAAAGGCGTCGGAGAGCTCGCCGAAGGCCGCAGCGACCTGCCGTCCCGTATGTTCCGAAACGATCGCCGGCCGAACCGGAGTTGTATCGGCCGGGCGCGCGTGCTCGCTGCGCGAAGGATGAGGCTCGAAAGCCGGCTCGGCAGCGAGATCGTCTTCGAAAGCCTCGACCTCCGCGATTGCTGCCTGCCGATTTTCAGTCTCTGGCTGCCTGATCTCCGGCTGCCTGATCTCGGGCCGCCGTACTGTGTCAGCCGGTTTTGCCTGATTGCCAACGGCCGCGATTTCGCGGCGCCAATCCGTGACGATCGAGTCGGTGGTTTCCGCCTTTGCCCGCACTGCAACTTCTGCCCTGACGGCGGGAGCTGGCTCACTGGCTATCCTGGCGCTTACTTCCGCCAATGTCATCGGAGCATGCGCGGGTGGCGCGGCGGTCGTGGCATTTGCCGCAATGGCCGGCTTCACTGGCGACGGCTCGGAGCGCGGCTCCAGCCGCGCAACCACCGGCTCGGCCAGTTGGGCCTGCACCTCGGCCAGCGTCACCGGCTTCTTGCTTTCGGTCGAGCTGTGCAATTCGCTGCGGAAGGCCTCGACATCCGAAACAGGTCCGGCGGCCGGCACAACGTCCTGGCGCAACTCATCCGCGTCGCCCGGCAGCTTGCGGCCTGTGTCGCTGTCTTCGATGATCCTCCTGATGGAAGCCAGTATTTCTTCCATGGAAGGTTCGCGCTGTGCGCTGCTTGCCGTCGCCATCGTCACATCCGCCGCCCCCGCGCATGATCCCGAAAATCGATCTTCGATTTTCGAAGAGGATCAGGCGCAAAATCAAAGTTCTACAGCCTCCTTTGCGCATCCATCGGACGCGTGGCGCTGCAGTGACCCGTTCCTGGATTCCTGTCCGGCAAAGCCGGATACGAATCATGGCGACAGCGTAGCCGACGGATCGCCATCCGAGAATCCCCAATCTCGGAAGACGCCGGATTTCAACAATTTAGGCTACAAAAGACAAACGCCGCGCATCCTTGGGAAGCGCGGCGCTACGATACTTTCAATCTTGGCGGGATTTGAACCGCTCAGTCGCGATCAACGACCGTCCGGCGTACGCAGCCCGATCCATTTGTCCTTGACGGCTCTGTAGTGCTCTTCAGGCTTGTACTTCACCACATTCAACGCCAGGCGATCGGCCGACAGGCGGCCCATGGCCGACAGGATGGCGTAGCTCGCTACAACCACATCGCGCTCGGAGCTGGCGAGGTCGATCTTTGCCGAGATGACGGCGTTCTGGGCATTCAACACGTCGAGCGTGGTGCGCTGTCCGACATTGCGCTCCTCGATGACGCCGTTGAGCGCCAACTGTGCGGCCGCGATCACCTGCCGATTAGCGTCGACGCTTTCACGCGCTGCGATGTATTGCGTCCATGCCGAGGTCACGGCCTGGCGCACCGAGTCACGGCTGACATCCACCTCGATGCGAGCCTGGCTGAGCGATTCCTTCGACTGACGAACGAGTGCGGAGGTACGGCCGCCCGAATAGATCGGAACGGTCAGCGTCGCGCCGACGGTGGCGGCATTGGAATCGCCGTCCGAATCCCCCGCGCCAGGTACGGTATTTTGATAGACATGGGAAAGGCCGGCACTGGCAGTCAACTGCGGCAGCAACGCACCCTCCTGCGTCTTTACATCAAATCCGGCTGCATCGACGGAATGTAGGGCGGCCAGGATGGCCGGATGCTCGTTCGATGCAATGCCGATCGCCGCCTCGAGACTCCTCGGCAACAGCTTCGCCAACGGCGACGCGGCCTTGAGCTTGCCCGGCTCGTCGCCGACGATCTGATGATAGGTTGCCGCACTGGCCAGAGCCTGCGCACGGGCGGCACTCAATTGCGCCACCGCGGCCGAACGCGACGCGTCGGCCTGCGCCACATCGGTGCGCGTGCCCTCGCCGACCTCGAAGCGCGAGCGTGCCGCGCGCGCCTGCTCGGTCAGGAACTGCAGGTTCTGTTCGGTCAGCACCGCCACCTGGCGGTCGCGAATCACGTCCATATAGGCGCTCGCCGCGTTGAACAGCGTGTTCTCTTCGGTGTTGCGCAGGCCCTCGACCGAGGCCCTCACCTGTGCAGCGGCCGACGCGACCCTGTTCTTGGTCTGGAAGCCGTCGAACAGCGTCTGATCAATCCGAACGCCGAAGCTGCCGGTGGTCAATGCCAGGCTCGCGTTCCTGCCGTTTAGGTGCCTGGAGGTGTAATCGATATCAGCCGAACCAGTGATCACCGGGCGATAGCCCGACTTGGCGATCGCCACGCCCTCATCGGTGACGCGCACGCCGGCACGGGCCGAATTCAGCGAGGAATTGTTCTGGTAGGCCTTGGAAAGCGCGCCGAGAATGGTTTCCGCCGAGGCGGCTATCGGCGAAAGCGCTGTCGCGGAAATGAGGACAGTAACAAACAAACTCTTGGCTAAGGACGGCACTTTATATCCCTCATTCGTTTTGCACGGGAACCACGCCACGCCAGCCCATCCCTAGGGATCGGCCAGCGCCGCGTCGATGTATCGTTCCCCCGCTGACAGCCTCCCGAAACCCCGGTTAACCAATCAGCAACGATTGTTCAATCGCAAGCCAACATGACAGAGTCTTTGCTGCAAGGCAAAATCACTTAGAACTCGAAGGCATGAATGCGTTCAAATCCGGGTAGTGGCTTAATTGCCGCATTAAATGCCCGTCTTCCGGTTACAACCCCCCCTGCATTGAAAAAGAGCCGAGCTACGCCCGCATTGCCCTGCCCTTCCACAGCCACCAGCCGGCCGCCTTCGGCAAGCTGGTCAAGCAGCGCCGCAGGCACTTTCTCGACGCTGCCGCCGATGAGAATCACATTGTAGGGCGCCTTGGCGGCATGACCTAGCGGCAGTGGGCCGGTGACCACGGTGACGTTATCGCAGCCCTGCGCCGAAAGCGCCGCTTTGGCTGCTTCCGCCAGTGTGGTATCGCTTTCCAGCGCCACGACGGATTTGGCCAGCCTGGACAGCAGCGCCGCGGAATAACCGGTGCCGCAGCCGACATCGAGCACCGAATCGCCGGCGTCGATCTCGGCCAACTGCAAAAGCTTGGCCAGTGGCGACGGCTCCATGAGGTAGCGCGCACCGCTGCCATTGGCGCCGTCGGAGATGCGGATATCCTCGTCGATATAGGCGAGAGCCTGTCGGCCGGCCCCGACAAAGGCCTCGCGCGGCACGGCAAGCATGGCATCGAGCAATGCTGCGTCGGTCACATCGGTGGTGCGGACCTGGCCGTCGACCATCTTGACGCGAAGTTCGGAGAAATCAGCGCTCATGTCCCAACCAATCCGTCAAAGCCAATGCGCTGAAATGCGCTTGTCGCGCCGACACTGCGGCGCATTCGACCGGAACTCAAGCCCCCGGCATGCGGGAGTTGAAGCGATTGGAGGCCTCGCCCGGAATCGAACCGGGGTGCAAGGATTTGCAGTCCTCTGCGTAACCACTCCGCCACGAGGCCTCATCGCTCCCGGCGAGCGAACTCAATATGGTGGCAGCGAAAGGTCGTCAAGCGTCCGCGCGGCATTCCGGCGCGCTTTCCTCATCAGCCGCCGCAACGTGGTTCCCGAGCGGTTTCAGCGCTTGGCGCACCGGCATATTGGCCGCTCCTCAAGCATGGCTGCGCGACCGGCGAAACTCGAACCCGCGGCTTTACGCAGCGGGTGCAAACTGGCTTCCACCGTAAACGCGCGGCTGACACCAGGGCTGCCGTTCTCAAGGAGATATTCGAGGGGAAGGTCTGCGAGGGGCTGGAAGCGAAGCGTCCGCTGAACCGGGACCGCGCGCCATCGCTTTCAATTTGGCCGGCGACGCCGTTCCCACCAGACGACGAACCGGCGCCGCAGGCGGCGCACCGCGGCAAATTCGTAGGAAAGCACCAAAAGGCCGAGCGGAATCATCCAGAAGCCGAGAATCGGGAGGAAACCGAGAAGGCCGAAAAACACCAGCACGATACCGATGGCGATCCTCAGCCCGCGCGAGCGCGGCATGGTGAACTCGCGCCCGAACACCGAGATTTTCCGCGCCGGTGCCTGGTTTTCGTCTGCTGCAGTCATGTCGAAAGTCGATCCGGTTGCCTTCGATAAAGCCATATGCGCTAAAGGCTGCAATCGCCTTTCAGGTTCCGCCGACCAAGGTCCGACGGCGCCCAAGACGGCTCATATGTGGTGTCATCCGGCGATTGCCAGAAACCATTGGGTGAAAATGCGCTAAAAAATGCGAAATGCTTCTTTGCAAAGCCGAAAAGGGTTTGCTATAGGCTGCGCCACTCACATGAGAGCCTCTATTCCCCGGTAGCTCAGTGGTAGAGCAACCGGCTGTTAACCGGTTGGTCGCTGGTTCGAATCCGGCCCGGGGAGCCACCGCCTTTTCTAAGCCGTGGTGCGATCTTGTACACTACAGCGCCATTGTCCGCGCACTTCGGTCCGCTTAGCTTCTGCCAGAACGGCTGGTAACAGCTACGAAGCCGATCGAGGCAGTTTGGCGGGCATCGCGCCCCTGCCCTCGCCCGAAGGCAGCCTGATAACGCCCGGTATCATCTATGAAAATACCAAATCGGGAGGACGTTGGTGCAAACCAAGAAGATCATCAATGACGGCAATCGGGCCGTCGACGAGATGCTGGAAGGCATCCTGGCTGCGCATCCCCGCCATCTCAAAGCCGTTGACGGAAGCCCGCGCTCGATCATCGCCCGCGATGGACCGCGCCAAGGCAAGGTAGGCCTCGTCATTGGTGGCGGCTCGGGCCACGAGCCGAGTTTTCTCGGCTTCGTCGGCAAGGGGCTGGCCGACGCGGCGGCGATCGGCAATGTCTTCGCCTCTCCGCCGCCCGACCCGATCCTCGAATGCGCCAAGGCGGCGAGCGGCGGCGCCGGTGTGCTGTTCATGTACGGCAACTATGCCGGCGACGTCATGAATTTCGACATGGCGGCCGAGATGGCCGCGATGGACGACATCGAGGTGCGTACGGTGCTGAGCACCGACGACGTCGCTTCCGCGCCCGTTGGCGACAGGCACAAGCGGCGCGGTGTCGCAGGGAACTTCTTCATCTTCAAGGCGACAGGCGCCGCCTGCGACCGCATGTTGTCCTTCGATGAATGCGAACGCATTGCCGGGAAAGCCAACGACCACACCTTTACCATGGGCGTCGCATTGGCGCCCTGTTCGTTGCCGCAAACCCGCCGGCCGAATTTCGAGATCGGACCCGACGAGATGGAGATCGGCATGGGCATCCATGGCGAACCCGGCATCGCACGCGGAAAACTCAAAACAGCCGACGAGATCACCGACGAAATGCTGGACAGGATTCTCGCCGAGATGGCGCCGGCACGCGGCGAGAAGGTCGCCGTGCTGGTCAATTCGCTGGGTTCGACACCGCTGATGGAACTCTACATCATGAACCGGCGCGTGAAGCAGCGGCTTGACGATATCGGTGTATCCATTCACGCAAGCTGGGTCGGCAATTACTGCACCTCGCTCGAAATGGCCGGCGCTTCGATCACGCTGCACCACCTCGACGACGAGTTGCAAACGATGCTCGACCACCCTTGCGACTGCGCCATGTTTCGCGCCGGGTAAACTGGGGACGGCAAGGAACAACAGATGACGACAATCGACACCACCCGCCTTGCCGCGATGTTCGCGGCCATCGCCGACGCTATGTCAGCCGACCGGGATCGGTTGTGCGCGCTTGACGGGGTGATCGGCGATGCCGACCACGGCATTGCGATGGAGCTTGGATTTTCCGCGGCACGCGATGCGGCGGCCGCATTGGATACCGGCACCACCGATCCGACCATCTTGCTGAACACGGCGGCGAAGTCGTTCCTCAACGCCGTCGGCGCCTCCTCGGGCCCGCTCTATGCCACGGCATTCATGCGCGGCGCGGCCGCCGTCAAGGGCAAGGCGACGCTCGACGACGCCGACGCGGTCGCTATGTTCCAAGCGATGGCCAGAGGCATTCAGGATCGCGGCAAGGCCGAGCCTGGCGAAAAGACGATGATCGATGCGTGGGCGCCGGCCGCGACGGCTGCGGGCGAGGCACTGGCCGCCGGCAAGGGGCTGGCCGGCAGCCTCGCGGCTGCAGCCGAGGCGGCAAAGGCCGGCGCGGAGGCGACCAAGGCGATGATCGCCACCAAGGGCCGGGCCTCCCGCCTCGGCGAACGCTCGCTTGGCCATATGGATCCAGGCGCGGCGTCCGCCGTAACCGTCATCGAGGCGATGCGGATCGCCTTGACCGGCTAGGTCGGGAGCGGATCCTCAGCGCTTCGCGTCGAGCTTGTCGACAGCCTGCACGTTGGCGGCAGAGGGACCGTTCGGATCGAACTCCGAGGCCAGCCAGGCGTCGGCGATCGATTTGGCCAGTTCGGGGCCGATGACGCGCGCACCCATGGTGATGATCTGGGCATTGTTGGATTTCGCAGCGCGTTCCGCCGAATAGGTGTCGTGGGTTAGCGCGGCACGGATTCCGGGCACCTTGTTGGCCGAGATGCTGACGCCGATGCCGGTGCCGCAAAACAGGATGGCGCGGTCGTAATTGCCGTCGACAATTTCGTGGCCGACCGCAGCGGCAATATCGGCGTAGAATCCGGCCTGGCTGAGATCGACGACCTGCAGTTCTGGCTTGGTGGCGAGATGCTTGGCGATGACATCGAGCAGCGGCTTGCCGGCGCTGTCGGCTCCGAGTGCGATCTTCATGGCAATTAACTCCTTCGTTTTCGTGGTCAGCGCGCGATGGCGGCCGACGCCTTTTTGAGAATGTCGATATAGCCTTCCGCTTGCCATGCCGAGCGGCCGATGAACAGCCCATCGATATGCGGCTGGCCGATCAGTTCGGCCGCGTTGCCGGGATTGACGCTGCCGCCGTAGAGCACAAGCGGGGCGGTCGGCAACCGGGTTGCTGCGATCTGCTTGATCAGCGCCTGCTGCTTGTCGGCATAGTCGGCGCTGGCCGGGATGCCGTTTTCGCCGATCGCCCACACCGGTTCATAGGCAAACAGAATTTCCGCCGACAACTCATTGTTTGTGAGACCCTGCAGCGCGCCCAGAACCTGCGCGGTCAGGATTTCATCAGCGCGGCCGCCCTCGCGCTCGGCCAGCGTCTCGCCGACACAGATCAGCGGCACAAAGCCGTGCCTGACCGCCGCCGCCGTTTTCAGTCCTACGGTCCTGTCCGTCTCACCAAAATGCTCGCGGCGTTCGCTATGGCCGAGTTCGATCAGGTCGAGCCCGCAATCCCTCAGCATCACCGGCGAAATCTCGCCCGTCCAGGCACCGGCGTCGGCCCAATGCATGTTCTGGGCGCCAACCTTGACGCGGGTGTTGGCGAGCGCCGCCTTGACCTGCCGCACCGCGGTGAAGGGCGGAATGACGAAAGGCTGTATCGCCGGATCGAAGCCGGGCACGAAGGCAGCCAATGCCTCGGCGAACTGCAGCGCCTCCGCCAGCGTCTTGTTCATTTTCCAGCTCGTGCCGACCCAATATGGGGCCATTCTTCTCTCCTTCGATCCGAAATTCGGATGTTTCCGGCCAGCGCGCCGGCCTACGGGCCGGCGCTTTCCCTCAAGCGCGAGGCTTGAGACTTTCGCGGCCGCTGTCGATGTAAGGCGCCCAGAAATCCACCGACTCACGGATCATTGCAATAACCTGATGATCGACCGGTTCCCTCTCCCGGAAGGAAAGTTCAAGGCAGATTTCATTGTCGGTTCCGCCACCCGCCCGCACGGCGTCGAGCAGCTTCTGCGGGATGATGCGGCCATCCTTGTTGTAGGCGGCGGTGAACGGCCAGTGCCCGCCCTTGTTCATCGACGATTGCTTGATGTGGATGATCGGCGATTGCAACGGGAACGCTTTCGCCCAGGCATAGGGATCAGTGTCGTCAGGATTGGGCGAGGTCACGTCGCCATGGTCGATGTCGACCATCATCTGCATCGGGATCGGCAGCTTGGCCGCATCGATGGCGCCCTGCAATTCGACGCAGCTTTCGATCGTGTGGCCAAACTCGCGGCCGACCGACATCGGTTCCCAGAAAAGGTAGGTCAGGCCCGCCGCTTTGGCGTGCTCGGCCACTTCGCGCCAGCATTCGAGCGCGATGCCGAGAAGCGCCGCGCGCCGCTGCGGATCGTCAAAATCCTTGTAGGTGAATATGGCGAACTGCGTGCCCATGCCCGACGCGCCGAGTTCGGCGGAGATGTCGGCGAAGGTCTTGAACCAATCGACATAATAGCGGCGCACATCCGCGTCCGGATGGCCGAAATGATTGAGCCGGCCATAGGGACCGGTCATACCCGAAGTGATCCGCACGCCGGTCCGCGCCAGGGCGCTGTTGAACAGGCGAACGAACTTGGCGATCGTTGCCGCCGGCCAGCCCGGATTGACGAATTCATGCGTCAGTTGCACGTCGCGGATGCCGATGCCATAGGCAATGGCGTCGATCAGATCGTCGGGATCGGCGAAGCGATTGACCAGCGGGTTGGTGTTCAGCGAAAGCGTGAAGGCCATCAGTTCACCGCCGCCATTGTCTTTGTGCACCAGTCTTCGAATGTTTTCCGCTCGGCCGCATTGATATGCAGCCCGTGTTTGGTCCGGCGTTCGAGAACGTCGGCGGCGGTCATCGCCCATTCGGTCTCGAACAGGAAGACAGCTTCGAGCTCATAGAAATCCGGGCCGAAACGACGGCCGAGATCGGCTTCGCCTTTTACGCCTTTCAGCAAGGCGCGCGTGCGCGTGCCGTAGCTGCGGGCATAGTGCTTCACCAGCGACGGGCTAAGCCACGAAAACTCGGCGTGCAGATCGCCCAGGAACTGCTCGAAATCCGCGTTGGGCAGGTCGCCTCCCGGCAGGGGAATTTTGGCTGTCCAGGCCTTCTTCATGGTCGGAAAGAAGGGCTGGATCTTTTCCAGCGCATGTTCGGACAGTTTGCGGAAGGTGGTGATCTTGCCGCCGAACACAGAAAGCAGCGGCGCGCCACCGTTCGGGGCGTCGAGTTCGAAGATGTAGTCGCGCGTCACCGCGCTCGGGTTGTCGGCATTGTCGTCATAGAGCGGACGCACGCCCGAGAAACTGTAGACCACGTCTTGCGCGGTCAGCTGCCGCTTGAAGTAGCGATTGACCACCTTGATCAGATAATTGATCTCGCTTGCCTCGGCGGCCACTTCTTCGGGCCGACCTTCATAAGGAATGTCGGTGGTGCCGATCAGCGCCAGATCGTTCTCATACGGGTTGACGAAGATCACCCGCTTGTCGTTGTTCTGGATGAGATAGGCCTGCCGTCCCTCCCAGAATTTCGGCACGACGATATGGCTTCCTTTCACCAAGCGAACGTTGCGGGTGGAATTCTGTCCAGCGACGCGGCTGACGATGTCATTCACCCATGGCCCGGCCGCGTTGACCAACCCGCGTGCGCGGGCCCTCGTCACAGCACCCGTGCGGCCATCCTGCATGTCGATCGACCACAGGCCGCCTTCGCGCCTGGCAGCAATACAGGCCGTGCGCGTGAAGACTTTTGCGCCACGCTGACTGGCGTCGAGCGCATTGAGCAACACCAGCCGTGCATCATCGACCCAGCAGTCCGAATATTCGAAGCCTCGTTTGAATTCATCCTTGATCGGCGCTCCTTCCGGCGCGGTTCTCAAATTCAGCGTCCTCGTTCCCGGCAGGCGCTTGCGGCCGCCAAGATGGTCGTAGAGAAACAGCCCGAGCCGGACCAGCCATGCCGGCCTGTCTTCGGGGCTGTGCGGCAGCACGAAGCGCATCGGCCAGATGATGTGCGGCGCCGCCTCAAGCAGCACCTCGCGCTCGATCAGCGCCTCGCGCACCAGCCGGAACTCGTAGTACTCGAGATAGCGCAGGCCCCCATGCACCAGCTTGCCGGAACGCGAGCTGGTGCCTTGCGCCAGATCGTCCTTCTCGCACAGGATGACCGACAGCCCGCGACCCGCGGCATCGCGCGCTATACCGGCGCCGTTGACGCCACCGCCGATCACGAAGAGATCGACAATATCCGTTGTATCGCTCAAGACTTAGCTCCTGTGCGGTGCGCCATCGATTTCCACACCGGATGCAGCGCCTGACGCGCCGCGACAAAGGACGGAAACAGCGCATCGTAGGTTTGCGAAAGCGCCTCGTCATAGGCGTCGCATTCGCCCAGCAGCGGCGTCACCCACTCGGCGCAGCAAACATCCATCGAGCGATAGACGCCAAGCCTGACCGCGGCCATCATCGCCGCACCCGCGGCGCCGGCTTCCTGGCGGCTGCTGGTCCTGACTTGCGCGCGGGTCGCCGCAGCGACGATACGGCGCAGCGACGGGCTGCGCGCGGCGCCGCCAGACAGGCGGATTTCGCCGGGCACGCTGCCCATGGCCTGGTAGCAATCGCGGGCCGCGAAGGCCAATCCTTCGAGAACTGCGCGCGCCAGATCGCCAAAACCGTGCTTGACCGAGAGGCCGATGAAGCCCGCGCGTGCGTCGGGGTCAACGAACGGTCCGCGTTCGCCGGCAAGCGAGATATAGGGCTGATAGACCAGCGATCCCGGCTCCGATCCCTCGACCCAGACATCGAGCGCTTTCAGCAGCTCGTCGCGCGAAGGTTTTGCGCCGCTGGCGGTCAGCACGTCGCGCGCCAGGCCAAGCAGCCAGTCGATGTTGAGCGTCGCCGCCATGTTGGATTGCAGTTGCGCATACGCGCCAGGAACCGGCATGGCGATCGTGTAGCCTGATGCATCGTCGTTGAGAACGACGTCGTCGGCAGTGCGCGCCAGGCGTGTGTGGATGCCGGTCGAGCCGATGACCGTGCAGCCGACATTGCCGCTTGGATCATAGAGGCCGGCGCCAAGCGCGGTGCTGACCATGTCGACATAGCCCAGCACCACCGGCGTGCCCTCAAGCAGGCCGGTCTCATTTGCTGCCGACGCAGAAAGCGGATGATGGTCGGTCGTGCCTTCGAGCATTGGCGGCAGCAGCCGGCGGTGCGACGTCAGATCGAGAATGTCGAGCACCTCGTCGGAATAGCTGCGCGAGCGGAAATCGCCGAAGGTGAATGTTCCCTCCGAAGGATCGGTGGCGCGCTCGCCGGTCATCTTGAAATAGAGCCAATCCTTGCAGTGAAAGGCATTGGCGGCGCGCTCCAGGATTTCCGGGCTGTTTTTCTTCAGCCAGCTGAGCTGAGCGCCCTGCTGGCAGGCGTTGAGCCCGGTGCCGGTGATCGCGAACCGCGTGCGATCCCGGGGATCGCCGCGCATCTCGTCCACCAGATGTCCGGCGCGCGCATCGAGCCAGAGCCAGGCGCGCCCGACCGGCATGCCGTCGCCATCGATCAGCCAGCTGCCGTCGCCCTGCCCGGTGACCGCGACGGCCGCGGTTCGCCGCGCGAGGTCTGGAATTTTCGTCGCCAGATCGAGAACGGTCAGCACCATGTCGCGCCAGGTCTGATCAAGGTCCTGCTCGGCGCCGCCGCCTTCCAGCGTGACGAAGCTGTTGGTCACCGACGCCATGGCAAGCTGCCGCCCCGAGAGATCGAAAGCGACCGATTTGATCACGGACGTTCCCGCGTCGATCCCGATCAGCAGGTCTTTCATGCCGCACGTTCCGGATGGTTATGAAGGCAATTCACAAGGAGCAGTCTTTATTGTCTGGAGCCGTGGAAGAGCCAGGGAGTGTCCGCAAAGGACACCCCCTGAGCACGTTTTATTCCGACAGCACGAAGGGTGCGGTGTACTTGTCCACATTGTCCTTGGTGATGAGCAGGCAATCGAACAGCTGCTTCTCGCTGGTGGCGCCGGTAGCGCCCGACTTGATGAACGAGTCGGCCTGCTGCACAGCCTTGGCCGAGAAGATGGCCACCGGCTGAAGCACGGTGTACTGCAGTTCGCCGGACTTGATGGCCGCAACCGCATCCGGGGAACCGTCAAAGCCGCCGACCTTGATGCCGGCGAGCTTGCCAGCTTCCTTCAGCGCCGCAACCGCTCCAAGCGCCATTTCATCGTTGCCGCTAATCACGGCGATGATGTCGGGATTGGCTTGCAGCATGCTCTGCATCTTGTCGTGTCCCTGGGTACGATCCCAGTTGGCGACCTGCGAAGCGGCCTTTTCGAGATCCGGATACTGGCTCAGCACGGTCGCGTAGCCGTTCGAGCGCGTGGCGGCGTTGTTGTCCGACGGGGCGCCGAGCAGTTCGACATACTTGCCCTTTTCACCGACCGCCTGCACCCACTGCTGGGCACCGAGGGCTGCCCCTTGCGCGTTGTTGGAGACGAGCTGCCCCTTGGCAAGGCCTTCCTGGTTGATCTCGGCATTGACGAGGAAAACCGGGATGTTGGCGGCAATCGCCTTCTTCACCGCGCCGACCGAACCATCGGCATTGGCCGGGTCGAGGATGATCGCCACCGACTTGTTGGTGATGGCGGTGTCGATCAGATTGCTTTCGGTATTGGTGTCGCCCTTGTGGGCGGCGACGTTGGCTGTATAGCCAAGCTTTTCGGCTTCGGCCTTGGCGACGTTGCCTTCGGTCAGCCAGTAGGGGTTGGCCGGATCGTTGACGATGATCGAGATCAGGCCTGCGGCCGATGCGGCTGCGCTAAACCCGACCACCATCGCGGCGGCAAGCAAACTTCTAAGCACGATTTTCATGTACATTCCTCCAATGATTTTACGCGGTCTTGCTGCCAGTCAGCTGGCAGTCTTCCCTTGGGCAGGATTGGCCGGTTCGGCCTTCCCCCGTTTCTGAGAAGTCGGTTGGCCGCCCGTCGAAGCTGGAAGCTTGCTACGGCGGCGATACTGAACGGCATTGAGGAGCACGGCGAGCACGATGACGGCGCCTGTGAACACTGTCTGCCAGTAGGATGAGATGCCGATGATCACCAGACCATCGGATAGGAAGCCGATGACGAAGGCTCCGAGCAAGGTGCCGCGAATGTTGCCGCGCCCGCCGGTGAGTGCGGCGCCGCCGATGACCACGGCGGCGATGGCCGTCAGTTCGTAGGTGGTGCCGGCGGTCGGCCCGGCCGAGGTCAGCTGCGAGGACAGGATCAGGCCGGCAATGGCGGCGCAGATGCCCGACAGCACATAGACCGAAATCTGCACGGTCTTGACCGGAACGCCGGAGAGTTCGGCGGCGCGCTCATTGCCGCCCGAGGCGTAGAGCCAGCGTCCAAAGGCGGTGCGGTTCAGGACGATGCTGCCGATCAGCGCGATAACCGCCAGCACCACCACGCCGGTCGGCACGCCGAACAGGCGGTTGAAGCCGAGAGCATCGAAACCGGTGTTGCCCAACTCCGGCTTGCCGCCGAGATTGTTGTAGGTCAGGCCGCTGGTCATCAGCAGTGCCAGGCCGCGCGCCATGTACATGACGCCGAGCGTGGCGACGAAGGCCGGAACCTTGAACCGCGCGATCAGCACGCCGTTGATAAGCCCGACGGCCGCACCCAGCATGCAGGCCAGCACCGCGACCACCCAGACCGGCGGGTAGAGAACGACGCCCAGCCAGGTCAGCGTCACGCCCTGCATCAGAAACCCGGCGACGACGCCGGCAAGCCCGAGCGTCGACCCCACCGACAGGTCGATGCCGCCATTGAGGATGACCAGCAGCATGCCGACGGCGAGAATCCCGAAGATGGCGACATGCGAGGCCATGGTCAGGAAATTCGCCACCGAGAGGTAATAGGGCGACAGGATCGAGAAGACGACAATGATGACGATCAGGGCAAAGAAGGCCCGGCCTTCGAGCAGCAGCTTGGCCACGTCGAAGCCCTCGCCGCCCGCATTGGGGCTGGACTGTTTGCTGGCCTGGCTGACATCGCTCATGGGTCGGGGCTCCGAAATTCTATGGTCAGGCGACCACGGCTTCGCCGGAGGCGGCCATGATCTGCTCTTTGGTGGCGTTGGCGCCGAATTCGGCTGAAATCTTGCCGCGCCGCATCACGACGATGCGATGGGCGATGCTGAGGCACTCATTGACCTCCGAAGTCGAGAAGACGACCGCCAAGCCTTGCGCGGCGCGCTCGCTGAGCAAGCGAAAGACTTCGGCCTTGGCGCCGACATCGATGCCGCGGCTCGGCTCGTCGAGAAGGATGACCTTGGGATCTGTCGTCAGCATCTTGCCGATGACGACCTTCTGCTGGTTGCCGCCCGACAGCGATCCGATCATGGCGTTGCCGCCCGCGGTCTTGATGGTCACCTTGCGGATCGAATCGTCGATCAGTGCGCGTTCCCTCGGCCGGGAGAGGAACAGGCCTTTCGCGAACGCCTCGATGCTGGCAAGCGACAGATTGCGGCCGACGGTCATGGTCTGAACCAGGCCATCGCGCTGGCGATCCTCGGGGACCAGAACCAGACCTCGGGCGATGCGCTGGGCAATGGTCAGCCCCGAAACGTCCTCACCCTCCAGCAGCGCCCGCCCGCCCGCCATGGGCACACGGCCGGCGACGGCCTCCAGCAATTCCGTGCGGCCCGCGCCCATCAGCCCATAGATGCAGACGATCTCGCCCGCTTTGACATCCAGCGACAGATGATCGACGACGTAGCCTGAACCCGAAGCGTCGGTGACGCTGACATCCTCGATCGAAAGCGCCACCGCGCCGAACTCGTGGCCGGTCGGCGGCGAGCCGAGATCGAAATTCTCGCCCACCATGTTGCGGACGATCCATTCGAGGTCGATGTCCTTGGCCTCGGCCGTTGCCGTGATCGCCCCGTCACGCAGCACGACGGCGTAGTCGGTGATCTGCAGCGCCTCTTCGAGGTGATGCGAGATGTAGACGATGGAGACACCGCGGCTGGTCAGATCGCGGATCACCTTGAACAGCACCTCCACCTCGGTCGCACTGAGTGCGGAGGTCGGCTCGTCCATGATCAGGATGCGGGAATCGACCGACAGCGCGCGTGCGATCTCGACGATCTGTTGCTGCCCCAGGCGCAGGTCCTCGACCAGGG
Source organism: Mesorhizobium sp. C268A (assembly GCF_040324475.1). NCBI lineage: Bacteria > Pseudomonadati > Pseudomonadota > Alphaproteobacteria > Hyphomicrobiales > Phyllobacteriaceae > Mesorhizobium > Mesorhizobium sp. C268A. Next base: position 409,956 of record NZ_JAMYVX010000003.1, read on the forward strand.
TCATCGGATCGATGTCTTCTTCGAGGTCGGCCATCAGCGCCCGCGCCTGGCGCGCCTCCTCGGCGAAGTCGAGGCCGGTTCTGGTGCGCAGTTCGCGGCCCATGAAGATGTTGTCGCGAACGCTGAGGGTCGGCGCCAGGCTGAGCTCCTGGTGGATGATCGAAATGCCGCGATCGCGCGCGTCCGAAGACGAGGCAAAGCTGACAAGATTGCCATCGAGCACGATGTCGCCGGATGTCGGCGTCACCACGCCGGACAGGATCTTCATCAGCGTCGATTTGCCGGCGCCATTCTCTCCGAACAGGGTGGTGACCTTGCCGCGATGGATGTCGAAGTTGACGCCCTTGAGCGCGTGGACGCCGCCATACGACATGACGACATTGCGCGCCGAAAGCACGGCATCGCCAGTCGCGGGTTCTGTGCCGGCAGCCATTGTCATTTGACGTCCAGCCTCACCGGTGTGACCAGCCAGCTCTTCGGATTGACCAGCTTGAAGACGCCGACCACCGCTATTGTCTTGCCGGTCAAGGCACTGGTATCGACTTTCGCCAGCACCTCCTTCTTCATCTCGTTGTTCAGCGCCGAGCCGGCGTCCTGATACTCGATCTGGTTGGTGAACTGACCAAAGGTGATCTTGCCGGTGGCGTCGCGAAGCTCGGTTCCGTTGATCGCCGGCCCAGTCTGTACGCGGACGGTCAACGTGTCCGGCAAACCGTCGACGGCGACCTTGTAGATGCCCGATTTTCCCTCGCCGACGACGCCGGTGAACTTGACCGAGATGACCGGTCCGACTCCCGCCGGCACGCCATATTCCTTTTCGGCCGTCGCCCTGTCCTTGGCGATCGCCGTCGCCACCGTAGCGGCGTCGGCGGCACGCGCTTCGACATCGGCTTGCACCTTGGGGAATTCAGATTTGCCGTAGTCGGCGGCCGAAAACACGGCGTTGCGAACATCGCCGGCAGAGCCGATCTTGATCACCTTGGTGTCGAGCGCCATGGCGCCGAGCAGAACCAGAGCCGCGGCGCTGGCAAGGACCCGGCGCAGGTTGGGCGAAGCTTGCCGGGCGGTGGCAGCCTTCGCGCTCATGATGCAACCACCAGCGATTTTCCGTTGTCACGCATTCGAAGTTCCTCCGTTCACGCGGCGCTTCGCGGTCCCGGCTGCATCGTCGAGCTCGACCAGCGCGCGGGCCGTGCATTCGTCGGTGATCAGGCCGCTGAGATAACGGCTTTCGAGTACTGCCTTGATGGCGCGCACCTTCACCTTGCCGCCGGCGACGGCAACGATCCTGCGGCCCTTCAACTGATCGCGCGGAAGCGCCAGTATTCTTTCCGACAGCGCCGTTTCGACCGGACGCCCCTTGTCGTCGAAGAAATGCGCCAGCAATTCACCAACGCCGCCGTCACGCTTGACCTCGTCGATTTCGGAAGGCTCGATCATGCCGGTGGCGACCAGCGACGCCTCCCGCTCGGCCGTGCCTATTCCGACGAACATCAGGTCGGACCGGCTGGCGAGAGCGAACACATCGCTGATGCCGCGCTGGCCAAGCAGCACTTCGCGGTCCTCGGCGGTATTGGCGACAAAAGGCACCGGCATGACGAAAGCCTGCGCGCCGGTCCGCTCTGCCAGGCGATGCATGACGTCGTGCGGGTTGGCGGCGAATTTGCGCGTCACGCCGCCAAGCAGCGAGACGAAACGGATGTGAGCAGCAGTTGCGCGCGTCAGATATTCGACGCTGGCGGCAAGCGTGCGGCCATGGCCGACGCCGATCAGCATGTCTTCGCCGCGATCGATTTCGCGCTTCAGGAACTGGGCGCCGGCAATGCCCAGCCCCTTGAGCGGCAGTTCGTCCTGATCGAGATCGGGAACCACCTCGCAATAGTGGAGCCCATAGGCGGCGATCAGGCGCTGTTCCAGGTCGACGCATTCGGCGACGTCGCCGTCGATGAAGACCCTAACCAGACCTTCCTGGTTGGCCTTGGTGATCAGCCTATGCGCCTTGAGGCTGGTCAGGCCAAGCCGCTTGGCCACCTGGGCCTGGGTCAGACCACCGGCATAGTGCAGCCAGGCCGCGCGCGTGGCGAGGCTGGATTCATGGTCGCGGTTTGCGCTTCCGCCGGAATTCAAGCCATCCCCTCCCCAGGGTGATAATATTATCTTTGTGTGCAAAAATTTTCATACCTTTGCACCGCTGTCAATCCCTCCGCAGATGGTTGCCTCAGCCGACGTTCGGCAGCCAACGCGAGCCTATTAGAAGGTAAGCATACAATATGACCATACGGTAGTGTTAATTTAACGTCAATTTGTGTTACCGTATCCAGTGACGGCATGAGCCCGTAGGCGCCGGCAAATCCCAATCCGGGTGCAAAATGGGAAGGTTGATGCACAAGGCGCAACAAGGGCAAATCGATCGGATTGCCTCAGGAAAAGCTAGGCGTCGGCGATCAAGCGATCAGTCCAGCCGCATCAGGTTCATGCCCTCGAGCTCGACAACAGCGGATTCGACCTCCCGCGTGAGGCGCTCGGTGCTCCACCCCAACGCCCGCCCCGCGATCGCGGCAATCTCCTGCAGGTCGCGGCTCGTCAGCGAGCCGCCTATCGCCAACGTGCTGCGGCGCATAACGACATCGGCCAGATGTTCGACGAATTCGTTGCGCACGATGTAGTCGATTTCCGCCTTGCCGTAGCCGTCCGAGTCCGGCAGACGACGACCCTCATCATCCGACCCGTGCCTGGCGATCTCAACGGCTCTGGTCCCGTAGCGCGACAGCAATTGATCAAGGCGCCCTTCCCCGGCGCCCGTTGCCTGCTGTGCCTCAGCCAGCCAGTTCGCGCGCGCGGCGGCATTGGCCGGAAAATCCCGCCCACCGCCGATCGGCATCGACTGAGTCGACATCTTGCGGCTGCGCTGCAAGCGCATGAGTACGGTATCAGTGACTTCCTCGGCAAAGCCGCGGAACGTCGTCCATTTGCCGCCGACCAGCGAAATGACTGCAAAGGGCCTGTTGCCGTCCGGCTCGGCAACGGGCGCCGAATGATCGCGGCTGATCAGTCCGGGCGTCGCTGCTTCAGACGTCGGCAGCGGCCGGATGCCGCTATAGGCGTAGACGATCTGGTCGCGCTCGAACGCCATGCCCGGCAGCAGCGTTCGCACGCTGTCGAGCAGATAGTCGACTTCTTCGGGTTCGCAGCGGACCGCGTCCGGATTGTCGGCCTTGATGTCGGTCGAGCCGACCAGCGCCAGGCCGAGATAGTCGTAGACCAGGCAGATGCGGCCGTCATCGGCCTCGAAATAGAGCATGCGCCCGGCGAGGCTTTTGACCAGTTCGTCATGCCTTAACAGGATATGCGAGCCCTTGGTGCCGCCGATCATCTTCGATGGAGCACCAAGCAGCGCGTTGACGTCATCGATCCATGGACCGGCGGCGTTGATCACCAGCCTTGGTCGCACCGAAAAGGCCGCGCCGTTTTCCGGCTGGAAGGTGAGCACGCCATTGGCTGAAGCCGCCAGTGTCGTGTAGTTGGCACCGGCAGACGCCGCGTGAGCCTGCAAGCCGTCGAGGATCAGTTCCAGCACCAGCCTTTCCGGGTGACTTATCTTGGCGTCGTAGTAGGTGCCGGTGGCGACGATCGCCGGATTGAGCGCCGGCATCTCAACAAGCGCCTGCCGCCGCCCGACCATGCGGTGGCGCGGCATGACCTGGTTTCGTGAACCGTAGAAATCGTAGATCATCAAGCCGATCTTGATCAGCATGGCGCCGCGGCTGCGCGGCGCGCTGGTCGAGCCGAACAGCGTTCGCAACGCCGCGAGCATGCCCTTGCTCCACGAGAAGATCGGGATGACGGTCGGCAGCGGGCTGACATAGTGCGGCGCGTTTTGAAGAAGCAGATTGCGTTCGAGCGTCGACTGCGCCACCAGCCCGAACTCGCCCGTCTCGAGATATTTCAGGCCGCCGTGGATGAGCCTCGACGGCGCGGCACTGGTGCCCGAGCCGAAGTCCGCCTTGTCGACGATCAGGCAGCTGACACCTTGCGCGCACAGATCGCGAAACAGCCCTGCCCCGTTGATGCCGGCGCCAAGAATGACGACGTCGACCTCGCCGGTCCCGGCTATCGCGGCGAGACGCCCGGCGGGATTGTCCGCCCCTGCTCCGTCTGTTCGGCTCATGGCGCTTTCGTCTTGACGATGCGCAGTTTCACCCCGGCCCGCTCGAGGCTCTGCGCCTGCGCATCGCCGAGGCCCTCGGTCACCAGCACGGCGTCGAAACTGGTCAAATCGTCGAAGACATGCAGCGCGATCCGGTCGAATTTTGCGTGGTCCACCAAAAGGATGCGCTTCACGGAGGCGGTCATCATCGCCTGCTTGACCCGCACGACATTCGGATCCTGGATGAAAGCAGTGGTTCCGGTGACGGCCGAAGCCGAACAGATCAGCACATTGGCGCGCAACTGCGCCACGGCGTTCTCGCAGACAATGCCGATATAGGCATTGTAAGTGGGATGATACTGGCCGCCGAGGCAGATGAAATCGATATCGTCCACATTGATCAATTGGCCCGCCGTCGAGACGCTGTTGGAAACGACGGTCAGCGGCTTGACGTCGAGCAGCAGCGTCGCGACCGCGTTTGCCGTCGATGAATCGTCCAGCATCACCACCTGGCCGGCCTCGATATAATCCAGTGCCGCCCGCGCCAGTGCATCCTTCTCGGCTCGATTGACGGTCACCCGGTAGCGGAAAGCGCTCTCGTAGAGGCCGGAAGGCTGGACCGTCACCGCACCGTGCAGCTTGCGCAGCACGCCCTGCTGCGCCAGCCGGTCGATATGCCGGTGGATGGTCATGCGCGACACGCCGAAATGCTCGACCAGATCATCGATGCGCACCTGGCCGAGCTTGATCACATAATCGGCGATCTCTTCTCGTCGTTCGTCGGCCTTGATCATGCGTTTACCCCCGCCAGCCTTTCGATATCAGGCCAATGCGACTTCAGTTGCTCGGCTATGCGGCAGTAGAGCGAAAACCGCTCATTGAACACAGCACTGGAGGCGGGCACGGGTTGATACGTCCGCTCCGTCATCCCGACCTGCCTGGCGCCCTCTTGCGGCGTCTTGAACAAGCCGACCGCAGCACCTGCGCAAAGCGCGGCACCGAGGGCCGCGGTCTCATCCGTCGAGGTGACGGTGACCGGGGCGTTCAGCACGTCGGCAAACATCTGGACGAAAGCAGGATTACGCGAGCCGCCCCCGGTCAGGCGGATCTCGCTGACGGCAAAGCCGTCGCGCAAGGCCTCGACATGGGTGCGGTGATTGAAGGCGATGCCTTCCAGAACCGCCTTCAGCATGTCGCCGCGATTGTGCCAGCCATGCAGGCCGACAAAGCTGCCGCTGGCCAAATCGCCATAGGGAGAGCCGAACAGATAGGGATGAAACAGGATGGTCGAAGGCTTCTTCAACGCCGCATCGATCTCTCCCGCCAGCAATTCGTGGAGGGAGCCGCGATCCGCGTTTGTTCTGTCTTGCTCCAAGCGACAGAAGGTGTCGAGAAACCAGTCGTAGTTCGCTGTCGAGGCCGGCGAGATCGACATGTTGTTCCAACGGCCCGCATCGATGGCGTTACGGCAGAACCAACGTCGGTCGACGCGCGGTTGCGAAGAGACGACTTCATTGATGGAATAGGTGCCGGCGACGATGGCGAGCACGCCCTCCTCATGGCAGCCCATGCCAAGCGCCGAGGCGGCCACGTCGTGCAGGCCGCAGGCGACCGGTGTTCCCTTGCGAAGGCCGGTCCTTTCGGCGGCATCGGCGGTGACTTGACCGGCGATTTCAGCGGAATGCGCCACCGGCGGCAGCGCGTCGAACAGATCCTCCAACCCGAAGATGCGCAGCGCTTCAGGCGCATAGGCTTGCGTGCGGAAATCCGTGAATGAGGTGCTTGCCTCCGTGCGGTCGGTGCCGATCGTGCCGCTCAGGCAAAAGCGCAGCCAGTCCTTGCAGGCCAGCACATGGCCGATGCGGCCATAGCGATCAGGATCGTTCTGCTTGAGCCATGCCAGCAGCGCCGACGGCGCCGAAACATGCGGCGTCTGGCCTGTCGTCGCCAGCGCATCGGTGAAAACGGAACCGGCGGACCACCTGTCGACAATGTCGCCGGCGCGGCTGTCGAGCGACAGGATGCCTGGTCCCAAAGGCTGACGATCATGATCGAGCAGATAGAGACCATCGCCATGCGCGGTCGCCGCCACCGCCTTGATGTCTTCCGCCGGCCTGCCGGCGAGCGCGATCGCCTCCTTGATGGCGTCGGCTGTTGCTTGCCACAGGCCTGACATGTCGCGCTCCACCCAGCGCGCGTGGGGCATCGATTGCGGCACCCGGCGACGCGCCACGGACAATTGCGTGCCGTCGGCATCGAAGATGACCGCCTTGGTGACCGTGAGGCCGTTATCGATTCCGAGCAGGCTGGGCATGAACACCGCCTCTTTCAGCAATTGGCGATTGCTACAGGGCGATCCTGCAGTCTGATGCAAGGGCGAAACACATGGCGACAACCCCGATAGAGCAAGGCGGATAAATGGCAAAAGTACCTTGCCCCGACAAAACACCCATATCTTTATGTGAATTTAACGTCAACATGCGCGACAAAAACCGCTACGGCGCCGTTAGAGGGCATGAATGGATCTCGCGGTTGCCAGGCGACGCGTAATCAGCTGCTAAGGCCGTCACGGATGGCGCTGAAATAGCGGTCGGTTCCAACCTGCCCGCCCTTGAGTGCCACCTCCAGCCCATCGATCGCCTTGATGTGCGAGTGAGCGACGCAAAGCGGCGAGCCCGGCGACGCCGGCAGCGGCATCCGCACCGTCAGCGCATCGACGCCCATCTGGCCGAGCGCGTGGCTCGACGTGTCGCCTCCGGCTATGACCACGCGCTGCAACTTCTGCTCGATCGTCAGCGCGCGAAGCAGTTCGCCGAGGCCGCGACCAAGCTTGTGGCGGGCGCCTTCCTGGCGGTCGATTTCGCCCCCCCTGTCGGCCGTGGGTCCAAGGGCCGTGTAGAGTACGACGCTGCTTCCGCCTTCCAGACTGGCGCGACCGGCTGCTGCTGCGCGTGCGATCGCATCTCCGGAAGCTTCGGAGATCAGTTCGACGGGATCGACCTCGATGCCATCGAAGCCGTCGGTCAAAGCGTGCCGGATCTGTCGTTCTGTCGTCGGCGAACAACTGCCCGAGACGACCGCGATCCGGTCGGCAGCACCCGGCGGTGAAAATTTTGGTTCAGCTCTGACCGTCCCGTTCGACACCCATTCGGCCAGCAGCGCATATTCGATCCCGGACGAGCCGACGACGAACGAACCGCCCGGCTTGCGGGCGCGCCATATCTCCTTGCCGGCAAGCGCCTGCGTCTCGAGGCTGTCGACATCGACAAGTACGATGTCGGTGCCCTCAGCGAGCAAGCGGTCGAAGGCTTCCGAGCGCGACACCGACTGCAACGTCGCGAGATCGACCAGCCCCGATGTGAGCTCCGTCTGCCGCGACAGATGGATCAGCAGGTCGGATTCATCCATCGGCGTCGTCGGGTGGCGGCTCATCACCGGATGGCGGTCGATGCGGAAATACTTTTCACGATAGGCCGCGAACAAATGTCCAAAGGCGGTGTAACGCTTGAGCTGCGGCGCCCCAACCAGCAGCGGCACGCTGTCCTGAGCGAAAACCGAGCGGCCGATCTCGATGGCGCGACCGATGCTGCCGATCGTCGGACTGGAATCGAAGGTCGAGCAGACCTTGTAGTGACAGATCGCGGCATTCAGCGTCTTCAGCCAAGCGAAGGCATCGCTCAGATGCGTGTCCATCCATTGTGGCGTCTCGCTGCGGCTGGTGCCGGCCAGGCCAACGGCTCGGCAATGTGCGAACTGCGCAAGCATGGCCGCGTCCGGCTGGCGCATGAACAGCACGGTCGGCACGCCGCCGAGTTCGAGCGCTTCCATGACGTCGGTCGAACCGGTGAGGTCATCGCCATAATAGCTGAGAAGCAGATCTTGCATCGCTTCAGGCCGCTTTGCCGTCGCCGAACTTTTCGATCGACCGCGCCAGTTCGGGATGGCTCAAGGCGAACTCCGCCAGCGGAATGCCGTCGACCGCAGCTTGCCAGGCCTGCTGCACGGCACGCACCCCGGCGCCCGGTCCATCCGGATGGCTGACGATGCCGCCGCCGCACAGATAGAGCAGATCGACCGTCCGGCCGGTCCGTTCATAGGTCTCGGGCGCTTGCCCGCCCCATTGGCCGGAGCCCGCCACAGGCAAGGCGCAATCCTCAGGCGCAAAAATCGACGTCGTCACCGCCTTGAAGGACTCGACGAAAGACGCGTCCGGCTCCCAGTATTTCGATTGGATGCCGTTGATCTGGAACTGGTCGACGCCGAGCAGCCGCCAGAACTGTTGCCAGACCTTGAAGTTCATACCGAGGCCGGGATGGCGGGTGAGGATGTCCCAGCCGTTGCGATGAGCGTGAAGCACCAGGCTGGAGCGTTTTCTCAAGAAGGCCAGGCCACCGAAACCGACGGAGTTGATGTTGACCACCGCGCAATTACCGCCGGCCTTGGCCACCAGATCGTGATTGCGCATCATCTCGTCCGGGTCGGCATGCGAGATGCCGAAGGCATACATCACCTTCTTGCCGGTCCTCTGCTCGTGGTCGAGGATCAGCGGCATGATTGCCTTTACCCGCTCCGCCAGCGGCGAATAGGCTGGGCTCATCAGCTTCTCATCGTCCTTGATGAAATCGACACCGGCGGCGATCAGCTCGCCCACCATCGCGGCGGTCTCGGGGGGCCGCAGCCCCAGCGCCGGCTTGACGATGGTGCCGATGATCGGCCGATCCGTGACACCTGTCAGCCTGCGGCTGCCGGCGACGCCGAATTGCGGACCTGGATGCGCGCCGCGGAATTGCTCCGGCAGCTTCATGTCGACAACGCGAATGCCGGACAGGCCTTTGATCGAATAGGCGCCGCCGATGGCAATGGTCATCAGAGCCGACAGGTCGTGGCCGATGGCATCGAATGGAAAGGCGATGTCGACATCCGCGCGCTTGAACGGCCCGTTACCGGCCTCGGGAATGGAAGGGCGAAGTGCGTCCGGCAGGTGCCGAATGGCCAGGACACGCGCGGCCACCCGGGCTTTCAGTTCCTCGGTCTCGCCGGGCAGCGCGACGAAGGTTCCAGTCGACTGGTCGCTGGCGATCTTGGCTGCCAGCGTCTCGATGCTGCCTGATGTCTCGATGCGGTAGGTGAGCGTGATCATGGTTCGTTGTCTAAGGCCGCAGGGGGTTCGAAAAGAGTTCCTTGGTCGTCGAAATCTGGTATAATGAGTACATAAGCTTTGCAAGTGATATCCTGTCTTGCGGCTATGGCCGATGGGGGCGACGGCCATTCCGGGAATGGCTGTGGCAATGCTAGATAGAGACAGGTCAAGGGAGTGATTCGCGACGATGAACCGTTCGGAGCCGATCGTCCGGCGCAAACTTTCCGACGAAGTGTTTTGCGGCTGAAGCGCCTGATCACCAGCGGAGAATTGACGCCGGGCGACGACATGCCGTCGGAGCGCGAGTTGATGGAGCGCTTCGAGGTCGGCCGTCCCGCGATCCGCGAGGCGATGCAGGCGCTGAGCAATATGGGCCTCGTCGCGATCTCGCATGGGGAACGCGCCAAGGTGCTGCAACTGACCGCGAAGTCGATCATCAAGCAGGTCGACGGCGCCGCCAAGATCATCCTGTCGTCCTCGAAGGACACGCTGGAACACCTGAAAACCGCGCGCATCTTCTTCGAGCGCGGCATGGTCAGGGAAGCCGCCGAAAACGCCACCGCCGAGGACGTTCAGCGGCTACGCGCCACCGTTGCCGAACAGCGCGGTTTTCGCGGCGATTCCGAGGCCTTTATCTCCGCCGACATGAAGTTTCATACCCAGATCGCGGCGATCTCCGGCAACCCGATCTATGTCGCCGTGAGCGAAGCGATGCTCGGTTGGCTGAAGGAATATCACACCGAAATGCTGATCTGGACCGGCAAGGAACAGTTCACGCTGACCGAGCATGAAGAGATCATTGGCCGCATCGAGAAGAAGGATGCCGACGGCGCCGAGAAGGCGATGATCAAGCATCTCGAGCGCTCGCGCGCGCTGTATGTGATGAACTCCGGCAACTGATTTCAGCCGATCCGCGTGATCGCGTAGGGTGTCATCGCGAGTTGGCCTCGGCCAAACGCTGAGATGTGGACCGGTACATCGTCCGCTGTCAGGTTCGCCAGCCACACGATGGTCTTGCCCGAAGCGGGGCGGCCGGCCAATGCCAGCACCTTGGTCTCATCGCTCGTCCTTGCCGCCACATGCGCAAGGCCGGCCAGTTCGCAAAGCCCCTTGATGGCATCGAAGATCGGCCGAGGCGATCCTTCCGCGACGGGTTCGCCGGATGCTGCGAGCACGCCGAAGGGCCCGGCGAAGCCGGACAGCGTGAGCAGTTCCAGCCCAGCCGGCGCGACACGCGCGGCATAGCCGATCGCCCATGCGGCTGCGAACAGGCCGGCATGACGAGGGTCGCGATCGGCCATGGCGATGCGCTGTCCCCCGGGATTGCCCTTGGTCGCGCCGCCATAGGGGTTCTGGCGCATGGCGATCGTCGATGGACCGATGCGGTAAGGCTTTTCCCCAAAGATCGCCCGCGCCGACGCGGTTATGGAGGGCAGCGCCTCCAGCGACTGCATGACGCTGAGATCGTCGGCGGCGTGCACGATCGGGCACGTGCAGTGAGTGACGAAATCGAGCAGGCCCCCCGGCACGCGCTTGCGGTTGAGCTCGGTGAAATAGCTGAACATGCCGCCACCAAGCCGGATATCGGGAAAGGCGCGCCGCGCCGCGTCATAGACGTCTTCGAGCGGCGGACAGTCCGGCCACGCACTGCCCGGCGGTGTCGACTGCCGGTCAACCGAAGGCGAGACGGCAATGGCCGAAAGCTTCAACCCGGCTTGACGCACCAGGTTCGCGACGGCTGAAAGTTCAGCGTCGAGATCGCCCGCGCAGGCAACGATGCATTCGAGTGTGGTGCCGACTGGATAGGCAGCAGTGAGCCTTGCATAAGACCGCAATGCTTCGAGACCGTGGCCGCGCGTCGGATCGTAGTGGAAGACAAGTTGCTGCGGGCCGAGCTCAGTCAATGTCGAAAGATTTGCGAGCGCTGCTTCGACCTCATCCGGGTAGATGATCACGCCGATATCCGGCAGCCTCTGCCCGGCCTCACCGACCTCGACGCGGACCGGTTCGGCGGCAGATGCTGCGGCCGACATTCTCCCCTCGCCGGTGATGCGCAGGCTGACCGTCTGGCTTACAGTTTGGCCGGCCGGCAGCACATAGGGCCAAGGCAGCGCCAGTGGCCGCACATAGGTCTTGTAGGACGCGTCCGACCAGTTGCGCTGGTCCTCCATCTCGAAAGTGTCGCCCTCCATCCGGCATTCGGCAGTGATGCCCGGCCGGACCTCATGAGTGATCGCGCGCAAATCCTTGAAAGGCTGCCATGGATCGATCAGCAGTGGCAGGTTCGTCGCCACCACGCTGCCGTCGGTATGCTCGACCGTCACCGCACTGCCGGCGAGGCCGGCGATCGGATGCAGGATGCAGAAGCCGCAGCGGTTGGTCTCGAAATCGCTTTCGGGCAGAGCAGCTACGTCGAAGACAAGACGACCGTCGGCTGAGCCTTTGATCATGGCGTGGAAGCCGAGCCGGCTATCGCCCGGCCCGGTGCACTTTGCCGTGTAGCTGACCGAGAAAGTGTCGGCTCCCTCTTTGATGACAAGGTCGGTCAGCTCAGGCTCGTAAGTGCCCCAGTCGCGGTCGCGCACGATGTAGGCGATGGCGCGCAGCACTTCGATGCCGCCGTAACGGATGGTGCGCAGATTGCCGTTGACAAAGTCGGTGCTGAGCAGGCCCGCACTCAGCCTGACGGGCTCCGCCTCGACAGCATGCGTGCCATAGAGGAGGAAGGCGTCGGCTGTCATGTCAGCAAGGCGTCCAGGTGGACAGGTTCGTGGCTCGCGGCGCCCAGATAGGCCGCCTCGACCAGCGCGAATGTCCTGAGATTGTCGGCGCCCGAGGTCGCGGGCTCGGTTCCCTCTGCCAGGCAGTCGACCCAGTGTTGCTGGATGGCGACGACGCTCTCCTGGATGTTGTGCCAGGGTCGCGATGCCCAGGGCAGCAGCGGCGGCGAGACATCGCTGACCACTGTTCCGCTCTTGCCGGTGACGGTGAGCCGATATCCCTGCGCCAAGCGGATCGTGCCGTCGCTGCCGTCGATCTCGATCAGCGTTTCGGGAAACGGTTCGGTGGCGAGCTTCGTCGCGTAGCTACAGTCGACCACTGACGTCGCCCCGCTCTTGTGGTCCATCAGCATCGTCGCGACATCTTCGCCCGCGATGCCGGGGTTGATGCGCGCGGTTCGCGTCGTGATCGTCGACACGTCGCCCAGTAGAAAACGGGCTATGTCCAGGATGTGGATACCGAGGTCCTCGATGATGAAGCGCTTTCCCTTGGCGAGATAGGGCTGGCCTGAAAACACGTCATAGGCGGAGCGGAAGGAGATGCGTCCGAAGAACGGCGTACCGATCTCACCGCTGTCGAGCACGGCGCGCACCGCCTGGATCGCCGACTGCCAGCGAAAATTCTCATGCACCATCAGCTTCACGCCGGCATCGGCGCATGCCTTCACCATCGCCACGGCGTCCGCAAGCGTCGGCGCGAACGGCTTTTGGCAAATCGCCGGCACACGGTGCAGCGCCGCCATCTCGACCAGCGGACGATGGCTGGGCGCGGTGGTGGCGATATCGACGAAGTCGAGCTTCTCGCTTGCAAACATCTCCGCCGCGTCGATGTAGCGCTGTCCGATGCCGAACTGGTCGCCGATGATGCGCAGCCGCTCGGGGTCGCGGTCGCAGATGGCGACGATCGCGGCGCCCTCTATGTCGCGCCAGGCATGCATCTGGTTGACGGCAAAGAAGCCGCAGCCGATGAGCCCTCCCCGCAACTCCGCCATGTTCAGCCTGCTTTTGCCATCTGCATCAGCGTCACCCGGCTCTGCAGCCGGCGCTGCGCCTGGTCGACGACGACGGCGACGATGATGACGAGGCCCTTAATCACCATCTGCCAGAACGAACTCACGCCCATCATCACCAACCCGTCCGAAAGAATGCCGATGACGAAGGCGCCGACAATGGTGCCGCCGATCGTGCCTCGCCCACCCGACATCGAGGTGCCGCCGAGCACTGCCGCCGCGATGGCGTTGAGCTCGAAACTTTCGCCCGTTGCCGGGTGCGAGGCCATCAGTTCCGACGAGATGATCAGGCCGACGATCGCCGCGCAGAAACCGGAGAACATGTAGACGAACATTTTCACCATATTGACACGGACGCCCGAAATTCGCGATGCCCGTTCATTGCCGCCGACGGCGAAGATGTGGCGGCCGAGCGGCGTGTATTTGGCGAGATAGGCCGCAGCCAGCGCGACGACGATCAGGATCCAGATCGCCACCGGCAGGCCGAGCAGCCGCCCGGCGCCGAGGAAACCAAACCCGGTGGTGCCAAGCTCCGGCTTGCCGACGAGGTTCGGGAAGGTGCGGCCGTCCGACGACAGCAATGCAAGGCCGCGCGCGACATAGAGCACGCCGAGTGTGGCGATGAACGGCGCGACGTTCAGCCTGGTGATCAGCAATCCGTTGACGGCGCCGATCAATATGCCGACCGCCAGCGTGATCAGCGCGATGTCGACGACGTTGAAATAGATAGTGTAGCCGAATTGCAGGTCGATGCCGTTCAGCACGAGGTAGCCGGCGACCATTCCGCACAGGCCGACGATCGAGCCGACCGACAGGTCGATGCCGCCGGTGATGATGACGAAGGTCATGCCCATGGCGAGGAAGGCGTTCAGCGCCACATGTTTCGACATCAGGATCAGGTTGGCGGTCGACAGGAAATTCGGCGCCGCGATCGAGAAGAAGATCAAGACGGCGATCAGCGCGATGAAGGTCCTCGCCTTCATCAGCGTCAGCAGCAGCGAGCCGCTCGAAACGGAGGAGACAGCCGCCTTGGCCGGGATGTCAGTCATGGGTTCTCCGTGTGCGGGGCCGGTCCGTGGCCAAGTGCCGAGGCGGCGACAAGGGCTGCCTCCGTCGCCTCGGCGCGATCGAACATGCCCGTCAGTTTTCCATTGCTCATCACCGCGATGCGGTCGGACAGCGCCATCACCTCATCGAGATCCGAGGTGGCGAACAGAATGCCGAGCCCGTCGCGCGACAGCTTGCGCATGGTGCCGAAGACGTCGGCCTTGGCGCCGACATCGATACCGCGGCTGGGCTCGTCCATCAGCAGCACCTTAGGCCCGGTGAGCAGCGCCTTGCCGATCACCACCTTTTGCTGGTTGCCGCCCGACAGCGATGAGACCTCCTGCGCCGGGTCGGCGACTTTGATCGCCAGTTCCCGCACCATCTGCGTCACCGCCTGCTTCTCCTGGCCGCCGCGAATGTGGAACAGGCGGACAAACCGCGACAGGCTGGCCAGTGTCAGATTGCTGGCGACGGACAGGATCGACACCAGCCCTTCGCGTTGGCGGTCTTCGGGGATCAGCGCCAGCCCGCGCCGGATGCGCCGCGTCGTGTCGCGCTCCTTGACCTTTTTGCCGGCGATGAAGATCGCGCCGGTAGCCTGGCCATGGCGGCCCATGATGCAGTCGAACAGCTCGCTGCGCCCAGCGCCCATCAGGCCGTATATGCCGAGGATCTCGCCGGCGCGCAGCGACAGCGAAACGTGATCGACCGCCAGTCCGCCGGTCGCGCGCGGCAGGCAGATGTCCTCGGCGCGGAATATCTCTTCGCCGGGAACATGGCCGTCGGCCTTGGCGAAATCCTTGGCGTCGGAGCCGATCATCTGCCGCACGATCCACCGGGTGTCGACGTTTTTCATCTCCTCCTGGCCGGTGATGTGCCCATCGCGCAGCACGGTGATGTAGTCGCCGATGCGGATCAGTTCTTCCAGCCGGTGCGAGATGTAGACGATCGCCACGCCGCGCGCCTTGAGGTCGGCGATCACCTTGAACAGGATCTCGACTTCCGCCGCACTGAGCGCCGAGGTCGGCTCGTCCATGATCAGGATGCGCGCATCGAGCGAAACCGCCTTGGCGATCTCGACCAGCTGCTGCTGGCCGATGCGCAGATCCTCGACCAGCATGTCGGGCCTTATCCCGGCCTGCAGGCGTTCGAGAAATTGCGCCGCGCGACGCTCCTGCTCCTTGCGGTCGATCTTGCGGAACCGGTTGGTGATCTCGCGCGTGGCGAAGATGTTCTCGGCGACGGTCATATTGCCAAACAGGTTCAGCTCCTGGAACACCATGCCGATGCCGCGGTTCACCGCGTCGCCCGATGACGAGAAGGAGACCTCCTCCCCTTCCAGGAGGATCCGGCCGAGCGTCGGCTGTTCGACGCCGGCGATAATCTTCATCAGCGTCGATTTGCCGGCGCCGTTTTCGCCGACCAGCACATTGACGGCGCCCTTGCGCACCTCGAAATTCGCGCGCTTGACCGCGACGGTGCCGGAATAGACCTTGGAGACGTCCTCCAGTTTCAGGATGACATCGTGAGCAACCGCAGCGCTCATGGCTTCGGCCCGATTTCTGCCTCCGCCGGCGTCACCAGCGGCAGGTCCTGGCCGTTTTCGAGCGTATAGGCGCCGAGGACCTTGGCGGTCCGGCCCTCCAAGGCGTCACGCGGCAGTTTGGCAAGCACGGCCTTGACGGCATAGGCGTTGAACGCCTTGCCGAACTGGGCGAAGTCGATCTGGTTGGTAAAATCGTTGAACTGGATGAAATCGAGGCTGTCGCGCAGCGCGGTTCCGCGCATCGCCGGTCCGATCTGTACCCGCGCATCGGCCTTGCCGTCGCCGTCGACATCGACATCCATGGTCGCTGCCCGCGACTGCGTGTTGGCGGCGATGATCTTGCCCTCGACGCGAACCGCGAAGGTCCATGGCGAATTCGCCTGCTTCTTCGGATTGCCATATTTGGCGCCGGCGGAAGCAGGATCGGTTTTCGCCAGAGCGTGGACTTCGGCAAACGGCCCGGCTTTCTGCTGGAGGTAAGGCACGACCTTCGCCGCCCATATCTCCTCGACCATCTTGTCCGGATTGAAGGCGGCGGCGCTGCCGCTGTCCCCCGAGGGCGTCGGCAGGATCTTGCAGGCGGTCAGGCTGATGCCGACTGCAACGACAAGGATCGGCCAGTTCGGCTTGTTGTTCAGCATGATGGTTTGTTGTTCAGCATGGTGGTCGGCACCCACGGAAAATGGCGACGAGGGACGACCCCTTGGGTCGCCCCTCGCTATTCATGTCACGCCGGCTCAGTTGGTCAGCGCAAACGTTTCCAGCTTGGCAGCATTGTCACCATTGACCAAGACGCAGTCCATCAGCTGCTTTTCCTTGGCCGGCGACTTCTTGTTCTTGATGAAGTCGTTGGCCTGCTCGACCGCCATCTGCGCCTGCGCATAGGCCGGCTGCAGGACGGTTGCCTTGATGCCGCCCGCGGTGATGGAGTCGCGCACGTCGTTGGATCCGTCGAAGCCAACGACGATGACGTCCTTGCGGTTCGCCGCAACCAGCGCCGCATACGCGCCCATCGCCATGGTGTCGTTGCCGGAGATGACGCCCTTGATATCCGGGTTGGCCTGCAGGATCGATTCCATCTTGGAATAGGCTTCCGTCTGGCTCCAGTTGGCCGATTGCTGGGCGACCATCTTCAGATCCGGATAATCGTCGATGACGTCATGATAGCCCTTCGAGCGAATGCCGGCATTGGTATCGGATTCCTTGCCGACCAGCTCGACGAAATTGCCCTTCTCGCCCATCAGCTTGACGAACTCCTGCGCGCCGAGCTGGGCGCCCTGGTAGTTGTTGGAGACGATCTGAGCCACGGCGACGCCGGTGGCGTTGATCTCGCGATCGATCAGGAACGACGGCACGCCTGCGTCCTTGGCCTTCTGCACGGCAGCGACAGTGGCGTCGGCGCCGGCATTGTCGAGGATGATCGCCTTGGCGCCGCGACCGATCGCCGTATCGATCAATTCGGATTGCTTGTTGGCGTCGTCATCATGGACGAGCACAAGCGCTTCGTAGCCGAGTTCCTTGGCCTTGGCTTCGGCGCCGACGGCTTCCGCCTTGAAGAACGGATTGTCATGCGAGGGCGTGATGATGGCAATGAGGTCGGCCGCATAGGCGGGCGCCGCCGTGCCAAGCGCCAGCATGCCGGCAAAAGCCGCAAGTGTCATTCTGCGTGTGAGTTTCATGATGTCCTCCCGTTTGAAAAATTGCCTTGATCAATCAAGGCCTCTGCATTCGAATTCGTCGCGCAAAGCGGGCCGCCGATCGGTTCAGGCTGAATGCCGGTGCCGGCTTCCAAACGATCGCTGCTCCCTCGCCGTCCCTCCACTCGCCCAGGCTTCGTACTTCCCGCGAACCCTTGTCCAAGCCATCAACAGCTAAGCCAACTGGTATGATGAGTCAATCACTAATTGAGGTGACATGTGCCTACTGGGCGAAAGCATCTGGGCATGGCGGGTGTGTCGAGCCATCGAGGCGCTCCGGCAAGCGCCCGACTCGCTCTGTCTCAAGTAATGCGCCGAATGCTGGCGGCGATCTCTTCGGGCTCGAACACCCGCTTCCAGTCGTCGCGCATCAGCACCGGCTTGCCGAATTCGATCGCCTTGTTGCAGGCATCCGAGAATACGCCCTTGGTCTCGCCGAAAATCACGGCGCCGAGAACGTTCATGTGGCCGAGCAGGAAATCGAGCGCCGCCTGTTGGTCGACGCCTCGCGCGACGACCTCGTCGACGGCTTCCTTCATGACGACAAGCAGTGACGCGCACACCGTCTCCGATAGACCGGGCTCCAGCAGCGCCATCTGTTCGACGGTGACACGGTGCGAGCGCATGACCGGCGCCCAGATGATTTTTGCGACCGCCTCGCCCTTGGCGTAGTCCGCTTCCGGCCCCTGCATCAGCGCGCTGACCATATGCTGCTTGGCCTTGACGCCGCCAAAATAGTCCTTCTTGGCCGCCATGTCGGTCTCGTCGTTGAAGATCGGCGGATGACAGGGATGGGTGACGAAATAGGTCAGGTCCGGCCGGTTGGGCAGATGGCCGGCGAAGGGTGCGGCCGCGTCGAGCACTATCACCATCGTGCCAGGCGCGAGCTTGCTCTCGATATCAGCCGCCACCTTGCCGATATGCGTGTCGGGAACGGCCAGGATGACGATATCCGCCCCGTCGAGCGCCGCATCGGCACTGACCGCGTCGAAGCCCAGTCCGGTCTTCAGCCGCTCGCGGCCGGCCTCGCTGACCTCGACATGGCGTACCGTGTAGGGCGATCCGCGAAAATTGGTCGACAGGCGGTAACCCATTTTGCCGCCGGCACCGAACAGCGCAATCGTCGTCATCTATCCCTACTCCCGCATTAAACGACGGCCGCGCCGATCGTCATGTTATTAACTGGTATAATCACCTTACCACGAATTGAGGAGTTGAACAGGGCTTTGATGGGCGGCTATACGGGCGCCCGTTTGGATTCCGTCCGCACGATTTCCGCGGTGGCGGCCGAGAATTCAACCAAGCCAGAGCGCCGTTGCCTTTCCAGACGTTCGATGCCCGCGTTAGAAGCCTCCAGGTCCATTTTTGCGGGGGCTCGGTCGCGAGGTGACGGTGGGGGAGCCACCAGCAAGGCGAAGCGCGTCCGCGCGGTCCGGTCGCGTTTTCGGGCCGTGAGTTCTCGCGGCGATTTGGCGAAGGGGCTATAGAGAATTCGCGCTTCGCCGGGGTTCCGGCGAGCCAAATCACTTCGAGTCGATCATGCCGACAACTATTTACCGGTAGCTTCCCGGGTCCTTGGCTTTCTCCGCCCGACAGCTGTCAGTGCGTTGCGCCGCCGTGCGGTAAGCGCCTTCATAAAACCTGATGGCTCTCTTGAATTCGGGGGGATTGGGTATCAGGTGTTTATCTTGCACATCGTACAAGATGTATATCGCCGTTATTTTGGATTTTCCGTCTGGAGTCAGCTGCAGCGCCGGGCATCGCGTCGTAACGGCGATGACGTTAGCTGACCATGTTACGACCAATTTCAACTGGTCGTCGGACAGCCCGGCCAGATAGTTGATGTTTTTTTGATAGGCAGGGTCGATGTGTTGTCGATTATCTTTTGCAGACGCAGCGGAAGACAGGACACCTACCACGCCGAGTATAATCAATATGCATTTCAAAAGCTGCCTCCCCCAATGTTCTGGCCATCTCGACCACGGCATTGTCCGTCCCACAAAGCAGGTTGAAACAAGTCAATTCGAAAAGCAATTGGGTTCGCGACCTTATACGGATCACCGCACCTTCAGAACCCGGTTGCTCGCGGACGCCCTTCTTCAACCAGGTGAAACCGGTAGCGATCGCGCACGAACTCGTTGAAAAATTGCCCTTTCGAGAAGGCGGCGCGGAACGCCGCGTAGGTCTCGGGCTCGACCTCCTCGTAGTCGTAGCGGGCTCCGCTCGGGACGAACCAGACCGAGAGGATTTTCGTCGACGGGTCGTAGTGGGTATTGCGGATGGCAGTGGACGGCATGTCGAAAATCCCGCTTCGTCCCCAAATCTTCTCCAAATCCTGCTTCGAACATGCGTAATGCCGCAACGATGCGGAGGTTCCGACAGGGAGGCGCACCACAACGCCGAAAATCTTGCCCGGGTGGCGAGGCTTCCTATCTCTCCGTCAGATGGCACAGACGAAATCCAGTACAACAGCGTATGCCAGCCAGGGCGATCTCTTCGGCGCGGCCGACACGCTGCCGGAAGGATTTTCTTACCGGCCTAGCCTGATCACAACGGACGAAGAGGCGGAACTGGTCCGTCACCTCAATGAACTGTCCTTCAAGCCGTTCGATTTCCACGGCCACCTTGCCAACCGGCAGGTCGCCGGCTTCGGCTGGCGCTACGACTACGACCGGCGCCAGGTCGTCGAAGCGCCGCCCATCCCGAAATTCCTGCTGCCGCTTCGCGACAAGGTCGCGGATTTTGCCGGCAGGCAGGCCACGGAATTCGCGCAAGTGCTCATCAACGAGTATCGGCCGGGCGCGGGCATAGGTTGGCATCGCGACAAGCCGCATTTCGATCTCGTCGCCGGCGTCTCGCTGCTGGCGCCCTGCAGCTTTCGGCTGCGCCGAAAAAACGGCTCGAAATGGGATCGCAAGACGATCGAGGTTCAGCCGAGATCTGTCTATCTCATTGACGGCCCGGCGCGCCACGAGTGGGAGCACAGCATTCCGCCGGTCGCCGGGCACCGCTATTCGATCACGCTGCGCACTCTGAAATAGGCCACACTCCAAGCCACGCAGCAGCCGCTCTGGAAGGCCGAGCGCAGTTGTGCTTCGATTGCACATGAGCGTGGATCGCAGCAGAGTTTTGGTTACCCGCGTGGCGCTCTTTCTGTGGGCATGCCTGTCCTGCGTTCTGGCTCTGCAGTGGCTCGTCGACCTTGGCATGGTCGGCTTTCCCGACGGATACATAACGCCCTATGCCCGAGCAACGAGCACGCTGTTGCATGTCCTTGTCTGGGCATGCCTGGCTCAAAGTCTCTACTTCGCTTGCCGAGCCTTGTTTGGCAAACGCTTCGAGCCTGCTCCTCTCTTCCTGCAAATCCTGATCGCCGCCGCACTGACTGTCGTGCCGGCATTCATCGTAAAACACTGTCCGCGGTCTCAGGTATGCAGCAACATCTATGAAGCGCTCACGAATACGATGATGGACGACGGCACCGGCGGATGACGTTGTGTCTCCAGTAACTGACGAGAGTTAGAACTTTGGCGTCGCGCCGCGCGGTGGCGGTAAAACCTGGAGGAACCATGCGAAAGATTCTGGCATCGATGCTGCTGTTCGCGGCAGCGCTATCTGCAAACCCCGCTCGGGCGCTGGACAGTACCATCCCGCCGGTTGTCGTCACGCCGCTTGCCGATCGCAGCCAGACGGCGTCCGGCCAGCCGATCGTGCTGCCGCAGAAAAATGTCCAGGTGCTGGTTTCAACCTATGACATTGCGGTCGGCGCCACTCTGCCGGTGCACAAGCACCCGTTTGCCCGCTACGCCTATGTCGAGGCCGGGACACTCAAAGTGACGAATGTCGACACCGGCAACAGCAACACCTACAAGACGGGCGATTTCATCATCGAGATGATCGGCCAATGGCACCAGGCCACCAACATCGGCGACGCCCCGGTCAAGCTGCTGGTCATCGACCAGATCGAACAAGGCGCCAAGAACACGGTGCTGCGCCAGTAATTGCGGATCGGCTGGGTTGCCGGGCTGGCCCAAGCAGCGACTGGCTGTTCCGGCTTCCCCACCAACCGAGCCGATGCTAGGGCTGGCCGTCATGCAATCATGAAGGATCGCCCCTTGACCGGAAATGCTCGCCCCCTGATCGAAATCTGCGTCGAAGGCATCGATGGACTGCTGGCTGCGCAGGCCGCCGGCGCCGACCGGGTCGAGCTCTGCGCCAGCCTGGTCGAAGGCGGCATCACGCCCAGCCTCGGCACGGTGCGCGCCGCACTCGAGAGCGCGACCATTCCCTTCCATGTCATCGTGCGGCCGCGCGGCGGCGATTTCCTCTACAGCGAGGCCGAATACAGCTCGATGCTCGCCGATGTCGCAGCGCTTCGTGACCTCGGCGTCGCCGGTGTCGTCGTCGGTTGCCTCAATGCCGACGGCACCATCGATGAAACCCGCATGGGCGCGCTGGTCGATGCCGCCGGTCCGCTCGCCGTTACCTGCCACCGCGCCTTCGACATGACCCGCGACCCGGCCGAGGCGCTGGAAGCGCTGATCCGCTGCAAGGTCGGCCGCGTGCTGACCAGCGGCCAGAGGGACACCGCGGTGGAAGGCGCCGGCCTGTTGGCGGATCTCGTCCGCCAGGCCGACGGCCGCATCATCATCCTCGGCTGCGGCGCGCTGGGCCCCGAAAACATCGCCGGGGTGCTGGCATCAACCGGGCTGACGGAAATGCATTTCGCCGCGCTCAAGGATGTACCGAGCGCCATGGCCTACCGCAACCCGCAAGTCGGCATGGGCGGCACCGATCTCGACCGCGAGTATCGCACCACAGTCACCGATGGGGCGCTGGTTGCCGCGACGATTGCGGCGGCCAGAGCATGATGAGCGAAGCCGTGACTGGGCCGTCGCCGATCAGCCGTGTCTCGCCTCAGGACGAAGTGGCCATCCTCGCACTCAACAACGAGCACGCGGCCGAACTGTCATGGCTCGAGCCCGAACGGCTGTCCTTCCTGCTTGGCGAAGCGTTTTACGTCAGGCGCATCGGCGCGCTCGAAGCCTTCATCATGACCTTCGACCAGGATGCGCGCTACGACAGCCCGAATTTCCTCTGGTTCCGCGAGCGCTATCCACGCTTCGTCTATGTCGACCGCGTCGTCGTCGCGGCGCAAGCGCGCGGCCGCGGCCATGCCCGCCGGCTCTACGAGGATCTGTTCGGGGAAGTCGCCCGCGCGGGCCACAGCATCGTCACCTGCGAGGTGAATGCCGAACCTCCCAATCCGGCTTCGGACGCCTTCCATGCCGCGCTTGGCTTTGCGCAAGTCGGCGAAGCGGCGATCCATGGCGGCCAGAAGACCGTGCGCTACTACCTCAGGCAGATTGCGGGCTGACGCATCGCTGGCTGATGATCGGCAAGCAGATCGCCACGGCAGCATAAGATTAGGAGTCCGTAGCCCTCACCAATTCCGGTTCAGCCAGGCCCGCGCGGGCTTCTCGACCAGATAGTAGCTGCATAGTGCACAGGCGAAGACAGCCGCCAGCATCGGGATCGGCGCACTGCCCTGCTCGGCGACGAATTTGTAGAAGGGCTGTTGCCAGAGATAGAGCGAGTACGACCATAGCCCGATCATCACCATCGGCCTGGATGAAAGCAGGCCGGTAAGATGCCAGTTGCTGGTGTCCAGCGTATTGACGGCAAGCGCCAGCAACGGCACCGCCAGTAGGTAATGGATCGGCGTCGGCACCGGATCGAGGAACAGCAATATAGCCGCCGCCGCCGACACGAGGCTGACATAGGGGCTCTTCAGGAATGCCGGCAACCGGTCATCGTGCTTGAGCAGGCAGATCGATGCCGACAGCAGGATCGAGGCGATATGCACATCGGTGCGCCAATAGCTGTGCTCGTAATCCATGCCGAGTACCCAGTAGGAAATGGCGCCATTGGCCATCGCCAGCAGCGACAGCGTCACCAGCAGCCGAACGACATTGCCCCGCCCGGTCACCACCACGCTGATCAGCGCCAGGATGATGTAGGCATGCTCTTCCACGCATAGCGACCAGATGTGGTCGAGCGCGCCGGCGCGGGTGATGAGAATTCCGGCATAGTTGTAGGTGAATGTCAGCGCCGTCAGCGCCGCCTTCCATTTGAAGGCGATGAAGGTGCCGGAGAGCCCGATCATGGCTGATATCACGAACACCAGCAGCGCGGGATAGATGCGCGAAAAGCGGCGCTTGAAGAATTTTTTCAGCGGAAAGCGTTCGATGAACAGGATCTCGCCCATCAGCCGGCCTGAGAGCACGAAGAAGAACTCGACGCCGAGCACGCCGAGATTGATCCCGGGAACGGGGAAGAAATGGCCGATCAGCACCAGTGCGATCGAAAGCCCGCGCCAGCCATCGAGATAGGCCAGTCTTGCTCTAGCTGCTTTGTCGGCTGTGGCCCGCGGCAGGGCAACAGACGCTGCGGAGATGTCGGCCATGCCCGTCCTTCGCACTCAAGAACCGATGCAGCGCGCATCGCTGCGCCACGGATTCGCCTCGTATTCCCGCCCGGTTTATATTGCAGTGCGGGATAACTTTGTGCAAGTGCGAAGCTTTGAGATTGGCGCGTGTTGGCGCCAACGTTTGTGATCGCAAAAAAGAGGGGCCGCAATGGCCCCTTCCCGTCTCGAATTGGCACTGTTCAAGCGTTGGCGGCGTTCACCGCGCGCTTGGCCATCACGGCGATCAAATTGGCGCGGTATTCGGCCGAAGCGTGGAGGTCGGTCATCAAATTCTTAGCCGGCACTTTCACGCCGTCGAGCGCCGATGCGGCAAAATTCTTCGCCAGTGCGGCTTCGATCTCCTTCGAGCGGAACACACCGTCATCGCCGGCACCGGTGACGGCAACGCTGACCCCGTCCTTGCCCTTGGCCACGAACACGCCGACGATCGCATAGCGCGAGGCCGGGTTGCGGAATTTTTCGTAAGCAGCCTTGGCCGGCGCGGTAAAACTCACCGCGGTGATGATCTCGCCTTCTTTCAGCGCCGTTTCGAACAGGCCGGTGAAGAATTTCGCGGCTGAAATCTCGCGCTTGTTGGTGACGATGGTGGCGCCCAGCGCCAAGAGCGCCGCCGGATAATCGGCGGCTGGGTCGTTGTTGGCGACCGAGCCGCCGATCGTGCCCTTGTGGCGCACCGCCGGATCGCCAATCAGCGACGCAAGGTGCGCAAGCGCCGGACAGGCCTTCCGCAGCTTCTCGTCATTGGCGACGTCGTAATGGGTTGTGGCGGCGCCGATGGTGACGGTCTTGCCCGACACCTTGACGCCTTGCAGCTCCCTGATCCGCGACAGGTCGATCAGGTCGGACGGTGCGGCGAGCCGCGTCTTCATCGCCGGGATCAGCGTCATGCCGCCTGACAAAAGCCTGGCGTCGCCGCTCTTCACCAGCTTGGCGGCGTCGGCGACCGAGGCGGCGCGGTGGTAGTTGACTGCGTACATGGGATCCTCCCCTGAAGTGGTTAGGCAGTAGTGAGTAGGGAATAGGGAATAGGGACGCTGTCATCTCCGGTAATGCCCATTCCCTACTCACTTCTCCCTACTCACTCATTTCTTCGCCCTGATCGCCGCCCACACCTTCGACGGCGAGGCCGGCATGGCGATGTCCACAATCCCCAAAGCGTCGGTGATGGCGTTGATGACCGCCGGCGGCGAGCCGATGGCGCCGGCCTCGCCACAGCCCTTGATGCCGAGCGGATTGCTCGGACACGGCGTGTTCGACGTCGAGACCTTGAATGACGGCAGGTCGTCCGCGCGCGGCATGGTGTAGTCCATGTAGCTCGCCGTCAGCAGCTGCCCGCTATCGTCATAGTGCGCGCCTTCCAGCAGCGCCTGGCCGATGCCCTGGGCGATGCCGCCATGCACCTGACCCTCGACGATCATCGGGTTGATGATGTTGCCGAAATCGTCCGCCGCGACGAACTGGACGATCTCGGTCGTGCCGGTTTCCGGATCGATCTCGACCTCGCAGATGTAGCAGCCCGCCGGGAAAGTGAAGTTCGCCGGATCGTAGAAGGCTGTTTCCTTCAGTCCCGGCTCCATGCCTGCCGGCAGATTGTGAGCGGTGTAGGCGGCAAGCGCCACCTGGAACCAGGGCAGGCTCTTGTCGGTGCCGGCAACCTTGACCTCGCCATTCTCGATGACGATGTCGCCCTCGTCGGCCTCGAGCAGATGGGCGGCGATTTTCTTGGCCTTGGCCTCGACCTTGTCGAGCGCCTTGGCAATTGCCGACATGCCGACCGCGCCCGAGCGCGAGCCGTAGGTGCCCATACCCATCTGCACCTTGTCGGTATCTCCATGGACGATCGAGACCGAGTCCAGTGGCACGCCAAAACGCTGGTTGACGAGTTGCGCGAAGGTCGTCTCATGGCCCTGGCCATGGCTGTGCGAGCCGGTCAGCACCTCGATCGTGCCGACGGCATTGACCCGCACTTCGGCGGATTCCCACAGACCGACGCCGGCGCCGAGCGAACCGACCGCCGCCGACGGCGCGATGCCGCAGGCCTCGATATAGCAGCTCATGCCGATGCCGCGCAGTCTGCCCTGGCTGCCGGCCGCCGCTTTGCGCTTGGCAAAGCCGGCATAGTCGGACGCCTGTGTCGCCGCATCGAGTGAAGCTCCATAGTCGCCGGCGTCATAGTTCATGATGACCGGCGTCTGGTGCGGAAACTCGGTGATGAAATTGATGCGCCGCAACTCCGCCGGAGAGACCCCAAGTTCACGCGCGGCGGTCTCCATTGTCCGTTCGAGCAGATACGTGGCTTCCGGCCGCCCTGCCCCGCGATAGGCATCGACGGGTGCCGTGTTGGTGTAGACGGTGCGCACATTGGCGTGGATCGTCGGGATGTTGTACTGGCCCGACAGCAGCGTCGCGTAGAGATAGGTCGGCACGCAAGACGAGAACAGCGACATGTAGGCGCCGAGATTGGCGATGGTGTCGACTTTGAAGCCGGTGATCTTGTTGTTCTGGTCGAACGCCATTTCGACCGTCGAGACATGGTCGCGGCCATGTGCGTCGGTGAGGAAGCTTTCGGTGCGGTCGGCGACCCATTTGACCGGCACGCCGGTCTTCTTCGACGCCCAAAGGCAGACGATCTCTTCGGGATAGATGTAGATCTTCGAGCCGAAGCCGCCGCCGACATCGGGCGCAATGACGCGCAGTTTGTTTTCCGGTGCGACATTGTAGAAGGCGCTCATCACCAGCCGCGCGACATGCGGGTTCTGCGACGTCGTCCAGCAGGTAAAATGGTCCTCGGCCTTGTCGTAATGGCCAAGGGCCGCGCGCGGCTCCATGGCGTTGGGAACCAGCCGGTTGTTGACGATCTTCATGCGGGTGACATGGGCCGCCGCCTGGATCGCCGCGTCGGTCGCCTTGGCATCGCCGATCTCCCAGTCGAAGATAAGATTGTCCTCGGCTTCGGCATGGACCTGCGGCGCACCTTTTTGCAGCGCCTTGGTGGCATCGACCACCGCCTTCAATTCCTTGTAGGTGATCTCGACCGCTTCGGCCGCGTCGCGGGCCTGGCCCTTGGTTTCCGCCACCACGATGACGACCGCGTCGCCGACATAGCGCACCTTGTCGACGGCCAGCGGCGACCACGCGCCCATCTTCATCGGCGAGCCGTCCTTGGAATGGATCATCCAGCCGCAGATCAGGTTGCCGATGCCGTCGGCCTTGAGCTCCTTGCCGGTCAAGACGCCGATGACGCCGGGCATCGCCTGCGCTCGTCTGACGTCGATCTTCTTGATCTGAGCATGCGCGTGCGGGCTGCGCACGAAAGCGGCATGCTTCATGCCGGGAACCACCATGTCGTCGACATAGCGGCCGGCGCCGGTGATGAAGCGTTTGTCTTCCTTGCGCACGACCCGAGCGCCGATACCTTCAATGCCCATAGGAATTCCTCCGGAATAGCGAATAGTGAGTGGCGAATAGTGATTAGTGAGTAGGGAATTGTGCTCGGAGCGGTTCGGCTAAACCGACTACTCGCTACTCCCTATTCGCTACTCGCTTCTTTCTTACGCTGCCTGTTTCGCCCTGCCCTTCGGCACCTTCGCCATAGTCTGCGATGCGGCGAGGATCGCCTTGACGATGTTGTGGTAGCCGGTGCAGCGGCAGATGTTGCCTTCGAGCTCGGCGCGCACCGTCGCCTCATCGAGGCCTTCGGGATGGCGCGCGATCATGTCGGTCGCCGTCATGATCATGCCCGGCGTGCAGAAGCCACATTGCAGCCCATGATGTTCCTTGAACGCGGCCTGCATCGGATGCAGGTCGCCGCCATTGGCAAGCCCTTCGATCGTCACCACGGTCGACCCGGAGGCCTGCACGGCCAGCATCGAACAGGACTTCACCGCCTTGCCGTCGACATGCACGACGCAGGCGCCGCATTGAGAGGTGTCACAACCGACATGCGTTCCGGTGAGACCAAGATTTTCGCGCAGGAAATGAACCAGAAGCGTTCGGTCCTCGGCAGCGCCGCTGATCCGTTTTCCGTTCACGACAAACGAAACGTCCGACATGCATCCTCCCTGGGTATGACCTTGGTAGTCATGCTGCCGATGCGGCTTTGGCGCTCGGCCATGCGCTATTGGTACACTGCACAAAGCGCAAAAAACACACGGCGCTCATTGTACTTTCGGTCATGGAGAAAACGAAAATCATGGGCCTGTCCGCCCCATTGCCAAAGAGCGAATAGGGGGCAACAATGCCCTCGACGCCAGCTCGCCGAGAGACATAAAACGGGCGCGCGCAGGAAGCGTCGGAGGATATCGGGAGGAAGCCTCTGGCCAGTTCACGGACGAGCTATGCATCCGGTCTGTCGGCGCTCACCACCGACGAGCCCGACGCCGATGCATTCGCCCTGGCGGTCGCTGTCGAGGCCGCAGCCATCGATGCCGGCTTTGCCCTGCTGTTCTTCTCCCAGAGCTTGTTTGACGCGAGCGTCCTTTCGCAAGGGCTGAAGACCCACGCACCGACGCTGGCCTACGCCGCCTGCTCGACCGCCGGCGAGATCACCCCCCAGGGCCTGGAGGAAGGCCATGTGCTGGCGCTGCTCTTTCCCTCCGCGTCGTTTTCGGCGGTCAGCACCATGGTCGACAATCTCTCCTCGTCGGGAATGGACAGGATCACTGATGAAGTCGAGGCCTTGCGGCGCCTGCTGCGCGGACGCACCGGCAGTTGCCATGCCAAAAGCACTTTCGCGCTCTGCTTCATTGACGGGCTGTCCTTTGCAGAGGAAGCGGTGACCTCGGCCATCCATTGGGGGCTCGACGACATCCCGCTGATCGGCGGTTCGGCGGGCGACGATTTGAAATTCGAAACCACCAGGCTGATTTCGAACGGCAAGGTTGCGTCCGACAGCGCCGTCATTGTGCTGATCGCCACCGAGATCCCGTTCCATGTCTTCAAGACCGACAATTTCATCCCAACCGACGAGAAGCTGGTGGTGACGGCATCCGATCCGGACCACCGCACCGTGCGCGAATTCAACGCCACCAATGCGGCTGAGGAGTATGCAGCCTCCGTCGGCATCGTTGCGCAGAACCTGACGCCGATGAGCTTCGCCTCGCACCCGGTGGTGGTGAAAGTGGGCGGCGAATATTACTGCCGCTCGATCCAGAAGATGCATGCCGACGGCTCACTGTCTTTCTTCTGCGCCATAGACGACGGCGTCGTGCTGTCCATCGCCCAGCCCAAGGACATGGTGGAATCCACGCGCGCCGCACTGCGCGACGTCGAGCAACGGCTCGGCGGCATCGACATGATCCTCGGCTTCGATTGCGTGCTGCGCCGGCTCGATGCGCGCAACCGCCAGGTGTTCCGCGATATTTCGGAGCTCTACCGGGTCAACAATGTCATCGGCTTCGGCACCTATGGCGAACAGTACCGTTCGATGCATCTGAACCAGACCTTCACCGGCATCGCCTTCGGCGAACGTCAGGCGGCGGAATAGCGCATGCCGCTCAGGGATATCGACGACGTCGACAGGCTGAAGAAGATCAACGCCGCTCTGGTCAGCCGCGTCGAGCGCTCGATGGACCAGCAGGGCAATGCCTTCTCGCTATTCCAGACCGCGATTTCACTGGAAAACCGCGTGCGTATGCGCACCGAGGAACTGCACTCGACCTTGCGTCGGCTGGAACAGTCGAACATCGACCTCAGCGCCGCCAAGGAAAACGCCGAACTGGCAAACCTGTCCAAGACCAGGTTCCTGGCCGCCGCCAGCCATGACGTGCTGCAGCCGCTGAACGCCGCCCACCTCTCCGTCTCGGCGCTGGCCGAAGTGCAGACCAGCGACGAGGGCAAGAAACTTGTCCGTCAGGTCGAGCGCTCGCTGGAGACCATGGAAGACCTGTTGCGCACGCTGCTCGACATTTCCAAGCTCGATGCCGGTGTGGTGCAGCCCGACATCGGCGATGTCAATCTGGAGACGCTGTTTTCCTCGCTGCGGTCGGATTTCCTGCCCGTGGCCGAGATGAAGGGGCTGGCGCTGAAGTTCCGCCCGGTCAGCGCCGTGGTGCGTTCGGACCGCACGCTTTTGCGCCGCATCCTGCAAAACATCCTGTCCAATGCGCTGCGCTATACCCCTTCGGGCGGCGTGCTTGTCGGCACAAGGCATCGCGGCGATACCATCCGCATCGATGTCGCCGACACCGGCTGCGGCATTCCCGACGACCAGCGCGAGGCGGTGTTCGAGGAGTTCCATCGCGGCTCCGCCATTCCAGCCGACACCGGGATCTCCGGCGGCGGGCTGGGCCTGGGCCTTGCCATCGTGCGGCGCATGGCCGCCGCGCTCGGTCATCCCGTGACGTTCTCCTCGAGGGTTGGGCGCGGCACCATCTTCCACATCGACGTGCCGGTCGGCATCGGCGCCAGCGCCGACGCCATCGCCAGCCTTGCCGAGATGGAGCGGCCGCGCGGCTACGGCCTGTTCGGCACCAAGGTGCTGCTGGTCGAAAACGACGCCGACGTGCTGCAGGCGATGACTTTCCTGCTCGAGCGCTGGCAGTGCCTGGTGCGCGCCGCGACCTCGACCGAGGCTGCGGTCAGCCTGCTTGGCGACACCGACTGGGTGCCCGACATCGTCATTGCCGACCAGCATCTCGACGACGGCGACCTCGGCACCGCAACAATAGCCGAAGTGCGCGATTATCTCGGCCGCGCCGTGCCGGCGTTGATCGTCACCGCCGACGGATCGGAGGCCATCGCCAAGGCAGCCCGCGCCGCCGGCATCGAGCTGATGCGCAAGCCGCTGAAACCAGCGCAGCTAAGGGCGTTGCTGGCGCATCTGCTGGCTTGAGCCCCATACCCTCCCCTCGATGGGGAGGGTCGGCGCGCAGCGCCGGGGCGGGGTGCAGCGCCAAGCTCCCCCACCCCGCTCCGCTTCGCGGATCGACCCTCCCCACAAGGGGGAGGGTAAAGATCAAAACCCCGCCTGATCGCGAAACAGCTCCGCATTGTCCAGCTTCGACACCTCGATCACCGCTTGCGTGCGGCTGTAGACGTTGAGCTTGCGCAGGATCTCCGAGACATGCGCCTTGACCGTGGTCTCGCCGACCTGCAGCTCGTAGGCGATCTGCTTGTTGAGCAGGCCTTGGCGCAGCATCTGCAGCACGCGCAGCTGCTGCGGCGTCAGTTTGGCCAGCCGCTGCACCATGTCGGCGCGGTCGGCGCTGTCGGCGTCGGGCGGCTGTCCCTCATAGGTCTCCGGCACATAGATCGCGCCCTCCATCACCGAGCGGATTGCGGCCGCAAGATCGCTCTTGCGCGCCGATTTCGGGATGAAGCCGGCAGCGCCATAGGACAACGCCTCGGAGATGATCTTCGGCTCCTCATAGCCCGAGACGACGACCACCGGCAGCCGCGGATGGCGGGTCCTCAGCTGCAGCAACCCGTCAAAGCCATGCACATCGGGCATGTTGAGATCGAGCAGCGCCAGATCGAACGGTTTTATCCCACCCAGGAGATCGAGCGCTTCGGCGATCGAGCGCGCCTCCACCGTGTCGACTTCCGGGTACGCCATCTGCACGGCGCTGTGCAGCGCCTCGCGAAACAGCGGATGGTCGTCGATGATCAGAAACCGGGCGCGATCGTTGATTGCGGTCATGGTGTTCGTTTCAGTTCTCCGTGGGCACGATACTCCCGCTGGTATGGCCAGCTTATTGGCAAATAGTCTATCGCCATCTTAACCCCCGGAGGCGAAGCCGACTTTATCCGACAATCAAGGCGCAGCCGATGCTTTTGCGGAGGCTCCTGCCTTGCCCGGCGGTTCAAATCGGTCAAATGTGCCCCAGTTGAAGCAGAGACCCGCGCATGACAGAATTCGTCTTTCCCTTGCCCGCAACCCCATCGGTCGCCATAGAAGGTTCGGCCGAGCGCTTTGCGGTGCGCCGCATTTTCTGCGTCGGCCGCAACTACGCTGCGCATGCCCGCGAACTCGGCAATGACGAGCGCGACCCGCCCTTCTTCTTCACCAAGCCGGCCGATGCGATGGTCGATTCCGGCACCACGGTCCCCTACCCGCCTTTGACCAAAAACCTGCACCATGAGATCGAGCTGGTGGCGGCGATCGGCAAGGCCGGCTTCCGCATTCCGCGCGCTGAGGCGCTCGACCATGTCTGGGGCTACGGCGTCGGCATCGACCTCACCCGCCGCGACCTGCAGGACGAAGCCAAGAAAGCAGCGCGGCCCTGGGATTGGTCGAAGGCCTTCGACCGCTCGGCGCCCTGCGGTCCGCTGGTGCCGGCCGCCAAATCCGGCCATCCGCAAAAGGGCCGCATCTGGCTCGCCGTTGACGGCGCGGTGAAACAGGAGGGCGACCTCGCCGAACTGATCTGGCCGATCGCCGATATCGTTTCGATCTGCAGCAGTGCGGTTGTACTACAACCGGGCGACCTGATCTTCACCGGCACGCCGGCCGGCGTCGGCGCGGTAGCGCCGGGTCAGACGATGACCGGCGGTGTCGACGGCATCGGCACCATCGAGATCACTGTCGGCCAAGATTCGATCGGCCAAAATTCCACCGATAAGCCGTGATCCGATGAGCGACCTCGTCCTCCACAACTATTACCGCTCTTCCACCTCCTATCGCGCACGCATTGCGCTCGAGATGAAGGGCCTGACCTACGATTACGTGCCGCATCATCTGCGTCATGGCGATCATCTGGAGCCGGCTTACCTGGCGGTCAATCCGCAGGGGCTGGTGCCGGCGCTGATCCTGGGCGACGGCACGCTTTTGACGCAGTCGCTGGCGATCATCGAATATCTCGACGAGACCCATCCCGATCCGCCGCTGCTGCCGAAGGACGCGCTCGGCCGGGCGCGCGTGCGAATGCTGGCGCAGATGATCGCCTGCGACATCCACCCGGTGAACAATCTGCGCGTGCTGACCTCGCTGCGCACTTTGTTCGGCGCCGGCGACCAGGATGTCATCCACTGGTTTCGCCACTGGGTGAACGAAGGCTTCCAGCCGCTTGAAAAGATTCTGGCTTCATCGGATGAGACCGGCACATTTTGCCATGGCGACGCACCGGGCCTCGCCGACATCTGCCTGGTCGCCCAGATCGCCAGCAACGCCCGCTTCGGCGTCGACCTGACACCCTACCCCGAGATCTCCCGCATCCACGCCGCCTGCATGGCGCTGCCGGCCTTTCAGAAGGCGGCGCCGGAGAATCAGATAGATGCCGAATAGGCTCACAATGCCGGAGCAGAGCACGGAGAGTTGCCGATGAAAGCCGTCGTCTTCGAAAAATTCGGTGAGACGCCGAGAATCCTGACCGTGCCGGATCCGAAACCGGCTGCCGACGGCGTCGTCATCAAGGTCGAGGCGACCGGGCTCTGCCGCAGCGACTGGCATGGCTGGATGGGCCATGACGATGGCATCACACTGCCGCATGTGCCGGGCCATGAACTGGCCGGCATCGTCGTCGCCGTCGGCAAGCAGGTGACCCGCTGGAAGGCCGGCGAACGCGTCACCGTGCCGTTTTGCGTCGGCTGCGGCCGCTGTTTCGAATGCAATTCGGGCAATCATCAGGTCTGCGAGCACCAGACGCAGCCGGGTTTCACCGCCTGGGGATCGTTTGCCGAATATGTCGCCATCGAGCACGCCGACACTAATCTGGTGCGCCTGCCCGAGGAGATGGAGTTTGCCACCGCCGCCAGCCTCGGCTGCCGTTTCGTCACCTCGTTTCGCGCCATTGTCGACCAGGGCCGGGTGACGCCGGGCGAATGGGTGGCGGTGCATGGCTGCGGCGGCGTCGGCCTTTCGGCGATCATGATCGCCAGTTCCATGGGCGCCAATGTCATCGCCATCGATCTCACCGACGAGAAACTGGAATTCGCCAGAAAGATCGGCGCGGTGGCGACCATCAACGCCTCGACGACGCCGAACGTGGTCAAGGCGGTCAAGCAGATCACCAATGGCGGCGCGCATATGTCGATGGACGCGCTCGGCCACCCCACGACATCGTTCAACTCGATTGCCAATCTGCGTCGGCGCGGCCGCCACGTGCAGGTCGGCCTGATGCTGGGCGAACATGCCCGCCCGCAAGTGCCGATGGACAAGGTGATCGCCTTCGAGCTCGAAATCCTCGGCAGCCACGGCATGCAGGCCTACCGCTACCCCGCCATGATGGAGATGATCCGCACCGGCAAGCTCAAGCCCGAACTGCTGGTCGGCAAGAAGATCAGCCTTGATGAGGCGCCGGCGGCGCTGATGGCGATGGGCGGTTTCGAGGGGATTGGCATTGGGGTGGTGACGAAGTTCTGACAGCGATTCGATAGAAATTGCAGAACAGTCCATGCAACCAAGACGCCAGTAGAATCGCTCGACAAGGTTGCGCTAGTCCGTCAGAATCGACCCCAAGCGATCATCGGATTGAACCTGGCTGGACCAGCCACACACAGGAACTATACTGTCGCTATGGCCTATTGGGTAAAGCGTATTGCACTAAAGGATGGCGAAGTAGCCACGGAACGTGAGCTTCGCGCAGACGAAAACCGATTTGCTGGAACGGCTCCGGTGGTTGGTGACTTGATTGAGGTCGAATGTCGCGGCCGCAGGTTTATGGCTGAGGTGGTATGGGGAAATTGGCCCGGCCGCGTTCATCCACACGATACAGTTGTACCGCTTCGGGTTTTCGAGGTTGGCCTTGATCCGGCAACCCCGCTCCGCTTTCCGACTCGTGGCCCAACCTGATCGCGGAGTGACTGCTTCCACCAAGTTCTGTCATTTCACATTAATGAGACCGCGGCCGAATCAGCCAATCCTACCGCGCAAACCTCTTCGCCCCGACCACGCAGGCGACCACACCCAGCGTGACAACCACCATCAGCGGGCTGACCTGCTCGTGCAGAAGCGTCGCCGCCAGCGCCAGTCCGAAGAAGGGCTGCAGCAACTGCAATTGCCCGACGGCGGCGATGCCGCCTTGGGCGAGGCCGCGGTACCAGAACACGAAGCCGATCAGCATGCTGAACAGCGAGACATAGGCGAGACCCATCCAGGCGCCGGAGCCGACGCCGGCGAAGGATGGCGGCAGCGTCGCGAACGTCAGAACCAGCATGATCGGCAGCGAGATCGCCAGCGCCCAGCAGATCACCTGCCAGCCGCCCAGCCTGCGCGACAATGCCGCCCCCTCGGCATAGCCCAGGCCGCAGACGATGATGGCGGCCAGCATCAGGCCGTCGCCGACAGGTGAGGCCGTCACGCCTTGCATCAGGGCAAAACCGGCGACCAGCGCGCTGCCGATGCAGGAAAACAGCCAGAAGGCCGGGCGCGGACGCTCGCCACCGCGCAGCACGCCGAAAATCGCGGTGGCCAGCGGCAGCAGGCCGACGAAGATGATAGAGTGGGCAGAGGTGACGTGCTTGAGCGCCAGAGCGGTGAGCAAGGGAAAGCCGACAACCACCCCAAGGGCGACGATCACCAGCGACAGAAAATCGCTGCGCGCCGGGCGCTTCTGCCGAAACAGCATCAGCATGGCGAGACCGAGAAGTCCGGCAATCGCGGCGCGGGCCGAGGTCAGGAATGTCGGATCGAACTCCGCCACGGCGACGCGCGTCGCCGGCAGCGAGCCTGAGAAGATCAACACGCCGATGAATCCGTTCAGCCAGCCGCTCGCGGTCTTGTCCATTCCAGGCTCCATTGCTTTCGCCCTCTATCGGGCACGTGCCTATGGTGCAGCCAGAGACAATGCAGTACAATTCCATCAAACTGTAATGGCTACCAGAGCAATACAGATGACCGAACTCATTTTGGAAACCGGCAATGCGCACCCTCCTGTCGCGACCACGCTTGTGGAAACTGTCATGGCGACCATCCGCCAACGGATATCGGCGCGCAGCCTGACGCCAGGCGCGCGGCTGCCTTCGATCCGCGCCTTCGCCAAGGCCATGCAGGTGTCCAAGTCGACCGTGGTCGAAGCCTATGAGCGGCTCGCCGCCGAAGGCGCGATACGCTCACGGCCGGGCTCGGGCTTTTATGCCGCCGGATCGCTGGCGCCACTGTCGCTGGCCGAGATCGGCCCGCGGCTCGACCGCGCCATCGATCCGCTTTGGGTTTCGCGCCAGTCACTGGAAGCCGGCGACGAGATGCTGAAACCCGGCTGCGGCTGGATGCCGGCCTCATGGATGCCGCAGGGGGCCTTGCGCCGGGCGCTGCGCACCGTGGCGCGCGCCGACGATGTCGACCTAGCCGATTACGGCACGCCGCTCGGCCTGCCGCCGCTCAGGCAATTGCTCGCGCGGCGCATGGCTGGCCACGGCATCGAGGTCTCGCCCGAACAGATCATGCTGACCGAATCGGGCACGCAGGCCATCGATCTTCTGTGCCGCTTCCTGATCGAACCGGGCGATACCGTGCTGGTCGACGACCCCTGCTATTTCAATTTTCACGCGCTGCTGCGCGCCCACCGCGCCAAGGTCGTCAGCGTGCCCTACACGCCATCGGGGCCTGATATCGAGCTGTTCGCGCAGGCGCTCGCCGAGCACAGGCCGCGCCTCTACATCACCAATTCCGCCATCCACAACCCGACCGGCGCGATCCTGTCGCCGGTCACCGCGCACCGGCTGCTGAAGCTCGCCGACCAGTCGGACCTGACCATCGTCGAGGACGACATCTTCGCCGATTTCGAGCACAGTCCCGCGCCCCGGCTGGCGGCGTTCGACGGCCTCAACCGCGTCGTCCATATCGGTAGCTTCTCCAAGACGCTATCGGCATCGGTTCGCTGCGGCTTCATCGCGGCACCGCGCGACTGGATCGAGCAACTCACCGACCTCAAGATTGCCACCACCTTCGGCGGCGGCCGGCTGGCGGCCGAACTGGTGCTGACGCTGCTTAGGGACGGCAGCTACCGCAAGCACATGGAATTGCTGCGCGCGCGGCTTTCCCGCGCCATGGGTGAGACGGGCGCGCGCCTGAAGGCGATCGGCATCACGCCCTGGATCGACCAACCGGCCGGCTTGTTCCTGTGGTGCAGCCTGCCGGATGGCGTGGATGCGGCTGAAATTGCTCGCCGTGCATTGGCCGACAACATCGTGCTGGCGCCCGGCAATGCATTCAGCCTGTCGGGAACCGCCAGCCGGTTCCTGCGCTTCAACGTTGCCCAATGCCAAGACGAGCGGATTTTCAGGGTGCTCAAGGCGGCAATGGCGCGCTGAGCGCTCAGCGGGAGGCCGCGCAGACCTTCCGAACGCAATCTCGCAGCCAGCGTTGCGCCGGATCGGCATCGAGCCGTGGATGCCAGAGCATCGAGATGGTGACCTCCACCGTGGCGACCGGCAGCAGAAAGCTGACCATGCCGGCGCGTGCGCCTTGCGTGTGCCGTTCGGGCACGCTGGCAATAAGGTCCGAAGCGCGCGCCATGGCGAGTGCAGCCGAAAAGCCGGAGACCATGCACGCCACGGTTCGCTGCAGGCCGAGCAGCGCCAAAGTCTGATCGATCGGCCCTCTTTCCCGACCCCGCCGTGAAACGCTGATGTGGCGGCCGGCCGCGTAGCGTTCAGGCGTCACCGCGCCTTCGCTCAAGGGATGGCCGGCTCCTACGGCGCCGACGAACCGGTCACGGAACAGCGCCTGTATCAGCACTTCAGGTCCGGTCTCGCCGGCAACGCCGATTTCCAGATCGATCGCTGCGTCGCGCAACGAGGCGACATCCTTGTCGGCTTTCGGCGCAAATCGCAGCCGCACGCCCGGCGCCTCGGCCTGGATGCGAGCGACAAGACGCGGCCCGAACTCCTCGACGAACCCTTCATTGGTGCGCAGCGTGAAGATCTGGTTCAGCTTCGCGAGATCGAGAGGCCTGGCAGGGCGCAGCAACGTTTCTGCTTCCTGGACGACACGGCCGGTCTGCTGCCGCAATGCCTCCGCGCGCGGCGTCGGCACAAGGCCTCGACCGGCCCGAACCAGCAGCGGGTCGCCGGTCGCTTCGCGCAGTCGCGCCAGGGTGCGACTCATCGCCGAAGGGCTGAGCCGCAGCCGGGTTGCCGCGCGAGCCACGCTACCTTCGGTCAGCAGGACGTCGAGAGCGAACAGCAGATTGAGGTCGGGCGATGTCATTGGCGGATTGTAGCACATGCCATGGCGTTTGGTGCACGAATAAGATGCAAATGCTGCGCCTTCCGCCATTCCACCCTGACGACTAGATCTCCGACAGGTCCGGTTGCGGGACTGACAAGGAGGAAATCGCCATGGCAACTGCCGAGCAGAACGAGTGCGCATCGGCGCCGCAGAACACCCGGTCCGCAGGCCTGGCCCACTCTCCTGTCTTGGCATTGGCCAGCCTGTCGCTCGCCACGCTGCTGTCGTCGCTTGGAACCAGCATTGCCAGCGTCGGACTGCCTTCCCTCATGCAGGCGTTCGGTGCGCCGTTCCAGTCCGTGCAATGGGTGGTTCTCGCCTATCTGCTCGCCATCACGGCCCTGATCGTCAGCGCCGGCCGGCTGGCCGATATGGTCGGCCGCCGGCCGTTGCTGCTCGGCGGCATCGCGCTGTTCACACTGGCCTCGGTGCTCTGCGGCCTGGCGCCGACGCTCTGGCTGCTGATTGCGGCGCGCGCCGTGCAAGGGCTGGGTGCCGCGCTGATGATGGCGTTGACGCTGGCCTTTGTCGCGGAGACCGTGACCAAGGAGAGAACCGGCAGCGCCATGGGCCTGCTCGGCGCCATGTCGGCGATCGGCACGACGCTCGGACCCTCACTCGGCGGCTTGCTGATCGCCGGCTTTGGCTGGCGGGCGCTCTTCCTCGTCAATGTGCCGCTCGGCCTCCTGACCTTTGCCCTCGCCTGGCTGGCCCTGCCTGCCCGCGGCAAGGCTGCGGGCGTTCAAGGCGGGTTCGACGCGATCGGGACGGTCTTGCTAGGCCTGACGCTCGCCGCCTATGCACTGGCCATGACGCTCGGCCACGGCCATTTCGGCGCCCTCAACACCGGCCTGCTGGTTGCCGCCGGCATCGGCGTCGTTCTGTTCGGCGTCGCGCAGAAGAGGGCGAAGAATCCCTTGATCCGGCTTGCCCGGTTGTACGACATCCGGCTCAGCGCCAGCCTCGCCACGAACCTCGTTGTCGCCACAGTGATGATGGCGACCCTGGTGGTCGCTCCGTTCTATCTGTCGCGAGGGCTGGGGCTCAATGCTGCGATGGTCGGCGTGGTCCTGTCGACAGGTCCGCTGGTCTCCGCGCTCTCGGCACTTATCGCCGGCCGCCTCACCGATCGCTTCGGTACCAACAGGATGATGATCGCCGGACTATTCGGCCTGGTCAACGGCACCTTGCTTTTGTCGCTCGCCGCAACAAAATTCGGCATTGCCAGCTATATCGTGCCGATCGCCGTCACCTGCTTCGGGTACGCCCTGTTCCAGACATCCAACAATGCCGCCGTCATGAGCGGTGTCGCTGCCGGCGAGCGCGGCGTGGTGTCCGGCCTGCTCAATCTGTCGCGCAATCTCGGCCTGATCACCGGCGCATCGCTTATGGGCGCCATTTTTGCGGCTGCCTCGACGGGAGAACGGCAAAGCCAGGACATGCTGACCTCAGCGGCAGCCGCGCACGGCATGCAGGTTACCTTTCAGACGGCAACGGTCCTGGCGGTGGCTGCGCTGTTGCTGGCACTGCTCTCGACCCGCGCCGGCGGCAGGCTGTCGGTGCGGCAACAGCCATCATGACCGAAGATAGGGAGCTTACGCTCCCGCCCGCTTGCGCCGCTCATAAAGCATGACCAGCGTTTCGGCGGTCAGCGCCGGCCTCTGTTCGCCCTCGATCTCGACCGTATTGGCGGCCTTCATCAGATACTGGCCCGGCCCCTTGTCCTCCACCGACAACAGCGTCGTGCGCAGCCGGATGCGTGCGCCGACCCTGACGGGCGCCAGGAACCGCACCTTGTCGAAGCCGTAATTGAAGGCGGCTTGCGTGTTTTCGGGGACGATGCCCATGCCCAGCGCCAGCGCGCCGATGATCGACAGCGTCAGATAGCCATGCGCGATCGTGGTGCGAAATGGGCTCTGCCGCTTCGCCCGCTCCGGATCGACGTGGATCCACTGATGGTCGCCTGTGCATTCGGCAAACTGGTTGATGCGGTTCTGGTCGACGGTCGTCCATTCCGACACGCCGAGCTCCTGCCCGGCCATCGCCCTTAACTGCTCGAAGGTCGGCGGCGTTTTCGGCCGTAGTTCCGTCATTCCTGCTTTCCCGGTGGCTCCCAGTGCCTCGGACCACGAACGGACGGCTCCTGTCAATTCGCCCGTTGCGATTCCGTTCCGCCATTTTCCGCCAAACAGCGTCCCTCGTCCATGCTCATGCGCCGCAACCGGCCCGCTCCTCTCATGGTTGCGTTGAGAGTCACTTCTTGTCATAGCCCGAGCGGATTTCCTCCATCGCTTCCTTGATGCGGCTGCGCAGGATTTCGATCGATTCGGTGCCGGATTTCTTGACCAGCTCGGCCACTTCGCCGGCATTTTTCAGGGCGGCTTCGAAGGATTTCCTGGCGAACTCCGCCTGTTTTGTCATCAGTTCCTGGGGATTGCCCGGCGCCTTGTAGCTCTGCGCCATGTCGCTGACTTCACGCAGCGTGTCCTGCAGCATCTCGCGCTGTCTGGACAACAATGAGGTCGCGCCGGCAGCTCCCGCCCGCGCCGATCTTTCCAGGGCCTCGAGGTTCTTGCGATGATGCGCGAGGATCGCCTCGACATTCGGCACCTTCAGGTCACGGCCGAACCGGCTGAACATGTCAAGGAACGAATCGGAGTCGGGTTGTTTGGCCATTGCTCGTGCTCCCCAGTGTCGCAAATGCTGAACCCTGTTCTGGACAATAGCACTCGCGCGCCGTGTGTCCATTCGGACGCCCAAGCAATTCAGCGGCAAATGCAGCATCAGCCAGCGAGAAACAGCCTCTCCGCCGTGTAGAGCACGATACCCGCCAATCCGCCGATAATCATGCCGTTGAAGCGGATATATTGCAGGTCCTTGCCGATGTTCATCTCGATCAGCCTCGTCAGTTGGGCAAGGTCCCAGCGCTTGACCTGGTCGGCGATGAATGTCGACACACCGCTCTTCTGGCTCTCGACGAACGACGACAGCGCCACGACAAAGCCCTGGTTCATGTCGGCCCTGATCTGCGGATCGCCTGAGAGATGGCGGCCGACCTCGACGAACATGTTGGCGAGATGCGCGCGAACAATCGAATTCTCCGCCTTGGCGTCCTGTTCGATGAACAGGCTGAGGCTCTGCCACATGTCGCCGGCGAGCGACTTCACTTCCGGCCGCGCCAGGAAATCGCGTTTCAGCTTCTCGGCCCGTTTGGCGTATTGCTTCGAGGTTCTGAGCCGCTCGATGAAGCTGTGCGCGAAACGGTCGAATTCGGCGCGCATCGGATGGTCGGGGTCGGCCCGCACCTCGTCAAGCAGCGAACCGGCGGAAGCGACTATCTTCTTCAGCAGATAGGCGTCGGCTCTGAACAGGTTGAACAGCGACGGCAATTCCTCGCGGATTTTCTCGCGCATGGTCGCCAGCGCCTCTTCATCGTTCAGGAACCGGCCGATCACCCTGGTGAATTCGTCGAAGAGTTTCTGGTGGCGGCGGTCGTCGGTCAGTGCCGACAGCAATTCGGCCGCGAGCGGCGCCAGCGGCACCTTGTCGATCTGCTCCAGCATGCGGCTGGTGACGAAGCCGCGCAGGCCGGATTGCTCGATCGCCGCAAGCGTCTGCGGGACCAGCCGTACGACGAAGCGTGACAGGCCGGCAGAGCGTTCGGCGTCAGTCAGCCAGTCGGCGACGAGTGCTGCAAAATCGACCTCGGCCAGCTTTTCCCGCACCGGCTCCGGCGCCAGAAAATTGACCTCGATGAAGCGGCCCAGATTATCGGCGATGCGGTTCTGGTTCGCTGGGATGATGGCGGTGTGCGGGATCGGCAGGCCCAGCGGCCGCTTGAACAGCGCCACCACCGCGTACCAGTCGGCCAGGCCGCCAATGGTCGCCGCCTCGGCGAAGGCCGCCACGAAGCCCAGCCACGGATACTTGGCCTCGGACGATTTGGCCACGGCAAAAACCACGACGCAAAGCACCAGCGCAGCCGTGGCGAGGAACTTTGTCCGCCGCAACGCGAAAAGCTTGGCGCCCGTCTCGGCATCAAAACCGCCAGGCGCCAGGGACGAAGCCGATTGGGACATGATACGCCGCTCCTCATCGATCTCTTGGCTATCTGGCATGGGCTATTTAGGGGGTGTTTGGGCCCGTAGCATGATCGGATGGGCCGATTTCGTCCGGGGATTGCCGGTTTCGCACGCAAAGTTGACAAGAATGTTCATCTATCATGCAATCCCAGTCTGGAATTGTTCCAAGGTATAGGCCATATTCCGATCAGGCCAGTGTGGGCGAATCCGAAACTCCGGGTGAGAAAGCCGCACCAGCACAATCTAAAATCTGGTGCAGTTCCAGCGCGCCAGCACTCGGGTGAGGAATTAAATGCGGCTGACGCGCCAGACCAACTACGCCATGCGCATCCTGATGTATTGCGCCGCCAACAACGATCGCCTGAGCCGCATCCCCGAGATTGCGGCCGCCTATTCGGTGTCGGAGCTTTTCCTGTTCAAGATCCTGCAGCCGCTGGTCGAGCATGGCCTGGTCGAGACGGTGCGCGGCAGGAATGGCGGCGTGAGGATCGGCCGCCCCGCCGAGCAGATCAGCCTGTTCGACGTCGTACGGGTGACCGAAGAGAGCTTCGCCATGGCCGAGTGCTTCGAAAACGACGCCGCCGAATGCCCGCTGGTCGACAGCTGCCAGCTGAATTCGGCGCTGCGCGAGGCGCTCAACGCCTTCTTTGCCGTACTCTCCCGCTACACCATCGCCGATATGGTGGCGGCGCGCCCGAATGTGCGTCATTTGCTCGGCATCGACATGCTGGTCCAGCGAGCTCCGGCCGCCTGAGTTTTCTAGTGCATGTCGCTCAAAAGTGGCCCCGGTTTTGAGACAACGACATGCATAAAAACAAAGACCTAAAGCGCGTCGCCTGAGTCCGTTCAAACGCGACGCGCTTTTAGGCGGCTGACTGCGGCAAGACGAACGGCATGCTCGCCGCCGGCAACACACCGACCCTTAGCCGACAATCGAACACCTTTTCGATCAGATCGTCGCTCAGCACCTCCTGCGGTGAACCGTCGGCGGCGAGCCGGCCGCGATGCATCACGAAAATCCGGTCGGCATACATGGCCGTCAGATTGAGGTCGTGCAGGATGGCGATCACACCGCCGCCGCGCCGGGCGAAATCGCGGGCGATGTTCATGATGATCAGCTGGTGCTTGATATCGAGGCTGGAGACCGGCTCGTCGAGATAGAGATAGCGCGGCTTGCCGTCGAGCACCGGCGCCCAGACCTGGCACAGCACGCGCGCCAGTTGCACACGCTGTTGTTCGCCGCCCGAAAGCTCCTGATAGAAGCGGCCGGCAAAGCCGTCGAGGTCGACCCGCGCCAGCGCCCGCTCGGGCAGACGATCATCTTCGCCCGGCAGAACGCCGGAACGGCCGCCGATAAGGCCGAGCCTGACCACTTCGTGCACGGTGAAGGGAAAGGACAGCGTCGCGGCCTGCGGCAGCACGGCACGCACAGTCGCGGCCTCCACCGGCTTCATCGCGGAGAGGTCGCGCCCGTTGACGGCCACTGTCCCCGCAAACGCCAGATCGCCCGACAACGCCTTCAAAAACGTCGTCTTGCCCGAGCCGTTGGGTCCGACGATTGCCGCAATTTCGCCCGGCCGCGCGACGAAATCGACATTGGCAACAATGCGCTTGCCGCCGATCGCCACCGAGACATCGCGTGCTTCGATCATGCCGCCTCACAAGTCGATTACGCCGCGCTTGCGCAGCAGGATCCAGAGGAAGAACGGCGCGCCGGCGATCGCCGTGACGATGCCGATTGGCAATTCGGCCGGCGCCACGATGACGCGGGCAACTGCGTCGGCAAGAAGCAGCATCGAGGCGCCGAGCAGCGCCGATGCGAGCAAAAGATAGCGATTGTCCGGACCGATCAGCAG
Organism: Mesorhizobium sp. C268A; assembly: GCF_040324475.1. Classification (NCBI taxonomy): domain Bacteria; kingdom Pseudomonadati; phylum Pseudomonadota; class Alphaproteobacteria; order Hyphomicrobiales; family Phyllobacteriaceae; genus Mesorhizobium; species Mesorhizobium sp. C268A. The sequence continues at coordinate 453,858 of NZ_JAMYVX010000003.1, forward strand.
CCGCAGCAGATGCGGCACGACGATGCCGACAAAACCGATGCCTCCGCTGACTGCGACAGAGGCGCCGACCGCTGCCGAGACGCCGACGATCGCGGTGTATTTCAGCCGCTGTACCGGGATGCCGAGATGTCCGGCCGTCGCCTCGCCGAGCGCCAGGGCGTTGAGGCCTTTGGCCAGGAACGGCATTGCCGCAAGCGCCAGCACGATGATCGGCCCGACGGAAGCGATCTTCGGCCAGGTCGCGCCGCCAAGCGAGCCCAGCTGCCAGAAGGTCAGGTCGCGCAACTGCCGGTCGTCGGCCATGAAGATGAGAATGCCGGTCAGCGCCATAGCAAGGGCTGCCAGCGCAATGCCGGCAAGCAGCATGGTGGCGACCGAGGTCTGTCCCTGCCGCGTGGCGACACGGTAGAGCACCAGCGTCACCGCAAAGCCACCGCAAAAGGCGGCGAGCGGCAAGGCCAGCCCGCCGAGCGCCAGAGTGAGCGGCGCCAGCCACGTCGTGCCGAGCACGATGACGGCGACCGCGCCGAGGCTCGACCCGGCGGAAACGCCGATCAGGCCGGGATCGGCGAGCGGGTTGCGAAACAGGCCTTGCATGACCGCACCCGATACGGCCAGTGCCGCCCCGATGAGCACACCGAGAAGTACGCGCGGCATGCGGATATCGTAGACGATCAGCCGGTCGCGGGCACCAAGCGCGGCGTCGTCCGGCATGGTGCCGGTCAGCCAGTCACGAATGACAGCAACGGCCGATGCATCGGAAGCGCCCGACCTCAGCGACAGGAACAGCGAAAGGGCAAGCGCCACACACAGGAGCACAATAACCAGGCGAGCGCGCCCGGAACGATCGCCCTCGGCCACCTTGCCCGCCGCGCCGGTGATCGACTGATCCACCATCGGCTCAGTCCGTGACCTGGCTGCGATAGAGCGAGGCGGCCAGATCGTGGATGGCATCGGCCGTGCGCGGCCCGAAGCCGAGGAGATAGCTGCCATCCATCAGGATCAGTTTGCGGCCTTCACCCGCCGGCGTCGAGGTGATCGACGGGATGGCGAACAGCTCGGCCTCCGCAATCGGCGGTCCGGCATTTTTCATCGCCAGGATCACGTCCGGCCTGGCGGTTACGATGGCCTCGTCGGACATCTGCTTGTAGCCGGAAAAACCTTCAACGGCGTTGACCGCACCGGCGAGCTTGATGATGCCGTCGCCGGCGGTGTCGGTGCCGGCGGCCAGGATCTTGCCGCCCTGGATCGACAGCACGAACAGGACGCGCTTGCGCTGCTTGATCGACGCCGTCTGCTTCTCGGCCGCCTTCAGCTTGGCATCGGTCTCAGCCACCAGCGTCTCGGCCTTGGCGTCGACGCCGAGCGCCTTGCCGACGATGCGGATCTTTTCCAGGATGCCGTCATGGCTGTAATGCTCGGGCACGTCGATGAACGGAACGCTCGACTTTTTCAGCACATCGACCGCTTCCTTCGGCCCACTGCCATGCAGCGCCAGAATGCCCGAAGGATTGACCGACAACACGCCTTCCGGCGACAGCTGGCGCATATAGCCGACGTCGGGCAGCGCGACCGCGGCGGCGGGGTAGCGGCTGGTCGAATCGCGGGCGACGAGATGACCTTCCTCGCCAAGCGCGTAGACGATCTCGGTGATCGAACCGCCGATCGCCACGATCCGCGACGTGTCGGCAAACACGGCCACGTTCTCGCTGGCCGGCACTGGGGCGGCAATAAACAGCGACAGGCCCATGGCCGCGGCAAGCATCCTGAACAGTGAAATCATCGTCGTTTCCTCAGGCTGCGGTCGGGCTTGGAATGCGCGGCAGGTTCTCGGCAAGGAACCGCCAGTCGTCGCGCTCGCCCTCGCCTTCATGGCGCTTGCCGAAGAACTGGATGATCATCTTGCCGTCGGCGCCATAGGCTTCGAGCGAGGTGACATGACCGTCCTTGGTCGGTTTGCGCACCGCCCACACCTCCTGGATGTGGTCGGTGCGCAGATGCAGGTGGAACGTCTCGTCCATCACGTTGATCCACGGCCCCATCGGCCTGATCGACTTGACGGGACCGGAATGGATCTGGATGCAGCCTCGGTTTCCGACAAAACACATGATCGGCATGCCGTCGGCGGCGGCATGGTGGAACATGGCGCCGATGGCGTCATTGTCGAGCAGCCAGGCATAGTCCTGGCCGACCATGCGCACGGCCTGGCGGCGGGTGAGCTTCAGCGTTTTCAACATGCCAAAGAACTGATGCACGTCGGTCAGCCGGCTCCAGCGGTCGCGCAGATCATCGATGTCTGCGGCAATGCCCGACGTCTCCGCGTCGTCGTCGGCCAGGCCTGCGATAGACACGGTCGCCTCCTGGTTCGGCGATTCGAGTGCGGCCACGAGCTTCTGGTAGGCATAGAGATTGGAAGCCGGCCGCAGATGCACCTTGTGCACCGCATCGCCGGCCGCGTCGAAGAATTGCAGGCTGCGGCGGATGTCGCCGCCGTCGCGCTTTTCCACGGCAAAGCCATGCGCCCAGACTTTGGGAAAAATGCGCAGGTCGATGTTTTCGCCCAGCACCATGGCGTTGTGCGTGCCTGTGACAACCTTGTCGTAGACGCCGATCTTCTCGTGCACCGCGCTTTCGTTGCGGGTCAGCGCCATCACTTCGCCGACGGCGTCGAGGCCGGTCAGAAGATCGTTGACCCAGGGCTCGACGCGCACGACGCCGTCGCCGCAATGCGCGGCCACCAGCTCGGCCTCGGAAATACCGAGCTCGGCGGCAAGATCGCGCTCGCGCGCTTTCGGATTGTCTGCCCGCGCCCGCCGGATTTCATGCGGGGCGGGTTTTGCGCGCTGGTCCATGTCCTGCTTACCTGTCTGCCGTGTTTGGTCGTTTCGTCACTTGTTGAGGATGAGCTTGCCCTGGCGGGTGATCTTCAGCCGATAGAGCGCGCCATGGTGCTCGATGCCGATCTCGTGCTCGCCTTGGAACAGCGTGTTGGAGGACAGCGTCCGCACCGCCAGCGGCACCCGGTCGAAGCGGGTCGGCGTCTCCTCGGAACGGCGGACGCGGTAACGAAAGTCGTTGGGATTGTGGGTGTTCATCTCTTTCGATCCCTTTCCTGTGCCGGGCAACTGGCTAGGCGTTGCAAAAATGCCGATTCATTTCTTGACTCGAATAATCATGTTTATTAGTCAGTGCAATACCGGACCAAATGAGTCAACATTTAAGACGCCGGACAGAATGAAAAATGCCAGCGAGCACCAAGCCAGCCAGCATCGAACCTGGAATTTTGGAGTTGGGGCATGGGCTTGGGAAATTGTGGACGACTGAATCTGGCGAACGCCGATCCGGTGCATCGGCCTATGGCAAAGGCAATGGCAGCCTTGCTTGCGGGGGCAGCGACGATCGCGCTGCTGACATCGCCGGCCAGCGCTCAGCCGGCCGCTGACCAGGCCGACCAGACCAGGAAAACCGAGGACACCAAGCCGGCGCCCGCCGGCGCGACCCTGCTGGACAAGATCCTCGTCATCAGCCGCACCGGCAAGACGGCAATCGAATCGCTGGCCTCAGCCAGCCATGTCGACCAGGAACAGCTCGACCGCCGCATGGCGACGACGCCGAACGAAATGCTGCTCGGTGTGCCTGGTGTCGCCGTGCAGGCCGATGCGCGACGCGTCAGCTCCAGCATCAACATCCGCGGCCTGCAGGATTTCGGTCGCGTCGCCGTCATCATCGACGGTGCCAGGCAGAATTTCCAGCGCTCAGACCACGGCACGCAGTCGACCTTCTATGTCGATCCCGAGCTCATCAAATCCGTTGACGTCATTCGCGGACCGACCGCCAACACCTACGGCTCCGGCGCCATTGGCGGCGTCGTCTTCTTCGACACCAAGGATGCGGTGGATTTCCTCAGACCGGGCGAAACCTGGGCCGGCTCCGTCACCGGGCGCTATGAAAGCAACGGCAAGGGCTGGACCGCCAGTGCCAGCGGCGCCTACAAATTCAACGACGATTTGGATGTGCTGGGCAACATCGTCTACCGCGACTACGGCGACTACAAGAATGGCAGCGGCGACACCGTCGACGGCACCGGCTTCGACCTGCTGAGCGGCCTGCTCAAGACCACAATCCGCCCGAGCGAGAACAGCGAATTGAAGCTCGGCTGGGTCGGCTCGAGCGACGGCTGGACGGAAACCAGCGGCGGCGTGCCGGCCAACGACGTCGACCTGAAGTCGAACACCTTCACCGCCCGCTACAACATCACTGACGACGCCAGGAGCTGGCTCGATCTCCACATCAACGCCTCCTACAACAAGACCAATCTCGACCTCACCACGCTTGTTTCGCAAAACCGCTTCGATCCGGTAACCGGTCTTCCCGTCGTGCTTCCGGCAGGCTCAACGTCGACCTTCGATGTCGGCACGACCGGCATCGACATCTGGAACACGTCGCGCTTCGAGACCGCCGGCATCTCGCATGAGCTGACTTATGGCGGCGACTGGGTCGGCGACGATGTCGAGACCGGCGGCACGTCGGGCGGCGACAGTTTTTATACGCCGTCGGGCAAGCGCAACGTTTCGGGCGCCTATATCCAGGACAGGCTGAGCTGGGACTGGCTCGAAGTCATCACCGGTCTGCGTTACGACAATTACAGCCTGAAGGATTCGGACAACGAAACCTCAGGCGACAGGCTGTCGCCGCGCATCACCGTTGGTGTCACGCCCTTCGAAAGCGCCAGCCTGGCGGGCCTGCAGTTCTATGGCACCTACGCGGAAGGCTACCGCTCGCCGTCGCTGACCGAAACGCTGATCAGCGGCAACCATCCGGCAGGCGTCACCTTCCCGTTCCTGCCCAACCCAAACCTGCGGCCTGAAACCGGCAAGACCACCGAGTTCGGCGTCAACTACAAGCTGGACGACCTTATCGAGGCCGGCGACGCGTTCCGGCTCAAGGCCGCCTACTTCCACAACGATGTCGACGACTACATCGAAGGCGTCACGCTGTCGGCATTCGACCCGACCAGCGGCTGCCCGTTCGGCCCCGGCATTCCGATCTGCTTCCAGTACCAGAACGTCGCCCAGGCCAAGATAAACGGCTTCGAACTGGAAAGCGTCTACGATGCCGCCTGGGGTTATGCCGGGCTCTCCGCCTCGATCAGCAACGGCCACACCATCTCCGATGAAGGTGAGCGCGCCGACCTTGCCACCATCCCGTCCTCGCAGGTCACCGGGCAGCTCGGCTTCCGCTTCCTTCAGGACAAGCTGACCGTCGGCGGCGAGGTGCAGTACAACGGCAAGCCGAAGGGCAACCCCGTAGCCAAGGATTATACTCTGGTCAACGCCTTCGCCAGCTACCAGGCCACCGACAATCTGAAGGTGGACTTCCGCGCCGACAATTTGTTCGACGTCAAATACACCAACCCGCTGAACGGCGGTACCACCGCCGTCATCTATGAACCCGGCATCACGCTGAAGCTGGCCGCAACCATGCGCTTTGGAGGCTGACACCCATGACAAGTTTGACGGCATCGCTTCGCCTCCTGACCTCGACGCTGGCGATGTCGCTTGGCTTGATGCCGGCGTGGGCTCAGTCCGCGTCGGCTCCGCAACTCAGCCTCGAGCTCAATGCCGCGCAGCCCTCCGAAAAGGGTTGCCGGCTGACCTTCGTCGTCAACAATGCGCTCGGCGCCGATCTTTCCAAGGCGGCATTCGAAATCGCGCTGTTCAACGAGGCCGGCATTGTCGACCGCCTGAGCGTGCTCGACTTCAAGGACCTGCCGGCCGGCAAGACCAAGGTGACCCGCTTCGACCTCGCCGGCACCGACTGCACCAAACTCAGCCGCGTGCTGATCAACAGCGCCACCGAATGCGCCGGCGTCGAACCGGGCGCCTGCATGCGCGGCCTGAAGACGCAGACCAAGACCGGTATCGCATTCGGCGTCTGAGGTGGGCCTGCATCCCGCCTTCCTGCACGACAATGCGACACGACCCGTCGCAGCTCCGCCGTCATGGCCGGCAACCGATCTTGATTTGACAATCCCACCCCGCTCGCGGCAGGTCTCGCCGCGAACCATGCAGGACATCACCCCCCTCCCCGACGCCGGCAACGAACCGGCGATTACGATGGACGAGCTCGCACAGCCGGCAGCCGCGGACCGCAAATGGACTGTGGCGATCGTCGCGTCCTGCCTGCTCCATGCCGCTGCCGCAGCGGCGTTCTTCATCGGACCCGCAGGGACATTCGATTCCAGTAACGCGATACAATCCGAAGGCACCGACCAATCGGGCGCCGAGGTGGTCGGCAGCGCCTTGGACAGCCAGGCTCCCGACGCGGTCGATGTTACCCTGGTAACCGATCCGCAGCCGGCCAAGCCCGAGGCCGTTCGACCCGTGCCGCCGACCGAGGCGCCTCAACCGGTAAAGGAGCCGGCGGCGCCCAAGCCTGCGCCGGAAGCCGCCGAACAGGCGACCGCCGCGCCAGATACACTGACGGCCGCCATCCCGAATGATCAAACTGTCGCCCCAAGCGCTGAGACGTCGACTCCACCAGGGGTTCAAACGCAAAGTTCAGAGGCACCGCCCGCCGACGAGCCCGCCGTTGATTTGCCTGCTGCCAAACCACCAGTCCCGAGCCCGCGGCCGACCCCTCCAGCCGGATCTGGAGATACCCGCGGTGCGGCAGATGGCGAAGAACGCGACGCACCGGCGGTTGCCAGCAAGGGTAAAAACCAGGACGCGGCTGGCAATGCGATGGAATCTCGTTACGGCGGTGAAATTCAAAAGAAGCTTGCCCGCGCTAACCGGCGCGTTTCGAAGGAAATTCAAGCCAAGGCTCGCAACAATGCCAGGGTCTATTTCGTCGTCATGGCTGACGGCAGCGTCAGCGACTTGCAGCTTGTCGAAAGTTCAGGGTCTGCCGAACTAGACCAATTCGCTTTGAAACTGGTGCGCCAGCAAGCCCCGTTCCCGCCCATTCCACCCGAGACCGGATTATCAAGTTGGGTGTTCAGGGCGCGGATCGGTCCGTTTTAACCAGCTCGCAGACCTTCGCCAAATCGTCCATCAATTCAAGAGGAAGCCCAATGTACATCGCCATGAACCGCTTCAAGGTCCAGAACGGCTCGGAGACCGCTTTCGAGGATGTCTGGAAGAACCGCGATTCGAGCCTCTCGGAGATGAAAGGCTTCAGGGAATTCCACTTGCTGCGCGGCCCGGTCAACGAGCCCGAGGGTTACACGCTATTTGCCTCGCACACGGTGTGGGCAAGCCATGAGGATTTCGTCGCCTGGACCAAATCCGAGAATTTTCGCGCCGCCCACCGCAACACCGGCACGTCGAAGGTGCACTATCTCGGCCATCCGCAGTTCGAAGGCTTTTCGGTCGTCGAAGGCGCCTGATTGAGATTTCACCCGTCGACGAGATCTGACGACGGGCAGATGCCGTCATGTTCCGGTTGAATTCCGGCCGCCCAGTCGCTGAAGCCACTGGGCAATGTGCAGGCGCAGCCGCCGCCAGGGCTGTCCGCGTGTCAGGTAGCGCGCCAACCGCGGATCACCGGCCAGCTCCGGGAATTGGCGCACATGCTGCGTCAGGAATGCAGCTATGAAATTGCGCCCGTTGAGATCGCTGAGCCAGGCAGAATTCGCCAGCAAATAGTCTGCGGCATCCGCCGCCAACACGCTCCTGTAGCTCCTGTATGCAGGCGTTTGCCGCACATTGCCGCCGGCAAAGGCAGTTCCGGTGGACAGGTTGGAGCCATGCAGGCGATAGAGCCCGAGACCTTCTGACAGGATGAGGCTGCCGCCGGCCTGGTGCGCGAGTGTCGCCGTCAGATAATCCGTCCCGACCTTGGCCTTGAACGGGAAGGACAATACCGGTTCCAGCGCGCCACGCCGGTACATGATCGCCGAGCATTGCGACCACAGCCAGCCCGTCACCGCAGGTGCGAAATAGGTTACCGGATGCTCCGATGCGTAGGCGATCCCGGGCGCCATGCCGGCAAGCCGGCCACCGGGCGCGATGGCGACGCCACTGCGATCCGCTCCGGACCGCGGTTTGCGCAAGGCAAGGAAGGTACCGCCCAGCAAGGTGCCGTCGCCATCGACAAGGAACACATCGGAACTCGACAGTGCGGCCGAATGCGTCGTGTTGAGGTGGGCGGACAGATGCGCGAGGAGAAAATCCGGCAGCCACACGTCATCGGCGTCGAGAAACGCGACGAAGGGCGCGTCGGTTGCGGCAAAGCCGTCGCGGAATCCCGCGGTCTGGCCGCCATTCTCCGTGCGCGCCAACAGGCGCAGGCGCGGGTCGTCTATATCCCTTAGAAGCTGTCGGACATGGTCTGCCGAGCCGTCCGTCGAGGCATCGTCGACGATGACGCATTCCCAATTCCGGTAGGTCTGCGCAAGCACCGAGCGGATCGCCTGTTCGACGTACGGCCGATAATTGAAGCAGGTGATGACCACCGCCACGCGCGGCAGCTCAAACGGTCGGGACGTGTCTTCCATCTGTTCGGCTGCCCCGCTCGAGTTGCTCTCTGTCCCTTGCGCATACCCTTGCAACCCGACGCAGGCAAGCGAGCCGCGAAAAGCCCCCTAGGCCGCCGCGAGCAGGCTGGCATTGCCGCCGGCAGCCGTGGTGTCGACGCAGACAGCGCGTTCATGCGCATAGGCCGCCGGGTTGAGCACCTCGCTGACCAGCGGCACGATCGGCCCGCTGCGGTCGGCAATGACCTTGCGCACGATCCGCGCCGCCTCGGGCCTGCCCGAGAAGGCGACGACATGGACGCGCAGCGAACGCGCTTCGACTGGGTCTGGCCGACCGTCTATGGCCGCCAGCGGCAACCCCTTGCCGGTCAGCGCCGACAGTGCCGCCGGCGCGCCCGGCGCCACGGCCAGCACCGCATTGCCGGCGGCCAGCGCCTGGATCGTCTGGGCAAGCAGCGTGTCGGCGTCCGGACCGAGGCACAGCACCCGGCCACGCGGCGACAGCGACAGCGTGTTGGCCTCGCCGGTCGGTCCGGGCAGGTCGACCTGGCCGAAATCGATGGCGGCTGCAGCGCCGATGGCTGCAGCGCCCTTGCCGCGCAGATGTTTTCTCAAAATGGCGATGCGGTCCGGCCTCGTCGACCAGCCGCCAAGCGTCGGATCGGGCAGATTGTCGGCCAGTTCGGTCGCCGTCACCTTGTGGCCCTCGGCAATCTCCGTGCCCGCCTCCGGCCCTTTGCGGAACCGCCGGAGATAATGCGGCCCGCCGGCCTTCGGCCCGGTGCCCGAAAGCCCCTCGCCCCCAAAGGGCTGCGAACCGACGACGGCGCCGATCTGGTTGCGGTTGACATAGATGTTGCCGGCATGGATGCCGTCGACGAAATGCTGGACGCGGCCTTCGATGCGGGTGTGCAGGCCGAAGGTCAGGCCATAGCCCTTGCGGTTGATGGCGGCGATGACGGCGTCGATCCCGTCGGCGTCGAAGCTGGCGACATGCAGCACCGGACCGAACACTTCGCGCTCCATCTCCTCGATGCCCTTGACCCGGAACACATGCGGCGCAACGAAGCGGCCGTCCTTCGGTGCTTCGAGCTTGGCAATCAACCGGCCCTGCAGCCCCATCTTGGTGCAATACTCGCGGATCGATTCCTGCGCCTCGTCATCGATGACCGGCCCGACATCGGTCGAAATCTGCCAGGGATCGCCGATGGTGAGCGATTCCATGGCGCCCTTCAGCATCTCCAGCATCTTCTTCTCGACATCCTTTTGCACGTAGAGCACGCGAAGCGCCGAACAGCGCTGGCCTGCACTCTGGAAAGCCGATGCCAGTATGTCGCGCACCGCCTGTTCGGGCAGTGCTGTGGAATCGACGATCATGGCATTGAGACCGCCGGTCTCGGCGATCAGCATGGCGTCCGGCGCGGCCGTCTCGGCCAGTTGCTTCTCGATCAGCTTTGCAACCTCGGTCGAGCCGGTGAAGCAGACGCCGGCAATGCGCGGATCCGCAGTCAGCGGTCCGCCGACCGCCGGACCGTCGCCCGGCAGAAGCTGGATGACATCTTCCGGAACGCCGGCCTCGCGCAGCAGCTCGACGGCGCGGAAGGCGATCAGCGGCGTCTGTTCGGCTGGCTTGGCGATGACCGAATTGCCGGTGACGAGCGCTGCCGCGATCTGGCCGGTGAAGATGGCGAGCGGGAAATTCCACGGCGAAATGCACACGATCGCGCCGCGCGCCTCGCTGCCCGCTTCGTTGTTGGCCGCTTCGGCAGCGTAGTAACGCAGGAAGTCGACGGCTTCGCGCAGTTCAGCCACGCCGTCGGCCAGCGACTTGCCGGCTTCCCTTGTAGCCAGCGCGAAAAACTCGACCGCATTGGCCTCATAGAGGTCGGCGGCGCGGTTGAGGATGGCGGCGCGCTCGGCAACGGGACGCTTCGCCCAGGCCGGCTGCGCTTCCACAGCAAAGCGCACCGCGGTCGCGACCTGCTTGGCAGCGGCTTCGGCGACCGTGCCGACGATCTCGGCAGGCTTTGCCGGATTGACCACCGGGCGCTGCTTGCCGTAGCCGGCGGCGCGCGTGATCGGCTTGGCATGCCAGCGCTCGGGCCCGGCAAAGGCCGCCTTGGCCTTGTCGATCGCCGCCAGCGTCACCGGATCGGTGATGTCGAACCCCTTCGAGTTGCGCCGACCAGCGCCGAAGATCGTCGCAGGACGAGCGATTGCCGGATTGGCGGCGGGGCCCTGGCTCTCGACCGTCTCGAGCGGATCGCGCGCAATATCCTCCGGCTCGACGTCCTCGTCGGTGAGCTGATGGACGAAGGAGGAGTTGGCGCCATTCTCCAGCAGGCGGCGAACCAGATAGGCCAAGAGGTCGGAGTGCGCGCCGACCGGCGCATAGATGCGGCAGCGCGTGCCTTCGGCCCGGCGCACCGTCTCATGCAGCGCTTCGCCCATGCCGTGCAGGCGCTGGAATTCGAAAGCGTCACGGTTGTCAGCCATCGACAGGACGGCAGCGACTGTATGGGCGTTGTGCGTGGCGAATTGCGGATAGATGCGGTCGGTCATCGACAGCAACTTCCTGGCGCAAGCCATGTAGGAAACATCGGTGTTGGCCTTGCGGGTGAAGACGGGGTAGCCGGAAAGCCCGAGCGTCTGTGCCCGCTTGATCTCGGTGTCCCAATAGGCGCCCTTGACCAGCCGCACCATGATGTTGCGGTCGTACTTTTTCGCCAGCGCATAGAGCCAGTCGATGGTGAAGGCCGCGCGCGGGCCGTAGGCCTGGACGACGACGCCAAAGCCATTCCAGCCGGCAAGCTCCGGCTCGGACAACACACGCTCGATGACGTCGAGCGACAGGTCGAGCCGGTCGGCCTCCTCGGCGTCGATGTTGAGGCCCATGCGCGAATGGCGTGCGGCCAGCGCCAGCGACAGCAGCCGCTCCGCCATCACCGGCAGCATCTTTTCCTTCTGTGCCTCTTCGTAGCGCGGATGCAGCGCCGACAGTTTGACCGAGATGCCGTGGTTCTGGCGGATATCGGGACCATTGGAGCCTGAATCGAGCGTGGAGATCGCATCGGCATAGGCCTTATGGTAGCGCAGCGCGTCGGCCTCGGTGCGGGCCGCCTCGCCCAGCATGTCGAAGGAATAGAGATAACCTTTCTGGATCATCGACTTGCCGCGCTTGACGGCTTCCGCAATGGTGCGGCCGAGCACGAACTGCTCGCCCATTTCGCGCATGGCGGCGGCGACCGCCTTGCGGATCACCGGTTCGCCCAGTCGGCGAACCATCGAGCGCAGCGTGCCTTCAATGCCGCCCTCGCCTTCGTCGAGCACACGGCCGGTCAGCATCAGCGCCCAGGTCGAGGCGTTGACGAAGATCGAGCTCGAACCGCCCGAATGCGCCGACCAGTCATGCGGTGCGATCTTGTCGGCGATCAGGTCGTCCATGGTCTCGGTGTCGGGCACGCGCAGCAGTGCCTCGGCCAGGCACATCAGCGCCACGCCTTCCTTGGTGGAGAGGCCGTAGGCCGAGAGAAAAACCTCCATCAGCCGCGGGTCGGACGAGCCGCGCACCGCGCGCACCAGATCCGCGGCACGGGCCGAGACGGCTTTGCGGTCATCGGCCGAAAGTTCTGTCGCGGCAGCCAGGCGCTTCACAGCCGCGTCTTCGTCGGGCAGGTAGTTGGCGCGGATCTGCTGGCGGATGGTGTCGAGCGGCATGGCGGTCCTGCGGAGCAAGCATCTGGGAGCGGGCCGGCGGTCGCCGGACCGAATGGCGCAAGCTAGCACAGAGCCGCATTTTCGGCCGGTCCAAAGAAATCGACATGCCAGGCCGAGCGGTCTATCATGCGGCTAAATTGTTATCAGATGGACTGTGATATCCGTGACAGGAGACCAATTGGACCGCATCGACAGAAACATCCTGTCGGCGCTGGCGCGCGACGGGCGGCTGTCCATGTCGGAACTGGCCGGCAAGGTCGGCCTGTCGAAGACGCCGGTGCAGGCGCGGGTGAAGCGCCTGGAGAAGGACGGCTATATCAGGGGCTATCAGGCGATCATCGATCGCGAGCGCATGGGCGAAGGTCATGTCGCCTTCGTCCAGGTCAAACTGTCGGACACACGCTCGGCCGCGCTCGATGCTTTCAATCGCGCGGTGCAGGCCGTGCCGGAGATCGAGCAGTGCCACATGATGGCGTCGAGCTTCGATTATCTTCTGAAGGTCCGCACCACGGACATCGCCGCCTATCGCCGTGTCCTCGGCGAGCGCATCTCGGCATTGCCGCATGTTGCGCAGACTTCAACCTTCGTGGCCATGGAGACGGTGAAGGATCGCTGACTCACTCCGACAGCGTCTTCAAAAACGCCACCAGCGCCGCGCGTTCGCGGTCCGACAGTTGCAGCGGGTGGACCTCGGAGGTGCCCTCGACGCTCGCCTCCGCCTTCGCATAGTGCGCCACCACCTCCTCCAGCGTGGAGAACTGTCCGGCATGCATATAGGGCGGCCGTGTCGCCGCGCCCCGCAGCGACGGCGTCTTGTAGGCGCGCATCAGTTCGGGTGCTGCCTTGACGATGAAGCGCGGCTCGCCGCAGGCGCCGGCGTCGCCATCGCGGAAGGCGCCGAAGCAGTTGAATGGGTCGGCCTGAACCTGGGCCACCGCATCGAAACGGCCGCGATCCAATGGCAAATCCCTGACCGGCGGCACGCCGGTGTTGTGGAAAGCGTTGTCGGTGAAGCGCGGGCCGTTATGGCAGGTGACGCAATTGGCCTTGCCGATGAACAGTTTCAGCCCGAGCATCTCCTCCGGCGAAAAGGCATCGTCGGCTTTCGGCTTGGCGCCTGACGCAAGATCGATGGCAAAGCGGTCAAAGCGCGTCTGTGCCGGTTCGACCGACCGTTCGAAGGCGGCGATCGCCTTGCCGATGTTGGAAAAGACGCGGTTGACGTCGTCCATTTCCGCCGCGGTCATTGCCTTCCATGCCGCCTGCTCGGCCTCGTTGCCGAGCGGGCTGGCGTTGGCCGGCACGGCGGAAAGATCCGGCAGTGGCCCGAAGATGCGCTCGTAGCGCGCACCAAAGCGCTTCTGGATGTAATGGGCGAAGGCGGCGCGGTTCCCCGCCTGCTCAAGCGGGTTTTCCAGCGGCGTCAGCGCCTGCGCCCACAGGCTGTCGCGCCGTCCATCCCAGAAGAACCACGGATTGCGGGCAATGCCGGCCAGCGGCATCGAGCGCCTGTTGGTTCGGCCAACGCCGACGGATTGCGGCAGGTCATCCTGGAATTGCCGGTCGATCTTGTGGCAGGTCGAGCAGGATACGTTCCCGTCACGGCTCATCCCCTGGTCGAAGAACAGAGTGGAGCCCAGGGCGGCGGCGGCCGGCACGTCGGCGAAGCGGTTGGTGGTGTCGGGTTTGAGCGCCGGCAAGGTGTTCAGCGCCAGCGAAGCGATGGTCTTCTTCTCGGCATCGGAAAAATCCGGTTTGCCGCAGCCGGCAACGAGCACGACCGCCGCCAATGCCAGAAGGCGCAACAGGCCGTTCATCCGCTCACAGCACCACGTTGAAGACGACCGTGTCGGAACCGGCCGCCGCCGAAATGGCGAAGCGCAACTGCCACACGCCGCTCATGGTGAATTTCAGCCCCTCGATCCGGTAGCGCCCCTCGCCAAGATAGTCGGTCGCCTGCGGACTGGTCGGCAAGCCGTGATTGTGCTGCGGCATGCCGCCGGACACCGAGATCGCCGCACCTTCCACGGAATCGCCCTTGACCGTCTTCAGGGTCAGCAACCAGGATTGCAGTTCGCCTTGCCGGATAACGCCGCGTTCCGGCTGAATGCTGGCGACAAACAAGCCGTTCGCCGTCTTCTTCGAGCGCGAAATATCCGGGCTCGGCGCCGACTGCGGCGCGGTCAGATAGACGATCGCCAATATGCCAGCCAGCAAGGCGGCCAGACCAACGCCCGCAAGAAGATAACGCCATATCGATGCCAAACCGGTTCCTCTTCTGGGCATAACGTCTCGGGAAGCAATTCGCGTCCCGCCGCTTCTGTGGGAAAACGCTTCTGGCGCAAAAAACCGCCGCCGCCAAGCATGGCGCTGCCGGCCGCAAAAAGCTACAGCAGCGAACTGATCCGGAGACAGATACATGGCAGCAGACGGCGTCGCTTCGATCGGTGAATGCATGCTCGAACTGTCGGGCCAGGCCGGGCCGAACTGGCGCATGGGCTTTGCCGGCGACACGTTCAACACGCTGTGGGCGCTGCATGCGCTGAGCGGCGAGCGGCCGGCGACCTATGTCTCCGCCTTTGGCGACGATCCCTTCTCGCAGGGCCAGATTTCGTTCTTCGCCGAAAACGGCATCGGCATCGGCGCCAGCCCGGTCATCCCAGGCGCGCGGCCCGGCCTCTACGCCATCACCTTGACCGGTGCCGAACGCGCCTTCACCTATTGGCGCAGCGACGCGGCGGCCAGGCGGCTTGCCTCGGACCCGGCCGCCTTGGCAAAAAGCCTTGAAAGCCAGGCGCTTGTGTATTTTTCCGGAATCACTTTAGCAATTCTGGATGCCGCCGCGCGCAAGACGTTGCTGGCAGAAGTGGCCAAGGCGCGGGCTGCCGGTTCGCTCGTCGCCTTCGACCCCAACTACCGGCCGCGCCTGTGGCAGAGCCGCGAGGAGGCGCAAGCCGCGATACTCGACGCGCTTGCCGTCGCCGACATCGCGCTGCCGACCTTTCCCGACGAGCAGATGCTGTTTGGCGACTCGGCACCGCAAGCGACCGCCGAACGGTTCGGAAAACTCGTCGGCGAAGTCGTCGTCAAGAATGGCGAGAAGCCCGCGCTGATCGCCACTGGCGGAGCCCTGCAGCCGGTTCCGGCCCAGCATGTCGCCACCCCGGTCGACACCACCGGCGCCGGCGATTCCTTCAATGGCGGCTATCTCGCCGCCCGGCTTGCCGGCCATGCCCCGGCGGATGCCGTGCAGCGCGCGCATCGCGTCGCCGCCGCTGTCGTGCAGGTGCGAGGCGCGCTGGCGCCGTTCGAGGTTCTAAGAACCGCTTTCGAGGGCTAGTCTAAGACCTTAGGGAAGCCTGAAACGATATTCCGTCACCTGATGATAGATCTGGCCCGGCCACAGCGTGGCCTGCGGGAAATAGGGCCGGTTCGGCGCGTCGGGCCAGGTCTGCGCTTCCAGGCAAAAGCCGGAAAACGCCTTGTAGCGCCGTCCGTCCAGGCCGCCCGAGGTCGGCGCGACATACTGGCCGGTGTAAAGCTGCAGGCCCGGCTCGGTGGTCCAGACTTCCATCTCGACGCCGGAATTGGCGCCTTGCGCCCACGCCACCTGGTGAAGCGGGCCCCGGGCTGACGCCAGGCAGAAATTGACGTCGTAGGGAAGCTGCTCGCCTTCCGTTTCCATCCGCAGCGGCCGCGCCTGGCGGAAGTCGAAGGGCGTGCCGTCGACAGGTTTGACGACGCCGGTCGGGATCATCTCGCCATCGACCGGCGTATAGGCGCCGGCATTCAGCATCAGCCGGTGGTCGAGAATGTCACCGGTGCCGCCATCGTCGAGATTGAAATAGGAATGCTGCGCCAGATTGCATAGCGTCGGCTCCTCGCAGGTGGCGGTCAGCTCCATCGAGAGCGTGCCGGGAATCTTCAGCCGGTAGGTGCAGGTGACGTCGAGCGCGCCGGGAAAGCCCATCGTGCCCTCGGGATCGTGCAGGGTCAGGGTGACGAAATCCCGGCCATGCAGCGAAACCGTCCACGGCCGGTGGAAGAAGCCCTCCGAACCGCCATGCAGCGTGTGCTTGCCGAGGAAATTGCGCTCGGTCTGGTAGCGCTGGCCGGCAATGGTGAAGCGGCCGTCGCGGATGCGGTTGGCGTAACGGCCGACGACCGCGCCGAAGAAGGCCCGGTCGGTCTCGTAAGGCTCGAAGCGGTCGTAGCCCAGCACCAGCGGCGCATCGTGGCCGGCGAGGCGCAGATCCTGGATGATTGCGCCGAGCCCGATGATGTTGGCGCTGATGCCGCCGCCCCGGATGGTGAAACGGCGAACGGGTTCGCCTGCCTGCGTCGTGCCGAAGACTTCGCCGTCCTTCATCGCTACGTCCAAATGCTAATTCGTCGATCTATCGACTTAGAGCAATTCCAGGAAAAGTGTGAAACGGTTTTCCGTCCGGAATTGCAAAAAACAAAGAACTGGAGCGGTTCGGCGTTTCCGTGAAACGCTGAACCGCTCCAGTCCGGCTGAATGTCGTCTGGCAAGGGCAGGCGCGCGGCCTGCCCTGCCCGTCAATGATTTAGAGGCCGAGACCGCCGATGCAGACATATTTGGTGTCGAGATAGTCCTCGATGCCCTGATGTCCGCCTTCCTTGCCGAGGCCCGATTCCTTGACGCCGCCGAACGGCGCTTCCGGCGTGGTGATCAGGCCTTCATTGACGCCGACCATGCCGTATTTCAGGCCTTCCATAACCCGGAAGGCGCGGCCGAGATCGCCGGTGTAGAAATAGGCGGCCAGGCCGAACTCGGTGTCGTTGGCAAGCGCAATGGCTTCCTCCTCGGTCTCGAACTTGAACACCGGGGCGATCGGGCCAAAAATCTCTTCCTTCATGAAGCGCATGTCAGGCTTCGCATCGGCGATGACGGTCGGCTGGAAGAATGAGCCGCCAAGCGCGTGGCGCTTGCCGCCGGCAACGACCTTGCCGCCCTTCGACGTGGCGTCGGCGATGAATTCCTCTACCTTCTCGACCGCCTTCACGTCGATCAGCGGTCCCTGCTGCACGCCCTCTTCCAGGCCCGAGCCAACTTTCAGCGCATTGCTGGCAGCGGCCAGCTTCTCGACAAACTTGTCGTAGATGCCGGCCTGCACCAGGAAGCGGTTGGTGCACACGCAGGTCTGGCCTGAATTGCGGTATTTGGCGGTGATGGCGCCGGCGACGGCGCGATCGAGGTCGGCATCGTCGAAGACCAGGAACGGCGCATTGCCGCCGAGTTCCATCGAGACCTTCTTGACGGTGACGGACGACTTCTGAATCAGCAGCTTGCCGATCTCGGTCGAGCCGGTGAAGGTGATCTTCGACACCAGCGGATTGGCGCAGATCTCGTCGCCGATTTCGCCAGCAGCACCCGTCAGGATGTTGATGACGCCCTTGGGGAAGCCGACTTCCTCGGCGAGCGCGCCCCATGCAAGGCCGGAATACGGCGTCTGCGAGGCCGGCTTGACCACGGCGGTGCAGCCGGCGGCAAGCGCGGGGCCAAGCTTGCGGGCAAGCATTGAGGAGGGGAAATTCCACGGCGTGATGGCGGCAATGACGCCGACCGGCTCCTTGGTCACCAGGATGCGGCGATCGCCCCATGGCGATGGCACGACATCGCCATAGGTGCGGCGGCCTTCCTCGGCAAACCACATGATATAGGCGGCGGCCGAACCGATCTCGCCCTTGGATTCGGCGAGCGACTTGCCCTGCTCGATGGTGAGCAGTTCGGCCAGCACATCCTGATTGTCCATCATCGCGTCATGCAGCTTGCGCAACAGCTTCGAGCGCTCAAGCGCGGTCGTCTTGCGCCAGGTCTTGAAGGCTTCGCTTGCGGCTTCGATGGCGCGGCGGGTTTCCGCCTTGCCCGACTTCGGCACGGTGCCGATCTTGAGACCGGTGGCCGGGTTGTTGACGTCGACCGTTTGGCCGCTGTCGGCCTGCACCCATTCGCCATTGATGAGATTGGCCTGGCGCATGAAATGGCTGGTTTTCTGCAGCATGGTCTAGCCTCCGTTCGGCGCACTGACGGGCCGGTCTGTGGATGTCTTCGATGAGCGCGCGCAATGGCCTGGATGCCCGACACGCTGAGCCACTGCTCTTTACCTAGGGCAAGCTCGGCAAGCAATTGCAAGATGGCATATAGGCTTTGGGCCAGCCAAACGCCAGAGAAAATTCACATGTAAATTAGTTTGGGCCCCAGCCTTGCCAAAGACCAGCCTTGCCAAAGACAGCCTTACAAAAAGACCAAGCCTACCCAAAGACATGAACCACCACCGTCAGCCAAAAGGCGGTTGTAACAACCGCGCTTGCCGTGGCGATGGTCATCTGGTTCGACGCCAGCGCCTGGCCGGTGTTGAACTGCACGGCGATGAGATAGGAATTGATGCCGGACGGCAGCGCCGCCACCACGACCGCCACTTTGGCCGTCAAGGGCGGCAGGCCAAACAGCCAGACCAGGCCGAGCACCAGCGCCGGCATCAGGAACAGTTTCAGCGTCGACAGCGCCAGCGCCGGTCGGATGTTACCGGAAATGCCGAAACGGCGCAGGCTGAGCCCCATGGCGAACAGCGCCACCGGCCCGGCGGTGTTAGCCAGCGCATCGGCCAGTCGCATGGCAAGGTTCGGCAGCGGCGCGCCGGTGAGGCGCCATGCCAGCCCGGCCAGGATGCCGATGATCAACGGATTGGTGAACAGTCTTCTCAGAAAGCTCTGGATGATGCGCAGCGGGTGTACGGGCTCGCTGCCGCCGCGGCCAAATATCTCGAACATGATGATCGAAGCCATCATCATGGTCGGCAGATGCACGGAAACGAGCAGCGACAGCACTTCGAATCCGCTGGACCCGAATACGCCGAGAACGAAGGGAATGCCCAGCAACACCACATTCGAGAAGGATGACGACACTCCACCGACGATGCCGGTGCGCGCGTCCCGCCCGAAGATCCGTGTCGTCACCAGATGGCCGGCGGCCCATGTCATTGCAACCGCCGCGAAATAAGCACCCCACAGCGACCAGGGCGCCACGCCGTGGAAATCCGAATTCACCATCGTCCGAAACAGCAGCAGCGGCATCGCCACGTTGATGGCGAATTCGGAGATGCCGTCCCCGCTGGCCGGTTTCAGATAGCCGGTGAGCCCGGTGACATAGCCGAGCGCAACGAGGCTGAAGACGAAAAGAACGGTTTCGGTGAGCGAAGACATTTTTCAGGGATAGGCGAGCCCGGATTCCAGTGCAATCGCCATGATCTTCAGAAACTGATCCTCGATCCGCCCGGCGCCTGAATTTGATCATGGTCGGGTGGCAGCGCTATACAGGCTTGGGATCATCAGGGCGGACACAAAGCGAATGGTTGCGACGCCGAAACAGCGTCATTTCAGACGGGAGTGGCTGGTCAGACAAGTGTGGCTGGTCAGACAGGGGTGGCTGGCGGGTTTCGTCGCTATACTGCTTTGCCTTGGCGTATCTGAGGCCCAGGCCGCCGAGACCAAAAGCCTCAAGGGCGTGGCGCTGATCATCGGCCAGTCGAAATACGAACACATCGCAGCCCTTGCCAACCCGGCCAACGACGCCCGCGACATGGCCAAGATGCTGACCGACCTCGGCTTCGACGCCCGCAACGTCACCGATCGCGATGCCGCCAAGCTGAAGCGCGATCTCGGTCGCTTCGTCGAGGATGCCGAAGGCGCCGACGTCGCCTTCATCTATTATTCCGGCCACGGCATCGAGGCCGGCGGCGAGAACTATCTGGTGCCTGTCGACGCCGACGTCTCGTCGCTGAAAAATGCCGGTGAGGCGCTGGTGCCGATTTCAGCCGTCATGGACGAGCTGAAAAAGACCGTGCCGGTGACGATCGTGCTGCTTGACGCCTGCCGCACCAACCCGTTTCCGCCGGACGCGGTCGTGCGACGCGGGCCGACGGCTTCCGCCGAGCCTGTCGGCGCCGGCGGGCTGGAACCGGTGCGCGGCGCAAAAGCCCTCGCCGATGCCTCATTGGATGATGCCAGCCTGGGAACCGTGGTCGGCTTCGCCGCCGAGCCGGGCCGACCCGCACTTGATGGCGCCGCCGGCGAAAACAGCCCCTACGCCGCCGCCCTGCTGCGCCACCTCACCGCGATGAAAGGCACGGAATTCGGCTCGGTCATGCGCATGGTCACCGAGGAGGTCTATCTCGACACTAAGGCAAAGCAGCGCCCCTGGGTCAGCGAGAGTCTGCGTCGCCTGCTCTATTTCGGCGTCGCGCCGCCGGAACCGACCGGCGACGACGGGCTGATCACCGGTGAGCGGCGGCAATTGCTGCTGACCATTTCCGACCTGCCCGATCCCAAACGGGCTCAGGTGGAGTTGGCTTCTCTGCAGGACGGCGTGCCCCTTGACGCGCTCTACGGCGTGCTCAAGGCGCTCGGCACGGAAAAGATCCCTGAGGATCCCAACGACCTGCAGAAGGTGCTGGACAGCCAGGCCGAGCGTCTGAAGAAGATGATGGCCGAGCGCGCCGCATTACGCACCGACGATCCCGAGATCAGTCGCCTGGTCGCATCCGCCGACAAGGCCATAGGCCAGGGCGCCATGGTGACGGCGCGCAAATTCCTCGACGACGCGGTCGGCCGGATCGAGGAAAACAGCGGTGCGGTCGACGAAGCCGAGGACCTGCTCCGGCAGAAGCGCATCGCCGACGCCGCCATCTATGCCAAACGCGCCGACGCCGCCGCGCTGGTCTTCGACTACGAATCCGCCGCCAGCGACTACGCCAAGGCGTTTTCGCTGGTCGAGAAGTGGGACGAAAAGCTGCGCTGGAACTACAAGAACCAGGAGGCCGAGGCGCTGAACGCTTATGGCTACGCCACCGGCGACCTCGATGCACTACAACAGTCCATCGAGGCCTATCATGTCATCTTGAACTTCATTCCCAATGGCGAACAGAGCCGCGATTGGGCAATCACTCGCAACAACATGGCGGTCGTGCTGCAAACCATCGGCGAACGCGAAACCGAGACCGCGCATCTGGAAGAGGCAGCGCAGATCTTCCGCGGTTCGCTTGCCGTTTTCGAGCGCGAGAAAGATGATCGCAACTGGGCCGCTGCGCAGAACAACCTGGCCAATGTGCTGCTTAAGATCGGCGAACGCGAAAGCGACCCCAAGCGCCTGAACGATGCGGTGGCGGCAATGCGCGCCACGCTGGAGAAGCGCCCGCGCGACAAGCTGCCTTTGGACTGGGCCTCTTCGCAGAACAATCTTGGCCTCGCCCTCTATGCGCTCTCCGAACGCGAACCCACCGGCGAGCATCTGAAGCAGGCCAAAGCCGCCTACCGGCTGGCGCTCGAGGAGTACACGCGCGAAAAAACGCCGGTAGAATGGGCGATGATCGAGAACAATCTCGGCAACACGCTGGTCACGCTTGGCATCCAGCTCAACGACAAGGCGAAGATCAACGAGGCGGCCGACGCGTTTCGCGCCGCGCTGGAAGTGCGAACCCGCGAAACTTTCCCGGTGTCCTGGGCGACCAGCCGCCTCAACCTGGGCAATGCGCTGAGCGGTATCGCCCGCTTCGATATGGGCACGGCTACGCTCGAAGAAGCTGCTGCTGCCTATGACGACGCTCTGACGGTGTTTACCCGCAAGCGCTTCCCGATGGACTGGGCGTCAGCCCAGAACAATCTCGGCTCGATCTATCAGACGCTGGGCCAGCGCACGCGTGATGCGGCCAAGCTGGAACAGTCGGCGGCAGCCTTCCAGGCGGCACGGCAGGTCTATGTCAGGCGGAAGTTCCCGCAGGACTGGGCGATGAGCTACTACAATCTCGGCAACACGCTGCAGCTTCTCGGCGGCGTCACCGACAAGCCCGAGCATTACAGCGAGGCGGTCGACGCCTACGGCAATGCGTTGCGCGAGTACAAGCGCGAGACCAACCCGCGGCAATGGGCAATGGCCCAGGCCGGCCTGGGCTCGACGCTGCACTGGTTGAGCATGAGCAATGGCGATGCCAAGACGCTGCAGGATTCGATTGCGGCGCGGCGGGCAGCGCTCGAAATACTCACCATCGAGGCCGCGCCGGTCGACTGGGCCAACGCTCAAAATGGCATCGGTATGAGCCTGCTCAATCTCGGCAATCTCCAGCGGACCGACAAATATCTCAACGACGCCGAAGCGGCGTTCACGGCGGCGCTGAAGGTGTTTACGCGCGAAAGTCAGCCGCTGCAGTGGGCCTTCGAGCAGAACAATATCGGCGACGTCCACTGGAACCGCGCCAGCTATGGCGCGGGCAAGCCGGAATATCTCAAGGCGATCGAATTCTTCGAGAACGCCAAGCAGGGCTTCACCGAAGCCGGCTACACGATCCCTATCCCGCTCACCGATCAGAAGATCGAGCTGGCGAAGAAGCAAATGGCGAAAATGTGAAGCGAACCGAGGGTTCGCCTTTCGCTTGTCTTTGTGCCGGCTTTCCGATCCCTATATCAGAATGACCGGAGCGGCATCCGGCTCCCGGAAAGGTTTCGATGATTCGATTTGTGCTGTCGCTGTTCCTGCTTGCTGTTCCCGCCGTCGCCCACGCGACCGACGCCGGCTGGGCGCTGCTGCGTGACGGCGGCCATGTCGTGCTGCTTCGCCACGCACTGGTCACCGGCACCACCGACCCCGCCAATTTCGACATCGACAACTGCGCCACCCAGGTCAATCTATCGGCGCGCGGCAAGCAGCAGGCGAGCAAGATCGGCGCGCTGTTCGGCGCCCGCGCCGCCCCCATCGAGCGGGTGCTGTCCAGCCGCTATTGCCGCTGCCTCGACACCGCCCGCATCGCCTTCGAGGCGGAGCCGGAGCTTTTTGCGCCGCTCGACCTCCTGAGGAGCGATCCGACCGAGAAGGCCGCGCAGCTCGACGCGGTGATGAAGGAAATCCGCGCCTACACCGGTTCCGACAATCTGGTCATGGTCACGCATCTCGAAAACATCGTCGCGCTGACCGGCGTCTCGCCGCGCGAGGGCGAAGCGGTGGTGGTCGAGCCGCAGGGCGATGGCTTGCGCGTGCTCGGCCGCGTCACGTTCTGAGAAAGCCAGTGGTCAAGCTCCGTGAAAACTAAGCTGACGTAACGTCAACTGGGAGGGCCGCCGGCTTGTCGGGCGGCCCTTCTTGTCTTCACGGGAGGGCCATCCCATCTGCGCCCGGCGCATCAGGCCTTTTCCTGCCGGAAAAAACCGATTAGACAGCGCCCAAACCAGATGCGGACAGATTCCGCCCGCAACCGAAGGAAGAGCCCTTGTCCACCACGTTCGACAAAGTCGCCAAGATCATTGCCGACACCAGCGAGATCGATATCGACACCATCACTCCCGAGAGCCACACGATCGACGATCTCGGAATCGACAGTCTCGATTTCCTCGATATCGTCTTTGCCATCGACAAGGAATTCGGCATCAAGGTGCCGCTGGAAAAGTGGACCCAGGAAGTCAATGACGGCAAGGCTTCGACCGACGATTACTTCGTCATGAAGAACCTGTGCGCCAAGATCGACGCGCTGGTCGCCGCCAAGACCGCCTGATATCGGCTGGCGCGCGGCCTTGACGGGCTGCGCCGCCTGACCCACAAAGCCGCTCATGAGCAGCCCTCGCGACGTCGTCATCACCGGTATCGGCCTTGTCTCCTCGCTGGGAGAGGGTCCGGATACCCACTGGCAGAAGCTGGCGCAGCCGGGCCTGCAGCCGGTGCTCGAATCCGCACGCTTTGCGCCCTACACCGTGCATCCCCTGCCGGAGATCGACTGGAACCTGCAGATCGCCAAGCGCGGCGACCAGCGGCAGATGGAAACCTGGCAGAGGCTGGGCACCTATGCCGCCGGCATGGCGCTGGATGACGCCGGCATCAAGGGCAATGACGATCTCTGCACGACGATGGACATGGTGGTGGCCGCCGGCGGCGGCGAGCGGGACGAGGCGGTCGATGCCGCCATCCTCGCAGCGTCCGAGAGCCGCAACGACCGCGACGTGCTGCTCAACGAGAAACTGACCACCGAATTGCGGCCGACCCTTTTCCTGGCCCAGCTCTCCAATTTGCTCGCCGGCAACATCTCCATCGTCCACAAGGTGACGGGGTCGTCGAGGACCTTCATGGGCGAGGAAGGTGCCGGCGTCGCGGCCGTCGAGACCGCCGCCGCGCGCATCCGCTCCGGACAGTCGACGCACATACTGGTCGGCGGCGCCTTCCAGACCGAACATTCCGACATGCTGCTCGGCTATGAGCTGGCCGGTTATCTGCATCGCGGCCCATGGAAGCCGGTCTGGCAGAGACAGGGCGCCGAGGGCGGCGGCCTGGTCTCCGGCTCCGGTGGCGCCTTCCTGGTGCTGGAGCAGCGCGAACACGCGCAAAGCCGTGGGCGGAAAATCTATGCCGAGCTCGGACCGGTCGTCTCAGGCCGCGCCCGGCGCTCGCGCGGCGAGCTTGACGCCGAGATCGCGGCATTGCTCAAACAGGCGGCTCTCCCGAACGGCAAGTTGCTGGCCCTGTCGGGCGCCTCCGGGGCGCATACCGCAACGTCAGCCGAAAAGTCAGCGCTGGATGCCAATCCGGCGATATCGGCGCGCGGCTTCGCCACGCTGACCGGGCATATGAAGGAAGCGCAGTTTCCATTCGCGGTCGCCCTCGCCGCCCTGGCCGTCGACCGCAAGGCCGCCTACCCCGTGTTCGACGCCGCGGCCGAGAAGCCGTTCGAAGGCATTCCCGAAACCGTGCTCGCAACGGCGATCGGCTATCACCAATTCGAGGGCATGGCGCTGGTCAACGCTGCTTGAAGCAGCGCTGCGCGATCATGCTGCAAAGTTAAGAGGTTCCGGATGGCCAATCTCAGAGATCACATGGGCAGGCCGATCGTCGCCGTCACCGGCATCGGCGTGGTAACCTCGCTCGGCGTCGGCAAGGCAGACAATTGGGCGGCACTGACCTCCGGCAAATCGGGCATCCACCCGATCACCCGCTTTCCCGTCGACCACCTCAACACCCGCATCTCCGGTATGGTCGATTTCCTCGACTCAAGCTCGAAAGGCGCCAGCCTGCTGACCTACGAGCTGGCCGAAACCGCAGCGAAGGAGGCGGTGGCCGAATCCGGCCTCGATTCCTCTGATTTTGGCGGGCCTCTGTTCCTCGCCTCGCCGCCGGTCGAACTCGACTGGCAGGATCGCTTCGCGCTCTACAATTCCGACGCCAAAGGCGCCGGCGCCGAAAGGCTGCTCAGGGTGGCGCGCGGGCTGAAGGAAACAGATACGTTCGCAAGCACGCAGTTCGGCGCGATCGCCGACCGGCTGGCCGACCGCTTTGGCACGCGCGGCCTGCCGATCACGCTGTCGACGGCCTGCGCTTCGGGCGCCACCGCCATCCAGCTCGGCGTCGAAGCGATCCGCCGCGGCGAATGCGACCGGGCGCTGTCCATCGGCGCCGACGGTTCGGCAACCGCCGAGGCGCTGATCCGCTTTTCGTTGCTCTCGGCGCTGTCGACCCACAATGACATCCCTGAAAAGGCGTCAAAACCCTTCTCCAAGGACCGCGACGGCTTTGTGCTGGCCGAAGGCTCCGGCGCTCTTGTGCTGGAATCGCTTGAGGCAGCCCTTGCTCGGGGCGCCAGCGTTCTCGGCATCCTGCGCGGCTGCGGTGAAAAGGCCGACGATTTCCATCGCACCCGTTCCAAGCCCGACGGTTCGCCGGCGATCGCAGCAGTCCGCGCCGCCCTTGCCGATGCCGGCTTGAGCAAGGACGAGATCGACTACGTCAACGCTCACGGCACCTCGACACCGGAAAACGACAAGATGGAGCATCTGTCGCTGTCGACCGTGTTCGGCGATCGCATCGGCTCGATGCCGGTCTCGTCCAACAAGTCGATGATCGGCCACACGCTGTCGGCGGCCGGCGCCGTCGAAGCGGCGTTTTCGCTGATGACCATGCGCGAAAGCGTCATTCCGCCGACCATCAACTACGACAATCCCGACCCGGCAATCGTGCTCGACGTGGTGCCCAACAAGAAGCGCAATGCCGAGGTTCGTAGCGTTCTGTCGAACTCGTTCGGCTTCGGCGGCCAGAACACTTGCCTTGTCATGGCGCGGGAACCGGTCTAAGCGACCTTTTTCAGCCAGACTGAACTGACAGGCCCCATGCGCGCACTGCAACTTATCGAGGACCGCCGTCTTGAAACGGTGGACCTGCCGCCCCCGCCGCCCCCCGCATTGGGCGAAGTCACGCTGCGCATCAAGGCGGTGGCGCTGAACCATATCGACGTCTGGGGCTGGCGTGGCATGGCCTTCGCCAAGCGTAAGCTGCCGCTGGTCGTCGGCGCCGAAGCCTCCGGCGAGGTCGAAGCTGTCGGCCCCGGCGTCTCCAGCCTGCTGCCCGGACAATTGGTATCAATCTATGGCGCGCGCACCTGCGGCCTTTGCCGCGCCTGCCGCGAAGGCCGCGACAATCTCTGCGAACATGTCTCGGGCGTCCACGGCTTCCATCTCGATGGCTTTGCCCAGGAGAAGATCAACCTGCCGGCGCGCCTGCTGGTCCCTGCCCCTCCCGGCGTGACCGATGTCGGCGCGGCTGTCGCACCCGTTACCTTCGGCACCGTCGAGCACATGCTGTTCGACAATGCCAAGCTGCAGCCCGGCGAGACCATCCTCATCCATGCCGGCGGCTCCGGCATCGGCTCGGCGGCGATCCAGCTGGCCAAGCGCATGGGTTGCACCATCATCACCACGGTCGGTTCCAACGACAAGATCGACAAGGCCAAGGCGCTCGGCGCCGAGCATGTCATCAACTACCGCGACGATCGTTTCGAAGGGGTCGTGCGCAAGCTCACCAGGAAGAAGGGCGTCGACGTCGTCTTCGAACATGTCGGCGCCGACACCTTTGCCGCCTCGATGCTGTGCCTCAAGCGCGGCGGCCGCCTGGTCACCTGCGGCTCGACCTCCGGCGTGTCGACGCAGATCAATCTGATGCAGCTGTTCCAGCAGCAGCTGAAGCTGCTTGGGTCCTTCGGCTGCCGCATGGAGAACATGGCCAACGCCATGCAGAAGATGGCGGCGGGACAGGTCGCACCTGTCATCGACACCGAAGTCGGCTTCGACGGCATCGACGCCGCGTTGAAGCGCATGGAAGGCCGCGACGTGTTCGGCAAGATCATCCTGCGCGTTTCTTAGGACTATGGTCGGCAAGGTGTTAAAAAAAGCCCGCCGGGACTTCATGTTCCGCTATGGCCGAAGACTGCGCCAGATGGAGCACTGGCTGGTGGCGCGCGTGGCGATGACGATCATCTCGCTGCTGCGCCTCCTGCCCGCGGACAGGGCGCTCAATTTCGCCGACCGCGCGGCCCGGCGCATCGGTCCGCGGGTCGGGCGCCACCGTGTCGCCATCGACAATCTGCGCCTTGCCTATCCCGAAAAGAGCGATGTCGAGATCGAGGCCATCGCCTCCGACATGTGGGGCAACATGGCCCGGCTCGCCGCCGAATACATCTTTCTTGACGCGCTCTTCGATTATGATCCGAAGGCAGCGACGCCCGGCCGCGTCGAAGTCGGTGGCGCCGATCATTTCCATCAGATAGCTGGCGAGGACAAACCGCATATCCTGTTCACCGGCCATCTCGGCAATTTCGAGCTGCTGCCGGTGGCAGCCGCGACGTTCGGCATGAAGATCACGGCGCTGTTTCGTCCGCCCAACAATCCTTACCTCGCCGATTATATCCATTCGACGCGGCGTTCGAGCATGGGCGCCTTGCTGCCGTCTTCGACCGGCGCCTCCTTCGCGCTGGCGTCGATTCTGGAGAAAGGCGGCAATATCGGCGTGCTGGTCGACCAGAAATTCTCCAGCGGACTGGAGACGATCTTCTTTAATCGCCCATGCCAGAGCAATCCGGTTCTGGGCATGCTCGCCCGTCACTATGATTGCGACGTCTATCCGGCGCGATGTGTGCGGCTGCCCGGCAACCGCTTCCGCCTCGAGATCGAGGACAAGCTGACCTTGCCGCGCAATGAAAGCGGCAGCGTCGATGTCGCGGCCACCACCCAACTGCTCGCCAACGTGGTCGAGCGCTGGGTGCGCGAGGATCCGGGACAGTGGATGTGGTTCCACAAAAGGTGGGAAATCTCAGGCCGGCGTCGCCGCCGGCGCGGACAGGCCAACGCCACCGGCCAGGGGCAGCGTCAATCTTAAGTCGTCGAAAGCCTCAGTTCGTCACAACGATCCGCGTATTGCCGAAGCCGACTTCGCGCACCATCGCATAGAACATCGCGGCATTGGCGGTGTGCAGCCGCACGCAGCCATGCGATGCCGGACGCCCTAGCTGCCTGACCGCGCCGGTGCCGTGGATGGCATAGCCGCCATGGAAGAACACCGAGTAAGGCATTGGCGACATGTGGTATTTCTTCGAATACCACATCCGCGCCGTGCGTTGCGGCCGATAGGTGCCGCGCGGCGTGAAATAGCCACTGCGGGCGGTCGACACGCTCCAGCGATAAAGCACCTGGCCGTATTGGCTGACGGTCATGGTCTGCGACGAGACGTCGATGCTGGCCACCAGCGAGGCAGCCCTGCTTTCGATGGACGTGCCGAACAGCATCGCCGCAAAAGCAGCTGCCATGAGAACGATTTTAGTCATGAGATCAAACCCCTTTGATGCCCCTTGCCTGCCCTGTCATCACGCGGTTTTTCATCTTTTTAACGACAGGTGAGTGATCTAACACACACTCCTTGATAAATTCGCCAATCTAAAGCAGCGAATTTGAACGATTTTCCCGCCATAGTTGCCGCTGCGACACGAAGTTTCGGCGCCAGTGGCGCGATGCTTGCAAAACCACCCCCTTGCCTGCTCAAATCCGCGAATGAACGAACGACTCTTCAAAGCGATAGACGCCCGTGTTGATG
Source organism: Mesorhizobium sp. C268A (assembly GCF_040324475.1). Taxonomy (NCBI): domain Bacteria; kingdom Pseudomonadati; phylum Pseudomonadota; class Alphaproteobacteria; order Hyphomicrobiales; family Phyllobacteriaceae; genus Mesorhizobium; species Mesorhizobium sp. C268A. The sequence goes on from NZ_JAMYVX010000003.1 coordinate 482,963, forward strand.
ACTTGGTCGCACTGACCGCCGACCTGATCCGCTTCCCGACCATCAACCCGCCTGGCGAAGCCTATCGCCCCTGCGTCGAATATATAGGTGCGCGCCTAGGCAGGCTTGGCTTCGAAACCGAATTCATCCGCGCCGAAGGCACGCCCGGCGATACCGACCGCTATCCCCGCGTCAATGTCGTCGCCCGCTTCGACGGCCGCTCGCCTGGGGCCTGCGTCCATTTCAACTCGCACATCGATGTGGTCGAAGCCGGCGAGGGCTGGAGCGTCGATCCCTTTGCCGGCGTGGTGAAGGACGGCAAGGTCTACGGGCGCGGCGCCTGCGACATGAAAGGGGGCATGGCCGCCTCGATCATCGCGGCGGAAGCCTTCATGGAGGTATTCCCCGACTTTCCCGGCGCCATCGAAATCTCCGGCACCGTCGATGAAGAGTCCGGCGGCTTCGGCGGCGTCGCCCATCTGGCGAAGCTTGGCTATTTCTCGAAACCCAAGGTCGACCACGTCATCATCCCCGAGCCGCTGAACAAGGACCGCATCTGTCTTGGCCATCGCGGCGTCTGGTGGGCGGAGATCGAGACCAAGGGCGAGATCGCGCATGGCTCGATGCCGTTCCTCGGCGACAATGCCGTGCGCCACATGGGCGCCGTGCTGCAGGCCTTCGAGGATGAACTGTTTCCGGCGCTCGACCGCAAGGTGACGCGCATGCCTGTCGTGCCCGAAGGCGCAAAGCGCTCGACCATGAACATCAACTCGATCCATGGCGGCCAGACCGAGGATTTCCGCCCCGGCCTGCCCTCACCCAACGTGCCCGACGCCTGCCGGCTGACCATCGATCGCCGCTTCCTGCTCGAGGAGGACCTTGCCACGGTCAAGAGCGAGGTGACCGATATCCTCGACCGGCTGAAGCGCGAGCGCAAAAAGTTCGACTACGAGATTCGCGACCTGATGGAGGTGCTGCCGCTGATGACCGAGCGCGACGCGCCGGTGGTCAAGGCGGTGGCGCAAGGCATCATGGCGATCTTCGACCGCGAGCCGGATTATGTCATTTCACCAGGCACTTACGACCAGAAGCACATCGCCCGCATCGGCCACATCTATGATTGCATCGCCTATGGCCCGGGCATTTTGGACCTCGCCCACCGGCCCGACGAATGGGTCGGTATCTCTGATATGGTGGAGTCGGCCAAGGTGATGGCGATCGGGCTGAATGTGCTGCTCAGGGGCACGGCCGCGGACTGAACCATCGGCTTCGCTGAAAAAACATGCCTCCCCGCGCCGCTGCGGAGCACGAAACGCAATTTACTCCACCTCGAAATCACGCTTCTATCGCACCAGGGTTCGAGCATTTGGGAGTTGCACGATGAAATTGTGGAAAACCATTCTTGCCGCCACGGTGCTGGCACTGGCCGGCAGTCAGGCATTTGCCGCACGCACCGACCTGGTGATCGGCATTCCGCTCGAGCCGCCGCATCTCGATCCGACCGCCGGTGCTGCCGCGGCGATCGACGAAGTGCTCTACGCCAACGTCTTCGAGGGCCTGACCCGCATCGGCCCGAATGGCGAAGTGCTGCCCGACCTCGCCGAGAGCTGGGCCATTTCCGACGATGGCAAGGTCTACACCTTCAAGCTGCGCACCGGCGTCAAATTCCATGACGGCAGCGATTTCGACGCCGGCGACGTGAAGTTCTCCCTCGACCGCGCCCGCGCCGACAATTCCGTAAACGCGCAAAAGGCCCTGTTCGCAGCCATCGATACGGTCGAAGTCGTCGATCCGACGACGGTCAAGGTGACGCTGAAGAACCCGCAGGGGTCGTTCCTCTACAATATGGGCTGGGGCGACGCGGTGATCGTGGCGCCCGAGAGCGCAGACACCAACAAGGAAAAGCCCATCGGCACCGGCCCGTTCAAATTCCAGAGCTGGGCCAAGGGCTCGTCGATCACGCTGGTGAAATCGGACACTTACTGGGGCGCCCCGGTGTTCCTCGACAAGGCCGAGTTCCGCATCGTTCCCGACGCCGCTGCCGCCGTGCCGGCGCTGCTCTCGGGCGACATCCAGGCTTTCCCTTTCTTCGATCCCGACAGCGTCGCGCAGGTCAAGGACGATCCGCGCTTCAAGGTGGTGGTCGGCTCGACCGAGGGCGAGACCATTCTGGCGATCAACAACAAGAAGCCGCCTTTCGACAAGCTCGAGGTGCGGCAGGCAATTGCCTTCGCGCTCGACCGCAAGGCGATCATCGACGGCGCCTCGGCCGGCCTCGGCGTGCCGATCGGCTCGCACATGTCGCCCGCCAGCAAGGCCTATGTCGACCTCACCGGCCTGTACCCGCACAATGTCGACAAGGCCAAGGAGCTGCTGAAGCAGGCCGGCTTCGAAAACGGAATCAAGGCCACGCTGAAACTGCCGCCGCCTTCCTATGCACGGCTTGGCGGCGAGATCATCGCCTCGCAGCTGCGCGATGTCGGCATCGACCTGGAAATCATTCCGGTCGAATGGGCGCAGTGGCTGGATCAGGTGTTCACCAAGAAGGATTACGACCTGACCATCGTCTCCCACACCGAGCCCAACGACATCGATATCTATTCGCGCAAGGACTACTACTTCAACTACGACAACCCCGCCTTCGACAAGATCATCGCCGAGCTGAACCTCACCTCCGACGACGCCAAGCGCAACACGCTGCTCGGCGAAGCACAGAAGATCCTGGCCGACGACGCCGTGGTGGGGTTCCTCTATGAACTGCCGAAGGTCGGCGTCTGGGACGCCAAGCTGCAGGGCCTGTGGGAGAATGCGCCGATCCAGGCGAATGATCTGACCAAGGTGAAGTGGACGGATTGAGGCGGCTGGCCAAGGCGCAGCGCTTGCGCTCCGTCACACCCCCCTCTGCCCTGCCGGGCATCTCCCCCGCAAGGGGGGAGATTGGGCTCTCATCTCCGCTTTCGCCTATCGCGAACGTTGAACGCTGGTCGACGACACGGAAACTGCTGATCTCCCCCCTTGCGGGGGTGAGGAGTGGTCCGCGCAGCGGACGGAAAGCCAACTGCTTGGCTTTCCGAACAACGAATGCCCGAAGCGACAGCGAAGGGCCGGGTCCGGCAGGACAGAGGGGGGTGTGACAGAACGCTGCCTTTGCTCAGTCATCGCACTTGGCAACGCACCATTCCCTCCACCATGACCGCCTACCTCCTCCAACGCCTCGCCATTGCCGTCGCCACCTTGATCCTGGCCTCGATGGTCGTCTTCGCCGTGCTCGAAATCCTGCCCGGCGACCCGGCGCGGCTGATGCTGGGCCTCAACGCCAGCGCCGAGCAGGTCGAACTCCTGCGCAACCAGATGGGCCTCAACGCGCCGCTTCTCCTGCGCTACCTCCATTGGGTCGGCGGTCTGCTCAGCCTCGATTTCGGCCGCTCCTACACTTATTCGGTGCCGGTCATCGACCTTGTCCGCGAGCGCATGGCGGTTTCCCTGCCGCTGGCGCTGATCGCGCTGGCGCTGTCCACCATCATTGCCATCCCGGTCGGGCTCTATTCCGCCAGCCGGCGCGGCCGGGCCGGCGATACGATCGCTATGGGCGCCGCCCAGCTTGGCGTTGCCATCCCGAACTTCTGGTTCGCGCTGATGCTGATCTACCTCTTTGCCGTCTGGCTGCGGCTAGTGCCGGCCGGCGGCTTTCCCGGCTGGAGCGCTGGCGCCTGGCCGGCGCTGAAATCGCTGCTGCTGCCGGCCGTAGCACTTGCGCTGCCGCAGGCGGCGATCCTGGCGCGCGTTGCCCGCTCGGCGCTGGTCGAGGTGCTGAACGAGGACTATATCCGCACCGCCCGCGCCAAGGGCCTGCCCTATCGCGCCGTGCTGTGGCGGCACGCGCTGCGCAACGCGATGATCCCGGTTCTGACCATTCTGGGCCTGCAATTCGCCTTCCTGCTCGCCGGCACCATCATCATCGAGAACGTCTTTTATCTGCCTGGTCTGGGACGGCTGGTGTTCCAGGCGATCACTCAGCGCGACCTGATCGTGGTGGAAAGCATCGTCATGCTGCTGGTCGTCGCCGTCATTGCCGTTAACCTCGTCGTCGACGTCTCCTACGCCATCGTCGATCCGCGCCTTCGAGGCCGGCAATGACGCTGCACATCGACATCCCGCAGGAGACGTTGGGCAGCATTCTGGCCAAGGCCTTCCGCAACCGCTCCTTCCTCATCGGCTTCGCCATCACGGTGCTGGTGGCTGCAATAGCGGTCATCTCCTACGTCTGGACGCCCTACGACGTGACCAAACTGGTGATCTCGGACAAGACGCTCGCGCCCTCTGCGGCGCACTGGTTCGGCACCGATCATTTCGGCCGCGACATCCTGTCGATGATCATGGTCGGCGCCCGCAACTCGATCGCCGTGGCGCTGGTCGCGGTCGGCATCGGCATGGGCGTCGGCGTGCCGCTCGGCGCCTTCGCCGCGGCGCGCGGCGGGTTCGTCGACGAGGCGCTGATGCGGCTGAACGACCTTGTCTTCGCCTTCCCGGCGCTGCTGTCGGCGATCATGATCACCGCCATCTTCGGACCGGGCGCCATCAACGCCATCATCGCAATCGGCATTTTCAACATCCCGGTGTTTGCGCGTGTCGCCCGCGCGGGCGCGCTGGCGATCTGGCCGCGCGAGTTCATCCTCGCCGCGCGCGCCGCCGGCAAGAGCAAGACGCAGATTACAATCGAGCACGTGCTGCCCAACATCGCCACGCTGCTTCTGGTGCAAGGCACCATCCAGTTCGCGCTCGGCATTTTGGCCGAAGCCGGTCTCTCCTATGTCGGCCTCGGCGCCCAGCCGCCAATGCCGAGCTGGGGCCGCATGCTGTTCGACGCCCAGACGCGCATGGTGGTGGCGCCGTGGATGGCCATCTTCCCCGGCATGGCCATCGTCATCACCGTGCTTGGGCTCAATCTGCTCGGCGACGGCATCGCCGACATACTCGACCCGAAATCGCGGCGGCAGCGATGAGCCTGCTGGAGATCGAGAACCTGTCGCTGGCGGTCGGCGACACGCCGATCCTCAAAGGGGTCGAGCTCTCCGTCGCGCCCGGCGAGGTGATGGGCCTGGTCGGTGAATCCGGTTCCGGCAAATCGATGACGGCGCTGACCATCATGCAGCTTCTGCCGCATGCTGCGCGCGCCACCGGCCGCGTGACCTTCGACGGCATCGATATTCTGGCCGCAACCGAGGACCAGATGTGCGCGCTGCGGGGCGACGACATCGGCATGGTGTTCCAGGAACCTATGACGGCGCTTAACCCGGTCAAGACGATCGGCGAGCAGGTCGCTGAAGGCATACGCTGGCACACCAGGGCAAGCCGCGCGGAAGCCGAAGACCGGGCGCGCAAAATGCTCGACCGCGTCGGCCTGCCCGAGGCCAAATTCCCGCTGTCGCGCTATCCGCACGAACTGTCGGGCGGCCAGCGCCAGCGCGTCGTCATCGCCATTGCCTGCGCATTGAAACCCAAGCTGCTCATCGCCGACGAGCCGACCACGGCGCTCGACGTGGTGCTGCAGGCGCAGATCCTCGACCTCTTGCGCGGCCTTGTCAGCGAAAACCGCATGGGCCTGCTTCTGATCTCGCACGATCTCGCCGTCGTCACCGAAATGGCCGACCGCATCACCATCCTGCGTCATGGCGAGGTGATGGAAGCCGGCGACACCGCACGCACGCTATCGGAACAGCTGCATCCCTACACGCGCCAGCTGGCGCTGGCCTCCATGCACGTGCCCGCGCGCGCCAAGGTTCACGCCACCGGCCAGGGCAAACCGCTGCTTGAGGTCGAAGGCGTGACACGGGACTATCCGGGCCGGCGCACCTCCCTGTTCAAGTCAGCGGCTCCAATCCGCGCCGTCGACGACGTGTCCTTGTCGCTGGCGCCGGGCCAATCGGTGGCGCTGGTCGGCCGCTCCGGCTGCGGCAAGTCAACGCTTGCCCGCATGATCCTGGCGCTCGACAAATCGACATCGGGAACGATCCGCTTTCGCGGCGAGACCATCACCGGCAAAAGCGAGGCGGAGCTCAAAGCCGCGCGGCGCGACATGCAGGTGGTGTTCCAGGATCCCTACGGCTCTTTCGACCCGCGCCAGAAGGTCGAGAAACTGGTCGCCGAGCCGCTGCATGTACTGGAAAAGAAGCCGACACCGGCCGAGCGGCGCGAGATGGTGGCGCATGCGCTGCACGAGGTCGGCCTCGGCGTCAGCGACATGGACAAATATCCGCATGAGTTTTCCGGCGGCCAGCGCCAGCGCCTGTCGATCGCCCGCGCCATCATCACAAGGCCGAAGCTGGTCGTCGCCGACGAGCCGGTCTCGGCGCTCGACGTGTCGATCCGCGCCCAGATCCTCGATCTGTTCGCAGAGCTCAACCAGAAGCTCGGCATTGGCTATCTCTTCATCACTCACGATTTGACCGTCGCCCGCGCCATCACCGATGAGGTGCTGGTCATGCATGACGGCAGGATCGTCGAGCGCGGCAAGACCGGCGACGTGCTCGATCATCCGCAGTCGGAGGCGGCCAGGGCGCTGGTCGCGGCTGCGCCCGATCTGCATCGGGCGATCGCTCACCGTATGCAGGAACAGGGGTGAGCGACCGGTTCGCGCAGCGAATTCATCGTGCCAGTGGCACGATGAAAGGTCACGAACGCTGGGACGCTGCGAAGCAGCGGGGACCCGGCCGGGCGGCCGTTGCCCCTGGTCTGCCTCACTCCTCCGGCTTCACCACATCGACCGGGCTGATGTCGAGCAAATCGAGCGTGCGGCGCAACAGCCGCACTTCGCTCTCGGCCAGTTTGGAATCGGCTTTGGCGATCTCCGCCATGTGGAGCGCCAGCAACTTGCGCCGTTCGACATCGAGATCGCGGAACAGCGCCATGGCTTGCGAACCGTTGGTCTCGTAGCCGAAATCATTGAGATATTCGATGACCGCGTCGATGCTGGTTTCCGGGATGCCGAAGGCGTCCTTGCAGATGCGCCGGAAGGCGACCATTTCGCTCTCCGAAACCGAGCCGTCGGCCAGGATCATGCGAAACAGCATCAAGAGTTCCGCCGACAGCACGGGGTCGTCGGCAACCTTGCGCACGCCGGGGTCACCATCGAAGATCGAGCGTATCTGGTCGAGCAATGCCATCGCCAACAGTGTCCCTTTCCCGAGCCCGCCCAGCGCACATGACCCAACTGCGCAGCGGTACTGAGATAATGACATGCACCACAGGAAATCCAAGCGCAACGCGCTTGGATGGACGTAGCGCGGAATCGGCCTTGCGCAAACCGGATGGCCATGAGAAGGCGCGGCACCACCTTTCCCGCCGGAATGTTCAGAAAATCCCGATGCTCGACCTCGCTACCCACACCGTCATCATGCTTGCCTTGGCCGCCTTTGCAGCCGGCTTTGTCGATTCGATAGCCGGCGGCGGCGGGCTGATCACCATCCCGGCCCTGCTGCTTGCCGGATTCCCGCCGGTCGCAGCACTTGGAACCAACAAGCTGCAGGGCATTTTCGGCACCGCTTCGGCGACCATCCACTATGCCAGGAATGGCCGTGTCGATCTGCGTCGACAGCTGCCATCGGCGCTTCTGGCCCTTACCGGCAGTGCCGTCGGCGCCTTGCTGGCGGCATTCGTGCCAGGTGATCTCCTGCGGGCGCTGCTGCCGCTGCTTTTGATCGCCATCGCGATCTACTTCGCCGTGAAACCCAACATGAACGATGTCGACCGCGCCGAGCGCCTGTCGCCCTTCCTGTTCGGACTGATCATCGCCCCTTTGGTCGGCTTCTATGACGGGCTGTTCGGGCCGGGAGCCGGCTCCTTCTATATGCTGGCCTTCGTCAGCCTTGCCGGCTTCGGCGTGCTCAAGGCGACGGCACACACCAAGCTGCTCAATTTCGCCTCCAACATCGGCGGCTTCATCGTCTTTGCGGTCGCCGGCGTCGTCTACTGGAAGATCGGGCTGATGATGGGCGTCGCCCAGTTCCTCGGCGCCCGGCTCGGCGCCAGCCTTGCCATCCGCATCGGCGCCCGGCTGATCAAGCCGCTGCTGGTGATCATCTGCCTGGCTCTGGCGGTGAAGCTGCTGGCCGATCCGGCGAACCCATTGCGCCAGCTAGTTGGTGTATGAGCCGCACGCCTGATAGGATGCCGTTGTACGAATCATGTTGGAGGGACCACACATGAATCTTAGTGCACCCACTCAGCTTGTTTTCATCATATCCCTTGTTATCGCCATCATCGGCGTGCTCGCCGCGCTTGGCGTTCTTGCGTTCATTCCTCTGGCTGCGGTGTGGATTGTCCTCATCGCATACATCGTGCTTGCCGCCGCCTGCCTGATGCGCGGCGCCTAGGCACCCGCGACCTCTGCAATTCGAAGCGCCCGGTCAAAAGCCGGGCGCTTTTGCTTTGGATGCATGGTCTGTTAGGCTCTTCCGCGGAAGGATGACCATGCCCGTCGAGACGGAGCGCCACGATCAACAGTAGGGCCCGGTCGCCGACCGGTTCGAGATGGTGCGGCGCGCGCCGGGCCTGCTGCTGCAGAATGCGGTCACCGACATTTGTGGCTATCGCGAAACGGCGCCCGGCCATTTTCGCAATGTCGAATACGCCTCGCTCACCGTCCCGCTGGTGATCAGCTTCGCAGAACCCCTCGCCATCGGCCTTGGCCGCAAGCCCGCGTCGAGGTCGGCGAAGCGCCCGAACTTCGTCATCAACGGGCGAAGCGGAAGCGCAGACCCGAGGATGACGAAACGATGGGCGGCCCTACCTCGCTAACCCAAAAATCGCATCGCAATCGAGATGGCGCTCCAGTTCGGTTGCGATCTCGTCCAGAGCGTTTTCCACCTCCGCTCGATAGTCGACACCGCCGCCTTTGACGCCGAGGCTCTCCAGGAATCTCGCCCGGAAAGCGTCGGCGGAAAACAGGCCGTGCAGATAGGTGCCAAAAACCTTGCCATCGGCGGAAATGGCACCGTCGTCGATGCCGTTGATCACAGCCGACGGCCGCGCCATGTCCGGCCCGGTGGTGCGGCCGAGATGAATTTCGTAGCCCTCGAGCGCCAGGCCGAACGGCACTGAGCGGGCGCTGACATTGCGCACCGTCTTTTCCGGTTCCATTACCGTCTCGATGTCGAGCAGGCCGAGTCCCTCGGCCTCGGTGACACTGCCCTCGATGCCATCGGGATCGCGCACCAGGCGGCCGAGCATCTGGAAACCGCCGCAGATACCGACGACATGGCCGCCGCGTTTGCGGTGCGCGAGGAGATCGCGATCCCAGCCATTCTCGCGGAACTTCATGAGATCGCCGATCGTCGATTTGGAACCGGGAATGACCACCAGGCCGGCATTCTCCGGCAAGCGCTGCCCCGGCGGCACGAACACCACTTCGACCTGCGGTTCGGCCTTGAGCGGATCGAGATCGTCGAAATTGGCGATGCGCGACAGCATCGGCACGGCGACCTTCAACGCCCGCTTCTCGCCCGACGTCAGGCGTTCGAGCACGACCGAATCCTCGGACGGCAATCGCGCCGCCGCCTTCAGCCACGGCACGACGCCAAAGCAGCGCCAGCCGGTGAAGCTTTCGATCGACCGGATGCCGTCGTCGAACAGCGAGACATCGCCGCGGAACTTATTGATGAGGTAGCCGACGATCATGCGCCTGTCTTCCTCCGGCAGGATCAGATGCGTGCCGGCGACCGAAGCGATGACGCCACCGCGGTCGATGTCGCCGACCAGAATCACCGGCACGTCGGCGCGTGTGGCAAAGCCCATATTGGCGATGTCGCGGCTGCGCAGGTTGATTTCGGCCGGCGATCCGGCGCCTTCGACGATGACCAGATCGGCGCCCTCACCGACCTTCGTCCAGGACTCCAGCACGGCGTCCATCAGCCCCGCTTTCATTGTCTGGTAGTCGCGCGCTCGCGCCTCGCCGAACACCTTGCCCTGCACGATCACCTGCGAACCGATGTCGCTCTGGGGTTTGAGCAGCACCGGATTCATATGCACGGTCGGCTGAACACCACACGCCAGCGCTTGCAGCCATTGCCCACGGCCAATCTCGCCGCCGCCGGGGCGGTCGTCGCCCGGAATGTCGGCGACGGCGGCATTGTTCGACATGTTCTGCGGCTTGAACGGCCTGACTTTCAGCCCGCGATTCCTGGCCGCGCGGCAGAGCCCCGCCACCAGCACCGTCTTGCCGACATCCGAACCCGTGCCTTGCAGCATGATCGCCTTGGCCATGCTCAGCCCCTGCCCTGCGCGCCGGAAACGGTCGATTTCTGCGCCAGCGGCCCGCCGCGCCAGATGTAGAGCGCCAGCAACGCTTCGCTGCCGGTGCGCATGGCATGGCTGACATTGGAGGCGTGATGGATAATTTCGCCCGCCTGGCGGGTGTGAAAGCCGCCTTCGCCCATGCGCCACTCGGTGCCGCCGGTCAGCGGAATGTAGATCTCCTCGGCAATGTGATGATGGTCGGGATAGGTGATGCCGGGCCCCAGGATCAGCAATCCGGCCGCGACCTCTTCATTGGCGAAATGGCCGCGCGTGCCAAACACCTCCAGCCAGCCGTATTTCTGCAAGAACGCTTCACCAAAATCGCTCGCGTTGTAGGTCTGCCCCCAGCACAGATCGTCACGACGCTCCGCCAGCAGTTGCACCAGAGGCTGCGGGTCCGGCGGCGCCAGTTCGACAATGCGGTCGAGCAGACCAAGGCAAGGCAGCGGATGCGCTTCGAGCACGCGCGCCGTCATATTCCAGCCGATCCGGGTCACGGCGTCCCGCACCAGCGCGTTGTCCACGCCCCGGAGATAGGCATGGAAGCGGTCGAGCAATTCGTCGAAATATGTCGGCACGCAATGCTCCCTTGATCCATTCATGCACAGCGGCTGCGCGGCGAGCCGGGTTGCGCGGCGGCATCATTGGTCTAGATTGAGCGGCGCGCAAAGCCAAAAACAACAGGCCAGCAAGCCAACCCCAGCTGGGGAACACAGGGAGCACGCCATGGACGCCGCGGTCGATGCGAGCACCAGCCAGTTCGAGCTCAACGAGGAACAGCGCGCCATCCAGGAGATGGCACAGGCCTTCGCCGCCGATCGCGTTGCGCCCAATGCGCTCGAATGGGACCGGGCAAGACACTTTCCTGCCGATGTAATCCGCGAGACCGGCCCGCTCGGCCTCGGCGGCATCTATGTCAGGGACGATGTCGGCGGCTCGGCGCTCGGCCGGCTCGACGCCGTGCTGATCTTCGAGGCACTGTCGCACGCCGATCCGGCGTTTTCCTCCTTCATCTCGATCCACAATATGGCGGCGTCGATGATCGACCGCTTCGGCGACGACGAGCAGCGCCAACGCTTCCTGCCGAAGCTGACCTCGATGGAATGGCTGGCGAGCTACTGCCTGACCGAGCCGGGTTCAGGCTCGGATGCCGCGGCGCTGAAGACGCGCGCGGTGAAGAACGGCAACGACTATGTGCTTAACGGCGCCAAGCAGTTCATCTCCGGGGCCGGCGACAGCGACCTCTATGTCGTCATGGCGCGCACCGGCGCCGACGGGCCGAAGGGCATTTCCACCTTCGTCGTGCCGAAGGATGCGCCCGGCCTGTCCTTCGGCGCCAACGAGCACAAGATGGGCTGGCACATGCAGTCGACCCGCCAGGTGATCTTCGAGGACTGCAAGGTGCCGGCTGCAAACCTGCTGTCGGGGGAAGGCGCAGGTTTCGGCATCGCCATGGCCGGCCTTGACGGCGGCCGCCTCAACATTGCGGCATGCTCGCTCGGCGGCGCGCAATCGGCGCTCGACAAGGCTTTGGCCTATACGGGCGAACGCAAAGCCTTCGGCTCGAAGATCAACCAGTTCCAGGCGCTGCAGTTCCGGCTGGCCGACATGGAAACCGAACTGCAGGCGGCACGCATTTTCCTCTATGCTGCCGCCTCGAAGCTAGACCGCAAGGCGCCGGACGCCGGCAAATGGTCGGCCATGGCCAAGCGCTTCGTCACCGACATCGGCTTCAACGTCGCCAACGAGGCGCTGCAGCTGCATGGCGGTTACGGCTATCTTCATGATTACGGTATCGAAAAACTGGTGCGCGACCTGCGCGTCCACCAGATCCTCGAAGGCACCAACGAGATCATGCGCGTCATCATCGCGCGGGCGTTGATTGGACGGCAGTAGGCAGTAGGCAGTAGGCAGTAGGCAGTAGGCAGTAGGCAGTAGGCAGTAGGCAAAGGATGACCGGCAAGATCAACTCGTACAAGGATCTTATCGTATGGCAGCAGGCGATGGATCTGGCTGTCAGCACCTACTCATTGACCAAGACATGGCCCAAAGAGGAATTGTATGGGCTGACCAGCCAAATCCGCCGTTCAGCAACCTCTATCCCTGCAAACATCGCGGAAGGCTATGGCCGAGACAACCGAGGCTCCTATCAGCAATTTCTCAGGATAGCCCAAGGCTCGCTGAAGGAGTTCGAGACACACCTCCAAATCGCTCAACGCATTGGCGTTGCCACGCATGGGCAAGCTGAGCACCTGCTTCTGGCGGCCGAGGCCATCGGAAAGATGCTTCGCCAACTTATTATCAAACTCGCACCCGAATAGGTCGCCCTACTGCCTACTGCCTACTGCCTACTGCCTACTGCCTACTCATCATGGAGCACCGCTATGACCACCATCGCCTTCATTGGTCTCGGAAATATGGGCAATCCGATGGCTGCCAATCTCGTCAAGGCGGGGCACGCGGTGCACGGCTTTGACCTGATGCCGGAAAACCTCACCGTCGCCCGCGAGCATGGCGTCATTGTCATGGCGAATGCCGTGGCGGCGGTGAAGGACGCCGATGTCGTGATCACCATGCTTCCCGCCGGCAAGCACGTGCTCTCGGTCTACGAGGACATCGCACCCAAGGCCAAACCAGGCGCCCTGTTCATTGATTCCTCGACCATCGATGTCGAGTCGGCCCGCAAGGCGCATGCCGTAGCAAGGAAGCACGGGCTGCATTCGATCGACGCCCCCGTCTCCGGCGGCACCGGCGGTGCTGCTGCGGGAACGCTGACCTTCATGGCCGGCGGCGCCAAGGATGCCTTCGCCAAGGCCGAACCGGTCCTGAAGCCGATGGCAGGCCGCATCGTCCATTGCGGTGACGACGGCGCCGGTCAGGCAGCCAAAATCTGCAACAACATGATGCTCGGCATTTCGATGATCGGCGTCGCAGAGGCCTTCGTGCTGGCCGAAAAGCTCGGCCTCTCGCATCAGGCCCTGTTCGACGTTGCCTCGACTTCGTCGGGCCAGTGCTGGTCGCTGACCACCTATTGCCCGGTGCCGGGTCCCGTGCCGGCCTCACCCGCCAACCGCGACTACAAACCGGGCTTTGCCGCGGCACTCATGCTGAAGGACCTGAAACTGGCGCAGGAGGCGGCCCAAAGCGCCGGCGCGGTGACGCCAATGGGGGCCGAAGCGGCCCAGCTTTATGCGCTGTTCAACGCCCAGGGAAATGGCGGATCGGATTTTTCCGGCATCATAAATTTCCTTCGCGGCAGTTCTCTATAAGTTTCGAATTTGGCAGCGCTTTTCTCGATTTTTATTGCGCGGAAAAATTGCAAATTTAGATTTGCTTAAGCTCTCGATAACCCGGCGGTAACGATGTGCCTATATAACGGATGGCGAGGCGGACATATCGCATCCGCCCGGCGCTCCGGATCAGGTCTCGCGTACCGGAGCCCGTAAGTTTCGCAAGTGTATTGTTGGCGAAATGCCATGCGTATCTGGCAAAGCCGCGTTCCGATGGAGCGCGGTTTTTGCGTTTTGCAGTCCTATACTGTTCGATCTGAATTATATTCCGATTGCAGCGTTCGGAATTGCCTGATGGTCTTCATTGACCAGCACGATCGGTGCGCTGACCCCTTCGACCCTGACGATAAGCAGGCGCACAGTCCGGGCGCCCTGATTGCAAGGCGTCCGGCTGTCGTTCCATCTACTTCTTGCGCAAATCCGCTTGCGCCAGATCCAGCGCTTTGGCGATGCGATCGCAAGCCATGTCGATCGTCGCGCGGGTCCAGATCAGCGGCGGCGACAGGATCATCGTGTCGCCGGTGGCGCGCAGCATCAGGCCTTGCGCGATGGCGTGGTCGCGGACGGTGACGGCGGCACTGCCCGCCGGCAGGAAGCGCTCCTTGGTCGCCTTGTCCTTGACGATCTCGACCGCGCCCATCAGCCCGATCGATCGCACCTCGCCGACCAGTTCGTGGCCGGCAATGCGCTCCTGCAGCGCCTGGGCGAAGTAAGGTCCAGTGTCGTTCCTGACCCTGTCGACCAGGCCTTCTCGCTCCATGATCTCGAGATTCTTCAGCGCCACCGCGCAGGCCACCGGGTGACCCGAATAGGTATAGCCGTGGTAGAATTCGCCGCCCTTTTCGACCAGCGTCGCCGCGATACGGTCGCCGACCAGCAGCGCCGACAGCGGCTGATAGCCCGAGGTCAGTGCCTTGGCCGTGGTGATGGTGTCGGGCTCGATGCCGAAGGTCTGCGCCGCAAACCATTCGCCGGTGCGGCCATAGCCGGTGATGACCTCGTCCAGCATCAAAAGCACATCGTATTTGCGGCAGATGCGCTGCACTTCCGGCCAATAGCTCATCGGCGGTATTTTCACCCCGCCCGCTCCCATCACCGGCTCGCCGATGAAGGCAGCCACCTTGTCGGCGCCGGCCTCCAGAATGGCATCCTCGACCGCCTTGGCCGCGCGCAGGCCGAAATCATGGTCGCTTTCGCCAGGCAGCGCCAACTCATAGGCATAGGGCATCATCACATGGACGATGTTGGGAACCGCCCCGCCGAGCTGCTTGTGCATCAAATCCATGCCGCCGAGCGACGTGCCGGCGACGGTCGAGCCGTGATAGGCCGACTTGCGCGAGATGATGCGGTTCTTCTCCGGTTTGCCTTCCAGCACCCAATAGTGGCGCACGAGCCGCAGCGCCGTGTCGTTGGCCTCCGAGCCGGAGGAGCCGTAAAACACCTGGGCGATGCCCTTGGGCGCCAGCTCGGCCAGCTTCTTCGACAGCAGCACGGGCGTCGGCGTCGAGCATTTGAAGAAGGAATTATAGTAGGGCAATTCCTTCATCTGCGCGTAAGCGGCGTCGGCCAGCTCGTCGCGGCCATAGCCGACATTGACGCACCACAGCCCGGCCATGCCGTCGAGTATTTCGGTGCCGTCGGCATCGTAGATGAACGGGCCGTTGGCGCGGGTGATGATGCGCGAGCCGGTCTCGCGCAATTCCTTGTGGTCGGTGAAGGGATGCAGATGATGCGCGGCGTCAATCTGCTGAAGCTGCTTCAGCGAATAATTCTGGTAAGTCATGGGTTTGCTCTTTCCTCTGGAATCAAACCGGCAAGCTGCCGGGGCGACTTCGTCAGAGGACGGCGGGCGGCGAATAGCCGATGCGGGCGCACAGCCTGAGCAGTTCGGCGCGCAGCGTGCGCGGCGACGGTGTCACCGCGACCCCGAAGGCGCCGGATGTGCTCATGTAGACCATGGCGGCAGTCTATGCCGCCCGAGGCCCGGAATTCAAGCGGTGCCGCTCAATACCCTTTGCAGGAACACGTATTTCATGGCGGTTTGCGCCGCTTGCGGCCGGCGGTCGCCGCGCCCGCCATGGCCGCCTTCCGTCTCCTCGAAGAACAACGTCTTGCCGTGACCTGCTTCCTGCAGCTTCGCCGCCATCTTGCGGGCGTGGCCGGGATGGACGCGGTCGTCGGCGGTCGATGTCGTGAGCAGCACCGGGGGATAGACGGCATCGGCCGAGACATGATGGTACGGCGAATAGGCGGCGAGCCACTTGGCTTCTTCCGGTTTTGCCGGATCGCCATATTCGCCGATCCACGAGGCGCCTGGCGGCAGTTCGGTGTAGCGCAGCATGTCGAGCAGCGGCACCTCGATGATGACGGCGCCGAACAGTTCGGGATGCTGCGTCAGGGAAACGCCGGTAAGCAGGCCGCCATTCGAGCCGCCCTGGATGCCGAGGGAAGCAGCCGTGGCTATGCCGCGCCTGACGACGTCCTGCGCCACCGCGGCGAAATCGTCGAAGGCAGTCTGGCGATTGCCCTTCAGCGCCGCCTGATGCCAGGCCGGCCCAAACTCGCCGCCGCCGCGAATGCAGGCCTGCACATAGGCATTGCCCTTCTCCAGCCACAGCCTGCCGCGCACGCCGGCATAGCCGGGCAGCAGCGGTATTTCGAAGCCGCCATAACCATAGAGAAGCGTCGGTACCGGACCCTTCTGGTCGCGCCGCCTGACGACGAAATACGGGATCATGGTGCCGTCCTTCGAGCGCGCCTCGAACTGTTCGGAGACCAGCGGCGCGGCGTCGAACCGCGCCGGCTGCGATTTCACGGTGGCCAGCGTCACCCCGTCATCGTCCGACCAGATGATCGAACTCGGCGTCAGGAAATCGGTGAAGGAGAAGGAGACGCTGGAACCGAAATGCTCGGCATGCGCGATGCCGACATTGCCGTTCTCGGGCAGCGCCACCGGCTTCAGCGACCAGCGGTCGCCGCTGCGCTCGGCGACAACGACCTTGCCGCGCACATTGTCCATCAGATTGATGAACAGCCGGTCCTGAGTGCGGGCAATGCCGGCGACCGAAACACGGTGCGCTGGCGCGAGCATGGTTTCAACAGGGCCCAGGTCGCCGGTGTCCATCCAGTGTTCGAAATCGAAGGAATAGAGGGCGTCCGGCAAGCACTCAGTGCCGCCCGGCGCCGTCCATGGGCTGCGCACCCCGAACACGAACCGGCCCTTGAACAGCGCGGTGTCGGTGACATCGTCCGGCAGCGGGATGCGGCGGTTTTCGCCCGACGGCAGGCGCAGAAAACTGTGCGAGGAGAAGAAGGCGATCGTGCGGGCCAGAAACAAATACTGCCTGTCGCCATCATGCTCGACCCCCGCGCCGGCCGCGAGATCCTGCTTCTCGGCCTCGAAGATCGGCGTCGCCTCCTCCAACCGGGTACCGCGCTTCCACAGCTTGACGACGCGCGGATAGCCGGACTGGGTCTTGTCGTCTTCATCGAAGGCAGCCGAGACAATGACCGTGTCCTTGTCCAGCCAGGAAAAACCGGATTTCGAGGCCGGAGCGCGGAAGCCGCCCTCGATGAATGATTTGGTCTCGATGTCGAATTCCCGCATCTCGCTGGCATCGCCGCCATCCGGCGACATCGCCACCAGGCAAAGGTTGAAATCGGGGTAAAGGCGGCTGGCGCCGCTGAACACCCACTTCACCCCCTCCTTGGCCGACAGCACGTCGAAGTCGATGATCGTCTCCCACACGGGCTTTTCGGTCTTGTAGGAGGCGACCGTCGTGCGGCGCCAGAGGCCGAGCACATTGGTCTTGTCCTGCCAGAAATTATAGACTTGGCCGTTGAGCGCGGCGCCCACAGCGATGTTGTCTTCGGCCGTCATCAGGTCGAGCGCCGTCTCGAACGCCGCCTGGTAGGACGGATCGCCCTGTAGTTCGGCCACGGTGATCTCGTTCTGGCGATGCACCCAGTCGAGCGATTCCTTGCTGGTCCGGTCCTCCAACCAGAGGAACTTGTCCTCCACGGTGGCATCCGTCTGGCGTTTTGTCGTCGATTGGGTCACGCATGGTCTCCAGGCTAGTGGCGGGCAGCCCTGCCTACATCGCGTTGCAAGCGGTTTTATTCAAGATGGTACGTCAGGTCATCGGGGGAATGCGGCCTCAAACCATCCGCCGGCGCAGGACCGTGGCCACAGCCAGTGCCAGACAAATCGTGCCCAGCGTGATCGGCAGGCCGGAGGCGCCGATCACATCCATGACGCCACCCGCCAGCGGCGGCACCACGATGCCGCCGACGCCCCACATCAGGGAGAAGGCGGCATTGCCGGCGACCAGCGCCGAGCCGGTAAAGCGGTCGCCGAGCTCGATGATCGACATGGTGTAGATGCCATAGGAGACCGCGCCCCAGATAAAGACGCAAGGCCAGATCAGCGGCGTCTCGATGAGCAGCGGCAACAGGGCGCAGCCCAGCACCGTCACCACGACGCAGATGAATCGCACCAGCCGCGCCGTCAGCCGATCCGCCAGCAAGCCGAGCGGCACCTGCATGGCGATGTTGCCGGCGATCATCACCGACAGCAGCGCCGACATGCGCGCTTCCGCGATGCCATAGTGCGTGCCGTAGACCGGCAGCAGCGCCAGCACGCCCTGTTCGAAACCGGCGGCAACGACCACCGCCGACAGCAGTAGCCATGCCAGTGGCACGAAGCCCATGACCGAAACCCTGTGCCCGGCTTCGTCGACCTTCGGCAGTCGCGGCAGCACCAGCGCCAGGCAGGCGCCGCAGAAGATGAAGGCGGCGATCCCCACCAGGAATGGCGGCCATCCCACGGTGCCGACAGCGAGCAGGCAGAGCGGCCCGGCAGCGAAGCCGGCCGAGATGATGGTTGAATAGACACCCATGACGCGACCGCGGCGCGATGGCGGCGCCAGTGCAATGACCCAGATTTCGCTCAAGACATAGAGCGGATTGGTCACCACCCCGATCAAGAAGCGCAGAGGAAACCACAGATAGACATTCTGCGTCCAGCCGATCAGCGCAAGCACAATAGCCGAAAGCGCCGCGCAGGTAAGCGCGGTGCGCCCTGCCCCGAACCGGCGCGCCAGTGCCGGGATCAGCGGCGACGAGACAATGAAGCCGATCGGCGTCATTGCCGCCGAGAGCCCGATGATGGCCGGCGAAACGCCTTGGCGTTGCAGGATGAAGCTCAGCAGCGGATAGGACAGGCCTTGCGCGATGGCGAACACCGAGACGGTCGCGATCACGCCGCTGATCGCCGCCCACTGCATCTTCTCGTTGTCAGCTTCCGCCAGGTTCATCATTGGCACCTAAACCAGGTTCAGGACTAGCTTTTCTGTCCGACGCGGGTAAGCCCCGCCCCGCGAAAAACCGTTTGCTCCAGACAAGGCCTGTCAGGAGCTTTTGGGCCGTCAGGAGTTTTGGCGCTTGAACGATCGATAGAGCGCGAAGCTCACCAGCAGCGCGTCGAGTCCGGCGATCACCACCGGCAGACCGAGCGGACCGATGATCTGCATCAAGGCACCGGCGCCAGGCGGGCCGACAATGCCGCCGGCGCCCCACATCAATGCGAAGGCGGCGTTGCCGGCGACCAGCACGGTTCCCCTGAAGCGGCTGCCGAGTTCCACCAGCGCCATGGTGTAGACGCCGTAGCCGACAGCGCCCATGACGAGAAGGACGAGCCAGATCGCCGGCATCGTGATCAGCAACGGCAGCAAAACCGCGCAGGTCGTTGTCGCCAACGCACAGAAGATGATCATCGCCCGCCCGCCGAAACGCTCGGCCAGCAGGCCGAGCGGGATTTGCAGGAAGATGTTTCCCAGCGACAGTGCCATCACCAGGGCCGCCAGCGTCCTTTCGGGCAGGCCATAGGCGGCACCGAAGACCGGCATCAAAGCGTAGGTGCCCTGCTGGACCGCCGCCGAAACCAGCACGGCAAACAACAGCGCCGGCGCCAGCCTGGCGAAACCGAAAAAGCCGCCGGGCAATTGGCCGTCATCCTCGAAGCCGGCGAGGCTTGACGAAACAGCACGAAGGATCGCGGCGCACAGGATGAAGCCGGCCATGCCGACCAGGAAAGGAACCCAGCCCGATATCCCAACCGCGGTCAGGACCAAAGGCCCCGCAGCATAGCCAGCGCCCAGCACGGTGTTGAATGCCCCCATCACCCTGCCGCGGCGCGACGGCGGCGCCAGCGACAGCGCCCATACTTCGCCCAGTATATAGAGCGGGTTGATGACGATACCGATGATGAAGCGGATGACGAACCAGCCCACCCAGTCCTGCAGGTAGCCGATGCCGAGGAAGCACAGCGCCCCAATCAATGAGCAACCCACAGCCAGGTTGCGCGCGCCGACCAGCCGAACGGCTGCCGGCACGAACGAGGCCGAAAGGATCAGGCCAAGCGGCATCATCGCTGCCGACAAGCCGATCAGCGCCGGCGACATGCCTTGCTTCTGCATCAGCAGCGTAAACAGCGGCGAGCTCAGCCCTTGCGCCGCACCGAACATCGCGAGGGCGGCAGTTACGCCGGCAAGCGCCGCCCATTGCGTCCCCGCTTCGCCATCGCTCGAACCGGTCGCAGCCATGATGCCTTCCACATGAATTGCCGGCCCGATCCAGCGGCAAACCATTGAGCTAGCGGTTCGATTTAGGGAAAGGAAGGGCCGCGCCTGAAATCCCCTTGCGCCAAGAGCCGCAGTGGGCGCGTCCTGTCCGCCAATCCCCGGCAAGGTTGTCAGCTATCGGACTGCCGTTCGGGCATGTCGCTTCCCTCGTCCTAGTGGTCGCCGCCTCCGCAATGGCCGGACAGCCGCCGGTCCATTATGCCGCCCGCTACCAGCATCGTACGAGGACCATCATGACCGCCGCCCTGCATCCAGCCGAACCGCCTTTGGCAGCCGACCGTGCCCGTCGCGGTGGCCGTGCGGGCAAGCGCGCCGGCGGCTCGGCCGCCTTCGAACAGCCGGCTTTTCGACAACTGAGAAATCCGCTGACGCCGACCAAGCTGATCTCGGACGACGAGCTGGAATCGATCCACCTCGCCTCGCTGCGCGTCTTGAGGGAAATAGGCGTCGACGTGCTGCATGACGAAGCGCGCCGCATCATGAAGGAAAATGGCGCTGATGTCCGCGAGGGCAGCGAGCGCGTGCGCTTCGACAGCGACATGATCCTCGATCTCATCTCCAACTGCCCGTCGGAATTCACGCTCCATGCCCGCAACCCGGCGCACAATGTGCGCTTCGGCGGCAACAATGTGATCCTGTCGATGATGGCGTCGGCACCGAACTGCTCCGATCTCGATCGCGGCCGCCGTCCGGGCAACCAGCAGGACTACCGCAACTTCCTGCGCCTGGCGCAGATGCACAACATCCTGAACTGCACCGGCGGTTATCCGGTCGAGCCGACCGACATCCATCCTTCCGTGCGCCACCTCGAATGCATCCGCGACCTCGCCACGCTGACCGACAAGGTGTTCCACATCTATTCGCTCGGCAAGGAGCGCAATGTCGACGGCATCGAGATCGCCAGGATCGCCCGCGGCATCAGCCATGAGCAGATGCTCGAAGAGCCGTCCGTCTTCACCATCATCAACACCAATTCGCCGCTGAAACTGGATGTGCCGATGATGGAAGGCATCATCCAGATGTCGAGCAAGGGTCAGGTCGTCGTCATCACGCCCTTCACCCTGTCCGGCGCGATGGCGCCGGTGACCATCGCCGGTGCGCTGGTGCAGCAAAATGCCGAGGCGCTGTCCGGCATCGCCTTCGCCCAGATGGTGAGAAAGGGCGCGCCGGTTGGCTATGGCGGCTTCACCTCGAATGTCGACATGAAGTCAGGCTCGCCGGCCTTCGGCACGCCTGAATATATGAAGGCGCAGCTTGTCGGCGGCCAGCTTGCCCGCCGTTACAAGATCCCCTACCGCACCTCCAATACCTGCGCCGCCAACACCGTCGACGCGCAGGCAGCCTATGAAAGTGTGTTCTCGCTGTGGGGCGCCATCCAGGGCGGCGGCAATCTGATGATGCACGGCGCCGGCTGGCTCGAAGGCGGCCTGCGCTGTTCCTACGAGAAGACCATCCTGGACATCGACCTGTTGCAGATGGTGGCCGAGTTCCTCACCCCGCTCGACCTGTCCGACGAAGCGCTCGGCTTCGACGCCATCCAGTCGGTCGGCCCCGGCGGCCATTTCTTCGGCACCCAGCACACGCAGGACCGCTACAAGACAGCCTTCTACTCGCCCATCCTCTCCGACTGGCGCAATTTCGAGACCTGGGCCGAAGCCGGATCGCCGACCGCGCTGGAAAAGGCCAACAAGGTCTGGAAGGAGCGGCTGGCATCCTACGAGGAACCCTATATGGAGCCGGCGATTCGCGAAGAGCTCAACGACTTCGTCGAAAAGCGCACGTCCGAAGGCGGCGCGCCGACCGATTTTTGATCGGCAAGCAACTGGCGGCATCCCGCCAACCGACACACCTGATTCAATTTACGCAAAAACGGACCTATCTCTCATGAAATCTCATGTAAAAGCGGTTGTCATTGGCGGCGGCGTCGTTGGCTGCTCGGTGCTCTACCATCTGGCCAAGGCCGGCTGGACCGACATCATGCTGATCGAGCGTTCCGAGCTCACCTCCGGCTCGTCCTGGCACGCAGCCGGCGGCTTCCACACGCTGAACGGCGATCCCAACGTCGCCAAACTGCAGGCCTATACGGTGCAGCTCTACAAGGAGATCGAGGAAATCTCCGGCCAGTCCTGCTCGCTGCATCTGACCGGCGGCGTGATGATGGCCGATACGCCCGAGCGCATGGATTTTCTGCGCCTGGCCCACGCCAAGGGCCGCTATCTCGGCATGGACACCGAGCTGATCACGCCCTCCGAAGCCAAGGCGATGTTCCCGCTGATGGACGAGACCAATTTCGTCGGCGCCATGTGGGATCCGGTCGAAGGCCATCTCGATCCCTCCGGCACGACGATCGCCTACTCCAAGGCGGCCAAGAAGCTGGGCGCCGAGATCGTGCTGCGCAACCGCGTCGTCGAGCTGACGCAGGAAGTTGACGGCACCTGGAACGTCGTCACCGAACAGGGCACCGTCCACGCCGAGCATGTCGTCAACTGCGGCGGCCTGTGGGCGCGCGAGATCGGCCGCATGGTCGGCGTCGAACTGCCGGTGCTGGCCATGGAGCACATGTACCTGCTCACCGAGCCGATGCCCGAGGTCGAGGAATTCAACAAATCGACCGGCCGCGAGATGATCGGCGTGCTCGACTTCAAGGGCGAGATCTACACCCGCCAAGAGCGCAACGGCATCCTGCTCGGCACCTATGAAAAGGCCTGCAAGCCATGGTCGCCGGTCAATACGCCGTGGGATTTCGGCCATGAACTGCTGCCGCCCGACCTCGACCGCATCGCGCCGTCGCTGGAGATCGGCTTCAAGCATTTCCCCGGCATCGAGAAAGCCGGCATCAAGCAGATCATCAACGGCCCCTTCACCTTCGCGCTCGACGGAAATCCGCTGGTCGGGCCGGTGCAGGGCCTGACCAATTTCTGGTGCGCCTGCGCCGTCATGGCCGGCTTCAGCCAGGGCGGCGGCGTCGGCCTTGCGCTGTCCAACTGGATGGTGCATGGCGATCCCGGCTTCGACGTCTGGGGCATGGATGTCGCCCGCTTCGGCGAGTGGGCCGGCCTGCGCTACACCAACGCAAAGGTGCGCGAAAACTATTCGCGCCGCTTCTCCATCCGCTTCCCCAATGAAGAGCTGCCGGCTGCGCGCCCTGCACAAACCACCCCGCTCTATGACACGATGCTCGCCAACAACGCCGTCATGGGCGATAGCTGGGGCCTGGAGACCCCGCTGTGGTTCGCGCCGAAGGGCAAGGAGCCGAAGGACGTCGTCTCCTTCCACCGCTCAAACGATTTCGGTCCTATCGGCGAGGAAGTGCGCGCCACGCGCGAACGCGTCGGCGTCACCGAAATCGCCAACTTCGCCAAATACGAAGTGTCGGGACCTGCGGCTGAGGATTTCCTCAACCGGCTGATGACCAACCGCATGCCGAAGATCGGCCGCATCGTGCTGACGCCGATGATCAACGAATTCGGCAAGCTGATCGGCGACTTCACCATCGCCAAGGCAGGCGAAGACAGATTTATGATCTGGGGCTCTTCCGCCGCGCAGAAATACCACATGCGCTGGTTCGAAAAGCACCCGCCGAAGGATGGTTCGGTGCGCATCCACCGCTTCGATCAGACGCTCGTCGGCCTGTCGATCGCCGGGCCGAAATCGCGCGACCTCTTGCAGAACCTGGTCGATGTCGACATCTCGACGAAAGCTTTCCGCTTCATGGATTTCCGCGAAATGGCGGTCGGCGGCGCGCCCTGCATGGTCAACCGCATCACCTATACCGGCGATCTCGGCTATGAAATCTGGATGGCGCCGGCCTATGAGCGTCTGGTCTACAAGGCGATCAAGGACGCCGGCGAGGAGTTCGGCCTCGTCGATTTCGGCATGCGCGCTTTGCTCTCCATGCGCCTGGAGAAGAACTTCCCGACCTGGTACCGCGAGCTGCGCCCGATCTACGGCCCGTTCGAAGGCGCGATGGACCGCTTCATCAAGCTGGAGAAGAACGACTTCATCGGCCGCGAAGCCGCCGCCAAGGAACAGGCGGAAGGGCCGAAACTGCGCCGTGTTTCCTTCATCGTCGATGCGGCCGACGCCGATGTCATGGGCGACGAGCCGATCTGGGCCAAGGTCGGCAAGGACTATGGCACGGTGGAAAAGCCGCATGGTTATGGCGCGCCGCGCTTCGACATGGCGGGCAAGGAAGTGCGTGGCTCGAAGGCTGCCGAAGGCGCTTCCGCCGTGCGCGGCATCGTCGACGGCGACTGGCGCGTGGTCGGCTGGGTCACCTCGGGCGGTTATGCGCACTATGTGCAGAAGTCGATGGCGCAGGGCTATGTGCCGGCGGCACTCGCCGAGGACGAAAGTGCCGGACTGTTCGAGATCGAGATCCTCGGCCACCGGCGTCCGGCGCGCATCAATGTCGAGGCGCCCTTCGACCCCAGCGGCGAGAAGATGCGGACCTGAAAAGGCGACAGGGAGCGTGAGATCGTGTAAGGGGCCTTCGGCAGTTGGCCGCAGGCATTTTCCCTCGATGAGAAGACGATCCCCTTGCAGTATCTAGAGAAATGGACGGACTGGCTCGGCGAAGGCAAGGTCGGTCCCTTCAACGCCGCACTGGTCTGCGTCGCGGTCTATTGCGTCGTCCAGATCGTGGTGATGGCGCTGCTGTCCCATGTCGTAGGAACCGGTGTCGGCGTCGACGATTCCGAACAGCTGATGTACATGCACTACCTCTGGGCTGGCTATGGCGGCTCGCAGCCGCCGCTCTACACCTGGCTTGCCCGCCTCGTCGCCGCCGTGATCGGAACGAACATCCTCGCGCTCAAGATCGTGAAGTACCTGCTGATCGGAGCGGCGCTGGCGTCGGTTTTCATCGCTGTCCGCCGCCTGGGCTATTCCAGCCGCGCTGGCGCCGCCGCATTGTTCGGCCTGCTGTTGTTTCCGCAGATGGTGTGGGAGATGCAGCACGCCCTCACCCACTCGATCGCCGCTTTCTGTTTTTCAGTGGTGCTGTTTCTTGCGCTCGTCGAACTGGTGCAGCGGCGTTCGCTGGCCACCTATGTGCTGTTTGGCGTGGCGATGGCCGCCGCCATCCTGTCGAAATACAACAACGCCATCTTTCTCGCCGCGCTGATCCTGTCCACCCTGTCGCTGCGCGAAACGCGCGGCGTCATCCTCAACCGCCGGTTTTCGATCAGCCTTGTCGTGGCGGTGCTGCTTTGCCTGCCGACGCTCTACTGGAACCTGACCTACACCGACCAGTTGCTGTCGCACAGCGGCGGCTTCGGCATGGGCAGAGGAGAAAGCGCCATACAAACCGCATTCTACGGAATGCGCGGACTGGGCAAGGCTATCCTGTATTTCGCCGTGTTGCCGGCCGGCATATTCGTCGCGGCTTTGCTCATCGCATGGAAAAAGCCGGCGCCGGCTCTGCAACCGGCGCCATGGACCGAGAAACTGGTGTGGCGCACCATCGCTTTTGCCCTGGCGATGACCATCGTGCTCGTCCTGGCGAGCGGGACGACGCAATTTCGCGATCGCTGGATGCTTCCCATTCTTGTGTTGCTGCCGGTCGCGCTGGCCTTGCGGATGGATGCCAGAGGCGACAAGGGAATGAAGGTGCAGGACGTCGTCGTCTTTGTCGGCGCAACGCTTGCCATCCTCGTGCTGCCGGTGACCTGGTACACGCACCTCAATGGCGGCGACAGCCGCGGCAGCATCGTGCGTGTCGACTACCAGTCGCTCTATGGCCAGCTGACGGCAAACGGTCCGGTTCGCACGGCGATATCGAGCTGGCACTGGGTGGGAAATCTGCGTCTTGTCGATCCCGATCTGGTCGTGCTCGACGACGAGATGCCGGACTTCGGCCATTTGCTGATCGAGCCGGCGGTGCTGGTGATGGCCAATGACAAGGAACCTCCCGAGGGCATCCTGCGGGCCTTGAGCGAGGCCGGCTATGTCGCTGACGGCTCGCCGCAGCAGTTGGTCGTTCCGATGCTGTTCGACAGCGAGCCGCCCACCCGCACGCTGACGGTCACGCGGCTGAAGAAAGCGGCCGCGGGCGCAGCGCCACAGTAAGTCGGCAGGGAGGCGTCGGGTGGAGAAACAAGGGTTCGGTCGTCATCGCAAGATCATGCCGTTCGAGCCCGGCTCCGTCGAAGCCTTGCGCGACGCATCGCGCCAGAAGGCGGCGTCGCTGAACCAGCATGTGCTGGGCTATGGCGCGCTGGCTGAAGCCGAATGGCAAGCGGCAGGCATCGCCGCGCCCGATCTTGCCGCGATGCGCAAATACCGGCTCGAGCGCCTCCGCGCCGAACTGAGGCGCCGAAACTACGCCGGCGCGCTGCTCTACGACCCCGTCAACATCCGCTACGCCACCGATTCGACCAACATGCAGCTGTGGGTCGCGCACAATCCGACCCGCCACTGCTTCGTCGCCACTGAGGGACCCGTGGTGCTGTTCGACTATTTCTCCTGCGAGCATCTGTCCGATCATTCCGGCGTCGTCGACGAGGTGCGGCCGGCAGTGTCGTGGATGTATCTCTATGGCGGCGAGCTGACCGAGCACAAAGTCCGCCGCTGGGCGGCCGGCATCGCCGATCTGGTCAAGGAGCATGGCGGCGGCAACAGCCGCATTGCGGTCGACCACATCAACCCGGAAGGCGTCGAGGAACTCGCCCGCCTCGGCATTTCGATCGGCAATGGCGAAGCGGTGATGGAAAATGCGCGGCTGATCAAATCGCCGGACGAGATCCTCGCCATGCGCCGCGCCATCGTCGCTTGCGAAGCGGCGATGGGTGAAATGGAGAAGGCGCTGACGCCGGGCATTTCCGAAAACGAATTATGGGCCGAACTCCACCGCGGCAACATTGCGCGCGGCGGCGAATGGATCGAAACCCGGCTGCTTGCCTCGGGACCGCGCACCAATCCGTGGTTCCAGGAATGCTCATCGCGGGTGATCGAAGCAGGCGACCTCGTCGCCTTCGACACCGACCTGATCGGCCCCTACGGCTTCTGCGCCGATCTCTCCCGCACCTGGCTTTGCGGCGATGCGAGACCATCGAACGAGCAACGGGACCTCTTCCACATCGCCGCCGACCAGATCGCCCACAACACGCAATTGATGCAGCCCGGCATATCCTTCCGCGACCTGGTCGAACGCTCGGTGGTGCCGCCGGGAGATTGCTTCCCGGCGCGCTACGGCGTGCTCTATCACGGCGTCGGCCTCGCCGACGAGTATCCAACCCTGCCGCATGCAAGCGACTGGACGCCGGACACGCCCGACGGCGTGCTGGAGCCGGGAATGGTCCTGTGCGTGGAAAGCTATATCGGCCGTCTCGGCGGCCATGCGGGCGTCAAGATCGAGGAACAGATCCTGATCACCGAGACCGGTAACGAGCAGCTTTCAACCTACCCGTTGGATGCGAGGCTGCTCGGCTGATCCGGCAAGCGCCTCGCGCAGAGCCTTGAGCGTCTTTTCCGGCGTCGTCCTGGCGGTGATGTAGGGCAGGCCTTTGCGCCTTGCCGTCCAGCCGACCACCTTCACGGCGTTTGCCGCAGGCTCGAAACGCTGCGCCAGCGCCCAGCTCTCACAGTCGATGGCAGCTATATCCGCCTTGCCCTCGGCGACCGCGACGATCGAGCCGCGATGGCCACCGCTCTCGCTGCGCGAGGGAAACATATCCATGCTCTCGCCGGCGGCCTGCAGGTCGCGCGCCAGTGCGATGATGCCCGACATCGAATCGAGGCTGTTGTAGGTAAAGCGCTTGCCGCGCATCAGATCGAGCGGCAGCAAGGCTTTGCCATCCGCGGGCGAGCGAACTTCCGATCCCTCGCCTGTGCGCATCACCAGCGCGCTGGAATAGAGTTCGCCCTGGCCGCCTTCGTAAGCGTCGTAGCTCGGCTGGCCGACCACCTGCACATGCTTGCTCAGGCCGAGTTCCATCGGCCCCCAGCAGGTCTGCGCGAACAGCAGCGCCGGATGCAGCCAAAGCTGGTGATGGTCGAGTTCGTCCGGCGGCAGTATCGCCGGATCGGGCGCGATCAGTCTGCCCTCGGCGTCGTGGATACCGCCCGGCACCGGCGGCAGGTCGCCATTGCGGCGCACGATTGTCTGCGGCCCATCGACGCCCTTGTGCCGAAAAGCATCGCGCAGCGCTGCCCATTGCGCGTCGACCTCGCCGCGCACTTCGGGCCAGTCATACATCGGCAATGCCGCAACCAAATCACTCATGCCGACACTCAATCATCATGGCTCGGGAAAGGATCGCAAAAACGCGGCGTCCAATCAGAATTGGCCGACACGGGTTCGGGAAGTCCGGGGATTATTCCTTCGGCGGCTCGGCCGGAACCGGCGCGCTGCCAAGCCCGCTGATGCTGCGCGCCCTGATGCGCGGCTTGAACGCCCTGCCCGGCTCGGCCTGGCGGCGCAGCACCGGGTGCACGATCGGCTCCTTGGCCTTGAATGCGTAGGCTTTGATCAGTGCGAAATAGTTCGGATAGGCGTAGCCATTGTTCATCCGCAGCCACTCGTCGCGGCGGTCGGCAAACAGTTTTGGAAGCCTGTACCAGGCAACGGTCGGGGTCTTGTGGTGAACGAAGTGCAGATTGTTGTTGAGGAACAGGAACGACAGCGGCGAGCGCTCGATGATCACCGTGCGTCCTTCAGGGTGCTCGGACCACTGATGTTCGGCGAAAGTCCGGACCGCGATCAGCGACTGGCCGAGCCAGACCGGCACCAGAATGTAGAGCCATACGGGAATGCCGAAGCCGAACTGCACGATCGGCACCACGATGGCGAGGCCGATCGCATGCAGCAGCCATGCCTTGCCGATCACCTTGTCGCCGGCAATCACATGCCTGGCGTCGTCGACGAAGAAACCGATGCAGGACAGCCAAGGGCCGAGAAAGAAACGGCCGGCCATGGTGTTGTTGATCTTGAGCAGGAATTTCATCGTCGGCGGCAGATCGTCATGCATCCACAACGCCTGGTAATAGCTCTCGGGATCGTCGAGCGGATCGGTCAGGCGCTCGTCGGCGTGGTGGCGCAAATGGAGCGTCTTGAAGCGACGGAACGGCCAGACCAGGCCGATCGGCAGGAAGACGAAGGCTTCGTTGATGAGCGCGCTGCGCGTCGGATGGCCATGCAGCACTTCGTGCATGATCGACGACTGCAAGGCCAGGATGAAGCCGAGGAGAAGAAGTGCCGGGGTCGGATAAGAGGGCCAGAGCAGGAGCCCGGCAGCGAGCCACATTCCGTAACAGAAGAAAGCGAGGACCACGGTCGGCCACTCGATGGCCGCTGCGTCGCGTCGCTTGATGCGCTTGCCTGTCATGCTATCGACCACTGTCCCTCAGTCGCCGGAATTGTTCCTGACAGCATAGTGTCAGGAGAAGCGATTCCGCTCAACGAGACAAAGTGTACAAAATGTTGCGATTGCGCATTTTTGACCGCAGATGTTATGCATTGTAAACAACCCTACGGATTCATTTACGCTGGAAGTGCTGATTCGACGGCTCGGGCGCAAATTTTTCCTAAGAGAGTGCGGAGAACGAACAGTGGACAAACGGGACCTTTCGGCAATCTTCCGGGAGCGCCTGAAGCTGCTCCTGACACGGTCCGATCTCAACCAGTCGGCTTTCGCGTCAGCAGTCGGCATCGACCGGTCGGCGCTGTCGCAACTGATGTCCGGCGCCTCGACGCGCCTGCCACGTGCCGAAACGCTGCTCAACATCGCCGCCGAATTCAAGATCTCGCTGGACTGGCTGCTCGGCCTCTCCCAGGATGAAGGCGTCACCGGCGAAATCCGCGAAAGCCTGGAGATCGAAGAGGCGCCCGACGGCTTCGACCGCACGCTGCTCGCCAAATGGTTCGCCGAGGCCGCAGGCACCAAGATCCGCTATGTGCCGGCCGGCATTCCCGATCTCCTGCGCACACGCCAGCTGGTCGACTACGAAGCCAACATCACCAACCGCAGCCGTCTGGCGCAGGCCAGCGAGACGCAGTACCGCATCGAGTACAACCGGCGCCCTGAGACCGACATGGAGGTCTGCATGCCGCGCCATACGCTTGAGATCTTTGCCCGCGGCCTGGGCGTCTGGGACCGCTTTCCCGAGGCTGACCGCCGGCAGCAGCTTGCCCATATGGCGACGCTGCTTGACGATCTCTACCCCACCTTCCGCCTGTTCCTCTATGACGGCCGCATGCGCTATTCCATCCCGCTGACCATCTTCGGCCCTTATCGCGCCGCCATCTATGTCGGCGACATGTATGTCGTGCTGAACGCCACCCAGCCGGTCCAGGCGCTGACCCAGCATTTCGACAATCTGATCCGGGCCGCCGACATCAACCCGCATGAGGCCGCCGCCTACGCGCGCAATCTGGCCGGCGCGTCATTTCCATCGGGTTCTGCCTGATCGCCAACGCCCCGGAAAGGTGCGCCGCGCGGCATTGCAGGTTGCAAACACATTGACTGGACATAAAGACTTCTTTATATCCTTATTCCATTCAAATATCTGAAAGTCGATCCGATGACCGCGAACAATCCCATCGATGCTCTGCTGGCCGAAAAGGGCGTGCTGCTCGCCGATGGCGCCACCGGCACCAATTTGTTCGCCATGGGTCTGGAGGCCGGCGAAGCGCCGGAGTTGCTGAACGAGACGGCGCCCGATACCATCACCAGCCTGCACCAGAATTTCGTCGACGCCGGCGCCGATATCATTCTCACCAACTCGTTCGGCGGCACGCGCCACCGGCTGAAGCTGCACCATGCGCAGGACCGCGTGCATGCGCTGAACAAGCGCGCCGCAGAGATTGCCCGGGCGGTCGCCGACAAGGCCGGCAGGAAAGTCATCGTCGCCGGCTCGGTCGGGCCGACCGGCGAGTTGCTGGTGCCGCTCGGCGCCATGACCTATGACGAGGCGGTCGAGGCCTTCGCCGAACAGATCGAAGGCTTGAAGGAAGGCGGCGCCGAAGTCGCCTGGATCGAGACCATGTCGGCGCCGGACGAGATCCGCGCCGCGGCGCAAGCCGCTATCCGCGTCGGCCTGCCCTACACCTATACCGGCTCCTTCGACACTGCCGGCCGCACCATGATGGGCCTGCTGCCCAGGGATATCCACGGCGTCGCCGACGGACTTTCAGAGACGCCGCTCGGTGTCGGCGCCAATTGCGGTGTCGGCGCCTCCGACATCCTGGCCTCGCTGCTCGACATGACCGAGGCGAAGCCGGAAGCGACGGTGATCGTCAAGGGCAATTGCGGCATTCCCGAATTTCGTGGCACCGAGATCCATTATTCCGGCACGCCGGAGCTGATGGCCGACTATGTCCGGCTGGCGGTGGATGGCGGCGCGAAGATCATCGGCGGCTGCTGCGGCACCTCGTTCCAGCACCTTGCCGCCATGCGCAAGGCGCTCGACGCGCACACCAAATCCGAACGCCCGACCGTCGCGGGGATCATCGAGCGCATCGGTCCGATGCGCAACAAGGTGGCGACGGAAAACACCGCCGAGACCAGCGAAGCCCGCCGCGAACGCCGCCGCAGCCGGGCCTGATATCGAACTTATTCGCTGTTTTCAGCGTAACGCGATAGCGCCGTCGTGAAATCCAGGGCGGTGCTGTCGGCGCTTTCATTCATCGTCACCAGGTCACCCGACGACTGCGGATTGCCGATCTGCTCCAGCATGACGCGAAAGCGGTCATTGGTCAGCGCCGACTTTGCGGTATTCCGGGCTGCGTCGACGTCATCCATGATGCGCCTGGATTCTGGCGACAGCGTTCCCGACGCCTGCGTGTGTCTCACCGCCGGCGTCGTGTTTCCAATGTTCATGATCTGCAATTCCCGGCTCCCCAAGCCCAGTCCCGACCCCATGCAATAATAGCAGGGCATTGCGATGACGTTCCGGAAAAGCCGCGCAATTTAACGATCAGGCGGATCATCTGTGCGCTTCGGATCAATCGATCCGAAAAAAGGCCGGCAGGGTTTCCCCCGCCGGCCTGCCTCACCCGCCCGTAGCCGGTTCCCCGTATCAGAACGACCCCCGTCTGAAAGGAACCGGCTGTATTGCCACTACCGGTTACCGCCGAGCGCCGAGGCAAGGCGCACAAGCGAAAGGAACTCGGACCTGTACCCAAACGGGTCGGCTCCTCGGGCGGCGGTGGCAATCTCCATGATCTTGTCGTAGCCGAACTTCGCGGTCGCATCCTCGTCGCGCAGCTTCTGGCCGAAGGCGGCGACAGCGATGGAGAAACGCTGGTCGGTGCTGGCCTGGTCGAAGGACGCGACCTCGTTGGCCGACGTCACCGGCGTGGTGATCAGCTTCGAGACGTCTTCGTTCGGCAGCTTGTAGCGGATTTTCACGAAGGCATATTCGTCGGCATTGGCGACGCCGCCATTGTTGACCGTCGCCTGGCCGTAGCGCAGCGGATCCATCTGCTCGCCGCCGCTGCCCTTCGGCGTGATCTCGTAGATGGCGGTCACCGAATGACCGGAGCCGATATCGCCGGCATCGACGCGATCATTGTTGAAGTCCTCGCGGTTCAAGGCGCGGGTTTCATAGCCGATCAGCCGGTACTCCGAGACCTTGTCCGGATTGAACTCGACCTGGACCTTGACGTCCTTGGCGATGGTGAACAGCGTCGAGGAGGCATCCTCGACCAGAACCTTCTCGGCCTCGGCCAGCGTGTCGATATAGGCGGCGGTGCCGTTGCCGTTCTGGGCGATGGTCTGCATCATCTGGTCGTTCAGATTGCCGCGTCCAAAGCCGAACACCGACAGGAAGACGCCGGTCTTGCGCTCCTGCTCGATCAGTCGCTTCAGATCGTCGTCATCGGTCTGGCCGACATTGAAGTCGCCGTCCGTGGCCAGCATCACACGGTTGATGCCGTCCTTGACGAAGGACTGCTGGGCAAGCTTGTAGGCTTCCTTGATACCCGCCTCGCCGGCCGTCGAGCCGCCCGGCTGCAGATTGTCGATAGCGTTGAGGATCTTGTCCTTCTCGGTGACCTTGGTCGGCATCAGCACGGTGCCGGCGTCACCGGCATAGGTGACGATCGAGATGGTGTCGTCCGCCTTGAGCTTGCTGACCAGCAGCCGGAAAGCCGACTTGAGCAGCGGCAGCTTGTCCGGCTCATCCATCGAACCCGAGACGTCGATCAGGAACACCAGATTGGCCTTCGGCTGCTCGACCGGCTTGATGTCGAAGCCCTTGATGGCGACGTGCATCAGCTTGGTGTGCCCGTTCCACGGCGTCGGCATGACGCTTACGGTCGAGTTGAACGGCGTCGAAGCCGAGTCCGGACCCTTCCAGTCATAGGGGAAGTAATTGACCATCTCCTCGACGCGCACCGTGTCGGCCTGCGGCAGGTAGCCCTGCTTCAGCGAGCCGCGGACGAAGGAATAGGAAGCGGTGTCGACGTCGATCGAGAAGGTCGAGACCGGATCCTGAAGGGCTGCATGCACCGGATTGGTCTTGAAATCCTCGACGCGGTCGCGGTTTGGCTCCTGCGGCGCAATCTGGTCGGCCGGCATCGTCGAAGGCTGTGCCAGGTACTTGGATTCGGTCGCGCCGGCCATGCGGTCAACCCGCGCGCCGCCGGCCGGGGCAGCGGTGCCGTCAAGCGAAAACTCGCGGCTCTCAACTGGCGCAGGCTCGGCCAACACGCCGCGTCCCAGCGCATCCTGCTGCGCCGGGGCGACAGCAACGGTCGATTCGGGCTTCGGCGGCGCGGGTGGCGTAAGCGGCGTAGTGGTGTCGCGGCTTCGCACATCGGCGTCGGCCTTCTTGTCGCCTTCAGGCGCCTGCTTTTCTTTTACCGGCGCGTTGGTTGCCGGCCCATTGGTTGCCGGTTTGTCGGCCAGCGTCTCGGTGATCTTCTCGTCGCCGCCGAACGGCAACGGCTGTTCCCTCAGCATATGGAAGGTGGCGTATCCGGCGATCGGCAGGGCGACGAGCCCGGCAATGGCTGGCGTGGCGATGAGTTTCTTTTGCATGATCTCGCTCCAGAGCTTTTGTGCTCGCTCTGTGAGACGAAGCCCGCCGACTGATCCTTGGGTGACGGCAGAAATATTTTCCTGATCATAAGCGCGCATGGCGGCTTCGAAGGCGCGTGTCTTCGCGCTCTCGCCCGGCGCCGGTACTGCTGCGTCGCGCAGCCTGTTGAGTTCGTTGTCGTCGACCATGGTCACACTTCCCCGGCTGAACGCATGAGCGTTTTCAGCCGTTTCTTCGCTTCATGGATGTGCCAGGAAACCGTCGTCTCCGAGATTGCCATCGCCTCGGCGGCGGCCGCATGGCTCAACCCTTCGCCATAGACCAGAAGTACTGCATCGCGCTGCTTGTCCGGCAGTTGCCGCACCGCTGCCCAGAGCGCCTCAGTCGGATCTTCGGGCTCGGCGGATGCCTCTCCCGATATCATGCTGTAGGCGCCGAAAGCCTCGGTCTTGACGTTTTCGCGCGTCGTCTTGCGCATCATGTCGCGCGCGGCGTTCAGCGTCACGGAATAGAGCCATGTCGTAAACGCGCCGCCGCCGCGGTAGTCGCGGATCGCCTTGCCGAGACGGACACAGACCTCTTGGGCGATGTCTTCGGCATCGGCCTTCTTTCCGCACCAGCGATAGGCGGCGCGATAGACGAAGTCGTAGTGCCGCTCCAGCAATTTGCCGAAGGCACCCCTGTCTCCGCCCTTCGCCCGCCCGATCAATTCGGCGTCGGAGGCTTCGCTTTCATCCAGCATCATCGCCATCATTTGCCTGTTGGACGAAGGCTAATGGCCAATCCTTGGGGTTATGGAAAGATTTTTTTCCGAGGCGACGGATGCACGCGCAACAGGTGCGCTGAGATTCAGGTGAGGCCGAGCCGAAAACGATGGATTTCGAGAACCGGAGCGGAGCGTACTTTTGGTACGCGAGCACCGGAAGCACAGAAAGCCGTCGTTTGCAGGCCGGCCTCACCTGAATATCAGCACACCTGGCCCGAGGCCCAGCCGGACGACCAAGCCCACTGAAAATTATAGCCGCCCAGCCAGCCCGTGACATCGACGACTTCGCCGATGAAAAACAGCCCCGGCACGGATTTCGCCTGCATCGTCTTCTGATCGAGCCCGTTGGTATCGACACCGCCAAGCGTCACTTCCGCCGTGCGGTAACCCTCGGAGCCGGCCGGCTTGATGCGCCAGTCGTTGACGGCGGCTTCGACGGTTTTCATTTGGAGGTCTGTCAAATCAGCGAGATTGCCATCGATCCCACTGCGCTCGGCGACTGCTTGCGCAAGGCGCTTCGGCAAATGGTTTGCAAGCACCGTCAGCACCGCTTGCCTGCCGTTGACGCGCCGGGCGGCGCGAAGCAGTTCCGCCACATCCCTCCCCGGCAGCATGGCGATGCGGATCTCGTCGCCCTCGCGCCAATAGGACGATATTTGCAGGATGGAAGGCCCGCTCAAGCCGCGATGCGTAAACAGCATCGCTTCTGAAAACCGCGTCTTGCCGCAGGCGATTTCGGCATCGACGGCATTGCCGGCCAAAGGCGCCAGCCGCTCCAGCGTTCTTGCGTCGAAGGTAAGCGGCACCAGCGCAGGCCGTGTTTCCACCACCGCAAGGCCGAATTGCGCCGCAAGCTCGTAGCCGAAACCGGACGCGCCCATTTTGGGGATCGACTTGCCCCCGCAAGCCACGACTAACGAGCTGCAAGCGACGCTGCCAGCGGAGAGCGTCAGCACAAACCCGTCCGCGGTCTTGCTGACGTTCCTCACCTCGGTCGACAACGCCAGTTCCACACCCCAATCCTGCATGTCGGAAACCAGCATGTCGATGACCTGGCGCGCCGAGCCGTCGCAAAACAGCTGTCCCAGCGTCTTCTCGTGATAGGCAATGCCATGGCGTTCGACGAGCGCGATGAAGTCGCCTTGCGTGTAGCGGCTGAGCGCCGAAATGCAGAAATGCGGATTGCCAGAGATGAAATTCTTCGGGCTGGTGTGGATGTTGGTGAAATTGCAGCGGCCACCGCCGGAGATGCGGATCTTCTCGCCGGGCTTTGCCGCGTGATCGAGCACCAGGACCGAGCGGCCGCGCTTGCCCGCCTCGATGGCGCACATCATTCCGGCCGCACCGGCGCCGATCACCACGACATCATAGGATTGCATCAGGCTGTTCGTTCCCGCTCGACTGGCGCTGTTTTAACAGGCCGCGCCAATCGTGCAGTCTCTACCCGTTCGTTGCGACTTCAGGCAACGCCTCGTTAGATCAGCGTCTCGGCGAACAGCGTCGTCAGTCGCTTCCAATGACGTTCGGCGCCGGCCGCGTTGAAGACGCTGTGGTCCGACACGCACCAGCCATGCGCCATGCCGGCATAGTTTTCGATGGCGTGGTCGACCTCCGCCACGCGCAGCGCCTCGACCAGCCGCGCCGACTGCTCCGGCGGAAAGCTGCGGTCGACGCCCGATGTCCCGACATAGACGCGCGCCTTGATCATTGCGGCCTTGCGGTGCGGGCTGTCGGCGGCATCGCTGGCCAGATTGCCGCCATGGAAGCTCGCCGCCGCCACGATGCGATCGGGATAGGTTGCAGCCGCATTCAAAGCCCGCGCCCCGCCCATGCAGTAACCGACGACACCGACCGGTCCGGTGACACCTTCAGCGGTAAGCGTGTCGAGGAACGCCCTGCTGTCGCGGATGGTCATGTCCTGTGTCGTGCCGTGGACCAACGCCGTCAGCGCGACCTTGGTCTCCTCGACGACGAAAGCGGTCTTGGGCTCGAACGGCCCGTAGGGTGCTTTGCGATAGAAAAGATCCGGCACCAGCACGGCATAGCCCTCGCCTGCCAGCCGTTCCGCCATTGCGTCGAGCGCCGGTCGCGGACCGAAAGCGTCCATATAGAGAATGATGCCGGCCCTGGACGAGGAAGCGGTCGCCGAGCGGAACAGCCCGGCTTTCGCCACGCCGTCCCCGGTCTTGATCTCAATGTCCTGCTTCGCCATGGCCCGCTCCGTTAAATGTCGTGCGATACATATAAGCAGGCACCGTCAGGGCAAGCCGTTCCCTGACAATCCCGTTCAACACTTTGTGCGGGCTTTCGACCCGGCTACAGGCCGGCAAACGCCGTCATGTGAAAGGCCTGAACCTCAGGCGGATAGCGATGGGCCGTGCCATACGGACAGGCGTTGCGGTCGAGGCAGCCGCCGCCGCGGCATGGTTCGCCCTTCGATCCCCGCACATGCGCCAGGCAAGCCTGATGAGCGAAACCATCCGCGGAATAGGCGTCAACCGGACAGGATTTCAGGCAAGGTTTTGCAACACAGGCGTCGCAAAGGTGAATCGCTTCGCGACGTTCAGGAAGCGCGATCTCATCCTCGAACAGCAACGCGCCGCGATAGGCATGCCAGAGCCCGTACTGCGGATGCATCAGGATGCCCAGCGGCGACGGTCTCAGCCCCTCCGCTCGCATCGCCCATTGCTGGAACGGCAGATAAGGTCTGTCCGAAGGCGAAACGGCGCGCGCGCCGAATTTCTCCGCCACCGCACCGATCACTGCGCGCGACCATGTGTCGAGCGGATTAGCAATGGTTTGCGGTTGCCGGTCGCGCCAGCGCAGGAAATGCGGCCAGGGTGCCGCTCCCGCCTGCCCCACCAACAGCACGGATTTGGCGGGGGCAACTGAAGGGCCATGCGGCGGCGTTTCGCTTGTTGCGAAATTGAAGCCGCCGCGCAGGATGAGGCCGTCGGCGGAAAGCGCGGCCGCTATCTCGTCAGCCCGGCGCCGCGCAATCATCCCTTCTTGTCCGGGTCGGAGAAAGCGCTCCGCCAGACTTCCTTGTGGATGATGTTGGCGACTTTAGCCCCGCCTGACTCGGGCTCCTTTCAGGTGAAGGCGTCAGCCATCGACGCCTTCTTCGTCGCGATGTAGTCCTTCAGCCCGTCGTCGATGCCCGGATCGAGATACGGCGCCTCATAGGTCTCCAGCCAGCGGCGGGCGAGTTCGTTGGCGCGCTGCGGCGCTGTCTTCTCGCCCTCGGCCAGCCACTGCTCGTAGGAATTGTTGTCGGCGATGCTGGAGCGGTAGAAGGCGGTCTGGAAATTGGCCTGGGTGTGGTCGCAGCCGAGATAGTGGCTGCCCGGGCCGACCTGGCGGATGGCGTCCATCGCCTGGCCGTTTTCCGAGAGGTCGACGCCTTCGGAAAACTTTTGCGTCATGCCGAGCTGATCGATGTCCATCATGAATTTTTCGTAGCAGGACGCCAGTCCGCCTTCGAGCCAGCCGGCCGAATGCAGGACGAAATTGGTGCCGGCAAGAATGGTCGAGTTGAGCGTGTTGGCGCTCTCGTAGGCGGCCTGCGCATCCGGAACCTTGGAGGCGCAGAGCGAGCCGCCGGTGCGGAACGGCAGACCGAGCCGGCGGGCAAGCTGTGCGGCGCCGTAGGAAACCAGCGACGGCTCCGGTGTGCCGAAGGTCGGCGCACCAGACTGCATGGAGATCGACGAGGCGAAGGTGCCGAACAGCACCGGCGCGCCGGGACGGATCAACTGCGTGAAAGAGGCGCCGGCCAGCACCTCTGCCAGAACCTGCGTCAGCGTGCCGGCCACCGTGACCGGGCTCATCGCGCCGGCAAGGATGAACGGCGTGACGATGCAAGCCTGGTTGTGACGCGAATAAACCTTCAGCGCGCCCAGCATGGTTTCGTCGAACACCATCGGCGAATTGGCGTTGATCAGGCTGGTCAGCACGGTGTTGTTTTCGACGAAATCGTCGCCGAACACGATCTTGGCCATGGCGACGGTGTCTTCGGCCCGCTCTGGCGCCGTCACCGAACCCATGAACGGTTTGTCCGAATATTTGATGTGGCTGTAGATCATGTCGAGATGGCGTTTGTTGACCGGCACGTCGACCGGCTCGCAAACCGTGCCGCCCGAATGGTGAATCGACGGCGCCATATAGGCGAGCTTCACGAAATTCCGGAAATCCTCGATCGTCGCGTAGCGCCTGACACCGTCGAGATCGCGCACGAAGGGCGGACCATAGACCGGCGCGAAGACCGTGGCGTTGCCGCCGATCTGCACCGAGCGTTCGGCGTTGCGCGCATGCTGGGTGTAGATGGGCGGCGCGGTCTTCAGCAGCGAGCGGCAGAGGCCCTTGGGAAAATGCACGCGCTCGCCCTTGACGTCGGCGCCCGCCTCTTTCCAAAGCTGCAGCGCCTCGGCGTCGTCGCGAAAGATGATGCCGATCTCTTCCAGCACCGTATCGGTGTTGTTTTCGATAATCGCCAGGCCTTCCTCGTTGAGGACCTCATAGATGTTGATCTTGCGCTTGATATAGGTGAGCTGGGTGCCCGGTCCGCCGCCCGAGCGCGCCGCCCGCCTTGCAGCCGCGCCGCCGCTGGCAGCACGTCCACGTCGCGCATTGGACGCTTCCTGGTCGACTGACGCGTTTTCACTCATGATCGTTTTTCCCTAAAAACCGTTTGCGGCCGCGTAGGCGGCTTCTCGCCCGGATCGTAGCCATGCACCCTATTCGAAACGGCCCGCCAGCGCCAACGCCTGTCGCAAAATCGACAAGAATTCCAATAGATTTGCGGTCGCTTTCCTTTTGCGGGAAGTCGCAAATCAGCTATGGATACCTGCCCCCGCCGGGTTAGGTATTGACGCGATTATTTTAAGCCGCCGTGATCGCATCCGCGCGGCAAGGAGCCCGAGAAAAATGGCCGACGACGAGATCATCCTCTCCGAGCTTTCCGACGACGAGTTGGTGCAGCAGATGCACGACGATCTCTATGACGGACTGAAGGAAGAGATCGAGGAAGGCACCAACATCCTGCTCGAGCGCGGCTGGGTGCCCTACAAGGTGCTGACCGAAGCTCTGGTCGAAGGCATGCGCATCGTCGGCGAGGACTTTCGCGACGGCATCCTGTTCGTTCCCGAGGTGCTGCTGTCGGCCAACGCGATGAAAGCCGGCATGTTCATCCTGCGCCCGCTGCTGGCCGCCACCGGCGCGCCGAAGCAGGGCAAGATGGTGATCGGCACCGTCAAGGGCGACATCCACGACATCGGCAAGAACCTCGTCGGCATGATGATGGAAGGTGCCGGCTTCGACGTCATCGATCTCGGCATCAACAATGCGGTGGAAAAATACCTCGACGCCATCGAGCAGCACCAGCCCGACATTATCGGCATGTCGGCGCTTTTGACCACGACCATGCCTTACATGAAGGTCGTCATCGACACGATGAAGGAAAAGGGCATCCGCGACGACTATGTCGTCCTGGTCGGCGGCGCGCCGCTAAACGAGGAATTCG
Organism: Mesorhizobium sp. C268A; assembly: GCF_040324475.1. NCBI lineage: Bacteria > Pseudomonadati > Pseudomonadota > Alphaproteobacteria > Hyphomicrobiales > Phyllobacteriaceae > Mesorhizobium > Mesorhizobium sp. C268A. Next base: position 523,436 of record NZ_JAMYVX010000003.1, read on the forward strand.
GCAAGGCCGTCGGCGCCGATGCCTATTGCCGCGACGCGGCTGTGGCGGTCGAGACCGCCAAGGACTTCATGAAGCGCAAGCATAACGTGCGCGCTTCAGCCTGATCTGTTACGAAAGGCGTCTGGGCCACAATCGAAAGCCGCGCCTTGCAGCGCGGCTTTTTTGTTCCAGCTATTGGAACGGATGGCTGCGTCAGGGTTTGGTGACGGTGTCGTCGACGGCTTTCGCAGTCGATTTGATATCCCGGCCGACACCACGGACGGTGTTGGCACAGGCCGTAAGCGCCAGGATGCAGGCAAGGATTGCAATCGGCGCAACGCGTAACAGTTTCATGGACGGTTTATCCCTCTCTCGATAGATTCGCCCCACAGCAACGAAGGCCGCTTCGACCAGGTTCCATGGCCAGAATGCAAAAAACGAAACCGAATCAGGACGACAGGCTGCTGGTCATCGCCTGCGGAATGATTGCGCGCGAAGTTTTGGCCGTCAAGGAGCAGCTCAAGCTCGACCATCTCGACCTGACCTGCCTGCCGGCGGAGTTCCATTTCTACCCCGACCGCATCGCACCGGCGATGGACAAGGCGATCGAAAAGGCCAAGGCGGAAGGCTATAGCAACATCTTCGTTGGCTATGCCGATTGCGGTACCGGCGGCATGCTCGACCGGGTCCTGGAGAAGCACGGCGTCGAGCGCATGGCCGGGCCGCACTGCTTTGCCTTCTACCAGGGCATGGACGCCTATGCGAAGGTCGCCGACGACGACATGATGTCGTTCTACATGACCGATTTCCTGTGCCGCCAGTTCGACGCCTTCTTCATGAAGCCGCTCGGCCTCGACAAGCACCCGGAGCTGATCAAGGACTATTTCGGCAACTACCAGAAGCTGATCTACATCGCCCAGACCGACGATCCGGAACTCGACAAGGTCGCCGAGAAGGCCGCGAAGATGCTTGGCCTCGCCTATGAGCGCCGCTCGACGGGCTATGGCGACCTGACGGCCGGACTGGCGCAGGCCGCCGCCCACGCCTGAAGCGGTTCTTGAGCCGGGACGCTGTCGAGAACAGATGACAGGCCGCCGCGAATGGTTAAGTTGTGAGCCAAAAGCAAACAGGCTGATTCAGCCATCCGAACACGGAACGTCCCGATGACCCCTCGCGTCCTGCTTGCCGCCCTTGGCCTCCTCTGCCTCGTCTTGCCCGCTCGCGCCGACGGCGAGGTGCAGAAGATCATCACGCCTGCCGACAAGGTTCGCCTCGACAAATATGGCGAGACCCGCAAGGCGGCGCTGGCCGAGGCAAAAGCGGGAGACCCGGCTGAGGTCAGCCAACTCGACGCGCTGCTGGCAAAGCCGATAGTGGCCTTTTCCGACAAGGACCTGAGCGGCAACTGGCAATGCCGAACCATCAAGGTGGGCCTGACCGGCCCGCTGGTCATCTATGGCTGGTTCAAGTGCAAGGTCACGGACGATGGCTCCGGCTGGCAGCTGGAAAAGGTCAGCGGCTCGCAACGCACCAAGGGCCGTTTCTTCGACGATAGCGAAAAACGCGCGATCTATCTCGGCTCCGGCTATGTCAATGACAACAAGCCAAAACCCTATGGCAGCGGCCCGGAAAGCGACCAGGTCGGCTATGCCTTCCGCACCAGCGCCAATGAATGGCGCATCGAATTCCCGGCGCCCTACTACGAATCGAAACTCGACATCATCGAGTTCAAGCGCTGATCCGTTGGTCTCTCGCTGGCCGGGCGGTCATCAAGATTTAACCTCGCCCGGCACAGAATTGAGCCGGGCAGCGCACGGCAAATGGTTGCGCGCCGGCAAGAAAGCGCGCCATGGCATCAGCGGTTGAAAAAAGTGCTGCGATCGTCATCGTCACCGAAGGCGGGCCGCACATCTGGGCCATCGTCAACGCCATCGCCGACCAGCTCGACCCTGTCAGCGTCATCCTCGAAAGCCCTGAATCCAAAAAACAATTGCTGCTCGGCCGGGCGCGCCGCCAGGGCTGGTTTTCGGCCATCGGTCAACTCGGCACGATGGTGTTGACGAGGCTCGGCAAGCGCTTCTTCGCTGGCCACGCAGAGCGGCTCATCGCCGATCAGAAGCTTGAGACCGAGCCGAAGCCGAGACAAAAGATCATCCACGTCTCCTCCGCCAACGCAGCCGATTGCCTGCAGGCGATCGCCGACATCCGCCCGGGCGTGGTGCTGCTCGCCGGCTGCCGGCTCTTGTCCCGGCAGACGCTGGCGCAAATGCCCTGCCCGGTGCTCAACTACCACGCCGGCATCGCGCCGAAATACCGCGGCATGAATGGCGGCTACTGGGCGCTGGCCTGCGGCGATCTCCAGAATTTCGGCACCACCGTGCATCTGGTCGACGCCGGCGTCGACACCGGCGGCGTGTTGAAACAGGCGCGCGGCAAGCCGGAGCCCGGCGACACTATTTCGAGCTATGCGTTGCGCCAGGCGGCGTTCTCGCGTGACATCTGCGTCGAGGCGGTCCGCGGGGCCTTGGACGGAAAGTTGGCCACGATCAAGCCGGACCTGCCCTCAAAACAATGGTACCACCCGACGATCTGGTTCTATCTCTGGACCGGCCTGACCAAGCGGGTTTGGTAGCCAGCCTTCCCTCGGAATCTCGCCTTTCTTTTTGCGACGTCCAATAGCGTCGCTTTTGAATGCGCGCGCGTCGTCCCATAACAAGCAGCCCCACTGCGCATCCGGCAATGCTCGCACCTGCTGGACAAAGTGGTGGAGCGTCGTTTCCCTCATGGACGCACGGCGCTCTACAGGGAGTGAGAGAATTCATGGCCGATCTGATCGTCGTCTATTGGCGCGACATCCCCGCCCAGGTCATCGTCAAGAAGGGCCGGCAGAACGCCAAGCGCGAACTGCCGCTGCGCTTCACCGAGGCGATCGATATGTGCGCCATGCGCACCGGCGCCGGCGGCACCGACGATTACCTCGCCGAATGGCGCAAGGCCGATCCGATCCCGGTCGGCGACGACCTCGAAGCCGAGGTCGAGAAGGCATTCAGCGACATCGACGCGAAATACGACCGCGAGCGGCTGGTCGCTCTAGTCAAGGCAGGCGGGAAAGAAAATGTCTGAAACCACTCCTGCCAAAGAAGGGCCAAGGGTTACCCAGCCGTTTACCCAGGCCACGCAGGTCAAGAAGGCAGCGCCGAAATCCGACTACAAGCCGGCCGACGTGTCGCCGCAGCGGCGCGTGCAGCGGTCGTTTGCCATCAGGCTGTGGTCCATTCGGCACTCGCGATTGCTCGAATGGTTCTACTCCAGGTTCGCCGACATGTTCCTGCTTCTTCATCCGCTTTGGAAAGGCCTCGGCTATGGGCGCGTCGAGGCGCCGATCAAGTTTGTCGAAAGGCGCGTCAAGGGCTTCATGTTCGACTGCCGCATGTGCGGCCAGTGCATCCTGTCCTCGACCGGCATGTCGTGCCCGATGAACTGCCCCAAGCAGCTGCGCAACGGCCCTTGCGGCGGTGTGCGCGCCAACGGCAATTGCGAGGTCGAGCCCGATATGCCTTGCGTCTGGGTTAAGGCCTGGGAAGGCTCGCGGAACATGGAGCATGGCGACAGGATCCTGACCGTGCAGAAGCCGGTCGACCAGTCGCTGCGCGAAACCTCGGCCTGGCTGCGGGTGACGGCCCAGTCGGCAGCGGCCCGTGAAGCAGCGGCCAAAGCCAACACTGGAGCGGCCGCGTGATCGGCCGCCAGCGCGATGAAAACCCGGCCGGCATCCATCTGCCGCTCGATCCGCTGCCCGGCCACTCCTCGCGTGGCCGGCTGGAGCGTGTGCTGCGGCGCGGCGAATTCGCGGTCACCACCGAGCTCAACCCGCCCGACAGCGCCGATCCCGAAGACGTCTATAACCGCGCGAAAATCTTCGACGGCTGGGTCGACGCCATCAATGCCGTCGATGCCTCCGGCGCCAACTGCCACATGTCGTCGGTCGGCATCTGCGCGCTTTTGACCCGCATGGGTTACGCGCCGATCATGCAGATCGCCTGCCGCGACAGGAACCGCATCGCGATCCAGGGCGACGTGCTGGGCGGTGCCGCCATGGGCGTCGCCAACATGCTGTGCCTCACCGGCGACGGCGTCCAGGCCGGCGACCAGCCCGGCGCCAAGCCTGTCTTCGACCTCGATTCCATGTCGTTGCTCGAAACCTGCCGCATCATGCGCGACAACGGCAAGTTCCTGTCCGGCCGCAAGTTGACGACGCCGCCGCAAATTTTCCTCGGCGCCGCCGTCAACCCCTTCGCGCCACCCTTCGATTTCCGCCCGATCCATCTCGGCAAGAAGATCGCCGCCGGCGCGCAGTTCGTGCAGACGCAATACTGCTTCGACGTGCCGATGTTCAGAACCTTCATGCAGAGGGCGCGGGACTTGGGGCATACGGAAAAAGTTTTCATCCTGTGCGGCGTCGGCCCGCTGGCTTCGGCCAAGACGGCCAAATGGATCCGCTCCAACGTGCCGGGCATTCATATTCCCGACGCCATCATCAAGCGGCTGGAAGGTGCGCAGGACCAGAAGAAGGAAGGCAAGCAGCTCTGCACCGACATCATCAACGAGGTGAAGGAAATTCCTGGTGTCTCCGGCATCCATGTGATGGCCTACCGCCAGGAGGAATATGTCGCCGAGATCGTCGATGAATCGGGTGTGCTGAAAGGCCGCCAGCCATGGAAACGCGAGATCCGCCACGACGATCAGATGGTCGCCGACCGGCTCGAGAGCATACTGCACGACGACATTACCGAAACGCAGGTGGATATGGTGAAGACCGCGCACTGACAGCGCGGACGGCCAGCCATTCGCTTGAATGAAACCAGACAACGATATAAAGAAATCTTTATATCAGGCGGAGAGACTTCATGACCCGGACCATCGTCGCCTCGGCGACACGAGAGATCATCATCGGCTTCGACCAGCCTTTCTGCGTCATCGGCGAGCGCATCAACCCGACCGGCCGCAAGAAGCTGGCCGCCGAGATGATCGCCGGCAATTTCGAGACCGTCGTCAAGGATGCGCTGGAACAGGCCGCCTGCGGCGCCACCATGCTCGACGTCAATGCCGGCGTCACCTCCGTTAATCCGAACGAAACCGAACCCGGCCTGCTCGTGCAGACGCTGGAGATCGTCCAGGGCCTTGTCGACTTGCCGTTGTCGATCGACTCGTCGGTGACCGCCGCCATCGAGGCAGCGCTCAAGGTCGCCAAGGGCCGGCCGCTGGTCAACTCCGTGACCGGCGAAGAGGAAAAGCTCGAAGCCATCCTGCCGCTGGTCAAGAAGTACAACGTTCCGGTCGTCGCCATCTCCAACGACGAGACCGGCATTTCGATGGATCCGGATGTGCGCTTCGCCGTCGCCAAGAAGATCGTGCAGCGCTGCGCCGATTTCGGCATTCCTGCGCATGACGTCGTCGTTGACCCGCTGGTGATGCCGATCGGCGCGCTCGGCGATGCCGGCCGCCAGGTCTTCGCGTTGCTGCGCCGTCTGCGCGAAGAGCTCAAGGTCAACACCACTTGCGGCCTGTCCAACATTTCGTTCGGCCTGCCGCACCGCCACGGCATCAACGCCGCCTTCATCCCGATGGTGATCGGCGCCGGCATGACTAGCGCTATCATGAACCCGGTTCGCCCGCAGGAAATGGAAGCCGTGCGCGGCGCCAATGTGCTCAACGGCACCGACGAGAACTGCACCAACTGGATCCGCACCTACAAGGATTACAAACCGGCCGAAGGCGGCCAGGCGGTCGCAGCGCCCACCGCCGTTAACGCTCCGGGCGAAGGCGGCGGCAATGGCGGTCGCCGGCGCGGCGGCCGTGAAGCCCGCATGGCCAGGGGATAAGCGCGCAATCGTGAACTCGCCTGCAAACATTACTGATCCGCTCGTGCTGTTCATGCCGTCAGGCAAGCGCGGGCGCTTTCCCGTCGGCACACCGGTGCTCGATGCCGCGCGTCAGCTCGGCGTCTATGTCGAGAGCGTCTGCGGTGGCCGCGCCACCTGCGGTCGCTGCCAGATCGAAGTGCAGGAAGGCAATTTCGCCAAGCACAAGATCGTCTCGTCCAACGACCACATCTCGCCCAAGGGCGCCAAGGAAGAGCGATATGAGCGCGTCCGCGGCCTGCCCGAGCGGCGGCGCCTGTCCTGCTCGGCGCAGATCCTCGGCGACCTCGTCATCGACGTGCCGCAGGACACGGTCATCAACGCCCAGACCATCCGCAAGGATGCCGACACGCGCGTCATCGCCCGCGATGCGGCAATCCGCATGTGCTATGTCGAGATCGAAGAGCCCGACATGCACAAGCCGCTGGGCGATCTCGACCGCCTCAAGATCGCCTTGATGAAGGATTGGGGCTTTAAAAACCTCGAATTCGACTTCTACCTGATGCCGCAGGTGCAAGGCATACTGCGCAAGGGTAACTGGACCGCGACCGCGGCCATCCACAAGGATGCCGAAAGCGACATCGCCCGCGTCATAGCACTCTGGCCCGGCCTCAAGAACGAGGCCTATGGACTGGCCTGCGACATCGGCTCGACCACCATCGCCATGCATCTGGTGTCGTTGCTGTCGGGCCGCGTCGCCGCTTCGTCGGGCACCTCCAACCCGCAGATCCGCTTCGGCGAGGATCTGATGAGCCGCGTCTCCTATGTGATGATGAACCCGGACGGCCGCGAAGGCATGACGGTCGCCGTACGCGAGGCGATCTCGGGCCTGGTCGACAAGGTCTGCGCGGAAGGCAATGTCCAGCGCAACGACATCCTGGATTCCGTCTTTGTCGGCAATCCGATCATGCACCATCTGTTCCTCGGCATCGATCCGACCGAACTCGGCGGCGCGCCCTTCGCACTCGCCGTCTCGGGCGCGGTGCGCATCAAGGCCTCCGATATCGGCCTGAAGCTCAACCAGGGCGCCCGCCTCTATATGCTGCCTTGCATTGCCGGCCATGTCGGCGCCGACGCCGCAGCCGTGACGCTGTCGGAAGGCCCGCATCGCCAGGACGAGATGATGCTGATCGTCGACGTCGGCACCAATGCCGAGATCGTGCTTGGCAACCGCAAGCGGGTGGTCGCAGCCTCCTCGCCCACCGGTCCCGCCTTCGAGGGCGCGGAAATCTCCGGCGGCCAGCGCGCTGCCCCCGGCGCAATCGAGCGCGTGCGCATCGACCCCGATACGCTGGAGCCGAAATACCGCGTCATCGGCTCTGAACTCTGGTCCGACGACCCCGGCTTCCTGGATAGCGTGCAGGCGACCGGCGTCACCGGCATTTGCGGCTCCGGCATCATCGAGATCGTGGCCGAAATGTACCTCGCCGGCATCATCTCCGAGGATGGCGTCATCGACGGGTCGCTGGCCGAGCGGTCGCCGCGCGTCACGGTCAACGGCCGCACCTTCTCTTATGTCTTGAAGGAAGGCGAACCCAAGATCACCATCACGCAGACCGACGTGCGCGCCATCCAGCTTGCCAAGGCGGCGCTCTATGCCGGCACCAAGCTTCTGATGGAAAAGCAGAACACCGAACACGTCGACCGCATCCATTTCGCCGGCGCCTTCGGCTCGTTCATCGATCCGAAATACGCCATGGTGCTCGGCCTGATCCCGGACTGCGACCTCGACAAGGTCTCGGCCGTCGGCAACGCCGCCGGCGCCGGTGCGCGGATGGCGCTGCTCAACCGCGGCTATCGCCGCGAGATCGAGGACACGGTCAGCCACATCGAGAAGATCGAGACCGCACTGGAGCCGAAATTCCAGGAGCATTTCGTCTACGCCATGGCGCTTCCCAACAAGGTCGATCCGTTCCCGAAACTGTCGGCGGCGGTGAAATTGCCGCCACGCAAGACCGTCAGCGAGGATGGCGTCGCCGGCGACGCCGCCCCGCGCCGGCGTTCGCGCGAAGGCCATGCCGCCAGGCGCAGCCGGGAATAAGCCGCCTTACGAAGGCCGCCAATTCGCCCAATTTCACTTGTATGCAAATGTTTCCAGATCGCACCGATCTGGAAACCGAAACGCTGTTTTGGCGCAATCCGTCCGATACAGACGTGAAGCATTTAACGGACATCGAATGGCGGACCGGACTATTCCGCCGCCACAACGCTCCAAAGGAGAATAGAGATGTTCGAGACCCTGGGCCGTTTTCGTGCGGCCATGAAGAATGCACAGGCCGTGCGCGCCATGAACAACCTGCCACCCGAAATCCAGAAGGACATCGGCTGGCCCGTGTCGCCGCGCATCGACGCCCAGACCAACCTGTCGCGTCTGATCCTGGGCTCGGGCCGCTGATGACCTTCGCCGACAAGTGCAAATTGCTGACCAAGCGCCGGGGCCGCCGCATGGTCCCGGCTGCGACCGACGTCAAGCTGCGCGCCGCGCTGCTGCCCCGGCGCTGAGCCGCGCTGCGCAAAACAGCGGACCTGGCTGATCAAACAACCGTGTTGGCTTGGGCCAGAATCTTGACATTTCGGCTGGAGGTACGATCTTCGAGACAGTGGGGGAATTCTCTTAGTCGGCTGCGGCCGAGCTTGTGTACGCGAATGCCCAGTTTCAAAAGCCACCTCGTTTCCTTCATCCTCCGGCACAGCCGCAAGAAGGCATTTGCCAGCCCGGAAAACCTGCAGCGCTGGATCGCCTATGCCCGCAAGACCGAGGATCATCATCCCCCGGCATTGCTGCGGGAGCAGCTCGATATCACCGAGCGCAGCGTCGATGGCTTCCCTGTCTATGAAATCGCGCCGAAGGCCGGCGAACGCAGGCGCATCCTCTACATGCATGGCGGCGCCTATGTCTTCCAGATCACATCCTATCATTGGGGGTTGATCGCCGAGGTGGCCGAGCGCTTGGGTTTCGGCATCACCGTGCCGATCTATCCCATCGCGCCGGAGCATGATTTCCACGCCATGTTCGGCATGGTCGGCGACGTCTACCGGCAGATGCTGGATGAGACCGACGCTGAAGACATCGTCTTCATGGGCGATTCCGCGGGCGGCAACATGGCCGTCGTGCTGACCATGATGGCGGCTGAGGAAGGCCTGCCCTTGCCGTCGCGCCACGTGCTGATTTCACCCGGCCTCGACATGTCGCTGTCCAACCCCGAAGTGTTCGAGGCGGAACGCAACGATCCGTGGCTCGGCATTTCCGGCGGGCTGGAAGCGATCCGCATGTACAGTGCCGGCATCGATCGCAGGGACTGGCATATCAGTCCGCTCTATGGCGACCTCTCGGTGCTGCCGCAGACCCTGCTTCTGACCGGCTCGCACGACCTGCTCAGCCCCGACAATCTGATCTTCGCCAAAAAGGCACGCGCTGCCGGCGTCGATATCGACGTCGTCTATGAGGAAGGCATGTTCCACGTCTGGCCGCTGATCGAGATGCCGGAGGCGCGTCGCGCCAGGGACAGCATCGTCGCCTTCCTTGAAGGTGAGCCCACCAAGCGGCGCGCAACTGCGCGGCGCACGGCGCGACCCGCTCTCGCGGCGCGCCCCGCCCAAGCAGCGGAATAGCAGAGCAATTCCAGGAAAAGTGTAAAACGGTTTTCCCGGGAAAGCGTGTAGCGCTTTCCCTTGGGAATTGAGTCAAAACAAGGAGTTAGAGCGGCTCGCCGTTTCCGTGAAACGGTGAACCGCTCTAGAACTTGCCGGTTTCGCGGAAAAGCTCGAACGTCGCACGGATATGGTCGGCGACGGCCTTGACCGGCGCGCTGGCGTCCGGCGACACCACCATCGCCAGATTGTAGGTGCCGATATCGGGCATGCCGTCCTTCGGGCAAAGCTCGACCATGTCGTTGCCCAGGAACGACTTCGGCAACGGTGCAACCGCGAGATCCGACATGATGGCGGCGCGCTGGCCTGCCGTGTGGGCGCTCATATAGGCGATGCGGTAATTGCGGCCTTCACGGCTCAGCGCATCGAGCGCGCCGGCCCGCCAGGCGCAGCCCTCTTCCCACAGCGACACCGGCAAAGGCTCGCGCAGATGCGCGCTGCCGCCCTTGGCGCCGGCCCAGACGATCGGCTCGGTGAGCAGCACCTCGGCGCCGAGTGCGCTGGTCTTGTAGGAATTGGTCAGCAGCGTGATGTCGAGCGCCCGGTCGTCCATGCGGCGGCGCAGATTGCTGCTCTGGTCGATGGTGACGTCGACGGCAATCGACGGATGCGACTGCGCGAAACGCTTCAGCACATGCGGCAACACGCGCTCGCCATAGTCGTCCGGCGAGCCGAGCCGCACCACGCCGACGATCTCGGGGATGATGAACTTCGACACCACCTCGCGGTTGATCGACAACAGCCGGCGGGCATAACCGAGCAGCATCTCGCCATCCGTGGTCAGCGTCACCGAGCGCGCATCCCGCGCGAAAACAGACCGCCCGAGAATGTCCTCGAGCTTCTTGATCTGCATGGAGACCGCCGACGGCGTGCGGAACACCGCATTGGCCGCCGTGGTGAAACTGCCGGTCTCTGCAATGGCCACGAAGGTGCGCAAAACGTCGAGATCGAGCAGCGGCAGCGGATGATTGAGTGGGGCGTTCATCGGGATCGACCTTCAATTTTTCTGATGTGAAGCATCATTCTATTTCGTTTGATTGAACATCAGATTGGGAGGATAGTCAACTCCATCGAAGGCAGGACGTGCGCCATGGCTCCAACGCTCCTGACACGGAATTGCACTCGATGCGGAATATCCAGGCGACGGAACGCGTTCATGCGGGACGTGCCACAACCAAAGGAGAATGAAATGTCTATCCTGTCATCCATCGGTCGGCTTGCGACCGAGTTCAGCGCGGCCCGCGCCCGCTTCCAGACCGAACGTGCGATCCGCTCGCTGCCGATCGAACTGCAGAAGGATATCGGCTGGCCTGAAGCTGCCGACACCAAGACCGGTGCACGCCGCGGCGTCGGATCCTGGGCTGGAGCAAAGTAAACCATTGTGTACCATGCGCTGAAGGCCTGCCGCGCAGACCAGCCCGGCAGGCCTTCTCTATTTTGCCCCGCAGGCTTTTCTCCAACTTATTTGCATTCAAATGATTTTCAGAGCCATGTCGCCGCTGCATGGCGTATATGCGTCACTTGCATGGCGCCTCAATGTCGCCGGTAACACGCTGTAAGTAATCGTAAATTTTGGGCACCATGCCCAATAATGTCGCAAACGATGTCGCATTTCCATTCAAGCGCTTCGCATTTGCGATTTAGTTTCTGCTCACGCAGGCCTATATCGACGCCAGCAAACGAGCTGCCCCACTCCATCAAGCGAAGGCGACCCGTCTGAGCAACCGATAGGAGATGATGATGAAGCTTTTTGCCCGCCTCTTTGCCCGCCGCGAAATCAACTTGACGACCGCTCTCGAGCGCCAGCGCCTTGCCAACACCATGCCCGGCCAGACCGGCGCCATGAATGCGGTGCGACTCGGTTTCGTTGCCTGAGATAACGGCTAGCGCTCAGCGCTTCCCTGCCGCTGCCGATAGTCGATAACAGCGCCGCTTCGGCTTGACCGAAGCGGCGTTTCTCGTTTTTGGCACCTATGCCGCCGCAACCATGCCCAATCCGTCGGCAGCCCGTGCCTGTCATCCCGGACGATTGCTCATTTGCGACCCATGTCGCAAATATAGTTTCCGCTTAGCCCCCTAGCCAATTGACAGGAATGGTTTTTCCTGATGTCGCTGTGCTGTTCGCGACATCCTGTTCGCGCCATGGCTGCGTGAGGTTCCCTTGAACGCCGTAAAGCATCCGATCAAGCGATCGTTTGTATTCTTCCTTGTCCCGGACTTCACCATGATCGCCTTTGCGACGGCGCTCGACCCGCTGCGCTCGGCCAACCGCATGCTTGGCTATGAGGCCTATCGCTGGCGCTTGGCCAGCATCGACGGCAAGCCGGTGCGCGCCTCCAACGGCGTCGAATGCGCCGTCAACACCTCGCTCGAGGAAGAGCGCAAGAAGATGGCCGGACCGGATCGGCCGAACATGGCCATCGTCTGCAGCGGCATGAATGTCGAGCGCTACCAGAACAGGTCTGCCTTCGCCTGGCTGCGCGAGGAATATAACAGAGGCGTCGCCGTCGGTGGCCTGTGCACCGGCGCGCATATCCTTGCCGCCGCGGGCCTGCTCTCCAACAAGCGCTGCGCCATCCATTGGGAAAACCTGCCGGGCTTTTCCGAGGCTTTTCCGAAGGCCAATGTCTTTGCCGACCTCTTCGAGATCGACCAGAACATCTACACCTGCGCCGGCGGCACCGCCGCCCTCGACATGATGCTGAAGCTGATCGGCGACGATTTCGACGACAATCTGGTCAACCGCGTCTGCGAGCAGGTGTTGACCGACCGCGTGCGCAGCCCGACCGACCGCCAGCGCCTGCCGCTGCGCGCGCGCCTGGGCGTCCAGAATTCCAAGGTGCTGACCATCATCGAACTGATGGAAGGCAATCTCTCCGAACCGCTGTCGCTGATCGAGATCGCCGACCATGTCGACCTGTCGCGCCGCCAGATCGAGCGCCTGTTCCGCACCGAGATGGGCAGATCCCCTGCCCGCTACTACTTGGAAATCCGCCTCGACCGCGCCCGGCACCTGCTGATTCAGTCGTCGATGCCGGTGGTCGAGGTAGCGGTCGCCTGCGGCTTCGTCTCGGCCTCGCATTTCTCCAAATGCTACCGCGAACTCTACGCCCGCTCGCCGCAGCAGGAGCGCGTCGACCGCAAGCAGCTGCTGGCGGCCTGATCCGAAAACGCACTCAGGCTTCGGCGGGCTGCGCCTGCGCCGTCCGCATCGCCTCGACGCGGATATCCTCGGTCAGCTGCGCCTTGAGCGCCGAGAATTCCGGGCTGGTCTTCAGCGTGTAGTGGCGTGGATGGGGCAGGTCGATGGCGACATCCGACTTGATGCGGCCTGGCCGCGCGCTCATCACGATTACCCGCGAAGCCATGAAGATCGCCTCCTCGATGTCGTGGGTGACGAACAGCACTGTCTTCTTGCGCCGCTCCCAGATGCCGAGCAGCAGTTCCTGCATCAGTCCGCGCGTCTGGTTGTCGAGCGCACCGAACGGCTCGTCCAGCAACAGGATTTCGGGGTCGTTGGCCAGCGCCCGGGCGATCGCCGTGCGCTGCTGCATGCCGCCGGACAGCTGCTTTGGCCAATGGTTCTCGAAGCCCTTGAGCCCGACGAGGTCGACATAGGAAGCGACGATCCCGTCTCGCTCCTTTTCGGCCATGCTGCGTTCGCGCAGGCCGAAGGCGATATTCTGCGCCACCGTCAGCCACGGAAACAGCGTGTAGGACTGGAACACCATGCCGCGATCCGGTCCCGGCTGCGTCACCGCGTTGCCGTCAAGCAGCACACGGCCTTCGCTCGGCGCTTCCAGTCCGGCAACGATCCTGAGCAGCGTCGACTTCCCGCAGCCGGACGGCCCCAGAATGGTGATGAAGTCGTTGGCCGCGACCGCAAGGTCGACCGGCATCAGCGCCTTGACCGGCTGCCCGCCGCGCACGCCGGCGAAGGTTCGCGAGACGCCTTCGATAAGCAACTTGCTCATGCCAAGCTCCAGGGGAAGAGCCAGCGATTGAACGCCTTGAAGGCGAAGTCGGACAACAGTCCGATCAGCCCGATGACGATGATGCCGAAGATGATCTGCCCTGTCGCCAGCCGCGACTGGCTGTTGATGATCATGTAGCCGATGCCTGAGGACGAACCGATCAGCTCGGCGACGATGACATAGGTCCAGGCCCAGCCGAGCACCAGCCGCAGCGTTTCGGCAATCTCGGGCGCATTGGCCGGCATGATGACCCGTTTGACGATACCGTTGTTGGTCGAGCCCAGCGTATAGGCCGCCTCGACCAGATCGCGCCGCGTCGAGCCCACCTTGACCGCGACGATCAGGATGATCTGGAACACCGAGCCGACGAAGATGACCAGCAGCTTTTCCAGCTCGCCAATGCCGGCCCACAGGATGAGCAGCGGAATGAAGGCCGAAGCCGGGAGGTAGCGGGCGAAGGAGACGAACGGCTCCAGAAACGCCTCTATTGGTTTCCAGGCGCCCATGGCGATGCCGATCGGCACGGCGACGATCGACGCCAGCAGGAACCCGCCGAAGACCCGCCAGATGGTGATCAATATGTCGAGCCAGAAGCGGTCCTCGACCAGCAGCCGCCAACCATCCCGCAGCATTGACAGCGGGTCGGCGAGGAAGATGCGGTTGACGTGGCCGCCAAGCGTGATCCACGCCCAGAAGGCGACGAACAGCACGAAGAAGGAAATGCCAAGCACGGTTCGAATGCCCGGCGACACCGGATGCAAGGGGCGCATCTTCAGATCGTCCGCATCGTCAAATCATCACTTGTCCAGGAGAGAGCGACGGCCTAGGCGCCGCCGCACAATGGTCAAAGGCGAGGCCTGTCAGTTCGCCACCGCGCTGGTGTCGGCCAGCGTGGCAACATCTGGCGCTTCCTTGATCAACCCCATCTGCAGCAGAAGCTCGCCGGCGGTCTTGGAAAAGTCCTGGAATTCCTTGGTGAAGAACTGCTTGTTCTCCGCCTTGTCGGCCCATTTCAGGTATTTCGCCGAATCCTCGAATTCTTTCGCAGACTGCTTCACGTCGGCGCCCATGATCTCGTAGGATCTCTGCGGATCGCTCTTGATCAGCTCGAGCGCTTCGAAATAGCTGTCGGCCAGCGCCTTGGCGGCGTCGGGATTGGCGGTGAGGAATTCAGGCGTGCAGCCGACCGTGTCGAGCACCATCGGGTAGTCGAGCGTGGTCGCCAATATGTGGCCCTGATCGGACTTGTCGCGCACCGCCGAGATGAACGGCTCATAGGTGACCGCCGCATCGTTCTGGCCGGCGAGGAAGGCTTGCGCCGCCGCATCCGGTTCCAGGTTGACGACGGTCACATCCTTGGTCGACAGGCCGTTCTTGTTCAGCACCCAGGCCAGCATGAAATAGGGCGACGTGCCCGGCGCCGAGGACGCGACATTCTTGCCCTTGAGGTCGGCGACGGTCTTGATGTCGTTGCGCACGACAATGCCGTCGGCTCCATAGGATTTGTCGAGCTGGAAGATCTGCTTGGTGGTGACGCCGCTGGCGTTCCACACCAGCCAGGTCTCGACCGTGGTGGCGGCGCATTGCAGATCGCCGCTGGCGATGGCGAGCGGCCGGCTGGCCTGCGGCACCTTCTTCAGGGTCACGTCGAGGCCATGCTTCTCGAAGATGCCGGCCTGCTTGGCGAGCGTCAGCGGCGCAAAGCCGGTCCATCCGCTGATGCCGATGGTGACCGATGTGGCAGCCTCGGCCGGCACGGATATTGCAGCCGCAAGCGCCAATGCCGCGGCAGCGACGATGGTCTTGTTCATGTCGGTTCCCCTTGTTTTTTCGGATGCCGGATTGTGTCACAGACGCCCATGGGCTTGTCAATGAAACCGGCCCTTCACGGCAGCGTGATGATGCGAACGCTAACGCGCATCGAACATCCAGCTGCGGTCGCGCCACATCTTTTCGCCGACCTGGCAGTCGGTCGGCCGGTCCTGCGCCAGCACCACCGGCGGATGCCCGGCCTCCTCGCGCGCCCGTTGCGGCGAAGCGGCGCCGGCCAGCTCCAGCACCAGCTTGCGGCGGATGGCTTCGGGAAACTGCGTCCAGTCATTGACCGGGATCATGAAGGATCCGGGACCGCCGATGACGCAGTCGCTGTAGTAGCGGTCGAGATTGTTGACGTCATAGGCGCCGCCGAACCCGCCGCGCGTCATCAGCGGCAGGCCGTTGATGATGATGCCTTGCTTGACCACCGCGTCGCGGGTGATGTCGACGGGCGCGCCCTGGTTGTTGGGCCCGTCGCCGGAAATATCGATGACGCGCTTTGTCCCCTGAAAACCGCTTTCGGCGAAGAGATCGCTGCCGAATTCCAGCGCGCCGGAAATCGAGGTGCGCCGGGCGCTGGCCGGCGGATGGGCGGAAAGCTGCGCGGCCACCCGCTCGGCATCGGCCCGGCTGGCGATCACCGTCCACGGCACGACGACCTGCTGCGTGGTCGCTCCCGCCCATTCGACATAGGTGACGGCGACCTTGCCGTAGGCGCCATCGGCGATGGCCTGCAGAACATTGTCGTGCGTCAGCGCAGCAGCATAGCCGTGACGCTGGATTTCAAGTTCGCCCGGCGACATCGACAGCGACACGTCGACGGCCAGCACCAGCTCGACGTCGACCGGCTCGGCGGCTTGAACCGGCGGCACCAGCCAGAGCCCCAGCGCCAGCGCGGCGCTGCCTGAAAGGAAATGTCGTGCGCAAGAAAAAGCAGACATACCCGAAGGTAAGCGAAAACCGGCTGCTGACAAAGCAAAAAGCCCGGCGAGGTGCCGGCTTTTCGATATGTTGGTTGGAACCGATGAAGCTCAACTCCTCGGCTTCAGATTCTCTGGATCGTAGAGCGGCTTGTAGCCGACGGCAGCCACCTCGACCGGGTAGGTCTCG
Organism: Mesorhizobium sp. C268A; assembly: GCF_040324475.1. Taxonomy (NCBI): domain Bacteria; kingdom Pseudomonadati; phylum Pseudomonadota; class Alphaproteobacteria; order Hyphomicrobiales; family Phyllobacteriaceae; genus Mesorhizobium; species Mesorhizobium sp. C268A. The sequence goes on from NZ_JAMYVX010000003.1 coordinate 539,886, forward strand.
CCGAAATATTCGATGGCAAACTTGCGGCCCTCCTGGGCATGGGCCCAGGGCAGATAGGCGAGGCCGATGTTCTTGCCGATGGTCGGGCCGTAGGCCATCGATGTGGTGAAGGAGCGGCGGCCGAGTTCGTCGACCAGCGTCTCGCCGGTCTTCGGATCCATCACCGGCATGGTGCCGACGGGATAGCGGGCAACACCCTTCGAATCGACGTTTTCCGTCATCACCAGCGTGCACAGGATCGCCGGCTGGTGCTCGCGGGCGCGGTATTCGACATGTTTTGCCTTGCCGCAGAAATCGTTCTCCTTGACCTTCGGTCGGGCAAGGTCGGCCTCGAGCAGATTGTACTCGGTCAACAGGTCGGCGTTCTGCAGGCGCAGGCTCTTTTCCATGCGCCGGGTGTTGGCATAGGTCTCGACGCCGAACGGCATGACCCCGGTCGAGCGCAGCGCGTCCCAAACGGCCAGGCCGTCTTCGTAACGCATATGCAGTTCCCAGCCCTGCTCGCCGACATAAGAGATGCGGAAGGCGGTGACGTCCTTGCCGCCGATCCTGACCGGCTTGATCGCCGCGAAGGGGAAGTTCTCGAGCGAGAGACCATCCGGATTTTCGACCACTTTCTGCAGCGTCGCCCGCGCGTTCGGTCCCCAGATGCCGATGGTGACGTATTTTTCCGTCACGTCGGTGATGGTGACGTCAAAGCCTTTGTCCTGCGCGGTGCGCTGCATGTAGCGGAAGTCGCGCGGACCGGCGTCGGCGCCGTCGATCAGACGGCAGCGGTCGGCCATGCGGATGACGGTGAAGTCGGCGCGCACCATGCCTTCCTCGTCGAGGAAGTGGGTGTAGATACCCTTGCCGATATTGTTGTCGCCACCAATCTTGGCCGCGCACAGCCACTCCAGCAGCGCGACATGGTCCGGCCCTTCGATGTCGTACATCGAGAAATGCGAGAGGTTGACGATGCCGCAATCTTCGCTCATCGCCAGGTGCTCGGCATTGGACACCCGCCAGAAATGGCGGTTGTCCCACTCGTTCTCACGTATGGGAACCCGGTTGCCATACTTCTCCAGCAGATGCTCGTTGGCGGCATAGCCATGCGCGCGCTCCCAACCGCCCAGCTCCATGAAGTAACCGCCAAGCTCCTTCTCGCGCTCCCAGAACGGCGAGCGGCGGATGTTGCGACCTTTGGAGAACGGCTCGCGCGGATGCACCGCTGGATTGTAGACCTTCATCGCCGTCTCGGTGCAGCGATCCCAGATGAACTGCTCTTTCGTCTGGTGCGGATAGAAGCGCGCATAGTCGATGGCGTGATGGTCGATTTCCGTGCGGCCGTCCGTCATCCAGTCGGCGATCAGCTTGCCCATGCCGGGGCCGTCCTTGACCCAGATGGCGACGGCGTACCAGAGGCCCCTCACCTTCTGGCTCTCGCCCATGGACGGGCCGCCATCGGCGGTCACCTGCAACAGGCCGTTGAAGGAATGGCTTTCATTGTAGCCGAGTTCGCCCAGGATCGGCGTCAGCTCCATGGCGCGCTCAAGCGGCGCCAGGATCTGCTCCATGTCGAGATCGCGCTGCGACGGTGACAGCCGCGCCTGATCCTTTTCCAGCAAATCGCGCGGATGGCAAAGACGCGGATTGGTCTCTTCGTAGTAACCCCATTCGATCTGGCCGCCTTCGGCGGTCCTGGGGTCGCCGGTGTCGCGCATATAGGCCGAATTGCCTTGGTCGCGCAGCAGCGGCCAGCCGATCTCCTTGCCGGTACCGGCAAACTCATTGTAAGGCCCGAAGAAGGTCAGCGGATGGTCGATCGGCATCACCGGCAGGTCTTCGCCGACCATTTCGGCGATCAGCCGGCCCCAGATGCCGGCGCAGACGATGACATAGTCGGCCATGATCGTGCCGCGGTCGGTGACCACGCCCTTGATGCGGCCTTCCTCGACAATGAGGCATTTGGCCGGCGTGTTGGCGAACGACTTCAACTTGCCCGACGCTTCCGCCTTGTCGACCAGCTTGCCGGCGACGGTCTGCGAGCGCGGGATGACCAGGCCGGCGTCCGGATCCCACAGGCCGCCCTGCACCATAGACTCTTCGATCAGCGGGAATTTTTCCTTGATCTCGGCCGGTTCGATCAGCCGGGCGCGGGTGCCGAAGGATTTGGCCGAGGCGATCTTGCGCTTGATCTCGTCCATGCGGCTGTCGTCGCCGACGCGCGCCACTTCGAGGCCGCCAATGCGGGCGTAGTGGCCCATCTTCTCGTAGAAATCGATGGAGTAGAGCGTCGTCCAGCACGACAGGAAATCATGGCTCGTGGTGTAGCAGAAGTCCGAGGCATGCGCGGTCGAGCCGATATCGGTCGGGATGCCCGACTTGTCGATGCCGACAATGTCGGTCCAGCCGCGCTCGATCAGATGATGCGCGATCGACGCGCCGACAATGCCACCCAGGCCGACGATGACGACCTTCGCCTGTTTCGGAAACTCTGCCATTGCCCGCGACTCCAAGGGGATAAAGCGGGCGCGTCCGCGCCCGTTCGAATGGCGCACAATATGCAGAGGACGTGGATGGAGCTACCGCCTGTTTGCGACACGTCGCAGATGCGACGCGACCCGGCGCGCCGGCGTGCCGCCAGTGGCGATCTATCTCAGGCGAAGGCCCAGATGTCCTCGGCCTGGAAGCCGACCTGATAGCCTGATGTCTTCAGCTTGACCACGACCTGGCCGATTTCGGCGGCCGGCAGCGCGCCGACCTCGACCTTGATCATGCCCGGACGATAGCGCTTGAGATCGAGCTGTTCGAAGACGATCCAGTCGGCGCCCTCGCAATCGACCAGGAAGGCGTCGATATGCGTGATGCCGTTGCGATCGAGCAGCGTCTGCAGCGTTTCCGACGTCACCTCGATATCCCTCACGTGCGGCGCGAACTTGTTGAAATTGGCGTCGTCCTCGCCCCAGGCATTCTTGCCCGACATCAGATTGGTGTCGGTGACCGACGAGCAGCCGATGAACTCGATCGGCAGCGTGCCGGCCTCGAGTGCCGCGGCATCGAAAGTGTGGACGGTGATCGTGCCCTTGGTCTTCGTCACCGCGACCGGTTCGATGACGAAGCGTTCCGTGTCGGGATAGTTGGCGCGCAACCGCTTCTGATTGTACGGGATCGGCTCGACCAGCACGGCCCGCGCCCGCGGAATGCGGTGCAGCCACGGCGTGACGTCGTCGAACAGCGCGCCGTCGCAAGCGCCGACATTGACCATCTGGAAGGCTTGCCCACCGCCAAACCGCGCCTTCAGCGCCGCCTTGGCCAGGAATTTCGTGCCACGCAACGCCGGCCCGCGATCGAGCAGGCCGGCGGGCAGGCCGAGCGAAAGGGCGATGCGCGCCAGCCCGGAAATGGAACTCATGGCTTATCTCCAGGTATGGCCTGCAAGGCGATGGGCCGCCTTCCATTCAGGCTTGCCGACGCCCACAGCGCCATGATCGGGCCGACAAGCAAAAGGTAGGGCGGCAGAAGGTTCGGGAAGTAGATGCGGGTGTCGTGGATCGGAAAGACGGTGAATTTCGCCAGCACGCCAAGCACCAGTGCTGCAAGCAGGATGCCGGCGCGACGATCGAGCCGGAAGCCGGCGCGGCCGAGCGCAAACCACGCGGCCAGCGCCAGAACCGAGACCCCGACCCAGCTGTTGATGCTGATAGCGCGAATGAAGGATGCGGCAAACGCCTTGAGATAGGCGCCAACCGAGAACGGCGGCTCGAAGCCATCCATATTGTAGTGCTGCTCGATGCTGGAGAACCACAGATGCGGCCACCAGCCGGGATGCTGGGCCCAGTGCGAAATCGCGAAATAGGCGACGAAGGACGCGGCAAAGCCGGCCAGCGCGCCCCACGCCCGCTGCCGGAAGACCAGCAGCAGCACGGCGAAAATGGCCAGGAACACGATGTTGTCCGGCCGCGCCATGAAGGCCAGGAAAAGCAGGACAGCGGTCGCTGCCTCGCGGCCGCGCACATAGGCAAGCAGCCCGCCGAGGAACAGCGCCGAGCACAACAGATCCGGGGTCGAGGCGCGTGCGGCATCGCCGAAATCGGCCATGATCAGCACCGCGCCGACCACAGGCGCCAGCGCAAGCGCGCCTTCGGTTCGCAGCCAAAGCAGCGTGATCATCCCGAACAGCAGCACCGAGACCACCTGCAGCACCCGCATCGCCTCGACCGGCGACATCACCGAACTCATCGTCGACAGCATCTCGGCATAGAGAAACTTGATCCGGTACATGCCAAGCAGCGAGTGAAAGTCGGCGGCATCTTGCGCCATATGGCTGCGGAAATCGCCGCCATCGTAGGTCAGCGTCTTGTAGTCGGCGGCCGACACGCCGGCCTGGACCGTCCTGTAGGCATAGTCATGCAACGCCTGCGCATCTGGGTAAGCGCCCTCCTCGGCGATTGCGAGATAAGGCAGCATGTCCCAATTGGCGTCGGGCATCGTCCAGGCCATGAACGCCGTCAGCAGGATATAGAGCGAAAACGCGATCGCGCCGATTGGCGCGGCCCATCGCGCATAAGTCCCCTCGCCCCACGCGAGAGCGGCCGCAGTCAGCCGGTCGAGTGTGTTTTGCGGGGCGGGAGACTTGCTCAGCATTGTCGGACTCAGGACTTCGCTCAACGGACTTCTTTTAACGGACTTGGCTTTTGACGAAATCCTTGACGATTCCCACGATGCCGCGCGACAGCAGGCTGTCGAAGGCATCGACGAAACGGTCGACATGCTCGCGCTGGCAGATCAGCGGCGGCTCGAGACGGATAACGTTGCGATTGTATTCGGTGAAGGCGACGAGCACGTCATAGTCGCGCAGCAACAGCGCGCCGACGAAGCCCGACAGCGAGCCCTTCAGCTTGTCGTCGAGGACGCTGACGATCGGACGCAGCACCATCGGCAAGGTCTGCGAGAAGTCGTGGAACTCGAGCCCGACCATAAAGCCTTTGCCGCGCACATCCTTGATGATCTTCGGGTACTTCTCCTTCAGCGCCTGCAGGCGCTGCAGCAGATAGTCGCCGGTAGTGGCGGCGTTGTCGATCAGCCCCTCATCATAGAGCACGTTGATGCCCTCGATCGCGGTGACGCAGGCCTCGCCCATGCCGCCAAAGGTGGCCATGGCATGGATCATCGCCGTCTTCGGCGTGCCATAGGCCTTCATATAGACCTCGCGCCGGGCGACCATCGCGCCGACCGCCGCCTTGCCGGCGCCGAGCGATTTCGCCAGCGCCGTCACATCGGGCACGACGCCATAATGCTCGAAGGCATAGAAGCGTCCCGAACGGCCATAGCCGCACTGCACTTCGTCCGCCACCCACAGCACGCCATACTGGTCGCAGAGCGCGCGCAATTTCTGCCAGTATTGCGCCTCTGCCTGGATGATGCCGCCGCCGCCCTGGATTGTCTCAAGCACTATGACGCCGACCTCCGGGTCGGAGCGGAACAGCCGCTCGACCGCTTCGATATCGGCGAACGGAATGCGAACGGTGTTCTCAGCCATCTTGAAGTCCGCGCGGTAGAGCTGGCCATCGGTAATGCCGAGCACGCCCTTGGTCTTGCCGTGGAAGGAATTCTCGGCGTAGACGATTTTTGGCCTCTTCGGCCCGGCGGCGCGCTCGGCGAGCTTCACCGCCGCTTCCATCGCTTCCGAACCCGACGAGCCCAGAAACACCATGTCGAGATCGCCGGGCGAGCATTTGGCGATGTTGTGCGCCAGCGCCGATGCATATTGCGACATGAAGGCGATGGCGATTTCCTGGCGCTTCTCCTCCTGGAATTTGCGCCTGGCCTCCAGGATGCGCGGATGGTTGTGGCCGAAGGCCAGCGAACCGAAGCCGCCGAAGAAGTCGAGAATCTTGCGGCCGTTCTGGTCGATGTAGAACATGCCTTCGGCACGCTCGATCTTGATCTTGTGGAAGCCGAGCAGCTTCATGAAATGCAGCTGGCCCGGATTGAGATGCGCCTTGAACAGGTCGGTCATGCGCGCGACATCCATCGCCTTCGCCTGCTCGACGCTGATCAGGTCGGGCTTGGCGATGGCGGTAGGCGACAACAACGCCGGCGCGCCGACCATGGTGCGCGCGTTCGTCTGCTCAGGCTTGGCCATGACGGTCATTTCGGAGTTCTCCTGGTCGTCCCACTTATTCGGCGGGGACATGATTGGCGGTGACGGCAAGCCCGTCTTTCTTGGCGCGGTATTCGCTGTAGGCGGCGATCAGCATGTCCTCGTCGCGATATTGCGGCACCCAGCCGAGCTGGCGCTCGGCCTTGGATACGTCGAGCACGCACTCCTCATCGGCGATCAGATATTGTTCGGATCCATGATCGGCATGTTCATGAGATCGAGCAGGTCGAGGGTGCGCTTGACCGCCCAGCCCGGCGTCGGGATCAGCAGCGATTTCGAGCCGGCATGCTTGATCAGGTCGGCCAGCAATTTCTTCACCGGCGGCGGATTGAGGGAGCCCAGATTATAGGCCTGGTTGGGCACGCCTGCCTTCCAGGCCGCGCGGGCAGCTTCCGCGCAATCGAACACCGAGATGAACTGATAGGGGTTCTTGCCCGAGCCGATCATCGGCACAGGAAAATTCCAGTCGATCAGTTTGAACAGCTTTTCCAGGATCCCGAGCCGGCCGGGACCGATGATCAGGCGCGGTCGAAACAGCGAGATCGACATGCCGCGCTTGCGCCATTGAGCGGCGAGCTCCTCGGTCTTCTGCTTCGACCAGCCATATTCGCCGAGCGGCGCGACCGGGTGCTCCTCGGTCATCGGCTGGGTGACCGTGTGGCCGTAGATCATGTCGGTGGTGTAGTGGACGAGCTTGGACGCGCCGGCCTTGTCCATCGCCTGCATGATGTGTTCGGTGCCGTGGAAATTCACCGGAAAGAAGAAGTCGTGACGCTTGGCCCGCACCTGGATCGGCGACAGCATTTTGGCCGACAGGTTGTAGACCATGTCGTCGGCCTTCAATCCGATGTTGGCCACCGAGCCCGTATCCGTGACATCGCAGGTGACGAAGCGAACGTTGCGATAGTGCGTCAGGTCGCTCTTGACGATGTCGGCAACGACAACCTCTTCACCATCGGCCACAAGCTTCGGGGCAAGATGACGGCCGACGAAGCCGTCGCCGCCGAAAATAACATGTCTCATCGAACGATCTCGCTGGTCTTGTCGGGGATGATGGAAGCGGTTTGGTCGTCATGCCCGCTCCCGCCCAAGTCTCGACCGCTTTGCGCGATCAGCACGGTGCCGATGCAGATGAAGGCGATGCCGGCAATGCGCCAGGCATTGAGGTCCTCGCGGAAGATGAAATAGGCGAAGATCGCAACCGCGACATAGGCAAGGCTGAGGAACGGATACGCAAAGCTGAGCTCGACCTTGGACAGCACATAGAGATGCGAAGCCATCGAGATGACGAAGGTGCACAGGCCGAGAAACACCCATGGGCTGAAAACGACCTGCAACAGCCTCAACAGCGGATTGGTGCCTTCGAACGAAATCGGCCCGAATGACATCATGCCTTGCTTCAGCATCAGCTGCGCGGCGGCATTGGTCATGACCGTGAACAGAATGAAGACGATGTATTTCATATTTTGCACCCGCCACTCGCAACGGTCCTATTACGAACCTGCAAACATTTCATGAAGTCACGACAATGCTTTGAGTAAACCACGGAACTTACGATCTATTCACCATGACTTATTCGGATTGTACCTATTCAGCTGCCTCGACACGCCCTGGCCGGACGTTGAGCTTTTTCGCCGTCCGCAGCCAGAAACTGGACACGAACGCCGGGTCGCGCAGCGCTTCAAGCCGCTGCCAATTCGGGAAGGAGGCCGCGAAAGTATCAGCGCCCATGCGCGCATCCTTGTACGGGTTGACCGCGCCGCCGGCCGCGACCGTGATGCGGTCGAGTTCGCTGAGCAGGGCCAGCGTCCTGTCGCCGCGATTGGGGAAATCCAGCGTCAACGTGAAGCCTGGCCGCGGAAAGGACAGCAGCCCCGGCGAGCGGATCGAGCCGAAGCGCTTCAACACCGTGAGGAAAGAGCCCTGCCCGGCCCGACGCGCCGCGTCGAGCAGCGCCGGCACGGTCTCACGCGCGACATTTTCCGGCACCACGCTCTGGTGCTGGTAGAGACCTTTCGGACCATACAGCCGATTCCAGTCGCCGACACCATCAAGCGGAAAGAAAAAGCCCTGGTAGCCGGTTTGGCTCGGCCCCGGCGAGCGCCCCTTCTTCCACCGATAGGCGGCGTTGAAGGCGGTGAGGAACGGCCGGTTGAGCACATTGAACGGCGGCTGGAACGGCACTGAAAAACGGGAGCCGGCGCGAGACGCCGCATGCGAGCCATACTCGGCATGATTGCCTGTCAACAACAGGCCGCGCCCGCGGCCATGGCCGCCGGCAAGCTGGTCGATCCAGGCGACGGCATATTCATTGGCCTGGTCGGCGGCCTCGGCCAGTTCGAAGAATTCGCCGAGATCGGCAAACCGCGTTACCTTCTCGGCGATATCGAGCGAATGCACCCGCATCAGCCGGATCGAGGCCGACAGGATCAGGCCGGTCAGCCCCATGCCGCCGATCGTCGCCGCAAACAGCCTTGCATTGTCGGTTGCCGAGCAGGTGTAGGTCCGCCCGTCCGAGCGCAGCAGCGTGAACGACTCGACATGGCAGCCAAAGGTGCCGCGCCGGTGATGGTTCTTGCCATGGACGTCATTGGCGATCGCGCCGCCAAGGGTGACGAACTGGGTGCCTGGGACGACAGTCGGAAAGAAACCGTAAGGTGCAGTGTGCGCAATGATATCGGAGAGGAACACGCCGGCCTCCGCCTCGAGCAGGCCGGTCTCGGCATTGAAGGCGCCGATGCGGTTCAGCGGCCGCATGTCCACGACCGCACCTGGCCCGTTCTGGCAGGAATCACCGTAGGAGCGGCCATTGCCATAGGCGAGCAGAGCGTTCTTTGTCGCCTTGCCGCTTCGCATCAGCGCGATGGCATCGTCGGCCGCGATGGCTCGCTTTGCGGCCGGCGTGGCGAGGCCAAAACTCCGGTACCGTTCGCCGGCCATGCCCTACCAGCCTCCCGCGACCAGAAGGGCGGCGCCGATCACCACGACGATCTGGCTTCGCCAGTCGCGAATGATGAAGATGACCGGATCATCATTCATCTCGTTGCGGCGCGCCAGGATCCAGACCCGCATGGTCAAATACAGCACGATCGGCGCCAGCGGCCAGACCAGCCTGGGATGCGGATAGAGTTCGCGCACGGAGACGCTGTCCATGTAGAGCGCCAGCACCAGCGCCGAGGAGAAGGCCGACGCCATGCCCGCCTGGGCGACGATCTCCTGATCTTCGATGCGGTAGCCGCGACCGGCAATGCGCTCGCCCACCGGAATGGCTGTGGTGCGCAGTTCGACATAGCGCTTCACCAGCGCCAGCGACAGGAAGAAGAAAATCGAGAAGGCGAGCAGCCAGAACGAGACTTCGACCCCGGTCGCCGCAGCACCTGCCAGCACACGCACTGTGTAGAGCCCCGCCAGCGTCAGTACGTCGGCCAGGAGCATGCGCTTGAACGACAGCGAATAGGCTGTGGTCACCACCAGATAGCCGGCGAGCACGCCCAGGAACTCGATCGGCAACAGAAGCCCGGCGGCGATGCCGATCGTCAGCAGAGCGGCCATCGCGCCGAGACCGAACGGTATCGACAGCGCGCCGCTGGCGAAAGGCCGGTTGCGTTTGGTCGGGTGCTTGCGGTCAAGCGCAAGGTCGAAGAAATCGTTGAGGATGTAGATGGCGGAAGCCACGGCGCTGAAGGAGACGAACGCCAGCAGGCATTGCCAGATCATGTTGATGTTGAAGTATTCATGCGACAGCACCATCGGCACCGCTATCAGCGAATTCTTCAGCCACTGATGCACCCGCAGCATCTTGACGAATGTCTTCAATGTCCTTTTCGGCGCCGGCATCCTTTCGGCGCTATGCGCGGCCTGCCAGCGCCTCGCATGGCGGTCGGGCGCCACGACGATGGCGTTGCGTGCGGCTCCGAAAACCTTGAGGTCGTGCCGGCTGTTGCCGGCATAGTCGAAACCGCCGTCGCCATAGGCGGCGATGAGCGCGTCGCGCTTGCGGCCCGAGGTCATGTTGTGGGGACCGTCGGTCGCCAGCACATAGTCGAAGACGCCCAGATGCGCGGCGATCGCCTCGGCGAACTTGCGTGGCGTACCGGTCGCCAGCACGATCTTGCGTCCGTCGCTATGGTCGGCGCGCAGCCGCTGCAGCAGCGCTTCGCGATAGGGCAGCGAGGCCGGATCGATGTCGATGCGGTCTGCGATCGCTTGTTTCAGCCGCGCCGGGCCGGCGGCCAGCCAGAACGGAACCAGGAAAACATAGAGCGGATTCTTCTTGAGCAGGATGAACAGGCCTTCCCAAAGAAGATCGGTCGCAATCAGCGTGCCGTCGAGGTCGACCGCAAGCGGGATTGCGTTCTTGTCCGACCGCGCATCCATGTCCGTTCTGCCCTATTCATAACCGGTTGCGCCGTGTTTCGGCGTCTTCGCACCGGTATAGCGGCGGAACGGCGTATTGAACGTTAAAACGCACGGTTGCAGCCGGTAGGCGCCACGATATTTCCCGCGTCATTGTTAAGCAATCGCTACCGCGAACAATAAAAGGCCGGGCATTGCCCGGCCTCTACTACATCTGCCTGCCGACTTTACTTGATGCGGGCAACGCCACCCGAGATTTCGACCGTTTCCGAGCCGGTCAGGGCCTCGAGGTCACCATTGGGCAAGGTGACAAAACAGCCGTTCGGGCAGAATTCCACGGTTTCGCCAGCGGCCAGCGCCAACTCCGTCTTGCCGCCGCCTTCCGTCACGATCAGCGTACGGGTCTCAGCATCCTTGTTGACCGCGCTGGCGGCAAAGGCCGAGCCACTCGCTGCGGTAAGAGCGATGGCGACGACGAGCGACTTCCACATTTTGCAATATCGGTGTTTCCACACCGCCTCTGTTGCATTTCGCAAGGCATTCTCGCCTTTGCATGTGAGCTTATATGAGATGCAAGCTGAACCGCAACTGAATGCCGCATTCATGCCGCAATCGGTTTGGGAGGAGCTTGGGGCCTAGCTGGGATCGGGTTTGCGGGCCTTGCGACCAGTTTTGGCCAGCCGCTTCGCCTCGGTGGCGGCTCTGGCCTCCGCCTGCTCCTTCTCGGCGAACTCGACTTCGATCTTGTCGTCGTCGATCGGCCATGCGTCGGTCTGCTTGACCTTGACCTCGGCGCGCGGCGTCGAGGGGATTTCTATGTGCTCGGCGTCAAAAGCATCGAGAACGGCAAAGCGGATATCGTTCTGAACGATGGCGCCGTTCAGCACATCGGCCAGGAACACGCGGATCTCGAACTCGAGTGCTGCCGGCCCGAAATTGGTGAACAGCACGAAGGGTTCCGGGTTCTTCAGCACCAGCGCATGGCCGCGCGCAATCTCAAGCAGGACCGCGTGTACCCGCTTGACGTCGCTGCCATAGGCGACCCCGACCTTGATCTCCACACGTCCGAGCTTGTTGCGGTGCGTCCAGTTGCCGACGGCGTTGTTGATGAGGTTCGAATTGGGCAGGATCACCGATTGCCGCTGGAAGGTCTCGATTTCGGTGGCGCGCACGCTGATCTTCTTGACCGTGCCTGATGTGTCGCCGGCGACGATCCAGTCGCCGACCTTGAACGGCCGCTCGGCGAGAAGGATCAGGCCCGACACGAAGTTGGACACGACATTCTGCAGGCCAAAGCCGATACCCAGCGAGAGTGCGCCGGCAACGAGCGCCAAATTGGAAAGATCGATGCCCGCCGCCGAGATGCCGACCAGGCCGGCGAGCGCGACGCCGGCATAGCCGACCGCCAGCCGGATCGAGTTGCGCACGCCGGTATCGACCTTGCCGCGAGCCATAACCGAGCCGTCGAGCCAGCCCTGGAACCAGCGGGTCAGGAAATAGCCGATGATGAAGACGACGATGCCGGTGAGGATGCCGGTGACCGAAATCGTCACCGAACCGACGGTGACGCCTGTCGCCAATTTATAGCCCCAGGCCTGGATATCGCCGGGCTGGAAGCCCCACATCAACAGGATCAGCGGCAGGAACACCAGCACGATCATCAGGTTGATGGCGACGCTGACGACGAGGCCGAGTTGGTCGAGCGCGGTGTCCTCATAGCTGGAATTGGTCTTCAGCCAGCGCCCGATGGACGTGCCGGCGAAACCACCCTCCTCGCCGATCTCGCGCGCCGACAGGAAGCCGATATAGGCGGTGAGCAGGATGGTGCCAGTGACCACGACCTGCAACGAGACGAAGATGGCAAGACCGATATAGCCGAACAGCGCCGCCGCAATCGTGAACAGGCCGAGCGCGACACAGGTGTAGCGCAGCCAGGCCGGCCAGCGGCGCCAGCGCCCAGCGACGTCCTTGTAAGGCTTCAGCAGCGCCATCAGGATCAGGATGACCCCGACGATCACGGTGGCGACAAAACTCCTGGCCACCGTCAGCGACAGAGGCGAGCCCATCTTGTCGTTGACGATCGACAGGAAATTGTTGATGCCGATGACGACTGCCATGGCCGTCGTCAGCCGCACCAGCCAACGCGCCGGGCCGGTCTCGACCTGGATCAGACGCCAGTTCGGCATGCTGGGCGACAGAGCCGCATTGGTCAGGCGGTTGACACAGAACACTATGGCGATGACGGCTGCCAGAGCGTTGAGGAACACGCCTATGTCGCCGCGCAGCACATTGTAGTAGTTGTACATGAACACCGTCGAGGCGAGGAAGGCGCTGACCGCCAGCGTCGGCAGCAAGGTCGACCAGAACGCCACCGACAGGCGACTGAGATACGTCGGATCTTCAACCGACGCGTCGGGCTCGAAGATGCGCCCAAACAGGCGGCGCCCACCGACCAGAAGCACCACGGCCAACGCAAGCGCCATGAGGGTCGCCGCGAGCATCGCCTGGAACTTGAACTTGAAGGCAAAGCTCAGCCACGACGACACCGCCCTGTAAAAATTGGCGTATTCGTCCCTTGCGTCGGAAAACACCTGCGGGCTCAGTGCATCGGACAGCACATAGCGCTTGGTTAGGCCGCTGCGAAACAGCTCGCTGCGCATATTACCGATCTTCTCGATCAGCGAATTGATGCGAATCGACAGGTTCTGAGCCCCGGCGATGACGGCGTTGATCTCCGCCTTTTCCGACGCCAGCGCCTGGCGCTCGCCGGTCACGATGTCCGGTTCAGGGGGCTGTCCGGCAGCCGGCGGGGCGCCAAGCTGCTCGAGCCTCGAATTGATCTCTCCCAGCCGCGAACGAAACGCCAGCGCGCTGTTCAGCGCACCGCGCGACAGCTCTTCCAGCTGCAGGCGGATCTCGACGAGGGTGGTGTCGTCGACGCCGTCCTCCTGGACTTTCTTCTCCAGAGCGTCGGTTTTCGTCGTCAAACCCTGCAGGATTTTCTGCTGGTCGGCGACCAGCCCGGCAGGCGCCTGGCCCAGCCCCTGCGCCATCGCGCCGAACGAATGCGGCGCCAAGGCAACGAGCGCGAGGACCAGGATCAGGCGAAAGAAGCGAAAAAGCATAATGGTGGCGACTCAAAGGGCGGCAAGGCCGCTTCTAAAGCGGTCCTTGATAGAGACGCTCATCCCGTGGAGCAAGTCGTGGCGAAGTCATGACAGTTGGGCGCCTTGCGGGAGTCGGCCAGTCGAAAAGCCATGGCGCAATCTTGGCTTTGCGCCCGCCGCCTGCTCTATAGTCTGCCGCATCGCACCCGAGCCGGATGGCTTCAGGTCTGTTGGACCTGAAATCATCCGGCTCTACAAATCAAAGATATAGAGCATGATGTCGTCCGAAAACCGCTTCACACTTTTCGGCATCATGCTCTAGGGATGACATGAAGAATGGCGGAATATTCAGCCCTTTCGCTTCTCACGAACGCGCTCAAGGGAAACAAGGACTGGAAGCCGGCCTGGCGCAAGCCCGACCCCAAGGCTTCCTATGACGTCATCATCATCGGTGGCGGCGGCCACGGCCTGTCGACGGCGTACTATCTGGCCAAGGAGCACGGCATCACCAATGTCGCGGTGCTGGAAAAGGGCTGGCTGGGTTCCGGCAATGTCGGCCGTAACACCACGGCGGTGCGCTCCAACTACCTTTTGCCGTCCAACACCCGCTTCTACGAACATTCGATGAAGATGTGGGAGAACCTTTCGCACGACCTCAACTACAACGTCATGTTCTCGCAGCGCGGCTGCCTGAATCTGGCTCACACGCCGGGCCAGTTCGACGACTTGGCAAGGCGCGGCAACGCCATGCGCCATCTCGGCGTCGATGCCGAGCTGATGAGCACCGCCGAGATCGCGCGCCTGGTCCCGGCGCTGGACATGTCGGCCTCCGCGCGCTTTCCCATCGTCGGCGGCCTGATGCAGCCGCGCGCCGGCACCGCCCGTCACGATGCGGTTGCCTGGGGCTATGCCCGCGGCGCCGACCGACGCGGCGTCGACATCGTCGAGAATTGCGAGGTCACCGGCTTCCTGCGCGACGGCGACCGCATCACCGGCGTGCAGACGACGCGCGGAGAGATCCGCGGCAAGAAAGTCGCCGTGGCCGTTGCCGGCAGCACCGGACGGGTGATGCAGCTTGCCGGCATCGACAGGATGCCGATCGAGAGCCATGTGCTGCAGGCCTTCGTCACCGAATCGCTGAAACCTTTCGTCGACACGGTGCTGACCTTCGGCATGGGTCATTTCTACATGTCGCAGTCCGACAAGGGCGGCCTCGTCTACGGCGGTGACATCGACGGCTACAACAGCTACGCTCAGCGCGGCAACCTGCCCATCGTCGATGAGGTGATGAGCGAGATGCTGGCGCTGTTTCCCGGCCTTGCGCGTGTACGCATGCTGCGCTCCTGGGGCGGCGTCTGCGACATGTCGATGGACGGTTCGCCGATCATCACCACCGGCCCGCTGCCCGGCATGTATCTCAACTGCGGCTGGTGCTATGGCGGCTTCAAGGCGACGCCGGCCTCGGGCTGGTGCTTCGCATACACCATCGCCAAGGACGAACCGCACGCGTTCAACGCGCCGTTCACGCTCGACCGTTTTTATCGCGGCCTGGTGATTGACGACAAGGGCCAGGGCGCAACGCCCCGGCTGCATTAGGGTTCAAACAAATGCTTATCACTTGTCCCTATTGCGGCCCGCGCGACGTCATCGAGTTCACCTATCAGGGCGACGGCAACCGCGAGCGCCCGCAGCCCAACTCGCAGGACCTCGACGCCTGGAACGCCTATGTCTACGATCGGCTGAACCCGGCCGGCGACCACAATGAGATCTGGCAGCATTCGGGCGGCTGCCGCACCCATCTGAGGATGGTGCGCAACACGGTCACGCATGAGATTTCCAGCACCGGTTTCGCCCGCGGCGACCACAATGCTGCCGCCCGGCACAAGGCCGGAGGCAAGTCGTGAGCCCGCGCCGCACCGAGACCGGCGGCCGCGTCGACCGGCTGCGCACCATCCGCTTCACCTTCGACGGCACGCCCTACACCGGCCATGCCGGCGACACGCTGGCCTCGGCGCTGCTTGCTAACGGCGTCACGCTTTTCGGCCGCTCATTCAAATACCACCGCCCGCGCGGCCTGCTCTCGGCCGGCGTCGAGGAACCGAACGCGCTGGTGACGGTGCTGCGCGGCGAAGTGCGCGAGCCCAACATCGCCGCAACCATGGTCGAGATCTATGACGGGCTGGTGGCCGTCAGCCAGAACCGCTTTCCCTCGCTCGCCTGGGACATCAACGCCGTCAACCAGCTCGGCGGCAAGATCCTGGCCGCCGGCTTCTACTACAAGACCTTCATGGGCCCTGTCTTCGGCCCCTTGAAAGGCACCCGCTTCTGGATGTTCTGCGAGCATTTCATCCGCCGCGCCGCCGGCCTGGGCCGCGCCGGTATTGCCGCCGACACCTCGCGCTACGAGCGCATGAACGCGTTTTGCGACGTGCTGGTGGTCGGCTCCGGCCCGGCCGGCCTGTCAGCCGCCAAGGCCGCTGCCGACCAGGGCGCGCGCGTCATCCTGGCCGAACTCGAGCCGCGTTTCGGCGGCTCGGCCAACTGGTCCGGCGAGGCCATCGACGGCGCGCCGGCCGCCGACTGGGCGGCGCGCGCCGTCAGCCAGCTCGAAGGCCATGACACGGTCCGCCTGCTGCCGCGCACCACGGTGTGGGGCTATTACGACGGCAACACGCTAGCCGCGCTCGAGCGCGTCACCGACCACAAGGAAACGCCCGGCAAGGGCGAGCCGCGCCATCGCTACTGGGCGATCCGCGCCAAGACGGTGGTGCTGGCCACCGGCTCTTTCGAGCGGCCGCTTGTGTTCCCCGGCAATGACCGGCCGGGCGTCATGCTGGCGCATGCCGCCGAGCGCTATGCTAACGATTATGGCGTGCTGCCCGGCGACAGGATCGCGCTGTTCACCAACAATGACAGCGCCTATCGCTCGGCGCTGGCGCTGAGGAAGGCCGGGGCGGCTATTGTCGCCATCGTCGATGTGCGCCCCGAGCTTTCGGCCGAGATGCGCAGCCTCGCCACCGAGGCCGAAGCCGAAATCCTCTCCGGCCATGCCGTGGTCGCCACCGAGGGCGGCAAGGCGCTCTCCGGCCTCAAGGTACAGCGCTTCGACATGAATTCGGGCACACTGAGCGGTGACGCCCGCAGCATCCACGCCGATAGCCTGCTGATGTCGGGCGGCTGGTCGCCGACCATCCATCTCGCCAGCCAGGCTGGCGCGAGAGCCGAGTGGAACCCTGCCCGCCAAGCCTTCCTGCCGCCAAAGCAAACGCAACAGCGCTGGCCAAATCAGCAATGGATTGGTGCGGGTGCTTTCAACGGAAGCTTCTCGACCATCGAAGCGATCACCGAGGGCCGCGCAGCCGGCCTTTCCGCAGCGGGCGGAGCGGCTGCGCCGGCAGCCTTGCCGGATGTCGAAGCAGCCCTGGGAAACCCCGATCCGGCGCCGGTGATCGAGATCAGGGCGAAAGGCAGAAGCTTCGTCGATTTCCAGCATGACGTGACTGCCGAAGACGTACGGCTGGCGCATCGCGAAGGTTTTGTCTCCGTCGAGCATCTGAAGCGCTACACCACGCTCGGCATGGCGACCGACCAGGGCAAGAACTCCAACGTTCCGGGCCTCGCCATCATGGCCGAGGCGTTGGGCAAACCGATCCCCGAAGTCGGAACGACGCGCTTCCGCCCGCCCTATTCCGCGGTGTCGATCGGCTCGCTTGCCGCCGAACGCTTCGGCGATCTGAAACCCGAGCGCCTGACGCCCATGCATGACTGGCACCTCGCCAATGGCGCAACGATGTATTCCGCTGGCCTCTGGTATCGACCAATGATCTACGGCCTTGCCGGCGAGACGGTCGAGCAGGCTTATGTCCGTGAAGCCAGGGCGACGCGCGAAAGCGCCGGCATTGTCGACGTCTCGACGCTGGGCAAGATCGCCGTGCAGGGACCGGATGCCGGTGAATTCCTCGACCGCGTCTACACCAACATGTTTTCTACCCTCCCCGTCGGCAAGGCCCGCTACGGCCTGATGCTGCGCGAGGATGGGCTGGCCTTCGACGACGGCACCACATGGCGGCTTGGCGAACAGGATTTCCTGATGACGACCACCTCGGCCAACGCCGGCAAGGTGATGCAGCATCTGGAATATTTCCTCGACGTCATCTGGCCGGAACTCAAAGTGCATGTCACCTCGGTAACCGACGAATGGGCGGGCGCGGCCATCGGCGGGCCGAAGGCGCGAGCCATCCTCGCCGCCTGTGTTACCGGCACCGCGGTCGACAACACAGCCCTGCCCTTCATGGGCATCGTGCGCGGCGAGATATCAGGCGTGCCGGTGATGATTTGCCGGCTGTCCTTCTCCGGAGAAATGGCCTTCGAGGTCTATTGCGGCGCCGGCTACGGCACCCATGTCTGGGAAGCCCTTATCGAAGCCGGCAAGCCGTTCGGCCTGGTCACCTACGGGCTGGAGGCGTTGGGCACGATGCGCATCGAAAAGGGCCATGTCACCGGCGCGGAGATTGACGGGCGCACTACGGCGCGCGACCTGCATCTCGACTGGATGCTGTCGAAGAAGAAGCCGTTCATCGGCTCGGCGATGATGGACCGCGAAGGCCTGATCGCGCCCGAGCGGCTGCAGCTGGTCGGCCTGGTCTCGCTCGACAATCGGCCGTTCAATGGCGGAGCCCACCTCGTCGAGGAACTGGACGAAGCCAATCCGCACGACTCCATCGGCCATATCACCGCCTGCTGCTACTCGCCGGCGCTGGGCAAGCACATCGCGCTGGCTTTGGTCGAGGGCGGCAAGGCGCGCCATGGCACCCGGGCATTCGTCTCCGATCCGCTGCGCAAGCGGTTCGGGCCGGTCGAAATCGTCTCCAACCATTTCTACGACCCGGACGGGAGCCGCATGCATGGCTGAGCGCCAATCAACCGAACGCCAATCACCCGAGCGCCTCTCGCCGCTCGAGCCGGTGTTCCATCCGGGTTCGCACGGCAATTTCGAGCATGGCGTCGATGTCATCCTGACCGAGACCAGGCCAGGCTCGATCCTGCAGCTGGCCGCATGGCCGGGCGCGGAAAAGCAGCTGATCGAGGCGATCGGCAAGGTCACCGGCCTCGCTTTGCCCGACGGTGCCGGCGGCGGTCTCGCCAAGTTCGGCAAGGCCGTGTTCGGTTTCGCGCCTGGAAAATTCACGGTCGTCGACGATGCCGAGGGCCTGGCGGTGAGTTTTGCCGGGGACGTAACCCCGGCAATCGGCACGATCACCGACCTGTCGCATGGCCGCACCGCTATCCGCATCGCCGGCCCTAAGGCCGAATGGGTGCTGGCGAAATTCTTCGCCATCGACTTTGCGCTGCCCGCGTTCCCCATAGGCTCCGGCCGTTCGACCACCCATCACGACGTCTTTGCGCAGATCCAGCGCACCGGCGCCGACCAGTTCGACATCTATGTCTTCCGCTCCTTCGCCCGCTCGTTCTGGAAGGCGCTCTGCCATGCCAGCGAGGAGGTCGGCTACGAGGTTCAGTAGGGCCGACAGCCGTTCTGGCCTCAAGGCCAGCCGGTTCTGCCGCTAGAGAATGCTCCAATGGAAGCCCATGGTGGGGAACGTGGCCCAACCGGCCCAGGGGATCAAAAAGCTCCCGTCTCAGAGTCGGCATCGTCGTTTGGTTCGAACATCCCCATGACCGCAGAACTATCCGCCGGCGCCACGGATCGCGCCGATGTGTCGGCCAGAGCCTTGCTCCTGCTGCCGCCGACGGTCGCCTGCGGTGTGTTCATGACGAGCCTCGACCAGAATGTCGTGGTCACCGCCCTGCCCGGCATCAGCGACAGCCTCGGCCGGCCGCCGAGCCAGCTCGGCCTGTTGATCACCGTCTATGTCGCCAGCCTGATCATCTCGATGCCGCTCGGCGGCTGGGCCGCCGACCGCTTCGGCCTGCGCAATGTCTACTGCTTCGCCTTGCTGGTGTTCGCCGCGTCATCGGCGCTGTGCGGCCTGTCCAACGACATCTGGACGCTGGTCGGCGCCCGCGCGCTGCAAGGCTTCGGCGGCGCCTTGATGGGGACGCTCGGCCAGGTCGTCATCCTGTCGACCTTCCCGCGCAGCCGCACGCTGAAGATCAACATGTATATTTCGCTGGCCGGCCAGTCCGGACCGCTGGTCGGCCCGCTGGTCGGCGGCGCGCTGACGACCTACATTTCCTGGCGCTGGATCTTCTTCATCAACGTGCCGTTCGCGCTGGCCGCGGCCGTTCTTGCCGCGTCGCTGTTTCCGGCCGTTACCAAACCGGTGCGCACGCCGTTCGATTTCCCGGGCTTCCTGCTGGTCGGCAGCGGCATGGTCCTGCTGGTCTTCGGCATGGATTCGCTTGCGGCCAAAGACGCCGCCGGCAGCATGATCGCGGCCGAGCTGGCGCTGGCGATCGTCATACTGACGCTTGCCTCCTTCTACTGCCTGCGCGCCCGCAACCCCTTGCTTGACCTGAAACTCCTGCGCATCCGCACCTTTCGCATCTCATTCCTCACCGGTGGTGGGCTGGACACGATCGGCCTGAGCTCGGTCGTTTTCCTTTTGCCGCTGATGTTCCAGCTCGGCTTCGGCATGAGCGCGGTGCAGGCGGGATCGCTGACTTTCGTCGCCGCAATCGGCTCGCTGATCATGCGTGTCTTCATGCCGCGCCTGCTCAACCGTTTCGGCTTTCGCCGCGTGCTGGTCGTCAACACGCCGATCGTTGCTGCCATGGTAGCGGGCTTCGCCTTGATTGAGGCGACAACGCCGGTCTGGATCGTGCTAGCCTATATCTTTGCCTTCGGCGTTCTGCGCTCGGCGCAGTGGGCTTCGACCGGCAATCTCGCCTATTCCGACATCGCGCCCGACCAGCTCGCCCGCTTCAGCGCGCTCTACTACATACTGTGGCAGTTGGGGGTGGCGATCAGCGTCGGCCTGGCGGCGGCGCTGTTGTCGTTCCTGGCTGGCGGCAGGCCGGCGGTGACCAACGATTTCCGCATCCTGTTCGTGGTCGAGGGCGTCATCACTTTGTGCGCGCTGATCGCCTATCTCAGACTGACACCGCAGGACGGCGCCCATGTCAGCGGCCATGGCGCGCAGATGAACGTGGAATAAGGCCCCGGTAGCCGAGGCCTAGCCGCTGAACGTCACCCACTCTTCCAGCGGCACGCGGTCGGTGCGGAAGTCGTTTTCGGGCTTGGAGGTGTCCTCGAGGCCTAGCGCCAGGCCGCAGACGACGATCTCCTCGTCGGGGATGTTGAGCACCGGCCGGATCTGCCGGTGATAGGGCGCGAAGGCGGCCTGCGGGCAGGTGTGCAGGCCCCTGCCTCGCGCCGCCACCATGATGTTCTGCAGGAACATTCCGTAGTCGATCCACGAGCCCTGGTTCAGCCGCCGGTCGATGGTGAAGATCATGCCGACCGGCGCGTCGAAGAAGACGAAGTTGCGGTCGTGCTGGGCGCGCATCTTGTCGACCTCGCGGCGGCCGATGCCGAGTGCCCCATAGAGCCCGAAACCGTTGGCGCGGCGGCGGGTGAGATACGGCTCGAAGAACTGGGTGGGGTAATAGCGATACTCGTCCCAATCGGCCTTTTCGGCGCGGATACCGGAATTCAGGATGGCATCGGTGATCTGCTGCTTGACCTCGCCCTTGACGACATAGACCCGCCAGGGCTGCATATTGGTGCCCGAAGGCGCGCGCGCGGCGACGCCGAGAATGGCTCGGATCGTCTCGTCATCGACCATGTCGGGCAGGAAGGCGCGCACTGAACGGCGCGAGATGATCGCCTCGTCGACAACAGCCGCGTTATGCGCTGCCAGGCCGTTTTTTTCCAGCATGGGCCGTCCCTTTGCGCACACTTCGAAAGCCGAACCGGCTATCGGAGAAGACCTTGCGCAGATTTCAATCCTTGGTCGCCGACCCGCATTCCCACACCCGCCGCTCGTGCCAGAGCCTTTGCATGAACCGCCAAAATGGCGCAAGCAAATCTTGTGTGCCCATGAAAATTCGCTTGATTTTTTCACGGACATGAGCTCCCATGAAATTCATTTCCAGATTTTCATCAAGTGAGCGTTTTGCCCCCAGCTATTCCCAAAACATTGCAGGGACCTGACGAGCGCCTGCTGGCGAGCGACATCCGTGCGCTACGCAAGGCGCGTGGGCTGACGCTGGCTGAGATCGCGCTGAAGCTTGGCCGCTCTGTCGGCTGGGTCAGCCAGGTCGAGCGCGGCCTGTCTATCCCTTCACTTGGCGACCTCAGGGCCTTCGCCGATTTATTCGGCGTGCCGCTCAGCCTGTTCTTCAGCCACGACGTGCCTATCGAGAAGGAGCGCGGCGTCATCGTGCGCGCCGGCAGCCGGCGCACGCTTGGCACAAGCGAATCCGGCCTGGTGGAGGAGCTTCTGTCGCCCGATCTCGGCGGTAGTTTCGAGATGGTGCGTTCGATCTTCGCGCCGGGCGCCGAGATGAAGAGCGAGCAGCTGCGGCCGACCGAGGAAGCCGGCTACATCGCCTCTGGCATTTTCGAGATCGAGATAGCCGGCGTCTGGCACCGGCTCGGCGAAGGCGATTCCTTCCGCTTCGAGCGCAAGCCGTACCGCTGGCGCAATCCCGGCACCGAGCCGGCCGTGATCATCTGGGTGGTTTCGCCGCCTGTCTACTGAACGAGGGGTTTCTAATATGGCCGGTTTGCCGACCACGGCACGCGTGGTGATCATCGGAGGCGGTGTCGTCGGCACCTCCTCGCTCTATCACCTTTGCAAGGCCGGCTGGACCGACTGCGTGCTTTTGGAAAAGAACGAGCTGACCTCGGGCTCGACCTGGCATGCCGCCGGCAACGTGCCGACCTTCTCGTCGTCCTGGTCGCTGATGAACATGCAGCGCTATTCGACCGAGCTTTATCGCGGTCTCGCCGACGCGGTCGACTATCCCATGAACTACCACGTTACTGGCTCGCTCCGCCTCGCCCACACCAAGGAGCGCATGCAGGAGTTCCAGCGCGCCAAGGGCATGGGCCGCTACCAGGGCATGGACATCGCCATTGTCGGCCCTGATGAGGTCAAGCGCCGCTATCCCTTCATCGAGACGCATGACCTCAAAGGTGCGCTCTACGATCCAAACGACGGCGACATCGACCCCGCGCAGCTGACGCAGGCACTGGCCAAGGGTGCGCGCGACATGGGCGCCAGGATCGTCCGCTTCTGTCCGGTGTCAGGTGTGCGCCGCGAGAACGACGAATGGGTTGTCGAGACGCCGCAAGGCGAGATCCGTTGCGAAATCGTCGTCAACGCCGCCGGCTACCGAGCCGCGGAAGTCGGCAAAATGTTGGGCCGCGACGTCCCGATGATGGTGATGAGCCATCAGTACATCTTGTTCGAGGAAATCCCCGAACTGGTGGCGTGGTCGAAGGAGCAGGGCAAGAAGCTGCCGCTGCTGCGCGACGTCGACACCTCCTACTATCTGCGCCAGGAAAAGAACGGCATGAATCTCGGTCCCTATGAGCGCAATTGCCGCGCGCATTGGGCAACCCACAACGACCCGATGCCGGAGGACTTTTCCTTCCAGCTCTTCCCCGACGATCTCGACCGTCTCGAGCACTACCTTGCCGATGCCGTAGCCCGCGTGCCGATTCTCGGCACTGCCGGCCTGTCCAAGGTGATCAACGGGCCGATCCCTTACGCGCCGGACGGCAATCCGCTGATCGGTCCGATGCCCGGCGTTCCCAACGCGTTCGAGGCCTGTGTCTTCACCTTCGGCATCGCCCAGGGCGGCGGCGCCGGCAAGGTGCTGGCCGAATGGGTTACGCAGGGCCAGACCGAATGGGACATGTGGTCTTGCGATCCGCGCCGTTTCACCAGCTTTGCGGCCGCCCCCGACTATAGCGTCGCCAAGGGCATGGAGATCTACGGCAACGAATACGCCATCCAGTTCCCGCGCCATGCCTGGCCGGCCGGGCGCGACCGCAAGCTGTCGCCGATCCACGATCGCATCAAGGCGCTCGGCGCCCAGTTCGACGCCTATAATGGCTGGGAGCGTGCCACCTGGTATGCGCAACCCGGTGACGACACGTCGGAAGAAGCAACACTCACCTTCCGCCGCGACGGGCCGTGGCAGCACCGCGTGCGCGAAGAATGCCTGGCGGTGCGCGACGCCGCCGGCATTCTGGACCTGCCCGGCTTCTCGCGCTTCAACCTCGAAGGTCCTGGCGCAGCCGAATGGCTGGCGCTGCAGGTCACCGGCCTGGTGCCCAAGCCGGGCCGCATCGGCCTCGCCTATTTCGCCGACGACAAGGGCCGCATCGTCACCGAGATGTCGGTGGTGCGCCATGGCGAAGAGCAGATGACGCTGATCACCGCGGCGGTAGCGCAGTGGCACGATTTCGAATGGCTGAAGTCGCGCCTGCCGAAGGACGCAGCTTTCACCCTCACCGACAGGACCGAAGACTATTCGACGCAAATCCTCGCCGGCCCCAATTCGCGCAAGATCCTGGCCGAGGTCTGTGGCGCGGATCTCTCGCTGCCCTGGCTGACGCATCAGGAAACCACCATCGCCGGCCGCTGGGCGAAGCTGGTGCGGGTATCCTTCGCCGGCGAACTCGGCTGGGAAATCCACGCCAAGGTGGGAGACACCGCCGCCATCTTCGACGCCGTCTGGACGGCGGGACAAAAACACGGTCTGAAACCGTTCGGCATGTATGCGCTGGATTCGCTGCGCCTCGAAAAGGGCTACCGGACCTGGAAGGGCGACCTGTCGACCGACTATACGGTCCTGCAGGGCGGGCTCGAGCGCTTCGTAAAATGGGACAAGCCCGACTTCCGCGGCAAGGCAGCCCTGCAGAACGAAAAGCAGCAAGGCGTAAAGAAGCGCTTCGTCACGCTGGTGGTCGAAAACCCCGGCGATTGCGACGCGCCGTCGGTGTCGACGCTCTGGCATGACGGCAAGATCGTCGGCGAGACGACGTCCGGCGGCTGGGGCATCGCATCGACAAATCGATCGCGCTCGGCATACTGCGCGCCGACCTGGCTGAACCCGATACCGCGATCGAGATCGAAATCTTCGGCGATCGCTTTCGGGCGGTCGTGCAGAAAGACGAGCCGCTGTGGGATCCGAAAAACGAAAGATTGAGAGCATGAAGAAAGTCATTCTCACCGATGGCGGCATGGGCCAGGAACTGGTCCGCCGCAGCAGCTCCGAGCCGACGCCGCTCTGGTCGGCCAGGGTGCTGATCGACGAGCCGGATCTGGTGCGTGGCCTGCATGCCGAATTCATCCGGGCCGGCGCTCGCGTCATCACCATCAACACCTATTCGGCGACGCCGGAGCGGCTCGCGCGGGAAGGAGCAGAAGACCTCTTCAGGCCCTTGCAGAAGCGCGGCATCGAATTGGCAAGACAGGCACGCGAGGAGGCAGGCGATGCAGCGATCGCCGGCTGCCTGTCACCGCTGTTCGGCAGCTATGCGCCGGCGCTGACCATATCGTTCGAGGAGACGCTGGACATCTATCGCCGCATCGTCGCCGAGCAGACCGACGGCGTCGACCTGTTCCTGTGCGAGACCATGGCCTCAGCCGACGAAGGCCGTGCGGCCGTTACCGCTGCGTCGGAAAGCGGCAAACCTGTCTGGGTGTCTTGGACGCTCGCCGATCACGGCGCGCCGCGGCTGCGCAGCGGCGAAACAATAGCGGCAGCGGCGGACGCCCTCGACGGGCTGACGGTTGCAGCGCGCCTGGTGAATTGCTGCCGGCCAGAAGCGATCGCCGCGGCACTGCCCGAATTGATTGCTCTCGGCGGCCCGGTCGGCGCCTATGCCAATGGCTTCACCTCTGTCGAAGCGCTCAAGCATGGCGGAACGGTCGAAGTGCTGCACGCACGCCACGACCTTGATCCGGATGCCTATGCCGACCAGGCGCTCGGCTGGGTCGCCGCTGGCGCCACCATCGTCGGCGGCTGCTGCGAAGTCGGCCCTGCCCACATCGCCGCGTTGCGCGATCAGCTCGAACAGGCCGGCCACGAAATCTCGGGAGTATCCTGATGCCCAGACCCTCATCGCGCATTTCCGGCATCGTGCCTTCGGGCAAGGATGGCTGGGAGGTCCACACCGAGGCATGGGCCCGCAAGGAGGCCGGCCAGGACATCATCATGCTGTCGGTCGGCGACCATGATTTCGATACGCCGAGCCAGACGATCGAAGCCTGCGTGACGGCGGTTCGCGGCAGCAACCACCACTACACCCCGCTTCCCGGCGTTCCGCGCCTGCGCAGGGCGATGGCGGCGGCCTCGACCGCTTGCACCGGGGTCGAGACGGCACCTGACCAAGTCATCGCCACGCCGGGCGGCCAGGCTGCCCTTTACGCGGCCGTGCAGGCCGTTCTCGACCAGGGCGACCACGCTATCGTGGTGGCGCCCTACTACGCGACTTATCCCAACACGTTCAGCGCCGCCGGCGCCAGCTTCACCGTCGTCGAGACGCCGGCCGAGGACGGTTTCCAGCCGCACGCCGAGATGATCCGCGCGGCGCTCAAGCCCAACACGCGCGCCATTTTGATCAACACGCCGAACAACCCGACCGGCGCCGTCTATTCGCGTGAGCGTCTGGAAGAGCTGGCCGAGATCTGCCGCGAGCACGATCTCTGGCTGCTGTCGGACGAGGTCTACTGGACGCTCGGCGGCGGCGAGCACATCTCGCCGCGCGGCCTGCCCGGCATGGCCGAGCGCACGCTGGTCATCAATTCGATGTCCAAGAGCCACGGCATGACCGGCTGGCGCATGGGCTGGCTGACCGGCCCGACGCAGATGATCACGCTGTTGACCAATCTCAATCTGGTGACGACCTACGGCCTGCCGGCCTTCATCTCGATCGCCTGCGCCGAGGCGCTGGAGAACTGCTTTGGCGTCAAGGAGATCGCCGAACGCTATGCGGCGCGCCGCACCGTCCTGCTCGACGCCGTGCGCGGCATGAACAATGTCAGCGTGCACGGCTCCGAGGGCGGCATGTATGTCATGCTCGACATCTCCGCCGTCGAGCCCGACGACGAGAAATTCGCCTGGGCCTTTCTCGACCAGGAGAGTGTCGGCGTCATGCCGGGTTCCAGCTTCGGCAAGGCCGCTGCCGGCCACATCCGCATCAGCCTCTGCCAACCGGAACCGGTGCTTCAGGAAGCCGCAAAACGCCTGTGCCGCTTCGCATCCGGCTATCGCCGCGAGGCCGCATGACCAGAAGCATTCCCATCAAGGCCCGCGCGGTTATTATCGGCGGCGGTGTCTCCGGCTGTTCGGTCGCCTACCACCTGGCCAAGCTCGGCTGGACCGACATCGTGCTGCTGGAACGCAAGCAGCTGACCTCGGGAACGACCTGGCACGCCGCCGGCCTGATCGGCCAGCTGCGCGGCTCGCAGAACATGACGCGGCTGGCGAAATATTCGGCCGACCTCTACGTCAAGCTGGAGGCCGAGACCGAAGTCGGCACCGGCATGCGCCAGGTCGGCTCGATCACCGTGGCGCTGACCGAGGAGCGCAAGCACGAGATTTACCGTCAGGCCTCGCTCGCCCGCGCCTTCGATGTCGATGTGCGCGAGATTTCGCCTGGTGAAGTCAAGGAGATGTACCCGCATCTCAACGTGTCCGATGTGGTCGGCGCCGTGCATCTGCCGCTCGACGGCCAATGCGATCCGGCCAACATCGCCATGGCGCTGGCCAAGGGCGCCCGCCAGCGCGGCGCCACAGTCGTCGAGAATGTGAAGGTCACCAAGGTCCACACCAAGGCCGGTCGCGTCGCCGGCGTGTCGTGGGCGCAAGGCGACGACCAGGGCACGATCGAGGCCGACATCGTCGTCAACTGCGCCGGCATGTGGGCGCGCGAACTCGGCGCCCAGAACGGCGTCACCATCCCGCTGCATGCCTGCGAGCATTTTTATCTCGTCACCGAGCCGATCCCCGGCCTTGGCCGGCTGCCGGTGCTGCGCGTGCCGGATGAGTGCGCCTACTACAAGGAAGACGCCGGCAAGATGATGCTTGGCGCCTTCGAGCCGGTGGCCAAGCCCTGGGGCATGGACGGCATAAGCGAGGATTTCTGCTTCGACCAGTTGCCGGAGGACATGGAGCATTTCGAGCCGATCCTCGAGATGGGCGTCAACCGCATGCCGATGCTGGCAACCGCCGGCATTCACACCTTCTTCAACGGCCCCGAAAGCTTTACCCCCGACGACCGCTACTATCTCGGCGAAGCGCCGGAGCTGTCGGGCTACTGGATGGCGACCGGCTACAACTCGATCGGCATCGTGTCGTCCGGCGGCGCCGGCATGGTGCTGGCGCAGTGGATCAATGACGGCGAAGCGCCCTTCGACCTCTGGGAAGTCGACATCCGCCGCGCCCAGCCATTCCAGAAGAACCGCCGCTATCTCAAGGAGCGGGTCTCCGAGACGCTCGGCCTGCTCTATGCCGACCATTTCCCCTACCGGCAGATGGCAACGTCCAGGAATGTCAGGCGATCGCCCCTGCATGAACACCTGAGGGCGCGCGGCGCGGTCTTCGGCGAAGTCGCCGGCTGGGAGCGCGCCAACTGGTTCGCCCGCGAAGGGCAAGAGCGCGAATACCGCTATTCCTGGAAGCGGCAGAACTGGTTCGACAACCAGCGCGAGGAACACCTGGCGGTCCGCAACAAGGTCGGCCTGTTCGACATGACCTCGTTCGGCAAGATCCGTGTCGAGGGCCGCGATGCCTGCGCGTTCCTGCAAAGGCTCTGCGCCAACGACATGGACGTGGCGCCGGGCAAGATCGTCTACACTCAGATGCTCAACCAGCGCGGCGGCATCGAGAGCGATCTTACCGTGTCGCGGCTGTCGGACACGGCCTATTTCCTCGTCGTACCGGGCGCGACGTTGCAACGCGATCTCGCCTGGCTGCGGCGGCATGTCGGCGAGGAATTCGTTGTCATCACCGATGTGACGGCGGCAGAAAGCGTGCTCTGCCTGATGGGTCCGGATGCGCGAAAGCTGATCCAGAAAGTCAGCCCTAACGATTTCTCCAACGAGAACAATCCGTTCGGCACCTTCCAGGAGATCGAGATCGGCATGGGCCTCGCCCGCGCCCACCGCGTCACCTATGTCGGCGAACTCGGCTGGGAGCTTTATGTCTCTACCGACCAGGCTGCCCATGTTTTCGAGGCGATCGATGAGGCGGGGGCGGATGTCGGCCCGAAACTTTGCGGCCTGCATACGCTCGATTCCTGTCGCATCGAAAAGGCGTTTCGGCATTTCGGCCACGACATCACCGACGAGGACAATGTGCTGGAGGCCGGCCTCGGCTTTGCGGTCAAAACCGCCAAGGGCGAGTTCATCGGCCGCGATGCGGTGCTGAAGAGAAAAGAAGCCGGCCTGTCGCGCCGGCTGGTGCAGTTCCGTTTGAAAGACCCTGAACCCCTGCTCTTCCACAACGAGGCGATCCTGCGCGACGGCAAGATCGTCGGCCCGATCACATCGGGGAATTACGGCCACCATCTCGGCGGCGCGATCGGACTGGGCTATGTGCCCTGCCAGGGCGAGAGCGAGGCGGATGTGCTGGCCTCGTCATACGAGATCGAGATCGCCGGCGAGCGTTTTGCGGCGGAAGCATCGCTGAAGCCGATGTACGATCCCAAGGCGGAACGGACGAGGATGTAGCACCTTTTTACCCTCCCCTTGTGGGGAGGGTCGGCTCGCAGTCGGAGCGAAGCGGCGATTGCGAGACGGGGTGGGGGTGCGCCCTACGAGACCCCCACCCCGCTTCGCAAAAGCCGCCTTGCGGCACTTGCTGCGCGACCCTCCCACAAGGGTAGGGTGAAGAAGCTTAAAACCGCTCCAGCTTCGCCCGCACTTTCACCAGAAACGCCGCCCTCGTCCTTGGCGTCGAGGCGTCCATCAGGTAGTGCGCCAGGAAAAACGTCCGGCAGCGGCGGGCGCACAGCGCGCGCATACCGCGCAGCAAGGTCTTGCGGCCGGGCTGGCCGACGACGACGCTCCACCAGGTCGGCGCGCCGCAGGTGGTAATGACGCCGACCCTGGTGACATGTGTCATCAGCGACGTGATGCGCCCCTTGCCCAGCTTGAAGGCGACATCGGTCGCCCAGACCCGGTCGAGCCAGCCCTTCAGCATGGCCGGCAGCCCGTACCACCAGGTCGGATAGATGAACAGGATCGCCTCAGCCCAGGCGAGATGCTCGAAATGCGGTTTTAGGGCCGGATCCTCCGGCGCCCGCTCATTGTAGGCGCGTCGCTCTTCGCAGCCCATCACCGGATCGAATTTCTCCGCATAGAGGTCGAGCAGCCGCACCTCCCAGCCGCGTGCCTTCAGCACATCGACTGCGGCATCTCTGATGGCGGCGCAAAAGCTTTCGGGCACCGGATGGCAATAGACCACCAGCACGCGCATCAGAATTCATCCATCCCGGCCGCGACCTTGGCCATGAAGGCTGCCCGCGTCTCGTCGGTCGACAGGTTCATCGAATAATGAGCGAGGTAGGACACCGAGGCGCCGGGCCTGATCGTCGCGCGCAGCATCCGCTTGACCAATCTGCGTGGCGGATCGCCCATCAGCATGGCGCGGAAGCGGCTGCCGCCATAGGTGGTGACGGCGGTCAGCTTGCGGATGTTGTGGAGCGAAGGCTGCGCCTTGCCGTCGACCAATTTGAACGACACGCCGGGCAGAAACACGCGGTCGAAAAAGCCTTTCAGGATGGCCGGGAAGCCGTAGTTCCAGACGGGATATGACAGCACCAGCGCCTCGGCCTTGAGCAGCCGCTCGACATAGGGCGCGGCCGGCTCCGCAGGGCTGCGTTGGTTATGATAATCCAGCCTCTCCCCGCGCGTCAGCCTGGGGTCGAAATCCTCTGCATAGAGATCGCAATCGTCGACCTCATGGCCGGCGGCCGTCAGCCGCTCGACGATCGTGCGGTGCAGGCCTGCATTGAAGCTGGTCTCCACCGGGTGTGCGTAGAGGACGAGGACTTTCATGGGGAAATGCTTGCGAGGTGGGCGCGAGGCACCCCCCTCTGCCCTGCCGGGCATCTCCCCCGCAAGGGGGGAGATCGGACTGCCGCATCGCTTTCACTAATTGTCAGCGTGTCAGATTGGCCGCGGCGTTCAGGCTGCCAATCTCCCCCCTTGCGGGGGGTGAGAAGTGGTCGGCGAAGCCGATGGGAAGCCAATTGCTTGGCTTTCCAAACGACGAACGCCCGAAGCGGCAGCGTAGGGCCTGTGCCGGCAGGACAGAGGGGGGTGCTCAAGCTCAAACCTCTGCTCATTCTGCTTTCTGCAAACCCTTGAACAAAAAAGTCCGGCCCGAGCGATAGTCGTAATCCGGATTTTCCCAGGCGATCATCTTGCCGGGATTGAGCAGGCCTTGCGGATCGGTCTCGCGCTTGAAGGCGAGCTGGATTTCATCCGTCTGCTTCATGCCGCCCTCTTCCAGCGTGTAGCGGTGCGGGTTGAAGATCGGGCAGCCGTTCTCCTCATGCAGCCGGATGATTTCGTTGAGCCGCGCCTCGGTGGTGAATTTCACCAGCGGCAGGCCGAAGCAGGTGATGTTGCCGTCGAGGCGCACGAATTCGAGATGCGAAAAGACCTCGTTCGGAAACATCGCGTCCATCTTCTCCACCAGCGCCAGCTGGTTGGGAAACGGATAGAGCGATTGCAGATAGGTGATCGCGGGATCGACCCGCAGTGCCCTGAGCGTGGTGTGGTTCCACGCCAGTTCGAAGCCCGGCGGCAGGCCCTTTTTCTCTTCGTCCGTTGCCGTCGCCGCATTGAAGATGACTTCGCCGCCGGCGCGGCGGGTGAAGGCGAGGAACGCGTCTAGCCCATGCCGGGCAACCATGACGACGCAGATGCTTTGCCCGTCCCGGAAGAACTTCTGGTGGCGCTTGAAATAGAGCTGCGGCACGGGCGCGGCGATCGGCGTGATCAGCTTGGTCAGGATGCCGTCCTGGCGTGCCAGCGCGTTGCCGTAGCGGGCTGCCGGCATGAAAGCGTCGAAGCCGACGATCACGTCGATCCATTCATAGGCTGCAGTCAGCGGCATCTCGACCTCGGTGATGATGCCGTTGGTGCCATAGGCGTGGGTGACCTTGTGCAGGTCCTCGCCGGCGAGTTCGAGCGCCTTCGGCTCCGCCTCCATAGTGACGACGCGCAGGCGCAGCACATTGCCGAAATCACGCAGACCGCCGAAATTGATCGAGCCAACGCCGCCCGAGCCGCCGGCGATGAAGCCGCCGATCGAGGCGGTGTTGTAGGTCGACGGCGACAGCCGCAGTTCCTGCCCGGAATGCGCGCGCGTCGCTCTGTCGATGTCGGCGAGGATCGCGCCCGGCCCGGTGACGACGCGGCCCGGCGCTATGGCCTTGATCTCGTTCATCTCGGCAAGGTTCAAAACCACGCCGCCCGATAGCGGCATCGCCTGACCGTAATTGCCGGTGCCGCTGCCGCGCGGCGTCACCGGAACGCCATGACGGTGGCAAGCGGTAAGCACGCGGATCAGTTCGGCCTCGTTCCTGGGCGTCACGATCAGGTCGCCGGTGACGTGGTCGAGCTGCTGCTTCAGCACCGGGCTGTACCAGTAGAAGTCGCGGCTCTTCTGCTGGACGATGGCCGGATTGTCGTCGAGCTTTATCCCGTCGAGATCACGTTTGAGCGCCGAAACATCCATCATTCCACCATCAGTTCGTCGAGCTCGGCATAGTCGGGCAATTGCCTGTCGATCGCTCGGCCGTTGCGCACGACGATGCGATCCGATTCGGGCCGCGACAGCAATTCCGTCCAGCTCCGCCCTTTGAAGACGATGAAATCGGCGCTGCCACCGGCTGCCAGTGTTCCGACACCATCGAGCCGCATCACCTTGGCCGGCGTCGCCGCCACCGTCTGCGGCCAGTCGCCGACCGGATGGTCGAAATGCAGGATGCGCGTCGCCATGCGGTAGACCTCCAGCATGTCGAGATCGCCATAGGCATAGAAAGGATCGCGGGTGTTGTCGGAGGCGACCGCGACCGCAATGCCCCTCGCCTTCATCTCGTGCAGCAAGGTCACGCCGCGCCAGCGTGGCGTGGTCTGGTCGGCGCGCCGGTCCTGCAGATAGAGATTGCACATTGGCAGCGACACCACCGCCAGCCGCGCCTTGGCCACCTTGTCGAGTGTATCGAGCACGTCGAGATCCGGCTGGCGCGCCAGCGAGCAGCAATGTCCCACCAGGATGTTGCCCTCAAAACCGTTCCAGAGTGCAGCCTCGGCAATCTTCTTCAGCGAGATCGCCGCGATGTCGTCGGTCTCGTCGGCGTGGAAATCGAGATCGAGCCCGTGCTTGTTCGCCTCGGCGAACACCTTGTCGAGAAGCTCTTCGAGATCCGGCACCATATAGGTGACGACGCCGAGCACGCCCTTGGCCGCAGCCACACGCTTGGCCAGCCTCTCGAACCACTTTCTGTCGCGCACGCCTTCGATGCCGAGCAGGCAGGCCGCCTGCAGCTCGATGCGGCCGCGCCATTTCTCCCGCATCGCCTCGAACACCGGCCAGGAGATTTCCTCCTGTGGCGGCACGCTGTCGAGATGAGTGCGCAAGGCCTTGGTCCCGTGCGCGTAGGCCGAGCGCAAAGAGAAATCCATGCGCCGCGCCACGTCCTCGGCGCTCCAGCGCGCTGCACGGTCGGCGCCGGTGGCATTGAGCGCGCCCATGAAACTGCCGTCGGGATTGGGTTTGCGCGGCCAGATCTGGCCCTTGTCGATATGGGTGTGGCAGTCGACGAAGCACGGCAGGATGATGCGGCCGGCAAGGTCGATGGCGGTGGCTGGCGCTTTTGATTTCTTGTGCGCGGCGATGCTGGAGAGCTTACCGTCGGCGACGGCGATGTCGGCCAGCGCGAAACCGTCGGTGTCGTAAGTGGGGGCAAGACCTGATGTCAGCGACCGGTGAAGGCGGACGTTGGTGAGATGGTACGAGCCAGAGGTCGGTATCAAGGACCGCCCCCCTCTGCCCTGCCGGGCATCTCCCCCTCAAGGGGGGAGATTGGCAGCTTTTCCGACAGCACCCGTCTTCCAACGTCGATAATTGGCGAAATCCCGGATGACGTCCAATCTCCCCCCTTGAGGGGGAGATGGCCGGCAGGCCAGAGGGGGGTGTTTCGCGCCAGCATCTCAATCACGTCACCCAACCCCCTACCGCTCCTGCTTCAGCGCGCTCTCGTGCCAGCGGCGCAGGATGAGATGCGACACCAGCGACAGCACCAGGAAGATCAATATGCCGGTGAGCGAGATCAGGATCAGCGCCGCGAACAGCCTTGGCGCGTTGAGGCGGTAGCCGGCCTCGATGATGCGCGACGCCAGCCCCGACGACTGCCCCTGCGCGCCGGCGACGAACTCGGCCACCACGGCGCCGATCAGCGACAGGCCGCCGGCTATCTTCAAGCCTCCTAGAAAATACGGCATGGCCGCCGGCAGTCTGAGATAGCGCAATTGCTGCCAGCGCGTCGCGCCGTTGAGCTTGAACATGTCGCGCAGATTGCGGTCGACCGAATTGAGGCCGAGCGTGGTGTTGGACAGGATCGGGAAGAACGCGACGATCCAGGCGCAAAGCAAAAGCTTCACCGTCTGGTTGTCCACATAGATGTTGATGAGCGGGAAGACCGCCACGATCGGCGTTACCTGCAGCACGATGGCGAAGGGAAAGAACGACATCTCCACCCATTTTGATTGCGCAAACAGCACCGCCAGTCCGACGCCGCCGACCACCGCGAGCAGCAGGCTGAGAAAGGTTATGCGCAACGTGACCAGCAGCGCGGAGAACAGGAGCCCGGCATCGCTATAGAGCGTCCACAGCACCACGCCGGGGCGCGGCAGAATATATTGCGGGATCGCGTTCCACACGCAGATGCGGTCCCACAGCCAGATCGCCAGGATCATGATCGCCAAAGGCAAGACCCACCGGCCGATCCGCTCCAGCCGCTCCTGGCGTACGCGGCCGGCCTCTTCCGCGTCGAGCGTTGCGGCATTCTGGTCAATGGCCGTCATGGTGCGGTCCGGCTGATGTGTTGATGGCGTTGACCAGGATGTCCGAGGCCTGGCGGCAGAGCGCGGCATAGTCGGGCGAGGTGCGAAACACCTCGTCGCGTGGATAGGCGGCATCGATTGCCAACTCGGCATGGACGCGGCCCGGCCGCGCCGCCATGACGACGACGCGGTTTGACAGGAACACGCTTTCGAAGACGCTGTGGGTGACGAAGACGACGGTGAAGCGCTCGTCCTGCCACAGCTCCAGAAGGTCGTTGTTGAGCTTGAAGCGGGTGATCTCGTCGAGTGCCGCGAACGGCTCGTCCATCAACAGAATGCGCGGCTTCGTCACCATGGCGCGTGCGATCGAGACGCGCATCTTCATGCCGCCGGAAAGCTCGCGCGGCACGGCGTTTTCGAAACCGGTCAGGTGCACCCGCTCCAGCATCTCCATCACCACCGGCGCCGCCTTGGCACGCGACACGCCTTTCAGCCTGAGCGGCAACCAGACATTGTCGAAGACATCGGCCCAGGGCAGCAGCGTCGGTTCCTGGAAGACGAAGCCGATATTGGCGCGGTCGATCGAACCGCCCCAGTCGAGTTGACCGGATGTCGGCGTCGACAGGCCCGCGATCAGCCTCAACGCCGTCGACTTGCCGCAGCCGGACGGCCCGAGCAGGCTGACAAAATCGCCCTCGCGGATGGCGAGATCGACGTCGCTCAATGCAGTCACGCCATTGGAAAACACCTTGCCGACATGGCGCAGCGTCAGCAGCATCGGGCCTTCACCCGATGCCGTCATGGGCGCCTGCGCCATCTTTTCCAGCTTCACGATTACTTCTTCAGCTCGATTCCGACACCTTTGTTGATGAAGGCCAGCGTATAGGCCTTCTTGATATCGATGCCCTCGGGCGTGACCTTGGCCTTGACCATCTTGTCATAAAAGCTCTTGATCCGGTCTTCGTTCATGGCGCCGATGCCGAGCTTTTCGGTGTCGCCGGAATCGGCCAGGCCGAACTTCTTCATCTGCTCGATCGAGAAGGCAATCTGCTCGTCGCTCATGTCGGGATTGTCTTTCTTGATCATCTCGTTGGCGGCCTTGTTGTCGCCGTAGAGGTAGTTGTACCAGCCCTTGGCCGAGCCATCGACGAAGCACTGGACCACCTCCGGCCGCTTGTCGATCGTGTCCTGCATCACCTCGATCGTCGTCGAATAGGTGTCCCAGCCATAGTCGGCCAGCAGGAACTGGTTGGGCACGAAGCCGCCTTCCTTCTTGACCGCAAAAGGCTCCGAGGTGACGTAACCCTGCTGGATCGACTTCTTGTTGGCTAGGAATGGAGCGGTGTTGTAGGTGTAGGGCACGCGCTTGGCGGCATCGAAACCGAGTTCGATGACCATCCACTGGAAGAAGGTCTGGACGCCCTCGTCGCCGAGAATGTACTGGTCGGCGTTCTTCAAATCCTCCCACTTGTCCAGCCCCTGCCCCGGGTGGGACATGATGACTTGAGGGTCCTTCTGGAAATCGGCGGCGACGACGCGCATCGGGATGCCCTGCTGGACGGCGTCGAAGGCCGACAGCAGATTGCCGCCCATGTAGAAATCGAGCTTGCCGGCCAGCAGCAGCGGCCGCCCGCTGACCTGCGGACCTCCCTGCGAAATCGTCACGTCGAGGCCACATGCAGCGTAGGTGCCGTCGGCGACGGCCTGGTAGTAGCCGCCATGCTCGGGCTCGGCCAGCCAGTTGGTGCCGAAGGTGACCTTCTCGTTTGCTGCCGCGCCGAACGTGCCGGCTCCAAGCAGCGCGACCGCAAGCGCTGAAATCTTCTGTTTTCCGTACATCGACACCACCCTTTGTTGGCTCCGGAGCGTCACGCGCCGGGCTCGACACCATTGATCCAAGAAGCAAGACACATGCCACCGCCCGGGCCGCCTGCTTGCGCGGCAGTCACTGCCAACACCGGACGGGTCATGCTGTGCGGGAGGCATCGTGCCTATTTTTTGGACGCCTGTCCACAATCGCCCTTGTGCCATGCACCACATCTTGAACGTACTATCGGTCACGTCTTAGGCTGGTCTCGCAGACAGGAGATTGCCATGTTCAGATACCTCGCGCCGAAGTCGATCAAGCCGCCTTTCGCCCGCTATAGCCACGGCGTCGAGGTGCCGCCAGGCAAGCGGCTGGTTCTGTGCTCCGGTCAGGTCGCCATCACGGCGGACGACCAGATCCCCGAGGATGCCGGCGCGCAGGCCGAGCTCTGCTTTCAAAACATAGCGGCGATTCTGGCTGAAGCCGGGCTGGGGCTAGGCGACATCGTGCGCATAAACGCCTACGTCACCGACCGCGCCTTTCTGCGGCCCTATATGGACGTCCGCGACCGCTTGTTTGCCAGCCCCGCGCCCGCCTCGACGCTGATGATCGTGTCAGGCTTTGCGCGGCCGGAGTTCAAGGTCGAGATCGAGGCGATTGCGGCTGGGTGATCGACAGGCGACGTTTGGCGCGCTAGGTCTCCCTCACAGCCAAGAGGCATGACATGACCGTTGCAAACAGACGCGTTTGGTGGGGCGACTACCGGACCACCGAATACGCCGCGATCGATCCGGAGGCGACGATTGCCGTGCTGCCGGTGGCGGCGATCGAGCAGCACGGCCCGCATCTGCCTGTATCAACCGATACCTCGATCATGAACGGCATGCTGGAGACGGTCATCGCCCGCCTGCCCGGCGATCTCGACATCCGCATCCTGCCGGTCCAAACGGTCGGCAAGTCGAACGAGCATCTGCAGGCGCCGGGCACGCTCACCCTGCCGGCGGCCACCCTGGTTGATGCCTGGACCGAGCTTGGCCTGTCCGTTGCCCGCGCAGGCGTAAGGAAACTGATCGTCGTCAACTCGCATGGCGGCAATGAAGAGATCATGGGCATCGTCACGCGCGAGCTGCGCGTGCGTGAGAGGATGCTGGCGGTGAAGACCAGCTGGCAGCGCTTCGGCCGCCCCGCCGGCATGTACACCGAGCTGGAAGACCGCCATGGCATCCATGGCGGCGACGTCGAGACCTCGTTGATGCTGCATTTTCGCCCGGAGTTAGTCGACATGGCCAAGGCCGACAATTTCGCCTCCAAGGTCGCCCGCGCCGAAACCGAATTTGCGCTGCTGCGCCACACCGGAACGCACGCTTTCGCCTGGATCGCTGGGGATCTCAACCCCAACGGCGTGGTCGGCGATGCCAGCATTGCCACGGCCGAGAAAGGCCGACTGACGGCGGAGCATCAGGCCGACGGCTTCATCACCCTGTTGAAGGATGTGCGCAAGGCGAAGCTTGCCGACTGGCTGGCATAGCGGGCCGCCTTAGCCGTCGATCTTCAACACGAAAGGCGTACCCTCAAAAGCATCGTCGCCGCGTCCGATCGCCTCGATCGCTTCGATCATGCGGCCTTGTCGTGAGAGAAGAGCATCCGCGACGGCGATCAACCGTGGATTGGGTGTCGCCGAGGGCGAAAGCTTCCGCAATGTCTGCGCAAGTTCGACTTCGTCGCGCTTCGGGGCGAGCGCCGCCGCAATGATATAGGCCGAGGCGGTCGAGCGGCTGATGCCGGCATAGCAATGGACGACCATGGGTTTGGCGCGGTCCCATTTCCGGGCGAAATCGAGCAGATTGCGCACATGGTCTTCGCCGGGCATGGTCATGCCGTCCTGCGCCACCGCGATGTCGTGCATGACCAGATGCAGGTGGTTTCCCTCGCGATTGAGGCCGGCCGCGTCACCTCGGTGCCGGCAGCGAGCAGCGACAGCACGCGCACGGCGCCGCTTTTGGCCACCGTCTCCTCAAGCTTTGCCAGCGAACAGATATGGATCATGGCGCGATCTCCTTCGACCCATCGTCGCGCCGTGCGCCCCAGTCGGCAAGCGCCGATTCAAGCCGCTGCCATTCCTCCTGACTTCCAGGCAGCCCCGCGCGGAGCACCTGGGGACTCTCGGAAAAATGCCTGAGCAATATGCCGCGCTCACCGAGCGTCGAAAACAGCCCCGGTGCATCGGCAAGCCGGAGATAGCGAAACAGCGTCGTGCCGCCGGCGACAGCAACGCCAAAGCGCGAAAGCAGCGCATCGAGCCGCGCCGCATCCTGCGCCAACCGCCGCCGCATGTCGGCCTGCCAGCCGCTGTCGGCAAGCGCGCGGATGCCGTATTCGAGCGCTGGGCCGGCGACCGCCCAAGGGCCGAATTGCGATCCAAGCCTTTCGACCGTCGCTGCATCGGAAAGTGCGAAGCCGAGTCGCAGGCCGGCGAGACCGAAGAACTTGCCAAACGAGCGCAGCACGACGATGCCGCCCCGCCCAACATCGCCGGTCAGGCTTTCCGCGTGCGGGCCGACATCCATGAAGGCTTCGTCGACGACCAGCAGACCGCCTATGGCGCGCAATGTCTCGGCAAGCCGAAGCAGCCTTTCCCGCGACACGACTCGCCCGTCGGGATTGTTGGGATTGACGACGATGGCAATTTCGGCTCCGGCAAGCCCCTCGAAATCGTCGACCTCCGCCACCGCATGGCCGGCAATCGCGGCGGCCCTGGCATGCTCGGCATAGGTCGGCCCGAGCACCAGCGCCTTGCCGGGGCTCACCAGCGAGGCGACGCGCGGCAGCAGGATCTGCGTGCCCGGGGCGACCACCACATTCTCGGCCGAAGGCGCGCCATAGGCGCCGGCCGCGACCCTGGCCAGCTCACGCAGGCGCGCGGCCTCCGGCAATCGTGACAGGGCGGTGGCGGGCAGCTCGAAAAGCGGGTAGGAGTGCGGATTGATACCTGTCGAGAGATCGACGAAAGGTTGTGGCGCGTGAGGGAAGAGCGCCCTCGCCCGGCCAAGGGATCCACCGTGATCCACCACAGTAATCGCTCCATCAGAAAGCTTCATGTCGATCCTGATCGCTTTCCTGTCGCTGGCCATCGAACGCATCCTGGGTTACCCGGACTGGCTGTTCCGTACCGTTGGCCATCCCGTCACCTGGTTCGGCAGGCTGATAGCCTTTCTCGACCTCAGGCTCAACCGCGACACTGATTCCGACGCGCTGCGTCGCCGCCGCGGCGTGCAGGCGCTGCTGGTGATCGTGCTGGTGCCGGCGGCAATCGCCTTCATCGTGCAAATCCTGCTCTGGCAGCTCTTTCCTGCCGGCATGATCATCACGGCAATCCTGGCCTCGTCGCTGCTGTCGCAAAAGAGCCTTACCGAACATGTCGAGGCGGTGGCCGATTCGCTGGATACCGGCGGGCTGGCGCTCGGCCGCATTGCGGTTGCGCGCATCGTCGGCCGCGATCCAGAGAAGCTCGACCATGCCGGCGTCAGCCGCGCCGCCATCGAAAGCCTGGCCGAGAATTTCTCCGACGGCATCGTTGCGCCCGCCTTCTGGACAGGTGTCTGCGGTCTGGCCGGCGGCGTCGCCTACAAGGCCGCCAACACCGCCGATTCGATGATCGGCCACCGCACCCCGCACCACGAGGCCTTCGGCGGCGCGGCGGCACTCTTCGACGACTGGATCAACCTGCCGGCGTCCCGGCTGACCGCGTTGCTGATCGTTGCCGCCGCCTTTCTCGTTGACGGCGCCGATCCCCGCAACGCCTGGCAAGCAGTGCGGCGCGACGCCAAAAAGCACCGCTCACCCAATGCCGGTTGGCCGGAAGCAGCAATGGCCGGCGCACTCGGCCTGGCGCTCGCCGGCCCGCGCAGCTATGGCGGCGTTGTCGTCAACGATGCCTTCATGGGCGAAGGCGGCCGCCGCGAGGCGGAAAGTCTGGACATCAGGCGGGCGCTGAAACTTTATCAGGTCGCCGACTATCTGCTGATTGGGCTGTTCGGGTTGCTGTCGGCGGTGCTTATCGCGGTAACGTCCTGAGAGCTTACCGTCGCCCTTCCTTTACCCTCCCCCTTGTGGGGAGGGTCGGCGCGAAGCGCCGGGGCGGGGGACTGCGCCCTACGAGGACCCCCACCCCGCTCCGCTTCGCGGATCGACCCTCCCCACAAGGGGGAGGGTAAAAGGTGAGGATAGCCCCTCAGAACTCAATCCCCTGCTGTGCCTTCACGCCGGCCGAAAAATGATGCTTGGTCACGCCCATCTCCGTCACCAGATCCGCCGCCTCGACCAGCGCCGGCTTGGCGTTGCGGCCGGTGACGACGACATGCAGACCTTCGCGCCGCGCTTTCAGCGCCGCCACCACTCGGTCGAGATCGAGATAGTCGTAGCGTAGCGCGATGTTCAGTTCGTCCAGCACGACGAGGCTGATCGAGGGATCGGCGATCAGCTCCAGCGCCTTGGCCCAGGCGGCTTCGGCCGCCGCAATGTCGCGCTTCAGATCCTGCGTCTCCCAAGTGAAACCCTCGCCCATCGTGTGCCAGACGACGCGGCCGCCAAACGCCGCGAAGGCGTCCTTTTCGCCGGTGTGCCATTTGCCCTTGATGAACTGGACGACGCCGACGCGCTTGCCATAGCCGAGCATGCGCAGCGCCAGCCCGAAGGCGGCCGTGGTCTTGCCCTTGCCGGGTCCGGTGTTGACGATCAGCAGCCCCTTCTCGACCGTCTTTTCCGCGACCTCGGCGTCCTGCACCGCCTTGCGTTTGGCCATCTTGGCGCGGTGGCGTTCTTCGTCTTTTGCGTCGATATCGGTCATCATTTCACCTTGAGCGGCAGCCCCGCCACCATCAGTAGCACCGTATCGGCAACCGCCGCGACCTGCTGGTTGAGACGGCCGGCGGCATCACGAAACCGGCGTGCGAGCGCATTGTCGGGCACGATGCCTTGCCCGACTTCGTTCGAGACGACGAGCCAGGGCCCGCGCGGCCGCGACAGCATGTCGGCTAGCCGCCGGCATTCCGCCTCGAGATCATGGTCGGAAAGCATATGATTGGTCAGCCACAGCGTCAGGCAATCGACGAGCACCGGCTGGTTGTCGGGCAAGGCTTCGAGCGCTCCGACAAGATCGAGCGGCGCGTCGATGGTCGCCCAGCCTTCGCCGCGCCGCGAGCGATGCAGCGCGATGCGCTCGCGCATCTCATCGTCATAGGCTTCGGCGGTGGCGATATAGGCCCATGGCGGCGGCAACGCCGTCGCCAAAGTTTCGGCATGCGCGCTCTTGCCGGAGCGCGCACCGCCGATGATGAAGGTCAAACTGCGATCAGGCAAAGCTGTCGCGCAGGCTGGTCGCGGTGCCGGTGAAGCGCGTGCGCACTATGCCGACAACTGCGCCGAGCACCACCCAGAACACCAGATTGGTCAGCGTCACCGCCACCACGAACTGATGATGCAGGCTCTCCGGGATCGGCGTTACGAAACTGTCAGGCTGCGGCGCGCCGACAATATGCGGGGCGACGATCAGGACGACGGCGAGCACGGTCAGGGGCGCCGACGTGCGGAAGGTGATAAGGGCAAGACCGATCGCCGTTGTCATCACCGTTGCCCACCACCAGATCTGGCGCTGCATGAGATCGGCCGCCGGCATTGCCGGCAGTTCCGGCGGCAGGCCGAGTCCCGGCGCCAGCGTGAACACGGCAAAGCCGGCCAGACCCCAGAACACGCCCTGGCGCCAGCTGCCGATGCCGCCGGCGAACTCGGAAACCGCCACCAGGACCAGCGCGAAGCCGATGCCGGTGACAATGTTGGCGACGACACTGAAGGCGAAGCGCTCGAAGCCGTCGGCCGGCGCCCAGCCTTCGTCCTCCGCCGGCGCGGCTGCTCCAGCCGGGGCTGCGCTGCTCACGGCATTTTCCGCCGGCGCGGCGGTGCTCATGGCATTGGTGTCCGCAGCGTTGGCGGCGGGCGCCGCGGCATGCTCATGCTCATGGCCGCCACCAGCCTTTTCGTAGACCTCCGCCTTGAGGATCAGCGGCACGGTGGCGTAGGCCTGCATGCAGGCGAGAGCGA
This sequence comes from Mesorhizobium sp. C268A, assembly GCF_040324475.1. Lineage (NCBI taxonomy): Bacteria > Pseudomonadati > Pseudomonadota > Alphaproteobacteria > Hyphomicrobiales > Phyllobacteriaceae > Mesorhizobium > Mesorhizobium sp. C268A. Next base: position 582,402 of record NZ_JAMYVX010000003.1, read on the forward strand.
CGCCGGCCACGAGCCCTGCGATCGCCGCGATGAACACGACGTTGCGAAACAGGTTCATGATGTCAGATCCTGGTCAGTGGCAGGGAAACGCCATCGAATGGCGATAGTCGTGCGCCGCATTGTGGACCGCATCGATGTGCGAGAAACCGACAACGCCGACGACGAAAATGCCCAGAAACGCGCTAAGCACGAGCTGCATGAAGCGCGACTGCGAGGAGACGGAAGCGCCGAGGGAGACGGAAGCGGTATTCATATCTTGTCCTTTCGCCCTCCACCCGAGGGCATCGAAGTCAGTTCCCTGTCGCCGGCAGGTCTCCTGGCTCGCGGATCAGCGCCCTTCCCCACCTTCCCGAAGAAAAAATCCCCAGTGGCTTGGAGAGGACTACCGCACACAGTTGCGGGGGCAGCCACGGCATTGGGCAACAAGTCAGCCCTCACCGCATTCCCTCTTGGTCCCTAACGGAACCGACGACATGCATGACTATAGGCTGAAACGGCCGCATCCGGCAAACCAAATTCCGCCGGCCAACAGCGCGAATGCGCCATGCGGCGTTACGGGTTCAACGCGGTGATCCGCTCGGCAACCAGCCGCTGCAGCCGCCACAGATGGCGATCGTGAATGCCGCGCTCTTCAAGGTTTTTCACCGTGTTGTAGAGATAGTCGGCGCCCGACCCCCAGTGCCCGCAGGACGTTGCCAGCCTTTCGACGACCTTGCCCTCGTCGAGCGGTCCTGAATAGGTCAGGCCGTTGCGGTTGATGACGAAGGCCAATGCCCTGAGCGGTCCGGCCTCGCTTGCAAGCTTGAGCATGCGCGGCCGGTAGCTTGTCGGCTTCAGCGTGACTTCGCGCCGGAAAAGCCGGCCCAACTGCTCGCGCCGGTTATTGTCGGTCAGCCGAAAGGCGACGCCCTTGCATTGTCCGCCACGGTCCAGCGCCATCATCAGGCCGGGGCTGTCCTTGGTGCCGCGCCAGCGCGTCATGTTCATGCAAAAGGACCGATGCCAGCCGCGCGCCAAGGCAACGCGGTCCTCGACATAATCTATTTCCGGTTTCCAGATCAGCGATCCATAGCCGAACAGCCATAGCGGTTCGCTATCCCGGAGTTCGACCTGCAATTCATCCAGCAGCGCGTCATAGTCGGCTTCATCGAGATGCATCGCGTCCGGATCCGGCCCGGGGTCCCTGATCTCGCGCCAGCAGCGCGCGACCAGCTCCGGCGTAAGCGACATCTGTCGTGCGGCCACTTTCCGAATCCCCCCAATTTCCGAATGTCCCGTGTCTACGACATGATTATGCGCCGCGCCTGCAACCGGCAATGCGGCACTCTGATTGACAAACGATTTGCCGGGGTGTCGGCTGACGCTTCATAGGAAGCCAGCCATGCATCCCAGCCCGAGCGAGCGCGACCCCTATAACGGCCTGAGCCGGGCCGAACCGATGCTACCGTCGTTGGCCTATTGGGATAGCGAGGCTTACCAGCGCGATCTCGACGCCATCTGGCACAAAAGCTGGCTGCTCGTCTGCCGCGAGGCCGACCTCGCCCAGCCGCTGGCGTTCAGGACATTCCGCGTCGGCACGCAGGAAATCGTCGTGCTGCGCGACGACACCGGCGAGTTGCGCGCCTTCCACAACACCTGCCGGCATCGCGGCTCGCAGCTTTGCCAGGAAAGCGAGGGCCGGCTGAAAGCGCGGCTCATCACTTGCCCCTACCACGCCTGGTCCTACTCGCTGCGCGGCGATCTCGTGCGCGTTCCCTCGAAATCGCTGCCAGATGGTTTCGACAAGGCCGATCATCCGCTCTACCGGGTGGCGCTGTCGGTGTGGCGCGGTTTTGTCTTTGTGAACCTTCAGCAGGCTGCGGCCGGCTCCGCCGGGACCTCCTTCGATCCCGCATCCGGCGACCTCGCCAACTGGCCGCTGGAAACGCTGGTATCAGGCCATGTCCTGCGCAAGGTGATGAACTGCAACTGGAAGATCTTCTGGGAGAACTTCAACGAGTGCCTGCATTGCCCGGGCGTCCACAAGGACCTGTCTCGGCTGGTGCCGATATACGGCCGCGGCCTGATGAGCCGGCACGACGACCCCGACTGGGTCCGCCATGCCGACAATGACGCGCCGGAGTTTTCGGGTGGCCTGCGCGCCGGCGCCGAGACCTGGTCGCGCGACGGACATGCCCATGGCCCGGTCTTCCCGGGCCTGACGCCAGCCGAGCGTGCGGCCGGACAGACCTATGCCACCAGCCTGCCGTCGATGTTCATCGTCGGCCATGTCGATTACGTCAGGACGGTGCGACTGATGCCGCTCGGTCCCGAACAGACCGAACTCACCGCCGAATGGCTGTTCGCGCCCGAGGCGCTGGCTGAGACGGACATCGACAATGTCGTCGCCTTCGGCACCCAGGTGCTGGAGGAGGATGCCGCGATCTGCGAGATCAACCAGAAAGGCCTGCGCTCCATGCGTCACGCGGCCGGCGTGCTGATGCCGGAGGAGTACGATCTGCACCGCTTCCACAACTGGGTGCGCGAGCGGCATGCAGCGCTTGAGGCAACCGCCTGATCGGCGACTAAAGCGACTTCGGCAGGTAGCGCCAGGTGATAAAGCCGCAAACAGCGGCCAGAATGCCCAGCGTCACGAACACCGAGCCGAGGCCGAAAAACGCCAGCACCACCGAATAGACAAGCGGCGGCGTCAGCTCGGAAAAGTCGAGATAGGTGCGGTAGACCGCGGCCATCTGCGCCCGCTCATAGGACCGCACCGAGCGCATGAAGGCGGTCGAGCCCAGTGCATCGAGCGCGATGGTGAAGAAGGCGCCGCAGAGCAGGAAAAAGCCCGTAAGCAGCGGCGCGGTAGTGCCGACCGCGCCCGCCGCAAGCAGCGTCGCCGACATCGCGAAATAGGCGAAGGTCATGGTGCGCCGGCCGCCGAAGCGTTTTCCCGCTTTGCCCCAGAAGATCGCCATGAACAACAGCGCATTGCCGGCCGAAACCAGCAGGCCGCCGGCAAGCTTGCCCTCGCCGGTAATCACCATGAACAGCGGCCCGTAGACGAAGAACGTCGTCCAGAAGCAGGAGCGGCCGAAGGCGATCAGCCAGGCCAGCCTGAGCCTGGGTTGTGCTACGAAGCGGCCGATATTGGCCAGCGGATTGGCCGGCCGTGTCTTGCCCGGCCGGATCGACCGGTTGTCGCCCAGCCTGTAGGTCCAGAACAGCGCCAGCAAGGCCAACGCAAACACCGCGACCGCGCCATGCGCGGCATAGATGCCGTAGCGTGTGTAGAGGAAGATGCCGAGTGTCGGCCCGCCGGTCCAGGCCAGCATCGACCACGCCATGCGCAGCGATTCGGCATGCATGAAATCGGTCTTGCGGATGTGATCCATGATGTAGAGGTTGAGCGTGATCGACAGCGCGCTCGCCCCCATGACGCGGCACAGCATGCCTGTCAGTTGCCCGGCAAGCGTGTGGGTGACGAAGAACAGCGAGCCTATCGCCAGCAGGCAGGCGCCGGCGGTATAGACCCAGCGCCGGGCAAACCTGCGGATCAACATCGGCATGAACAAGGTCACCGACAGGCCGAGCAGCGCCACGATGGTGTAGAGGATCGAGACGATCTGCTCGTTGTGCAGAATCTCATAAGCCTGGATCGGGATGACGCTCGATACCGTGGCGCGGGCGAAGGATTCGACCGCATAGAGCGAGGCGAAGGTGCGCGCATCCGCCGGACGCAGGGCCGGAAGCCAGATCGGATGGCGCACATGGGTTGACATTTGATCCCCAAATCAGACTCGCAGCCCAAATCTGCGCTGGCGCTTCCTCCGCCGGTAACAGGAAACCGACCCCTTCCCGGCAAAAAGCAAATTCGGCCAAAGGCTTTCCGGCTCTGGCCTAAAGCGCCGCCCGATGCAGCCGCACGGCATGACCCGGAGCGTAGAGGGCGGCCTTCTTTTGTCCGGTGCAACCGTGATAGTCGTCTTTGGGGCTGAATCAGATCGCGAGACCATGAGCATCCATACCGCACCCCCTGGAGATCAACTGAAGCGAGATCAACCGAAGCGCATCGTCGCCATCGATGTCGTACGCGGCATCGCGCTGATCGCCATGGCGAGCTACCACTTCACCTGGGATCTCGAAAATTTCCACTACACCGACCCCGGCCTCACCGCCGTCGGCTGGTGGAAGATCTATGCGCGCTGCATCGCCTCGACCTTCCTGTTCCTGGTCGGCGTCAGCCTGTTTCTCGCTCATGGCAGGCAGATCCGCTGGACCGGCTTCTGGAAACGTTTTGCCATGGTCGCCGTCGCGGCCGCCGCTATATCGGCGGTCACGTACTTCATCACGCCGGACAGCTTCATCTTCTTCGGCATCCTGCATCAGATCGCGCTGGCCAGCTTGCTCGGCCTTTTGTTTCTGCGGCTGCCTTCCTGGCTGACGCTGGTCGTGGCGGCGGTGGTGATCGCAGTCCCCCTCTATCTCCGATCCGAAGCCTTCGATCATCCGGCGCTGTGGTGGGTCGGCCTGTCGGCGATCAACCCGCGCTCCAATGATTACGTGCCGCTGTTTCCCTGGTTCGGCGCCGTGCTTCTCGGCATCGCCGCGGCAAAGTTTGCGTCCACCACTGGCCTGCTGGCGCGGCTGGCCACGCTGGGATCAGGAAGCTGGACCAGGCCGCTCACCTTCATCGGCCGCCACAGCCTGGCTTTCTACCTGATCCACCAGCCGCTGCTGTTCGGCTGCGTCTGGCTGTTCTCGCAGATTGCGCCGGCGCCCGTCGAAACAAGGGAAGTGATCTTCCTCAAGGAATGCCAGGTATCTTGCGAACAGCAGCGCGACACGGAGTTCTGCACCAGCTATTGTGTGTGCATGCTGGACACGCTGCAAAGCGAAGCGGCATTCGACCGGCTCTACAATGGCGACCAGACCCCGGAGTTCAAAGCGCATCTCGGTGAACTCGCCGGCATCTGCACCGCCAGGACGGAGGAGAGCCCGATGACGCAGGGAGGGCAACAATGACCGACAAGCTCACAAAACCCGGGCTGGCAAAACCCGATCTACCGAGACCACGGCTGATCCCATGGCCGCCGCTGATCTACATCGCCGCCATCGCCATCAGCTTCGCGCTCGGCCTGTTCTATCCCCTGCCCTGGATCGGCGACCTCTTGGGCGACCTTTTGTTTGCCGCCGGCTTTGTGGTGCTGTTTGCCGTCGCAGCCCTCTGGTTCACCGCTATCCGCACCATGATCCGGGCCAAAACGACGATGAACCCCAATGGCGTGCCGGATCATCTGGTGACGTCCGGCCCGTTCGGCGTGACGCGCAACCCGATGTATCTGGCCAACACGCTGCTTTTGATCGGCGTCGCCTTCGTCTCGGGGATCATATGGTTCCTGCCGCTGGCCCTGATCGCGGCTTTTGCAACGCAGAAGGTCGCCATCGAGAGCGAGGAGAAGGTGCTGTTCGCCAAATTCGGCAAGAAGTACCGCGACTATGCGAAGCGGGTCAGGCGCTGGATCTGAGGCGGCGTGGCAGGGGTGTATACCTTGGCGATTAGCTGGCGCATCCGTCTCTTCGTCATCCACGGGCGGAGCAAGGAGCGTAGCGACGCAGCACAGACCCGAGGATCCATGCCGGGACTCCAGAGCGTTGCTATGGTCCAGAATTCGCTACCGCTGCACTCCACGACCGATGTCACGGAATGGATTCTAGGGTCTCCGCGACGGAGCTTCGCTCCTGCTTCGCCCTAGAATGACGAAGTGTGGAAGGGCTCCGCTAATCGCGAACGTTTGCGACGGGCGCGCAAACGCTCGACGGTCCGCTCAGGTATTTACCCCCAACTCCACCAGCCGCTCGACGCAAGACTCCTCCGCCTGGTCGAGCTCCGCCAGCGTCTCCTCGAGATCGCGGCGCTTCTGGCGCAAATCCTCGCGCTTTTCCTCGATGCGCTTGATCATCAGGTTGAGTTGACCGACCTCGCCGGGTGGTTCCTTGTACATCTGGATGATTTCGCGGATCTCGTTGATCGAGAAGCCGAGCCGTTTTCCGCGCATGATCTGGCGGATCAGATGCCGGTCAGATGGGCGAAACAGCCTTGTGCGGCCCCGCCGGACTGGTTGCACCAGCCCCTCATCCTCGTAGAAGCGCAGCGTCCGCGTCGACACGTCGAATTCGCGGGTCAGTTCGGTGATCGAATAATATTCCCGCATCTTTGCTCCAAATGTCGGAACATCGGAAAACGCCCGGTCGCCCGGGATTTCCAACGCATTCCGATCAACCCCGTTCCAAGCCGGACTCGGCATGGAACCCCGCGCAAGCCTCGCACCACATTTACGTAAAAGTCAATTGAACCCGCAACGCCTCTTTCTCAAGGGATAGCGAACCACCAGGTGGCCAGCCCCAGGAAGGCAAAGAAGCCAACGACGTCGGTGACGGTGGTGACGAAAACCGCCGACGCCACCGCCGGGTCGATCTTGAACCGGTCGAGCAATAGCGGGATCAGGATACCGGCAAGGGCTGCCACGAACATGTTGATGATCATCGCCGCCGCTATGATGCCGCCCAGATTGGGATCGCGGAACCAGACGGCCGCGACGATGCCGATCAGCACGGCGAAGATGATGCCGTTGATGGAACCCACGCCCATTTCGCGGCGGATGATGCGGCCGGCATTGTAGATGTCGAGGTCCCTGGTCGCCAGCGCGCGCACGGTGACGGTCATGGTCTGCGAACCGGCATTGCCGCCCATGCCGGCCACGATCGGCATCAGCACGGCCAGCGCCACGATGTGCTCGATGGTGCGGTCGAACAGCCCGATCACCGAAGCCGCGAGGAACGCCGTCAACAGGTTGACCAGCAGCCAGGGCACGCGCGAGCGCGAGGTCGAAAGAATGCTGTCGGACAACTCTTCGTCGCCGACGCCGCCCATGCGCAGCAGATCTTCCTCGGCCTCCTGCTGGATGACATCGACGACGTCGTCGATGGTCAGCACGCCGACCAGCCGCTCGTTCTCGTCGACGACGGCGGCGGACAGAAGATCGTATTGCTCGAAGTCCCGCGCCGCCTCTTCCTGGTCCATGGTGGCCGGAATGGCGTGCCTCGTCTCGTGCATCACGTCTCCGACCTTGGTCGTGCGCTTGGTGCGCAGGATCTGGTCGAGGTCGATGGCGCCGAGCAACTTGAAGCTTGGATCGATGACGAAGATCTGGCTGAACCGCTCGGGCAGGTTCTTGTCTTCGCGCATGTAGTCGATGGTCTGGCCTATGGTCCAGAACGGCGGCACGGCGACAAACTCGGTCTGCATGCGGCGGCCGGCGGTCTCTTCCGGGTAGTCGAGCGAGCGGCGCAGCCTGATCCGCTCGGTGAACGGCAGCTGCGACAGGATCTCGTCCTGGTCTTCCTTTTCAAGATCTTCGAGAATGTAGACCGCGTCGTCGGAATCGAGGTCCTGCATGCCCTGGGCAATTTGCTCATTGGGCATATTGTCGACGATATCGCGGCGGATCGCCTCGTCGACCTCGGTCAGCGACGAGAAGTCGAAGTCGGCGCCGAGCAGTTCGACAAGGGCGCGACGCTGTTCGGGGTGCAGGGCCTCGAGCAGATCGCCAAGTTCCGACTGGTGCAGGTCGTCGACTTCGCGCTTCAGCGTCAGCGTATCGCGATCGGCGATCGCCGCCCCGATCTGGGCGAGGAATGATGACAGAACGGCGCCGTCCTCGCCATAGATGTCGGCGTGGGCATCGTCAGCGGCTTTGGCGCCGGTCGTGTGGTCGTCCTGGCGTTCCACCAGCGGCTCCCGCCATGGGAATTTCGGAAAAGGTGCCTGTCAGGTCTAGCGCGCAACGCACGGTAATATCAAACGAAATGCGCCCCGCCCTGCATATGGGCGAGAGCGATTTCATCAGGATATGACGCCGCCCAGGATTCAGGCGGCGCGACAGCGCATGTCGCTGGGGAAAGAGCACCCCAGCACGGTTGGGGCAGAATTGTCATGATGCAGGTTCAGGCAAAGGCCGGACCCGCCTAGGCGACAACCAGAACAGCCGGAAGCCCTTGAAGATCAGGTCGCAGACGCAGAAAGCAATCGAGGAACGGCGCGTGCGCGTGGTCGTGGCCGAACGCAATCCGCTCGTGATATCGGCGCTGCGCGACATGCTGGACTGCGACGGGCGCTTCGAGCTCCTGGCCTGCGTGCAAAGCGGCAGGCATTTTCTTGAGTTGGCAGCGGAAGGCGAATTCGACGTCGCAATCATCGGGTGGAAGCTTGCCGACATGGACGGCGCCGATGTGCTGGCCGAGGTTCACAGCCGCAAGCTCGGCGTGCGCATCGCGGTGTTTTCCAACGACCACGACATCGGCATCCTGAAGCAGTGCGTGCGCCTCGGCGCCCAGGGCTACTGCTTCCAGTTCGACGATCCAGCGATCATCTTCGAGACCATCCTGGCCGTCGCGCATGGACGCATCTGCATCCCCTACATCGACATCAATAAGGTCAACGACACGCCCTTGTCGCTGCTCACCGTGCGCGAGCGCGAACTGCTGGCCGTGCTGTCCGACGGCTGGACCAATTTGCAGATCGCGACGCGTACGGGGATTTCCGAGAACACGGTGAAGTATCACCTCAAGAATCTCTACGACAAGCTCGACGTCCGCAACCGGGCGATGGCCGTCGCGCTCTATGCGCGCGAGCGGCGTACCCAGAAGCAGCCGTTCGGGTAGGAAAGCGATGAGCCGCGGGTAGGTCACCCGGGTAGGCAACCCCCACCCGCGCGCGGCAAGATGTTACCTCTTGAGGTGTTGTTGCCATTAGCCGTCGAAACGAAACTCCCCATCACCGCTTTGCTGGATCAGGAGGAGTTCGCGACATGGCCGGTTTCACCCATCTTTTCATTCCCGGACCGACCAACATTCCCGAACAGGTCCGCCAGGCGATGAACCTGCCGATGGAGGACATGCGTGCAGCATCCTTCCCCGATCTCACGCTACCGCTGTTCGAAGACATCAAGACGGTGTTCAAGAACGAGACCGGCCGCGTCTTCATCTATCCCTCCTCCGGCACCGGCGCCTGGGAAGCGGCGATGACCAATGTGCTCAGCCCCGGTGACCGCGTGCTGATGTCGCGCTTCGGCCAGTTCTCGCATCTGTGGGTCGACATGGCCGAACGGCTCGGCTTCGAGGTCGATGTCATCGACTGCGAATGGGGAACCGGCGTGCCGCTCGAGCTCTATGCCGAGCGGCTCAGGGCCGACAAGGCGCACCGCATCAAGGCAGTCTTCTGCACCCAAAACGAGACCGCGACCGGCGTGACCAGCGACGTCGCCGGCTGCCGCGCCGCGCTCGATGACGCCAACCACCCTGCTTTGCTCTTCGTCGACGGCGTCTCGTCGATCGGCTCGATCGACTTTCGCCAGGAGGAATGGGGCGTCGATTGCGCGGTCAGCGGCTCGCAGAAGGGTTTCATGCTGCCCGCCGGCCTCGGTTTCCTCTCCGTCAGCAAGAAGGCGCTGGTGGCCTCGCGGAGCGCCACGCACCGCCGCTGCTTCTTCTCCTTCGAGGACATGATCCGCGCCAACGATGCCGGCTACTTCCCTTATACGCCGGCTACACAGCTGCTGCGCGGCCTGCGGGCCTCGCTCGACCTGATCGCCGAGGAAGGGCTGGAAAACATCTTCGCCCGCCACCATCGTCTCGCCGAAGGAGTGCGCAAGGCGGTCGACGCCTGGGGCCTGAAGCTCTGCGCCAAGGCGTCGAAATGGCACTCCGATACGGTCAGCGCCATCCTGGTGCCGGACGGCGTCGACAGCGGCGATGTGGTCAAGCGCGCCTACCAGAAATACCAGACCGCGCTCGGCGGCGGCCTCAACAAGGTGATCGGCAAGGTCTTCCGCATCGGCCATCTCGGCTGGTTGAACGAGGTGATGGTGCTGGCCTCGCTCTCGGCCGCCGAAATGGCGCTGCTCGACTGCGGCGTACGGCTGGCGCCCGGCTCCGGCGTCGGCGCCGCCATCCAGCACTTCCGCGCCTCGGCCGCCGTGCCGGTCGCCGAAGCCGCCTGAGGAGCCGACAATGAGCCACACCATCAACCACCTCAAGAAATTACGGCTGCAGCGCAGCGAGCTGGCGGTTCCAGGCTCCAGCCCGGAAATGATCGACAAGGCGGCCAACAGCGCCGCCGACTTCATCTTCCTCGACATCGAGGATGCGGTCGCCCCGCCCGACAAGGAACGCGCCCGCAAGAACATCATCCAGGCGCTCAACGACATCGACTGGCGCGCCAAGGGCAAGACCGTCTCGGTGCGCATCAACGGCCTCGACACGCACTACATGTACCGCGACGTGGTCGACGTGATGGAACAGGCCGGTGACCGGCTGGACACCATCCTGGTGCCGAAGGTCGGCGTGCCGGCCGACCTCTACATGGTCGAGGCCATGGTCAACCAGATCGAGATGGCAAAGGGTTTCAGGACCCGCGTCGGCCTCGAAGCGCTGATCGAGACCGCGCTCGGCATGGCCAATGTCGAGGCGATTGCCGCGACACCCGGCCGGCTGGAAGCCATGCATTTCGGCGTCGCCGACTATGCGGCAAGCTGCAAGGCGCGCACGGTCAACATTGGCGGCCTCAACCCCGACTATCCCGGCGATCAGTGGCATTTCGCTCTGTCGCGCATGACCGTCGCCTGCCGCGCCTATGGCTTGCGCGCCATTGACGGGCCGTTCGGCGACTTCTCCGATCCGGAGGGCTACATCGCTGGCGCCAGGCGCGCGGCGGCGCTGGGCATCGAAGGCAAGTGGGCGATCCACCCCTCGCAGATCGCGCTTGCCAACGACGTCTTCTCTCCACCGGAAAAAGAGGTCACCCGCGCCCGGCGCATCCTCGAAGTGCTGAAGGAGGCGGAGGCGCAGGGCAAGGGCGCGGCCGCCCTCGACGGCAAGATGATCGACGCCGCGTCGGAACGCATGGCGCGCAATGTTCTGGTGGTCAACGAGGCAATCGAACGCGCCGGTCAATTCTCTAGTGAGCCGCGCGTCGCCACGCATTGACCGTTCAGGGAGGACAAAATGGACATCCACGAATATCAGGCCAAGGAACTGCTGGCACGCCACGGCGTGCATGTGCCGCGCGGCGGGCTGGCCTACAGCCCCGAGCAGGCAACCTACAGGGCGCGCGAGATCGGCGGCAGCAAATGGGTGCTGAAGGCGCAGGTGCATTCCGGCGCCCGCGGCAAGGCCGGCGGCATCAAGCTATGCGCCAATGACGAGGAAATCTCCGACGCCGCCGAAGCCATGCTCGGCCGCAAGCTGGTGACACAGCAGACCGGCCCGCGCGGCAAGCTGATTTCGCGCCTCTATCTCGAGGAAGCCGTCGACATAGCGCAGGAGCTCTATGTCGGCTTCGTCCTCGACCGCAAGGAAGAGCGCGTCATGATCGTGGCTTCGGCTGCCGGCGGCATGGAGATCGAGGACATCGTCGAAAAGGCGCCGAACTCCATCCTGCGCACATCGGTCGATCCCGGCGTCGGCATGCAGCGTTTCCAGGCGCGCGAAATCGCCTTCGGGCTTGGCCTCGACCACAATCTGATCGGCAAGGCGACCGAGACCATCTTCAGCTGCTACCGGGTGTTCCGCGACTACGACGCCTCGATGCTGGAGATCAATCCGCTGGTGGTGACCCGCGACGGCAATCTGATCGCGCTCGACGCCAAAATGTCGTTCGACGAGAACGCGCTGTTCCGACGGCCGGAAATCTCCGAGCTGCGCGACAAAAGCCAGGAAGATCCGCGCGAAACTTTTGCCAGCGACCGTGGCCTCTCCTATGTCGGCCTCGACGGCAACATCGGCTGCATCATCAATGGCGCAGGGCTCGCCATGGCGACCATGGACATGATCAAGATCGCCGGCGGCGAACCGGCCAACTTCCTCGACATCGGTGGCGGCGCCTCGCCCGAGCGGGTGGCGAAATCCTTCCGCGCCGTGCTCGGCGACAAGAATGTCGAGACCATCCTGGTCAACATCTTCGCCGGCATCAACCGCTGCGACTGGGTCGCCGAAGGCGTCATCAAGGCGATCCGCGAGGTCGGCGTCAACGTGCCGCTGGTGGTCCGTCTCTCCGGCACCAGGGCCGAGGAAGGCCGCCGCATCCTGGCTGATTCCGGCGAGGCGGTGATCGTTGCCGGCACGCTTGCAGAAGCCGCCGAAAAAGCCGTCGCCGCATGGCGCGCGGCCACCAAGAAAAAAGCAGCCTGAGGGAGGTCGAGAAAATGGCAATCCTGCTCAACCGCAGCACCCGCGTCATCGTCCAGGGGTTCACCGGCAAGATCGGCAGCTTCCATGCCGACGACATGAAACGCTATGGCACCAAGCTGGTCGGCGGCGTCACCCCCGGCAAAGGCGGCCAGAAGCATCTCGGCCTGCCTGTCTTCAACACGGTCAAGGGCGCGGTGCGCGAGACCCGCGCCGAGGCCAGCATTGTCTTCGTGCCGCCGCCCTTTGCCGCCGATTCGATCATGGAAGCGGCGGACGCCGGCATTAAACTCTGCGTCTGCATCACCGACGGCATCCCGTCGCAGGACATGATGCAGGTCAAGCGCTACATGCTGCGCTACCGCTACGAGGACCGCATGCGGCTGATCGGCCCGAACTGCGCCGGCGTCATCACGCCCGGACAGGCGCTGATCGGCATCATGCCCGGCAGCATCTATCTGCCTGGCCGCGTCGGCATCGTCGGCCGCTCCGGAACGCTCGGCTACGAGGCGGCGTCGCAGATGAAGTCGCTCGGCATCGGCGTCTCGACCAGCGTCGGCATCGGCGGCGACCCGATCAACGGCTCGTCCTTCAAGGACATGCTGAAACTGTTCGAACAGGATGACGACACCGACGCCGTGGTAATGATCGGCGAGATCGGCGGACCGCAGGAAGCCGAAGCGGCCATCTGGGCGCGCGACAACATGAGGAAGCCGCTGATCGCCTACATCGCCGGCCTCTCCGCCCCCAAAGGCCGCCGCATGGGCCACGCCGGCGCCATCATCTCGGCCTTCGGCGAGTCGGCGCAGGAGAAGGTCGAGATTCTAAAGGACGCCGGAGTGATCATCGTGCCGACGCCGTCGTCGTTTGGTGAGGTGGTTGCAGAGACACTATCACGTATGAAGAAGGCCGCCTGAACAGCGGCCTTCGCGTTCGACCGCGCCTCATGCCGCCTTGTCGGCTGCCGGCTTCGCGACCTTGGTGCGGGTGGCGCTGCGGCGGCCGTCGACGCTGACTGGAATATCGCCATCGACCGTGGCGCGACGCACCACCCGGTGCTGATCGCCATAGTCGTTGACGGCATAGTGTTGCGTGGCCCGGTTGTCCCAGATCACCACATCGCCGGCTTTCCAGCGCCAGCGTACGGTGTTCTCGGGCGCGGTGACATAGGACTGGAATACCTCGTAGAGCCGCGCTGAATCGCTCTTGGACAGACCGATCAGCCGTTGCACGAAATTGCCGAGCAACAACGAGCGCTCGCCTGTTTCGGGGTGGACGCGGACGACCGGATGCTCGGTCTCGTAGACCGTTGAGGTGAAGACCTCCTCGAAGTGCTTCTTTTCCGCGGCGCTCGCACGCGGCCGCACCGCGGCGTAGTCGTAGACGTTGCTGTGAACGGCCCAGAGATTGTCCGCCAGCAGCTTCAACGGCTCGGGCAGGTCCTGGTAGGCGGCCGCGGTGTTCGACCAGATCGTGTCGCCACCGGCCGGCGGTATGACGACGCCGCGAAGAACGGAGAATTTCGGATAGGCATCTACGAAGGTGACGTCGGTATGCCATTGGTCGGCACGGCCGCCGCCACGGCTGGAATCGAGTTCGAGAATGGACGCCGTTCCCTTGACGGGACCTTGCGTCGGATGCGGGACGAGGTCGCCGAGACGCTGGGCAAAGCGCTCCTGCCCGGCATCGTCGAGATGCGCCTGGTCGCGGAAGAACACCACCTTGTGCCGCAACAGGATCTGGTTGATCGCCGCGACCGTCTGCTGCGGCAGGTCGCCGGAGAGCCGAATGTTCCTGATCTCTGCGCCGACGCGTCCGGTAAGCGGGACAATATCGGCATCCGGGATGATCTGCTCTACGGGGGTAAGTCTGGTCATGGGAACCTCTTCCTCTAAAGCCGCGGGGCTGCTGGCAATGCTCCGCCGTCTGCCGGCCGCACAGCGATCGGCGGAGCAACTCCCTCATCGGGAGCCGACTTGCTTGGTAACGAGAGCACTGATCTCAACTCAGGAGGCGAAGGCCGCCAAGGCCGGCGAGCAGTACCGAGATCCCATTCAAAGCGTAATTCTACAAATTCCATAGACATTTCTTTTCAAAGTTCGGCGGCCCTGAGAAAAATGCCTTCTGTCCAATTCGCTCGTGAGCAGCAGGCGGTGGAGCCCTGCGCGACGCGGTCCGCACCAGTAGTGACGCTGTCGTATCCCTTCGATATTGGAGATGGCGGGTGAATTGCATGCCTGATATTGATGGCTTCCACGCATCACGCAGGCGCCGAGATGACAGACTCCGATAAGGCTGACGCTGTCGAGCAATTGCTCGATACGCCTGACCTCGCCACCGCGCTGGAAAGCGACCAGTTCAAGAAATTTCTCGACCAGATGCCGATCGCGATCGCCGTCTCGGAATTGATCGCGAAGGAGCGTGTCGTCTACGCCAATCCCGAATTCGAGAAGCTCTCGGACCTCAAGGCGCCGAAGCTTGCGCGGGAAAACTGGGCGGCCCTTTCCGGCAGGGGGCTTCATCGGCAGAAGGACAGGCCGCTCGCCGAGGCTGTTGTTGAAGACACCGATTTCGTCGGCACATTTCGTCTTGAGCGCGGCGAGGACAAGCCGGCAATCGTCGACGTTTATTCCAACGTGATCGAGGACGACAACGGCAAGCTCTGCTTCCGGCTGGTGGCGCTTGTCGATGTCACGGCACACGGTGAGACCGAGGACGCGCGACCCGCGGAAGAGCTAATCCGGGAGAAGGACACCCTGTTGCGCGAACTGCAGCACCGGGTGAAAAACAATCTGCAGATGATCACCGCTTTGATCCGGATGGAAACCCGCAACGCCACCGAACCGGACCAGAAGCGTTTCGAAAGGCTTGCCGGCCGGGTAGACGCATTGGCAATCCTTTACCAGACCTTGTCGGCTGACCAGCAGAAGGATGAGGTGGATCTTGGTGTGTATCTTAGCCAGATCGCGTCCGCCGTCATGGCGTCGCACGCAGTCGAAGGTATCCGCCTCGACCTTAAGGTGGATACCTATCCGGTATCCATCAACGTTGCCATGCCGACAGGCCTGGTCGTCAATGAGTTGCTGACCAACGCTCTCAAACATGCATTCGTCGGGCGCGAGGGCGGCACGATCACGCTGCACAGCGTCGTCAGCGGCGATGGTTGCCGGGTGACTGTCGCCGATGATGGGATCGGTCTGCCGACGGGTGAGACCTGGCCCAGGCCCGGCAAGCTCGGCTCCCTGATCGCGCGGTCGCTGACCGAAAATGCCAAGGCGCAATTCGACGTCAAGTCGAGTGCCGGCGAGGGAACCAGGGTCACCATCGTCTTCAAGCGATCGGCGGCGACGGACTGAGGCTATGCAACGACGCGCCGGCAAATCCCGGCCGGACAGGTGCTTCGGGCGCTCGCGGGTGTGGCCTTAAGTCGCAAACGATTTGGCTTCAGAAGCGGGGCGCCGGGCTTCTTTGACGGTGCGATCAGCACCATATGTGGTCCACAGCCTCCAAAACGAGAGAAGCTCGCTCCGACGGGTCGCATCGCGGTCGTCAGCCGGCAAGGGCTATGAACCAGGAACTGAAAACCATCATGCGTGAAAATATCCGACCAGCGTCGAGAGACGTCCCCCTCATTCAGCTAGGCCTCAACCAGTGCCGCTTCCCGGTGAGCGAAGACCGCTCGGTACCCGGAGGTTACCGGTTTTGTGCCGGGCCGACGTCGCCGGATCGCGTCTACTGCGATCACCACCACACCGTCGTGACGGCCGTTGACCCTCGTCGAGCCCGTCCGGGTCTCCATTTCCCGCAACGACGCGCCGCTTAGGTCACCCACATCCCCTGCCCCGCCACCGTCAAAGCCGGGGACTCGGTGCAGGAGGCTGGCCGGTGCGAGCCAAATGGCGTTCGCGTGCGGCTCTGCGACCTCTTGTTGCAACTCTGCTGCGGCCGGTTCAAGCGCCAAAGGCGATGATTTGGCGTCGACGGCCTGAGAAGCCGCAATGATTTCAATGGCCGAAAAATTATGGTGCGGTCGAGAAGACTCGAACTTCCACGGGTTGCCCCACAGCGACCTCAACGCTGCGCGTCTACCAATTCCGCCACGACCGCCCGTGGTAGGAGCCGGAACGAACCGGCTCGCGGCGTGTAGCAAATCGTTTCCGGCGAAACAAGGGCGCGGCGCGCAATAATCGCCGCGAATTGGCATATCGGCCTCTACAGCGCCGCGCGTCCTGTGGGACGCGCAAAGGACGCTGCAGCACTTTGATTTGGCGCATGATCCTTTCCGAAGATCGTTCCTATCTTCGGGGTCGTGCGCGAAGGCCGAAATGCGTGGCGAACTGGACGTTTCAGCCGGATACCGCCATATGAAGGGCAAATGCATTTGGCCCCAGAGCGCAAGCCGGTTTCGCCAAGCCGGCGTGCGTCACGCGAAAAACGAAAAAGCCATGACCGAACGCAGCCAGATCGCCACGTCGTTCCTGCCCTTGCCGGGTTCGGCGCCGGTCGAATGGCGCATCGAGCCCGGCCTGACCGGCTACACCGATGCGCTGGCCCTGATGGAAGCGCGCGCCGAGGCGATCCGCACGGGTGCGGCCGCCGAGATGGTCTGGCTGGTCGAGCATCCGCCGCTTTACACCGCCGGCACCAGCGCCCGCATCGAGGACTTGATCGACCCCGACCGTTTCCCGGTCTTTGCCGCGGGGCGAGGCGGCGAATACACCTATCACGGGCCGGGGCAGCGGGTTGCCTATGTCATGCTTGACCTGAAGCGCCGGCGCGAGGATGTGCGCGCCTTCGTCGCCGCGCTCGAGCAGTGGATCATCGGCACGCTTGCCGCCTTCAATGTGCGCGGCGAACGCCGCGAGGACCGCGTCGGAGTCTGGGTGGTGCGGCCCGAGCGCCCGTCCCTGCCCGACGGCTCGCCGGCTGAAGACAAGATCGCGGCCATCGGCATCCGGCTGCGGCGCTGGGTGAGCTTTCATGGCATTGCCGTCAATGTCGAGCCGGATCTCAGCCATTTCAGCGGCATCGTGCCATGCGGCGTGCCGGATCACGGCGTCACCAGCCTCGTCGACCTCGGCCTGCCCGTGACCATGGGCGATTTCGACCTGGCGCTGAAATCCGCCTTCGAGGATGTTTTCGGGGCAGCGGAGTCAACTTCTGCAGAACCGGCTCGCAAGGCCGGCTGAGTCTCGCCTCGACCAACGCTCAAAGCAACCGCGCCGAGGCCCACAACAGCCCGAAACCGTGAATGGCGAAGACGGCCAGCAGCGCGCCGGCCATGGCGAAACGGTCGAAGATGCGGATCGGCTTCAATTCGTGGCGCGGTTTTACCCCGCGACCCACTGTCATCAGGCTGAGGATGGCAAAGACGGCGCCCGCCACCAGCAGAAAGCTTTGGGAAAAGCCGGCCAGCCAGCCAAGCCATAGCAAGGCCGAGAGCAGGGAAAACGAGGCGAGCGCCAGGGCGGCCGGCCCCGGGCAGATCTGGCGCAGCACCTGACCGCCGTCGAATTTCCACACCGGCACCAGATTGGCGATGTTGAACAGCGCGGCAAAGCCGGCAAGCGTCGCCAGAAGGGCCGCGGCGAGCCGATGTCCCTCGCCGGATGCGAGCCCGCTGGCGACGATCAGCAGCGGTACCAGGAACGCGGAAAAACCAGCGCCCATCAGCGCCACGAAGGCGACCTCGAAGCGGCTGTCATAAGGCCGGCCGCCAATGGCGATGCCGCCGAGCAGCGGGATAAAGATCATCCGCGCCTTGCGATGACCGGTTAGCCGAAAGGCCGCCATGTGGCCGAGCTCATGCAGGGCAACCACCGAGGTCAGGATCGCGGCCAGCGCCAGGCCGCCGAGATTGAGCCCGAAGAACGGCCAAAGGATGAAAGCCGACAGAACGGCGAAACCGACCTGGCTCAGCGGATGCTCGAACCAGCCGCCCTTGCGATACTGTCCGGTCCTCGCCCAGATCTCCAGCTTGCCGAGCTCGCGGCGCATGGCGAAGTAGCGGAACACCAGGAAGGCGACGCCGCGATAGCGATCGGTCTGACTGAGCGTCACCCGCGTGCCGGCACCTTCCGAGGTGAGTTCGGTGGTCTCATAAAAATCCTTCCAGAACGACGCGTCGAGCGCGGTATCCTCGATGACCCGCATCGAAAAACGACTGCCTTCGACGACGTCCTCGAAGCGCGACCTTCGCTCGATCGGCTGGCCGCCCCGGCCCTCCCAGGACAGCAGGATGCGGGCCGTGCCCTGCCCGTCCAGCGGCTGGGCCGAGAGTATCTCGCCGGACCAGCCGGCATCGCTGCCGAGCGGCCACAGCGCCTGCCAGAGGCGCTGCCGGTCCACCGCAACCACGCGGCTCAGCCGCACCGTGCGCAAACCGAGCGGCGCGGTCATCAGAAGGAAAATCAGTCCGAGATTACCGGCCACGAGAAGGGCCGTCACGATCGGCGACACCTGAGGTTTTTGCTCCCTGTCTTGGCGGGGCAGCCTAGCGTCATGGCGGCAAGAAAGGCTTAACGGCACAGCGCCTTCCTGCCCGCCTAAAACAGTGCGGCGAACCGCAGTTGCATCACATGGCGCCGATCCAGACAGCCATGGAAACCAGAAACGCACTCATGCACACCAACGAAACGACGTCCTGAACAAGATCGCTCATAACTCTCTCCTGTTGTTGATATGTTCGTATTTTGTTCTAACTTTGTTCGAAAGTCAATGAGCGGAAAGCGGCATGCCGACGAATCCTGACAGCCGGTTTGGGCAGGGTTAAGGAAAGGTTGACGGGTGACGGCAGTGCTGACGCAGGGCGCATCGCATGCCTTTGCGATCGGGACACGCACCAATCACTTCGTGATCCTAGGGCGGAGCAAGGAGCGCAGCGACGCGGCGCAGACCCTAGGATGAGGAAGTTGGGGCCTACAACGGAACGACCTTGCCATCCGCCAACGTCACCCGGCGGTCCATGCGCGAGGCGAGTTCGTGATTGTGGGTGGCGATCAGCGCGGCAAGGCCGGACTGCTTGACCAGCGCGCCAAGCGCCTCGAAGACATAGGACGCGGTGACCGGGTCGAGATTGCCGGTCGGCTCGTCGGCCAAAAGCAGCAAGGGCGCATTGGCGACGGCACGGGCGATGGCGACGCGCTGCTGTTCGCCGCCGGACAGCTCCGACGGCCGGTGCGAAGCGCGCTTGCCGATCTGCATATAGTCGAGCAGCTGTGCTGCGCGCTCCGACGACTCCTTGCGCGAAAGCCCTTTGATCAGCTGCGGCATCATGATGTTTTCGAGCGCCGAAAACTCCGGCAGCAGATGATGGAACTGATAGACGAAGCCGACATCGTTGCGGCGGATTGCCGTGCGTTCGTCGTCGGAGAGCCGTCCGCAGGCGCGGCCGGCCAGAATGACGTCACCGGCATCGGGGCGCTCGAGCAGGCCCGCCGTGTGCAGCAGCGTCGACTTGCCGGTGCCCGACGGGGCCACCAGCGCCACCATCTCGCCGCGCTTCAGCGAAAAGTCGGCGCCGTTCAAAATGGTGAGCTTGCGCGGCCCCTGGACATAGTGCCGCTCGACGCTCTTCAGCTCGATAATGATCTCGGACTTCATTCGTATCTCAAGGCCTCGACCGGATCGAGCCGTGCGGCGCGCCATGCCGGAAACACGGTTGCCAGGAAGGACAGGCCGAGCGCCATCAGGATGACGTAGGTGGTCTCGCGCGGGTCCATCTTTGCCGGCAGCTGGCTGAGGAAATAGAGCTCCGGATTGAACAGCACCTTGCCGGTCATCCAGGAGAAGAACTGGCGGATGGATTCGATGTTCGTGCAGATGAGAACCCCGAGCAGCACGCCGGCGAGCGTGCCGGTGACGCCGATCGCAGCACCCGTCATCAGGAAGATGCGCAGGATGGCGCCGCGCGAGGCGCCCATTGTGCGCAGGATGGCGATATCGTGGCCCTTGTCCTTCACCAGCATGATCAGGCCGGAGATGATGTTGAGCGCCGCCACCAGCACGATCAGCGTCAGGATCATGAACATGACGTTGCGCTCGACCTGCAGTGCTGAAAAGAACGTCTCGTTGCGCTGGCGCCAGTCGACCATGTCGATCGGCCGTTGCGCCGCCGCATCGACCAGCGGTTTCAGCGCGTCGACATTATCGGGATTGTCGACATAGATCTCGATCGTCTGCGCCCTGCCGTCCATGTTGAAATAGAGCTGCGCTTCGGAAAACGGCATGTAGACGATGGAGCTGTCATACTCCGACATGCCGACCTCGAAGATCGCCGCCACCTTGTAGCCCTTCAGCCGCGGCGTCGTGCCCATGGGCGTCACATCGCCGTCCGGCGAGATCAGCGTGATGGTGTCGCCGAGCACAAGGCCGAGATTCTCCGCCATGCGCTTGCCGATAGCGACGCCCTCGCCGGAGTCGAAGCCGTCAAGCGTGCCTTGCTTGACGTTCTGGGCGACGATGGCGATCTTGCCGAGGTCTTCGGCCCTGATACCGCGCACCAGCGCGCCCATGCCGCCGCCGACATTGCCTTGCGCCAGCACCTGGCCGTCGATCAGCGGTATCGCGTATTTGACGCCGGCCACGCCGTTGATGCGGGCGGCGACCTGCGCATAGTCCTCAAGCGGCGAATCCAGCGGCTGCACGATCAGATGGCCGTTGACGCCGAGGATGCGGGTCAGAAGTTCGGCTCGAAACCCGTTCATGACAGCCATGACGACGATCAGCGTGGCGACGCCCAGCATGATGCCGAGGAAGGAGATCGAGGCGATGACCGAGATCACCGTCTCCTTGCGGCGCGACCGCAAATAACGCCAGGCGACCATGCGTTCGAACATGGAGAACGGGCCGGCGACCGGAGACTTGGCGACCGGAGACTTGCCAACCGGAGACTGGGCTACCGAAGACTTCGCTGCCGCGGCTTCGCTCATGCGGTTGCACCGAAGCGTTTCCTGGCCTCCGCGACCGGCAGCGTCTCGCGCTCGCCGGTCCGGCGGTTCTTGATCTCGATCTCGCCGGCGGCCACGCCGCGCGGCCCGACGATCACCTGCCAGGGCAGGCCGATCAGGTCCGCGGTGGCGAACTTGCCGCCCGGCCGCTGGTCGGTGTCGTCGTAAAGCACATCCTTGCCGGCGCTGGTGAAGGCGGCGTAGAGCTCGCCGCAGACGCGGTCGCACTCGGCGTCGCCGGCCTTCATGTTGATCAGGCCGATGTCGAACGGCGTCACCGCTTCCGGCCAGATGATGCCGTTATCGTCATGGCTGGCCTCGATGATCGCCGCCACCAGCCGCGACGGACCGATACCGTAGGAGCCGCCGGAAACGAAATGATCCTTGCCGTCGGGCCCGGTCACCTTGGCGCCCATGGGCTTGGAATATTTGTCGCCGAAATGGAAGATGTGGCCGACCTCGATACCGCGTGCCGAGACCCGGTCGGCTTCGCCAAGCTTGTCCCAGGCCGCCTCGTCATGCATCTCGTCGGTGGCGGCGTAAGGCGTCGTCCACGTCTTGACGATGTCGGCGATCTCGCCGTCATTGCCGAAGTCGGTTTTCTCGCCGGGCACCTGCAGCGACAGATATTCGCGGTCGCAATAGACCTGGCTCTCGCCGGTGTCGGCCAGGATGATGAATTCATGGCTGAGATCGCCGCCGATCGGCCCGGTGTCGGCCCGCATCGGAATGGCCTGCAGCCCCATGCGCGTGAACGTCCTGAGATAGGATACGAACATGCGGTTGTAGGCGGCCTTCGCGCCCTCGAAATCGAGGTCGAAGGAATAGGCGTCCTTCATCAGAAATTCGCGCGAGCGCATGACGCCGAAGCGCGGCCGCACCTCGTCGCGGAACTTCCACTGGATGTGGTAGAGGTTGAGCGGCAAATCCTTGTAGGACTTGACGTAGGCGCGCACGATCTCGGTGACCACTTCCTCATTGGTCGGACCGTAGAGCATGTCGCGGTCCTGCCGGTCCTTGATGCGCAGCATCTCCTTGCCGTAATCGTCATAGCGGCCGCTTTCGCGCCACAGTTCGGCCGACTGGATGGTCGGCATCAGGATTTCCAGAGCGCCGGCGCGGTTCTGCTCCTCGCGGATGATGCGGCAGACCTTGTCCAGCACGAGCTTGCCCAGCGGCAGCCAGGAAAAGCTGCCCTGCCCCTGCTGGCGGATCATGCCGGCACGCAGCATCAGCCGGTGCGAGACGATCTCGGCCTCGCGCGGATTTTCTTTCAGGATGGGCAGGAAAAACTGCGACAAACGCATGGACAGGTCCGTGAGAGAGGAGGCTGCGCCGGAATCGGCGCGGCTGGCTTGCTTGCCCCGGCTTCATAGCTATTTCGTGACGGAATGGAAACCCGACCGGCCGCATCGGTCCGAAATCGCAAAAATCGATTCTTCTTCCAAAGACCTTCGCACCGAAAACGATAATGCTTCTGACGCAAAGTGATCGCTTGACTGCAAAGTCCTCACACACGCTTTGCGCGCCCGGGCGACGCGGCACACCTGACCCAATTAATGCGGCAGCCCCGGTGTTGTTCGTTTCGCAAGCAAAGCCTGCCGCACTATTGTGCACTGCAGCACAGATTGCCCGATTGCGGGCAAAATTCTGCGTGACAATTTCATCAGGGTTAGGCTAGTGTGCCCCGATAACCGAGAGGGTGGAGAAAAATCTGCTCTCCTACGCGGTCAAAGTCTTGGGAGGATGCGATCTAGGCGCGGTTACCCGCTGCCGCCGGAAACCGGAAAACAGATCGGAACGCGTTTAAATTGCAAGGCCTTGTGCCTTGCATTTTTTTTGCCCGATCATCTGGTTAGATCAACCTGTTCCCAAATCACGTGAGCTTGCGTCAGCCTGACACCAAGGCGTGATTCTAATGCGGGTGGGCCATGCCTGACCGCCGATTGCGCGTCGCAGGCTGGTGAGACAAAACCTGAGTTTGGCGCTCCGAAACAGGCACAAACATCCCAGCCGATCTGTCAGCGGGAAAGTGTTAGTTAGCCGGTGTCTGGCTGGCTTCGGGGATGATGTGGGGGACTTCGTCGAGGCTGTAACCCAGCCCGTGCGTCAGGCTGTAGAAAACCCCCATGACGACAGCCGTGACGATGGTGGTGCGGATCACGGCGCGCAGCATATGCGGTCCGCGCGGCGCGCTCGCAACAGTGCCCAGCGTCACGTCCTGATCGTCATCCTGCGTCTTGACGCTGAACGGCAGCACGATGAACAGCATCAGCCACCAGGTGATGAAGAACAGCGCGGCAAACGAAATCCAGCTCATGCCTGCTCCAGTTCGACCAGCGTGCCGAAGAAATCCTTGGGATGCAGGAACAGCACCGGCTTGCCGTGAGCGCCGGTTTTGGGATTGCCGTCGCCCAGCACGCGGGCGCCGCTTGCTTTGAGGTGATCGCGCGCGGCAAGGATGTCGTCGACTTCGTAGCAGACATGATGCATGCCACCCGAGGGGTTCTTCGCCAGAAAGGCCGCGATCGGCGACCGTTCGCCCAGCGGCTCCAGGAGTTCGATCTTGGTGTTGCCGACATCGACGAACACCACCGTCACGCCATGCTCGGGCAAAGCCTGCGGCGCAGTCACCCGCGCGCCAAGTGTATCGCGATAGGCCGCAATCGCCGCGGCCAGGTCCGGTACGGCAAGTGCTACATGGTTCAGGCGTCCCAGCATGAAGTGCTCCACAAGTTAAGGGAGTAGGGAATAGGCAGCAGGCAGTAGTGATACATCTGCATTTTTCTCCACTGCCTACCGCCTACTGCCTATTCCCTCACCTCGTCACAAACACCGTCACCAGCGGCTTCTTGCCCCAGGCCTCGTTGGCGGCGCCGCGCACGGCGCGGCGCACCGCTTCCTGCACCAGATCGAGGTCCTTGCGGCGCTGGCGAGGGATCGAGTCGACCGCGCCGACGGCCGCGTCGAGCATCAGATCTTCCATGTTTTCGCCACGGGCATCGGCCTCGGCGACGCCGATGGCGACCAGATCGGGATCGCCGGCGAGCTCATATTTGTCGTCGAGCACGACATTGACCGCGACATGGCCGGCGAAGGATAGCTTGCGCCGGTCGCGTATGCCCATCGCCTGGTCGGTGCCGATCAGCCTGCCGTCCTTGTAGATGCGGCCGAACGGCACCTGGTCGATGATCGTGGCCGGACCCGGCGCCAGCCGCAGCATGTCGCCGTCGCGCACCTGCGCCACCTGGCCGATGCCGGAGGTCGACATCAGCGACCCCTGCGCCACCAGATGCGCGGCTTCGCCATGCACGGGAACGCCGATCTGCGGCCGCACCCACTCATACATCCTGCGCAATTCGCTGCGGCGGGGATGGCCGGAGACATGCACAAGCGCGTCGCCATCCTCGATGATCTTGATGCCGAGGTCGATGAGGCGGTTCTTGATCTCGAGGATCGCCTTCTCGTTGCCGGGAATGGTGCGTGAGGAAAACACCACCGTGTCGCCGGCCGTCAGCGACACCGATTTCATCTCGTCGCGCGACAGTTTTGCCAGCGCTGCCAGCGCCTCGCCCTGGCTGCCGGTGCAGATGATGACCAGGTTCTCGCGCGGGATGAAGCCGAAATCCTCTTCGGCGATGAACTCCGGCAGCCCGTCCATGTAGCCGAGCTCGCCGGCGACATCGATGACCCGCCTCAGCGAGCGGCCGAGCACCAGGCACTGGCGGCCGGCATCGCGCGCCGCCTTGGCGATCGAAACGATGCGTCCGACATTGGAGGAGAAGGTGGTGACGGCGACACGGCCGACGGCGCTCTGGATGACGCCCCTGAGGCCTTCGCCCACCGCCACTTCCGACGGCGATTCGCCTTCGCGCAGCGCATTGGTCGAATCGCAGACCAGCGCCAGCACACCCTTGTCGCCATAGGCGCGAAACCGCGCCTCGTCGGTTTTCGGACCGATCGTCGGTTCCGGATCGATCTTCCAGTCGCCGGTATGGATGACGGTGCCGGCCGGGGACGTAATCGCCAATGACATCGGCTCGGGGATCGAGTGCGCCACCGGAATGGCCTCGATCGAGAACGGGCCGACGGTGAATGTTTCGCCTGCCCGGTAGATCGTCACCGGAATTTTCTTCGGCGCGCCCTGCTCGCCCTGGCGCTTGGCGTCCAGCAGGCCGGCGCTGAACGGTGTCATCCACACCGGCGCCTTCAGCTTCGGCCAGATGTCGAGCAGCGCCCCGTAATGGTCTTCGTGCGCGTGGGTGATGATGATGCCGCGCAGGCCGGCGAGGTTCTCCTCGATGAAGCGCGTATCGGGCAGGATCAGGTCGACGCCCGGATGCGCCGCGTCGGGAAAGGTCACGCCGACATCGACGACGATCCACTCGCGCGCGCTAGGCGGCCCATAGCCGTAAAGGGCGAAGTTCATGCCGATCTCGCCGACGCCGCCGAGCGGCACGAAGACGAGTTCGGCGTTTTGCGCTTTCGCCATCAATTTTCCCTTCCCGGCCCTTGCGGCCAGCCCTAAATCTTTGCCGACGCGACGGCGCCGAAATGCACGTCGCCGGCGGCTACCGTCACGACCGACCCCTCATCATCGCGGATCACGAAACGGCAGTCCGCGTCAATGGTCTCGAAGGTACCGCGCACCACATTCCCGTCAATCCTGACAGCAACCTCGCCGCCAAGCCCCGCCGCGCGCGCCAGCCAGCGACGCCGGATGGCGTCGAGCCCGCGTCCGTCATCCCACAGCCGGGCATTGTCGGTCCAGGCATCGGACAGCGCCAAAAACAGCGTTTCGGCGTCGCATGTCGCGCCCAGCGCCTGAAGCGATGTCGCCGGATACGGCAAATCCGGCGGATGCGCCACCACATTGACGCCGATGCCCACCGCCACCGCGAAACGGCCGCCATCGAGAATGGCCGATTCCAGCAGGATGCCGGCCAATTTGGCGCCGGAGGCAAGCACATCGTTCGGCCATTTCAGCTCGAAGCGGTTCTGCCCTTGGCTGGCGCCGTCGAGGCCGATGGCGATCCTGCCCTTCGGCACCACGGCGTCAAGCGCATCGGCCAGCGACAGGCCGGCGACGAAGCCCAGCGTCGCCGCCAGACGCAACTCACCGCCGGTGATGACCAGCAATGTCGCCGCCAGATTGCCCTCGGGCGATACCCAGGCCCTGCCGCGGCGGCCACGGCCGCTTTCCTGCTTCTTGGAAACGACCCACAATTTGCCGGGATCGCCTGCCCTTGCATGGTCCAGCGCCAGCGTGTTGGTGGAACCCACGCTGTCATGCGCCTCGAGCCGGAACCCTTCCGTCTCAGAGGTTGGAGCCAGCCGAAATGCCATCCGGTCAGAAAAATGTCTTGGCGGCGGCTTCGGCGTAGGTCGCGATCGGACCGCCGATCAGCACATAGAACAGCACGAAAGCGCCGGAGACACCAAGCACGAGGCGCAGCTCAACCGCCATCGGCACGAAGC
This sequence comes from Mesorhizobium sp. C268A, assembly GCF_040324475.1. NCBI lineage: Bacteria > Pseudomonadati > Pseudomonadota > Alphaproteobacteria > Hyphomicrobiales > Phyllobacteriaceae > Mesorhizobium > Mesorhizobium sp. C268A. Next base: position 609,056 of record NZ_JAMYVX010000003.1, read on the forward strand.
CACCGGCCGGTTCGTCGAACCACATGATCTTGATGATACGCAGATAGTAGAAAGCGCCCACGACGGAGGCCAGCACGCCGATGATCGCCAGCGCATAGAGGTTGGCGTTGATGGCGGCGAGGAACACGTACCATTTCCCCCAGAAGCCGGCGAGCGGCGGGATGCCGGCCAGCGAGAACATCAAGATGGTCAGGATCGTCGCCATGATCGGATTGGTCGACGACAGACCGGCGAGATCGCTGATCTGCTCGACATTGCCTTCCTTGCGCCGCATGGCGAGGATGAAGGCGAAGGTGCCGAGCGTCATGACGAGATAGATCAGCATGTAGATGGCGACGCCGCGCACGCCGGCCTGGCTGTTGGCGGCAAGGCCGACCAGTGCGTAGCCCATATGGCCGATCGAGGAGTAGGCCATCAGCCGCTTGATGTTGGTCTGGCCGATTGCGGCAAAGGAGCCGAGCGCCATCGAGGCGATCGAGATGAAGACGATGATCTGCTGCCAGTCGGAAGCGATCGGCTTGAAGGCGCCCATGGTGACGCGCACGATCAGCGCCATTGCCGCCATTTTGGGGGCAGCCGCCAGGAAGGCGGTGACCGGCGTCGGCGCGCCCTCGTAGACATCAGGCGTCCACATGTGGAACGGCACCGCCGAAATCTTGAAGGCAAGGCCGGCCAAAACGAAGACCAGGCCGACGACGAGACCCAACTGGCGCTCGCCCCTGCCGAGCGCCGAGGCGATTTCCTGGAAGCCGACATTGCCGGTGTAGCCGTAAATGAGGCTGATGCCGTAAAGCAGCATGCCCGACGACAGCGCGCCAAGCACAAAATACTTCAAACCGGCCTCGGTCGAACGCAGATTGTCGCGATTGATCGCCGCCAGCACGTAAATCGCCAGCGACTGCAGCTCGAGGCCGAGATAGAGCCCGATCATGCCGTTGGCCGAGATCATCAGCATCATGCCGAGCGTGCAGAGCAGGATCAGCACCGGGTATTCGAACTTGTCGAAATGCTCCTGCCTGGCGAAGCGCATCGACATCACCAGCGTCACCGCCGAACCGATCAGCGACAGCACCTTCATGAAGCGGGAGAACGGATCCTGGATGAAGGCGTTGCCATAGGCTGCGCCCTGCCCCGTGGGAAAGATCAGCCATAGGCCTGCGATCACCAGCACGGCGACGGCAAGGCCGGTCACCAGAATGGCCTTGTTGGCGCGCGAATAGGCGCCGACCATCAACAGCGCCAGCGCGCCGATGGCGAGGATCAGCTCCGGCGTCGAGAGCGAAAGGCTGGAATAAAGGTCCGGCGTCATGGTTCGCAAAACCTCTGGTCAGTTCGCCGCCGCGGTCTGCGCGGCGCCGATGGATGCGGTGACATTGGTGACGAGCGCCTTGACCGACTGGGCCGTGGCATCGAAGACGGGAGCGGGATAGACGCCGAAGAAGATGACCAGCACGACCAGCGGGTAGATGATCGCCTTCTCGCGCGTCGACAGATCGAGCAGGCCCTTCAGGCTTTCCTTGGTCAGCGCGCCGAAGATCACCCGGCGGTAGAGCCAGAGTGCGTAGGCGGCCGACAGGATGACGCCGGTGGCGGCGAAGAACGCCACCCAGGTGTTGACCCGGAACACGCCGAGCATGGTCAGGAACTCGCCAACGAAACCTGACGTGCCCGGCAAGCCGACATTGGCCATGGTGAAGATCAGGAACACCGTGGCGTATTTCGGCATGTTGTTGACCAAGCCACCATAAGCGTCGATCTCGCGCGTGTGCATGCGGTCGTAAATGACGCCGACGCACAGGAACAGCGCGCCCGAGACGAGGCCGTGGCTCAGCATCTGGAAGATCGCGCCCTGCACGCCTTCCTGGTTCATGGCGAAGATGCCCATGGTGACGAAGCCCATATGGGCGACGGAGGAATAGGCGATCAGCTTCTTCATGTCCTCCTGCATCAGCGCCACCAGCGAGGTGTAGATGATGGCGACGACCGACAGCGTAAACACCAGCGGCGCGAACATTTCCGAGGCCAGCGGGAACATCGGCAGGGAAAAGCGCAGGAAGCCGTACCCGCCCATTTTCAACAGGATGCCGGCCAGGATCACCGAGCCCGCCGTCGGCGCTTCGACGTGGGCGTCGGGCAGCCAGGTGTGCACCGGCCACATCGGCATCTTCACCGCGAAGGAGGCGAAGAAGGCCAGAAATAGCCATGTCTGCATGTGGGCCGGGAAGTTGTGGGTCAGCAGCGTCGGGATGTCGGTGGTGCCCGCCTGGAAGAACATCGCCATGATGGCGAGCAGCATCAGCACCGAGCCGGCCAGCGTGTAGAGGAAGAACTTGAACGAGGCATAGACGCGGCGCTTGCCGCCCCAGACGCCGATGATGATGAACATCGGGATCAGGCCGGCCTCGAAGAAGACGTAGAACAGCACGATGTCGAGCGCGCAGAACACGCCGATCATCAGCGTTTCCAAGAGCAGGAAGGCGATCATGTAGGCCTTGACCCGCTTGTCGATCGCTTCCCACGACGCCAGGATGCAGAGCGGCATCAGGAACGTCGTCAGGATGACGAACAGCATCGAAATGCCGTCGACGCCCATATGGTAGGAGATGCCGGAATCCAACCAGGCAAACTTCTCGACGAACTGGAAGCCGGCTTGCGAATTGTCGAAGCCGGTCCAGATGAACAGCGAGATGATGAAGGTGGCCGCTGTCGTCGTGAACGCGATGGCGCGGATGTTGCGACGCGCATTCGGGCTGTCATCCCTGATGAACAGGATCATCAGCACACCTACGAGCGGCAGGAAGGTGACCAGCGAGAGGATTGGCCAGGCGGTCATCAGAGCATCATCCAGGTGACGAGTGCGGCCACGCCGATCAGCATGGCGAAGGCATAGTGATAGAGATAGCCGGTCTGCAGCTTGACGACGCGGTCGGTGACGTCGACGACGCGCGCCGAAATGCCGTCAGGACCGAGCCCGTCGATGATGGTGCCGTCGCCGGTCTTCCACAAGAACCTGCCCAGCGCCTTTGCCGGCCGCACGAACAGGACGTCGTAGAGCTCGTCGAAGTACCATTTGTTGAGCAGGAAGGCATAGAGCAGCCGATGGTTGGCGGCGACACTCAGGGGCAGTTCCGGCGAGCGGATGTAGAACTTCCAGGCGACTGCAAAGCCGATGACCATGGCGACGAACGGTGCCAGCTCGACCCACAGCGGCAATTCGTGGATATCGTGCAGGATGTGGTTGTCCGGCAGCGTGAACAGCGAGGCCTTCCAGAATTCGGTATAGCCTTCGCCGATGAAGGCACCATGGAAGATAACGCCGGCAAACAGCGCGCCCGCGGCCAGGATGAACAGCGGCACCAGCATCACCGGCGGCGATTCATGGACATGGTGCATGACGTCGTGGCTCGCCCGCGGCTCGCCGTGGAAGGTCATGAAGATCAGCCGCCAGGAGTAGAAGGAGGTGAAGCAGGCGGCGATGACCAGCAGGACAAAAGCGAGGCCGGCGACCGAATTGTGGCCGGCAAAGGCAGCCTCGATGATGGCATCCTTGGAGAAGAAGCCGGCGGTGCCGATGACGGTCACCGGAATGCCGACACCGGTCAGCGCCAGCGTGCCGATCACCATCATCCAGTAGGTCTTCGGAATGAGCTTCCGCAGGCCACCCATCTTGCGCATGTCCTGCTCGTCGGAGACGGCATGGATGACCGAGCCGGAGCCCAGGAACAGCAGCGCCTTGAAGAAGGCATGCGTGAACAAATGGAAGATCGCCGCGCCATAGGCGCCGACGCCGAGCGCGACGAACATGTAGCCGAGCTGCGAGCAGGTCGAATAGGCGATGACGCGCTTGATGTCGTTCTGAACCAGGCCGACGGTCGCCGCGAAGAAGGCGGTGAAGGCGCCGATGAAGGTCACCACCGTGAGCGCCGAATGCGACAGTTCGAAGAGCGGCGACAGCCGCGCCAGCATGAACACGCCGGCCGTCACCATGGTGGCGGCATGGATCAGCGCGGAAACCGGCGTCGGGCCTTCCATCGCGTCCGGCAGCCAGGTGTGCAGCGGCACCTGCGCCGACTTGCCCATGGCGCCCATGAACAGCAGCAGGCAGACGATGGTCATGGCCGCCTGCTTGTCCAGCGCATAGCCGAGGAAGGTCAGCACGGCGGCCCCTTGCGGCGCGCCTTCAGCCGGAATGAACGTCGCGGCATTGGCGAAGATGGTGCCGAGATTGACCGAGCCGAACAAAACGAAGACGCCGAAAATGCCGAGCGCGAAGCCGAAATCGCCGACGCGGTTGACGACGAAGGCCTTGATGGCAGCGGCATTGGCCGACGGCTTCTTGTACCAGAAGCCGATCAGCAAATAGGACGCGAGACCCACCCCTTCCCAGCCGAAGAACATCTGCACCAGATTGTCCGCCGTCACCAGCATCAGCATGGCGAAGGTGAACAGCGACAGATAGGCGAAGAAGCGCGGCCGGTTCGGATCGTGGTGCATGTAGCCGATCGAATAGATGTGGACCAGCGCCGACACCGTGTTGACCACCACCAGCATGACCACCGTCAGCGTATCGATCCTGAGCGCCCAGGACGCGTCCAAGCCGCCGGATTGGATCCAGCGCAGTACCGGCACGGTGAACACCTCGCCTTCGCCGAAGCCGACGTAGAAGAAGGCGACCCAGGACAGCACGGCCGAGATCACCAGGAAGCCCGAGGTGATATATTCCGATGCCTTGGCGCCGAGCGCATTGCCGAACAGGCCGACGATCAGGAAGCCGAGCAGCGGAAGGAAGACGATCGCTTGATACATGTTAGCCCCGTCAACCCTTCATCTGGTTCACGTCTTCGACCGCGATCGAGCCGCGGTTGCGGAAGAAGACGACGAGAATGGCAAGACCGATGGCCGCTTCGGCGGCCGCGACCGTCAGCACGAACAGGGCAAACACCTGGCCGACGAGATCGCCCAATGCCGCCGAGAAGGCGACGAAATTGATGTTGACCGCCAAAAGGATCAGCTCGATCGACATCAGGATGACGATGATGTTCCTGCGGTTCAGGAAGATGCCGAACACGCCGAGCGTGAACAGGATCGCCGATACGGTCAGGTAATGTGCGATGCCGACGACCATCTCAGAGCCCCTCGCCCGACTTGACCTTGCGGATTTCCATGCCTGTCGCCGGCGTGCGGCCGACCTGGGCGGCGATCGACTGCCGCTTGACCCCTTCCTTGTGGCGCAGCGTCAGGACGATGGCGCCGATCATGGCGACCAGCAGGATGAGGCCCGAAATCTGGAAGTAGTAGAGGTAGTCCGTATAGAGGATGTCGCCGAGTGCTGCGGTGTTTGTCCGCGCGGCAAGATCCGGGATGGGTTTGGAGACCGTCGAGGCCAGTTGCGGCGCGAAGGTGTAGCCGCCGAGCACCACGATCAGCTCGGCCGCCAGGATCAGCCCGACCAGCGCGCCGATCGGCGCATATTGCAGGGCGCCTTCCTTCATCTCGGCGAAGTCGACATCGAGCATCATGACGACGAACAGGAACAGCACCATGACCGCGCCGACATAGACGACGAGCAGGATCATCGCCAGGAACTCGGCGCCGGTCAGCATGAACAGGCCGGCGGCGTTGAAGAAGGTCAGGATCAGGAACAGCACGGAATGCACGGGGTTGCGCGACGAAATGACCATGAAGGCCGACGCCACCGCGACAAAGGCGAAGAGGTAGAAAAAGGCCGCCTCTAGTCCACTCAGCATTGGGGATCCCCCGGGTTCCTGTCCAAACAGGACATCCGTCCTGTTTGATTTCTGCGACCGCCTCCGGCCGGCAAGTTGCGTTGTCCTTAGACGAGGCCCCTCGCCCCGTCCATGCGTCAAATGTCAGCGGTAGGGCGAGTCCAGCGAGATGTTGCGCGCCAGTTCGCGCTCCCAGCGGTCGCCATTCGCCAGCAGCCTGTCCTTGTCGTAGTAAAGCTCTTCGCGCGTCTCCGTCGCGAACTCGAAATTCGGCCCCTCGACGATGGCGTCGACCGGGCAGGCTTCCTGGCAGAAGCCGCAATAGATGCACTTCACCATGTCGATGTCGTAGCGCACGGTGCGGCGCGTGCCGTCATTGCGGCGCGGGCCGGCCTCGATGGTGATCGCCTGCGCCGGACAGATCGCTTCGCACAATTTGCAGGCGATGCAGCGTTCCTCGCCATTGGGATAGCGGCGCAGCGCGTGCTCGCCACGGAAGCGCGGGCTGGTCGGCCCCTTTTCGTGCGGATAGTTGATCGTCTCCTTCGGCGCGAAGAACTGGCGCATCGACAGGAAGAAGGCGCTGACGAAATCCTGCAGCAGCAGCGATTTGGCGGCCTGGCCAAGAGCGGACATCACGCAAACCCCGTGATCTTGAGGAAGGCCGCGGTGGCAACGACCATGAACAGCGAGATCGGCAAAAACACTTTCCAGCCGAGCCGCATCAGCTGGTCGTATCGGTAGCGCGGCACGAAGGCCTTCACCATGGAGAACATGAAGAACATCAGGCAGATCTTGAGCACGAACCAGATCACGCCGGGCACCCAGGTGAAGGGGGCGAAGTCGAAGGGCGGCAGCCAGCCGCCGAGGAACAGGATGGTGGCTAGCGCGCACATCATCACCACGGCGACGTATTCGCCGAGGAAGAACAACAGGAACGGCGTCGACGAATATTCGACCATATGGCCGGCGACCAATTCGGACTCGGCTTCCACCAGGTCGAAGGGCGGGCGGTTGGTCTCGGCCAGCGCCGAGATGAAGAAAATGACGAACATCGGGAACAGCGCCAGCCAGTGCCAGTCGAGGAAGCTGTTGGGCAGGCCAAGCTTGGTGCCCAGCCCATCCTGCTGCGACAGCACGATGTCCGACAGGTTGAGCGAGCCGACGCAGAGCAGCACGGTGACGATGACGAAGCCGATCGAGACTTCGTAGGACACCATCTGCGCCGCCGAGCGCAGCGCGCCGAGGAACGGGTATTTGGAGTTGGACGCCCAGCCGCCCATGATCACGCCATAGACCTCGAGCGAGGAGATGGCGAAGACGTAGAGGATGCCGACATTGACGTTGGCGATCCCCCAGCCGGCATTGACGGGAATGACCGCCCAGGCCGAGATTGCCAGCACGGCCGACACCAGCGGCGCCAGCAGGAACACGCCCTTGTTGGCGCCGGACGGAATGACCGGTTCCTTGAAGACGAATTTTAGCAGATCGGCGAAAGCCTGCAGCGTGCCCCACGGGCCGACGACGTTCGGGCCGCGGCGCAATTGCACCGCCGCCCAGATCTTGCGGTCGGCGTAAAGCAGGTAGGCAACCCCGATCAGCAAAACGACGATCAGCACGACCGACTTTAAAAGGATGATCAGCGTCGGCAGCACGTAGAAGGAGAAGAAGGTGTCCATGTCTACTCTGCCGCCTGCCTGAAGCCGTTTTTCGCCAGCGCCGAGCATTCCGCCATGACGGCGGAGGCCCGCGCGATCGGGTTGGTCAGATAGAAATCCGTGACCGGCGAGGTGAAAGTGCCCTTGTTCAGCCGCCCGCCGAGCTTCGCCACCCTAGCGACGTCATCGGCATTGCCGGCTTCGACATGATCGATGCGGGCGAGATGCGGGTATTCGCCATAGAGTTTGGCGCGCAACTGCTGCAGCGAATCGAAGGGTAGTTTCTTGCCCAGCACATCGGACAATGCCCTCAGGATCGCCCAGTCTTCGCGCGCGTCGCCCGGCGCGAAGCCCGCGCGGTTGGTCTGCTGCACGCGTCCCTCGGTGTTGACATAGGTGCCGGACTTTTCGGTGTAGGCGGCTCCCGGCAGGATGACATTGGCGCGGTGCGCACCGGCGTCGCCATGCGTTCCGACATAGACGACGAAGGCGCCGCCGGTCTTCGACATGTCGATCTCGTCGGCGCCGAGCAGGAACAGAACCTCGCTCTCACCCAGCATGCCGGCAACGTTCTTGCCGCCCCTGCCAGGCACGAAGCCGACATCGAGACCGCCGACGCGCGCGGCTGCAGTGTGCAGCACGGCAAAGCCGTTCCAGTCGGCGCGGGCAGCGTTGACGGCGGTGGCGAGTTTCGCCGCCTGGCCGAGCACCGCCGCGCCGTCGGCACGCGACAGCGCGCCCTGGCCGACGATGATCAGCGGATGCGTCGCCTTCTTCAGCACCTGGAAGAACTTGCCATTGCCGTCGGCCAGGTCTTTCAGCGACTCCGGACCGGCGCCGAGCTGTTCGTAGTCGTAACGCGTGTCGCCGACCTCGCCGATGACGCCGACCGGCAGATTGCCGATCCGCCAGCGCTTGCGGATGCGGGCATTGAGCACCGAGGCCTCGAAGCGCGGATTGCCGCCGATGATCAGCACCGCGTCGGCCTGCTCGATGCCCTCGATGGTGGGGTTGAAGATGTAGCTGGCGCGGCCGAGCGCGGGATCGAGTGCGGCGCCGTCCTGGCGGCAATCGGTGTTCTTCGAGCCCAACGCAGCCATAAGCTGCTTAAGCGCGTAGATTTCCTCGACGGCGGCAAGATCGCCCGCAATCGCGCCGATTTTCTCGGGCGCCGCATTCGACACCGCATCCCTGATCGCAACGAACGCTTCGGCCCAGCTGGCCGGCGCCAGCTTTCCGTCCTTGCGGACATAGGGGCGGTCGAGGCGCTGCGTGCGCAATCCGTCCCAGATGAAGCGGGTCTTGTCGGAAATCCACTCCTCGTTCACCGCTTCATTGACGCGCGGCAGGATGCGCATCACCTCGCGGCCACGGCTGTCGACGCGGATTGCCGAGCCGACGGCGTCCATGACGTCGATGGATTCTGTCTTGGTCAGCTCCCACGGCCGCGCCTGGAAGGCGAACGGCTTCGACGTCAGCGCGCCGACCGGGCAGAGGTCGATGACATTGCCCTGCAGCTCCGAGGTCATGGCGCTTTCGAGATAGGTGGTGATCTCGGCATCCTCGCCGCGGCCGATCAGGCCAAGCTCGGAAATGCCCGCAACTTCCGTGGTGAAGCGAACGCAGCGCGTGCAGTGGATGCAGCGGTTCATAACCGTCTTGACCAGTGGGCCGATATACTTGTCTTCGACCGCGCGCTTGTTCTCGTGATAGCGCGAGGAATCGACGCCGAAGGCCATCGCCTGGTCTTGCAGGTCGCATTCGCCGCCCTGGTCGCAGATCGGGCAATCCAGCGGATGGTTGATCAAAAGGAATTCCATCACGCCTTCGCGGGCCTTCTTGACCATCGGCGTGTTGGTGAAGATTTCAGGCGCCTCGCCATTCGGACCCGGACGCAGGTCGCGCACATTCATGGCGCAGGAGGCCTGCGGCTTCGGCGGCCCGCCCTTCACCTCGATCAGGCACATGCGGCAATTGCCGGCGATCGACAGCCGCTCATGGAAGCAGAAGCGCGGCACTTCCGCGCCGGCGTCCTCGGCCGCCTGCAGCAGCGTGTAGTGGTCGGGTACAGTGATCTCTTTCCCGTCGACCTTGAGCTTTGCCATCAATTGCCCCCGGCGGTCTGCGCCGTCTCATATGCCTGAAACAGATCGCTCAGCCTGATGCCATTGATCATCATGCCGGCGACTTCAGCGTTTTCTATCTTCAAATTGCTCATATTCACATTGCTGAAAAACGCGTCCGAGAGGTTCGCGTCGTCCACAACGGCCGCCGACAGGTCGACGTTGTGAAACTGCGTGTTCGACAAGTTCACATCGTCAAATCTGGAGTTGCTGACGATGGCATTGCGCACATCGAGAACATCGCTCCTGTCGTGGATCTCCATGCCTGCCACCCCTACTTCTTCGCCTTGGCGGCCAGCGTCAGCGCCGCGGCCTGGCGGGTCCACTCGTCGCGGCCGATTCGGCCGGTGAGCGACAGGTAGTCCTCGACCCAGGCGATCTCTTCCGGCGTCCACGCCGCGATCTGGGCAAAGGTCCAGATGCCGAGGCCGTTCAGCACTTTTTCCAGCTTCGGTCCAACGCCGGTGATCGCCTTGAGATCCGACGGCTTGGCCGGACGAGCCACGGCCTTGGGCTGTCTGAAATCCTCCGGCATCAATCCGATCGTCGCGCCTTCGGCGACGGCATCGGTCTTCTCCGGCTCGGCATCGACGGTGCGAGCGGCAATATCGGTCACATCCTGGGCAAAACTCTGCGCCTCGGCGATCAGGGTTCTGGTCGCCGCGCGCGCCTTGGTGGCCGGCGCGGTCTCGGAGAACTCTTGGGTGCGCTGCTCGAAATCGTCGATGATCGGCTGGAAAATCCGCTGCGATGCCTCGGCAGCACCCGACAAGGCGCCGAGCCACACGCCAAATGCATGGTTGGCAAGGCCGAAGCCCAGCGCCGACATCGCGGCGGCACCAGCGACAGGATGCGCGAGAAGGTTGACGGCGCTGGCCATCTCCTTCGGCATCATCCTTGTCAAATCCTGGTTCATCTTCTCAAGCTGGTCCAAATTGGGCATCAAAGGGTTCGAATAGGGCGCCATAGACATCTCCTGGTCGTTTCTTCGTCAGCCCCGCCCCTATATTTCCGTCCGGGGCTTGCGCCCGATTTCAATCTACTCAGCAGCCACCATCACCGGTTCGGCCCGGTGCGCGTTGCGCGAAAACTCGTCGATGCGCCGCTCCACCTCGCCGCGGAAATGCCGCATCAGGCCCTGGATCGGCCATGCCGCGGCATCGCCCAGCGCGCAGATCGTATGACCCTCCACCTGTTTGGTGACGTCGAGCAGCATGTCGATCTCGCGCTTCTGCGCCTCGCCGCGCACCAGCCGCTCCATCACCCGCCACATCCAGCCGGTGCCTTCGCGGCACGGTGTGCACTGGCCGCAGCTCTCATGCTTGTAAAAATAGGACAGCCTGGCGATCGCCTTCACGATATCGGTCGACTTGTCCATGACGATGACAGCCGCCGTGCCGAGACCCGATTTCAGGTCGCGCAGCGCATCGAAATCCATCGGCGCATCGATGATCTGCTCGGCCGGCACCAGCGGCACCGAAGCGCCGCCCGGAATGACCGCGAGGAGATTGTCCCAGCCGCCGCGAATGCCGCCGCAATGCGTCTCGATCAGCTCGCGGAACGGGATCGACATCGCCTCTTCGACGGTGCACGGATTGTTGACATGGCCGGAGATGCAAAACAGCTTGGTGCCGACATTGTTGGGCCGGCCAAAGGACGAGAACCAGGCGGCGCCACGGCGCAAAATGGTCGGCGCCACCGCGATTGACTCGACATTGTTCACGGTTGTCGGACAACCGTACAAGCCGACATTGGCCGGGAATGGCGGCTTCAGCCGGGGCTGGCCCTTCTTGCCTTCGAGGCTTTCCAGAAGTGCTGTTTCCTCGCCACATATATAGGCGCCGGCGCCGTGATGCATGTAGATGTCGAAATCGTATCCGGACGTGTTGTTCTTGCCGATCAGCCTGGCCTCGTAGGCCTCGTCGATGGCGCGCTGCAGCGCCTCGCGCTCACGGATGAACTCGCCGCGCACATAGATGTAGGCGGCGACCGCGCCCATGGCGAAGCCGGCGATGAACGAGCCCTCGACCAGGGTGTGCGGATCGTTGCGCAGGATATCGCGGTCCTTGCACGTGCCGGGCTCGGATTCGTCGGCGTTGACAACGAGATAACTCGGCCTTCCATCGCTCTGCTTGGGCATGAACGACCATTTCAGCCCGGTCGGGAAGCCGGCGCCGCCACGGCCGCGCAGGCCGGACGCCTTCATCTCGTTGACGATCCACTCGCGCCCCTTGGCGATGATGCCGGGCGTGTTGTCCCAGGCGCCGCGCGCCATGGCGCCGGCCAGCGACTTATCGAACAGGCCGTAGATGTTGTTGAAGATGCGGTCTTTGTCAGCCAGCATGACTTACCTCTTTCCCCGCAAGACGATCGAGAACCACACCAGCACGCCCATGCCGGTCGCGGCCATCGATTCCAGGGTATCCGAAAACGGCAATTCGACGAGGCGCCGAAGCCCCTCCAGAAGGATGTTGGCAGCAGCGATGCAGACAACGCCGATGACAATGCTGCGCAGCGTCAGCAAAGATCCGGTGCTTTGCGCTTCAGCCATCAACGTGGCTCCTTGCCGAAGACGCGGATGTATTCGGCGACGCCGCCCTTGGCGAGCGCCTTGGCCTGCTTGCCCCAGTCGTCGCGCTCGATGCGGCCCTGGAAAGCGAGATATCCATCCACCCAGTCGCGCTCGGCCTTATTCCAGGATGCGACCTGTGTGAAGGTGAAGATGCCGAGGGAATGAAGGATGCCCTCGATCTTCGGGCCAATGCCCGAGATCAGCTTGAGATCGTCGACCGCAGCCGGCCTGTCGATTCCGGCCGGACGGTTCTTGTCCTCGAGCGACGGCTTTGCGGGCCTGGCTGCCGGCGCCTTGACGGCCGGGGCCACCGCGGCCTTGACCGCTGGCGCCTTGAATTCCGGCGCAGTGAAGGCAGTTGCCGGCGTGGCGGTGGTCTTCGGGCCATTACGCTGCTTGGCGACCTTCTCGACTTCAGGCGCCGCGGTGTTGGCGTTGGCGGCCGAATGCAGGGGCGCCGGGACGCTCGCCGCTTTTTCCGCCGCCGGTGCAACCTTGGCCCTGGAGGGCGACTTCAACGCCGAGCTGGTTTCCGGCGCATCGGTTTTCGGCTTGCCGGCGTTGGATGGCGCCACCGGGGCGGCCGCTGCAGGAGCGGCAGGCGCCGGAACAGGCGCTGCAATGATCGCGTCGGGCGCCGCGTGGGCAGCCTTGCTCGCCGCCCTGGCTTCCTTGTCGCGCGTCGCTTTGAGGATCGCCTTTTCGCTCTTCAGCGTCGTCAGGCCAGGCGCCGGCTCCGAGCCGGTTCTGCCATTTTGCGGTCCCGTGGGAACCGAGGCGCCCTTGCCTGCATCATAAAGATCGATGATTTCGGCCAGCCGCTCAGGCGTCAGATCCTCGAACGTGTCCTTCAAGACCATCACCATCGGCGCGTTGACGCAGGCGCCGAGGCATTCGACCTCCTCCCATGACAGCGTGCCCTTGTCGTTGGTGTGGAACTGGTCGTGATGGATTTTCGAGCGGCACACATCCATCAGCGCTTCCGAGCCGCGCAGCATGCAGGGCGTGGTGCCGCAGACCTGGATATGCGCGCGCGTGCCGACCGGATTGAGCTGGTACTGCGTGTAGAAGGTCGCGACTTCGAGCCCGCGAATGCGCGGCATGCCGAGCATGTCCGAAATCGTCTCGATCGCCGCCTTGGTGACCCAGCCTTCCTGCTCCTGCGCAATCATCAGCAAGGGAATGATCGCCGACTGCTCGCGGCCCTTCGGATATTTCTTGATCCATTGCTTCGCAACCGCCGCATTCGCCCGGTTGAAGGCGAAGGTGGCTGGCTGGACGCTTGCTTCTGCGAGACGGCGGACTGACATTTAGCGATCGACCTCACCAAACACGATGTCGAGGGAACCCAGGACGGCAGTGACGTCGGCCAGCATGTGGCCACGGCAGAGGAAATCCATGGCTTGCAGATGCGCGAAGCCGGGCGCGCGCAGCTTGCAGCGATAGGGCTTGTTGGTGCCGTCGGAGACGAGATAGACACCGAACTCGCCCTTCGGCGCCTCGACGGCGGCATAGACCTCGCCCGCCGGCACGCGGTAACCCTCGGTGTAAAGCTTGAAATGATGGATCAGCGCTTCCATCGAGCGCTTCATCGCCTGGCGCTTGGGCGGCACCACCTTGCCGTCGAGGTTGGACACCGGCCCGACGCTTTCCTTGCCAAGCAAGAGGTCGACGCACTGGCGCATGATCTTTGCCGACTGGCGCATCTCTTCCATGCGCAAGAGGTAGCGGTCGTAGCAGTCGCCGTTCTTGCCGATCGGGATGTCGAAATCCATCTCGGAATAGCATTCATAAGGCTGCGACTTGCGCAAATCCCAGGCCGCACCCGAGCCGCGCACCATGACGCCGGAAAAGCCCCAGGCCCAGGCGTCGGCCAGCGACACGATACCGATATCGACATTGCGCTGCTTGAAGATGCGGTTGCCGGTAAGCAGCTTGTCGAGGTCGTCAAGCGACTTCAGGAACGGGTCGATCCACTTGCCGATGTCCTCGACCAGCTTCGCCGGCAGATCCTGGTGCACACCGCCCGGACGGAAATAGGCCGCGTGCATGCGCGAACCGGAAGCGCGCTCATAAAACACCATCAGCTTTTCGCGTTCGACGAAACCCCACAGCGGCGGCGTCAGCGCGCCGATATCCAGCGCCTGCGTCGTCACATTGAGGATGTGCGACATGATGCGGCTGAGCTCGGAATAGAGCACGCGGATCAGCTGGCCGCGCTTCGGCACTTCGATGCCGAGCAACCGCTCGGTGGCGAGCGCGAAGGCATGCTCCTGGTTCATCGGTGCGCAATAGTCGAGCCGGTCGAGATAGGGCACGGCCTGCAGATAGGTCTTGTGCTCGATCAGCTTTTCGGTGCCGCGATGCAGCAAGCCGATATGCGGATCGACGCGGTCGACCACCTCGCCGTCAAGCTCCAGCACAAGACGCAAAACACCGTGTGCCGCAGGGTGCTGCGGTCCGAAGTTGATGTTAAAGTTGCGGACGGAGTGCTCGGTCATGCTAGATTCCAAGCCTTTCCTTGGCTGACGGCGTCAGTTCCATGAAGCGGACCGTCTGCGGCCCGGCCACATATTCTTTTGCTCTCTGCTCGCATTGCTCAATGGTCTCGTTGGAAGGCTGGAGATCGGCCAGCTCTCCAGCATCGCGCAAGGCGTTCAAAATCTGGTCCAATTCAATCTGCATCGCAGGCTTGATACGAAATATCGTCGGGCAGTTCTTCACCGTGTCGTTCGCCACGACAGCTCGCGCCGCCGAATGGCAATCCACTCCAGCTACTTTGCAGTCTTTCGCAAAAGCATTCTGCAAGCCGGCACAGCAAAACAGGCTTAGTAGCGCTACGCGGATCATCGCCACGCCGCCGCCCCTACTGTTTCGCCTTCTCATCGCCCGGCAGGACGTAGTCCGTCCCTTCCCATGGCGAGAGAAAATCGAAGTTCCTGAATTCCTGCTTCAATTCCACCGGCTCGTAGATCACGCGCTTGGCTTCGTCGTCGTAGCGCACCTCGACGAAACCTGTCAGCGGGAAGTCCTTGCGCAGGGGATGGCCCTCGAAGCCGTAATCCGTGAGGATGCGGCGCAGGTCCGGGTGACCCGAAAACAGCACGCCGTAGAGATCGTAGGCTTCGCGCTCATACCAGTCCGCGCCGGGATAAACCGCTGTCAGCGACGGCACCAGCGTCTCTTCGTCGGCTTGCACCTTGATGCGGATGCGCAAATTCTGCTTCGGCGAAAGCAAATGATAGACGACATCGAAACGCTTGACGCGCGACGGGTAGTCGGCGCCGCAGATATCGATGATCGAAATGAACTGGCAGCCCGAATCGTCACGCAGGAAGCTTGTCACCTCGATCAGATTGTCTGTAGCAACCGAGATCGTCAGTTCGCCATAGGCAAGCACCGCATCGGTGACGCGGCCCGGCAGCTTTTCGCCGAGATAGGTCGACAGTTCGCTCAGGGATGCGGCCATGGGTTACCGTTCGATCGTGCCGGTGCGGCGGATCTTCTTCTGCAGGAGAAGAATGCCGTAGAGCAGCGCTTCGGCGCTCGGCGGGCAGCCGGGCACATAGATGTCGACCGGCACGATGCGGTCGCAGCCGCGCACCACCGAATAGGAATAGTGATAATAGCCGCCGCCATTGGCGCAGGAGCCCATCGAGATGACGTAGCGCGGCTCCGGCATCTGGTCGTAGACCTTGCGCAAAGCGGGGGCCATCTTGTTGGTCAGCGTTCCCGCCACGATCATTATGTCCGACTGGCGCGGCGACGCGCGAGGAGCCACGCCAAACCGCTCCGAATCATAGCGCGGCATCGAGGTGTGGATCATCTCGACGGCACAGCAGGCGAGACCGAAGGTCATGAACATCAGCGAGCCGCTGCGTGCCCAGGTGATCAGCGCCTCGGTCGAGGTGACCAGAAAACCCTTGTCGGCCAGTTCATTGTTGATCTCGAGGAAGAACGGATCGTCGGAACCGACCGGACGTCCGGTATTGGGGTCGATCAGGCCTTTGGGCTTCGGCGCGACGAGCGTTCCGGAACTGTCGTTCAATCCCATTCCAGCGCTCCTTTTTTCCACTCATAGGCAAAGCCGATGGTCAGCACCGCCAAAAACACCATCATCGACCAGAAACCGAGCATGCCGATCTTCGAGAACGACACCGCCCACGGAAACAGGAAGGCCACTTCCAGATCGAAGATGATGAACAGGATCGACACCAGGTAGAAGCGGATGTCGAATTTCATCCGGGCATCGTCGAACGAGTTGAACCCGCACTCGTAGGCGGAAAGCTTCTCCGGATCGGGATTGCGATAAGCCACCAGAAACGGCGCGATGATAAGCGCCAGGCCTACAACCGCGGCCACGGCGATGAAGAGGACGATGGGCAGGTATGAACTGAGGAGTACGTTCATGCTCGGCTTTCCGTTGGCGGCCAATCCACTTTGATTACAGCAACCAACCCTAATGCGGAAGCGCGACAGTTTAACCGCTGAACCGTTTTAGGTGCCTTTGCTGCAACGCGGCGAGGGTTAGCGCACGGCTTTCAGCGAAGCAAGTCAAACCTTGTTCAAAAGACAGTGCTGGACGGCAGGCCGGGAAAAACTGGTCCGATCTCCTCCTGTTTGATTTCCTTCATCTTTCACTCCACTTTTGTCTCCTGACACATCTCCCGCCATTTGCCTGCTAGCATCACCGGAATCGCCGGCTAAAGTCGGGAAAATGGTTCGAGGCAAGACACTTTGACGAAGGACAAAATCTCACTCCCGACGGCCAGGCGCATCGCGCTCGCCGCGCAAGGATTTCTCGATCCGCGCCCGGGCGGCACGCCCGATCGCCGCCACCTCGCCCGCGTGCTGTCGCGCACCGGCTTGCTGCAGATCGATTCCGTCAGCGCGGTGGTGCGCGCCCACTATATGCCGCTCTATTCGCGGCTTGGCCCCTACCCGCTGGCTTTGCTCGACAATGCGGCCATCACCCGCAAACGCACGGTGTTCGAATACTGGGCGCATGAGGCCTCGTTCCTGCCGGTCGAGACCTACCCGCTGATGCGCTGGCGCATGCAGCGGGCCGAGCAAGGCGACGAAATGTATCTCGGCCTCGCCAAATGGGGCCGCGAGCACGCCGCCTATATCGAAGAGATCTACCGCGCGGTCGCCGAGCGCGGCCCGATTGCCGCTTCGGCACTGGAAGGCCAGAAAGGTTCGGGCGGCTGGTGGGGCTGGAGCCACGCCAAGCACGCCTTCGAATGGCTGTTCTGGGCCGGACGCATCACCACGGCGCACCGCCGTGGCTTCGAGCGTTTCTACGACCTGCCCGAGCGCGTGCTGCCGCAGGCGATCCTCGATCTGCCGGTGCCGGCGGCCGAGGACGCGCACCGCGAATTGCTGCGCATTTCTGCCCGCGCCCACGGCATCGCGACGTCGGGTGACCTGCGCGATTATTTCCGCTTGTCGCCGGCCGACATGAAGGGCCGGTTGGAGGAACTGGTCGAGATGGGCGAGTTGCTGCCGGTAAACGTCGAAGGTTGGGACAAGCCGGCTTACCTCTATAGGGACGCCCGCCTGCCGCGAAAGATCGAGGCCCGCGCCTTGCTGGCCCCCTTCGATCCGGTGGTCTTCGAGCGCGCGCGCACCGAGCGTCTCTTCGATTTCCGCTACCGCATCGAGATCTACACCCCGGCCGACAAGCGGCAATATGGCTATTACGTGCTGCCTTTCTTGCTCGGCGACAAGATCGTCGCCCGCGTCGACCTCAAGGCCGACCGGCCTGCGAGTGTCTTACGCGTCCACGCCGCCTATGCCGAAGCAGGCGCACCGCCTGAGACCACCGCACAGCTTTTCGAGGAACTAAAGGAGATGCAGGGCTGGCTTGGCCTTGAGCGCATCGAAGTGACGCCGGCCGGCAATCTGGGGCCGGCATTGGCTAGCGAGAGAGATGGCCAACCCTTGCAGCGTCTGTCATAGACGCCTCAATAAGCCTCGTAGGTTGTGCAATGGCATCGGACAAAGTGCTCGACATGATCCATGGCGCCCTCATTGCGCATGGAATAGATGCAGTCCGCAGAGATAGGGACGTCATGCTCCAATCGAAGCAGCTTCGGTTTGAGGCTGAGGTGTTCGAGACGAGTTCTGACCGGCTGGTCCTGGAAATCTACATTTTTTCTCCGCTGCTTGATGTTCAGCCGGTCATTGAATCCTTTGCTGGCTTCGGCGACACGCGCGAACAGGAACTGAACCAGGCGTTTGAAAAGTTTCTCCGTGGTGTTTTCCATGTGGCCATTGAGGGACTGGCCGATCACGTCTGCGAGAACATGCAGGCCGAAATAGAGCTTTGGCAGCGAAGCAGCGCCAGTTGGAAGATCTGGCGAAAAGATGCCCGCTGGAAAATCTATAGCGGCCCGGTCATTTCCCAGGCCACAACCGAGCTATGCTCGCTGACACCAGGCTATCCAGCATTCTATGCCAAGCTGGAAAAGCTGTTCACAGCTTCGGTACCCCCCGGAAGCCATTTTGTCCGGACCTTTCTGGCAGGCTTGAAGGGCACGCTGATTAGTGCCGAAGTCCTTCTGGACAACGCGGTTTGGCATGAGGGACAGAATCTGGCTGTCGGTCATGACTGGGACTATAGCGATGGCTATCAAGCTATCCGACAGGTCATCCTGGCACTGCCGGAAGCCGGGACATGACAGCCCCTGCCGACATCGCCATGTCGTAGCCGTGCGTTGACACCGCTGCCTGCAAAAGCCTAAATCCGCTCCAGACGGTCCCCTGCCCGCAACGGCAAGGGCCAAGAGGGAATGCGGTGCGGGACGAAAAAATCCCAAATCCGCGGCTGTCCCCGCAACTGTAAGCGAAGAGCCAAGGCCGAAAGCCACTGGGTAACACCGGGAAGGCGGCTAACCAAGGCAATGACTCGCGAGCCAGGAGACCTGCCGTCTGAGACAAAGTATCCGATCGCCTGGCGGGTTTCCGGGCAAGGAGCACGGTTTTTGGACCAGAACAGCAGTTTTTCGGCTGGCACAACGGACATTGCGTCCGGCGACAACGACGCCCTGACCGGCGTGACCGTCATCGTCTGCGCCTCCTGCCGCGATGAGACCGGTTCCGACGCCCATCCGCGCGCCGGCGAATTGCTGGCTGAGGACACACGCCGCGCCGCTGCCGGCGATATCCGGGTCCGCACCGCCGAATGTCTCGGCAATTGCAAGCGCCGCCTCAGCGCCGCGATCCTGCGCGATGGCTGCTGGAGCTATGTCTTCGGCGATCTGACCGCAACCAGCGGCGCCGACCTCGTTACCGGCGCAAAGCTCTTCGCGACTTCGGCCGACGGCCTCATCCCGTGGCGCGGCCGGCCCGATAGCCTCAAGCGCGGCCTCGTTGCCCGCATCCCACCCCTCGACATGCTGAAGGACTGACGATGAACGCTTCAAACCCGGCCGCCAACCTCTCCCGTGTTCCCTGCACTGTCGTTACAGGCTTCCTCGGCGCCGGCAAGACGACGCTGGTCCGCCATCTCCTGGAAAATGCCGGCGGCAAGCGCATCGCGATCATCGTCAACGAGTTCGGCGACATCGGCATCGACGGGGAAATCCTGAAAGGCTGCGGCATCGACACCTGCCCCGAGGAAAACATCGTCGAACTGGCCAATGGCTGCATCTGCTGTACAGTCGCCGACGATTTCGTGCCCGCCCTCGACAAGATCCTCGCGCTGACACCGAAGGTTGACCACATCCTGATCGAGACTTCGGGCCTGGCTCTGCCCAAGCCCCTGGTCCAGGCGTTCCAGTGGCCGAGCGTGAAGAGCCGGGTAACCGTCGACGGTGTCATCGCCGTGGTAGACGGCCCGGCGCTGGCCGAAGGCCGCGTCGCCAACGACATGGACGCTTTGCAGGCACAGCGCGCTCAGGACGAGACGCTCGACCATGACGATCCTGTCGAAGAAGTGTTCGAGGACCAGATCGCCTGCGCCGATTTGATCATCCTGTCGAAAAGCGATTTGATGGACGCCGCCGGTTCTGCCCGCGCCAACGCCATCATCAATGAACATTCCGCCCGCGCCGTGAAGATCGTGCCGACCGGGCATGGCAAGGTCGACCCGTCGGTGCTGCTTGGCCTCGGTCTCGCCGTCGAAGACGACATCGAGAACCGCAAGTCGCATCACGACGGCGCTTTCGATCATGAGCATGACGATTTCGACACCTTCATCGTCGACATCCCCTCGATCGCCAATCCCGACGACCTGGCCAAGCGCGTCGCCACCGCCGCCGAACAGGAAAACGTGTTGCGTGTAAAAGGCTTCGTCGATGTCGGCGGCAAGCCGATGCGGCTTTTGCTGCAGGCCGTCGGCCCACGCGTCAACCATTACTATGACCGCGCCTGGACGGCCGAGGACGATCGCCGCTCGCGTCTCGTCGTCATTGGCCTGAAGGGGCTGAACCGTCCGGCGATCGAGCGTATACTCGCCGGTTGATCTCAGGCACGAGCCGCGATGCACATACTCACCACGACCTCCGCCTCGCTCGACGATCTCGCCGAGCCGGTTGATCTGCGGCAGACGCCGGCGGATATCGTGGCGCTGTCCTTCACCGACAGCGACCTCGCCGGCCTCGCGGCGGCCTGGAAGGCCGATGCCGCCCGCCTGCCGTCGATGCGGCTGGCGGCGTTGCGCGACCTGCGTCATCCCATGTCCGTGGACCTCTGGATCGACAGCGTCGCCCGCCAGGCCAAGGTGATCTTGGTGCGCATCCTCGGCGGCTATGACTGGTGGCGCTATGGCTGCGACCAACTCGCGGTGACTGCTCGCGAACGTGGCATCAAGCTGGCGCTGCTGCCTGGTGAAAGCCATGACGAGGACCTCAGGCTGATCGAAGCCTCGACGCTGCCCCGCGCGGAGTTGGACGGCCTGCTTGGTTATTTCCGCGAGGGCGGACCGGAGAATATGGCAGCACTGATGCAACGGCTGGCGGGGTTGGCTGGGCAGGATGCGGCGGCGGCTGAGCCGGTCAGCGTGCCGAAAGCTGGTTACTACGAGCCTGGCCGCGGCGTCGTAGGCAAGTTGGATTTTGCCGATGTCGGCGTTCCTTCACACCCCCCTCTGTCCTGCCGGACATCTCCCCCGCAAGGGGGGAGATCAGCCGGCGCGGACCTCGGCACTTTTTCTGCCCAGCCGATAATAGATTCCTCTGCAACATCCCCGATTGGCGAAAGCGTCGATGAGAGCACAATCTCCCCCCTTGCGGGGGAGATGTCCGGCAGGACAGAGGGGGGTGGGCGGGAACTCGGCGCAGACAACATCAACTCTCCCATCATCCCCATCCTCTTCTACCGCTCGATGCTGCTGGCCGCCGATGTCGCGCCAATCGATGCCCTCTTTGATGCACTCCGCCAGCGCGGCATGAGACCGGTCCCGATCTTCGTCTCCAGCCTCAAAGACCCGACCTCCCTGGCCTTCGTCGAAACCGCACTGGCCTCGCTCAACCCCGCCGCCATCATCACCGCAACCGCCTTCGCCTCCGGCGCCGAACCCGGCGTCCAAACCCTGTTCGACCGCGCCGGCGTGCCGGTCTTCCAGGTCATCGTCGCCACCACCCGCCGCGACGTCTGGGACAACAACCAGCGCGGCCTGGCGCCCGCCGACCTCGCCATGCATGTCGTGCTGCCCGAACTCGACGGCCGTATCCTTGCCGGCGCGATTTCCTTCAAGGGCGAGAGCGAGACCGACCCGGCGCTCGGCCACCGCGCTTTCGCCAACCGCCCGGAACCGGATCGCGTGGCGCAAGTGGCGGACAGGCTAGCGGCGTTCACACGGTTGCAGCAGACGCCCCGCGCGACGCGTAAGTTGGCGATCCTCATTCCGGACTATCCGAGCGCGCCCGGCCGCACTGGCTATGCAGTGGGCCTGGATGTGCCGTCCAGCGTGCTGGCCATGCTGCATGACCTGAAGGAGCAGGGCTATCGCGTTGACGGGATTCCAGAAACGCCGCGTGCGCTGCTGGATGCGTTGGGGCGGAGCGATGGTGGGCTGGGGCTGGATGAGTATCTGGACTTCTCAAAGGATTTGCCGGCTGAGGCACTGGCTGCAGTCGAGGCGGCATGGGGCGCTCCTTCACCCTCCCCCTTGTGGGGAGGGTCGGTTCGCGACATTCGCGAAGCGGATAGCGCGAAACGGGGTGGGGGTAGCGGTGCACCACCCCCACCCGGCGCTGCGGGCCACCCTCCCCACAAGGGGGAGGGTAAGAGCGGCTTCCCCTTCCGCGCCGCCACCTTCGGCAACATCACTGTCGCTCTCGCCCCCGACCGTGGCCGCTCGGCCGACCGCCGCGCCGATTACCACGACCCGACGCTCCCTCCCCGCCACAACCTCATCGCCTTCGGCCTGTGGCTGCGCAAATCGCTCCGCATCCATGCTCTCATCCATGTCGGCGCTCATGGCACGCTGGAATGGCTGCCCGGCAAGACGGTAGCGCTCTCACAAAACTGCTTCCCCGAGATCGTCACCGGCTCGTTGCCCGTCATTTACCCCTTCATCGTCTCCAATCCCGGCGAAGCGGCGCAGGCGAAGCGGCGTATCGCCGCCGTCACGCTTGGCCATCTGCCGCCGCCGTTGACCGGTGCCGGCCTCGACGAAGGGCAGCACAAGCTCGAACGCCTCGTCGACGAATACGCCCAGGCCGACGGCCTCGACCGCCGCCGCCGCGATCGTCTGGCCAAGCTGATCGTCGACACGGCGCAAAAGACCGGCTTCGCCTCCGAAGCCGGCGTCGCCGGAACCGATGCGCCCGACGAGGCGCTGCGCCGCATCGACGCCTGGCTCTGCGACCTCAAGGATTTCGCCATCAAGGACGGCCTGCACATCTATGGCCGCGCTCCCGACGACGAGCCCGACGCCATGCGCGTGCAAAGCGCGGAGGCCGAGAAAGCAGCACTTCTTGCCGCGCTCGACGGCCGTCACATCAAGGCGGGTCCGGCGGGCGCACCGGCGCGTGGCCGCTCCGACGTGCTGCCCACCGGCCGCAACCTGTTCACCTCCGACCCGCGCACCATGCCGACGCCGACCGCCTACGATCTGGGAAAGGCGGCGGCAGAAGAAGTCGTGCGCGGCTATATGCAGTCGCATGGCGACTGGCCGCGCTCGCTGGTCATCGACCTCTGGGGCTCGGCCTCGCTGCGCACTGGCGGCGAGGAGATCGCGCAAGGCCTGGCGCTGATGGGCTGCCGGCCGCAATGGGACAGTGCCACCGGCCGCATCACCGGCATCGAAGTGCTGCCGCCGGCCACGCTCGGTCGCCCGCGCGTCGATGTCACCTGGCGGATTTCGGGTCTGTTCCGCGACATGTTCCCGACCCAGATCGCGCTGATCGACGCCGCCGCCAACGCCGTAGCCGCGCGCGACGAGGACGATTCGGAAAACCCGCTCGCCGCCAGAACCCGCGCCGATGGCAAGATCGGCCCGCGCATCTTCGGCACCTCGCCCGGCACCTACGGCGCCGGCGTCGAGGACCTGCTGTCCAGCGGCGACTGGGTCGGGCGCGAAGAAATCGGCCGCGCCTATCTCGATGCGACATCGCATGCCTATGGCGGCGCCGAGGGCGAAGGCATTGCCTCCCCCGGCGCTTTCGAGACCCGCATCGCCGAGGCCGATCTGCTCGTCCACACCGGCGACGATCCCGGCCGCGACATTCTCGAGGGCTCCGCCGACGTCGCCTTCATCGGCGGCTTTTCGGCTGCACTTGCGACGCTCGGCCGAAATGCCGACGTCATCGTGCTCGACACCACCGACCCGCAAAAGCCGCAGCCGCGCTCGGTCGGCGAGGCTGTGTCGCGGGTTGTGCGGGCGCGAGCCGTCAATGCGCGTTTCATCGCCGGCCAGATGCGGCACGGCCCACGCGGCGCCTCGGAATTCGCCGAGACCGTCGACCGTCTCATCGGTTTCGCCGAAACCACCCACGCCATTTCAGGCGCGGTGATCGAGGCTGTGCATGACGCCTATGTCGGCGACGCCAATGTTCGCGCTTTCATCCTGCGCGAAAACCCGGCCGCAGCCAAAGTCATCGCCGAACGCTTCCTGTCGGCGCGCCGGCGCGGGCTGTGGCATCCCTTGCGCAACGCGATCGACGACGATCTCGCGGCGTTGATCGCCGAGGCCGAGGCGCTCGGAGTCGCGGCATGAACGCCTTCTCGCGCCGCGGCGCCTGTCCGGCTCTCTCGGCGCCGATGCAGACCGGCGATGGCCTGCTGGTGCGGCTCAACCCGGTTGCTGGAGGGCTTTCCCCCAAGTCGCTGATCGGACTCTGCGAATCCGCCTTGAAGCGCGGCAACGGCATCATGGAAGTGACCGCACGAGGCAGCCTGCAGATACGCGGCCTGACGGCGGAAAGTGCGGTGCTGTTGGCGGCGGAGGTCGATGCACTGGGGATTGCAGTGCGTACCGGCGTGCCGGTCGAGACCGGGCCGCTGGCTGGCATCGATCCGCGGGAGATTGCCGATCCGCGATCTTTGGCTGAGCGGGTCAGGGCTGCGGTCGAGGAAGCTGGGCTGACGCCAAGGCTCGGGCCGAAGGTTTCGGTGGTTGTCGATGGCGGCGGGCAGTTGACGATGGATGGGGTGACGGCCGATGTCAGGCTGAAGGCGGTGCGATTCAGCGCTAGCGTTCTGTGGGCTTTGTCTGTTGCCGGCGATGGCCAAAGCGCGAGGCCGCTTGCGACGGCCGATGAGGATGCAGCGCGCGATATTGCGGTTGCTGTGCTGAGGATGGTTGCCGAGAAGGGGCGTGACGCACATTCTCGGGATTTGTCGGAGAGGCAATTGGCCTCTCTCGCAAGCTGGCATTCCTTCGCACCCCCCTCTGTCCTGCCGGACATCTCCCCCTCAAGGGGGGAGATCAGCAGGGTCGCCGGCGGCTCTCCACTTTCGACGCTGAAAATTGGCGAAATCGCCCACGAAGACGCAATCTCCCCCCAAGCGGGGGAGATGTCCGGCAGGACAGAGGGGGGTGTGCAGGATCGCCGGCCTATCGGTCTTTTCCCCTTATCCAACGACACCACCGCTCTCGGCATAGCCCTCCCCTTCGGCAGCATGCCGGCCGAAAAACTCATCGCCCTCGCCCAAAGCGCCCTGTCCCTCGGCACCGCCGAAATCCGCCTCGCCCCCGGCCGCGCCTTGCTGTTCCTCGGCCAACCGTCGTCCGCAAACCACCCCCTGCGAGCCACCGCCGCCGCCCTTGGCTTCGTTACCACCGCCGCCGACCCGCGCACCCGCATCGCCGCCTGCCCCGGCACTCCTGCCTGCGCATCCGGCCGCATCACCACGCGCGATATTGCCGAGACAATCGCCGCCGAAAACGCTGATATCCTCGACTTCACACTGCACATTTCCGGCTGCGCCAAGGGCTGCGCTCACCCCGGCTCTGCCGCGCTAACAATCGTCGGCGGCGAAAACGGAGCCGGACTTGTCGTGAACGCGACGGCAAAGGCCCTTCCTGCGGGCTACAGGCCGGGCTATGACGCCGCACGCAGCATCAGTCGCGTCGCGGCGATGGTCCGCAGCGCACGATTTCAGGGCGAAACCGCCGCCGCTTGCCTGACAAGGCTCGGGCCGGCGGCAATCGCCGAAAGCTACCGACAGGAATAAGCATGGCCGCCTACGATTACATCCATGACGGCAACGCCATCTATGAGCGCTCTTTTGCCATCATCCGCGCCGAGGCCGATCTGTCCCGCTTTTCCGAGGCCGAGGCCGACGTTGCCATCCGCATGATCCATGCCTGCGGCCAGGTCGAAGCATCAAGTCATTTTGTTTTCTCCAGCGATTTCGTCGCCGCCGCCCGCAGCGCCTTGGCGGCCGGCGCGCCGATCTTCTGCGATGCCGAAATGGTCTCGCATGGCGTCACCCGCGCTAGGCTGCCGGCCGGCAATGAGGTGATCTGCACCTTGCGCGACCCGCGCACGCACGACATTGCCAAGGAGATCGGCAACACCCGCTCGGCGGCGGCAATCGATCTGTGGGGCGAGCTTATGGCCGGTTCGGTGGTCGCCATAGGCAATGCGCCGACGGCACTGTTCTATCTCCTGGAAAAATTGCGCGACGGCGCGCCGAAGCCGGCGGCGATCATCGGCATGCCGGTCGGCTTCGTCGGGGCCGCCGAATCCAAGGATGCGCTGGTGCAGAATTCCTATGGCGTGCCCTACGCCATCGTGCGCGGCAGGCTTGGCGGCAGCGCCATGACTGCAGCCGCGCTCAATTCGCTGGCGAGGCCCGGCCTGTGAACGCAGCTGTCAAAGAAGATCTGGCAAAAGGCCGCCTCGTCGGCGTCGGCACCGGTCCCGGCGATCCCGAACTCTTGACGCTGAAAGCCGCGCGCGTCCTGGCCGAGGCCGATGTCGTCGCCTATTTCGCCAAGCGCGGCAACAACAGCAACGCGCGCGCCATCGTCGAGGCGCGTTTCCGGCCGGATATGCTGGAACTGCCGCTTCTCTATCCCGTCACCACCGAGATCGACAAGGATCACGACGACTACCGTTCGCAGATCACCGATTTCTACGAGGAGTCGGCCGAGAAGGTCGCCGAACACCTCGAAGCCGGCCGCATGGTCGCCGTGCTCTCCGAAGGCGACCCGCTGTTCTACGGCTCCTACATGCACCTGCATGTCCGCCTCGCCCATCGCTTCCCGACCGAAGTCATCCCCGGCGTCACCGCCATGTCGGGCTGCTGGTCGCAGACCGGCGTGCCGATCGTCCAGGGCGACGATGTGCTGACGGTTTTGCCCGGCACGATGAGCGAATTCGAACTGACACGCCGTCTCGCCGACACCGATGCCGCCGTCATCATGAAGGTCGGCCGCAACCTGCCCAAGATCAGGCGGGCGCTGGAGGCCACCGGCAAGCTCGCCCGCGCGGTCTATGTCGAGCGCGGCACCATGGCCGGCAGCATCACGATGAGGCTTGCCGACAAGCCGGACGACAAGGCGCCCTATTTCGCCATCGTGCTGGTTGCCGGCTGGTCCGGCCGGCCTGGCGTCATGGGAGCCAAGCCATGAGCGGCCGCCTCACCGTCATCGGCCTTGGGCCCGGCAATGCCGATCAAGTGACGCCGCAAGCCAGCCGCGCCGTCGCCGAGGCAAAGTTCTTCTATGGCTACAAGCCTTATCTCGACCGGCTGGAGCTGCGCCCGGACCAGACCCGCGTCGCCTCGGACAATCGCGAGGAACTCGCCCGCTCCAAGGACGCGCTGGTAAAGGCGGCGGACGGCCATGACGTCGCCGTCGTCTCCGGCGGCGATCCCGGCGTGTTCGCCATGGCGGCCGCCGTCTGCGAGGCGATCGAGGCCGGTCCGGCCGAATGGCGCACCGTCGATGTCACTGTCGTGCCGGGCGTCACCGCCATGCTGGCTGTCGCCGCCCGCATCGGCGCGCCGCTCGGCCATGATTTCTGCGCCATCTCGCTGTCCGACAATCTCAAACCGTGGGATCTGATCGAGCTGCGCCTTTTGGCGGCGGCCGGCGCCGGCTTCGTCATCGCGCTCTATAACCCGATCAGCAAGGCGCGCCCTTGGCAGCTCGGCCGCGCCTTCGAATGCCTGCGCGCCATCCTGCCCGGCACCACGCCGGTCATCTTCGGCCGCGCCGCCGGCCGCCCGGACGAGCGCATCGAGGTTTTTCTGTTGGCCGATGTCGAGGCGGAAAGGGCCGACATGGCGACCTGCATCATCATCGGCTCGCCGGAGACAAGGATCATCAAGCGCGGTGACAAACCGGCGCTGGTCTACACACCGCGTTCCGCGACGGGGTCGAGACCATGATCGATCATCGCGGCCAATGCTTCGACAGTTTCGGCCGACGGCACCTCCGGCAGGATGGGCCTGCGCACCATCACCACCTCGATACCGAGCGCCCGCGCCGCCGCGATCTTGCCGTAGGTGGCCTCGCCGCCGCTGTTCTTGGATACGACGACATCGATGCGGTGCTCCTCGAGCAGCGCGCGTTCATCCGCCTCGCGAAACGGCCCACGCGCCAGCAGGTAGGTCGCATCAGGCACCGCCAGTTTCGGCTCGACCGGATCGACGCTGCGGACAAGGTAATGATGCTGCGGCGCCGCCTCGAAAGCCGCGACCTCCTGCCGGCCGAGCGCCAGGAAGGCACGGCGCGGCGGCGACCCAAGCGCGTGCACCGCATCGCCTGTCGTATCGACCTGCGTCCAGCGGTCGCCATCTATTGGCTCCCAGCCAGGGCGGCGCAAAGCAAGGATCGGCACAACCGAAGTGCGCGCGGCTTGCGCCGCATTGGCGGAAATTCGCGCGGCATAGGGATGCGTCGCGTCGATCAGCAGATCGGTTCGCGTCTCCTTGAGATAGGCCGCCAGCCCGTCGGCGCCGCCAAAGCCGCCGCTGCGCACCGGCACGCCTTGCGCGACCGGGCTTTCGGTACGGCCGGCCAGCGACAGAGTGACGAGGAAATCTTCCACCAGTTTTCCGGCCAATTGGCGCGCTTCTGTCGTGCCGCCAAGGATCAGAATCTTCTTCATGAGCACCATGTTGAACAGCGTCTGCGCTGCCCCTCACCCCTACCCTCTCCCCCTGAAGAACGGGGAGAGGGAGGCGTCAGCGCCGGAGCGTCTCCCTTCTCCCCGTCACTACACGGGGAGAAGGTGCCGGCAGGCGGATGAGGGGCGGCGCGACATGTCAAAAAAACAGCCCACGCCAAAATGGCTTACAATCGTCGGCATCGGCGAGGACGGTTTAGCGAGTCTCGGCGACGAGGCCAAGCGGCAGATCGCTGACGCCGAGACCGTCTTCGGCGGCAAGCGGCATCTGGCGCTGGTGGCTTCGCTCATCAAGGGTGAGCAGCGCCCATGGCCGGTGCCATTCGATGCCGGCATGGCAGACGTGCTGGCGCTGGCCGGCCGGCGCGTCTGCGTGCTCGCCTCCGGTGATCCATTCTTCCACGGGGTCGGCGCCACCCTTGCCCGCAAGGTCAAGCCTGAAGAGATGCATGTCATCCCCGCGCCATCGGCGATTTCGCTGGCTGCCGCCCGGCTCGGCTGGGCGTTGCAGGACATCGAGACGATCTCGCTGCATGGAAGGCCGCTCGACCTGATCCGGCCGCTGCTGCATCCCAGGGCGCGCATCCTGGCGCTGACATCGGACGGCGACGCACCAGCGACAATAGCGCGCCTGCTCGTAGAGCTCGACTTCGGCGGTTCGCGGCTGACCGTTCTGGAAGCGCTGGGCGGACCGAACGAGATGCTTCGCTCGGCACGTGCCGACGCTTTCGATCTCAGAGACATCAATCCGCTCAACGTGCTGGCGCTTGAGCTTGAATCGACACAAGAGGCCCGCATCCTGCCGCTGACCGTTGGCCGCGCCGACCATCTGTTCGAGCACGACGGCCAGATCACCAAGCACGACATCCGCGCCATCACGCTTGCGGCGCTGGCGCCGAGGCGTGGCGAATTGCTGTGGGACATCGGCGCCGGTTCCGGCTCCATCGGCATCGAATGGATGCTCGCTCACCCCTCGATGCGCGCCATCGCCATCGAGGCCAACAGCGACCGCGCCGCCCGCATCGTCCGCAACGCCGCGCATTGCGGCGTGCCCGGTCTTGTCGTGGTGGAAGGGTCGGCGCCCAAGGCACTGGCCGGGCTGGACACGCCGGATGCGATCTTCATCGGCGGAGGTGGCAGCGACGCCGGCGTACTGAACGCCGCCATCAAGGCGCTGCCATCCCGTGGCCGTCTCGTTGCCAATGCGGTGACGCTGGAGATGGAGGCGCTGCTTCTCGCGGAGCACATCAAGCGCGGCGGCGACCTTACCCGCATCACCATTTCCCGCGCTTCTCCTGTCGGTTCGATGCAGGCCTGGCGCCCGGCCATGCCGGTCACCCAGTGGAGCTGGGTGAAGCCATGATGGTGGCGGGCATCGGCAGCCGGAAGGGCGTGAGCGTCGAAGACGTGCTCGCGGCGATCGAAACCGCCCTCGAAGCGCACGGGCTGGCGATAACGGCGCTGTCGGCCTTGGCGACCGCCGCGCTCAAGAAAGACGAAGAAGCGATCTCTGCCGCTGGCCGCACGCTCAACCTTCCCGTCATCATCGTTGATGACGCAGCACTTCAGGCCGTCTCGTCGGAGGCACTCAGCAAATCCGATCTCTCGCAGGATCTCGCCGGCACACCCTCCGTCTCAGAAGCCTCCGCCCTTGCCGTTGCCGGCCCCGGTGCAAAGCTGCTTGGTCCACGCACCGTGCTCGGCCCGGTCACCTGCGCCATCGCCATCAGCGGAGACGCGCCATGACGGTGCATTTCATCGGCGCCGGTCCCGGCGCCGCCGACCTCATCACACTGCGCGGCGCCAAGCTGCTGGCAAGCTGCCCGGTCTGTCTGCATGCCGGCTCGATCGTCGCGCCGGAATTGCTGCAACACTGCGCACCGGGGACCAAACTGATCGATACGGCGCCGATGTCACTCGACGAAATCGAGGTCGAATATGTGACAGCCCACCAGGCCGGCCACGATGTCGCCCGCCTGCATTCCGGCGACCTCTCGGTGTGGAGCGCCGTGGCCGAGCAGATCCGCCGGCTGGAAAAACACGGCATTCCTTACACGCTGACGCCGGGCGTTCCCTCTTTCGCCGCCGCAGCCGCAGCCCTTCGCCGCGAACTGACCATTCCCGAGGTGGCGCAGAGTCTGGTGCTGACCCGCGTCTCGGGCCGCGCCTCGAAAATGCCGCCGGGCGAAACGCTGGCCGGCTTCGGCCGCACCGGCGCGACGCTGGCCATTCATCTCGCCATCCACGCCATCGACCGAGTCGTCGCCGAATTGTCGCCGCATTATGGCGGCGATTGCCCGGTGGCGATCGTCTTTCGCGCTTCATGGCCGGACGAGCGCGTGCTGACCGGCACGCTCGCCACGATCGAGGCACTGCTCGCCGCCGACCCGATGGAGCGCACGGCGATCATCTTCGTCGGCCGCTCGCTGGCAGCGGAAGGTTTTGGCGAGAGTTCATTGTACGACGCCCACTATCAGCGGCGTTTTCGCGGACGGGACGGATTGTGAGCGGTAAAAGCGAAAACACCACGCTCGAACAGGCCCTTGCCCGGCTGAACTTCAAGCCGCGCCGGCTTGAGCCGGGCCATGTCTGGCTGGCCGGCGCCGGCCCGGGCGATCCCGGCTGCCTGACGCTGGAAGTGCTGGCGGCATTGGCCGAGGCCGACGCCGTGGTCTATGACGCGCTGGTCTCCTCTGACGTTGTCGCCGTTGCGGACAATGCCCAGCTGTTCTTTGCAGGAAAACGCGGCGGCAAACCGTCCATGAGGCAGGACGATATCACCGCTTTGCTGGTGCGGCTGGCACGCGAGGGCCGCCGCGTCGTCCGGCTGAAGGGCGGCGATCCCTATATTTTCGGCCGTGGCGGCGAAGAGGCGCTGGCGCTGGCGCGCGAAAAAATTCCGTTCCGCGTCCTGCCCGGCCTGACATCGGGGCTGAGCGCGCTGGCCGCCACCGGCATTCCCGCAACCATGCGCGGCATCAACAAGGCGATCATCCTGGCGACAGGTCATGCCGCCGGCACAGATGACGATCTCGACTGGGGCGCGATCGCCCGCACCGGCCAGCCGGTGGTCATCTATATGGGCATGGCCAATCTGCCTGTTATCGCCGCGTCGCTGCTCGAAGGCGGGCTGGCGCCGTCGACGCCGGCGGCTGTCATCGTTTCGGCGACGACACCGCAGGAGCGGACCGTCGTCGCGACACTCGCCACCATTTCCGAAGCGGCCGCCGCGGCGGAATTGGCCTCGCCGGCCCTCATTGTCGTCGGCGGCATCGTCGCCATGCGCGCAGCACTGGCGGGTAACGCATGACCCGCGCCATCATCATCGGCGCGCCGCGTTCCGGCTCCGGCAAGACCAGCGTCACCATCGGCATTTTGCGCGCGCTCGCCCGGCGCGGCATCAAGGTGCGCGGCGCCAAGTCCGGCCCCGACTATATCGATCCGGGTTTTCATACCGCCGCAACCGGTCTGTCCGGCGTCAACCTGGACAGCTGGGCGATGTCGCCTGACCTGCTCAACGCGTTGGCCGGCAATGCCACCGAGGATGCCGATTTTATCTTCCTCGAAAGCGCGATGGGCCTGTTCGACGGCATCCCGGCCGGACAAGGCCGCACCGGCTCGGCCGCCGATCTGGCGCGGCTCTACCACCTGCCGGTGCTTTTGGTGCTCGACGTCTCGGGACAGTCGACGACGGCGGCCGCCGTCGCCAAGGGTTTTGCCACCTACGACCCGGATGTGCGCATGGCCGGAATCGTGCTCAACCGTCTCGGCAGCGAGCGCCACCGCAAGCTGTGCAGCGAGGCGATCGAAACGCTCGGCCTGCCGGTCGTCGGCGCCATCCTGCGCGATCCCACGCTCAATTTGCCGGAGCGCCATCTCGGCCTCGTCCAGGCCGGCGAATATGCCGACCTGATGACGCATCTCGACCGCCTCGCCGACATGGTCGAGAAATCCCTCGACCTTGACGCCATCATGGCGCTGGCCGCGCCGTTTTCGCCGGCATCAGGCAGTTTCGAACATGCCTTGCAGCCGCCCGGCCAACGAATCGCGCTCGCCGAAGACGCCGCCTTCACCTTCCTCTATCCGCACGTCGCCGCCCACTGGCGTCAGGCCGGCGCCGAGATCGTGCCGTTCTCGCCGCTAGCCGACGAAGCACCGGTGCAGAATTGCGATGTCTGCTGGCTGCCCGGCGGCTATCCCGAGCTCCACTCCGGCAGCCTCGCGGCGGCGACCAATTTCCGAGCTGGCATGGCCAGGTTTGCCGAGACCAAGCCGATCCATGGCGAGTGCGGCGGCTTCATGGTGCTGGGCGAAGCGCTGGAGGACGCGGCCGGCGAGACGCACGCCATGCTTGGCCTGCTCGGCCATTCCACCAGCTTTGCCAAGCGCAAGATGAACCTCGGCTACCGCGAGGCACGCCTGCGCGTCGCCTGTCCGCTGGGGCCGCAAGGCGCGCTGATCCGTGGCCATGAATTCCACTATGCGCAGATGATTGCGACCGGCAATGACGAGCCGCTGGCCGACCTAGCCGATGGCCAGGGCAATCCACTCGGCGCCTCCGGCTACCGGCGCGGCCATGTCAGCGGCACCTTCTTTCATGCCATTGCGAGGAGTGCATGACCGCCGTGCCCTCGCCCCGGCAAGCGCTCGAGGACGTCGCGCTTTGCCTCGTCTTCTTCACCCGGCTGCCGCTGCCGGTCTTCGACTTTCGTGGCCGCAGCCTGGCCGATGCGATCTGGGCGGCGCCTGTCGCCGGCCTCGCCATCGCTGTGGTTGGTGCTGTCGTCTACGCAGCGGGCGTACAGCTCGGCCTTGCCCCCGGCCCGGCAGCAGCCCTTGCGCTTGCAGCAACCCTGCTCGCCACGGGCTGCCTGCATGAGGACGGGCTGTCGGATGTCGCCGACGGTTTTGGCGGCGGCAAGACGCGCGATAAAAAACTGGAGATCATGCGCGACAGCCGCATCGGCGCCTATGGCGCAGCAGCTCTTGGCCTGTCGATGCTCATCCGCTGGAGCGCGCTGTCGCAACTGGCCAATCCGACAAGCGTGCTCTTCGCGCTGATCGCCGCACACGCCGCATCGCGCGCCCTGCTCGGCGCGTTCATGCATCTGGCGCCGGCGGCGCGCAGTGACGGCCTGTCTGCCGGCGCCGGGACCGTCTCGGCCCAGACAGCTGTTCTCGGCGCCGTGCTCGGCGCCATCCCCCTTCTGACGCTGGGGCTCGGCGGCGCCTGTGCCGCACTGATCCTGCTCGCTCTCGTGTTCAGCGCCTTGCGCGCGCTCTCCCTCAACCAGATCGGCGGCCACACCGGTGATACGATCGGCGCCCTGCAGCAGCTGGGCGAGATCACTGTCCTGCTCGTCGCTTCCGTTTCCCTGTCCTGATTCTTCCCCGGAGATTCCTTCCCCATGCCATTCAAATCATTCGACGAACTGCGCGCCGCCTGTCTCGATCTGCCTGCCGGCAGCGATACCACCGCCAACGCCGTCGCCCGCCGCCAAGACACGCTGACCAAGCCGCAAGGCAGCCTGGGCCGGCTGGAAACTCTCGCCGCCTGGCTGGCGCGCTGGCAGGGTCGCGACATGCCGAAACTCGACCGCGTCAAAGTCTTCGTGTTCGCCGGCAACCACGGTGTGACGGCGCAAGGCGTGTCGGCCTTCCCGTCGGAAGTGACGGTGCAGATGGTGGCGAATTTCGCCGGCGGCGGCGCCGCCATCAACCAGCTGGCCCGCATCGCCGGCGCGGAACTCGACGTCATCCCGCTCGATCTCGATCATCCGACCGGCGACTTCACTGACGTGCCGGCAATGGACGAAAAAACCTTCCTCGCCGCCGTCTCGGCAGGCTACGACGCGGTGACGAACGACCTCGACCTCGTCTGTTTCGGCGAGATGGGCATCGGCAACACCACGCCGGCGGCCGCCATCTCGACCGCCCTGTTCGGCGGCGGCGCTGAAAAATGGACCGGGCGCGGCACCGGCGTCGACGATGCCGGGCTGAAGCGCAAGGTCACCGCCATTGAATCCGGCCTCAAGCGCCATGCCGACGCGCTGTCCGACCCGCTGAAGATCGCCGCCGCCCTTGGCGGCCGCGAACTCGCCGCCATCTTCGGCGCCACGCTCGCCGCCCGCCGCAAGAACGTCCCGGTGCTGCTCGACGGCTTCGTCTGCACGGCCGCCGCAGCACCCCTGGCGCGGCTGCACCCCAACGGCCTTGCCCACACCATCGCCGCCCATGTCTCGGCCGAATCCGGCCACCGCCACCTGCTCGAAGCGCTCGGCCTGCCGCCGCTGCTCGACCTCGGCATGCGGCTCGGCGAAGGCTCCGGCGCCTGCCTCGCCGTCAACATCGTCCGCTCGGCACTGGAATGCCATGCGAGGATGGCGAGTTTTGCCGAGGCTGGCGTGTCGGAGAAGTAAACCAGAGCGGTTTAGGGGACCGCCTTGGTAAGAAGCATCTTTTATTCCTGAAAACTCTTCAGTAGAGTTGGAGGATGATGAAGCTCCGTCCGCTTGCTGCTGCTATAGCTATCGCCGCGGTTCTTGCCGGTGTGTATCGGCGTAGCGGATACACAACCTATGGACCGCTCGACACCGCTATCCTCGTTGTCTTTCTGGTATTCTTCTGGTGGCTGATCAGCGACTTCTCAAGAAGAAAAGCCCGCGTCGATGCTGATGGACGTCAGAGCACGGATGGCGGGATCGCTTTTCGGTTCGGCAGATTTCTGCGTCGGGTTTTTCGACGTAGCAATCGCGGCCTTTGACACGGCAAATTGTAGGCCGAAATGACATTGCGCCGTGGAACCGGTCGCCTCGTTTCTGGGCGCGCGGCTCAGAGGATCACCGGAATAGCAAGTCTACACCGGAATGCCCTCGGCAGGCTCGCGCCACCACCCGACGCATGCCGAAGACGCGTTAAAGCGTCTCTGATACCAAGGTCTTCCACCAACTTTTCTAGAAATTTGGTGGGTGCGCACAGGATTGAACTGTGGACCCGCTGATTAAGAGTCAGCTGCTCTACCAACTGAGCTACGCACCCACTCGGCCGGCAAAAACCGGCGTTGGCGGGCATATAGCCGCCGATACCGGTCCTGTCCAGCCCTGCCGGAATCATTTCCCGACAAATCGCTCCGGGCTTCGGTTTCGAGTGTTGCAGCGAAGCAAAAACCAGAGTCGTCGGCGGGACAGCGCCCCCCTCTGCCCTGCCGGGCATCTCCCCCACCTGGGGGGAGATTGGCAGCCTTGCCGTTTCGCCTGTCTTTCGGCGTTGGAGATTGGCGAAAGCCAATGCGACATCCGATCTCCCCCCTCGTGGGGGAGATGTCCGGCAGGACAGAGGGGGGCGTGAAGGATCGCCGACAGCGACGATCTCAGCCACGGGCCACTCAAACGAACAGCTTTCCTTCCGCCACCTTGATGGCATGGCCGCCGATGCGCGCGGAGGCCAGTTTTCCGCCCTCGACAGTGAGTTCGAGCCGGATACGCGATGGCCGGCCCATCTCCAGCCCCTGCTCGATCCACAGCTGCGAAATGCCGTCGGTCGGGCCATCGAACTGCATGATGGCGCCGGCAAAGGCCGCCGCCGCCGACCCGGTCGCCGGGTCTTCATAGGACGGCGTGCCCGGCACGATCATGCGGACATGGAAGGCGCTGTCATGGTTCACCGTCTGGCGGCAATAGACATACGGGCTGGCGAAGGCCCATTCGCTCTTGCGCGGCGCCAGTTCCGACCAGACCTGGTTGTCGAGCTTGATCCGGCCGGCAGCCTCCAGATTGGCAACCGGAATGGTGACGTAAGGCACGCCTGCCGACCAGAACGACACCAGGTGATTCTCGAAGCCGATCTCGTGCGGCGCCAGCCCGAGGGCGGCGCCGATCGCCTCCGGGTCGGCATCGAGCTTCAGCGGCTCCGGCAGCTTCGCCAGGTCGAACTCGGCAAAGGTGGCGCCATCGTGCCGGCTGACGGCGCAGCGCACCGGGCCGATATTCTCCTCCAGCACGAAGATGCCGGCTTCGCCCTCGCCTGTCAGTTCGGCCAGCGCGATCGCGGCGCCAACTGTCGGATGTCCGGCGAACGGCATCTCATAGTCGGGCGTGAAAATGCGGATGCGGTTGCGATGTTTTGGATTGTCCGGCGGCAGCACGAAGACCGATTCGGACAGGTTGAACTCGCGCGCAATGGCCTGCATGGCGGCTGTATCCAGCCCTTGGCTGTCGAGCACGACAGCCAGCGGATTGCCGGCCAGCCGCTCCGTCGTAAACACATCGTAGAGCAAGTAATTGCGGGTCTGCATCTTGAAAAACCTTCCGCCTCAATCCGAACATGGCCGAAATTTAATTTGATATTCGAACCACCAAGCCTGATCTGTGCACATATAGGGACATTACGCTTTCATAGGGGTCCGGCGTGGACCAGCTTGTCAATCTGCCAAAGACGGAATCGGATTCCGCCATCGAGGCGGCGCTTGGGCTTGACCAGAGTGGTGTGCGCAAGACGCGCCGTCGTGGCTGGCTTTACGCGCTGCTGGCGCTGATCGCCGTTGCCGGCGGCCTCGCCGGCTACCAATGGTATGCCGGCTCCCCGGCCAAGATCGACTACACCACAACGCCGGCCACCATTGCCGACCTCACCGTCGCGGTATCGGCGACCGGCACGCTGCAGCCCCTCACCCAGGTCGACATTTCAAGCGAACTGTCCGGCATCATCCGCTCGGTGTCGGCCGAAGAGAACCAGCAGGTCAAGAAGGGCGATGTGCTGGCGACGCTCGACACGGTGAAACTTGAGGTCCAGATCGAACGCGCCGAAGCCTCGGCCAAGGCCGCTGCCGCCAATGTCGAGGACGCCACGGTAACCCTGAAGGAGAACGAAAGCGCCCTCACCCGCGCGGCCGAACTGACCAGGCGTGGCATGGCGACCGATCAGTCGCTCGAGGCGGCGACTGCCACGCGCGACCGCTCCAAGGCGGCGCTCGATAGTGCGCAGGCCAATCTCGCCATCGCCCAGGCCGATCTCAAGGCGCAGCAGACCGACCTTGCCAAGAGCACCATCTATGCGCCGATTGACGGCATCGTCTTGACGCGTTCCGTCGACCCCGGCCAGACGGTCGCCTCCTCGCTGCAGGCGCCGGTTCTGTTCATCATCGCCGCCGATTTGAGGAACATGGAATTGGTGGCGGCGGTCGACGAGGCCGATATCGGCGCGGTCAAACCAGGCCAGCATGCACGCTTCACCGTCGATGCCTTTCCGGAGCGGCCGTTCGACGCCGAGATCCGCGACATCTCCTACGCCTCGGTCACCACCGACGGCGTCGTCACCTACAATGCACGGTTGGAAGTCGACAATAACGAGCTTTTGCTGCGGCCCGGCATGACCGCCACGGTTTCGGTCGTCACCAGGCAGGCCAAGAGCGTGCTCACCGTGCCGTCCACCGCTTTCCGCTACCGCCCGGCGCAGCAGGCCGCGCGCGCGTGGAGCCTCAGCGATCTGTTCACCGGCCGCATGGGCCGTGGCGGCAACCGCCGCCAGCCGGTGAAGGCGCCCACCGACGGCTCACGCACGCTCTATTTGCTGGAGAACGGCCGGCCGCACCCGGTCAACGTCAAGATCGGCTCCACCGACGGCGAACTGACCGAGATCACCTCCGGGCTGGATGAAGGTGCAGAGGTTATCACGACCTCGCAGCTGCGGAGCTGACGCCATGGCCGCGGGCCTCATCGGTTTCGACACGGTCTGGAAGAGCTATGGCCAGGGCGAAGCCAAGGTCCATGCGCTGGCCGGCGTCGACCTCGCCATCCAGCGTGGCGAATTCGTCGCCATCATGGGCCCGTCCGGTTCGGGCAAATCGACCGCGATGAACATCATCGGTTGCCTCGACACGCCGACGGCCGGAACCTACTCCTTCATGGGCATCGACGCCGGGCGGCTCGACCGCAACCGCCGGGCGCTTCTGCGCAATCTCTATATCGGCTTCGTCTTCCAGGGTTACAATCTGTTGCCGCGCACCACGGCGGCGGAAAATGTCGAGCTGCCGCTGATCTATCGCGGCGCGCCGGCCCGCGAGCGCCGCGATCTTGCCATGCAGGCGCTGGCGGAGGTCGGCCTGGTCGGGCGCGAACATCACACGCCGGCCGAACTCTCCGGTGGTCAGCAACAGCGCGTGGCGATCGCGCGCGCCATCGTCACCAGGCCGACGCTGCTCGTCGCCGACGAGCCGACCGGCAATCTCGACACCGCCCGCACGCATGAGATCATGGAGTTGTTGACGCGGCTGAACCGGGAGCTCGGCTTGACCATCGCCATGGTCACCCAC
This sequence comes from Mesorhizobium sp. C268A, assembly GCF_040324475.1. Classification (NCBI taxonomy): domain Bacteria; kingdom Pseudomonadati; phylum Pseudomonadota; class Alphaproteobacteria; order Hyphomicrobiales; family Phyllobacteriaceae; genus Mesorhizobium; species Mesorhizobium sp. C268A. Next base: position 647,976 of record NZ_JAMYVX010000003.1, read on the forward strand.
GAGGCCGATGTCGCCGATTATGCCGAGCGCACCATCCGCTTCCTCGACGGCCACGTCGCGTCCGACACGGCCAAGTCGGAGTTGGCGTCATGATCTGGGAAACCGTCCGCCTCTCTCTGCGCTCCATCCGCCGCAATGTGCTGCGCTCGTTCCTGACGCTGCTCGGCATCGTCATCGGTGTCGCCGCCGTCATCGCCATGCTGACCATCGGTTCGGGCACCACGGCCAAGGTCAAGTCGGACATCGCCAAGCTCGGCTCGAACCTGCTCGTCGTCCGTCCCGGCCGCCCGGCAGGCACCGGCGGACCAGGCGGGCTCGACCAGGCGGTACGGCCTCTGGCCGACAAGGATGTAGCCGCCCTCGTAGCCCACCTGACCGGAGCGCGCGCCATTGCGCCGGCGTCGCAGAAACAAGTCCGCGTCATTTTCGGCACCGAGAGCCTGACCTCGGGCGTCACCGGCACCGACAGCGCCTATCTCGACGCCCGCGACTGGAAGCTGGTGTCGGGCCGCCCGTTCTCGGATTCGGAAACACGCTCCGGCACCGGCGTCTGCCTGATCGGCGAAACGGTGCGCCAGCAATTCTTCGGCGCCGGCGAACCCGAGGGCGAGATCATCCGCGTCAACCGCACCTCGTGCAAGATCATCGGCCTGCTCGAACCCAAGGGCTATACCGGCTTCGGCCAGGACCAGGACAATGTCGTCTTGATGCCGCTTGCCGCCTATCAGCGCCGCATCGCCGGCAACCGCGACATCGACAACATCTACGTCGCCGCCGACGACCGCACCCCGACCACCGAATTGCAGCCGCGAGTCGAGGACATTTTGCGCGACACCCGCCGCATCACGCCGGACCGCGAAGACGATTTCTCGATCCGCGACATGACCCAGATCGCCGACGCCATGGCCAGCGCCACCACCACCATGACCGGCATGCTGGGCGCCGTCGCGGGCGTCAGCCTGCTGGTCGGCGGCATCGGGATCATGAACATTATGCTGGTCTCGGTCACTGAGCGCACCCGCGAGATCGGCATCAGGCTCGCCATCGGCGCGCATGAAAAGCACATCCTCATCCAGTTCCTGGTCGAGGCGACGGTGCTGTCGCTGCTCGGCGGCATTATCGGCATCCTGATCGGCCTGGCGCTGGCCGGCCTCGCCTCGGCAACGCTGGCCATACCGTTTGCGCCGAGCCCGGCGGTCATCCTGCTCGCCGTCGGTTTTTCGGCGCTGATCGGCATGGTGTTCGGCTTCTTCCCGGCGCTGCGCGGCGCCAGGCTCGACCCGATCGACGCGCTGCGCCACGAATAAGCGCCAGATCAGCTCCACCGTAACCAACCGCTATCCACAAGGATGGGTGCTTGTCGACATCGGCAATACTTGTTGTCGTCCGGTCTGCGATGCTAATTTTAGAGCAAAGCATCTGGTCAAGGAGTGGCAATGAGCAAGAAGGCGCGGCTGATTCTGACGATGGTGATCATCGAAGGCGCCCTTGCGGGACTTTGGTGGTATCTCGCCCGCTACGGCATGGCCAATCCCGATCGTGTCACCGCCGATTTTCAGGCAGTCGTCGGCCAGACGATGGGCATGGTCATGGGTGGATTGCTGGGCATCGGCGTTATCCTGTTCCTCGTCGCCGCCCGCAACGACCGCAAGGCGGCGCAGAACAATCCGCGCCGTTAGCCCCCGCCACCGCCAAAATGCCACTCGACCAGCGGCTTCATATGCGGTGCCAGCCCTTCCGGCAGGTCGGCGGCGTGGCGGATGATCACCGGCCCCTCGATCTCCGGCTCGGTCTCGGTCGCGACGAAGGCGCCGATGCGCCGCGCAATCTCGTCGGCCGGCGCATCGACGTGGTAGCGGCGGAAGAGGACCGTGCCGGTCGAAGTCGACAGCGCATGGTAGCGCTTGCCGCGCGCAGCGCCTGTCAGGTCAAGCCCGGTCTCCTCGCGCACTTCACGGATCATGTTGAAATCGACATCGACGCGGCCATCGCGAAAATCGATCGGCTCGAACGAGCCGGCAGCGAAGTAGACACTGCCGGCCGGGACCGTGTGCGCGCCCATGCGGATCGCCACCAGGGCGTTGTCGCCGGCGACCAGCATGGCGTGGCCATAGGCATGCTCGGCGCCCGTCCCCTGCCGGTTCTTTCGCCACAGCAGGAAGGTCGAGTACTTCACCGCGTGACAACGCCCGACGATCCGGTTGTCGCGCCAGGCGAGCGCCGAGAGCAGCACCACCGTGCCGTCGAACAGCGCCGGATTGGCCGTGACCTCGCGCCGCCAGTTGTCAGTGATCGCCTGCGCGTTGTCGCGCTCGAACGGATGCGGGCCGGGGTCGAGCCGGACGTCGATTTCGTCGACGGGCAGGATGACGTTGCGCGGCAGGTCGAAGCTCACCGTGCTCAAGCCATGTCCAGGGTAATTGCGACGGGACAATGGTCCGACGCCTTCGGCCGGTCCCAGCCGGCGCGCGGAAAGCGCTCCACCGCCTGTCCCGCCGGAAAGATGGTGCGCCAGGGCTGGCCGTTGCGGATGATGTCGGGAACCGCCGTCGCATTCTTCGCCGCCAGCCCTTTCGACAGCAGGATGTAGTCGAGCTGGCACAGATGCCGCTCCTTCGGCCCGCGCGTGTGGTAGAAACTCCAGCGGTCCATCTCCGGCCGGCGTTCGACGACGTTTTCGCAAAAGCCGCCGGCGGTGAGCACATCGATACAGGACTGGCTCTCGTCGATCACCTGGAAGCGGTAGCCGTCGACGGCGTCGCCCTCGATCTTCACCCGCTGGCGGTAGTCGTTCATGTCGCCGCAGATCGCCCAGTTTTTATCGGCTGCGTGCTCTTTGCCGAAGCGCTCCTCGATGATGCGGCGCACGGCTTGCGCCTCGGCGATGCGCACCGGCATCGTCGCCTCGCGTCCGTCGAGCCCGTTGCGCGGCGAGCCCATCGATTTGAAATGGACGAGGTAAAGCGTCAGCGGCACGCCGCCGACCTTGATGTCGACCTCCAGGCAATCGCGCCGGAAGATGCGTTCGTTGGCCAGGTTGCCGAGCGCCTCGAGTTCAGGCGTGTGCAGCCCGAACTGCTCGAACGTGACATAGGCATGGCTGGTCATGCGCACGAATTCGATCGGCTGACCTTGCGCGGTCTCGTTGCGCATCATCACGGCAACGTCGATGCCGCGCGAATCATTGCCGGCGGTGGTGTATTTCTGCCGGTAACCCTCGCCCACCATCTTGAAGAGATAGCCATACTCGAACGCCTTCAGCGCCTCGATGTTGTCAACCTCCTGCATGCAGATGATGTCCGCGCGGGTGGCGGCGATGGCGAGCGCGGTCAACTGGCGCGTATCGTCGGATTGCGCGATGGCGCGCGCCTGCTCCAGCATCCGGTATTCGGCTTCGCTCTGGATGTCGAAAAGCGCCAGCGTGCGGTCTTCGTTGAGCTGGTTGCGGAAGCCCGAGTAATCGAACCTGTTCATCAGGTTTTCGACATTGAAAGTGGCGAGGCGCAGCGACATGGACTGACCTTTGCCCGCAAGCGCCAATGAAAACAAGGGCTGCTCGTCATGGCTGATGGAACCTTTCTGTTCATCCTCCGTTCAGACGCCAAGGTCCATCAATAGGCCACTTCCCTGGGGTATCCGGGCGTGGGGCCTGTATCACTTGGAGAGTGCAATGAGCTCGCTCTTTTCGTCCACAGTCAAATCCGGGCTGTTAGCGCTCGGTCTTTTCTCGGGTCTCACGGCGCCATCCGCCGCGGGCCCGATCCTGCAGCCGGACTTGTCGGTGCCGGCAAGCACCGCATTGTCTGACATCACACCGGTTCGCGACAGCTGGGCGGGCGGCAATGACCGCCGCTCCTTCAACGATTGGCAGTGGCGCCGCCACGACAGCCGTCGCTTTGCCGGGTCAGGCAACTGGAACAACGGCAATTGGAATGGCGGCAACTGGAACGGCGGCGACAACTGGCGCTGGCGCCATCACCGCCACCATCGCGGCCGTGATTTTGACACCGGCGCCGCAGCAGTTCTCGGCCTCGGCCTGGGTCTCGGCCTCGGCAGCATCTACAACAACGGCTACTACAACAACGGCTATTACAATGACGGCTACTACGTGCAGCCGGCGCCCCGCCGCTATTACCGCACGCAGCGTCTGTCCAGCGCCCATGTCCAGTGGTGCTACGACCGCTATCGGTCCTACCGGGCCTGGGACAACACGTTCCAGCCCTATGGTGGCCCGCGCCAGCAATGCTGGTCGCCCTACAGCTGACCTATAAACGACAATAAACGACGGCGCCGCCCCATCGCGGCGCCGTTTTCATTGGGAAAGACGGCTGGTCTCGGTCACCGCTAACCATATGTTTATCGGCTCAGCCTATCCGTGATATCGTGCCCCATCTGACGATCGCGCCGATCCGGTCGCGAAGGACGCCGTCATGGCCGACAACGAATTGCGAAACAAACACCGGCAGCGCGTGCTGAAGGGCGCGACGATTCTGACCGGCCTCACCAATTCCGAGGTCAAGTGCACGGTCCGCAACATGCATGCCGGCGGCGCCGAACTGAAAGTCTCGATAGACGCGCGCGTGCCGGACGAGTTCCTGCTCTATGTGCCTGTCGACGGCATCGGCTACAAGGCCATCGTGCGCTGGCGCCGCGACGACCGCATCGGCGTCGAGTTCACCGGCACCGAGCCGAAGCCGCATTGGCACTATGGCTGATTATCCTGATCGATAAACCGGCATCAAAAGCCGGCGGATCGCTCCGCCGGCTCTTTGCTCCCAATCCCGACGACTGCGGGTTAGTTCTTGGCCTTGTCGACCAGCTTGTTCTTGGAAATCCAAGGCATCATGGCGCGCAGCTTGGCGCCGACTTCCTCGATCTGGTGGCTGTCATTGTTGCGGCGGATGCCCTTGAAGCGCGACATGCCGGCGCGGTATTCCTGCATCCACTCCGAGGTGAATTTTCCGGTCTGGATGTCTTTCAGCACGCGCTTCATCTCGGCCTTGGTCTCGGCGGTAATGATGCGCGGGCCTGAGACATATTCACCCCATTCGGCGGTGTTCGAGATCGAGTAGTTCATGTTGGCGATGCCGCCTTCATAGATCAGGTCGACGATCAGCTTGACCTCGTGCAGGCACTCGAAATAGGCCATTTCGGGTGCGTAGCCGGCCTCAACCAGCGTCTCGAAGCCGGCGCGGATCAGCTCGACCAGGCCGCCGCAGAGCACGACCTGCTCGCCGAACAGATCGGTCTCGCATTCCTCGCGGAAATTGGTCTCGATGATGCCCGAACGGCCGCCGCCGACACCGCAGGCGTAGGACAGAGCGAGATCGAGCGCATTGCCGGAAGCATCCTGGTTGACGGCGACCAGGCACGGCACGCCGCCGCCCTTCTGGTATTCGCCGCGCACCGTGTGGCCGGGGCCTTTCGGCGCGATCATGACGACATCGACGGTCGACTTCGGCTCGATGAGGCCGAAATGCACGTTGAGGCCGTGCGCGAAGGCAATCGCGGCGCCGTCACGAATGTTTGGCGCGATTTCGTTTTTGTAGATGTCGGCCTGCAATTCGTCAGGCGTCGCCATCATCATCAAATCGGCCCATTTGGCAGCGTCCGCCACGCTCATCACTTTCAGGCCATCAGCCTCGACCTTCTTGGCGGTCGCCGATCCCGCCTTGAGGCCGATGGCGATTTCCTTGGCGCCGGAATCCTTGAGGTTGAGCGCGTGCGCCCGGCCTTGGCTGCCATAGCCGATAATGGCGACCTTCTTGCCCTTGATCAGATTGAGATCGGCGTCGCGATCGTAATAGACACGCATCTTTTGCTTCCTTCCCACAGAGATTAGAGGCCTTGCGGCCCGGTTTTTGCTCCATAAAGAGCGAGAAACTGCTGCGTCGCCCGGGCGGCATCGCCGCCGATCGCCGCTTCAGTCAATTCCAGCCTGTCGCCGAGCAGCAGACGGATCTGCACGTCGCGGGCGACCAGCCCGAAAAAGGTCCGGAACGCCATTTCGGCGTCCGTAAAGTCGAGCAGTCCGGCCTGCTTGCCGGCAAGCAGCACCGGCTTCAGCCGTCTGGCCAGCGCGAAACGGCCATTCTCCAGCACGATGGCGCCGAGATCGTCCTTTCCGGATCCGGCATGGCCGACCGCGACGCGGTTCAGCGCGATCGAGGTATCGCTCGAAATCACCTTTAGCCAGTCCGAGGCGAAGCCTTCCAGGCTTGCCGTCATCGAGGCAAGATCGAGCCGCTCACCGTCGACCGGCACCACGCGCACTTTCGATGCCTGCCACTGCACGGTCGCCGTCAGCAATCCGTCGCGGTCGCCGAACCATTTGTAGAGCGTTTCCTTCGAGCAGCTGGCGCGCCGCGCCACCGCCGTCATGGTCAGATTGTCGCCCTCCTCGACCAGCAGCCGCAAAGCCGCGTCCAGGACGGCCGTTTGCCGCTCTGTCAGCACTTCGCTGGTATCGATCTCGGCACTCGCCTGCAACAATTTCCTGCCCATTCGATGAGGTCGCCGGGTCGCCTCAAACGGCGTACCGTACGTTACGGTTCGGCATATTGCGCAATCCTGTGCTCGACGCAAGGGGTTCGGTAGAAAAATCGTCGACGTGAGAGCCGCCGAGCAAACCACGAGATTCTGACGGATCAATCATCGGCGGGCGGATGGCGCAGCTCTCCAAGCAGGCTCGCCAGTATCTTCAGCTCCTCCGCGGAGAGTTTTGCGCCGACCAATTCCGCAATCGACCGTCCATAGACAGCCCACATCCGTCGCCGCGTCTGACGGCCCTTGGCCGAGATGCGGATGGTCTGGCCGCGGCCGTCATCGGCAACCCTGAGTTTCTCGACCAGTCCTTCGGCCTCGAGCCGCGCCAGAAGCCGCGAGATGTTATACTGCGCAAACAGTGTGCGCTCGGTCAGCTGGAATGGCCGCAGCCCGCCCTCACCCGCCTCGGCGAGTTCATGCAGCACGTCATACCAGTCGAGCGGCGGCAAGCCGCTGGTCTTCAAAGCCTCTTCCGCCTTTTCGATGAGCTGGCGCGAAACCCGCATTAGGCGGGCCCAGGCCTTGACGGCTTCGGGCGAAGGCGTGGTTGTTTTGGTCATGACCCATCCTAGGCGATAGATGCAGTTGCATCAAGCTTGACGATCGATGCACTAGCATCAAACTTGACGATCGATGCACTTGCATCTATATGCATGCAACTGCATCGATCCGGGAAAGATCCATGAAACACGAAATCTGCAAAGTCGCCGACGTCCCACAGACGGGCAGCCTGATCGCGCCATTCTTCGGCCGCGAGGTCCATATTTGGCGCAGCGGTGAGCGCATCCGCGCCGCCGCCAATGTCTGCCTGCATTTCGGCGGGCCGCTCGACTGCAAGGACGGCAAGCTGGTCTGCCAATGGCACGGCGCCGCCTTCGACATGACATCAGGCGACCGGATCGAAGGTCCGGCGCCAAAAGCGTCGCGACTGATGTTCCTGTCGACGCGCGTCGAGGACGGCGCGTTGAACTATGTCTGGGGAGAGTGACATGCCTGAGAAGAATGAAATGCCTGAGAAGAATGAAATGACTGGCAAGCTCATTCTCGTCAGCCATCATCTATGCCCCTATGTGCAGCGCGCGGCGATCTCGCTGGCCGAGAAAGGCGTGCCGTTTGAGCGTGTCACCATCGACCTCGCCAACAAGCCGGACTGGTTCAAGGCGATTTCGCCGCTGGGCAAGGTGCCGCTGCTGATCGTCCAGGCAAATGGCGAGGAGACGGTGATCTTCGAATCCGCCGTCATTCTCGAATTCCTCGAGGAGACGCAAGCCAATCCTCTGCATCCGGCCGACGCCTACGCCCGTGCCCGGCATCGCGCCTGGATCGAGTTCGGCTCGGCGACATTGAACGCCATCGGCCGGTTCTACACGGCTTCGACGGAGGCCGCCTTCCTGGCAGAGTCCACGGCACTTTCGGCCATGTTCGATCGTCTGGAGGACGAACTGGCCGACCAGGCCGGACCGTGGTTCAATGGCGAGTGCTTTTGCCTCGTCGATGCCGTCTACGGCCCGGTCTTCCGCTATCTCGACGCCTTCGACCGGATCGGCAATTTCGGCATTCTGGACGGCAAGCCATTGGTCCAGGCCTGGCGCAAGGCGTTGAGCGAACGCGCCTCGATCAAGGGTGCCGTGGCGCCGGACTATCCGCAGCGGCTGCGTCTATTCCTGCGTGCGAGAAATTCGCTTCTCTCGACCCTGATCCCGCCGGATGATCTGGCCAGTGCACCTCCTCTAGCCCGATCCGCCTGAACGGATCGATCAGCGTGCCGGCCACCATCGAGGCAAGCACGCTTGGCACTGGCGGGATTTTGGCGATGGTTGCCACCAGCCTGTCGCGGAAGAAGGGCAGCATCGTGCCGTCCGACTGGTAGAACGGCGTCAGCGCCAGCGACAGCAGCTGGAAGATTCGGACATGCCATCGCCGCGCCCGGGCGTAGCTTTCCAGCGCTGCCTCGACGTTGCCCGTTTGTGCCAAGGCATGGCTGAGTGCTGCCGCGTCGAGCAACGCCATGTTGGCGCCTTGCCCGAGCTGCGGGCTGGTCGAATGCGCGGCATCGCCGATCACGGCCAGCCTGCGGCCGGCCGGCAGCTTCATCGTGTGGTGGCCGTAGCGCGCCAGCGACAGCTGGTCGAAGCTGTCGATCTGGCTGGTGAACGCCTCGCACTGCGGCCACAGCGAGACCAGTCTCGCCTTCCAGGCGTCGAGCCCTGCCGCGCGCACGTTTTCGGCATCCGCCGGCTTCAGGCTCCAGAAGAACGCCGCCATCTTTTCCGCGCCCGGTTCCGGTCGGCCGATCGGCAGGACGCCGATCATCACGCTGGCCTTGTCGTAGCGCTGCAGCAGCGCATTTTCGTCGAAGCCTTGGCGCCAGCCGAGCGAGGCCCAGAACGCGCCGTAAGTGAGCTGCCGCGGCTCGGCCGGATCGTTGAGGCACCGGCGCAGCTTCGAACGCGAGCCGCTGGCGTCGACCACGAGGTCGAACGGCCCTGCCCTGCGGCCCCCCACCGTTCGGCTCTTGTCGAAGATCAGGATCGCCCGCTCACCGACGTCCAGCGTCTCGATCTCGACACCGGTTTCGATGGCGATGCCTTGGCGCTGCGCGGCGCGAAACAACATGTTGAACAACGCCGCCCGGTGCACCGCCAGCCCGAAACGGCCGCCAGGCTGCGCATCGTAGCGCACGGCGAGCACGGTGCGGCCGCTCGAGGCATCGGCGCCATGCAGACGCTCGATGCGGCTCCCCAGCGCCAGAATGTCGTCGAGCAGGCCGAGATCGGCGAGCACGCTCAGCCCGGTCGGCTGCAGGATCAGTCCGGAACCGACGGGCTTGGGTTCCTCGAAACGTTCGAAGATGGTGACGTTGTGGCCCGCGCGCTTGAGATAGAGCGCGGTGGCGAGCCCCGCCGGGCCGGCGCCCGCAATCGCGATGTCGAGAGATTTTTCCATTGCCCGCCCAACTACTGGCCGGACAATCCTTCGGCGCCATTGTCAAATCAAGCCTTTGCTGCATGGACCAAAACATCAGCCACCGGCGTCGAAGGCAGCGCGCGCCTTGCGCACCGCACCATGGTTGAGTTCGGCCCACAGGATCAATTGATGCAAGGCGCCGAACATCGAACGGCCGAGATCGGTCAGGCTGTATTCGACGCTTGGCGGCTTGGTCGGGAACACTTCGCGATGAACAAAGCCGTCGCGCTGCAGATCGTGGAGCGTCTGGGTGAGCATGCGCTGCGAGATGTCGGGCACCAGGCGCCGCAACTCGCCGAAACGATAGGGCTGCTCTGCGAGCGCCGCCATCAGCAGCGAACTCCATTTGCCGTTCACGCCCTGCATCACGTCGCGAACCGGGCAATCGGCAATGTTTGCGCCATCGCTGGTGGCTTTGAATATATTGAGCTTGGTTCTCAGATTGACGACCTTGCCGTCCATCGCTGCTGGTTCCCTGGCGGTGCCTACCTCCCTAAAAACTGCCTTCTTTACGGTGGCCGGTCAATTCTTATTTTAGTGCTGGTCTCTTTTTGAGACTGTCAGAAGCACCCGCCACCCGGCGCAATTTCAGGATCCCCCATGACCGCAACCCTTCTCGTCACCGGCGCTTCCGGCCAGCTTGGCCGCGGCGTCATCAACCACCTGCTGAACACATTAAAGATCTCCGCAAACCGCATCATCGCCACCACCCGTACACCCGCCAACCTTGCCGATCTGGCGGCGCGCGGCGTCGTCGTCAGAGCCGCTGACTTCAACGACCCGCAATCGCTTGCCGAGGCCTTCGCGGGAGCCGACCGGGCACTCGTCATCTCGACCAACGAACTTGAGGTACAGGGGAAGCGGCGCGAGCAGCAGCTTGCGGCGGTGACGGCGGCCAAACAGGCTGGCGTCGGCCACCTGCTGTACACCTCGATGCCCAACCCCGAGCCTGGTTCGCCGGTTGTTTTCGCGCCCGACCACTACGACACCGAACAGGCGATCAAGGCGAGCGGGATCCCCTACACGATATTCCGCAATGGCTGGTATAACGAGAACCTGTTCATGGCGTTGCCGCAGGTTCTGGCATCGGGTCAGTGGTACACCTCCGCCGGCGACGGCGCCATTTCCTACGGCACGCGTGACGATTTCGCGGCGGCGATCGCAGCGGGGCTCGCCTCGGACAGCAGCGAAAGCGCGACTTACACGCTCACCGGCCCCAGTGCGTATACGGCTGCCGAAGTGGCGGCGTTGGTCACCGAGGTCACCAGCAAGCCGATCAAGGTCATCCAGCTTTCCGACGAAGCCCTGACCGAGGGAATGAAGTCGGCCGGCCTGCCTGAACCCTTCGCCAAGGTGCTGGTTTCATTCGACGCCGCCGCCCGCGCCGGTGACCTCGGCATGGTGACCGACGCGGTCGAAAAACTCTCCGGCCGAAAGTCGGTGCCGCTGAAGCAGTTTCTGGAGACGAACAAGGCTGCACTGGCCGGCTGAAAGCTGCATTGCGGGACGCCGAGCCCTTAAGGTCCGGCCTCCCGCACAATTACTTACGTCGCTTGACCAGTCCCAGCCGGATCAGGCTTTCGCCCGTGGCAATCAAAGCATCTTCGCGCGAGCGTGGCGCCCAGCCGAGCACGCGCACCGCCTTGGCGTTGGTGGCGTTCTTGATCTTGCCCAGTTCCGTTGCGAGTTGTGCCGCTTCCGGATTGAACAGCCCGATGATGCGCACCAGCCAATCGGGAAACTCCCGCGTCGAGACGCGCGACGCCGCCGGCCCGAGCCGCGTCTTCAGGGTCTGCGCGATCTCGCGCACCGTCATGAAATCGCCGGCGACAGCCAGGAACCGTTCGCCCTTGGCGGCGGGGTGGGTCATGGCGCGAACATGCAGATCCGCCACGTCGCGCGCATCGACGACGCCGAAGGACAGGCGCGGCAGCCCAGGCACGGCGCCGTTCAGCATGCGCTGGACAAATTCGGTCGAGGTCGAATGGTCCGCGCCGAGCACCGGTCCAAAGATGCCAACGGGATTGACGACCGCAAGCTCCAGCGCGCCGCTCTGCTCGGCGATGAAATCCCAGGCCGCGCGCTCGGCGAGCGTCTTGGACTTCACATAGGCGCTGACCTTGCCTGCCGGATCGGTCCAGTTTTCCTCGTTGAAAGGCTGCCCATCCGCGCGCATCTTGCCATAGCCGACGGCCGCGAAGGATGAGGTGAGCACGACGCGCCTGACCCCGGCATCCCGCGCCGCCCGCAGCACGCGCAACGCGCCCTCGCGCGCCGGAAGGATCAGGTCATCCTCATGCGTGGGCACGCCGGGCGGAAAAGGCGATGCGACATGCAGCACGTAATCGCAGCCGGCCACCGCCGCCGGCCAGCCTGCGTCGGCCATCAGATCGGCATGGGCGAATGAAAGGGCGTCACCGGGCTCCGTGCCACCTGCCTTGAGCATGGCGAGCACATCGGCTTCGCGCCTGGCCGATCGCACGGAGGTGCGGACGCGGTAGCCGGCCTTCAACAGTTCGAGCATGCAGTGAGCGCCGAGGAAGCCGGACCCGCCGGTGACCAGCACCAATTCGCCGCTCATATTAGCCTCCTCGACGATTTATCCCTTCGAGACCCCTTAGATCGCCACCTGCGTGCCGATCTCGACCACACGTCCGGTCGGGATCTGGAAATACTCCGTCGCATCGGCCGCCGAGCGGGCGAGCCCGATGAACAGCTTGTCCTGCCACACCGGCATGCCGGAATTGGGCGATGCTTTGAGCGAGCGCCGCGACAAGAAGAACGACGTCGTCATGATGTCGAACTTCCAGCCCTGCTTGCGGCAGATCGCCAGCGCGCGCGGAATGTTGGGCTGCTCCATATAGCCGAAGGTCAGCGTCACCCGCATGAACAACTCGTTGACTGTCTCCATCTTGACCCGCTCGCTGTCGGGCACCAGCGGCTGCGGTGCGGTGACCACCGACAGAATGACGTTCTGCTCGTGCAGCACCTTGTAGTGCTTCAGGCTGTGCATCAGCGCTGTCGGCGCGCTTTGCGGATCGCTGGTCAGGAACACGGCGGTGCCGGACACCAGCTGCGGCTTCTTCTTCAACAGATTGCCGGCGAGGAAATCGAGCGGGATTTCGTTGCGACGGGTCTTGTCGAACAGATAGCGGCTGCCGCGCACCCAGGTCCACATCGCCAGAACGATGGTGAAGGCCACCGCAAGCGACGCCCAGCCGCCCTCGAACACCTTGACGATGTTGGAGGCAAAGAAGCCGATGTCGATGAATGCGAACACCGCCGTCATTGCCACCGCCACCCACAGGCGCCATTTCCAAATGCGCGTCATGACGACGAACAGCAGCACCGTCGTCACCAGCATGTTGCCGGTCACCGAGATGCCATAGGCGGAGGCCAGCTTGCTCGATTCGCCGAAACCGACGACCAGCAACATCACCGCCAACGCCAGCAAAACATTGACGCGCGGCATGTAGATCTGGCCCGACTGCCGTTCCGACGTGTGCAGGATTTCGAGGCGCGGCAGCATATTGAGCTGCACCGCCTGCCTGGTCAGCGAGAAGGCGCCCGATATGACCGCCTGGCTGGCGATGACCGTCGCCGCGGTTGCCAATACCACCATCGGGATCAGCGTCCAGCCTTCGTTCATCTCGAAGAATGGATGGCCGACGTGACCGTTCTTCGCCAGCACGAAAGCGCCCTGCCCGGCATAGTTTAGCAGCAGGCAGGGAAACACGATGGCCAGCCAGGCGAGCACGATGGGCTTGCGGCCGAAATGGCCGAGATCGGCATAAAGCGCTTCGGCACCGGTGACGGCGAGGAAGATGGCGCCGATGGTGACGAAGGCGACATCGGGCGAATTGATCAGGAAGGCGACGATGTAGTGCGGGCTGACCGCCCACAGGATTTCGGGATCGGCGATGATGTGGTTCAAGCCCGAAAGACCGATGGCCAGGAACCAGACCGCCGTGATCGGGCCAAAGATCAGCGCCACACCGCCGGTGCCGAAGCGCTGCACCGAAAACAGGATCGCCAGGATGACCAGCGTCAGCGGCACGACGTAGGGCTGGAAGGTCGGGGTAACGACATTCATGCCTTCAACCGCCGAAAGCACCGAGATTGCCGGCGTGATGACGGCGTCACCGAAGAACAATGACGCGCCGACAATACCGATGGCCAGGATGATCGCCGAGCGGGTCGGGAAACTGCCGCGCGCCAGTGCCATCAGCGACAGCACGCCGCCCTCGCCTCGGTTGTCGGCTCTGAGCACAAACATGATGTATTTGATGGTGACGATAATCGTCAACGACCAGATGATCAGCGACAGCACGCCCAGAATATCGCCGCGCTCGGCGATTTCGCCGCCGGAGGACGCAACAAGCGCTTCCCGGAAGGCGTAGATCGGGCTGGTGCCGATGTCGCCATAGACCACACCGAGCGCGCCCAGCATCAGAACTTTGGTGCTGTGCTGTTCGATTTCGGGATGGCTCGATTGTTCGACGGGTTCTGCCTCAATACCAGCATTGGTAAGGGCCATGGACGACACTCCGATAAGCGCGCGGTGCTCTACGCTTGCTGCGATGCAATATCAAGTGCCGTGACGGTAGGGCTACCATGTTCCCAGCGCAGGGCTTGCCCCGCAATGACCGGTGCGTGGCGTCAAAGGCTGCCGGAAACCTCAGATCGCCACCTGCGTGCCGATCTCGACCACACGTCCGGTCGGGATCTGGAAATACTCCGTCGCATCGGCCGCCGAGCGGGCGAGCCCGATGAACAGCTTGTCCTGCCACACCGGCATGCCGGAATTGGGCGATGCCTTGAGCGAGCGCCGCGACAGGAAGAACGAAGTCGTCATGATGTCGAACTTCCAGCCCTGCTTGCGGCAGATCGCCAGCGCGCGCGGAATGTTGGGCTGCTCCATATAGCCGAAGGTCAGCGTCACCCGCATGAACAACTCGTTGACTGTCTCCATCTTGACCCGTTCGCTGTCGGGCACCAGCGGCTGCGGTGCGGTGACCACCGACAGAATGACGTTCTGCTCGTGCAGCACCTTGTAGTGCTTCAGGCTGTGCATCAGCGCTGTCGGCGCGCTTTGCGGATCGCTGGTCAGGAACACGGCGGTGCCGGACACCAGCTGCGGCTTCTTCTTCAACAGATTGCCGGCGAGGAAATCGAGCGGGATTTCGTTGCGCCGGGTCTTGTCGAAGAGATAGCGGCTGCCGCGTATCCAGGTGGTCATGATCAGCCCCATGAGGCAGGCAACGGATATTGACACCCATCCGCCTTCCACGATCTTGACGACATTCGCCAGGAAGAAACCCATGTCGATGGTGCCGAACAGCAGCGCCAATGCCAGGGCGAGCCCAAGCTGCCATTTCCACAAATTGCGCATGACAACGAACAGCAGAATGGTTGTCATCAGCATCTCGCCGGTCACCGAAATTCCGTAAGCGGAAGCCAGCGAACTCGAGCTGCCGAAGCCGACAACCAGCAGCATCACTCCCAGGGCGATGAGCAGGTTGACGCGCGGCATATAAATCTGGCCGCTCTGCATTTCGGACGTGTGCTGCACCTCGATGCGGGGCAGCAGGTTGAGTTGCACTGCCTGGCGTGCCAGCGAAAAAGCACCCGAGATCACCGCCTGACTGGCGATCACGGTGGCGGCCGTTGCCAAGCCGACCATTGGCATCAGCGCCCAATCCGGCAACATCTCGAAGAATGGATTGGTCGGCCTGCCGCCATTCGCCAATACAAAGGCGCCCTGGCCGAAGTAGTTGAGCAGCAGGCAAGGAAACACCACGGAAAACCACGCGAGCACGATCGGCTTGCGCCCGAAATGTCCAAGGTCGACATAAAGCGCCTCGGCCCCCGTTACCGCCAGGAACACTGCACCAACGGTCACGAAAGCGGCGGTCGGCGTGCCGGCTAAGTAGGCGATCGCATAATACGGGTTGATCGCCAACAGCACCGAAGGATCGTCCATCAGGTGGTAGAGCCCGGAAACGCCGATGGCCAGGAACCATAGCGCCGTCACCGGCCCGAATACTGCCGCCACCTTCCCCGTGCCGAAGCGCTGCACGGAGAACAGAAATGCCAGGATGACCAAGGTGATCGGAACGACATAGGCCTCCAGCGTCGGTGTCACCACTTCCAGGCCCTCAACTGCCGACAGCACGGAAATGGCCGGAGTTATGATAGCGTCTCCGAAAAAAAGCGACGCCCCGCAAAGTCCGATGCCGAGGATAAGCTTGGCGCCTTTTGGATAGGCGCTGCGCGCCAGCGCCATCAGGGACAGCGTGCCGCCCTCGCCCTTGTTGTCGGCGCGAAGCACGAAAGCGACGTATTTTATGGTGACGATAATCGTCAGCGCCCAGACGATCAGCGACAGCACGCCCAGGACATCTATACGCGTGTCGGTACCAGGCGAAGCGTGAAGCGCCTCGCGGAAGGCATAGATCGGGCTGGTGCCGATATCGCCATAGACGACGCCAAGCGCGCCCAGCATCAGAACTTTGGTGCTGTGCTGTTCAGTGTGGGAGTGGTTCGGTTGTTCGACGGGTTCAGCCTCGCTACCGATGCTGGAAAGAGCCATCGACTACTCCCCGATCACCGCGCGGTGCACCTTGCTTGCTGTCATGCGATATCACCTTCGACACGAGCCTTCCACCGCTACCAACCGCAAGCCTTCAGAAACCGCCCCACCGTGCCGGCCATGCCATACTCCAACGCATCGGCTGTCAACCCGTGTCCGATAGACACTTCGGCCAATGCCGGAATGCGCTTTGCCAATGCCGGAAGGTTGTTCACCACCAGATCGTGCCCGGCATTGACCTGGAGCCCGGCGGCGAGTGCGGCATCCGCGGTTTTTCCCAATCTTTCCAGCTCCTTCCGCGCCTTGGCGGAATCGGAATGGTAGCTGCCGTAGGGCCCGGTATAGAGCTCGATGCGGTCGGCGCCGGTGTCGCGCGCGGCATTGACGCCGGTGGGATCCGGATCGGAAAACAGCGACACGCGGAAGCCCCCTTTTTTCAGACGCTTGACGATCGGGATAAGGAACGCCGCCTCGGCGGCAAAGTTCCAGCCATGGTCCGATGTCGCCTGCGCCGGATCGTCGGGCACCAGCGTCACCTGCTCCGGCTGGTGCCTTTCCACAAGCGCCAGAAAATCCTCGGTCGGGTAGCCCTCGATGTTGAATTCCGCCTTGGGAAACTCGTCGTCGATCAGCGCCCGGATCTCCGGCAGGTCGGAATGCCTGGTGTGGCGCTCGTCGGGCCGCGGATGAACCGTCAGCCCGTGCGCGCCGGCCGCCAGCGCCAGGCGGCCGAGCCCGGTGACGCTCGGCCACGGCAGGTCGCGGCGGTTGCGCAGCATGGCGATGGCGTTGAGATTGACCGAGAGTTTCGCGGGCATGGCGTGAGGTCCGGCTGTTTGTGCAGCGCATCTATACTGCCTTTGATGGGAACAGACAGGGGCTTTCGGGTGTTCCAGTGATGACATCTGCTCGCAAGGGGGAACCCAGCCAATGAATTTTCTCCAATCCGTGCCCGCGATCCGCCGCCTCGAAACCAACCGTGAGGACCTTTTCGCCATCGACGTCGTCGGCCATGTATCGGCCGCCGACGGCGAAAATCTGTTCGGATTGCTGGAGGCTGCCTACGCGCTGCACCCGAGGATCGACGTCTTGGTGCGGCTGGTCGACCATGAGGGCGTCGACTGGATCGATATGGACGACGAGACGCTGAAACAAGGTACGGTTCATGCGCTAGAGCATATCGCCCGGTGCGCGACGATCGGTGAGCCGGACTGGATAGCGGATGCGCGGAACTTCCTTCCGGCTTCGCCACCCATCGAGTTCAGGCACTTCGCGGCCGAGGACGAAGCGGATGCCTGGCAATGGCTGGGTGCGACGCCACTCAGCCCTGCTGCGCCGGCTGCTACCTGACGCCGGCTATCTAACGCCAGCTATCCAACGCCAGTTATCTAACAATCGTCAGCCGCTCTGCCGCCCGCGTGATGGCGGTATAAAGCCAGCGCTGGCGGGTTTCCTTGAACGCCCAGCTCTCGTCGAACAGCACGACGTCGTTCCACTGCGAACCCTGCGCCTTGTGCACGGTCAGCGCGTAGCCATAGTCGAAATCGTCAAAGCGCTTCTTCTGCTGCCAGGGGATATCGGCGTCCGGATCCTCGAAAGCCGACTTGAGCAGCTTGATCTTGGCGACGCCGCGGTCGGGATCGTCCTCCTCGGGCGAGACCAGAAGGTTGATGCCCGGCTTCACCGTCTCGCGCGACGAGGTCATCACCTTCCACAGCGAACCGTTGAGCAGGCCCTTGGCGGGGTCGTTGCGCAGGCAGACCAGCTTGTCGCCGGCCTGCGGATAATCGGCATTGAAACCCTTCAGCTCGCGCAGGCGCTGATTGTAGCGGCGGCGTGTGCGGTTGGTGCCGACCAACACCTGGTCCGCCTTCAGCACCAGCTCCTGGGTGACGTCCTCCTTGCCGATGACCTGCGCGGTGCCGTAGTCGCCGCGCATGAACTCGCGGCCCTCGCGCACGTCGAGCGCCAGCTGGATAATCGGATTGTCGCGCGCCTGGCGGTGGATTTCGGTCAAGAGCACATCCGGCTCATGCTCGGTGAAAAAGCCGCCGCCCGAGATCGGCGGCAGCTGCGCCGGATCGCCAAGCACCAGGATCGGCGTGCCAAAACTCAGAAGGTCGCGGCCAAGCTGCTCGTCGACCATCGAGCATTCGTCGATGACCACCAGCTTCGCCCGTGAAATAGGGCTTTGCCGGTTGAGCGAGAAGGTCGGCGACATCGAGGTCTTGCCCGTCACCTCGTCCGACACCGATTCCTCGCCCTTCGGCCGGTAGATCAACGAATGGATGGTGCGAGCATTGACCGCGCCCTTGGAACGCAGCACCTGCGCCGCCTTGCCGGTGAAGGCGGCGAACTGCACCTGCCCGTCGACATGCTCGGCAAAATAGCGCGCCAGCGTGGTCTTGCCGGTGCCGGCATAGCCGAACAGCCGGAAGACCTGCGGCCGGCCCTCTTTCAGCCAGCGCGCCACCGCTTTCAGAGCCTCGTCCTGTTGGGGGAGAATTCCATCGGTTCGACAGACCGGATTCGCGAGAGAAAGACAAGCTTGGTGCTAACACCGCTTAAAACGATGGGATTGCCTCACCTTCAACGGGACAAACTAGCAGGCGCAAATGCGAACGTAAAGTGAACATGCAAGCGGATAACGAACGATTTGAATTCAGGCATTTGAACCTAGATCGGGCAATGCCACTATCACGGACATGATCGAGATGCAGATCGGCGCAGACACCTATAAGCGAGGATATTGATGAGGTCGTTCGCAGACAGGCTGATCGGAAAGTCGATAAAGAAGATCGAAATCGGCGAACCTGGTTATGGCATCGTTGTCTCCTTGTCGGATGACGCAGGGTTCGCGATATATACCGAGGTCACGGCCTGTCTGAGTGACGAAAATGCCAGAACCATAGACGTGTTACCATCAGCGACGAGCAAGTGATCCTCCACTTGGGTGACAACGACTTCGTCGCCATTTCCAAAAACCGTGGCCGCTTCGCCGTCGTTGAGGCGTTTGTCTATGGGGACGACGAACGCATGGTCGTCGAAAATTAGTTGCATCGGCCGCCAGATTTCAAACACCAACCACAGGCGGACTATATGTTCGCGCCGCCGCCGCTACCTCTGGTCGGCCCGGGATCGTTCTCCAACAAAATCGGCTTGCCGTGCGGGGTTGCATGCGCGGCGCGTTCCCAGGCGGCGGCGAGCGTGTCGACGTCACTTTTTCCCGCGACGCCCTTGGCCGCCAGCAGCGTCTCCAGCGCAGCCAGCCAATGCTCGTAATAATCGTGGCCATCGCTTGCGGCGCCCGGCTTGTTCACTTGCGCCGACAGCGCATCGGCCCATTCGGCCCAGGAAAACAGGCCCTTGTCGTGCAGCGCCACCGTCATGGCGAAGGCTTCGGCCTGCCAGGGTTCGGCGAATACCGGTTCGTCCAGACCCGCCGGCAGTGCACCTTCAGGCCGGCTCAAGATAGCTCTCCCAGGCATCGATCGAGACGGTCAGCGTCGGGTCGGCGCCCTCGCCCCAGATTTCCGAGCCATCGAAGACCACGGTATAGACCCATTGCGGGTTTTCACCGTTGCCATGCGCGTTGCTGTCGGGGAACACAAAACCGTCACGCACGGCCTCGACAACTCCGTGCTTGCCGCGCGCATAACGCGGCAGCCTCGTGTGGGCGGTGGGATTGAAATTCCTTGTCCGCACCGGGTCGCCGGCCTTGAAGCGCGGCGCCGTCTCGACCGGCCGGTCGCAGGGACTGCCCTTGGCCAGCACCGCCGGAACGTTTTCGGCCTTCAACACCCTTTTGGGCGTCGCCGCCGGATCGACCGCCCGACCTTCCGTCAGATCGCGCTCGCTGACGAAGCCATGGCGCTTCAGCAGCACCTCGAGCGCTTTGATCCATATCTGGTAGTAGCTTGAGGAATAATAGACGGCCGGATGCAGCGATTCCCTGGCGTGCCGGCTCTCGTCGATGTTCCACGCGCCCATGGCGCCGGCAGTCAGCGTCACGCCGAGCGCCCGCCTCTCCCAATCCGCATGAAAATACGGTTCGTCCTTTTCGGGCGCGACCGGCCCGAAACCCATCTGCCCACCGAGATCCTGCGGCCCGTTCATGCCGGTACCTTCTTTGTCCCGGGTTCTTTGGCCACCGCCGTGCCGATCATCGCATCGCGGCTGACCAGTTCGGCGAGTTGGTCCTCACTCCAGCCTTCGGTACCGTCAGGCCGCATCGGCACCACGAGATAGCGCAGTTCGGCAGTCGAATCCCAGACGCGGATGTTTTTCTCCGCCGGCAAGGTCAGCCCGAACTCCTCCAGCACGCCGCGCGGATCGATCACGGCGCGCGAGCGATAGGGCGGCGCCTTGTACCAGACCGGCGGCAGGCCGAGCACCGACCACGGATAGCAGGAGCACAGCGTGCAGACGACGAGGTTGTGCGTCTCGTCCGTGTTGAACACCGCCTGCATGTGCTCGCCCTGGCGGCCGGTGTAGCCCAGCGAGGTGATCGCCGCAGTCGCGTCGCGCTTCAGCCACTCGGCAAAGGCCGGATCGCTCCAGGCTTTCGCCACCGCCCTGGCGCCGTTGCGCGGCCCGATCTTGGTCTCGTAGGTGTCGACGATGACGTCGATCGCCGCCGGATCGATCAGGCCTTTTTCGGTGAGGATGGTCTCCAGCGCGCGCACGCGCGCCGCAAATGGGTCGAGCTCATTGTCGTGGTCATGATCATGGGACATGACCCTCAGATTAGGATCGGCGGCACGCGGCCGCAAGCATGACAGCTTGGGCCACGGGCTATCGCCTATTCGGCGGCGGCCCTTTGCGGCTCGAGCCGATCCTCGGGAGCGAACAGCGAGGCCTGCTCGCCGCTCTCGACCGCATGCAGCTCCGGCCTGTTCTTTTTCCAAGAGAAGAAGCTCACCAGCCAGCCGGAGAAATTCTCGAAATAGACATAGATGACAGGGGTGACGAACAGCGTCAGCGCCTGCGACGCCAGGAGACCGCCAACCACCGCGACACCGAGCGGCTGGCGCAGCTCAGCACTGGCGCCGGTGCCGAGCGCGATCGGGAACGTGCCCATCAGCGCCGCCAACGTCGTCATCATGATCGGCCTGAAACGCATCAGGCACGCCTTGTGTATGGATTCCTTGGCCGACATGCCTTCTCGTCGCAGCTCCAGCGCGACGTCGACCATCATGATGCCGTTCTTCTTGACGATGCCGATCAGCATCAGGATGCCGATCACCGCGATCACCGACAGGTCCATGCCGGCAAAGCGCAGCGCGACCACCGCGCCCAGCACCGCCGAAGGCAGGCCGGTCAGAATGGTCAGCGGATGGATAAAGCTCTCATAGAGGATGCCGAGTACGATATAGATGGTCAGAACGGCGCCGCCGATCAGCAGGCCCTGATTGGCCAGCGAATCCTGGAAGGTCTTGGCGGTGCCGGCAAAGCTGGTCGAAATCGCCGGCGGCATGCCGATCTGCTCCTTCAGCGCGGCGATGCGGGCCGTGCTGTCGCCCAGCGCCACGCCTTGCGGCAGGTTGTAGGAGATGGTCACCGCGGGCAGCTGGCCGAGCTGGTTGACCGTCAGCGCGCCGGCGGTGCGGTCGACGCGGGCAAAGGCGCCGAGCGGCACCAGGCTGCCGCTTGCCGTCCTGACCTGGATGGCCAGCATGCGCTCGGGCGACCATTCGATGTTGGGATCGAGCTCCATGATGACTTCGTAGCTGTCGGCCGAGCCGAAGATCGTCGAGACCTGCTCCGTGCCGAAGCCGCCATAGAGACTGGAGCGCAGCGTGTCGGTGTCGATGCCGAGCGAGGCCGCCTTGTCGCGATCGACCACCAGCGTCGCCTGCAATGAATTGTTCTGCAAATCGCTGGTGACGTCGGTGAAATTCGCATGATCGGCCGCCATCGCATCGTCGAGCTTTTGCGCCCATGTGTCGGTCAGGCCGGTATCGAGGCCCTGAACGACGAGCTGGTAGGCGCTGGCGGAAGAACGCGCGCCAAGTCGCAGGTTCTGCACCGGCTGCATATAGGCATCGATCCCCGGCACGACGGCCAGCTGCCGCCGCAGATCCGACAGTACCTTATCGATGTCGGGGCGCTGGCTCTTGTCCTTCAGCTGCACATAGAGCTGGCCCTGGTTCAGCGCATTGTTGCCGCCGCCGGCTGACCAGGCCACATGCGAGACATAGGGCGAACGCGAGAAGACACTTGCCGCCTGGTTCTGCAGCTTGACCATGGCGTCGTAGGAGATGTCCTGCCTGGCGATCGTCGTCACCGAGATCTGGCCGATATCCTCTTGCGGGAAAAAGCCTTTCGGCGAGACTTCGATCAGCCACACCGACCCTGCCGCCGTGCCGACAAAAACGAGGAACACCAGGAAAGTGTGGCGCAGGCAGAATGTCAGAAGCCGATCATAGCCGCGGGTGACGAAGTCCTGCTTGTGGCCGGGGGCGTGCTTGTCGCGATCGGCCTTGGTCACCGACAGCAGCCTTGAGCACAGCATCGGCGTCAGCGTCAGCGAGACGAACATCGAGGCAAGGATCGCGACCGTCACCACGACGGCGAATTCGTTGAAGATGCGGCCGATGACGCCGCCCATTAGAAGCACGGGGATGAACACCGCCACCAGCGAGATCGAGATCGAGATGATGGTGAAGCCGATTTCGCGCGCGCCCTTCAGCGAGGCATCGAAGGCCGAGAGACCGTCCTCCTCCATGTGGCGAAAGATGTTTTCCAGCATGACGATGGCGTCGTCGACGACGAGGCCGACTGCGAGCGTCAGTCCCATCAGCGAGATGTTGTCGATGGAGAAGCCGAACAGGAACATGGCGCCGAGCGTCGCGATCAACGAGATCGGCACCGCCACGGCCGGAATGATGGTTGCAGTCACCCGGCGCAGGAAGACGAAGATCACCATCACCACCAAAGCGATGGTCAGAAGCAGCGTGAACTGGACGTCGTCGACGGCCTGGCGGATCGAGGTCGAACGGTCGTTGAGCAGCTTGATGTCGGCGGCGGCCGGCATTTGGTCCTTGAACGACGGCAGCATCGCCTTGACCTTGTCGACGACGTCGACCGTGTTGGCGTCGGGCTGGCGCTGCACCGCCAGGATGATGGCGCGCGTGCCGTCATACCAGCTTGCAGTCGTCGTGGTCTCGACCGAGTCGATGACGCGCGTCACCTCGCCCAGCCGCACCGGATGGCCGTTCTTGGTGGCGATGATGAGGTTGGAGAACCCGGCGGCATCGGTGAGCTGCGTATTGGCCGTGATGGTCAGCTGCTGCTTGTCGTTCTGCAAGACGCCGAGCGGCGTGTTGGAGTTGGCCGACGCGATTGCCGTCTGCAGCTGGTCGATCGAAATGCCGCGCGCCGCCAGCGCCGTCGGGTCGATCTGCACGCGCACCGCATATTTCTGCTGGCCGAAGATCGACACCTGCGCAACGCCGTCGATGGTCGACAGCGAGGGCGAGATGACGTTTTCGGCGAAGGCGTCGAGGTCGGTGAGCGGAACCGTGTCGCTGACCAGCGACATCAGAAGGATCGGCGCGTCGGCCGGATTGACCTTGCGATAGCTCGGCGGCGCTGTCATCTCGGGCGGCAGTTGCCGCTGCGTGCGTGCGATCGCCGCCTGCACGTCGGCGGCCGCCGCGTCGATATCCCGGTTGAGCACGAACTGGATGGCAATGGACGTGCGTCCCAGCGAATTGCTGGTCGAGATGGAATCGATGCCGGCAATGGTGGCGAACTGCTTGATCAGCGGCGTCGCCACCGAAGTGGCCATGGTTTCGGGTGACGCGCCGGCCAGGTTGGCCGAGACATTGACGACCGGGAATTCGGCGCTCGGCAGCGCCGCCACCGGCAGGAACTTGTAGGCAAACAGCCCGCCCAGCACGAGGGCGAACGACATCAGCAGCGTCGCGACAGGCCTTCTTATGCAGAATTCTGAGATCATTGGGCAGCTCCGCCGGCTTTGTCGGCTTCCGCCAACTTGGGCGCTGCCTGACCGCCGGCAGTTGCCTTGCCTTCATGCACGCTGGCGCCGTCCTTCAGCCTGGTTTGGCCCTCGACGACAACCTTCTCGCCTGACTTGACGCCCTCGCTGATGGCGCTGTTTTCGCCTTCGGTCAGCGCCACCTGCACAGGCCGCATCTCGACCGTGTTGTCCGGCTTGACGACATAGACGAACGGCCCCTTCTGGCTGGGCTGGATCGCGACCGTCGGGATGGATGGCATCTGCGGCATGATGCCGGCGTCGAGCACGACATTCACATATTGGCCGGGCCACAGTGAAAGATCGGCATTGGGAATGCTCGCCCGGGTCGCGATGGTGCCGGATGCGGTGTCGACGCTGGAATCGACGAAGTCGAGCGTGCCCTTGCCGATCGGCGTCGGATCGCCATCCTTGGTCAGCGTCACCGCGCCTTGCTGCGGGTTGGCCAGCGCCTTGTGCAGCAGCGCCAGGTTACTCTCCGGCAGGTTGAAGTTGACTTGCAGCGGATCCATCTCGGTGATCGTCACCAGCGGCGTGGCCGTGCTCGAGTTGCCGTTGCTCAAGGTGACCAGGTCACCGACCGAAACGTTGACGGCGCCCAGCCGGCCGGCAATCGGCGCCTTGATGCTGGCGAAGCCGAGCTGGACATTGTCGGCGTCGATCGTCGCATTGTCGGCGTCCACGGTCGCCGCGGCAGCCTTTTGCGCCGCCACCGCCTGATCGTAGGTCTGCTGCGTGCCGGCCTGCTTGGCGACGAGATCCTTGGCGCGCTGGAGGTCGGAGCCCGAACTGGTCAGCAGGGCCTGGTCCTTGGCGAGCGTCGCCTGATCCTTGGCAAGCTGCGCCTTGAGCGCCCGGTCGTCGAGCGAGAACAGCAGGTCGCCGGCCTTCACCATCTGGCCGTCCTTGACGTCGATCGATACGATCTGGCTGGACACGCGGGCGTTGATGTTGACCACGGCCGGCGACGACACGAAGCCGATGGCATAGCGGCGGATCGGGAAATCGGCTGTCGTCGCGGTGGCGGAAACGATCGAGGCCGAACGAGCGCCATTGCCGCCTGCACCGGATTTGCCGCCAGCATTGTCGGCCGAAGCCTTGTCCGATCCAACCGGCTTGTCCGCTGCTGCCGTCTGCCTGGCGCCCGGCAGCATCTGCTGCAGACTGCTCGTCGCCGCCGGCGAAAAATAGACCCATGCCGCGGCGACACAGGCCGCTGCCACCACCACCGCCAGAACGACTTTTCCGCGCATCGACTAAAAGCCCTATGATCCGACACGCCGAACCCGGTGGTCTCATTCTACCCAATCACGGCGCCTTGCCGCGATCTCGCCGAAGTAGATAGGACGCACATTTGTCGGAAAAGGGCCAAAACACGGCATTACGAAGATTTAATGTGCACTGCACAATGACTATGCAGCCGGCTCAGCAGTCGGAAAACCAGCCAGGATGCGGTTGAGATTTCAGGCCGGATGCGTCTATTTCAGCATCGGCCAGAGCGTCGCCGCCAAGAGCACGCCCATGGCGATGTTGAACCATTTCAGCCGCACCGGATCCGACAGGAATCCGCGCAGCGCCGTGCCGAAGCCGGCCCACACCGAGACGCTCGGCAGGTTGACGACGGTGAAGGCGATCGCGATCAGCGCCACCGACAGGAACGGGTGGTCCGGATTGGAGTAGACGGCCATGGCTGTGATCGCCATCACCCAGGCTTTCGCATTGACCCACTGGAATGCGGCTGCCTCGATGAAGCGCATCGGCCGTGCCTCCGTCTCACCCTTGCTGGACAGCGAGCGCGACATGGCGATCTTCCAGGCGAGATAGAGCAGATAGGCAGCGCCGGCGATCTTCAATCCGGTGTGCAGGGCCGGAAACGCCGTCAGCACCGCGCCCAGGCCAAAGCCGACGGCAAGCAACAGCACCAGGAAACCCATGCTGATGCCCAGCATATGCGGAATGGTTCTGACGAGGCCGAAATTCACGCCCGACGCCAAGAGCATGAGGTTGTTCGGCCCCGGCGTGATCGAGGTCACGAAGGCGTAGACCAAAAGGGCAAGGAAAGCGTCGAGGGTCATGACGGCTCACAAAGGTCAGCAATACTGACTTAAATCGACAGGGCGCTGGACGCAACCTCATTCCATTGGTCCAAAGCGCCCCGCCGTGATCCGTCTATCCCGAGCCAGCCAGGCCGGCACAGTCTACCTGCCGTGGGCCCGCGCCGACAACAGGCTGGGAGCGGCGGCCGCCTCCTGATGGCCAGCCACACGCCGCAGGCCTTTGCGCCTCGGCGTGTTCCCGGGAAGCTTCACGCCATGCGCGAGGCCGAGGGCAGCCAGGATGCGGATGAAGAGCCAGCCGAGATCGATCTGCCCGCGTTCCAGGCCGAGCTTTGCGGATTCGGGAAACGCATGGTGATTGCCGTGGAAACTCTCGCCAAAGGTCACCAGGCCGAAACGCGGCAGGTTGTAGCCCTGCACGGCAACGCCATCGACGCGCCAGCCCTGCTGCCCGCTGCGATGTGCGAAATGCCCGACCAGCCAATGCCCGGTCAGCGACACCGAGATCCGCACCGCAATGCCCCAGACCACCCAGCTCCACCCGCCGAGCAGAAAGAAAAGGATCGTCCACGGCAGTTGCTGCAGCATCCAGGTCCGCTCGACAAATCTGTAGAAGCGGTCGTTGCGGATCGACGGCTCGATGACGAAGTCAGGCGGATTGCGCAACGCCACGGCGCAATGCATTTGCCAGAAAGCGTCGGTGAAGAAAGGCCGGCGGTGGGCGTGCAGCTCGTGGCAGGCCGTCTGGCGCTGCGCCCAGTCTCGTATGTCATGCGCATAGATCATGCCGAACGGACCGGCCATGCCGATGAGCGTGCCGAGATAGACCAGCGCGTGTTCGAGCCAGATGTGAACCTTGAACGAGCGATGGATGAGCAGGCGATGCATGCCGACCGAGTGTCCGGCGCAGATCGTCACCGCCGTCGTCGCTACGAACAGGGCGAAAGCGCTCCAGCTGAAGGTCAGCGGCCCGAACACCAACGCAATCAGCGTCATCGCACCGACCCAGATCGACTTGGCCGGCATCCAGACGACCTCGCCATCTTCGGCATCGCTCAAGGGCTGCGAGATCATTCTGCCTGTGGATATGGTCTTCATCGGTACCCCTCCTCTGCAGGAAACATTTCCGTACCAAAGAGCCTTGCCTTCCGGCGCGCAGGCGCTTATTTAGGCAATAAGCTAACTATCTACTATTCCGATTTAGGTATTTAGGCAATAGACTAAATACCGGAAGCGAAACGACAGAGGCAGGCGGTGATCGAAGACAATGCAGCGGATGGCGACACGGCTATCGGGGCAAGCAGCGCCATACAGCGCGTGTTCGAGGCGCTGTCATCGCAGCCAAGGCGCAAGATCCTCGCCTATCTCGCCCACTCCTCGCTGACCGCGGGCGAGATCGCGGCGCGCTTCGACATGTCGAAGCCGTCGATCTCGCAGCATCTGAGCATCCTGGAGACGGCCGGCCTCATCGCCAGGGAGCGGCAGGGACAATTCATCCGCTACTCGCTGGTCCAGAACAATCTGGTTAACACGCTGAACGGCTTCGTCCAGGACGTCTGTCCGGTATCGCGCCCGATCAAAAGGGAGAGTAAGAATCTGGCGAGCGGCAAGGTCGATCCCAAGCCGGTAAAATAGTTGGACTGAGACTACATCCCCTGCGGGCCCCGGTTCATCGCCGCCACGCCGGTGCGGCAGATCTCGACCAGGCCGAGCGGCTTCATGATGGCGATGAACTGGTCGAGCTTCGAACCCTTGCCGGTAATCTCGAAGATAAAGTGCTCGGTGTTGGCGTCGATGACCGACGCGCGAAAAGCATCCGCCAGACGCAGCGCCTCGACGCGGGCTTCGCCAGTGCCGGCGACCTTGACCAGCGCCAGCTCGCGTTCCAGCGGCCGCTCCTGGCCGAACTCGTGCGAGCGCACGGTGAGATCGACGACGCGGTGCACCGGCACGATGCGCTCGAGCTGATGCTTGATCTGCTCCAGCACATGCGGCGTGCCGCGCGTCACGATGGTGATGCGTGACAGGTGCTTCTCGTGTTCGGTCTCGGAGACGGTGAGGCTCTCGATGTTATAACCGCGGCCGGAAAACAGGCCGATGACCCGGGCAAGCACGCCGGGCTCATTGTCGACCAGAACGGAGAGCGTGTGGTTCTCCGGCTTTTCCGTTTCCTTGGCGATGAAATAGGCGGAGCCGGTCGGTTGAAGCTGTGCGTTCATGACATGAATCTCGATTTCAGACTTTGAGCTAATTCTCTGTTTGCGCACGGCTTCTCGCGACAGCCCTGCCCCGGCTTGGACCTAGACCAGTTCCCTGCCCTTGGCGTCGATGGCGTTGGCCACGGCTTCGTCGGTCGCCTCGTCGGGCAGGAGCATTTCATTATGCGCCTTGCCCGACGGGATCATCGGGAAGCAGTTGGCGAGCGTCGCCACCCGGCAATCGAACAGCACCGGCTTCTTCACCGCGATCATCTCCTTGATCGCATCGTCCAGCTCGTCCGGCTTCTCGCAGCGAATGCCATGGCCGCCATATGCGTCGGCCAGCTTGACGAAGTCGGGCATCGCTTCGGTGTAGGAATGCGACAGACGGTTGCCGTGCAGCAGTTGCTGCCACTGGCGCACCATGCCCATATACTGGTTGTTGAGGATGAAGATCTTGATCGGCGCATTGTGCTGCACCGCCGCGCTCATCTCCTGCATCGTCATCTGCACCGAGGCATCGCCTGCGATGTCGATGACAAGCGCATCCGGGTGCGCGATCTGCACGCCGAGCGCCGCCGGCAGGCCGTAGCCCATCGTGCCCAACCCGCCCGACGTCATCCAGCGGTTCGGCTTCTCGAAATGATAGTGCTGCGCCGCCCACATCTGGTGCTGGCCGACCTCGGTGGTGATGTAGGTGTCCATGTCCTTGGTCAGTTCGTAGAGCCGCTGGATGGCATATTGCGGCATGATCACATCGTGGTTCATCTTGAACGCGAGCGAGTCACGCGCGCGCCATTTGGCGATCTGCTCCCACCAGGGATGGAGCGCCTTCTTGTCGGCCTTGGCGCTCGCCCGCCACAGCCGCACCATGTCCTCCAGCACCCGGCCGACATCGCCGATGATGGGCACTTCCGTGTGCACGTTCTTGTTGATCGACGATGGATCGATGTCGATGTGGATCTTCTTCGAATTGGGCGAGAAGGCGGTCAGCCGTCCGGTGATGCGGTCGTCGAAGCGCGCGCCGATGCAGATCATCACGTCGCAATCATGCATCGCCATATTGGCTTCGTAAGTGCCGTGCATGCCCAGCATGCCCATCCAGTTCTTGCCCGATGCAGGATACGCGCCGAGGCCCATCAGCGTCGAGGTGATCGGGAAGCCGGTGAGGTCGACCAGTTCGCGCAGCAAATGGCTGGCCTCCGGACCGGAGTTGATGACGCCGCCGCCGGAATAAATGATCGGCTTCTTGGCGCTGGCCATCAGTTCGACGGCGGCCTTGATCTTTTCCAGGTCGCCCTGGACCTTCGGCTGATAGCTGGTGCGCGGCGCCGCTTGCGGCGGCACATAGATGCCTTTGGCGAACTGCACATCCTTCGGAATGTCGACCACCACCGGGCCGGGGCGGCCGGTCGTCGCGACATGGAAGGCCTCATGGATGGTGGCGGCCAATTCGTTGACGTCCTTCACCAGCCAGTTGTGCTTGGTGCAGGGGCGCGTGATGCCGACCGTGTCGCACTCCTGGAACGCGTCGGAGCCGATCAGCGAAGTCGGCACCTGCCCGGTCAGGCAGACCAGCGGGATCGAATCCATCAGCGCATCCTGCAGCGGCGTCACCGCATTGGTGGCGCCCGGGCCGGAGGTCACCAGCATGACGCCGGCCTTGCCGGTCGAGCGGGCATAGCCTTCGGCCGCATGCCCTGCGCCTTGCTCGTGGCGGACGAGGATGTGCTCGACCTCGTCCTGCTGGAAGATTTCGTCATAGATCGGAAGCACCGCGCCGCCGGGATAACCGAAGACATGCTTGACGCCATTGTCCTTCAGCGCCTGCACCACCATTTCGGCGCCAGTCATTTCCCTGTTTGGTATTTCGCGCCGTTCGTTCTGTCCGTTGCTCATCGGTCTGGTCCCGTACTTCTAGCCATGAGGCGATTGCTGGTCGTTTAGTCGTGTTTCGGGCAATAAAAAAGGCCCCCGATGGGAGCCTGTGTGTTGCGCATGGGAGGTTTTCGCCCGGCGGTTACACCGCCTTGCCCACGCGCTTTCCTACGAGAATGAGTGCCTTTTTCATCGTGGCGGACACTACGAGGGTGAAAGGCAAGGTGTCAACGGGAAAAACGCGCGATGCGAAAGACAAAGCAAGTGGCCCGCCGCCTCTGGTCGGCGGGCCACCGCGGCGCATACGATACCCCTAATCGCACCGCGCCGGGAACAAGAGCACTGCCGTGTCACGTCAGGATCAGCACGATCTTGTACGTATCCGGGTCGACGATGACGATGCGCCCGTCGGCCAGCACGAAGTACTCATAGGATTCGTAGGCCGGGACGATCTTGACAATGCGCGCCGGCAGACGGTGCAGGCGCACTTTGTGCCGCGGCACCTCGATGCCGACCGAAATGTCGAAGTCGACGTTCTTCACCGGCTCAACCCTGGTCTCGTGGATGATCTGCGTGACCTGCGTCTTCTGCTCGACGGTCACGTTGTTGATCGAGGCCGTATTGCCCTGGTCGGTCTGAACGTTTGTGTTGCCCTGAGCGTTCTGCTCTGTGGTGGTCCCGGCCTTGCCCTGGGCCTGCTGGTCCGTGCTGGTGCCGGTCTGGCCCTGAGCGTTCTGCTCGGTGCTGGTCCCGGCTTTGCCCTGAGCCTGCTTCTCGGTGCTGGTGCCGGTCTGGCCCTGAGCGTTCTGCTCGGTGCTGGTCCCGGCCTTGCCTTGGGCCTGTTCATCCGTCTTGAGCTTGGCCTTGCCCTGAGCCTGCTTCTCGGTGCTGGTGCCGGTCTGGCTCTGAGCATTCTGCTCGGTGCTGGTCCCGGCCTTGCCCTGGGCCTGTTCATCGGTCTTGAGCTTGGCCTTGCCCTGAGCCTGCTGATCGGTCGTGGCGCCGGCCTGACCCTGAGCATTCTGCTCGGTACTGGTCCCGGCCTTGCCCTGTGCCTGTTCATCCGTCTTGAGCTTGGCTTTGCCCTGAGCCTGCTGATCGGTCGTGGCGCCAGCCTGGCCCTGTGCATTCTGATCGGTCTGTGACTTCATCTTGCCTTGCGCCTGTTCGCCGGCCTTGCCGCCCTTCTGGCAATCGGCCGCGCCGGCGGCGCAGTTGTCGCCACCGCTCGGCTGCACGGCCTGGGTCTGGGCGATCGCGGCGCCGCACCCGACGCCAAGCGCAATCATGCTCGTGATCAACACATGTTTCATCTGCTTTCTCCTTAAAGAGTCGGTCCCTCAGCCTAGCCAACTCTGCCAAAAATACTTTGTTCCACATTTTGTGAATAAAATCGGGCTTCTAAGAAGACCAATGAATGTTGGCAGTAATTTTGCAACAATCACCTACAAATTGCATCAAACAATTAATGCAACGCAACATTTTGTTTTTTCCTGAGCTTGTGATCCCATAGCGATGACACCAGCCTCACAAGCTTAGAAGTACTCCCGTCGTCATGACCAGGATGGCTACCCCGAAAACAGGCAAGAGCAACCATCGTGCCTGATGGACGCTGTTGTCCATTAACGCCTCCCACAAGTGCTGATCTCAACGATGCCGAGAACCCTGTGTTCCGCCCTGAGGAGGCTCTAGGACCTCTACAGCCTGGCACCAGACTTTGGTCCCTCCCCCTATCGTCCATTGGCC
The DNA here is from genome assembly GCF_040324475.1 of Mesorhizobium sp. C268A. Classification (NCBI taxonomy): domain Bacteria; kingdom Pseudomonadati; phylum Pseudomonadota; class Alphaproteobacteria; order Hyphomicrobiales; family Phyllobacteriaceae; genus Mesorhizobium; species Mesorhizobium sp. C268A. The sequence goes on from NZ_JAMYVX010000003.1 coordinate 679,962, forward strand.
CGATGACGCCCGGACCGAAGCCCCACACGGGAACGCAGCCGCGAAAAGCCCGTTCGGCTCCCGGTGTGTGCATCAACCTCATCAACACCACCCGTATCGGAATCGAGCTCGCGCAAGATGCATGAGCGTTGCTCGCATGAAGGAGAGAATCATGACGACCATGTACCAGTCGACCGCAATTGCCGGATTCTTGCTGCTCGCGAGCGCCGGCGTAGTTGCCGCTCAAGACGTCATCATCGCGCCGGAGCAGGAAACGGTTGTGCGCGAATACGTGAAAAAGCAGCCCCTTGCGTCGGTGAAGATTCCAGGTGTCGAATTGAACGTGGGGACCGCCATTCCCGACACGGTGGAACTGCATGAAGTGCCGAGCGTCAAGTATCGCTACGTTGTGGTCGACGGGCGAACCGTGCTGGTCGACCCCGGCACGCGGAAGATCGTCAAGATCATACAGTAACGCTGATCCCACCGCCGTTCCCCGCGGGTGGCGGTGGGATCATGCCCTGAAATTGCGGTTTCCCCGGCAATTCAACCTGGCGCTTGCTCGCACCATCGACCGTTCTAGATGTAGGATGGCTTAGGCATTTTGGCGCGGCCAAAGTCGCGGGGTCGGTTGAGACGTGCGCTACATTGATAGTCTCTATCAAAACTGGAACAGGCTATCGTTGGCTTGGCAGTTCATCATAGTCGGAAGCATTGGGCTGCTGTCGCTGATGCTGGTCGTCGGCCTATGGGTCACCTCGCAAATACGAGATGGAGTGATCCGCAACTCTGCAAGCACGACCGCGCTTTACGTCGACAGTGTCATCGCGCCAATCCTGCCGGATATGCGCAAAAGCCAGCAGCTCAGCGACACCGTTAAACGGGCGCTCGATGAAACCCTGGACCAGGGTGCTCTCGGCAAAAAACTGGCGTCGTTCGTGCTTTGGCGGCGTGATGGCAAGGTGCTGTACGCCAAAGACGCGGCTCTTATCGGCCAGACCTTCGAGCCAAATGCGAACTTGCTGCATGCGTTCGGTGGAAACGTGGTGGCGCAATTCAATGATCTGGACGAAAATGAAAGGAAGGAACGGAAGAGCCCCACCGCCTCGCTGCTCGAGATCTACAATCCGGTTCGAGAGCCGTGGTCGGGCGATGTTGTGGCCGTTTCCGAGTTCTACGAGATAGCCGACGATCTTCAGGGCACTTTAAACTCGGCACTATGGTCGAGCTGGCTGCTCGTGGCTGGCGCGACCGCGGTCGCCTTGGCGATGCTCTCGGGAATCGTGCTTCGCGGCAGCAGCACTATCGAAACGCAGCGTTCAGCGCTTGAGACACAAGTGGCCGAACTTCAGTTGCTTTTGGAGCAGAATTCCGCTTTGCGGGAGCGCGTCCAGCAGGCGTCGCGCCGCGCAACGGCAATCAACGAGCGTTACTTGCGTCGCATCGGGTCTGATTTGCATGACGGTCCAGCTCAGCTGGTCGCACTGGCTGCGCTGCGCATGGACAGCCCTCTGCTGCTCGATCCCGCCGCATCCCCAAGCCACCGCAAGACCGAGATCGCCGATATCCATCATACGTTGGACGAGGCGATGCGGGAGATCCGCGCCATCTGCACCGGCCTCGTGCTGCCACAGATCGAAGCTTCGACAGTCGCGGAGATATTGCGGCTTGCAGTTGCCGAACATGAACGCCGGACGGCCTCCTCCGTATCGCTTTCACTGCCATCTCGCCTGCCCGACCTGGGGACGTCCGAGAAAATAAGCATCTTTCGCTTCGCGCAGGAGGGGCTGAACAATGCCTGGCGACACGGTCTGGGCAAGGGGCAGGCTGTCAAGGCGAGAGTGACGCAGGGCAAGCTCCTCATTCAAGTGCTTGATCACGGCCCTGGATTCCAGTCGGGATCGTGTGAAGGACTTGGACTCGCCGGTATGAGGGAACGTATCGAAAGTATCGGAGGTCACTTCGAGACCTTTTCGAGCCCCAGGGGGACCCGGCTGACCATAACGCTCAACATCGAGGACCAGAAATGACCGCTCCCATAAGGATTGCCATTGTTGATGATCATCCGCTGTTTCGCGAGGGTGTGGCTCGCAGCCTCGCCGAAATCGGCGGCTTCGAAGTCGTTGGTGCGGGCGAAACCGCGACGGATGCCGAACAGCTTGCGGCCTTGGCAAATCCCGACATATTGCTGCTAGACATCAGTTTGCCGGGAGGGGGTCTGGCGGCAGCGGAAAATATTCTTGCAACTCAGCCTGACTGCAAGATCGTCATGCTCACCGTCTCGGAGGCGAACGCCGATTTGGCAACGGCGCTCAGGCTGGGCGTACGCGGATATGTGCTGAAAGGGATTGGGGCGGCATCGCTGGCCGAGGTGCTGACTTATATAGCCGCAGGAAAAAAATATGTTTCGCCGACCCTGTCAGCGCAGCTTTTGAATGAACTGATCCGGCCGGAAAAGCGCACAACCGATCTCGTTGCCAATCTCTCGGGACGCGAGCTTGGGATAATCTCTTTGGTAGGCGAAGGACTGAGCAATAAAGAAGTCGCCAAACGTCTCAACCTGCAGGAGAAAACGGTAAAACACCACATGACTCGGATATTTCAAAAGCTAAAGGTGCGAAACCGCACCGAAGCAGCCATTCTTATGCACGCGCCCAAAACGGGTCTTGTATAGGGAGATCGGGGCTTGTCTGAAGGTCGGATGCTGGTTGGCGAACCAACAGTCACAGCCCTTTCAGACGAGCAATGTCGGAGGCCCTTACGGCGCGTTCGACAATTGTCCTTCCAAGCGGATCCTTCATAGTGAAGCGGCCGGCCTCGATGCTTTCGCTGAATCCATCGCGATGCACGACCTGGATTTTGGCGCCCTGTACCGTCACCGTGTCGCCAGCGGCATTGACTTGGCTACTGGGAGCTTGGCTACCGGGGGCGTTGTCGCCGGCACCATTTTTTCCCTTTCCGTTGGCGTTGCCATTCCCGGCGTTGCCGCCTGAGCCATTACCGTTACCACTACCGTTGCCACCACCGTTACCATTGCCATTGTTTCCGCTCTTGGCGCTGGCAGCGGCGAATTCGATCTTGTAGCCGTCGACATGGCTCAACCGCAGACCAAGCACCGGCATCGCCACCGCAACCGCCGCGAATACGCGCAAGCTAAAGTACGCCCGGCGACGCACGGATGAAAACAGGGGCTGCCTTTCTCCATTCATGCCACCATCACATCATGATGTGTCACGGTATTCAAGAATGAACAGCCCAAAATTGCGGCTCACAAACGCTGAGGAAACTCTCCTTTCGTGCTTGCAGCTCGATTCTCAGACCTTCGTCTGAGTCAAATATACACCGAAGTCTGACCTACTGATCTTGGGCCGCGCCGACGGATGTCGCAATAAAATCCGCGGTGACAAGGCTCGTCACCGGTAGGGATCGGCAGCGAGGCGCGAGCGCCTGCGGCACGCAGATGCTTGCGGCAGGTCTCCGGCATACGGTTAGCGCATGCTCGCCGTCGAAGCGGTAGCACATGCCGTTCCTTCCCCGGATTATGATCAGGCGCGATTGGCGAAGTCGCGGACAACCCGTTGCAGCAGCGGCATGTAGTCGCGAAATGCCCGGGTCTTCATGTTGGCGATCTTGCCGGCCTCGTCCCAGATGCGGACCCGAACCGCTTCCTCGTGGAACGGGTTCTTGCGGAACTCGGCCACCTCTTCGGCATTCATCGGCCCGCCTTGCAGCGACAGCGTGTGGACCGAGGCCTGCGACAGCCTGCCGAAATAGGTCGGGTCGGTAGCGCAGAGGTAGCGCTTGGCCGCGACGTGCAGCCTGACGCATTCGACGATCACGGGTGGAAAGAACGGCGCCAGCACCTCGCCGCCGGCTTCGTCATGATGCTTGTCCTCGACATCGTCGGGCGAATAGGTGCCGAACTCGCTGGTGTAGTGGCCGATATCGTGCAGCAGTGCTGCCGCCACCAGCACATCGGGCGCGCCGTCCTTTTCGGCGAACCAGGCGCCCTGCAACATGTGCTCCGACATGGTGACGGGTTCGCCGAGATAGGATTCCGCCCCTCGGCGTTCGAAAATATCGGCGATGAATCCGACGATGTTGCCCGCGTTCAAATCCTGGCTGCTCATTCCGCAGCCTCCTTGAAGCTGTGTTCGATGGTAGCCAACGTCGACAAAAGGCCATCCTTGTCGGCGTAGCAGCCCTGCAGCCAGCGCTTGCCGGTGCCGGAGAACGCCTTTCGGGCATGCATGACGCGGGTGTTGTCGACGATAAAGGCCTGGCCCGCCTCGAGCCTGAAGGTGACTTCGAAGGAAGGATCCTCGATCAGTTCGGCAAACCGGCGATAGGCGGCGTAGTAGGCCTCCATCTCCGCGAACGGCACATCGACGGTCGGCGCCAGCGAGCGGTTGTTGAAGCGGATGGCGATGAGTTCGCCATCCGGCCCGAGTTCGATCATCGGCCGTTTGGCCTGCAATCGCACGCCCGACGACCCCGCATATTCGAAACGCGCCGGGTATGAACTCAACAGCCGGAAGCCTTCGGGGTTTTCGGCCTGCAGCGCGGCCGCCACGGCAAAACCATCGACGACGCTGGATTCGCCGCCCTCCACCGTGTTTTCGATGCAGGACAGGATCTGCAAGGTCGGCACCGGATCACGATAGGGGTTGTCGGTGTGCGCCTGCAGGCCAAGATTGGTGTAGGCCAGATTGGTTGGATTGACCTCGGCGCGCACCTCGAACCAGCGGCCGTAATTGGTCTCCCTGATATAGCCGAACAGATCGGACACTTTGCACAGCGCCCCGGATTCGGCCGGCAGATCGTCCATCACCGCGAAGCCGTAGGTCTTCACCGCCGACAGCCATTGCCGCAAGACGGCGCGGTCGCGGCTGGCCGCGAGATAGCCGGCGCGCGGCACCGAATTCTGCATAGAGGCCCTGGTCCATCGCACGGTGCCCTCGCCTGTCCAGCCGGGCTGTCGGGCGGCATCGCGGTCATAGGCATTGGCGCTCAGCCATGCCGCAGGAAAGCGCACCGTCTTTCCCTCCGGTTCGAAACTGACTTCAAGCGCATCGCCCTTGATCGCGGCTGCGCCGATCCATGTCTGCGCGGGAATGTCGAGAATGGTGATCAGGCGCTGGCCGTTGCCGGCGCTGCGCGTCTTGTCGTCGAGCGCATTGTCGCGCAACCACACTGCGTGAAAGCGAGTGCGCGCGCCATCCTTCCACCCGAGGTCGATCGTCCTTCCTTCGTCGCCGATCAGCACCTGGCTAAGCATGGGGATCCGTTCCTGTCCGCTGCGCCCCGCAGCCAACTCCGCAGGGTTTCCGGTTGCATCGTGATGATGTTGAAGGCATAACTCAAATTATCATTTTGCGGCCAAAGGCCATAAACTGTTTATGACTGAAACAACCTTGCCCTTGCCCCCGCTTGACTGGCTGCGGAGTTTCGAGGCCGCCGCGCGGCTGTCGAATTTCACCGCCGCCGCGGCCGAGCTTGGCCTGACCCAGGCTGCGGTCAGCCAGCACATCCGTTCTCTCGAAGAGCGGTTGAAGCAGCCGCTGTTCATCCGCCTGGCGCGCGCGGCGTCGAATTGACGCCGGAGGGTGCCGCCTACCTGCCGCATCTGCAATCGGCCTTTGCCGTGATCGCCAACAGCACGCGCGAGCTGTTCGAACCCAAGACCGTCCAGAGCGTGACGATACGCTCGCCGATCTCGTTTGCCGTGCTGATGATCGCGCCGAAGCTGCCGCAAATGGCCAAGGACCTGCCCTTCGTCCAGCTGCAGATCGAGACCATCCACACACCGGCCGATTATGGCGAGCGCTTTGTGGGTCTCGACATCCGATTCGGCATTGGCTCCGGCTCTTTTGCCGGACGGCAGGCCGACCGCCTGACCCGCGAAACCTTGACGCCGATGGCGTCGCCGCATCTCGCCAAGGCCAAGGATTGGACTGGATTGCCGAGACTTACAGTGGTCGGCGCGCGGGAAATGTGGGGCGAGTGGTTCGCCGTCGCCCGGATGAAGCCGGCGCTGGGGCCGACGCACAAATTCGACAGTTTCGTTACCGCGTTGGAGGCGGCGAAGCACGGCGCCGGCATGGTGCTGGGATCGCGACCGTTGGCCGACGCGGCACTGCGCGACGGATCGCTTGTCACCCTTTCCGGCTTCGCTCTGTCGAGCGGTGCCGGCCACTATCTAACCGCACCCTCGGGCGCGCATCTGAGCCCTGCCGAAGAAGCGGTCCGCCGCTGGTTCGTGACGGTCTTCGGCGTCCCGATTTCCCGATAAGCCCCTGAATACGCGGCAAACTATTGGACGACGTGACGCGGCGCATAATTTGTCGCGATACTGCGCCAGGCCGGACGTCAAGCTTCGGCAGGGTTCCGCTCGCTACAGGCGGCCAGGAAAAATCGCGGAGGAAATTCAATGCTCGACAAGGCCCCCAACAAGAAGCTTTCCGACCTGCTCGATCGCTTCGGCGCGGCACTCACCGCCGGCGACATCGACAAGGCGGTCGCCTGCTTCCAGGAGGATTGTTACTGGCGCGATCTCGTCACCTTCACCTGGAACATCAAGACGATGGAAGGCCGCGACCAGGTGCGCGACATGCTGGTCAGCCAGTTGGCCAGGACCAAACCGTCGAACTGGGCGATCGCCAGGGGCGAGGATGCCACGGAAAGCGACGGCGTGCTCGACGGCTGGATCAGTTTCGAAACGTCTGTCGCGCGCGGCTTCGGCCACATCCGGCTGAAGGACGGCAAGATCTGGACGCTGCTCACCACCATGGTCGAGCTCAAGGGCCATGAGGAGCCGGCCGGTTTCGACCGCCCGCTCGGCGCCAAGCACGGCCATGGCAAGAACCGCCCGACCTGGAAGGAGGAGCGCGAGAAGGAAGCCGCCGAACTCGGCTTCAAGACGCAGCCCTATACGCTCATCATTGGCGGCGGCCAGGGCGGCATCGCGCTCGGCGCCCGGCTGCGGCAACTCGGCGTTCCCACCATCATCGTCGAGAAGAACGAGCGTGCCGGCGACAGCTGGCGCAAGCGCTACAAGTCGCTGTGCCTGCACGACCCGGTCTGGTACGACCATCTGCCCTATATCGACTTCCCCAAGAACTGGCCGGTCTTCGCGCCCAAGGACAAGATCGGCGACTGGCTGGAAATGTACGCCAAGGTGATGGAGCTGAATTACTGGTCATCGACCGAGGCCAAGAGCGCCGTTTATGACGACAAGAAAAAGGAATGGACCGTTGTCGTGCGCCGCGACGGCAAGGACATCACGCTGAAGCCGAAACAATTGGTGCTGGCCACGGGGCAATCCGGCAAGGCCAACATGCCGAACTTCAAGGGCATGGACACATTCAAGGGCGACCAGCATCACTCCTCGAAGCATCCGGGACCCGATGCCTATGTCGGCAGACAAGCTGTCGTCATCGGCTCGAACAACTCCGCCCACGACATTGCAGCAGCCCTTTGGGAGGCCGGCGCCGACGTCACCATGGTGCAGCGCTCGACCACGCATATCGTCAAGTCGGACACGCTGATGGAGATCGGCCTGGGCTCGCTCTATTCGGAAAAGGCGGTCGCGAGCGGCATGACCACCGCCAAGGCCGACCTCGTCTTCGCCTCCCTGCCCTACAAGATCCTGCACGAATTCCAGATCCCGGCCTATGCCGAGATGAAGAAGCGGGACGACAAATTCTACAAGGGCCTGGAAAAGGCCGGCTTCATGCTTGACTGGGGCGATGACGGCTCCGGCCTGTTCATGAAATATCTGCGGCGCGGCTCGGGCTATTACATCGATGTCGGCGCCTCCGACCTGATCATCGACGGGTCGATCAAGCTGAAAAGCGGTGTCGACGTGAAGGAGATCAAGGAGCACTCCGTTCTGCTCTCCGACGGATCGGAACTGCCGGCCGATCTCATCGTCTACGCCACCGGCTACGGTTCGATGAATGGCTGGGCGGCCGATTTGATCTCACGGGAGGTCGCGGACAAGGTCGGCAAATGCTGGGGCCTCGGCTCCAACACCACCAAGGACCCAGGCCCCTGGGAAGGCGAGCTGCGCAACATGTGGAAGCCGACGCAGCAGGAGGCGCTGTGGTTCCATGGCGGCAATTTGCACCAGTCGCGCCATTACTCCCAGTTCCTGGCGCTGCAGCTGAAGGCGCGCATGGAAGGCATCGCCACGCCGGTCTACGCGCTGCAAGAGGTTCACCACAAGGGTTAGGCAGCGCCGCCGATGCGCTTCCAGTAGATGAGCGTGCCGGTCAGCCCGCCATGCGGTTTCAGGGCAAAGTCCGGTATTTCGCCAGTGAGCGTGAAGCCGAGTTTTTCGTAAAGGCCGGAAGCGCCCTCCTCGGTTGCGGTGTCCAGCACCAGAAGCGTGCGGCCTTTCTCGACGGCGAGCGTTTCGGCCGCCCGCATCAGCCGGCTCGCTATGCCCTTGCCGCGGTGTTCGACGCGGGTCATGAGCTTGGCGATCTCGGCCCGGTGCGGCTGATTGACCGGAAAGTCGAGCAGCAAGGTGACGGTGCCGACCAACGCGTCGCCATACCAAGCGCCCAGCACCGCTCTTTCGCCTCTCTCTGCTGCCATCAACGAGTTGCTCCAGAAAGTTTCCGCCGCTTGCCTGGATAAGGGATGCATGAAGCTGACGGAGCCGCCGGCCGCGACCGTCTCGATCAGGAGGTCGGCCAGCATGTCGCGTGTTCCCGCAGTCAGCGACCTGATTTCGATGGGACTCACCTGCACTTTCCCTTGCTAATCCAGACGCGCGACGCGGCGCCGCTTTCGTCTCGCCTTGATCGCGGCGATGCGATCGGTGTCTTTCGGCTGCAGATGCAGCCCGCGTTCGAGGATTTCGAGCGTGTATTCCTCATAGGTCAGGCCAAGCCGCTCGGCCTTTTCCATGCGCATCAGCATCACGTCACGGCTTGGCGCCTTCCACGCCTTGGCATGCGCTGCCTGCCAGGCCAGGAAGATGTAGGGATCGCCCTTGCCCCATGGCGGGCCCTTGTAATCATCGAGCGGCGGTCCGCCATTGTCGGAGCGCTTGGGACGTCTTGCCACGATTTCAGCCCCTGACCAGCGCAACCAGATAGTCGGCCGGCTGCGGTCCGACGGCATGGAACGTGCAGTCCGACGGCGCGCCGAGCGCCAGGCAGTCGCCGGGCTCGAGACTATGCACCATATCACCCTCGGTGAACTCAAGTCGCCCGGAGATCAGCCACATCTGCTGCTTGATGAAGGCATAGGACGCCGCCGGGAAACTCACACTGGCGCCAGCCGGCAGTTGCACCCGGATCAATTCGAGCGGCGTGTCGGAAACCGGCGACAGATGCCGACGGACATAGCCCGTACCGGGGTCGCGCCAAACCGGCTGCTCAATCTCGCGCAGCAGGCCGCCACCTTGCTGCTCGGCGCGTGCAATCAGCGTCGACAGCGTCATGCCGAAAGCAGCGGCGATGCGCACCAGCAGCGCGGCCGTCGGGCTGGTCATGCCGCGCTCGATAGTGCTGAGCATGGCTTTGGAGACGCCGGAGCGGTTCGCCAGGTCGGCCAACGACCAGTCCCGCAAGGCTCTTTCGGCGTGGATTCGTCTGCCTATCGTGGCCGACATGTCATTCGCTATATCAGTCATTCGTCCAATATATCGAATCTTCGGATTGGGGGAAGAGGCCGGCCGGTTGAATTTTCGCTGACGGGTTAACCCCTGCTACACCATCCCGCATCACGCCACCTTAACCCCGTCTGTGTAGGATCGAGGCTCCACGGGAATGGGGATCGGATCGTATGTTTGTCGAGCGCGAAGCCTCCGTCGGCGAACCGACCTCGCAGGAGCGCCGCCGCGCAGAGCAGAGCGACAAGCGCATTCTCGGCAACGTCGTGCAGTGCGACGGTGCGCGCGCCACCATCAGCGCCTATGCCGACGACATCGAAGGAGCGGTCACCGGCCTGTGGACCGTCGGCAAGATGATCTCCATCAATCTCGGGACATCGCGCACCGTTGGTCTGGTCTACGAAATCGGCAAATCGGATCGCGCCTGGAGCAATGAGGGACAAAATCCCATCGAGGTCAGCGTCGAGCTGATCGGCGAAGTGCGCGACGGCGCCGAACCGGGGGCCAAACCGGTGTTCGACCGCGGCATCACCACCTATCCTCATATCGGCGCCATAGCGCACCGCATCCGTACCCGTGATCTGCAGGCGGTCTACGATCTCGCCGGGCGTCATTCGATCACCATCGGTACGCTGTCGCAGGATGAGTCGATCGACGCCAACATCGCCATCGACGACACGCTGGCGCGCCATTTTGCCGTTGTCGGCACAACCGGCGTCGGCAAATCCACCGCCATCTCGCTGCTGCTGCGCAAATCGATCGCCGCCCGGCCCGATCTGCGAATCCTCATTCTCGATCCGCACAATGAATTCGCGGCATCCCTGCCTGAGTTCTGCGTCCGGGTCGATTCCAAGACGCTTGACCTGCCGTTCTGGATGTTCAGGCTTGAAGAATTCGCCGAAGTGCTGTTTCGCGGCCGAGAGGTCGTGCCGGAAGAAGTCGATGTCCTGCGCGACCTGATCCCCGCCGCCAAGAACCTCTATCGCAATCCCAATTCAGGCTCTTACGTGCGCCGCGGCAGCGATGCGCTGACCGCCGACACGCCGGTGCCCTACCGCATGGTCGATCTCATCAAGCAGATCGACGAGCGCATGGGCCTCCTGGAAAGCAAGAACGACCGCCCGACGCTGAAATCGCTGAAGACGCGCATCGAGTCCGCCGCGTCCGACCCGCGCTATCGCTTCATGTTCAATTCGCGGCTGATCGAGGACACGATCCACGAGACGATCGGCAATATTTTCCGTGTGCCGCATCATGGCCGCCCGGTGACCTGTTTCGAGATGGCCGGCATGCCGTCCGAAGTGGTCAACTCCGTCTGTTCGGTGCTGGCGCGCCTGGCCTTCGACCTTGCGCTGTGGAGCGAGGGCCGGCTGAAGCTGCTGTTGCTGTGCGAGGAAGCGCACCGCTATATGCCGGCCGATCCGCGCCTAGGCTTCGCCCCGACAAGGCATGCACTGTCGCGCATCGCCAAGGAAGGCCGCAAATATGGCTGCTATCTCGGCGTCGTCACCCAGCGCCCGGGTGAACTCGATCCGACCATCCTGTCGCAATGCTCGACCTTCTTCGCCATGCGGCTGGCCAATGAGCAGGACCAGGCGATCATCCGCTCGGCGATCGCCGATTCCTCCGCCTCCACGCTGGCCTTTCTGTCCTCCATGGGCCAGCGCGAAGCCATCGCCTTCGGTGAAGGCGTGGCGACGACCATGCGGCTGAAGTTCGAAAAACTGGCGGAGAACCTGATCCCCGGCACCGCCAAGCGAGAGCAGGACGAGTTCTCGCAGGACGGCAACGACGTCGATCTCGCCGCCATCGTCGAGCGGCTGCGCAACGTCCCGAAACCGCAGCAGCAGATGGCCTTCGCCGAGGTCGTGGACTCCGGCCGCCAGGCCGGCGATCCCGATTACCGCAAGCCGGCCACCGCCCAGCGCGTCCAGCCCGACGACGATTTCGACCTGCGCTACGGCCTCAAGCCCACAACCTTCGGCATGCGCCCGCAGAACGATTGACCTTCAGCGTAGCGACTTTTTTGCCGGCCAATTGAGAAGCCGCCGGAGCGCCAGGGCTCGGCTTCGTTGGCCGCTTGGGTAAATCACGCCAGAAAATTCGTCAGGCTGAGTCGGTCGGTGTCGACTTCGGGAACCGGAGCGGAGCGGACATTGAGTCCGTGAGCACCGGCCTACGCCGGCCGTAGCCATAGCTGCCGCCACCACCTCATGAGTGCTTCGGCCGGCGAAGGCCGGAAGCGCAGAAGACGGCATCAAACGGCCAGCCTCACGAATTTAATGTCGGGATTTCAGGCGCAGACGCGGTTGCGGCCTTGCCTCTTCGCCTCGTAGAGCTGGCGGTCGGCGCGGCGGTAGAATTCCTCGGCCGTTTCCTTCCGATCCCAGACGGCAAGACCGACGCTGGTGGTGATCTTGAGGCGGACATTGCCCGACAGCACCGACATGTTGGCAATCGCCTTGCGGATGCGTTCGGCGAACTTCCCCAACAACTCCGCGTCCATGTTGGGGGTGACAACGGCGAACTCTTCGCCGCCGAGCCGCGCCACCACGTCGTGATAGCGCGTCATGCCTTTGAGGCAATTGGCGACTGCCCTCAGCACCTCGTCGCCGACATCGTGGCCATGCGTGTCGTTGACCTGCTTGAAATGATCGAGGTCGAGGATCATCAGCCCGACGGGCTTTTCGATGCGGCGGAATTCCTCGAGATATTCCTTCAGCGCATCGTCGAAATAGCGCCGGTTCTGCATGCCGGTAAGGCCGTCGGTCAATGCCGCATGCTGCAGCGTTTCCGAGCGGGCGCTGAGCGAAACCGTCATGGCGCGCAGCTTGCCCTCTTCCGTGGCCTGCCTACGGATCAGCGGGTAGATGAAGAACACGCCGAAGAACAGCGCTGTCGCCAGCAGCACCCCGGTGACAAACAGCAGCGTGTTGAGATAAGCGATCCTCTCGACCCGGGAAGTCGTATCGTGACCGACCGCGATGGACTGCAATTGACCATAGGCATAAAGCGTCACCAGGCCTGCGGCCAGGATCACGAAAATAAAGACGAAAAATGCGGATTCCGCCTTGTGGAAACGCATCTGCTCCCCGTTGGAAAAGTACCCCCCGGATCTATGGCATGCCGGCGCCTTACGGACGGTTAATCCAGACAACCGGAGCGGGAATGTTCATTCCTACTTCTGTTTCTTTAATTGTATTGGCAGCACGAAAATCAAATCACGGCTTGCAGGCCGTCGCCGGGCCGCAATCTCAGCCATTCCGGTCCCAGCTGATGGCGAAACCACGTCGTTTGCCGTTTGGCATATTGCCGCGTCGCTGCCTTGCAGCGCTCGATGGCCTGAGGAAAGCTGATGTCACCGGCCATGGCGGCCGAAAGTTCGCGAACGCCGATCGCCTTCATCGCCGGCAGCTCGGGATCGAGGCCAAGCGCCGCAAGCCGTTTGACCTCATCGAGCGCGCCGAGATCGAGCATGCGGTCGAACCTTGTTTCGATCCGCTCGACAAGGGCGGCGCGGTCCGGCTCGATAACGAAGAACCGAGCGCTGTCGCGGTCGATCAGCGGCCGGCCGCGCGCTGCCTGCCATTCGAGGATGGAGCGGCCGGATGCATCGAGCACCTCCAGCGCCCGCACGATGCGCTGGCCGTCGGTCGGCTTCAGCTGCATGGCGACCGCCGAATCCTCATGCATCAGGATGCGGTGCAGCTTGGCTGCGCCTTGCTCCTTTAACTCGTAGCGCCAGCGGTCGCGTACCTGCTGCGGAATGTCGGGCATTTCCGAAATGCCCTCGGCAAGTGCGCGAAAATAGAGCCCGGTGCCGCCGACGAAAATCACCGGACGTTCAAAGCCGGCGTCATCGGGCTGTCGGGCGAGCGTGCCGTCATCGATCAGCTTCATCACGTCGCGCAGCCAGGCGCCGGTGGAATAGGCGGTGGAGGGATGCACGTGGCCATAGAGATAGTGCGGCGCGCGGGCGAGGTCGGCGGCATTCGGCCGCGCCGTCAGCACATCGAGCACCGAATAGCCCTGCATGGAATCGGTGTTGACGATGACACCGCCCTTGCGCTCGGCGAGGTCGAGCGCCAGCGCCGACTTGCCGCTGGCGGTCGGCCCGGCTATCAGGATCGCGTTCTTCACGCGGCCCTCGCCCGCCTGCCCGCCCTCGCCCAGCTGCTTGGAAGCCTCGATGCCGCTCATTGCCACGCTTGTGTCCCACCCCGTCCGCCGCGCGATGTCGGCCTCGCTTGCGAATATGGCCTCACGGTCGGTCGGCGCAAGCGCTGTTCGCTGGCTGGGCGAAGGCGTCGCCTGCGACCTGGTGCTGCCCGAGGGTGCGGAAGCCGCTGAGGCAAGTGCCGCCTTGCGCTTGGCACTTGGCTCCGAGCCGGTCGACGTGATCGTTCAGCAGGCCGAAAGCCGCCGCAAGACAATCCTGCTTGCCGATATGGATTCAACCATGATCGACCAGGAATGCATCGACGAACTCGCCGACGAGATCGGCGTCAAGGACCGCGTCGCCGCCATCACCGCACGCTCGATGAACGGCGAGATCGCCTTCGAGCCCGCCTTACGGGAACGCGTAGCGTTGCTGAAAGGCCTCGATACGGCCGTTGTCGACCGCATCATCGCGAACCGCTTGACGCTGGCGTCGGGCGGCCGCGCCCTGGTGCGGACGATGCGCGCCAATGGCGCCTGGACGGCGCTTGTCTCCGGCGGCTTCGACGTCTTCACCAGCCGTGTCGCCGCCATGCTCGGCTTTGAGGAAAACCGTGCCAACCGACTGATCGAGGAGAACGGGCGCTTTGCCGGCCTGGTCGCCGAGCCGATCCTCGGCCGCGCCGCCAAGGCCGATGCGCTGAACGATATCTCGGCCCGCCTGGGCCTGACGCCATTCGATGCGATTGCGGTCGGCGACGGCGCCAACGACCTCGACATGATCCGCCTGGCCGGCACCGGTGTCGCGCTCCACGCGAAGCCGGCCGTTGCTGCCGAAGCCGAGGTCCGCATCGACCATGGCGATCTCACCGCACTGCTTTATCTCCAGGGCTACCGCCAGGAAGAGTTCGCCCAATGAAACCGATGCGCACCGAGCGCCTCATCCTGCGCAACTGGGAAGACCGCGATCGCGAACTCTTCCACCGCATCAATTCGGACGAGCGGGTGATGGAGTTCTTTCCATTTCGCCGCGACCGCGCCGAGACGGATGCCAAGATGGACGAGTTTCAGGGCTGGATCGCCGAGGACGGCTTTGGTTTTGCCGCCGCCGAGATCGCCGCGACTGGGGAATGCATCGGTTTCGTCGGCCTCTTAAAGACCGATCACGTGCCATCCCTGCCCTCCGATACGATCGAGATCGGCTGGCGGTTGGCGCCGGAATTCTGGCGAAAGGGCTATGTCACGGAGGCCTCCGAAGCCTGGCTCGCCTTTGGCTTCGAGACGCTTGACCGGGACGAGATCGTCTCCTTCGCCGTCGCGGCCAACCGCCGCTCGACGGCCGTCATGGAGCGTCTTGGCATGAGCCCTGACCCGGCTCGCGATTTCGACCACCCATCCATCCCTGACAGCCACCCGCACCTCAAGCGGCATGTCCTCTACACCCTGTCGCGCAAGGACTGGCAGGCAAGAAAAAGGGCGGCTAACTAGCCGCCCTTTTCATTTCGAAATCAGATCGTTGCAGGCCTGACCGGACTCAATCCATCCGGATCGTCACGAAGCGCAACTCGCCTGTCTTGGACGCCAGCATCAAGAGCGCATTCTTGCGGCCCTGCTCCTTCAGCGCGCCGATCCGGTCCATCACGTCCTTCGGGGTCGCGACCGATTCCTGGGCGATTTCGGTGATCACCTCGCCGGCCTGGATGCCGCGCTCGGCGGCGGCCGAATCCTTGGTGACGTCGGTGATGACGACGCCGGAGACGTCGGCCGCGATGCCGAATTTTTTCCGTGTGTCGTCATTGAGCTCGCCGACGGTCATGCCGAGCACCGAGGCCGTGGAGACCGCGGGCGCCTTGTCGCCGCCCTTGTCCTCATCGGTAGTGCCGTCCTCACCGGCAGCGACCTTCTCGCCGTCCTCAAGCCGGCCGAGCGTCACCTTCACCGTCTGCTCGACGCCCTTGCGCACGATGATCACGTCGACCGCCTTGCCGACCGGGCTTTCCGCCACGACGCGCGGCAGGTCGCGCATTTCATGGATGTCCTTGCCATCGAACTTGATGATGACGTCGCCGGCGAGAATTGTGCCGTTGTCGACCGGTCCGCCCTTGATGACGCCGGCCACCAGCGCGCCCTTGGCGGTCGCCATGCCGAGGCTCTCGGCGATGTCGTCGGTCACCGGCTGGATGCGCACGCCGAGCCAGCCGCGACGGGTCTCGCCGAACTGGCGCAGCTGGTCGACGACGCCCGAGGCAAGCTGCGAGGGGATGGAGAAACCGATGCCGATCGAGCCGCCCGACGGCGAGATGATCGCCGTGTTGATACCGATGACCTCGCCCAGGCTGTTGAACAGCGGCCCGCCGGAATTGCCGCGGTTGATGGCGGCGTCGGTCTGGATGAAGTCGTCGTAGGGGCCGGAATTGATGTCGCGGTTGCGGGCCGAGACGATGCCGACCGTCACCGTGCCGCCAAGGCCGAACGGATTGCCGATCGCCATCACCCAGTCGCCGACGCGCATCTTGTTGGAATCGCCGAATTTCACCGCCGTCAGCTTGTGGCCCTTCGGGTCGACCTTGAGCACCGCCACGTCGGTCTTGGTGTCGGTGCCGACCAGCGTCGCCTTCAGCGTCACGCCGTCGGAGAAATTCACCTCGATGTCGTCTGCATCGGCGATGACGTGGTTGTTGGTGACGACAATGCCTTGCTCGGCGTCGACCACGAAGCCGGAGCCCAGCGACTGTACCTTTTGCGCGCCGCCATCCTTGTCGCCGCCACGGTTCTTGAAGAAGTCGTCGAAGAAATCCTGGAACGGCGAACCCTCGGGCAGCTGCGGCATCGGCACCGCGCCCGGACCTTCCGTGCCCTTCACGGTCTGCGAGGTCGAGATGTTGACCACCGCACCGAGCAGGCCTTCGGCGAGGTCGGCAACCGAAGCCGGTCCGTCCGCGGCCATCGTCGGCGTCACGAAAGCTGGAACGGCAAGCGCGCCGACCAGAAGTGCCGCAGCACCTGCGATGAACGTCCGCCGCGCCGCGCGCAGAAGGGTGTTGGATGTCATCGAAAGCCTCCCGGATTGCAGAAAAGAAAAGCGCTTCGGCAAAACGCCGCGTCGCGTCATGTTGGCAAGAAATACGGCACGTTTGCGGCTATGGCCACATCAGGAGGATAAATCCTCCGTTACACCTTAGAACGGTTCGCCGTTTCGCGGAAACGGCGAACCGTTCGATCCCTTTGCTTTTACGCAATTCCGGACGGAAAACCGCTCACACTTTCCTGGAATTGCAGATCAGCGGTCCTCAGCCACGCACCAACCAGACGATGCCGACGCCGATGGCGATCGCCACCAGCCCGACGATGCGCAGCGCAATTTCCGGCGTCGACAGCACTTCGCCGGCAAGACGTTTGGCAAGGCCGGGAAAGCCGCCATAGACCAGGCCCTCTACGACGAGGACCAGGCCTATGGCCGCAAGGAAATCCTGCACCGCCCTACTGGGCGGGTGCAGGTTGTGCAGCCGGCGCGGCAGGTGCCGTCGCCGGCGCGGCAGGTGCCGTCGCCGGAGCCGCAGGCGCCGCCGGCTTCGCGTCCGTCCCGTCCGGATTGCGGAAGAAGCGGAAGAACTCCGAGTTTGGCGACAGCACCATCGTCGTCCCGGAGTTGTCCAGCGCCGTGCCATAGGCATTCATCGACCGGTAGAAGTCGAAGAACGCCGGATCGCGTTTGTAGGCGTCGGCAAAGGTCGCGCTGCGCTGGGCTTCACCTTCACCACGCAGGATTTCCGATTCCTTGCGCGCTTCGGCGACGATTTCCACCACTTCGCGGTCGGCGCGGGCGGTGATGCGCTGCGCGGCCTCTTTGCCGCGTGCCCTCAGCCGTTCGGCCTCGGCCAAACGTTCGGCCTTCATGCGGTCGAAGGTCTGCTGCGAGACCTCGGCCGTCAGATCGGTTCGGCGGATGCGCACATCCTCGATCTGCAGGCCGAGCGAGGTGGCGTCGGGCCGAAGCTGATCGCGCACTTCGCGCATCATCACGGCCCGCTCTTCCGAAAGCGCCGCCTCGAAGTCGCGCAGACCGTAGACACGGCGCAGCGCCGCATCGAGACGGGTCCTCAGTCGTGCTTCGGCCAGTGTGATCTGACCGGACACGGCTGAGCGGAACACGCGCGGATCCGAGATGCGGTACGCGATGAAAGCGTCGACCTCGTAGAACTTGCCGCCCGAAACCTGGACGCGGATGTTGTCGAGATCGAAGCGCAGCACCCTGTTTTCGATCAATTGCACGCTGTCGGCGTCGAAGAAGGCGAAAGGCGCCTTGAAATAGATGCCGGGTTCATTCTTGACGTCGACAATCTCGCCGAACCGCAGCACGAGTGCCTGCTGGCGCGCATTGACCACGAAGACCGAGGAGTAGAGCAGGAACAGAAGCACGGCCGCGATGACCGCGATGATGGGAAGACGATTGGCCATCACTGGGCTCCTCCCGTGGTCGCAGGCGGCGGCGCCTTCGGTTGCAGTGCCGGCAGCGGCAGATAGGGAACGACCCCTTGCCCATTGCCCTGTTCGACGATCACCTTGTTGGAATCCTTCAGCACCTTCTCCATCGTTTCCAGATAAAGCCGCCGGCGCGTCACATCGGGCGCCTTGGCGTATTCGTCATAGACCGAGATGAAGCGCTGCGCCTCACCTTCGGCTTCCTGGACGACACGGTTCTTGTAGGCTGCCGCGTCCTCGCGGATCTGCGCCGCGGCGCCACGCGCCTGGCCAAGCTTCTGGTTGGAATACTGGTTGGCCTGCTCGACGAACTTGTCTTCGTCCTGCTCGGCGCGCTGCACTTCGTCGAACGCGTCGGCCACTTCACGCGGCGGCGCCGCGTCCTCGATCGAAACCGCGTTGACATTCAGGCCGGCCTTGTAGCCGTCCAGCGTCGTCTGAATGATTTCACGCACCGAGGCGGCAATGCCCTGACGGTCGTCGCGGAAGATGTCCTGGGCCGGTCGCCGGCCGACCGCTTCGCGCATGGCGCTCTCTGCGACCTGCTGCAGCATGCCTTCTGGGTCGGAGACGTCGAACAGATAGGCCCGCGGATCGGAGACCTGATAGGCCACCGAAAACTGGACGTTGACGATGTTCTGGTCGCCGGTAAGCATCAGCCCCGACGAGTTGCCGCTCGTCGCGCCGCCACCACCGATATCGACGAGTTGTTCGGCGATGTTGGCCGTCTCGACGGTTTCGACCGGCCACCAATGGAAATGCAGACCCGGCTGCGACAGCTCCGCCTTCGGCTTGCCGAAGCGCAGCTCGACCGCAACCTCGTCCGGCTGCACGGTGTAGACCGCCTTGAACGCCCACAGCACGATCAGAGCCGCTGCGATCAGCGCAAAGACGGCCGGGCTGGCGCCGCCGCCACCGGGCAGCGCGCGCCGCAGCCGGTCCTGGCCGCGGCGGATGATGTCTTCGAGATCGGGAGGTGACCCCGGCGGGCCGCTAGGCCCCTTCGGTCCCTGCCCCAGGGTCCCTGATTGTTGCCGCCGCCGCCCCATGGGCCGCCGCCGCCGCTCTTGTCGTTCCAGGGCATGAATGTCCTTTCGCTTGGGATTCCCTCAGCGCCGACGTTGCGGCGCAAATCCAGTTGTTCTTCTATAGGGACGCAGCGATGCGCTTTCAACGCGATCCGCTGCCGAGCATGTCCGTTTTGGACGTTCGCGACCCTTTTATCGTCTCAATGCACGCCGCGGCGTCGCTCGTAAACCGAATAGCGCGTCGCATGGCTGTCCTTTTCACCGGCCGGAACGTCCTGAGCGCTGACAAGGCGCCACAAATCCGGATCGATGTCGGGAAAATGCGCGTCGCCATCGACCGCCGCCAGCACATGGGTGACGTGCAGCCGGTCTGCCAGCGGCAGCGCCTGCGCATAGATCTCGCCGCCGCCGATGATGCAGATTTCGTCGACGCCGGCCATGCAACGCCCGCGCACCGTGGCCAGCTGGATCGCGGCCTCCAGGGAGTGCGCTACCTCGATGCCCTCGGCGCGCCAGGCCTTGTCGCGGGTCACCACGATGTTCAACCTGCCCGGCAGCGGCCGGCCGATGCCTTCATAAGTCTTGCGGCCCATGATGACGGGCTTGCCCATCGTATCGGCCTTGAAGCGCTTGAGATCGGTGGACAGCCGCCACGGTAAGCCGCCGTCGCGCCCGATGACGCCGTTCTGCGCAATGGCGACATAGATCGCGACGTCCATCAGTTGGCTCCCCCGGCGCCGTCATCCGACGGCTCCAAAAGCAATATGTCGATGTTGTGCTCGGGATAGAGATCCTGCGCCGCCGTCTCGAAGGTCGTCGGCCCGACCTTCTTGACATTGTCGCCGCAAAACGAGATCAGCGCTTTCGGATTGCCCTTGTCGACGGTTAGCTTGAACTTGCCGATGCTGCCATTGGCCCAGTTGCCGCCGGTGGTCAGGATATAGGCTATGCGGTTCTCGTAGAAATGCGGATAACCGTCGGCCTTGGCGGCCTGCCGCACCGCATTCTCGAAGCTGTCGTCCATGCAGTAGCGGGTCTTGTAGGTCGTGTACTGGCTGCCCTCGGTGAACTTGCCGTTATAGAAGAAACTCACCGATGACGTGCCGCCGACGCTCGGTTTGTAGCGGTGCGAGACGTGGACATCCTTGTTGGCCGGAAATATCGCGCGCCACCAATAGGTCGAGCGCAACTGCCACCACGGCGTATAGACCTTGTTCGCCTCGGTACCGTCGCTGCCCGTATCCTCGATGATGATGCCGCGGTTTTCCCAATCCTCGGCGACCGTTTTCGGCAGCTTCGCCAGGGCCGCCTTGGCCGCATCGCCGAACGGATTGAACGGCACGTTCTGCGCCTTCAGATCGGCGCCGATATCGATGCCGACAGCGAACACTTTCTGCTCGAGCTGCGGCTTTGCCGGCGCTCCGTCGATCGTCACCTCGAAGCCAAGGAAATTGTCGCTCTGGTTTTCCGGGATGGCCGGCATTTCCTCCGGATTGCCTTCGATGTCCGGCAGCGGAAAAGCGACGATGGCATTTACATCCTTGTCGGTGTTGTTGTGGAAGACGTAGTCGACCGTGATCTTTTCCGGCGAGATATAGAGATCCTCGCTTTGCATCGACACCGCGTCGCTACGCGACAGGATCAGGCCACCTGTGCCGAGTTCGGCGGTCGTATCATTGGCCAGCGCGGGCACGGCTAAAAGCGCCAGCGCTACGGACAGAACATATTGCAACATCGAAGCCCCTCGCCAAGAATGCCGCGACCCTAGCCGTTTCAATGTGGCGTTTCAAAGCCTTCCGTCTCCCAGCAGGACGCCACAGTGTCTGGACACGCCAATCGGCGGTCTGGACTAACAGGTTTCGATCGGGCAGGAGTTCGCGTCATGCGCAAGCTTCTCGTCATCGGCATCGGCGCCGGCAATCCCGACCATATGACCGTGCAGGCCATATCAGGCCTAAACCGGGCGGACGTCCTGTTTATCCCCGACAAGGGGGCGAAGAAGAACGACCTTGCCGAATTGCGCCGCCATATCTGCGACCGTTTCGTCAGCAATCCGAAATCGCGCCGCGTCGAGTTCGACGTGCCGGTGCGCGCCGAGCCGGCGCCTTCCTATCGCTCAACCGTCGATGACTGGCACGAGGCCATCGCCCAGATTTATGAGAGCCTGGTCCGCGACGAACTTGCCGAGGACGGCTGCGGCGCCTTCCTGATCTGGGGCGACCCCTCGCTCTATGACAGCGCGCTGCGCATCCTCGCGCGCGTACGACTGAGGGGCAATGTCGCATTCGAACTGGAGGTCATTCCCGGCATCACCGCCGTCCAGGCGCTAGCCGCCGGCCACAAGATGGCGCTGAACCGCATCGGCGACCCCGTGCTGATCACCACCGGCCGCCGCCTCGCCGAACAAGGCATGCCGCACAATGCCGGCAGCGCCGTGGTCATGCTCGACGGCAAATGCGCCTTCAACACGCTGGCAGACAAGGATCTGATCATCCATTGGGGCGCCTATCTCGGCACACCGGACGAGATCATCGTTTCCGGTCGCCTGGGTGATGTCGGCGAGGAGATTGAGAGGACGAGAGAAGAAGCCCGGAAAAGAAAGGGCTGGATCATGGACACCTATCTGCTGCGTAAAGCAGGAGAGCCCGAGGAATAGCGCGCTCAAAGGTCGAGTTCCTTCGCGCCCCCCTCTGTCCTGCCGGACATCTCCCCCTCTAGTGGGGAGATTGGCCGTCACGGAGGATTTCGCCAATCGCCTAACAGATTAGCGCCCGTCTACGGGCTAGCTGATCTCCCCCCTTGCGGGGGAGATGTCCGGCAGGACAGAGGGGGGTGTGACGGATCGCAAGCTTCAACCCTCACCCAGCATCGATCTCCGCCTGCAAGGCGTCCATATGCGTGGCCGCCGCTGCCGCCGCAGCGCGCTCGATAGCGCGAAAACGGCTGACAACTGCAAGGCCAACTGAGGTCAGCTGTGCGCCGCCACCCTTTTTGCCGCCGGTCTGCGCCGCGACCAGTGGCTTGCCGAACACACGGTTCATATCTTCCACCAGATCCCAGGCGTGCTTGTAGGACATCTCCATGCCGCGTGCCGCAGCCGAGATCGAGCCGAAAGTGGCGATCTGCTCCAGCAATTCGATCTTGCCCGGACCTATGCGCCCGTCCGGATCGAGATTTATCCGCAGGCTCAGCGACGGCATCTCTTGTCCTCCACAGTCACACTAGCCCCTCTCGACCCATAGCGCTATTCCAAAACGATATAGCGGTTATCAGCCATCCGCTTCGGCCGGCAGCCCGGCGCCGGTGTTGGCACGGTCGAAACTGACCGTCTTGATCACCGCGAAGACCTTGCCGCCGAGTTGAAGGTTCAGTACCTGCCTGGATTGTTCGGTAATGCGCGCAAGCACGGTTTCGCCATTGCAGTCGATGCCGATTTCGACCGTCGGCCCCTCGCCCGAGCCGATTGCGACGATGGCGCCCGGCAGGATGTTGAGCGCACTGAGACCTTTCGGCTGTTCGGTGGCGATCATCACGTCGCGGGCGCGGATTCGGATGCGCACAGGCGCGCCGACCGAGACCGCCAATTGCGGCACCCGGATTTCGCCCGCCGCCGAGCCGAGCACGGTCATCCCGAAGATCTCATCATGGCGCAGCACCTTGGTGTCGAGAACCGCGCCGCCCTCGCCGCGTTCCTCGGCCGGCAGCAATTCGAGCCGTTGCATGATCGCGCCGGTCGGGCCTGAGGCAGCGACCTTGCCTTGCGCCATCACCACCACGTCGCTGGCCAGCCGCGCCACCTCGGCGACGGAATGGCTGACATAGACGATGGGCAGCTTGGTCTCGTCGCGCAGCCGCTCGATATAGGGCAGGATCTCGGCTTTGCGCGCATCGTCGAGCGAGGCCAGCGGCTCGTCCATCAACAGCAGTTTCGGGCTGGCAAGCAGCGCCCGGCCGATCGCCACGCGCTGCTTCTCGCCGCCCGACAGCTTTGCCGGTCGCCGGTCGAGCAGTGGACCGATGCCGAGCAGTTCGACGACCGCGTCGATATCCGCATAGCGCTCCGCCGGCGGCGTGAACCAGCGGCCGTAGCGCAGATTGCCGGCCACGCTCATATGCGGAAACAGCCGCGCGTCCTGGAACACCATGCCGATCCGGCGCTTGTGCTTCGGCACGAAAATGCCGGCATCGGTGTCGACCAGCACACGGCCGTCGACCGCGATACGGCCCTTGGTCGGCCGGATCAGGCCGGCGATCACGTTGATCAGCGTCGTCTTGCCGGAGCCCGAGGGCCCGAACAGCGCCGTCAGCCGCCCGGCGCTTTCGAAATGCGCGTCGATGGCGAAATCGCCGAGCCGATGGCTGATGTCCACCAGCACACTCATTCGATGTCCATCCGCCGGCCGACGCGCCGCGCCAGCACTTCCGAGGCTACCAATGCGGCCATCGAGATGACGATGGAGATCAGCGTCAGCCTGAGCGCCCCGTCATCGCCGCCAGGCACCTGCGTGAAGGTGTAGATCGCCGAAGGCAGCGTCTGCGTCTCGTTGGGAATGTTGGAGACGAAGGTGATGGTGGCGCCGAACTCGCCCATCGCCTTGGCGAAGGACAGGATCGAGCCGGCGATCAGCCCGGGCAGGATCAGCGGCAGCGTGATGGTGGCGAAGACCCAAACCGGGTTGGCGCCGAGCGTTCCCGCCGCTGCCTCCATTTTGCGGTCGACCGCCTCGATCGACAGCCGGATCGCCCGCACCATCAGGGGAAAGCCCATGATACCGCAGGCCAGTGCGGCGCCGGTCCAGCGAAACGAGAAGACGATGCCGAAATGCTCGGCCAGGAACGCTCCCGCCGGCCCGCGCCGGCCGAAGGTAAGCAGCAAGAGATAACCTGTCACCACCGGCGGCAGGATCAACGGCAGGTGAACCACACCGTTGAGCAGCGTCTTGCCCCAGAATTTTCCGCGGGCCAGCAAAAGCGCCATCAAGATGCCCGGCGGCAGACTGAACAGCATCGCCACCGTCGCCACCTTGATCGACAGCCGGACCGCATTCCATTCGTCGGGAGTGAGGTCCAGCAGCCAGTTCATACTCAGCCGCTACCTTAATTGCTCGGCGTGAGCACGGTGAAACCCTGATCCCTAAACAGTTCCGCCGCCTTGGCGGACTGCAGGCACTTCAGGAAGGCCGGCGTATCCTTGTCCTTCGAATCGGTGGTCTCGGCAACCGGATAGATGATCGGCGGGTGCGAATCCTCCGGGAAGGTGCCGACCACCTTGACTCCCTTGTCGGCATGCGCGTCGGTGGCATAGACGATGCCGAGCGCGGCCTCGCCCGTTGAAACCAGCTTGAGCGCGGCGCGCACATTCTCGGCCTGCGCCACCTTGCCTTCGACCGACGACCAGACGCCGAGCGATTCAAGTGCCGCCTTGCCGTATTTGCCGGCCGGCACCGCCTTGACGTCGCCCATGGCAAGCCTGCCGTCGCCAACCAGCTTGGCCAGGTCGAAGCCTTTCTCGATCCTGGTCTCAACCTTGGAATCCTGTGGCGCCACCAGCACGATCTGGTTGCCGAGCAGTTTCACCTCGGTTTCCGGCTTGGTCAGTCTCTTGTCGGAGAGGTACTTCATCCAGTCGAGATCGGCCGAAATGAACACATCGGCGGGCGCCCCGCTTTCGATCTGCTTGGCCAGCGCCGAGCTCGCGGCGTAGGAGACGGTCGCCGCTTCACCGACATCGGCTTCGCAGGCCTTGGTGACGGCGTCGAGCCCGTCCTTGAGGCTGGCTGCGGCAAACACGATCACCTTGTCTCCCGCGTGAGCCGCCGGCATCACGGCCATCAGAGCTACGGCAAAGCCGCCAATCGCGATTGCCCTCATACCAAAACCTTTGTGCCCCAACATGAAAACTCTCCCTGGGCTTGAAATCTGCTGGCTCGACTCCTGCCGACCGATATATCTGGATGAATATAACAAGGGAAGGCCGCCTCCTGCGAAAGCGTATGTTCGGCATCGATTGTTCTGGTTTGGACGTGCACCGAAACCCGGAAAGGAACTCCGATGAAGATCAGCGCCCGCAACATCCTCAAGGGAACGATCGTCGAGATCGTCAAAGCACCTCGCCTGTCCGCGGTGATGTCGCCGGCTCCGTCGTCACGCTTCGATCACCAACGAGGCCGTTGCCGATCTCAAGCTCGAAAAAGGCAAGCAGCCTATACCATGATCAAGGCAACCGACGTCATGGTCGACATCGATTGAGGGTCGGAATTGATTGACGGTGGACGGATCAGACCGCGATCGGCGCCTTGATCGAAGCGTCGGCAAAATAGTTTTCCAGCCGGAAATCCTCGAAGCGGAAGGCGAACAGGTCCTTCACCTCCGGATTGATCCACAGCGTCGGCAGCGCCTTGGGTGTGCGCCGCAATTGCTCGCGCGCCTGCTCGAAATGGTTGGAATAGAGATGCGCATCGCCCAGCGTATGGACGAACTCGCCGGGCTTCAGCCCGGTCACCTGCGCCACCATCAGGGTCAGCAGCGCGTAGGAAGCGATGTTGAAGGGTACGCCGAGAAAAATGTCGGCCGAGCGCTGGTAGAGCTGGCAGGACAGCTTGCCGTCCGAGACGTAGAACTGGAACAGGCAGTGGCAGGGCGGCAGCGCCATCGCCTCCACTTCGGCCGGGTTCCACGCCGAAACGATCAGCCGGCGTGAATTCGGATTCCTGCGTATCTCCTTCAGAACATTGGCAATCTGGTCGATCGACCCGCCATGGCCATCCGGCCAGGAGCGCCACTGCTTGCCATAGACCGGGCCGAGATCGCCATTCTCGTCGGCCCATTCGTCCCAGATCGAAACGCCATGATCTCTAAGGTATTTGATGTTGGTGTCGCCGGCCAGGAACCACAGGAGTTCATGGATGATCGACTTCAGATGCAGCTTCTTGGTGGTGGTGACGGGAAAGCCGCGCGACAGGTCGAAGCGCATCTGGTACCCGAACACCCCACGCGTGCCGGTGCCCGTGCGGTCGCCACGGTCGGCGCCATTGTCCAGCACATGCTGCAAAAGGTCGAGATACTGGCGCATCGGCTTCGCCTCGATTCGGGGTTACCGCCATCATAACCGACTGGCCGCCGGCCGAACACAGCAAAAGGACCAGAACGCGGCTTGCCCCATCACTCTTCAAGGGTTAGCGTTGCCCCTCACCTGCCTGCCGGCATCCTCTCCCCGTATAGGGACGGGGAGAGGGGCGCTGTGATCAGCGGTTTCGCCAATCACAAGCGTTCGAGAGAGAGAGCCAAGGCTGCGGTCAGCCCTTTCTCCCCGTCACTATACGGGGAGAAATGCCCGGCAGGGCAATGAGGGGCGGTGCTGACCTCCGGTGAGGAGCAAAATCAAACGCGCGCTCTGCCTATCGGCAATAATCTCTACAAAGAGCCGAGCTTGCCCAGATCCTTGGCGACCAGATAGTAGAAAGTCACGCGGCTCTTGGAGCTGTCGGCGGCCAACGCCTTGCAGGTCTTCTCGATCGCTGAGTCGGCTTTCGCCCCGTCGGTCACGCCAAGTTTCTTGGCAACCCAGTTGGTCTTGACGCGCTCCAATTCCTTGGGGTCGGTGCAGGATACCAGCGAGGAATCGCGGTTGCGCAGCGCGATGCCCAGATGTTTCACAATCTTGGCAACCACATCGGCATTTGCGGCGGCGTCGTATTTCTTCACGTCTGCGAGATAATCGGCCATCAAATTTCCCCATGTCGGCGCCACGGGATCCGATCGATGAGGGCTGTGGCGCGCTGCCGCAACTTGTGCGCTCGGTCGATACTCCTCACCATCGCAAAGCTTCGGTTGAGACCGCGCGCGAGTCAACCCTCGGCGCCGCAGTTTGGTGCGGCCAAGAAGTGTCATTGCGGCCTTTCATTTTGTGCGCCCGCCCCCTATATTCGTTTTGTCGGCTTGACCGACTATGGCGATAAATGGGCGATGTAATAAGCCGTTCGGACCCGGGGGCGGTACCCGGCGCCTCCACCAAGAACCGCTCTGTGATCAGAGCGGCTGTTGCTGGGGGCGAAATAGGATCGACGAAGGTGTAAAGATCGTACTTTTGCCCGGCATGGTACCACCGTCATCGGGCTAAACCTGTAGTTGCAAATGACAACTATGCGGAAGCACGTCTCGCCGCGTAAGCGGTGCGATAGCTTCAAATCAAGCCCTAGAGGTTCGCACTTCTAGGCGGGGTTCGGAGGTACCTGGCAACAGAAACCTCCACTTCTCCCCTCCTCGATATCGTACGCTCAATGCCGGCTGCCGCTGGCCGGATTTCGCATGACGATGGGCCGCGAAGCCTACACCAAATTGAGCCATGAGCTGGTGCAATTTGCCGCTGGCGTCGTCGAAGGCCGTGGTTCTGGCCGGGGCCGGATTACCCCAGACGTGAAAAAGGCCGGGATGACCCGGCCTTTCCGGTCGATTGCGGTCAGCTTACTCGGCCGGCGCTTCAACGGCTTCGCGCGAGCGGCCAAGCGTCAGTTTGGCCAGCGTGAACGAGATCACCGCGCAGAGCGTGATGCCGGCCACCATGGGCAGCGGGGTGCCGTCGAAGAAGATGCCGGCGACGCCCATCGCCAGCGCACCGATGGCGAAGTGCAGGGTGCCCATCAGCGCCGAGGCCGTGCCGGCGATCTCGCCATGCTCTTCCATGGCCAGCACCGACGTCGTCGGGATGACCAGGCCGAGGAAGCCGTAGCCGACGAACAGCAGTGCCGCCATAACATCGAGCCGGTCGACGCCGGTCGCCATGACTGCGAACAGCACAACCATCGTCGTGGCATAGCCGGTTACCGCCACCCAGACGACGCGCTTCAGCCCGAAGCGCTCCGACAGCATCCCCGTCAGTTGCGACATGCCGATGAAGGCCACCGCATTGATCGAGAAGAACACGCTGTAGACGGAAGGCGACAGCCCGTAATGGTCGATCAGGATGAAGGACGAACTCGAGAGGTAGACGAAGAAGCTGGCGATGCCGAAGCCGGCGATCGCCACCAGGCCGAGGAAATTGCGGTCACCCATGAGGAAGCGATAGCCGGCGAGTGCGGTTCCGAAGGAGGAACCGACGCGTTCTTCCGCCGGCCGCGTCTCCTTCAGCGAGGTCGCCAGCAGAATGGTGGCCAGCAGGGCCGCGCCCGTCACCGTCCAGAACACGGCGCGCCAGCCGAAATTCTCGATGATCTGGCTGCCGGTCAGCGGCGCCAGGATCGGCGACACCGAAAACACCAGCATCAGCAGCGACATCAGCTTGGCGGCTTCGGTGCCGGTGTGCAGGTCGCGCACGATGGCGCGCGGCACCGCCATGCCGGCGCTGGCGCCCAGTCCCTGCAGGAAGCGGAAGGCGATCAGCCATTCGATGGTCGGGCTCATGGCCGAACCGATACCGCCGACCATGAACAGCGCAAGGCCGCCGTAAAGCGGCAGCTTGCGGCCGACCATGTCGGAGATCGGTCCGACGACGATCTGGCCGAAGCCCATCGACAGGAAGAAGATCAAAAGGCTCATCTGAACGGCGGCGGTGCCGGCATGCAGATCTTCGCCGATCGAAGGCAACGCCGGCAGATACATGTCTATGGCGAAGGGGCCGATAGCGGACAACAGGCCGAGCACGACCGCGATGCGGAGGAATTTGGGACTCATGATAAAGGCTTCTTTCAAGTCTGGTTGGCGCCGCCAACGCGACGACTAACCCTAGGACGTTCCATCCCGTTGAAATCCGACGGCTCAGAGCGAGATTATTCGTCTCTACGGAGCGAATTCCCATTTATTGTGTCCACAAATTTAGACAGCCTTGTCTAATTCGTCAATCACCTCTATATAGATTTCTATGAAGCTTGCCGTTTCTCCTGACATTTTCCCGCCACGCGGCCACGAGGCCAAGCGTATGTCGATTATCGATGCGGCGGCTTCGGTCTTTTGCCGGGAAGGCTTTGCCGGCGCCAATATCGACCTGATCGCGGTGGAGGCGGGCGTTTCGCGCCAGACCATCTACAATCACCACCGCGACAAGGAAAGGCTCTTCATGGCTGTGGTGCGGGATCTGACGGAGCGCTGCAATGCCGGCATCTTCGCCACCTTCGCCTCTTTCCCAGACCAGCCGAAGGATCTGGAAGCCGACCTGATCGGCTTTGCCGTGCGCCTGAATCATAACTGCATCTGCAACCGCGACGGACGCTTCCTGCGCAAGCTGATCCAGACCGAAGGCGAGCGCTATCCCGAGCTCTTCGCAGAATGGCGCGACCAGGGGCCGGGCCGGACCTGGCCCGCACTTGCCGCCCGTTTTGCCCGCCTCGCCCATGCCGGCCATCTCGCGGTCGACGATCCCGATGTCGCCGCGCGCCAGTTCCTGGCCTTGGCAAATGCCGAACTGCAGACCACCTTCATGCTCGGCGGCATGCCGTCGGAAGATGAAGTGCTGCAATCCGCGACCCACGGCGTGCGCACATTCCTGCGCGCCTTCGGCAAGCGCAGATCAGCGGCAGCGGTGGAAAAACAGCTGGCCAGCGCCTGAACGCCAAAGCAGGCGATCAAATCGTCCGTTACGGGCTTCGCTTCGGCGCATCAGCGATCTATATCCGGTTTACGCCGCGCTCAAGCTTGATTACAGCTATGCGGACGATTCAACGGAACCCGACCAGCACATGGCCGACGACCACATCCGCTACGACATTCTGGCCCAGGAGGCATTGCGCGGCGTCATGCGCAAGGTCCTGGCCGAAGTCGCGCGCACCGGCCTTCCCGGCAATCATCATTTCTTCATCACATTCCTGACCGGCGCGCCGGGCGTGCGGGTGTCCTCCAGGCTGCGCGAGCGCTATCCCGAACAGATGACCATCGTCATCCAGTTCCAGTATTGGGACCTCAAGGTGACCGATACCGGCTTCGAGGTCGGGCTGTCCTTCTCCGACGTGCCGGAGAAGCTGGAAATTCCGTTCTCGGCCGTACGCGGCTTCTACGACCCATCGGTCAATTTCGAACTCGAATTCGACGTCAAGACCGACGTCCCGGCGGAAGACGATGCAGCCGCCCAGCCGGCTGCCGAGCCTTTGGCTATCGTCTCCGAGAAAAAGCCGAAGGCCGAGAAGAGGGCAGCTGCCACCGAGGTCGAGAAAAAGCCCGCCGTGGCCGATGCCGCCGCCGGCAAGGGCGCCGACGTCGTGTCGCTCGACGCCTTCCGCAAGAAGTAGCGGGACGGTCGGCGCGACATGGGCGAAATCGTCAACCTTCGCCAGGTCCGCAAGCAGAAGGCGCGCACCGAAAACGAAAAGCTCGCCGGCGAGAACCGCGCTCTGCACGGCCGTTCCAAAGCCGAAAGAACTCGTGACCGTCTTACATCGGACAAGGCCGAAAAATTCGTCGCCGGCCACCGCCGCGAACGCCCGGAAGACCAGGGCGATTGATGGACGGCCTGCGGTGAGCCCGGTCGAAAAACGCTCGGTGACCATCCGCGGCCATCGCACCAGCTATTCCCTCGAAAAACCCTTTTATGACGATCTCGTCGCCATCGCCGCCGCGCGCAAGCTGACGCTTGCTGCCCTGGTCGCCGAAATCGACGAGACAAGGCCGCGCGATGCGAATCTGTCGTCGGCCCTCAGGCTCCACGTGCTGGACTGGGCCAAGCGCGACGCCAGAACTTCTTAGGCCTTTATGACCGCATCCTGTTTCTTGCTGCGGGTGCCAAATCCCAGCAGCGTCGAGCGATCGCGTTCCTCGGCAGCCTTCTTCGACCGGACGCGCATCAGATCCTTCCAGCCGACATAGCCGACCAGCCGCGCATCCTCGCGCGCGACAACCGGCAGATGCGAGACATTGGCCATCAGCAGCTTGTCGGAAAGACCCTCGAGATACTCGTCCGGATAGGCAAGCGTGAGCTTGCCGCCGTCAAGCAATTCGCCAAGCGTCGTGGTGCGGTGCTTGCCCGCGCGCCTCCAGCGCAGGATCGCCGGCGGATCGATGACGCCAAGCACCTGGCCGTCTTCGCTGACGACGGGAAAGCTCGGATGCCGCGTCTGGGGCGCGGTCAGGAAGGCGGCTGCGCCATGTAGCGTCATCGTCGCCGGCACGCTCTCCACCTGCGCGGTCATGACCTCGCGCACCCTGGTCAGCGCGAACGGATCGACACCATATTCGCGAACCAGATGATGCCCTCGCCTGGCAATCTTTTCCGTCAGGATCGACCGCTTCATCAACAGCACGGTGACCGCGTGAGCGGCCGCGCAAGCGGCGATCAACGGCACCAGCACATGGGTGTTGCCGGTGAGTTCGACCGCAAAGCTTGACCGAACACGCCGAAGACCGTCTTGCCGAATTGTCCGCCGCGCATCTCGATGAGCTCAAGCGCATCGAACCGATGCTGGGACGCCTGCTGACCCGTCACAAGCAATAGTCCGCAAGTCGCGGACCGGTGCCGTCGGCGATGCGGGTGCCTAATTGCCCAGCGACTTCAGCAGATTGTCGACGGAGAACGGATTTGTCCTGGGCTTCGGCGGCGCCGGGGCCGAACCGTCACTGACACCGGGAAGTGAGCGGTCGACCTTCGGCGCCTGCTCCTGAGCCTTGCGCTCGGCCTCCAGCCTGGCTTTTTCCTGCGAAGCGATCCGAGCCTGTTCGGCCTTCTTCCGTTCGTCCTCGGCCTTGGCGGCGTCTTCGGCAGCCTGCTCTTCCGCCTGGGCTTTCGCGTCCGCATCTGCCTTGGCCTTTGCGTCAGCCTCTGCCTGCGCTTTCGCATCGGCATCGGCCTTTGCTTCGGCATCCGCCTTGGCCTTGGCATCCGCTTCGTCCTGTGCCTTCGCATCGGCCTGTGCCTTCGCCTTGGCGTCGGCCTCGGCTTTGAGCCGTGCCGCTTCCTCCTGCTTGCGCAATTCCTCGGCGGCGTTGTCGCGCTCGGTCTGCAGGGCGGCGTAGTAGCGCACCTCGCGCCGCAGCCGCTGCTTCTCGAGCAGTGCGGCCTGCATAGCCTCGACCCGCTGCTGCTCCTTTTCCAGCGCGCGCTGGGTCAAAAATTGCGCTAGCGGCTCGCTGTCGAACTGCTTCTTCAGCGCCCCGAACGGCCCATCGACGCTGAAATTGACCGTCGGATCGGAGCCGATCAGCGCCTCGTCGCCAGGCTTGTAGGTGACAGCGCCCTTGGTGGCGACGGTGCCGGTGTTGAGGTCGGCCGTGATGTCGGCAGACAGCGTCGCCGCCTGGTTTTCGAATTTGATCGGTGGTGCCCGCAACGTGCCGCCGGCGACCGTGAAGGCGATGTCGGCATCGCCGGCAGCAAAGCTGCCGTCGCCAGCGATCTCAGGTGCAAAGCCCGCGGTCTTGGCCACGTCGATGTCGCGCCCGATCGCATCGGCCTTGGCAATCAACGCGCCGAAGGCATCGGGATTGACGCCGGCAATGGTGAGGCCTTTCAGCGCCGCCGTGCCCGAGCCGGAGAGTGCGGCAATCATCGCGTCGACCGATTTGCCGCTGGTCGACAGCCCTGTCGAGAAATCGCCGTTGCCACTCAATCCGGCAGCCGGCAGCACAGTCGCCAGGTCGGCGCCGGCAAGCCTCATCTGGCCGGAGAACAGCCCCGTGCCGTCTGTGTTCTTCAACTCGAACAATCCGGTGAGCGCGCCGCCGAGCAGTTTTGCCTTCAGGTCCGAAACGCGGATGCCTTCCTGGTCCAGTTTCAACGACAGCGACGCATCATAGGCTGTCGCCAGCGGTCCGGCGGCAAGCGTCGCCGTCGTCAGATCGAGATCGGCGCTGAACGGCAGGCTGGATTTCTGGCTGAATGGCGCCGTCGGCCAGTTCGCGTTGCTGCTGAGGAACGACTGGTCACCGAACAGCGCAACCGCAATCGGGTCGAGGTCCAGTTCGTCGAGCGCCAGCGCACCGGCAAAATGCGGCAGCCCCTGCTTCGCATCGATGTTGACGTCGCCCGAAATCTCCGACTCGTTGATGGATCCGCTGAGACCGCTCAACACCAGCAGGCCACTGCCGAAATCGGCATCCGCGCTGAGCGAGGTCGAGGTGCCCGTTCCCATGCCCGGCAGGCCGGCGCCGGTCGTCATCAGCCAAGGCTCGATGTCGGAGGCGTCGAGGCCGATCTTGCCCTTGGCGGTGGCGCCTTGCGGCGTCTGAGCAACGGTGCCGTCGAACGTCGCCTTGAAGTCGTCGGCGGCGAAATTGAAGCTCGTCGCCAGGCCGCCGCCGAGCGTGCCTTTCGCCGAAATATCGGTGCTTGCCTGGCCGAGCATGCCGAGCGGCAGCGCCGGCAGGCCGTAGAGCGCCAGCAGCGCCGTGGCGTCGGGATTTTTGGCGTTGAAGGTCAGCGTCACCGGCGCGTCAAGCAACTGGCCTACGGCCCCCTTGCCCGACAGCGACGCCGAAAAGCCCGAACCGCCGGCCTTGCCTTGTCCGCTCACCGCCAGCCCGGTGGTGCCGTCGCCATTGTCGGCGGCGCTCGCCACCAGATCGACGCGCGCGTCCTGGAACAGTTCAGGATAGGCGGCCGTGCGGCCAGCCAGTCCCTTCAGCATCAGATTGTCGGGATAGTGTTGCGCGGCAATGTCGATCAGCGGCTTCAGATCGACGGCGACCACCGAGGCATCGAGCTTGCCGGTCGGGCTTGCGGGAAAATCCTTGATCCGGCCGGTGGCGCTGATCGAGGCGCCGGCAAGGCCGCCAATCGACAGCCGGTCGATTTCGAGCAGCCCGTCGCGGAGCCGGAGCGCGGTATCGACCGTGTCGGCGGTGAGCCCGCCGGCATTGACCGGCCCTGCCTTGATCTGAAAATCGAGGTCACGGTCGGAAAAGCGGTTGGCGCCCTTGTGGCTGACGAAGATCGAGGCGAAGGCCGTCAGCCCGTCGACATCGAGTTCGCCGCCCTCGAGCCGCATCAGCACCGAGGACTTGGCGTCGTCGGGCTGGTTGGAATCGATGCGGCCGGTGAACTTCGACTTGCCGAGGATCAGTTCGAGATCGCTGAACGCCTGGCGCTTCTCCGACAGCTCCACCTTGGCCTTGAAGCCGGCGGCCGGCAGCCGGCGGATCGCCTCGTCGACATCTTTCGACAACCAGGCAGCAAAGCCGGAAGGCTGCGCCACCGCCAGCAGCATGGAGCCGCTGAAACCGAAATGATCTTCGACGCTGAGCATGCCGCTGGCTTCCAGCGTCGTGCGCCCGGGCAAGGTCGCGGCCAGCGATTTCACCGACCAGCCGCCCTCGACCGGCTCGGCCGAGAGATGCACGTCGCGCACCGTGGTGTCGCCGGCCACCACCGCCGGCAGCTTGACCTCGACAGTGCCGGGGATGCTCGGCTTCGGCAGTTCGAGCAGCGCCTGCTCGATTCCGGCAATGCGCTGGTCCAGCGTCAGGCCGACGCCCTTCTCAGCGCCCACCGCCTCGTCCAGTTGCACCTGCGCGCCATTGGCCTCGATGGCGAAGTTCGGCCTAAGGCCGAGATCGACCGAAGCCTTGCCGTCGGCTGTGTAGGGATTGTCGAGCGGCCCGGTCTCGAAGCGGAATTCGTCGACGCCGAGCTTCTGGTGATCAAGCGAGAACTTGCCGTTCAGCCGGAAGCCCGGATCGGGCTTGCCGGCGCTGACCTTGCCCGTATTGATCTCGACAACCTCACCATCGCTGCCGCGCAGCGTAGCCGAATTCTTGTCGTTGCCGGAAATCTTGAACTGGCCGGAATAGACGGCAGCCCCATTGACGATGCCTGCATTGCCGTCGGTTTCGATGACCAGTGGATAGGCATCGGGATCGACCTTGAGCCTCAGCCGCATCTGGCCGCTGCCTTCGGCCTTGCCGGTCGAAGCCGCAACCGTCGAACGCAGTCCGTCGAGCAGCAACGTTCCGTCCATGCGCCACGGCCCGGCCAGCGACTTGGCAGAGATGGTCGAATTGATCTCGGAAATCAGATGGCTGCGCCCGCCTGCGGCATGGCGGAGCGCAATTTCTCCCTCCGTCACCGTGAGCTTCTCGATCGAGATCTGGTTGAGATCGAAGGGCGAGGACGGCCGTATCGCCCAGTCGACCGTGCCGTTATCGGCGATGTCGATCGTCGCCTTCGGATGCACCAGCCGCATGTCGAAAATCAGCACTTCGCCGCGCAGGAACGGCGCCAGTTCCGCGTCCATCGAAAAGGTCTCGACGGTCATTGCCGGCTGGCCGCCGGGGCCGCCGGCGACCGTGACGTTTGAGAAGGTCACCGAGGGGAACGGCAACAGCCGCGCCGTGGCGTCGCCTTGCACCGTCACCTTGCGGCCGAGAATGGCGCTCGCCTCGCGCTCGAATTGGGCGCGGTACCCGGTCCAATCGACAAAATACGGCACCACCAGCGCCGCAACCAGCACCAGCACAAACAAGCCACCGAAGATCACGAACAGGCGTGCGAGCATCAGCTCCGAACGGGTTGATTGAAAGTCAGCCGCACTCTACCCGCATCAGCGTGTCGATAAAGAGGCAATTCATCCAGAGTTGCTTGATCTCTGATGTATCTGGAAGAGCAGAGATTTTTGGACGCCTTTGACCGCGGTCCGGCCTGTGCGCAAGAGACTATCCTGCCATGGCCCGTCGGCGATATTCGTTCAGCAGCACCACCATCTCCTCGGGCGACAATGTCCAGCCCTGCGGTAATGCGGCTTCGGCGCCGAGGCTTTTGGTCACGCTGCCCATGACGGAGCTTTTCTTGACCCCCGGTGCGAAATTGTACCCGATCATATCGCCTATCCTGCGCCGGCGATGGACGACGAAGAAGCTTTCGATATTCTTCCAGGGGACCAGGTTGGGCGATCGAACAAGGCCTCCGCCGAGACTGAAACCTTGTCCGTTCAGCACCAGAATCTGCGGCCGCACAAGCTGCCAGGCAAACACCAACGCGACCAGCCCGAAAAAGGCCACGCACCACCAAAGGCCGGCGGTGTCGCCGTCCTCGGAGACATAAATCAGGAAAGCGCAGGCCAGGACAAAGAAGAGGCTGGCCGACAGCAATAACAGTGTCTTGCCAAGCGATGCCCTTATAATCAGGGTATCCATTGCCGCTCCTCACATTTCGGCTATGCAGGTAATATCTTGCCTGGGTTCATGATGTCTTGCGGGTCGAGCGCTTTTTTTATGGAGCGCATGATGTCGACACCATGGCCGAGCTCATGGCGCAGGAAGCCGATCTTGCCCTGGCCGATGCCGTGTTCGCCGGTGCAGGTGCCGTCCATGGCGATCGCCCGCATGTTCAGCCGCGAGACGAATTTCTCCGCCAGCGCGATCTCTTTGGGGTCGTTGACATCCATCAGCACCAGCACATGGAAATTGCCGTCGCCGGCATGGCCGACGATCGGCGCAACCAGGCCCATCTCGGCAATGTCGGCCTCGGTTTCGGCAACGCATTCGGCCAGCCGCGAGATCGGCACGCAGACATCGGTCGACAGGCCCTTGGTGCCCGGCCGCAGCGTCAGCGACGCCCAATAAGCATCGTGCCTGGCCTTCCAGAGTTTCGTGCGCTCCTCGGCGACGCTCGTCCACAGGAATGGCCCGCCGCCATTGTCTTCAGCAATGGCACCGAAGGTTTCGGCCTGTTCGGCGACACCGGCATCGCTGCCGTGGAACTCGACGAACAGGCACGGGCTCTCGGGGTAATCGAGCTTCGAGTAATTCTTCATCGCCCGCATCTGCAGTCCATTCACCAGTTCGATGCGCGCCACCGGAATGCCCATCTGGATGGTCGCGATGACCGCGTTGCAGGCCGCCTCGAGGTTTGGAAACGGGCAGACGCCGCCGGAGATCGCCTGCGGAATGCCTTGCAGCTTCAAGGTCAGCGAGGTGATGATGCCGAGCGTGCCTTCCGAGCCGACCAGAAGCCGCGTCAGATCGTAGCCGGCCGAACTCTTTTTCGCCCGCTTGCCGGTCGTCACCGTCTCGCCATCGGCCATGACGGCCGTCAGCGACAGCACGTTTTCACGCATCGTGCCGTAGCGCACCGCATTGGTGCCGGAGGCCCGCGTTGCCGCCATGCCGCCGAGCGAAGCATTGGCGCCGGGATCGATGGGGAAGAACAGGCCGGTATCGCGCAGGTGCCGATTCAAATCCTCGCGCGTTACGCCAGGCTCGACCGTGCAGTCGAGATCCTCGGGGTTGACCGACAGGATGCGGTTCATGCGCGAGGTGTCGACCGAGATGCCGCCACCCGGCGCGTTGGTGTGGCCCTCCAGCGAGGAACCGACGCCGAAGGCGATGACCGGCACGCGGTGCGCGGCGCAGGCACGTACGATCTCCTGCACCTCTTCTGTCGTCTCCGGGAACGCGACACCGTCAGGCGCCTGCGTCGGAATATAGGTGGTGGTATGCGCATGCTGCGAGCGGATCGCCGCGCCTGTCTGGAAGCGTTCGCCGAGCTGCTGCTTGAGAATGCCGAGCACGGCGGCGATGCCTTCCTCGTTGCGTTCGACCGGATTGAGGTCGCTCAGAGCCATGAATTCCTCCGCGAATGGACCAGCGTCCACGCTTGTTATGCGATTATGGATGCGTAGTCTCGACTGCCGCGCTCTGTCCAGCACCAGAACAAGGAAGTTTCCATGCCCATCCCTGCCCCCTTCGTTTCCAAACCGATGGACATCGAGAAGGACTGGATCGACTACAACGGCCATCTCAACATGGCCTATTACAACGTGTTGTTCGACCGCTGCTCGGATGAGGCGTTCGAGGCGATGGGCATGGGGCTGGACTATGTCGAAGAGCGGCGCCTGACCATCTACACGGCCGAAGTCCATGTTTGCTATGTCCAGGAACTGCACCTCGAACACAAGGTCGTCGTATCCTTCCAGCTGATCGATCACGACGACAAGCGGCTGCGGGCCTACCAGGAAATCCGCCATGTCGATGGCTGGCTCGCCGCCACTTCCGAAACCCTGTCGCTGCATGTCGACATGTCCGGGCCGAAAGTCGCGCCCTTCCCCGCCGATGTGCAGGCCAAGGTGAAAGCCATGCGCGCCGCCCATTCTGCACTGCCGATGCCCGAGCGCGCCGGCCGTTCGATCGGTATTCGCCGCAGGACCGCTTGAAGCGCTGCCGCGCCCGCGTTAACCTTACCAAGGTTTTAACGTGAACAAGCCATTTGGGCCATTGAACGACTCAGCTGACCGTTTGAGAACGGTGCCATGCGAGTTGCGACGCGGGCGGCGGGCAACAGGCGGTTCGAGGAACGTGCATGAAAACCGACATCAAGGTCGAGGTGGACAGGCTGGCTGCCGATCCGCGCATCACCGACTATGATTTCTGGCGCTCGTTGAAGAACGTCAACAACGAGATCTTCCACATCGCCAACAACAACGAGCCTATCCCCTTCGACATGATCCGCTGGCGCGCCATCCTGAAGCAGGCGCGCATGAAGCGTGGCCACGCCTGATGTTTCCGCTGTTCTGAGAAAGCCGCCACCGGCGAGCGCCGCCACGGACCATTGCGACCTGATCATTTCTATAGGTCGGCGCCAGCCCTGCTTTCAGCGAATCGGCTACATCCGACAACCTTCAAAAACCGTTCATTTCGACAGTTTGCGCAACCGGCGATTCGGTTTCGCAAACGGCTGCCTGCGACAAGAAGATCAAGATTGAACCAATTCCACGTCTAAGCCGTTGTGACCCCTGAAAAACGGCTTGGAGTGAAAGCATGGACTGGAAAAGGACCAGGGAACCGGCCGACGCATGGCACATGACGGACAATCTGCATGCCGAGCACGGCAAGGGCGATCCGTTCGCGGCCGCCATCCGCGCCACCCGCATGTCGATGGTTATCACCGATCCCCGTCAGGCGGACAATCCGATCGTCTTTGCCAATGACGCGTTCCTGCGCCTGACCGGCTACGAGCGCGACGAGGTCATGGGCAAGAACTGCCGCTTCCTGCAGGGGCCAGAGACAGACAAGGCAGCTGTGGCTAGCGTGCGCGACGCGATAGCAGCGGGAACCGATATCGCCATCGATCTGTTGAACTACCGTAAGGACGGCTCGACATTCTGGAATGCGCTCTACATCAGCCCGGTTTCCAACGACAAAGGCGAACTCCTGTTCTTCTTTGCCTCACAGCTCGATGTCTCCGATCGCAAGCGCTCCGAGGATCGCATCACCGCCGACAAGAACCGCTTTGAAAAGGCTGTCAAGGAACGCACGCGCGAGCTTGAGGCCGCCCTTGAGGCGCAGACCACGCTGCTGCACGAGGTCGACCATCGGGTGAAAAACAACCTGCAGATGATCTCCTCGCTGATCATCATGCAAAGCCGGGCAATCAAGGATGAAGCGACGAAGCGATCCCTGACCACCATGCTGGAGCGCATCGAGGCGCTGAGCACTGTGCATCGCCGTCTCTACCAGTCAAAGGATGTCAGCCGCTTCGATGTCTCGGATTTCGCCAGGGATCTGGTCACCGACCTGCTGACCGCATCGGGGCGCGCCGAGATCAAGCCGACGCTGGACCTCGAACCCATCGTCA
This sequence comes from Mesorhizobium sp. C268A, assembly GCF_040324475.1. Classification (NCBI taxonomy): domain Bacteria; kingdom Pseudomonadati; phylum Pseudomonadota; class Alphaproteobacteria; order Hyphomicrobiales; family Phyllobacteriaceae; genus Mesorhizobium; species Mesorhizobium sp. C268A. The sequence goes on from NZ_JAMYVX010000003.1 coordinate 719,719, forward strand.
TTCCGGCCGAAAAAGCCACGCCTGTTGCCTTGATGGTCAATGAGCTTGTCACCAACGCGCTGAAGCATGCCTTCAAGGAAAAGCCGGACGGCACCACCGCGGGGCGCATCGGCATCAAGATGAGCCAGCCCGACGGCCACTTCAACATCGAGGTTTCCGATGACGGCGTCGGCATGGCCGAGGCCAGTGGCGATGCTTCTTTCGGCATGCGGCTGATCAAGTCGCTTGCCCGTCAGTTGCATGCCGACATCGAATGGCGCGACGCCGGCCCGGGCACAAAGGTCGTCATCTCGATGCCGAACGAACCGCAGCAGAAAGGGAAGCTGTCATGAACGAACCGCTCAAGGTCCTGATCGTCGAGGATGAGGCGTTGCTGGCGATGGAACTGGAAAGCCTCGTCGAGGAAGCCGGCCACAGCGTTGTGGGTTGGGCGACATCGTTGGCCGAAGCAAGAGGTATGATTGATACCGCCGATGCCGATATTGCCTTTGTCGATATCCACCTCGCCGACGGACCGACCGGGGTCGAGGTTGCCGAGCATATCCGCGAGGGTAACCGTTCCATGGTGGTGTTCATGACCGCCAATCCAAAACGCATCCCCGACCATTTCGCCGGCGCGATCGGCGTCATCGCCAAGCCCTACACGATGAACGGACTGGTGTCGGCGTTGCGCTATCTGCAGGAGGGCGTGCGGCGCCCGCCCCCGGTCTCGGCGCTGCCGGCCGGTTTTACGCTGTCGCCGGCCTATGAGAGCGTATGGGCGTCGTCGGCGGCCTGAAGCCTACGCCAGCTTCTCCTTGAGGAAAGCGATCGTCCTGCCCCAGGCGAGATCGGCTGCCTTCTTGTCATAGCGCGCGGCCGAGGTGTCGTTGTTGAAGGCATGGTTGACGCCGTCATAGACCATAGACGGTGTATTCGACATGGGCGGCGTCGAGCGCCTTCTTGTAGGCATCGATGCCGGCGTCGATGCGCTCGTCTAGGCCGGCATAGTGCAGCAACAGCGCCGCCTTGATCTTCGCCACATCCTCGGCCTTCGGCTGCATGCCGTAATAGGCGACGCCGGCGGCGAGATCGGGCGCGTTGACCGCCAGATTGTTGACCGTGCCGCCGCCCCAGCAGAAGCCGACAGCACCGACCTTGCCGTTGCCGTCCTTCTCGCCCTTGAGATAGGCGATGGTCGCCACACCATCGGCGGTGACCTGGCTGGCGTCGAGCTTGGTGAACATGTCGCGCGCCTTGTCCTCGTCGGCGGGCGTGCCGCCGAGCGGCGACAGGAAATCCGGCGCCAGCACCACGAACCCTTCCAGCGCAACGCGCCGCGCCACATCCTTGATATGCGGGTTGAGCCCCCTGTTCTCATGCACCACGATGACGGTGCCGAGCTTGCCGGACTGGTCCGCCGGCCTGACCAGATAGCCCTTCATCTCACCGCTGCTGCCGGAATAGGTGATATCTTCAGCCTTCACGCGCGGATCGTTGTCGGCGACGATTGCCGCCTGCGCCGAATTCGCCGCAAGCAGCGGCGCGATCGCGGCCGCCGCCGCGCCCGATCCGGCAAGCCTGGTCAGCTGTTCCATGAAGCGGCGGCGGTCGAGCGTCAGATGCGTGTATTCGTCATAGGCATCGATCATCGCCTGGGTGATGGCAGGTTTGGCAGGTTTGACGGCTTCGGCGGTGGGTTTCGTCATGGCGTGCTCCTCGTTAGGAGATGATCTCACGGTCACTCCGGGATGACCTCATGGTCACTCCGGGATGACCTCGCGGTCACTCCGGGATGACTCGCGGATCAAGATAGGGTGCAAGCTCGCACGGTCCAGTCTCGGATGGGTGACGCTTGCGCCATCGAACGATGCGGCGGCCCCGCGGAACGCGCCCATCACATTTTGGTCATTTCAGAGAATGTCGATGGTGCCGCCACAATATGGAAGGAAGCTGATGATGGTCTCGCTCGTAGCGGCGAGCCCGACGAGAAGGAACAACGCCATGACCTTGTCTACTCCGATCCTTGCAAGCGCGCTCGTGCTTGCTGTTGCTGCCTTGCTGGCAATGCGCTCCGCTGCTGCCGCTGCCGCCGCTCGGATGGTGAATGTCCGCGTCGACCGGCGTCGGCCGTCACCACGCTGATCCAGCAGGCCGAAACAGGGCCGCAGCTAACCAATGAAGTACTGGGCTCCGTGCCCAGCCTCAAAGGCCATCTCTTACGCAAGCTGACCAAGGCTGCTGCTGCCCCTCATCGCCCTGCCGGGCACTCTCCCCGTATAGTGACGGGGAGAAGGATGCCGTCATCGATGATTTCGCCAATCGCCAGCGTTGCAGGAAAGGGCGCCAACGCTGAAGCTGCCCCTTCTCCCCGTCACTATACGGGGAGAAGATGCCGGCAGGCAGATGAGGGGCGGCGCGACATTGCCAGAATATCTGCCGGGCCGATCACTTACCTAAGTCACATCGCTGCTACTTCGGCAGCGTATAGGCCATCACATAGTCGCCGGGCTTGGTGCCGACCGAGCCATGGCCGCCGGCGACGATGATCACGAACTGGCGGCCGTCGGCGACGGTGTAGGTCATCGGCGTCGACTGCCCACCGGCCGGCAGCCTGGCCTGCCAAAGCTGCTTGCCCGATGTCAGGTCATAGGCGCGCAGATAGTCGTCGACCGCCGCGCCCAGGAAAACGACGCCGCCGGCGGTGATCATCGGCCCGCCAATGCCGGGAACACCGACCTTCAGCGGCAAGGGCAACGGCGTCATGTCGTAGACGGTGCCGTTGCGGTGCTTGTAGGCGATCTTGCCGGTTCTGAGGTCGGCCCCGGCCACATAGCCCCATGGCGGCGCCTGGCAGGGCACGCCGAGCGGCGACAGGAACGGCCCCATCACCACCGCATAGGGTGCGCCCTCATTGCGGTTCAGCCCCTGCTCGCTGCCGCGCCCCTCATCCGGCGGCGGCACCTGGTCGCGCGGAATGAGTTGCGATTTGAACGCCAGATAGGTCGGCATGCCGAACATCACCTGCCGCACCGGATCGACGGCGACGCCGCCCCAGTTGAAGGTGCCGAAATTACCGGGATAGACCAGCGACCCCTGCACCGATGGCGGGGTATAGCGGCCCTCGTAGCGCAGGCCCTGGAATTCGATCCGGCAGGCCAGCTGGTCGAACATGGTGATGCCCCACATGTCGGCGCCGGTCAGCGGCCTCGGATTGAAGGAGAGATCCGAGACCGGCTGCGTCGGCGACGTGTGATCGCCCTCGACAGCGCCGCCCGGCGCCGGCACTTCCTTGATCGGGATGATCGGCTCGCCGCTGCGCCGGTCGAGCACGTAGAGGTCGCCCTGCTTGGTCGGTCCAACCAGGCCCGGAACGACGCCGGCAGCGGTGGTGATGTCGACCAGGGTCGGCTGTGCCGGCACATCCATGTCCCAGAGGTCGTGATGCACGGTCTGCCGCACCCAGCGCACTTGTCCGGTGGCCAGATCGAGCGCGGTGATCGAGGAGGAAAACTTCTCGACATTGGCGCTGCGGCCCATCCCGAGCTGGTCCGGCGTCTGGTTGCCGAGCGGCACATAGAGCAGGCCGAGCTTCTCGTCGGCGCTTGCCGTCGACCACATGTTGGGCGAGTTGTGGGTGTAGGTCTGGCCTGCCGCCAGCGGCGTTGTCTGGTCCGGATTGCCGGAATCCCAGTTCCACACCAGGGCGCCGGTGTCGACGTCGAAGGCCCGGATGACGCCGGACGGCTCTTGCGTCGAATAATTGTCGTTGACCGCGCCGCCGATGATGATCTTGCCGCCGGCAATCAGCGGCGCCGAGGTCGAGTAATAATAGCCCGACTTCGGATACGGCATGTTGGTCAACAGATTGAGCGTGCCGGCCTCGGCGAAGGACGCGCAGACCTGGCCGTTGGCGGCGTCGAGCGCGATCAGCCGCGCATCCGAGGTCGGCAGATAGACGCGTGTCGCGCAAGGCTGGCCGGCCGCGATCTTGGCATCGGCATAATAGGACACGCCGCGGCAGGTCTGGTGCTGGCGGTCCTTGTCGAGCTTGATCTTGGGATCGAAACGCCATTTCTCCTTGCCGGTGGCGGCATCGATGGCGATGGCGAAATTGTGCGGCGTGCAGATATAGAGCGCGTCGCCCACCTTCAGCGGCGTCACCTGATAGGTGGTTTCGCCGACATCGTCCGGCCCTTTCACGTCGCCGGTCTGGTAGGTCCAGGCAGGCTGCAATTTGGCGACATTTTCGGGCGTGATCTGGTCGAGCGGCGAATAGCGCTGGCCAAATTGCGTGCGGCCGTAGAAGTGCCATTCACCCGGAGGCACGTTGCCGCCGAGATCGGCAGTCGGCGTCACCTTGTCGGCGCTGAGGTCGCCGGCGATGTCCTTGGGATCGGCCGTCATCGAATAACCGGCGACGGCGAGCGAAGCGAGCACGGCCAGAATGAGCGGCGCGCGCGCGTCGGGGCCGGTCAGGCCCCGCCTTGGCCAAGGCGTCAGCAGCCACAGCGCCAGAAGCACGATGATGCCGCCGCGCGGTCCGAGTTCCCACCAGTCGAAGCCGATTTCCCACACCGCCCAGGCCAGCGTGCCGAGCACGATCGCCGCGTAGAGCCAGAGCGCCGTCGATTTGCGCCGGAAGAGCAGCCATGCGGCGATGAGGAAGGCGAGACCGGTGACGACATAGTACCAGCTGCCGCCCAGCATCGCGAGCCAGACGCCGCCGCCGCCAAGTGCCAGGCCGATGAGGAACAGGATGAGGGAGGTGATGACGACAGCCAAGACGATACTCCTTCGACTGATGCGCATTCCGCGACGCGGCCATGGGCAAAGGTATGCCAATCCTGCCCCCCGCGGTACAACCTTCTCCCGGCCGCCGTGCCTGTCAAGCCGCCGGGGAGCGATCCATGGCGAAACCAAAAGGCCATGCCGCAGGCTCTCTTGCGTAACAGGGCGTTTTTCGAGGCCACACGCCAAGGTGGCAATCCCGCCTTGCCGGCATCCGGGTTTTCCAGCAGTCTGCTTTGGACCAACCATCAGGAGCAACCAGAGTGACGTTATTCGCCTCGCCTCTGACGCGCGTAGTCCTTGTCCTCTGTAGCTTCGTCGCGCTCACGGCCGGCACTGTGGCCGCGCCGGCACAGACGCTGAGCGAAATCAACAAGGCAAACGGCTTTCACGAGATGCTGATGGGCATTGGTCCCGGCATCGCCGCAGCCACGAAATCCATACCCGAACCGTTACCGGCAAATTTCCAGGACGCCTTGTCGGTCGCGCTGGAAGGCGCCTTCGACGCAGTCAAAATGGAGACTGCCATCGAATCGCGGATGGCCGACAGGCTGTCGGCCATCGATCTGTCCGACCTCGCAGCGTTTTACGCTTCCCCGTTGGGCAAGCACGTCACCGCTTTGGAAATTCAGTCGTCTGGCCCGGAAGGCAGGCAAGGCAAGAAGACAGAGGGCAAGCAAATCCTCGCCGAGCTTCCGACCAAGGATCCAGCCCGGCTCGAATTGTACCGCAAGATCATCGACGATATCAGCGCTGTCGACACCGGCGAGGCGATAGCGCTGAACATGAGCTACGCGATGGTCACGGGGATGCTGGGCGCAGCCGGAAAGCCTCTGTCGGACGAACAGATCATGGCGCTGGTGCGTCAGCAATCCGTGAAAATTCGCCAGAACATCGAACAGAATGCCATGCAGGGTAGCGCTTATACATACCGGGATATCTCGCTCGGCGATCTCAGACTGTACTCGACATTCCTGGCGTCACCCGCGGGCAGCCGCTATTACGACCAGATGCTGACGGCCTTTGGCATGGTGATGACAGAGGAAGCGCGCTCGTTCGGACATCGATTGTTCGTCGCGCTCGGTTACCGAAAGGCCTGAGCCGCGGTATCGGGGACTTTAGCAGAACAAAACGTAGACACTTCTGGTCTTTCGCTCCCGAATCACTACATTCGGGGGAGATGTCCGGCTTTGCGGAAGACATGCCCTTTTTCGACGAACCCAATGCGCGGCCCGCGGGCCCGTCGGGCATAGCCGCGCGCGCCATGGCGGCCCGCAGCGGCCCCAACAGCGCGCCCGATTATCTCAACGGCCTCAACCCCGAGCAGCGGCTGGCGGTGGAAACCACCGAAGGCCCGGTCCTGGTGCTGGCCGGCGCCGGCACCGGCAAGACCCGCGTGCTGACCACCCGCATCGCCCATATCCTGGCCACCGGCAGGGCTTTCCCCTCGCAGATCCTGGCGGTGACCTTCACCAACAAGGCCGCGCGCGAGATGAAGCAGCGCATCGGCCATCTCGTCGGCGAAGCCGTCGAGGGCATGCCGTGGCTCGGCACCTTCCACTCCATCGGCGTCAAGCTCTTGCGCCGCCACGCCGAGCTGGCCGGGCTCAAATCCGATTTCACCATCCTCGACACCGACGACGTCGTACGGCTGATCAAGCAGCTGATCCAGGCCGAAGGCCTCGACGACAAGCGCTGGCCGGCCAAGCAGTTCGCGCAGATGATCGACGGCTGGAAGAACAAGGGCCAAGGCCCCGCCGACATTGCCGAGGGCGACGCGCGCAGCTTCGCCAACGGCAAGGGCCGGGAACTCTACAAGGCCTATCAGGAGCGGCTGAAGACGCTGAACGCCTGCGACTTCGGCGATCTGCTCTGCCACCCGATCCGCATCTTCCGCGCCAATCCGGACGTGCTGAAGGAATACCACAAGCGCTTCAAATACATCCTCGTCGACGAATACCAGGACACCAACACCGCGCAATACATGTGGCTGCGGCTGCTGGCGCAGCGGCCTACCTCCCCCTCGATGGGGGAGGTCGCGCCGCGTAGCGGCGCGGGTGGGGGTGGCAGCGCCGGCGCCAGTCACCCCTCCCCGCCGCTTCGCGGCGACCCTCCCCATCCAGGCGAGGGTAAAGCGCGATCGGCCGAAGGCCGCAAGCCCGACCGGGCGTCCGAGCCGTTGCGAGGCGACTCCCGCGACGCCGAAGGCGCGCAAAAAAGAGGGGGCGGAAGGCCCGCGCCGGCAGGCGCGGAACAGCCCGTGAGCGTGAATATTTGCTGCGTCGGCGACGACGACCAGTCCATCTATGGCTGGCGTGGCGCCGAGGTCGACAACATCCTGCGCTTCGACAAGGATTTCCCCGGCGCCACCATCATCCGGCTGGAACGCAACTACCGCTCGACCGCGCACATCCTCGGCACCGCCTCGCACCTCATCGCCCACAATGAGGGTCGCTTCGGCAAGACGCTGTTCACCGAGAAGGTCGCCGAGGACGACGAGAAGGTGCATGTTCACGCCGCTTGGGATTCCGAGGAGGAAGCCCGCGCCGTCGGCGAAACCATCGAGACCTACCAGCGTGCCAAGCACAAGCTGAACGACATGGCCATCCTGGTCCGCGCCTCCTTCCAGATGCGCGAATTCGAAGACCGCTTCGTCACGCTCGGCCTCAATTACCGCGTCATCGGCGGCCCGCGTTTTTATGAGCGCATGGAAATCCGCGATGCGCTGGCCTTTTTCCGCGTCGTCGCCCAAGGCGCCGACGACCTCGCCTTCGAGCGCATCGTCAATGTCCCCAAGCGCGGCCTGGGTGAAGCCACCATCCGGCAGATCCACGACACGGCGCGGAGCTTGCGCATCCCGATGCTGGAGGCCGCGGCCAAGCTCGCGGAAAGCGATGAGCTGAAGCCCAAGCCGCGCGCGGCCTTGCGCGAAGTGGCGGCCAATTTCGAGCGCTGGCAGAAGGCGCTGGAAACCACGCCACACACCGAGCTCGCCGAGACCATTCTGGAGGAGAGCGGCTACACCGACATGTGGAAGAACGACCGTTCGGTCGAGGCGCCGGGCCGGCTGGAAAACTTGAAAGAGCTGATCCGCTCGATGGAGGAGTATGAATCGCTGCGCTCCTTCCTCGAGCATGTCGCGCTGGTCATGGACGCCGAGCAGAACGCCGAGCTTGACGCCGTCAACATCATGACGCTGCATTCGGCCAAGGGCCTCGAATTCGAGACGGTTTTCCTGCCCGGCTGGGAGGAAGGCCTGTTTCCGCACCAGCGCGCGCTGGACGAAGGCGGCCGCTCCGGCCTGGAGGAAGAGCGCCGTCTCGCCTATGTCGGCCTGACCCGGGCCAAGAAGAACCTGCATTTGTGGTTCGTCTCCAACCGCCGCATCCACGGCCTGTGGCAGTCGACCATCCCGTCGCGCTTTCTGGACGAACTGCCGGAAGCCCATGTCGAGGTCGCCGAAAGCGGCAACTCCTATGGCGGCTACGGCAATTCCTATGGCGGCGGTTCGTTCGCGTCGGGCCGTGGCGGCCAGGGCGCAGGACGGCAGAACCCCTACGGCGCCTCGCGCTTCGACAATGTCGGCGCGGAAAAATCCGGCGCCTTCTCCAACACCTATGCGACGCCCGGCTGGCAGCGCGCGCAGGCCAACCGCACCGAGGCCACCGACCGCAACTGGGGCTCGCGCTCTGGCCACCAGGTCGAGCGCATCGGCTATGGCGAGACCGACAGCGGCTACGGCGCCGGCCGCACCTCGGTCAAAGGCCGCACCATCGACGGCGAACTGGTCGCCAAATCCGTCGCCGACACGCCGTCAGCCTTTAGTGTCGGCGACCGCGTCTTCCACCAGAAATTCGGCAACGGCAACATTTCCAACATCGAAGGCAACAAGCTGACCATCGACTTCGACAAGGCCGGCCAGAAACGCGTGCTCGACGGGTTCGTCGCGGCGGTGTGAGCGCCCGCTTGTCCTGTTGTCCTACAAGCGACCACATTGTTGTAGTCTGGCGGAGCCCTCCCCGCCTCGTCATCCACGGGCGGAGCAAGGAGCGTAGCGACGCAGCGTAGCGACGAGGATCCATCCCGCGTCTTCAACGCGTTGCCACGGTGCGGAATCCTGCGCAGCTGCACTCCAAGGTCGCGGAATGGATTCCAGGGTCTACGCGACGGAGCTTCGCTCCTGCTCCGCCCTAGAATGACGAAGCGACGGGCGTCTGCCCAGTCGTCGGGGCATGCGGTCCGCAACATGAGCGTCCCCGTCAATTTAGCCCGCCCCTCACCTGTACCGCGCCTGGTTCCACTTGTGCCCCAGCAGCGACAGGATGATGATCAGCCCGTTGAAGAACTGGACGTAGAAGCCGCTCAGGCCCGCCGCCACGACGCCGGTCTGGATGAACGACACGGTGACCGCGCCGATCGCTCCACCGGCAACCGTACCGATGCCGCCCCAGGTCGGCGTGCCGCCGACGAACACCGAAGCCAGCACCGGCAAGAGATAGCCGTCGCCCGCGGTCGGCCACCAGGTGAAGTTGATCATCACCGAAAACGTGCCGGCGATCGCGGCCCCGATGCCGGTGAAGATGAACACTTTCACCCGCACACGCTTGACGTCGATGCCCATCTGCTGGGCGCTGTCGGGGTTGTCGCCGACGACCCTCACCTGCGCGCCGAAGCGGTGCCGGTTGTAGAGCATTGCCGACAAAATGACGAAGGCGAGTGCCCAGAAGACCTGTACCGGAAAACCCCACACCTGACCGGAGAAGATGGTGTACGCCCAGCTGTCGCTGAGACCGGTCAATGCCGTCGATCTGCCCTCGTTGATGATCTGGATCAGTCCCCGCAGCAGGAAATTCATGCCGAGGGTGGCGATCAGCGACGACAGCCCGCCATAAACGACCAGGGATCCGACGAGAAAGCCGAGCAGCGTGCCGGTGAGAATCGCCGCTGCGATGCCGAGAAACGGATCGTAGCCGGCCTGCACCACCAGCGCGAACACCCAGGAGGCAAAGCCCATGGTTGCGGGAAACGACAGGTCGATCTCGCCGCAGGTGACGACGAAGACCAGCGGCACCACCACGAACAGGGCAACCGGCAGCGTGGTCAGCACGGATCTGTAGAGATACCAGGTGGTGAACACGGTCGGGTTGGCGATCAGGAACGCCGCCATCATGATGATGAACACGGCGAGCGTGCCGAGCGCTGCGCGGTTGTCGATGACGAAACCGCGCAGCCAATGGTCGGACGGGTGCTTCCACTCAGGCCGGGCTGCCTTGCCGCCGAGCGGGCTCTGCAGATCGGGTTCCATGGTCTTGCTCATCGTGCTGCCCTCTCCGCGTCGCCGGCCTCGTGCAGCCCCGGCAATCCTCCGGGATGCGCAACGTCTTCCATGAAATTGATCAGCTCTTCGGCCGACTTGACCTCGGTGCGATCGGCGGTCAGCGCCACCTTGCCGCGGTCAATCACCACGAAGCGGTCGGCGATGTCGAAGACATGGTGGATGTTGTGGCCGATGAACAGGATCGAACGGCCGCTCGCCCGCACCTGGCGCACGAAATGGAAGACCTTGGCGGTCTCGGTCAGCGACAGCGCCGTCGTCGGCTCGTCGAGGATGATCAGCTCGGCCTGCTTGTAGATGGCGCGCGCGATCGCCACGCCCTGGCGTTCGCCGCCGGAGAGCTGGCCGACGATCGAATGCGGCGTGAACACTTTCGAGGTAAAGCCGATCTCGCGCATCAGCCGGCTCGCCTCCTCTATCTCTTTATTGACCTTCAGAAAGCCCATGAAGCCGGTGAGTTCGCGGCCCATGAAGATGTTGCGCACGATGGTCTGCTGCACGGCCAGCGCCCGGTCCTGGAAGACCGTCTCGATGCCGGCGTCGCGCGAGCGTGCCGCACTCCAGCCGGTCACCGGCTTGCCGCGCACCAGGATCTCGCCGCTGGTCGGCTTGACGACGCCGGACAGGATCTTGATCAGCGTCGATTTGCCGGCGCCATTGTCACCGATCAAGCCAACCACCTCGCCGCGGTCGACCGAGAGATTGACCCCGCCCAGCGCATAGACCTGGCCATAGGATTTGCTGATGTCGCGCAGTTCGATGATGCGTTCGGCCATGGCGATCCTCGCTCCTGTGGTATCATCCCGGCCTGGTGCCGGCGGTCCTGCCGGCCGGGCTTGCGCCCAGCCGGCAGTTTGGGAGGTCAGCGCAGCGCCTGCTTGGCGAGCTCGGCGACGATCTCGTAATTCTGCGGCGTGACGAAGCCGGCGCCAGTGTCGACATTCATCGGCGCCAGGCCCAGCACCACCTGCTGGCAAAGGCTGAGGATCGGCAGATAGCCTTGCAGAAACGGCTGCTGATCGGCCGTCAGTTGCACCCAGCCGCCCTTGAACGCCTCGACGATCTGCGGGCTGGTGTCGAAGCCGAAATTGAAGATGTCGCCGGGCTTGCGCCCCGCCGCCTGCATGTAGGTGGCGACGTTGCCCAGCATCTGGCCGCCGGGATAGCCTACCGCCTTGACGTCGGGATTGTTGAGCAGGGCCGCGGTGATCACCGGTATCGCCAGATTGGGGTCGGACGCCCATTCGCCGCTCGGCGGCGACGACAGCTGGATGACCTCGACGCCGGCTTCCTTGAGTGCTGCCACCGTGCCGCGCTCGCGCGCGCCGCGGGCCTCGTTCTCGAACGGGCCGATCATGATCGCCTTGTCGCCGGACTTGAGATTGCCGAGCTTGAACGCTTCGACGCCGAGCGCGCGGCCCTGCTGCTCCTGCTGGGCGCCGACATAGCCGCCGCCGAACGCAGCCACCACCGTCGGCACCGGCACGTTCTGGTACATCATCTTGATGCCGTCCTTGTGCGCCTGTTCGGCCAGCGGCATGATCGCGGCGTCGCCGGGATGGCCCATCATGGCAATGCCGTTGGGCTTCACGGCGACGGCCTCGCGCAATTGCTGAACCATCTTCTCGACGTCCCACTGCGAGAAGATGTAGTCGACCTTGGGTCCGAGATCGGACGCCGCCTGCTTGGCGCCATTGTAGACGATGGTGCCGAAAGCGTCGCCCTCGGCGCCGCCGACGAAAAAGCGGATGTGGACATCCTTGCACCACTGGGCGTCGAGCGCCTGCGCCGGCAGAGTGGAGATGGCAGCGCACAGCGCCGTGGCGGCGGCCACGACGGTCGAGCGCAGAAGTGTCGTTCTCATTGCGATGCTCATGCACGTTCCTCCCTTTTGTCCTCGGTGAGCCGAGGGGTTTCGTCGTTCGCCTGTCGGCAGTGCTTGTCGGCAGTGCTTGGCAATCTGTCAGGCCGGCTCCTCCCACCGGCCCTCGGTCACGCTGGGTTCGGCAGGTAGGTCGCTCCTCCCCGGCATTGCTTGAGGTATTCCAGCCCGCGCACCTGACCTGTGATTTCGAGGTCGCCGCGATAGACCGGGTCATGCCAGCCCTCGATGTCGATGGCGCCCTTGTAACCGGCCAGCCGCAATTCGCTGATCACCCGCGTCCAGTCGCTGTCGCCAAACCCGGGTGTGCGCATCTGCACGAAGGGCAGCTTGCCGAACACGCCGTGCTCGCGGATCACATCCCAGCGCACCGTCGCGTCCTTGCCGTGGACATGGAAGATGCGCGGCGCCCATTTGCGGATCTGCGGCATCGGGTCGATGAGGTAGACAAGCTGATGGCAGGGCTCCCATTCCAGGCCGAGATTGTCGTCGGGCAATTCGTTGAACATCAGCTCCCAGGCGTCCGGATTGTGGGCGATGTTCCAGTCACCGGCGGCCCAGTTGCCGTCCATGGCGCAATTTTCGAAGGCAATGCGCACGCCCTTGTCGGCGGCGCGTTTGGCCAGTGGTCCCCAGACCTCACGGAAGCGCGGCAGGCTGTCGGTCAGCTTCTTGCCGCGAAGGCGGCCGGTGAAGCCGCTGACCGTCGAGGCGCCGAACAGATGCGCATTGTCGATGACGGTTTCCCATGCCGCGAGCACGCCGCGATCGACCTCGCCATCCTCCAGCGGATTGCCGAACACGCCGATCGACGACACGGCGACATCGGCATCGCCGATCGCCTCGCGGATCTCGCCGGCGAGCCGCGCCAAATCCTTGCCGCCCAGCGTCTGCCAGAAGAAGGGCTGGATGCTCTCGAAGCCGAGCGGCAGAATCTCTTTGATGTAGGCGGCCGGGTCTTCGAGATTGGCCCGCACCATGGTGCCGATCCGGATGTCGAGAAGCGGGTTTGGCATCATGATGCTTCCTGTGTGATTGCGACGCGCCGTCCGGTCTCGGCGCTTTCGATGGCGCCAAAAACCATGGCCAGGCTTTTGATGTTGTCGCTGCCACGGGTTTCCGGCTCGCTGCCGGTCTCGATGGCGTGGATGAAATCCTTGATGATGCCGAGATGACCGCCGATGCGGTCGGCGGGATCGAGCGGCGGCACTGTGATGGGTTGGGTCAGGTCGAACAGGCCGTCGCGGACCGACAACACAACCTCGGCCTTCAGCCCGTCCTCGCCATCCCAGACCAGGCTGCCGTGCTCGGCGACGATGCGCCATGTGCTCTCCCAGCTGGTGCGAAAGCCCGCCGCGCACCAGGAACCGGCATAGGTGAAGCGCTTGCCGGCGCCAAGATCGAAGATAGCGCTGGCCGACGATCCCTGCCGGTACCAGGAATTGGCCGGCTCCCATTCCTGGCAAAAGACACCGGCGGGATCGCCTGCGACCATGTAGCGGGCGGCGTCGAATGTGTGGATCGCCATGTCGAGCAAGAGCACATGGGCCATCTCCTCGCGAAAGCCGCCGAAATGCGGCGCGACGAAGAAATCGGCATGGATGCTGGTTGGCTTGCCGATGGCGCCGGAGTCGAGAAAGCGCCTGATGCGCCGGACATTGGCGACGTAGCGGCGGTTCTGCACGACCGCATGGATACGCCCCGCGTCACGTGCCGCATCGACGATGGCGCGCGCATTTTCTGGAGTATCGGCCAGCGGCTTTTCCGTCAGCAGATGGCAATTATGGGCAAAGGCGGCAAAGGCGACATCACGCCGGGCGGCTGGAACCACGACATCGAACACCGCGTCGGGCCTGGTCTGGTCGAGAACCTGATCGAGGCTGGTGCCGATGACGGCGCGATCGAGCCCGTATTCGCGTGCCCTCGCCCGCGCCCGTTCGGCGTCGAGATCGACAAGTCCGACAATGGCCAACCCGCCGATCTGCCTCGCGGCATCGAGCCAGGCCTTGCTCATCGCACCACAGCCGACGAGGACGGCATTCATCATCCGGCATTCCTCCCGTCCGGTCCCTCCAGACCGAATGTCACGGCATTTCCGGCATCACCGTAAACGCTTTTCCGTAAACGTTTACGAGAACACACCCGATGGCGTAGAATGTCAATCGGCTGCCAGCGAGAATCATCCCGAAGCCTTGGCCTGGGCGGCAGCCGGTGCTAGCCAAGACAGGGGGAGAACTGTCCTTGGCGTCCAGCATCCATGACCTCGCGCGTCACCTGAACATTTCGATCGGCACCGTGTCGCGGGCGTTGAACGGCCGCGCCGACGTCAATGCCGACACCCGCCAGCGCGTGCTCGCCGCCGCCAAGCAATTGAACTATTCGCCCAACCAGTCCGGCCGCAGCCTGCGGCAAGGCACCACCCATTCGATCGCCTTCATGCTGCAGCCGCATCCGGGCGACCAGCAATATGGCGAACCGTTCTTCATCCCGTTCCTGATCGGTCTGCAAGGCCGGCTTGCCGAGTATGGCCTGGATTTGATGGTCGTCATGGGTGAGCCCGGTCAATATCAGCAGGACAGGCTGCGCCGCGTGGTTGAGACGCGCCGGGCCGACGCGGTCGTGTTGGCCAACACACGGCGGGAAGACGATCGGATCGACTATCTCAGCAAGGCCGGCTTTCCCTTCGCCACGCTTGGCCGAAGTCAATCCGGCGACGACACCTATCCTTCGCTCGATATCGATTTCGAGAGGGCGGGTGATGAAGCCGTCGACCGGCTGGTCGCGCGCGGCCACCGCCGCATTGCCGCCATCCGCCCTTCGCTTGATCTCAACTTCGGCTACCTGTTCCTCGACGGCTACCGCAAGGCGCTGAAGCGGCATGGTATCGAAGTCGACCCCGGCCTGATCGCCGACGGCTTCATCAACGAGGCCGGAGGCTACCAGGTGACGCCGCGCGTGATGCTCTCCAAGGACCGGCCCACAGCCATCATCTTCAACAATGACGCAATGGCGCTCGGCGGCTGCAAAGCACTGGCCGAGATGGGCATCAGGCCCGGCCACGACATCGCGGTGATCGTCATCGTCGACACGCCGCTCTGCCGTTATTTCTCGCCGGCGCTGACCGCCTTCCGTCCGTCGCTGGAGCCGATGGGCCGGCGGCTGGCCGAAATGTTGCTGGCCTCGCTTCCCGCCTTTGCCGGCCCGGAAGGTCCGCGCATCATCCGCGAAGTCTGGCCGCTGGAGCTGATCGCGCGCGACAGCGATTGATAGTGCGTCTCTCCCTTTTCCCACAAGGGAGAAGGGAGAGGCCCGCTCTGTCACGCAAGTATCATGTTCGCGTCCTAGACCGCTTTGCGAGAGGGCGACATCGTCGATGCGATGCGGTGGCCCCTTTGCGCCGCTCAAGGCTTGTCACAAAGAGGATCTCCATGAAAATCTCGCACCGAACCGTGTCGCTCGGCGCCGCATTGGCGCTGTTTACCGCCCTGACCCCTGCCCTTGCCGACAGCACAGCCACCGTTGGTGGCTTCGTCAACAAGGGCCTGGTCGGCGTCGGCCGCATCCCGGCCGATCAGAAGGACAAGTTCGGCGAGACCTTCGGCTCCGGCTCCGGCATGTCGATCGACGCCGCAAGCTGGACCCGTGGCGCGGACGGCTACAAGGGCTCGCTCTGGTTGCTGCCGGACCGTGGCTACAATGTCGTCGGCACCACCGATTACCGGCCGCGCCTCAACACTATTCGCATCGAGTTCACGCCGGTAGCACTAGGCGCCACGCCCACCTCCGGCCAGGAACAGACAGGCGTCAAGGCGACGCTTGCCGATTCCCTGCTCCTCACCGACGACAAGGGCGCTGACGCCACCGGCCTCGATCCGCTCAACGGCGTGCGCGCGGCCAATGGCGACCTGCCGATCCTGCCCGAGGCCAATGGCAAGCTGGCGCTCGACAATGAGGCGATCGCGCGGCTGCCCGACGGCACCATGTTCATCTCTGACGAATACGGCCCCAACATCTACCGCTTCTCGGCCGACGGCCATCTGTTGTCGGCAACGCAGCCGCCGGCCGCTTTGGTGCCGATGCGCAAGGGCGCGCCGAACTTCGCCTCCGACAATCCAGGCCCCGGTGCAGCCGAACCCGATCCGAAGGATCCCGAAACCGGCCGCCAGAACAACCAGGGTCTCGAAGGCATGGCGCTGACGCCGGACGGCAAGTCGCTGATCGCCGTGCTGCAATCGGCGCCCCGCCAGGATGGCGGCGATTCGCCCGCGACGCGCCAAAACACCCGCGCGCTGGTCTATGACGCCTCCGACCCGGCCCATCTCAAGCTGGTGCATGAATATGCCGTGCCGCTGCCGGTGTTCAAGGACGCCAAGGACAAGACCAAGGTCGCCGCGCAGAGCGAGATCGCGGCGCTGTCCGACAAGACCTTCCTGATGCTGGCGCGCGACAGCGGAAACGGCCAGGGGGTGAAGGGCGATACTTCGCTGCTGCGCCAGATTTTCGTCGTCGACGTCTCTGGCGCCACCGACATTGCCGGCGGCGCCTTCGATGCCGCCGACAAGCCGCTGGCGCCCAAGGGCGTGCTCGACCCCTCGGTGACCCCGGCCAAGCTGACGCCGTTCATCGACATCAACGACAACAAGGAACTCGGCCGTTTCGGCCTGCATGACGGCAAGCCCAACGACAAGAACAATCTGTCGGAGAAGTGGGAAGCAATGTCGGTGGTCAGCGTGCTCGATCCGGCGCTGCCCGACGACTATTTCCTGTTCGTCGGCAACGATAACGACTTTCTCACCCAGGACGGTTTTCAGGTCGGCGCGCCCTACAAGGCCGAAGACGGCGCCGATGTCGACACCATGTTCCTGGTCTATCAGGTCACGCTTCCGGGCCTCGCCAAGAAGTAGTCGTATACAAAAAAGCGGACGCGCCCGGCGCGTCCACCTCTACCGTTTGTCGGCAATCAGCGATGCCGTGACGGCACCTATTTCAAAATCTCCGCATCCCTTGGCACGCCGGCATCGATCGGCTCGGCGGTCCGGCTCGACACAGCCATGATCTTGCCCGCGGCCGACAGGTTCGGGCGCACATAGACCTGGGCTACGCCGTTGACCCGGCTGTAGAGGTCGATGATGTCCTGGTTCATGAAGCGCACGCAGCCTGACGACGCGTTCTTGCCGATGGAATCCCATTCCGGCGTGCCGTGCAGCCGGTACATCGTGTCCTTGCCGTCGCGGAACAGATAGAGCGCGCGCGCACCGAGCGGGCTCTGCGGTCCGGGCGGCATGCCGTCCTTGTATTTCGCCAGTTCCGGCCGGCGCTGGATCATTTCGGGCGGCGGCGTCCACACCGGCCATTTCTTGCGCGCCTGGATCACGGCGCTGCCGGTCCAGCCAAACCCGGCCTTGCCGAGGCTGACGCCATAGCGCATTGCCTTGCCGCCGTCGCGCACCAGATAGAGAAAATGCTCGGATGTATCGACGACGATCGTGCCGGGTTTTTCGCCGGTCGGATCGTCCACGATCTGGCGCACGAATTTCGGATCGAGCTTGGCGACGGGGATTGCCGGCAATGAAAAGCCCTCATCGACGCGCGCCGAATACATGGTGGCGGCATCGCCCAGAGCCGGTTCGGGCGCCGGAGCGGGCGTTGGCGGCACCACGACGTCGGTCGTGGTGCAGGCTGAAAGCGCCATGGAAGCGGCACCCAAAGCGGATATTCCAAGAAACGCGCGCCGGTTCAGGCGCTCGGAAAAAAGCGGATTGTCGGACATGATCCCCCCAGCCTATTCATCATATCCAACAGGATATGCGACCCCACGCGGCGACGACCCATATCCCATTCCGAATGTTTTGAGAACTGATTAGCTTGAAGCCGCCAGGTGGCATGTTCCAATGCCGCATCGACCTTGTCCGTTAAATCGGCGATCATTGCCGGGCGGACTTTGAGATGAACCTTCGCCGAACAGCCCATGGACGAAAAAATACCACCGCGCCGGCGCACCGGCGACCTGACCAGCGGCCCGATTCCGCGCACGCTGCTTTTGTTCGCTCTGCCGGTGCTCGGCTCCAATGTGCTGCAGTCGCTCAACGGTTCGATCAACGCTGTCTGGGTCGGCCGCTTCCTCGGTGAATCGGCGCTGACCGCCACCTCCAACGCCAATCTGGTTCTGTTCCTGATTCTTGGCACCGTATTCGGCATCGGCATGGCCGCGACCATCCTGGTGGCGCAATCGGTCGGCGCCCGCGACCTGCCCGAGGCGCGGCGCATCGTCGGCACCAGCGCCAGCTTCTTCTTCCTCGTCTCGGCTATCTTCGCCGTCTGCGGCTGGATCTGGGTCGACGCCATCCTCAACACACTGGGCACCCCGCCCGATGCGCTGCCGCTGGCGCGCTCCTATCTGCGTATCATCTTCGTCGCCGTGCCGATGATGAATCTTCTGTCCTTCGTCATGACGGTGCTGCGCGGTGCGGGTGATTCGCGCACGCCATTCTTCTTCATGGCGCTCGCCGTCGTGCTCGACATCATCCTCAATCCGCTGCTCATTCGCGGCATCGGCCCCTTCCCCGAACTCGGCATCGCCGGCTCCGCCACCTCGACGCTGATCGGCCAGACAGTGAGCGTGATCGCCATCCTCGTCGTGCTTTATGCCAGAAAGCATCCGCTGCGGCTCGCCGGCGCCAACCTCGCTCTGCTGCGGCCGGATCCGGCGCTGCTCAGGATCGTCGTCTTCAAGGGCGTGCCGATGGGCCTGCAGATGATCGTCATTTCGGCGGCGGCGCTGACCGTCATGGGCATCGTCAACTCCTACGGCTCGCAGGTCGCCGCCGCCTACGGCATCGCGGCGCAGCTGTGGACCTATATCCAGATGCCTGCACTGGCGATCGGAGCCGCAGTCTCGTCGATGGCGGCCCAGAATGTCGGCGCCGGGCGCTGGGACCGCATCGGTCGCATCGCGGCGTCCGGCGTCGGCTTCAACCTGGTGCTCACCGGCGCCCTGGTGGCGCTGCTGTTCCTCTTCGACAGGCCGGTGCTCGGCCTGTTCCTTAGCCGCGACAGCACCGCAATCGACATTGCAGCCCACATCAACAAGGTGGCGTCCTGGTCGTTCATCCTGTTCGGCGTCACCATCGTGCTGTTCGCCACCGTGCGCGCCACCGGTGCCGTGATGCCGCCGCTGATCATTCTGGTGATTTCCGTGCTGGTCGTGCGTACCGGCTTTGCCTACTTCTTCAGGAGCTACATCGGCGAGGAAGCGCTGTGGTGGAGTTTTCCGGCGGGATCGATCACCTCGCTGGTGCTGGCCGCCGCCTATTATCGCTTCGGCCGCTGGCGCACCATGCACATGATCGAGGACCGGCCGGCCGCCGGCGAGCCGCCCGACACCGGCCTCGGCATCCCGCGCGGACGGGCAAACATGGCGCCCGAGACGCCAAACGGGTGAGGCTCAGCGCGCGTATTTGACGCCGAACCCCAGCGCTACGACAGAGAACAGCGTGATCATGCCGGCGAAGGCCAGGCTTGCCGTCGTCGGAGTGGCCCAACTCGACAGCAGCCCAATGCCGATCACCGGCAGCGCATTGCCGCAGAAGCAGCAGATGAAGAACGCCGACACCAATTCGGCGCGACGCTCGGCAGGTGCGATCTGGTTCACCACCTGCAGGCCGCCGCGATAGCCGAGCGCCGCCGCCACGCCGCACACAGCGGTGGCGGCAACCATCAGGGACATCGACGCGAAAAACTGAGCAGCAACCATCAGCCCTACGGCCGGGATCATCAGCGCCAGCGCGGCCAGCATGCCGGCGCGGCTGGACAGTCGGGTCGTGGCCAGAATGGTCGCGGCCGCAACGATCGACAGTTCAAAGAACAGCGCGCCGGCCTCGGCATGGTTGGCCACATGCAGTTGCTGCGCCAGGATGCTCGGCGCCAGGGCTGCATAGAAGCCGACCAGCGCCATGGCGCCGAAACCGGTGACCGCCGGCGCCACGAAGGCAGCGCGGATATCGCTCGGCACCGATAGCCGTGGCCGCAACGAAACGTCGGTCAGCCTGCCCGGCCGGGACACGGTTTCGCGGGTACGCCAGATCAGCAGCGTCACCACCACCAGCAAGGCAAGATAGACCGCAAACGTTAGTCTCAACGGCCAGGGTGCATATTCGGCGAGCAGGCCCGATGCCAGCGCGCCGAGGCCAAGGCCAACGAAGTTGGTGCTGGTGGCGATGATTGCCGCGCGCGATTTGTCCTTGCCTTCGATCAATTCGGCAAGCCAGGCCGTGCCGGTTCCCGCGCCGACGCCGATGCCAAGGCCGCTCAATATGCGGGCGACATCGAGCCATGCGACATTCTCGGCCAGCAGGAACACCACCGCGCTGACCACCGCTATGGCCATCGACGCCAGCGCCGCAGGACGGCGGCCAATGCCGTCGGACAAGCGCCCGAACATCAGCAATGCGCCGAGATTGCCGACGACATAGACGGCGTAGACCAGCGTCAGCGTGATCTGCGAGAAACCGAAGGCCTGCTTGTAGATGACGTAAAGCGGCGTCAGCACCGTGCTGCCGGCGAACAGCGCGGCGATCATGGCGGCAACCGCGGCCATCGCGGGCCGGCCATCGAGTCCGTTGTCGCGCGTCGTGGTCTCGGCATAGCTGGTCATGGCAACCTCCAACCAATCGCCCAACGCCCAATTGCGCCCCAACGTCCATGTAAGGATGGCCGTTCCACGCGCCGAACTTCATCCTGACAACCTTGTCAGGATGGTCTTGCCCGAAGTCCTCGCTTAACGTCTTTCCATCGAGAGGGAGAATTTATGGGAAAAGGTAGAGTCGAGGCATTCACCGATGGGGTGGTCGCCATCATCATCACCATCATGGTGCTGGAGCTGAAAGTGCCGCATGGCGAGGATTTTTCAGCGCTTCTGCCGCTGTGGCCGATCTTTTTCAGCTATGTCTTGTCGTTCATCAATGTCGGCATCTACTGGAACAATCTGCACAACATGTTCCACACCGTCCAAAGGGTCGACGGCCGCGTGCTGTGGGCCAACCTCAACCTTCTGTTCTGGTTGTCGCTGATGCCGGCAACGACGGCCTTCATGGGCGAGAACCATTTCGCGCCGGTCCCCGTCGCCGTCTATGGCATCGACCTGGTGCTGTGCGCGGTCGCCTACACCTTTCTCGCCACCAAGCTGCACCATTTGCACGGCAACGACACCGCCTTCGCCAAGGCGCTGGGCAATGACCGCAAGGGCAAGATCTCGGTGGCCCTCTACGCCGCCGCCGTCCCGCTTGCCTTCGTCAACCAATGGATCGGCGTTGCGATCTTCGTGCTGGTGGCCGCCGTCTGGTTCGTGCCGGACACGCGTTTTTCGCGGGTGCTGGAAAAGTAGCGTAGGACGCCTCTACTTGCGCATCGCCTTCAGCTTTTCGGCAACCGACGCCGCAAGGTCGGCATAGCGCTCCTCCAGCCGCTCGGCCGCCTTGATGATCGAAAAATCATGGCCGAATTTTTCCAGCGCCATGCGCAATTTCTCAACGAACTCGGCCTGTTTTTCGAGTGCCGAAAACAAGGTCTTCACCTGCGCTTCGCTTATGTCCGGATTGGCAAGCATCTGTGGCACCTCGCGGCCCATCTGGTCGCCGGTGGCGGTCTGCTCCTTCAGGATCGCAACCCAGTCGGTCAATCGGCAGTCTCCTGTTCGGCCGCAGCATGCACGGCCGCCGTTGATGCGGTCAACCCGAACACGCGGGACGGCCTTGCACGATGCGCGTCCCGCGCTAAGTTCGGCGCCACCCGAACCCTAGGAAAAAGATCATGAACTCCGACGCCGAAATCCAATCCGCTTTGCCCGCCCTCAGCCGAGGCAACGTCGCCGTCATCACCGGGGGCGCCAGCGGCATCGGGCTTGCCGCTGCCAAAAGGCTGGCGGCTATGGGCATGAGACTGGTGCTGGCCGACATTGGCGGCGCGCGCCTCGATGCGGCCCGCCAGGCAGTCGCCGCGATCACCGGCGAGAATGCCGTGCTTGCCGTCGCCACCGACGTTTCGAAGGCCGACGAACTCGGCCGGCTGGCGGAAAAGACGCATACCGCTTTCGGCGCCGTATCGCTGCTGATGAACAATGCCGGCGTCGGCAACAATCCGGGAAAACCGTGGGAGAACGGCGACGCCTGGAAGCGGCTGATCGACATCAATTTCTGGGGCGTCGTACATGGCGTCGAGGCCTTTGCGCCGGCCATGCTGGCCTCCGGAGAGCCGGGCCTGATCATCAACACCGGCTCCAAGCAAGGCATCACCACGCCACCCGGCAATCTCGCCTACAACGTATCCAAATCGGCATTGAAGACGTTCACCGAAGGCCTGGCGCACGCATTGCGCAACGAGCCGGGCGCGAAGGTCGCGGCGCATCTTCTCATTCCCGGCTTCACCTTCACCGGCCTCACCGAAGGAGCGGTCGAAAAACCCGCTGGCGCCTGGACCGGCGAGCAGGTGGTCGACTTCATGCTGGCTTCGCTGGCGCGCGGGGACTTCTACATCCTGTGCCCCGACAATGAGGTGATGCGGCCGACCGATGAAAAGCGCATGGCCTGGGCGATCGGCGACATCATCGAGAACCGGCCTGCTCTCTCGCGCTGGCACCCCGACCATAAGGACGCTTTCGCGGCCTTTATGGGAAACTGATCGTCGAACTCAGCCAAAGCCGAGACTCAGGCGGGCGCGCGTTTTTTCGCGGTGCGCTTTTGCGCGACGGCCTTCTTGCCCGCCAGTTCGGCGAGCTCGTGGTCATGGCGTTTTGCCGCCCGCTCGCATTTGTCTCTGATCTCCTCGACCTCGGATTCGGTCAGGTGCTCGATGCCGATGAAATGATTGTGGCCCTCGCTGACGCGGATCAGTTCGTCGAGCTTGGCCTGAACCGCGGCGCCGTCGCGGTTCTGGGTGTTCTGAATCAGGAACACCATCAAAAAGGTGATGATCGTCGTTCCCGTGTTGATGACGAGCTGCCACGTATCGGAGAAGCCGAAGAATGGCCCGCTTACCGCCCAGACGATAACGATGGCGCAACAGGCGATGAAAGTCGGCGGCAGGCCCGCCAAGTGCGAAACGGTGTTGGCGATTCTGGTAAACAGCTTTTCGATCATTCACATCCTCAACCGTTCAAAGCGCGACGAGCTGACCAAGGCCGCATTCATCGCTCCAACAATAAACAACCGGCAGCCGCTTCCGGTTCCCTGTCGCAGAGGGCATCGCTGGTGCAATTGTATGCACGCCAAAGGCGCAGCGCCGTGAAAAGCCGCCTTATCGGTTTGTTGCCATTAGTCACCATGCAGGCCAAAACCTGTTCGTTCCGCTTCACGGCGGATTTGTCTCCAAGCCCCTTCCGCTGCGCCACCCCCGCATGGCGGAAGGGGTCCGTTGCGTTGCCGCAGACCGGCGGAACTCTTCCCGACACGTGCCGTTCAGAATTTTGGCGCCAGGATTTCGGCCAGCCAGTCGATGAAACCGCGCACGCGCGGCGAGCTCTCAGGAATGCTCTTGCTCCCAACGATCGAGGAAATCCTCAATCGGCAAGGCCTGCATGTCGGGAACCGCTTTGGCGAGTTTCTCCGGCGGCCAGTCCCACCAGGCAAGGCTTTCGATCCGCGCCGCGATCTCGGAGGGAAAGCGCATGCGCAACGGCTTCGCCGGTACGCCGGCGACGATTGTGTAGGCCGGCACATCCCGCGTCACCACCGAATTGGCGCCGATGATGGCGCCATTGCCGATGCTGATCTCGGGCATGATGACGGCGCCATGGCCGATCCAGACATCATTGCCGATGCCGACCGCCTTGGCCTGCCGCCGCGCGCGGAACGCCACGTCGACGCCAAGCCAGCGGAAATACTCGTTCGGCCGGTAGCTGAGTTTGTGCTGCGTGATCCGCTCAATCGGATGCTCCAAGGCATTGATGCGGCTGTTGGCAGCGATCGAGCAGAATTTTCCGATCGTCGTGTAGATCGCCTCGGCGTGGCGCTCGAAATAGGAGAAATCGCCGACATTGACCTCGCGCAGCACCACCCGTTCGGCGATCGAGGCATAGCGGCCAAGCTTGCACGCTTTCAGCTCCGCGGTCGGATGGATGCGCGGCTCCGGATCTTTCAGGACGAGGTTTTCAGTACGGTCCATGCGGCGGATTTACCCCCGCGCAATTGCAGAAGCAATTGTCGCGTCGCGATCGGACCCGCAGGCGGGTGGATCGTGCGTCGGCTCCGACCGGCTATTTCGGCTTGCCGCCGGTCCACACCACGTTCTGGCCGAACAGCGGCACGGTCGTCACCGACATTTTCGCCGAGCCGTCCTGTACCTGGCGCGAATGCGAGAGATAGATCAGCGTCTCGTTCTTCTTGTCATAGATGCGGTTCACCACCTGCTTCTTCCAGATCAGGCTGATGCCTTGCTTGAATACCTCTTCGCCGCCCTCGCTCATGTCGATGTCGCCGATGGTTATCGGTCCGGTCTGGCGGCAGGAGATCGAGGAATCAGACGGATCCTCGAACCAGTTGCCCTTGTGCAGCCGGTCGATGACGCTGCGTTCGAAATAAGAGACATGGCAGGTCACGCCGTCGATCTTGGGATCCTTGATCGCCTCGACGATGATGTCGTTGCCGACCCAATCGACGCCGACCTTGCCGACCTCCTCTGCCGCGGCGGCACCGGCGCCAAGGGCAATGCATGCGGCCAGCGCGCCGGCGATCAGTTTCTGCCCAATCCGTCTCTGCCCAGTCCGTCTTTGCAAGGGAGCCTCCTCAGGTTCGGTTTGCCGGTCTCAGGTGGGATAAGGGCCATCTGTTTGCAAGGTAGCGCCCAGCCCGGTTGCGGCAACGCGGCATCTTTGCCTTGCCCCCTGCGACCGGCTAAGACTGCCGGCAGAGAGACGCCGATCCGGCGCTCGATGATTTCTGCGGCGGACAATTCCTGATGATGCGTTCAATTCTGGTCGGCATTCTCGTTCTGATGGCGGCGGGCATCGGCTGGCTCACCTTTGACTTCTATCGCGGCCACTATGGTGGCGAACCGTATGGCGCGCCATTCACGCTGGTCGACCAGAAAGGCGCGCCAATCACCGAAGCCGCCTTCCGGGGAAAACCCAGCATCGTCTTCTTCGGCTTCACCCATTGCCCGGAAGTCTGCCCGACCACTTTGTTCGAAATGGCCGGCTGGCTGAAGACGCTGGGCAAGGACGGCAAGAACCTCAACGCCTACTTCGTTACAGTCGATCCAGAGCGCGACACGCCGCCGGTGATGAACACTTACGTCAGCAATTTCTCCGACCGCATCGTCGGCATATCGGGCGATCCCGACAAGGTGCACGCCATGGCGAAGTCCTTCAACATCTATTGGAAGAAGGTCGACACCGGCGACGGCGATTACACGATGGACCACACCGCCTCCGCGCTGCTGCTCAACGCCAAGGGCGAGTTTTCGGGCACCATAGCCTATGGCGAAAGCGCCGATACCGCGATCGCCAAGCTGAAGCGGCTGGCGGCAGGCTAGGCATGATCCCGAAACGTGGATTCCGGTTTTCTCGGACAGAAAAGTGTTGTCCAGAGATCATGCTCAAACAAGAGACCAACTGATGGGTCAGACCAGGCTCCACTTCATCGCTGGGAAGATCGAGGCCGACTGCATCTTTGCCGCGCTCGAACCGGCTTTCGAGGATGAAGGCCTGCCGATCGCCGTGCTCGAAGTCGATGAAGACCGCGACATCTATGAGGTTTCGCTCTACACCGACGGCAATGTCGACGCGGTTGAGGCGCGGCTAAGGGACAGCCTTGCCGGACTGTCCCTGTCGAAGCCGATCGAGCGCGAGGTTCTGCCCGACATCGATTGGGTGGCGCGCTCGCTGGAGGGACTGAAGCCGGTGCGCGCCGGACGTTTCTTCGTCCATGGCGGGCATGACCGCCGGAAGCGCCACAGCGGCGAACTCGCCATCGAGATCGAGGCCGGCCTTGCCTTCGGCACCGGCCATCACGGCACCACTGCCGGCTGCCTCGAAATGCTGGAGCGGGTCGTGCGCCGCGAACGTCCCAGGAATGCCCTCGACCTCGGCACCGGCAGCGCGGTGCTCGCGATCGCGGTCGCCAAGCTGGCGCATATTCCGGTGCTGGCGACCGACATCGATCCGATCGCCGTCAGGGTCGCCGCCGCCAACGCCCGCCTCAACCACGTCAAGGCGCTGGTTGAAACGGTGACGGCGCCCGGCTTCCACCACCCGATCTTCGGCAAGCGGGCGCCTTTCGACCTCATCGTCGCCAACATATTGGCGCGGCCGCTGATGCGGCTGGCGCCTGAGATGGCCAGGCACATCAGCCTCGGCGGCTCGATCGTGCTGTCCGGCATCCTCGAGCGCCAGTGCAACGCGGTGATCTCGGCCTATGTCGGCCAGAATTTTCGCCATGTCAGGACCTTGCATCGCGAAGGCTGGGTAACGATCCACCTGAAGCACTGAGACGCAACGCGCTTTGGACCAATCCGAGCCTGTTGCGATTGGCGAAAATCGATTCCGGTTTTCCGGGTCATGCGCTACGGTCGCGCCCGATACAGGAGGCATACCATGTTCCAGACCTTCGATTCCGCAGGCGACCCGAGCGTCGGCAAGCCGCGCGTGACGTTGCTGCGGCGATGGCTGGCGGATAATGGCCTCGACGGTTTCCTGGTGCCGCGCGCGGACGAGCACCAGGGCGAATATGTCGCCGATCGCTCGGCGAGGCTGAAATGGTTGACCGGCTTCAGCGGCTCGGCCGGCGTAGCACTTGTGCAGCGTGACCGCGCCTTCATGTTCGTCGATGGCCGCTATACCTTGCAAGTGCGCCACGAGGTCGATCTCGACATTTTTGCGATCGAGAGTCTCGTCGACAACCCGCCGGCCTCCTGGATCAAGGACAATCTCGGCAAGGGCGCCACGCTTGGCTTCGACCCCTGGCTGCACACGATTGGCGACATCAAGGCGCTGAAGGCTTCGGCCGAGCAATCCGGCGCGACGCTGGTGCCGCTGGACAATAACCCGATCGACATCATCTGGAAGGATCAGCCCGAGCCGGCGGTGGCGCCGGTCGAGATCCACCCGATCGGCTTTGCCGGCGAACTGGCCAAGGACAAGCTGGCGCGGCTGGCGGCGGCAATCGGCAAGGACGGCGCGACGCACGCCGTGCTCACCGACCCCTCCTCGATCGCCTGGGCCTTCAACATCCGTGGCGGTGACGTGCCGCACACGCCGCTGGCGCTCGGCTTTGCGATCCTCGCCGCCGACGGCAAGCATCAGCTGTTCATGGACAGCCGCAAGTTTTCGCGCACGGTCGCCGCCTATCTCACCCAACTCGCCGATCTGCACGAGCCCGGCGAATTCGAGGCGGCGGTCGCAGCCCTTGCCAAGGGCGGCGCCAAGATCGGGCTCGATCCGGTGCTGGCGGCGGAAAAGCTGAGAATGCTGGTCGAGGACAATGGCGGCGCATTTGTTTCAGCGGCCGATCCCGCCCGCATTCCGCGCGCCACCAAAAACCCAGCGGAAATCGCCGGCAGCCGCGCCGCGCACCGCCGGGACGGCGCAGCGGTGGCGAAACTGCTGTGCTGGCTGGAACGGCAGGAGCCGGGCACGCTCGACGAAATAACCGTTGTCACCAAGCTGGAGGAAACGCGCCGGCAGACCGGCGAGGAAACGCAGATGCCGCTGCGCGATGTCTCCTTCGACACCATTTCCGGCGCCGGGCCGAACGGCGCCATCATGCACTACCGCGTCTCGCGCGCCACCAATCGCAAGCTGGCAAAGGGCGAGCTGTTCCTGCTCGATTCCGGTGCCCAGTATCAGGATGGCACCACCGACATCACCCGCACGGTGCCGATCGGCCAGCCGACCGAGGAGATGCGCGAGCGCTTCACGCTGGTGTTGAAGGGCATGATCGGCATTTCCACGCTGCGCTTTCCCGTCGGCACGCGCGGCTCGGAAATCGACGCGGTGGCGCGCATGGCGCTGTGGAAGCATGGCTGCGACTTTGCCCACGGCACCGGCCATGGTGTCGGCTCCTATCTGGCGGTGCACGAAGGGCCGCAGCGCATCGCCCGCACCGGCACCGGCACCGAAAAGCTGCTGGCCGGCATGATGCTGTCCAACGAGCCCGGCTATTACAAGGAAGGCTCCTACGGCATCCGCATCGAGAACCTGATCCTGGTGACGCCGGCTGAACAGGTGGAGGGCGGCGACATCGCCATGCACGGTTTCGAGACGCTGACGCTGGCGCCGATCGATATCAGGCTGATCC
The DNA here is from genome assembly GCF_040324475.1 of Mesorhizobium sp. C268A. Lineage (NCBI taxonomy): Bacteria > Pseudomonadati > Pseudomonadota > Alphaproteobacteria > Hyphomicrobiales > Phyllobacteriaceae > Mesorhizobium > Mesorhizobium sp. C268A. The sequence continues at coordinate 747,992 of NZ_JAMYVX010000003.1, forward strand.
GCACCGACCTGCTGACGCGCGAGGAGTTGCACTGGCTGGATACTTACCATGCCTGGGTGCTGGCCGAGATCGGCCCGATGCTCGACGGCGAGACGCTGGCCTGGCTGGAGAAGGCAACAGCGCCGCTGCCGCACGACGCCAAGATCTGAAATGAGCTTCTTTCTCCCGTCACTATACGGGGAGGTGAGGAGCGGTCCGCGAAGCGGACGAAAAGCCAATTGCTTGGCTTTTCGAGTGACGAACGCCCGGCAGGGCAATGAGGGGCGGCGCCGACCGTTCGAAACTGTTCTGCCCGGCAGGCGCCCTATGCCACAAACTGCCGCGCTAGGATCAGCACCACCGCCCCGGCCAGAAACATCGCCATCAGGCCGCCGCGCAGCGAGACCACAGCGGCGACGACCAGTGCCGCCCATTCCGCCGGTCCGGCGCTGAGTGCGGCGGGCGCCACCAGCGTCGTCAACACCGCCGCCGGCACGGCGTTCAAGCCAGCCTCGACGCGTGGATGGATGTGGTCGAAGCGCGAGATCACCAGATGGCCGCCGACGCGGGTGAGATAGGTGGCGATCGCGCCGGCAATGATGATCCACAAAGTCGCGCTCATCGTTTTGCCTCCACACCGCTATGGTGCGGCGGCAGGATGACGGCCAGCAGCACGCCGGCAGCGGCGCCGATGGAGACGTGCCACGGCGATCCCACCGTCTTGTAGGCAATGATCGAGGCAGCGGCACTGGCAATCACCACCGGCAGCCACAGCGGCCGCTTGCGAAAGCCCATGACCAGGCCAAGGAAATAGATCGGCAGCAGGAAATCGATGCCCAGCGCATGCGTGTCCGGGATCAGCTTGCCGAACACCGCGCCCAGCGCGCTTTCAATCCCCCAGAACACATAGACCGGCAGGCCAAGGCCCATGTACCACGCAAATCCAACGGACTCGCCGGCTTCGGCCCTGCGCTCGGCCACCGCGAACTGCGGATCGGTGAGCACGAAATAGCCCAGCCCCTGCTGGATGACCGGCCAATGCGCGATGCGCCGACCGATGCTGGCGGAGTAAAGCACGTGACGGAAGTTTACCGCGAAGATTGACAGCACGATCAGCCATGGCGCGACATGCTGACCGAACAATTCGATGCCGACCATCTGGCTGGCGCCGCCGAAGATCAGCGCGCTCATCAAAAAAGCTTCGAGAACGGAAAAGCCGTTGTCGACGGCGATGGCGCCGAACAGCAACCCAAACGGCGCCGCCGCAACGACCACTGGCATCGACAGCCGCACGCCGTCCCAGAACTCGCTCTTCGCACTTTTTTCGGAAATTGCTTCCACCGCCATAGACCGCTCCTTCACGAAGCGCGGTATGTAGGTGAGAGCCGGCGGGCTGTCACACCAATTCGCTTGAGCCAAATGATCAGCGGAAATGATCGCCGCCAACCGTACATTAGCTAATGGAGATATTCCGAATATCTTGGGAAAATGTAATTCGCAAAAAGCGCGACAACGATAGCTATAATTACGTCACGCATGAAATAAAGGGGGGTCTTGTTTTGACTAACTCGAAAAGTTTCTTTGCGAGGGATGTGGATCGCGAGATCGCCGGACAATTCGGCATCCGAATCGCTAACACCAGAAAGGGTAATTTCGTTTCCCTTTTTCAAATCAGTAGCCCCCGCCTTTGGCCGCCCAAGCCTACAGTCTTTTTTTACGACACCTTTCCCTACTCTGTATCATCATCTATCGGCTCTGTAACGCTCACTAACTGTGATCGCTTGGCTTATTTAGGCCAAAGATGGCATTGGCTTTACTCACCTCAGCTGACGAAATAACGCCGCCATTCGAAGTCGGTGATGTGCGAGACGTGCGCTTTCCTTGCCTGGCGTCTGGAAGCGAGTCATGAAGGTGGCGAGCAGAAAGAAGCACAGAGGGGTTCGGATGATCGCTTATGATTTCACCGGCAGGCACGCAGTCATCACCGGCGCCGGTGGCGGCATGGGCGAGGCGATCTCGCTGGCGCTGCTCGAGGCCGGCGCCTCGGTCACCGCCATCGACGTCAAGCCGCGTCCGGCGTCGCTTGCCGTCTATGACGACCGGCTCACCTTTGCCCAGGGCGACCTCACCGACGCCGCCTTCGTCGAGCAGACCATCAATGCCGCGGGCCGCGAGCGCGGCGGCATCGATTATCTCGCCAATGTCGCAGGCGTGCTCTGGTTCGGTCGCGACAAATCGGCCCTCGAGATGGACCTCGATGTCTGGGACCAGGTCTTCAACATCAATCTGAAATCCTTCGTCCACACCGCGCGGGCGGTGGTTCCCCATATGCGGGCCGGCGGACGCGGCGGCGCCATGGTGCACTTCTCCACCATCCAGTGGTATCGCGGCGATCCGACCCCGCAGGATGCCTACCAGGCATCGAAGGCCGGCGTCTGTGCGCTGTCGAAGTCGCTCGCCATGCAGTTGGCGGGCGATGGCATCCGCTCCAATTCGATCTGCCCGGGTATGGCGTTGACGCCGCTGCAGGCGCGCTGGGACACCGAGGAGAAACGCGCGGCCGTTGCCAATTATGCGCCGCTCGGCCGCATCGGCACGCCGCAGGACATGGCCAATGCCGCGCTATTCCTGCTTTCCGATGCGGCAAGCTACATCACCGGCATCGAACTGGCAGTCGACGGTGGTCTTTTGATGCGGATGTAGCCGTGCAGTGCGCCGGGCTGATTTAGCTCCGCGGTGCCGTGCCCTGGATCGCCCTGCCCCAGTCGAGCAGCGGCTTGGCGCGCAAGGCGAAATCGACAAGCTCGTCGACCAGCGTCGGCGCGTGAATTCCAGCCGGATCGATCATGTGCTGGACATAGAAGTGCCGGTTGCGGATGGCGTCGACAAGATCGGGTTCGTTGACCTGCTCGAAGCCACGCGGCGTGCGCTTCATGCCGCCCTCGGTTTCAAGTTCGAAGCCGTTTTTCTTCAGCGTTGAGAGCAGTTTTCGGAACTCGGCCGGCCGGGCGACGATCGCCTTGCGCATCGCCAGCAGCAGGGACGGCTCCGGATTCCACCAGGCGACATCGGCAAAGCAGCGGTCGATCCCGACATAGACGAAGAACACGCCCTGCTCCATCTTGGTGCCATCCGGCGACAGCATGGCCGACAAATGCTGGTTGTAGGGCCGCTTGTCCTTGGCGAAGCGCACGTCGCGGTTGATGCGAAACAGTGACTTCTTGCGGTCTCCGCGCAAGCCCAGACCCGCCGCCGCGAAGCGCTCGGTCAGCGTCTCGACCAGATCGCAGAACGGCTCATGCAACTCGCTGTCGTAAAGCGCGCGGTTTTCCTGGAACCATTCGCGGCTCTGGTGGAAGTCGAGCGCCTTGAGGAACGGTATGGCCTTTTGCCCGAACCCTTTGAACGAACCGGCCATCACGCCTTGCCGACCCGTTGCAGCCAGGTGTCCTCGTCGATGACTTCGACGCCGAGTTCGCTGGCCTGCTTCAGTTTGGAGCCGGCGCCCGGCCCGGCCACCAGCAGATCGGTCTTCGTCGACACCGAACCCGCCACCTTGGCGCCGAGCCGTTCGGCCATCGCCTTGGCTTCGGAGCGTGTCATCTTTTCCAGCGTGCCGGTGAAGACGATGGTCTTGCCGGCAACCTCGCTGTTGGTCGACACGGTGACGACATACGGCTTCGGCTTGACCTGTTCGAGCAGTCTGTCGAGCACGTCGTCATTGCGTTCATTGCCGAAGAAATCGCGCAACGCATCGATCACTGTATCGCCAATGCCGTTGATGGAGGGGAAGACGCTGTGCGGATCCTCAGCCGCCGCCGTTTCCTTGCCGACGCGGATCAGCTCCTCGATGGTCGAAAACGTCCGGGCAAGCACGGCCGCCGTCGTTTCGCCGATATGGCGGATGCCGAGTGCGAAGATGAAGCGGTCGAGCTCCGGCTGGCGGCGCGAATCGATGGCCGCGAACAGCTTGTCGAGACCTTCATAATTGCGGTCCTCGACACCGCGCACATTCTTGCGCGCCTTGCCCGATGCCGCCTCGCGCAGCCGCGCCTGCTCCTCGCGCCGCTCGGCCAGCGCCCTGGTGACGGCCGGGCGGCGATCCCTGAGGGTGAAGATATCGGCGGCGGTCTTGACCAGTCCCGAATTGAAGAACAGGTCGATATTCTCGGCGCCCAGCCCCTCGATGTCGAGCGCGCCGCGCGACACGAAATGACGCAGCCGCTCCACGGCCTGCGCGGCGCAGATCAGCTCGCCGGTGCAGCGCCGGCGCGAATCCTCCTTGCCGGTCTTTTCGTTGATTTCGCGCGTCGCCGGCGAGCCGCAGACCGGACAAATGTGCGGGAATTCGTAAGGCACCGCATCAGGCGGCCGCTTGTCGACGACGACGCTGACGATCTGCGGAATGACATCGCCCGCCCGTTGTATGACAACCGTGTCACCGATGCGGACATCGATGCCGTCGCGAATCGGCAGGCCGTTGCTGTCGAAGCCCTTGATGTAGTCCTCATTGTGCAGCGTGACGTTTTCGACCACCACGCCGCCGACCGTGACGGGCGCCAGCCGCGCCACCGGCGCCAGCGTACCGGTACGACCGACCTGGATGTCGATCTTCTGCACCGTCGTCATCGCCTGTTCGGCCGGGAATTTGTGCGCAACGGCCCAGCGCGGCTCGCCGGTGACAAAGCCCCAGCGACGCTGCAATTCCAGCTGGTCGACCTTGTAGACGACACCGTCGATGTCGTAGCCGAGCGACGAACGCAGCTCCTCGATCTTGTGGTAGTGCGCGATCAGCTCCTCGACCGACTTCGCCCGCACCATCAACGGGCTGACCTTGAACCCCCATTCGGCGAATTTCTGCACCGAATCATATTGGGTCGGCGCCGGATCCGCTGTCGTGTAGCCCCAGGCATAGGCAAAAAACTTAAGATTGCGGCTGGCGGTGACGGACGCATCCTTCTGTCGCAAGGAGCCCGCTGCCGTGTTGCGCGGATTGACATAGTCCTGGCCCCCCACCGCCGCCGAGCGGGCCTTCAGTGCCTCGAATTCCGCATAGGTCATGTAGACTTCGCCGCGGATCTCGATGGTCTCGGGCCAGCCCGATCCTTTCAGTTTGGCGGGGATGTCGGCGATGGTCCTGAGATTGGCGGTGATGTCCTCGCCGACAGCGCCGTCGCCGCGCGTAGCACCCTGCACGAACACACCGCGTTCATAGCGCAGCGACGCCGACAGGCCGTCGATCTTCGGCTCGGCCGTAAACGCGATGTCGAGATCCTTGTCGCGGTCGAAGAAGCGCCGGCCACGCTCGATGAAATCGGTGACGTCCTCGTCTGTGTAGGCCTTGGCGAGGCTGAGCATCGGCACCGCATGGCGCACCTTGGCAAAGCCTTCCGCCGGCGCGGCGCCGACCCGCAGCGAGGGCGAATCCTCGCGTACCAGACCGGGAAACCGCTCCTCGATGGCAAGGTTGCGCCGCCGCAACGCGTCATATTCCGCGTCCGTAATCGTCGGGGCGTCCTCGGCATGATAGCGCCGGTCATGACCGGCGATCTCCTCGGCCAGCCGCTGGAGCTCATCCGCGGCTTCGCTTTCGCTCAACGATTCGACTGGTTTTTCAGACATGCAGCGGTCCCTGGACAGTGGCGCGACACCATAAATCAGGATTTCGGAAAAAGCATTCCTGAACAGCGGGATGGAGCCATATCCTGACTCAGTCCGAAAGCCTTGCGACGACTACGCTGCAGCAATATTCTCGCGTAGCAGCCGTTCGGCGGCTGCGCGCGCCTCTTCGGTGATGGTGGCGCCGGCCAGCATGCGCGCAATCTCTTCCTGGCGCGCCGCCCGGTCCATCTCGGCAATGCCGGTGGCAACCTTGTCCGAGCCGCCGGATTTGGAGATCAGGAAATGCGTCGCAGCACGTGCCGCCACTTGCGGAGCATGCGTGACCGACAGCACCTGCACGCGCTTCGACAGCCTGGCCAGCCTTTGGCCGATCGCATCGGCCACGGCGCCGCCGACGCCGGTGTCGATCTCGTCGAAGACCAATGTCGGCGCCGAGCCACGGTCGGCCAGCGCCACCTTGAGCGCCAGCAGGAAGCGCGACAGCTCGCCGCCGGAGGCGACCTTCATCATCGGCCCAGGCCTGGTGCCGGGATTGGTGCGCACCCAGAACTCGACCTGGTCGATGCCTTCTTCCATGCGGTTCTCGCCATCGCTGGCCAGTTCGACGATGAACTCAGCCCGTTCCAGCTTCAGCGCCGGCAATTCGGCCATCACAGCCTTGGTCAGGCCGACCGCGGCCGCATGGCGAAGGGCGGAGAGCTGGGCTGCGGAAATATCGTAGGCTTCGCGCGCCGCTGAGGCCTGCTTTTCCAAGAGATGCAGGCGCCCCTCGCCGGCATCGAGATCGGCGAGATCGGCCAACATGGTGTCGCGCAGTTGCGCCAGATCGTCGACAGCGACACTGTGCTTGCGTGACGCCGCACGCAGCGAAAACAGCCGCTCTTCCGCCTTCTCCAGCCGCTGCGGGTCGTATTCGGTGGCGCGCAATGCCGCCTCGACGCCCGATTGCGCGGCATCCAGCGACAGCATCGCCTCATCCAGCGACTTCACCACATCCTCGAGCAGGCCCGGCGCTTCGCTGGCCTTGCGCTGCAGGCGCCTGAGCAAACTGGCCAGTTGCGGCAGTGGCGAGGACGGGCCTGACAGCACATCCTGCGCATCGTGTATTTCCGAGGCGATCTTTTCGGCCCGCATCATCGTGGCGCGCAATTCGGCCAGTTGCGTCTCTTCGCCGGGCTGCGGATCGAGCTTTGCCAGTTCCGCCACCGAGGCCCTGAGATAATCGGCCTCGCGCGCCGCTGCCTCGACCTTGGCGCGGTGCCTGGCAAACTCCTGCTCGGCGCCGCGCCAGTAGCGCCACGCCTCGCCGGTCGCGCGGGCGGCGCCGAGATGGCCGCCAAAACTGTCCAGCAATTCGCGATGCGCGCCTGGATCGACCAGGGCGCGCTCGTCATGCTGGCCGTGGATCTCGACCAGCGCGTGGCCGATGTCGCGCATCAGCGTGACGCTGGACGGCTGGTCGTTGACGAAGACACGGGTACGGCCATCCGCCGTCTGCAGCCGGCGCAGGATGATGTCGCCGTCATCCTCGATGGCGTTCTCGGCCAGCAGCGCGCGCACCGGGTGGTTGCGCGGCACATCGAAGACGGCAATGACCTGGCCCTGGGCAGCACCGTGCCGCACCAGCGAGGCGTCGCCGCGGGCGCCAAGCGCCAGCGACAGCGCGTCGAGAAGGATGGATTTGCCGGCGCCGGTTTCACCGGTCAGCACGGAAAGGCCGGGCTGGAAGTCGATATCCAGCTTCTCGATCAGGACGATATCGCGGATCGACAGTCTGGAAAGCATCAGAACCCGGACCTCAAGCAATTCCAGGAAAAGTGCGTAGCGGTTTTCCGTCCGGAATTGCGTAGAACAAAAAGTTAGGACGGTTCAGCGCCTCAATCAAACCACTGAACCGCTGTGAAGCGGCATGCGACCGATGGAGTCGCAGCGCCGCACTATCTTTTTGTTTGAGCGTCGGATCAATCCGAAAAGCGCGTTCCGCCTCAGTCGATGCTCGGGCGTCAGGCGCCGGTGATCAGCTTGCCGGCCTTGGATATCCACGATCCGGCATTCTCGCGCGGCTCAAGCCCGTTGCTCTGCAACAGCTTGTAGGTATCCTTGTACCATTGGCTGTCGGGATAATTGGTGCCGAGCACAGCAGCGGCGGTTTGCGCTTCCGAGGTCAAGCCCATCGCGTAGTAGCTTTCGGCCAGACGCGCCAGCGCCTCTTCGACATGGCGGGTGTTGGAATAGTTCTCGACAACGTTGCGGAAGCGCTTGACGGCAGCAATGTATTCGCGCCGCTCGAGATAATAGCGGCCGATCTGCATCTCTTTGCCGGCCAGCTGGTCGTTGGCGAAACGGATCTTTTCCTTGGCGTCGTCGACATATTCCGACGTCGGCCAGCGCGTCACCAGATCCTGCATCGTCTGCACGGTCTGGCGTGCTTCCTTCTGATCCTGGGTGACGTCCTTGATCTGCTTGTAGTAGCTCAGCCCGATAATATACTGGGCGTAAGCCGCGTCGTCGGTCGACGGATAAAGCGTCAGATAGCGCTTTGCCGAGCCGATCGCTTCGTCATAACGGCCGGCGCGGTAGTCGGCGAAGGCGCCCATCACCATCGACTTGCGGGCGAATTCCGAATAGGGGTGCTGGCGGTCGACGGCGTCGAACTTCTTGCTCGCCTCATCCAGGCGGCCGGCATTGAGATTGGCAAGGCCTTGATTGTAAAGGACGTCGGCCGGTTCGGTCTGGTCGACATAGGTCGACAGGTCGACGTCTTTCTCGGACGACATGCAGGCCGAGAGGAACAGCGATGGCACAACCACCGAAAGCGCCAGGAAAACAGCCCGATACGGCGCTTTCGATTGACCAACTCGCTTGAAGAACATGATTAGATTGCGCCCTTTCGGCGTTAGTTCAATGCCTTTCGCATGGCGTTCCCTCAAAACTGATCCCCACTTTTGAGCGACATGCGCCTAACACACGGCAGCAGCCATAAACCATAACTGCCTTGCCCAGCAACGCTATGTCTAGCCAATCGCACATTTTTGTGGCGACTTGGTGTTGGCTCGAACGCTATGCGCTTTCACCCGCCGGTGATGCATTCATGCAACACCAGCCCGCGCTCAGAAAGCCAGAAAATCGTTAAGAATCAGATCACCCAAGGTGCAAAGACAGGGCCGGTGACGGCGCTCATCTCGGCGGTGCGGCCGCGCTCGCGGCGCGTGGTCTCGACGACCTCAAAGGCCGAACGGTCGGACAGAAGCCGCCGCAAAGCGGCCGCATTCATCCGGTGACCGCCGCGATAGGAGCGGAAACAACCAATGAAACGGGCGCCGGCCAGCGCCAGATCGCCCATCGCGTCCATCGTCTTGTGGCGAGCGAACTCATTGGGGTAGCGCAGGCCGCCCATGTTGATCACCCGGTTGTCGTCGCCGATCACCAGCGAGTTCTCCAGCGAGGAGCCCAGCGCATAGCCGGCCGCCCACAGCCGCTCGACATCCTTCATGAAGCCGAAGGTGCGGGCGCGCGCGATATCCTGGCGAAAGATGTCGGGGTTGATGTCGGAGGCGAATAGCTGGCGGCCGATCGCCGGGCTTTCGAAATCGATCTCGACCTCGAAGCGCGTGCCGCTATAGGGCCTGAACTCGGCCCAGGACGCGCCATTCTCGATGCGGACGGGCTTGACCACCCTGATGTAGCGGCGCTTGACCGCCAGCGTCTCGATGCCGGCTTGGTCGATGGCTTCCACGAACGCCACCGCACTGCCATCGAGGATCGGAACCTCATGACCGTCGATCTCGATGACGATGTTGTCGATGCCGAGCCCGAAAAGCGTCGCCATCAGATGTTCGACGGTGGCGATATGCTCGCCTGCCGGATCGCCGAGCATGGTGCAGAGATCGGTCGCGCCGACTTCAGCAACCAGCGCGCGGAACTCGCGGCTCTCGCTTCCGTTCGAAAGGTGGAAGAGCACGCCGGTGTCGGCGTCCGCAGGGAGGAAATTGACGGTGACCGGTTTGCCGCTGTGAACGCCGGTACCGGTCAGCGTTGCACGCGATTTCAGTGTCGTCTGATAGTCTTGCAAGACAAACCCCATAGCCCAAACGCCTAAGTCCGCTTTAACCCAAAAGGCGCGGCTCTTTTTTATCGGCAGGCAGGGCCACTTCCCCGAATCCCAGCACACCGAAAGTGCTGCGGCAAAGATAATGGTCTGTCAGGGAGACTCCAAATCACGGTTTCTTACTCTGTGTAACCGCGACAGACCTTGAGCGTCACATCGTAACGCCTTGTTATTAAACCACTTTAAACGTTAACAGGCAGACAATCTCTCGTCTGCCTGTTAACAAGTGTTACATACCGTTAACGGCTCAGTTGGCCTGGCGGCGCAGGAAAGCCGGTATCTCCAGCTGGTCGTCTTCCTGGGTCGACCTGGTCTGCGGCGTCAACCGGCCCTGATCGTCGAGCTGACCGCGGCGCGGCGCGTAAAGCTGCGGATCCTGGCTGGCAAGGCGGCGCATTTCCGGCGCCGCCTGGCGCAGTTTCGGTTCGCGCGGCTGTGCCGGCTGCAACCGGGCCGGCTCTTCTTCGCGGCGCGTCAGCCCGTTGGTCAGCCGCTTGAGCAGCCCCATCGGCCCGCTGTTTTCATGGTCGGCCGGACGGCCCTTGGCTTCCACCTCGGCCCGCACCACAGGCGGAAAATCCTCCACCCGCGGCATGCGCTGCGGTGCGGCAGCCACCGGCTGCGGCATTTCCCGCATCGGCGCCGGTTGCATCACCTGCTGCACGACAGGCTGCGGCTGGGCAGGCGGGGCCTGGAAGATCTTGCTCTGCGGGCGGAAATCTTCCGCCTGGGCCATCGGCGTCGGACGAGCCATTGCCGCCGCATTGGCCTCGGCAAGTTGGATCGCCTCGGCCACCGGATCGGCCGCGCGCTGCTCATAGGTCTGCTGCTGGACCGGTGCCGGACGGCCTTCCGCCCCCGGAGCCGCTGGGCGGCTGACCGGCTTCTGCTGCGGCGCCACGGCCCGGATCGAGATCGGCGCCGCGGCAATTTCAGCTGCCGATTTGTCGATGCCGGTGGCGACCACCGAGACGCGGATGACGCCTTCGAGTTCCTCGTCGAAGGTGGCGCCGAGGATGATGTTGGCGTCCTGATCGACTTCCTCGCGGATGCGGGTCGCGGCCTCGTCGACTTCGAACAGGGTTAGGTCGCGGCCGCCGGTGATCGAGATCAGCAGGCCCTTGGCGCCCCTCATCGAGGTCTCGTCGAGCAACGGATTGGCGATCGCCGCCTCGGCGGCGGCCATCGCGCGGCCCTCGCCCGAAGCTTCGCCGGTGCCCATCATCGCCTTGCCCATTTCGCGCATCACCGAACGCACGTCGGCGAAGTCGAGATTGATCAGACCTTCCTTGACCATCAGGTCGGTGATGCAGGCAACACCGGAGTAGAGCACCTGGTCGGCCATGGCGAAGGCGTCGGCAAAGGTGGTCTTGTCATTGGCCAGCCGGAACAGGTTCTGGTTGGGGATGACGATCAGGGTATCGACACATTTCTGCAGCTCCTCGATGCCGAGATCCGCCGTCTTCATGCGGCGCTGGCCTTCGAAATGGAACGGCTTGGTGACGACGCCGACGGTGAGGATACCCCGTTCGCGCGCCGCGCGGGCAACCACGGGAGCCGCACCGGTTCCGGTGCCGCCACCCATACCGGCGGTGACGAAGCACATATGGGTGTTGGAGAGATGATCGATGATCTCATCGATGCACTCTTCCGCCGCCGCACGGCCCACTTCAGGCTGCGAGCCGGCGCCGAGCCCCTCGGTTACATGCGCGCCGAGCTGGATCAGCCGCTCGGCCTTCGACATGGTCAGCGCCTGTGCATCGGTGTTGGCCACGACGAACTCGACACCGCGCAAGCCCGCGGTGATCATGTTGTTGACGGCATTGCCGCCGCCGCCGCCGACACCGAATACGGTGATCCGCGGCTTGAGCTCGGTGATGTCCGGCTTTTGCAGATTGATCGTCATTGTCTCCGTCCTTTGCCTTTCCCGCCGCTTCGCCGCCGCGGCCGCCTATGGGGCTGTCCCCGTCAATTAGAAACTGTCTCTCAACCACTGACTCATGCGATGCAGTTTTCCGCCCGTCCCGGTCATCCTGAGACCGGAAATTCCTTTCGCCGGATGGCTCTCGAAGCTCGCCATCTGCGGATAGATCAGCAGCCCGACCGCCGTCGAGAAAGCCGGCCCCTTGGCAGCTTCCGGCAGGCCCGCCACGCCGAGCGGGCGTCCGATGCGCACATTGCGTCCCAGAATGCGGCGCGCCGCCTCGGGGAGACCCGCAAGCTGGCTGGCGCCGCCGGTCAGCACGACGCGTTTTCCCACGGCATTGCCGTAGCCCGACTTGTTCAGCCGGTCGCGCAACAGTTCCAGCGTCTCGTCGATGCGGGCGCGGATGACGCGCGTCATCACCGAGCGCGGGATCTGCAGCGGCATCTCGCCGTCTTCGCCGATCGGCTGGATCGAGACCAGGTCGCGATCGTCGGCACTGCCGGGCAGCGCCGAACCATGCATCACCTTCAGCCGCTCCGCGGCGTCGAGCGAGGTCGACAGGCCCTTGGCCATATCGAGCGTCACATGATTGCCGCCGATGGCAATGGCATCGGCGTGGACGAATTTGCCTTCCGAAAACACCGAGATGGTCGTCGTGCCGCCGCCCATGTCGATGCAGGCCGCACCCATTTCCAGTTCGTCGTCGACCAGGGCCGCAAGCCCGCTGGCATAGGGCGTCGCCACCATGCGCTCGACCGAAAGATGCGAGCGGTTGATGCAGAGCTCCAGATTGCGCAGCGGCGCGGCATCGCCCGTCAGCACATGCATATCGACGCCGAGTTGGTCGCCGACCATGCCGCGCGGATCGCGCACGCCGCGCTCGGCGTCCAGCGAAAAGCCGACGGGCAGCGAATGGATCACGTCGCGTTCGGCCTTGAGCGCCTGCTTGGCGCCGGCGGCAAGCACGCGCTTGATGTCGGCTTCGTCGGCCTGATGGCCACCGAGATTGATGGTGGCCGAATAGGTTTCGCTCTTCAGCCGGCCGGCCGTCATGTTGACGATCAGCGAATCCACGGTCAGTCCCGCCATGCGTTCGGCTGCGTCGACGGACAGGCGAATGGCGTGCTCCGCGCGGTCGAGATCGACGACCACGCCCGACTTCACGCCTTGCGATTTCTGGTGGCCGATGCCGATCACCTGGATGCGGTGCGAGCGGCCGCGCAACAGCTTGCCGTCCTCGCGCGGCTTCAGTTTCGCCACCACGCAGCAAACCTTGCTGGAGCCGACATCCAGCACGGTGAGCGTGCCGGAACGCCGCGAAGAGGCATCGCTGTTGCCGCCAAGCCAGCTCATATCTTCGTCCCCGACTTGCGCTTCAGATTTTGCGGCTTTTCATTGAGCGCGGCCTGGCGCTGCGTCGCCGCTTCCGGCGTCAGCTGCACCACCAGGCGATCGGAGATGCGCATGTCGACGGCGGCGATGTCCCGCGTCAGAAGCCCGTTGTCGTGGTCCATCCGAACCAGATCGGCAATCGCCTGATCCTCGCCATCCTCGGGCAGCTTGATCGTGATGCCGTTTTCCAGCTTAAGGTCCCAGCGCCGTTCGCCGATGCGGATATAGCCTTTGACCCGAGCCGCGAGCTCGGGAAATTTGTTGATCTTGGCCACGAAGTCGGGGGCCTTGGCCGGCGCGCCGGTGCCGATGATCAGCGGCAGCAGCGCCTGCTTGCCGCCGGAGAACGGCGCGATCACCGCGCCGGAGCGTTCGATGACCGAAAGCTCCGCGCCCTGCTGCCAGAGCGCGAAGGGCTCGCGCTCCTCGACACGCACTTCCAGCGTATGTGGATAGACCTTGCGCACCGCCGCCACTTCGACCCAGGGCAAGGTATCAATACGTTCACGCGCGGCCTCGGCATCGAAGCCGATCAGTGACGTCCAGCCGTCGAGCTCGAGCCGGTCCAGTATGTCGATCTCCGAAGTCTGGCGGTTGCCGACCACCTTGATCTGGTCGACGGCAAAGCCGGTCCGGGCGGTGATGCTCTGGACGATGTCGTCGGCATGACCGCCGAGAATGGCGCCATAGAGGCTGCTTGATGCAATGAGCGAAGCCGACAGGATGGCCGCGGAAAAGCGCGGCGCGACGAAGTCGCCGCCGCCCAGGCGCGCCAGCACGCGCACCGGCCGGCGCAGCACGCGCGGCAGCACGAAATGGTCGAACGACAACGGCATGCCGAACAGCGCCGGCCCGGCGCCGCCCCTGCCCTTGTCCTGTCCCCATTTCAACGCAGACACGAAGCGTCCTCCACCATCCAACTCAACAATTCGCCAAACGAGTGCCCGGCCTGGGCGGCGATTTCAGGCACCAAAGACGTCGGCGTCATGCCCGGCTGAGTGTTGATCTCGAGCCAGACAATCTCGCCGTTTTCGGAGTGACGGTCGTCATAGCGGAAGTCCGATCGGGAAACGCCCCGGCAGCCGATAGCCAGATGTGCCTTGAGCGCCAGTGTCTGTATTTTTTGGTAAATATTTGATGAAATTTTAGCAGGGATTTCGTGTTTTGATCCGCCGGCGACGTATTTTGAATCATAGTCGTAGAAGGAATGGCCGGTCGGAATGATCTCGCAGACGCCGAGCGCCACGTCGCCCATGACGGCGCAGGTCAGCTCGCGCCCATGGATGTAGCGCTCGACCATGACGGTCTCGCCATATTTCCATTCGGACGAGCCGATGACCTGCGGCGGATGCGACTGCCCTTCATGCACGATGACGACGCCGAAGCTTGAGCCTTCATTGACCGGCTTGACCACGTAGGGCGGCTTCATCGGATGCTTGTTCTGGATGGCAAAGCGGCTGGCAACCTTCGATTCCGCCACCGCGATGCCGGCAGCCTTGGCGACCTTCTTGGCTTGCTCCTTGTTCATGGCGAGCGCCGAGGCGAGCACGCCCGAATGGGTGTAGGGAATGGCCAGATATTCGAGGATGCCCTGGATGGTGCCGTCTTCACCGAACGGGCCGTGCAGTGCGTTGAAGACGACATCCGGCTTGAGTTCGGTGAGCACGGCGCCGACATCGCGCGCAACATCGACGCGGGTAACCTGGTAGCCTTCATTCTCAAGCGCATCCGCACACGCCTTTCCCGAAGACAGAGACACGGGCCGCTCGGACGAGAATCCGCCCAGGAGGACAGCCACATGCTTGTTCTTCATATCCCGTCATCCCTCTCACGGCGGGCCCGCAACCACGCATTCAGCGACCAGATTGAGTCCGAGTCTCCCGGCAGGTTGCCCCCCAGACGGAAAACGCGGTCGACGCGTCGAACGACTCAAATCAGGAAACGCTTTAAGGCAGAGAATCAGAGAGTTGATTCGCTGGCAAGTGCTTATGATTCCGACAGATTCACTTTCCGCGAAAACGGCCGGAAAAAGCGTGTTGTGAGTCTTTGGAGCAACGGTGGCGCTGTTGTTTCAGACCGTTTGAAGTTCAAGCATCACATGAACTTCAGCTTGCGCTAAAGAAGCTGTCCGAGGAATTCCTGCACGGCATGGCCGGGGCGGAAATTGCCGAGCCGCTTGATTTCCCACTGCAGGCGGATGCCTGAATTTTCAAGCACGCGGGCGCGCACCGTCTCGCCGAGATATTCGAGATCGTATCCGGTCGCTGTTCCGGTGTTGATCATGAAGTTGCAGTGCATCGGCGACATCTGCGCGCCGCCGATCATCAGCCCGCGGCAGCCGGCCTTGTCGATTTCCTTCCAGGCCGAGGTGCCTTCCGGATTCTTGAAGGTCGAGCCGCCGGTCTTCTCGCGGATGGGCTGCACCGTCTCGCGATGCGTCTGGACGGCGTCCATGGCCGCCTTGATCGCCGCCTGGTCTTCCAAAACGCCCTCGAAAATGGCGGAGGTGAAGATCAGCCCGGCAGGTGCGGCCGAGTGACGATAGGCATAGCCCATTTCTTCATTGCTGAGCGTGTGGAGATTGCCCTTGCGATCGAGTGCGCGCACTTCCACGACGCGCTCGCGCGTCTCGACGCCATTGGCGCCTGCATTCATCCGCAGCGCCCCGCCGATGGCGCCGGGAATGCCGTGATAGAAATGAAAGCCGCCAATGCCGGCCTCATAAGCGACGGCCGCGACGCGCTTGTCGGGCGTCGCAGCACCGGCCTTGATGACGGTCGGCGAAACCACCTCGGCCTCGCCAAAGCCCTTTGCCGAAAGCCGGATGACGAAACCCGGAATGCCGCCGTCGCGCACCAGGAGGTTGGAGCCGATACCGACGATGGTGAGCGGGATGTCCTCCGGCACGGCGCGCAGGAAGGCAGCCAGATCCTCCTCGTCGGCCGGCTGGAACAGGGCGTCCGCCAGACCGCCGGCGCGGAACCAGGTGATCTTGTCCATCTCGGCATTGGGCGTGATGCGGCCGCGCAGGCCGGCAAGCCGGTCGCCAAGTTTGTCGAGCAGGTCCTGGCCGCGCATCATGAGACGGTACCGCCGAGTTCCCCAGGCAGCGCATAGGCCCATTGGGTGATGTTGCCGGCGCCCAGGAAGATGACGAAGTCGCCCGGTTTCGCCAACGCGCGAATGACGGGCGAAATCGCGGCAGGGGTTTCGACGTAGCGCGCATCGCGATGGCCGCCGGAGCGGATGCGCGACACCAGCGCCTCCGAGGTCACGCCGTCGATCGGCTCCTCGCCCGCCGCATAGACCGGCGCCACCATCACCGTGTCGGCATCGTTGAAACAGACCGAAAACTCGTCGAACAGATCGTGCAGCCGGGTGAAGCGGTGCGGCTGCGCAATGGCGATGACGCGGCCCTTGGTGGCGCTGCGCGCCGCTTTCAACACCGCCGTGATCTCGACCGGGTGGTGGCCGTAATCGTCGAAGATGTCGACGCCGTTCCACGAGCCGGTGTGGGTGAAGCGCCGCTTGACGCCGGCAAAGGACGACAGCCCCTTCTTGATCGCTTCGGCCGACAGGCCGAGTTCATGCGCGACCGCAATTGCGGCGGTGGCGTTGGAGACGTTGTGGCGGCCGGGCATCGGCAGCCGCAGATCCGATATCGTCGTCTGGCCGCCGGTCTTGCGGTCGCGGATCACCACGTCGAATGCCGAGACGGCACCGGCCATGCGGTGGTTGGTGAAACGCACATCGGCCTGCGCGTTCTCGCCATAGGTGATGACGCGGCGGTCCTCGATGCGGCTGACCAGCGCCTGTACTTCCGGATGGTCGGTGCACATCACGCCAAAACCGTAGAACGGCACGTTCTCGACGAATTGCCGGAAGGCCTCGCGCACCTTGTCGAAACTGCCATAATGGTCCAGATGCTCGGGATCGATGTTGGTGACGACGGCGATCTCGGCCGGCAGCTTGAGGAAGGTGCCGTCGCTTTCGTCGGCTTCGACCACCATCCACTCGCCATCGCCCATACGGGCATTGGTGCCATAGGCATTGATGATGCCGCCATTGATCACCGTCGGGTCGAGCCCGCCGGCATCGAGCAGCGTCGCCACCATCGACGTGGTTGTGGTCTTGCCATGCGTGCCACCGATCGCGACCGCCTGGCGGAAGCGCATCAGTTCGGCCAGCATCTCGGCCCGGCGGACAATTGGGAGCAACTTCTCCCGCGCGGCCTTCAGCTCGGGATTGGATTTCTTGATCGCGGTGGAGACGACCACCACTTCGGCCGCGCCGATATTCTCGGCCTTGTGGCCGACAAAGCATTCGATGCCCTTGTCGCGCAGCCGCTGGACATTGGCGCTGTCGGCCTGGTCCGAACCCTGCACCTTGTAGCCGAGATTGTGCAGAACCTCGGCGATGCCGCTCATGCCGATCCCGCCAATGCCGATGAAATGCACAAGGCCGATGGTCTGCGGCATCTTCATCAATGCGTCCCTTTCCTGAAATCCGAAACGGTTTTTCTGGACGCAATAGCCTCTGTGAGATCAGCGAGCAACCGTGCCGCGTTCGGCCGGCCAGCCGACTTCGCTCCGGCAGCCATGGCCGTCAGCCGCTCGGGAGTGTCCATCAGCCCGCCAATGAGAGCCGCGATGCGCTCCGGCGACAGTGACGATTGCGGATGCACCTCGCCGCCGCCCGCCGCGGCAAGGGCGGCTGCGTTCGCCGCCTGATCGTGATCCAGCGCATAGGGATAAGGCACCAGCAGCGCCGGCCGGCCGATGACGGCGATCTCCGAAACCGTCGAGGCGCCGGAGCGCGAGATCACCAGATGCGCCGCGCCCATGCGCTGTGCCATATCGGTGAAGAAGGGCGAGACCTCGACATGGACGCCGAGTGCCGCATAGCCAGCCTTCACCCGCGCCACGTCGTCGGCGCGGGCCTGCTGGGTGATCACCAGCCGCTTGCGCTGCGCCTCCGGCAGAAGTGCGATCGCCGCCGGCATGGCATCGGAAAAGAACTGCGCGCCCTGGCTGCCGCCGAACACCAGGAGCCTGAACGGATCCGCCCCTTGGGATGCCTTATAGGGCGTCTTTGCCGCCTCCAGGATTGGCGGCCTGACCGGATTGCCGGTCGTCACCGTCTTGGCGCCTGTGGCGCTTTCATCTTGCGGCAGGAAGCCGCCGGCAATGGCATCGACGCGCCCGGACAGCGCCCGGTTGGCGCGGCCCATCACCGCGTTCTGCTCATGGATCAGCGTCGGCAGCTTGCGCCGCGTCGCGGCATAGAGCGGTGGCAAGGTCGGATAACCGCCAAAGCCGACCACCGCATCAGGCTTGATCCTGGCGATGACGGCGGAGGCCTGGCGCACGCCGCGCCAGATCTTCCAGAACGCGCCAAGCAGCGCGACAGGGTTTTTCGAGCCCATCGTCGCCGACTGGATCGGATGGATGGCGGCGGCCGGGAAATGGCCGGCAAAGCGCTCGGCGCGGTCGTCCGTCGCCAGATGCACGCTCCAGCCGCGCTCGATCAGCTCATGCGCCAGCGCCTCGGCCGGAAACAAATGTCCGCCTGTTCCGCCCGCCGCGAGAAGGATGACACCCCGCGCCATATCACTCCGCCGGCAGGGCGCGCTGCGACAGGGCAAAGCCCATCTGCTTGCGCTTTTCCGGTCGCTTGCGGGTCAGCGCCAGCACCATGCCCATCGAGATGGCAATGGCGATCTGCGAGGAGCCGCCATAGGAGATGAAAGGCAGCGTCATGCCCTTGGCCGGCATCAGTTGCAGGTTGACGCACATGTTGATGACCGACTGCAGGCCGAACACGGTGACGAGACCGCCGACGGCGTAGCGGGTGAAATCATCATGTTCCTTCAGCGCCGTGCTGAGGCCGCGCAGCACGATGAAGGCGAAGATCGACATGATGAAGAAGCACATGATCAGCCCGAACTCTTCGCCGGCGACCGAAAAGACGAAGTCGGCATGCGCGTCGGGAATGACCCGCTTGACCGTGCCCTCGCCCGGCCCGACGCCGAACCAGTGGCCGTTGATCAGCGCCTCGCGGCCCATGTCGACCTGGAACGTGTCGCCTTCGCCGGTCAGGAATTTGTCGATGCGGGCGGCGACGTGCGGGAACACCGTATAAGCGGCAAACAGGCCGCCGGCGCCGGTGGCGCCAAGCGCGATGATCCATAGCCAGGGCAGGCCGGCCATGAAGAACATGACGCCCCAGGTGCCGGTCACCAGCATGGTCTGGCCGAGATCGGGCTGCGCCACCAGAAGCGAGATGACCAGGATTAGCAGCAGCATGGCAAACAAATTGCCCGGAATGTCGGGCTGGCGCTTGTGTTCTGCGAACAGCCAGGCGCAGACGATGACGAAGGCGGGTTTCAGGAATTCCGACGGCTGGATCGACATGCCGACAAACGACACCCAGCGCCGCGCGCCTTTCACCTCGACGCCGATATAGAGCACGGCCACCATCAGCACCAGCATGATGCCCAGGATGATCAGCGCCATGCGCCGGATCTGCCGCGATTCCAGGAAGGACACTGCCAGCATCACGCCGAGCGCCGGCACGGTAAAGATGATCTGCCTGGTGGCAAAGTGGAAACTGTCGAGGCCGATGCGTTCGGCCACCGCCGGGCTTGCCGCAAAGGACAAGACGATGCCAAGCCCCATCAGCGACAGGAACGCCGCCAGGAACCAGCGATCGATCGTCCACCACCAGGTTGCAACCGGGCTTTTGTCGAGACGGCTTTGCATTATCGTGCCCCTCCGATGGGTTTCACGCCCTCGATAGCATTCGCAGCTTGCCTGAAGGCTTCGCCGCGAACTTCGAAATTCTTGAACTGGTCGAAACTGGCGCAGGCCGGCGACAGCAGCACCACCGCCTCGCCGCTGTCATCCTTGGCCGCGTCTTTCGCGGCATGGTCGACCGCGGCGGCCAGCGTGCCCGAGATTTCATAGGGCACGGCTTCGCCGAGCGTCGCCGAGAATGCGGGCGCCGCCTCGCCGATCAGATAGGCCTTGGCGATGCGCGGGAAGAAACCGCGCAGCGGCTCGATCCCGCCTTCCTTGGGCAGTCCGCCGGCGATCCAGTAAATGCGCGAAAAACTCGACAGCGCCGGTGCCGCCGCATCGGCATTGGTCGCCTTGGAATCGTTGACGAACAGCACATGATCCTTGCGGCCGACCTGCTCCATGCGATGCGCCAACCCGGGAAAGCTTTCCAGTCCCGCCTGGATCTCGCCGAGGCTCAAGCCGACCCTGAGGCAGGCGGCGACGGCGGCAAGCGCGTTCTGCGCATTGTGCTGGCCGCGCAACGAACCGATGCCTTCGAGGAAGGCGACGCGGCTGTAACGGCCATGCACGGCTTCCATCAGATCGGAGCCATCGGCGAAATAACCGTCGGTCAGCGGCAGCCGCTTGGAGATGCGGATCACCTGTCGGCCCGCCCTCTCCAGCCGGTCGGCGATCTGCGCGCACCAGCTATCGTCGACGCCGACAATGGCTGTCTCGCTGCCGGCGACCAGCCGCTCCTTGATCGAAGCGTAGTGCTGCATGGTGCCGTGGCGGTCGAGATGGTCGGGCGTCAGGTTGAGCAGGATGCCGGCCGTCGGGTTGATCGAGGGCGCGAGATCGATCTGGTAGGACGAACACTCGACGACATAGTCCCGGTCAGCCTGCGGTGGATCGAGCGTCATGATGGCCCGGCCGATATTGCCGCCCATCTGCGTGTCGCGCCCTGCCGATTTGAGGATATGCGCGGTCAGCGCCGTGGTCGTCGACTTGCCGTTGGTGCCGGTGATAGCGATGAACGGCGCATCAGGCGCGCGCGCAATCCGCTCGCGGCAGAACAATTCGATATCGCCGATCACCTCGACGCCGGAGCCACGCGCCAACTCCACCGTCCAGTGCGGCTTGGGATGCGTCAGCGGCACGCCGGGCGAGAGCACGAAGGCCGAGAATTTCGACCAGTCGGCGCCGCGCAGATCGGCGGTCGCAATGCTTTGGCCAGCGGCCTTGGCGACGCTATCGGGATTGTCGTCCCAGGCGAGCACGTCGGCGCCGCCCTCGATCAGCGCGCGCGCCGTGGCGATCCCCGAGCCACCGAGCCCGAAGAGCGAAACGCGTTTGCCCGAAAAGGATGCGGCGGGGATCAAGCGGGTTCCTATCTCAGCTTGAGGGTCGACAGGCCGACCAGCGCCAGGATGACGGCGATGATCCAGAAGCGGATCACCACCTGGCTTTCGGTCCAGCCGAGCTTTTCGAAATGATGATGGATCGGCGCCATCAGGAACACGCGCTTGCCGGTCATCTTGAAGTAGCCGACCTGGATGATGACCGACAGGATTTCCACGACAAACAATCCGCCGACGATGACCAGCACGATCTCGTGCTTGGTGGCGACCGCGACCGTACCGATCAGGCCGCCCATGGCCAGCGAACCGGTGTCGCCCATGAAGATCGCCGCCGGTGGCGCGTTGAACCAGAGGAAGCCGAGGCCGGCGCCGATGACGGCGCCGAGCACGACGGCCAGCTCGCCGGTGCCGGGCACGAAATGGATCTGCAGGTATTCGGCGAACACCGCGTTGCCGGAGAGGTAGGCGATGACGCCAAAGGATGCCGCCGCAATCATGATCGGCACGATCGCCAGCCCGTCGAGGCCATCGGTCAAATTCACCGCATTGCCGGCGCCGACAATGACGAAGCAGGAGAACGGCACGAAGAACCAGCCGAGATTGATGATGAATTCCTTGGCGAAGGGGAAGGTCAGCGACGACGAGAACGGCGCCTGGCCATTATGCATGATCGCCCAGGCGGCGATGCCGGCGATGACGAATTCCAACGCCAGCCGCGCCTTGCCGGAAAAGCCGAGATGCGACTGCTTGGTTACCTTGAGATAGTCGTCGTAAAAGCCGATCGAACCGAAGCCCAGCGTCACCAAGAGCACCACCCAGACATAGATCGAGGAGAGGTTCGCCCATAGAAGCGACGAGCCGACGATGCCGCACAGGATCATCAGCCCGCCCATCGTCGGCGTGCCGGCCTTCTTGAAATGCGTCTGCGGGCCATCGGCGCGGATCGGCTGGCCCTTGCCTTGCCGCAGCCTAAGCGAATTGATGATGGTCGGCCCGAAGATGAAGACGATCAGCGCCGAGGTGATCAGCGCACCGCCGGTGCGGAAAGTTATGTAGCGGAAGACATTGAAGACCGAGACCTTGTCCGCAAAATCGACGAGCAATGTAAACATACGATTCCGTTCCCCGGACTAGTTCTGTTTCGTGCCTGCGGCTTCCGCCGGATATTTGCCGAGCAAGGCCTCGACCAGCTTTGAAAAGCCGATGCCTTTCGACGATTTGATCATCACCACGTCGCCGGCCTTCAGCGTCGACAACAGCAGCGGCTTCAATTCCTCGGCGCCGGCGCGGTATTCCGTTTTGATCTCGTCGGGCAGGATGTCTGCCAGCGCCCGCATTTCCGGACCGCCGAGAAAGACCGTGTTTGTGCCGGTGCCGACGATCAACTCGGCAAGGGCTGCATGGAGCTTGGCCGAATGGTCGCCGAGCTCGAGCATGTCGCCGAGCACGGCGATGCGCCGGCCCTCGCCCGTGACAGGCGTCGCGTTGAGCAGCGCCATGGCAGCAGCCATCGAGGCCGGATTGGCGTTGTAGCTCTCGTCGATCAGTGTGATCGGTCCCTTGGGGTGGCGAAGCATATGGCGCTTCCCACGGCCACGCTCGGCCGACAGATCGGCCAGTGCCAAGGCCACCTTGCCGATGTCGGCTTCAACGAGATGCGCCGCGCCAAGAACGGCGAGCACATTCTGCACCATGTGGCGGCCAGGCGCGCCGAGCCGGGCAACGACATCCTGACCGCCGATCCTGGCGGTGATATCGGAATGATCGGCATGCAGCTCGCATTTGGTCAGCTTGTAGGTCGACCGTGCATTCTCGCCGAAGCCAAAGACATGTTCGACGCCGGCGGCCCGCGCCATCTTGTCGAGCAGCTTCCAGCGCGCATCGTCGCGGTTGAGCAAGGCCGCACCGCCGGGCTCGATGCCTTCGAAAATCTCGGCCTTGGCCTTGGCGATCTCGTCGAGATTTCTGAAGAAGCCGAGATGCGCCGCGGCAATCATCGTGACGATGGCGACATGCGGCCGGACCATCTTGACCAACGGCCGGATCTCGCCGGGATGGTTCATGCCGATCTCGAACACAGCATAGTTGCAATTATCCGGCATGCGCGCCAGCGTCAGCGGCACGCCCCAATGATTGTTGAAGGACTGCGCCGAAACATGCACCGTGCCGACGGCCGACAGCACATGACGCAGCGCCTCCTTGGTGGTGGTCTTGCCGGCCGATCCGGTCACCGCGATGATTTTTGCGCTGGAACGCGCGCGGGCGGCGACACCGAGTTTTTCCAGCGCCGCCAGCACGTCCTGCACCACGATCATCGGCGCCGTCAGCCGCCCGAGCGACGGCAACTTGCCCTCAGCAACGACCAGCACGCCGGCGCCGGCCTTGATCGCCGCGGTCGCGAAGTCATGGCCGTCCATCGCCTCGCCCTTGATGGCGAAGAAGGCGTCGCCCGGCTGCAGGCTGCGGCTGTCGATCGAGATCCCCGAAATTCCCTCCGGCATCGGCCCGAGCGGCCGACCGCCCATGGCGTCGACCAGCGCCTCGGAAGTCCAGAGCACGCTCATGCGGCCCGCTCCCGCAGCGCCGAGCGGACTTCTTCGTGGTCGGAGAACGGAAAAGTCTCGGCGCCGGTGGTCTGGCCCTCTTCATGGCCCTTGCCGGCAACGATCAGCGTATCGCCCGCTTTCAGCATGGCGACCGCTTCGTGGATCGCCTTGCGGCGGTCGCCGATTTCAATGGCGCCGGGCGCGGCCGCCAGGATCGCGGCACGGATCGTTTCCGGCACTTCCGAGCGCGGATTGTCGTCGGTGACGATGACGACATCGGCGAGCCGCGTGGCGATCTCGCCCATGATCGGCCGCTTGCCCCGGTCGCGGTCGCCGCCGCAGCCGAACACGACGATGACGCGCCCGGTGGTGAATGGGCGCACGGCGGCCAGTACATTTTCCAGCGCATCCGGCTTGTGGGCATAGTCGACATAGACGGGCGCGCCATTGGCGGTGGCGCCGACAAGGTCGAGCCGTCCCGGTGCCCCCTGAAGTTTCTCCAACGCCATCAAAGCTTTGGCGACCGGCGTTCCGGTGGAAATGGCCAGCCCGGCCGAAACCAGGGCATTGGCGATCTGGAAGTCGCCGGCGAGCGGCAGGTCGATCTCGTAGAGCACGCCGTCAGCTTCGACCTCGGCGCGCTGGCGGTGGCGCTCGTGCTCGACCCGCTTCAGGCGCAGGAAATCGCCATGGCGGCCGACAGTCAGCACATTGAGCCCCGCGGCCTGCGCAGCCTGGATGGTCGGCGCCGACCACGGATCGTCGGCAAAGATGACCGCCGGCGCGCCTTTCGGCAGCAGCGTGTCGAACAGGCGCAATTTGGCGCGATGGTAGTCCTCGACCGTCGGATGATAGTCCATATGGTCGCGGCCGAGATTGGTGAAACCGCCCGCGGCGAGCTTGACGCCATCGAGACGGCGCTGGTCGAGACCATGGCTGGAAGCCTCCATCGAGGCGTGTGTGACGCCGGCCTCCGCCAATTCCTTGAGCAACTGGTGCAAAGCCACCGGATCGGGCGTGGTCAGCGAACCGTAGTCGTTGCGGCCCGGCGCCACCACGCCGGTGGTGCCAATGGACGCGGCGGCAAAGCCGGCCTGCTCCCAGATCTGCCTGGTGAAGGCGGCGACCGAGGTCTTGCCTGCGGTGCCGGTAACCGCGACCATGGTCTCCGGCTGGCTGCCGAAGAAACGTGCCGCGCTCAGCGCCAGCGCCAGGCGTGGGTCGTCGACGCTGAGCACCGGGACGGACAGGCCGGAAACGGCGCTGGCGTTGCCAACGACAACCGCCGCTGCGCCGCGCTTTGCCGCATCGGCGGCATAGGCCGAACCATCCGCCTTGCTGCCGGCGAGCGCGAAAAAGACCACGCCGGTCTTGACCGTGCGGGAATCCGACGAAATCCCGGTTACCTCCACATCGCGGGAAGATGTTCCCTCGACAGGCAGGATACCGGCTAAATCTCTCAGGTGCATCGAACCCCGTTTATCTCAACAAAATGGCGCGCAGTTGCCGGCGCGCCCTAAGAATCACTGATAGGAAACCAGCGTTGCGCCATTTTCATGGCTGAAATCTGGCTTCACGCCAAGCATGGCGGCTGCCCGCCTGATGATGTTTCCGGCCATGACACCCGCATTGTTGGCGGCAACGTCGGTCATTCCTGGCTTTTCCGGGTGCGGAGCGTCAGCGATCGTAAACACCAGATATTGCGGATCGTCCATCGGGAAGGCGGCGACGAAGGTGTTGAAATTCAGTTCCTTCGAGTAGCGGCCATTGATGACCTTCTCGGCGGTTCCGGTCTTGCCGCCAACGCGGTAGCCGGGGGCCCTGGCGTTTCTGGCCGAGCCCTTCTCGGCATTGAGCGTATAGAGGTAGCGCATGCCCTCCACAGTCTTTTCGCTGACCACTCTCTTGGCCGCCGCCATGGCATCCTGCTCGCTGCGGACCAGGAAAGTCGGCGGGATCAAATAGCCCTGCATCAGCGCCGCGCAGCCGACGGCCGCCTGCAGCGGCGTCGTCGACACGCCATGGCCGAAGGCGATGGTGAAGGAGTTGACCTGCTTCCAGACCTTCGGTTCGGTCGGGCGCGCGACCTCAGGCAGTTCGGTCTGCATCCTGTCCAGAAGGCCAAGGCGATGCAGGAATTCGCGGTGCCCCTCGATGCCGACCATTTCGGCCTCACGCGCCGATCCGATGTTGGAGGAGTAAAGGAACACCTCCGGCAATGACAGCACGCGGTTCTTGCCGTGGAAATCGTGAATGGCCTGATGGCCGACCCGGATCGGATGCGAGGCGTCGAAACGGCTGTTCATGTTCGCCTTGCCGGAATCGAGCGCCATGGCCGAGGTAAAGCTCTTGAAGGTCGAGCCCATCTCGTAGAGGCCGGCCGACATGCGGTTCAGGCGGTCCTTGTCCTGCGCATTGAAGGGATTGTTCGGATCGAAATCCGGCACCGAGGCCATCGCCACCACTTCGCCGGTCTTGATGTTGAGCACGACGGCGCCGGCGCCCATGGCGCGATAGCGCTCGAGGCCGGCGGCAATCTCGTCGCGCACCACATGCTGGACGCGCAGGTCGATCGACAGCTGAACCGGCTTCAGATCCTTGGCGATCGCCAAGCCTGAGGCCTGCAGGTCGCTCAGGCCCTGCTCGTCAATGTACTTCTCCATGCCGGAGATGCCCTGATTGTCGATGTTGGTGAGGCCGACAATGTAGGACGAGGTCACGCCGGCAGGATAGAAGCGGCGCTTTTCGGTGCGAAAGCCGATGCCGGGAATGCCGAGCTGCATGATGTCGGCCTGCTGCTTGGGCGTCAGCTGCCGCTGCAGCCAGACGAAGCCGGCGCCGCTCTTCAGCTTGTGATAGGTCTGCTCGGGATCAATATCTGGCAGAATGGTCGACAGCTTTTCGATCGCCTCGTCAGCATCGACGATGCGGCGCGGCTCGGCAAACAGCGATGCCGTCTTGATGTCGGTCGCCAGCACCTCGCCGTTGCGGTCGACGATGTCGGGACGCGACGCCGTCACCCGGCTTTGCGGCCCATTCGACATGTCGGGGGACTGGAAACCGAGATAGACCAGCCGCCCGGCGATGGTCGAATAGATGCCGAAGAACACCGCCATCGTCATCACGATGCGGGTCTTGGCCTTGCCGCCGGTCGCCTTGCGCGCGCCTTCGACCACGATGGAGCCGTCCTCGCCGGTCCGTGCGCGGCGCTTCAGCAATTTGCCGACCGACGGAAGTTTGGCGCGCATTGGAAATCCAGCGATCATTGGACGATGGCTCCGGTGACCACGGGATCCTTGTCGGCTGGTCCTTTGCCGGAATTGTCGGCCATGCCGCCAAGCCGTTGCGACGACAGGTCCTCGATGTTGAGCGGTTTTGCCGGCAGGTCGTCGAGCCCGACGATCTGCCGCGCATTGACCGGCTCGAGTGCGAGCTGCGATTTGTAGATTTCAGCCAGCTTCTGCAGGCGCGACGGCTGGGTCAGCAGGCTCCAGTCGGCCTTGAGCAGGTCGATCGTGTCCTCCTCATAGCGGATCTGCGCCTCGATCTTCTGCACCGAAGCCAGCTGTTCCTCGGCCTCGCGCTTGGCCTTGTAGGTCAGGGCCGCGGCCGAGACCATGACGGCGATCAGGACTATGTCGCTGGTTCGAAACACGTATTCACCTCTCTCGCGGCGCCTGGATGCCGGGAAGCTTTGGAAGGCCGAAAATGGTGAGATCACCGGCGCGCGCCGGCGCCTCGGTGCGGATGGCGGTACGCAGCCTGGCCGAGCGCGCCCGCGGATTGGCAGCGACCTCGGCATCGCCTGCCGTCACGCCGCCACCAGCCTTGCGGAAGGTCGCAGTGCGCGCGTGCGCCTCGGGCAAATGACGTGAGCCGGTGGCGACGTCGGCGCGGTCGGCGATGAAGCGCTTGACGATGCGGTCTTCCAGCGAATGGAACGTCACCACCGCAAGCCGCCCGCCGGGCTTCAATACCCGCTCGGACGCCACCAGAGCCTTGGCCAATTCGCCCAACTCGTCATTGACGAATATGCGCAGCGCCTGGAAGACGCGGGTGGCCGGATGGATCTTGTCTTTCGGCGCGCGGCCGATATGCGTCTCGATGGCGTCGGCGAGATCGAGCGTACGCTCAAACAACCGTTTTTCGCGGCGGCTCTCGATCATACGGGCAATGCGGCCGGCGTTACGCTCTTCGCCAAGGAAGCCGAAGATACGGGCAAGGTCGCCTATCTTGAACGAATTGACGACGTCGGCAGCACTCAAGCCCGCCTGCGCCATGCGCATGTCGAGCGGCCCGTCGGTGCGGAACGAAAAGCCGCGCTCGGGCTGGTCGACCTGCATGGAGGAAATGCCGATGTCGAGGACAACGCCGTCGGCGCTTTCGACCTGCTCGTCCAGCGTCGAAAATGGCGCCTGCACCAGCCTTAGCCTGCCGCCGGATTGCTGTTCCAGGCCGCGCCCGGCGGCAATCGCATCGGGATCGCGATCGATCGCCACCACCGAGGCGCCGCTCGCCAGGATCGCCTTGGTGTAGCCGCCGGCGCCGAACGTGCCGTCGACGATCACATCGCCTTCTTTGGGCGAGAGCGCTTCCAGCACTTCGGCAAGGAGGACCGGAATGTGGCGGACCGGTCCGCCAACGGCGCTGAGATCATCGCCGTGATCCGCCATCATTCCGGCCGCTCCCCAGCCTTGCCCTCGTGAGCCTTCGTCCCCTGCCGAAGCTGCAAAAGCCGGGCCCGCGCCTGCGCCCCATAGGCGGCCAGCCGTCCAGGCTCCCAAACTTGAAAGAAATTGCCACGGCCGACAAAGGCCACTTCGCTTGTGATGCCCGTATGCTCGCGGATGAAATCGCTCATCGTGATGCGGCCATCCTGATCGAGCTTCAGGAACGTCCCGTCGCCATGGCAGAAGAACGACATATCGTCCGCCGTCTGCAAAAAAGGGTCTTCCAGCGCGATGCGCTGTTCGTAGCGGTCGAGCAGATCGAGGCCGCCGACGTCCATCGCAGGCACGTCCAGTCCGCGCAGCGCGTAGAGCTCCGAATAGCCGCGTTTCTGCACGACAGCGCGGAAATGCGCCGGAACGGAGACCCGCCCCTTCGCATCGATCCTGTTCACCGCGCTTGACAGAAACCGGTCCATGACACGCTGCAGCCGCTTCCGCCGCCGCACCCCTCTCCATGTTTTCGTCCGCGCCGAAGCGCGTCCCCTGCCGAAAATCCGCTTCGATCCCAGCGGCAAAACCCCGCAAACGCACAGCCGCCGCGGCTGCCCGATTGGCGTACGCTTTACCCTGACGCGGAACGAAGGCTTTGGTTTCGAAATGGGATATCATGGGGTACTATGGGCGTCAACGGGAACAGGCTTCACAAACGCGCGCGCCACAACCGGTGAGAGCAGCTCTGACAACACTCCCGTCTTTATCTCCCATTAAGCCTAACGAACCGTTTAGAGCGGGCTGGCCCAAGCGGAAGCGGCTTGCCGCGCATCACTGCCGCGAATAGCGTCGTCAGTCTTTTCGCTGAGCAACAAGGTCAGAAATCCATGTCTGAAACAGCCAGGTCCCGCGCGGCCTCCCTTGCCCATCTGCGTCGCGACGGACTTGCCAAAGGCGACCCCATCCCATTGCCGCTGACCATGGCCGCTATTTTCCACAACCCGGGCGACGGCGCCGGCTACAGTCAGTACGGCCGTTACAGCAACGCCACCTGGGATGCAGTCGAGCACATGCTGGCGCATCTCGAAGACGCGCCATGCGTCGGCTTCCCCTCAGGAATGGCGGCAATCTCGGCGGTGTTTTTCGGCCTGTTGAAATCCGGCGACCGCGTGCTTTTGCCTTCGGACGGCTACCATGCCACACGCGCGCTGGCCGAACGTTTCCTCAAGCCCTTCGGCGTCGCCTATGATCTGCGGCCGACAGCTACATTCCTCGACGGCGGCTTCGACGGCTACCGCCTTGTCTACGTTGAAACCCCGTCAAATCCGCGATTGGACATTTGCGACATCACAGCGGTCGCCGAGGCCGCGCACCAAGCGGGCGCGATCGTCGTCGTCGACAACACCACGATGACGCCGTTCGGCCAGCGCCCGCTCGATCTCGGCGCCGACATCGTCGTTGCTGCCGACACCAAGGCGGCCAACGGGCATTCCGACGTGCTGTTCGGCCATGTCGCCAGCCGCAATCCAGACATCATCGCGGACGTCACCGGCTGGCGCGAGACCGCGGGCGGCATTCCCGGCCCGTTCGAGGCTTGGCTGGTGCATCGCGGCCTGGAGACGCTGGAGGTACGCTTCGACCGCATGTGTTCTTCTGCCGAGGTGATCGCGAAGCGCCTGAAAAACCATCGCGCCGTTAGCGGCTTGCGCTACCCCGGGCTGGAGGGCGACCCGTCGCACAACCTCGCCCGGGCGCAGATGGAGCGCTTCGGCTTCCTCATGTCCTTCGAACTCCTCTCCCAGGAAAAGGCCGAGGATTTCATCAACAACTGCACGCTGATGCAGGCGGCAACGTCGTTCGGGGGTGTCCACACCTCCGCCGAGCGGCGGGCCAAGCGAGGAGATTCGGTTCCGCCCGGCTTCGTGCGCCTGTCGGTGGGCTGCGAGCCGGTGGAAGAACTCTGGCAGGCGATCGAGGCATCGCTGGACAAGATCGGCATCTGAGCTGGCGGTTAGGTCACCAAGTCGTCGGCGCCAATATCGCGCCTGCCGTGCAAAACGCGGACGATCTCGATCGCGTCTTCGCCCATGCGATACAGAGTGACATATTCGCCGACGATCAGATGACGAATGCCGGGCGCGATATCATCGCGCGGCGCACCTGAGAACGGGTGCAAGGTGAGCAGTGTCCAGCGCCTCTCCAAAGCGTCCACAAGGCGCATGGCTCCCTTTGGGCTATGTTCCGCAATGTAGTCACCGACGCCTTCGACATCTGATATCGCCTGAGGAAGCAGCCGTTTCACTCTTCCGAGCCTGCAGCTACCGACATCCTGTGATATTTGGCTCGCAGCCGGTCCATGAAGGGCTGGCCGTCCACCGCCGGTCCGCTGTCGATCCCCTCCTGAACCAGCCTGCGCAATTCCTCGACCGTGTAGCCGAGAAGATCGCGGCGGTCTTTCCATTGCCGCAGCGCATCACGGATGACTTCGCTGGCCGAGGCATATTCGCCGGCGGCCACGACATCGTCGACCGCCGCCGCCAGTTCCGGCGAAAGCGTGATGCTGCGTTTGTCGACGTGACCCATGATGCGCTCCTGATCAAACCATGACAATCATGGTACGATTAAATCGTACCAGCTTCAAGGATGCGTTTGTCTCGACCCCAGCATGCGTACTTGATTCAATCGCTCAAGCACCTGAATCGCCAGCTGCGCCCGAAGGCGCAGACTGCTGATCCAAAGGATTAATCGCGATATGAGGGAGAAATTGCCAGCTGGCCTGTAAGCCGGGTTTTGTATGGCCCTCGCCCCTTTCGGGGCGAGAACGTGGCGGCCATTCATCTTGGGCGCATGTTGCCATGCGCCTCACGCAACCTACCCGGACGGTGAGCCGGAAACAGCCCTCGAAGGTTTCCCCTCGCACCGTCCCTATTCGGTCTTGCTCCCGGTGGGGTTTACCGTGCCGCTCCTGTTGCCAGTCGCGCGGTGGGCTCTTACCCCACCCTTTCACCCTTGCCCCGATAAATCGTGGCGGTTTGCTTTCTGTGGCACTTTCCCTGGGGTCGCCCCCGCCGGCCATTAACCGGCACCGTGTCTCCATGGAGCCCGGACTTTCCTCACCCGCAGCCTTTCGGCTTTGCGGGTGCGGCCGCCCGGCCAGCTGGCAGAGCGTATAAAGGGGTTCACGTTCCAAAACGCAAATGAAAAAGCAGACTTTATGCCGGCGATCCCAATGCCGCCAACTGCACCTTGACCTTGCCGCAATACGCCGCCGACACCGGGTTCATCCGCGTCGCGGCATGGCCGGCATTGTATTTCAGGATCGTGCCGCAGGTGGTGCCGCCGCCGAGATTGCGCGCCATGGCAAGGTACTTCATGCCGTATTTGATGTTGGTGTCGGGATCGAACAGACCCTTGGCCGAGCCGCTATACCCCATCATCCGCGCCGTTGCCGGCTTGATCTGCATCAGGCCGATTTCACCCGCGCTGCCGACGATGTTCGGCCGGTAGTTGCTCTCGATCTTGATGACCGCCTGGGCCAGCGACACCGGCACGCCTTCGGCCGCAGCATAGCGGGCAATGATTGCCGAATACTGGCCGCCAAGCGCGGCTGCCGCAGTCGACTCCGCAGCGGTGCTTGGGCGGATCGATGCGGTCGTCGTCAGGTCGACGCTCTTCCTGTTGCGCTTAAAATGCCTCTTGGCCGTGGCTTTTCTGGCCTTCACCACGGCTGCTTTGCGCACTTTCGCGGTGATTGCTCTTTTTGCTTTCGGGTTTGCCTTCGTCATGGTGGCTTTGGCGGGTGCGGCGATGAAGCCCTGGTCTGCCCTCTGGCTCAGTGGTGCGGCATCGGCCGTGCTGAAGGCAAAAGTCATTACGCCGACAGCAATGGCTGCCGTTACAACGGTCAATTTCTGCATGTGGTCCTGTTCTGTTTGGCCGCGCGAAGATCTTCACGCAGCAAGCCTAATCAATATCGGAGCATCCGGGGGGCTGGAGGTCCGATAACTTGCACGAACCGCCTTTGAGGGCGGAATTTGTGTCGAACAAGGCGAGGCAATTCACTTTCAGTGACAGGCTGTAACTTGAATTTCAGAAAAAGATTATTTAGAGGCAACTGACCTAAGGGAAGTCAGCAGGCTTTGCAGCGTGCTAGACGTAGAGCCGTCGGCGACACCATCCACCCGGCGCGGTCGGAAATGCCGCTGAAAAGCTTCGACGACGATTTCGGTCTGGCGGTCGAAGACACCTGATATCTCGACGCCATAGCCATAGAGCGCCAGCATCGACTGCAGTGCCTCGACCTCGGCGCCGGTATCGCCGGCTTTCAGCACCGCGCCGCGCCGGACCGGCGCCGCAGGCACGAGATGGCCGACCCCGGCCGCAAACAGCGCATTCCAGGGGAATTTCTCGCCCGGGTCGATCTTGCGCCCCGGCGCGATGTCGGAATGGGCAAGCACCCTTTGCGCCGTAATGGAATGGCGTTCGATGATACCAAGGCAAAGCCCGATCACCGCTTCCACCTGCCGCTTGGGAAAGGCCGAATAGCCGAGCGAATGGCCGGGATTGACGATTTCGATGCCGACCGAACAGGAGTTGATGTCGCGACGACCGAACCAGGAACTTGCACCGGCGTGCCAGGCGCGGTCGCTTTCGCGCACCATCTGGATAATGCGACCGTCCTCATGGACGAGGTAGTGCGACGAGACTTCGCTTGCGGGGTCGCACAACCAGGCTTCCGCGGCAGCACCCGTCGCCATGCCGGTATAGTGCAGCACGATCATGTCGGGCCTGAGCGTTTCGCGTCGCGGGCCGAAATTCGGCGATACCCTGACCTCCGCGCTTGGCTCGTCGGGCGGGAAGCCGCTCATGCGTGCCTGAGGCCCCGCTCGATCATTTCATAGGCCGCGTTGATCGCCGCGACCCTGGTCGTTGCAATCTTGATGAATTCCTGCGGCAGGCCGCGCGCTATCAGCCGGTCCGGATGATTGTCGGAGACCAGCTTGCGGTATCGTTTCCTGACCTCCTCGAACGGTTTGCCGCGCTCAATGCCGAGCACGATATAGGGATCGCCGGCGCCGAGATTGACGTGCCTGGCCATGATGGCTTCGTAGTGCACCTCGTCGATGCGAAAAATCTCGGCAATACGGTGCAGGAAAATCCCTTCGCGCTCATGCACCAGCCCATCCGCCTTGGCGATATGGAACAGACCGTCGAGTATGTCTTCCAGCATGACGCAGTTCGAATGGCCCGAGCCGCACATCTGCGCCATACTCTCGGCATAGGTCTCGAACCCGGCGACGTCGCGCTTGGCCAGATCGTAAAGCCGCGCCACATTGCGGGTCTGTTCTCGCGGCACCTCGAATATTTCCTGGAACGCGCGAACCTCGTCCTGGGTGACGATGCCATCGGCCTTGGCCATCTTGGCTGACAGCGCAATCATCGCCACAGAGAAGGCGACGCGCCGGCGCAGATCGGCGTCACCGGAGAAAACCGTGCGCACGGCCTCGACCACATCGGCGACGCCGGACGTGGCTGAAGATGAAACGCGGGTGATGAAGTCGCCGAGGCGATCCCAAATCGACATGAGCGCTTATTAGGGCCGCCGGCTATTGCTATCAAGCCAAGACAGCGCCGCAGGATCGATTTACGCAAGCAACCGACGCGTCAGATCCCAAACCGTAGGAAAGAGCCGGTTCAAGGCCCTTGAGCCCCGAATCGACCTAAACGCAGGAAGGCCGGCGCGAAGCCGGCCTCCTCTCTCGTCACGTCAAAGTGACCGAGACTGCTGCTACTGCGCGGGGGCAGGAGCAGGTGTTGCCGGAGCCGGTTCTGCAGGCTTCGGTGCATCCGGCGTCGCCGGCTTCATGGGCTCGGCGGCTGGCGGATTGGTGCTCTGGGTGGTGGTGTTATCCGTAGCGCTGTCGCTGCAGGCGGCAACGCCGAACAGGGCCAGGGCGGAAACGGAAGCAAGAATGAGCTTTTTCATGACATCTCTCCTTCAACACACGCTCACGTTGCGGTGAACGGTCGAAGGCAAAATGCATCAAACGGCCATGAGTTTCGTAACGTTGCGTTTCCTGATGTAACATCCGCGCACTATCGATTGCGGGCCGGGCGATGCCGAACTAACAGTCTGGACCCAAATGCAATGCCGGAGTTCTGCGTGGACAAGAAATGGGATTTTTGGATCGACCGCGGCGGCACCTTCACCGACGTGATCGGACGTGATCCGCAAGGGGGGTTGCATCCCAGGAAATTCCTGTCGGAAAATCCCGAAGCCTATCCCGATGCGGCCCTACACGGCATCCGCGAGCTTCTGGGGCTGAAATCCGGCACCGCTATTCCTCCGGGCCTGGTCGGTGACGTCAAGATGGGTACCACCGTTGCCACGAATGCGCTGCTGGAGCGCAAGGGCGACCGTGTGCTTTTGCTCATCACCAAGGGCTTTCGCGATGCGCTGAAGATCGCCTATCAGGCGCGGCCAGACATCTTCGCCAAGGAGATCGTCCTTCCGGAACAGCTCTACGAGCGGGTCATCGAGATCGACGAGCGTGTGCGCGCCAATGGCGAGGTCGAGCGCCTGCTCGACATCGCTGCCTGCCGCCCCGCCATCGAACAGGCGAAGGCTGACGGCATCGATGCGGTGGCCATCGTCTTCATGCATGCCTGGAAATATCCCGACCACGAGAAGGCGGTGGCGAAAGTCTGCCGCAAGATCGGGTTCAGCCAAGTCTCGGTCAGCCATGAAGTCTCGCCACTGATCAAACTGGTCGGCCGCGGCGACACCACCGTGGTCGATGCCTATCTGTCGCCGATCCTGTCGCGCTATGTGCAAAGGGTGGCGGGAGAACTGGGCGCGACGCCAATCTCCCCACTTGTGGGGGGTGAGGAGCGGTCGGCCAAAGGCCGAGAAAAAGCCAACGATTTGGCTTTTTCAGCGACGAATGCCCGGAGCCATAGCGAAGGGCAGTCCGCAAAGCGGCCAGAGGGGGTTCTCTCAGGAGGCACCACCAAAGCGTCGAGCACTGCCGCGGCGACCCCACCCGGCGGCTTCGCCGCCACCCTCCCCTCGAGGGGGAGGGAGAACCCTCGCCTGATGTTCATGATGTCGTCGGGCGGGCTTACCGCCGCCGACATGTTTCAGGGCAAGGACGCGCTGCTGTCCGGCCCGGCCGGCGGTGTCGTCGGCATGGTCGAGACGGCGAAACTCGCCGGATTCGAGAAAGTCATCGGTTTCGACATGGGCGGCACCTCGACCGACGTCGCCCATTATGACGGCGAGTATGAGCGCGCCTTCGACACCGAGGTCGCCGGCGTGCGCATCCGTGCGCCGATGATGCGCATCCATACCGTCGCTGCCGGCGGCGGCTCGATCCTGCACTACGAAGCCGGCCGTTTCCGCGCCGGCCCGGATTCCGCCGGCGCCAATCCTGGCCCCGCCGCCTACCGGCGCGGCGGCCCGCTGGCCGTCACCGACGCCAATGTCATGCTGGGCAAGCTGCAGCCCGATTTCTTCCCGGCAATTTTCGGCCCAGGCCAGGACC
Organism: Mesorhizobium sp. C268A; assembly: GCF_040324475.1. Lineage (NCBI taxonomy): Bacteria > Pseudomonadati > Pseudomonadota > Alphaproteobacteria > Hyphomicrobiales > Phyllobacteriaceae > Mesorhizobium > Mesorhizobium sp. C268A. The sequence continues at coordinate 783,911 of NZ_JAMYVX010000003.1, forward strand.
AGCCGCTCGATGTGGCCGCCGTGCGCAAAAAATTCGCTGCGCTGGCCGTCGAAATCGGCGATGGCCGCACGCCGGAAGCCGTCGCCGAAGGCTTCGTCACCATCGCGGTGGAAAACATGGCCAATGCCATCAAGAAGATCTCCGTGCAGCGCGGCTATGACGTCACTGAATATCTCTTGAACTGTTTTGGCGGCGCCGGCGGCCAGCATGCCTGCCTGGTTGCCGACGCGCTCGGCATGGAGGCGGTACTGATCCACCCCTTCTCCGGTCTGCTCTCAGCCTATGGTATCGGCCTGTCGTCGGTTTTCGCGTCGCGCCAGCAGGCGCTCCTGAAGCCGCTTGCCGAAGAATCCAGGACCCAGATGGGCAGCCTCATCGGCACGTTGAAAAAAGCCGTCATCGCCGAATTGGTAGCGCAAGGCATCGCCGAGGACAAGATTGCGGCAAAGCCGGTGCTGCACATCCGCTATGACGGCACCGACACCACGCTGCCGGTGAATTTCGAAGGCGACTCGATCTTCCAGGCCAGGCGCGATTTCGAGATCGCCCACAAGGCGCAGTTCGGTTTCGTCTATGACGACAAGCCGATGATCGTCGAGACGCTCAGTGTCGAAGGCAGCGAAATCGCCGAGACCAGGGCCGAGGCCATTGCGCCGGCCGGACCGGCACGGGTTGAAGCCGGCGCTTCCGGAACGCGGCGCATCTACACCGAGGGCCGGTGGCACGAAGCCGGCATCCATCGTCGCGAAAATCTGCGCCCATCCAACCTGGTCGCAGGCCCCGCTTTGATCATCGAGCCGAACCAGACCATCGTCGTCGAGCCGGGCTGGCGGGCCGAAATCACCAACCTCAATCACGTCGTCATCCGCCGCACCGAACGGAAAGTGCGCACGGCTGCCCTCGGTACCGAAGCCGATCCGGTGATGCTGGAGGTCTTCAACAACCTCTTCATGTCGATCGCCGAGCAGATGGGCGTCACGCTGCAGAACACCGCCTATTCCGTCAACATCAAGGAACGGCTGGACTTTTCCTGCGCCGTCTTCGACCGTCATGGAGCGCTGGTCGCCAACGCGCCGCACATGCCGGTGCATCTCGGCTCCATGGACCGCTCGGTCGAAACCATCATCCGGCTGAACTCCGGCGACATCCATCCCGGCGACGTCTTTGCGCTGAACGCCCCCTACAATGGCGGCACGCATTTGCCTGATATCACCGTGGTGACGCCGGTGTTTTCCCTCCCCCTTGAGGGGAGGATGGCCGCGCAGCGGCCGGGTGGGGTCCTCTCAGAAGGCACCACAAGAGCGTCGAGCACTGCCGCAACGACCCCCTCCGGCGGCTCCGCCGCCACCTCCCCCTCAAGGGGGGAGGAAGTAATCTTCTACGTAGCCTCACGCGGCCATCATGCCGATATTGGCGGCACTGCCCCCGGTTCGATGACGCCGCTGGCCACCACGGTCGACGAGGAAGGCGTGCTGTTCGACAATTTCCGCGTTGTCGATCGTGGAAAATTCCGCGAGGCGGAGTTGCAAACGCTGCTCACCGACCATCCTTATCCTGCCCGCAACCCACACCAGAACATCGCCGACCTCAAGGCGCAGATCGCCGCGAACGAAAAGGGCGTGGCGGAATTGCGCAAGATGGTCACCCATTTCGGCCTCGATGTCGTTGAAGCCTATATGGGCCATGTCCAGGACAACGCCGCCGAAAGCGTGCGCCGCGTGCTGGAGCGACTGCCAGATAGTTCCGAGTACGAATACCCGACCGACACCGGCCAGGTGATCAAGGTGAAGATTACTGTCGATCGGCAAAAGCGCGAGGCGACCGTGGACTTCACCGGAACGTCGAAGGTCGAGAAGAACAATTTCAATGCGCCCGAGCCCGTCGCCCGCGCCGCCGTGCTCTATGCCTTCCGTGTCATGGTCGAGGACATGATCCCGATGAATGCCGGGTGCCTGCGGCCGATCAACATCATCATCCCCGAAGGCTCGATGCTGAAGCCCGCCTACCCCGCCGCCGTCGTCGCCGGCAATGTCGAGACCTCGCAGCACGTCACCAACGCGCTGTTCGGCGCCATGGGTGCCATGGCCAATGCGCAAGGCACGATGAACAACCTGACCTTCGGCAACAAGCAGTACCAGTATTACGAGACCATCTGCTCCGGTTCGCCGGCAGGCCGGATGAACTCCGGCCGCGGCTTTGCCGGGACATCCGGCGTCCACACCCACATGACCAATTCGCGCCTGACCGACCCGGAGGTGCTGGAATTGCGCTTTCCCGTGCTGCTCGAGGATTTCCACATTCGCGAGGGCTCCGGCGGCAAAGGCAAATGGGATGCCGGTGACGGCACCAGGCGGACGATCCGTTTCCTCGAAAAGATGGAATGCGCCATCCTGTCCTCGCACCGCAACCGCCCGCCGCAAGGCCTTGATGGCGGCGGTGACGGCGAGGTCGGCTCGACCAAGGTCCGCCGCCAGGACGGCAGCGTCGAGACGCTGAAGGCCTGCGACCAGACCGTGCTCGACGGCGGCGACGCCGTCATCCTGACGACGCCGACACCGGGGGGATTTGGCAAGGCCTGAACTCGCGTCAACAGCCTGTCACCCGCCTGTCATGCCCCTGAGTTACCCGCTTGCGGCAAAGCAAATGGGGAATCACTTTGCCATGACGGACGTCTCCTCGGATCTCGTTTTTCGCCGCGGCAAGGAAGTTGGAAAAGCCGTCTACCAGAACCGCCCGATGTCGCAGGCCGGCCTTTCCGAACGGCTGTTTGCGCTTCTGTTTTCCGGTCTCGTCTATCCGCAGATCTGGGAAGACCCTGAAGTCGACATGGAGGCCATGCAGCTTGGCCAGGGCCACCGCGTCGTCACCATAGCGTCGGGCGGCTGCAACATCCTCGCCTACCTCACCCGCTCGCCTGAACGCGTCGATGCGGTCGACCTCAACGCCGCCCACATCGCCTTGAACCGGATGAAGCTGGAGGCGGTGCGGCATCTGCCCTCGCAGGGCGATCTGTTCCGTTTCTTCGGCGCCGCCGACACCAACCACAATTCGCAAGCCTATGACCGCTTCATCGCGCCGCATCTCGACCCGGTCAGCCGCCACTATTGGGAGCGTCGCAGCTGGCGCGGCCGCCGGCGCATCACCGTCTTCGACCGCAATTTCTACCAGACCGGCCTGCTCGGCCTGTTCATCGCCATGGGCCACCGCATCGCCAAATTCTTCGGCGTCGATCCCGCCGGTATCATGGCGTCGAAGAGCCTCGCCGACCAGCGCCGCTTCTTCAACGAAGAGCTGGCGCGGGTCTTCGACAAGAAGCTGTTGCGCTGGGCTACCTCGCGCAAGGCTTCGCTGTTCGGCCTCGGCATTCCGCCGGCGCAGTACGATTCGCTGATCACCTCGGGCGATGGTTCGATGGCCAGCGTGCTGAAGGCCCGGCTGGAAAAGCTCGCTTGCGATTTTCCGCTGAAGAACAACTACTTCGCTTGGCAAGCCTTCGCCCGTCGCTATCCCAATCCGGGTGAGGCCGCCCTGCCCGCCTATCTAGAAGAGGCCAACTACAAGGCGATCCGCAACAATGTCGATCGCGTCGGCATCCACCACGCCAATCTGATCGAATTTCTGGCCGGCAAGGACGCAAGCACCGTCGATCGTTTCGTCCTGCTCGACGCGCAGGACTGGATGACGAACGACCAGCTCAATGCCCTTTGGTCGGAGATCACCCGCACCGCCTCGGTCGGCGCCCGAGTCATCTTCCGTACCGCCGCCGAGCCCAGCCTGCTGCCGGGCCGCGTCTCGATCTCGCTGCTCGACCAGTGGACCTACGAGGACGAGGCCTCGCGCGACTGTTCGGCCCGCGACCGCTCGGCCATCTATGGCGGCTTCCACCTCTATGTGAAGCGCGCGGCATGAGCGCGAGCGAGCTGCCGGCCGACCATGCCGAACTGATGGACGGCGTCTATCGCTGGCAACGCCATATCTACGACCTGACCCGCAAATACTATCTGCTTGGCCGCGACCAGATGATAGCCGGGCTGGATGTGCCGGCGAATGGCAGAGTGCTCGAACTTGGCTGCGGCACCGGCCGCAACATCGCGCTTGCCGCCCGCCGCTATCCCGACGCCCGCCTCTACGGCCTCGACATCTCGGCCGAGATGCTGGAGACGGCGAGCAAGGCGATCGGCCGCGACGGCCTGTCCGGCCGCGCCGTGCTGGCGCGCGGCGACGCCACCGATTTCGACGCCAAGACGCTGTTCGGCGTCGAGCGCTTCGACCGCATCTTCGTGTCCTATTCGCTGTCGATGATCCCCGGTTGGGAAAAGACGGTTTCGGCAGCCCTTGCGGCACTCGCGCCCGGCGGCTCGCTGCATGTCGTCGATTTCGGCCAGCAGGAAGGCTTGCCCAACTGGTTCCGGACATTGCTGCGCGGCTGGCTCAAGAAATTCCATGTCACCCCACGTGAATCATTGCGCGAAGTCCTGGAATCGGAATCTCGGCGAACCGGCGCAAGCTTCTGTTTCCGCGCGCTTTATCGCGGCTATGCCTGGCTGGCGGTCGTCAAGATCGCGCACTCTTACCTCCCCCTCGATGGGGGAGGTCGCGCTGAAGGCGCGGGTAGGGGTGAAGTGCCAGGCACCCCGCCCGGCGCTACGCCCCCGCCCTCCCCATCAAGGGGAGGGTAAAGGGAGCTAGCGCAGTGCCTTCATCAGCGCGCCGACCATCACCTGCGGCCGGTAGCCGAGCTTGGCCGGCGTCAACCCCAGCCGCACCACCACCAGTTGCTCCGACGGGATGATGGCGACCGTCTGGCCGTCATGGCCCTCCATCCAGTAGGTATCGTTGGGCAGGCCGGCGGCGACGCCGGCGCCGGGATTTCCTTCGTCCCCCGGGGCTTCGATCCAAAGTTGCCCCTTGCCGTAGACTTTCGAGGCCGGTGCCGGTTCGCGCATCCAGTCGACGAAACCGGCCGGCAGGATCTGGTTGCCGTTCCAGACGCCGCCCTGCAGCAGGAATTGGCCGAACCGCGCCCAGTCATGCCCCGTGGCATAGAGGTAGGATGAGCCGACAAAGGTACCCTCCTCGTCGGTTTCGAGCACCGCGCTTTGCATGCCGAGCGGCCCGAACAGCGCTGCCCTTGGCCACATCAGCGCCTTGTCCTTGTCGCCGATAGCATCCTGCCACAGCCGCGACAGCATCACCGCCGTGCCGCTCGAATAGGAAAAGACCTTGCCGACGTCGCCGGTCAGCGGCTTGGCCTCGGCGAAGCCCGCCATATCCGGTTCGAGGTAGAGCATGCGCGTCACATCGGCAACGTCGCCATAATCCTCGTTGAACTCGAGTCCGCTCGACATCGCCATCATATCGGCAAGGCTGATGGCGGCGCGGCCGTCCGCCTTCCATGAGCCGAACAGGCCCTGATTGGTCACCGCCATCTTGCCGTCCTTGACCAGCGTGCCGACGAGCGCGGCGTTGACTGTCTTGGTCATCGACCAGCCCAGCAGCGGCGTTTTCGCCGAAAAGCCGTCGCCATAACGCTCCGCAACAATGCGGCCATTTTTGACCACCACCACGGCGCGCATGCCGATGCCGGTCATCGCCGCACCGTCGAGGATCTTGTTGATTTCGGGATTTTGCGAGGCATCGACTCGATCTCCCTCGGGCCACAGATCGCCCTTGGTGGCCGCCGACGCCTCGGCAGGGATTGACGTGCGCCGTGCCTTGCCGACGTCGCCATCAGGAACCGAGGCGCAACCCAGGCCGGCGCGCGCAACGGCAACGCTCTTGCCGAGGAAGCCAAGCAGCCCGGCCGAGACGGTCCCCCTGTTCTTGTCGACCGACACCTTCATCAGCCTGAGAAGCGGATGGCCGGGCGCCTGCACGTCGATGGCAAGCACCTCATTGGGATCACGGCCGGCGATAAAAACATTCGAGCAGACAATCTTGGCGGAATAGCCGGAACCGACGCGGATCAGTTCGGGCGGCGCGACGTAGAGCCAGGTAAACAGGGCGGCTATGGCCAACACGACCAGGCCGAGCAGCCATTTGATGATCTTCACGGCGATCCGCATCTTTCCGTCCCTGCTTTTCCGCTGCCCGTGGCTTGCGGCCCGATTTATGTCATCGATTTGCCGCCATTGCTTCCGCAAAATCGGTGTTCTTGTCGAGCGCCGTCAACCTGTTATCAACCATGATCGGCGATCACTGGTGCATGTCGCCCAAAAGTGCGCAGCGGTTTTGGAACAACGACATGCACGAAAATAGCGTATCAGGCGATGCTGTGGGGCGATCGCCTGAGGGGCACCTGCAACGACAACCCAACAGCGACCGGCTGATTCCGGCTCGGGAAATGCGATGCGCCGTTTCGCGGCCCTCATCACGTTGACGCTGCTGGCCGCCTGCTCGACCGCCGGCGATCTCGTGCCCTCGATGTCGCCATCCAGCAGCCCGACGGTTGCCGTGCGTGCACCGCGTTTCGAAGACTCCAAGCCGCATGAATGGGATAGCGGCGCGCCTTGGAACTATGCCGTTCACGGCACCGACGTCTCCAAATACCAGACCTCGGTCGACTGGCCGACGGCCAAGGCCAGCGGCATCTCCTTCGCCTTCATCAAGGCGACCGAGGGCGGCGACCGTTTCGACGAGTATTTCAACGAGCATTGGTCGCGCACCAAGGCCAATGGCATTCCGCGCGCGGCCTACCATTTCTTCTATTTCTGCACGCCTGCCGCCACCCAGGCGCGCTGGTTCATCCAGAACGTGCCCGTCGACCGCTCGGCCATGCCGCCGGTGCTCGACATGGAGTGGAACCCGCAATCGCCGACCTGCCGGCTGCGCCCGGATTCAGCGACGGTGCGGGCCGAAATGACCACCTTTCTCGAGATGATCGAGCGGCACTATGGCAAGAAGCCGATCATCTACACCTCGGTCGACTTCTTCGACGATAACGACCTTGCGACCTTCCGCGGCTATCCCTACTGGCTGCGCTCGGTGGCCGGCCACCCCCGCCAGAAGTACGGCAGCCACCCTTTCACCTTCTGGCAATACACCGGAACCGGTATCGTGCCCGGCATGAACGGCAAGTCCGATATCAACGTCTTCAACGGCACTGAGGCAGCCTGGAAAAAGTGGCTGCGGCAGAACACCCGTTGACACCGGCTCTGCCGCCTGCTTTTCGACGTCCCATGCGCACCTACCTGCAGCCACTGGGATATTTACGCCGGAAACAGTCGAAGAGCCGCCTGCGCTCCGGGCTGCTCGCGGCCCTGCTGCTCGGCGCTACGGCGATGCCGGCGGCGGCGCAGGAATGCGGCGGCGACTTCGAAACCTGGAAGCAAGGCGTGGCGGCGGAAGCCAAGGCAGCCGGTGTCGGCGCTGTCGGCCTTAACGCGCTGGAGGCCGCCACCATCGACGACAAGGTGCTCGCGCGTGACCGCGCCCAGGGCGTCTTCGCCCAGACCTTCATTCAGTTCTCCAACCGCATGATCTCGGCCTACCGGCTGAAGCAGGGCGCGGCCAATCTGAAGAAATACGCCGAAATCTTTGCGCGCGCCGACCAGCAGTTCGGTGTCCAGGCGCCGATCATCACCGCCTTCTGGGGGCTGGAGACCGATTTCGGCGCCGTACAGGGCGATTTCCACACGCTGAGCGCCTTGGTGACGCTGTCGCATGACTGCCGCCGCCCGCAGCTGTTTCGGCCGCAACTGCTGCCGCTGTTGACGCTGATCGATCGCGGCGTCGTTCCGGCCGACGTCACCGGCGCCTGGGCCGGCGAGATCGGCCAGACCCAGATCCTGCCTTCCGATTATCTCGCGCGCGGAGTCGACGGCGACGGCGACGGCATCGTCGACCTCAGGCGCAGCGTACCCGACGTGATCATGACCACGGCCAACAAGGTGCTGTCGCGCGGCTGGAAACGCGACCAGCCCTGGATCGAGGAAGTGCGCGTGCCCGAGGACATGCCCTGGGAGCAGACCGGCCGCACCAACAAGTTGCCGCTGTCGCAATGGGCCGCCTGGGGCGTCACCAATCCCGATGGCACGCCGCTGATCGACAATGGCCTGAAGGCCGGCCTGGCGCTGCCGATGGGCCGCAAAGGTCCGGCCTTCCTCGCCTACGACAATTTCGACGTCTATCTCGAATGGAACCAGTCCTTCACCTACGCGCTAACCGCCGCCAACTTCGCCAGCCGGCTGGCCGGGGCACAGCAGTTCGACCCGCGCAATCCCGAAACCGGGCTCAATGGCGACCAGATGAAGGAATTGCAGACCAAGCTCGAAGCCAGGGGCTATGACGTCGGCACCGTCGACGGCATTCTGGGCACCAACACCCGCGAAGCCATCCGCAAGGAACAGATGCGGCTCGGCATGCCGGTAGACGGCTGGCCGACGCCGGAGCTTTTGGGGAAACTGTGAGTAGAATCTGCCCAAGCTGGGTTCCTTATTCCCTACTCCTTGCCCGGAAGAAGTCGATAAATGCCCGCAAAGCCGGGGGACGTGCCTCGAACTCGGGTGATACAGGAAGAAGCCTGGAAAGCTGGGCGACCAGGGCTCTAGAAATCTCATCAGCCTGCCCGCATCGATCCAGGACTGGACCTGATAGTCGATCATGTAGGCAACGCCTGCTCCACCCAGCGCCGCGTTCAGCATCAGCTCGGTGTCGTTGACAGTCAGGCTGCCCTCGACGGCGATTTCCAGAGACCGTTTGCCGCGCGCGAACTCCCATCGATAGAGGTTGCCGCCACCAGGCCACTGGAATTTTATGCATTGGTGCTGATGCAACTCCTGCGGATGGCGCGGTATGGCCCGATTTTCGAGATAGACGGGAGCGGCCACCGCCGCCATCTGCAAATCCCCGCTCAGTTTCACTGCCACCATGTCCTTCTCCAGCCGCTCGCCAAGCCTGATTCCGGCATCGAACCGTCCTCGAACAATGTCGGTCAGCGTATCGTCGACGATGACGGTCAGCGCTATATCAGGATAGGCGCGTTGGAAGTCGCCAAGGATCGGGCCGATGAACCGCACCGCGGCAACACGCGGCACGTTTATTCGTAGCGAACCCGCCGGCCGATCACGCGCGGCATGAATGTCCGCTACGGCGCCCTCTAGCTCTTCGAACGCAACGGCAAGGCGCGCAAACAGCGTCTCGCCGGCACCAGTGGGTGAAACACTACGCGTCGTGCGATTCAGCAACCTGACGCCGATGCGAGCCTCCAGTTGCCGGATCGACTGGCTGAGCGCCGGCGGGGAAACACGCAGCCGGGCGGCGGCGCGGACGAAACTACGCTCTTCCACGATTGCGGCAAATGCCTTGAGCTCGGCGAATTCAGAACCGCGCATTGTGTATCCCTAGATTAACAAGCTAGTCAGATAATAGGCCATTATCTGATCAGTTGCATGGCCCTATTTCTCGACTAGCGGACCCGTCGGATGAATCCGGCACGGGCCTGAATGATTGAAGGAAACGTATCATGCCCAAGTCCTTGCAAGGCAAAACCGCACTCGTCACCGGCAGTTCGCGCGGCATTGGGCGAGCCATCGCCGAAGGCCTCGCCTCCAAGGGCGCTGCCGTCGTCGTCAACTATGTCGGCAACCACGAAGCCGCTGACGAGGTCGTGGCCGCCATCGCCGGCAAGGGAGGAAAGGCGATCGCCGTCCAGGCCGACATATCAAGCGTCTCGGATATTCATCGCCTGTTTGACGAGGCTGAGAGTGAGTTCGGCGCGATCGACATCGTGGTTGCCAATGTCGGCGTCGCCGTCATCAAGCCTCTGACCGAGGCAACCGAAGCCGATTTCGACCATGTCTTCGGCACCAATGCCAAGGGCACGTTCTTCGTGCTTCAGGAAGCAGCGCGCCGTGTGCGAAACGGCGGCCGCATCATCGCGGTCTCCACCGGCGGCACCAAGATGTTCTTCACGCAAACGGCGCTCTATCTCGGCAGCAAGGGCGCCGTCGAACAATTCGTCCGTGTGCTCTCGCGTGAACTCGGACCGCGCGGCATCACCGTGAATGCGCTGTCGCCTGGCTTCACCGACACGGACCTGCTTCCCGAGCGCGATCGCGCCGTGGCGGCCGGCATGTCTCCATTTGGCAGGATCGGCGCGCCCCGCGACGTTGCCGATGTCGCGGTCTTCCTGGCCAGCGACGAGGCCCGCTGGCTGACCGGCGAGAATATCCAGGCCGGTGGCGGGGTCGCTTAGTCCGCCATCGTCTCCAGGCTGGCGAATCCCTGCGGCGCATCGCCTTCGTCAAACGGCGTCGTCACCTCGACGAAGGTATCGGGATAAAAGCCGTTGAAGCGGGTTCTCAGCGACAGCGAATAGGCGCCGATATGGCCGATCTCGATCCAGTCGCCGGTGTCGACGGTTTCCGGCAGCCAGAACGGCCGCGACAGGATGTCGACGGAATCGCAGGTCGCGCCGCAGACCTTGAACGGCACGATGTTCTTCTCCTCGCCATTGCGCGAGCGGATCGCCGGATCGGGGATGAAGCGGGCCGGCAGTGTGATCTTGCCGGTCCAAGAATCCGACAGCGACGCCCAGATGCCGTCATTGATGTAGAGCCGCTTGCCCTTGCGCAGCAGCACCCGCACGATCAGCGACAGGCAGCGCGCCACGATCACCCGGCCGGGCTCGGCCACCAACGGGATCTGGTCGAACTGGTATTCCCTCAGGTCGCCCGACAGCCGCGACATGATCTGGCCGAGCGACGGCATCTCGATCTGCTTGCGATTGGGGTCATGGCCGTACTCGGCGGGAAAGCCGCCGCCGACATCGAGGCCCGCAATGTCGAAGGTCAGCCGGTTGCGCACCCAATCGGCGGAGGCCAGCGCCCGTTCATAGGTGTCGGGATCCTCGATCTGGCTGCCGACATGGAAGCACAGGCCGACCTTGTAGCCGGTGCGGTTGAGCCGCTCGGCGAGTTCCACCGCATAGGCCGGCCCGGCGCCGAATTTCTTCGACAGTTCATAGGCCGCCGAACCCTTGGTCTGGATTCGCACGAACACGCTGATGGAGCCCGGATCGATGTCAAGCGCCCGCACCACCCGCGTCAGCTTGGTGATCTCGTCCTCATGGTCGAGCGAAATGACCCGGATGGCGTATTTTTCCAGCGCAAGCTTGATGTCCGACTGCGCCTTGACCGGATGCATGTAGAGCATCTCGGCGTCGGGTGAGACGGCGCGCACTGCGGCGAACTCGCCGGGCGAGGCCACATCGAAAGCGGTGACGCCGGCTTCGACCAGCGCCTTCAGCACGATCTGCTCGCCATTGGTCTTGACTGCGTAGGCGGTCTTGCCGGGAAACATGCCCATGAACTGTTTGGCATCCGCCTTCAGCACCTGCGGGCGAAAGCAGTAGACCGGATCGTCCGGCCGAAGCGCCAGCGCCGCCTCGCGGGCATTCTCGAATCGCTGCATGGACGAATCCCCTGACTTCTCGGCTGCGCACAATTAATCCAAGCTAGCGGCCAAAGAAAACAATTCTGTGTCTGGCGGGCACTGACCCAGCGGCGCACCCTCCTGGCAGCACTGTTGCCAGCAATCAGGTTTCGGGTGGCTCTTGTCGCCGGACCCGATATGCCTTCTGCCTGAGTGGCTGGCATTGATGCCGCGGGGAAGGACGTTCACGATGGCAATAGCCACGACAGCCGTGCAGCGCGGACCGATGACGCTGAGGGACTGGGGACAGCTTCTGCTGCTCGGCGCCATCTGGGGCGGCTCGTTCTTCTTTGCCCGCATCGCCGTTGCCGAAATGCACCCGCTGGTGCTGGTGCTGTTTCGCGTTGCCATCGCGGCCATTGCACTGCAGCTCTATCTCGGCATTCGCGGTCCGTCCTTCCGTCTCGCCTTCCCGCATGCCGGCCTGTTTTTCCTTTTGGCGCTCGCCAACAATGTCGTCCCGTTCTCGCTGATCTTTGCCGGCCAGACCGCGCTTGGCGCCGGCGTCGCCTCGGTGCTCAATGCGACGACGCCGTTCTGGACGCTGATCCTCGCCAACGCGCTGACAGCGGACGAAAAGCTCTCCTGGAACAAGCTTGCCGGCATCGGGCTCGGCATCGCCGGCACCGCTGTCATGATCGGCCCCGGCCTGCTGGCCGGGCTCGGCGGCCCGGTCTGGGCGAAATTCGCGCTGATCGGCGCTTCGCTGTCTTACGCCGTCGCGCTGATGATTGCCCGCCGCTTCAAGGGCGTGCCCTCGCCGGTCATCGCCACCGGACAATTGACGGCGTCGACCATCATCATGATCCCGGTGGTGCTGCTCACCTATGGCCCGGCCGGCCTGTTCTCGGCCTCGCCGCCGGTCTGGACGGCGGTGCTGGCGCTGGCGCTGCTCTCCACCGCCTTCGCCTACATCCTCTATTTCAACCTCGTCGCCTCGGCCGGCGCCACCAACGCCTCGCTGGTCACGCTCATCGTCCCGGCCAGCGCCATCCTGCTCGGCCTCCTGTTCCTCGGCGAGCGGCTCGCTCTGTTCGAGTTCTGCGGCATGGCACTGATCGCGCTTGGCCTGGTGACGATCGACGGGCGGTTGTTTGGTCGGCGCTAATGCCTGTCGACCAAAAGTGCGCAGCGGTTTTGGGACAACGACGCGCTTTAGGTCTGGTAGCGCTGCCATGCCTCGCTTTTGCCACGGCCGCGTCACAATTTATTCACAGGCTGCCAGCGGCTTTTGCCGAAGAGTTTCAACGCTTAACGACAGGTGGCAGGTCGCAAATTCCACAATCGCGTCGCATTGCAGCATATTTTCCGCTTGCCTGTGGCACAAATGCCCCTAGACTCCACCCATAGCTCTTGAAGAGGAGACTATGACATGGGACTTACGAGGCCAATCAACGCATTGATGATCTGTGCTGCATTTGCCTTCATTGGCGCCCTTATCATAGGTGTTCTTCCGTAACCGCCGGAGCGGAAGAAAACAGCAGCAATAGCCCACAAATTCGAAAGGCCGGGTGTTTCGCCCGGCCTTTTGCATTTCAGATTTCATACCACGATGAAGCTCAGGCGGCGGCGGATCCAGCTGCCTCTGTTTCGTGGGAGCGGATGCCGATCATATGGCAGATGGCAAACACTAGGTCGGCCCGGTTCATGGTGTAGAAATGGAAGTCGCTGACGCCGCGCTCGACGAGATCGAGCACCTGCTCGGCCGCCACGGCAGACGCCACGAGCGCATGCGTCTGCGGATCGTTGTGCAGCCCTTCGAAACGCTCGGCCAGCCATGCCGGCACCAGCGCGCCGCAGCGTGCCGAGAAATTGGCGACCTGGGTGAAATTGTGCACCGGCAGGATGCCAGGCACGATCGGGATGTAGATGCCGGCACGGCGCGCCTTCTCGACATAACGCTCGTAGAGATCGTTGTCGAAGAAGAACTGGGTGATCGCCCGCGTCGCGCCATTGTCGGCCTTGCGCTTCAGCATGTCGAAGTCGGTGGCGAAGTCGGGGCTTTCCGGATGCTTTTCGGGATAGGCCGAGACCGAGATGTCGAAATCGCCGGCGTCCTTCAGCGCTCCGACAAGTTCGGCGCCATTGGCATAGCCATCGGGATGCGGCCGGTAGGCGGTGCCGACACCCGCCGCCGGATCGCCACGCAAGGCGACGAAGCGCTTCACGCCCATATCGGCGAATTCGCGGACCACGGCGTCGACCTCATGGCGGGCGGCGTCGACGCAGGTCATGTGCGCCGCCGGCGTCAGCGCCGTCTCGTTCAGGATGCGCTTGACCGTGCGCGCCGTGCGCTCCCGCGTCGAGCCGCCGGCGCCATAGGTCACCGAGACGAATCTCGGCTTCAGCGGCTCCAGCCTGGTGACGGTGTCCCAGAGCCTGGCTTCCATCTCGTCGGTCTTCGGCGGGAAGAACTCGAAGGAGACGCGGACCTTGTCGCCAATGTCGGGACGGCGGGAAAAGCGGAACTGGTTCATCAGGCGATTTCCCCCATAGGGTACGCTGTGGTGGGTTGGGTGTCATTTGAAGGCTCGGCGATCAGCATGCGGCGGTCGCGGCCGAGCCACAGCTTGACGGTGAGCCTGGCTTCGTTGCCGCCGCGCGGCTCGAATTCCTGGGCATCCTCGAGATCGAGCCCGGCATCGGCAAACCATTCGGAGATCTGGCGGTCGGAAAAGCCCAGCCTGACATGCGCATGCTGGTCGCGCAGGAATTCCAGTGCATGCGGCGCGAAATCGACGATCACCAGCCGGCCCGACGGGCGCAGCAGCCTTGCCGCCTCGCGGATGGCGCGGGCGGGATCGTCCAGATAGTGCAGCACCTGATGGATGGTGACGAGGTCGAAGGCGTCGCGCTCGACCGGCGGCGCGAAAATGTCGCCTTGGCGGACCTGGGCATTGGCGATGCCTGCCTTGTCGAGATTGGCCCGCGCCACCGTCAGCATTTCGCGCGACATGTCGATGCCGACACCGCGCCGGTAGAGCGGCGAAAATATCTCCAGCAGCCGCCCGGTACCGGTGCCGAGGTCTAGCATCGACTGGAATGGCCGCTTGCCGACCAGCTTGAGGAGTGCGGCTTCCACCGCGCGGTCCGGCACATGCAGCGAGCGGATGTGATCCCAGCTGGCGGCGTTCTCGGAGAAATACTCGGCGGCACGGTCCTGGCGCTTGCGCTTGACCGATGCCAACCGCTCGAGATCGCGCTCGACCTGTGGATCGGCGCCGCGAATGCCAGAGACCAGCCCCATGACGAAGTCGCGCGCGGAATCCGTATCCGACAGCCGGAAGAAGGCCCACGAGCCCTCCTGGTAGCGGCCGATCAACCCGGCCTCCAGCAGCAGCTTCAAATGCCGCGACACCCGCGGTTGCGACTGGCTGAGGATCTCGGTGAGGTCGGACACGGTGAGATCGCCGCGCGACAGCAGCGCCAGGATGCGGAGCCGGCTCGATTCGGCCGCAGCCTTCAACGTATCAACCATCGTATCGAGCGAAACATGCATCGGCGCGTTCTCGTTGAAAAAGATATAAACATATGTTTATGTCAGCTTTGACGACATGGCAAGGCCTATGTCGCATCCTGACAAGAAAATGCCGCACACATGATCCCCGCCTGAGAGAACCGCTTTTCCCTGACGATCGGCTGGAAACTTGTGCTAGGGCGAAAGCCATGTTCGAGAAGCGCGACGGCGAAAAGCTCCTGCAGACTGACCCGGCTGACATGCCGGCGGATGGCCATATCGTGTTCATCGGCCGCATCGCCTCGCCATGGACATCCAGGCAAACCTGCCCAAAGAACATGCGCGCGGCGCGCGAGGCCGGACAGGCGGCCACGGTTCTCATCGACCCTGCCTATCGCGACGGCCTGCTTGCGCTGGAGCGGGCCAGCCACATCGTCATCCTGTCCTGGCTGCATCACGCGCCGCGGGCACTGATTGTCCAGAGACCCCGCCATGCGGCTGAGCCGAAAGGCGTTTTCTCGCTGCGCTCCCCTGCCCGGCCGAACCCAGTCGGGCTGCATATCGCCGGCCTGATCGCCGTCGACATCGACCACGGCCGCATCGCCATCGACGCCATCGATGTGCTCGACGGCACCCCGGTGATCGACATCAAGCCCTATTTCGCCTCGACCGACGCCTTTCCCGAGGCGACCATTGCCGGGCGTGACGAAAAATGAGCGCGCCCACCGGCCGCCGCCGCGCCATCGCCAAGGCGCTGACCGCACTGCTGCCCCTGGCGCCCTATGCCGATATGGAGAAAATCCGCACCGAGGCCGGCGCCGTGCACATGAAGACGCTGCCGCCGGGCATCGCGGTCTGGCTGGCGACGATCGCCCATATCAGGCACGGCCATACCGACTATGAAAAGCTGCTGGCCGAGGGTTATGACCGCGACTCGGCGCGGTTCTTCGTCATCGAGCAAACAAACATGGTGCTGACCCGTTGGCGCGCCACGCGCCTGCTCGATGCAGAGGACGAAGAGGAATAACTTCAGCTACCGTCGCTTCAATACGGCAACCGCATTGTAGGGCTGGCCGTCGGCCTGGCCAACCCAGGTCCAGGACAGGTTCCCTTTGAAAAATCGGACGGTGATGCCGCCACCGTCGATGCACTTGTCCTGGCCGTAGCTGATGTTTTCCCGGTATTCCGCCGAACTGTCGTCGCGAGAAATCTGGGTCAACGATCCGCCGCAGCCGAGCGACGGATAGTCGATCGACGCGGCGCCATCGCCGATTGTCATTGCGATCGCCCAATCGGCGCCGGCAGCCCCGGCCGGACTTTGATGACCGCTGCCGGTCCAGACGCCGTTGAGCCCCGCCGCGTTGACCACGCAAGGCACGTTCTGAAAGATCGGCGTCAGCTCGCTGCCCGTCTTCTCGCAACGATAGGTCTGGCCGTTCTGGCACAGCGCCTCGCCCTCGCGAGCGCATTGCGCGAAGGCATGGCCAGTGACGAAGACGAGGAAAATTGCAAAGCTGATGGTCCGAAAAGATCTGCCCATTTTGCCCCTCCCGGCCGGATATTTTCAAGCCGGACCATAGGGCATATCGAATGTGCTACCTAGGACAAACAGCGATGGTTGGGTGGCCCTATGCCGCCTGCAGGGGACCACTAGCTTGACTCTGCCGCATCAAGCCGAAGGACCAATCGCCATGAACCGAAGCGCAGCAGCCGGTAGCATTGTGCCATTGCCGGCTTTGTCGGATCGCCATATCGATCCGCATTCCTATCCCGACGGCATCGCCTTTCTCGATGGTCAGTATCTGCCGATGTCGCAGGCCAAAATCTCGGTGCTGGATTGGGGGTTTCTGCATTCCGACGCCACCTACGACACCGTGCATGTCTGGGACGGCAGCTTCTTCCGCCTCGACCTGCATCTCGACCGCTTCTTCGCCGGCTTGCAAGAACTGCGCATGACGATCCCATTCGACCGCGACGGGGTGAGTGAAATCCTGCACAATTGCGTGGCGCTGTCGGGCCATCGCGCCGCCTATGTCGAAATGCTGTGCACGCGCGGCGCCTCGCCGACCTTCAGCCGCGACCCGCGCCAGGCGGTCAACCGCTTCATGGCTTTCGCCGTTCCCTTCGGCTCGGTCGCCAATGCCGAGCAGTTGCGGCGCGGCCTGCATGTCGCGATCAGCGACAAGGTGCGCATTCCGCCGGCTTCGATCGATCCGGCGATCAAGAACTATCACTGGCTCGACCTGGTGCGCGGCCTCTACGCCGCTTATGACCGTGGGGCCGAAACCGCATTGATACTCGACTTCAACGGCAATGTCGCCGAAGGCCCCGGCTCAACGTGTTCTGCGTCAAGGACGGCAGGCTGTCGACGCCCGCGGTCGGCGTGCTGCCCGGCATCACCAGGCGCACCGTCTTGGATCTCTGCGCCGAAGCAGGCCTTGCCGCCGACTCGGCCGATGTCAGCGTTGCCGCGCTGAAGGCTGCCGACGAAGTCTTCATCACTTCCACCGCCGGCGGCATCATGCCGGTGACAGTGATCGACGGCGCTGCTGTCGCCGACGGCAAGATAGGCGGGATCACAAAGCGCTTGATGGCGCTCTACTGGCAAAAGCATGACGACCCGGCCTGGTCGAGCCCGGTGCGCTATCCCTGACCGGCGAAGGTCCTGCTCCACACGATGTCGTGACCAAAAAGATTCCCCCCCGCCTCTGGAAAATCGCTCGACGCACCGTATATCGCGGAAGCGGAGAAGCCTCCGCTTCCCAGTTCACGGACCGCATGGGCAAGGATTCCACGTCATGACAAGCAAGGTTTGGTTCATCACCGGATCGTCGAAAGGCTTTGGCCGAGTCTGGGCCGAGGCCGCACTCGCTCGCGGCGACCGTGTCGCCGCAACCGCGCGCGATGCCGGCACGCTCGCCGATCTCGTCGCGAAATACGGCGATAATGTCGCCGCGATCAAGCTCGACGTCACCGACAAGAAGGCTGTCGATGCGGCCATCGCCGAGGCGCACAAGCGCTTTGGCCGGCTCGACGTCGTCATCAACAATGCCGGCTATGGCCATTTCGGCGCCATCGAGGAAGTCAGCGAACAGGAAGCCCGCGACCAGATCGAAACCAATGTGTTCGGCGCGCTCTGGGTCACCCAGGCGGCTTTGCCGATCATGCGGGCGCAGGGCTCCGGCCACATCATCCAGATCTCGTCGATCGGCGGCGTCAACGCCTTTGCGTCGCTCGGCCTTTACCATGCCTCGAAATGGGCGCTCGAAGCCTTCAGCCAGTCGCTCAGCATCGAGGTCGCCGAATTCGGCATCCATGTGACGCTTGTCGAACCGGGCGGCTTCTCAACCGATTGGTCCGGCGCCTCGGCCAAGGTCTCCAAAGCGATCGAGGCTTACGCGCCGGCCCGCGCCAAGATGGCGGAACGCCGCGCCAACTCGGTCGCCGGCGACCCCGAGGCCACCGGACCGGCGATGCTTGAAATCGTCGACGCGGCCGAGCCGCCGCTGCGCGTCTTCTTCGGCGATGGCGGCCTGCCGATGATCAAGCAGGAATACGCCAACCGCATCGCGCTGTGGGAAAAGTGGGACCACGTTTCCGTCGAGGCGCAGGGCGCCAAGAAGAACCGCAAGGCGGCCTGAGCGCGTCTTGAAATCCGGCTGCGTCGCCCCGGCGGCGCAGCCCGTGCCCTAGCCCGGTACTAGGATCGATAAATCCACTGCTCGGGCACGCGCACCGAGATCTCTTCCCCTGTTGTCATACGACCCGGTTTCTCGACCCAGGCAACGAGGCCGCGCAGCCGTTTCGCCGCCTTCGGGAAGGCCAGCGCGCCGGCCTCCCGATCGGCCATCCCGGCGTTTTCGGCGATCGAACGTCCAGCAAGCCGGCAAGGCCCGTTCTGCGCATCGACCTTGATCGTCACGCCACCTCTAAAGAACAGCAGCGTGCCTGACGGCAGCATCGAGAGATGCGGCACGCCTTCGATCAGCAGATTGGCGCCGATCCATTCCGGCTTGATCTCGGCCAGCCCCATCCGCTCGGCAACGACGGCGAGTTCATCCGCTGCTACGATTGATATCTGCCGCTCGTTGCGGATTTCGGTGCCGCGCGGATACCAGGGTTCGCGACCGCCGGAACGACGGGTGGCGCCGGCGTGGAAGTCGCCGTCGATGCCTTCGAAACCGAGCTGCAATGCTTCCACCGGGCGCGTCTGGAAGTGATTCGACGGGGCGACGTAGAGCGCCGTCACCCTGGCTACGAGTTTTCGCGCTGAAATGATCTCGATCGGAGCCTCAGGGAAAAGATCCAGCATGGCTTACTCCTTGTGCAAGGTCGCATTAGCGATAGCCATGAGCCCGGTCCAGTCCAAAGCAATGATGATCCGATCAAGCGGGCTGATGGCAGCCGATCACGATCTTCTTACCGCGGATCGCATATCCTATCGTACTGCGCCGCATTGCCGCCGTGCTGCACCGGCCTCACGGTGAGACAAGTCTGCGGAGGTTTCCATGCGTCCCGGGACTGCAATCGCGCTGCTTTGGCTGATCTGGGTCGTGTCCTGGTTTCTAGCCGCCTTCTGGGCCGACCCGGCGAAAAAGCGTGCCGGCATCCAGGAGGAGCTTCGCTATCGCGCTTTGTGGTTGATCGGCGCGGTGCTGCTGTTCATTCCCGCGCATGGCTATGCCGGCCGGCTGCGATTCTGGTTTCCGACCCTTGCCGAAGCGTGGATCTGCGCAGGGCTTGTTGCCGTTGGCCTGTTGTTCGCCTGGTGGGCGCGGTTGCATCTCGGCCGTCTCTGGTCGGCTTCGGTGACGGCCAAGGCCGAGCACCGTGTCGTCGACACCGGTCCCTACAGAATGGTCCGCCACCCGATCTATACCGGACTGCTTCTGGCGATGCTTGCCACAATGGCGGCCAAAGGCACGGTCTGGGGAATCGCCGGCGCGATTCTTCTCACCATCGGCATCGTCATGAAGGCAAGGCTGGAGGAACGCTTTCTGCGCGGAGAACTCGGCAACGCCTATGACGATTATGCCCGCAGCGTACCGATGCTGGTGCCGTTGATGCCGGCCTGATTACAGCATCCGCAAAAGCGCGCCGCCGATCGAATAGCCGGCGCCGAAGGCGCACAGCACGCCGAAATCGCCGGGCTTCATGTCGGCGTGGTTTTCCGACAGCGCGATGATGGCGCCAGCGCCGGCGGTGTTGCCGAGCCGCTCCAGCACCATCGGCGCGCGGTCATGGTCGACCTCGTGGCCGAAGGCCAGTTTCAGAATCATGGCGTTCATTCGCGCATTGGCCTGATGCAGCCAGAATCGCCTGATGGCTTGCGGCGTCAGCCCGTGCTCGGCGAGGAATTCGACAATGAATTTGTGGCCGGCGACGGTGACTTCCTTGAACACCTTGTTGCCGACCTGTTTGATCAGATTGCCTTCGAGGTTGATCATGTAAGGATCGTCCTGGGCGGTGCGGGTGTGATAGCCCAGATTGGTGCGGATATTGTTCGACATCTGCGTCCAGGTGCGCGTGTCCAGCACCTCGAAACGCCCCGGCCGCCTCTCGCCCTCGCCCAGCCCCTCGACCACCATCGCCACCGATGCATCGCCGAAGATGAAATGCGTCTGCCGGTCGCGGAAATTGAGATGGCCGGTGATGATCTCCGGCGTGACCACCAGCACGCGCTTGTGCGCGCCCGCCCGCACCAGATTGGCCGCAATGTGCAAGGCGGCCGCGGCCGATGAACAACCAAGCCCCATGTCGAAGCCGGCGCCCTTGGTGCCCAGCGCCTCCTGCATTTCGATGGCGATCGCCGGATAGGGCCGCTGCTGGTGCGAGGCCGAGCAGATCACCAGGTCGATGTCGGAGGCTTTCAGCCCGGCATGGTCGAGCGCCTTCCGGGCCGCGGCCACGCCGAATTCGGCCTGCAGCGACAGTGCATCGTCCGGTCGCGCCGGGATGCGCGGCGCCATGCGAGTCGGATCGAGAATGCCTTCGCGCTCGATCACATGCCGGGTCTGGACGCCCGAGGCATGGACGATGAAGGCGCTGTCGGATTTCTGCAGCAGCGTCTCATCCGTGCCTTGCCGGCGCGCATTCTCCGTGTCGACCCAGGCATTGAAACTGGCGACCAGTTCTTCATTGGTGATCTTGGCTTCAGGGATTTCAACGCCAATGCCGCTGATGATGACGCGATGCATATCCAGTCCGTCCATGCGCAGGCGTTGTCGTTCTCATGTGAACGACCAGGGGGCGCGACACAACACTTTTCTCACCCCACCGGTTTACGCCGGCTTAAACCACAGGCTGTGGCCGGATGTCATCGGGAGTGCTAGCCGGCCCGCTTGGCGACGATGAAAATGCGCGGGAAGCGCAGCAGCACCTTGCCGTTTGCGGTCTTCGGATAGGCCTTGGCGATTTTGGCCGTGTAGCTGTCGAGGAAGATTTTGCGCTCGCCGGCGTCCAGCGGATCGAGGAAAGGCTTCAGCCCCGTCGACTTCACCCATTCGACGATCGCCTCGGCGTCGGTCAGCGGATGATTGTAGGCCGTATGCCAGATATCCACCCGGTCGGAGAGCGGCGACAAGAGATCATAATAGAACGACACCGCCGGCAGCGGTCCGCGCGCAGCACCTGCCATCTTGGCGGCGAACGGCATTTCGGCGGCCGTCTCGCGCATCACCTGATGCGACGGCTCAAGCAGATTGTCGGGCATCTGGACGGCGAGCGCGCCACCGGGGGCGAGAAAGCCCATCAGCCGCTGGAACACTACCGGGTGGGTGGGCAGCCACTGGAATACCGCGTTGGCGAAGATGACGTTGACCGGCTCGGCCGGTCGCCATGTCGAGACATCGGCGAGGTCGAAATTGACGCTGGGCAGGCGCGCCTTCGCCTTCTCGATCATGTCGGGAGAGGTGTCGAAGCCGCTGATATCAGCATCCGGCCAGCGCTCGACCAGCAGCTCGGTCGAATTACCCGGGCCGCAGCCGATGTCGACCACCCGGCGCGGGAAATCCACCGGCACCTGCGCAACAAGATCGCGCGCGGGCCGCGTGCGCTCATCCTCGAATTTCAGATATTGGGCGGCGGACCAGTCAGGTTTTGCGGCTGTGCTGTTCATCGATAAACCTCACGACGGTTGCCAACCTCCACGACCAGCACGACAAGCCGGCTGTCCTGGAACTGAGTAATGATCCTGTGGTCACCGACACGAAACCGCCAAGCTTCTTCCTTTGTGCCCGTCAGGCGCTTGGCAAGGGCTCTCGGATTGGGATGCGCTGAAACTCTCTGATTCAGGAACTCCAGGATGCGCCGTTGATCTTTCGTCGAAAGCCGTTCGATGTCTTTCTCGGCGCGCGGCGTGAACTCGACACGCCAGGTCATTCAGCGGCAGGCTTCTTGCGACGCTCCTCGGCTTCACGACGTTCGAGCTTCCGGATCACTTCATCCAGCGGAATGCGCACACCGTCATCATCTCTCAGGCGTTCGTCCGCAATTGCGGCGTCGTGCCAATCTTCGATGGCCTCGAGGATCGCTTCGGCTGCAACCTGGTCGGCGGTGCGACCGCTGGCCTTGGCCATTTCGGCCAGCAGTTTCTCGGCTTTTTGCGGCAGTTTGACTGTGATCATGGACGACTCCATCCGATCAATTTAGGTCAAACGCACACCGCCTGCAACGGATCGCCGCAGCCCTACCGCGTCAGCCTCTTGTACGTCATCCTGTGCGGGTTGACGGCTTCGGGGCCGAGACGACGGATCTTGTCCTGCTCGTAGTCCTCGAAATTGCCCTCGAACCATTCGACATGACTGTCACCTTCAAAGGCCAGGATGTGGGTGGCCAGCCGGTCGAGGAACATACGATCGTGCGAGATGATGACGGCGCAGCCACCAAAATTTTCCAGCGCGTCTTCGAGCGCCGCCAGCGTTTCGGTGTCGAGATCGTTGGTCGGTTCGTCGAGCAGCAGCACATTGCCGCCGGTCTTCAGCATTTTTGCCAGATGCACGCGGTTGCGCTGGCCGCCGGAGAGGTTGCCGACCTTCTGCTGCTGGTCGCCGCCACGGAAGTTGAACGATGCGCAATAGGCGCGGGTGTTGGCTTCGAACTTGCCGAGCTTGACCACTTCGGCGCCGCCCGAGATTTCTTCCCAGACGGTCTTTGACGGATCGAGCGCATCGCGGCTCTGATCGACATAGCCGAGCTTCACCGTTTCGCCGATGCGGACAGAGCCGGCATCCGGCGTTTCCTGGCCGGTGATCATGCGGAACAGCGTCGTCTTGCCGGCGCCGTTCGGGCCGATGACGCCGACGATGCCGCCTGGCGGCAGCTTGAATTCCAGACCCTCGATCAACAGCGTGTCGCCAAAGCCCTTCGACAGGCCTTCCGCCTCGATCACCACATTGCCGAGCCGCTCGCCATGCGGAATGACGATCTGCGTATCGCTCGGCCGCCGCTTGTCGGCTGCATCCAGCAGGTCCTGGAACGCCTGGATACGCGCCTTGGACTTGGTCTGGCGGGCTTTCGGGCTGGACTGGATCCACTCGCGCTCGCGGCCGATAGCGCGCTGGCGGGCGTCGTCCTCGCGACCTTCCTGCTTGAGGCGCTTGGCCTTGGCTTCGAGGTATTTGGTGTAGTTGCCCTCATAGGGAATGCCGCGGCCGCGATCGAGCTCGAGGATCCATCCCGTGACATTGTCGAGGAAGTAGCGATCGTGGGTGATGATCATCACGGCGCCCGGATAGGCGCGCAGATGCTTTTCCAGCCACGCCGTGGTTTCGGCGTCGAGATGGTTGGTCGGTTCGTCGAGCAGCAAGAGGTCGGGCTGACGCAGCAGCAACTGGCAGAGCGCGACGCGTCGGCGCTCGCCGCCTGAAAGCTTGGTGACCTCGGAATCCTTGGGCGGGCAGCCCAGAGCTTCCATCGCCATTTCGACCTGCTGTTCGAGATCCCACAGGTTCAGCCGGTCCATCTCGTCCTGGAGCTTGGCCGACTCGTCAGCTGTCTCGTCGGAATAATTCATCATCAATTCGTTGTAGCGCTCGATGATGGCGGTCTTGGCGGCGACACCTTCCATGATGTTCTCGAACACCGTCTTGTTGGCATCGAGCGCCGGCTCCTGCGCGAGATAGCCGACGGTGGCGCCTTCGGCGAGCCAGGCTTCGCCGTTCCACTCCTTGTCGAGCCCGGCCATGATCTTGAGGATCGTCGACTTGCCCGAGCCGTTGGGGCCGAGGATGCCGATCTTGGCGTCGGGATAGAAGGAGAGATGGACATTCTCAAGCACCTTCTTGGTGCCATAGGCCTTGTTGAGGCCGGCCATGTGATAGATGAACTGGCGTGCCACGCGCGCTTTCCTTGATGATTGACCGAAAATGTCGGATTGAATGGAGGTTGGCCGCTATGTAGGCGATGCCGGGCCGAACGGCAATCGCTTTTGCCATTTCAAGCCGGGTGTACACCGCACGTTAAGTTTTCCGCCGGTTGTAGGGCGCGTTGAAATCCCCGGTTAACCCTTCAGCGTCAAAACAGGATCGATCGCTGACCTGTCGCGATCGAAAGTAAAGATCGGACCGAAGGTAGTGCTGAACAGTTTCCTGCTCCTTGCCGAAGCGGTCGTCTACTTCAGCGTCATGGTCACGCTGTTCCGCTTCAGGGATCGCATCGGCCTCGGCGTCTTCGTCTGCGCGCTCGGCGCCATGCATTTCCTCGAAACCTATCTCGCCAGTGTCTTCTACGTCGCCCTGCCCTTCGGCATGGTCTCGCCAGGCTCGGCGGTGCTGTTTTCCGGCAAGCTGGTGATGCTGCTTCTGCTCTACATGAAGGAAGATGCGGCCACGGTGCGCCAGCCGATCTATGGTCTTTTGCTCGGCAACGCCTTGATGATCGGGCTGGTCCTGATCCTGCGCCTGCACGATATTTCAGCCCTTTCCGACGGCAAGCTTCCCGATATCGGTTTCATCGACCAGTTGGGCTGGCTGATGGTGTGGGGCACGACGCTGCTCTTCATCGACGCCATCCTGATCATCCTGCTTTACGAAAAGCTCGGGCGTTATCTGCGCAGGGCGCCGTTCTCCCGCATCCTGATTTGCGTCGCCTGCGTGCTCACCTTCGACCAGGCCGGATTTTTCAGCGCCCTGCATTTCGTCGCCGGCGCGCCGATTGCGGTCTTCTTCGGCGGCTGGTTCGCCAAGATGGGTGCCGCTTTTGCCTACAGCGCCATGCTTGTCGCCTACCTCAGATGGTTCGAAACGCGTCAGGTCGTGGCACCACGTGGGTTGTCCGACGTCTTCGACACCTTGACCTATCGCGAGCGCTACGAAGCCCTGGTCGAACATGTCGGCCGCGACGGCCTCACCGGCCTGTTGCACAGGGGACGCTTTGACAGCGACGGCGAACGTCTGGTCGCTGTCAGCCTGCGCACGGCCCAACCGCTCAGCCTGCTGATCGTCGACGTCGACCATTTCAAGTCGATCAACGATCGCTTCGGCCATGCCGAGGGCGACAGGGTGCTGAGATCGATCGCCCAGGTGCTGACCCAGGCGGCCGGCGCGCACGATCAGGTTTTCAGGATCGGCGGCGAGGAGTTCGCCATCCTTTGCTCGCAACCGCATGCGGTCGCCAGGTTGCTCGGAGAAAACCTCCGCCAGGCCGTCAAGGCGTGCGTAAACCGGTTCGACATCAGCGTCAGCGCCGGCATCGCCACTGTCGATGAGACCGTAGGCTCGCTTGCCGATCTCTTCGCCCTTGCCGACGAGCGTCTCTACAGGGCCAAGTCCACCGGGCGTGACCGCGTCGTCGGCGAAGCGCATGACGATGCCGAAGACCTAACCGCGTGGACATTGCCCACGCGTGGCGTCAGCGGATAAGGCTGTCAGCTCCGCTTGCGCTGCTGCAACGCGCCGACCGCAACTGAAACGGCTATCAGCGCGATGGCCAGCCATTTCAGCACGGTGATGATCGGACTGGCATCGATGTCATAAGCGATGAACAACAGAATGCCGGGCACCAGCAGGCCGCACATGACCAGCATGATGCGGTTGATCTGCCAAGACACTTTTGCCGCCAGCGCTTCGTCACCGGCTTCGCCGACAAGACCGGCGCGCATCTCCCGGGAGATGGCCAACGCGCTCGACAGGCGCATGGAGATCGGCAAGCCGAGCCCGATTATGAGGAAGGCACACGCCGCCAGCAGAGCCGAGAATTTGAGCGCGCTGGTGTCGGCCGGCACCGGAAACAAAAGTGTCGCCAGCGGCAGGAAGACACAGACGATGCCGAGCGCGGCAATGGCGATGAAGATCGCGGCATTGACCCAAGTGAACAGCTGGTAGCGGCCTGCCCCGATCGGCGCGGCAAGCACGCGCATGCGCGCCCACTCGGCATCGGTATAGGAAAAGCCCGGCCATTCCATGCGGCCGTCTTTTATGGCTGTCATTCCCCTGGCCCAGAAAGCCAGCCGCGCCAGCCCGCCTGATGTCATGCCACTCATCGCCACCCCCGCCGAATGAAACACATCCAGACCATATCACCGCGTCACTGCCAAGCGACAGACGGATATCCTACTGGAACCCGGCCGCATCGACCGAACCCTTCGGACAGCCCGCCTTGGTCGTCGGCGCCGAGGCGAGCATGAGAGTGCCCAGCGAACTGTCGGGGCCGATCGGGCCGGTCAGGCCCAGCGTCAGCTCGCCGATCAGCCGCCTGCCGCTCGACGGATCGACCAGGCAGGAGACACGCACCCGCGCGCCCGCCCCGGCGCCGAAGGCGCTGTCGAAGGTGCTGCGGATCTGGTCCGAAGTCAGCTGCTTGCCGACATTCCTGGTGAAGAGCTGGCGCACCGGCGAGGCATTCACCGCCCGCATCAGGTTCAACGCCTCGGCAAAATACTCCTGCTGGCTCTTGCCGTAGCAGGTGCCGTGCTTGATCCATTCATGCCGTTCGAGCTTGGAGGCGGTGCCAGGCATCACCTGGTCGAGTTCGGCGCGCGTATTGGCATCGAGGTTGACCGGCGGCAGGTCGGCCCAATGGGCCGGATTATCATTGGCCTTGTCGCTCGCCGGCACCTGGCAATAGAAATTGCCGTTCGGTTGCGGCCACAGACCATGCAAAGTGAAATGCGACGCGTCGAAACCGCCCGCCGTCTGCGCCTGGCATTCGGGCTTGCTTGCCTTGGTTTCGCAGAAGGCCGGCTGCCAGCTCAGCGCGAAAACATATTCGGGTTTTCCTGAAGCCGGCGCCGCAGGCTTGCCCTGATCGGAGGGCGCGGCCGGCTGGGCGGCTGCGCTGCCGCCGGCGACATGACCGCAGCTGATCTTGACCCAGCGACGCTCAGGATCGGCGCCCGGCACGCGGATGAGGTAATGCGTCGGCGCATCCTTGTTGCCGGCCAGAAGGTCGTAGCTCAGTCCAGCCGTTGTCGCGATATTGCCGGGGTTCTTGCCGCTCTTGATCGCCTGGGTCGCTGGACAGGCGGCATCGGCCACGAAGGAGCCGCTCATCTTCACATCGGCACGCGCTAGGCCGACACCGGCCAGCGCCACCAACACCGCACCCCATATCGCCGATATCCGCATTCCAGCACTCCTAGCGTTTCATAGCGCAAGCTAGAAACGTGTGACATGTCAGAATTACGATTTCTTTCGTCCGCCGCAAAAAACAATCGCTCGGTCGATCAGACCCCGCCCTCCTCGACCCGCTTCGTCAACATACGCAGCAGATCAAGCGCTGTCTCGAGCGCGCGAGCCTCGATGCCCTCGCTGATGCGGTTGGCCCAGACATGCTGGCGCGTGCCGATATCCCGGATCGCGGCCCGGCCGGCATCGGTCATCGCCAGGAGCTTCGCGCGGCGGTGCGCCGGGTTGTCCGCATAGGCGGCAAGCCCTTCGGCGGCCAGAATATCGGCCAGGCGCTGCACGCTCTGGCGCGCAAGCCCCATGTCGCGGGCAATGTCGGCCACCGATTTCGGCTCCTTCAGCACCGCGCCCAGAACCTGCCAGCGCGCCGCCGTCAACCCGGCAGGCTCCGCCAGCCGGTCGGCCGCGTCGAGAAACCCGCCATTCAGCCGGAACACGGCAAGCACCAGTTCGGTGAGCACATCTCCGGCTTCGGTCCTGCTTGTCATTTCTGGCCGGCCTCGATGGTGGAAACGAAAGTGTTGACGGCTTCAGCCACCGCCTCCGGCTTGTCAAGCATCACCCAATGGCCGGAACCGGCGACGGTTCTGTGGCCAATTCGGCTGCGCAGCCGAAACAGAGCCGCCGCATTGTCATTGGCCTCCGTGGCCAGCACGAAGATCGGCCCATGATAGGCGTCGAGCGTCGGCTCGGGATTCCATTCCGCCAGCGCCTTGCCGACGCCTGCCCGAGCCGCCGGATCGACCACCGCCGCATCGGCGATGACCTGTTTGCGGACATCTGGGTTGGAGCCGGCGATCGAGATGTAATAAGCGCTCAGGACATCGCCGCCGTTTGGCCCCGCGAGATCGTGCACGAACCCGTCGCGAATCTCTTTGGGCAGGGCGCGCGGATCGGTCGCCGGATCGACCAGCAGGATGCCGGCAACACGGTCGGGATGGCCGGAGGCATAGGCGAGCGCGGCCCCACTGCCGCCGCTATGTGCAACGAGGACAAACCGCTTCAGGCCGAACGCATCGGCCACCGCACCAATATCGTCGGCACGGCCGTCATAGCCGTAGTCGGCATCAGCTGCAGGCGCCGATGCGCCATGGCCGCGAAAATCGAAGGCGACCGCCTCACGGCCACCTGCGGTGAGCTGCATCACCCGGTTCCACTGTGTGGCGCGGCTGCAATCGCCATGCGCGAACAGGATCGGCAGGCCGCCGCCGGATTTGATGTCGTAGCCGGCAAGCTGGCCCTGCGGGCCGGCAATGGTTGAGGTCTTCATGGTCGTCTCCCTGGTCTGGCTGGAAGCAATGCCGGGCAGGAGCATTGCGGATGAAAGGCTCGCCAGCAGAAACGCGCGGCGCGAAACGGTTTTCATGCTCATGTTCCCGATGTAATTTGACAGCATGCTGTCATATAGCCAAATTGACAGCACACTGTCAATAGTGACGCCGGCTGATTTCGACCTCCCCTTGACGTCGGTCACGCGGTCGCCCAACAGTCGCCAAGGGAGCGAGACATGGCATTTGACAAGCAGACGACGCTGGCCTCACCGACCGGGGCCACGCTCAATCTCTATGTGAAGCACGCGGGGGGCTCTCCACGCGCGGTAGTCCAGGTCAATCACGGCCTGGCCGAACACGCCGCGCGCTATGCCCGCTTCGCCGATTACCTCAGCACCCGCGGCTTTCATGTCTACGTCCACGACCATCGCGGCCATGGCGCGACCAAGGCGCCCGATGCCCCGCTCGGCAGATTCGCCGGCACAAGCGGCCCGGCCAAGGTGATCTCCGATGTCGACGCAGTCCACGATTTGATTGCGAAGGAGCAGCCCGGCCTGCCGGTCATCCTGTTCGGCCATTCGATGGGTGCGTCGGTGGCGCTCAACTACCTGCTGGCGCACTCGCCGCGCGTCCACGCCGCGGCGATCTGGAACGGCAATTTCTCACAAGGCTTGCTCGGCCGGCTTGCGCTCGCCATCCTCGCTTATGAGCGCTTCAGGCTCGGCTCCGATGTCCCCTCACGCGTCTTGCCCAGGCTGACCTTCCAGGCCTGGGGCAAGGCGGTGCCCAGCCACAAGACGCTCTTCGACTGGCTGTCGCGCGACGAGGCAGAAGTGGCGAAATACATTGCCGACCCGCTGTGCGGCTGGGATGCCTCGATCTCGATGTGGCGCGATGTCGTGGAGATGGCGCAGAAAGGCGGCAAGGATGCGGGCTTTGCCGGCATCAGGCGCGACCTGCCCGTCAGCATCGTCGGCGGCGAGAAGGATCCGGCCTCCGACTATGGCAAGGGCATCGACCATCTCGCCAAGCGCATGCGCGCGATGGGCTTTTCGAATCTGGTTTCAAAGGTTTACGCCGACACCCGCCACGAAAGCTTGAACGAGGTGAACCGCGACTCCGTCATGACCGATTTTGCCGCGTGGGCCGATGGTGTGTTGAAACGCTGACATCGCTGGCCCACCGCAAGGCCCGTGACAGCGGCATCCCGGGTTGATAGAGGCTGCGGTTCCGACCCGTTTTTGGTGATTTATGGCTGAACCTCCGCTGAAAGGCGTCCGCGTCGTCGAACTCGCCCGCATCCTGGCCGGCCCGTGGGCAGGACAATTGCTGGCCGATCTCGGCGCCGATGTTATCAAGGTCGAGAGCCCTGATGGCGGCGACGATACCCGCAAATGGGGTCCGCCCTTCGTCATGAGCCATGATGGCGAGAACCTGTCGGCCGCCTATTACCACTCCTGCAATCGCGGCAAGCGCTCCATCGCGGTCGATTTCTCGACGCCCGAAGGGGCCGAGACGGTGCGCCGGCTGGTTGCCACGGCCGACGTTCTGATCGAGAACTTCAAGCTCGGCGGCCTGAAGAAATACGGGCTCGATTACGAGAGCCTGAAGGCGATCAATCCAAAGCTCGTCTACTGCTCGATCACCGGCTTCGGCCAGGATGGGCCTTACGCACCCCGCGCCGGCTATGATTTCATCATCCAGGCCATGGCCGGCATGATGTCGATCACCGGCGAGGTCGGGCGCGAGCCGCAAAAAGCCGGCGTCGCCATATCGGACATCTTCACCGGCCTCTATTCGGTGATCGCCATCCAGGCAGCGCTTCGCCATGCCGAAAAGACCGGCGAAGGCCAGCATATCGACATGGCCCTGTTCGACACCCAGATCTCGGCGCTCGGCAACCAGAACCTCAACTATCTCGTCTCCGGCAAGGCGCCGGTGCAGATGGGTAATGCGCATATGAACATTGCGCCCTATGAGGTTGTCCCGGTCAGGGACGGCCATATCATCCTGGCGGTCGGCAATGACGGCCAGTTCGCCAAATTCTGCGCCGCCGTCGGTCTCGACCATCTCTCAGCGAATCCCGATTTCGCCACCAATCCGGCCCGCGTCGCCAACCGGGTGAAATTGCGCGAGCACATGATCGAGACGCTGAAGAACTGGGACCGAGACCCGTTGCTGGCCAAGCTCGAAGCGGCAAGCGTGCCGGCGAGCCCGATCAACAATATCGGCCAGATGTTTGCCGACCCGCAGACGATCGCACGCGGCATGCGCCTCGACCTCGACGATGGCCATGGCAATCGTCTGCCCTCGGTGCGCGCGCCGATGGTGATGTCCGGCACACCGCTGGTCTATGAACGCCCTTCGCCACGCCTTGGCGAACATACCGAAGAAATTCTTGCCGAACTGGAGAAGTCTGGACGATGAAGACCGGTGGACAACTGATTGTCGACGCACTCGAGGCGAACGGCACCGACCGCATCTTCTGCGTGCCTGGCGAATCCTATCTCGCTGTGCTGGACGCGCTGCATGACTCGCCCACCCGCACCATTGTCTGCCGACAGGAAGGCGGCGCCGCCATGATGGCCGACTGCCAGGGGCGGCTGACCGGCAAGCCCGGGATCTGCTTCGTCACCCGCGGCCCCGGCGCCACCAATGCATCGGCCGGCATTCACATTGCCATGCAGGATTCGATACCCGTCATCCTGTTCATCGGCCAGGTCGCCAGCCACGCCAAGGAGCGCGAGGCTTTCCAGGAGGTCGACTACAAGCGCTTCTTCGGCGACATCGCCAAATGGGTGGTGGAGATCGACGATGCCGCGCGCATCCCCGAACTCGTCACCCGCGCCTTCGCCGTCGCGACATCGGGCCGCCCCGGCCCCGTCGTCGTCTCGCTGCCGGAGGACATGCTGACCAGTCTTGTCGACGCGCCCGCGGCCTTGCCGCACACGCCGGTCGAAACCCGGCCCGGCGAAGCCGAACTCGATGCTTTGGAAAAGCTTCTGGCCAAGGCCAAGCGTCCCTTCGTCATCCTCGGCGGCACACGCTGGGACGAGGAAGCGGTGGCACGTATGCGCACCATTGCCGAGGCCTGGTCGCTGCCGGTCGGCTGCTCCTTCCGCCGCCAGATGCTGTTCGACCATCTGCACCCGAACTATGCCGGTGATGTCGGCATCGGCATCAACCCGAAGCTGGCCACCGCCATCAAGCAGGCCGACCTGGTGCTGCTGATCGGCGGCCGCATGGGCGAGATGCCGTCCTCCGACTACACGTTGCTGAAAAGCCCCTATCCCGACCAGACGCTGGTTCATGTCCATGCCGATGCCGGTGAACTCGGCCGCGTCTACCGGCCGACCCTGGCGATCAACGCCTCGCCATCGGCCTTCGTCGAGGCTTTTGCCAAGCGCAAGCCAACCTCCACGCCAGCCTGGGCGGATGAGACAGCGAAAGCACACGCTGCCTACCTCGACTGGTCGACGCCGCCTGAGACCGGCCCCGGCCCGGTCCAGATGGGGCCGATCATGAACTATCTGGAAAAGATTTTGCCCGATGACGCCATTTTCACCAACGGCGCCGGCAATTACGCCACCTGGGTGCACCGCTTCCACCGCTTCCGCCGCTTCGCCACCCAAGGCGCGCCGACCTCCGGTTCGATGGGTTACGGCACCCCGGCTGCGGTCGCCGCCAAGGCGCTCCATCCCGACCGCACCGTGATCGCCTTTGCCGGCGACGGCTGCTTCCTGATGAACGGACAGGAATTCGCTACCGCCGTGCAATACGACCTGCCGATCATCGTTATCGTCGTGAACAACGGCATCTACGGCACCATCCGCATGCACCAGGAGCGCGACTATCCCGGCCGTGTCGTCGCCACCGATCTGAAGAACCCTGACTTTGCCGCTCTTGCCCGCGCCTATGGCGGCCACGGCGAGACGGTCGAGAACACGGCAGATTTTGCCCCTGCCTTCGAGCGTGCCCGCGCCAGCGGCAAGCCGGCGATCGTCGAAATCAGGCTCGACCCCGAGGCGATCACGCCGACGCGGACGATGACGCAGATCCGCGACAAGAGCTGAGAAGTTAGCAGCGAAAGCCGAGTTCCGTCACACCCCCCTCTGTCCTGCCGGACATCTCCCCCTCAAGGGGGGAGATTGGATGTCATGTCGCCCTTCGCCAATCTGCAGCGTTGCAGACAGGGCGCTATGGTCAGAGCTGCTGATCTCCCCCCTTGAGGGGGAGATGTCCGGCAGGACAGAGGGGGGTGCTGTCCCGCCGACGCTGCCAAGGCGATCGCCCCTTTCCTGATATCTACAAGCGAGCTATCAGACCGCTGCCAGCGCCTGCGTCAGGTCGGCGATAAGATCGTCCGGATGCTCGACGCCGATCGACAGCCTGACCGTGGTCTCCAGCACGCCGATGCGCTGGCGCACGTCGAAGGGAATGCCGGAGTGCGTCATCGCCGCCGGGTGGCTGGCGAGTGACTCCGTGCCGCCAAGGCTCACCGCCAGCTTGAATATTTGCAGCCCGTTGAGAAAGGCGAAGGCCGCCTTCTCTCCGCCTTTGATATCGAAAGAAAATGTCGACCCGGCGCCGCTGCATTGCGCCTTGTAGGCCCGTCCCGCTGCCGTATCCTCGCCCAGGAACGGCAGGTAATGCACCTTCTCGACCTTGGCGTGATCGCGCAGGAATTCGGCCACGAGCCGCGCATTGTCGTTGGCGCGCTCCATGCGGATGGACAGCGTCTCCAGCGAGCGGCCGAGCATCCAGCAGGAATGCGGGTCGAGTTGCGTCCCGATGGCGCCGCGCAGCGCCTTGATCGGCTTGGTCACCGCCTTGCTGCCCATCGCCGCCCCGGCGATCAGGTCGGAATGGCCGCCGACATATTTGGTCAGCGAATAGACGGAGACATCGGCGCCATGTTCGATCGGCCGCTGGAACACCGGGCCGAGCAGCGTGTTGTCGCAGACGATGATCGGCGTCGAGCCTTGGCTAGCGCCGATTTCGTCGGCAATCTTCCGGATCAGTGCGATCTCGACCAGGCTGTTGGTCGGATTTGACGGCGTCTCGATGAGAATGACCGACACACGCCCCTTCGCCACCGCAGCATCCGCAGCCGAGCGCACCGCCTTCTCGTCGACGCCGTCGGCAAAGCCGACAGCGCCAATGCCGAAGCCGGACAGCGTGCGCGTCAAAAGCGTCTCGGTGCCGCCGTAAAGCGGCTGTGAATGCAGGATGACATCGCCCGGGCGGGCATAGGCGAGCAGCGTCGTGGCGATCGCCGACATGCCCGACGAGAACAGGATGCAGGCGTCCGTTCCCTCATAGACCGCCAGCCGGTCCTCGACGATCTCCGAGTTGGGATGGTTGAAGCGCGAATAGACCAGGCCGGACGCCGTGCCGCTCGGCGGCTCCTTGCGGCCGGATGTGTAGTCGAAGAAGTCGCGCCCCTCCTCCGCCGATTTGAACACGAAGGTCGAGGTCAGGAACACCGGCGGCTTGACGGCGCCTTCCGACAGTTGCGGATCGAAGCCATAGCTCAACATCAACGTTTCCGGATGGAGCTTGTGGTTGCCGATGTGGGTTTTCGACGGGCGCGGCGCGGTCATGGCTTTTCCTGCATCTGGAGGAGTCTCGTGCAGCAATTTATGCGATCCCGGCCCACCAGTCCTTGCTATTTTCGGCCTCGCATGGCTGCATCCCGGCAACAAATTGCCGAGCGAGAGCAAAAGTGCAGCAGAAGATAGCCGACGATTTCGACCGCAAGATCCTGCGCGAGCTGCAGGCCGACGCCCGCATCACCAACAATGAGCTTGCGGAGCGCATCGGCCTGTCGCCATCGCCATGTTTGAGGAGGGTACGCCGGCTGGAGGAGGCCGGCATCATCAGGGGCTATACCACGCTGGTTGATCCCTCAGCCTTCGGCTGGAACATGGTCGCCATCGCCACCGTTCGGCTCAGCCGCCAGAACGAGGACGAGATCGTCATGTTCGAGGACGCCATCCGCGGGTGGGAGGAGGTGCTGGAATGCCACCTCGTCACCGGGTCGCGCGACTATGTGCTGAAGGTGGTGACCGGCAGCCTCGAACAGTACGAGCGCTTCATCAAGGAAAAGATCGCGCGGCTGAAATGCGTCGCCTCGATTGAGACCAGCTTCGTCATGAACACCATAAAGGAACGGCGCCTCTGACATTTGGTCAAAGGCGCCGCTCTCGAGGTCGAAATTGCCTGGCCAGGCTTATTTGATCGCCTTGTCGGTGATGGCCGTGGTGTAGGCGCCGGTCGGCGCCTTGGTGATGATCTTCTGGTCGAGCAGCGCCTTGGCGGTGCGCTCGTAGGTCGCCGGGTCGAGCTTGCCGTCGGCATTGTCGATCAGCTTGGCGACTTCGCTCATCATCCGCTTCTGGTGGTTTTCGTCCTGGCCACCGCCGTCCATGACAATGCCCGCGGCCTCGTCATTGTTGTCGATGGCATATTTCCAGCCCTTCATCGAGGCGCGCACGAAACGCACCATCTTGTCGTCGAAAGCCGGATCCTTGAGCTTGTCTTCCGAGGCGTAGAGCCCGTCCTCCAGCAGGTCGTTGCCCATCGCCGAGTAGTTGAACACGGTCAGCTGGTCCGGCTTGTAGCCGGCATCGATCAGCTGCCAGTACTCGTTGTAGGTCATGACCGAAATGCAATCCGCCTGCTTCTGGATCAACGGCTGCACGTCGAAGCTCTGCTTCAGAACCGTGACGCCGTCCGGGCCGCCTTCGGTCTTCAGGCCGAGCTTGTTCATCCAGGCGTAGAATGGATATTCGTTGCCGAAGAACCAGACGCCGAGCGTGTGACCCTTGAAATCGGCTTCGGTCTTGATCGGGCCGTCCTTCGGGCAGACCAGCTCCATGCCGGCCTTCTTGAACGGCTGGGCGATGTTGACCAGCGGCACGCCCTTTTCGCGCGCGGCGAGTGCCCCGCCCATCCAGTCGACGATGACGTCGGCGCCACCGCCGGCGATCACCTGCTCGGGTGCGATATCGGGACCGCCCGGCTTGATGTCGACGTCGAGGCCTTCGGCTTCATAAAAACCCTTGGCCTTGGCGACATAGTAGCCGGCAAACTGCGCCTGCGTGACCCATTTCAGCTGCAACGTCACCTTGTCGGCGGCCATTGCCTGGAACGCGGCCAGCGACATCGCGCCGGCCAGCATCGGAATGATCAGTCTTTTCATGTTTTTACCCTCTGAAGTTAACACCCGAACCCACCGCCCTATCCACCACGGACAGAGGGATGCCAAAACGTGACGGCTCTCTCGACGAGAGCGACCACGCCATAAAAGACCGAACCCGCCAGTGCTGCAACTGCGATTTCGGCCCAGACCATGTCGATGTTCATCCGCCCGACCTCGGTCGAGATGCGAAAGCCCATGCCGACCACAGGCGTGCCGAAGAACTCGGCGACGATGGCGCCGATCAGCGCCAGCGTCGAGTTGATCTTGAGCGCGTTGAAGATGAAGGGCGCTGCCGCCGGCAGTCTGAGCTTCAAGAGTGTTGGCCAGTAGCCCGACGCATACGTGCGCATCAAATCGCGCTCCATATGGCCGGAGGCGGCAAGACCGGCAACCGTGTTCACCAGCATTGGGAAGAAGGTCATGATGATGACGACCGCGGCCTTGGACGGCCAGTCGAAGCCGAACCACATCACCATGATCGGCGCCACACCGATGATCGGCAGCGCCGAGACCATATTGCCGATCGGCAGCAGACCGCGGCGCAGGAACGGCACGCGGTCGGCCGCAATCGCCACCAGGAAGCCGGCGCCGCTGCCGATGACATAACCGAAGATCACCGCCTTGAAGATGGTCTGCCTGATATCGGCGCCGAGCACCGGCAGGGAACTGGCGATGCGCACACCGATGGCGCTCGGCGGCGGCAAAAGGATGAAGGGAATGCCGGCGCCACGCGTCACCGCTTCCCATATGATCAGGATCCAGGCGCCGAAGATCGCCGGGATGATGAGGCGCAGCGCCATCCGCGCCCCTTTTGCCATCGGGCGAAGCCCCGACAGCACCGCCACACAGCGCCAGGCCAGCAGCCAGGCAGCGGCGAGCAGCAGGAAATAAGGCGCCAATGCCGTGCCTTCGAAACCTGTAATGCCCGAGATCAGCATCCAGGCGACGAGATGAGCGCCGATGAACAGCACCGCAGCCTCGGCCAGCGGCGAAATTCTGATCATCGAGATCAGCCCTGCCAGCACGGCCAGGCCGATCATCGGGGTCTTTATCCCGAAATAGGGGTAGTCGAAGCTTGCTGTCGGGTCTGCAAGGGCGGCCGCTTCCGGCTTCGACATCGCACCGAGCGCGACGGCGACGAGGCACAGCGCAATGGCCAGCACGGCTTGCCAGGAGGGCTTCAGCCAGTTCATGCCGGCCTCCCGCCCATCGCGCGGTCAACGAGGCGCCCGGCTATGCCGACCACCATGACCAGAAGGGCCGCCACCACCGAGCCCGCCACAAGGGCGGACCAGATGTCGATGGACTGGCTGTAATAGGCGCCTGCCAAAAGCTTGGCGCCGATGCCGGCGACAGCACCGGTCGGCAGTTCGCCGACAATGGCGCCGACCAGGCTCGCCGCCACCGCCACCTTCATCGAGGTGAACAGGAACGGCACCGAGGCCGGCACCCGCAGCTTCCAGAAGGTCTGCGAGACACTGGCATTGTAGGTGTGCATCAGGTCGAGATGCATGAGTTCGGGCGAGCGCAGGCCCTTCACCATGCCAACCGTCACCGGGAAGAACGACAGGTAGGTCGAGATCATCGCCTTTGGGATCAGACCGCTGATGCCGATCGCCCCCAGCACGACGATGATCATCGGCGCCACCGCCAGAATGGGAATCGTCTGGGAGGCGATGATCCACGGCATCAGGCTGCGGTCGAGCGTCGCCACATGCACGATGCCAACCGCGATGACGATGCCGAGCGCCGTGCCGAAGGCAAAGCCGAGCAACGTCGACGACAGGGTCACCCAGGCATTGTAGACGAGGCTTCGGCTCGATGTGATGGGCCGCAGGAAGGTGTTCTCGAAGAAGTTCACCGCCACCTGATGCGGCGCCGGCAGCGTCGGCTTGGGCTGCGACAGCGTCTTGCCGATGAATTCGACGGTGTCGTGGGTTTCCCCGGCGCGCCGGTCGAGGTCGCGCTGGAAGGGCGCGTTTAGGATGACGGCGAAGACATACCAGAGCACCACCACGCCCAGGAGGATGGAGGTCACGGGGATGAATTTTTCGCGGAAGGTGTCCATCAGGCGCGCTCCCCTTCTCCTCTCCCCGCCGGGAAGAGGGTGGCCGGAGCGAAGCGGAGGCCGACCACCTCCGCGTTCGTCATCCTAGGGCGGAGCGACGCGAAGCGTCGTGCAGACCCTAGGATCCATTCCGTGACGTTGGCCGAGGGGTATAAGCGGTTGAGAATGTTCGCCTTCGCGGGCGCAGCGGCGTGTGCACCGTTTTGCACCGTTGCGGACCGTATAGGTAACGGTATGGATCCTAGGGTCTGCGCCGCGTCGCTTCGCTCCTTGCTTCGCCCTAGGATGACGAAGGCGTGGCGGCGACGTCCGCACTCATTCGCTACCCCCTCAATCATCATAGCTGTGCCCTGCCCTCAAGCCATCGCGTACCCTGGCCGCGATCGCCAAAAATTCCGGCGTCTCGCGGATGTCCAGTGGCCGCTCCTTTGGCAGCGTCGATTCGATGATGTCGGTAACCCGACCTGGGCGCGGCGACATGACGACGATGCGCGTCGACAGATACACCGCCTCGGGGATGGAATGGGTGACGAAGCAGATCGTCTTGTTGGTGCGCGCCCACAATTCCAGAAGCTGTTCATTGAGATGATCGCGCACGATCTCGTCCAGCGCGCCGAAGGGCTCGTCCATCAGCAACAGGTCGGCGTCGAAGGCGAGCGCGCGGGCGATCGAAGCGCGCTGCTGCATGCCGCCGGAAAGCTGCCAGGGGTATTTCTTCTCGAAGCCGGAGAGGTTGACGAGCTCCATCGTGCGCTTGATGCGCTCGGCCTGCTCCGCTCTCGAAAGGCCGATGATCTCCAGCGGCAGCGCCACGTTACGCTCGATCGTGCGCCACGGGAAAAGGGCTGCCGCCTGGAAGACGTAGCCATAAGCGCGTTTCTCGCGCGCCTGTTCCGGCGTCATGCCGTTGACCGAGATCGTGCCCGATGTCGGTTTTTCCAGATCGGCGATGACGCGCAGCAAGGTGGTCTTGCCGCAGCCCGATGGGCCGATGAAGGAGACGAACTCGCCCTTGCCGATGGTCAGGTCGACATTGGAGAGCGCCTCTACCGGACCGTCATTGGTCTGAAAGGTAAGGCCAAGTCTGCTTGCCGAGACGACGGCTGGCGATTGTCCCGTCATCGCTTGCTGCCTGCCTCTCGCAGCCGCCCAGGATGAAATGCCGTTGCATTCGCGTTGATGTTGCTTTCCACTCGTCCAATCCCACCCAATCGACGCCCGGAGCCTTGCCGATGTCGCCCAAACCCACTTGTCACCTTATCCGTCCTGAAAGCACTTATGAAGGCAAGCAGGGACTGACCTATTTTGCCGGCATTGCAGCCGAGACGGTCGGCTCGTCCGGCATCTGCATGCATCTGCTCACCCTGCCGCCTGGCGCCCGCGCCGAGGCGCATCTGCATGAAAGCCATGAGACGGCGATCTATGTGCTCTCGGGCGAGGTCCACACATGGTATGGCGACAGGCTCGAGAACCACATCGTCGTCAAGGCCGGCGACCTCTTCTACATCCCGGCCGGCGTACCGCATCTGCCGGCCAATCTGAGCAACGCCCCGTCCTCGGCCGTCATCGCCCGCACCGATCCCAATGAACAGGAAAGCGTCGTCCTGTTGCCGGAACTGGATGCGCTGGTGGCCTGACGCTGACGGGACTGCCGTCATTTGCACCGCGCCACTTCGCCCATGACATTGCCGTCGTCGTCGGCGACCGTCAGCTTCTTGGCGTTCTTGGCGCTGCGCTTGATGGTGAATTTGGTCGGCTCCTGTCCTTCTTCGCCTTCCGCCTCGCATGTTGCCGTCACCACCAGCGACCCATCAGCCTGCGCCTGCTTGTCCGTGAAGGTGCAGGCGCTGGCGGCGGTGACCAATGCCTCGTCGGTCAAAAGCAGCATCCGATCGGCGGCGACTTCCTGGCCGTTGCGGTTGATGCAGCCATATTTGTCCCCATAGGGTTTCGTCAGGTCGATGCCTGCCGCAAGGGCCTGACCCGCAGCCAGAACGACTACCATCGCAACAGACGGCCCCAAACCGCGCGCGCTCATTCCCCCAGCTCCAACGTCACGAACACGGTTGCAACGGCCCCATTTCTTCAAGACAGGGAATGGTCACGAAGAACCCACCCTCGCCCTTGTTGGTGACCACAACGGTTTCAGCCGTCGTCCCCGCCTCGCCTTCGGCGGAACAGGTCGCATCAAGCGATTGCGTGCCCGGCGCCCACGTCAATTGCTGCGCGAACCGGCAGCCGCTGCCATAGGTCTCGATGCCTTCGGCGGTCAGCACGATATAATCGTCCCGGCCCTGAAAACCGGCCTTTGCAAAGACACAGCCGGCATCGTTGCCCCAGGAGCCGGCCAGCCTCTCGGCCCCTGTTGCCGGACCAGCGACCACCATCGCCACGACCAGTGAAATGAGCGCCCCCGGGCTCCGCAACGTCAAACGCCTGTCGCCGGAATGCCGGTGCGTTCCACCTTGCGCGGCGCGGTAATGTCCTTCCAGGTCGACAGAGCCCGGTTGACCGCCGCGTTCGGCTCGCGGGCGACGAATTCGCCATGGCCGGGCTTGGCCTTGACCTCCGCTTCCTCGACCGACAATTCGCCGCGCGAAAAGACGAAGCGCGGCAGGCCGGTCACCTCAAAACCTTCGAAGACGTTGTAGTCGATCACCGATTGCTGCTTCTTCGAGGTGATGGTCTTCTTGGCGCTGGGGTCCCACACCACGATGTCGGCGTCCGCGCCTTCGACGATGGCGCCTTTCCTAGGATACATGTTGAGGATCTTGGCGATGTTGGTCGAAGTCACCGCGACGAACTCGTTCATCGTCAGCCGCCCGGTGTTGACGCCCGTCGTCCACAGCACGGGCAAGCGGTCTTCAAGCCCGCCGGTGCCGTTCGGGATCTTGGTGAAATCGCCGACGCCATTGCGCTTCTGCTTGGTGGTGAAGGCGCAGTGGTCGGTCGCCACCACCTGCAGCGATCCCGCCTGCAGGCCGGCCCACAGCGAATCCTGGTGCAGCTTGTTGCGGAAGGGCGGGCTCATGACGCGGCGCGCCGCATGGTCCCAATCCTTATCGAAATACTCGCTTTCATCCAGCGTCAGATGCTGGATCAGCGGCTCGCCGAAAACCCGCATGCCCTTCTGGCGGGCGCGGCGGATGGCTTCGTGGCTCTGCTCGCAGGACACATGCACGACATAGAGCGGCACGCCGGCCATGTCGGCGATCATGATGGCGCGGTTGGTCGCCTCGCCTTCCACTTCCGGCGGCCGCGAATAGGCGTGTCCCTCGGGACCATTATTGCCGGCAGCGAGCAGCTTTTGCGACAGCGCCGCAACCACGTCGCCATTCTCGGCATGAACGAGCGGCAGCGCGCCGAGATCGGCGCAGCGCTGGAACGACGCGTACATCTCGTCGTCGTCCACCATCAGCGCGCCCTTGTAGGCCATGAAATGCTTGAACGAGGTAATGCCCCTGTCGACGACGGTGGCCATCTCGTCGAACACCTGCTTGCCCCACCAGGTGATCGCCATGTGGAAGGAGTAGTCGCAGGCAGCCTTCGAG
Organism: Mesorhizobium sp. C268A; assembly: GCF_040324475.1. Taxonomy (NCBI): domain Bacteria; kingdom Pseudomonadati; phylum Pseudomonadota; class Alphaproteobacteria; order Hyphomicrobiales; family Phyllobacteriaceae; genus Mesorhizobium; species Mesorhizobium sp. C268A. The sequence continues at coordinate 825,518 of NZ_JAMYVX010000003.1, forward strand.
GTCTTGTTGTCCCACATCTGCAACGCTTCCAGCAGCGATTGCTGCGGCGCCGGCAGGCAGAAATCGACCACCATCGTGGTGCCACCGGAAAGGGCCGCACGCGTCCCGGACTCGAAATCGTCGGCCGAATAGGTGCCCATGAACGGCATTTCGAGATGGGTGTGCGGATCGATGCCGCCCGGCATGACGTAACAGCCGCTGGCGTCGAACTCATGGTCGCCATGCAGGTTCGAGCCAATGGCGACGATCTTGCCGTGCTGCATCAGCACATCGGCCTTCCAGGTGCGGTCGGCGGTGACGATGGTGCCGTTTCGGATGACTTTGGTCATTGTCGTGTTCCCTTGTTCTCTTCGCGCTTCTTGTGAGCGTCGTTTTGAATACAGATCTTAGTTCACGCCACGATCCCCGCTGTCTCTACCACCGCATGGAACAGCACGTCGGCGCCGGCGCCGGCCCATTCCTTGGTGATTTCCTCAGCCTCGTTGTGTGACAACCCGTCAACGCAGGGGCACATCACCATGGCGGTCGGCGCAACGCGGTTGATCCAGCAGGCGTCGTGGCCGGCGCCGGAGACGATGTTGCGGTGGGAATAGCCGAGCCGATCGGCGGCGTCGCGGATCGCCTTGACGCAGCCGGCATCGAAGGTGACCGGATCGAAAGCGCCGACCTGCTCGACCTTGTACTGGATGTCGAGCGCCTCACAGATTGTGTCGATGCCTTCGCGTATGCGCCCATCCATCGCGTCCAGCACTTCCTTCTCGGGCGAGCGGATGTCGATGGTGAAGACGGTGCGCCCGGCGATGATGTTGCGCGAGTTCGGAAACACCTCCATGTGGCCGACCGCGCCGACGGCGTCGGGCTGGTAGTCCATGGCGATCTCGTGCACCAGTTCGATGACCCGAGCCATGCCGAGCCCGGCATTACGGCGCTTGGGCATCGGGGTCGAGCCGGTATGCGCCTCCTTGCCGGTCAGCGTTACCTGCAGCCATTTCAGGCCCTGGCCGTGGGTGACGACGCCAATGTCGATGCCTTCGTCCTCGAGGATCGGCCCCTGCTCGATATGCAGTTCGAAGAAGGCGTGGATCTTGCGATCACCGACTTTCTCGGTGCCTTTCCAGCCGATGCGCTCCAGCTCCTCGCCAAATTTCCTGCCCTGTTTATCAGTGTGCTGATACACGTCCGCCTGATCGAGCACACCGGCGAACACGCCGGACGCCATCATAGCCGGGGCAAAGCGCGAGCCTTCCTCATTGGTCCAGTTGGTAACGACGATCGGATGCCTGGTCTGGATGCCGAGATCGTTAAGCGAGCGAATAATCTCCAGCCCGCCGAGCACGCCGAGCACGCCGTCATATTTGCCGCCGGTCGGCTGCGTGTCGAGATGGCTGCCGACATAAACCGGCGGCAGGCTGGGATCAGCGCCTTCCCGGCGGGCAAACATGGTGCCCATTTCGTCGAGCCCCATTTCGAGCCCGGCCGCCTCGCACCAGCGCTTGAACAGATGCCGTCCCTCGCCGTCCTCGTCGGTCACGGTCTGGCGATTGTTGCCGCCGGCAATACCGGGGCCGATCTTCGCCATCTCCATGATGGAATCCCACAAACGGTCTGAATTGATTCGCAGATTCTCGCCCGGGGCGGCCATGCTCTAAAACCTCATCGGTTGCGGGGCGGCGGCGTCCCCCTCCCCCTCGAGGGGAGGGTGGCCGCGAAGCGGTCGGGTGGGGTCGCCCGCGACGCGCGCGACCTTCTCTTTGACCACCTGCGCGACGTGCCAAGCGCTGTTTATGACATCGGGCTCGTCAACACGGAAGACTTCAAATCCGAGCGATCGCAGATAAGCATCGCGAACGGCATCGTGCCGCCTACCCCTGTCGTGTTCGTGCATGTCGCCATCGACCTCAACGATCAGCTTCACCGCCAAGCAGGCAAAATCCACGATGTACGGGCCAATCGGGCACTGACGGCGAAACTTGATGCCGGCTGATTTCAGGTCCCGCAGTTCATACCACAGCAGCGATTCTCCCTTGGTCGCGTGAATTCGAAGCGCTCGCGCCTTTTGGCGCATTTCGAAGCTCACGCGGGTACGGGGCATCAGGAGCGGCCTCGGAACAAAAGAGCAGGTCGGCGTCCGGTCGCACCGACCCCACCCGACCGCTTCGCGGCCACCCTCCCCTCGAGGGGGAGGGCTATCCGCGCCCGGTTTGTCAATCGATCGCCCTCAGCACTTCTCTGACATGGTCGATCAATTCGTTGATCTGGCCCTTGGTGATGATCAGTGGCGGCGACAGCGCGATGATGTCGCCGGTGGTGCGGATCAGCGCGCCGCGCTCGAACGCCTTGACGAAGGCCGAGAAGGCCCGCTTGGTCGGGCTGCCGGCGATCGGCGCCAGTTCGATCGCGCCGATCAGGCCGATATTCCGGATGTCGATGACATGCGGCTCGCCCTTCAGCGAATGCAGCGCATCTTCCCAGTACGGCGCCAGTTCCTCGCCACGGGTGAGCAGGCCCTCTTCCTTGTAGGTGTCGAGCGTGCCGAGTGCGGCGGCACAGGCGATCGGATTGCCCGAATAGGTGTAGCCGTGGAAGAACTCGATCATGTGCTCGGGGCCGGTCATGAAGGCGTCGTGGATTTCCTTCTTCACGAAAACCGCGCCCATCGGGATGACGCCGTTGGAGACGCCCTTGGCGGTGGTCATGATGTCGGGCGTGACGCCGAAATAATCCGCTGCGAACGGCGCGCCGAGACGGCCGAAACCGGTGATAACCTCGTCGAAGATCAAGAGGATGCCGTGCTTGGTGCAGATTTCGCGCAGTTTCTGCAGATAGCCCTTCGGCGGCAGGATGACGCCGGTGGAGCCGGCGACCGGTTCGACGATGACGGCGGCGATGGTCGAGGCGTCATGCAGGGCAACGATGCGCTCCAGCTCGTTGGCGAGTTCCGCGCCATATTCCGGCACGCCCTTGGAGAAGGCGTTCTTTTCCGGCAGATGCGTGTGCGGCATGTGGTCGACGCCGCCGAGCAGCGTGCCGAACATCTTGCGGTTGGTGACGATGCCGCCGACCGAGATACCGCCGAAATTGACGCCGTGATAGCCGCGTTCGCGGCCGATCAGGCGGGTGCGCGCGCCCTCGCCCTTCACACGGTGATAGGCGATCGCCATCTTCAGCGCCGTTTCGACCGATTCCGAACCGGAATTGGTGAAGAAGACATGGTCCATGCCCTTGGGCGCGAGATCGACCAGGCGGTTGGCCAGCTCGAACACGATGGGGTGGCCCATCTGGAAGGCCGGCGCATAGTCGAGTTCGGCCGCCTGGTGCTGGATCGCCTCGGTGATCTTGGGACGGCAATGGCCGGCATTGACGCACCAGAGGCCGGCGGTGCCGTCGAGCACCTTGCGGCCGTCGCTGGTGGTGTAGTGCATGTCCTTGGCGGACACGAACATGCGCGGCGCCTGTTTGAACTGCCGGTTTGCCGTGAACGGCATCCAGAATGCGCTGAGATCGTTCGGCGTGACTTTCAGCCGGTTGGACATGACCAAGACTTCCCCTTGTAACCTGTTTCGGTGCGGCTAACGCTTGGTCTTTCCAAAGCTTGGTCTTTGCTGCGTTTTCATGCTACGCAAATTTTTGACCGATTGGACAAACGTTAGCACCGCCCTGTCGGCGGTCAAGGGATTACTAGCGGAAATGCGGCCTGCGAAGTGCGCTCCACGGGTAAGAGAAAAACTGGTCCAGAGAATTGGTCCAGATGAACCCTGCGGCCAAGGCTTGCAGGGGTGAGCGGCGCCATGGAAGGCTCAGCCCCTCGCCGCACCCGCATCCAGCAGGAAAAGCGCGAACTGATCCTGGAGGCAGCCCTCGAAGTCTTCTCCGCCAACGGCTTTCGCGGTTCGACCATCGACCAGATCGCCGAGGCCGCCGGGATGTCGAAGCCGAACCTGCTCTACTATTTCCGCCGCAAGGAAGACATCCACGAAACGCTGATGGAGCGGCTGCTGGCGACGTGGCTGGCGCCGCTACGTGAACTCGACGACATCGGCGACCCCCTGACCGAGCTCAGGAGCTACATCCGGCGCAAGCTCGAAATGGCGCGTGATTTTCCCAGGGAAAGCCGGCTGTTCGCCAACGAGATCCTGCAAGGCGCGCCGCGCATCATGCCGCTGCTGGCGGGTGAGCTGAAAACGCTGGTCGACGAGAAGGCCAACGTCATCAAGGGCTGGATGCGCGCAGGAAAAATCGCCCGCACCGATCCCTGGCACCTGATCTTTTCGATCTGGGCGACGACGCAGCACTATGCCGATTTCGATGTCCAGGTCCGCGCGGTGCTTGGGCCCGATCGCGGCGGCGACGGCCGCTTCGAGGATGCGGCGCGGTTTCTGGAGCAGTTGTTCATTGATGGGCTGAAGCCGAAGGGCTGACCTTGGGCGTCAGGCGCTGCGGCGCTCCGCCGACATCGCCTCAAGCAAATTCTGCAGCTTCTCGATCGAATTCTGTTCGGCCAGCGGCGTGTAGACGATCAGCTTCATGTCCGAGCCGTCGTCGATCGACAGGCTCATATGCTCGAACGTCATGGCGCCGGCGCTCGGATGTCGGACATGTTTCACCCCCGACAATCGGCGTGCCACGTCGCGTTGCGGCCACCAGTCGCGAAACTCCGGACTTGAGCGCGTCATAAGCACGATCAGCCGCTCGAAATCCGCATCGCCCACATAGCGGGCGCTTTCCGCCCGGAACGAGGCCAGCACGGTGCGCGCCAATTGCTCCCAGTCAACCAGCAGGCGCCGGTGATGCGGATTGGTGAACACCATGTGGACGATGTTGCGGGCGTCGCCCTCTAGCAGGCCATAATCACCGAACACCGCTACCGCCGCCGGATTCCAGGCCAGCACATCCCAGCGCCGCCCGACGACATAGGCCGGCTGCAGCACCAGGCTCTCCAGCATATGCATTAGCGGGCCATCGACCTTTTCCGGCGCAGCCACGCGGTTCTCCGGTTGCTGGCGGCCTGCCAGGATGAACAGATGCCGCCTTTCAACGGCGTCGAGGCGCAGCGCTTCGCTGAGCGCCGCTAGCACCTCCACCGAGGGTCTGACCTCGCGCCCCTGCTCTAGCCATGTGTACCAGGTGGTGCCGACGCCGGCGATCATCGCCACTTCCTCGCGACGCAAGCCTGGCGTGCGTCTCCGCAGGCCGGTCGCGATGCCGGTGGCGGACGGCGTCAATCTTTCGCGGCGCGAGCGCAGGAAGGCGCCAAGCTCGCGCCGGCGGCTGTCTTCAGCGGAGTGCGTGGGGGCATCCATGAGAGCTATTATAGCAGTATTGATACCAGGATAAAGTTTGAACTGTTTGGGCTGGGTCAGGCGCCCCATCTTCCATCCAGAGAGATGGAGGCTCTGAATATGGATCTGAAAGACAAGACAATCCTCATCACCGGTTCGACCGACGGCGTCGGCCGTGTCGTCGCGCAAAGGCTGGGCGCCGGCGGCGCGCGCGTGCTGGTGCATGGCCGTGACGCGGCTCGCGGCAAGGCAACCGTCGCAGAAATCGAATCCGCCGGCGGCAAGGCCGAGTTCCTCGCCGCGGACCTCGCCTCGCTAGCCGAGGTCCGCCGCCTCGCCGAGGCCGTACGCGCAAAAACCGACCGGCTCGACATCCTCATCAACAATGCCGGCATCGGCACGGCCGGCGCCAAGCGACAGCTCAGCGCCGACGGCTTCGAACTGCGCTTTGCGGTCAACTATCTCGCCGGTTTCCTGCTGACCTCGGAACTGCTGCCGCTGCTCAAGGCGAGTTCGCCGGCGCGCATCATCAACGTCGCCTCGGCCGGCCAGCAGGCGATCGATTTCGGCGATGTCATGCTGACACGTTCCTATGACGGCGTGCGCGCCTATTGCCAGAGCAAGCTGGCGCAGATCCTGTTCACCATCGACCTCGCCGGAGAGTTGAAAGGCAGCGGCGTCACCGTCAACGCTCTGCATCCGGCGAGCTACATGAACACCACCATGGTCCGCCAGGCCGGCGTGACGCCATGGAGCTCGGTCGAGACCGGCGCCGACGCCATTCTCAACCTCGCGACATCGCCCGCGCTGGAGGGCCGCAGCGGCCTCTATTTCGACGGCCGAAGGGAGGCCCGCGCCGACGCACAAGCCTATGACGCCAAGGCCAGACAGCAATTGCGAACCCTGAGCCTCGACCTCGTCGGCCAGGCTTCCCCAAAATCGAAGGAACAGCATTCATGACCGGCAAGATCGAACACACGGTCGTCATCGGCGGCTCATCCGGCATCGGCCTGGCAACGGCGCGAAAACTGCTAGGCCCAGGCATGAAGGTGACCATCACCGGACGAAACCAGGACAAGCTCACCAGCGCTTGGAAGAGCCTCGGCGGCGCCGCCGAGAAAGCTGCCTTCGATGCTTCGAAGCCGGACGAAGTCCGCCAGTTCTTTGGGGAACTCGGACCGTTCGATCACCTCGTGCTGGCTGCCAGCGGCGGCAAGGGACTTGGGCCGTTCGAAACCCTCGACCTCTCAGACATCGCCGGCGGCGTCGACGAGAAAGTCCGGCCGCAGCTGTCCTGCCTGCAGGCAGCCTTGCCGACGCTCAACAGATCGGGATCGGTCACTTTCATCTCGGCGGTGTCGGCACAATTGTCGGTGCCCGGCGTGGCCGGCATCGCCGCCGTCAACGGCATGTTGTTGACGGTGGTGCCGATCCTGGCGGTCGAACTGAAGCCTCTGCGCGTCAACGTCGTGGCGCCCGGCGTCATCGACACGCCATGGTGGGATTTTCTGGCCGAAGACCAGCGGCAGGCGGTGTTCAGCGAATATGCCGGCAAAACCCCGGTGGGCAGGATCGGCCGCGCCGAAGACGTCGCCGGCGCAATCGCCTTTCTCGTCTCCAACGGCTTCATGACCGGCCAGGTGCTGACCTGCGATGGCGGTTTGCGCTACGCGGCGTAGTCGCTAAAGCGACTGCGCAATCAGCGTCAGGAATCCGCCGGCCAGCGCAACATTGCCGACAAAGCCATTGATGCGCGAGGCCCGGTCCGGGCCCTGATGGTCCCAGAAATTGTGGAACATCGGCGTCGCGACAATGAGAAACAGCACCAGCACAGCACTGGCGATCGCGGTCCACAGGCCGGCCATCACCAGCGCGCCGGCAATGGTCTGCAGGACGATGCCGGCCCACAACGCCAATCTCGCCTGCGGCACGCCGCGCGCGGCCATCAGCCCGGTCAGGAACGCCTCGTTTTGAACATTGCGCAGTCCCGCGACAACGAAGGCGCCGCCAAGCAACAGGCGGCCGAGAAACAACAGGGTCGAAGGCAAATCGACAGGCATGAAATCTTCCCCGTACTTAAGCATGAAACAGGTGGAGCGCCGCCCTTTCCACGGCGCTCCATGACTAACCGGACGGTCAGGCTGCTTTGGCAGCCGGCATCGGGTGAATGGCGTGGAACGGGATGCAGAGCCGGTTCCAGGTGTTGATCATGCCGATCGCGACCGACAGCTTGACCAGTTCCTCTTCCGAGAAGTGCTCTAGCGTGCGGGCATAGAGTTCGTCCGAAACGCCATTGTTGGCGATCAGGGTCGTTGCCTCGGTCCAAGCAAGGGCCGCGCGTTCGCGTTCGGAAAACAGCGGCGATTCCTGCCAGGCCGAAACCAGATAGAGCCGTGTCTCGGTTTCGCCATCGCGCCTCGCCTCGCGGCTATGCATCTCGACGCAGTAGGAGCAGCCATTGATCTGCGAGGCGCGGAGCTTGATCAAATGCAGCAGGCTCACTTCAAGCCCGCATTCGTCGACCGCCTTGTTGAGCGCTGACACCGCCTTCATGATTTCCGGCGCCTTGGCAAAGAATTGCAGTCTCTGTTTCATCGTCTTTCCTTTCTGTCTGGCGGGGGTTAACTTTGCTTGGCTGCAGCGGGTTTCTGCGGCCGCTGATGGCGCGCGACAAAGGCACAGCTGGCGGCAAACGATCGCGGATCGCCTTCGGCCTTGTAGTCAGCCAGGATGTCGGACAACCGGGTTTCCGCGAGGGCCGCGCGATAGGCGCGCTCGGCCTTCAGCATCGCGGCATTGATGCCGCACGGCTTCACATAGGCCGAAGCATCGATCTTGACCGGGCCGCGCTGGCGGATCTCGCCGCAGCGGAAGGCCGGCTCGCGACCCTCGACCGCAAGCACGATATCGAGCAGCGTGATGCGCTCGGCCGGACGCGCCAGCCGGTAGCCGCCCGCCGGTCCCGGCACCGATTCCAGGATGCGCGCAGCCGTCAGCTGGTTCAGATGTTTCAGCAGATAGCTCGGCGACAGGCCGAAGGACTCTGCCAAGGCAGCACCCGGCATCGTGCTGTTGCCCTCCACGCTGGCCAGTGTGGCCGCGCAATGGATGGCCGCTTCTACACCTTCGCCCAGCTTCACGATGTTGCGCTCCTATTCATGGATATCTTTTATCCTAGATAGATTTTATCTGCAATAGTAAAATGAAAAACGGCGCTCGAAAGCGCCGCTTTTTTCTTCGACCCGTTCCTTACTCTGCGGCCACCTTGGCCATCGGGTTGTTCGGGTGCGTCGTCCAGTTGGCATAGACCGGCGACACCGGCTTGCCGGTGCGCTGGTCCATGACGCCGGCGGCCAGCGGCTCCATGGTGATGCAGTTCTCGACCGGGCAGACATTGACGCACAGATTGCAGCCGACGCATTCGGCCTCGATCACCTCGAAATGCCTGACGCCGTCGACCATGTTGGTGATTGCCTGGTGCGAAGTGTCCTCGCAGGCGATGTGGCAGCGGCCGCATTTGATGCAGGCGTCCTGGTCGATATGCGCCTTGGCGATGTAATTGAGGTTGAGATACTGCCAGTCGGTGACGTTGGGCGTGGCGCGGCCGACAATGTCGTTGAGCGAGGCGTGGCCTTTCTCGTCCATCCAGTTTTCGAGACCGGCGATCATCTCCTGCACGATCTTGAAGCCGTAAGTCATCGCCGCCGTGCACACCTGCACATTGCCGGCGCCGAGCGCCATGAATTCAGCCGCATCGCGCCAGGTGGTGATGCCGCCAATGCCGGAGATCGGCAGGCCGTGCGTTTCCGGATCGCGGGCGATCTCGGCCACCATGTTCATGGCAATCGGCTTCACCGCCGGGCCGCAATAGCCGCCATGCGAGCCCTTGCCGTCGATGGTCGGCTGCGGCGCGAAACTGTCGAGGTCGACGCCGGTGATCGAGTTGATGGTGTTGATCAGCGACACCGCGTCGGTGCCGCCGGAGAGTGCGGCGCGCGCCGGCTTGCGCACATCGGTGATATTCGGTGTCAGCTTGGTGATGACAGGCATGCGGGTGTTGGCCTTGCACCAGCGCACCACCATTTCGATGTATTCCGGCACCTGGCCGACAGCCGCGCCCATGCCGCGTTCCGACATGCCGTGCGGGCAGCCGAAATTGAGCTCGATGCCGTCGGCTTCGGTCTCCTCGACCACCGGCAGGATCGCCTTCCAGCTTTCCTCGACGCATGGCACCATCAGTGAGACGACGATGGCGCGGTCGGGCCAGTCCTTCTTGACCTGCTTGATCTCGCGCAGATTTACCTGCAAATCGCGGTCGGTGATCAGCTCGATATTGTTGAGGCCGAGCAGGCGCCGGTCCGCCCCCCAGATCGCGCCATAACGCGGGCCGTTGACGTTGACCACCGGCGGACCTTCTTCGCCCAGCGTCTTCCACACGACGCCGCCCCAGCCCGCCTTGAAGGCGCGGATGACATTGTAGGCCTTGTCGGTCGGCGGCGCCGAAGCCAGCCAGAACGGATTGGGCGATTTGATGCCGACGAAATTGTTGCGGATGTCTGCCATGACAGGTCCCTTTCAACCGAGACGAAGGAGCATTTCCACGGGTGCGAGAATGCCGCCTTTAAGCGCGGGGGTGAGATTGGCGATCTTGGTGCCGGCGTTCTCGCCCATGATAAGATTAACGCCAGGCGGCGGCTTTTTTCCTTCCGCCTGCGCCGCAGCCATGCGCGCCCGTATCGTGTCGAAAAATTCGATGGCGAAGGCGCCACGAGGGCGCTCGGCGGTTACAGAGAACCCCGCGGCGGCGGCAGCCGAACGATAGTCGTCGGGCGTGGCAACGAAGGACATGCTCTCGTCGGATGCCCATGGCAGCGGATAGGTCAGCGCACCTGCCTTGAGCCGCATCACATCGTAGACGGCAAAGACGCCGCCCGGCTTGAGCACACGCGCCGCCTCGCTCATCAGCTTTTTCTTGTCGGGAAGATTCATGCCGACATGCAGGATCATGGCCGTATCAAAGCTTTTGTTGCTGAACGGCATGTCCAGCGCGCTGCCCTGCACGAACCGGACTTTGTCGGCCATTCCCACCCGCTTCGACAGGCTGGTCGCGATGTCGACATAGCTTTGCGTCAGATCAATGCCGGTGACATCGGCGCCGGCATTGTTGGCGGCGAAGCGGGCTGGACCACCCACGCCGGAACCAATGTCGAGCAGCCTGGCCCCCGGCTTCAAACCCATCTGGCCGATGAGTTCCCTGGTGGCGGCGATACCGCCAATGTGGAACTCGTCGACCGCTTCGAGATCGCCAGCGCGTAGATGGGCAATTTCCACGCCGGTATCGGCGAGCACGGCAAGAATGTGCTGCTCAAGATCCGAGACGTCGTAGTGACGCGCGATGCCTGATTCCACTGAGGCCATGATCTCTATCCCTGTGCCAGACTCCGGTTGATGCTCTCCGCCGCATCGCGGCCTTGCGCGACGGCCGATACCGTCAAATCGTCGCCGCCAAAAATGCAGTCGCCGCCGGCCCAGACATTGGCGAGCGAGGTGCGCCCTTCGGCATCGACCTTGATGCGGCCGGCTTCGAGTTCGATCGCAGCACCGCTGCCGTTAAGTGCCGCCGGCACAAAGCTCTGGCCGATTGCCTTGAACACCTGGTCGGCGGCCAGCGTCAGCCGCTCGCCGGTGCCGACAAGCGTGTCGCCGTTCATCGCTGTGTATTCGAGCTCGATGCCCGACACTTTGCCACCTTCGACAATGACCCGCTTCGGCTGCAGCCAGTGGCGGATGGTGACGCCGTTGGCGGCTGCCAGATCCTGCTCGAACTCGGAAGCGTTCATGTGTTCCTGGCCGCGCCGGTAGCAGATCGTCACCTCCTCGGCGCCGAGCAGCTTCGACTGCACGGCGGCGTCGATCGCCGTCATGCCGCCGCCGATGACGACGACGCGCCGGCCGATTGGCAGGCTCGCGAGATCGCTGGCCTGGCGCAGTTCGGCGATGAATTCGACTGCATTGACGACGCCACCGACCTCCTCGCCATCGGCGCGCAGCGCATTGACGCCGCCAAGCCCCATGCCGAGGAAGACGGCATCGTAATTCCGGATCAGGTCCGACAGCCGGTAGTCGCGGCCGAGCGCCCTGCCGTTCTGGATATCGATGCCGCCGATCCCCGTGACATAGTCGACCTCGGCCTGGGCGAAATTGTCGATGCTCTTGTAGGCGGCGATGCCGTATTCGTTGAGGCCGCCGGCCTTCGGGCGGGCTTCCAGTATGGCCACCTCGTGGCCATGGCGGGCGAGCCGGTGCGCCGCGGCTAGGCCGGCCGGACCGGCGCCGACCACGGCGACCGACTTGCCGGTCGATTCAGCGCGCGAATAAAACTGCTTGTGCTCGGCCATGGCGACATCGGTGGCGTAGCGCTGCAGGCGGCCGATCTGCACCGGCTTGCCTTCCGCCACCTCGCGCACGCAGACCTCTTCGCACAGCGTCTCGGTCGGGCAGACGCGGGCGCACATGCCACCTAGTATGTTCTGGTCGAAAATCGTCTTGGCCGAACCGATCGGGTTGCCGGTCGATATCTGGCGGATGAACAGCGGAATGTCGATCGAGGTCGGGCATGCATTCATGCACGGCGCGTCGTAGCAGAAATAGCAGCGATCGGATTCGACCAGCGCTTCGTGGTGATCGAGCGGCGGATGCAGATCGGAAAAATTCTCGGCGTACTGGTCGGCGGCAAGCCGGCCGCCGGCAATGCCGTCCTTGAACTGGCCTTCTGGCATCGTCAGTTCCCCTGTTTTCGTTTTGGGGAAGGCTAGCACGTTTTATTTTTTTATCAATTGGTCAATTTTCGACCCAAGCCGCTGAAAAGACTAGCTGATAATATGATTTAGTTGCTCATGTTATGAGTGACGGTTGCGTCCTCAAAGAGGGGAGCGCGACAAGCTCCAAGTCGCGGCAAGCTGTTCCAGGTCAGCGCGAAATGATAGGGCGCTTGAGCACGATGCGCGGCTTTCATTCAACGGAGAAGGCGATGACCGATGATAGGGAGACGGCTCACCGGTGGGAGCCCGTGGGAGATTTACCTCTGGCTGCCTGCCAGGTGTGGCGTCTGCGAACCGACAATTACTTTGTGAAAAGGCCTTGGAGAGCGGCCCCGGAGAAGCGAGAATACTCAACCGGAGGAAGCGATGTCCAAGTTCCAAATGCAGATCGAGACCACGCACCCGATCCTGTTTCTCTCCGACGCATCGCCGAACGTGAGATTTCCCGACAACACAGGCCAGTCCTTTGCGACAGCGACGGCTAATTGCTTGTGTTTCTATGTGCTCTCCTATGTCGACGGAGCCTCGCTCGTCACCGTCAGTGACGAGAAATGTGATGCCGGGGGAAAAGAAATGTTCACCGGTGTTATCGAGGCTGCGACTGGCGTGCTAACCGTGAGCGACAGCGCTTCGTTCCACTATCTAAATATACCCGTTCCACCCGGTCCTGTGTCGGTCGAAATCTGGGCCGACGACGACAGGAACCCCGAATGGGTTTGGATCAAGCTCGGAGCGATCCAAAATCACTGAGCATCCGCCCACCGTCGTTTATGGGTTCACGACCTAGTAATGGACCTCAGGGAGTACCCCTGTGGATCGACCTGATCTCATCGGCGACCAGTTGCTGCAGCCGCCACAGATTGCGGTCGCGGATGCCGAATTCCTCGAGGTGGCTGACGGTGTTGTAGAGATATTCCGCGCCTGAGCCGACATGGCCGCAGGCTCTGGCAAGCACCCCCGCCACGGTGTCCAGCGGCTGCCCGAGCGAGGTTCCCCTGCCCGTCACCCCGACCCAGAAGCCGAGCGCCCGTATCCGGCCCTGCTCCGTGCGCACCGGAACCCACCGGACCGAGCTGACACTCTCATGGTCGTCGATCTCGCGCCGCAACAGTCTTTCGATCTGCTCCGGCTTGTCGCCGTCGGGCAGGCGGTAGATGACGCCGTCGCATCGGCCGCCGCGTTCGAGTGCCATCATCAGCCCCGGCTGCGCGACGCTGCCGCGCCAGCGCACCATGTCGAGGCAGAAGGAGCGGTGCCAGCCGAAAGCGGTGGCGCGCTGGCGTTCGACGGACTCGAAAGCCGGCTTCCAGATCAGCGAGCCATAGGCGAACACCCATAACGGCCCCTCGTCTGCTTCTTCAGACAGCCGCAAGGCTAATGTCCGGTAATCCTCATCGTTCAGCTGCGTCCAACTGCAGTCGGGTCCGGGATCGACCTCTTCGCGATGACACAGTGACACAAGCTCAGGCGTGAGCGACATAAGGCGCATGAAACGACTACCCCTCGTTTGCCCCAAGGAAAGTCGAAAACCGCCCCAAGTGCAAGCCGCCGGTGGGGCGAAGTGCGGAACGATGTGTCAACGCAGCCGTTGAATTTTCTCCGCTTCGCTGTCGGATTCGCGTCGCTGAAAACGTCCTTTGATGGATCGGACGACGATCGATGCATAGGTGAGGAGACCGAGAATGCCGAGATCCCCAATGCCCTTCTTCTGGTACGAGTTGATGACCAGCGACCTCGATGCGGCGCAAGCGTTCTACACCACCGTGGTCGGCTGGCGGGCCGAGCCCTTCGACAAGGCGCCCGGCATGCCGCGCTATATCGTGGTGAACTCCGCCGAGCGTGGCGTCGGCGGGCTGATGACCCTGCCCGAGGAAGCAGCCAGGACGGGTCTGAAGCCGGCCTGGTTCGGCTATGTCCACACCAGCGATACCGATGCCTCGACCGAGGCACTGAAAGCCGCCGGCGGGACTGTTCACCGCGAACCCGACGACATTCCCGGCGTCGGCCGCTTCTCCGTCGTCGCCGACCCGCAAGGCGCCGCCTTCATGTTCCTGCAGCCCAATGGTCCCGACCAGCCCGTCCTTCCGGCAACGACGCCGGGCCATGTCGGCTGGCACGAGCTTTATGCGTCCGACCGCCAGAAGGCCTTCGATTTCTACTCCAGCCAGTTCGGCTGGACCGATGCCGGTAGCATGGACATCGGCGAGATGGGCATCTATCAGACCTTCTCGGCCGGCCCCGAAAATGGCGGCGGCATCATGAACAAGCCACAACAGCTGCCGGTGCCGGTGTGGCTGTTCTACTTCAATGTCGACGCCATCGACGCAGCCGCCAAACGCGTCACCGACAATGGCGGCAAGATTGTCATGGGTCCGATGCCGGTGCCGACCGGCCAATGGATTGCCCAGTTCACCGATCCGCAAGGCGCCTATTTCGCGCTGATCGCGCCGGGCCGCTGATCCCCCTCCTGTACTCGCCTGCACGGAACTGCTCTCATCGCGCCGCCGGTGCGATGAGACGCGCATCCGGGCGCGGTCACTCCGGCGCCAGCACCGCGACCTTGAGGTTCTCTTTCCTGGCGCCGCTGAGCTGGATCGTGGCTGCGCCAGGCGTCAGCTTGAAGCGCACGCTCTTGCGGATGCCGGGGCAGGTCTTCACGCCGCTGAAACCCGCTGATTTCACGGCCTGGCCATCCTGAATGACGTCGACCCAGGCCTCGTCGGACAGGCTGATCTGGAGCTCTCCTTCCGGTGGCACGGCCACGTTTGCCGTCGCGCCGAACGTGCCGGCTGCCGGCGCGCGTTGCGGTGAGACCGTGAAGCTGACCGCATCGACCGGCTCCAGCGCCATATCCGCGGCTTCGCCGAAAGCAAGAGAGGCACCTGACTGCGCGGCGGGCGCAGCCGGAAACAGTTCCTGCTCGCGTGTCACCGGCCATTTGAAGGCATCGCAGCCAGCATCAGCGGCCATGGCGAAACTGGTGCTTGCGAGGATTGCGAACAGGCTGATGGCGACTTTTTTCATGGCGAAGGAACCCGTCTGGTTTGAAGTGTCTACACGCAGATATACAACCTTAACGAGATGTATGCAACCATAACGAGAGCAAATTTCGAAGTCAGACTGGAAATAATTGCAATCACCGATTGTTGATGACAGGCCATGGGAAGTGAATGGTCCAGCGCCGGGTGATGATTTATGGCCGGGCCACATGGTTGGAAAAATGGAGTTTAGATGAAGCTTTTTGACGGTCTCGCCAGATTTCAGCCGCAGGCGCTCGGCGTCCTGCGCATCATCACAGCCCTGCAGTTCCTCGAGCATGGCTCGCAGAAACTGTTCAATTTTCCGGTCAGCGCCGAGCCTCACGCTCTTACCGGCCTGACGATGACTGCAGGCATCCTGGAGTTCGCCGGTGGCATCCTGCTGGCGCTCGGTCTGTTCACCCGCCCGGTCGCGTTCCTTCTGGCCGGCGAGATGGCCATCGCCTATTTCATGGCGCACTACCCGCGCGACTTCTTCCCGGTCAACAACAGCGGCGACGCGGCAATCTCCTTCTGCTTCATCTTCCTCTATCTGGTGTTTGCCGGCGCCGGCGCTTTCGCGCTCGACAACCGCCGCAACGCCTGACGCGCAATGCATGTCGCCCAAAGGTGCGCAGCGGTTTTGGGATAACGACATGCACAAAGGAATCTGAAGCGCCTCGGCGAAAGCCGAAGCGCTTCAGGCGCGCATTCGCTCGAAGTTCGCGTCAAAGAGCGGCGCTGCCTGAACGCGCGCCGCGTGGCGCTTGCCCAAAAGTTCGATTTCGAAGCCGTCGCTCTCATCGGCGATCTCCTTCGGCACATAGCCGATGGCGACGGATTTCTTCGAGTGATGCGCATAGCCGCCTGACGTCACCCAGCCGCGCACGGCGCCGCCGAACCAGATCGGCTCGTCGCCGATGACATCGGCATCGTCGGCATCCAGAATAAAGGTGCGCAGTCTGAGCTTGCCGCCCTGCTTGCGCTCGGCAAGAGCGCCGGCCTTGCCGATGAAATCCGCCTCCTTGCCATAAGCGACGAAACGGTCGAGCCCGGCCTCCAGCGGCCCGTAGATCGGCCGGTATTCGCGCGCCCATGAGCCGTAGTTTTTCTCAAGCCGCAGCGCGTTGAGCGCGCGCGTGCCGAACAGGCCGAGGCCGAATTCCGCGCCGGCCGCCATCAGCGCCTGGAAGGCAGCGCGCTGATATTCCGGCGCCACCCAGATCTCGTAGCCGAGATCGCCGGTATAGCTGACGCGGCCGACCAGGCACGGCGCCGTGCCGATGTCCATTTTCGCGACCGCCATGAACGGAAAGGCGGCATTGGAGACATCCGCGCGGCTCACTTTGGCCAAGACATCCCGCGCCTTCGGGCCGGCGATTGCGAGGCCGGTCAGCTTCTGCCCCAGCGCCTCTAAACGAACCGATCTATCCGCAGGCAGATGCGCCTCGAACCAGCGCATATGATACTGCTCGGCAATGCCGGAGCCGGCGATGAACCACTCATCGCCGTTGGAATTGGGGGCACCGAGATTGGCCAGGGTGAAATCGCCGATCAGTTTTCCGTCGTCCTTCAGCATCGGCGCCAGCGTCATGCGGCCGGGCTTCGGCAACTTGCAGGCAAAGATCCGGTCGAGCCAAGCGGCCGCCCCTTCTCCCGTCACCTTGTATTTGGCGAAGTTCGAAATCTCCGCCAGGCCGACGCTCTCACGAACCGTCGCGACCTCATTGGCGACATGGGAAAAATCGCTAGACCGCCGCCACGAGAACTCGTCCTTGACACCCTCGGGCGCAAACCAGAGCGGCACTTCCAGCCCATAGGACACGCCCCATTGCGCGCCCTTGGCCGACAGCAGATCGTAGATCGGCGTCGTCTTCAGCTGCCGCCCGGCGGGCAGTTCCTCATTGGGGAAGCGGATCGAGAAGCGGCGCGAATAATTCTCGCGCACCTTTGCATTGGTGTAGGCCATCGTCGCCCAGTCGCCGTAGCGCGCCACATCCATGGCCCAGATGTCGGCGCCGGGATCGCCCTCGATCATCCAGTTGGACAGCGCCAACCCAACGCCCCCACCCTGGCTGAAGCCCGCCATGACGCCGCAGGCGACCCAGAAACCCGGTAGCCCGCGCACCGGCCCAACCAGCGGATTGCCGTCCGGTGCAAAGGTGAAGGGCCCGTTGATGATCTGCTTGATGCCGGTCCTCTCGAAGGCCGGGAAATGCCGGAAGCCGACCTCGAGCGACGGCGCGATGCGGTCGATGTCCGGCTCCAGCAATTCATGGCCGAAATCCCAAGGCGTCTGGAACTCGGACCACACCTTGTTGGCCTTCTCATAGGTGCCCATCAGCATGCCGCCGCGCTCCTGGCGCAGATAGAGCTCACCGTCGAAATCGACGGCGTGGATGATCTCGGTGCCGGTCTTGGCGTTCCACGCCGCGACTTCCGGCATATCCTCGGTGATCAGGTACATGTGCTCCATTGCCAGCACCGGCAGCTCCAGCCCGACCATGCGGCCGACCTCGCGCGCCCATAACCCGCCGGCATTGACGACATGCTCGGCCACCACTTCGCCCTTGTTGGTGATGACGCGCCACATGCCGTCGGGCCGGCGCACAATGTCCTCGACCTTGGTGAAGCGCTCGACCTCGGCGCCCAGTTTCCGCGCGGCCTTGGCATAGGCATGGGTCACGCCGGAGGGATCGAGATGGCCGTCCTCCTTGTTGCGGACGGCGCCGACGAATTGTTTCGGGTCGAGCAGCGGCATCAGCTCGGCCGCTTCATTGGCCGATATTTCTTCGAGCTCGATGCCGAGGTAACGCCCTTTGGCGACGACGCCGCGCAGCCAGTCGAGCCGCGCCTCGGTCGCCGCCAGAAGCACGCCGCCCGTCAGATGTACGCCGGTCGCCTGTCCCGACAGCTCCTCGATGTCCTTGTAGAGCGAGATCGTGTATTTCTGCAGCTTGGCGACGTTGGGGTCGCCATTGATCGTGTGCATGCCGCCAGCCGCATGCCAGGTCGAGCCCGAGGTCAGCTCGTCGCGCTCCAGCAGCACGACATCGGTCCAGCCATGGCGGGCCAGATGGAACAGCACCGAACACCCGACGACGCCACCGCCAATGACCACGACCTTTGCATGCGATTTCATGAGTTTTGCTCTGTTATCAATGAGTTGAGGAGATAAGGTGAATCAGAAAGGCAGCGCCGCGCGCCGATGTTGAAAAAGTCACGGCTCGCCCTGCCCGATCGCTTCCTTGCGCCTGGCCACATACGCCTCCAGCGCCTCGCGCACGGCGATATCCATTACCGGCTCGACATAATCTTCCAGCGCCTTCTTCCACAGCCGCGTCGCGCGCGCCGTGGTGTCGAGGCCGCCGGCTTCCTGCCAGGCCTCGTAATTCTGCCAGTTGGACAGCATCGGCTGGTAGAAGGCCGTGGCATAGCGTTCCAGCGTGTGCGGTTCGCCGAAGAAATGGCCGCCGGTCGGCACCGCGCCCAGCGCCTCGACAGCAAGCTCCGCCTCGTCGACGACGATCGGGCGCAGGAATTCCATCATGTGCTGGATCATCTCGACATCGATGATGAGCTTTTCGAACGATGCCGTCAGCCCGCCCTCCTGCCAGCCGGCGGCATGATAGACGAGGTTGCCGTGGCCGAGCACAGCGCCCCACAGCGCCATCAGCGTCTCGTAGGCGCCTTGCGCGTCCGCCGCATTCGATGCCGACCCCGGTGTGGTGCGGTAGGGCAGGTTGTAGCGCCGCGCCAATTGCCCCGAGGCGATGTTGGCCTTGGTGTTCTCCGGCGTTCCGAAGGCCGGCGCGCCCGACTTCATGTCGACGTTGGAGGTGAAGGCGCCGTACATCACTGGCGCGCCGGGGCGCACCAGTTGCGTCAGCACCACGCCGAACAGCGCCTCGGCATTCTGCTGCGCCAGGGCGCCGGCGAGCGTCACCGGGCTCATCGCGCCCATCAGCGTGAACGGCGTCACCGCCACCGACTGGCCGAACTCAGCCATGGTCATCAGCCCTTCGGCCATCATCTCGTCGAAACGCCGCGGCGAGTTGACCGAGATGATGGTGGCAATGCCGGGATCATCGCGCATCTCGTCCAGCGTCAGCCCGCGCGCGATTGCCATCATCTCGATGCCGTCCAGCGCCCGGCCTCGTCCGATCGCCGAGACATGGAACGATTTGTCGGTCAGCGTCAGATTGGTGAAATAGGTATCCATGTGCCTGGTGTTGGCCGGCAGTTCCACCGGCGCGCAGACCTGGTTGCCGAGCATGTGGATGCAGTTGAAATGCTGCGCCAGCCGGGTCAGATCGGCATAGTCGTGCAAGTTTCCGGCGCGCCGGCCGCGCTCCATGTCGTGCACATTGGGCGGCCCGGCGACGAGGGTGAAATTGATCGTGTTGCCGCCGAGATGAATGGTGTTGGCGGGGTTGCGCGGCGTCAGCCGATAGCTGGACTGCGTGGTCTTCAGCGCCTCGGCGACAAGGCCCCGGTCGATGCGGACATTCGCGGTCGCATGGTCGACTTTTGCGCCCGCCTTCTCGAACAGCGCCAGCGCCCGCTGAGACATCACCTCGATGCCGAAATTTTCCAGAATATGCATCGACGCCTGGTGGATCGTTTCGACCTGGTCGACTGAGAGCATCGCCATCGGCGGATAGGGATTGGTCACCCGCCGCAGTGGAAGTTGCGGGATGGCGGCGGGCCCCCGGTTGCTGGTTCGCTCCGCGCCGCGCTTTCGTCTTGGTTCATTCATGCCTGGCATCAGAGCGCCGGCATCCGGATATCGCTGTCAGAAATCCGCCCTTCGCGGGCGTGATTTTAGCCAAGGCGGCATTTTTGAATTCGTATGGAGACAGAGGCGACGCAAAAGGTCGGAATAATGATACAGGTCCCACTCAGCGGAGCCGGGCCGGCAAGCCGTTAAGAAACGCCGCAAGATTCCCTTTATGATTTCAGCCTATCCGTCTTCCATGCGTAGTTCGAATTTGAGTAAAATTGTAGCGGTTGGCGTGCTGCTGGCTTTGCCGGCCTGCGCGACGCCGCCCAACCATATCAACGATGTCTGCGCCGTCTTCGACCAGAACGACGGCTGGTTCGACAACTGGCAGTCGGCCGCCGAGCGCGCCTCGCAGAAATACGGCGTCCCTGTCCCCGTGCTGATGGCGACGGTGCGCAAGGAATCCGGTTTCAAGAGCAATGCCAGGCCGCCGCGTACCAAACTGCTCGGCTTCATTCCGTGGAAACATGTCTCGTCGGCCACCGGTTTCTCGCAGGCGCTCGACGGCACCTGGTCGCAATATCAGAGCGAAACCGGCAGCTGGGCGGCGCGGCGGACCAAGTTTGCCGATGCCGTCGATTTCGTCGGCTGGTATCATTCCAAGACATCAGACACGTTCGGCGTCGCCCGCAACGACACCTACAATCTCTATCTCGCCTACTATCTCGGCTGGACCGCCTACGGCCGCGGCAACCGTGGCGATGCCGGCGTGCAGGGCTATGCCAGGGCGACCGAAAAGATGGCCCGCGACTATGCCGAACAGCTGCAGCAATGCGGCAGCTGACGTTGCCAAGCGGTCTTGCAGCCACGCAGTTTGCGATCGAAGCGGAACTCAGCCATTCATTCGCTTGGGATCAGGTGGAGGATCGACCTCCCTCCCTTTACCGCTGCCGTCGACAGCTTTCGGTCAAACGTCGCCAATTGGCCGTCACGCGCCTTGGCGAGTCCCAACAGATAGCTATCCGTTACCTGTGCCGGGGTGAGGATCCTGGCTGCATCGATGTCGTTGGAACCGACAAGGCTGATCTCGTCAGGCCAGAACTGATGTCCTGAAAGGGCATGCAGCTTGCCGACAATCTGCGCCACCACGGCGGGCGAACCCGGAGAATTGGGGTATTTCGGGTTGCTTACAATCCTGATGACGCCATTCTCGGTAATGGGACATGTTGCCCATGATAAATGCCCGGTGGATTGGAACCACCGATGGGCATCTTCATGCGCGACGTGAGCCGGATCGATCAACGCAATCAACACATTGACGTCGAGCAGGAAGGTCACGGCAATTCGTCGCGAAGCGCATTGACCATTTCGAGATCGACCATCGGGCCGTCGGGCCGCGATGCAAGCAAGGGGATGCCGTTGCGTTCACCGCCGGTCGGGGGCCTGCGCAGTGAGCGGCGAGCCAGATCGGAAATGACGTCGCCAACGCTGCGATCCTGCTGTCGCGCCATGGCCTTGGCCGCAAGTAGGACATCGTCATCGATTGCAAGTGTGGTTCTCACAACATGCTCCCTATCGCGCATCAAACATCACGCATCACATAAAGCAATGGACAGCAATATTCAAGCGAACGTAGCTGTCGTTCCTTGAGCTATGGCGACGCTGCGGCAATGCGCCAACGAGCGGCATTGCCTCTATGGCTGGTCAGCTCGGCTTCTTGCCATGCGGGCGCTTCGGCGGTTCGCCGGCGAAGCCGGGGCCGATCCCATCCGGTGCGTCTTCCGGCACGCCCTCATGCGCTGCGTGTTCCCTGTCGAACTTGATCACCGGCTCCATCGTCGCCAGCACATCGTCCGACAGCCAGCACAGGCTCATATGGCCATCGCCGAGATGCTTCACCGGCGGCACCTTGGTCTCGCACAGATTGTCCGGCACCAGCCTCTTGTAGCCGCAGCGCGTCTGGAACGGGCAGCCGCTCGGCGGGTTCATCGCCGACGGGATATCGCCTTCGAGCACGATGTGCCGTTTGACCACGCTGGTGTCGGCGATCGGGATCGCCGACAGAAGCGCCTCGGTGTAGGGGTGGTAGGGCGGCGCGAAGATCTGGTCGGTCGTACCCTGCTCGACGATGTAGCCGAGATACATGACGACGACGCGGTCGGCGATGTAGCGCACGACGGACAGATCGTGACTGATGAACAGCATCGTCGTCTTGTTCTTGCGCTGGATGTCCATCAGCAGCTCGGTCACCGCCGCCTGCACCGAGACGTCGAGTGCCGACACCGGCTCGTCGGCCACCACCACCTTGGCATCGCCGGCAAAGGCACGCGCCACGCCGATGCGCTGCTTCTGGCCGCCTGAGAGCTGACGCGGCTTGCGCGTCTCGAAGGCCCGCGGCAGCTTCACCAGGTCAAGCAGCTCCAGCATGCGCTTGCGCCGCTCGGCGACATTGTTGCCGACTTTGAATTTTTCCAGCGTGCGGATGATCTGCGAACCGACGGAGTGGCTGGGATTGAGCGTATCGAACGGGTTCTGGAACACCATCTGGATCGATGACACCGTTTCGACGCTGCGCTTCTCGATGCCGGTCGACTGGATCTCCTTGTTGCCCAGCGTCACTGTGCCGGCACTTGCCGTCTCCAGCCCGAGCAGGACCTTGGCCAGCGTCGACTTTCCGCAGCCGGACTCGCCGACGATGGCGACGGTCTCGGATTCGCGCGCCATGAACGAGATCGTCTCATTGGCCTTGACGACGCGGCCTTCGCTGGAGCCGAACACTTCGCTGCCGCCGACCTTGTAGTATTTTCTCAAATCCTCGATCTTGAGCACCGGCGCGCCGGGCACAACCTTCTCATTGACCTTCTTGGCGCCGGGAGGCAGCGCTTCCCAGTCGATCTCGTTGAAGCGCACGCAGCGCGAGAAATGCCCTTCGTGACCGGCGACCTCGATCATCGGGATTTCGGCGGCATTGCAGACGCCCTCGACGAAATGGTGGCAGCGCGGGCCGAAATTGCAGCCCTTGGGCCGCTCATGCGGCAGCGGCAACTGGCCGGGGATGGCGATCAGCGGCCGTGAATTCTTGTCGGCGCCCGGCAGTGGAATCGAGCGGAACAGCCCTTGCGTATAGGGATGGCGCATCCGGTCGAAGACGTCCTTGATCTTGCCGGTCTCGACCGCTTCGCCCGAATACATCACCGTGATGCGGTCGCAGGTCTCGAGGATGAGACCCAGATTGTGCGACACGAAGATCATCGACGTGCCGAACTTCTCGCCCAGCCCCTTGACCAGTTCGACGATGCCGGCCTCCACCGTCACGTCGAGCGCCGTCGTCGGTTCGTCGAGCAGAAGCAGCGCCGGCTTCGACAGCAGCGCCATGGCAATGACGATGCGCTGCTGCTGGCCGCCGGACAGCTGGTGCGGATAGGAACGCATCATGCGTTCGGGATCGGGCAATCTCACCGAGCGCACCATTTCGAGCGCCCTTTTGTAAGCCTCTTCCTTCGACACCTTGTCGTGGATCAGCGGCACTTCCATCAATTGCTGGCCGACCTTCATCGCCGGATTGAGGCTCGCCATCGGCTCCTGGTAGATCATGGCGATCTTGTTGCCGCGGATGGAGCGCAACTCCTCGTCGGACAGCTCGCCCATGTCCTTGCCCTGGAACTTGATCTTGCCGCCGACGATCTTTCCGATGTTGGAGAGGTCGCGCATGATGCCGAGCGACACGGTCGACTTGCCGCAGCCGGACTCGCCGACGATGCCCATGGCTTCGCCCGGCATCACCGTGCAGGAAAAGTCCATGACGGCGGGGATCTCGCCCTTGCGGGTGAAGAAGGAGATCGACAGGTTCTCGATCTCGATGATCGGCGCAGCGCTTGGCCCAAGGGTCGGCTTGCCGGGATTTCGAACTGCCTCATTCATGGGTCGCTCCAATCCTATTTTCATGCTCGCGGGCCGACCCGCAGATCAGTCTTTCATCGATTGTTCGCGCAGCGAGTCGGCAAGCAGGTTCAAGCCCAGCACGAACGACATCAGCGCGATGGTCGGCGGCAGCGCCGGGTGGATGAAGGAGCGCAGCAGGCGGCTGGCGTCCTTGATTGCGGTGCCCCAGTCCGGGCTCTCCGGCGCCAGGCCCAGCCCGAAATAGCCGAGCGTGCCGAGCAGGATCGTGGTGTAGCCGATGCGCAGGCAGGCATCGACGATCAGCGGCCCGCGCGCATTGGGCAGGATCTCCCACAGCATGATGTACCAGGGCGATTCACCGCGCGTCTGCGCCGCCGCCACATAGTCGCGCGTCTTGATGTCCATCACCAGGCCGCGCACGATGCGGAATACGCCGGGGCTGGAGGCGAACACCACCGCGACGAAGATGTTGAGCTGGTTGGGATCGATGTGGATGATCTTGAACGGATCGGCGTCGAACACCAGGCCGGCATAGACCCAGCCGCCGATGATCAGCGTCAGCCCGAGCAATATATAGAGGCGGTCCGGCCGGTTCTTGTAGCGCGTCCAGAACAGCACCGAAAAGAAGATGATCGGGAACAGGAAGAACAGCCCGGCCATGGCGTAGGGGATCGGCGTATCCATGATGCCCGGCGTCACCAGCAGGTAAAACAGCAGGATCACCGGGAAGGCCAGCACCAGATTGGCCAGGAACGACAGCACGGTGTCGATCCGGCCGCCATAGTAACCGGCGGGCAGACCGAGCGTGATGCCGACCATCAGCGCGAAACCGGTCGCCGCCGGTGCGATGATCAGCACGATCTGGCTGCCATAGACCATGCGCGAAAAGACATCGCGGGCGAGCTTGTCGCCGCCGAAATAGTAGATGAGTTTCGATACCGGCTCGAGCGCGCCCGGCAGCGCATCCTTCATGATCGGGACCTGGGCGAGCGGATCGAAGGGCGCGACGGTCGACGCGAAGATTGCCGTGAACAGCCAGAACAGGCAGATGCCGACACCGACTATGCCGACGCCGCTATCGAACAACTGGCCGTAGAGGCCGAGCCTTTTCTTGTAGGTGAAGCTCACCCCCATCACCAGGGCAAGCCCTAACCAGACTGGCCAGAAACGCCCAATCACGCCGAGCACGACATTGAAGGCACCGATATATTCGACCTGCATCTGCCCCAGCCCCCTATTGAACTCTGATACGCGGATTGAGGAACGCGTAGCCGACATCCGAAATGAGCTGCGTGATCAGCACGATGAACACCGAGACCAGTGAACAGCCAAGCAGCAGATCGATGTCGTTGTTGCCGGCGGCCTCGACCAGCGTGTAGCCAAAGCCCTGGTAGCGGAACATCACCTCGACGATGACGACGCCGGTAAGCAGCCAGGGAAATTGCAGCATGATGACGGTGAACGGCGCAATCAGCGCATTGCGCAGCGCGTGCTTGACGACGACGCTGCCGAAGGAAAGCCCTTTCAGCCGGGCGGTGCGGATATATTGCTGCGTCATCACCTCGACCATCGAGGCGCGTGTCATGCGGGCGATGTAGCCGATGCCGTAGATCGCCAGCGTCATCACCGGCAGGGTGAAATTGTAGAAGGTGATGCCCTGGCTTGCCGAGGCGGCCGAACCGTTCAGCCAGCCGAGCCAGGAGGCGAAGATGACGGTGAAGATGACGCCGGACACATATTCGGGCGTCGCGGTCGACGCGATCGATGCGACGGACAGCGTTCGGTCCGTTCGCGAGCCCTCGCGCATGCCGGCCAGGATGCCAATCAGCAGCGAAATTGGCACCATCACCAACAGCACACAGAGCATCAGGATACCGGTGGCGGCGAGTGCGGGGAAGAGCTTTGACGCAACGGAGGTTTTGAACTTGGTCGAGCAGCCGAAATCACCTTCCAGGATGCCGGAGAATTTCGGCTCCAGCGGATCGTTGCAGAAGGAGAAACGCTGCGTCGGCTTGCCGGTCGCCGGATCGGTCACCGGTTGCTTCGGGACGACGCCCAGCCATTGCCCGTAGCGCACGAAGAAGTTCTGCCGGTAGCCATGGTTGACCAGCCAGCTTTCGAGCTGTTCGGCCGATGTGTGCATTTCGGTCTGGCTGATCGCCAGCTTCTTCAAATTAGGCTCGAGGTTGATCAGGAAGAAGACGATCATCGTCAGGCACAGCATCGTCAATGCCATGGTGCCGAGACGCCGGATTACGAAAGAAAGCATGGCGGTCCCCTGCCGGTCTGGTTGGGGTTGGAGCCAGTTCGAAAAACCAGCTTTGCCGTTGCCGGCAGAGTTGGCCGTCAAATCGGCACTCGGATGCAATCAACCCAGTTTTATTGAACGGTCTTTCAGGAGAGTCCGCAACTTTTTGCTGCGGCGGCTTCCGGTTCTGGGCCATGCGAGGCGTGACGGGAAGGAGCGAAGCGCCCCTTCCCTGACGTTCCAATCACGCCTGGTCGAGCCAGACCTTGCCGTAGTCGCGCTCGAAGGTCGGATGCATCTTGTAATTCTGCACCGCCTTGACCGAGTGGCTGTAGAGCTTGCGCCAGTATGGCTGGATCATGATGCCGGAATCCTGCAGGATCTGCTCGATGTCCTTCATCATTTCCTTGCGCTTGGCCGCATCGGCGACAGCCAATGCTGCATTAAGCTTGGCATCCCATTCGGGGTTGGAATAGGCCGACTCGTTCCACGCCTCGCCAGTGCGATAGCCGATCGCCAGAACCTGAACGCCGAGCGGGCGCATGTTCCAGTTGGTCATCGACAGCGGGTACTTGGTCCAGTCGTTCCAGAACGTCGAGCCCGGCAGCACCGTGCGCTTTACCTTGAGGCCGGCGTCGCGCATCTGCGCGGCGATGGCGTCGCCGGTATTCTTGTGCCAGTCTTCGTCGACCGTGATCAGCTCATGCTCGAAGTCGGCCTGGCCGGCTTCCGCCATCAGCGCCTTGGCCTTGGCCGGATCGCGAGCGACTTTGGGCAGCTCGTAATATTCCGGGTGGATTTGGCAGACATGGTGGTTTTCAGCCACCGTGCCGGCATTTCCGTAGCCAAGCTGCAGAACGACATTGTTGTCGACCGCCAACTGCAGCGCGTTGCGCACCTTCTGATCGCCGTAAGGCTTGTTGTTGATGTTGGTGCGGCACACGATGGTCGAGGCGGTGACGATTTCGGACTTGACCAGGTCCAGTCCGTCGAGGATCGACACATAGTCGGCCGAGGTCTCGAAATTGGTATGGACTTCGCCCGCCTCGAAGGCACTGACCATGGCTGCCGGATCGGTGCCGTAGTCGACGAATTCGATGCCGTCGAGGAACACCTCGCCGTCCCACCACTTGTTGTCCTCGCGGCGCTTGTAGACCACCTTCTGGCCGACATCGTAGGAGACGAGCTCGAACGGACCGGTACCGATCGGGCAGGCTTTGAAGTCGCCGCCCTTCTCGTCGAAGCTCTTGTGGACGATGAGACCGGGATAATCGCACATGTTCGGAATGAGCGCGATGTCGGCCTTGCCGAGCTTCAGCTTGACGGTGTGGTCGTCAACCTTGGTCACGGCGCTTTCGTCGAGTTTGTCGTCCTTGACCAGCGTGCCGAGACGGCCAGGCATCGAATTGCCCTCGGCCTTCTTGTCGGCCCAGCGCTTGAGATTGAAGATGACGTCATCGGCGGTGAAGGCATCGCCATTCGACCAGGTCACACCCTTGCGCACATGCAGCGTGTACTCGGTGGCGTCGTCGTTGACCTCCCAGCTCTCCAGAAGGTACGGGCGGAACGTGTATTCGCTGGTGTACTTGACCAGCGGCTCAAGCGCCTGACGCTCGGCATTGGCGATTTCCGACCAGTCGGCCTTGCGCGGATCCTTGGGATCCTTGACCCATTGCGCGACTTTAAGGATGCCGCCCTTCTTGCCCTGCACCTCTTCGGCCCTGGCTTGGGTCGGCACGGCTACGCCGAGCATGCCGTAGGCCATCGCAGTCGACGCGCCGAACACGCTCGCCATGGCGAGGAACTCGCGGCGATCGACTTTGCCTGCCTTGGCTTCTTCGGCCATGGCCAGGATGTGATCGGGAACGCGATCGCCATTACTCTTGTAATTTGTCATACCTTAACTCCCATTGTTGGCTTTCCGCCTTTTAACATTCCGCATCCCTGCCGTGATGTCAAAGACGGCATGGCTACGGAACCTGTTAGGGAATGTGCAACTTTGAAAAGGGAGCGGTTCGCGTGATAACGACAGACTTGGCGCAAAAGTGCTAGCGCGCCCAGATTCCGCCGGAATCTGCTTAGGCGAGTAATTGATACATTTGGGCGGGTTGAGACAGCGCCAGTTCCGGTGGCGGTAAGGGCCAGGAACTCAATATTCCTTTTCGTAGAATATGCCGCCCTTGGCCTCGCCGCCATCGTTGGCCTCGCCGCGCAGCTTGACGCCGCGTCCCACATTGAGGTCGATCGTCGCCTTGCCCGATCCTGGCCTGTCGCCTTTCTGGATCGTCACATAGGTGCGGTCATTGAGGTACTTGCCCGCCGACACGGCGGTGCCGCCCTGGTCATCGGTGGTCACATCCAGGTCATCGACGCCGATTGCACTGCGCAGGTTTTCGAGCAGCGAGGTCGAGCCGCCGACGCCGGCCAGTTGGCCGGCGGCCTCGGCCAACTGCGCGATCTGAAGCGGCGACAGGTTCGACATAGAGCGGCCGAAAATCAGCTGCGCCAGCACCTCGTCCTCGGGCAGCGCCGGCACCGATGAGAAGTCGAATTTCGGATTGGTCGCTTCGCCCGAGACGACGATGGTGACGGTGGCGCTGGTCGTGGTCGATGTCGCGGTCAAGTTGAGGTAGGGCACCAGCGAGCCCGAAAAGCCGACCGTGCCTTCGGTAAAGGTCAGCCGCTTGCCGAGGATCGACAGCCGCCCACGCTGCAAGGTGAAGGTGCCGACCGCCTGCGGCGAAGCCGCCGGGCCGGTCAGCCTCAGCGAACCGCCGAACTCGGCATCGACACCCCTGCCCTGGATGAAGATCTGGTTCGGCGCATTGACCGTGACGTCGAGGACAAGCCCACTGCCGCCACCCCCGCTGGCCGCCGCCGGTCGCAAGGCCTTGTCCTGCGCCCGCACGGAGGCGGGCGCGTTCTTGTGCTTGACACCGAGCGCCGCCAGCGAGCCCGGCAGCTTATCGGGAACGGTGATGACGGTCTTGGCCAGGTTGACGGTGCCCGAAATCACCGGCGCCGAGGTGAGCGGCCCCTTGATGGTCAGGTCGCCGCCGAGATTGGCTGTCACCACCCTGCCGTCGGTATAGCGGCCGTCAACCAGCTTGATAGACAAATCGGCTGGGAAACCTTGCGCCGGATTGATGCCGAGTGTGCCGGAGGCCGACAGGCTGCCGCGTGTCGACAGCGTGCCGGTCAGCCGGTTGATCCGGGCAACGCCGTTGCCGATCGAAATGTCGGCGGCAATGTCGTTGACGGCAAGGCCGGAGCGCGCGTCGACCAGGCGGGCGCCCGACGTGCTGACCGTGCCGCCGATCACCGGCGACGCCGCCGGGCCGCGCATC
The DNA here is from genome assembly GCF_040324475.1 of Mesorhizobium sp. C268A. Lineage (NCBI taxonomy): Bacteria > Pseudomonadati > Pseudomonadota > Alphaproteobacteria > Hyphomicrobiales > Phyllobacteriaceae > Mesorhizobium > Mesorhizobium sp. C268A. Next base: position 854,856 of record NZ_JAMYVX010000003.1, read on the forward strand.
TGGATATTGACGTTGGCGGTGCCGCTGAGCGACAGGCCTTGCGCCGCAAGCTTGGCGGCCAGGAAGGAAAATGGCACCTTGCCGTTGAAGTCGAGCACCAGCGCTGGTGTGCCGGCCGTCGTTACCGTACCGCCGCCCTTGAGGCCAAGCCCGGCGCCGTCGCTGATGTCGGCGTTGAAGGTGAGCTTCTTGCCGGCGAATGTTCCCGACGAAGAGATATTCATGCCGCTAAGACCGGCGCTGCGCGTCTGCGAGGTCTGCACCCCACCAGCATCGATATCGAAAGCGACAGTCGGATTGCCCGGCGCGCCGGTTACCTTGACTGTTCCCGAAATCGAACCGGCGGCCTGGAGGCCCGGCGAAAAACTGTTGGCGAGTGAGGCCGGCACCTTCGACAGCGCGGCGCTGATGTCGAGTGCCTGCCCGACCTTGCCGGTCACCGTCGCCGTGCCGCCACCGAGATTGAGCACCAGCTTGTCCAGCGTCGTGGTGCCGTTCGCGATGCTGACGGTCGAGGCCTGGGCGATGGCCGCCTTGATGCCCTGCACCGTGGCCTGGCCGGAAGCGAGTTCGATGGTGGTGGTGCCGCCAGCCACCTTTACCCTGCCCGCAGCCTTCGCCGGAATGCCCTTGACGGTGGCGCCGCCGGAAAACCCGGTCCAGTCGCCGTCGCGCTTCAAATCGACATCGATGCCGCTGATGGCGGTGCCGCCGGAAATGACGCTGTCGGCGCGAATTTTGCCCGAGATGACCGGCGCGGCGAGATAGTTGGCGACCAGCGCATCGATCGACACCGTCTTCGCCTGCAGATCGCCGCGCGTGATCGAAGCGGTCGCAGCCTTGACGGCGACGTTCGGGCCATCCGCGGTCTTTGAGAAGGCGATGGTGCCGCGCACGTCGCCTTCGGCCTTTTCCAGCGCCAGCGCCGCCAGCGGCCCGATATCCGGCAGGTCGAGCGCGATGGTGCCGACCGGCACGAAAGCCTCGTCGAGGGCGAGGTCGCCGGAAATCCTGTTCTTGCCGAGTGACAACAGCAGGCCGTTGATGGCGCTCTTGCCGTCGGCCGTGGCCAGCACCGCGCTGCCTTGAAGCGCCTGCCCCGCGACATTGCCGGTCAGTTGCACATTGGCTGCCGGGTTCGCGGCATCGGCCTTGCCGGTCGCAATCAGCTTAAGTCCGGTGATTTCGCGTTCCGCCACCAGCAGGCGGTCGCTGTTGACCGTCAGCGACAGGTCCGGCGCCAGGCTGGGCCCCTGCGCGTTGAGTGCAAAGCTGATCGCGCCTTTGGCATCTTTCGACAACAGCGAGATGTCGGCCAGTGCACCCTTGATATCTGCGCTAAGCTTGTTGTCGGCGAGGCTGGCCTGACCGTCCGCGGTCAGTGCGCCCGACGCCAGCGTGACCGGATTGGCGCTGACATTGCCATTGGCATCCCGCTTCAGCGTGGCGCTGAGCTGCGTGCGCTCTGCCAGCACGCTGCGCGCCGCCGCCGGCAACGCCGCCGACAGCACGTCGGCGTTGAGGTTGAGGTCGATTGCTCCATCGGCAAAGCCGACACGGCCATTGAAGGCACTGCCCAGCGCATCGCCCTGCACCGAGCCGCTGTCGATGGTGATCGCATCGGCCGCCAGGCTGCCCGCGACCTTGGCGGTGACTTTGCCGGCGATCAGCGGTGCGATGGTCGGATTGTCCAGACCGATCTTGTCCGCCGTCATCGTGCCCGAGATCGGACCGGTGCGGCTTCTCACATCGAACGCGTCGGAATGCAGCGCCAGCGAGATGCCCTCGACCTTGGTGAAATTCGTCGCCACCGACGGCAACACCGCCGAGATATCGAGCTTGGCTTGCGCAGCCTGCCCCGCCGCCTTCACAGACAGCGCCTGCAGTTCGAGCTTGATCGGGCCTTCCACGCTCCCGAACGCCAGCGGCAGGCTCGGACCGGAAGAGGTCAGGTCGAGCGCGAAATCGCTGGCGCCGTTCGGGTTGAGGGTGCCGGCCGCCTTGCCGGAGATTTTCTCACCCGAAAGCGTCGCCTGGTCGAGCACGACGCCGCCGGCCGCGGAATAGCTGCCGGCCGCATCGACATCGAGCGGCCCGAGCCCGGCCTGACGGGTCTGGCTGGTCTCGGCGCCGGCCAGCTTTGCATCGAAGTGGATATCGGGATTTGCCGATGGCCCGGCGATTTGCGCCGTGCCGTCGAGCGTGCCCCCGGCATCGAGGCCGGGTGAAAAGCCATTGGCAAGCGCAGCCGGCAGCGCCGAGAAGGTCGCCGCCAGATCGAGCGTCCGGCCCGCCGTGCCCGACAGCGTCACCGAGCCGCCGCCGAGATCGACTACCAGCTTTTGAATGTTGGTTATGCCATCGGCAATGGTCAGGCTCGACGGCTCGGCGATCGCCACCTTGATGCCGCGCACCGTCGCCTCGCCGGACGCGATCTCGACGCTGGTCGCGCCGCCGGCAATCTTCGCCCGCCCGGCAGCTGTCGCCGGAATGCCTGATATGGTTGCGCCGCCGGTGAAATTCGTCCAGTCGCCGTCACGCTTGAGGTCGACGCCGATGCCACTGACGACGGTCGTTCCCGAGGTCACGCTCTCGGCCTTGATCGTGCCGGAGATCGCAGGGCTGTTGAGATAGTTGGCGATCAGTGCGCTGACGGTGACTGCCTTGGCTGCCACATCACCGCGCGCGATCGACACGCTGGCTGCATTGATGGTGACGGTGGGCGCCTCGCCGTCTTTGGAGAACACCACGGTGCCGCCGATATCGCCGGCCACCGTCTGCCCGGCCAGCGACGCCAGCGGCGCGATGTCGGGGGCGGAGATCGTCAGCGTCCCCAGCGGCAGGAATTTTTCATCGAGCGCGAGGTCGCCCGACACCTTGTTGTCGCCCAGCGCTACGCTGAGCCCCTTGATGGAGCGCTTGCCGTCGCTCGTCACCAGCGCCGCCTTGATGGCGAGCGGCTGTTCGTCGACCGCGCCGGTCAGCGAGACATCTGCGGCCGGGCTCACAATGCCGGCCTTGCCCGATGCGGTCAGCTTGATGTCCTTGACGGTGCGGCCGGAGGCCGTCAGGCTGGCACTGTCGGCCGAAACCGAGAAATCCGGTGCGTTGCGCGCGCCGCTTGCCGTCAGCGCGAAATCGACCCCGCCGGCGATCGGCACGCCGACCAGCGAAGACAGCACCGAGACGTCGCCGAGCTTGCCCTTGATGTCGGCCTGGATATCGCTGCCTTGCGCGCTGGCGGTGCCGCTGGCGCTCAGCGAACCGGAAGTGAGTTCGATCGAGTTGGCGGCGAAAGAGCCCTGCGGATCGCGCGTCGCGGTCGCCGAGAATTTGACCCGTTCGCCGAGCAGCGAACTGATCTGCGGCGGCAGCGCCGTCGACACAGCATCGGCATTCATCTTGAGCGTCATGGCGAGGTCGGCCAGCGCCACCTTGGCCGTCAGCCCGGCATTGAGCGCATCGCTGCGCAGCGTACCCTCATCGAGCGATATCTCATCCTTGCTGATCGAGCCGGAAAGAGAGGCCGTCAGCTTGCCGGTGACCAGCGGGGCCAGTGTCGCCACGTCGGTCTTCAGCCCGGCCGCCGCCAGCGACACGCTGACCGGGCCGCTGCGGTTCTCGAAGTCGAAACCGTCGGAATGGATCTTCGCATCCAGATTGTTCACCTGAGAGCCGCCCGCCACCACCGAGACCAGTGAAGCGCTGGCGTCAATCATCGGCGCCTTGCCGTCACCGAAGGCGCGCGCGGTCACATTGTTGATGGCCACCATGATCGGCTGCGCCTGGGTACCGACATTGACCGTGACCGGCTTGGCTTTGGCCACGAGTTCGACCGAAAGGTCGCTGGCGCCGTTGGGGTCGACCATGCCGGCAGCGGTACCATGAACTGCGTCGCTCTCGATTGCAGCGCGCTCGATGTCGACGCCGCCGGCTGCGGTCGCGGTGCCGGCGAGGTCGAAACTGGTCTTGCCGGCAAACAGCGACTTGAACCGTTCCGGCAGGAACCCTTCGAACGAACCGTCGCCCTTGGCCTCGATCCGGTTGCCCTTGTCGGTCAGCTGGTGCCGGCCGGTGAGCTGGGTAACGATCTGCCCATCGACCATGAAGGTGCCGACGCCGCTCCAGTTGGCCAGCGGCCCGGTGCCCGAGACGACGATGTTGACCGGCGGCGCGCCGGGTAGCTTGAGCAGGTTGGCGATGATGCCGCCGGCCGGCTCGGAAGCCTTGAGATCGAGGTCAAGCTTGTTTTCATCCGGCGCGAAGTGGATGTTGGCGTCGACATTGCCTTGCTTGCCGTCATGGCGGGTAACGTTGAGCACCGTCTGGATCGCCAGCGGCGACGCATCGACCTTGGCCGATCCCTTGGCCGCAAGTTCGGCAATGCCGCTGCCGGCAAGTTGCTGGCCGAGCGCGATCTCCGGCAAATCGATCGCTCTGACATCAAGCGAAACCGGCAGGCCGGTCGACCCGCTCTTGCTCGGCTCGGTGCTCGCCACAGGCAGCCGTGCCAGTTCTATCCGTTCGGCCGCTATGCGGTCGGCGCTGAAATTCTTCGACAACAGCGCCAGCGGCGACCAGTCGACGGCCACCTTGCGGGCCACCAGCCACGCGCCCTCGCGGTCTTCCAGCACGACATGGTCGACCGTCAGCGCGCCGGACCAGATACCGTTAATGCCGCTGACCGTGACTTTGCTGTCCCTTGACGAGGCCATGTCAGAGATGATGCCGGCGAGATTTTCGCGGCCGCGCTCGGTCTTGGTCAGCACGACCAGCGCGCCGATGCCCGCCGCCGCCACGATCAGCAGCGTGTAGAAAAACAGGCGAAGGATGCGTTTCAAAATCTTCATCGTCAGAACGCCTGTCCGATGCCGGCATAGATGCCGAAACGCGGGTCGCCACGGTCGCGGTTGAGCGGCACGGCGGCGTCGATGCGCAGCGGCCCGAACGGCGTGATGTAGCGCAGGCCAACGCCCGCGCCGACCTTCACGTCGGAAAAGTCCGGCGTCGCTGTGGTCGAGACAGTGCCGGCGTCGACGAACGGCACGATGCCGATCGTGTCGGTCAGCGCAATGCGCATTTCGACCGATGTTTCGAAGAAGGAAAGCCCGCCGATCGGCTGATTGTCGATGTCCTTCGGTCCGATGCCCTGATAGGCATAGCCCCGCACCGAGCCGCCACCGCCGGAATAGAAGCGCCTGTCGGCTGGAACGTTCTGAAGGCCGGTGCCGACGATCGAACCCAGCGCGACGCGTTCGGCAAGCACGAATTTCGAGGCCGTGTCGAGCGACTGATAGGCCGACCCCTCGCCCCTGAGCTTGAGGAAGGCGGCGCCGCTCAGAATGTCGTAGCTCGGTTCGGCATAGGCCAGAACCCTGAAGCCGCTGGTCGGATTGAGCCGGTTGTCCCTGTTGTCATAGACATATTGCAGCGGAATGCTGGCGATCAGGTATTTGTGCTTGCCGAAGGCGTCGGTGATCCTGGAATAGTCGAGCGCGATTTCAGCCGAAACCGTCTGCTTCTTGTCGATCTCATAGGACAGACCGGTGCTGCCCTTGACCGAGAAATGGTCGTAGGCATCGGGATGTTCGAGGACGGTCTTGACGCTGGCGATGAATTTCGAAGCCGGCCCGATCACGCCCGGCTTCTCGAACATGATGCCGGCATTGTAGTTGAGCTCGCTGAGATCGTTGCTGCCGATGCCGCTGATCTTGCCCTCGATGCGCAGCTTTTCGGCCCGGCCGAACAGATTTCGGTGGCCCCAATAGCCTTCCAGGCCTAGCCCTTCGGTGTTGGAGAAAGTGCCGCCGACGCCGAAATAGCGTGGTTTGCGCTCGCTGACCTGAACGCCGATCGGAATGTTGCCGTCGGCGTCGAGACTGTCGGCTTCCTTCAGCGTCACGCTGTTGAACACTTCGAGCCTCAGCAGCCGGTCGCGGGCATCGTCGATCTCGTCAGGCGAATATTGCCGGCCGCGTTTCAGCCCGGTCATATATTCGGTGAACTCGCGATCGACCTTCTCGGTGCCATCGACGGTGGTGTCGCCATAACCGGCAACCGGCCCGGCGGCCACCGTCAGCGTCACGTCGAGCGTCGAGGTGGTGTGCTCGGCCACGACCTGCCGGTCGGTGATCCGGGCCAGTGGCCGGCCCTCCTGCTTCAGCGCCCGCACGATCAGCGCCTCGGCCTTGAGCACGGCGCCCGAGCCGGCATCGCCGCCGGCTATCAGGCCGAAATCGGCGCTCGCCAGCCCGGCGGCATCGCCCTCCAGCCGAATATTGCCGAGCGTGAATTTGGGCCCGCTGGCGATGCTGACCACCACCGGGATCGGCTGCGGACCTGTAAATTCGGCATCAGGCGGCAAATCGTCCAGAGCCTTGCCCTGGATGGTGATGGTGACGACGCCTTCATAGCGGGCGTCGGCATAAAGCGCGGCGACCAGCTGTTCGCGGTCGCTACGCGCCTTTGCCAAAAGGCCGAGCGAGCCGGAAACCGGGCGGTCCTCGTCGGATTTCAGCGACGAGGCGTTTTCGAGCTTCTTGACCAAGTCCTTGTCGGCATCGGGCGCTTCGATGGTCACCGCATAGCGCAGCGGGTCGACGATATCGGCGTCTTCGTCATTCGAAGAGTCCCACAATTTGATGCCGAAGAGCTCGAAGGCGGCCGCCGACCCCGATTCGGCAACGAGCACGCTCGAGCACGCCAACGCCACAATCAGCGCGCGCGAAAGCGTGCGCCGTGGCGCACTTACCTTCGACATCTGCGCTTCATACGCCGGCATCAGGACAACCTAGGTTACAAAACTAAAATTGGAATGAAGTTTTGAAGCGCTCGTAAAGGGGCCACAATCCAATTGTCTGAAATAGGCAGGGCTTGGAATTCACACCTTCTGCGTTTTCGCAAGAAAGCGTGATCCCTTTCCCGTGGATGAACTATCGGCATACCGGTCATTGGCCGGTTTGGGAACCGTTGGCGGGCGGAAACCTGCCCGTCCTCGTGTTGACAAGCTTGACTGAAGCTTGAACATGCCGCGGACGTAGCAGTGTCTGGAGGGTGTTATGGCTATGCGCGCGGCGGCTCGTGGTCTGTCGATCTTGATTCTTCTCATTTTCGCCTGGGGGTCTGTAGCGCAAGCGGCCGAAGCCCGCCGGGTGGTGACCTCAAATAATTCCGACTATTTCGGCTTCGATCTCAGATCGGACCAGAATGTCAGCCTCGATCAGTGCAGACGACATGCCTCGGCGACCCCGCCTGCCGCGCCTTTACTTACAACAACAAGGCCAAATGGTGCTTCCTAAAATCCGACTATAACCAGTTGAAACCCTTCAGCGGCGCGGTCGCGGGCAAGGTCGTCAATGTCGATGGCGACCCCGATATCGGCGCCCCGCCGGAACTCGCCTTCTTCCCCAACTGGATGGCCGACCAGGCCCAGCAATACCGCAACAAGCTGACCGATCCGGCCTATGACAAGCCGACCGACGGGCTGGAATCACTCCGCGCCGCCGCCGAACAGGCTGCACTGACCGGCGACCATGGCCAGGCCATGAACAAATACGAGGCCGCGGTCTCGGTCCTGCCTGACGACGGCCAGCTTTGGCTCGGTCTGGCGCGTGAAACGCTTGCCATACAGCCGGCCAGCGGCACCTCCGAATCCTACAATCTGCCGGTCAAAGGCACCTCCGCCGCCATCAACGCCTACAAATTGCTGCGCACCACCAAGACCCGCGCCGAAGTGCTGGCGCTGCTCGGCAACGGCCTCGACCGCCGCGATCTCTACCGTCCGGCCCTGCAGGCTTATGAAGCCAGCCTCGCGCTGGTCAGTTCGCCGGCGGTCAAGGCCGAATATGAGGATCTCAAGGCCCGCAAGGGCTTCCGCGTCATCGATCACTCGATCGACGCCGACACCAGCGCGCCGCGCATTTGCGCGCAGTTTTCCGAGGAGCTGGTGAAGACCGGCGTCGACTACGCCCAGTTCGTCACCGTCGACAACCAGCCGCCCAAGGGCGTCGAGGCCAAGGACAAGCAGATCTGCGTCGAAGGGCTGGAGCACGGCCAACATTACGAAGTGACCTTCCGCGCCGGTCTGCCGGCCGCCATTGGCGAGGTCACCGCCGCTCCGGTCGTGCTGTCGATCTATGTGCAGGACCGCGCGCCGTCCGCCCGCTTCACCGGCGACAGCTTCGTGCTGCCCGCCGGCGCCCGCCGTGGCATCCCGGTCGTCACCGTCAACATGAATGCCGCACAGATGAAGCTCTACCGCATCGGCGATCGTTCGCTGGCGCAGCTTCTGTCCGGCTATCAGTTCCTGAAGCAGCTCGACGGCTATGATATCTCCAGCATTTCCGACCAGATGGGTGAGCCGGTCTGGCAGGGCCAGCTCGACATCGCCAACGACCTCAACAAGGACGTCACGACGTCGTTCCCGGTCGACGAAGCTTTGCCGCAGCGCAAGCCCGGCGTCTACGTGCTGACCGCGCAAGCGGTAAACGAAAACGACGAGGACAATTACAATTCGCTTGCCACGCAGTGGTTCGTCGTCTCCGACATCGGCCTGTCGACCTATACCGGCCAGGATGGCCTCAATGTCTTTGCCCGCTCGCTCGGAACCGCCAAGCCGATCGCCGGCGCCGAACTGACGCTGCTGGCCAGGAACAATGAAATCCTCGGCACAGCCACGTCGGACGCCGAAGGCCATGCTGTCTTCAACCCCGGCCTGACGCGCGGCGACGGCGGCATGGTGCCGGCCGTTCTGATGGCCAAGCAGGGCGACAACGATTTCGTCTTCCTCGACATGGGCCGCGCCGGCTTCGATCTGTCCGATCGCGGCGTCGCCGGACGCGCCGCACCGGGCGCGCTCGATGTCTATGCCTGGACCGAACGCGGCATCTACCGCGCCGGCGAGGATGTGCATGTCGCAGCCCTTGCCCGCGACGGCGCCTCCAAAGCGGTGGAAAACCTGCCGCTGACCTTCATCTTCACCCGTCCCGACGGCGTCGAGAACCGCCGCATCGTTGCCGATGGCGTCTCGGCCGGCGGCTATGCCGTCGACCTGCCGCTGGAAGCCAACGCCATGCGCGGCACCTGGACGGTGTCGATCTATACCGATCCCAAGCAGGCGGCCGTTTCCAGCCAGATGTTCCTGGTCGAAGACTTCGTGCCGGATCGCATCGAGTTCGACATGAAGTCCGACAAGCAGGAGATCGCCCAGGGCGAAACCGCCAACATCGACATTGACGGCCGCTTCCTCTATGGCGCGCCGGCCGCCGGCCTCGCGCTCGAAGGCGAGCTGACGCTGTCGACGGCGCGCGACTGGGACCGTTTCGCCGGCTATTCGTTCGGCCTTGCCGACGAGCAGTCGGCCGAGCCTTCGGTCACCCCGTTCACCGGTCTGCCGGTGGTCGGCGACGACGGCAAGGCGACCTTCCCGGTCACGGTCGACCAGTTGCCCGCGACCACCAAGCTGGTCGACGCCAAGGTCACGGTTCGCATGCGTGAAACCGGCGGCCGCGCCATCGAACGCTCGCTCAACATCGGCATCCGCCCGCAAGGCCACATGATCGGCATTCGTCCGGATTTCGCCGACAATGAGGTGCCGCAGGGCGGCACCGCCAAGTTCAGCCTCATCGCGGTCGACCCCGACGGCAAGCGCGAGACGCTGAAGGGCGCGCAGTGGTCGCTGGTCAAGGTCGAACGCAATTACCAGTGGTACCGCAACAACAACTCGTGGAACTACGAACCGGTCACCTTCACCAAGTCGATCGCCAACGGCCAGGTCGATCTCAGCGCCGATGCCGAGGCGACCGTGACGATGCCGGTCGACTGGGGCCAGTACCGGCTCGAGATCGAGACTGCCGATCCCGAGGGCCCGGCGACCAGCTATGAGTTCGACGCCGGCTGGTATGTCTCCTCGACCTCCACCGAAACGCCTGATGGGCTCGAGATCGCTCTCGACAAGGACAGCTATGCCGTCGGCGACGTGGCCAAGCTGAAGGTGTCGCCGCATTTTGCCGGCGAACTGCTGGTCACCATCGGCGCCGACAAGCTGCTCAAGACCGTCACGGCAACCGTGCCGGCCGGCGGCAGCACGGTCGACATCCCGGTCGGTGACGACTGGGGCGCCGGCGCCTACATCACCGCAACCCTGCTCCGGCCCGGCGATGCGCAGGAAACCCGCATGCCGGCGCGCGCCATCGGCGTAAAATGGCTGACGGTCGACCCGGGCTCGAAAAAGCTCGCGGTTACCCTGACGCCGCCGGACAAGACGATGCCGCGCCAGCAGCTGTCGATCCCGGTTTCGGTCGCCGGCGTAGCGCCGGGCAGCAATGCCTATGTCACGGTCGCTGCCGTCGATGTCGGCATTTTGAACCTCACCAACTACAAGGCGCCGGATCCGGAGGGCTGGTATTTCGGCCAGCGCATGCTCGGGCTCGAAGTCCGCGACATCTATGGCCGTCTCATCGACGGCTCGCTCGGCACCAGCGGCAAGCTCAGGACCGGCGGCGACGGCGCCTCGATGCAGCCGCAAGGCAGTCCGCCGACCGAAAAGCTGGTCGCCTTCTTCTCCGGCCCGGTCCAGCTCGACGCCGACGGCAAGGCGAGGATCGACTTCGACATCCCGCAGTTCAACGGCACCGTGCGCGTCATGGCCGTCGCCTGGACCAAGGAGGCCGTCGGCCATGCCACGACCGATGTCATCGTGCGCGATCCGGTGGTGATCACTGCCGGCCTGCCCCGCTTCCTGGCGCCTGGAGATGCAGCTATCATGCGGCTCGACGTCGCCGACACCGACGGTCCGGAGGGCGACTATGCCCTGTCGATCGCCACGACCGGCGACCTCTCGACCGGCGACAAGCCGTTGCCCGAAAAGCTGACTCTCGCCAAGGGCAAGCGCCAGACGCTGACCGTGCCGCTGGTTGCACAGACGGCGGGCAATGCCTCGATCACCATCAAGCTCGCCCATGGCGACGGCACCTCCGTCGAGCAGACGCTGTATGTCCCGGTGCGTCCGGCGCAATTGCCGGTCACCACCCGTCTGGTCGTCGACCTCAAGGGCAATGGCGGCTCGCTGCGCGTCGACAAGGAGCTGCTCGCGGCAAGCCTGCTCGACGGCGCCTCGATCAGCGTCGGCGTTTCGCAGGCTGCCGCCTTCGACGTGCCGTCGCTGCTGATGACGCTCGACCGCTACCCCTATGGTTGCGCCGAGCAGACCACCAGCCGCGCCATGCCGCTTCTCTACGTCAACGATCTGGCGTCCGGCGTCGGCATGCAAAGCGATCCCGAACTGCACGGCCGCGTGCAGGCGGCCATCTACAAGGTGCTGAGCTACCAGGCTTCGGCCGGCAGCTTCGGCCTGTGGGGTCCGGGCTCCGGCGATCTGTGGCTCGACTCTTACGTCACCGACTTCCTGACCCGGGCGCGCGAGCAGAACTACGACGTGCCGGCCCTGGCGATGAGCCAGGCGCTGAGCAATCTGCAAAACTCGGTCGGTTACGACCAGGACGTCCAGGATCGCGGCAGCGAAATCGCCTACGCGCTCTATGTTCTGGCCCGCAACAAGAAGGCCTCGGTCGGCGATCTGCGCTACTACGCCGACACCAAGCTCGAAGCCTTCTCGAGCCCGATGGCCGTCGCCCAGTTGGCGGCGAGCCTGGCGCTCTACGGCGACGCGCAACGTTCGGAGGCGACCTTCCAGACGGCGCTGCAGCTGGCCAAGTCGACCACCGAGTACGACTACTACCGGTCCGACTATGGCTCACGGCTGCGTGATGGCGCCGCGATCCTGGCGCTCGCCGCCGAATCGAAGCCGGCGCCGACCATCGTGCCGGAACTGATCCGGCTGGTGGCAAGGGAACGTGCCGATGCCCGCTGGACCAGCACGCAGGACGAGTCCTGGATGCTGTTGGCGGCCCGCGCGCTGAAGTCGGGCAACGACTCGATCACGCTGTCGGTCAACGGCGCGCCGCATGCAGGTGGATATTCCAACCACCTCAGCGGCACCGACATTGCCGACAGCCCGCTGACCATCGCCAACACCGGCGCCACGCCGCTGCAGGCGGTCGTCACCACGGTCGCCTCGCCGGTAGAGCCCTTGCCGGCCGGCGGCGACGGCTTCACCATCGACCGCACCTACTACAAGCTCGATGGCACCGAAGCCAACGTCACCGAGGCGACGCAGAACGAACGCTACGTGGTCGTGCTCAAGGTTTACGAGCAGAACCGCTGGCCTTCGCGCCTGCTGATCACCGACCTGTTGCCGGCCGGCTTCGAGATCGACAATCCGGGCCTTGTCTCCAGCGCCCAATTGTCGAACTTCACCTGGCTGGCGCAAACGGATGCAGCCCATCTCGAATTCCGCGACGACCGTTTCGTCGCGGCATTCAATCCCAATGACGGCGATGGCGACCGCAACATCATGCTGGCCTACGTCGTGCGTGCGGTAACGCCGGGCACCTATGCCCATCCGGCAGCCACGGTGGAGGACATGTACCGGCCGCAATATTCGGCCCGCACCGCCACCGGCATGATGGAGATCAAGGCGCCGTAAGGCGCCTTGACGAAGATGAACACGCCGATGTCCGCGACCATCTCCTTCTCCCCGCTATGCGGAGAGAAGGAGCCGGCAGGCGGATGAAGGGCACCACCATGCTCTCCAGAAAATTTCTCCGTCGAACAGGCATCGCCGCCGCCTCCCTCGTCGGCTTTGCGGCGATCGCTGCCGCTTCTCTCTGGGAACTCGACCGCGCTTTCCCGCCGCCACTGCCCGAGAAACTCACCGTCTCCACCGAAGTCCAGGATCGTGACGGCCAGCTGTTGCGCGCCTTCGCCACGCCGGACGGTTACTGGCGGCTCGACACTCATCTCGATCAGGTCGACAAGCAGTTCGTCGACATGCTGGTCACCTATGAAGACAAGCGCTTCTGGGACCATGATGGCGTCGATATGCTGGCGCTGGCGCGCGCCGCCGGCCAGTTCGTCACCAGCGGCCATATCGTCTCCGGCGGCTCGACTTTGTCGATGCAGCTTGCCCGGCTGATCGAGCCCCGCGAAAGCCGCAGCCTCGGCTCGAAAATCAAGCAGATGCTGCGTGCCATCCAGATCGAGCGGCGGCTGTCCAAGCAGGAGATACTCGAACGCTACCTGACCTTGGCGCCCTATGGCGGCAATCTCGAAGGTGTGCGCGCCGCCTCGCTCGCCTATTTCGGCAAAGAGCCGAAGCGGCTGACCGTCTCGGAAGCAGCCCTGCTCGTCGCCTTGCCGCAATTGCCGGAAAAGCGCCGTCCCGACCGCAATCTCACCATCGCTCATGCCGCCCGCGACCGCGTGCTGACCCGCATGGTATCAGCTGGCCTGCTCGGCGAGCGCGAAGCCGCGCGCGCCGCACTAGACGATGTCTCGGGCCTGCGCCGCAAATTGCCGGCGCTGGCGCCACACGCCGCCTACGCCATGCTGCCCAAGGCCGTCCCCGGCAAGCCGCTGCAGCTGACGATCCGCAAAAGCGTCCAGCAAGGACTGGAGCAGGTGGCGCGCGATGCCGCGATCAAACTTGGGCCGCGCCTCTCCGTCGCCATGGTGATGGCCGATGCCCGCACCGGGGACATCCTCGGCGAAGTCGGTTCGGCCGATTTCTTCGACGCCAGCCGCTCCGGCTGGATCGACATGACCAGGATCGTGCGTTCGCCCGGTTCGACGCTGAAGCCGTTCATCTATGGCCTCGCCTTCGAGCAGGGGCTGGTGGCCCAGGAAATGCTGATCGAGGACAGCCCGGTCGATTTCGGCGGCTACCGGCCGAAGAATTTCGACATGGGGTATCAGGGGGATGTCTCGATCCGCCAGGCGCTGCAGCTATCGCTCAACGTGCCGGCAATCCGCGTGCTCGACTCTGTCGGCCCGGCACGGCTGATGGCGCGCTTCCGCCAGGCCGGCGTCAGCCCGGTGCTGCCGGTCAACGAGGCGCCGGGCCTCGCCATCGGCCTCGGAGGCGTCGGCGTGACGCTGCGCGATCTCGTCCAGCTCTATACCGGCCTGGCCAATGGCGGCAAGGCAAACACGCTGCATGACGGCACCGAGCCGGCCAACGACGAGCGCGCCACCGCCACCATCCTCGACGCCCAGGCGAACTGGCAGATCACCGACATATTGTCGGGCGTAAAGCCGCCTGAGGGCGCCTTGCAGCGCGGCATCGCCTACAAGACCGGCACGTCCTACGGCTATCGCGATGCCTGGTCGGTCGGCTTCGACGGCCGCTACGTGCTGGGTGTGTGGGTCGGCCGCGCCGATGCCGGTGCGGTGCCCGGCCTGTCCGGCTATGTCTCGGCCGCCCCCATCCTGTTCGAGGGCTTCGTCCGTTCAGGCCTCACCGCCGTCCCGTTGCCCAGCCAGCCGGCCGGCGTCGTCAAGGCCAGGCGCGAAGACCTGCCGGTGACATTGGCGCGCTTCGGCGCCGGCGCCGACGGACTGGTGCAGGCAGGCCCGACGGAACCGGCGCCAACGATCATTTTCCCGCCCAACGGCGCCCGCGTCGATCTCGCCACCAATTCCGCCGAGGCCTCGCCGCTGGTGCTGAAACTGCAAGGCGGCCGCGCGCCGTTCCGCTGGCTGGCCAATGGCAAGCCGCTCGTCGGCATCGACCGCCGCCGCACCGCGACCTGGCTGCCCGACGGCGCCGGCTATTCGACGCTCACCGTCATCGACGCCGTGGGACGCGCGGCAAGCGTGAAGGTGTTCGTTGAATAGATGGCGCCAAGCGATTCAGGGGATTGGGCTTCTTCGCCCGAGACCCGGCGCGAGGCACCCCCCTCTGGCCTGCCGGCCATCTCCCCCGCAAGGAGGGAGATTGGCAGCTTCGGCGCCGCGCTCATTCAGCAACGTTGAAAATTGGCGAAAGCCGCAGCGACATCTGATCTCCCCCCTTGCGGGGGAGATGGCCGGCAGGCCAGAGGGGGGTGTGCCGAAGCGCTTGCATCGAGGATTGGCCTTAGCCCTATCCATGTTCGTTTCGACTTGCTCCCCCGCCTCCGCCGATCCCCTGCCCGATGGCTTTGTCCGCCTGGCCGATGTCGATCCCTCGATCCGCCAGGACATCCGCTATGCCGGCCTGGAAAATTTCCTGCATCGCAAGGCCGATGGCTACGACGCCCCAATCTGCATCCTCACGAAGCAAGCTGCGCAAGCGCTGTCCGGCGTGCAGAAAGCGCTCGCCGCCGATGGCCTGACGCTGGTCGTCTTCGACTGCTACCGCCCGGCCCGCGCCGTTGCCGACATGGGCAAATGGACCAGAGAGGGCGGCCCGCCCGATCCGCAATGGTACCCTCAGGTGCAGCGCGGCGACCTCATCGCCAAGGGCTATATCGGCGAATTGTCCACCCATTCGCGCGGCTCGACCGTCGATGTCGCCATCGCCCGCAGCGACGGCAAGAACAAGTCATCCGCCGCTTGCGGCGCGGCCGGCGCCGGCACGCTCGATTTCGGCACCAGCTTCGACTGTTTCGACCCGGCGAGCGAAACCGCCCATCGCCCATTGGCGGCAGAAGCAGCGGCAAACCGCAAAAAGCTGCTCGACGCCATGCGCGCCGGCGGCTTCAAGAATTATGCGCGCGAGTGGTGGCACTACACGCTTCGGGATGAGCCGTTTCCAAAACTGCGCTTCGATTTTCCCATCACTGCGGGCTGAACCGCCCGGTGCTACAGCGAGCCTTCCCTCGCTCGGCCTTGCTTCTGCGCTGTCAGCTCCTAGATAGCGTCAAACCGGCCGGATTCGGGTTAGACCAATATGAGGAAAATATTTCCTTCCGAAACCCAATATCGGCGAAAATTTCCTTCGAGCGGACAAAAAATGCAACGTTGAATGCATCTAATTTCTATCAATTCGATAGAGTTCAGCCGTCATCAACGGAGGCGGGAATGACCAAACCTCATTTCAAGAAACTGCTCGGCGCACTGGTCGCCACATCGATCCAGTTCGGCACGCTCGGTTTCGCGTTTGCCGATACGACCATTCTGAACGTGTCCTACGACCCGACACGCGAACTCTACAAGGCCTATGACGAAGCCTTCGTCGCACACTGGAAGGCCGAGACCGGCGAGACGGTCACCATCCAGCAATCGCATGGCGGCTCCGGCGCCCAGGCCCGCGCCGTGATCGACGGCCTCGATGCCGATGTGGTGACGCTGGCGCTCGAAGGCGACATCAACGCCATCGTCACCAAGTCGAAGAAGATCAACCCGGACTGGCGCAAGAAGTTCGAGAACAATTCGGCGCCGTACACCTCGACCATCATCTTCCTGGTCCGCAAGGGCAACCCGAAGGGCATTCACGACTGGAGCGATCTGGTCAAGGACGGTGTCCAGGTGATCACGCCGAACCCGAAGACGTCGGGTGGC
Source organism: Mesorhizobium sp. C268A (assembly GCF_040324475.1). Classification (NCBI taxonomy): domain Bacteria; kingdom Pseudomonadati; phylum Pseudomonadota; class Alphaproteobacteria; order Hyphomicrobiales; family Phyllobacteriaceae; genus Mesorhizobium; species Mesorhizobium sp. C268A. Next base: position 871,236 of record NZ_JAMYVX010000003.1, read on the forward strand.
GCCCGCTGGAACTACCTTGCCGCCTGGGCCTATGCCAATGCCAATGATGGCGGCGACGAGGCCAAGAACAAGGAATTCGTCGGCAAGCTCTACGCCAATGCGCCGGTGCTCGACACCGGTGCGCGCGGCTCGACGGTCACCTTCGCGCAAAAGGGCATCGGCGACGTGCTGATCGGCTGGGAAAACGATGCCTATCTGGCGCTCAATGAATTCGGAGCCGACAATTTCGAGATCGTCTATCCCCCGACCTCGATCCTGGCCGAGCCGCCGGTGGCGATCGTCGACGCCAATGTCGATGCCAAGGGCACCCGCAAGGTCGCCGAAGCCTATCTCGGCTGGCTCTATTCCAAGGAAGCCCAGACGATCATCGCCAAGAACCACTATCGTCCGGCCAAGCCCGAGCTGGTGGATGCGGCTGACATTCCGAAGACGCCCGAAATCAAGCTGATCTCCATCGACGATCCGCTTTTTGGCGGCTGGAAGAAGGCACAGCCTTATCATTTCGGCGACGGTGGTATATTCGACCAGATCTACAAGCCGGCCCAGTAGGATTTAGATCAGGACGACATGACCATAGCACCCGCCAAGGCGGGGTGGCGATTCAGACAGCCGAGTGTCATTCCGGGTTTCGGATTGACGCTCGGCTTCTCGCTTGCCTACCTCACGCTCATCATCCTCATCCCCCTGTCGGGCCTGATCTGGCGCTCGGCAGCCCTCGGCTGGACCGATTTCTGGGCGATCGCCACCGACCGCCGGACCATCAACGCACTCGAAATCAGCTTCGGCACAGCCTTCATCGCAGCCGCCGTCAACGTCGTCTTCGGCACGCTCGTCGCCTGGGTGCTGGTGCGCTACCGCTTCCCCGGCCGCCGCGTCGTCGACGCCATGGTCGACCTGCCCTTCGCGCTGCCGACGGCAGTGGCCGGTATCGCGCTGACTACTCTTTATGCGCCCAATGGCTGGATCGGCCATCTCCTGGCGCCGCTCGGCATCAAGGTCGCCTACACGCCGCTCGGCATCGTCGTGGCGCTTGTCTTCATCGGCCTGCCGTTTGTCGTGCGCACGGTGCAGCCGATCATGGAGGAGATCGACAAGGAAGTGGAGGAAGCCGCCGCGACGCTCGGCGCCAACCGCTTCCAGATCATCACCCGCATCCTGTTTCCGGGCTTGGCGCCGGCCATCATCACCGGCTTTTCGCTCGCCTTCGCGCGCGGGGTCGGCGAATACGGCTCGGTCATATTCATCGCCGGCAACCTTCCCTACAAGTCGGAGATCGCACCGCTTCTGATCGTCATCCGGCTCGAGGAGTACAATTATCCGGCGGCCACCGCGATCGCGGCGATCATGCTTTTGCTGTCGTTCGTGATGCTGCTGGTCATCAACCTGGCGCAGTCATGGAGTCGCAAGCGCTATGGCTGACCCCGAGATCAAATCCTACGAACCGCATCACGAGAGCCGGTCGGCGGCGGTGACCGAAAGCCGGCCGGTGCGGCTGCTGCTGATGGCGGTGGCCTTCGCCTTCCTCGCCATCTTCCTGCTGCTGCCGCTGATCATCGTCTTCCACGAGGCGCTGGCGAAAGGCATTGGCGCCTACACGGAATCGCTCTCCAATCCCGATACGCGCTCGGCGATCCGGCTGACGCTGCTGGTGGCGGTGATCGCCGTGCCGCTTAACGTCGTCTTCGGCATTTCGGCTGCCTGGGCGATCGCCAAGTTCGAGTTCAAGGGCAAGGCTTTTCTGACCACGCTGATCGACCTGCCCTTCTCGGTCTCGCCGGTCATTTCCGGCCTGGTCTATGTGCTTTTGTTTGGCGCTCAGGGACTGTTCGGTGAATGGCTGAAGGCGCACGGCATCCAGATCTTGTTCGCCGTGCCCGGCATCGTGCTCGCGACCATCTTCGTCACCTTCCCCTTCGTTGCCCGCGAACTGATCCCGCTGATGCAGGAACAGGGCAACGGCGACGAGGAAGCCGCGCTCTCTCTGGGCGCCAATGGCTGGCAGACCTTCTGGTACGTGACGCTGCCCAACGTCAAATGGGGATTGCTCTACGGCGTGCTTCTGTGCAACGCCCGCTCGATGGGCGAATTCGGCGCGGTCTCGGTCGTGTCGGGCCACATACGCGGGCTGACCAACACCATGCCGTTGCATGTCGAAATCCTCTACAACGAGTACAACGCCGTCGGCGCTTTTGCCGTCGCTTCGCTGCTTGCCGGCCTGGCGCTGGTCACGCTGGTCTTGAAAACACTTCTAGAGATGCGCTACGGCGCCGAGATCGCCGCGACGCGCGGGCACTGACTAAATGCATGTCGCCCAAGACTGGGAACCGTTTTTGGGACAACGACATGCACCAAATTACTGAGGGATCTACATGGAAGTTCGCGTTGCCAACGTACGCAAGGAGTTTGACCGGTTTCCGGCCCTCCATGACGTATCGCTTGACATCAAGTCGGGTGAGTTGATCGCGCTGCTTGGGCCATCCGGCTCCGGCAAGACGACGCTGCTGAGGCTTATCGCCGGCCTGGAGCGGCCGACGCGCGGAAAGATCTTCTTCGGCGACGAGGACGCCTCGCACCGCTCGATCCAGGAGCGCAATGTCGGCTTCGTCTTCCAGCACTATGCGCTCTTCCGGCACATGACGGTCGCCGACAATATCGGCTTCGGCCTCAAGGTGCGGCATGGACCGTCGCGGCCGCCGGCACAGGAGATCCGCCGACGCGCCTCCGAACTGCTCGATCTCGTTCAGCTTTCCGGCTTGGAAAAGCGCTATCCGGCGCAACTTTCCGGTGGCCAGCGCCAGCGCGTGGCGCTGGCGCGCGCCATGGCCATCGAGCCCAAGGTGCTGTTGCTCGACGAGCCGTTCGGCGCCCTCGATGCGCAGGTGCGCCGGGAACTCCGCCGCTGGCTGCGCGAAATCCATGACCGCACCGGCCACACCACCGTCTTCGTCACCCACGACCAGGAAGAGGCGCTCGAGCTTGCCGACCGCGTCGTGGTGATGAGCCAGGGCCGCATCGAGCAGGTCGGCTCCGCCGACGAGATCTACGACACGCCGAACTCGCCCTTCGTCTACTCCTTCATCGGTGAATCGAGCATGCTGCCGGTCAAGGTTGAGAATGGCGAGATCTGGCTCGCCGACCGTCCGATCGGCGTGTCGGCGCCGCACGCACCCGAGGGCGATGCGACGCTGTACTTCCGCCCGCACGATACCGAACTGCTCGACGGCTGCAGCGGCTGCATCGCCGGCACGGTCGCCGCCAGCCGCCGCGTCGCCGGCACAAGACGCGTCGAACTGGAAATCGGCGGCGAGCGCCAGCGCGTCGAGATCGAACTGCCTGTGGACCATCCTGCGGCGCAGAAGAGCCGGGTGGCGTTCAGGCCGAGGCGCTGGAAGCTTTTCCCGGCGGCATAGACATCGATCCGGCGCTACTCCAGCCAGTTCTCGACCGTCAGGCCCTTGATCCGACGGAACTCAGCGGTGTTGGCCGTCACCAGTGTCGTCCCCAACACACAGGCATGGACAGCAATGAAAAGATCATTGTGGCCGATTGGCTGGCCTCTGGCCTCCAGCTCGGCACGAAGTGCTCCGTATTCGTTATCCATCGGCACATCGAGCGGCAACACAGGAACCTCGGCGAGCAATTCCTCCACCTTGGCGAGCAGCTTGGCCGATCTCTTGCGGGCGCAGCCATAACGCAGCTCCGAGGCGACAACGATGCTGGTGCACAGGGCACCGTCTCCCGCGCGAACCGCCGCACTGGCAGCCTTGCCGGCAGGGTTTCGGATCATGTCGCTGAGAATGTTGGTGTCCAGCATGAACCGCATCAAAAGATATCCTCAGGCCCCACGGGCGCATCATGGATCTCGGGAAAGTCGTCTTCAGGACCAAGCGGCGGCTCTTTCGCCCATTGGGTGAGCAAGGCGGTGAGGCCTGGTTGACGGACCGGCTCGATGATCAGCCGGTCGCCATCGCGGCTGATCAGGACCTTCTCGCCAGGCAGCTCGAATTCGACAGGGATGCGAACCGCCTGACTGCGGTTGTTGCGAAACAACTTCGCCTCCCTGGACGGTGGTATTGAGTGACGGTGCTGCGGCATGGCAGCCTCCCCTGTCTGTTCCACTTGTATATGCCATTTGTATATGCCACTCGGCCTCGAATTGCAAACCACAGAAAACCCCAACGCACCGGCATTTCGGCTGGAATGAAATTTCGCCGATAACCTGCTTCAGCGATTTCTTTTTCGCTGCAACGCCATACGTCTGCCCCGTGTGCCTCGCAGTACACCCTCCGGCCCGGCTATGTTCTGGCAACGCATTGCACATCGGAGCCTGTTTTCATGAAGCGATTTTTCCTCAGCGTCGCCACTGTCGCCGGCCTGATCCTCGCCTGTTCGCAGGCCTGGTCGGCCGACAAATTGCTCAACGCTTCCTATGATGTCGGCCGCGAATTGTTCGCCCAGGTGAACAAGGCTTTCGTCGCCGGCCATCCGGGCGTCACCGTCGACCAGTCGCACGCCGGCACCTCGGCGCAGGCGCGCGCCATTGCCGAAGGCCTCGGCGCCGATGTCGTCACCTTCAACCAGGTCACCGACATCGACTTTCTGGTCAAGAAAGGCCTCGTCGCCGCCGACTGGCAGAAGGATTTCCCCGACAACGCCTCGCCCTTCTATTCGCTCCCATCCTTTCTCGTCCGCGCGGGCAACCCCAAGCACATCAAGGACTGGAACGACCTCGTGCGCGACGACGTGCAGGTGATCTTCCCCAACCCCAAGACCTCGGGCAATGCGCGCTACACCTATCTGGCCGCAACCGCCTACGCCAAGGAAGCCTTCAAGGGAGACGACGCCAAGGTGAAGGAGTTCGTCACCAAGCTGTTCAACAACGTGCCGATCTTCGACACCGGCGGGCGCGCCGCCACCACCACCTTCGTGCAGCGCGAGATCGGCGACGTGCTGATCACCTTCGAGTCGGAAACGCGCGGCATCCGCAAGGAGTATGGCAACGACAAGTTCGAACAGGTCACGCCAACGGTCAGCCTGCTCGCCGAATTCCCGGTGGCGATCGTCGACAAGGTCGCCGACGAGCACGGCAGCCGTGACCTCGCCAAGACCTATCTCGACTTCCTCTACACGCCCGAGGGCCAGACCATCGCGGCTGAAAATGGCCTGCGTGCCCGCAACGCTGAAGTCGCGGCAAAATACAAGGCCGACTTCCCCGATGTCCGCCTGCTGACGGTGGAAGACGTCTTTGGCGGCTGGGACAAGGTACAGAAGGAGCACTTCGCCGCCGGCGGTCTGCTCGACCAGACCTATGGCAGCCGCTGATATCAGCAGCGTTCGACCTCACCTCACAAGAAAGCCGGCGCTTTGCCGGCTTTTTCGTTTTCGCGCGCCGACAAACGGCTTCAGGCGGAATCTGTCGCGATCGGTGAAAAACGTTACAAAGAATCAACGTCTTTGTGCCCAACGTGCAATCGGGCGGCTTGTTCTACGCGAAACCGGGCTGTTCAGGCGAAACGTCATGATTTGCACACAAACAACCGCCAGATGCGGGTGGTTGGGGTTTTCATGAACTGAAGCGGGCATGCTTACCAAAAAAGGCAAATACGGCCTCAAGGCCCTCGTGCATCTTTCCGGCCTGCCGGTCGGCCAGCTTGCATTCGTCAACGACATCGCGATCGCCAACAACATCCCGAAGAAATTCCTGGATGCCATTCTGGGCGAGCTGCGCAATGCCGGTTTCGTCCTCAGTCGCAAGGGCAAGGAAGGCGGTTATCGCCTCGCCCGGCCGGCTTCCGAAATCAAGATCGGCCACGTCGTGCGCGTGCTGGACGGCCCGCTCGCTCCCATACCCTGCGCCAGCCGCACGCAATACCAGCGCTGCGAGGATTGCGACGAGGCGACCTGCCAAGTCCGGCACATGATGCTGGAAGTGCGCCAGGCGATCGCCGAAGTGCTGGACAATCGCAGCCTCGCCGCCATGCGCGACGCCGACAATGATGATTTTCCGGTCGAGCTGACATCGCAGATCTAAATTAGAGCATGGTCCCGAAAAGTGCGAACCGGTTTTCGGACAAGATCATGCTGAAATGAGAGTCCTCAGACCAGGCCGAGCTTGCCGGCCAGGCCGACGCGCTGGATTTTGCCGGTGGGACCCTTGGGTATCTCCTGGAGAAACAGGATGTGGCGCGGCACCTTGAACTCGACGATCCGGCTGCGCGCGAAATCACGAATCTGCTCGGCATCGGCGGTGGCGCCCTCGGCCAGCACGATGGCCGCACCCACCTCTTCGCCGAGCATGGCGTGCGGCACGGCGAAGGTCACCGCCTGCGCCACCAGCGGATGATCGAGCAGCACATTGTCGACCTCGAGCGGCGAGATCTTTTCGCCGCCGCGATTGATGATCTCCTTCAGCCGCCCGGTGATCTTCAGATCGCCATCCTCGTCGATGAGGCCCTGGTCGCCGGTGCGGAACCAGCCATCGCTGAAGGCAGCTTCATTGGCCACCGGATTGTCGAGATAGCCATCATGGATGTTGGCGCCGCGCACCGCGATCTCGCCCTTTTCACCCGCCGGCAGGATCGTCCCCTTGTCGTCCAGGATCGTCACCTGCGGACCCGCAGGCAGGCCGACCGAGCCTGGCTTGCGGCGTGCCGGCGGCAGGCCGTTGGATGTCATCTGGTGCGCCGCCTCGGTCATGCCATAGGCCTCGACCACCGGACAGCCGAAGACGCGCTCGAGGTCGCGGAACACGGTGTCGGGAAGCGCTGCCGAAGACGAGCGGATGAAGCGCAGCCGCGCAGCCGCGATGGTTTCGCCATTGCGGGCGGCGCGCGCCAGGATCGCCTGATGCATGGTCGGCACCGCGCTGTACCAGCTCGGCCGGAAATCGCCCAGCCAGCCGTAGAATTTGAGCGGGTTGAAGCCCGGCGTGCAGACAACAGCGCCGCCGACTGCCAGCTGTGCGCTGAGCGCCGCCATCAGCCCGTGAATGTGGAACAGCGGCATCACGTTGAGACACATATCGTTTGCCGACAGCGCCAGGGTGCTGGCGATGTTGGCCATCGATGCCTGCAGATTGCGCTGCCGCAAGCCGACGATCTTCGGTCGCGCCGTGGTTCCCGATGTGTGCAGGACAAGCGCGAAATCGTCGGGTCCGTTGAACTGCATATCGTCGAGGCGAGCCTCGCTGGCAGCCTCCACCTCGGCGTCGCCCGCCAGCAGAAACTCGCCGGCCTTGGCGCCGTCAGTCACGACGACGTCGAGCACCGCAATGCCGAGCCCCTTTGCGGCGTTGCGCGCGGCATCGCCCATGCCTTGTCCGCACAGCAGCAGCTTCACATCGAGATCGCCGAGATAGAAGCGGAATTCGTCTTCGCCGTAAGCCGGATTGAGCGGCGCCGCCGTCGCCAACGCCGAGACCGCCAGGAAACAGGCCGCCATTTCCGGGCCGTTTGGCAAGACGATGCCGACGGCCGTGCCGCGGGCAACGCCACGCCTGGCGAGATCGCCGCAGAGCTTGTCGACAAGATTGGCGAGGCCGGCAAAGCTCAGGGACGGCCGGTCCGGCGCCATCAGCGCCACCGCAGCCGGCCGCCAGGGCGCCAGTTGGGGAAGTGCTACCGATAGGGCCTGTTTCAAGTTCGAACCCTGAATGGCGTTCACCATGGCCTTGCCGGCGCCGATTGCGCGCCCGTGGCAGACGCAGTAAAGCGATTTCCGGACGCACGCAAGAACAGGTGGACACCGATCGGATGAGGCTGCCGTGGTTGGGAAAATCCCGGAAAGCCGACCGGACACCATCTTCCGCCGTCATTTATCATACGGAAATCATCGCCGACATCCTGGTGCCCGAACGCGCCGAGCATGTCCGCTTCTTCAGCCGCAAGCAGGTCCGCGCCGGCAAGTTGCGCACCTTCAACAACAGGGATCTCCGCGAGCTGCTGCTGGCCGCCTTCTACATCGGCGTCGCGGCATCGCTGCCGGTCGATTGGTGGGCCGCGGTCTGCAGCCGCGTATCGGGGCTGCGCCTCAAGCGCCATATCCGCAAGGATTTCGTGCGCTACGCCGCCGCGACGCGCGCCGTGCTCGGCAATGGCATCGATGCGCAAAGGCAGTTCAGGGCCTTGCTCTGCGCCAACCACCGCCGGCGTTTGCTGCTTGCCGCGCATCTCATCGGCCGCCGCTGGTCACCTGATATCCGGCTGGAGGGCCTGGAAGGCCTGCAAGCGGCGCTGAAGCGCGGCCACGGCGCTATCATCTGGTGCGATCAGTTCACGGCACAGACCATCATCGGCAAACGCGCTCTCCATGAGGCCGGTATCGAGACACACCAGCTCAGCGTCAGGGCTCACGGCATATCCGATTCGACCTTCGGCTTGCGCTTCCTGAACCCGCCGATGGTTCGGGTCGAGAACCGTTTCCTGAAAAGCCGGATCGTGTTCGACCGCAGCGACGCCTACCAGGTCACCGGCCGGATCCAGAAGATCCTTGGCAACAACGGCGTCGTATTGGTGACCAACACCGTGCATGCCGGCTCGACATTCACCGAAGTCGGCCTTGGCGAGAGCGGCTGGACTCACCTCGCCTCGGCGCCGACGAATTTCGCTGCCAGAGGCAAGGCGGCGCTGTTTTCCATGTCGACCTTCGAGACCGATCCGTTCCGCCAATACCGCGCCGTCCTAAGTCCCGAACTGGTGCCGGCCCCGGCAGAGGCCGGCGAGCCCGCGACCAGAGCCGGCGGCGCCAAGAACATGGCGCTTCAGGCCGAGTACATATTGCTCAAGCGCGACCGCTTGCTGGAGGCGCTGAAACTCTATCCCGAGCAAATGATGGTCTGGTCAGGCCATGACCGGTTCACCGAACGGCCGGAAACCGCCTTGCCCGACGAGGGTGGTTCATGATTTTGCGCCGGCCAGCAGGCTGGCAACGGCGGTGATGATCTCAGCCACTGGAAGTGTGGCGTCGGCCGTCAGCGCCCGCTCGTCGGCGCCAGGCGGTTCAAGGATGGCGAACTGGCTTTCGACCAGGCTTGCCGGCATGAAATGCCCCTTGCGGCTGGCGACACGCTGCTTGGCGGTAGCGGGATCGATCTCCAGATAGATGAAAACGATATCCCGGCGGAAGCCGCGCAGACGATCGCGGTAGCTGCCCTTCAGCGCCGAGCAGGCGGCAACCACGCTCTGGCCGCCGCCGGTCAGGTCGGCGATCCGCTCGCCGATGGCATCGAGCCAGCCCTCACGCAGTTGATCTGTGAGCGGCTCGCCGCTCGCCATGCGGGCGACGTTTTCGGGCGGGTGCAGCCTGTCGCCTTCGACAAAGACGGCCCCTTCCTCTGCTGCCAATGCCTTGCCGACAGCCGACTTTCCGCAGCCGGCGACGCCCATCACCACAATGGCCCGGGGCACTGAGCCGGTAGCGCCCATTGGCGCCTGTGCCGTCTCTTCGTCCACGGTCAGCGGCTTGCCGGCGCGCGGCCGTAGAGCAGGAGCATGGCGACGATGACCAGACCATAGACGATCTGCCGCCCCGCCTCCGGCATCTGCATGACCGAAAGGATGGACTGCAGGAGGGTGATCAGAATGACACCGGCGACGGTGCCGAGATAGGAGCCGCGGCCCCCCAGGATGGAGGTGCCGCCCAGAACCACGGCGGCGATCGACGGCAGGAGATAGGCATCGCCCATCGATTGCGCCGCCTTGGAGGCATAGCCGGCGAGAAGCACCCCACCAAAGGCGGACAGCCCGCCTGAGATAGCGAAGGCGATCATCACCACGCGCCTTGTATCGATGCCGGAGAGATAGGCGGCACGCTCGCGGTTGCCGATGCCGTAGACGGTGCGGCCGAAGCTGGTGCGGGACAGCACAAACACCATCGCAGCGCCAATCAGCGCCCAGATGATGACGGCGTTAGGCACGCCAGGAATGGTAAAACCTGTCGCAAGATAGCGCATGGCGCCGGTGGCCGAATCCTGTGGCGAGTAGCCGCCGGTATAAACGACCATGAGCCCTTGCGCGACAGCGTTGGTGGCGAGCGTGATGATCATCGAGGGTATGCGCAGATAGGCGACGCCAAAGCCGTTGACGATGCCGATCAGCACCCCGCAAAAGATGCCGAACGGGATGGCCAGCGCCACACCGATCGGGCCATAGGCGGCAGCCGCACACGCCATCATCGCGCCCGCCGCCACCGCCCACGGCACCGACAGGTCGATTTGGCCTAGCAGGATGACCAGCATCATGCCTGTGGCGATGACGCCGAGGAACGAGGCCACCTTGAGCTGCTGCAAGAGATATTCAGGCGACAGAAAGCTCCTGGAATAGAGGCTGCCTAGGAACAGCAACAGCACGATGCAGGCGAAGGCCGTCAGCACCGCCGGATCGGCGCGGCGGATGAATTTCGGCACGCGGCCGGCGATACCGCCCAACGTCGTGTCGCTCACAGGAACCACTCCAGCCGGTTGCGGACCCGAAACAGCGCAAACGCGCCAAGGCTGACCGCGACCAGCAGGATCACGCCCTGGAACAGCGGCTGCCATAGCGGGTCGAAATCGAACACGAACAACAGGTCACCGATGGTGCGGAAGGCCAGCGCGCCGAAGATGGCGCCGATGGCGCTGCCTTTCCCGCCGAACAGCGAGACGCCGCCCAGCACCACCGCGGCGATCGAAAACAGCGTATAGGCGTTGCCGCTGGCATAGGCTGCATCGCCGGTATAGGTGAAGAAGGTCAGGAACAGTCCGCCGATCGCGGCCAACAGGCCTGCGAGCGCGTAGGCAGCGAACTTGCCGCGCCTTATCGGCACACCGGACATGTAGGCCGCCGTCTCCGAGGATCCGGCCGCATAGGCCGCGCGCCCGAGCACCGAGCGGCTGAACGGTACCCAGACCACGAGCACGACGGCGAGCAGCACGACCAGGCTCGCCGGCACCACGCCCAACAGGCGTCCGGTCAGCGCGTCGGCGAGACCTTCGTTGACCGAACCGCCGGGAAACGGCCTGAGCAGCAGCGCGATGCCGAAATAGACCGCACCCGTGGCGATCGTGGCGACGATCGGCTGCAGGCGGCCGTAGATGACGATGGCGCCGTTGATCGCTCCGCACAGGAGCCCGGTGCCGAGCACGGCGATGACGCCGAAAGCGGTCTCGAGGCCGGTGCCGATGACCAGCCAGGAGGCGAGGCAATTGGTCAGCGTGAAGATCATGCCGACGGAGAGGTCGATGCCGGCGGTGATCACGACCAGTGTCTGCGCCATGGCGACGAAGGCGAGCAGCACGCCCTTGTTGGACGCCGTCTGCACGACATTGGCGGTGAAGCCCGCCGGATGGTTCGAGGTGTAGATGACGAACATGACAATGAATATGCCGAGTGCCATCAGTGTTCCGCGCTGCTCGGCCAGCCAGTAGCGCCACTCTTTCACGCGTCCGCTCCCTGTCTTGCGCCGGCATCGTCTCTTCCGCCGGCGTCATCGCCGTGGATGTTGAGCGCGCTTGCAATCAGCGCCCGCTCGGTGATCTCGGCTCCGACCAGCTCGCGCTTGACCGCGCCGTCATAGAGCACCAGCACGCGGTCGCAGCAGCCGATCAGTTCGTCGTAGTCGGTTGAATAGAACAGGATCGCCGCCCCCGCATCCGCCAGCTTGCGCATCAGTTGATAGAGTTCCTGCTTGGTGCCGACATCGATGCCGCGCGTCGGATCGTTGAGCAGGATGATGCGCGGCTGGCGCATCAGCCATTTGGCGATGACCACCTTCTGCTGGTTGCCCCCCGACAGCGCACCGACCGGAATGTCGAGGCCGGCCGTCTTGATCGCCAGCAGCCCGACCATGTCGTCGATCAGCCGCTGTTCGGCGGCGCGGTCGATGATGCCGGCCTTGGACAGCCGGTCAAGGGCGGCAAAGGAGAGGTTCTCGCGCACCGTCATCGGCAGCATCAGGCCTTCGGTCTTGCGGTCCTCCGGGATCAGCGCCATGCCGATGCGGTCGTCGCGCGCCGCTTGCGGGCTGGCGATCGAAACCGGCTTGCCGTCGATAAGGATCTGGCCGCCGAGGCCGCGCAGCACACCGAAAAAGGCAAGCAGCAATTCGCGCTGGCCCTGGCCGTCCAGGCCGCCAAGGCCGACGACCTCGCCTGCCCCGACCGTCAGCGAGACATTGTCCAGCCGGTCCGTCCAGGACAGCTTGCGCGCCTCCAGCACGGGAACGGCGGCGGCTGCGGTGCGCGCGGGTTTCGGCGGGAAAATATGGCTGTATTCGCGCCCGATCATCAGTTCGACGACTTCGTTGTCGCTCTTTGTGCCTGCCTTGTAGCTGGCGACATTGCGGCCGTTGCGAAACACCGTGCAGTGGTCGGCAAGCTCGGCGATCTCGTTCATGCGGTGCGAAATGTAAAGCAGCGCCAGCCCTTCCGAGCGCAACCGCTTGAGCACGCTGAATATCCTGGCGACGTCCGTCGCGGTCAGCGCCGAGGTCGCCTCGTCGAGGATCAGGATGCGCGGCTTCCTGGCCAATGCCTTGGCAATCTCGACCATCTGTCTTCTTGAAAGCGGAAGATCCTTGACCAGCGCCAATGGATGGATGTCGGCCGCACCTGCGCGTGCCAGCGCATCCTCGGCAATGCGGCGCTGCGCCTTGCGGTCGATCATGCCGAAACGCTTCGGCGGATCGGAGATGACGATGTTGTCGGCAACGCTGAGTTCGGGAACCAGCGACAGCTCCTGGAAGATGCAGACGATGCCGGCCTTGTTTGCAGCAGCAGGCGAAGCGAACGTCACCTCGCTGCCGTTCAGCATCATGCGGCCTTCGTCGGGCGCGACGACGCCCGCCATGACCTTGATCAGCGTCGATTTGCCGGCGCCGTTTTCGCCGAGAATGGCGTGGATGCTACCGGACGAGACCGAAAGCTCGGCCTTTTCCAGCGCCCGCACACCACCATAGCGCTTGGATATGCCTTCCATCCGGAAGAGCGGAACCGCACCGTCCATCGGCCCTCCCGAGGCAGTTTGACTTCAAGGGATATCGAGTGGCCGGCGCCGCGGAGATCCCGCGGCGCCGGATATGCCGCCTATTGGTCAGCCCTATTGGTCAGCTTTGGTCTGACCCATAATTTCCTGCGCGGTGAAATTGATGCCGCAGGTCGGGAAGGAATTGCCGACGAAGAAATTGTCGGACTGGTCGGGGAAGAAATCCTGACCGGCCTTGAAGTTCGGATCCTCGACGATCGCCAGTGGCAGTTTCACCGCTTGCGGCACGACGTTGCCTTCGAGCGCGGCAATCGCCGTCTTGATGGCGACCGCGACCTGCGCCGGACCGGTGCCGGCCGATGAGCATTTCAGCCCGTCGCCGGCATGTGCCGCGCAGAACTTGCGGAAACCGTTCTCGGTCTCCCCGCCGAACGGCACGAAAGCATGCTTGGCATCGATCATCGCCTGCACGATGCCGGTGTCGCCGCCTTGCCCGGTGATACCGTCGAACGGACCGTTGGTGGCAATGGCGTCGGCCGTGGCTTTCTGCGCCACGCCGTCGTCCCATTTGCCGACCACCTCGGTGACGTCCCATTTCTTGCCCGAGGCATCGAGCGCTTCATGGATGCCGTTGTGACGGTCGGTGTCGACGGAAGTTCCGGCAACGCCGCGCACTTCGAGCACCTTGCCGCCATTCGGCACATGGCCGACCAGCCATTTGCCCCACAATTCGCCAAGGCCCTTCTGGTCGACATTGACGTTGATGGCGTCCTTGGTGTCGAGAATATTGTCGAAGGCGACGAGGATGACGCCAGCTTCCTTGGCGCGCTTGATGACCGGCCCGAAAGCGGTCGGGTTCTGGGCGTTGACGACGATCGCGTCATAGCCGGAATCGATGAAGTTGTTGATCGCCGAAATCTGAGCCGGCACGTCCTCGCCGGTCGAGACGACCTTGAATTCCTTCAGTTTCGCGGCGACCTCCGGCTGGGCCGCATAGGCCTTGGCGGTCTGCACCATCTGGATGCGCCAGGTGTTGGCGATATAGCCATTGGCGAGCGCGATGCGGTATGGGCCGTCTTTCTTGGGGAACTTGAAGAACTGCGTATCGGCCGCCCAGGGCGCAAAGCAATCCGGCTCAGCCGACGGGCCCTTGACAACTTCCGGGTCGGCCATGGCCGACGAACTCAGCATGACGAATGCAGTGGCGGCAACGATGCCACCAACAAGTGACTTGATCATCGATATTCCTCCCAGTTGTAGTTTTGTTTGCTGCTGCTTGTTTATTTGATGCTGTTTGTCGTGGTGTGTTTCCACGCCTGCCGAAGGCCCTCCAGCCTGGCCGGCGCCACGTCTCAAGGGCCGAAGCCGGCCCGATCCCCTCCCCCTCGCCGCTTCACAGGCGAGAAACGAAACTAGCATATTATACATAATAAACAAGCATGAGCTGTTGCTTATGTATAATAAACAGGGGCGGCCTTTCATCAAAACGTCTGCCCGACGAAAATGGTAGCGCTACCATGACGTTGTGTAAAGCACCATTTGCTGAGGCCGGCCAAAGCGTGTTCAGCGTGCGGTGCTCTCGCGGGGCTTGAGTTCGAAACCAAGATCGACGACCCGCTGCTCAGGCCTTCGTCCTGCGATCGCCGCCAGCGCCATGGCGACAGACCGACGGCCGATTTCATAGCGAGGGGTGCGGATACTGGTGAGCGGCGGGAACGCCGCCTGCATCATTTCGAGGTCGTTGAAGCCGACAATGCCGATTGTTTTCGGCACGTTGAGCGCGGCGCTATGGCATTCGAACAAAACGCCGAGCGCGATGTCGTCATTGTTGCAGAAGACGCCGTCGAGCGCCGGCATCTTGGCCAGCGCATCGCGAAGCAGCTCGCGGCCGAGCGTCACGCTGGACAGTAGCGGCGTGGTGGTGACCAGCCGCGGGTCGAACAGGCCGGCCTTCTCCATTGCCGCGCGATAGCCGGCAAGCCGCCGCTGCGAGCGCGGGTCCATGCGTGCGCCGATGAAGCCGATCCGCCGGTAGCCCGCCTCGATCAGATGCTCGGTCGCGGTGCGGCCGCCGTCGAAATGCGAGAAGCCGACCAGCATGTCGACCGGATCGGGCCCGGTCTCCATCACCTGCACCACCGGGCAGCCCGCGCTCTCCAGCAGCTTTCGCGAGGTCGGCGTCTGGTCGATGCCGGCCACGATCAGCGCCGCCGGGCGCTGCGGTGCGAACACCTGCAGCAGGCGCTCCTCCTCGAGGCCGGAATAATGGGTGTTGCCGAGTTGGACGCGGAACGGGCCGTCCGACAGGCTGTCATAGATGCCGCGCACCACTTCTGCGAAGACGTTGTTGGTCAGCGACGGCACCAGCACGCCGAACACATCGGCGCGCGCCGAGGCCAGCGCCCGTGCATTGGGATCCGGGACATAACCGAGTTCGTCGACGGCGGCCTGGATCTGGCGCCGCAGATCCTGGCTGACGCGTTCCGGTTCGCGCAGCGCCCGCGATACGGTGATGGCGCCGACGCCGGCCTTGCGCGCCACATCTGATAGGGTCGGGCGGCCGCCCCCACGACGCGAGCGCGGCTTGGTCATGGACATCCTCCACGTGCCGGGCCCCGGCCGCTGCGCCCTTGCGAAACCATGTCCAGCTTTTCCACCGCCACCATGCCAACCGGCTGCTGCCGCACCCACTCGCCTGCTGGCGTCGCGCAGCCAATCGCCCTTGTCAAGCAACAGGGCAATCCTGCCTTCCTAAGCCATCAGGGCAGCACTGCGTTTTGCTTTCCACAGCAGCAGCCCGATGGCCACTATGTTCAGCAAGTTCCACGCGATCCCGTTGAGGAACGCGGCGGCGTAGGAGCCGGTCAGGTCGTAGATCCAGCCCGACATCCAGCCACCGACCGCCATGCCGAAGATGGTCGCCATCATGACGATGCCGATACGCTGGCCGGCCTCCCTGGCGGGCAGGTATTCGCGCACAATGATGGCATAGCAAGGCACGATGCCGCCTTGCGACAGGCCGAACACCAGCGACACGACATAGAGCGAGGCAAGCCCGTCGAACGGGATGTAAAACAAAAGCGACAGGCATTGCAGCACGGAACCGATAAGCAGGGTTTTCACGCCGCCGATGCGGTCGGCGACAAAGCCGGAGGCAAGCCGGCTGACGACGCCCGCCGCCATCATGATCGACAGCATGTCGGCGCCATGCGCGATGCCGTAGCCAAGATCCATGCAATAGGCCACGATGTGCACCTGCGGCATCGACATCGCCACGCAGCAGCCGAGACCGGCAACGATCAGCAGCACTTGTAACGCCGCCGGAGACAGCGAAATCGACTGCACTGTCCGGCTTCCGGGTGAACCGGCGGCAGCCGCCGCCGGAGCAGCGCGCCGCAACAACAGCACCAGTGGCACCATGGTGACCAGGCAGAAGACACCGATGCCGGCATAGGTGAAGCGCCAGCCCTCCGCCTTGATCAGCGTCGGCATGATGGTTGGCCAGAGCGCTCCGGCGAGATAGTTGCCAGCCGCCGCCGCCGTGACGGCGACGCCGCGCCGACGGTTGAACCAGTGCGAGATGTCGGCGATCAGCGGCCCGAAGATCACCGATGTGCCGACACCAATCAGCACGCCCTGGGCAAGGGTGAATTGCAGGATAGAGGTCGACAGCGCGGCGAGCAGCAGGCCGGCGGCGAGAGCCACCGAGGATAGCAGTGCCGGGATCCAATACCCCATGCGATCGACCGCGCGGCCAACCAGCACATTGCCGGCGGCGAAGCCGACCATGGTTGCGGTGTAGGGCATCGATGCCGCGGCGCGGTCAACGCCGAACTCGGCCTGCACGGCCGGCAGCACGACGACGACGGCCCACATGCCGACCGCACCGATCGTCGCCAGCAGCATGGAGATGGCAAGCCGCATCCAGGCGTAGCTGCTGTCGATGCCGGGGCTATCCGCCTGATTGGCGACGATCGGGGTCAAGGCGTTTCCTGTCTACGGTCCTGGGAAGTCGACCGTTGTGTCGCCACTATCGGCGTATTCACCGCGACGGGCAGCGCCACAGGCCCATGATCCGTGGCTCCAGCGGCCCGGCGATTTCTCGGGAACCGGCGGCGGCCTGCCCGAGTTTTGCGACAGGAAGGAGTTTGTCATGACCGCGAAGAAAAAATGGTCGGCCGATGTGACCGAGCACAGCGATGCGATGGACCTTGAGGACCACATCTTCGAAGCCGACGACGCCAGGAAGATCGCGGCCTCGCTCAAGCGCTCGGCCGAGCACAGCGACCGCCGCAAGGCCGAGCCGTTTCAGTCGGCCATGTCGATGCTGAATTTCTACATCAACCGCGCCGGCAAGAACCTGCCGCAGGCGCGCCGGAAAGTGCTCGAGGACGCCAAGGACGAACTGCGCGCGGCCTTCGGAAGGCCGCAGCAGGATTAATGCATGTCGCTCAAAAGTGGCGCCGGTTTTGAGACAACGACATGCATAAACAAAGACCTCAGCGCGTCGACTTAGTCCGTTCAAACGGGACGCGCTTTAGCGCTCCCGATTGGCTCTGCCAAATTCACCTCAACTGGACCTAGTGACAGGTCCTCTTTCCCCTCAGTTTGCCGGCCTCGGCTTTGTGTTTCCCCGAGCCCTTTGAAGTAGCGGCATGACGGTCAAGATCGGCATCAATCCCATCACCTGGAGCAATGACGATGTTCCCGCACTCGGCGGCGATACGCCGCTCGCGACATGCCTGTCGGAAACCAGGCAGGCCGGCTATCGCGGCACCGAACTCGGCGGCAAATTCCCCAGGCGAAGCGACGAGCTTGGACCGATCCTGTCTTCTTACGGACTGGAGCTCGTCTCCGGCTGGTATGACGGCCGCATTCTGGACCGCACGGTCGACGAGGAATTCGCCGCCATCACCTCGCATCTGACCCTGCTGCGCGACCTCGGCGCCGAGGTCGTGGTCTATGCCGACACCTCGCGCGGCCGTCATGACGGCATTTTCGCACCGATCTCGCAGCGTCCGCGCCTCGCTGACGGCGAATGGAGCGCCTATGGCGAGAAGCTGACCGAACTCGCCGACCGCATGGCTGCCTTCGGCGTCGGCATGGCTTTCCATCACCATATGGGCACCATCGTCGAGAGCGATGACGAGGTCGACAGGCTGATGGCCGCAACCGGCAAGAGCGTCGGCCTGCTGTTCGATACCGGCCATTGCCTGTTTTCGGGCGGCGACCCGGCCTCGCTCCTGAACCGGCATCTCGACCGCATCGTGCATTTTCATTGCAAGGACGTCCGCGCGGCCGTGCTGGAGAAGGCACGGCGCGAGGACATGAGTTTCATGGCGGCAGTGATGGAAGGAATCTTCACCGTGCCCGGCGATGGCTCCGTCGATTTCCTGTCGCTGCTGCAGCCTCTGGCCAGCCATGGCTTCGAAGGCTGGATCGTCGTCGAGGCCGAGCAGGATCCGGCCAAGGCACACCCCTTGACCTATGCCACGAAAGGTTACGCTTCGCTTCTCAAAACGGCCTGCGCGGCCGGGTTCGACGTGGCAATACGAGACATGGCCTAACCACCGCCGGGGGGCTGGTGGTTGGGCCGGTTGGGCGCGCGCCTCGGTAGGGGTAGCGACGCGAAAGCGCCCGGCGATCCGCGCCGCCGCCCTCCCTTGGCGGCGCGGATCGCACAGTTCTTGGCATCGAAATTTTTGCCCCCGAGTTGCCGGCCCGGCGTTTCCAGCTTGAGGCTGGGGACGAGGCATGCCTTGATGCAGATGGAGGAGCGACATGGCATTCGAGGCGGCACTCGGCATGGAACGGCTTTGCACCATCCGTGAGATCGCCGAGAAGGCGGAACTCGGCGCGGCAACCGTTCACCGCGCGCTGAAGAACAGCCGCGAGGTTCATCCCGAAACCAGACGGCTGGTGCTGGAGACTGTCTGCCTGCTTAACGAAGAGAAGATCGCCCGCGCCGCCAGGTTGGTCGGAGACTAGCTTGGCCGACCACATGCGCCTTTCCCTCGACATCATGTCGGTCGACCGCGGCTCGGACGAACCGATGCACCGACAGATCTATGGCGCCCTGCGGCGCTTCATCCTCGACGGCCAGATCCAGCAGAACACGCTGCTACCATCGACACGCTCGCTGGCCGAGGATCTCAAGGTCGGCCGAAACACGGTGATCGCCGCCTACGACCAGCTGCTCGCCGAAGGGTTTATAGAGGCGCGCGCCGGGTCCGGCACCTGGGTGGCGCCGATCCAGCAGAAACGCCCGCCGGCCGCGCTGCGCGCCGGGCTTGCCGCTCCGCAAAAGCTCTCGCGGCGCGGTCAGACCATCGTCAACGGCCCGCAGCCGCCGCGCAATGCCGGTGTCATCAACTTCCATCCCGGCGTGCCGGAAACCGCGTCCTTCCCCTTCACCATCTGGTCGAGCCTTCTGGTGCGCAACGCACGCAGCCGCGACGAGAACTTGCTCGGCTATATCTCCTTTGCCGGCCATCCCGGTCTGCGCCAGGCCATTGCGTCGACCATCAGCCTGTCGCGCGGCATCAACTGCACCGCCGACCAGGTCATCATCGTCACCGGCGCGCAGGCAGCACTCGACCTCGCTTCGCGCGTGCTGATGGACGAAGGCGACCATGTCTGGATGGAGGAGCCCGGCTATCTCGGCGCCAAGAGCGCCTTTCTCGCCAGCGGCGCGCAGCTTGCGCCCTTGAAGGTCGATCGCCTTGGATGGCATCTCGCAGACCCAGAGCTGCCGCCGCCGCGCCTGATCTATGTGACGCCATCCTGCCAGTGGCCGTTCGGCACCATCATGCGCATCGAGGAACGACTGCAGCTGCTTGACATCGCGGAACGCCACGGCGCCTGGATCGTCGAGGACGATTATGACGGCGAATATCGTTATCGCGGCCGGCCGGTGCCGGCGCTGCGCGGCCTCGATCACGCCGACCGGGTCGTCTATATCGGCTCCTTCGGCAAGACGCTGATCCCGGCGCTCCGCATCGGCTATCTCATCGTGCCGCGCGAACTGTCGGTCCCCTTCGACCGCGCCGTCTCGATCACCGGCCAGTTCGCGCCGCTGATCCTGCAGGCGACGGTCAACGACTTCATCACGCAAGGCTATTTCGCCACGCATCTGAAGCGTATGCGCCGGCTCTATGCGCGCCGGCAGGCCAATTTCGTAAAACTGTGCCAGGAGCATCTGGCCGAATGGCTGACTGTGACCGAGAACGATTCCGGCATGCAGCTGCTGGCCAGTTTTATCCGACCCTACAAGGACAGTGAAGTCGTCGCCGCTGCCGTCAAGGAGGGCCTCGACGTGCAGGGCATCTCGATCAACTACCATTCGAGCGAGCCGGAACACGGCCTGCTGCTCGGCTATGCCGCGATGGACGAACGCCAGATCCTGCGCGCAGTGCTGGCGCTGCGCGCCGCCTTTATGCGGCTGGACCGGCAATAAGCCGGTCCAACGCGGCTCTTCAATTCACGCTGTCGAATTTCTGCAGGTCCACCGGTGCTGCGTTGCGCACCTCGACATCGTCCAGCGAGGCATTCTCCAGCGCCACACGGGCCGCCGCATCGATGTTATGGATCATGTCGTCGATGTCGGCGTCGCCATGCGCCGGATTCATCGCGATCATCACCGTGCGGTTGAGGATGTCGAGAGAACCCTTGCCGAGGTCGTCGGCATAGGTCAGCCGCAGGCCCTTGTTTTCCGGCAGCGTGTACGGATTGAGCGCCGGATGATGCGCGCCCTCATGCATCAGCACCTGGTCCCACTGGGTGAAATTGTGGCGGCCGGTCTTGCCGGCAATGACGCTCGGAATGGTCTTCGAAAAAGTCTGCGCCGCCTGTTCGCTGGGCAGCAGATACATTACCTGTGCCGCGCAATCGTCGTTGGGGCTGTTCATCGGCGACGGCGTCAGGCCGAGATTGCCGAGATGGCGCGTGCCGGCCAGCACCTTCTTCTTCTCCGCCCGCATCGCCTCGATGATGCCGTCCAGACGGTCGAGTTGGACATTGAGCATCGCGCCCATTAATTCCGAGGCGCGCGCGCCGATGCCGGCGAACGGCTTGATGCTGTCGCTGCGGCCCTGCCAGTAGAAGTGGCAGGGGTCGATGGCGCAGCGCGCCCGCTCCGCCACTTTCGGATCGCTGGTGGCGATGCCGCCGCCCTCGCCCGACGTCATGTTCTTGAAGTAGTTGAAGGAGTAGGCGCCGGCATGGCCGATGGAGCCGAGCTTCTTGCCCTCATAGCCGCCGCCAATGCCCTGGCAGACATCTTCCAGCACGAGCAGACCGCGTTTTTTAGCGATGTCCATGATGGCGTTCATGTTGCAGGCCGCACCCCACATATGTACCGGGATGACCGCCTTGGTGCGCGGGCCGACGGCGTCGCGCAGAGCGGCCGGGTCGATGGTCAGGCTCTCGTCGACGTCGACAATGACCGGAATGGCGCCGACCGACAGCACTGCTGTGGCGGTCGCCATATAGGTGTGCGCCGGCACCAGCACCTCATCGCCCGGGCCGATGCCGAGGCCGATCAGGCCGGCGGCGAGCCCATAGGTGCCGCTGGCGGCAAGCGCGAAATGCTCGACGCCGAGATGCCTTGCATAGCGCGCCTCGAAGCGGTTGCACTCGCTGTTCTCGCCATAGCGAAACAGCGCGCCCGAGCGGATCACCCTGGCAATGGCTTCGATCTCTTCTTCGCCGGCGGTGTACATGGCAAGTCTCCACATCGCTTGATGGTGTGAAAGCAGTACGCCTGCGGCCGCTGTTTGAAAGAACCACTCCGCTGCGATCGGACCAAGCCATCCTGCTCACGTCGGAGCGGCGTTTAGCGCCGACTGTGGGCATATCGGATGAAATCGAAATTCCAGAATGCAGGCCCGCGGAAAAATCGTACCCATCCGAATTCGCTGAAGTGGCCCTGTCGGAAAGCCCGCGTTGGGCGTTCCATCGCGTCCAGTTGGGCAAACGGTCGGTTCCATGCAGCACGGGACACACTTTGGAAGACCCTCGAAACCGGCCTGCCGGCAAGATGGTGGCCGGCAAGATGGTGGCCGGCAAAACGGTGGCCGTCCATGACGCGACAGCTCGTCCTGCACGAAGACGATGTCGGCATGTGCCATGGCGCCAACAGCGCCTTCCTCGAACTGACCGCACTGGGCGCCTGCAGCTCCGGCGCCGTGATGGTGCCGTGCCCATGGTTCCCTGAGATGGCCGAAGCGGCAGCCGCCGATCCCCGGCTCGATCTCGGCGTCCACCTGACGCTGAACAGCGAAAAGCAGCACTACAAATGGCGGCCGCTGACGTCGCCGTCGCGTGCGGCCGGCCTGACGGACGAGTTCGGCTATTTCTGGCCCGATGTCGCGACCACCCGCCGCAAGGCAGCACCGCAAGCGGTGGAAACCGAGCTTCGCGCCCAGATCGACACCGCCTACCGCGCCGGCATCGACGTCACTCATCTTGATGCCCATATGGGAGCAGCGCTGTCGCCCGAGTTTTGCGACGTCTACATCAAGCTCGGCCTGGAATATCGGCTGCCGGTGCTGTTGACCAAAACGCTGTCGGCCTATTCGCCCAATGACAATCTCGTCGGCGTCACCGAAGCGGCGTTCCAGCGCGGCGTCACTGAAGCCCGCGCCAAGGGCTTTGTCATCTTCGACGCCGCCATTCAGACGACCTGGGGCCGTCCACGCTCCAAGCCGATAGAGCCAGCCTACAAGGCATTGGTCGAAGGGGTGCGCGAAGGCCTGACCTTCTTTTGCCTGCACTTCAACGCGCCGGGCGAACTCGAACTGATCGAGCCGCGCTCCGCCTATGTCCGCACCGAGGAATACGAACTCTTCCGGGACCAGGGTTTTCGCGACTGGCTCGGCGCGCAGGACATCGACATCATCGGCATGAAGCCGCTGCGCGAGGAGCTTCGTGCACGGCTCGGGGCATCGACACCGGCAAAGGCCCGCAAAGCGGCCACCCGGGCAGCACCGTAAGCCGATCCATCGGCCAATGGCGCAAAGAGGGAATTGAGACTGCAACGACAATGGGAGAATGACATGAAGACTGTTCTGAAACTGGCGCTCGGCGCGCTTGTCTCGATGAGTATGCTGGCGGGCGTCGTGCAGGCCGCGGGCCTGAAGGACCCGAAGGATGTCCGCATCACCTTCGTGGTGCATGGCTCGGCCTCCGATCCCTACTGGTCGGTGGTCAAGCGCGGCGTCGACGATGCGGCGGCGCTCACGGGCGCCAAGGTCGAATATTATGCGCCGCAAGTGTTCGACGTGGTCGAACAGGCCCGCCTGCTCGACGCGGCCATCGCCACCAATCCAGACGGCATCGCCGTCTCCATTGCCGACGCCAATGCGCTTGGTAAATCGGTCAAGGCCGGACTTGCCGCCAACATTCCGATGGTCGTCCTGGATTCCGGCGAGAAGGAAGGCGCCGAACTCGGCACCTCTCTCTACGTCGGCACAGTCTCCGAATATGATTCCGGCAAGAAGGCCGGCGAGCGGCTGGCCAAGGAAGGCACGCTCAAAGTCGTCTGCATCAACCACGAGGTCGGCAATGTCAGCCTCGACCAGCGCTGCCAGGGGTTGAATGATGGGCTGAAGCCGTCAGGCGGCGGCACCGAAGTGCTTACCGTGTCGCCCGATCCGGCCGACATCCAGCGCCGCACCGAGGCCTATCTGTCGGCGCATCCCGACACCCAGGCCGTCTTCGCGCTCGGCGCCACCGCCGCCAATCCGCTGATCCCGTTCTTCCGGCAGAAGGAATTGTTCGGCAAGATCAAGCTCTACACCTTCGACATCAGCCCCGAAGTCCTGGATTCCGTCGTCGCCGGCGAAATGGGCTTCGGCATGGACGCCCAGCAATATCTGATGGGATACCTGCCGGTGATCTATCTGGTCGAGCATGCCACACATGGCTTCTGGCCGCAGAACAACGCCTACACCGGCCCGCTCTTCATCGACTCGCCCGACAAGGCCAAGGCGATCCTGGCGCTCGCCAAGGACGGCATCCGCTAAGGCAAGACCAAAACGGATCGGGGAGCCGCCATGCGCTCCCCGTCTCTGGTCGAGATTGCGAAGTGAGCGATTGGGGAGCCTAATGGCTGTTGTGGAAGACAAGGCGATACCTCCAGAAGCGCCGGCCCCCGGGGTACTGGGCAAGGACCGTTTCGGCATGATGTCGAAACGGGCGGCCGGTGCTGACGAGCGGCTGGCCAGCACCGGCCGGCTGACTCAATGGCTGCGCCGGCCCGAAGCCGGTGCCGCCGGCGGCCTCATCGCCACCATCATCATCTTCGCCCTGCTGCCGGGTGCGTCGAACCTCTATTCGCTGCAGGGGTCGATGACCTTCCTGACGCTGGCAGCCGAACTCGGCATCATCGCCACGGCCGCAGCCCTTCTCATCATCGCCGGCGAGTTCGATCTCTCCGTCGGCTCGATGGTCGGCTTCGCCGGCGTCGTCATCGGACTGACGGTGAAATATTGGGACCTGCCGCTGTGGGGCGGCATCGCCTGCGCCTTCGCTGTCGCCATCCTCACCGGCTACGTCAACGGCCTGATCGTTGTGAAGACCCGCCTGCCCTCCTTCATCGTGACGCTGGCGTCGCTCTACATCCTGCGCGGCCTGTCGATCGGCATCACCCGCGCCGTCACCGGCCGCACGCAGATCCCCTACATCCTCGACGGCGCGCCGGACCCGGCAACCGCGAGCCTGTTCAACGGCCATCTCCTGACCAGCTTCTTCCAATGGATGGGCACGCAAGGCTGGATCGCCACCCGCACCGACGGCATTCCCTTCGTCGTCGGCATTCCGATGTCGATCGTCTGGTGGCTCGGCCTGACAGCGCTTGCCGGCTATGTCTTGACCCAGACCAAATACGGCAACTGGATATTCGCCACCGGCGGCGACCTCAATGCCGCCCGCAATGTCGGCGTGCCGGTCGACCGGGTTAAGATCGCACTCTTCATCTACACCGCCTGTGCCGCGACCTTGCTTGCCACCATCCAGGTGATGGAGGCCGGCTCCGCCGACACCACGCGCGGCCTGCTCAAGGAATTCGAGGCAATTATCGCCGCGGTCATCGGCGGCGTGCTGCTCACCGGCGGCTACGGCACCGTCTATGGCGTGCTGTTCGGCGCGCTGATCTTCGGCCTGGTGCAGATGGGCATCTTCTACACCGGCATCGACACCGACTGGTTCAAGGTCTTCCTCGGCATCGTCATTTTGATGGCCGTGCTGGTCAACAACTACATCCGCCTCAAGGCGCTCGGACGCGGAGGTGGCAAATGACCTATCCAAACCCATCCCCGGCCATCCAGCCAGCCATGGAATTGCGTGGTGTATCGGTCAATTTCGGCTCGGTGCGCGCGCTGCAGGATATCGACATCAAGGTCTATCCCGGCGAGGTGCACTGCTTGCTGGGCGACAACGGCGCCGGCAAGTCGACGCTGATCAAGGTTCTGTCGGGCGTGCACCGGCCGACCAAGGGCGAGATTTTCGTCGACGGCAAGCCCGTCACCTTCCGCAGCCCGCGCGACGCGCAGGACCTCGGCGTCGCGACGGTCTTCCAGGACCTCGGCATGATCTCGCTGATGTCGATCACCCGCAACTTCTTCCTCGGCCGCGAGCCGACGAGAAGCCGCCTGCCCTTCTCGCGCTTCGACAAGGAGCGCGCCAACACAATTGCCCGTCAGGCGATGGCCGATATCGGCATCGACGTGCGCGACCCGACGCAGGCCGTCGGCACGCTGTCGGGCGGCGAGCGCCAATCGGTGGCAATCGCGCGCGCAGTCCACTTCGGCGCAAAGGTGCTGATCCTTGACGAGCCGACCTCGGCGCTCGGCGTGCATCAGGCGGCCATGGTGCTGAAATTCATCATCGAGGCGCGCATGCGCGGGCTGGCGGTGATCTTCATCAGCCACAACATCCACCACGCCTACCCTGTCGGTGACACTTTCACGCTACTCAACCGCGGCCGCAATCGCGGCACATACGCAAAGTCCGAGATCTCGCGCGACGAGGTGATTTCCATCATGTCGGGCGGCGAGGATCTGAAGGCGGTGGAAGCTGAGATTGCCGGGCTGTTGGCGCAGATCGGCAATCGGCCGGCCGCCGCACCCTGAGCCTGGAACACTTTGCAGAGAGTTTTAGCAGCATGAGCAGGATACGGGTTGGCGTTATCGGCGCCGGCATGATCTCGCAGGTCGAGCATATTCCGAATCTGTTGCGGCT
The DNA here is from genome assembly GCF_040324475.1 of Mesorhizobium sp. C268A. Lineage (NCBI taxonomy): Bacteria > Pseudomonadati > Pseudomonadota > Alphaproteobacteria > Hyphomicrobiales > Phyllobacteriaceae > Mesorhizobium > Mesorhizobium sp. C268A. The sequence goes on from NZ_JAMYVX010000003.1 coordinate 897,431, forward strand.
CGGCGACCTGTTCGAACTGGTCGGCGTCGCCGACCCGTCAAGGATTTCGCGGGAATATGTCAGCGAAGTTCACGGCATCGCCAATTTCGAAACGCCGGAGCAACTGTTCGACCATAAGCTCGACGCCGTCGTGATCGGCTCGCCCGACCCGCTGCATCACGAGCAGGTGCTGGCCGCACTGGGGCGCGGCCTGCATGTCTTCTGCGAAAAGCCGCTCTGCTATTCCCCGGCGGAAATCGCCGAGATCATCGCCGCGCGCGACAAGGCCGGCAAGGTCATGCAGGTCGGCTATATGAAGCGCTTCGATCCGAGCTACCGGCTGGCGCTGGCCTCGCTGCCCGGCACGGCAAAGACGCTGCGGTCCGTCTCGGTCGAGGTCAACGATCCCGATGCCTGGCCGTTCATCGCCCACCAGCGCTACAAGCGCGGCAACGACATTCCCGAGGAGCTGATTGCCGCCGCGCAAGCCAGGCAGAAACAACAGGTCGAACGCGCTATCGGCCAGCCTTTGAACGATCTGGCTTTCCGTGGATTTATCGGCGCTTACAGCTCCGCCTTGATTCACGATGTGAATGCCGTGCACGGCCTGCTCGACGCGCTCAGCGTGCCGGAGGGCGAGGTTGTCGGCGCGCAGATCTTCGCCAATGGCGATGGCGGCCAGGGCGCGGTAAAACTGCTCGACGGCCAGGCGCTGTGGACGATGACGCATCTCACCGTGCCGAAGCTCGCCGACTACAAGGAACGCATCACGCTCTTCTTCGACGATGCCAGCCTTGAGCTCGAATTCCCCTCGCCCTGGCTCAACCATCATCCGACCCGGCTGATTGTGAAGACCTCGGACGGCCACACACTGTCGACAAGGGATCTGCGTGCCGGCTACGGCGAAGCCTTCGTCGAGGAACTGCGCGGCTTCTGGGGTGCGATCGTCAATGGCGACGAGGTGGTCAACCGCCCCGAGCACGCCGCCCGCGACCAGGCGCTGCTGGTCGCGCTGACCAGGCAGCACCTGGCCACTTCGCAGGCCGGCTGAGCGCTCGCAGGATGTGTTGAGATTCAGGTCAGGCCGCGCCGAAAACGTTGGATTTCGAGAACCGGAGCGGAGCGTACTTAAGTAAGTGAGCACCGGAAGCGCAGAAAGCCGGAGTTTGCAGGCCGGCCTCACCTGAATATCAGCATATCCTACCGGGTGTTGATGACGCCGTCGGTATTGGCGAGCAGCTTGCGCACCGCGTTGCGGGCCGCCTCCGGCCGCTGCAGGCGGATGGCCTTCTCGATCGCCTCGTGCAGTTGCTGTGCATGCTGCAGATCGTCGAGTTCGCGCGTCGTATAGGTGAACAGATGATCGAAGGCGGATTCGATCAGCACGCCGAGCGGCACCAGCAGATCGTTGCCGGAGGCGCGCAGGATGGCCAGATGGAAACGCGTATCGGCGCGCGTGCGCTCCTGCAGGCTCGACGCCTCGCCCATCTCGCGGCAGGCCTGGCTGATCTCGGCCATCTGCTCTTCGGTGCGTCGCATGGCGGCGAAGGCAGTCGCTTCCGGCTCGATGATATGGCGGAATTCCTGCACCGTCTTCAGGAACACCTCACGGTCGGGCGCGGTCGCGTACCAGGCGAGCACATCGCGATCGAGCAGGTTCCAGCGCTCCCTGGGCTCCACCCAGCTGCCGATCTTGGGGCGCGATGCCAGAAGGCTTTTGGCCATCAGCATCTTGATCGCCTCACGCACCGCCGAGCGGCTGACGTTGAAGGTTTCGGACCATTTGGCTTCATTGGGCAGGATGGTGCCCGGCGGATAGTCGCCGCGCACGATCCGAAGCCCGATTTCGCTGGCCAGTGACGCATGCACGCTGGTGCCGGGCATCCGGGTCGCGTCAGCCCGGCGAAGGGTCGCCGGGCGCTCGGCGGATGCCGCCTTTTCAGGCTTCGTTCCCTTATTCGGCTTTCCGTCCCTCATGCGTCCACAAAGTCCGGATTTCGAAAGCTGTCAAGCAGAGGGCGGGACGTTGACGGCAAAGCCTGCGGCTGTGCACAGATCAGGTCGCAACCTTGCCCCCGGCCGGCCTATTTGACGTATTTGCGCCAGCTGTGCTCGGGACGGAAGCCAAGCATGTCCCTGGCTTTGCGGTTGGAAAGCAGCGTCTCGTATTCGCCGAGCTCCGCCTTGACCGGCACGTCGGGATAAAACCGCTTCAACAGTTCCGCCGTCGGCAGGTCGGACGAGGTATCGTCATTGGCGGCGTTGAACACCTGGAAGCCGAGCCCGTCGGTTTCAACGGCGCGCAGCGTGATCTGGCCGAGATCGCGCGCGTCGACATAGCTCCAGGCGATGCGCTTGCGAAAGCCCGGATCGGCAAACCACTTCGGAAACAGCGAATATTCGTGCGGCTCGATGACGTTGCCGATGCGCAAGGCATAGATATCGGTGCCGTTGCGCTGCGCAAAGGCGCGCGCCGTGTGCTCGTTGACGACCTTGGACAGAGCATAGCTGTCCATCGGATCGACGTCGTATTCTTCATCGAGGGGAAAATATTTGGGGTCGCGCGGTTCGTTGGCGAACACCACGCCATAGGTGGTCTCGCTGGACGCGATCACCACCTTGGGGATGCCGAGTTTCACCGCCGCCTCGATGACGTTGTAGGTGCCCATCGCATTGATGCGGAACACCTCATTGTCGGTCGTGATCATGATGCGCGGTATGGCGGCGAAATGCACCACGGCATCGACCGGCTGCGGGCGCAGCGACGGGTCGAATTCATGCAGGCCCATATAGCTCGACAGCGCGTTGAACACTTGGCCGCTGTCGGTGATGTCGGTGATCAGCGTGCGTACCTTGGGATTGTCGAGCGGCTTGGTGTCGATGTTGAGCACCTGGCAGCCCTGTTCGATCAGATATTGCACGACATGGCGACCGGCCTTGCCGCTGCCGCCGGTGAACATGATCCGCTTCGTCATTTTCGTCTCCAATGCCTAGGATTTCTGTGTATTGTCAGACAATATGGCATTCTGCAACCACCCTCGCCCGCAAGACGGCGCCGCCCAATATCAATCATCGCAACAGGACTTCAAGACATGACCACGACCGCCGCGAGCGAAAAGATCGGCTTTATCGGCCTTGGCCTGATGGGGCACGGCATTGCCAAGAACATCGTCGACAAGGGCTATGGCCTGACCTTCCTCGGCCGCAAGAACCGCAAGCCGGCGGAAGACTTGGCTGGCCGCGGTGCGAAGGAAGTGGCCACCTCGCGTGAGGTGGCAGCGGCATCCGATATCGTCTTCATCTGCGTCACCGGCTCGCGCGAGGTCGAAGCCATCATCCGTGGCCCCGGCGGCCTCAAGGAGGGCCTGAAAAGAGGCTCGGTTGTCGTCGATTGCTCGACCGCCGATCCGGTCTCGACCGTGGCGCTGGCGGCGGAACTGAAGGAGATCGGCGTCGACTTCGTCGATGCACCGCTCAGCCGCACCCCGAAGGAAGCCTGGGAAGGCACGCTCGACGCCATGGTCGGCGCGCCCGACGCGCTGTTTGCCCGTGTGAAGCCGGTCATCGAGACCTGGGCCGGCCGCATCGTCCATATTGGCGACACCGGTGACGGCCACCGCATGAAGCTGCTCAACAACTTCATCTCGCTGGGCTATGCCGCGATCTATTCCGAGGCGCTGGCGCTGGCCGAAAAGGTCGGCATCTCGCCACCGCGTTTCGACAGCGTCATCCGCAACGGCCGCATGGATTGCGGCTTCTACCAGACCTTCATGCGCTGGACGCTGGAGGGCGACCGCGACGCACATAAATTCACCATCGCCAACGCCTTTAAGGACCTGACCTATCTGGAATCGATGGCGGGTGCGGCCGGCATCGCCAACCCGCTCGGCAACGCCACCAAGAACTCCTTCGCCGGTGCCCATGCCACTGGCCCGGCCGAGCAATTCGTGCCGATGCTGGCAACATATGTCGGCAAGGTCAACGGCGTCGACCTGATGCCCAGCAAGGATGGCAAGAAGCAGACGATTTGAGGTGGCGAAAAGCCTGTGTCAGCGCCTCGACCGGCCGATAACATCGTCGGTGTTGGCGAGCAGTTTGTGCACCGCATTGCGCGCGGCCGCAGGACGCTGCAGGCGGATGTTCTTCTCGATCGCCTCATGCAGCGCCTGCGCCCGCCGCTGATCGCTGGTCTCGCGTGTGACGAAGACAAAGAGATGATCGAGCGCCGACTCGATCAGAACGCCAAGCGGCACCAGCAGATCGTTGCCCGAGGCGCGCAATATGGCGAGGTGAAAACGCGTATCGGCGCGGATACGCTCCTGCAGGTTCAAAGCCTCGCCCATCTCACGACAGGCCTGGCTGATCTCGTCCATCTGCTCGTCGCTGCGCCGCGTGGCGGCAAAGGCCGACGCTTCCGGCTCGATGATGTGACGGAACTCCTGCACCGTGCGCAGGAAGGCCTCCCGGTCCGGCCCGGTCGCGTACCAGGCCAGCACATCGCGGTCGAGCAGGTTCCAGCGTTCCCTGGGCTCGACCCAGCTGCCGATCTTGGGCCGTGAAGCCAGCAGGCTTTTGGCCATCAGCATCTTGATGGCTTCGCGCACCGCCGAACGACTGACATCGAAGGTCTCGGCCCATTTGGCCTCGTTGGGCAGAATCGTGCCGGGCGGATAATCGCCGCGCACGATCCTGAGGCCGATCTCGCCGGCCAGCGAGACATGGACGCTCGCTCCCGGAAAATGCGCGGCACCGGCCCTGCGCATGACAGCCGGACCGCGGCTGGCTTGTGCCTTGGCCCGCTCGGTTCGCTTCTTTGATTTCTCGTCCGGCATTCACGTTCCAATGCGTCGGCCGTCTGCGTCCGGACTGGTCCGAACCTGCACGGCGCGCCGATCTCGTTGCCGAAAAATCCAAACTACAGGCGCGTCAAAGCCGGAGCCTGCTGCCCCAACCGTTGCGTCCGTTCGGGAAGAGACGGGGCGCCCGTCAAAGGGCGCCCCGAAATCGAGAACCTACTTCTGGATGCAGGTGTCGACCGTGTCCTTTGTGCATTCGTCGAGGCCGGTGAACACCGGATCGGCGACGGCCTTGCCTTCGACCAGATCGATCATCACCGACGGTGCCTTGTAGCCCATTTCGAACGGCCGCTGACCAACCAGAGCGGTTACAAGGCCGTCACGGGCGATCGCCACTTCATCGCCGATCGTATCGGCGGCGCCGATGACGAAGTCGTTGCTGGCGATGCGGTCCTTGAGCGGCCCGAACAGGTCGCGATAGGGCTGCGGTGCGCCAAACAGCGGCCAGCCGCCCATGATGCCGAAGGCGTCGAGCTTGGGATTGGCGGCGAGGATGTCGGTCATCGCCTGCACGCCCTTGGCGCCGTCGTCATTGGTGAACACCGGGCAACCGGCGACTTCGGTCCAGCCGCCTTCGCCGGCAAGTGCCGCCAGGCCTTCCTTGCCCGACAGCGCGTCACGCATGCCCTGCGCGCGGCGCAGGATGTTGTCGGCCGCGGGATTGCCTTCGATGGTACAGATCGTGCCGCCGTTCGGCTTGCCCTTCTTGATGTACTCGCCGATCTTGTGACCCATCAAATAGTTGTCGGTGCCGAGATAGGTCTTGCGCAGCGCGGCATCTTCCTTGCTGAGATCGGCGTCGAGCGTCATGATCGGGATCGTCGGATTGGCGGTCTTGATCGTCTGAGCGATCAGCGGCGCGTTGGATGGCGAAATCGCCATTGCCACCGTGTCGGCCTTGCTCAGCATGTCCTGAACGATCTGCGCTTCGCCGGCCTCGTCGGAGGTCGATGCCGGGCCGGTGTAGAAGCATTCATATTCCGAGCTTGCATTTTCCTTGTTCCATTTCTCGCAGCCCTGGTGGATGGCTTCGAAGAATGGATTGTCGAGACCCTTCACCACGATGACGAGCTGTTTCTTGGCCAAAGCCGGCCCGGCGCCCAGCGCCATGGCGGCGACGGCGGCGAGCAAAAGTGTTTTTCTCATGTCAGTCCTCCCTTGAAACAGACGGACACGGCGTGCCCGCCACACAGATCGACCGGATGCTTAATGACCGAGGTTCGTTTCACGAGCACTCGTGTCGCCAAGACAGATCGATAAGCATTTCCAGATGCGGCATTGGCCCGGCTCACACAAGGGTGGCGCCGCAACCTCGACCGATAAACCTCCGCCGATTCCGCCCGGCTAACCGCCAGCGGCATCGGCATAATCTCCTCCGACGCTTAGCTAATATCGGCTTGCGGCCAACGTCAATGCTATTTGTCCTACAAAACGGATTTTTGGATAACCAAGGCTTCAATTCGTCCGACAATTGATTGACGAGCGCCGGCTTTTGCGTAAAAGAACGCTGACGCTGTTTCCGGGAGGAGATGGGGAGAGCGGGGCCAAAGCAGCGCCGGCATTCACGCCGGGAACAGCAGCGGGTCGCAAAACACGGGGAGGCAAAGACTGGTGGCGGTTCTCGAACTCACCAATATCTCGAGGCATTTCGGCGCCATCCAGGCGGTCAACGACGTATCGCTGTCGATCGAGCCCGGACAGGTGGTCGGCCTGATGGGCGACAACGGCGCCGGCAAGTCGACACTGGTCAAGATGATCGCCGGCAATTTCCGCCCCAGCCATGGCGTCATGCGCATGGACGGCAAGGAGTTGATCCTGCACAAGCCGGCGGAAGCTCGCCAGCACGGCATCGAGATCGTCCACCAGGACCTGGCGCTGTGCAACAATCTGACCGCCGCCGCCAATGTCTATCTCGGCCGTGAATTGCGCCGCGGCCTCGGCCCTTTACGCATCCTCGACTATGCCGCCATGTACAAGCGCGCCGGCCAGCTCTTCGCCGAGTTGAAGTCCGAGACCCGTCCGCGCGACCTCGTCAAGCAGATGTCGGGCGGCCAGCGCCAGGCAGTAGCGATTGCCCGCACCATGCTGTCGCAGGCCAAGATCGTGTTGATGGACGAACCGACGGCCGCGATCTCGGTGCGCCAGGTCGCCGAAGTGCTGAACCTGATCCGCCATTTGCGCGACCAGGGCATCGCAGTGGTGCTGATCAGCCACCGCATGCCTGACGTGTTCACCGTCGCCGACCGCGTCATCGTCATGCGGCGCGGCCGCAAGGTCGCCGACAAGACGATTGCGTCAAGTTCGCCCGAGGAAGTCACCGGGCTGATCACCGGCGCCATCGAACAGGTTTGATCTCAGCGAATTTCACCACGCACAGCACATGAAGGTCGACGATGGCACTGACAATTGACCAGCCGATCGAACAAAAACAGCAATCCTTGCCGGCAAGACTGTTTGCCAGCCAGACCTTCTGGGTGGTGATCGCGGTCATCCTGGCCTGCCTGTTCCTGTCTTTTGCCACCGACGCCTTCGCCACGTCGAAGAACCTTTACAACATTACCCGCAACATCACCTTCGTCGCCATCATCGCGCTCGGCATGACCTTCGTCATCATCACCGGCGGCATCGACCTGTCGGTCGGTTCGGTGCTCTGCCTGTCGTCGATGGTGCTGGCCGTCACCATGCATGCCGGCTACTCCATAGAAGTCGGCATCCTCGCCTCGATCGCCACTGCGCTCGCCATAGGCGCCTTCAACGGCATCATGATCGCCTATCTCGGCTTTCCACCCTTCGTGGTGACGCTCGGCATGCTGTCGATTGCCCGCAGCCTCGCCATGGTCGCCTCCAACAACACCGTCGTCTTCCAGTTCGGCCCGGATCACGACAAGCTTCTGGCGCTGGGCGGCGGCGCCTGGGTGTTCGGCATCGCCAATCCGGTCCTCTACATGATCCTTCTGGCGCTGATCACCGGATTCACGCTGCGCTGGACCAAGTTTGGCCGCCACATCTTCGCCATTGGCGGCAATGAGCACGCGGCGACGCTGACCGGCGTTCCCGTCAAGCAGATCAAGGTCGCCGTCTATATGATCTCGGCGCTGGCGGCGGGCATTGCCGGCATCATCCAGACCGGATGGCTGGGCGCCGTCACCACCAATCTCGGAACCGGCATGGAACTGCAGGTCATCGCCGCCACGGTCATTGGCGGCGCCAATCTCGCCGGCGGCGTCGGCACCGCCTTCGGCGCCATTGTCGGTGCCGCGCTCATCGAAGTGATCCGCAACAGCCTTGGTCTGCTCGGCATCAATGCTTTCTGGCAAGGCGTGTTCATCGGCGGCGCCATCCTGCTCGCGGTGCTGTTCGACCGGATCCGCAACTTCAGGCGCAATGACTGAATGTTTTTGGACTGAACCTTTCGGCTGGAAACCATTGCTTTGACATCGAAATCCCTGTTCGACCTCAACGGGCGGCTGGCGCTGATCACCGGCTCCGGCCAAGGCATCGGCCTGGCGCTGGCGCGCGGCCTTGCCGAGCATGGCGCAAGTGTCGTGCTCAACGGCCGCGATGCCGGCAAGGTTGCCGGTGCTGTCGCCGGCTTGCGCGACGCCGGGCTGAACGCCCATGCCTCGACCTTCGACGTCACCGATTTTCGTGCGGTCGATGTGGATGTGGCCAGGATCGAGGCCGAGATCGGCGCCATCGACATCCTGATCAACAATGCCGGCGTGCAGTTCCGCGCTGCGCTCGAGGACTTTCCCGAGGAGCAGTGGGAGCGGCTGTTCAAGACCAATGTCTCCGGCGCCTTCCATGCCGGCAAGGCGGTCGCCCGCAACATGATCGCGCGCGGCAAGGGCAAGATCATCAACATCGGCTCGGTGCAGAGCGAACTCGCCCGGCCCAACATCGCGCCCTACACGGCGACCAAGGGCGCGATCCGCAATTTGACCCGCGGCATGTGTACCGACTGGGCGAAATACGGCTTGCAAATCAATGCTATCGCCCCCGGCTATTTCCGCACCGAGATGAACCAGGCGCTGGTCGACAACCAGGAATTCTCCGCCTGGCTGGAAAAGCGCACGCCGGCCGGCCGCTGGGGTTATGTCGACGAACTGATCGGCGCCGCCGTGTTCCTCGCCTCCGACGCCTCATCGTTCGTCAACGGCCATACGCTTTATGTCGACGGCGGCATGACGGCTTCGGTTTGACGAGAAACCCTATCGCTCAGTCTGAAAATCCGTCGGCATAAGCGGCCCCCCAAGCTCACCACACCTCCTAGCCTTGACGCGACCCCGAACTCAGCCGCACAATCCCGTTGCAGGCGAAGGGAGGCCAGTCGTCTGCGGGAGGTATACCCATGACGGACGCGATCAGGCTCTATTGGGGCCGGTTCGGACATGTTTCTGTCCTGAATGTCGCCAGCGACTTCGTCACCCATGCGCATGTCGAGGCCCACATCATCATCTGGCTGGAGGGCACGGCCGGCGAGATGACCGTCGGCCGCGAGACGGTGCTTCTGGGACCCGGCACCGCCGCCGGCATCAATTCCTACCAGCCGCACAGCCACATTCTGTCGCAGAACGGCAGGCCCGGCCTGTTCCTCGCCTTCTACATCGATCCGGATTGGGCGCGCCGGCGCCGCGACCTGCCTTCGTCGGCGCCGCTGTTTGCACAGGCGGCAATCACGCTCGAACCATGGCTGCACCGGGCCGCCGCCAACCTGCTTGACCATTTGAGCGAGAATGAAAGCATCGACGACGTCGCCAATTACGAGATCGAGCGCTTCATCGATAGCGTGCTCGACGCCGCCGACGCCTCGGCGCCGCAGGAGGCGCGCATCCGGGTCAACACAATGCAGGACTTTCGCGTCCGCAAGGCAATCCAGCTGATGAAGGCCAATGTCTGCGAACGCATCTCGTTCGACGACGTCGCCCGCAGCGTTGGCTTGTCGCGGCCGCATTTCTTCGCATTGTTCAAGGAACAGACCAATCTCACGCCCAATGTCTACTGGAACACGCTGCGCATGGAGGAAGCCGTGCGGCAGTTGCAGTGGTCGCAGGAGCCGCTGATCTCGGTCGCCTGCAATCTCGGCTTCACCACCCAGGGCAATTTCTCGCGCTTCTTCCGCGACCATGTCGGCGTGCCGCCGACGCTTTACCGCGAGGCGGCGCGGGCCATGGCCTGAGCCAAGCCGCTCGTTTTTCAGACTCCTTGATAGGGCCGCAAGACCCATTGATAAGCGCAGCACCGGCCGCCGCCCTACCCTGCTGCGTATCGAATTCGTAGGGGAATGATCATATGGCCGAAGTCACCGTCTCCAGCGTCATCGACGCGCCGGTCGAAAAGGTCTGGGCGCGCATACGCGACTTCAACGGCCTGCCGGGCTGGCATCCGCGCATGGTCAAGAGCCATATCGAAGACGGCAAGAGCGCCGAAACCATCGGCTGCGTGCGTAATTTCGAGCTCGCCAGCGGCGCGCGTATCCGCGAAAAACTGCTCGACTTCTCCGATGCGAATTTCCGCGTCAGCTACTCCATCCTGGAGACGCCGCAGCCGCTGACCAATCACAAGGCGACGCTGCAATTGCGCCGCGTGACCGACGGCGATCGCACCTATGCCGAATGGACCGCGAGCTTCGACGCGGCGCCCGAAGAGGCCGACAAGATCGCCGCCGGCATGGCCGCCAATGTCTTCCAGGGTGGCTTCAATGCGTTGAAGAGCCATTTTTCTGGCCAGAGCTGAACCAGGGAGACTGCCATGGCGCTTGCCCTCCAGACCTTTTCGGCCGTCAGGGATGCCAACGCGGCGCTGAAGGCGCCCGGCACCCGCTATCTCGGCGGCGGCACGCTGGTCGTGCGTGCCGCCAATGAAGGCGATGTCTCCGTCACCGGCCTCGTCCGCTCGACCGATCCGACCCTATCCGGGATCACCGTTGCCGGCGGCAAGGTCCGCATCGGCGCTTCGGTGACAATGGCGGCCATCGCCCGCCATCCCGAGCTTGCGGCGCTGTCCAAGGCTGCGCGCGCCGTCGGCGGCCCGGCGATCCGCAATATGGCGACTGTCGGCGGCAATTTGTTTGCGCCGGCGCCCTATGGCGATTTCGCCGTGGTGTTGCTGGCGTTGGATGCGACGGTTGGCACCGATGATGGGGAATTGCCTATCGAGGATTTTCTGGCCAGGCGGGACGGCAGCCGCGCCATCGTCACGTCAGTCGCCTTCGCACTGCCGAAGGCCGAGAATTTCCGCTTCCTGAAAGTGTCGCGGGTCAAGCCGAAGGGCGTCTCGGTGCTCAGCATCGCCGCCGTTCTCGAACAGGCCGGCGACGGCACTGTCTCCTCGGCGCGGATCGCGCTCGGCTGCATGGCAGACCGGCCGATGCGCGCCCGCGCTGCGGAAAAGGCACTGATCGGCAGCAGGCTTGACCAGGACGGCGTCGCAGCGGCGCTGGCTGCAGCCGGTGAAGGCACTTCGCCAATCACCGATCCGATCGCCAGCGCCTGGTATCGCGCCGAGGTTCTCCCGGTCCATCTCGGCCGGCTTCTGCTTACTTAACCACCGCTTGGGGGCGCGCGTCTGTCCGATCAACCGGGCAGGCGCGCTGGGAGGAAAACATGGCAAAGGTTCCGGTTCAGTTCACGCTCAACGGCTCGGAGAAGGCCGAATTTGTCGACAGCGGCACGACGCTGCTGCACGCGCTGCGCGACAAGATCGGTGACACCTCGCCCAAGGGCGGCTGCCACCAGGGCACCTGCGGCGCCTGTTCGGTCATCATCGACGGCGAACTCCGGCTCTCTTGCCTGATCCTGGCCGAGACCTGCAGCGGCGCCGACATCCGCATCACATCGGGCCTCGCCGAGGCCGGCGTGCTGCACCCGCTGCAGCGTGCCTTCCTCGATGCCTTCGCCACGCAATGCGGCTTCTGCACGCCGGGCATGATCATGGCCGCCAAGGTGCTGCTCGACCACACGCCCAATCCGAGCCGCGAGGACGTGATCGAGGCGCTGTCCGGCAATATCTGCCGCTGCACCGGCTACGAGCCGATCATCCAGGCGGTGCTGACGGCGGCCCGAGCCAATTCGCAGAACGCGGCCTAAGGACCAAAAGAATGGAACTGCGCAAAAACTATTTCGCCGATCAGCGCAAGGACGGCCTGCACGAGATCGGCCATGGGCGGCCGCGGCTGGATTCGCCGGGACATGTGACGGGCAAGACCGCCTATTTCGCCGACCGCAACGTCCCGAATATGCTTCACCTGAAAATGGTGCGCAGTCCGCACCACCATGCCCGCATCCGTTCGATCGACACTTCCGAAGCGGAGAAGCATCCCGGCGTGGTGAAAATCCTCACCGCCAGGGATGTGCCGCACAATGTCTACACCATCCTGATCCTGATCCAGGTCGGACCGGAAGACGAGACGGTGCTGGCCGACGGCAAGGTACGCTGGAAGGGCGAGGCGGTGGTGGCGGTGCTGGCCGAGACCGAGCGCGCGGCTCAGGAAGCGGCAGCCAAGGTCAAGGTCGATTATGAGGTGCTGCCGGCCGTCTTCGACATGGAAGAAGCGCTGAAGCCCGGCGCGCCTTTGGTCAACGAATATCACGGCCAGAATTATTACCTCTACGACAGCGGCGAATGCCGCAAGGTGCGCTTTGGCGATGTCGAGGCGGGCTTCGCCGGCGCCGACCACATCCTGGAACAGAGCTACCAGTCCTCGCCGATCGAGCATGCGCCGACCGAGACCACGGGTTGCGTCGTGGTGCCGGAAGGCAATGACCGCTTCACCGGCTACACCAACACCCAGGCGATGTTCTTCACCCTCGACAACGCGTCGATCATCCTGCAGATGCCCGGCTCAAAACTGCATTTCGTCGGCGGCACTGTCGGCGGCGGCTTTGGCGGCAAGGTCGACGTCATCGTCGAGCCGATCGCCATTCTTGGCGCCAAGCTGACAGGACGTCCCGTTTCATTTATCTACAGCCGCGAGGAGGAGATGCAGATCTCCTCACCCCGCGCCGCCGAAAAGATAATCATCAAGGACGGCGTGATGAACGATGGCCGCATCGTGGCTCGCAAGGTCACCGGCTACACCGATGCCGGCGCCTATTCGCGCCACTCGCCCTATGGCGCGCAGAAGGGAGCGGCGCACTATCCCGGCCCCTACACCATTCCCAATGTCTGGATCGACACCTACTGCGTCTACACCAACCGCACACCCTCCTCCGCGATGCGCGGCTTCGGCGTCACCATCGGCGACTTCGCGCTTGAGGTGCAGATGGACAAGCTGGCGCGGCTGATCGGCATGGACCCGCTCGAATTCCGCTTCATCAACGCCTATCGCGATGGCGACATGAAGGCGCATCGCCAGCCGACCGAAGGAGCGGCGCTGATCGAGTGTATGCAGGAGGCGTCGCGCGCCGCCAACTGGCCGGTGGCGGAGAAGTATATGGCGATGTCCTCCTACAAGAAGGGAGCTTGAGATGGCGATAAGGCGCGGACGCGGCGTCGCCGCAATCAACTATCCCACGGGCATGAACCTTGGCGGCGACCCGACGCAGGCGCTGGTGCATTCGACGCCGACCGGCAATTTCATGGTGACGCTTTCCAGCGTCGATCTCGGTCAGGGCTTGAAGCAGATCATGGCGCAGATCTGCGCCGAAACCATCGGCGTGCCGACGGACCGGGTTACCATCGACACCGCCGACACCGACACCGGTCCGCACTGCATGGGCACCTTCGCCTCGCGCGGCACCCACCGCGCCGGCAACGCCGTCATCCAGGCGGCCAAGGAAGCGCGCCAGGTGATGCTGGAAGTGGCGGCGGAAGAGCTGGAGGTGAACGCCTCCGATCTCGAAACTGATGGCGAGGGCAACATTCTGGTCAAGGGCGCGCCGCAAAAGTCGATCTCGATCTTCGATGTCGCGCTGTCGGCTCATTTCAAGCGTGGCCGCTCGATCTCAGGCCGCGGCATGTTCCTGATCCCGCGCTCCTATCCGGAGAAAGAGACCGGCGCGATGAAGCCGTCGACCTGCTACGCCCATGCCTGCACGGTGGCCGAGGTCGAGGTCGATGACGAGACGGGCGAGGTTACGGTGCTGACCGTGAAGAACGTCTTTGAGATCGGCCGCGCGCTGAACCCGAAAATGGTCGAGCAGCAACTGGTCGGCGGTTCCTGGATGGGCATCAGCCACGCGCTCTACGAAACGACCGAGCCCTATTATCCCAACCGCGACCATGGCGGCACCGACTTCAACCAGTATCTGATGCCGGGACCGGGCGATCTCGCCCAAACCGAGATCATCGTGCTGGAGCGGCCGTCGGCGGATGGTCCTTACGGTGCCAAAGGGCCAGGCGAAATGTGCGCGAACCCGCAGATCCCCGCGGTTGCCAATGCCGTCTTCGACGCCGTCGGCGTGCGCATCGACACGCTGCCGATCACACCGGAGCGCATATTGCGCGCGCTGAAGGCGCAAGCGGCCAATTGATGACGCCAGAGGTGAACGCAGAGACTGTCGCGACCTCACCGGAGGCGGTGGCACGCCACCTCGCTGGATCGCGCTATCTCGCCGACGACAGCCTGGCGACGGCGATCTTCCTGGCCATACGGCTGGGCAAGCCGTTGCTGCTCGAAGGCGCGCCCGGCGTCGGCAAGACCGAAGCGGCCAAGGCGATCGCGCAGCTGCTGGGCCGCGATCTGGTGCGGCTGCAATGCTATGAAGGAATCGACGCAGCACACGCGCTCTATGAATGGAACTACCAGCGCCAGCTGCTCGCCATCCGCCATGCCGGCGAGCACGAGATCGACATCTATGACGACCGCTTTCTGATCGCGCGGCCATTGCTGCAGGTGCTGCGGGCGCCGGAGCAGCGCGTGCTGCTGGTCGACGAGATCGACCGCTCCGACCACGAATTCGAAGCGCTACTTCTGGAATTCCTCTCCGACTTCCAGATCAGCATTCCCGAACGCGGCACCATCCGCGCCGAAGCGCAGCCGATCGTCATCCTGACGTCGAACCGCACCCGCGAACTCGCCGAAGCGCTCCGGCGCCGCTGCGTCTATCACTGGATCGGCTATCCCGACGCCGAGCGCGAAGCCGCCATCATCATGCTGCGCGCCGGCGATGTCGCCGAGACCACCGCCCGCGCCGTGGCGGCCGCTGTGCAGGAGATCCGCGTCCGGCCGCTGGCCAAGCCGCCCGGCATCTCCGAGGCCGTAGAATGGGCCAACGCCGCCACCATCCTGGAGAAGGGCGGCAGCCCGTGGCCGGAAGCCTTCCGCCGCGCCATCGGCGTGCTGATCAAGGACGAGGAGGATTTGTCCGCGATCGCGCCGGAGCTTGGCCGGATTGTCGAGGAGGCGCTGGGGTGACGTGTGAGGTCAACAGCTCGTTCACAGCGAGGTGGCCTCACCTGGGCACTCTGCAACGCTGGCGGGACAGCGCCCCCCTCTGTCCTGCCGAACATCTCCCCCACAAGGGGGGAGATCAGCCGTCATCCTGGCTTTCGCCAATCTCCAGCGGCGCAGAAAGAACCGAAGCGCCAAAGCTGCTGATCTCCCCCCTTGTGGGGGAGATGTCCGGCAGGACAGAGGGGGGCGCGAAGGAATGATGCGTCAGGGAACCCTTCCTCTCGCCTCCGCGCCCTTCCTCCACTTCGCCCGGCTGCTGCGCCGCCACGCCTTTGCCGTCGCCCCCGAGCAGGTCTCCAGCTTCATGCAGGCGGTCACCCTGCTCGGCCCCCGCTCGATGGCCGACATCCGCGAGGCGGCGCTCGCAACGCTTGCCCCCCCGCCCAATCGCCGCGGCGAATTCGAGGCGCATTTTCGCAATCACTTCCATGGCGATGGCCAACCCTCGATCGAAGGCGAGGAAGACGAGGAAACCCGCATCAAGGACGATCACGGCACGCGCCAGGAGGAGAAACAGACCACGCGCCAGGAGAAAGGCGGCGAACTGTCGTCGGCAATCGAACAGCTCAGCAGCCGCGACTTCCTCCGCGACAACGATGGCCTTGGGCCCTTCCGCCGCAAGCTCGCTTCAGCCCTCCCCGCGCGCCGCTCATTCCGCACCGTGCGCACCCATTCGCGCGGCAAGCTCGATCTGCGCCGCTCGCTCAGGGAAATCGTCAGCGCCGATGGCGATATCCCCTCGCCGCAGCTCCGCCGCCGCCAAACCGTTTCGCGCAAGCTGCTGATCCTGATCGATGTTTCCGGCTCGATGAAGCTGCATACATCGGATTATCTCAAACTGGCGCACGCCGCCGTACAAGGTGCTGACCGTGCCGAAATCTTCACCTTCGGCACGCGGCTCACCCGCATCACATCCGCACTGCGTATCCGCGATCGCGACCAGGCTCTCGCCCGAGCGGCGGCACTCGTCGACGACTGGGACGGCGGCACGCGCATGGGACCGACCCTGCTCGCCTTCCTCTCGGTGCCGCGTTTCTCAGCTTTCGCCCGCGGTGCCGCTGTGATCATCCTGTCGGACGCGCTGGAGCGCGGCGACCATGCCGATCTCGAGACCGCAATGCGCCGGCTGAGCGCCCGCGCCTTTCGCCTGTCGCTGGCCACACCGCTGGCCGGTGACCCGCGTTTCCTTCCCGCCACGGCAGCACTCCGCGCCATCCTGCCTAATCTCGACGATCTCATCGACGGCTCGTCGCTCGGGAGCCTCACCGATTTCATCCTGTCGCTCGCCCGCCCCGCCCCGGCGGCGTCGGCAATCTGGAAAAGGGTATCGTGATGCAGAAAGCCATCGACGCGCATTTCCACATCTGGCGCCAGCAGGACCAGCCATGGCTGGTCGGGCCGATGGTGCCGCGCATTTTCGGCCCCTACGAACCGATCCGCCGCGACTATCCGATCGAGGAATTTCTCGCCGATCAGCAAGGCGCAGGTGTCGAGAAGGCCGTCTATGTCCAGACCAACTGGGCCAAGGAGGATTTCGAAAAAGAAGTCGCCTTCCTGCAGAAGACTGCCGACGAGACCGGCTGGCCGCACGCTATCGTCGGCTATACCGATATGACCGTCGACGATGTCCGGCCCCAGATCGATCGATTGAAAAAGTACCCGCTGCTGCGCGGCGTGCGCATGCAGATGCATTGGCACGAGACGCCGGCCTTCCGCTTCGCTGCCTCGGCCGATCAGGTCATCGACCCCAAGGTGCGGGCCAATGTCGCGCGGCTTAAAGACTATGGCCTGTCTTTCGACCTGCAGCTTTTCCCTGCCCAGATGAAGGACGGGCTGACGCTGGTCGGCGAGAACCCGCAGATCAACTTCATCCTCACCCATGCCGGCATGCTGACCGGCTTGGAGCCGGAAACCACCGAGGCCTGGAAAGCCGGCCTGAGTACGCTATCAACAGCGCCGAACTTCTACGCCAAGCTGTCGGGCCTCGGCACCTTCGCCCACCGCAACGATCCGGCGTTGATTGCCTACATCGTCGACAATGCCATCGACATTCTGGGCGCTGACCACCTGATGTTCGGCTCCAACTTCCCGATCGAAAAACTCTGGACGACCCATGCCGAACTGATCAAGGCGCACCGCGCCGCGGTAGGCAAGCATGGCGCAGCCGCCGAGGCGGATATCTTCTGGAACACGGCCGAGAAGGTTTACAGACCGGCATAGCGCACTGCTTCCCCTCTCCCACAGGGAGAAGGGAAATCCGCCCCTCACCTCACTTCAAACTCGGGATCGACCGGAATCTGCATCGCCGTCACCAGATGGTTGGTCTGCCCGGCCAGCCCGATGATCGACACCATCTCGCCATGCTGCGCATCGGTCATGCCTTTGGCGCGGGCAGCTGCCGTATGCGAGTGGACGCAGTAGGAGCAGCCATTGGCGGTCGACACCGCGATATAGATCATTTCCTTGGTCAGCGGGTCGATGGCGCTCTCCGTGGCCATCACCACCTTCACCTGTTCCCATGTCCGTTTCAGCAAGGCCGGATCGTTGGCGAGACCACGCCAGAAATTGTTGACGAAATCCGATTTGCGCGTCGCGCGGATGTCATCGAACACAGCCTTCGCAACCGGGATTTTTTCGACCTCAGCATCGCTGAGGAGTTTTGTGGCGGCCATGGCGTTTCCTTTCGTTGAATCGGTGGATCAGGTGGTTGAATCAGGTCTCGAGCAAGGGCGGCTAACCGGCTATTCCGATTCAGTTTTTGATGCTGACAGAACCATGGCGATTGGCCGAAGCATCTCAGCTTCGTCATTCACGGGCGAAGCAGGCGCGAAGCGCCGTCGCGGAGACCCGAGGATGACGAAGGCGCTGAGGCCTTCGCCAATTGGCGACGTATGCGCACCCTCAAACACCGACCAGAAACCTAATGAACCGCCGCATACATGATCTTCTCCTCCGTCGCCTCGGCGGGCGAAAACTCCTCGACCATGCGGCCCTGCCGGCACACCAGAATCCGGTCCGACAGGTTCATGATTTCCGGCAGGTAGGACGAGATAACGACGACGGCCAATCCCTCGTCGGCCAGCCGGTTGATGATCTGGTGGATCTCGGCGATGGCGCCGACATCGACGCCGCGCGTCGGCTCGTCGAAGATCACGATACGCGGCTGCTGCACCAGCCCCTTGCCGATCACCACCTTTTGCTGGTTGCCGCCGGAAAGCTCGACCACGCGGGCATTGTCGTTGATCGCCTTGATGTTCAGCGTCTTCGTCCATTCAGCGGAAAGCGTGCGCATCTCCTGCTGGTTGATCACCCAGGCCTTTTCGCGGCCCGCCGCCAGCAGCCCGCCGAACAGGTTCTCGGCAATGCCCATCGTCTCGAAAATGCCCTCGCTTTTGCGGTCCTCTGTGACGTAGACGATGCCGTCGGCGACCGCCTCACTGGGCACGAGATAGCGCACCGGCCTGTCGTCGAGTTCAATCGCGCCACCGCGCAGGAAATCGCGCTTGTAGATGCCCGACACGATCTTGAAGGTCTCGGTGCGGCCGGAGCCGATCAGCCCGAACACGCCGGTGATCTGTCCCTCGAAGATCGAGAAGGAGGTGTTGCGCACGACATTGCTCATCGAAATGTCCTGCACCGACAGCACCTTCTTGCCGGCCTTGCGCAGCCTGGCCTCGTCGCGCTGGCGATAAATCTGTCCCGACAGTGTACGCCCGACCATGGCGGCGACGATCTTGTCGCGATCGAAGGCCGATGTGTCGTCGGTTATGACCAGCTCGCCATCGCGCAGGATTGTGATGCGGTCGGCGATCATCAGCGCCTCTTCCAATGCATGGCTGATGAAGACGATCGAGACGCCGTTCGCCTTCAGCCGCCGGATCAGTGCGAAAAAGTGCCGCTTCTCCTCCGGCGTCAGCGTCGCCGTCGGCTCGTCGAAGATGATGATCTCGGCATTGTGGTGAACGGCGCGCGCGATCTCGACCATCTGACGCTTGGCCGCGCCGAGCGTTGCCACCATGGCGTTCGGGTCGACCGGGAAGTTCAGCGATTGCAAAAACTGTTGCGCCGAAATGTAGGTGCCGCGCAGCCGGTTGAGAAACTTTTCGGTGCCGAGATAGAGGTTCTGCGCCACTGTCATCGACGGCACTAGGCTGGTCTCCTGGAACACCATTGCGATGCCGGCCTCGAGCGCCGCATGCGGCGAGGCGTAGGCGATCTCGCCGCCTTTGTGGAACATCTTGCCGGAAGTGGCGTCGACGACGCCGGCAATGATCTTGGTCAGCGTCGATTTTCCGGCGCCATTCTCGCCGAGCAGCGCGTGGATTTCGCCCTTGCGCAGTTCGAAGCTGACTTGTCTGACCGCGGGCACGCCGCGATAGTTTTTGGTGACGTTTTCCAGGCGCACGATCGGTTCCATCAGAGACCTCCTGCGTCGATGGCCAGCACGCAATCGCCGCCCCTGGAGGCGATGAACAGGCGGCCGTCCGTTTCCGCCACGCTGCAGATGCCATGGCGCCTGCCGTCGGCGCGGCTGTGCAGGCTGAATTGCGGCTGCATGTTCTGATCGAGCCTGACCACCAGCCCATAGGAGCGGCTCGGCGACCAGGGCTTGTGGATGCCCATGGTGCGGATGCCGCCGCATTGCAGCGGTTCGAGGAAGCTGCGATTGGAGGCCAAAGCCGGCGCGATCCAGTAGGCCGGCGCCACCTGGTCTAGCATGTCGCGCCGATAGTGGGTTTCCTGGAGAACGAATTCGATCAGCCGGTTGCGTGGCGCGAACAGAGCCAGCCACGCGCCGCCATCGCCGGCCGGCGCGAGGCGCGCGGGATAGCCGGGCAGATGCGTCAGCACGGTCGAGCGGCTACCGGTCGCACCATCGAAGCGAACGAGCTGATGGCGCCAGCTTTCGCTGACCAGCACATCCCGCCCAATGGGATGCAGCCCATAGGGAAAGGCGATATCGCCGGCCACTTTGCGGAACTCGGCGGCGGCCGCGTCCCGCCTCCAAAGCGAACCGGACGCGCCCTTCTTCATCAGGTCGGCGGCCCATTGCGACGACGTGTGCTCAGCCGAGCCATTGGCCAGCCACAACGTGCCGTCGTCTGCATAGGCAAGCGCGGTGATGCAGCTGACGCCGGCCGGCAGCGAAACCTCCTTGCCGGCAACCAGCAGCTTGCCGCTTTCCAACCCCACCGTCAGTTCGCCCGACAGTGATAGAGCCAGCGCCGTGATGGGGGAAAGAAAGGTCCCGACAACTTTCGGCTCCACCCCTGCGGCAAGCGAATATACCGCATTGCCGCTGGAAACGAGCAGCCGGCCATCGGCAACCAGAAGATTGTCGGGCTCCGTCAAATCGGCGAACACTGGCGCCTCGTCCAGCCGCGTGTTGGGACGGAAGGCACCGTCGAGCGGTGGGATGGTCACCGCCTTGCCACGAAACAGGTCGAGCACAGGATCGAGGATCATGGCTTCGCTCCCCAGTAAGAAGCGGAGCTGGTCCAGTTCGGGTCGGCGCCCGCAATCTTGTAGCGGCCGATGCGGTTGTTAAGGATGCCGCCGACGAACAGGAAACCCTTGTGCTCGCGCATCGAGGTGACCATCGGATGCGCGCCGCCGGTGAGGTCGCCCATCGCCTCGACAATGCCGCCCTTGTCGTTGAATTTCACCACGCCGCCGGTGTTGATGTTGGGGAACAGCCACTCGTCCTGCGGCAGCCGGCGCGTCATGCGCTTGCGCATATCGGGATGGCGCAGCGACAGGTCGAAGCTCGGCGTGCGCATGCCGAGCCATGCCATCCAGTAATTGCCGTCCGACGCCCGGTTGATGTTGTCGGGATAGCCCGGCATGTCGCGGATGACGCATTCGGCGGTGCCTGCTTTCGGCCCTTCCAGCCAGTATCGATGCACACGGCAGGCCCAGCTCTCAGCGAAGAACAGCGACTTCCCGTCATGCGCCATGCACACGCCATTGGTGTAGCGGTAGCCGTCGAGCAGTGTCTTCGTCGAACCGTCCTTCGGGTCATAAACCAGCAGCCGGCCGGTGGCGCGGTTCTCGATCGAGTCCAGCGCCCAATCGTGGGCGTCATAGCGCTTGGTGGAGTCAGTGAAATAGATCCGCCCGTCCGGCGCGATGTCGCAATCGTTGGGGTCGCGCAGCCGCGCATCGTCGACGATCGAGGTCCAGGAACGCGACGTCTCCGCCGACAGGCGTTTCACATCCCGATCCGGCGAGACGGAATAGAGCCCCATGGCGCCGACGCAGCTGATCAGATTGCCCGATTTGTCGAAGGCCAGGCCCAGCGGAAAGCCGCCGATATGGGCAAACACCTCCGATTTCATATAGTCCGGCGCGAAGAAGCGGACGATCTCGCCATGGCGCGTGCCGCAATAGAGGTGATCGTCGCGGTCGAGGATGACGTCTTCCGGCCCTTCCAACTCGCCGAGCCCGATATGGTCGGCCGCCGACAGCCGGTTGTCGAGCGCGTAGGGCGTGCCTGAGCCCGGCACCGCAGACTGTGTCTCGCCCATCTTGAGATAGACCGGCGCGACATAGACTTCGTTGAGCACCTTATGGCGGTTCTTCAGCCAGCGGATGTCGATCGTCACCGCCACCGCCAGCATGATGCCCAGCACCATCTGGTTGGTGCCGGTGCCATAGCCCAGCCGGATCAGCCCGTTGGTCATGGTCAGCACGATGATGGCGCCCATCAGCCCCTTGATGACCGAGCCGCGGCCACCACCCAGGCTGACGCCGCCGACCACCGCCGCCGTCAGCGCCATGATCTCAAGGTTGAGGCCGGTGCCCGGCCCTGCCCCACTCAGGCGGCAAGCGATCAGGAAGCCGCCGATCGAGGCGCAGAAGCCGGAAAAGACATAGGTCATGAACACGGTGCGGCGCACGCGAATGCCGGCATTGTGCGCCGAGCGCCTGGATCCGCCGACCGCCAGCACATGCCAGCCCGGCCGTGAGCGCGTCAGCGCGATATGGGTGACGATGGCAAGAATGATCGCCAGCCACACCGAGACCGAAAGCCCCCAGAAGGTGCTGTCGCCGATGAAGTCGAGCACATCCGATGTCGCCTGGGAAAGCTGCACGTCGGCGGCATAGGTGGTGACGAGAATATCGAACAGCGCCCGGCCGAAGATGAACGTCACCAGGGTGGTGAGGAAGGCGCGCAGCCTGAGGTAGCCGACGAGGTAGCCGTTGACGGCGCCGAAGATCAGGCCGGTGGCGAGCGATGCCGCCAGCGCCAGCCAGATAGACTGTTCGAGAATGAAGAAGACATAGACGGCGGAGAAACAGGACAGCGCGAAGATCGAGCCGACGGACAGGTCGATGCCGCCGCCCAGCATCACCACCGTCATGCCGGTGACCACCATCGAGAACTCGCCGAGCTGGCGGGTCGATTCCTGCAGCGAGGTCAGCTTGAAGAAGCCGGGAATGATCGAGCCGAACACGCTGAGCGTCGCCACCAGCGCCAGGAACGGAATGGCGTTGTCGGTCCAGCGTTTTGTCAGGATCTCGCCGACCAGATGGTCGGGCACGAGATTGTAGCGCCAGGACTGGAGGCGTTCGCGAAAGGACATCGGCGGCTGCTATTCCATGAGGGAACGAGGTGACCGGATTGTCCAGTCACCTCGTTTATTTCAGTCGAAAAGCGCGGCTTACTTCGCCGCCGCTTCGGCCTGCAGCGCCTTCAGGTCCCAGCAGCTGTCGGGCTTGAGGTCGGCCTTGGTCGTAGCCTTCTCCAGCGTGTAGATGTAGGTGTGCGACGTGCCGGCCGGCTGGCCGCTCTGCAGCAGGAACTTGATGATAGCGTTCATGTCGCCGGACTGGCGGGCCAGATCGGTCATCACCACGGCGCCGTAAGTTCCGTCCTGCAATTTGTCGCAATCGGCCGCCTTCTCGCCGCCGCCGGTGGTGACCAAAAAGACCTTGCCGTCGAGCTTGGCGTCGCGGATGGCGGCGGATGCGCCGGTGGCGTCACCATCCCAGAAGTCGATGATCGAGCAGATGTCGGGGTTCTGCTGCAGCATTGTCGTCGTCACGTTGCGCGACGTCGTCGGATCCCAGTTGGAGTCGGGCTTGGCCACGACTTTGAAGTCGGGGTGCTTCTCCAGCACCTTCATGATGCTGGCATACTGGTAGAGACTGGACGAGTTGGCCTGATCACCCTGCACAAGGCCGATCTTCTTCGACGAATTCTCGCCGCAGCCCTTGATCGCCGCTTCGGCCTCGAGTTGGCCGAGCCGGTCCCAGTCGCTGCCGACAAAGGCGTCGGCCGGGAAGTTGGCGGGATTGTCGACCAGTATGACGTAGGTGCCGGCGGCCTGCGCCTTCTTCATCAGCTTGGAATAGGAGTTGAGGTCCGGCGCATGGATGATCAACACGTCCGGCCTTGTGTCGGACGAGATCGCGTCGGTGATCGCCTGTGCACCGGCATCGACGACCCAGTTCGGATCGCGTGTTTCGAAGGTGCCGCCCCAGGCCTCGACTTCCGTCTTCAGATAGTGCGACCAGCCCTGCGCAAGGTCGAAGCCCATCGCCAGCGGCACCAGCATGACGCGCTTGCCCTTGAGCGCCTGCGCGTATGCGGCCGGGCCCGGATCGTCGGCGGCGAAGGTCGGCGCGACGAAGGCGGTAGCGGCAAGCGCCGTGGCGGCCGCCATCAGTGTTCTGATCAGTTTCATGTCACATCCTCTGTTTTTCACTTATTGCCGGCCGGTCGGCATGACCCGGTCGGGTACCCCTTAGATGTCGCCCTGCTGCGCGGTCTGTTCGTCACGCGGATTGATGATGCCGTCGACGATGATGGCTCCGAGCAGGATCGCCGCCTTGATCAGGTTTTGATAGAGCAGCGGAATGTCGATGATGGTCATCGCGTTCGACAGGATGCCGATCAGTGCAGCGCCCACCAGCACATTGCGCACCCCGCCCCGCCCGCCGGAAAGGCCGATGCCGCCGATCACCGCCACCAGCACGATGTCATAGAGCAGCGTCGAGTTGACGACGCGGGTGTTGATCGAATGCAGGCTTGCCGCCGTGAGCAGGCCGGCGATCAGCGCGACGAAGGCCGAAACCACATAACGCAGCACCAGCATTGGCCGCACCGGAATGCCGATGTTGCGCGCGGCGACCGGATTGTCGCCGGCGAAATAGATGTAGCGGCCCCATTTGGTGTAGCGCAGGAACAGGAAGAACAGGAAGGCGAGCCCGGCGAAGACGAACACTTCGATCGGAATGTCGAGGAAACGCAGGCCGCCGAGCAACTCCACCCAATGGCCCTGAGGCACCGGCACCGCATCCTGTGTGATCAGTTGCGAGCGGACATAGCCGAAGACGAAGGAGCCGGTCGCCAGCGTCACGAAGATCGCCGGCACGTCGGCATAGGCGACGAGAAAACCGTTGAGCAGGCCGATGGCGAGCACGCCTGCCAGCACATAGGCGAAGGCGAGCCCATCAGGCGTTCCGGCGTTGAGCAATTGCAGATACCAGGCGACCGACATCGCCATGATCGCCACCGCCGACAGGTCGATGCCCCTGCCGATTATGACGACCGCCATGCCGAGCGCCAAAATGCCCAGCACCGACACCGAGCGGACGATGGCAACGAGATTGTTGGCAGCGATGAAACCAGGCAGCCCAATGGCAGCGGCGACGAACAGCACCACGGCGATGGCAAAAACAATGCCTTCCTGATTTAGGCTCCTGACATTTGGCCAGCCAATCGTGTTCATGTCTGCATTCGCCCCGATGGCAGCTCTGCCACCCCTTCCGAAGAAAGCTAATCGGCTCGGCGCCGCTTCGTCAAATGAATCCGCGCTCGGAACACCCGTTGGCAGTGATAATCTTCCAGTGGACGCACCGATTGCTAGAACTGGCGCAATGCTAGGAAAAGGCTGCGCTTTTGGCATTCGGTTGCGCCATTGCGCGTATGCGCGAAGGTGCCGTTCTGAGGCGAAAGCACAAGGCGGAATTAATTGCCGCCTGAGCGGCGAAAATCGCGAATTCAGGTCCTGGTCATGTGGCCTGAAACTTCGGCGCCTGCACCGGGCGGCAGCACGAGGAACCGCAACGCCGCCGCCAGCCCGATGGCGCCGATGACCAGGAAGGCGATGCGAAAATCGACGAGGTCGAGCGCCGGCCGGTGCCTGACGATCTGCGACAGGTTCAGAATGGCAGCCGCCACCGCCACGCCGAACAGCATCGATATCTGCTGCAGCATGGACGACAAAGTCGCCGCCGAGTTGCGCTGCGCGGCATCGATGTCGGCGAAGGCCAGAGTATTCAGCGCCGTGAACTGCATCGAGCGCGTCAGGCCGGCGATCAGCATCAGCATCACTACCAGCGCCTGCGGCGTTTCGGGCGAGATCGCCGCGCAGGCCATGATCGAGGCCGAGGCGATCAGGCCGTTGACGACCATGACCGTGCGAAAACCAAAGCGTCGCAGCGTCGGCGTCGTCACCGTCTTCATGCCGAGATTGCCGAGGAAGTAGGCCACGATCATCAAGCCGGCATCGACCGGCGAAAGGCCAAAGCCGACCTGAAACAGCAGCGGCAAAAGGAACGGCGTGGCGTTGATCGCCACGCGGAAGATGGTGCCGGCGGCAAGCGTCGAGATGGCGAAGGTCTGCACCCTGAACGCGCTGAGATCGAGCAGCGGATGCGGCGCGCGCCGGAGATGCCGCACCGCCAGCCAGCCGATGACGATGCCGGCGGCAACCAGCAGCACGGCGGGCAAGGCGCCGTCTTCCGGATGTGCGATGCGCTCAAGGCCGTAGAGCAGCAGCGCGAGCCCCAGCGACGTGAGGAAAAACCCCGGCCAATCCAGCGGCTTGGGATCGGCCGCGCGGTCGCCCGGAATGAAGCGCGCGACCAGCGCCAGCCCGACCAGCCCAAGCGGGATGTTGATGAAGAAATTCCAGTGCCAGGACAGGTACGTGGTAATGAAGCCGCCGAGCACCGGCCCGACCACGGGAGCAAACAGCGCCGGCCAGGTGATCAGCGCCGTGGCGTTGAGCAGCTCCGATTTCGACGCATTGCGCAGCACCAGAATGCGCCCGACCGGCGTCATCAGCGCGCTGCCAAGGCCTTGCACGACACGGGCCGCGACGAACTGGGTAAGGCTCTGCGAAAAGCCGCAAGCTAGCGAGGCCAGCGTGAACAGTACGATCGCCAGCAGGAAGATGTTGCGCGCGCCGAAGCGGTCGGCAAGCCAACCCGATAGCGGCACGAACACTGCCATGGTCAGCATATAGGCGGTGATGCCGATACTCATAGCCACAGCCGGCACGCCGAAGGATTCTCCCATCTGCGGCAGCGAGGTCGAGATGATCGTCGAATCCAGCAGCTGCATGAAAAACGCGATGGCAACGATCAACGCCACGCGCCGCGCATTGCTGGCGGTTGCGGCGGAGGCCTCGGTGTCGGGAACGGCAGTCATAGCGAACCGCGTTGAACAGCATATGGCTGGCCCCGTCCAGAGCTTATCCAACAAACTTCCGTGTCGGCTCGCAGCCTGTTATGGATGGGCGGGCGGCCAAGGACATTGCATGAAGCCTATCTATATCGACTACCTCAATGCCCTAGATATCGAAGCCCTGGAGATGACCGACGGCGAAATCATTGCCGCTGTCGAAGCCGGGCTTGTCGCGCAAGGCAATGGCCAGACGGTGATCGAGCCGCGCGTCCATCTTGAACCCGACCCTTCCTTCCATGGCCATTTCAACGTTCTGCGCGGCTACGTTGCGCCGCTCGACACGGCGGGCGTGAAAATCGTCGGCGACTATGTCGACAATTATCTGCACGGGCTCCCTTCAGAATTTGGCATTCTAAACCTGTTCGATCCGCGCACCGGCACGCCGCGCGCCATTCTCGACGCCACCGTCATCACCGACATGCGCACCGGCGCTGTCACCGCCATCGGCGCCAAGCATCTGGCGCGCAAGAATTCCAAGGTGCTGGCCCATATCGGCGCGCGCGGTACCGCCTACTGGAACGTGCGCCTGCTCGACCATCTCTTCGACTTCGACGAGATCCGCGTTCATTCGCGCCGCCCGAAAAGCCGCGACGGCTTCGCCGCCAAACTCTCCGCCGATCTCGGCAAGACCGTCACGGCGGTCGCCGATTGGGAGAGCTGCGTCAAGGGCGCCGACATCGTCGTCGAGGCCTCGCGGCTGCCGGAGCCGCAGCCGCTGCTCAAGACCGAATGGATCAAGCCTGGTGCACTGGTCGTGCCGTACGGCACGATGAGCGCGGTGGAGCTGTCGCTGACCGACATCATGCAGAAAATGGTCGTCGACGATTGGGGCCAGTGCAAGGGCGGCAAGTTCGGCTCGCTGCGCGCTCATGTCGAAACCGGAAGGCTGAGCGAGACCACGCTGCACGCCGAGCTCGGCCAGATCGCCGCCGGCCTCAAGCCGGGCCGGCAAAGCGACGACGAGACGATCCTGTTCTGGCATCGCGGCCTGTCGCTGTCCGACATTGCGCTGGGCAAGGCGATGCTGGCCAAGGCTGCTGATAAAGGCATCGGCCAGAGGCTGCGCTTCGCATGAGCGCGCTCGTCCTCACCGGCGCCGGCGTCAGCGTCGAGGATGTCGCGGCGGTCGCCCGCGGCGGCCGCAAGGTCGAGGTTGAACCGACGGTCATCGAGAGGCTCGACAAAGCGCGAAAAGTGCTCGACCAGGTCGCCGCGTCCGGCCAGCAGATTTACGGCCTCAACACCGGGCTCGGCGCCAATCTCGGCACGTCGGTCGAGGGCGATGCCAGCGCCTTCCAGCGCCAGTTGCTGGAAGGGCGAAGCGGCGCTGTCGGCGAACCGTTGCCCCAAGAGGCGGTGCGGGCGACCATGCTTGCGCGCGCAGCGATGCTGGCAGTCGGCGGCTCCGGCATTTCGCCGGTGGCTTTCACCGCCCTTGTCGATGCGCTCAATGCCGGCGTGCATCCGGTAATGCCGCAGTTGGGCTCGATCGGCGCCGGCGATCTCGTGCTGATGGCGGCGCTCGCCCGTCTGCTGACCGGCGACGGCGAAGCTGACTATCAGGGTCGGCGCATGCCGGCGGCCAAGGCGTTGATGATGGCGCGGTTGGCTCCGATCAGCCTGGCGCCGAAAGACGGCCTGTCGCTGATCAACGCCTCGGCGGTATCAGCCGGCACTGGCGCGTTGGTACTGGCCGACGCGCTGTCGGCCTTTGCGCAACAGCAGCAGGCGGGAGCGCTGACCATGGAAGGGTTTGGCGCCAACCGCACCATCCTCGATCCGCGCCTGCATCTGGCGCGGCCGGCAGCCTGCCAGCAACTCGCGGCCAAGGGCCTGCGCGACCTGCTTGCCCGCGACGAGGAGCCGACGCCGACCACCTTGCAGGACCCGCTGTCGATCCGCTGCATGCCGTCGATCCATGGCGCGCTGATCCAGGCGATCGACCAGGCGCGGCTGGCGCTGGAGATCGAACTCAATGCCGCCGCCGACAATCCGCTGGTGCTGGGCGATGACGGGCTGGTTCTGTCGACCGGCAATTTCCACACCGCATCGCTGGCACTTGCCTTCGAGACGCTCGGCTTGGGGATCGCGCAATGTGCCGCGGCAAGCGTTGCCCGCTTGATCCAGCTCGCCGGCTCCGGCCGCAACGGCCTGCCGAAATATTTGTCGCCGGTCGGCGGCGCCTCGGCCGGTTTCGTGCCGCTGCAAAAGACGGCAACGGCAATCCTGGCCGGCATCCGCCACAAGGCCAATCCGGTGATGCTGGATTTCCTTCCCGTGTCCGAAGGCGTCGAGGACCATGCGACGCAGACCCCTCTGGCGGTGTCGAAATGCGCCGAAATGATCGCGCTATGGCGCCGGCTGATCGCCTTCGAACTGATGGCCGCCGCGCAAGCCGTCGATCTGCGCGACGGTCTCAAGCTGGCGCCCGGCACAGCAGCGGTCCATACCGCGGTGCGCGCGCATGTGGCGATGCTGAGGGAGGACCGGCCGCTGGGAACGGATGCCGAGGTACTCCATGCCATGCTCGCCGACGGAACATGGCAAGGTGCAGCGATGATCGGCAAGGAGGCCGAGTAGTCAGCCCTTTGCGTCCACCCGTTTCATGAACAGGCTGAGCTCGGCCGGATCCATGCGCACGACATGCCTGTCTTCCGGATAGGCGCCGCTATCGACGTCGGCAACGTACTCGGAAAACGCCGCGACGCGTTCCGCCTGCAGACGATCGTACTCGGCGGCGAAGTTGCGGTAGACCTTGGAATGGCGCGGCATGTGGCCCCGGTTCTGGCCAAGAATATCGTCGGCAAACAGATATTGCGCGTCGCAGCCGGTGCCCGCACCCATCGACAGCATGATCAGCGAGGTCCGTTCCGAGATCGCCTTCGCCACCTCGATTGGCACCACTTCGATCTCGGCGCCGAGAGCTCCAACGGCCTCATACTGCTTGACCGCCTCAAAAATCTGCATGGCGGTGTCGGCGGTCTTGCCGACGGCCTTGAAGCCGCCGGTCCAGGTGGCGCGGGACGGAATGAGGCCGACATGGCCGATGACGGGGATCGCGTCGTCGGCGAGCCGCTTCACGGTGGCGAAACCGGCGCTGCAATAAACGGCGTCGGCGCCGGCCTTGTAGAGCCGGAACGCCCAGCGCAGGAAATCGTCCGCCGTGCCGATCTCATAAAAATTCTCGCCCGGCATGGTGAACAGGCTGGGCGCCGCATCGCGATACTCAGGGTTGAGCACCAGCTCGGGCGGCACCGAGACGATATCGACCCCTGCCCGCTCGGCAGCCTCGGCCTCGTCCATGGTCAGGACGCGCAGCATGGTCAGCTGGCGCTTGCCCTTCATGGCGCGCAGATCGGCGACGGTCGGTCTCTTTCGGCTCATCGGGATGTCCCTGTTGGCTGGTTGCTTTTCCCGGTCACCTTACCGGCCCCGTAACAGGCCGGATAGAAGGCGGGTGGTTTATTCGCTACTCGGCCGCCGCCGACATATCGAGCTCGTGAAATTCACCGCGATAGGGCCGCGCCGTCGGCGGCAATTCGCGCTTGAGGAAATAATCCTCGTACCGCAGCTGCTTCAAAAGCACCGGCCAGACTTCGCGATAGGCATGCCACATCGACGGGTTCGCCACCGGCAGATCGTGCTTGATCAGCTCGTGCAGCCTCGGCAGCGCATGATAGGGCACCATCGGGAACATATGGTGTTCGACGTGATAATTCATGTTCCAGTAGATGAAGCGGCTGACCGGGTTCATGTAGACGGTGCGCGTGTTCAGCCGGTGGTCGACGACATTGTCGGCCAACCCGATATGCTGGAGCAGGCCGGTCAGAACCATGTGCCAGCTGCCATAAAGACGCGGCAGGCCGATCAGCACCAGCGGCAGCCATGAACCCAGCGCGATCGCGAGGGCGATCGTCGCAACGTACACGGCGACATGCCAGCGCGCCGCCGTGATGGCCTTGCCCTGTTCGGTCTCAGGAATGTAGCTCTTTTCGTCGTCCGACAGCTTGCCCAACGCCTGGCGCGCCAGGATCGGCAGCGAATAACGGAAATCGAGAATGCCGGTGAAGGCAAGCGCCGCCTTGACCAGATTTGGCGGCCGCATTACCGCGATCTCGGCGTCACGGCCGACGATGATCGTGTCGGTGTGATGCCGCGCATGGCTCCAGCGCCATTGCACCGGATTGCGCACCACCATGAAGCTGGCGATTTCGTAGATCGCATCGTTCATCCAGCGTGTGCGGAAAGCGGTGCCATGGCCGCATTCATGCCAGCGCGAGTCGCTCGACGATCCATACAGCACGCCATAGACGAGCAGGAACGGCACCACCCACCACGTGCCCCAGAACCAGATGATGCCGGCGGCCGAGCCCAGGATGGCTGCGATCCAGATGATGGTATCGCGGATCGCCGGCCCGTCGGAGCGCTGCATCAGTTCCTTCATTGCCTTGCGCGGCACGTCGGTGTGATACCACTCGGCCGAGGCCAGCCCGGTCTCGATCGCCCGGCGGGTGCTTTCGCCGACCAGGCCGTAATCGCGCTTTGTCTTGGCCGCCGTCGCCATCACCGTCTCGCCTACCTCAAAGCCCGTTGGCGCGGAACTTCCCGTCGAGAAATGTTTTCGCCCGCGGCACGTCGTCCTCGGTCAGATGCTCGATGATAACAGGGATGTTCGGGTGCTTCTCACTGAGCCGCTGCAGATAGAGATCGTAATTCAGCGATCCCAGCCCGGGCGCCGGCAGCTCGATCTCGCCGACGCCGCGGAAGGTCAGCCCCTCATGCGCGTCCGCGTCGCCGATATCGGCATGCTTCTCGGTCTTGTCGCTGCCTGAGCGCTTGACGTCCTTGGCGTGCGCGATGCGGATCTTGTCGGCCAGCGTGTCGAACACCTGGTTCAGCACCTGGTCCATGCGGTCGATATTGTGCGCCTCGAAATAATTGGTCGGATCCATCAGCAGGCCGAGGCCCGGATGGTCGACCTGCGCGAACATTTTGACCGTCTCCTCGACCGAACCGACGACATTGTTGACATAGGTTTCGAGCAGGAACACCGCGCCATGGTCGTAAGCCGTCTGGGCAAGATCCGAGATCACCTTGCGGCATTCCTCGAAGCCTTCCTCGGTCTTGTTTTTGGGATGATGCACCCAGTCGGATTCGGTGTTGTAGGTGCCGGTCTCCGAGATCACGTAGGGCGAGCCGAAGTCGCGCGCATTGCGGATGATTTCCTTGAGATAGCCGACGCGCTTCTCGCGCTCGGATTTGTCGGGATGGATGATGTTGGTGTAGCCCGAGATGCAGCAGACCGGCAGATTGTGGTCGCGAAACGTGTCGCGCACTGTCCTCGCCTTGTCCCCGGTGATCTGCCCGGCCGTGAGATCGACATCCCTGAAATGCATGTCGAGCTGCACTGTGTTGAAGCCGAGTGCACGGATGCGGCGGGCGGCCTCCGCGAGCTCATAGGGGAAATAGCCGGTGAAGATACCTGCCTGCATCATGATGTGAACTCCTCCCGGTAAGCGATTCAGCCGCCACACTATTCGGCGGCATGTTCAGTCGATCGATATCTCGGACAGTTTGACGGTGCGGCCTTGCGCCATCGAGCGGTAGCCCGCCTCGACCAGTGCCATTGTCTTGACGTTATCGGCGACGGAGAGCGCCGGCGGCGCGCCTGTCTTCACCGCATGCTGCAATTGCTCCATCACGCCGATGAAGGCATGCGGGAACCACATCGTGTCCCAGCTCGGGCTGACCCATTCGCCGCCGGTCGTCTTGGTCGACGCATAGGTCAGCGTCGAGGCCACGCCTTTCGGCCAGCCGATCGTGCCTTTGGCGACACCCTTGGTGCCGTCGACGCGCCAGTTGATGTGCTGGTCGTCCTCATAGCCCTCCTGGCGCGGTCCGGACCAGACATCCTCCAGCGACACGGCGAGCACGCCGGAGGGAAAGCGCAGCGTCGAGACGGTGATGCCGTCTGAATGGTCGAATGTCGTGCGCGGATCCTTGCGCGTCAGCGTGGTGATTTCCGAGGGATCGCCGAACAGGAAGCGCAGCACGTCCAGATGATGCACGCTCATATTGGCGAGCGTCAGCCGGTCGTAGTCCTGAAGGAAAGTCTGCCAGTGCGGGATCGCATGCATGTCGATCTGCGCAAAGACGATGTCGCCCAGCGCGCCGCTGTCGATGATCTGCTTCAGGACGCGCATCGACTGGTCGTAGCGCATGTTCTGGTTGACCGAGAGGATCTTGCCTGACTTGGCTGCCTCGTCGCGCAGCTTCACGGCTTCATCGACCGACAGCGCCAGTGGCTTCTGCGCCAGGATCGCCTTGATGTGGGGCTGCTTCAGCGCATGGCGGATCAGCGCCGGCTGCTGGTCGGGTGGAAAGGCAAGGTCGACGATCTCGACCTCGGAATCCTCGATCAGCTGTTCCGGTGTGTCGTGGATGGTCGGAATGCTCCAGCGTGCAGCTACCTTCTCGGCGCTGGCCTTGGTGCGCGAAGCGATGGAGACGACTGGGAAACCGGCCTGCGCATAGGCGGCAAGATGGCATTCGGCCATGATCATGCCGGCGCCGATGCAGCCGATCCGGTATTCGCTGGTGCGAACCCTTACATCCGGCTCGAAACCCTGGCCTGCCATCCATTCCTCCCTGGAGGACGGATATAACGCCATGGCCCGTCGATCAGCCAAGGTCCGCTCCATCAATTCCCATCAGAACCATGCCGGGGTGACGGTGCGAACTAGTTTGCGGCAATCAGCACAGTGCTTTCCGGCGACCAGCTGAGCATTACATCCTGGCCCTCGGCCAGCCGGTCATTGCCGGTATTCTGGACGATGACCTTCAGCGTCTGGCCGGCGCGCTCGACGAAATAGGTGCTGTTGTTGCCGGCGAAGATGCGCTTGGAGATCTGGCCCTTCAGAGCGTTGGCATTGGCCGCATCCGCAACCCCGGCATCGGTCGCGATGCGAATGCGTTCGGGACGCACGGCGCAGCTGGCCTTCGTACCGGCGGCAAGCCGATCACCCACCCCGGCGGCGATCGCCGTGCCGTCAGGCAGCCGGATGCCGTTGCCGGTCGCATCGCCGCGAAAAATGTTTGCGTCGCCAAGGAAGGTGGCGGCGAACTCGCTCTTCGGCCGGTTGTAGATCTCCTCCGGTGGCCCTTCCTGCACGAGCTTGCCGTCGCGCAAGATGCCGATGCGGTCGCTCATCGTCAGCGCCTCTTCCTGGTCGTGGGTGACGAAGATGGTGGTGATGCCGACCTCGCGCTGGATGCGTTTCAGCTCGATCTGCATGTCAACGCGCAGCGCCTTGTCGAGCGCGCCGAGCGGCTCGTCGAGCAGCAGCACGCGCGGCTTGGTGACGATGGCGCGCGCCAGCGCCACACGCTGGCGTTGGCCGCCGGAGAGCTGGTGCGGCCGGCGCTCGCCGAGCTTCCCGAGTTGGACGAGATCGAGCGCGCGCTGCACTTCGGTGGCGATCGTCGCTTTCGTTTCGCCGCGCACCGACAGGCCGAAGGCGACATTGTCGGCAACGCTCATATTGGGAAACAGCGCATAGTTCTGGAACACCATGCCGATGCGCCGCTTTTCGACCGGCACGCGTTCCACACTCTCGCCGCCAATGGCAATGCGGCCAGTATCGGGAAAGTCGAAGCCGGCGATCTGGCGAAGCAGCGTGGTCTTGCCGCTGCCCGATGGGCCGAGCAACGCATAAAAGCCGCCATCGGCGAAATCGATGGAGACGTCGTCCAGCGCCTTGTGCGCGCCAAAACTGCGCGAGACGTTCGATACCTGCACGCCGGCCATTATTTCTCTCCGCCGAATTTGAAGAAGCGCGCCGTGAGCAGCATCAGCGCCATCGACACGACGATGATGATGGTCGAGACCGCGTTGATCTCGGGCGTGAACCCCTTGCGGATCGCGGCGTAGATTTCGACCGGCAGCGTCGTCTGCCCCGGGGTCGCCAGGAAGTAGGAGACGACGAACTGGTCGAACGACACGGCAAATGCGAACAAGCCGCCGGCAATGACGCCGGGCATGATCCACGGCAGCGTCACACGCCTCGTCACTTGCCACTGGTTGGCGCCGAGCGAGCGCGCCGCCTCTTCCAGCTCCGGTGCAAAAGTCTGCAGCCGGGCCGAGACGACGACGATGACATAGGGCAGCGCCAGCGCCACATGGCCGAGCAGGATGGCGAACAGGCCGCGACCAATGCCGACGCCGAAGAAGAAGATCAGCATCGCCGTGCCGGTGATCAGCCACGGAATGGCGATTGGCGGAAACAGCAGCGCCTGCAGCACTTTCTTGCCGCGGAAATCATAGCGGAACAGCGCTAGCGAAGCGGCCGAGCCAAGCACCACTGAGATGAGCGTGGTGATGACCGCGATCTCGAGGCTGTTCCAGGTGGCCGCGATCAGCTGGTCGTTCTGCCAGAGCGAGGCATACCATTCCGTCGTCCATTCGAACGGCAATTGGTAGAAGGGCGAGACGTTGAACGACATCAGCGCCATGATGATGATCGGCAGATAGAGGAAGGCGAGCAGCAGTCCGATGTAGAAGCGGCCTAGTCCTTCGAGGATGCGGGTCGTCATCATCAAGCAGCCCTCCGCAGCACCGGCGAGGCAACCGCCAGGATCACCAGCACCACCGCCAGCAGGATGAAGGAAAGCGCCGCCCCCAGCGGCCAGTTGAAGACGGCGACGAACTGGTCCTCGATCACCGTGCCGTAGAACGTGCCGGTGCGGCCGCCGAGGATGCGCGGCTCCATGAACGAGCCGACGACCGGCACGAAGATCAGTGCCGCACCTGCCACTAGGCCGGGCATCGACAGCGGGATGATCACCCGCTTCAGCACCTGCAGCCGCGAGGCGCCGAGCGAACGTCCGGCCTCGATCAGCGAGTCATCGATGGCCTGCAAAGTGAGGTAACAGGTCAGCACCATATAGGGCACGTAGGAGTGCACCAGGCCGATGATGACTGCGGGGTAGGAATACATCAGATCGATGTTGATCTTGAACGGCAGCACGGCGTTGAGCGCCGTGTCGAGGATGCCGCCCTCGCGCAGCACCATCGCCCAGGAGAAGATGCGCACCAGCCCGTTCGACCAGAACGGCAAGATGACCAGCAGGAAGATCGCCTCGCGGCTGCGCCCCTTCAGCACCTTGGCCAGCACATAGGCCGCGGGATAGCCGATGACGACGCACCAGAGCGTCACCTCAAGGCCGAGCCGAAGCGAAGCCAGCAGCAGCGTCAGGTATAGGCTCTGCGAGAAGAAGGCGGCGTAATTGCCAAGGGTGAACGCCCACGGCTTTCCCGACAGCGGCAGGTCGGTCATGAAGGAGAAGAATACCATGGCCGAGAGCGGCAGGAAGATCGCCACCGTCAGCCAGAGATAGGCCGGCGCCAGCAGCGGCAGGGCCGATCTCAGCCCGCTGCGCGACGCGACCGCACCCTGTACTGCCATGATACCCTCCTCCCCAGGATTGAAGGGCCAGCCGGCGCCAACCGCCGGCTGGTCCGGACGTGAGCGTTACTTCACGTCGACTTTGAGCTGCTGCCACAGCGCCAGATAGGCCTCGCGCTGCGCGTCGGTGATCGGCGCCTGGAACTGGATGCGCTTGGCCACCTCGGGATCGCCCATCACCTTGCGGTTGAAGGAGTCTTCAGGCAGCGCTTCCACCGCCTTGGTGTTGGCCGACACCGGAGCGCCGACCTTGGTGACCCATTCGACATAGAATTTCGGATCGATCATCCAGTTGATGAAGGCCTGCGCACCTTCGACATTCTTCGAGCCCACCGGGATCGAGAACGCGTCGAGCCAGGCGACGGCGCCTTCCTGCGGAACGACCAGCGAGACCGGCAGCTTGAAGTGGGTCTTGGCGCGATCGGCCGAGCCGCTCCAATAGGTGCCGATGTCGATCTGGTTGGAGGCGACCATCTGGTTCCAGTCGTTCTCCGAGCTCCAGAAGGTCTTGATCTGCGGCATCAGCGAGGTCAGCTTGGTCTTGACCGCGTCCATATCCTTGATGTCGTTGATGTTCTGGCCGGTGGCGATGGCGCCGAACTGCACCGCTTCGACAGCGTCGTCGCGAATGACGACCCGGCCCTTATGCGCTGGGTCCCACATTTCGGCGATCGAGGTCGGTGGCTTGTCGAAGGACTTTTCGTTGATAGCCAGCGCCGTCAGGCCCCACACCCACGGCACGCCATAGACCTTGCCGTCATGGTCGAGCATCGGCGATTGCGCCTTGTCCTTGCTGATGTCGGCATAGTTCGGCAGCTTGGAGGTATCGATCGGCTGGATCAGCTTTTCCGCCATCGCCTGACCGTTGAAGGCGGCGTTGATCATGACCACGTCATAGAGGCCCGGATTGGTGCGGATCTTGGTCAGCATTTCCTGTTCGGAATTGAAGAAGTCGTTGACGACCTTGTTGCCGGTCGCCTTTTCGAAGGCTTCGATCGCCCACGGCTCGTCGGCGCCGTAGCCCTTCCAGTTGAGCACATGCACTTCGGCGGCACTGGCGGCCAGCGTGAGCGCGGAGGTGATGACGGCGGTCGCCGTCAGCAGGGCAGTCAGTCTTGGCATGCGCATGTTCGTTCCTCTCTTGTTTGCCCGCTTGGCGGGTCAGGCTGTCTGATGGGCCTTCTGGTTCTGGCCCGGCTCGCCCGTGGCGGCCTGGCTCAGGAAAGTCTGGATCTCGCTGTCGGTCGGCGCCGATGAGCCGCCATGGCGGGTGACGGAAAGTGCTGCCGCCGCATTGGCATAGCGCGCCGCCTCGAAGGGATGCACGCCGCGCGCGAGTGCACTGACGAAACCGCCGATATGGGTGTCGCCGGCGCCATTGGTGTCGATGGCATCGACCTTGAAGCCGGCAATGGTCTGCGTCTCGCCATTGACCAACCTCACGAAACAGCCCTTGGCGCCGGCGCGGATAACGACGCCTTCGGCCTTTGGGCAGTGGTCGGCGAGCAGCCGGGCGGCGAGTGCCTCGACATCGCCTTGCCCAGCGATCTCGACCGCTTCCGTCATGTTGCAGCTCAGCCATGTCGTACGGGCAAGCACCCGCGACAGGATAGGACGTGGGATATCCGCGATGACCGGCGTTGGATCGAAAACGAAGGGAATGTTTTCTGGCAGCGCCTCGATCCAGTCGGTCAGCGCGTCGCGGCTGCCGGAATAGCTCAGCGTATAGCCCGACGTGAACACCCAATCATCAGGCGCGACCACCACGGGCCTCATCATCTCGAGGCTGAGAATGCTCTCCGCACCGGGCCACGACACGAAGGTGCGCTCGGCATCCCCGGAGATCATGGCGACGCAATTGCCGCTGTCCATGACCGGCGATGGCGACGTCAGCGTTATGATGCCTTCGGCCGCAAACGCGGCGCGCAAAAAATCGCCATTCGGTCCGCTGCCGAGCTGGCCGCCGAACACCACCGTCATGCCGGTGCGGCTGGCCGCGAC
Source organism: Mesorhizobium sp. C268A (assembly GCF_040324475.1). NCBI lineage: Bacteria > Pseudomonadati > Pseudomonadota > Alphaproteobacteria > Hyphomicrobiales > Phyllobacteriaceae > Mesorhizobium > Mesorhizobium sp. C268A. The sequence goes on from NZ_JAMYVX010000003.1 coordinate 935,606, forward strand.
CATCATGTTGAAGCCGCCGCCGGCGACCTGCGCAAAGCTCGACGCGGTCTTCTCGCAGCCCGGCGCCGGCAAGGCGTCGATGCGGTAGACATAGTCGACGACGGCGCTGCCGATATGGACCAGACGCCCACTCATGCCGCGGCATCCTTGCTGGCCTTTGCCGTGCGCGCCGCGACGAGGTCTTCGGCAAGCGAGCGCACCTCCCCCATATCTATGCCGACGAGCCCGGCAATGTGTTGTTGCGGCAGTTGCGAAAAGCCGACGCAGGCGCCGGCCATGCCTGAGGCAATCGCGCCGATCGTGTCGGTGTCGCCGCCGAGATTGGCGCTGATGATTGCCGCTTGCCAGGGATCGCCCTGCGCGACTTCAAGCACGGCGAAAGCTGCCGGCACGGACTCCTGGCTGGCCACACCGGTGCCGACGAGATCGGTGATGAGCCCGATCGCATCCCGCATGGTCTTGCCGCGCACGAGCTCCTGCGCCCAGGCGATACGCGCGGCGATATCGCCACCAGTCACCCAATGTCCGAGCCGGGCGCCTCGCCGCGCGGCTGCTACCGCGCTGTCGGAAGCGGCACGCCAGTCGCCACCGGCGACGCCGTGGCTGGCGGCGGCGGCAACTGCTGCGGCCGAAGCGATGGCGATCGAAGTGTTGTGCGTGGCACGGCAAGTTTCGGCCACCTTGGCGACGAAAGCGTCGAGCGGTTCCAGCGGCATCATGATGCCGACCGGCGCGATGCGCATGGCCGCGCCATTGGTGTCGCCCCGGCTTCCCGCCTCTTCCGCCGGCACGCCGTCATTGATGGCGTCGATGGCGCGCTTGGTCGATGGTCCCAGCAGGTCATAGCTGCCGCGCGCCTTGACCTCGCGCTCCCAGTCGAGCAGTGCGTTCACCCAGCGCGCATGATCGAAGCGGTCGCCGGACTGGACCAGAATGCGACCAAGCAGCAGCGCCTGTTCGGTATCGTCGGTGATGGTGCCGGCAACGAGCCCCTTCGACACCGGATGATCGGCAAACGGCGCCACGAAATCCTCGACATGGCCGTATAGCTCGGCGATCCGCGCCGGCGACAGAAGCTGCGTCGGCATGCCCAGCGCATCACCGAGCGCCCCACCGACAAGCGCGCCCATGGCGCGATCGAGCGCGTCGTTGGTTCTGTCCGGCATCGCTCAAAACCTCATATGCAGCGCGAAATGCGCCGGGTTGAGCAGGCTGGTTACATATTCGATCGGCCGGTCGTCGGCCGCACGCGTCAGCCGGCGTCCGCGCAGGAATGGCGTGCCTTGCGGGCAGCCGAGAATGGCGGCGTCTTCGGCATTCAGCATCTCGATGCCGACCCATTCCTCGCCATGGTCTGGGATGAGGCCGGCGCCGCGCAGCGTCTGGTGCAGCGAGCCTTCGCGCAGACCGCGCAGCGGCACGTCCTCCAGTTCGGGCGACAGCGGCAGGCGGCTGCGTTCGATGGAGATCGCATGGCCGTCGCTGGCATTGGTGCGCACCCGGTCGACGGCGATGAAGAACGGGCTTTCGATGCCAAGCAGCGCGGCAAGATCGGCATCCTCGATCACTTCAAGCCGCAGCGTCCGCGTCTCGGCATTGGCGCCGGCATTGGCCAGCGCCCGCGACCAGCCAATGCTGTCATCGACCGGCTTGCCGTCGAAAGTGACGAAGGAGCCGATGCCGACCTTAGTCGTGATCAGCCCACGGCTGGACAACTCCTCGAGGCCCTTGCGGACCGTGTTGCGGCTGACGGAAAAGCGCTGGACGAGTTCGTTCTCGCTTTGCAGGCGGTCGCCGAAGCCAAGCACGCCGGAGCGGATCTCATGTTCGAGAACGGTGGCGATCTGCTCGGGCTTGCCCGTGCCGGGAGAAAGTTGAACCGCGCGCCGCTTCATATGGGTACCTGTTCAGTAAACCTGTATAGTCCTGTTCGATATTGGAGTTGAAGGGCGACGTCAACGATATATTTGGATTCACGCATATGCGTTGTGCTCAGGAGGTGCCCCGGGCATCGTTTGTTCGCATGGCGACGCTAACCGCGCAGGGCGTCCCGTCTCCGAGACAGAGCGGGGGCAGCGCTTCCCTCAGGCGATTAGCCTTGCGCTCACACGAAGAAAAATTCCTCAATCCGTTGCTTGGCCGTCCGCAGCGCTGGCAGGATATCCCGCTCCATCGCCTCGACGGAGAACCGCGCCGACTGCGTCGAGACGTTGATCGCCGCCACGGTCTTGCCGGCGCGGTCATAGATCGGCACCGCTATCGAGCGCAGGCCAAGTTCCAGCTCTTCATCGACGACGGCAAAGCCATCCGCCCTCGCCGCGTCGATGGCCTTGGCCAGCGCGGCGCGGCTGGTGATCGTCTTCGGCGTGCGCCGTTCGATCCTCGCCTCTGCAAGCAAGGCCTTCAGCTCATCCGCGCCCAGCCCCGCAAGCAGGACGCGCCCCATCGAGGTGCAATGCGCCGGCAGCCTGGTGCCGACATCGAGCGAAACGCTGAGGATGCGGCGGCCAGGAATGCGCGCGACATAGACGACTTCCTCGCCCGACAGCACCGCCGCGTTACAGGCCTCGTCGAATTGGCCCGCGACGTCGCGCATGATGGATGCCGCGAATGTCCACAGCGAGGCGCCGCCGAGCCAAGAGCGCACGATGGCGAGCAGGCGCGGCGACAGCGAAAACTGCCGGCCGGATTGCGTGGCATAGCCGGTGGCGGTCAGCGTCAGCAGGAAGCGACGCGCGCCGGCGCGGGTCAGCCCCGCCTCCTCCGCCATTTCGGTCAGCGTCATCCCGGCCGGATGCCGGGCCAGTATCTCCATGACTGCAAGGCCGCGCTCCAGCGAGCCGACATGGTCGCGCGTCTTTGCCTTGTCCTCCATGCGGCCTCCGCAAGACAATGCGCCGCCTTGACTCGTCTCGGCGGCGCGATGTAAAAATATCTCATACAAAACAAATGTTCGCAATACGAACTTTTTGAACTTCGGAGTTCTTGGCGATGGTCAATTTCCTGCCGCTCAAACAGGCCGTGGCTGAGAACCTGCATGATGGCGATACGGTCGCCTTCGAAGGCTTCACGCATCTGATCCCGACGGCGGCGGCGCATGAGGCCATCCGTCAGGGCTTTCGCGACCTGACGCTCATCCGCATGACCCCCGACCTGATCTACGACCAGATGATCGGCATGGGCATGGCCAAGAAGATCATCTTCTCCTATGTCGGCAATCCCGGCGTCGGCCTGCTGCGCCGCGCCCGCGACGCCATCGAGAACGGCTTCCCCCGGTCGATCGAGATCGAGGAGCACAGCCATGCCGGCATGGCCAACGCCTACGAGGCGGGAGCTGCCGGCCTGCCTTGCGCGGTGTTCCGCGGCTATCGCGGCGCCGGGCTGGCGGCAATTAATCCCAACATCCGCTCGGTCACCTGCCCGTTCACCGGCGAGGTGCTTGCCGCCGTTCCTTCCATCCGCCCGGACGTGACCTTCATCCACGCTCAGAAGGCCGACAAAAAGGGCAATGTGCTGGTCGAAGGCATTATCGGCATCCAGAAGGAAGCGGTACTCGCGGCCAAGCGCGCCGTGGTGACGGTAGAGGAAGTCGTCGACAATTTCGACGACCTGCATCCCAACCTCACCGTGCTGCCGCGCTGGACCATCGCTGCGATCTCGGTGGTATCAGGCGGTTCGCATCCCTCCTACACGCACGGCTATTATGTGCGCGACAATGCCGCCTATCTCGAATGGGACGACATCGCCGCCGACCGTGAAAGATTCCAGGCCTGGATGCAGGCCAATGTCCTCGAGCGCACCGCGGACGATTTCGCCGGCCGCGTAAAGCATCTGAGGAGCGCGGCATGAGCGGCTTTACTCCCAATGAGATGATGACGATTGCCGCCAGCCGAGCCCTGAAAAACGACGATGTCTGCTTCGTCGGCATTGGCGCGCCGTCGGCCGCCTGCAACGTCGCGCGGCTGACGCATGCGCCCGACATCACGCTGATCTATGAAAGCGGCACCATCGGCACCGCGCCCGATGTTTTGCCGCTGTCGATCGGTGACGGCGAACTTTGCGACACCGCCGTCACGACCGTCTCGGTGCCGGAGATGTTTCGTTACTGGCTGCAGGGCGGCCGCATTTCGATTGGTTTCCTCGGTGCCGCCCAGCTCGACAAGTTCGGCAACATCAACACCACCATCATCGGCGACTATGCGCATCCCAAGACCCGCCTGCCCGGCGGCGGCGGCGCGCCGGAGATCGCCACCTCGTCGAAGGAGATCTACATCACCATGGCGCAGTCCAAGCGCGGCATGGTCGAGAAGATCGACTTCTTCACCTCCTTCGGCCATGGCGATGGGGGCGATCACCGCCAGCGCCTAGGCATCGACACCGCTGGACCGACGCTGCTGATCACCGACCTCGCCATCTGGAAGCCCGACCCGATGAGCAAGGAATTCACCGTTGTGTCGCTGCATCCCGGCGTGACGCGGCAGCAGGTGCAGGACAGCTGCGGCTGGATCGTAAAGTTCGCCGAGGCGCTTGACGAAACGCCGGCGCCGACGGAACTCGAGCTGACGACATTGCGTGACCTGCAGGCCCGCACCAAGGCGGCGCATGAGGGAAGCGGAAAAGAAAAGGCTGCATGACATGACCGAGGCATTCATCTGCGATTACATCCGCACCCCGATCGGCCGTTTCGGCGGCTCGCTGTCGTCGGTGCGGGCCGACGATCTCGGCGCCATTCCGCTGAAGGCGCTGGTCGAGCGCAATTCCGGCATCGACTGGCAGGCCATCGACGACGTCGTCTATGGCTGCGCCAACCAGGCCGGCGAGGACAATCGCAATGTCGCGCGCATGTCGCTCCTGCTCGCCGGATTGCCGCAGGAAGTGTCAGGCTCGACCGTCAATCGCCTCTGCGGGTCCGGCATGGACGCGCTCACCATCGCCGCCCGCGCCATCAAGGCGGGCGAAGCCGAGTTGATGATCGCCGGCGGCGTCGAATCGATGAGCCGCGCCCCCTTCGTCATGCCCAAGGCCGAGACCGCCTTTTCGCGCCATGCCGAGATCCACGACACCACCATCGGCTGGCGTTTCATCAACCCGCTGATGAAGAAACAGTATGGCGTCGATTCCATGCCGGAGACCGGCGAGAACGTCGCCGAGGATTTTTCAGTGTCGCGCGCCGACCAGGACGCCTTTGCCGTGCGCAGCCAGGACAAGGCCGTCGCGGCACAGGCCAATGGCCGGCTGGCGAAGGAGATTACCCCGGTGACGATCCCACAGAAAAAGGGCGATGCGATTATCGTATCGAAGGATGAGCATCCCCGCGCCGGCACCACGGTCGAGTCGCTAGCCAAATTGCCGACGCCGTTCCGCCAGGGCGGCACCGTCACCGCCGGCAACGCGTCCGGCGTCAATGACGGCGCGGCAGCGCTGATCATCGCCTCCGAAGCGGCTGTGAAAAAATACGGCCTGACGCCGATCGCCCGCGTCCTCGGCGGCGCTGCTGCCGGCGTGGCGCCACGCATCATGGGCATCGGCCCTGCCCCGGCGACACAAAAGCTCTGCGCCCGCCTCGGCCTGACACCGCAGCAATTCGATGTCATCGAGCTCAACGAAGCTTTCGCCTCCCAAGGCATCGCCGTGCTCCGCCAACTCGGCATCTCCGAGGACGCGGAGCACGTTAATCCGAATGGCGGCGCCATCGCGCTTGGTCATCCCTTGGGCATGTCGGGCGCGCGTACCACTGGCACCGCGGCACTGGAACTGCGCGAGCGCAGCGCCCGCTATGCGCTGGCCACCATGTGCATCGGCGTCGGCCAGGGCATCGCGGTGGCGCTCGAACGGGTTTGAGTTTGCACCGCCCTTAATAGGGCAAACCGACATAGTTTTCAGCCAGCGCGGTCGACGCCGCTTGCGAATGCACGAGATAGTCGAGCTCGGCTTCCTGGATGCGCTGGCCGAACTCGCCCGTATCGGGAAAGCGGTGCAGCATCGTCGTCATCCACCAGGAGAAGCGCACCGCCTTCCACACTCTGGCCAGCGCCTTGGCTGAATAAGCGTCGAGCCTGCTTGGTGATTTGTCCAGATAGAATTCGCGAAGCCCGGCAAAGAGATAGCGCACGTCGCTGGCGGCAAGGTTGAGCCCCTTGGCGCCCGTCGGCGGCACGATATGGGCGGCGTCGCCGACCAGGAACAGCCGGCCGAAGCGCATCGGCTCGGCGACGAAGGAGCGCAGCGGCGCAATCGATTTTTCGAAGGACGGGCCGGTAACGACCGCGGCTGCGGTCTGTTCCGGCAGGCGACTGCGCAATTCGTCCCAGAAGCGACCGTCGCTCCAGGCGTCGACCTGTTCGTCAGCCGGGACCTGCACATAGTAGCGGCTGCGATGCGTCGACCGCATCGAGCACAGCGCAAAGCCCCGCTCATGGTTGGCGTAGACCAGTTCGTGATCGGCCGGCGGCACTTCGGCCAGCACGCCGAGCCAGCCGAAGGTATAGGTCCGCTCGAAGGTTTTCAGCGCCCGCCCAGGCGCCGATTTGCGGCTGACGCCGTGATAGCCATCGCAGCCGGCGATGAAGTCGCAGTCGATGCGATGGCCGACGCCGTCCTTGCTATAGGTGACGTAAGGCGCCTCGCCATCGAAACCATGCAGCGCGACGTTGGCCGCCTCATAGACGGTGGTCAGCCCGGCCGCCTCGCGCTTGTCCATCAGATCGTGCGTCACTTCGGTCTGGCCATAGACGGTGACATGCTTTCCCCCAGTCAGTGCCGTGAGGTCGAGCCGGTGCAGGCCGCCGCCGAAGGCAAGCGAGATGCCGGCATGCAGCAGGCCCTCGGCATGCAGCCTTGCAGCTGCGCCCGCCTCTTCGAGCAACTCGACGGTGCCTTGTTCGAGCACCCCTGCCCGCACCCGGCCAAGCACATGCTCCCGGCTCGAACGTTCGAGGATCACCGTCTCGACGCCAATGGTGCCGAGAAGCTGGCCAAGCAGCAGCCCGGACGGTCCGGAGCCGACAATGACGATCTTTGTGCGCATCAGTGTCCCAGGCTTTCAATCTGTCCGGCGAGTTCCGCGGCAAGCCGCAAGGCGGCCGCGGTCGCAACCGCTATTTGCGGCAAGAGCAGCCATTCCAGCGTCCAGGCCGCGCCCGAGCGCTCCTGCTCATGCACCAGCGCCTGGTGCATGCCGGAAAGCTGCGTGGCGTTGAAGCGGGCCAGCGCCACCAGCGCTTCGGCCTTGACCGGATTCTGCTTGTGCGGCATGGCCGATGAGCCGCCACCGCCGGATAGTTTGATCTCGGTGCCGCTCTGCGCCATCAGGGCGACGTCCTGGCCGAACTTGCCGAGGCTGCCGGTGATGAGCGACAGCAAACCGGCGAACTCGGCCAGCGCATCGCGCTGGTTGTGCCATTGCGGCGCATCGCCAAGGCCAAGCTTTGCGGCAAGGGCGGCGCGCACTGCGGGGCCTTTGTCGCCGAGCTTTTCCAGCGTGCCGGCGGCGCCGCCGAATTGCACTACTAGCAGACCCTTGGATTGCTCTGAGAGTCTCTGCTGATGCCGTTGCAGCGGCGTGCGCCACACCGCCACGCGGTCCGACGCCTGAATTGGGATCGCCGGCTGCATGCGCGTAATCGCTGTCAATGCACGGCTGCCAAAACGTTCTTCCAGCCCCACCAGCCGCAAAATGTTTTCAGTCAGCAGCAGGTCGAGATGTTCAATGAGCCGGCGCAGCCGAAGAACCAGGCCAGTGTCGATGACGTCCTGGCTGGTTGCGCCGAAATGCACGCCGGCGTCGTGCGGCGCGCCGACCGCTGCCTTCAACTGGCGCACCAGTTCGGGCACGATCACGCCATCCTTCGCCACACCGGCCCGCAGCCGCGCGGTGTCCGGCTTGTATGACAACAGGACAGGTATAATCGCCGCGGCGGCATCCGTGCCGATAATCCCGCTTTCGGCTTCCGCTTGCGCCAGCGCGCGCTCGAAATCGAGCATGGCGGCGATTTCCCCATCCACCGAAAAATGCCGAGCCGCCTCCTCGTCGCCGAGCAGGCCGGAAAGCAGCGGATGGTCGAAGGGCGATACGGTCATGTGCTGGTTTCCTCCGTCAGCTGTCGAAGAAGACCGTTTCCTTCTCCCCCTGGAGATGGACGTCGAAAATATAGTCGTCGCCTTGCCGCTCGGCGATCAGCGTCGGCACGCGCACCTTGTGCTCGATGCGGGCCAGGATCGGATCCTCGGCATTGGCCTTGGCCTCGTCGGAGAAATAGAGCCGCGTGTGGAGGCCGATATTGATGCCGCGGGCGACGATCCACAGGCTGATATGCGGCGCCATCAGCCGGCCGTCGCCATACGGCACGCGTCCCGGCTTGATCGTCTGAAAACTGCACAGGCCGGTTTCCATGTCGGTCGGCTGACGGCCCCAGCCCTGAAAATCCGGATCGGCATCGCCGCGCAATTCGGCCGGCGAATTGTAGAAGCCATTGGCATCCGCTTGCCAGATCTCGACCAACGCATCCCTGAGCGGCGTGCCGGTGCCGTCGAGCACGCGAATGCGCAAACCGATGCGGTCGCCCTTGGCGTTGTCGTTGAGCATCGTGGCGCCCAGGTCTGTCGGGTAGACGCCGCCGATACCGCCGAAATTCGGCGTCAGCCCGATATGCACGTAGGGCCCGGCGGTCTGCGACGGGCTCTCCTTCAGCCGGGTCAGCGATTGCGCCATCAATTGCCCTCCGGACGGTTTTCGAACAGCGAGGCGCGGCGTCCGCGCAACACGATGTCGAACTTGTAGGCGCGCGCGTCGAACGGGATCGTCGCCTGCATGTCGAGCGCGGCGACCAGCGTCTCAATCGCCGCCTTGTCGCGGATACCGCGCACGATCGGGCATCGCCAGATCAGCGGGTCGCCCTCGAAATACATCTGGGTGATCAGCCGCTGTGCGAAGCCGTGGCCGAACACCGAGAAATGGATGTGCGACGGCCGCCAGTCATTGGGCCCGTTCGGCCAGGGATAGGGACCTGGCTTCACCGTGCGAAAGGCATAACCGCCATCGGCATCGGTGATGGTGCGGCCGCAGCCGCCGAAATTCGGATCGAGCGGCGCGAGATAGCCGTCCTTCTTGTGGCGGTAGCGGCCGCCTGAATTGGCCTGCCAGAATTCGAGCAGCGCGCCTGAGACGCCCTGGCCGCGCTCGTCGAGCACGCGGCCATAGACGATGATACGCTCGCCGATGGCGCTCTCTCCGGGCTTTGCGAAATTGTGGATCAGGTCATTGTCGAGTTCGCCCAGCATGGCGTGGCCGAACACCGGACCGGTGATTTCCGAAGCCGTGTTGTCGAAGGCCAGCAGCGCCTTTGATCGAAGCCGCCCTGCAGCATGCCCGGTTGCAGGCGCTTGACCTGGAAACGATTGCGCATGAGCTCGTTCTGGACATCGACCGCGTTGCGATTGTCGAACGCGGGATAGCCGATGGCGACGACTTCCTGGCGCAGCATATCGCGCGCGTCGGCGACCGCGAGCGACAGCGGCGTGATGTTGTCGGGCAGGCCTTCGACTTCGAGGATCGCCATGTCCCAATAGGGATGGATCATCCGGACATTGCGGATCTTGAAGACGTTTCCCGCCGCCGAATCGCGCTTGAAGTCGATGCCGGCGGCGCGGCCGTTGATGAATTGCAGATTGCGGTCGCCAAGGCCGTCCGCAAATATCTGCGCCACATGACGATTGGTCATCAACAGGTTGCGGCCGACGACGAAGCCCGTGCCGCCGTAAGGGATATTGGTGTTCCACAACAGTTCGATACGCCCGATCGCCGGCAGGGCGGCTTCGATGCGCTGCTTCAATGCGGCCTCGCTGGTAAGCTTCGTCCACAGCGAATGGCCAGGTGTCGGAGCGCCGTCGAAAGTCAGCGTCGTAAAGGTGCCATCCTTGATGTCATAGACCGGCCGCAACTCCGGGATGATTATGGCTTCCAGATCGGAAAGCTGCTCGGGCGCGACTTCGGCGCCCCGCGCGAGGCTCTCCATGCCAGCGCGCGCCGATTCAAACGCCGCCTCCGTCTTGCCGGCTCCCGCAGGCGCAAGGGATTCCAGAGCGCCGCCTGCCATCGTCTCCACGTTGCCGAGGACCGATTCAGTCCCCTCGCCCCCGGTGACGAGATCGAGATATCGACGGATTCGCTGCTCTCTGCTGACCGGCATAGTCGCCCCCAAAGGTTCTGTCGAAGTAAATAACTGTATTGCCCCATTTTAGACTGGTGCAATTCTGATTGGCAGGCAAGGAAACAAATCAACTCGCGTCGAAGATGACCGGAGTGCAACGTCGGCATGTCTTTGCCGCAGTCGCTCGCGCGGTGTATGACGCTCGCATTATTTCAGCGATGCCGTATGTGATCTCCGTCACAGACGCTCACGCTGTTTGCGCCCAGCTATCGCAACAGGCGGAAAGGCCATTGCGGCCGCTCGGTTTTACAGAAATTTTATCACCTAACCATTTTAATCAGTTGGCGCCTGCACGCGCGGCTCCTCCCGCCGCGCGTGCAGACGGCTTTCCGCCCGGCACGAGCCAGGCACTGGGCGCGACCACTGCGCCACGCCTTTAGAAGGCGTAATCGCAAGGGATGAACGCCGGCCTTTGACGCGGTGCACTCTTGCCTTAGACTTCGGCCCTTAAACTTCGCCGATTGCGGCAATTGGGAATTTGGAACATGGCTTTTGGCGGCCCCAACGACAGAAACGATCTGCCGCGCCTGGCACGCATCGATCCAAAGCTGTTCGATATCCTGTTCAGCGGCTGCAAGGTCGAGCGCTACGCCGCCGGCCAGCATCTGTTCGTTCAGGAAGATGCCGCCGACCGGATCTACGGGGTCATGAGCGGCACGGTGGAAATCTCGATCTATTCGCCCGGCGGGCAGAAGCTGGTGGCCAATATCGAGCTGTCGCGCAGCCTCGTCGGCGAGATCGGCGCGCTTGACGGGCGGCCACGCACCGCCACCGCCATCTGCCTGACCGCTTGCGAGCTGGTTTCGCTCAGCAGGACACAACTCTTTGATCGCATTGAGAAAAATCCACCGCTGGCACGCGCGATGATCGAACTTCTGTGCGCCCGGCTGCGCTGGGTCAGCGGCGAACTCGGCGACCAGGCCTTCTTCGGCATCGAGGCGAGGCTCGCCAAACGCCTGGTCTTCCTGGCCAAGGTGATGGCCGACAGCGCCGGCTGGATTCCGATCTCGCAATCGGAACTCGGAGAGTTCCTCGGCGCCACGCGCGAGTCCGTCAACAAGACGCTCAACGACTGGCGCAACCGCTCGTTCATTGCCATCAAACGCGGCGGCCTGCGCATCACCGACACCGGGGCGCTGCGCCATATCGCCGAATCGCAGGACGACGACTGACGCCGATCCCGAATCAGCCCCGGCCAAGACTCAGAGCCGCGAAATCAGGTAGCGCAGCGCCGAGCGGCTGGGCATGAAGAAGTATCCACCACCCTTGGTGGTGACGAATTGCGGCATGTCACGGAGCGTCGTGACCTTTTCCCATGACGGAATGGTGAACCTGCCATCACCGCTGCGCGAACCAATCGTCGGGTCCTTTTCAGCGACGAGGCCCTGGAACGTGGCCGACGAAACCCAGGTCTGCTGAATGAATTCGTACTGGCGCTCTATATCGGCGTTGAGGCACATGAACAGCAGCCCTTTTTCGACCTTGCCATTCTTGCCGTCCTGCTTCTCATAGGTACGGCCGACCCGCAGGATACGATGGCGCTTGCCGATATTGATCTGCGTATCGCGGTCCTCACCCAGCGAGTCGCGTGGGTTGGAACGGCGAATGTGGGCACCAAGCGGGCAGCGATGGCCTTGCGGATCCTCGGCGCCAGCCGCGAAGTTGTTGTCGATGACGCGTCCCGGATGATCGGGGTTGCGCACCAGCGAGCTACCGTTCTGCCAGCGGCCGAGCATCTTGGCGGCAATCCAGTCTTGCGTGATGGCTTGGTTGCCGAGTTGGCTCGCGACCAAGGCTGCAGCCTTTTTGCAGTAGTTGTTGAAGACGTCGACGTGCTGCTCGAACTGGCGAATAACCAGGAATGAACCGTTGCGCCCGAAATCGCGCGGCGGTGGCGGCAGGCCCGGAATCAGCCGGCTACGGCGCACCTGAGAAAGGATTCCGGTCCGATCGCGTGATGCGCTTACCGAGGGCGAGGCTGGATAGAACCCATGCTCATCACGATAGCCGAACAGGAACTCGCCGGGCGCGACCAGATGCATGGGCGCGGCGCCCCTGCTGGCGCGGGTCGTGCCCCGGACAATCGGCTGCGAAATCCCGTCCGCGAAACCGAAATGCTCGTAGGCTGGCCCACGTTCCGACCGATCGTCACGCTTTGCCCCGTCGGACGATTTCGTCTTCGTGTCGGTCGGACCCCGGTTTACGGCGAGCGGCAGTTCGGCGACGACCTTCATGCCTGCACCGGTCGTCTTTCGTCTCACGGTGGCAATCTCGGTCTTCAACCGTCCCAGGTCTTCAGCATAGCAGACGATGACCAGGTCCACAGGGTTCTCCAACGACCCCCACTCCCATTCGTCCGGGCCGTCGCGGCCTCGGTCGTCCAGTATGCGCCCACGCTCGGGATTGCCCATGCCATGGCGAAAGGCGATCGGAAATGTTTCCAGTGGATCGCCCTCCACACCCTCGTCGAGCCCAAACTGCCGCAGGCCACCGGGACCAAAGGCGACTATCATAGCTCGCCCGGCGGGCCTGCCTTCGCCGAAACTCGTCTGCTCGACAACGAAATCGAGCCAGGCTCTGCGCTTGGGCGCCGGCAACTTGTCCGGCACCCGGATCGCAAGCATATGCGAATAAGCGAGCGGGCCGAGCGGGCCGAAGAAGATGGACTGGATCTCGCCGGTTTCCAGCTGCTGCTCGAGAGGCGCCGGAAAGGCAGAGCTGATATTGGCCAGCAGCGAAGTGGTCTTTTGAACGGTGGTTGTTTCGCTCGCCGGGCGCCGTAGCGAACCGAACAAGCTCAGCCAGTCGCGCGCCTCGTTGCCGACGGCGGAAGCAATGCCGCGCCTGACCCGGGAATTGATCCGGATGCGCTCTGTGTTGATTTGGGGATAGGCGGAGTACCAGAACAGGGTCGGCACCTGCTGGCGCCGCGCCCAGCGCTTGAAACGATCGCCGTCGCGCGCGCCGTCCAGGAACAGCCATCGTGTGCGTGGATAGCCCACGGTGTTGCTCCACACGCCGGTCAGGCCGGCGGACGCCTTGGCGATGAAGTCCTCAAGATAGCTTTCCCAGCTGCCGCCGTAGTTGGAGAAGAACATCAATCGGTTGGAGCCGGGCAGCAGTATCCAGCGGGCGAAATGGATGGTGTTGATGGTGTTGAGGAAGCCTGGCTTGAATACCTTCTGGGCAGCTATCGAGATCAGGTAGAAAGAAAACCTGAGCGCCAGCCGCCGCAGAATGCCGGCCTTCATCGTCGAAATCGCAGTCAGATGGTTTTGTGCCGCGTGGCCCTCCTTGACGAGTATCGCGTTCAATTCAGATATGCCGATCGATGTGCTTTCCGGCCGATCCCTGTCCTCGCGGCGTCGCAGCGCCAGCAAGCACGAAAACGCCAGCAGCGCCGCTGCCACCAACACTCCAAGTCCCGACAACAGAAGTGAGGTGATTGCTACGGCTATGGCGGTGAAGGAGATTTCCTGGGAACTGATGTCGATAGATCTGCCGAACACCACACTGTAGGTCATGTACCAGCAAGCAGCCCAGATGATCGCCACCGTGACGAAGACCGGTGGTACCAGCAACGTCGTCATCAGGGCACGGCCCCAATGACCCGGCGGCTTTTCCAGCAGGCTCTCGGCCGGCTCGAACGCCCAGGCAAACGTCCCTAATGACTGGACATGCTGGCGAACTTCAGCGAGCACGGCAGGAGCGTTGCCGGCGCCCTTGCGTGGCCGCTCGACGATGTCGCGCACGGCTTCGAAAAGCTGCTGCTCGGCCTTGATACGCTGGACCGAGTGCCCCGGCGTGCCCGAAAACACCAGTCCGGCATTGCTGCCGAAGGACGGCGATATGTCGACATTGTGCTTGCGCAGGAAATCGTTCAATGCGCCGCCATCGCGCAGATCGCAGACATCCTTGAAGATCGGCCGCAGCCGGTGCCCGATGGCGTGCGTGACCGCATCGATGACATCGTCGATGCTGCCGTCACCGGAAATCTCGAGAACCAGAGCTCCTTTTTCCTGACCGGAATCAGCGCCGATCTCGTCGGTGCCGATCACGGTCAGGCTGGTGAAGTGGACGGTGCCGGCAATGTCGAGCGCGGTGCGGATATCTTCGACGGCCGGGTTGCCGAGGCTGGCAACCTTGTCGCGGACAGCATCCAGCGACGCGGATCGGGTGACCGGGCAGACCACCGTCACCATGGACTGCTTTACGGTGCGGCAGAGTTCTGCCCGTTCGAAATCGACCTTGAGGGTTTCGGGATAGGCGCCGATGCGGGTCATCCGCCCGGCCTTGCCGGGCATGCGGCGCACGCCCTGCTTCTGGAACAGGGCGCGCAGGCTTTCGCCGATCTGGATCCTGGCAATCTCGGCGCCGATGCACTGATGAATGCCGTGGCCGAACACCATGTAGTCGCGATGCGGGCGCGATGTGTCGAACTGGTCCGGGTTCTGCACGGCGTCGGCATCGAACATCGCCGACAGCGTCGCCGGCATCACCACCGTGCCGGCCTTCACCAGGCGCTCGCGGCGCGTACCCTTGCCGATGATCGCGTCGCGGGCCGTGTAGCGCCAGGGGCCAACCCAGATCGGCTTGAAGCGCATGGCTTCAAGGACGGCCCTGTCGAGCTTGGCGGTATCGTTTTCGGCCAATGCGGCATCGATAGCCTGCCGTGCGTCGGGCCGCGACAGGATCACGTCGAGGCAATTGCCGGCGGCCAGCACATTGGTCGGGACGAAGCCGGCGATCATGCCCAGCATGATCGAATTGAGGTCGTCCCGCGACAGGCGGCCCTGATCCATCTGGACAACCAGCCTCGCCAGCGGTTGCTCGGCCTTCAAGCCCCGGTCCCTAGCCGACTGGATGGAGCGATCGATGACTTTGAGAAGACGGTCGCCCGCCACCACTGCGAGTTCGCGCATGACGGGGCTCGCCGTCGGGTCCGAAAAGAACAGCGCACTCAGCGCGATCGCCCAGTCGGCGAATTCGGATTCATCGTCGATCTCGACGCCGAAATAATCTCGACAGATATGCACCGGGACGATCTTCATCAACCTGGAGATCGCATCGAAGCCGGGGCTGGCGCGCGTCATGATCTCTTGCGAATGACGCGCCGCGATCGGCCTGACGGCGGCTTCGACCTCGGCCGGCGGGAATGCACTCAGCACCGACGATTTCATGCGCCGGTAGTCGGCGCCGTCCTGCATGCCGAGGATGAAGTTGGATCCCCGGGCAAGCTCGGTCATTTCCGGGCCGTATGGGGTCTGGAATTCGTCGCCGCGCTCCAATATGTCGCGGACATCGGCGTTCTTGGTGACCACGAGAACACCGAAGAGCTTGCCGGTCGGCCGGAAACGCCGCAACAAGGAAAGCGCCCAGCGGGGGTCTTCGGCCAGAGACCCGACGATGCGCGCAATCAGCCCTGTCTTCCGGATCCGGCCGAGATCGAAGGGCGGCATTTCCGACAGCGGGCGCTGGTTTTTCTGGGCCGCGCGAATAGCGTCGAAATACTTCAGTTTGGTCATGCGCGTTCAAGCCCCCCGGCTATCCACGTTATTGCGATGCCGGCCGTTCAAGGCCTAGGTTTGCATCGGTTGCACGTATGTGAATCTTTTCACAGTTGGTCCATGTTCCAGCCAGCACTGACGCCATGTTCATTTGGCCAGTTGGAAATTGGCGACGAGGAACTCGTTCGCGGCCTTGTCGGTGAACGGTATCCAGCGCACACGCTGTTCTGAAAAATCGGGATGCCGGGTTGTGAAAATGGTCATCTCGCGCCGCGCCTGTTCCGGCCGGCCGCTTCGCATCAGCGCGCCGATCTTCAGGAACCTGGAATAGAAATAGCCGGGAGACAGGTTGAGCGAGCGGTCAGCGGCAGCGATCGCCGCCGGCCAGTTCTCGACCAAACAATAGGCCGCCGTCAGTTCCCCCAGATTGTGGAAGCGGTAGAGGTCGAACGGGCTCAATCGCTCGGTATCGAGAAAGAACGGTATCGCGGTCGCGGCATTGCCGAGCAGCAGCTGGGCGCTGCCCATGGCCGAGCGCGCGAAGGCAAAGCTCGGATTGATGTGGATCGCTTCCTCGAGATGGTCGACGGCCGACCGCGGTTCGCCGCGCATGATGTCGACGGCGCCGAGATGGGCGTGCGGGCGCGCATCCAGGCTGTCCACCAGCAACGCCTTGCGGGCAAACTGCTCGACCTTGTTCAAATCGTCGCTGTCGCCGAAACGCAGCCATGCCCGCCAGAAATACCACCACGCCAGTTCGTTGAGCACGGCGCTCGAGTTGGCGTCCTCGCGGTAGGCCTTCTGGAAGAACTCGAGTGCGGTTTCGGTGTCGCCGCGGGTGCGCCGGTTCATGTGCCAGCGGCCCCGTCGCACCAGTTGCCAGGTCTCCAGGCTTTCCCAGGGAACCTGGAAGGTGCGTGCCTGTTCCGCCCGGTCGACCTCCTTGTCGAGGATCGAAACGATCTCAGCGCCGATCTGGTCGCGCAGGTTGAAGATGTCGACCAGATCGCGATCGAAGCGCTGCGACCACACCAGCCGCCCGTTGGACGCGTCGGCCAGCGAGGTGTTGAGGCGGATCTGGCCACCATTGCGCATCAGCGTGCCGCTGACGATGTAGCGCGCGCCGAGCGCGTTGCCGATCACCCGCGTGCCCAGCGTGTCGTCGCGGAACTGGAAGCTGGAGCCCTTGGCGATGACCGAGAGCCATCTGGTGTTGGAAAGACCATAGATGATGTCCTCGGCGATGCCGTCGGCCATGTAGCCGATGTCATGCTCGCCGCCATCGGCGTGGAAGGGCAGGACGGCGATCGCCGGCGGCCCCTTGGACGACAGCTTCTGCTGCGCATTGGCCTGGGGAATGGCGGCGAACGACGCCGCCGGCGAGGATCCGTTGCCACTGCGGCCGGCGATCAGAACGCGCACCGGCAAGGCGATGTTCTTCAGCATGAATTCGCCGAGATCGGTGAATTCGGCCGCCGTCTTGTCCTTCACATGGTGCCAGGTCGTCTCCGAAACGGCGAGACCGTCGCCCGGCGCGAATTCCTGGATTCTCGCGGCGATGTTGACGTCGTCGCCGTAGAGGCGTCCACCACGCACGATGACGTCGCCGGTGTTGATGCCGGCCCGAAACGGCATGCGCATGTCGTCGGCAACCTCGGCGTTGAGGGCGACGATGCGGCCCTGGAAATCAAAGGCCGCGCGCAACGCCTCGATCGGATTGCCGAACTCGGCCATGATGCTGTCGCCGGCGTCGCCGAACGTGCGGCCGCCAAATGTGCCACAGCTGTCGGCGATGATGTCGCGCCGTTCCTCGAATGCCGCGACAGCAGACTCGTCGTCGATGCCCATCAGCCGGGAGAACCCGACGGCATCGATAGAAATGATTGTCGCCAGCTGACGGGTGTAGTTCCGTACAGCCATGTTCGAGCCCCCGCTCCCTTTCTGGTTCTGGTCCAGCACAGGCGACGACCCGTTCCTGAAACACTTCGCCGCGCGCTGAGAGATGAAGATTCCGGCGGGGTTGGCGCGCCATGCCACCCCGCCAGGACCAGAAGTCTAGCAGGGTCTTGGGCAAAGCTCTACCACCATCGGGTTGTCCAGCGCGGGCCGTGGCAGCACTCATGGTTGGCCGGCGGTTGGCGCAAATATTGGCGTGCCGTCGCTCTGAGCGCGGCGATCCAGGGCTTCACGGAAGCTGCGCGATGTCAGCTCTCGGAACAAACTGTGCTGCCTGCGAGTTTCCGGTGCGGTTCATGCCAACGTGAAATGAGGGTAATCATGCGAAATCTTGTTCTGGCGACCGGTGTCGTCGTTCTTCTGGCCGGCTCGACGGCCTTTGCCGCGGATGACAGCCCACTGCCGCCGACGAATGCCCAGAAACTGTCGGCAATCATCGCCAAGGTCGAGCAGCGCGACGGCTTTCGCTATGTGAAGGAGGTCGACTGGGACAAGGAAGGGTACACCGTCACCTATTACACCGCCGACAAGGCGAAAGTCGAAATCACCTTCGATCCCGTGACCGCCGAACCGAAATAGCGCCGATACCGACACCGCTTCGGCAATTCCGTCCGCTGCGTTTTTTGCCTAGAATGGTGGCAGTTGTCGGACAACGGGGCGACCATGCTTTCTTCCAATCGAATTGCCAACTCGTTTGCGCTTGTCGTCGCACTTGCTGGCGGGGCGGTCTGCCTTGGTCCAGCGCGTGCCGACGGGCCGTCCTTCGACTGCCGCAAAGCCAGCCTGCCGGTGGAAAAGGCGATCTGTGCCGACCCGCAACTGTCGGCAATTGATGCCTTGGTGGCCGAGGCCTTTACGGGTTTCGAGCCAGCCTTTGGCGGCGACAAGCGCAAGATCGCCCGTGCGCTCATCGCCGACAGGAACGCCTGTGGGCAGGATGCCGCCTGCATCGTCAGCGCCCAGAACAATGCGCTGCAGACCTACGGCAATGCGCCGTCCTGGGTGCAGGACTACAACATCGCCCTGATCGGCAAGAAGGCGCTCGACACCGCGGCCCGCCATCCGGGCAGTCTCGACCAGCCCCTGCCCTCGTCGATCGGCCAATGCGCCTTGACCCACATCACCGCGCTGACGACGCGGCTCGGCGACGACCCGCTGGAAACCGCCGGCCCTGAAGCCGGCAGCCTGGCGCGGTTCAGCAATGGCGGCGCCGGGGTTTCCTACGAGCGGGAGCCTGGCCTTGCCAGTTCGAAAGCCGGCGATCCTGTCGTCATGTGCCTGATATCGATCCCGAGGGATTGTCCGCAGGGCGACGAGCGCGGGCGGGTCTATTACGGCGTCGACCTCACGATAAAAGGCACATGGGTTTTGCCGGATTCGCAACATCTATGCGGCGGCGCCTGAAGATTTGCCGCAAAGCACTGCTGGATGCACTCTTGCGCCGATCCGCCTTTGATGGCTGAGTGCGCGTAACAGTTGCAGGGCACGGGGGTGCATGGCCATGGTTAAGCATGTTTTGAAGCGCATCCTGATGATGCTTGCCGGCTATTTCGTTTCGGTGCTGATCGGATTGTTCGCGGTCGTGGCGATATATTGCGCACTCGCCGTATTGCCCAACGCGCCGGACTATTTCGGCGCCATGCAATTTTCGCCCATTGTCGTGCTGCTGTGGCCGCCGCTCGGCATGGTCGTCTATTTCCTGACGATCGTGCTGACCGGCCTGCAGACGCTGATCTTCGCGCTGCTCGCCGAATTCTTTGCCCTGCGCAATTTCCTGGTGCACATGCTGTTTGGCGCCGCTGCCGCTGCAGCCGGCTTCTTCCTGGTCTGGCCGGCCGCGGAAGAGGATGCCGGACGCTGGGCCGATATCGGCATCATCGCCGCCGCCGGCCTCGTAGCCGGTCTGGTCTATTGGCTGATCGCGGGCCGCGACGCCGGCTTCCGGCGTCCGCTCATCCAGCGCTGATCGCAGGAAACGGGTGACCGTCCATCGGCCAAAAATCTAATAAAACCAGATAGACAAAGTGAGTTCCTCGTTTCGTTGAACGAGGAACTCCGCTGGTTCAGCTCGTCGGCGAACGCACCGCTTCGATCGCGTCCAGCGCCTGCATCAGCCGCGTGTCGCGGTCGTAGACGTCGTTGAAATATTCGACTTTGCCGGACATGTCCGGCCAGGCAGTGAAGTAGGAGACATAGACGGGAATCGTGCGTGTCACGTCTTCGCTGGCATGGCCGTGCTTGAGCTTTTCGGCGATGTCGTCGACCGAGACGCCGAGCACCGCCGCCGCCATCCCACGTGGATCCTGAAGGCGAATACAGCCATGGCTGAGCGCCCGCATATCGCGCTGGAAGAAGGATTTTTGCGGCGTGTCGTGCATGTAGATGGCGTGCTTGTTGGGGAACAGGATCTTCAGTTCGCCCAGCGCATTGGCTTCGCTCGGCTGCTGGCGCACGCTGTAGGGAATGTTGGCGCCGTAGGCGCCCCAATTGACCGAGGAAGAGGGAACCCGCCTGCCGCGCGAATCGGTCACCTCGTAGCCGGCACGGTCGAGATAGCCCGGATCGCCACGCAGCCTTGGCAGCATCTCGTTGACGATGATCGACTGCGGCACGCCCCAATAGGGATGGAAATCGACCTGCTTGATCTCCTTGAAGAAGAAGGCGGTCTGGTTGGTGGTCCGGCCGATGACGACGCGGGTCTTCAGCTTCTCCTCGCCATTGTCGATATAGCTGGCGGTGAAGGCGGGCTGGTTGATGAAGACCCGCGGGCTGCCGAGATCGGACGGCATCCAGCGCAATTCTTCCAGCGCGACCTGCACCTTCTGCAGCCTGTCTGCCTTGGATGCGCCGGCGAGCGAGGCGACGGTGCGCGGGCCGATGACCCCATCGCCCTTCATGCCGGCCTTCACCTGCACGGCCTTGATGATCGGAACCAGTTCGGGAACATAGACATCGCTGGTGCCGAGACGAGACAGGATCTCGCCATAGGCGCCGCCCATCTCGTCGTCGAGATTGCGCGCGATCAGCGTCAGCAGCTTCGGCAGTTCGGCGCTGGTCTCGCCGGGCTTCAGCAACAGCTTGGGATCGACGACGATTTCGTTTTCGGCGCTCGCCTGCAGCGATTCAAGTTCGACGCGCAGCGCCTGATATTCCGCGTTCTGCGGGTGCCGCGATTCGAGGTAGGTGCGCACTTCCTGGGTGTGGGCCAGTGTCTTGAGCGCGCCTTCCATGTCGACCGGCTTCGGCGGAAATTCATAGTAGCCGGTGATGCGATTGGGATCGACGCGTCCGCTCTGGGCGTCACGGGCATAGCGCAGCACGCGCGCCGACAGCGCCATCTCGAAGCGGACGAGTTCCTTCAGATGGGCGTCGGCATCGACTGCCGATGCGTTGGCTGCCGGCACCTCGACCGTGTAGTCGGCCGACGTGAGACCATAGCTTGCGGCTTCGCCAAGCACCCGCACCGCATCCTGGGCGCGGGCATTGGGATTGCCCTCGTTCACCCAGATGAAATCAGGATTGGCAGAGTAATAGGCAATCAGTGCCTTGGCGATATCGGGCTCGGCATAGAGTTCATAGTCACTAAGGCCTGCAACGGCTTCGCGGAAGGCAGTGCTGGTCGCCGACGGCACAAAGGCGGCGTCTTCAGCTGTTGCCACCTGGGGAGGTGCTGCCACCAACGCGGCAAAGTCGACGCGCACCAGCCGGTCGGCCTTGTAGGTGTAGTAGGACGGGCTGCTGATCCTGGTGCCGCCGCCGCCCGATACGGCGGGCTTCGGCTTGCGCTTTGGCGGCGGCGGGAATTCGCCTTGCGGCCTGTGCTTGACGCCACCGCCGAACAGCATGTCGAACAGGCCTTGCGCGCTTGCCTGCGGCACACCGAAGGCCAGTGCTGCCGCCACTGCAAGCGGCATCACGGTGGCTTTATTTCCGAGGAATTTCATTAATCACCCGCTCCGGCTGCAAGCCGGCTCCCGTTCCGCGCCGCTAGACGATCTTGCCAACCGCATGGCGGATGTAAGGCGCTACTATACCGATTCATACCGATTTCGTTAAGCTTCCATAAATTTCCGCAGGCCTGTTGCAGAACGGTTTCACAACATCGTGACGTCTGGAGCGGCGTTGCCGCTCCAGACCGGTCAAAGCGGCTGCTGCTTCAGGCGTTGGCGCCACCGTCGATGGTGAGCGCGGCGCCGGTGACGAAGCGCCCTTCCGGACCGGCGAGCCAGGCAACCATGCCGGCGATCTCGTCAGCCTTGCCGAAGCGGGGCGTCGCCATCTTCCGCCGCTGGTGTTCGGCATGCGGGCCTTCGGCCGGGTTCATGTCGGTGTCGGTCGAACCGGGATGAACGACGTTGGCGGTGATGCCGCGCGGACCGAGGTCTCGCGCCAGCGCCTTGGTCAGGCCGACCAGCGCAGCCTTGCTGGTCGAATAGGCGCTGAGGCTGGTGTCGGTGACGCGCTCGGCCAGATTGCTGCCGATCGAAATGATGCGGCCGCCCTCGCCCATGTGAGCCGCTGCCGCCTTCGAGGCCACGAACGGCGCTCTCAGATTGGCCTCAATGGTCTCGTCAAAGTCGGCCAGCGACATCTGTTCGATGGGCGCCGCGCGCCAGATGCCGGCGCTGTTGACCAGGATGTCGAGCCGGCCGAAGGCATTCACCGCCTCGGTGACCGAATTTTCGATGGCGGCAGCGTCGCGATTGTCGGCTTGGATGGCGATCGCGCGACCACCTGCCGCTATAATCTCGGCGACGACAGCTTGGGCCGGCGCCGAGCTGTTGACGTAGGTGATGGCGACGTCGGCGCCATCGGCCGCAAGCCGTTTTGCTATCGCAGCACCTATGCCGCGGCTGCCGCCGGTGACCAGTGCTGCCTTGCCGTTCAATCCGTTCGCTGACATGTCATTTCTCCGTTATGTAACGATCGATACATAAATATCTGGCAACCTTGCCTGGCGACGTCAAGTGAATTATGTGTCGATCAACACAGAAAAGATCGTCATGCCGGAAAGAGGCCGTCCCCGCACCTTCGATCGAACCGCCGCCTTGCGGCAGGCGATGGAGCTGTTCTGGGCCAAAGGCTATGAGGGCACCTCGATCGCCGACCTGACCGCGGCGATGGGGATCAGCTCGCCCAGCCTCTATGCCGCCTTCGGCAGCAAGGAGGCGCTGTTTCTGGAAGCGACCGAGTATTACACCCGCAACGAAGGCACCGAGATCTGGAGCGCGCTGGACGAAGCGCCGACGGCATGCCAGGCGATCGAGAATTTCCTGCGCCAGACGGCAATAGCGTACTCTCAGGACGACCGCCCGCAGGGCTGTCTCATCGCGCTGGGCGCACTGCACCAGGATTCAAGCAGCGGCGCGATCTGCGATGATTTGCGCCGCCGCCGCGCCGAAAACCACACCCTCTTGCTGAGACGGCTGGAACGCGGTGTGGCGGAAGGCGAATTGCCGGCGGGCTTCGACAGCAACGCGGCGGCGACCTTCTATGCGACGGTCCAGCACGGCATGTCGATCCAGGCCCGCGACGGCGCCTCGTGCGAAGCGCTGATGGCCACAGTGGCCGGAGCGATGGCGGCGTGGCAGGGGCTGGTCGGAACAGCGTGACAAAGCGCGGAGCTTGTGCTGGAAATCCAGTCGGCGGCGAAATGCGCCGGGAGGGATCATCCGTGAAAAAAGGGTATCGCGAGTTGCTCGACGAGGCCAATGCCGAGATCGAGGTGGTCTCGCCCGAGGAAGCGGCCGGGCTGCTCGACGACGAGGACACCATCTTCGTCGACCTGCGCGATCCACGCGAGATCGAGCGGGACGGCCAGATCCCCGGCGCCAAACATGTCACTCGCGGCATGCTGGAATTCTGGATCGATCCCGAAAGCCCCTACCACAAGCCGTTCTTTGCCTCGGGCAAGAGCTTCGTCTTCTTTTGCGCCGGCGGCTGGCGCTCGGCGCTGGCCACCAAGACGGCGCAGGATATGGGGCTGTCGCCGGTCAAGCACATCCTTGGCGGCTATACCGCCTGGAAGTCGGCCGGATTGCCCGTCGAGCCGGGCGGCAAGAAGAACGGTTAGCTCACCGCTCCGGCGTTGTCGGAGTCGACAATACACCCATTGGAATCAATGCAGTATCGGCTCGCGCTCGTTTTTGACAAAGGTGACGGCGCGTTCGATGACACCTTTGTCAGCGAGAATGCGACGGTGGCCGAGCCCATCGGCCCAGTGCAGCCGCACATGGCTGCCGGCGCCGGCGTAGCGCCTGGCATGGTCGGCCGGAACTTCGCGATCGTCCGGCGCATGGATGACCAGCGTCGGCACCGGCGCTTCGGCCAATTGGCGGTCGCCGGTGAATTCGTGCAGCGGCCGGCCCGACAACCTTTTCACCTGATCGGCCATGGAAACCTGCGAACGCGGGCCGACGTTGAGCATGCGGCTGAAGTCGGCGAAGATCGCCGGCAGGGAACTTGGCGCGGCCACCAGCACCAGCCGCTCGGCCGCCACTGGGTGGATACCCCTGATCGAACCGGCAATGGCATTGGCGGCGACGGCGCCACCGAAGGAATGGCCGACGATCGCCTTGAACGGACCGAACCATTCGCTGGCGACCCTGACCGCCTCGACCGCATTGACCATGTTGAGATGCCGGCCCAGCGACTGGCCATGGCCCGGCAGGTCGAGCGAGGCGACCCGGTAGCCCACATCGCGAAAACCTTCGATCAGAGCGCGCATATATTCCGTGCGCGAACGCCAGCCATGGACGACCAGCACCGTGCCGGCGGACGCCCTGCCCGGCTCGGGCCGGAATTCGTGCACCATGACGCAGCCGGCCTTGGTCGTCAGCCGATGATGGCGCGCCTCGGCCATGAAGCCGGCGGCGCGGTCGACCGCACGCCGCTCGCCGTCACTGAGCGCCTTCACGCTCGGCGTGCGGCAGAACAGTTCGAAGGCGGCGCGCCCGCTCAGGCGGGGCGCCACATGCTCGGCGGCGCGGAACACGCCCCGGATGACCTTCAGTCCAAATGATGCCATAGTGGCGATCCATCCATTCCGTTCAAGCATGAACATAATAGTTCAAACATGAACATTAAACAAGAGCTGCCCTGGGACAACCCGCGCTTTCGCAACTGGGTCGCGGTGGCGCGCGCCTGCCATGTGCTGGAGCGTGCGCTGGCGGTAAAGCTGGCGCCGCTGGATCTCAAGCCGGCGCAGCTCGACGTGCTGATGAACCTCTATCGCCATCCCGGCATGTCGCAGCACGATCTCGCCCGCAAACTGCTGGTCGGCCGCTCCAACATCACCATGCTGTTGCCGCAGCTCGAGGCGCGCGGCCTGCTGCGCCGCGAAGGCGACGAGAAGGACAAGCGCGTCCTGCGGCTGACGCTTACCGGGGCCGGCACGGAGCTTTTGATGAAGGCGCTGAAGGTGCATATGGCGCTGATCGAAAAGGCGATGAGCCAGTCGACAGCGGAACAGTGCGACATGATCGGCGAACAGATGCGCAAGATCTATGACGTGCTGAAGGATACCTGAGCCGTTCGATCCACGCGCCTCCCACCTCACCACATCGTCTTCTTCGCCCGCTCCGGCCATTCCTTGTCGTAAGTACCGGCATCGATATTCTTGCGGCTGGTGACTTCCAGGATTGTTCCGGGTGTCGGCAGCGATTTCGGGTCGACGTGCTTTGCCGGGTTCCACAGCTCCGAGCGAACGATGGCGCGGGCGCACTGGAAATAGACCGAATCGACATCGACCAAGGTGACCGAGCGCGCCGGCTTGCCTTCGACGGCGAAGGAGGCGCAAAGCGCGGCGTCGGTGGTGATGCGGGCGCGGCCGTTGACGCGCAGCGTCGTGCCCGAACCCGGCACAAGAAACAGCAGCCCGACGCGAGGATCGCGGATGATGTTCTTAAGCGAATCGGCGCGGTTGTTGCCGCGCCTGTCCGGCATCATCAGCGTTTTCGGGTCATGCATGCGCACAAAGCCGGCGAGATCGCCGCGCGGCGAACAGTCCAGCCCTTCCGGCCCGCTCGTCGCCAGGGCGACAAAAGGCGAGGCTTCGATGAAGGCGGCATATTCGGGAATGACGTGGTCGAGTTCCTTGACCGTCGACGCTTCGCCGGGCAGGCCGTAGAGGGCTTCGAGCTGTTCGACCGTGGTGATGTCAGACATTTTCCCGTCTCCGAACCGTTGCCAGCGTTACCCCCAGTCAATGACGTTTTGCCGACAGTGCCGAACTAGCGGTCGCGGCTCAGTCCCTTCTCCTGGAGCTCGGCGAGATAGGCATTCCAGCGCGCGTCCTTTTCGTGGCCAAGCGTGTGCAGGTAATTCCAGGTGAAGATGCCGGTGTCGTGAAAATCGTCAAAGGTGATGCGCACGGCGTAGTTGCCGACCGGCTCGATCTTGAGGATGGCCACGTTGCGCTTGCCGGGAACCGTCACCCGCTGGTCCGGCGAATGGCCCTGCACCTCGGCCGAGGGTGAAGCGACGCGCAGCAGTTCGGCCGGCAATTCGAACGGCCGATGATCGGGAAAGGTGACGGACAGCAGTTTTCTGTCCTTCGAGACCCTGAGTTCCTTCGGCGCCGTCATTGTTCTGCATCCCGTCAATCCGCCCTTCCCTACGCTGCTTCGCGCGAGCGGAAAAGGCCATTTGGACCCGGCCGACACCGGATGTCGGCCAGGGAATGTCACCAAAGATCGAGAGCGGCTATCTTGAATGGCGGGTTGGATCGTATCACATAGCCGTATATAACGGCGCCACTCGCAGCCACGGGAATGCTTGAACGCATGGACATGATCGATCCCTTCGGTCGCACGATCAGCTACTTGCGCGTGTCGGTCACCGACCGCTGCGATTTCCGCTGCACCTATTGCATGGCCGAGGACATGGCGTTCCTGCCCAAGAAGGACCTGCTGTCGCTCGAGGAACTCGACCGGCTCTGCACCGTCTTCATCGAAAAGGGCGTGCGCAAACTGCGCCTCACCGGCGGCGAGCCGCTGGTGCGCAAGAACATCATGCATCTGGTGCGCCAGCTGTCGCGGCACCTGAAGAGCGGCGCGCTGGAAGAGTTGACGCTGACCACCAATGGCTCGCAGCTGTCGCGCTTTGCCGCCGAGCTTGCCGATTGCGGTGTCGAGCGCATCAATGTCTCGCTGGATACGCTCGATGCCGACAAGTTCCACGCCATCACCCGCTGGGGCCATCTCGGCAAGGTCATGCAAGGCATCGATGCCGCGCAGGCGGCGGGGCTGAAGGTGAAGCTCAACGCCGTTGCGCTGAAGGACTTCAACGACGTCGAGCTGCCGGAGATGATGCGCTGGGCGCATGGCCGCGGCATGGACTTGACCGTCATCGAAACCATGCCGATGGGCGAGATCGACGCCGACCGGACCGACCAGTATCTGCCGCTATCGCTGCTGCGCGCTTCGCTCGAGCGCCAGTTCACGCTGAGCGACATCCCCTACAAGACCGGCGGTCCGGCCCGCTACGTCCATGTCGCAGAGACCGGCGGCAGGCTGGGCTTCATCACGCCGATGACGCATAATTTCTGCGAAAGCTGCAACCGCGTGCGGCTGACGTGCACCGGCACGCTCTATATGTGCCTGGGTCAGGAGGATGCCGCCGACCTGCGCGCGCCGTTGCGTGCCTCAGAAGGCAACGAGCTGGTCGCTGCTGCCATCGACGAAGCGATCGGCCGCAAGCCGAAAGGCCATGATTTCATCATCGACCGCCGCACCAGCCGCCCGTCGGTGTCGAGACATATGAGCGTCACCGGCGGCTGATTTTCTCCGCGATTGGTGCAGAATGCTTCCGTTGGAAGCGAGGGGGATTTCCATGCAGCGTGTTTGCCAAACCGGGCTGTCAGCGCTGGTCGTGGCCCTATCATTGGCGACCACAGTGGCGCCCGCAAAGCCGTTCACCTACATCAATGCGCGCTATGGCACGGTGTGCACGTTCCTGAGCCAGATTTTCAGCAAGCCGATGCCTGAGTCCCTCAATGGCGACGGTCGAAAATGGCTTAGCCCCGATGGTGCGAGCTTGTCCTGTTACGGCGGATACAAGCTGACGGAAGATACGCCCGACAGTCTGGTTGAAAAGGAAAAAGCCGACCCTGACTCTGGGGAAAAGGTCACTTACAGCAAAACCGGTAAGAACTGGGCAGTGGTCTCAAGCACCAAAGGCGACAAGATCTTCTATACCCGAATCGTCTTCGAAAAAGAGGATGCAATCCATACAGTCTGGATCGAATATCCCGCCTCGCTCAAGGCCAAGTACGACCCACTGGTCGGCGCTATCGGCGACAGCCTGCATGGGGCTGAGCAACACTGGGAATAAATCGCTCTCGACGCTGCAAACCCGATTTACCGCCATCGCGTTCCGCCCTAAATTTCGGCCTATAGCGGCTCGTCGCTCGGTTTGGGGGAATACGACATGCGCACATTCTTACTTTCTCTTGCAATGCTTGGGTTTGCCGCCGCGCCGGCAGCAGCACAGTCCATCGGCGGCAGCTACACCGTCGCGGGCACCAATTTCGACGGCTCGAAATATGGCGGCGAAGCCACCATCACGCTGACCAGCGAGACCACCTGTACCATCCATTGGGAGACGGGCGGATCATCGTCGGACGGCATCTGCATGCGCAACGACGATGCCTTCTCCGCCGGCTATGTCATGGGCAAGGAAATCGGTCTCGTCGTCTATAAGGTAGAAGATGACGGCTCGCTGCACGGCCTGTGGACCATCGCCGGCAAGAACGGCAGCGGCACCGAGGTGCTGACCCCGAAATGAGCCTGCCGGTCATCCGGCCAGCCCTCTCAGGGAATTTCTATGGGCCACTGGTGAAAATCCGTGGCCTATTTCTTTGACGTTGCTGTCTTGCCGCCGGCTGCTACAGGCTTGAGCGGTTCACCGTTTCGCCGAAACGTCGAACCGCTTTATTCTTTGTTTTCACGCAATTCCGGACGGAAAACCGTTTCACACTTTTCCTGGAATTGCTCTTGCAAAACCGGTAACGCCCTTGCCTCTTTCCCCAAACATTCGCGGCGCGCTGTGCATGATGGTGGCCATGATCGGCTTCACCCTCAACGACGCCATCACCAAGTTCTCGTCGGAATCGATGAACATGGCGCAGGTCATGCTGGTGCGCGGCGCCTTTGCGTCGCTACTCGTCGGCCTGCTCGCCTGGCAGCAAGGTGCGCTCGCACGGCCGGGCTCGATGCTGCAGCCGCTGGTGGCGCTTCGCGTGGTCGCCGAGGCCGGCGCCACCGTCGCCTTCCTTGTCGCATTGGCGCATCTGCCGATCGCCAATGTCTCCGCGGTGCTGCAGGCGCTGCCGCTGGCGGTGACGATGGGGGCGGCACTCGTATTCAGCGAAGGTGTCGGCTGGCGGCGCTGGCTGGCGATCGCGGTCGGCTTTGGCGGCGTGCTGATCATCGTGCGGCCAGGCTTCGAAGGCTTCAGCGTCTATTCGCTGTACGCACTCGTCAGCGTCGCCTGTTGCGCAGTACGTGACCTCGCCACCAAGCGCATCCCGAGGGCTATCCCGACCTTGCTGGTGTCGACGGCAACGGCAATCGCCATGACCATCGTTGGCGCCGTGCTGCTGTCGCCGATGGGCGGCTGGACGCCAATGTCCGGCAAAGGCACGGCACTTTTGGCATTGGCGGCGGTGCTGGTGCTGATCGGCTACCAGTTCATCATCATGGCAATGCGGTCTGGCGACATCTCCTTCATTGCGCCATTCCGCTACACCGCCCTCTTTTGGTCGATGCTGCTTGGCCTCATCATCTTCGGCGATGTCCCCGACCTGCCGATGATCTTCGGCTCCGCCATCATCATCGGCTCCGGCCTCTACGCGCTCTATCGCGAGCGGGTCGCCGGCCGGCAAAAACCCGCAGCCGAAAGCGCTGGACCCGACATGGCGCCGGACGGCATATAGCTTGGCCATGAGCCAAGACATTGCAGGAATTATCCTGGCCGGAGGCCTGTCACGGCGCATGGGCGGCGGCGACAAGACTTTACTGGCGCTTGGCGGGCGTCCGCTTCTCGACCATGTCGTTGCCCGCCTGTCGCCGCAGGTCGGATCGCTGGCGCTCAGCGCCAATGGTGACCCGGCGCGCTTCGAGGCGGCCGGTCTTCCGGTTCTCGCCGATGCGGTGGAAGGCTATGCCGGACCGCTTGCCGGAATCCTCACCGGCCTCGAATGGGCGGCAGCGAACACCGCTTGCACGGCATTGGCGACGGCCCCCGGCGACACGCCGTTTCTGCCGGTGGATCTGGTGGCAAAGCTGGCCGCTGCCGCGACCAGTCGGCCGGGCTCGATGGCGGTTGCCAGTTCCGGCGGCAGGCGGCATCCGACCTTCGCGCTGTGGCCGCTCGGGCTGCGTGAGGCCTTGCGGCATTTCCTGATCGACGAGGACAACAGGCGCGTCTCCGCCTTCATCGAGCGGCACGACTGTGTCGAAGTGGAATTTCCGTTGCTGACCCACGGCAGTGACGAGATCGACCCGTTCTTCAACATCAACACACCGCACGACCTTGCGGTGGCCGAGCGTCTGTTGCAGAGCATCGGCCCATGAACATCTTCGGCATCACCGGCTGGAAGAATTCCGGCAAGACCACACTGACCGAGAAGCTGGTCACAGAGCTCGTCCGGCGCGGCTGGACAGTGTCGACGGTCAAACACGCCCATCATGAGTTCGACATCGACAAGCCTGGCGCCGACAGCTTTCGTCACCGCCAGGCGGGCGCCACCGAAGTCGCGGTGGTGTCGGGCAAACGCTGGGCGCTGATGCATGAACTGCGCGGTGAGGACGAGCCGACGCTGGAGACGGTCCTGTCGCGGTTGGCCCCGTGCGACATCGTGCTGGTCGAAGGCTACAAGCGCGAGGCGCACAAAAAGATCGAGACCCGGCGGCGGGAGGCCAAGGACCGCTCGCCGCTGTCGGCGAACGACGGACATATCGTGGCGATTGCCGCCGACTTCGCGGTTACCGGCGAAAGCCTGCCTGTGTTCGATCTCGACGACACGGGAGGGATAGCCGACTTCATCGAGCGCATGACCGGCCTCAAACCTTGAGGCCCCTGCCCTCGCCCGGGTCAGCCGCCCTCTTCAGCCGTTGCATTGTCTAAGCGCGTCGCGCCTGAACGGCCTCATGCGACGCGCTTCAGGTTGTTTTATTTATGCATGTCGTCGTCCCAAAACCGCTGCGCACTTTTGGGCGACATGCATTAACCCGGCGTCGGCATTGGCTGGACCCGCAAATCCCGCAAGCAACGGTTTTACAGTTGCTTTTCTCCCGAAAACAGTGGGAGTATCGCGCCAGCGGGCGGTCAAAAGCACCGCCCCACAGAGCCGTTCCGGAACGACGGCCGGGAGCCATAAAGAGAGGACTATCATGCGTATTGCACTGCGTATCGCGCTCGCCGCATCGGCTGCGCTGCTGACGCTCGGCGTCGCCCAGGCTCAGGAAACGACCCTGAGAATCGGCACCGAAGGCGCGTACCCCCCATTCAACAACCTGACCTCCGACGGCCAGCTCGTGGGCTTCGACATCGACATCGCCAAGGCGCTCTGCGACGAGATGAAGGTCAAGTGCACCTTCGTCGCCCAGGATTGGGACGGCATCATTCCGGCCCTGCAGGCCGGCAAGTTCGACGCCATCGTCGCCTCGATGTCGATCACGCCGGAGCGCGCCGAGAAGGTCGACTTCACCCACAAATACTACAACACGCCGTCGGCGATCGCGGTACCCAAGGATTCGACCCTCAAGGGCGTGACCAAGGAAGACCTGGCCGGCAAGACCATCGGCGTCGCAACCACCACGACGCATTTCAATTATGCCTCGAAAACCTATACGGACAGCACGGTCAAGGGCTATCCGAGCAGCCCCGAAGAGCAGGCCGATCTCGCCAATGGCCGTCTCGACGCGATCGAGGACGATATCGTCGTGTTGCAACAGTTCCTGGATTCGCCTGATGGCGCCTGCTGCAAGATTCTCGGCCAGCCTTCGCCGCAGCCGGTCGATATCTTTGGACCGGGCGCCGGCATCGCCGTGCGCAAGGGCGAGACGGATCTGGTCAACAAGTTGAACAGCGCCATCGACGCAATCCGCGCCAACGGAAAGTACAAGGAAATCAACGACAAGTACTTCAAGTTCGACGTCTTCGGCGCCGAGTCCTGATCGTCTGAAACAAGGCGGCAGGGGAAGTTTCCTGCTGCCGCCTTGGCCTGACAGAAGTGGAGACAAGACCCGTCAATGCCAAGCCAGAACATATGGATACTTCTCACTTGGGGACCCGATGGCTGGATTGACGATATTGCCTATGGCGCACTGGTCACCATTGCGCTCGCGCTGGCGACACTGCCGATCGGCCTGACGATCGGCTTTTTCGTCGCCTGGGCAAAACAATCCGAAGAGCCGTCGCTTCGCGTGGCTGCCAACATCTACACCACGGTGTTTCGCGGACTGCCGGAACTAGTGACGCTTTTCCTGTTCTTCTTCGGCATGCCGATCCTCTTGCAGTATGTCATCCGTCTGTTCAGGCCGGAAGCGACGGTCGATGTCGACAGCTTCCTCGCCGGCATGATCGTGCTGTCGCTGATCTTTTCGTCGTATTCCAGCGAAGTCTTCCTGTCGGCCTTTCGCGCCATTCCGAAGGGCCAGTATGAGGGCGGCTATGCGATCGGGCTGTCGAAATGGCAGACGATGCGCAAGGTGATCCTGCCGCAGCTGCTGCGCATCGCCTTCCCCGGCCTTGAGAATTGCTGGCTGAGCCTGCTCAAGGACACGGCCCTGGTGTCGGTCGTCAACCTGGCTGAAACCTTGCGCAACGCCGGCGTGGCGGCCCGTGTCACCAAACATTCCTTCCTGTTCTACAGCGTCGCGGCGATGGTGTTCCTTATCCTTGCCATCCTGTCGTCGATCGCCACCGGCTTCATCCTGCGTTCGCTCGGGAGGAGGGAGGCACGATGAGCGTCGTGACGCGCGCCGCCGTCGACATCGAGAAGCCACCACCACGGGCGCGAGGCTGGCCGCGGGCCCGTATCGTCGGCTACGCGCTGGTCGGCTTCTGGATCCTGTTCGGCATCGGCATCGCCGTCTATCTGGTTTACGCCTGGAATGGCGAATTCTTCGCCAGATACGCGCCTGCCTATCTGCAGGGCTTGGGAACCACGCTTGCGCTGGTGGCCATCTCGATGGTGCTCGGTGCGCTCTTTTCGCTGCCTGTCACCTATGCCCGCATGTCGAAGAACCGCTATTTGTCCGTCCTGGCCTATTGCTATGTCTATTTCTTCCGCGGCACGCCGCTGCTGGTCCAGGTCTATCTCGTCTATTACGGCCTGGGCTCATTCCGGGTGCAACTCGAATCCGTCGGACTGTGGTGGTTCTTCCGCGACGCCTTCAATTGCGGTGTGTTCGCCTTCGCGCTCAACACCGCCGCCTACCAGGCCGAAATCCTGCGCGGCGCCATAGAAAGTGTTCCGAGGGGCCAATGGGAGGGCGCTGCTTCGCTCGGCCTGCACAAATTGCAGACGCTGCGCAAGGTCATCCTGCCGCAGGCGTTTATCGTCGCGCTCCGGCCCTATGGCAACGAACTCGTCCTGATGATCAAGGCCTCCGCCATCGTTGCCATCATCACCGTCTATGATTTGATGGGCAACGCGAAGCTGGCCTACGCCAAGTCCTTCGACTTCCAGGCCTATGTTTGGGTCGCCATCGTCTATCTGGTGATGGTCGAGATCCTGCGCCACGGCGTCGAATGGATCGAGCGGCGGATCACCATTCATCTGATCCGCTGAGCGTTCGGCTGTACCAGTCGATCGGCTCATGCGCGTCTTGACGAATGGCGCGTAGAGCCTAGAGCTGTCCAAGACAATTCCGTTCCGTCTGAAGGGCAAACCCATGGCATCTGTGGCATTTCTCGGTCTTGGCGTGATGGGCTATCCCATGGCCGGGCACCTCAGGAACAAAGGCGGCCACGACGTCACCGTCTACAACCGCACCGCGGCGAAGGCGGAACAATGGGTGGCCCAGCATGGCGGCAAGCTTGCTTTGACGCCGGCGGACGCCGCAGAGGGCCAGGATTTCGTCTTCTCCTGCGTCGGCAATGACGACGATCTGCGCTCGGTGACGACCGGGGCCGATGGCGCCTTCGCCGCGATGAAAAAAGGCTCCGTCTTCATCGACAACACCACCGCTTCGGCCGAAGTCGCGCGCGAACTGGCCGACGCCGCTGAAAAGGCTGGCTTTTCCTTCCTCGACGCGCCGGTTTCCGGCGGCCAGGCGGGCGCCGAGAACGGCGTGCTGACGGTGATGGTCGGCGGCGAGCAGGCTGCCTTCGACAAAGCCAGGCCGGTCATCGACGCCTTTGCCCGCATGGTCGGGCTGATGGGTCCGTCGGGCGCCGGCCAGCTCACGAAGATGATCAATCAGATCACCATTGCCGGGCTGGTTCAGGGACTGGCCGAAGGCATCCATTTCGGCAAGAAGGCCGGGCTCGACATCGAGAAGGTCATCGAGGTGATTTCCAAGGGCGCTGCCGGGTCATGGCAGATGGAGAACCGACACAAGACGATGAATGCCGGTAAATATGATTTCGGCTTTGCCGTCGACTGGATGCGCAAGGATCTCGGCATCTGCCTCGATGAAGCCGACCGCAATGGCGCCAGACTGCCGGTGACCGCCCTTGTCGACCAGTTCTACAAGGATGTGCAGGCGATGGGCGGCAAGCGCTGGGACACCTCGTCCCTGCTGGCGCGCCTGGAAAAATAGGCGTTCGCAATGGCCGAGCTTTCGCCCCAATCGAGCGCCGATGAGATCGTCGCCCATTTGCGCTCGATCGGCTCGGAAGACAGTCGCCGCGGCATGCTGCGCTACGGCATCAAGATCGAACGCGCGCTCGGCATCTCGCATGGCATGCAGCGGCAGATCGCCAAAAAGATCAAGCGCAACCACGAGCGTGCTTTCGAGCTTTGGCAGACCGGCATCATGGAGGCGCAGTTCATCGCTTCCGTCACGGCCGACCCGAAGCGCTTCTCAGCCGCGGATGCACGACAATGGGCCGCGTCCTTCGATTCCTGGGACATCGTCGACGGCGTCTCCGATCTCTTCGTCGACACGGACGCCTGGAAGGAGCTGATTGAAGAGTTCGCGGCGGACGAGCGCGAGTTCGTTCGACGCACAGCCTTCGCCATGATGGCGTGGTCCGTCGTGCACCGGAAGCAGGAGCCGGTGGCGACTTTCCTCGGCTTCCTGCCGATCATCGAAGCGCGAGCCACCGACAGCCGCAATTTCGTGAAGAAGGCGGTAAACTGGGCGCTTCGTTCGATCGGCAAGCGATCGTTGGAGATGCACGGCGCTGCCCTTGCCGTGGCCGAACGACTGGCCCAGTCGGCCGACAAGACGGCGCGCTGGATTGGCAAGGACGCCGTACGGGAACTCACCAATGCCAAGATCATCGAGCGGATCGCCGCCAGAAAAGGCTGACCTGGCCAACGTCCGGTTCACCGAGGTGACGCGGCAGACGCGCGCCGATTTCGAAGGCCTCTTCGAAGCGCAATGCGGTCCGAAGTATTGCTGGTGCATGGCCTGGCGGCCCCTGCTCGGCCGCCGCGAGCATGTCCAGCACGCCGAGTTGAAACGGGCCATGATGGCGCTTGTTGAGGCCGGTACGCCGGTCGGAATCTTGGCCCAGATTGACGGCAAGACCGTCGGCTGGTGCTCGGTCGCGCCGCGCCAGACCTATCGGAAGCTGACGTCGCAACAGGACGATGACGAGACCGGCATCTGGTCGATCGTCTGCTTCTATGTGCCAAGGGCGCTGCGCGGCGGCGGGCTGGCGGCAGCGCTGCTTGACGCTGCCATAGATCACGCCTTTGCCAAGGGCGCCGGCGTGATCGAGGCCTACCCGGTCGACGAGGCATCGCCGAGCTACCGTTTCATGGGGTTTCGCGACATGTTCATCGCTCGCGGGTTCCATGAGGTCGGCATGGCCGGCTCTCGCAGACATGTGAATGCGGCTCGAGCGTTGACGCGATCGGCTGCGGCGTCTTTACTCCTGCACAAAGGAAGCGGCCGATGAGCAGTCCTCTCAAATCGACCTTGGCGCTTGCAGCCGCGTTGTTGGTGTTCACCGCTACCAACGCCTCAGGCCAAACCGCGCACATCTTCTGGAAAGATCTGCGCCCGGCGACGCAGGCGGTGGCCGAAGATGCCGGCCTGCCGATGATTGCGGCAAAACTGCCCGATCGTGGCGAGACATTGTCGCTCAACCTGCAGGACAAGACGGTACAATTAGCCGGCTATGCATTGCCGGTCGACCGCGATGGCGACCTCGTCTACCAGTTCCTGCTGGTGCCGTGGACAGGCGCTTGCAGCCACATGCCGACGCCGCCGCCCAACCAGATCGTGCTGGTGACGCCGGCCCGTCCCTACAAGATGTCGCAGGCCTATGAGTCGGTTGCCGTGACCGGCGCCTTGCGGCCCGGCTTGGAGAAGAGCCAGTTGTTCATTCTCGACGGCGTCAGCATCATCCAGTCCGGCTACACCGTACGCAAAGCCGATGTGGTGGCAGTCGACACGGTGCCGGACACGATCACGCTGCCGGTCAACTCGCCCTGGAGTTTCCTCAACAAAAAGAAAAACTAAGCGCCGCCGGCTTGTGCAGCGTCACCGCCCAGTCACGGACAACCGCGCTCAGGCCGCGTTGGCGCCGGATTCCTTGTCCAGCAGCATGTAGTCGAGCGGCATTTCGGTCGTGTACTTGATCTGCTCCATGGCGAAGGACGACGACACGTCGCGGATCTCGATCTTGGCGATCAGCCGCTTGTAGAAGGCGTCATATGCGGCGATATCGGGCACCACGACGCGCAGGAGATAGTCGACGTCGCCGCTCATGCGGTAGAATTCGACAACTTCGGGAAATTCCTGGATGACTTCCGAGAAACGCCGCAGCCATTCATGGCTGTGCGAATTGGTGCGGATCGACACGAAGACGGTGACGCGCACATTGACCTTTTCGTGGTCGAGGATGGCGACGCGCCGCTTGATGACTCCCTCTTCCTCCAGCTTCTGGATGCGGCGCCAGCACGGCGTCGTCGACAGGCCGACTTTCTTGGCGACATCGGCAACCGCGAGCGTCGCGTCCTCCTGCAGGAGGCGGAGAATTTTTCTGTCGAGGCGATCCATTGAGGTGCTCCTGGTGCAGGCCGCGTTCCCTCGGGCGCGACGCGCTTTGGGAATAGATTGGCTATATTCCCTCTTATTTCGACCTTTCACAAGAAAGAAATTCTGCCGGATGGCACAAAAGCGAGTGATATCTTGCTTAAAGTCTAATCTATGCGATAGCGGATTTCCGATCTCAGAAACGGCAGCAAATCCATTTCAAACCATGGATTCTGCTTCAGCCATCCTGAGTTGCGCCATGACGGGTGTGGCAGCGGCAGCACTTTCGGGCTGGCCAGCGCATCCCAGATGGTGCGCCAGTCCTTCACGGTTTCGGTCAGCGACGGCCGGCGCGTGGCGCCCATATGCCAGGATTGCGCGTAGGAGCCGATTGTCAAGACGAGGTCGATCTGCGGCATCAGCGCCATCAGCGGCGCGCGCCAGGCCAGCGCGCATTCTCGGCGCGGCGGCAGGTCGCCGCCCTTTGCGTCCTGGCCGGGGAAGCAGAACCCCATCGGCACGATGGCGAATTTTTCCGTGTCGTAGAATTCCTCGCTGGTTACGCCCAGCCAGCTTCGCAAGCGGTCGCCGGACGCGTCGGTGAACGGCATGCCCGACAAATGCACCTTTGTGCCTGGCGCCTGGCCGGCGAGCAGGATGCGGGCGCTGGATGATGGCAGCAGCACCGGGCGCGGCTCGTGCGGCAGTGGCCTGCTGACTGGAGTGTCGACGCAGATGCGGCAGGCGCGGACCTTTGCCGTCAGGCGTTCGAGTTCCGCCTCCATCAGGCGGAAGCGCTCGGGCGACTGGAGACGGCACTGTACCAGCGCAGCACGTTGGTGCACTCGTCCGGCACTTTGATGCGCGCCGGTTTCATGAAATCCATGGCGATCATGCCGGTGATATCGGCGATCGAATAGGCGTCACCGGCGGTGAATTCGCGGTTTGCCAGTTCGGGCTCGAGCAGGTTCAGGAATTCAACCGCTTTCGCCTTGTTGGCCTCGCCCCATTCGGGGATCTGCGGAATTTCCCATTCCTTCATCGCCGGATGGATGTGGCGAAAAGCCTGGGCGACGCAGCTGAGCAGATTGAACTCCATGCGCCTTTGCCACATCTCGACCTTGGCCTTGCCGAGCGCGCCTTGCCCGAACAGCGCCGGTTCGGGATGCAGTTCCTCGAAATAGCGGCAGATGGCGACGGATTCGGTGAGGATGGTGCCGTCGTCGAGCTCCAGCACCGGCAGCCGCTGCAGCGGGTTGCGCGACCTGACCGGCTCCTGTTTGTGCCCCATCGCACTCATATCGACCGGCACCAGCGGCACTGCGATGCCCTTTTCGGCGAGGAAAACCCGTACTCGCCGCGGGTTGGGGGCGCGGCCGCCGTCGAACAGTTTCATGCTTATCCTCCCGATCTGGTCCTTCAACTATGGTGCTCGTCACCAGAAGCTAAACATCTCTCGCAAGGCGTCACCGACCGAAGCCAGGGTGCCGTGCTTTCTTTCGAGCGGGCCGCCGTGGTGGCTTTCGCGCCAGTCTTGCGGCTCATCGAACGTGCCGGCCCAGATGCCAACCTTGCCGGCGCGGGCAATGGCCTGCTCGGTGTCGAAATCGCCATAGGCAATGGCCCAGCCGGCCTCAACCTGGGCCCGGTTGAGATCCTTGCCGCCGGTCTTGCAATCGCCGAGCAGGCGGCCGTAGCGGTCGCGCTGCCAGCCGCTGCAGGTCACCGGATTTCCTGATATCAGCCGCACCAGCGCCTGGCGCGCCAGCCTGCCGCAGGCGTAGTCTGCGCCATCCCTACGGCAGATCTGCTGGTATTCCGGAGCGTCGATGCCGCGCATGCGGATACGTTCGGTGCCAAGAGTGAGTGAATCGCCATCGTTGACGATCGCCACCCCTTCCGCCTTGCGCGTCTCGAAACGGTCGAGGCGTGCGGCGAGCAGGATCAGCAGGCCGAGCAGAATGACCGTCAGCGCGTAATCCAGCAGCTTGCGCCACAGGCTTCGCGGCGGCGGCGGATAGTATCGCCGGCGCGGCCTTGGCGACCACGAACGGCTCATATGGCAAACAGTCTCTTAATCATTCGAACGTAGCTTAACGAATTGAGATCGCTGCGCGCATAAATCGAAGTTTCCATGCCTCTGCTACGCTCGAACACAGCGGATAAATTCATTGTGGACCGCCGGAAACCGCACCGCAACAGCGATGTGGCGCGCGCGGTGCGCAAGACGCGCGACCGTCTTTCGCAGCAGGTTGGCAATCTCGACTTCGACCGTGAACTGCTGAAGCTGCATGCCGGGACCATGGTGCGCGGCGCAGCCGTCATCCCACTGCTGGTGTTGGCGGTCGCGGCGGCCGGGCTGCTGGCCGGTGTGGACAAACAGATCAGCGTCTGGGCGCTGTTCACCCTGATCTGCTATTCGATCGTCGCCTTCATGGCGCGCCGCGTCGAGCGCACCGAAGCCGCCGAGCTCAATCCTGTTCACACCCGCAGGGATTTCCTGATCGGACATTCGCTGTGCGGCCTCGGCTGGGCGTGGTTCGCATGGCTCGGCTGCGCCACCTGCCAGATCGACCAGTTCCAGGCCGCCAAGGCGGTGGTGCTGCTGCTGGCCATGGCGGCGACCGCTATCATGGCGTCGTCCTTGCGCGGCTCTCTGCTTGCCACCTTCGTCGTTCCGGTGGCGGTCTATGCCTATGCTGAAACGAAATTTTGGGTGCCGGTCGGGACGATCATGGTCGCCCTGCTGGTCGCGGCATTGCCGTTCTTTGCCTATATCGCGCGCCATCTCAACCGCTCGTCGCTGATACTTCTGTCCTTCCGCTCCGAAAAGGACGCGCTGCTCGCCGAGGTGGAGACAGCGAAATCAATGTCGGACGAAGCTCGTCGGCGGGCCGAAGACGCCAATCTGGCGAAGTCGCGCTTCCTTGCTTCTATGAGCCATGAGCTGAGGACACCCCTCAACGCCATTCTCGGGTTTTCCGAGGTGATGGCCAATGAGGTGCTCGGGCCGATGAGCAACCCCACCTATCGCGACTACGCCCGCGACGTGCACGATTCCGGCCAGCATCTGCTCGACCTGATCAATGAAATCCTTGATCTGTCGCGCATCGAGGCCGGCCGCTATCAGCTCAACGAAGAGCCGGTGATGCTGCTCAACATCGCCGAAGATTGCTGCCACATGATGGAATTGAAGGCGCGCAACAAGGACATCCGCATCGTCCAGGATTTCGAAAGTGCCCTGCCGCGGCTGTTCGCCGACGAGCGCGCGGTGCGGCAGATCACGCTCAACCTCCTGTCCAACGCCATCAAATTCACCGCCACCGGCGGCGAAATTCGCGTGCGCGTCGGCTGGACGGCGGGCGGCGGCCAGTACATTTCGGTCAAGGACAATGGGCCGGGCATACCGGAAGACGAAATCCCGATCGTGCTGTCCGCCTTCGGCCAGGGCTCGATCGCCATCAAGAGCGCCGAACAGGGCACCGGGCTCGGACTGCCGATTGTGCAGGGCCTGCTCGCCATGCATGGCGGCGAATTCGAACTTCAGTCGAAATTGCGCGAAGGCACCGAGGCAATCGCCATCTTCCCGCTCGCCCGAGTGATGGAGGAACTGCCGGCGCTGCCAACCAAGACCGTGGCGGCGGCCCGCCGACGTTGACAGCTTGTTCTAGGCTTTGACCGCCGCCGCCATGCCCGAACTGGTAAGCGCCGCCGCCTTGACCAGACCGGCGGCAAGGGCGGCCCCTACCCCTTCGCCGTGGCTGATGCCGAGATCGAACAGCGGCCTGAGGCCGAGCCGCTCGGCGGCAAGCCTTTGGCCGGGTTCGGGCGACTGGCTGGCCAGCAGGCAATGGTCGAGCGCACCCGGGTTGGCGGCATGCAGCACGGCAGCGGCAGCGGTCGCGGCGAAGCCGTCGAGCAGCACCGGGATTTTCTGCATCCGGGCGGCGAGGATGGCGCCGGCAATGGCCGCAAATTCGCGGCCACCGACCCGGCGCAGTGCTTCCAACGGGTCCTTCAGAGCCGCACCATGGAAGGCAACGGCTGCATCGACTACATCAGCCTTGCGCGCCTGCATGGCCGCGTCGGCACCGGAGCCGGGGCCGACCCAGTCGGCGCCGCTGCCACCGAACAGGGCGGCGCACAAAGCCGCCGCAACGGTGGAGTTGCCGACGCCGAGATCGCCGAGGCAAATCAGATCGGAGCCACCGGCAATGGCTTCCATGCCGAAGGCCATGGTGGCGGCGCAGCCGCGTTCGTCGAGGGCGGCGTCCTCGGTGATGTCGGCGGTCGCAATGTGCAGCGCCAGATCGAACACCTTGAGGCCAAGATTGTTGGCGACGCAAATCTGGTTGATTGCCGCACCGCCGGCGGCGCACAGCTCAACGGCGTTTGCGGTCTCAGCGACAGGGCGCGGCGAGATGCCGTGGCGGGTCACTCCATGGTTACCGGCGAAGATCGCCACCAGGGGCCGGTTCACCGCCGGCGGGGCGCGCCCGCTCCAGGCAGCAAGCCAGGCGGCGATGTCCTCGATGCGGCCAAGCGAGGCTTTCGGCTTGTCGGCCTTGGAAAACAGGGTGCGCACCCTGTTTTCCGCGACTGTATCGGCAGGCGGCAGGCTCGCCAGCAGATTGCGAAAGTCGTCGAAGGGCAGCGCGCTGGTCATGTCGGTCCTGATCATTCCCTGTGGTTGATCAGCGGCATAACCGCCTTGCCCGGCCGGCACAACTCCCCTCGACATTGGCGCGAAAGCGGTTGCCGGCGCCGCATTCCGAAGGGCTTGCATTGGCTTTGCCGTTGCACCATGTGGAGATGGAACGAGGGATTCCGGACGGAACCTTCAAGAGAAAGTCATGACGGCCATCGAATCCCCGTGCATCCTGGTCTGTTCGATCGACATGAAAACCGGCTTCTGCTTCGGCTGTGGCCGCACGCGCGATGAAATCGGCGCCTGGATGGGGATGACGCCGGAGGTACGCCGCAGCGTCATGGCCGAGTTGCCGGCCCGATTGGAAACGGTCGAGCGCCGGCCGCGCCGGGAAACACGCCGCAGCCGCATGGCGCGCGAGCGCGACGTCCTCTCTTGAAACGGCAGGTCCAATGAACCGACTGTTCTGGATCGTGATGGCGGCAATCGGCCTCGGGCTGGTGCTGCTGATGATCAACAACGACGCCGGCAGCACGTTCGGCATCGAGAATTACGATTTCAGCCGTCTGGTCTGGCTGGGGGCGATCGGCTTGCTGGTCAGCGCCGGCCTTGTCCGGTCCGGCAGGCCGCTCGGCGTCATGGCCCGCAATCTCGGCACGTGGGCCCTGATCGTGCTGGCGCTCGTCGCCGGCTACCAGTACCGCTACGAGTTGCAGGATTTCGCCAGCCGGGTGACGGCGGGCCTCGTTCCCGGCAGCCCGCTGGCGCTCGGCGTCGAGGACGGCCATGCCACCGTGACCCTGGACAAGGCCGACAGCGGCCATTTCGAGGCCCGCATCACGATCAACGGCGCGCCGATCCGCACCGTCGTCGATACCGGCGCGACCAGTACAGTGCTCACCGCCGAAGACGCGCAGGCCGCCGGCTTCAATCCGGCCGCGCTGAGCTTCACCGTCCCGGTCTCGACCGCCAATGGCATGGCGCGCGCCGCTTCGGTGCGCACCGACGAACTGGCGATCGGCGGCATCGTGCGCAAGAACATGCAGGTCATGGTCGCCGCGCCCGGCGCGCTCAGCCAGAGCCTGCTCGGCATGAATTTCATCGGTTCGCTGTCGGGTTTCGACGTGCGCGGCAACCGGATGATTCTGCGCGACTGAACTGCTTAAGCGGCCTTTTCAACACGGTCGAAATCGACGGCAGCGAACGCTGCCTTCAGCACATCCGGTCCGGCGCCGGGTTTCGTCGCGTCGGTGGACAGTATCTGCCGGAAGCGGCGCGCGCCCGGCAGGCCGTGGAACAGCCCGACCATGTGGCGGGTGACGTGGCCGAGCCGCCCGCCCTGCTCGATATGCCGCGCCGCATAGTCGGCCATCGTGTGGATCAGCGCGGCAAAATCGTAGGCGCCGGCCTTGCCGCCGTAGAATGCCGCGTCGACGCCGGCCAGGATGCCTGGCGTGTGGTAGGCGGCGCGGCCAAGCATGGCGCCATCGACATGATCGAGGTGGCGAGCCGCCTCTTCGAGCGATTGAACGCCGCCATTGATGCCGATGAATTTGTTCGATTTTCCCGCCTTGAGGCGATAGACCCTGTCATAGTCGAGCGGCGGGATGTCGCGATTTTCCTTCGGGCTCAGACCCTCCAGCCAGGCCTTGCGCGCATGCACCCACAGCGCGTCGGCGCCGGCCGCGAAAACGCCGTCGGCCAGCGCGTCGAGCGCGGGCTCCGGATCCTGCTCGTCGACGCCGATGCGGCATTTGACCGTCACCGGGATTTTCACCGCCGCCTTCATCGCCGCCACACAATCGGCGACGAGGTCAGGCACTTTCATCAGGCAGGCGCCGAACGTGCCGGACTGGACGCGGTCGGACGGACAGCCGACATTGAGATTGATCTCGTCGTAACCGAAGCCCTCGCCGATGCGCGCCGCCTCGGCCAGCTTTTGCGCATCGGAGCCGCCGAGCTGCAGTGCCACCGGATGTTCGGTCTCGTCAAAACCAAGCAGCCGCTCGCGCGCACCATGGATCACGGCGTCCGCCACCACCATTTCGGTGTAGAGCAGCGCACGCCGCGTCAGCTGGCGGTGGAAGAACCGGCAATGCCGGTCGGTCCAGTCCATCATCGGGGCCACGGCCACTCTACCATCTTGATTTTTCAGCATTTTTTCTTTAACATCAAATCGTTAGTACCTGCCGAGTGCACACGAATTTACGCCAGAATACGACCCTTTTCGCCACGTTTCGATCTCTCAGTGCACACGGAGCGCACACGAAAAAATGGCCACCTACACGAAGCTCTCATCCGGTTCCTGGCGCGTCCAAGTCCGTCGCAAAGGTCGCTACGTCAGCGAGACCTTCCTGCGCCGAGACGACGCCCGGCGTTGGGCCACCGAAACCGAGCGCCAGGTCGATCGAGGTGAGACGCCGACCAAGTCCCGCATAGCGCGCCTCAAAACCTTCGGCGAACTGATAGACCTTCATATCGATGACATGTGCGATGTAGGCAAGTCCCCTCGCCGCTCCAAGGCCGCGGCCCTCGATATGCTCCAACGGCATTTGGGGAAGTGCAACCTAGCAGCGCTCGATCGCGAACGG
Source organism: Mesorhizobium sp. C268A (assembly GCF_040324475.1). Classification (NCBI taxonomy): domain Bacteria; kingdom Pseudomonadati; phylum Pseudomonadota; class Alphaproteobacteria; order Hyphomicrobiales; family Phyllobacteriaceae; genus Mesorhizobium; species Mesorhizobium sp. C268A. The sequence goes on from NZ_JAMYVX010000003.1 coordinate 979,679, forward strand.
CTCATTCGTTTTGGTCGTGACCGCGCCGCCCAAGGTGCCGGACCGATGACCCTCGGTATCGACATCGGCTTTATAAAACTTGTCCTTACTCACGCCGCTGCGGTCCACGGCCTGCCCGTCAAGGTCGAACCGGTTGATTTCGCGCGTGTCGCTCTAACGAGGCTCGGTCTCGTTGGCAAAGGCCAACAGCGAGATAGACGACCGACACAGGAAGAACTCGACAGGCTCATCGCCCACTTCGATGCAAATCCTCGTCAAATAGCGCCGGTTGGCCAGATAATACGTTTCGCCGTCGCAACGGCGATGCGCCAGGAGGAAATCTGCAAGGCGCGGTGGTCCGACATGGACGCCCGCACGCGGATGCTTCTCATCCGTGACCGGAAAGACCCGCGAAACAAAAACGGGAACAATCAACGCATACCCTTGTTCGCGGCAACTGGGTACGACGCATGGGCCATTGTCGAGGACCGACTGGCCAAGCGAAGCAATGACGATGATCGAATTTTCCCATTCAATCATAGGTCAGTCGGCACCGCCTTCCGTCTAGGGTGCGCTGACCTGGACATCCACGATCTTCATTTTCACGACTTGCGGCACGAAGGAACGAGCCGCCTTTTTGAAGCTGGGTTCACAATCGAACAGGTAGCGCTGGTCACGGGGCACAAGGATTGGAAGATGTTGCGGCGCTATACGCACCTCAAGCCGGAAATGCTCCACACTATCCAAGCGGCGAAGGCTGCGTAGTTGACGCGATTGCCGGTATCAGTCCGCAATCTCGGGCGGCGTTGAACGCCTCCGATGGATGGCCGCGGCTACAATCGCGCAGCGACGAAGCAGAGCCTCGATCACTTCGGCCGGTAAAACGACCTACGGTTTTGTAAACCGAAGGTCGGCGGTTCGATTCCGTCAGGGGGTAACAGTATTGGCGGTTGCCGAGCTTGAACTCGCCCTTGAAGTCGGCGCACCACAGATCGTTGGGCACAACCGCCTGGGACAGTTGCGTGCCCACGGCCTTGTTCGCTCGGTTCCTCTTGCGGGCCTGGCTCACAAGGCCGTGGCGATCGAGCACGGCATGAACGGTGCTCCTGGCCGGGATGCGGACGTCGCCGGCCAGCCTGCGCACCAGCAGCTCGCGTATCTTCCTGGCACGCCAGTGCGGCTTCTCCCGCTTGCTCTCCACGATCAGCCGCTCGATCTGGTCGGGAAGCTGGTTGGCGTAGCGCACCGGCCGCCGCGAGCGGTCGGTGAGCGCATCCAGCCCGTCCTCTGAAGATCTTGTAGCCGGTCTTGCGCGAGATGCCGAACTCGCGGCACACATCGCTCATGCCCGCGCCGGCTGCCTCGACCGAGGAGACGTTGTAGCGGAGACCTAGGGGTTCCCTAATGCGGACTGCTGGCTGAACCAATTGAGTGCCATAACCGTCATGCGGCGGACCCTCCTCTGACACAAGCGGCCACTGCATTAGCCACATCACCGTCCCCAGCGGGCTTCGACACCCACGTTCCCTTTTGAAAGATCGGGTCGCAGTAGCGAGGATCGAACGCGCTTCCCGAATGGACAACAAACGGGATGTTTCGCTCGTGAAGGAGCCTAGCCACGGCCTCGCAGCTTCCATCATTCAGCTCGATATCAAGGACGGCTACATCGGGGGAGTTCGATTGCAGCCACCGAAGAGCCTCGGAGCAAAATGACAGGACTGCCAAGACATTGAAGCCGGCATCACACAATGACTGTTCAACGTCGAGCGCAATAAGCGCCTCGTCCTCCAAAACGACAACCGACACCAACGATTGGCTGTCCATCGTCATTCCCTCATGAGGGCGGAAGTTGAAGACCTTCCTACTCGCCAGCACCGCAACATCAGCCGGCGACGAATCGGAAATCGACTTCTACTTAGGTACGCTGTCAAGAGCTTTTTTGGCTGCAAGCCACCGATGAGTTTTTCGTACAATCCGGTAGGTTGCTGACGCCCAATGCGGCCTATCTGCCGTTGCGCTTCCCCTCGATCTCGTCGAGCAGGGATAGGTGTCTCCTAGGCAGCTCTGTCTCGACAGGTAGCTTCAGCAGGTCGCGAAGGTGGCGGTGGACAGTCTCTGACCTAATCCACTTGCGAATGAGGCGCGAAATAGCCTCTCGCCGTTCATTGTTTAGCTCTCTCACGGCCCATCTACCAATGTCGCAACCCGAACGTGCAGGCGTCCCAGTTGGTTCCCTTGCCCGAGGCGCTAAGGCTCTTTGTTATCGGAGGCGACGGCCCGGTGGCCAGACGATTTCGAAAGGACGTGCATGCCGCGCGCCTTAAGGACCATCTCGCGAAGTTCGTGGCGTGATTTTGCGAGTTGTGTCCGCGTTTCCTGGCATTGAGCGCGCAAAGCCTTCGATAGCACGAAGAGGTCCCTTTGGGCGTTCGCGAGGTCCGTAAGATGCCGCTCGCTTTGTTTCATGTATGACAATGCGCCGTAAGTTAGGATTAAGCAAATGGGCGGGAATATTTGGAGCAATTTCCGAGCGGGTGATCGGATAAGTGGCACGCGCGCCGACCCCCGTACCCCCTTGGAGCCTTCAAAGGAAGTTCTGACCGGCCCGATTGATCACTCAAACGCGCTGTGCATCTTCCAGCCTCGGGGGTGAACAATGCCGATCAAACACGGGAAGCGGGGCCGCAGGAAAAAGAGCGGCAACGTTACGCGCAACTACGGCGCAGATGGCGCGCTTAAGTCAATCACGTACAAATCAAAGGGCTCGAAATCGAGCACAAACACCTCCCTAGTTGATGGCGGGTTTAGAACCACGACTAGCCACGGATGGGCTATTACACGAAGGTCGGTGGTGTCACCAAAGATCGAAAAAAGAGCGACAGAACCGCTGGTTGCGTAGTGCCCTTCATCGCGATTGTCTGCGGCGCGCGGCATTCACTGGCGGTTTGGGCTGGCTGCGCTAGCGATTCGGAACAGCCCCGCCCTGCGCCGAACGTTCACAAACCTATACCTTTGTCAACATTGCTCCTCACATGTCCACTAATCGTCCACTAAGTGATGTGCACCAACACTCTTGGAGGAAAGTGAACAGTCATGATCGTCGGTTATGCCCGCGTTAGCTCCTCCGGCCACGACCTCGACACCCACTTGAGAAGCTGACGGCTGCCGGCGCTGAGGAGGTCTTCAGCGAGAAGCGGTCCGGCTTAGACGAAACGCGACCCGAGCTGGAGAACGCGCTTGAGTTTGCCCGTGAGGGTGACGTGGTCGTCGTGAACAAGGTGGATCGGCTGGCGAGATCGGCTGCGCACCTCCACCAGATCGTCAAGACGCTCGACAAGAAGGGTGTGGGTTTCAAGGTGCTGGACGATGCCTCGTTGGACACGACCGCGCGGACAGGCAAGCTGGTGCTGCGGACATCAAATCGGGTCGTTCGTCCCAGATTGCTTCGTGAATCGCGCACCGGCACGAGATAGATCGGCCTAGCTTTACTCTTAAGACCGCGTTCAGTGACGCACCGCCGCCTTCAAAACCTGAGTTCATTCCGGTCCGTGTTGTCCCAACGCAGGCCCCTTCCCCAAACGTAGGTTAGCGCCCTGCATTTGCAGGCCGACGAAGTCGGCCCCCATCGCTTGATAATGCCTACAGTCCGCTTGAACGATGAATCTCTCAGGCCGGTCAAGCGGCAGGCTCCCGGCGATTTTCTTCAAGTCGGCAAGGACAGACGCAATATGCGGCCAGGGAAGTCTGTTGGATCGTCGATGTCACGATCTGCGCCAGCGATGATTTCTAGCTTGGCGACAACGCCAAGAAGCGACCCCGCCGGTACGTGGGGATTTTGTCTTGAAGCTTCAAGGCAGCAGTCGTGGCCTCGACCTCCGCCTGGCAAGCGATAGCATAACCGACCTTCTTATGCATCGCGTCCGGGGCCTCTGCGTCGAGAACGCGCCTCTCCAGACGCTGTTGAAGTCGGCAAAGGACATGCGAGACATCCTGTGCTCGCAACCAGCCTTGGAGCAGCGCAAGAGCCGGGTCCGCATCGTCGAAATGTCCAGGCGCGATTGCGGTCTGCCGATCGTGGCCACTAGTCGTGACGAAAGGCAAAGTCGTGGTATTGTCGGAATCAGCCATGATCCGAGCTCCTCGACAGCTTTGGCGTGGCCAGGCCGGATTGGTGTTTGCATCACCCATCCGGCCGCCAAGTGAAACCGAGACTACACACAGTGCATTATCTAGGCAACCAAAATCACCATAAGATGGTGATTTCATGAATCCGGTGCAGTGCCGTATGGCTCGGGCTGCATTAGGGTGGGGCGTTTTAGACCTCTCAAAAGAAGCCAAAATATCCACCCAGACGATTGTTCGCTTCGAAAGAGGCGAGGCGTTGAAGCAATCGACTGTGGATCTGATAAGAAGCACGTTCGAAAGCGCCGGCATTGAGTTCATTCAAGAGAATGGCGGCGGCCCGGGCGTGCGTTTGTCCCGCAATCCCTGATGTTCTGTTCGCCATGCCACGGGATTTTCGATCCATCGATTTATTTCTGATTCCCTCCATCCCGCACCGTTTAAGCTGATCTTGATTTGGGCCGGGAACGTGCCTTCGCCGATTTTTCGGTACATCGTTGAACGGGACAGACCGGTCCGTGCAAGGACGGTTTTGAGGCGTATGATACGATTCGGTTCGGACATAACTGCCTGCACCTCGCTGGTTTACTGATCTCTGCTGAGACAGACAGGACGGACCGAACGCTGGACGCAATCAGTTTGTCGCTTCAACCGTCTGCGGCGTGAAAACGGCGGCAAATCGGAGGGGTGTCAGAGCCCAAGGCCCCGCCCCTTACCGATGCCATGGCTTAGCGCGAGTTCCGCGCCTAAGCGACGACCCGAATCCACATTGATGCCAAGCTCGCGTTTGCGGTTTGCCAGTAGGGATTCCAGCTGAGGATCGCGTTCAAGGCTCTTGGCCATATCGGACATAACCGAGCGTGTGGACTTGTAGCCGGACATGTCGCCTGTCTGATATTGCTCCTCTCCCATACGGTCGAGCTTCTGCCAACGTTCCACGAACCGGTCGGCGCGGCGACCGGGATCGATGTCTATCCGGGTGCGGATTTCCGTTTCAAGCTGGAGAGCAAGCACGATACTGCTGACGCGGCCCGCCCCCGCCTCGCGAACCAACTCGGGATTTTTCACATAAGCCGCTTCGGCATCGCGCCAGCCATGCGGTCGAACCTTCTCGAAAGCGTTACGGGCAGCCCTCAATTCGCGCATCTGGTCGGGACTGCCCTGCCCGTCCGCATCTCCGCTGCGCAGGATCGCGTCGATAGCCCGCGCGTGACGAACAAGCGCCTGGGTGCGGGCTCGGCGCATTTCTGCTTCTGGGTTCGCCGGCACCTGCGTGTCGCGCTGCGCTCGCTCAGCAGAAGCTTCTCTTCCAGGCGTGGCGCCGACATTCCCGATCTGCGCCCCGACATTTTCCCTTCCCGGCCCAAGGCCACGTTCCTGCACAGGCTCGCCGTCTCCGGGTGAGCGCAATGCGTCCAGCAACCCAACGATCCTGTCCCGCAGCTTATCCGGAACCATCCGGCGCACGATCTCGACCACGCGCTCGCGGAACGTGATGCCGCGCCGCTCGGCATAGGTCTGCGCCGGGTCGATCTGCTCGTAATCCGACGCCATATCCTTGGCGCGGTCGCGTGACAGCGTACGGTCCAGACGTTCGCGGGTCGCGAAGTCATCGGCCCCATAATGCAGCTCCATCCTGTCTCGATGCCGCGACAGTGCGACGTAGCTGCCATGCGCATCCATGCCCGGTGTTGCGAGCACATGCGTCCGGTCGACGGTCATGCCCTGCGCCTTATGAATGGTCGCAGCATAGCCGTGATCGATGTGCGCGTAGTCTTGCAGGTCGAACCGCACCGATCTCCCATCGTCGACGCGAACCGTCATGCTTTGTGTGCTGACTTCCTCCACAATGCCCAGCGTGCCGTTCTTGACGCCAAGCCCGCGCTCGTTGCGCAGGAACATGACCCGGTCGCCACTGGCGAAGGCCCTTGCACCTCGTTCGACGCTTATCGGAACATCATCTCTGAGATTCCCTGCTATGCGCATGCGCTCGCGTGCAGCGTTGTTGAGTGCACGTACCTCGTCGTTTGTGTGGGTGAGAATGATCCGGCTTGCCTCTGGATGCGCCTGCCTGTCGCGATCCCAGCGCTCGACGAGTTCAGATCGCGCTTCGTCGCGCGTTGCAGCCTCATGCACCATGCCTTGCGCGTCGTAGGCGCTGATCGCAGCATTGATCCTGCCGGTTGCCAGATTGCGCGTGGCATCGCGCTGCCAGTCCTGGCGCTGCCGGCGCACCTGGCCGATTTCGACGCCGCCGTGTCGCTCATGGATGGAGCGGAATGCGGCGCCGGCTTCGATTGCCTGCAACTGCTGCGGATCGCCGACCAGGACGACTTTTGCGCCAACGTTGGCCGCATGGGAAAGCACGCGCTCCAACTGGCGCGTGCCGACCATGCCGGCCTCATCGATCACAAGCACATCGCGGGTGGTGAGCAGATCGCGGCCCTGTCCCCAGCTATGCTCCATACTGGCGATTGTGCGCGACGGGATGCCTGATCCGCCTTCCAGATTCTCGGCGGCAATACCGGAGAGTGCCGCGCCTCGAACCTCGTAGCCCGCCGCCGCCCATGCCTGGCGCGCAACGCCCAGCATGGCGCTCTTGCCCGTTCCGGCAAAGCCGACAACGACACCAAGACCGCGACCATCGGTGATGTGCGCAAGCGCATCGCTTTGCTCGCCCGAAAGGACAAGCCCGCGTTGCGCGGCCCGCGCCAGTGCTGCCTCGCGATGTACGTCGCTCACCGCGTGGCGCTCGTCCAGATCGATACGATGCGCCGCGCGGTGAAGGCGCTGCTCGGTGTCGATCATCTGCCTTGTGGTGAAACGGTATTCGCCGCATCCGTCCTTACCGAGTTCAATCAGATCGGGTGCGTTGCTGATCGCACCCATCACCGCGTTGAACTGTTCCATCCCGTGGCTGTGGCGATGCGAGAACTTCGCAATGTCCTTTCGGGTGAAGGTCGATTGCTGATGGGTGATGGCATCGAGCGCCACGGATGGATCGGCAATGATGCGCGCGCCATTGTTGCGCGCGATCTCGCGATGCAGTTCGGCGCGATCTGCTTCACTGTAGCCAGCAGCAAGGCCACTGCCCTCGATGCGTTGCGCCGGTGCACCAATCTGGGTTTGCGGCTCCAGTGAAATGCCCTGAGCCTCCAGACTGCGATGATCGATGCGGGCGTCGATGTCGAGTTCGGCCATACGCTCATTGGCCAGCTCCGCCCATCGCTCGCGCCAGCGCCCGACCAGCTGGGTAGCATTCCAGTCTCGAACCTTTGACCCAAAACCGTTCTCGTCCGCGGACCGCATGGTGAGCATGACATGAGCGTGCGGCTTGGGGCTGCCATCCTCCGCCCTGTCCCAGTGCACGTTGAGATCGGCGACCATGCCTCGGCTGACACACTCGACTTGTACAAAGTCGCGCGCCAGTTCGATGCCTTGCCCTTGGCTGAGTTCACGCGGGAGCGCAAACTCGACCTCGCGGGCAAGCTGGGCATCCTTGCGCACCTCGAACGCCTCGACATCGTTCCACAGCCGTTCGCGGTCGCGCCAGGCCTCCGGCGCATCCTCCGGCAGCATCACCTCGGAATGGACGACGCCGCGCTTGGCCGAGAAGTCGTGGCTACGTTCGATGCGTTCGTCACGTAACCGCGAAGCCGAGCGGTAGGCGGCTGACGCGACAGCGCTTGAGCCTGCCTTGCGGCCAATGACCTTGACGTGAAGATGATAGATCGCCATCGCGACAGGATCATTTGCACGTCAAAGCGCACGTCGGCACGACGTATAAGCGCGCCCTCCCTCGAAAAAATCTCGGGATGGACCAGCCCGTCCCGGGCTGTCCTGGCAAGCCTGAAGTCTTCCGGCAGACGCTCAACTATCATCCAGAGATCGACAACCGATGGAGACAACCATGCGCAAACCAAGGGACTTCGACGCCGAACTGAAGGCGCTGGAAGAAAAAGCGCGAGAGCTCAAGACGCGAAAAGTCCAGCAGCTTGGTGAGCTGGTGCTCACTACCGGCGCCGATCAGCTCAGCACCGACCAACTCGCTGGGGCCCTGGTCGCGATCGCAGAAACGAAAGACACCGCAAAGCGTGAGGCATGGGCCAAGCGTGGGGCAACGTTTTTCGAGAGCCGGCCACGACGAGCTGCTCCGGCATCTCAGCGCAACCCTCGCAGCGCTCCAACGCAACCGGGCAGCACACAATCGACAGCAAGCGGCACGGGCTCGGCATGACATGAGCACGTGGCAGGTCGAACGCCGCAAGCGCACCCGGCATCTGATTGAACTCGGCGGTCTTGTCGTCAAGGCAGGCATCGTCGATCTGACCAATGACGATCGCGCTACCATCTACGGCGCGCTACTCTGGATAGCGGCAAAGCTGCAAAGCCATGAAGGTGAGCATGCGCGCGACCTGTGGACTGCGAAGGGAAAGCACGCATTCGATGCGGAGCGGCATGAAGATGTCGACCGACCTCTCGTTTAGTGGAACGATGCTTGGAACGAACGTCGGCGTCGCAACCAGCGCCTCCGCGATCTGGAGCATTGCGGTTGACTTTCCCGTACCGGGAGGGGCTGCGATCAGCAGCTCGCGCTCGATCGCCAGGCCGGCTGCCAAACTCTCGGGTGTTACCAGTCCGCCGCGATCATGGCCTTGGATCGCGAGGCTTACCGCGATCGGTTGCTTGGGGAAGTCTCCAATCTCTTGAACTTTGCCAAATCGGCCGCCGCTGCGGTCCAAACCTGAGTGTCGCCGCCTTCCGACGCCGGATTGGCAGCGGCCGCCAGCCGCCCAATCGAAAGCTCCACAAACGCCTGATCGTGCGCTCTCCGTTTCCAGTCCCTGAGAAGCTCTACAGTGTGATAAGCGGGATCAGAATCGATCAGCTTGCCGCAGTTCTAACAGAGCCAAATCCCATTTTCGGAACCTGCACGCTTCAGTGGTAAGGGTTGCCAAATAACGTTGCAGCCAACATGTGGTCCGACCGAATGAAGAAGTACGCTGCCTAGACACCTCGCAACTCATACCGGTAGTGTGCTGAGAGTTCTGCAAATTCGCTGAGAGGGGGCGGTCATGGCAGGCTGGTGATTGTTCACGTCACCTGATTCCCGCGAAGGAACGCCACCATGACCAAGACTGAAGTTAAGACCGCCAGCGCTGCCGTCAAAGACATTTTGCTTTCGAACCCGGATGGATTGCACGAAGTGCTCCGTGCGGTGATACAGGAGGTGCTTGAGGCCGAGATGGACGAGGCGCTGGGTGCCTCGAAGAGCGAGCGCACGCCCGAACGGCTTGGCTATCGCTCGGGCTATTACGGCCGTACCCTTGTGACGCGGGTCGGCAAGCTCGAGCTGCGGGTTCCGCAGGACCGGGCCGGGCGCTTCTCCACCGAGCTGTTCGAGCGCTACCAGCGTTCCGAGCGGGCCTTGGTGGCGACACTGGCGGAGATGTATGTGCAGGGCGTGTCGACCCGCAAGGTGAAGGCGATCACGGAAGAACTGTGCGGCCATGCCTTCTCGGCCTCGTCGATCTCGGCCATCAACAAGCGGCTGGACGAGAGCCTCGCTGCCTTTGCCAGGCGCCCCCTTCAAGAGCCGTTTCCTTACCTCATCCTCGATGCGCGCTACGAGAAGGTGCGTGAAGCCGGTGTTGTCATGAGCCAGGCGGTGCTGATCGCGGTCGGTATCGACTGGGACGGAAGGCGCCAGATCCTGGCCGTGGAGATGGCCAATCGCGAGAGCCGCTCGGCCTGGAGGGACTTCCTCGTCGGCCTCAAGGCGCGCGGCCTCAAGGGCGTCGAGTTGGTTGTGTCCGACGATCACGCCGGCCTGGTGGCAGCGATCGGCGAGGTGATCCCCGAAGCCGCCTGGCAACGCTGCTACGTGCACTTCCTCAGGAACGCGCTCGATCATCTGCCGAGGAAGCACGGCGACGACTGCCTGCAGGAATTGCGCTGGCTCTACGACCGGCGCGATCTCGCAGAGGCCAGGGCTGATCTTGCCGCATGGCTTGCCAAATGGTCGGCACGCTATCCGCGCCTGACAGGCTGGGCCGAGGATGCCATCGAACAAACCCTGACCTTCTTCAGGCTGCCGAGACAGCACCACAAGCATCTCAAATCCACCAACATGCTGGAGCGGCTCAACGAGGAAATCCGCCGGCGCACCTATGTCGTGCGCATCTTCCCCAACACCGAAAGCTGCCTGCGCCTGGTCAGGGCGTTGGCCGTCGAGACCAATGAAAACTGGATGGAGGCCAACCGATACATCAACATGGACGACCTGCGCGAGCACAAGAAGCTCGCTCTGCGCCAAGCCGCATGACCAGCATCATGGCCGCCCCATTTTGCAGAACTTGACGCACACAACCCTCTTACCCGTCGGATCGATCTTTCCGCTATCCGGATTTGAAAAGCTGCGACTGAAGAAGATGTTCACGGTCAGCTAAAAGCTGGCTCAGAACCTCGGGGGGTTGGATCAATTCGTGCTCTCAAACCAACCACTGACTTGACTACGTCCACCTACGCCCGCGCTTCTCGTAAGCCAATCGACCCGCTTCCATCGCATCCTCCAGCCCCGTGTCAAAGTCGTCGGAAAGGTCAAAGGTGATGGTCCTTGTATAGGTGCCGGGGATCGCCTTACCCTCATGGAAAATGGAGCGGAGAAAAGAAGATATCTCTGGGATTTTCTCCATCACCACCGCGACGCCTTTTGACAAATGTTTCGGAATCTCGAAACCCTTCGCAGGCGTTACAAAATGCATTGCCTCATCCCATTCGAGCAGCCGCGTAGCCCGAGCGGTGATCATTCGACAGACGTGTACAATTTCCTTTTGGGTCTCCTGGCACCCCCTAGCGCCCCACGCTTCCTTCAAGCGGTTGTTGATGAGGTCCCCCAACGATTCCGCTATCTTCGGCAGTTCGGGAATCTGGGCTCCCACCCACCTCAAGTAATGGTCCGGCTTCTGCTGCCCCACGGCTTTCGTGTAGGAGCCTGCGTGGAGGCCCTTCCACCGACGGAGAATCGGCGTGAACAGGTTGTCGAGCGCTTCAGCTGTGAGTTGATATTCCCAGCCCGGCGGTTTGTCCCTGATGATCTGCTGAGCAAATAGTGAAACGTCGGCGAAGTCATTCATTTGCCGCTCCTCCTCGCGCAGCCTAATCAGTTCCTTTGGTTTACCGCGTTCAGCCGTAATTTTAGCCTCGTGGGAGTTGCGCCAGTGGAAGAGCAAGTCTGGAGAGTAGTTGCGCTCCTCTTTGTCGATCACCGTGTGGCACATCACGCATAGCCAGATGCCGTTGCTCATGGTCGCCCTTGCGGCATCAGTCATTTCTTCACGGTACGAGCTTGCCCCCGTCTTGCGCCGTAGATGTGAGCACCCTCGCCAACAATAGTCGCTTTCATGTCCTCTGGATTCGGACCAATGGTCAGTGAATCACATTCAGGATTAGAGCATCGATACGCTGAGCGCTGGCCGAGCTTAAGCACAACCTTTGCCGAAAAATCGGGCGTCTGCAAACGGGGCTTCCGAAACTTGACCTTGGAAGACGTCACAAACCTAATCCTGACTCATGATTCCGAGCAGCGAAGAGTCTGCTGCCGATATCGAAAGAACAGCGAGACGCGCTGCCAAACTGAACCTTCCTATCACGACCAGCATTGGCGGTTCAGCAGCTTCAGGAAATTGTGGCCGCAGCATGAGTGACGCATTGGAGGCGCGAAGCGGCCAGCCGCCGCCCACTGCAATGCCGAATAGAACCATAAGTCCACTGCCATTATCCGCCATTGCCTGGACGGACTGGCGGCTGCATGCCACCTACGAACCGGCGCTCGCACGCTTCACGCATCTGGAGATCAGCGACGTGCGCGGGGGTGAAAGCTTCTTGCGTGTTCCGCTACGCCAAGGCGACATTGTTGTTGGCGATCGCGCCTACGCCCGCGCTCCATCCCTTGAAAAGGTGGTGTCGGCGGGTGCCGACTTCATCGTGCGCACGGGCTGGACCAGTGTTCGGCTGACCACACGACGGGCAACGGGCCGACTGGAACGCCATCTATGAGCCCATGCGGGCCTGGTGAGGTTTGCGAGATGAACGTGCTCGTGGAGCATTCGGGTCGCAAGGGACGAGGCAAGCCGCCCTTGCAGACAAGGCTCATCGTCAAGCGCAAGGATGAGAAGGCCACGCAAAAGGCCCAGAAGGCGGCAAGGCGGGCAATCAGCGCCGCTGCTCCAACAGGCTGCAGCCGATGACCCTCATTGCCGCGGGCTTCGTCGGCGGATTGGCTTTTGCGCCGTCTTGGTGGGTCGCAGACGTGACGAATGATTTCAGTGACGCGGGTGAGGATTTTTGTCGTCTTGGTGTAAAGTTGGCGCTTATGGGCTCTTCTCTCACCCCAGCAGGTGCACGCTATCTTTTGAGATGTGGAGGCGCTGAGCTTGCGCACCGCTAACAATCCACCCCAAAGACGGCTGCCCCGATAGCCAATCCTATTGTTCGCGCAGAGCCCGACCCATGGCAGCGTAGACCGGAGCGCTAAGATATTCCCATGCTGACCTCGCTCCAGTCTCGATCATCACTTGTGTGTTCATTCCGGCTTGCAATGCCACGGGCGTCGCCTTCAGGGACTGAGGTGTCAGAGCGATGCGAGCTGCATAAAATGCCTTGCCAGTGCGCGGATCGACCAGCCGGTCTGCTGAAAGGGTGCGGACATCACCGTTCATGGGCTGCTGATACCGCCTGCCCACCGCGCTGAGCCAGATGGTCGCGTGCAGCCCCACTTTCACCTGGTCGACGTCAAGCGGGTCCACGTTGGCAATCACGACGAAGTTGTCGTCGATGGGCACGATATCCATCAGAGGATCGCCTGCTGCTATTACCCCGCCAATGGTGTGAATCTTGAGCCCCACTATGGTGCCTCCGATGGGAGCGCGGATCTCGGTTCTTGTCATCACGTCATCGGCGGCGGCTATTCGTTGAGCGGATTCATATATCTTGGCACGCACCACCCCAAGCTCAGCGACAATGTCGGCCGCCGTGGATGCGTTAAGTTCAGCAACCTTGAACTTCGTCTCCTCCATTTTTTGCCTGGCAACGCCAATCGACGCGATATAGCCGCTCAGGTCGCCTCCCACATCCGCCTTTTCAGTCTCCAAATCTGTCAGGCGCGTCCTTACCACCAGCTTCTTTTGATAAAGGGCACGAACATCGCCCAGCTGCTCCTCGATCAACTCCAGTTTCCGTGTGGCCGCAGCCACCTGCCCTTCATAGCCCTCTATCTCCTTATGCAGGCTTCCGGTCGTTTGCTGCAGCAAGGAAAGTCTCTCACGAAGCAAGGTCTGACGTGTTCGAAAGATACTCTCCTGGCCGGAAACAGCCTCGGCCGCCATTTTACCGGGCTCCTTTAACTCTGGCGGAATCTCGATTGAGTCCTTGCCGTCTCTCTCGGCGATCAACCGTGCCTCGGTAGCTTTCGCCTCGTACCATTGCGCCTTGATCTCGTTCGCAGCGGCCGTAGAAGCAGTGCTCTGCAGCCGTACCAGGACCTGACTTGGCGATACGCGATCGCCCTCCTGAACCAATATCTCGGATACAATCCCACCTTCGAGATGTTGCACTGTCTTTACGTTTGAGGCTACCTCCACCAACCCATTGGCCACAATGGCGCCCTGGATTGGAGCCGCAACAAGCCACATGCCGGTCAGGGTCGAAAAAATTGCGATTATCGCGAAACCGAGAACAATGAAGTTGTTACCAAAGGGCGCAGGATCGTCTCCAGCTTGTTTGGCGTCAACGGCGAGCGGGACTGTCACTTGACGCTCCGCAACTCAGTTTTCTGAGGACGAACCGGGCGCTCCGTGGGATCGGAGAGCTCAGGCGTTCGGCCGCCCAGGATCAGCGTCCGGTCGATCAATCCGGCAAGACGGTTGGTTTGTCCCGACATTGTAATGATTACCGAGCATCCAGACTCCTTCATGACTTTCACCGCCGCTTCAAGCGCCCTTCTCGATGAGCTGTCAAAATTGGCGAAAGGCTCGTCCAGAACGATAAGTCTCGGTGCGCGAAACAGCGCCCTTGCAAGTGCAATTCGTTTCCGTTCGCTGCCGGACAGTCCGACCGTGTCGTCAAGCACGGTGTCATAGCCCTGGCCTAGGCGAATAATAACCTGGTGGATTCCCGCTATTTTTGCCGCAGAAACCACATCGTCTATAGAGCTTTGTTGAAACCGGGCAATATTCTGGGCGACGGTTCCCTCGAACAGTTCGACCTGCTGTGGCAAATAGCCAATAGCCTCGGCTCTAATATAATCCGGAAGCCGGGTGACGTTCATGTCTCCCAGGCGGACCTGTCCGGTCCGTGGCTTGAGCAAACCTATCAGGAGACGGGAAAGCGTTGTCTTGCCGGTAGCTGCGCGCCCGATGACCAATAGCAACTCGCCTGGCGCCAGCGACAGCGACAGTTTCCTGAATACGTCTTCTCGCGATCCCGCGTGCCTGAACGCCACTTCATCAAGAATTAATGTGCCGCGCGGAGTTCCAGGCAGCAACGACGGGCCTCCGTCCGACGGCTTGGCAAGGTCCGCCTTGATCTTTGCATATCCTTCCCGCGCTTCCCTGAAGCCTCTGAACTCTCCAACCGCCTTGCCCACCATCCTGTAGGCAAAATTGGCAATGAGTCGGGCTGCAAACAGGCCGCCGAGCGACGCTTGATCGTTCAGGAACAGCCATATGCCGGAGGCCAGCAGAATAATGTAAAGGCTCCGGTTCAGCACCCGGATCGCAGCATCGAGGCTCGATCCGCGGGCGTTGAGCCGGTCTCGTTGCAAGAAGCCGTCCACTCGGTTCCTGCCCCAGCGACCAGCGATCGCATCCGCCATTGCGAACGCGCTGACAACGTCTCTATGCCTATCCGCCGAGACCAACACCTCTTTTGCCTGCTTGACGGCATCACGTTCCGCCTGGCGGGGCTCTCGCGTGAAATTTTCTTTCAACAGGCCCAAGCCAATCAGCAAAAGTGTGGCTGCTATTGCGATCAGGAAGAGAACCGGATGGATGAAGTACACACACAACAGGAAAATCGGCGCCCAAACCACGTCCAACCAGGGAGATAGCCCGCGCTCAATAAAGCCCGCGACTTTCTCGATGCTGGCCAGCAGCGGCGGATTGGCGACACCTGACGTCAATCCGGCTTTCACGGACTGGCTGGTCAACTGGTGCTCGATCCATACGCTCCAACGCGAAAGCATGCGACGGCGAATGGTTTCCAGTGCGACGCCGGCTACCAGGGCGAGCAAGGCAGCCAGGGTCAGGATGACAAGGGTTTCAACGCTGCGGCTCGAGATGACCCGGTCGAATATCTGTATGAGATAGAGCGGGCCGGCAAAGCGCAAAACATTGATAAACACGCTGAATACCACCAGAGCCGCAAGGCCGGGTATCGACTTTCTCCACATTTCGCTGAGGGGGCCGCTATACCGACGCCTGCCTCGTGTGTTCATCGGGACACCGTCTTTCACGCGCGTCCAAGGGGAGCGTGCTGATCAGAATGCTCATTGAAGAGGCCAGAGAAATTCATGATCACCGCATCAATGTCATCATGAGCATCCAACGGCGGCGCCTCAAGTGCGTTTTGCAGAGGTCTGTCGTGATGATCGGCCGCCTCAAACATTGACCAGGTTTCATTCAGCAGGTAGGACATCCGGGCAGCCGGGAGCGGAGCGCAGCCGAGGGCCTGCAAGATGCCGCAGAGCGACGACTTGAGGGCACCGCGGCTTTTTGCCAGCACTGCTGCCTCTACTAGTTCCGTGGGCGCCTGCACCGACATGAATGTGGGGATAGAACCCTGGGAAGGCCGCTCAGGCAGAGTGACCAAGATGCTTCCGAATGGACTGGGCCACGTCGCCAGGCTGCCATTGGCATTTACTTCTCCAAGTTCGGCTACAATCAACTCGCGCGCGACCTTTGCCAAGAAATCAATCCGGAGTTGGTGAGAATGGGCTCGATCCACGCCGACCGGCATGGCTGCCTCCGACGATGCCGCAATGCGCCGCAGGTACGGGTTGTTGCTCTGCCCATTGGACAGTTTGTCCGCAGCGCGGGCCCTAAACACAGGACCGAGCGCGCCATCCTGGAGATCCCACGGGGAATAGCAATGCAGCCCGGTAGCTTCCTCAGCCTCTCTCACGCCAAGCGGGGATCGGCCAAGTCTGCCGCTGATGGCCAGCACCTTGTGGCCGGCAGCGCGCAACGTATCCACTCCATACTTTGCACCCATCGCGTCGTAGGACGCGAATATCGTGCCAAGAGCCATGCTGCGAAATGATTCCGCCAGAATTAACTCGGACGTTTCCTTCTGCTGCAGCCCGTCGGCAATCTCGATGACAGCAACGTCGCATCCATTTTCGGCAGCATGGTTCAGCAGGCGGAAAGCGCCCTTTTCGATCATTTCCACCGAGGCAAGATAGGTGGTTGCAAACCCGGCGTCGGTGAAATCAAGAACGATGTCAGCGCCCGCATCGCGCACAATCCAGGTGTCGCCACCGGACCCGGTTCCGGTAATCTTCAGCGCGGCAACCTTAAGCCCTGCTCTTTTGAAACCTCTTACCAACGACGTCGCCGTCAATGTCTTTCCCGCGTTCATGGATGTTCCCAGCGACAGGACAATCGGCAGAGAGGGGCGAAGGTCGTCGGAGCTGACCTTGTAATCCCAAACATTCAATCGGCGACCGAACTTGTCCCCGATCAGTCCGAGAGGGGTGATCTTTGTTGGCGCAATCATGCGATCATGTCTGGAAAGCTCACACGCTGCGATGCCCCCCCCCGCCACTAGGTCACATGGTCCGAGATCAGGGCCAATAACAGCTTCGAACTGGTCCGGTGCGTATCTGTTTCCATAACAAATGATTATCTCATCGCCGGGAAACATGATCGCCTTTCTCCCGTTGATCAGCTCCAATCTGCTGTGATTGCCGAGTTTGTCCACACGAGCCAGGACAAGATCGCCTGCGGTCGGCTGCAAGGAACCTGTGATCAACGTGCGCATGTGCGAGGCCGCGACCCGGCGAGTCGCGAACGAACGCTTGGCTTTCTTCATGCGCCCGCGCTGAATTCTACAAACAGACATGATACCCACCCCAACACTACTTCAATTACGCAGTTCGAGTCTTTTTATTTAAAACTTAATTTAAGATTTGTTTTCCTCTGGCTCCAACCTCCCTTTATTTTTTTGTTGCCTTAACCATTAGCTAACCATAATATAACTGAGGGTTGCGCGCAAGCGATGGAGGCAGGAACCTTTCGTAGAGCAGACGGAAGGTTAATTCGGGGGCAAAATGTATGGCTATAGTATGCCCAGTTGGGGAATTAGAGCCGTTTGAGATCACCGGGTTCAAGACGCTATCCGGCCTCAACGTGTATAACGCGAATACAGTCGTTAAATTGACGCTGAATTTAGGGCAACTGGCTACTGCCCGCGTCTCCGGTTTTACTCATGAGGTCCGATTGGTGCTTTCCGATCTCTTTCCGGAGTGCGAGCAGGATGCATCGGTAGCTTCGTATCTTGCTGATGCGATCCTGGCCGCGGACCTCGAGCTTCGCCGCGCGATGAATTTTTATTCGTTTCCAACTGTGGCCACGTTGGTGAGCGATCCGTCCGAGAGCAATTCAGTCATCGTCTGGGAGTCGGACGACCCGCAAATGTCGCGCGCGGCCGCGGCGGCTGTCGTTCATGCGGTCAGCGAGGCAACGCGAGATGGGGATGCCACATCGAAGTATTCCCTCGCACGGGAATTGAACCTGGAAAGAGCAAAGAAACGGCGACTTTCAAATTCGACCGCAGTGCTGGTTGCGGCCGCCAAGAGGAACCGCATCCCGTTCGAGTTTGTCGCGCGCAACCACCTTCGTCTCGGCCAAGGCAAAAACCAAAAGCAGCTCTTCTCGACGATATCCGGTTCGACATCGTTTGCGTCCGCGAAAGTGGCCCTCGACAAGAGGCTGGGCAACAGGCTTTTGGCGCAGGCCGGCTTGCCCGTACCGCGCCAGCTTACGGTTCGCAGCAAATCCGAGGCGGTCGCTGCCGCCAAGCAGCTGGGCAAATCTGTGGTGGTGAAACCCGCCCAAGGCAATCAGGGGCGCGGAGTTTCAGTCAAGCTGCGGGGACGCCGAGCTGTTGAAGCCGCGTTCGACATAGCGTGCCAGGTGGCTCAGTCTGACCGGTATGGCGTGCTGGTAGAAGAGTTCATCGCCGGCCCGGAGTATCGAGCGACGATTGTTGATTTTCGTGTCGTGGCGGCAGTCCTATGTTGCCCGCCGCAGGTTACTGGCGACGGCGAAAAAACGCTGCGCCACTTGATCGATGATTTGAATCGGGAACCTGACAGGGACGGCAGGCGTCTGTCGCGTCTGGAAATCGACGACGACCTGCTTAGACACCTGTCATTGCACCATCTTACGATGGAGACTATCCCGATTGCCGGGCAGCAGGTGGTTCTGCGACCAAACGGTCACCTCGCACGCGGAGGCGTACCGGTCGACGTTACAAACTCCGTCCATCCGGACAATCATAAGCTATGTGAACGTATCGCCAGGGTCATTGGGCTCAGTATTGCCGGGTTGGATCTGATCATGCCCGACATTGCGCAATCTCACAAAGATGTCGGGTGCACTGTCATCGAGGTGAACGCTAGACCAGGGATCGAGTTTCATCTTTGGCCGCGGGCCGGCACGGCAAGGGATGTGAGCGAGATAATCCTGGCCAATATGTATGACGATCCGGCTTCATCGGAAGTTGCCACGGTGCTCGTCCTTGGCGACCGGCATACCAGCATGGTGGCAAAAGCAATCGAGCACCGGTTCATGGCAGAGGGGCGGAGCATCGGCCTCTTGTCGAAGAAAGGCGCCTACATCAACACCGCACCACAAGGATTCAGCCAGCGGGCAACCCCGCAAATGCTGGCCAGGGATCCTTTGTTGGAAGCACTGGTTTATGCCGCTTCTCCAGCAAGAATCTCGGAGAACGGTCTCGGTCTGGGCGCTTGCCACGCCGTGTCGGTGACGGCGACGGACCTCGAGAATTGCGAGATTCTCAAAAACCTCGCCAAAGCAGTTCTGAACGCCGGTAACCATGGCTGTTTTATCGTCGACAATGAGGATTTCGTATCCCGCCAGGCGTTGTCGGCGCTGCCTGTTGAAAGATTGATTCTGACAAGTGCCGAGACTGAGCTTGGCCCTGATTTGCGGCGACATCTACAACGCGGTGGATTGGCTCTATCGATGCGGTGGAGCACCGATGGGTCCGGAGCCAAGATGACGCTTGCATCGGGATCTGGCGAGCTGGTTTCGGAACCTGCCACGTTTGCGTCGCGACCGCCGCAGCTCAAGGCTGCAATGCATGCAATGGCAATTTCGTATCTGGCAAAACGGGATGCATGGTTCGATGAGGTGGAGTCGCCACCTTCGAATCGACCTTACGCAATTGGAGTTCACCAGCAAGCAGGAGTTTCTCTGCTGAGGTAAAAAGGGAGTAGCGTTCATGGATACTGTTTTAGCAACTGCGACACCAAATGTTTCGCAAGGCGACGCGGCAGCACTCGTCGCCTTGGCCCTGCAACGCACCAAGAACAAGGCGGGGGAGCCTAGAACCCGTGCAAGGATGTCTTACAAGACATTCAGGCGCTTGACCGGGCGTCGTATAGGGGGGGCAAAATTTGTGCGGGAGTTCACTGCGGAGATGGTGAACCTGGGCTGGCTGATGGTCCGCATGCCGTCGGCGTATGGCTTCGTGCGCGCAGCGTCGCTAGACAAATGGCCGCTCACAAAATCGAATGTGGTCGCGAAGGAACTCAAGCTGATCGGTGAGGGATCGCTCTCGGAAGTGCTGGACAATGCACGGCGGGAGCTTGGCGAGGCTACTGACGCATCAGGTGCCCGCAATGGGTCGACCGGGAACAAGAAAAAAGACAGTAGTCCGATAGACACGCATTGACGGGAAAGCGAGGGTGAAGGCACCTCGGGGCAGCAGTTACTGCTTTGCGCACGGCATGACGGCGAAAGCAGTAAGCTCGACAAGGGAGTAAATATGGCGACTGGCTCTGTTTACGTCTGGGAGCCATGTGACTCGGACTTTACCGGCGGCCGCGTGTATCTGGCGGACGTCGAATTGCCCTATCTTTCCCAGCGCGCTGGAAGGCGGGGCCTGCGGGGGCGGTACGTGGACGTCATCAGCCATCCAGGCATGGAAGAGGATTGGCCGACTGGCCAGATGGGCGAGGTGTCGCCCGACGAGTATGGCAATTTTTCTTTCAAGCCGTCCGGCGATGGCGATTGCGGTGGATGGGAAAGCCGCGAGGCCGCCGCGGGCTTTGGCCAGGTCAACGTCTACTACCACGTCTCCTTGATGAGCCAGCGCATCAACGATGCACTTCGTTCATCTGGAATAGGCTCCCTGCCGAAAGTCAGGGCGATCGTCAATGCACGTCGGCCGAGCCCACGACCGGGCAGTCCTGAGGACACCAGCAGCTGGGTGCCGGTCAAAGGGGCCAGATATCGTTACCCAGCAAGAACGGAAAATCTCGACGACTTTTCAATGCCGCTTTGCGGAGAGTTACTTTTCGGTCCGGGGCACGGGGTCACCGCGGAAGGGTGGCTGCCACGAATTTCAGGCGGCACCTATCGCTGCGACCCATCCCACGACGCCGGCAAAATATACAAGGCGTTCGGGCTTCACGTCGTGCGTCATACCGCTGATGTGCAGGCCGACAGGTTGCGTGCACCGCGTGCCGCGTTCAGCAGACCGGGTGCCCTTGAATATGCCGTGAGCACTTATCTGGCCGCCTCCATGCTATCGAGCCCCCACGTCGGGTGCTGGCACGCTCGTCACGATGCTGAGTTTGTGCCTGCGGGCAGCCTTGCCAATGAGACCCGCATTGACGATGACGAAATGCAGCCGCAGGAGGCGCTGGTCGCACAAGCCCTCGCGGGGGCGATGTGGGATCTGCACAAAGTATTTCTCGGGCACGAATTTGCCTGCATGGAGTTGGTTGTTGGTGCCCTTTTGGAGCTTGGGCGACTATCTGACAGCCCCTTCGCTCCCTCCCGGGTCAAAACCAGGTCTATCAGATCATCACCACGCAGCTTTGTCTCGTGCCTTCTTCATACGGACAGCGTGGCGTCCGGCGGGCTTTACAAAACGCCGATCCGGGAGATCTTCGAGAAGCGCGGGATCGGTTTTAGTTCGCTTGTGACCGACATGCTGCTCGCGCCGTCAGTTCCGCCTCTCCCTCACCGCCTCAGCGGCTCTCTAGACGTGCAGCGCCATGTTGCCAAAATTCGCGAAAAGTTTCCGGAAGTCATAATTCCGGACGATGGCGATCTCCTCGACCCGGACCAACTTGAACTGTTCCTTTCATCGTCCACGACCGCACCATACCATCTCGCCGCGGTCGGAGACGTCATGACGGGCATGCGGATGCGCCATCGTATCCGCAGGTTCGGCCCGGACTATCCCCTCGCGTGGGTCAAGCCGATCTTTAGGCGCAGCGCTTTGATAACTGGAAACCTTGAAGGGCCGTTCGCCTCCACATCCGAGGAAGCAGATCCCAGTAAGAAATACTCATACAAGGTTGATCCCAAGTCAGCCGCTGTCTTACGCCGCGCCGGCTTTGCTGCCATGACCATTGCGAACAACCACATTCAGGACTGCGGTCCGGGTGGCGTAGTTGAGACGCTCGACACGCTGGAGCGACATTCTATCAAACCGTACGGTGGCGGTAGGAACCAGAACTCGGCCCACGATCCGGCGATTTTTGACGGCGTGGATATCCGAATCGGACTTCTCGGATATTACTGGAACGACCGAACGGCGGCTCGTGGCGAACTTCCAGGCTCCGCTCAAGATCTGCCCGAATTGGTCGAGCGTGACCTCGCACGACTGCGGCCGCTGGTCGATCGGATCGCGGTGATGGTGCATTGGTTTACTGCTACATACCGGCGCCAACCTACAGAGCAAAACCGCGTGAAAGCACGGCAGTTTATCGACTTCGGCGCCGACGCCGTCATCGGCCATCATCCACATATCCTCCAGCCGATCGAGATCTATAAAGATCGGCCGATACTATACAGTGTCGGCAATTTCGCCTTTGGGTCGGGAAGCAGCCGGGGTGAGTCTATCTTGCCGTGCTTCCACTTTGGTGCGCGGCAGATAGGTCTGGATATATACCCCGTTTACGCTCAAAACAGAGATCCGCGCCTCGACTACCAACCAAAAATAATGGGAGGGGCGGCCGGCCGGGCGACGATCGATCGGCTGCTCGATTTGTCGCCTGGACTGGGCAGTGCAGTAGCCGATGTCCAGGACAGATGCCTCAAATTGTCTATCCCCTCGTGCTGACGGCCAGCCTTCGGCAAGCGCCAAGTCCCCATGACTGAAACGAAGTCTTTACCGCCCAGGCGGTTTTGATTTGTTTAGAAATCTCTAATGGAATATGGCATCATGTGGATTGTCCATAGGAGCGACAGGTGCGATTTCTGATCCGTCTGTTGGCTGCGGCGGTGATGGCCTGCAGCCTGATTTACTCAGGCCCGGTGCTTGCCTGGAAGGTGGGCAAGGGTACGACCACAGCAACCATCAACGGGACGAAGCTGACGGTCTATACCTACCACCCCAAGAGCTGCAGCAATCCCGCGATTCTGTTCGTCTTCCATGGGTTGAGCCGAACGGCGTCTTCCTACAGGGACTATGCGCAGTCTCTCGCTGATCGAAACTGCCTGATCGTCATGGCGCCACTCTTTGACTTGGAAAGGTTCCCAAGCTGGAGCTATCAACGTGGGGGGATCGTCAACAGCGGCGCTATTCAGCCGCGAGAACGATGGACCGTCTGGTATGTGAAGGGCCTGGTGAACTGGGCGAGGTCGCGAGAAGGACTGCCGAACGCGCAGTATTACCTTTTCGGGCACTCCGCCGGCGGCCAGTTCACGTCTCGTGTTGCCGCATTCGCCCTAGCCGATGCGAAAAGATTGGTGGTTGCCAATCCGTCCTCATATGTTTTGCCCTCGCTGGCGGAATCCGTGGCCTACGGCCTCGGCTGCGTCTCCTCGGGATGCGTCTATACGCCGGATCAAGCCACCGAGGAGATGAAAGCGTATCTGGCCTTGCCGCTGACGATCTATCTTGGAGAGGACGATACAGGCGATGCCGAGCTGAACGAAGGTGCGGCCGCCATGCGCCAAGGGGCGACGCGGTTGGAACGGGGGCAGTACACATACGAGTTGGCGCAAGCTGTCGCTACCGCCAACGGGTGGCCCTTTAACTGGCGTCTTGTGATCTTGCCGGGCGTCGGGCATTCGGCAAGTGATATGTTGGGTTCGGATCAGGCAGCGAGCGCATTCGGACTCAAATAGCGGGATCTGCGGTCCTGTAGCTCGGCAAGATGTAGATACCTCGATGAGCGAGATAGCCTAGCGCGAGTCGCTTGGCCAAAGTTTGCGCAGCCTGCAGCGGAATGCAATTTAGTTAGGACATTCTAATTTAGTAAAGTTTAAACGCGATTCGATCTAGGCTGCTTCTCTGCGAGGGCATCTCAATGCGAAAGCTGAAGGACCTGCTGCTCGATAGGAGCGGAAACTTTGCCGTGGCAGCGGCGTTGGTGGCGCTACCGCTATGCTTGGTCTTGGGCGTGGCCATTGACCTTACCAGTGCCGTCACCTGGAAGTCCAGACTGCAAGAGTTGGCCGATTCAGCGGCTCTGGCAGCTATAGAGAGCGACGGTGGAGACGAGGAAGCCGTCGCGGCCGCCAAGAACATTGCGCTTGGCAACGGCTCTTTTGCGGTCGGCGGGGTGGTTGAAGTCGACATCACAACGCCCACTCCCGTGTCCCGGGAGGCAGCAGTTGAAATCACCGCCTCAATGCCGACGGACTTTATGAACCTTGCCGGCATTCGGGCGATCAGCCTTCACGTCACGGCAAAGGCACGAAAGGCGCCCCCGGAATACTGCATCTATGCTCTCGATCCAGAGTCAACCGGAGCGCTGAGTGTGACCGGGTTGGGAAAGGTGTCGGTGCCAAATTGTGGCATTCAGGTAAATTCTTCCAGCCCCGAAGCACTGAGACACGTTGGGGCCGGCAAAATCGCCGCGACAAAAATCTCGGTAGTCGGCAATTACCAAGGCGGCGGATACAGTGTTTCCCCGAAGACGAACCAGCCCTTCCTCGCCGACCCACTTGTCACCACACCAGAACCGGTTCCCCCGACCGGTTGCGATTACAGCAACCAGGCGCTCTCGGATGTCACCATTCCGGCCGGGCGGGTGTTCTGCGGAAGCATCGACTTCGGTGGAAAAATTGTGCTTTCCCCAGGCGTTCACTACTTTCACAATGCGATAGTCGGCATCAGCAACAATGCGAAAATAACAGGCAAGGAAGTCACCATATTCGTCGATTCCAAGTCCAGCATCATACAGGCAGTTGGTAACGGCGCCATGGAACTTTCCGCTCCTACAAGCGGCGTTTATACCGGCATTGCCATCTTCGGATCGCGTACCGCCTTGCCATTGTTGCCGACTATATCGCTCGCAATAAATAAGAATTACTGGGTAAATGGTACAATATACTCGCCAATGCACCACCTTAAAATGAAAGGGACCAATGACAAGAAGTTGGCTACCGGCCTGGGATGGATTGTTGCTTGGCAATTCTCTTACAATGGAGATTCGAGCGTCAACCTGGATGGCTACAGCGGCACCCCACCAAAGGGTCTCGGAGACGCAGCAATCGCGTTGCTGCAATAGATGGAGACGGTACCCGCTTCGTGGCTTCGAAGGTGCCCTTCCCCTGAGTTAGCGAACTCTCAAACGCAGTCCTTAACGGGATGCGACCACGCTTCTAAAGTCACCGTCGCGGGGTGACCGTCGTTTTCACCGATCTACGCGCCTTTACAGCATTCGCCGAGACTGCGAACCCGAGCGAGGTGCAGCAGGCTGGCGATGGTATTTGCAAAGACCTCTAGCCTCGCTGCTCTAGACGGCCATCGGTCTCTCCTTTCTGGCCATCGTAGTAGTTGCTTCTTAACCAAGTCGAGCGCATCCTCTCTCCCAGCTTGAGGAGCGATTTCCGCGTGAGCTTTTTGAGAATGCTTCTGATTTGCGCGATTGCGAGCGCCGGTGCCGGCGGGTTCGTCACCGTCGTCCAATACTTGATGTTTACCCCACCGGCTCCGGTCGCGGCCGACGCTCCGGTCCTTCTGAAGAAAAACCCGCCAAAGAAGCGAATATGGCGGCGAGCGCTGACCTAACTTCCGCACCGAGGATAGGGCTATCGGCAAAACTGGCGATCTTCGGCCTTTGCTACGCCGGCGTCGCGGCTGGCCTTTTCCCTGAAACCTACCTCGCGGCACTGGGAACGCAGCGGCTGCTGATCCTCTATTTCCTGCTGCCCTTCATCATCCTGCTCGGGATCGGCATCGCGGCACCATTCAGCGACCGACGAGCCCCGGCAACTTGGTTCCTCGCGAAAATCAGCTCCCGCTGGCGCAGCGCGACCCCCACCCTTGGTATCTTCATTCTCTGCCTGGCCGCCTTCACCACCTACAAGTATGAGCTTGCGCAGATGGTGCCGTTCTTCGCCGATCGGCAGCTTGCCGAAATCGATGCGGCCTTGCATTTCGGGCATGTCTGGAGTTGGGCGCGCTCGGTTCCCTTGCCAGGTGTTGTCGATCAAATCCTCTATGTCCTCTACGCCCAATTATGGTTCGTGGCCGTCGCCTTCGTGGTCGTCTCAGCCGCATGGATGGACGACGCCGCCAAGCGCCAGCGATACTTCTTGTCGCTCTCTGCGACTGCGGTCATCCTCGGCATCTTTGTGCGGATAATAGGATCATCCGCAGGGCCAATTTTCTACGACCGGCTGTTTGACCCGGACCTGTTTGACGATCTCACCGCCTCGCTTCGAAGCAGCAATGCAGGCCCGGCCATCCTGCGCATAAGCGACTATCTCTATTCGTCCTACACCAGCCGCCAGGCCTCGATCGGGACCGGCATATCCGCCATGCCAAGCTTCCATGTCGCCGTGGTTACGCTTAACGCGCTGCTGCTTAGCAGCATCAACCGGACGGCCGGCATCTTCGCCTGGCTTTACGTCGCAGCGATCATGTTCGGCTCGGTCTATTTCGGTTGGCACTATGCCATTGACGGCTATGTCTCGATCATCCTGGTGTGTCTGATCTGGCGTGCCACAGGAAAGCTTACAGGCGCAAAGCAATAACAGATTACATTTCGACGGAGCCACCGTTCGAGCGGCAGGCGCTGTTTCACGCAATACCAAGTCTCAATGTAGCCATGGCGCCCCTCAACACGCTATTGTTGGCGATTTGTAGGTGAGAAGGTGATCTCATTGGAATAGGAGCTAGCCGTGTACAATCGCGGTACAAGCAAGCTCAGTTTATTTCGACCCGACGATCTTTCATACCGATTTGAAGACAAGGCTGGGCGTTCGACAGTCGTCTTGAAATTGCCCAGATGATTGGCGTCATCAGCATGGAAGCGTATCCATCGACCGCATAGTGCCAGGCCAAGTGCACCGAGCCCAGCTGGATTGCGGCCAGAAACGCAATGCTGGCCCAGCGGAGCAAACGCCCGAAACGCCAGAGATAAATCGCGTTCAGGGTCGCGACAGCCACGTGCAACGACGGAAAGGCTGAAATGCCGCTGCCCACGCGTGGACCATCAAACCCGGCATCGACCAGCAGATAATTTTGCGTAACCAGCGCCGAGACGGTATAGGTCAAATTGGTCGACTGAAGGTAGTCCATCAGGGGAGAAAAGGTACCATCGCCGTAAAAGGGCATAAAGAATGCCGGCCCAACTGAAGCGAAGGCTGCCGCCAAAACGTTACCTATCAACACCCAGGTAAGGACAAACGCGACCAGAAACTGGGAACGCAGCCGTCCATTCCTCGCTGAAAAAGCGACGCAAAACAAAACGATGAAAACCTCGGCAAACCAGAGATTGTAAAGAACGTTCAGCGAAAAGGTGACAGGGCCAAAGCCAAGCATAGGATGAAAAACCTCCATGCATCGACCCCGCCATGAATTGCCCTGTCGATCGCCACCAGGGACGTGTCGGCGTAGAATGGTTGGATCCTGCTGAGTCCCCCCTTGATGCTGGTGAACATCGAGAAAAAGAGCGGGATGACGAGCGCAACGGGCAGTCCGAATGCAATTCGATCCGGCAGGTTGTTGGCCAGCATGAGATCCTTCATGGCACGTAACGGTTGCTCCGGCCGTTGAATAGTCAACCGAACCAGGACTACAGCGAGAAGGATCAGGGTTACGGCTGCCCCAAAAAATAAGAAATTCTTATTATATATTTTCAAGTTTATGACGATGTTCCAATGCGCCGCAGCAATAAGCGCCAGTAGAATATAGGCGAATACCGTCACGAAAAATGGCTGATTAGCGCGCCACGCCTCCGAAGTGGTACGGATCGCCAGCCGCGCTATCGACATGGAAGAAAATCTCCGGAACCAAGCGCTAGTTAAGCTGCCGCAGTATCCCAGAACTGCCCACCAGCGCCAGAGTGGCATAGATTTGGAACGCTATCGTGCAGATCGCAGCAGCTGAAATCGGCACGCCAAAAGGCACGACGCCCTTGCGGTCCAAGTGCTGTATATAGACCCGAAACGCGCCTGCCGGCAGCATGAAAGGGTTTTTCATGATGGCCACGGTGGCGACGGCGAAAACCAATAGAAGCACCGAGAACAGGGCGAGACCGTTTCCACCGGTCAGAAACGGAACGACCGCCATCAGCTTGACGTCGCCGGCTCCGACCTTGCGCAAAATCCAGAACGGAAAGAGCGCGACGAACAGCACAAATCCGGCGATTGCGCTCAATCCCATATCCCACCACGATCCGCTTGCTATGGAAACAAGCTGAAGCGATCCCAGCCCGAGACACAAGAGCAGCAGCACATCACGGTTGGATATCTTCTGGGCCGAGAAGTCTATCCAGGCGACCCATGCCAGCAGAGGGATCACAAGCGCCTTTATGGACAGCGACGCGGCAAACAACATCCTACCGCTCGATGTTCTGCACGCTGGACGATAGCAGCTTCAGATTGTTGACCACGGTCGGATCATTGGGCGCCAGTTCATAGGCCTTGAGGAAATTGCTGCGCGCGTCCTGCAGCTTGCCGCGCAACAGATAGGAATAGCCGACATTATTGTAATATTCGGGCGTCGCACCCAACAGCTTGAAGGCCCGGCCATAGGCCCGATCGGCAAGGTCGAAGCGATGGATCCGGTCGCAGGAGGCGGCCAGTCCCATCCAGGCGCCGCCATCATTGGGGGCAAGCTGCGTCGCCTTGAAGAACAGTGCGCCGGCATTGCCGTAATTTTCTGCACGAAACTGGTTCTTGGCCTCCGCGACCGCTTGGTCCGAGGCGTAGTATTCAACATCGCCGACCGTCTTCAACCCGTCGAACGCATCGCCAAAGGACGTTACGTCGCCTTTCGACGGCTCGTTGGTTCGAACGACGCCGTCCGCTCCGTTCGTCTGGCAGCCGGCGAGTGCCGCCATGAACAGGCAGGCCACGATTGCAATTGGCCTATTCATACAATCTCCCCGAGTCCCCCGACCGATATTAAGAACAGAGCATATACGCACCTAGAAGAAAATGCCCTTCATGCGAATGATCACCGGCAGCATGATTACCATCATCACCACCGGAAAGATGCACAGGCCGAGTGGGATCATCATTTTGACAGGCAAGGCGTTGGCGCGCTCTTCAGCCTGCAGAATCCTCTGGCTGCGCATCTCCGCGCTGTAGACACGCAGGGCGTCAGTCAGGCTGGTGCCCAGTTCTTCGGACTGCCGGAACAGCACGGCCAGCGCCCGCGCCTCGTCAAGGCCAATGCGGTCAGCCAGTTCGCGAAGCCCTTCCCGAAGTGGCTTGCCGGCGCGCAGTTGCAGATTCATGATCGTCAGCTGAATCCCCAGCCATTTGTGCGTGGCCGCAAGTTCCTGGCTTACCCGTTCGACCGCGGCCTCGAGGCTCATACCGGCGTCGGCGCAAGTGATCATCATATCCATGAAATCGGGGAAGGCGCGACGATAGATCTGTTTCTGTGAATTCTCGAACCGGTCCAGCATGATGCTGGGAATGACGATGCAGCCTAACCCAAACAAGGCCGAGCCCCCGAAAGTTAGGAATCCGGGCAGTCGTGGCGGCAGCACCCACGACAGCAGGGCATACATGGCCAGAAACCCTATACAAACCGCGCCGAGGCGACAAATCGTGTAGACGACAGGTGCACCCGCTCGATAAAATCCAGCGCGGAAGAGTTTCGCCTCCAGAGCATTGGGCTCGCTGCGTTCTTTTTCGATCGACTTGAAGTAAGCGTCGACCGGCTTCTGCGCCGCGATCTTGGCCAGGCGGTCCCGTCCCAGGATCGATCGCGGATCGACCGAGCCTTCGCCCAAAAGGCTGTCCGCGACCAGCTTTCGCGTTTGCAGTGCCGGCAGGAAGACCAGCGCCGCAAACAGGAACAGCGCCACCGCGGACGCGAAGACTGCGATGGATACAAAAAAGGTCAGGTCGTCGGTGTTCGAAAACAGATTTATGACTCGCTCCTGTCAGAAATCGAAATTGACCATTCGGTACATGATAAAGTCTCCCAACAGGGCCCAGCTTCCACAGATGACGAATGCAGGCGTAATGAGAGGACTGCTCCAGACTTTGCCGTAGTAGCCGGGCGCGATCAGCCAGAGCGCCCCAAACATGACGAGCGGAAACAAGGAAATGATCCAGGCCGAGGCCCGGCCTTCGGCTGACAAGGCCCTGATCTTCAACCGCAGTTTCTGGCGTTCCCGCAGCACGGTCGAGAGATTTGCCAGGATTTCGGTAAGATTCCCGCCGGTCCTCGCCTGAATAGAAAGCGACACCGATAGCAGATTGAGTCCCTCGAAGCCGACCCGTTGCGTTAACTTTCGCACGGCCTGCTCCATGCTGAGTCCGAAAGTAATCTCGTCGGCGACGATGCCGAATTCCGTGCCAAGCGGATCAGGTATCTCGCGGGCGACGAGGCCTATCGCAACTGAGGCAGGATGCCCTGCGCGCAATGAACGAACGATCATGTCCAGTGCATCGGGCAATTGCTTGGCGAACTTCTTGATCCGTCTGTTACGTGCCCGGCGCAAAACAAGAACAGGCAAGGCAAAGCCCACCACGAGAAAGATGATGAAGGCCGCCGACGCCGATACGTGAAGGAAAAGCCAGAGGAGCAAAGCCAGCGCCAGGCCGGCCAGAAAAAACGAGGCTGCAAAGGTCATCGGGTTTCCGGTAATGCCGGACTGGGTATAAAGCCTGTTCAGCGAGACAAAGCCGAAGATGAAATCTCCTGAATCAGTCAGGCCGCGTTCTCGCAGCAACCCTTGCAAGGTTTTTTCCGCGGGCGCTTCATCAGCGAGACGACGGAGCCGGTGGTTCACCGCCACGAGTCGGGAGCGGCGACCGGCCAGAGAAAGGTAAAGGGCTTCGCCGGCAAGGATCACCGAGGCTGCCGCAAGCATGTAGATAAAATAAAGCAGCGCCTGTCCACTAAGCATCAGAGGGCGACCTGC
This sequence comes from Mesorhizobium sp. C268A, assembly GCF_040324475.1. Lineage (NCBI taxonomy): Bacteria > Pseudomonadati > Pseudomonadota > Alphaproteobacteria > Hyphomicrobiales > Phyllobacteriaceae > Mesorhizobium > Mesorhizobium sp. C268A. The sequence continues at coordinate 1,010,385 of NZ_JAMYVX010000003.1, forward strand.
GGGTTGAAGGCATCCTTGCCGAAATGGAGCCCCAGCGTTGCGGCCTCTGGCGCGAAGCGCGGGCGGACACCGGTGGCGCGAAAATCCCCTATGATCATTCCATCCGCAGCTACATCGCGCCTCACGAAGTGATAGATTTCCTGCAGTTGGACGACATTGCCTTCCATCCCGGTAATCTCGGAAATCGACGTTACGCGCCTGCCGCCATCGGCGAGCCGCTGCGTCTGCACGATGATGTCGATGGCCGAAGCGATTTGTGCCCGGATGGATTCGTGCGTCATCGGCATGCCGGCCATGCCGACCATCTGCTCCAGACGAGAAATAGCGTCGCGAGGCGTGTTGGCATGGATAGTGGTCATCGACCCCTCATGGCCGGTGTTCATGGCCTGCAGCATGTCAAAGGCCTCCTCGCCGCGAACCTCGCCGACGATGATGCGGTCCGGCCGCATGCGAAGCGCGTTCTTCAGCAGTTCGCGTTGACGAACCTCGCCTCTGCCCTCGACATTCGGTGGCCGCGTCTCCAGACGGCCGACATGCGGCTGCTGCAGTTGCAGTTCCGCCGCGTCCTCGATGGTGATCAGGCGCTCTCTGGCCGGGATGTAGCTTGAGAGCGCGTTGAGCAAGGTCGTCTTGCCGCTGCCGGTGCCGCCCGAGACCAGGATTGACTTGCGGGCCTGGACGGCGATCCGCAGCAGCTCGATCATTGGCGGGCGTATCGAATTGAACGCCATCAGGCGCTCAAGCGAATAGGGATTCTTGGAGAATTTGCGGATCGACACCAGCGGACCATCTACAGAAATCGGCCGCACCGCGATGTTGACGCGCGAGCCGTCTGCCAGGCGAGCGTCGACCATCGGCGCCGATTCGTCGACGCGCCGGCCTATAGCCGAGACGATCTTGTTGATCACACGCAACAGATGCGCCTCGTCGCGGAAACGGATTGCCGTCTCTTCGATCACGCCGCGCCGCTCGATGAACACACGGTCGTGCGTGTTGATAAGGATATCGCTGACGGAATCGTCCTTGAGCAGTGGTTCGATCGGCCCGAGGCCTAGCATCTCATCAGCGGTGTCGCTGGTTAGCTGGTCGAGCTCGCGGGCGTTTAGCGGCACGGCACGAGTGCGAACGAACTCGCGAACGATCGGGCGAATCTCGTTGAGGATCTGGTCCTTGGAGGCTGTTTCAAGAGCGGAAAGATTGAACCTGTCAATCAGATGTCGATGCAGCTCGACCTTGAGCGTCAGAAAATCGTCGCCATGCGGTTCGACTTCAGCCGACGGGGCTGGTGCCGACACGCTTGCTGGCACCGGCGCTAGCTGCTGCAGCGCCTTCGGCTCACTCGGTCCCTTGATAAACCGCCCCAGCATAATGCCTTATACCCCTAGAGCCCATATGAGCCGAAACTAAACGTTAACCAAGCGGCGCACAAGCGTCAGGGCACCTCACGTGAGGCCAATACTTTCAACATAGTTAAGGAGTCCGGCAGAAAAATATCGATTTATTTCCGGCACTCGCGCTGCCAAACACGAGTGACGCACTAAGCTTTCACGTTACCGGCGCCCCTTGGGTGACCTGACACGGGGCATCCTCTTCACAAATGCTACAACGCCTTAGATATAAAGGAATATGCCATCTGGCTAAAGTACGTATGCCTTGATTAGCTCAGAGGGGCAATTGTGAACGAATGGTTAAGAACGCTTGAAAAATTAGACGAATCAAGCTCTTGCTAGAAATTGAGGTCACGCCGAATTTGCAAATTGATGTATTAGAAGGTTAAAGGACCGTTAATCCCGTTTGACTCTCCAATTTCTCGGGACCTAGGATTGAGGTGACGGGGGATGCTTGGGTATGGAGTTCATCCTTGGCTCTGTCTCGTCGGGTTGAAACCTCCAGAGGGAGAAATTGACATGAAAAAGCTCATGACAATGACCCGGCAGTTCCGCGACGACGAAAACGGCGCTGCTATGGTCGAATATTCTATTCTGATTGGCATTATCGCAGTGGCCTCTATCGGCTTCATCATCGGCATCGGCGGGTGGGTTACGGGCCGCTTCACCGGCCTTTGCAGCGCCATGGACGCCTCCGGTACCGGATCTTGCGCCAGCGGTGCCGGTTCTTGATCGATTGATCGGCATCAGGCCCGGGTTGTCCAGACCCGGGCCTGAATTCAGTCGTGGCGGGCGAATTCCCGCTCTATTGGCTGGGGGCTTGGGTTATGCGCGCCAACACACTTATCATGATAGTTCTCGCCGGCGTCTTCGGGGTGCTGGCGGTCGTGCTGATCAACATCTGGCTCGCTGGCCAGCGTAGTGCTTTGGCTCAATCAAACGGCAAAGGCAATACGATCGTTGTCGCGGCACTGCCGCTGAAGTTCGGCGACACATTGAGCGCCGACAAGTTGCATGAGATCGCTTGGCCCGCGGGCGCAGTCCCGGCTGGAGCGTTCAAGACCACCAAGGAAGCCTTGGCCGGCAGTGGCGCAAGGCAGGCGCTGCAAGCGATCAGCACCAATGAGCCGATCCTCGGCAGCAAGATCACCGGTCCAGGCCAGCGCGCCACACTTTCGGCGGTGCTGGGTGAAGGCATGAAGGCCGTATCCATCCGCGTCAACGACGTGCTTGGCGTTGCCGGCTTCGTCTTCCCGGGCGACCGGGTTGATGTGCTGCTGACGCGCTCGGTGCGCGGCGATGACGGTGCGGACAAGAGTTTTGTCGACGTTCTGCTGCAGAGCATGAAAGTGCTCGCCGTCGACCAGGTCGCTGACGTGAGCAAGGACAACCCGACGGTTGTGAAGTCGGTGACGCTTGAAGCCACCACAAAGGACGCGCAGAAACTGACGCTGGCCGCCGGTGCGGGGCAGTTGTCTCTTGCACTGCGCCAGGCTGCCGCCAATAAGGGCGAGACAACCGAACGAGTCACGCTTTCCGACCTGAATGGCGAGACGCCGGACGATGTCGCAAAGAGGCAGGCCGAACTGGACAAGCAGGCCGCAGCCGACGCAGCCGCAGCCGAACGCCAGCGCGCAGCTGACAAGATCGCCGGATTGGAAAAGGCCGTGGACAGGGTGGGAAGCCAGCTCGACGAGTTGAGCAAGGTCAAGCCGGTGCCGGCCGTGGTGACGGCACCCGCATCAAAAGAAGTCGTCAAGGAAGTTATCAAGTATTTGGAGCCGGAACCGCCGAAGAATGTTACAGTGGGCGTCTTTCGCGGCGTGAAGCTTGAATCCTATGACGTGCCGCGACAACCATAAGGGATGCGGCGAAGCGGGGCAGCCGGCGGCAGCAGTTTGGGAGATGGGGATGCAGGGGTTTTGGATGAGGGTAGCGGCGGCCGCACTGTCCTGTTTGGCTGCGCTGCTGACGTCTAGCCTCGGGACTGAGGCAGCCGACCGTTTCATCGACGTATCGAACCCGAGCGTCCATCGCATCTTCCTGCCGACGTCACAGTCTGTGACGCTACAGGTGAGCGCCAATCTCGGCGATATCGTTGTCGGCGACGAGAAGATCGCCGATGCCCAGCCCATGACCGACCGAACGCTTTATGTCATCGGCAAGAGCGCCGGCACCACCACAGTCAATCTCTTCTCTCCGGAAAAGCGCTCGCTCGGCGTCATCCAGATCGAAGTCGGCGTCGACGTCAGCGACATGGCGCAGGCGATCCGCCAGGTGGCGCCCAGGGCGCGCATCGAAATCGGTTCGATCAACGGCAAGGTGAGGCTTGGCGGTCACGTCAAGGACGGCGCCACGCTGGCGTCGATCCTGGAAGTGGTACAGCAGTATGGCCCCGACGCCATCATAAATTCCGTCATCGTCGACGACAGCCAGCAGGTCAATCTCGAGGTGCGCGTGCTTGAGGCCAAGCGCAACGCCGGCCGCGATCTCGGCGTTTCAATCAGGAGCACGAATGGCAGTGGCACAACCCGTACAGGGACAGGCATTGCCGCCGCCGACAAAGATAACGTAGTGCTTGGCCCGGGCGATCTGCTCAGTGGCCTACTGTCGACCAGCAATCCCTTCGCGGCACTGATTACCCGTGTCATTGACAGCAACATCAAGGTCGACCTGATCATTGAAGCGCTTGAGGCCAAGGGCGTCGTGCGCACGCTGGCAGAACCAAATCTCACCACTCTGTCGGGTGAGCCAGCCAGCTTCAACGCCGGCGGCGAAGTGCCTATCCGTGTCGTGGGCAATGATGGCCAGATAACCATCACGTATAAGCAATTTGGCGTCAATCTGCTGTTCACGCCGGTCGTACTCGACGACGGCAAGATCCATATGAAGCTGGCGCCGGAAGTGAGTGACCTCACCGGTTTCACCACCGCCGGCGACCCGATCTTCACCAACCGCAAGCTAGAAACCGTCGTCGAACTCCGCGACGGCCAGAGCTTCGCGGTCGGCGGGCTCCTGTCCAGCAAGACCACCAAGTTGCAGAACCAGGTGCCGTGGCTGGGCCAGGTGCCGGTCATCGGTGCGCTGTTCCGCAATTCGAGCAACCAGAAGGAAGAGACCGAACTGGTGGTTATCGTCACGCCGCACATCGTCCGGCCGGTGAAGCCTGGCGAGCAGCTGGCGACCCCGTTCGACAAGACACGGCCGGCCAATGACCCGGAGTTCTTCATCCTTGGTCAGCTCGAGGTGAACAAGGACATGATCCGAAAATATGAAACGGGCGACGGCGTCACCGGCCCCTATGGCCACATGCTGGACTTCAAATCGAAGGACAAGATGCTCTATGTCAAGAAATAGCGCCTTGATCCTCTTTCTGTGCGCCGGCGCCCTATCGGGCTGCGCCGCGGACTATCTGAACCACTACGACACGGTGACGCTCGCCGCCGGCGACACGCAAAAATTCAATTCGCTGGCGCAGACGGTGGATCCGTTCAATCCGAACGCGAAGAACACACATATCGAAGGCGACGGCGCCCGGGCAGCCGCTGTTGCACAGGGCTACAAATTTCCACCGCCACCACCGCCACCGCCTGCGATAACGGTCAATGTCGGCGGGTCGGGTGTGACCAACGGAGCGAATTGAACAGAAGGATGCGGTTGCATTGCGCCGGGCGAGCGAGGGGCCCGGTGCAAAGGAAGCAGAGAGTAAGGTCATGTTGGGGACCATTAGGGCGTTCTGGAATGATCAACGCGGCATAGCGATGATCCTTGTCGCAATCATGCTGCCTGTGCTGGTTGGGCTCGCATTGCTGGCTATCGACATGAGCCGCGCCACTGGGCTGCACAATGATCTTCAAAAAGGTGTGGACGCGCTTGCGCTTGCAGCAGCGGCGGAACTCGACGGCAATTCGGATGCGATCACCCGGGCCAACCGGGCGGTAGCCAATCTTCTCGCCAACACAACGAAGTTTTCGACCGCAGGCGACCACACGCTTGCTCTGTCTGACGTCACGGTAAAGTATTTGACCGGGATTCCCGCCAGTGACAGCACAACGCTAACCGCCGACGGCGTCGACTCCAACGGGGTGACCTGGGCCAGCACGGACCCCAAGGCTGTGAGATTTGCCGAGGTGACGATCAACGCCTCCGGTCTGGCGGACGGCGCGGGCGCTTTCGAAACCATCTTCCCAGCCAGCGTCGTCGGCAGCAACAACAGGATGGACTTACAACCGCAGGCGGTTGCCGGGTTCACCAACGCATTGTGTCAGTTCACGCCGATGTTCATCTGCAATCCTTATGCGTCGCTTGGCGCCCTGCAGACGGCGCTGTCTGGAACAAAGAAGCCGATGATATGGCTCAAGGAGCAGACCGGCGGCAATAACGCTCAATATGGGCCTGGCAATTACGGGTTTCTGTCTTCGCCTGAGGGGGACAAGTCGGCGCAAGCACTGACGGAAATGTTCGCGGTGACCAGCCCGCCCGCCTGCTACGATCAGAACGGGGTCAAGACCCGCCCAGGCAACGTTACTCCGGTAAACGACGGAATCAACACGCGTTTCGACATTTATCCCAATGGCAACAGTGGCAAGCTGGTCCCCTCAAGCGCGCCGCCCTCACCGAATGTTCGCAAGGGTATGGTAACGAAGAAAACTGGCAACAATTGCACCTATGAGGCCCCCAACAGCGGACAGGAAAGCAATTATAAAAAGCTCCCCAAGGACAATTGCTTCACCTCTGGGAGCTGTACACAAGCGGGCGTGCTCGGTGACGGTTCCTGGGATTTCAACACTTCCGCAAACAGCTACTGGCCGGTCAACCACGGCAATGCCAGCACATCCAGCGTGTTGGCTGCATGCGGCGCCAGCCCCAGCCGGTACTGCGTATATAAGTATGAGATCGACAATCCAACTTTGAAGAGCGGCCAGGAGAAGACACCGCCGCAGTGCAACACAACCACGCAAACCGCCGACCGTCGGCTAATCTATGTTGCAATCATCGACTGCGTGGCCAACCAGGTCAAGGGCGGCAATCAAACGCTGCCAGTGCAGGCCTTCTCCAGCGTGTTCATCACCGAACCGGCCGGTGGTCCGCCTAACGCCGACATCTACGGCGAGATCCAGGATATCAGCACTACCGTCGGCCAAGGCACGCTGAAGAAACTTCAGCGCAACGAAGCGCAGCTTTACCGGTAGAACCATGCTGGTCGCGCTCAGGAAAATCATTCGACATTTCAAGGGCGACGAGGATGGCGTCGCCCTGGTGGAGGTGGCGATGGTCACACCATTTGTGTTGCTGTTGGCCGCTGGCGTGTTCGAATTCTCCAACATGCTGAACACACGCATGCTCCTTGACGCCGGCGTAAAGGATGCGGCCCGCTATATGGCGCGCTGCAGCAGCGACTGGGATACTTGTTCGGGGTATGCAAAAAACCTTGCAGTGAATGGAGCCATATCTGGCGGCAGCGCAAGGGTGACGGGATGGACCACAGGCGAAGTCACCATAAGCAAGTCATTATCTACTCCAGCGATTGATTCCGGCACCGGCACTGAGCTCTACCTCAGCAGCACCGCCAACGTCGATGTGGTGCAGGTCAGCACATCATATCCGTATGCGGGTGTAGGGTTCTGGTCTTATCTCGGTTTCGGCCAGATCAGCCTATCGGTATTCCATCAGGAGCGTGTTCTAGGATGGTGATGCTGCGGCGCAAATTCTGGGCAAGCGAGTCCGGCGCGACGATGGTCGAGATGGCCATCGCCATGCCGCTGCTGCTGACGCTGCTGCTCGGCTTCGTCGACTTCGGCTATGCCTTCTACCAATGGAACGCCGCGAACAAGGCAGTGCAGGCCGGAGCACGGCTGGCGCAAATTTCCGGTCCGGTCGCCAGCGGGCTTTCACTCGAGGCAAAAACGCCAAGCGACTCGCTGGACGTCGGCAAAGCGGTCCCCGCCAACACGTATAATTACATCTGCACGGCTAGTGCCGCGGGAGTTGCCTCCTGCACCTGCGGAACGGGCGCTACATGCCAGGACCTCACGGCAAGTCAGGCTGCCTTTGACTTCATTTACACTGGCAGCGGCAGCCGGTCTGGAATGCACACGTTCTTGCCGATGCTTCCAAAATCCGAGGTGAGGATACAATACCAGGCCTCAGGCCTCGGATATTGGACGCGTCCGAACGGACCGGTGCCGACCATTACGGTCAGCATTGTAAATCATCAATTCCAGTTCTTCTTCCTGGGCGGACTACTCGGATTCGGAAACCTCACCATGCCCTCCATGCTGAGCACGGTCACGGGCGAAGACATGAAGAGCAGCTATCCATGAATGCCATCAACACCAAGGTCACACCGACCAAGCGAAAGCAGGTGGCGCTGTTCTCGTCGGATCCGAATTTCAAGCGCGATGTGGCGACGCGGCTCGACGCGCTGGCGATCTACGACGTCAGGGTTTCCGAGACGAGCGATTTCCTCAGGGGTCCTCCCGCGGATACGCGCCCAGGCATCGTCATTCTCGACCTCGGCAATGGCGAAATGCTCGGCAGGCCGGGCATCGTCGAAGCACGCGCCCTTTGGGCGACCGTGCCGCTGATCGCGGTCTCCGACGAGCTGTCGTCGGAGCAGACGCGCGTGCTGGTGCGCATGAACGCTTCGGACTGGCTGCACAAGCCGCTCGACGGCAAGGAACTGCTCAACGCAGTGACTTTCCACGACACCGGCAACCAAGGGACGAAAAGCCGTATCGTCACCTTCATCAGCGCCAGCGGCGGCGCCGGCGCGACCACGCTTGCATTGTCGGCGGCCGAATTCCTGGCGTCGAAATCGAAGGAACGCGGGGCTTCCACCTGCCTGGTCGACCTCGATTTCCAGAGCGCCAATTGCGGCGCCTATCTGAACCAGTTCAACCAGTTCGATCTTGGCGGGATCATCGGCCAGCCGGAGAGGCTCGACGTCGAGCTGATGGATGTCATCAAGCTCTCGCGCCCGTCTGGGCTGACGCTCTATTCCTTCGAGAGGCCGCAATTGCCTTTCGAACCGCAGGGCAGTGATTTTGTCTTCCGGCTGCTGGACCTCGTCGCCTACCGGTTCGACGACATCGTCATCGACCTGCCGAACATCGAGACGCCTTGGCACAATTCCGTGCTGTCGACGAGCGATGAGATATTCATCGTCTTCGAACTCAACGTCGCCTCGCTGCGGCAAGGCAAACGGCTCTACAAGAAGATCCGTGAGTTGCGTGGCAATGCTGTCAGCATCACGCTGGTCGCCAACAAGCACAAGCGCAAATGGTTCGGCAACCACTTTTCGCGCAGCGAACTCGAAAAGATCTTCAAGGCGCCCCACATCAAGTCGGTCACGCTGGACAATGCGCTTCTGTCCGATGCCTTGAACCGTGCTATCCTGCCTGCCGAGGTGGATGGGCGTGCGCGCTTCAACAAGGACCTCAAGCGGATGTTCAAAGAGCGGCTCGATGACGCTGCCAAATAGGGGGCGGCCAAGTAGGTATCGGATTGGCCCGGAATTGGCGTGCGTCATGAGCATTGCGCTGATGATGCTGGTCCAGGATTTCGCCAGCGCACGATCGGCACTTTCGGATCGGCCGCCGCTGCCGGCAATGGGACCCAGCCTGCGCAAGACTGTTGCCTTCGAGACGACAGAACAGCCCGGAACAATCGTTATCCGCAAGGGCGAGAAAGCGCTTTATCTGGTGATCCGACAAGGCCAGGCGCTTCGCTATCAGATCAGCGTCGGACGGGACGGCTTTGGCTGGACCGGGGTCGTCAAGGTGGGGGCGAAGACCGAATGGCCGGAATGGCGGCCACCCCGCGAAATGCGCGCCCGCCAGCCGAACCTGCCGCAAATGGTGCCTGCAGGTCCCTACAACCCACTCGGCGCCAGGGCGCTCTATCTCTCTCGGGACGGGCGTGACACGCTCTATCGGATACACGGAACCAACGATCCCAAGGGTGTTGGCTTCGATGGAACATCGGGGTGTTTTCGCCTTACCAACACCGATGTGATCGATCTCTTCAGGCGCGTCGCGATCGGCGCAAAGGTGGTGGTTCAATGACGATGATCAGCGAACCGGATATGCCGGCAATCGAGATTGGGACAGCAGCCCGCATTGGAGAGCAGGCTGTCGTTGGGAAACCGCGCGACAAAAGCATTATCGGCGCGGTCATCATCGGCACGTCCCTGCTCACTTTGGTGAATATGATAGCCGCGGTTTATCTCTACCGCGGCATCAGCGATATGCGCTTTCTGGAAGGGCGCCTGGAACAACTCGGGACGTTCGAACAACGAATCGGCAGCCAGTTGGATACGGTCAACAACGGTTTTCAGAGCCGATTTGAAAAACTGGACAGTCAGCTGCAGAGCAGCTTTGGTGAAATCAACCGGAGCATAGCCCGGCTGGAACAAAACCAGCCTATTGTCCACGACGAAATCACGTCGAGCGCAGCGGAACCTTCCGTCGACACGACCAGCAGCATGGCGGAGGCGCCTGCTGTTCTCGATGGTGAAGACGCGACCGAGCCCAGCGTCGTCGATACACCGCGTCCGCCCAAAAGGCGGATTGCAGCTGCAGCGCCTGCCCCAAGCTCCAACTACCAGCGAATTGAGCAGGCCGACGGCAAGGTTTACTACCGGAAGATCAACTAACGCCGGAAAAATGGGGCTGCCTTAGAGATCTCGCTGCAGAGCAACAAGCCTCGCGGCCAGCGCTCCGGATCGCTCTCGAGCTTCCCTGAGAAAGACAACATGACAGTAGGCGCATGCTGTCAGACCCAGGACCAGCACAAGGCTGTTCTTCAAGGTGAAATCGACCATTAGCGAGAAGGGAAGCCCCCCGGGTACCGTGAATGAGGCGATCGTGCTCGCTGTTTCGGAATGGCTGGTGACAGCGATCATCAACCCGGCGAAAAGCAGGGCGACGTGATTGGCAAGAAAGAAGAAGGCAGCTGACTTTCTTGTGCGGCACGCCGTCCAGCAAACGATCGACGCGGCAGCCAGGATGGAGGCATCAACGACCATCGACCCTCCCAGACAGACATCGACCTGTTGCCAAAACATCGTCGACAGCGGCCTTAGTTCAAGCCAAACCCGCCACATTGTGGGGCTGGCCGGATATGCTCCCAGCAAGAATGTCGCCATGCGCTCCCCTGCAAGGATCAGCAGGATCAGCGATGGGAAGGCAAAGAGCATTATCGACTTGCGCTTCATGTCACCCTCAACAATCTTGCCTTCAAGATAGATTGCAGAGATTACGCGAGGCTTAACGGAGCGGTGGTGATTCTGTGGTGGCGCGGCCAGTCGGGCATGGCAGCCTGCAAGAGCCATTCGCGTATGGCGCAGCCATTAGAGCGGTTCACGACTTGATGGAATCGAAGGGGATCCCCGCTTTGTCGATTTTGTGATTCAAGATGCTGGCTGGAGTGGAGGCCAGCATCTGATGACTCGACCCCTTTCCAATGATCTTCGCGAGCGGGTTGTGGCGGCGGTTTTGAGTGGTGAAAGCCGCCGGTCTGCCGCCAAACGGTTCGGTATTTCGGTTTCGGCCGCGGTGAAGCTGTTGCAGCGCCATGGGACTACCGGCCCGGTGGCACCGGGCAAGATGGGTGGGCATCGCAAGAGGGTGCTGGAGCCGCACCGTGCCTTCATCGAGGCGCGTATACGTGGGACGCCACATCTGACGCTGCACGGTCTGAAGGATGAGTTGGCCGGTCGCGGGGTCAAGGTCTCGCACAGGGCAGTGTGGCTGTTCCTGCGCCGCGAGGGGCTGAGCTTCAAAAAAAACGCTGTTCGCCCTTGAGCAGGCGCGCACTGATATTGCCCGCAGGCGCCAGCGATGGCGATCTTGGCAGACCGGCCTTGATCCGCAGTGCCTGGTCTTCATCGATGAGACGTGGATCAAGACCAACATGGCTCCGCTGCGAGGCTGGGGGCCGAAGGGCAAGCGGCTGCGCGGCTTGGCCCCGCACGGCCACTGGCGCACACTGACCTTCCTTGGCGCGCTGCGCTGCGATCGGCTCGCGCCTTGCGTCTTCGATGGGCCAATCAACGGCCAATGCTTCCGGGCCTATGTCGAGCAGCAGCTCATCACCGTGCTGAAGCCCGGCGACATCGTCCTCATGGACAACCTGGGAAGCCATAAGTCGGCCGCCATCAGGCAGATGATCAAGGCTGCCGGCGCAAGGCTCTGGTACCTGCCACCTTACTCTCCCGATCTCAATCCAATTGAGCAGGCCTTTGCCAAGATCAAACATTGGATGCGCCAGGCTCAAAAGCGCACCGTCGAGGACACATGGCGTCACATCGGCCACCTCGTCGAAACCATCGAGGCAGCCGAATGCAGGAACTACTTCGAAAACGCCGGATATGCTTCCGTCAAAACGTGAAGGGCTCTAGTTGTTTTGGCTGAGGACGAGCGTAACCACCTTAGGCTCGGCTCGCTGCAGACATCGTTCCGGAATATTGGGCCACATCGCCTTGGCGCATCGCTGATCTTCGCCTCGGGCCGTCGCAAGCGTGAGTTCTGCGTTACCGGCTTCGTCTGCGGTCGACAGGAATACCTGCGTGGCGAGCGCAGTCGCCATAGATACTTGGACGAGGATAAGGGCGTAGGCAAATCGTCTGATCATCTGCTCGCAACGTTCAATCCGCGAAGTGGTTCCAACGTCGCGACCCGCCGATGTAAACCCGATCACGATTCTCGAGCCTGCGCCCTGCCCGTCCTCAGCTTTCCTAAGGACAACCCTTCGTCATCTCCTAGCTCCACCTCCTGAGGCAAGATCTCACCCATAGATCCTATCCAAAACCGTTCACTTCCAGACCAAGGCAAGGTTTGCCTCAACGGCCGATATGAAGCGGTGGGTTCAACCGGTCATCGCAACACGTTCCGTAGGCTATCGGCCGGCGTTTCGAAGTCCAGGGTTTTTCGGGGGCGCTGATTGAGACGCAGAGCGATGGCGTCGAGCTGGTCCTGCGAGGCTTGGGAAAGTTGGTTGCCCTGGGGAAATACTGCCTGAGCAGGCCGTTGGTGTTTTCGTTGCTGCCGCGTTGCCAGGGATTGCGCGGATCGCAGCAGTAGAGTTCGGCCTGGAGGATGATACCACCCCCGAACAGGCGTCATCGATCATACAGAAAGATGACGCACGACAGTCGCCAGTGATCGGGACCGACGAGACCGCGAAACAGATAGTCGCTCTGCTTCAGCGCGTCTCTCGCTGATTTCGTCAAGTTGCTCGCTTCGGGGGAGCTTCCAATCCTAGACTAGAAGACTGATCGCCAGCGAAAGCGACGGCATCTGCTTCATATTCGAATGCTCGGGAATACGTTTCACCGTTCCTCCCTATGATGCGAACGACCCACTCGCCCAACGAATGGCGGATCTCTAGGAAGAGGGAAGACGAAGACGGCGGTCGGTACGTGACGCTGTCCAATGCCCTCGGGAGGCCTGTCCCGCCAAAATCGGCTCCATCATCGGAGGAATGAACTTCACGCATGCACTGACTCCCGAGACCGCGAGTCAATTAGCGCGTGCTTAATTAGTTCCGGAGCGTTTTAACGAATCGTTGACCGCGCTGTCCCATTATAGGACGGCGCGGTCAAATCCCAACCTTGGCTGCGCAGGCGGCTTCGGCATTGAGTTCCACCCCGAACTGTCGGAGCCGCCACCCACATTCCACAATTTACCAGCAATGGTTGAATCAACCGTTACTGCACGTGCTTTCAATGGCGCTTCCCTGATCGTTAGACTTTGACGGAACAAACAGGGGATTCACAGGTTCGGCGTTCCGGACTCGACCGATGGAAGCGATCTTCGATGACATCGCCAACGCCCTCAGAGCGCCCCGCCAGGACGTGTGGCGCCCTGTCCGCGCCTTCGCCATCGATATGGCAGGCAAGCTGTTCATGGGCCTCGCTATCGGCCTAGGTGTTGGCTTTGGAATGGGTGCTGGCTGGTTAGCGTAGATCTGCCCCGGCGATGCGCTGCGTGAATGCCCGCTCGACTCCAACAACAGCCTCATCGTTCGTTTCGACTGTTCCGCACGCGCCGCCGTCATCGCAGGTCCAGAACCAAGTGCCTGCGGCTGGGCCGTGCATCATCTTCAGGATGCGGCCGACCTTTTCCTGCTGGAAAGCTGCGGCGAAATCGAAGGGCGCCGTCTGCCCTCCTATCACGGTCCGCGACCAGGCCAGCCACACGCGAGCACCCCGGCCGAGCACGAAATTGAACGCCTCATCCTGCTTCTCGAACGTCTGAAGAATTGCACTGCCGTCGACGACCTGAAAGCCTCGTTGATAGGCGAAGCGGACGGTAAGGCGATCAGCTGCTGGCATGGCTCCGAATATCCTTCAATCTTCCTCGCGGAAATCCTGCAGCGATGCATGACGCAGGTCATCCTCGCCGCGCAGGTGCTTCACGCGTCCAATGAGGCCCGGCTTGACCCATTGCGTCGCCGGCCGCTTCATAATGCCCTTGTGCGCCGTGGCCGTCACCCGGATTCGGGATCGAGGAAACCTTTTCCAAGCTTCGCTGTCAGGGTTCCATGGCCCGCTTCTTCTTCGATCTAACCGACAACGGAACCCCTTACCCGGACACCGAAGGCACCGAGCTTGCAAGTCTGGACGCGGCTGAAGATTAGGCGGCAAGGGCGCTGTTTGAAATCGCAAAAGAACAAATGGGCGGCACATTCCGCCAAGTCGCCTTCCGAGTTCATGACGGCACCAGCATTTCGCTGTTTGAGGTGAAAGTCACGTGCGAGGTGACGCGGGCTGGAGATTCCGATGCCAGACTGTTGGAAGCCTGACGACTCATACCTCGAAAGCGCTCGCCGGAACCAACGCCGGACGGTCGGCGAACTCAACTCCCTACTTACGACCATAGACGAGACACGCCGCGTCCTGGCTGCGTCACGGAAGCTCTTGGAACAGATGGCCGAACGCGAAGACCCCCCGCTGCCAGGTTGAGGCGGCTTCTATGGGAATCCGCTCATCTTGACGCCAGAGCAGCGCTGGCAGGTTCATCAACCGGCTACCCTCAGAAGCAGTGCGACACCGACCCCATAAGGGATGAACACAGCCGCCAATGCGACCCAGATGCCCGGATCGGCGAGACGTGCATTTCCTTGCGAAGTTGTTCCACACGACCCAACGGCAAAAGGCCGGCTGTGTTCCCAAAACTGAAAAGGCCGGCGCACACAAGCGGTCGACGGGCATTCGGTTCCATTGCTAGATCACCAGCAAGCGCGCTTACCTGCAGCGGAACCTGACGGCCACTACGACCGTTATTTGAAAGGACAACGAAAGGAGATCGCCATCATGGACTGGAACCGCGTCGAAGGAAATTGGAAGCAATTCAAAGGTAAGGTCAAGGAGCAGTGGGGCAAGCTCACTGATGATGATCTTGACCGCATAGCCGGCAACCGCGATCAGCTCGAAGGTACGATCCAGGAACGCTACGGCATTGAGAAGGATCGCGTGCGGCGAGACGTTGACGACTGGTATGGTCGACAAGACTCGTAGGATAGGACAGTTGAACCTAGCTAAAATAAAGGCGCAGTCCACAAACCGCGCCCTTTTAGTGTTCCCGTGCGACGTTCGGCTCGACCTTGAACAATCGATTTTTGGGAACGTGTCGGCTTCCAGTTGCGTTGATCTTCGCAATGGAGGTCGTAGCAATGTCCATCCACAAAGAAGACTATCGAACGAACAAGGCTGACTACCTGATAGCGAAAAGGCCAGATCTGGTTCAGCGGACGAAGCCGAAAAAGAAGATATTGCGGAGTGACGATCAACGTTCCGCAGAGGTATTAGACGACCCCTCTGCGTTATCCGAGAGGCCAACCTCAGGCCGTTGGAAATCGTAGAAAGTCAAGAGGAACATTTTAGCGATATTGAATGTTCGACTGTCTATGAGCAGCCGTACCGTGCTCAGCAGACCAACCCAGAGCAGCACGAGCCCTACTGAACTGGTCGCGTGTGCGACTTGCCGCAAAGGCAGATCTTAGCGAAATGGCCATCAGCGATCTTGAGAACGGATTCAGGAAATCGCGTCCCCACAACATCGCGGCGATCCGCAAGGCGTTTGAAGACGCCGGAATCGTCTTCACCGTCGAAGGCACTCCATCGCTAGCCCGCTCAGAAGGTGATAGCGGCCTCGCCACCGACAATAGACAGTGGCGCCGGCGGCAGAGAAAATAATAAGGCGAAAAGCCTACTCAGGAGCGTCTTAGGCTCGGAACTCATACCGGAAGGCTCGCAATGCGGAGCCTGATTTACGGCTTTGAAGATTGCCGATCTCGTCGACCAAGGTCAGGCCGCAATCTGCGATCGAACTCTATGGGATGGAAGCACCGACCGCCGTGGCGCACTGCGCTTTGGAGGCACATTTCGACGGCCGACCAAATGACTTCCGCTTTTGGTGCGATGTCTTTCACCAACTGAGAAGACCAAACTGACGGAACTTTTGCCGCGGAATCGTGTTCGTTCGAGCATGACCAGAATAGCAGACCTTGGCCCACGCATCCCCGGCAAACCACATTCGCCGGCAGACGGACAAGACCCGTTTCGACCTATGGCCCGATATGCGACCAGCAGGTTGACCGCCGCGACTTCCGTCAAGTGATGTGGCACGAGCAACCAGATCACGAGCCGCTTGAATTGGACGCTTGGGAGCGCGCGAAATGCCGAAATACCATGTCGAGGAAATCGCCGGCGAGACCGTGACGGCCACCCACATCGTCAACGCGACAACGCCGATCAGGGCGGCTCGGGAAGCGACCGAGCGCGACGTCACGCTGCGCACCAGCGAGCCCATCTGGATCAGGGTTGCCGACGAAAAGCGCGGCCACATATTCGAGTACAGCTTCAGCCTGTAGTTGGCGATCCAACTCGGCTCGGCCAGCTGAGTTTTGGATGGCATACCATGCCCTCAACCTCGATACGCAAGTTCGACTATGACTCGAACACCAGGGTTCTCTCGGTTTGGTTTGTAGCGAGCGGGAAGCATTACGAGTTCTTGGACGTACCTGCTGAGGCCGTTGCTGCGTTCAAAGCTGCCTTTGCCAAGGGCGTCTATTTTAACAGCCACATCCGCAATCGTCATGCATTCCGGCTCGCGCCAGGGAGGGCAGCAGGCTCGTCGGGCGGTTGACACAATTTTCTAATCCAAAGCGGCCCGCGCCACCTAAAAAGGAAAGCGCGGACCCGATCAGATGCAGCCGCCGGGCGGACCCGGCGACGTCGACTGGATTGCTGCCGCCGCATGAGACCCCTCAAGGCGTGGCCGGCGCCAGCTTGGCGGCTACTTGGTCGATCTTGTCGGCAAGCACGCCATTGGCCCAATCTGTCACCTCAGGGTCAACCGGCTTGTTGGCCATTTGGGCAAGGGCTGCATCGATCGATGGGACATTGGCGGCGGCGTCAGCGGCGGCGGCCTGAGCATCGGCCGCGGCCTGAGTGGCGTCATCGAATGCTGTCTGTGCTGCATCGAGGTCGGCCTGCGTAGGGACATCTTCGGGCGGGGTATTCGGGTCAGCCGCTTTCGCATTCAGCGCGTCGAGCGCCGCTTTGGCGTCGGTAACCGCCTGATTAGCGGCATCGAGCGCCGATTGAGCGTTCTTGGCTATTGCCGACTGTGTCACGAAAGCCTGCACGCCAGGTAATCGGGCGGAAACACTTACCCAACCGTAGGGTGGGGCCGCTATCTAAAAGCCCGCCAACCTTTCGGTGGGCGGGCCTCCACTGTCGGAACTGGAGAGTGTCATGTCGACAGCTCCGGCACTTGCGAACGGTTTGGTTAGTGGCGCCAGATCAGCAGGCAGAGCTGGCGCAGGTCACGATCATAAACGCCCCGGCTCTCGATCACGTCGATGCAGCGCTTCTTGAACCGAGTGATTTCGGCGCTCGACATAGCGTCGACAATGCGAGTCAGATCCGTATTGGTCG
This sequence comes from Mesorhizobium sp. C268A, assembly GCF_040324475.1. Lineage (NCBI taxonomy): Bacteria > Pseudomonadati > Pseudomonadota > Alphaproteobacteria > Hyphomicrobiales > Phyllobacteriaceae > Mesorhizobium > Mesorhizobium sp. C268A. The sequence continues at coordinate 1,027,719 of NZ_JAMYVX010000003.1, forward strand.
GATTGTCGGGGGACTCGGTTCCGACAGTGGCACCGCTCGTGCCAATGGGTGCAGTGGTTCCGTCGTCGCCAACTGCGGCGTTCGCCGGCATGGAAAGATTTGCGAGAACGGCTCCAATGGCCATGCTTCCCACCAGGATCTCAAAAATCTTTGTCATAATGCGCCTCCAAGGATGTCAGCCCCTTTTCCAAACCAAGGCCGGCGGTGTTTTAGCTCGCAACCAGCGCGACGGTGTGGTCGTTGAGTGCTTGATTGGGTATTGATCGAAAAACGGGAACGCGATCAGATAGGCGTATCGGCGGTAAGATGTGCCATGCGGAAACCTCCGCTGTCGGCATTAATTATGATCGTGACCACGACATCCTCCAAACCAGATCCGGGTGAAGGTGCTCAAAGACATAGCTCACTAGAAAGCACGAGTAGATGAATAAATGTCTAAAAACTCCATACCTATTCTTGGCAATGACAGTGACGAAGTGAATTGTGTTAGGCGTTCTTAGCCGTGTTAACCGTTGACAAGCGTGAGGCGAGTTCCTGCGGTATCGCGTTCAGCTCCGCCTTTGCGGCGTTAGGATGCGCGCCTCTCGCAAAAGCGATGACCAGTTGTGGAGCTGCTATTTGTTCTCCTCGCGGAAGTCCTGCAGCGATGCATGCCGCAGGTCATCCTCGCCGCGCAGGTGCTTCACACGGCCGATCAGCCCTGGCTTGACCCATTGCGTCGCTGGCCGCTTCATGATGCCCTTGGGCGCCGTCCCTGAGTGCTCCTGGACGCGTTTCCATAGCCTCTCGCGCATTTCCCGGTTCAAGGTGACGAACGCGCTGCCGACATAGCGCCCTGTGCCGCGCTCAGCCATCAGAGCGAAAGCCGGCTTGCCCGCTTCACGCTCGACGCCGAGCAGATCGAACTCGTCAATCGCATAGCACTTGGCCTTCAGCCAGTTGGTCGACGGACCGCTTCGGTATTTGCTGTCCTTCCGCTTCGACACCATGCCTTCAAGTCCGGCCTTGTCGAGCAAGTGAAAGATGGCCTTCGCTTCGCCCGGCAGCGGCTCACTGAATTGAATGCGCCCGCCGGGCTCGATCGTGCTGGCCAGGATCTCGCGCCGCTCCTCTAGCGCCTTATCGCGCAGATCGTGGCCGTTAAGATGAAGCAGATCAAAGGCAACAAAATACAAGTCGTGTTGCCGGCGGGTGATGGCTTTGCGCAGCGCTGCGAAGTCCGAAACGCCCTTGTCATTCAGAACGACGATCTCGCCGTCGACGATGGCGCTTTCGGCACCAAGGAGCTTGGCCTCTCTCACCATGTCGCGATATTTCGCCGTCCAGTCGTGGCCATTGCGCGTATAAATGCGCATGCCGACTTCATCGATGATCATCTGCGATCGGTAGCCGTCGAACTTGACTTCGTGGGTCCAGCCTTCACCCTCGGGAGGCTTCTCCACAAGGGTCGGCATCAACGGCTCGATGAACTTCAAACGCATGTACTGACCACCCTCCGGCGATTCAATAAGATGAAGCTAAAATAGTTCCGAAACCGGAAATCAGCCTCTTGGGTGCAACAAACAAGTCAACTCGGCGTTGCGGGATGAGCGAAGGAGGAATCGATATGGCCGACGACAAGAGCAAGCGGGATTTTCGTGATCGGGACCGTGTCTCGGCCGATGAGGATTATGAAGTTGAATATTTCGCAACAAAGACCGGCATCACAACCCAGCAGGTCAAAGAGCTGATCGCGAAGCACGGCAACCAACGCGAGACTTTAGAGCGGGTAGCCAAGGCGCTGCGGAAACAATGACCAGGCTATCTGATCTCGGCAGACCACTAATCGGGCACCGACATGAAGGCCCGCCCGCGAGCGAACTCGCGCATTTCCTCCCCTGCCCGGTTTGCGGGCAACAGATTGATATGCGCGATTTTCGCCAGGTCATTTATCATGCCGATCCGGAGCACGAGCCGCTCGAACTGGACGCTTAGGACCAAAAGTGCCGAAATTCCACGTTGAGGAAATGGACGGCGATACCGTGACGGCTACCCACATCGTCCATGCGACAACGCCGATCAGGGCGGCGCGGGAAGCGACAGAGCGCGAAGTCACTCTGCGCACCAGCGAGCCCATCTGGATCAGGGTTGCCGACGAAAAGCGCGGCCACATATTCGAATACAGTTTCAGCCTGTAGCTGGCGATCCAACTCGGCTAGCTGAGTTTTTGAATGGCATACCATGCCGTCGACCTCGATACGCAAGTTCGAATATGACCCCAACACTAGGGTTCTGTCGGTTTGGTTTGTAGCGAGCGGGAAGCATTACGAGTTCTTGGACGTACCTGCTGAGGCCGTTGCTGCGTTCAAAGCTGCCTTTGCCAAGGGAGTCTATTTTAACAGCCACATCCGCAATCGTTATGCATTCCGGCTTGCGCCATGGAGGGCATCAGGCCCGACGGGCGATTGACAGAGTCTCAGATCGAGTGGCCCGCGCCATCCCAGGGGAGCAACTGTGCGAACTGGCCCAGGGTCCGAGGGCAAATGAAAACGCCCGCCGGCCGGGGCCAGCGGGCGCGTATTATATTAAGCTAGGTGCTGGGCCTATTTGCCCATCATCATCGCAGCTTTGCAGAAGTTCTCATGGGCCTTCGCAATATCTGCGTCAGCGCAGTCCTTCATCACAGCGTCCTTATCCTCCTGAGACATAGCCGACCAAGCGGTTTTCGCTTCGGCCTCAGACTTCATGGTCTTCATGCTGCTGTCCGTGAAGAAAGGAGACATTCTTGCAGGATCGTCGAGCGCAGACGTGCCAGTGGAACTGCCGGCAAAGGCCGATCCGGTCATCAGGGCAAATGTCGCGCCGAGAATGAGCATTTTCGAATTCATCAAAATTCCTCCGAATGCAACTGCTTTAATGCAGCCGTGCTAATTCAACGCTTGCGGGTAGAAAGGGTTTCCAGCCAAATTGAAAATTGTAGAAATTGCTACCGATATTTCGTCGTCAACCTAGGAGGAATTGGCCCGCAAGTTCGGTCAAGGCGGCCGGCCACCATCGATGCTGCAATTGCCTGGCCGGTTGCCCCGGACTTGTTCAGGGATGGCCCGCGCTTGCTTCCGAGCGCGGGCCGACCATGATGAGTGAGGGCCATCTTGGTCACCGGCAGGACCGCTTAAGAACGAGCCGGGTGTGACTGAACAGCCTCAGGGCGAGGATGTTCCCGACTGACCCAAAAAAGCCCCCCAGCAGTTGGGCGTGCTTGTGGGGCTTAACCGCACCGATATTGGATAAGTCACGGCTGATGGGCAAACCCACGGCCAGTACTTTCCGTGCAGGTGGACAGCTCGCCGGGCGAAGACCCCAACCACCTCGATCCCGGCGAGCCTAGACCTGATCAGAGTACGCGATCAGGACCGGGGATCAGCCGGCGATAGTGGCATGTCTTGCAGGTCAAGCATTGTGAAGCACAGCTTCCTGATCGGACCTGCTGCCGTGTCGAATGGAGTAGGCGCGAGTGATTTCCGCACCAAAAAGAAAAATCTCCGCCGAGTAGTAAGCCCACAACAGGATGACGAGCAGCCCACCGGCGGCCCCATATGAGGCCGCGACCGCGCTGGAGCCTATATACCAACCGATAAGCAATTTCCCGAGCGTGAACAGGGCAGCGGTCACAACAGCGCCAATCCAGACATCCCGCCATTCCAGGGTTCGATCAGGCAAGATCTTGAAGATGGCAGCGAAAATAGCTGCGAGGAGGACAAAAGAAACGACCGCGTTGATAACGCCCAGGACAAGTGTCCCGAACGGCAACTGTGCCTTGATGAGGTTGCCTAGGGCCGAAATCGCCGCGCTCGCGACTAGAGAGACGAGCAACATGAAGCCAAGTGCGGTGACCAGTCCCAGACTTACCGCACGTGCGCGCACCAGGCGCGACAACGAACTGCCCTGCGCTTCGACCTTCCATATCATGTTCAAGGACTGCTGTATTTCGCCGAAGACCCCGGAAGCGCTCACAAGCAAGGTGATGATGCCGATCACCGCCGCCCAGGTGCCGCCGGATGGCTTTTCGGATGCGCTCTTCAGTGCGGTTTGAAGGATGTTTGCGCTTTCTGTACCCATCATCCCTGTGATTTGGGCGGACAATGCCGCTTGCGCTGCCTCGTGACCGAATGCGAGACCCGCAATTGCAACCACGATGAGCAGAATTGGCGCCAACGATGTTGTGGCATAAAAAGCGATTGCTGCGCCATGGCTGAGAGCGTTGTCGTTGACGAACCCAACGACGGCTTCTCGCACCATTGCCCATGCATTTGTGATCGCGCGATGCATTTTGCGCCCCAGTCGAATTGGCGTTCACTAGCAATGCACCAGCACATCTGATGTTCCGGTTGCGGGCTGTGGCAGGAGTTTTCGCACCGACTTCCGCGGAGGGTCGCCGGCATAGAACTTCCGCTCCGATGCGCTGGCATCGCCTTCGCCCCCTTTCGGGACGCGCATTTGATAATGGTTTTCTCAAGATCATTTTAATTCGTTCGGAAACCATAGAAGCGGAGGCTGGCTCGTTTGCACCGACAAGGACAACAGCACGGAGGAGGTGTTGGAGCGTCGTAGACGTTCGCCCTGTTGAGCAGCAGCCAGCCATAAGCGATCTAATAGGTGCGGCGCCGCCGACGCGATATCGTGGGCCGGTGCGGTCCGAGCCCCCCGACCACAGGCTTAACGAGTCCATAAGCAAGCGCAATTCGGGCTGACCCGCGACGCAGAAAGTTCGAAAAACTTCCAGGAACCCCAGCCAAACAATTGATCAGGCAAATCATGAAGTTAGCGAACAAGGCCGCGACCGAACCGTGTTGCATCGGTTTTCCCGCTCTGTAACGCGCAAACCCTTGCATTCCGGGCTTGTCCCGTCCTGTACCTTGTTGTCATTGCAACATGACTGCAACACGGAAAGGCGGATTGTTCCCGTCATGTTCGCCAATGAAGGCGCGCGCCACCCATAGCCGATTGCGGCGCCAATTCTTTCCTGCAACTATCGGCAGGTCCGTGGACTTGGACGCGACATGGAGAGAGCTATGGCTGACAACAAATCAAATCGGGGAAAGCAAGATCGGGCCAGGGTGTCCACCAGCGAGCCTTACGAGGTGAACTACTTCGCCCGGAAGCACGCAATCACAAAGGATATGGCCTTGAAAATAATCAAGGAAACCAAGGGCAACAGGGACAAGGCAAACGCCGCCGCTGAAAAGCTCAGGTAAAGAAACGCGACATGACAACAAAAAAACCCGCCGGAATAGAGAAACCCGCCGCTGAGAGGGGGCCCAGGGCGGCGGGTTTCTTCACCTTGAATAGAGCGGCCACTTTCCGGAGAAGACCGCGCACGACATAAACCCGCAGAGGCGGCTCCTTGTTCCACACAATTTTAAGAACCAGCCTGTCGAGGACTACATGGTGCTAGTAATTTCATCTTAGGGCCGCTCTCCACCAGCACTTCCTGAGATTTCAGATCCTCGCCCCAAATCACGGTTTCACCGTGGGTGTCCGGGCATGGCTCTGCGTCCGCGCCTTCCTCGTCGTCGACGTTGTCCAGCTCTAGATCATCAAGGCAGCCAAGCGACGGCTCATCGTCTGCCGTTTCCTCCAGATCGCAATCAGCCTGCATGAGATCCAGTGCCGTTATCAGGCTCATGGCACGGTCTAGGAGGTCGTTCAGGCGCTTTTCTACGGACTGGCGCCATATGCGCGCGTCGGTTCCCTGCGGGCATCCCATGGGCTTTAGAACGCGAAGGGCGGTCATGACACGCGCTCCAGATCAAGTAAGGTCAGCGCCGTCATCATTCATCACGGTGTCTGGCGCTACCGGCAGCGGGACATAGTGGGTGTGGCCGCGTGCCTCGTGATGGCCGGCATGAGCGCCTATATGCCGTTACGCTAGCGCCTTTTGGTGAGGAGACATTGGGCAAGCATTTCCGCGACGAAGAGATCGAGGAATTCCTAAAAGCCTACGTCGCGAGGTTCCCGGACGCCGTAGAGCGAATGGAACATGTCATGTTGAATCCATTCGACGATAATGACGAACTGATGTCCCAGAACTTCCGCGAGATCTATCACGTCGCACAGTCGATGCAATTCTTCACGGCATACGCGGCGCATGAGCCGAGTGCGATCCATCATTTGGTCAGGGACGTTGCGAGACGTGTGTCGGATGGGCTTGGCCCTATGGGATCGAGAAAAATCAAATATTGACGCGCCGCCTGGCTGAGGCCTGGATAAGCAAGATGCCCCACCGGAATCAGCCGGTGGAGCTCTTAGATCAGCCCACTCAGGGACTAGCTGAAGGGGCTGTTCGGCGGTGTGACCCGGGGAGGATCACATTTGCAAATTGGCGCCTTCCTTTGCCCGGCACATCGGCCGAACAGATGAGGGCTATTCGCCTGCTCGGATTGCAAGGCTGCCGGCCGCGACCGCCGGCTTCGCGTTGATGCCGTCAGTTTGGTCGACTTGCAGCACATGGGATGCCCGGCCAGGTTGTCGGCGAGAGTCTTTTGGGCATGGCGATCTCCGTTGAAGGGGTCGCCGCAAAGGATTCTATTCCTAACTGGACCTGGATGGCAAGGGTTATTCGGCCAAGCTGCCTTCCCGGTGGTGCATCGCCTCCAAGATCACCTCATAGACGCTGCCGACCTCCTCCTTGATCTCGTCGGCACCGATTCCCTCACGCTCCGCAAATTTCATCATTTCGTCAGCGAGGTCGCTAACCGCCACTGGATCATCAGTCATTGCGTTGGGCAGGTGCTCTGCCATCCACCGATCGAGAAAGTTGATGCCGCGTGTGCTCATCAGCCGATAAGTTCAAAGCGCATATTAGGTTCCGCTACTTGACCCCTGAGACGGCCGCACCAGACTCCAGTGCATGGCTAGTGGTCTCAAGATCGGCGATGAGGTGGCGATCGACGCCACCATTATTCGACGCGTCACTGACGACAGGATCAGCGTGTCGATACCGACCTACGGATTTCCGCATTCCGTTCGGGATAGCACCACGAAGGTGGTCAAAGGTCTGACCATCGAACTGATCGGCAGCGTCACACGGGTCGAGAAGGACGCCGTAACGGTCAGCCTGGGTGGCCCGGTGGTGACGGTCGCGCTTGATGTTGTGCGGCTGGTAAAGCTCTAGCTTTCCCGACCTTACCGCCCTAACGGCTGCTTCGAAAGCGAGAGAAGTTCGGCCTCATCTTTTATCCCGGCCATGTAGTTGGCAATGATCCGAGAGGCCAACCGGCCCTGCGCATCGGGTGATTGGTCGTCGACGAGTTTAAGCTGCTCGAAAACGCGCCCTAGCAAGGCCAATTCGGCAGGCTTAAGGATCCCGGCATCCACGGCTTTTCGTCTGATGGGCATGACTAGTGTTCTTCCCTCACCGACTCAAGCCGCGAGCCCGAAATCGGTTCCGGAACATTTTAGCTCAAACGCATGTTTCAATGGTTATGAAGATCGAAGCCGACGAATGCCGGGCAGCGTTGACGCTCATCCGGCGCACAATCGAGGACCACTGCCCGCCCGGCGTGCTGCCTAGCGAGGACCGCGCTGTCCCATTATAGGACGGCGCGGTCAAACCCCAACCTTGGCTGCGCAGGCGGCTTCGGCATTGAGTTCTACCCCGAACTCCGGCCGGCGCTGATCAGGCAATCTCCCACTGCGGCCCCGGCCATTTTCGTTGCACCCCGCGCGGGAGCCGCCTTGGCTGACGTCCACTAGCTCCCGCTCATCTTGACCCCGGGCGCAATGTATTGTCCGTATATGAACTCGACGAGTGAGGGCACTGCATCGCCATGTAGGCGGTCGGCCCCCGCGGCTGTCGAGCGATGTTTGAGGGAGCAGCGCATTGTTCGTCGATTACTACGAACTCTTGGAGATCAGCCCAAACGCCAACTCGGAGACACTTGAGCGAATATTCCGCTACTTTGCGATGCGCTATCATCCCGACAATCAGCAAACTGGAAACGAAGCCCGCTTCAGCGAAATAGTAGAAGCACACAACGTCTTGAGGGATCCCGTTAAGCGCGCCCAGTACGATATCTCCTATCGAGAGCATGCCGGTGAGCGGCTTAAATTGGTCGAGGAGGCAAGCGACCCCAAAGGGGTCGAGAAAGATGCTTTGGTCCAGGCCAAACTGCTTTCGCTGCTCTATGTGAAGCGCCGCCAGGATGTCGGCAATCCGGGCATTGGCGACGTCGAAATCGAACGGTTGTTAGGCTGTCCACCAGAGCATCTGGAGTTTCATCTCTGGTACATGAAGGCAAAGGGATGGATTGCAAGAATTGAGAACGGGACAATCGCGATCACGGTTGAAGGCGTCGATCGCGCCGATTCCGAACTGCGTCGCGATACCAGCATTCGGCTCCTGAGTAGAGACTAGATGTTTAGTCCCGAGGTTTGATGGGTTGGATCGAGCCTGAATCGTTCGGGCTCTTTTGTCCAGATTTTGCAGATGTATTCAAAGGGCGTGAGGCCCTTGAGGGTCTTCAGTCGACGGCCGAAATTATAGGCTAAGAGGAAATCGGCGAGATGCTGGCGCAGTTGGTCATGGCTCTCGTAGTAGAAGCGTTTGACGGTCGCATCCTTGATCGTGCGGTTCATGCGTTCGACCTGGCCGTTGGTCCATGGGTGCCTTGGCTTTGTCGTTCGGTGGTCGATATCGGCCTTGGCGCAAGTATGTTCGAAGGCGTGCGCCCATATGATTTCTCCCGCCGCCATGGCTTCCTTGATCAGCGGAACGGCCGAGCCGCCGGCACCTGGGGTCGTGAACTGAATGCCGTTGTCGGTAAGCACTGTGTGGATCTTGTAAGGGACAGCATCAAGAAGATGGCGCAGGAAATCGGCGGAGACCGCTGTCGTTGCCTTCTCGTGCAGCTCGACGAAAGCGAACTTCGAGGTCCGATCTATGGCCACGAACATATGCAGCTTGCCCTGCTCGGTTCGGACCTCGGCGACGTCGATATGGAAGTAGCCGATTGGATAGGCCTTGAACTTCTTCCTTGCCGGCTTGTCGCCCTCGACATCCGGCAACCTGCCTATCCCGTGACGCTGCAGGCAGCGATGCAAGGATGACCGCGACAGATGCGGGATCGTCGGTTGGAGAGCATAGAGGCAATCGTCCAGTGGCAGCAGCGTATAACGCCGAAAGGCGACGATGACCGCCTCTTCCTCAGTCGATAGCACTGTCGACTTCGGATCTCTGGGGCCAGTCGGAAGATCGGCGGCCGACGTCCGGTTCCTCCACTTCCTAACCGTCTTCTGATTGATGCCGTAGCGCTTCGCCAGCGCCCTCAGGCTCTCTTGACTATGCTGTATCGCTCGACGGATCGCCTCTGTCGTCGTGGCGCTCCCATGAAGAACCTGGCCCATAGCGCATCCTTTGATTCGGACGAAAAGTATGCGCCATCAAAGCCTGGGATCAAACAACTAGAGAGGGTATCTGCCCAAGTTCCGCAAGGCTCCAGGGGAGCTTCGCGCGTCATTTTGCCGAGACCAGATGGGCTGAGGAATAGGGTCTTCGGTGGCCGCTTGCGGACGGGGGCAATGAGGATCATGCTGACGCTGGTCCTATCGCTTCCCTCGAGTAGGCCAGCGAGCCCTATTGTGAGGCAGTCCGGCATGTAGGATTGTAGTCCTCGTTGCGGCGACCCCCTCAAGCGGAGATCGCCAATGGCCAGAACCAAACCTTCCGAACAGCTTTCCCGGGCTGAAATCGAGCGCTTCATCGCGGCAGCCGAAGCGCTGCACAAGAGCATCGTCGGGCCGCTCCTGGCGTATCACAGCGAGCACTACCAAGCTCTACGTGAGGTCCATCGACCGCTGTTGAAGTCGATTGAGACCATTACCGGCAAGAGGGCGCCATTCATCCAGCCGAACATGACAGGACCGGCACAGCCGCGGGAGAAGCCTCCGGGCTAGTTCTCCTCGCGGAAGTCCTGCAGTGAGGCGTGGCGGAGGTCCTCCTAGCCGCGCAGGTGCTTCACAGCTCAAGCTCATACGGGCACTCGGGAAGGGACCGAGTTTAAATCGGGTTATGGTTGCAGCGCGGATTAGACCATCAGGCTTAATTGCTGCGCTGTCATTCTGCGGGTAGGATCGGGGTGTGGTTAATGCCACTCTCCAGTGTGGTCGGCACCGTCACGTCACCCAACTGTAACGTTGCCCCCGACAGCGCCGACCACGCTCAATGTCGGCCGATTAGGCCGGGGCCTCCCCGTGTACGAAACCGTACCTTTGAACCTCCTTTGCTAAAAAGAGAGTAAACAAATCCCTTCGCCGGAAGGGAGGCCGCGATGGATACAAAGAATTTAGAAATCGCACGTGCGGTGATGGAAACCAGCTTTCAGTTGCAGAGCCGGTCGATGACCGGAACAGCTGCGTTCCGCAGCCAAATGGACCACACCCGGCAAGCCATCCAAGAGTCGCGCGAACTGCTCAAGCGCCTTCGCCAACGCTACCGCGAAGATATGGCCCAGGTGCTCGAAGACGAGGACGATCTCGCGCCGATGCGCATATCGGGGTTCGATGCCGACGTTCTCCGCTCCGCATTTCAAAACCTAGTCAGGGATGCAGACGTGCCCGAGTGTCAGTGGCGCGTTGTTGCTGAATGCTTGGTACGCGAATTTGTCGGGTGTGAGCAGATCGAAGCCGGCTTGCTGGATTGGATCACGAAGAAGTAGCGCCCGTTTTTGTTGCGAGAAACCCGCCGCACATATTCGCGATTTGGATCTAGAATCTGGTCATGGAAGCGATCTTCGATCTATCGCCAGCGCCCTCAGAGAGCCTAGCCAGGACGTGTGGCGCCCTGCTCGCGCCTTCGCCATCGATGCGGCAGGTAAGCTGTTCCTCGGCCTCGGTATCGGCCTAGGCGTGGCAATTTGCAAATCCGGCTCCCCTGTCTTGGCAAACGCGACGTGAGCCGCCTGCAAGGCAAGGCAGCACTCGTCACGGTCGCGCTTGATCAATTCCGGCAGGATAACGGTCCTTCCGGCCAGCCGCCCAGCAGCAACCAGCCGTTTTACTCAGCGCTAGCACCCTTTGGCTCCGGCGTGATCTCCTCGACCTGCACGTTTTCGCCGATCTCTCTCGCCCAGGCCAAGGCTTTAGCCTTGTCGTTGGTCGTAAGCACCGTGCGCCAGTTCGGCGCTTCAAACACGCTCACAACGTAGGTTGTCACCGACTCGTTGACCATGCTCCACCTTTGCCTACTTCATAAGGTGTGGTGCCCTCATATTAGCATGAGCGTATATAACTTGGTAGTCAGCCTACGCAGGCCTGGCCGGCTGGGAAATAGGCAGATTCGGCCGTGGCGCCCGTCAGTCCGCCAAGGGCTGCGCCGTATATTAGCTACATCTCGACTAAAAAGCTGTCCGCTCCAGAATCCTGTCATGGCTCGGGGAATAGGCATCGGCGACGAGGTGGCGATAACGGCCACAGTGCGCAGGCGGGTCGACGAGGACCACGTCAGCGTCAGCATACCCAGCTACAACTTCCCCCATTCGATCCTCGATCGCACGACGAAGGTGAAGCGAGGGCAGCAGATCGAACTCGTCGGCAACGTCACCTATGTCGACGAGGAAGGCGGCAAGGTGACAATTATACTGGACCGCCGGTCACGGTCGACATCGACAAGGTCAGGCTGGTGCAGGCCTATGTGCCGCCGAAGCGCAAGAAGCCTCTGCGCGATATGGCCCACTAGGTGCCCTTAGCTTGGCCTTGGAATGGCGAATCGCCGGCTGATCCTTACTGGAACGAGATGCCCACGGCCTTGATGATAGAGCCGGACAGGGTGACTGTGAAATCTCTGGTCGCATCGTTCTCTGTTGTGGGTATCGACCATGCGTCGGTCGCAACAGGCCGATCGTTGGTCAAAGCAATCTCGTCATGAATTGGGCTGTCGCCCCCGCTCCATGAGCCGACTGCGCCACTGCCGGTGATCGACCCCGACAAGAAGAAGGCCGCCCCGGAAGTTTTGACTTCAACGTCGGCCAGGGTTTGTGGTCTGCCTCCACTGATGCTTATTCGCATTGGAGCGGATAGTATCGTCGGCAAAAGAGGGTCCGAAAAGGCCTTTCGGCAGCTCCCTCGTAGGAACGAAAAAAGATGAGAAGCGGAACTTGCGTGTGCAGTATTTGCACACGAACCCTCATAAACATCTGATTTTGTTAATCTATCTTCCCCATCCATCATCGGTGCAATGGCCAGTCTATGCTCTTGATTTTTCAGCTTCTGTTTAACATCAGAACCTTAGAACCTACCGCACACGCTGCGTCAGCGAGACCTTCCTGCAACGCGACGATGCGCGGCGCTGGGGCACCGACACCAAGTCGATCGCAGTGAGACTGTATAGCCTGCCTGAAGCCTTCGGCGAACTCATCGACCTCCATATCGACGACCTGTGCGATGTAGGCAAGTCCCCTCGCCGCTCCAAGGCCGCAGCCCTCGCTATGCTCCGAACATCTGGGGAAGTGCAGCATCGCCACCCTCGATCGCGAACGGCTCGTTCGCTTCGGTCGTGATCGAGCCGCCCAGGGTGCCGGACGATGAGTCTCGGTATCGACATCACCTAGGGAAAGTCGTTGAGCGTCGTTCCTGGATGATCTGCCTGGTCGTGATCGCGACAGCCGCTGGCGAGAGCCGCCAAACTCGCATGAGATTGTCTGAAGCGGAGGACCATCCATGGAAGGACCCATTTCGACCTATTTTGCATCGATTGAACCCGTGGCCCCCGACGTTTTCTGGACCGCTTGCTGCATCCGGCGCGGCATTTCAAACATCCCCACGACGTTTTGACCGACGTTGCCCTGGCTGTTCAGGAGTAGCGCGCCATTCTTTCGTCATGGGCGTCGGATGCCTGCGCCGTAGAATCCGTGCCAGCGCTTCGCATGCTGCCGGGAGCGGGTGAACCGGTCAGCTTCGACACGATCATGGATGCGTTGCAACAGTTGGATCAATCGGATGAGCGCGCCGGTCCTGACTGCAGCGACAGCGCGGCAGTGGCCGCGTTCGTACCATTCGTCGATCGGATTTAAGGGCGACGTAGTTGTTCTTGCACCATGGACCCGTCGGCGAGTGACCCCGCCGGCGGGAGGGGTGTGGCATCGGTGCGTTCGCCCAGATTGCCGATGAAAATTTTCCTATTCTTCCTCTTGAAGGTGCACGTCGCGATTCTAAATGATGGTCGCCGGCCGCCCAATGGGGCCGGCAACACCAGGAGGCGGCAAGGCTCTTGGCGCCTTCTGTTGTCCATGTTGCTCAAGGAGGATGTGGCTATGAAGACAAACCTCGATTTTACCCCTCTATACCGGTCCAGCATCGGCTTCGACCGCATGGTCGACATGCTTGAAAGTGCGAGCCGTGTGGCCTCGTTCGACAACTGGCCGCCCTGCGATATCGCCAAGGTTGATGATGATCAGTATCGCATCACGATGGCGGTCGCCGGTTTCTCGCAGGACCAGCTGACCGTCACCCACCAGCCCAACATGCTGGTTGTGAGCGGGTCGCAATCCGGCGATGAGAACGGCCGGTATCTGTACCGCGGCATCAACGGGCGCGCTTTCGAGCGTCGGTTCGAACTGGCCGATCATGTCAAAGTCGAGGGCGCCAGCCTTGAGAACGGGCTGCTGAGCATCGATCTCAAGCGCGAGGTTCCCCAGGAGATGAAACCGCGCAAGATCGAAATCTCCAGCGGGGCTCCCATGCCGAAGATCGAGGCGCCCAAGGTCGAGACCGACAAGCTGGCCGCCTGAGCAATCCACCATGAAGGCTTTCGCTTGAGCCGGGCGTCCCGCCCGACTCAGAGACCTACAAAAGGAGAAAGACAATGAGCGTACGTGACTTGATCCCATGGGGCCGGGGCAACGGAAACTCGGCGCCCAGTCTCTTCCCCGACGGAGATCGAGACCCCTTCGTCTCCCTCCACCGGGAGGTAAACCGGCTGTTCGATGACGCCTTCCGCAGCTTTGGCGCCAGACTGCCGGCCTTCGGTCCCTCTTTCGCCGCCAGTTGGCCGAGTGTCGAAATCTCCGACACGGACAAGGAAGTCCGCGTCACGGCGGAAATACCTGGCCTGGACGAGAGCGACATAGAAGTCCTGCTGGAAAATGGGGCGCTCAAGTTTAAAGGCGAGAAGCGTTCCGAGACCGAGGACAAGGACCGGCAGTTCTCCGAGCGCTTCTACGGTCGCTTCGAGCGCCTCATTCCGCTCGGCTACGAGGTTGAAGAAGACAAGGTCAACGCCGCCTTCAAGAACGGGGTGCTGACCGTGACGTTGCCCAAGACCGAGCGGGCGCAGGCGAAGGCCAAGCGGATCGCAATCAACGGGAAGAACTGACGGATGCAGTATGGGTGGCGGCCCTTACGGCCGCTGCCCGTGCGACCCTTCATAACGGGAGGGACAGGCAATGGAGACAGTTCAAAGCAGCGACAACATCAGGAACCCAACCAAGACGTCCGTCCGGCCGGACAATGACAATCGGCCTCGTCTAGACGGGCCGGCTTTGTCATGGGGACGGTCAGTGTTTCCGGACGGCGCAACGGCGCGGATCTACCAGCCCTGCCGCTCGGCCATGACCTCGGCAAAGCCCCGCAAGGACTGGCGATTGGTCTTCGAACGCCGCACAGCCCCGTTCATCGAGCCGCTGATGGGCTATACCGGTGGCCGGGACACCTTGACCCAGGTTGAACTTAACTTTCCGACGCTGGAAGCGGCCATCCGTTATGCCGAGCGTCAAGGCCTCAATTACGTGGTGCAGGCGGCACCTCCTGCTTCCCAGGCCAAGGTCACGCGCCAGCATGCATCGGAGGAGAAACAGGCCTTTTCCGACCTGGTTTGGCAGCGGCTGCAGTTGGCTTGGCTCCAGGCAAGCCACGGCTATGGCGCCGGCGCACAGGCAGCGCACATACAGACGGCGCTTTCCGAGCCGGAGACATTCTACGCCTCTCCGATGGAGGTTGTGGATGACCCGGTGCTCGCACCCGACGAGAAACGCGCTGTGCTCAAGAACTGGGCCTGGAACGAGTACCTGATCGACCTGGCCACCGCCGAAGGCATGCCGGAAAATGCACGCCCGTCGCGATTGGACGAGGTCGAACTCGCCTTGCTGGCCTTGGAAGTCCGAAACCGGGGCTTCCAGACCAGGACCAGCCCGGTGCACTCCCGGATAGCCGCATGATAAGGCAAGAAGGAACCCACTGATCGTCTTCGACGCCCAACGGACCATCCCGAAACCCTTCCCGCTTGCGGTCGCGGCAGCGGGCGGGCGCGCGCCGACAACTTTCCCAATGCGTGGGCGCCCGATTGCGCCTCGGCAGAACTCGGCCCAGTTGTTAGGATCGCGCTGATATGGACTCCAATGAATTGGCGACAGAGGTTCCTATGTATCAATCCTTCAACGGCTCCGCCCATCCCCTGGCACCGAAAGAGATCGCGATCGCTGCCGTCCCCGAAGACGAGCGTGTCTGGGTCCCACAGGCTAAGGGCGTGTGGTTCCGACCACTTATGCTCAACACAATGCAAGGCCAGTGGTGCAATCTGCTCCGCGTACGCCGGGCCGGGATATTAAGCCGTCATCTGCATCCGGCCCCCGTGCATGGCTATGTGATCAAGGGGCGTTGGCACTACCTTGAACACGACTGGGTGGCAGAGACCGGATCTTACGTTTTCGAGCCGCCCGGTGAAATCCACACGCTCACGGTCCCAAGCGACGTGCCCGAGATGATCACCTTCTTCAACATCTCCGGCTGCATGGTTTACCTGGACAAGGATAACAAGCAGATTGGTTTCGAGGACGTTTTCACCAAGATCGACATGTGCAGAAGCCACTATGCGAGCGTGGGTCTCGGGGACGATTTCGTCGATCAATTCGTGCGGTAGACATCCGCCCGTTTGTCTTCCGCTGCGGTAAGTTCGCGCTCCGCCACAGAGGCGAAACGAGGAGATCTTGGTGACCGATTCCATATGGGCGATGCCCTTCTTCGCGGGCAAGACCGTCGTCATTACCGGAGGCACGACAGGCATCGGAAACGGCATGGCCATGGCGTTCGCCGGGGCCGGGGCAATCGTCCACGCGACGGGGGCCACGGCCGCCGAGGTGGCGGCCGCTCGTGCATACGGCACCGCCGTCTCGTATTCAGTACTCGACGTCCGGGACATGACTGCGGTCGAAGGATATTCAAGTCAGTTCACATCCGTTGCAGCGCTCGTAAATTGCGCAGGGGTAAACCTGCGCGCCGCCGAATTCACTGTCCAGGGTTTCGAAACGGTGGTCGATATCAATCTCACCGGCTCCATGCGGAGTGCGAGCGCGTTCCGAGGGGCACTCTCGAACGGGGGCGCCATCGTCAACATCGCATCGATGTTCGCGTTTTTCGGCGCGGCTCATTCGCCGGCTTACGCCGCATCCAAGGGCGCGGTCGTGCAACTTACCAAGTCACTTGCGATCGCCTATGCCGGGGATGGCATTCGCGTAAACGCATTGGCGCCTGGCTGGATCGAGACCGCCATGACCGCCGCGCCACGGGCCGATCCAGCTCGCAACGCGGAATTGATGAAACGCACTCCGATGGGTCGCTGGGGTACGCCGGGCGACCTGACCGGCCCCGCCATGTTCTTGTGTTCGCCGCTCGCGGGATTCATCACTGGGGCAATTTTGCCGGTTGACGGTGGCTATCTCATTGCGTGAGGCGTTGGCTATGCTGCGCGACCGATCTCCAAGCCTGTGTCGTCGAGATCAAGATCGAACGCGACCAATCGACCATGCCTGACCGCAATTGCCGCCACCAACTCCGCAAGCTCGCCATCCGTATGCTCGCAAAAAGCTGCCTGTTTCCTGACAATCGTGACCGCATCCCGGGTCGATACGACAGAGAACGGCCTCCGGGATCTCACGAATGATTCCGCAACCTCCGCGACGGATGAAGCTCGGTCAAAATTATCTTGCATACTTGCACCTCTGTACGACGCTAGCCCAAGCTCGGCCCGCGCAAATTGTTCCCATTGGCCTAATGCAGCCTGGTTGGCATCCGGCTTGGGCTCCTTGTGTGCGAAGGCCGGGAGCAACGCGACATGGCCGTCGCCGTGCCTTGGACAGTGGGCTGGACGCATTCGTCTCCACTCAACGAAAGGTCACGCCATCGGCCAGTCTCACTACATGCTTCAAATGCGAACACGAGCCCGACGCTAGAGACGAGGAGGATCAGATGTGTCCAAGCCGCTCGCCAAAGTTTCCGATCCTCGGATCACCGCAGTTCCCGCGCAACAAGTCGCCGGGAGACCTGTTTGCTCGCGTTAATTGCGGTCGACCGACTCCTGGCTCATTCGCCGCCTCGCCAGTTGGCTCCGGTCAGCCGGCCTCGTCCGTCTCCGTCATCGCTGGCCGGCGGACGATCCAATCCACCAAACCGGCTTCGGTCTGCTCGCAGGCCACGAATTCGCGCACCAGACTTCGCGCCAGCTCGCGCCATTGACACTCGGGCACGTTCATCTCCGCGATCAGATCTCGGCATGCAGCGCGTATGATGTCGGCATCGAAGGCTGACACGGCGACAGGACCACGGTCTGTATTCTTTCCTCGAGGAGTGTCGTCGCCCTGACGTTCGCGAAAGCGCCTCAGCACCTCGCGAGATGCGGCGATCGCTTGTCGGGTTTGACTCATAGCCTCGTAAATCCAACTTCGCGGACCGGTGAGCGGTGCCGCCATAGAATGAAGTCCTCCATAACCGCATGCGCAGTGTCCGTACGCGTTGCAACCATCGCCGCCTCCCTGCAGGCGCACCCAATGCTTGCAACTTCTGCCGGTGTTCGGGCGGCCGCCTGCATTTGTCGTGTCGCTGCTATGATCGCGTGAGTTAAAGCCGGTGAAGCGTCGCTGCAATTACAAATGTAAGTGTGGCATCCGATAAGTGGTATGCCCGCTGGCTGCGGCGGCGGCGAGTTCGTTCTTCAGACGGTCGAAGTCTTCCTCGGCGAAGCGCTCTCCGCGTTGCCGGAACGAGGAAGCAGGATCTGGACAAAATGCATGCGGCCGTGCCGCCGTTCAGGGGGCGCTATTGGCGAAAATCCGCCAATTTCCGCCAGTCGAAGACAACGCCCACTCCAGGCTCGTCGGGTGCTATCGCCAAACCATCCTGAAGCCTCAGCGGCTCAGTGGTATAATGGTCAATATCAAAACTATGCGCCTCCACCCAGCCGGCATTTGTCTGACCTGCAACGAGGCTGACATGAAGTTCCTGCATCCCGTGACTGCAGACCGGAATGCCAGCCTTGCGTGAGAGCGCTGCCACGCGCAGCCAGCCGGTGACCCCGCCGCAGTTGGAGGCGTCGGGTTGGATGTAGGCGAGATTCGACCAAGCGAAGGCATGCTCGAACTCCTCGATGACATGCAGGTTTTCTCCCATTGCCAGGGGCATTCCGGTCGCCTTGGCAATGCTGGCGTAACCCTCATAATGGTCGGGTATGATGGGCTCCTCGAACCACAGCAGATCGTAGGCGGCGAATGCTCTCGCTGCCTCGATCGCTCGCGGGACGTCGAGCGCGTAGTTGGCGTCAACCATAAAGGTGATGTGATGTCCTATGCGCTCGCGAACTGCTTTCACCCGGGCCACATCCTCGGCCAGGTCGTCCTTGCCGACCTTGATCTTCACCCCGGTGAAGCCGGCATTGAGATAGGAATCGATGCTGGCCAAAAGCTGATCGAGGGTAAAGTTTAGGTCGATGCCGCCGCGATAGGCCTTGGCACTCTTCCCGGCCCCGCCCGCCATCTGCCAAAGCGGCAGGCCGCTACGCCGGCCCTTGAGGTCCCATAATGCGATGTCGATCGCCGAGATCGCGAAAGAAGCGATGCCGCCGCGCCCGACATAGTGGATGTGCCAGAGCATGCCGTCGTAGATCGTGTCGATTTGCGTCGTGTCGCGTGCCTTGAGGAACGGCGCGAGGTCGTGATCGATCATTGCCTTGATCGCATAGCCGCCCCTGCCGCCGGTGTAGGTGTAGCCTGTGCCCTCAGTGCCGTCGGCAAGCCTCAACGTGACGGTCACCAGCTCGAAATGCGTGTGCGCGCCGTGCTTGGCATCGGTCATCACCTCACGCAGTGGGACCCGGAACAGCCGGGTCTCGACTTCCTTGATTTCGGTGCGGCTCATGCTGCGCTCCATTCAGGTTTTTTCATCGGACCATAATTGCACCGGCAGCGCTGACTGGCAACAATGTGGCTGATCTTTCAGCGCTTCTGAAGTCAATCAGTCATTTTTGGTCCTACAAAAGCATCAATCCGCTTGTGCTTTGGTCCGATTTACCTTCTAATAACAGGACCATCTGGGAGGAAAAAGGCTTGCTGGATACGGAAGAGCGTCCTGAGATGCCCGCGGCTATTCTCGCCGCTCGCGCGGCCGACGCGATGGTGGCCGGCATAGAGGCCGACATCACGTCCGGAAGGCTTGGCGACGGCAGCTACCTGCCGGCCGAGCGCGAACTGATGATCGAGTATGGTGTAGGCCGGGGCGTTGTGCGTGAGGCGATTGCGCGCCTGGCCAGCCGCGGCCTGGTGGAAGCGCGTCCGCGGTTCCGGCCCGTGGCGCGCCGGCCTGGCCTGGATGCCGCGCTCGGCGCCCTCGACGGCATCGTAGGACATCTGCTGAGCGACCAGGCGGGCGTGAAGAACCTCTACGACATGCGCGTCTTCCTCGAGGCGTCGCTGGCGCGCAACGCCGCCATCCATGCCCGCAAGGATGACGTCACAGCCCTGAGGGCGGCGCTGGCGATGAACGAGGCAGCCATCCCGGATTCTGAGAAATTCTATGCGACGGACGTGGCGTTCCACGCAGCGCTCTATGACATCGCGCGCAACCCGGTGCTGCCTGTCGTGCACAAGGCATTTACCGCCTGGCTGTCGCCGCATTGGATGCGCATGCCACGGTCGCCCGAGCGCAACCGCGTGAATTTCCTCAGCCATCGTGAAATCTGCACGGCCATCATTGAGCGAGATCCTGACGGCGCCGAGCGGGCGCTGCTCAACCACCTCTCGGCGGCCTGGGAGTATGTCCGCGGTACATTCGAAAGCCGTGAGGCGCCGGAAGCATGACGCAGTCCTACGACCATATCGTGGTGGGCGGCGGAGCAGCCGGCTGCGTCGCGGCGGCAAGGCTTGTCAAAGCGGGACGGCGAACCCTGCTGCTGGAGGCCGGCCATTCCCATCATCACCCCTTGCTCGACATGCCGCCCGGCATCTTCAAGATGATCAACGGCTCGAAATTCATGCGCTATCACCGCACCGAGCCGCAGGCCCATCTCGACGGCCGCGTCCATGAAATCTCGCAAGGCAACGTGCTGGGCGGCGGCACCTCGGTCAACGCCCAGGTCTACATGCGAGGCCGCTCGGCCGACTATGAGGAGTGGGACGAACTGCTGCGCGGCAACAATGCCGGCGTGCGCTGGAACTGGCAGGCGGTGCTGCCGCATTTCACCGGCATGGAGGGAAACAACCGCCTCGGCGGCGAACTGCATGGCAGCGAAGGTCCGCTGCTGGTCTCGGATCCAGGCCACATCGATGATGTTTCCCGTTGGTTCGTCCAGGCCGTCCAAGGCCTTGGATTGCCGTACAACCATGACTTCAACGGACCGTCGCAGCGCGGGGTCGGCTTCTACCAGTTCATGAACCGGCGGGGAAAGCGCAGCAGCGCCGCCTATGCCTTCATCGAGCCGCTGACGAATGATCCCAAGCTGACGCTGAAACTCAATTGCACAGTCAGCCGGCTGCTGATCGAAAACGGTCGGGTCACCGGCGTCGTCTATTCGGATGCGTCGGGCGCCGAGCATACCGTCCATGCAGATGCCGACGTGATCGTCTCGTCCGGTGCCCTCGTCTCGCCGAAACTGCTCATGCTGTCCGGCATCGGCCCCGCCGAGGCGCTTGCCGGGCACGGCATTTCCTGCGTCGCCGACCTGCCCGGGGTCGGCGAAAACCTGATCGACCATCCGGAGGTGCCGATCATCGCCACCGCAAACGGCCCATACGGCTATTTCAGGCAGGGCCAAGGCTGGAGGATGATCAGGAACGGCCTGCATTTCAAGCTCTTCGGCACCGGCACGATCCTGTCAGCGGGGGTGGAGGCCGGAGCCTTCGTCAATCCGGCCGATCCCGAGGGCGAACCGACGATCCAGGCCTTCTGCGTGCCGCACGTCTATCTGGACCGCGATATCCTGACCTTGGTCGAGAACACCTATGGGCTTACCGTGACGACAGTGGTGGTGAAGCCAAAGTCGCGCGGTTTCGTAAGGCTGCGTTCGGCGGATCCGAAGGACATGCCGATCGTTTCGCCGAACCTCCTTAAACATCCCGACGACATGCGGGAAATGATCTCCGGCCAGCGTTATTTCCTGCAGGCTTTTCTGACCAAGCCGCTCGCCGATCGGGTCAAGACCATTGCCGTGCCAAGCCAGGATGATCTCAGCGACGAAGCCATGACAAAGCATTGCAAGCGCTTTGTGAAGACCAACTACCACCCGGCCGGGACATGCCGAATGGGCTCGGACAGCGACCGGATGGCGGTGCTGGACGCGGCGCTGCGCGTGCGCGGAATAGACAATCTGCGGGTTGCCGACATGTCGGCCTGCCCCAACATCAATGCCGGCAATACGGCGGCGCCCGCCATGATGCTGGGCGACCGCTGCGCCGACTTCATTTTGGAGGCGGCATAGAGCCTGATCCAGCTTGCCGACGGCGTCATCGCCAAAGCCGTCAAGGCCGATATCGTGAGGAAATTACACAGTCGCTGAAAGCGACAATAAAGGAGGAAAGAGCATGATCATTACCCGTCGAAAACTATTGGTTGGCTCCGCCGCCGGCGCGGTCGCGCTGACACTCGGCTCACGCGCCTTCGCGGCGCTCCCGCCGCTCGCCAAGAAGGACAAGTACAAGGTCGGTTTCGCGCAGACGGAAAGCAACAATCCGTGGCGTCTTGCCGAGACCAAGAGCATGCAGGACGAAGCCGCCAAGCTCGGCCATCAGCTGGTCTACACGGATGCCGCCGGCTCGTCGGCCAAGCAGGCCTCCGACGTGAACTCGATGATCGCGCAGGGCGTCGACGCAATCTTCCTGCCGCCCCGCGAAGACAAGCCCCTGGTGCCGGTCATTCTTGCCGCGCGCGATGCCGGCATACCGGTGTTTCTGGTCGACCGCGACGTTGATCACACCATGGCCAAGCCGGGCGAGGATTATGTCTGCTTCATCGGTTCGGATTTCATCGAGGAGGCGACCCGCGTCGGGGAATGGCTGATCAAGAACGCCAATGGCAAGTCGAAGATCATCGAGCTGGAAGGCACGACCGGAGCCTCGGCCGCTACCGACCGCAAGAAAGGCTTCGACGATTTCATCGCCAAGCACTCGCAGTTCACCATCCTGGCGTCGCAGTCCGGCGACTTCGCCCGTGACAAGGGCCGGCAGGTCGCCGAGACGCTGCTTCAGGCGCACCCTGATGCGGATATCATCTACGCGCACAATGATGAGATGGCGCTGGGCGCCATCGCCGCTCTGGAAGCCGCCGGCAAGACCCCGGGCAAGGATGTGCTGATCTTGTCGATCGACGGCGAGAAGGAAGGCGTTCAGGCGATCATCGACGGCAAGATCGGCGCTATCTGCGCTTGTAGTCCGCTGTTCGGGCCGAAGGCCTTCGCTACGATGGCCGACTATGCGGCCGGCAAGAAGATCCCGCCGTTCATCAAGAACGAGGATGCCTTCTTCGACGCCACGAACGCGAAGAAAGACTTCGATATTGCGTTCTGATATCCACTTTCTTTCCAGTTGCCCTACCCGCTTCGGCGGGTAGGGTTTGGGAGTTTGACGATGACCGCTCAGCCGGACCAAGCCGCGCTGCTCCTGGACATGCGTGACATCCAGAAGCGTTTTGCCGGCATCCCTGCCCTGGCCGATGCCTCGCTCCAGGTTCTTCCGGGCGAGATCCACGCACTCATCGGCCAGAACGGTGCGGGCAAATCGACACTTATCAAGGTGCTCACCGGCTATTACCGCCGGGATGCGGGGCAGGTGCTGTTCGAACGGAAGCCGTTCGAAGTTGGGTCTCCGCATCAGGCGCAGGTCAGCGGCATCAGCACCATCTACCAGGAGATCAATCTCGTACCGCTGCGCTCGGTGACCGAGAACATCTGCCTTGGACGCGAGAAGCGCCGCCGCGGCCTGCTCGACTGGAGCGCGATGCATGCGGAAGCCGAGCGCCTGCTCAGCCGCTTCTCGATCGGCATCGACGTGCGCCGCCCGCTCAGCGATTTCAACACCGCCACGCAGCAGATGGTGGCGATCGCCCGCGCCATCGGCTTTTCCGCCCGCCTGGTCATCATGGATGAGCCGACCTCCTCGCTGGACGAGCGTGAAGTCTCGGTCTTGTTCAGCGTTATCCGTCAGCTCAAGGCCGACGGCGTCTCCGTTCTGTTCGTCAGCCACAAGCTCGACGAGTTGTACGAGGTCTGCGACCGGGTCACGATCATGCGTGACGGCCGCACGGTGCGAAGCGCGGCGATGAGCGACATCGGCAAGCTGGAGCTGGTCGCGGCCATGCTCGGCCGCGACGTCGCAGCCGTCGAAGGCCACGCGACCGCGTTCGGCGAACGCGATCGGTCGAGGATCGGTGATGTGCTGTTTACCGCGCAAAGGCTGGCAGCCGGCCAGTTGGTCCGTGACGTGAGCTTCGACCTGCGCCGCGGCGAGATCGCCGGCTTTGCCGGCTTGCTCGGCGCCGGCCGCACCGAAACAGCCCGCCTCGTATTCGGCGCCGACCGCCGGAGCGCAGGCGAGATGACGATGGAAGGCGCGTCCTACCATCCCGCACGTGCCGCTGATGCCATCGCCGCAGGGATGGGCTTCTGCACCGAGGACCGCAAGGCCGAGGGCATCGTGCCGGAAATGACCGTCGCGGAGAACATAACACTGGCACTGCTGCCGAAAATCAGCCGCAATGGCATCCTGAACGAGGCCCGGCAGAAGGAGATCGTCGAGCGCTTCATTCGTGAACTCGACATCAAATGCTCGGGGCCTAACCAGAAGGTCCGCGAGCTGTCGGGCGGAAACCAGCAAAAGGTACTGCTTGCCCGCTGGCTGGCGATGAACCCGAAGCTGCTCATCCTCGATGAGCCGACACGCGGCATCGATGTCGGGGCCAAGGCCGAGATCCAGCGCCTCATCCGCAAGCTTGCCGATGACGGGCTCGGCGTGCTGATGATCTCCTCGGAACTCGAGGAAGTGATGGAAGGAGCCGACCGCATATTCGTGCTGCGCGAAGGAGTGAGGGTGGCCGAACTGGAAGGCCAGGCAGCCGACGAGGAGGACGTGCTCGCGGCGATGGCGCATGGCGGCGCGGCGAAGGAGGCAGCGTGAGCGATCTGGCCACACCATCCGCAGCCAACGACGCTGGAAACCGCCGCTTTGATGTGTTCGGTTTCCTGGCGCGCTACGGCACGGTGATCGCGCTTGTGCTGCTGGTGGTCTTCAACCTTGCCTATACGCGCAATTTCGCGACGCTGCAGACACTCAACGTCAACCTAACCCAGGTCTGCACGATTGTGATCGTCGCGGTGGGGATGACCCTGGTGATCGCCACCGGCGGCATCGACCTGTCGGTTGGTTCGCTGATGGCGATCTCCGGCGCATTGGCGCCGATGATCTTCATGGGCACGATCTTCCCGGTCGGAAACATCTATCTGGCGGTAGCCGTCGCGATGATTGCCTCGATCCTCGTCGCCGGCCTGTTCGGGCTGTTCAATGGCTGGTTGGTCTCGCGTTTCCGCATCCAACCTATTGTTGCAACGCTCGTGCTGTTCATCGCCGGGCGCGGGATCGCGCAGGTCATGACCAACGGCAATCTGCAGACCTTCCGCGTGCCGCAATTCCAGTGGATCGGACTTGCCCGCCCGCTCGGCATTCCCGCGCAGGTCATCATCATGGCCGTGCTGGTTGCGGTGGCCGCTTGGGCCCTTCACCGCACGGTGTTCGGGCGAAGCATCCTGGCGGTCGGCGGCAATGAAAAGGCCTCTGAACTCGCCGGCATCGCCGTATCGAGGATCAAGCTCGCTGTCTATGCGATCAGCGGCCTGTGCGCGGGGCTAGCCGGTCTCGTCGTCATTGCGATCAACTCCTCCAGCGACGCCAATCTCGTGGGGCTGGGCATGGAACTCGACGCCATCGCGGCGGTCGCGGTGGGCGGCACGCTGTTGAGTGGCGGAAAGGCCACAATCATCGGCACCCTGCTGGGCGCACTGACCATCCAGTTGGTGCGCTACACGCTGCTCGCCAATGGCGTACCCGACGCCGCTGCGCTCGTCGTCAAGGCCGGCATCATCGCATTCGCCGTCTGGCTGCAGCAGCAACACCGGGTGTAATCCATGAACAGCGCCAGACTGGTTCGCATCATCGGCACTTACGGTGTCGTCATCGCGCTTGCAGCCCTCGTCCTGTTCGGATTCCTGCGCTACGACCGCTTCCTCGGCCTCTTCAACGTGATGAGCGTTCTGCGCTACAACTCGATGTTCGCGCTCGTCGCGCTCGGCATGTGCTTCGTGATCATGACCGGCGGCATAGACCTGTCCGTCGGCTCCGTCGCAGCCTTGGGCAGCGTCGCGTCAGCCCTGGCGAGCCCGCACGGCATCGTGGCAGGCCTTGCAGCGGGCGTTGGCGCCGGCCTGGCAGCCGGGCTGATCAACGCGCTCCTGGTTACACGCGGCAACCTGATGCCATTCATCGCCACGCTTGCCACCATGCTGGCCGCAAGCGGCTCGGCGCTGCTTCTGGCCGGCAACCAGACGGTTTCGGTGTCTTACGATTCGGGTTTCACCGCCATCGGCCAAGGGAATTTCTGGATTTTCCCGATTCCGGCAGTCATCGCCCTGGTTGCCTATGCCGTCGGCTCAGTGGTCCTGAACTACACCAGCACGGGACGGACGGTGCTGGCCATCGGCGGTGGCGAGGATGCCTCGCGGCTGATGGGGCTGCGCACTGACCGCGTCAAATTTCTCGTCTATGTCGCAAGCGGGTGCCTGGCCGGGCTCGCCGGCGTCGTCCTCGCTTCTCAGTTCGGCGCAGGCCAGCCGATCGAGGGCGTCGGCTGGGAGCTGTTTGCCATCGCAGCCGTGGTCGTGGGCGGGACGCTGCTGACCGGCGGCTCGGGCTCGGTGTTGACCACGCTGGCCGGCGTGCTGTTGCTCGGGATCCTTTTCAACGTCCTGAACTTCGAAAACGGCATGGGTTGGATTTCGCTGTCAGCCTACTGGCAGTCGGTGATCCGCGGGCTGTTTTTGCTCGTCGTCGTCCTTCTCCAGGCACGGCTTACGGCAAGGCGCGAAACTGCCTGAGGATGGCGAGCGCCTTCGAGCACGATGAGCTCAAAAGAGCTCTGGCGCTGCAGAATCAGTGCGCGTTGCGCACCCGGCCCAATGAGCGCATCCCGCAGACTTTCTGCGGCGATGCTTCCCCGGTGCACCTGGGGTCCGACACCCTTGGAGCGGGATCCGCAAGCGGATCGTGGTGCAGTCACATGGTCGTCCTGGAGACGGTCATTTCCCGGCGACCGCCACGAACACGGACTGCCCCTGCCTTTCCAGCCGAAACAGGATGGGCTTGCTCTGCCGGCGAGAGTTCGCCCACTCCTCGACGATGTCCGAAGGCTCCGTCACGCGGCGATTGTTGGCCGATATGATGACATCGCCCGGCTGCAATCCGCTCCGGGCGGCAAGGCCATCGGGAACCACTTCCACGACGAAGACGCCGGTCGTTCCTGATTTGATGCCGAGCTGCTGACGCGCCTGATCCGGAATCTGGCTGAGCGATAGGCCGAGGCCTTCGGCCGCCGACCTCTTGTCGGGAACAGCGCCGGTCTTCACCTCCGCATCCTTGCGCTCACCGATGACAAGCGCGATCTCCTGGTCCTTGCCGCCGTTACTCCGTGTCAGAGTGGCCTTGCTGCCAGGCTTCTGGCTAGCCGTCGCAAGCGTGAGGTCATGGACACCCTCAATGCCCTTGCCGTTGAACCGGGTGATCACGTCACCCGGCTTCAAGCCGGCTTTCTCCGCCGGGCTGCCGGGCTCGACCGAAGCAACCAGCGCGCCCTTGTCATCCTTCATCCCGAGGGCCTCAGCCAGCGACGGCGTGATGTCCTGCAGGCGGACCCCGATGAAGCCACGCTCGATCCGGCCGGTTCTAATCAACTGGTCGGCGATGCTCTGGGCGGTGCGCGATGGCACCGCAAATCCGATCCCGATGCTGCCGCCCGACGGCGAGACAATGGCGGTGTTGACGCCGATCACCTCGCCACGTGCGTTGAACAGCGGACCGCCCGAGTTGCCTCGATTGATCGACGCGTCCGTCTGGAGAAAATCGTCGTACGGCCCGGCTTGAATGTCTCGCGAGCGGGCCGACAGAACGCCGACAGTGACTGTCCCTCCGAGTCCGAAGGGACTGCCGATCGCGATTGTCCATGCGCCCGGCTGCATTGCATCCGAGTCACCCCATTTGGTCGTGGTCATGTTGGGCCGCGGGTCGACCTTCAGCACCGCTATATCGGTGGCGGGGTCACGGCCGACCAATTGCGCCGGCGCCGTTTCCTTGTCGGAAAATACGACATGGATCTCTGTCGCATCGGCAACGACATGGTTGTTGGTGACGATGTAGCCGTCGGGACTGATCACAAATCCGGAGCCAAGCGCCTCCCTCACCTGTGGCTGAACGGGTCCGAGGCCCTGGCCGTCGAACGGACTTGTAAAGTCGCCCGCCGTCGTCTGTTCCTGGACAACCTCCCGGGTCGTGATCGCGACCACGGCCGGCAATTTCTGCTGAATGATCGCCGTGAAGTCGGTCGGGGTATCCTGGGCCAGGACAGGCGCCACGCCACTGGCCGAGAGCATCAGCGCAACCGCGATCAAGCGCGTTGCAAATCGTCTTTGCATATCGTGAGACATTGCTGGACCTCCTGCCGGACAGCCCCGGCCGCTCGGCCGCGCCGCGCGGAGCCGGTGCTCCGGACGCTAGAACTGCCAACAAAGCTGTTTGTTTCAGCCCCCCGGAAAAATGGCACGGCCAGGAAAAACAGCCCGACCGCGGGGGTCCGGAAGGCAGCAGCCGGGAACCATTGAGGCCGTCGAGTTCAACCGTCCACAGGACTGGTCCCGGACGTGGCAGAAGTCAGCAAAGCGACTGCGTCAGCTCCGGCAAATGCCCGATATGCCCATGGAGCCAACCCAGCGGCTGAGGTGCCTCTACCGGGCCTGGTGCGAAAACGATCTGCAATGCAAGAGGGAGCTCAACAGCCGCAGAGAGACGCGGTCGTGATCACCGCCGCTCGAACTCCCTCAAGGGAACAAAAGGGTACCAACTAAGTTCGGCCCCCATAGTGAGGATGTCTATATGGATCTGTTGCCCCAGTCAGCCGAACACACCGTCTCCCCGCCGCCCGCTCCAGACCTTCACCGGCTTTTGTTCGATCCAAACTTGCGTATACACGGCTTGATTGATGACACTGTCGTCACCAAAGCCTTGGACGATTTGAAAGCCGTGCGTTCCGGGGAAGACGATCTCTACGTTGAAATCGACACGCCCGGAGGCGACGCCGACGGCGCGCGACGTCTAGCTCTAGAGTTCAAGCTTTTTCTGAAACACTCGGGCCGCAACGGCTACATCATTGGCAAGAATACGGTTTACTCTGCCGGGGTAACGGTCCTTGCCGCTTTCCCGAAAGCCTGCAGGTTCCTTTGCCCGCAAGCAGTCCTGCTGATTCATGAAAGAAGGCTTGAGAAAGACTTGGTTCTGAATGGACCAATTCGAAGCTGTCTTCAGATCGTTCGCGAACAACTTGCGCTGTTGGAAACGGCAGAGCGACTCGAGAATGAAGGGTTCGCCGATCTCGTCCAAGGTTCTCGAACATCGCTGGAAGAGCTGCGCGACCATGCCTTGACCAACTGCTACCTGATGGCAGCCAGAGCTTTGGAGTTGGGCCTTGTTGAAGACATTGCCGATTAACTTGACGCCTCGGATGCAAACGGCAGAGCCGAGTCCAACACGCTTCCCTCACTCATGGCTCCGGCGACCATGAACGGCAAGGTTGAAAAGATAGAGCGGACCGGCGGCTGTCTTTGCGGGTCTGTGAGGTATGTTGTCACCGGCGCGCCGTTGCGCGTTGGCTTGTGTCATTGCCAGGATTGCAAGAGAACCAGCGGCAGCACCTACAGTGCCTTTGCCGTGTGGCCGCGGTCGGCTTACCAGTGCAAGGGCGAGCTTGTTGCATTCAACGGCAGAGGTTTTTGTCCGGCATGCGGGTCGCGCGTGGTGAACCTCCGCGACGACGAAGCCGAGATCATGATCGGCACTCTCGATGATGCGCCAAACGACCTTCTCCCGGCATACGAGCTTTGGACCCCCCGGCGCGAAGCCTGGCTCCACAACCTGCCTTGGGCTGACCAATTCGCGGGCGATCGCACCGAAGAAGGCCAAAATTGGCGCGAAGCCCGACGAGTATGACCATGCTCGAATGGCCCTCCACCCATGAACTGTGAAAGTCAGCTTCATGCGCGATGAATCACTCAAGTTCTTGAAGAAAATTGTGGCGACCCCGTCGCCGAGCGGCTTTGAGCAACCTGTAGCGGAGCTTTTCCGCGAGTATGTTCGTCCGTATGCCCACAGGTTGACGACGGACGTCATGGGCAATGTCACAGCGATCATCAATCCTGAGGCGTCTATGCGCTTCATGTATGCCGGGCACATGGATGAGGTCGGCTTCATCGTCCACTACATCGACGATGACGGTTTTCTGTTCTTCAGCACCATAGGTGGAACGGACGTTGCCACTGAAATCGGCCAGCGTGTCTGGGTGCACGGCAAAGAGCCGATCCTGGGGGTCGTGGGTCGCAAAGCAATCCAGACCTTCAAAGCCTCTGACACGTCTCAAACACCCTCGCTGATGGAACTGTGGATCGATATCGGCGCGAGTTCGCGAGAGGAAGCGTTGAAGGTCGTAGAGGTCGGCAGCGCGGTGACTATCCATGGCGAGTTTGCAGCGCTCCAGGGCAACCTTGCTGTCGGACGAGCGTTCGACAACAAGGTCGGCCTCCTCATCGGCGCCGAGGTGCTGCGCTGCCTCTCTGAGGAGGGAGGCGTTCACCCCGGCGTGGGGCTCTATATCCTGGGTACGGTTCAAGAGGAAATCGGTTCCCGAGGCGCGATGACCTCGGCGTTCAATATCGCGCCTCGAACCGGCCTCGCAATCGATATGGGCGTGGCGATGGACTATCCGCGCGCTCGCGCCGAGGATCAGGGCAAACTGGACCTTGGGAAAGGGCCGGCAATCACTCAAGGCGCGAACACCAACCCGGTGGTGTTCAATCTGCTGAAGTCGGTGGCCGAGAAAGAGGGCCTGCCTTATCAGTTTCAGGCGGTGGGCAGCTCAAGCCCTACCGACGCGCGTGTCATGCAGCAGAACCGCGGCGGCGTCGCAAGTGGGGTGCTCTCCGTGCCTTTGCGTTACATGCATACCCCGTCCGAAGTTGTTTGCCTGGATGATGTGCAAACGACGATTGACCTGGTTTGTGCATATTGCCGGCAATTGACGCCGGAGATCGACTTCACGCCAAGATGATCGCTGCGGGATTGATTGTGGAAGTCGTGGCTCCAACAGTCGCCGATCTGGCGCCTGTCGGCCACCGCCCGGTTCGTCGGTCACCGCGCACCTGCGAAAACCCAACCACGGTCCACTGGGGAGCGCGCCTCAGGTCACCGCGACCGCTTCCACCAAACGCCTGAGGAAATCCGTCAGACCGGCTTCAGGATCATCACCTGCGCCAACGAGCACCGAAATACCCCAGCGCCCAAGCACGGCCTCCTCCACAGGGTTGCGGCTGGGCATGAAGATGAACGAAGGGGGACGATCTTTCTCATATCCAGACCGGTGCCAGGTCTGCCAAAGCCGGTGCAACAGCAGCCGGATGTTTGGATCGGAGAGGCTATAGCCAATGAACAGGATCGTGCTGCCGAGAGCGTCGGAGCGAAAGCGGACATCAAGGGGAGAATTGAAGGACAGGCGGTCAAGATAGTCGGTTTCGGTGAGGACAAGGGAAGAGTCCTCGTCAAAGTCGCCGTGAAATTTCACGATGTGCGTTATGCCTCGACGGGCCTGCGCAACGTGCCGTGCGTTGGCCACTTTCACGTACTCTCGACCGTGGATTTCAAAAGCGAGTTCCAGGTTCCGGTCATAGTTCGTCGTATAGATGACGGGAAAATCGAGCGTCACGATGAGACGGTGCAATTCCGATTTCTCGATCCGTTCCTTGGCGACAGACCAGTTTCTGTCCATCCAACTGCGAAGTGGTCCGATGCTGCCATGCTTGATCCGATAGTATTCGGCCAAGGTCTGAAAACGATCGCGTCGCGTGGAAAATTCATCGTCGACGCCGAGCTCCTTTGCCATTCGCTCGATGAGCTTCTCCCAAGACGGAAGTCCGACGCTGATCGATACCCCCGCCCCCACAAACAAAATTGCGCTGCGATGACGAATTGCATTGGCGAGCGAATTTATAGGATCATCATCGTTCATGGATAGGTCCTCCGAAGCCACTCGCGTGGGCCGGACCTAAAGGTGCGTGCCCCGTGAGCGGATCGTGGACGCGGCCCCGCAATTCGAGCCAGCACGGCGCACTGCGGGAGCATCGTGCTCCGCCCTCATCGACGAAATCGGATCGACCACGCACCAGCCAGCCCAGAGGGGGCGGCCCTTGCAGTCCTGCCGAGCCGCTTGCCACCCGAACCGAGGTAGCGGCCGCGAGGACACTGGCTGTGAACTGGAACCGGCGGTGTTGCGGTTTACTGGCCACGTTGATTCAGTTCTGCGCCAGCCATATTGCGCAAAACTCTATCGAGTTTCGCATTCACCAAGAGGTTGCGCCGCTTCGCGCCGATAAAGATGGCGAGAGAGTAAATCATTGTAAGAACAGAGATCATCGTCATTCCGGCCTAAACATCAGCGGCCGGAGATGTTCCATGCGCCCGGAAATATTCCAGTGCAGGTGTTTTTAAATCGCCGAAGCTACGCGCTCAATGCGCGGTTGGTTTCGTGTCCAGGGCGGACGAATTAGCGCAAGGCGGTATTCATCCTCCCACATCGGCGGCGGACTGAAGCGAAATGCTGGTTGTGTCCCCCAGAATTGCAATGAAACGCCGATGCTTTGCATGCGGCCCGGAACAAATGCTCGCTTGCACAGTTCGAGCCATGCAGCGGTCGACCCCCGCGCTGCAAGATCGGTAGCCCGATCGCCCGCGCCGGCCCCTCCCACGGCGCGGGCTTTCGTTTGAATTCACGCTGTCGGGGTTGGAGTCGCTCCGCCGTTGTCGCGAGCCGGCTGATATACGCGCTGTCCGGGGCTCGCGGGATGCCGGCGACATCGGCATTCGCGCAGTCCGGCAGGTCAGCCGATGCACGGGAACAACGCGGCACTGTGATGGTTTGGTGGCCTCGGAAGGTGGCAGAGAACGATGGGCAAAAAGCCCAAACAGCACGCAAAATCCACGGCGGATCGCGAAAAGGCGATCGAGGCGCTCTACTTCGCGCGCAAGTGCGGCCTTACGAAGGAAGAGGCACTCAAGATGCTCAGGGAAGCCCCGATCGGGATCGATGATGAAGCCGAAGAGCGCTCCGGCAGTTAGACGCGATCGCCGGTCGCGCGTCGCAGCCGGCCGCGGCGCATGATCTTCTTCACTTCCGATACGCATTTCAACGATCCGCGCATTCTGCGCCTCGACCGGCGTCCCTTCGCCTCGTTGGTCGATCATGACCAGGCGCTGGTTGCGTTTTGGAACGAAACGGTTGGCCCGAACGACGAGGTCTGGCACCTCGGCGATTTCGCCAAGGGTCCAGCCGAGACCGTGTCTTCACTGCTGTCGTCTCTTAACGGGTCCAAGCACCTGATAATTGGCAACAATGATGGCGCCGCCACCATTGGCGACCCGGCCTGGGCGAGCGTGCACCACTACATGGAGCTTCTTGTCGAGGGCAGCTTGCTGGTTCTGTGCCACTATCCTTTTCGCACCTGGAACCAGATCGGCAAGAGGTCGGTAAACCTGCACGGTCATTCGCACGGTCGTCTGAAGCCGATGACGCGCCAGCATGATGTCGGCGTCGACGCATGGGGGTTTCGTCCGGTAACCTTTGCTGCCATTCAGGCCAGTCGCCGGCGGGGTTAGCCCGACAGAACGCCGGGCGAGCGAAGGTCTTCAGCTTAGCGGGATTGGAGCCGACGAGAGGCCGTCTGTAATCCTGCCGGACCCGCAACAATGCGACAATTCTGGTTGGGCGACTTCAAATAGGAGAACTGCTTCATATATGCGGTTTTCGCGGTACGCGGACCGCGCCGCACCATCAGCTTGAGTGTGGCGAAGTCTTACGGAAGCCCTACCGGCCGTCGCAGCGCGAGATCGAACCCGTCGCCTGAGCTCAGCACGTGAACCCTAAGATCATGGATGGAAAGGGCGGCATCAGGCTCACCTTCCGCGATGTTGGAATGCGTCACGCCGGCTGCATCGACCAGATAGACAGCGCCGCTGCCAATGACCTTGAACATCTCGCCCTTCACCACGATCGCGGTGTCTTCATCGATGCCGATGCCGAGGACGCGCGGGTTCTGCGACACCGCCCCGATGAGCCGCCCAATGCGGCCCCGTTCCGCAAAGTGCTGGTCGATGATGACATTCGGCAGCAGGCCCAGTCCCGGCGCCATCCGAATGTGGCCGATCCGAAAGGACGCTGCGTTCGGCCCCTTCACCATCATTGTGTCGCTCATGACCGACGCGCCCGCGGAGGTGCCGGCAATGACGCCTCCGGCTTCATAGATTTCGTGCACCCGCTCGTCGATGGGCGTGTCGCCTATCTGGCTGGTGATGCGGAGCTGGTCGCCGCCGGAGAAGAACACCGCGCTCACGTCTGCAAGCGCACTTATTTTCTTTTCATGAGCTGCCTCGAGGCGGTCGTTGACGTAGAGCTCGATGACATCCTTGATGCCCAGCTCACCGAAGGACCTCTGATACTTCTCGAGATAGCCATCCGGCTCATGAGACGCGATGGTGGCAAGCACCAGGCGGCCGTTCGGAACCAGGCTCGCCACCTCCTTCAAGATGACACGATCGCCATCATGGTCCTCGTGGCCGCCGATGATGACGAGCGTTCCGGCTTTACCGTTCGAGGATCGTTTTTTCTTCTTGTCGGTCATTTGCCCACGTCTTTCTTGCGCAGGAAAACGTGCGGGTGGTTGTCCTCGCTGGTCATGAAAGCGACTGCGAACTCCCTGCTGTTATGCGCCCATCCAGACACGCCGGTCGCGGTAAGCACTATGGCTCCGGCTTCGCCGCCGATCGCCTCGACTTCCTTGAGCGCGGGATTCAGCACCTGCTCCAGGCCGCCTTCAGCCTGCCCCGAGGACAATGCCTGCCGCGCCGAGAGTGCCTGCATGACACGGGCCGCGAGAGCCTTTCGCGCAATATGCTCACCATCTCCCGAGAAGGCGACGGCTCCCAACCGGTTGTCGGCATAGTAGCCGCAACCGGGTTGCGGAGAATCCCCCACACGACCCGGAGCACTGCCGTCCAGTCCGCCGGTCGAAGTGCCGACGGCGATGTCCCCGTACTGATCCAGGGCAACCACACCGATCGTATCCTTCGCCTCCGACTTGCTGGAGGCGTCGCGCTGCTGCGGCGTGATCAAATCCGCCGGATCGCAAAGCTCCAGCTGCTTCTCGGCGGCGAAACGCCGGGCCCCCTCCGACGCCAGCAGGATCGGCTCCTCATGCAGCATGGCCTTCGCGACACTGATTGGATGGCGCACGCCCTTGATCACTGCGACGGCACCCACATTGAAGTCCCTGCCCTCCATCAGGCCAGCGCACATCTCGACCTCGCCGTCCGAATTGAGGGCACTTCCATATCCCGCATTGAACGTCGGGTCCGCCTCGAGGATGCGACCGGCCGCTTCCACCGCATCGACCGCCGTTCCGCCGCCGGCCAGGACGGCCCGACCTGCCTCGAGCGCCTCGATGCATCCGTTGCGATGCGCCTCCTCCTCTTGCGGATCGATCTCCTTGGCGCCGCCGTGCAGGATCAGCGACCACATCAGCCAGCCCTCAGATGGCGAATATGGGTCTGATCGGGCCCTCCCCTCGAAGGCGTCGCGCCTCCGAAGCCGGTTACCTGCCGCCACACGGCTTCAACGTCGTCGACGGTCAGCACGACAAGGTCGTTTTCCCGTGCAAGCCTGAGACACACGTCGACGGCCTCCTTCTCGGGACAGACGGCGTGAATGCGGCCTGGGGCGCAGCCGGCGTTCAAGGCACCTTCCCGCAGCAAGCCGGCGATCGCTCCGGGGGCTCGGCCGCGCAGCTCCTGCTCATCCTCCTTGAAGACGATGACGTCGAATATCCGCGAAGCGATCGCGCCCATCTCGCGTATATCACAATCGCGGCGGTCACCGGGTATGGCGACCAAGCCGATCGTGCGCTGATAGCCGCGCCTCATGTGGGAAACGAGCTTTCCGAGCGCCTTCAGCCCTTCCGGATTGTGCGCATAGTCGACGATCGTGCGGAAACCATGCCCGTCGAAGACGTTGAGGCGACCGGGAGATTGCTCGAACGAGGTGCCAAACTCGGCCAGCGCCGCCCGGATCGTTGCCGCCGGAACGTCGTGGCAATGCGCCATGGCGACGGCTGCCAGGCTGTTGGCAACGTTGAATTCGGCAGAACCCTCGAAGGTCGCGGGAATTTCGTCGACGCTCATCAGGAACATCGATTCCCCATCCTCGTGGATGAAAATGTCCCAGCCGTCGCTGCTGGGCTCCCGCGTCACGGCGCGGCCGCCTTCCGCCAGGTGGCTGCGCAAGAAATCGGGCCACTCGCTCCTGCTCGCCAGCGAGAAGTAGCAGATCCTGCCGCCGGCATCTCGCGACATTGCGGACGTATGGACGTCGTCGGCATTGAGAATGCTCCATCCCCGCGGCGGACGGACTCGACCACGACCGATTTCACCTCCGCCAGGTCCTCGATCGTGTCGATGCCCCTCAGCCCGAGATGATCGCCGTGGACGTTCAGAACGGCGCCAACATCGCATGCATCGAAGGCAAGCCCTTCGCGCAGGATGCCGCCGCGCGCACATTCCAGCACCGCGACATCGACACCCGGCTCGCGCAGCACGATCCTGGCGCTCTGCGGACCGGAGCAGTCCCCTGTCATGATCCGCTCGCCGTTCAAGTAGACGCCGGTGGTGGAGGTGAGCCCGACGGTTGCCCCATTCGCCTGCAGGATGTGCGCCAGCATCCGGGCAGTGGTCGACTTGCCGTTGGTTCCCGTGATCGCGAAGGTCGGAATCCGGCCGTCCTTGCCGCCTTTGAAGAGAAGATCGAGCACGGGCCGTGCGACGTTGCGGGCGCGCCCCGACGAGGGTTCGAGATGCATGCGAAAGCCAGGACCGGCATTCACCTCTATGATGCCGCCGCCGGTTTCGCTCACCGGCCGTGAGATGTCGGGACAGACGAAGTCGATCCCGGCAATGTCGAGACCGACGATCTGTGCCGCCCGCCTGGCGATCAGCGCGTTTTCGGGATGGATTTCTTCCGTCCGGTCGATCGCGGTCCCACCGGTGGAGAGATTGGCGGTGGGCCGCAAGAGCACCATTTGGCCCGGCGCTGGAACGCTCGCCAGGGCGAGCTGCGATTTTGACAGGAAATGCTCGACGCATTCGTCGATTTCGATGCGGGTCAATACCGAGGAATGGCCCTCTCCCCTCCGCGGGTCGCGGTTCGTCTCCTCGACGAGCTCGGCGACAGAACTCCGGCCATCGCCGACCACATGGGCCGGAACCCTCTCGGCAAGCGCCACCACCTTTCCGCCGATTACCAGGATCCTGTGATCCGAGCCGACGAAATGCTGCTCGACGATAACGCTGCGGCTGTGTTCTCGCGCCTGTTCGAAACCCCAGCGGACGTCGTCTTCTGTTGCCAGACCGATGTTGACGCCGCTTCCATGATTGCCATCGAGTGGTTTGGTGACCACGGGGTAGCCCAGCCGTGCTGCCGCCGCGACTGCGTCCTGCGCCGATCGCACCAGCTCCCCGCGTGGCACCGGCAGGCCGGCCTGTTGCAGCAGGAATTTGGTCAGGTCCTTATCCGAGGCGATCTCGGTCGCAATCTCGGAAGTGAGGTCGCTGCAACTGGCGCGGATGCGCTTCTGATGCTTTCCGTGACCAAACAGCACGAGGCTGCTGTCGTCGATCCGCGCCGCCGGAATGCCTCGCCTCTCGGCCTCGCGCACCAAGGAAGCAGTCGTAGGCCCCAAGGCACGCTCGGCGGCCAGAAGCTTGAGCTGCTGCAGCCTGGCTGCGAACTCGAATGGCCCCTGCGTTTCCGCAATGTCGCCGAGCCCCTCGACACCATGCAGATTGGCCGGCAGCAGGCTGTCCACCAGTTCGAGCGCGACGCGTCCGGCGAGCAGCCCGACAAGCTCATCCTTGTAGGCGAACATGACGTTGTAAGTGCCCTGACTGCCTTTGACCGACCGTGTCTTTCCTCGTGTCACCCGGTGACCGAGCATGCTCTGCAGTTCCAGGGCGACATGCTCGACGACGTGGCCGAGCCAGGTTCCTTCCTGCATGCGGCGAACGAAGCCGCCGGGGGCGCCATAGCTGCAGCCATGGCCCGCAAGGCCGGGCAACAATCGGACGATCTGTTCGGAAAACCAGGGCAGTTTGTCTGTCGGGAACGCCTCAAGGGCTCCGAGGTCGATCCGAATCTGGACCATTGGCGTCATGCTATAGAGGTGCGGCCCGCGAAACACGCGGGCGTCCACGACGCGGATACGGCGAAAACGCGAGGCGCCCCGATGAATTTCTTTGTCCGACATAGTCCGTTTCTCCTGACTAATTCCGCAACATCCGGAGGATCGGTTAGTTCCCGGCTTTTAAGCCCAAATATTTTTGCAGGAGAGAGCAACAAAAGTGGTCGTTAACATATGTTGGCCCAAGAACACCCTCTGGTTATCTCGGCCACGTGCGGTCACTGTTCTGAGGGCTACTTATCTCTCGTGACGAGGCGGGCCAGGCATTTCCCTTCGCTTCCCAACCATTCGCCGGGCACGCCGCGGCCCTCGAGCGAATGCCCGGCTTTGGCTCATGGCGCTCCATTGTGCGGGTCCAGCACTGAGGCATTAATCTTCAGCACGCCTTCGGTACCCGGGAACATTTCCAGACGCGTCAGGTTTGGAACCATCCTTGCACCGGAACTACAGCCATGCAGAGTCGAAAATCGGTGAAGGCCGCGCTTGTCAAGGAGATCGACGCGGTCCGCCTTCGTATCTCGCTGCTTGAAAACGAGCTATGCAGAGATGGCAGACCCAGGCAAATTGGATGGCGTTCAGGATACGAACTGAACGCCCACAAAGCCCGCCTTGCTCGACTGGAGACCGTGCTTGCCCACTATCCGTCGGCACCGACGGCCCGGGCATCGAAACAGCAACAGCTTGAGTTGCGCGCAAGGCAACCAAGTAGTTTTGGTGAAACGCCATGGCTGACAGACCCTCAATCAGAACTCCGCTAGCTCGAGTGCGGGGCCTTGGATCGGCGAAACACGGAACCGAAACGTTCATGCTGGAGCGGCTGACATCTGCTGCCCTGTTGATCCTTGTCATTTACATCGTCGCGGTCGTTATAATGCTGGTCGGTGAGCCTCGAGACGCCGTCCTCAGCGTCGTAGGATCGATCTATGTCGCGCCAGCCCTTATTGGCTTCATTCTCGTAAGCTGCGTTCACATGCGGCTTGGAATGCAATCGATCATCGAAGATTACTGCCATGCCACCGTGCTCAAATCGCTTCTTCTGATCGCCAATTGGTTATTCTGCTGGGCAGTCGCGCTCGCAAGCTTGTTCGCTGTGCTGTTAATCAGCTTCAGATAGCGATCCGGTTCTCAGCTGCAGCCAACGTCTGCCACCGGCAGGCTGAAGTTCGCCTCAGCGGCGAACCGGGCTGGCTTGCGCACAGGAGTTCGACAACCCGGCCTCATCTGATTTGCGGCAGCCTGTCCCATTGATGGAAAGGGGGTGGAGAGGTCAGCTCCCACTCCAATGTGGTAGCTCCTGGCCCCCATGGGTTCATGCCGGCGGCTCTTTGCCGGTAGAAAGCTTCCAAGATGCCGAAGAGGAAAATCACGACACTCGCGGCCGACAGGTACGATCCATACGAGGACACCATGTTCCAGCCGGCGAATGCGTCGGGATAGTCGACATAGCGACGCGGCATGCCCGCCAATCCAAGGAAGTGATGGGGGAAGAAGACGAGGTTCACGCCGACGAAGGTCGTCCAGAAATGGACCCCAGCCAGAAGCGGATTGTAGAGATATCCCGTCATTTTCGGAAACCAGTAATACCAGCCCGCGAAGATGCCGAAGATCGCTCCCAGTGAAAGTATGTAGTGGAAATGCGCGACGACGAAGTATGTGTCGTGCAGTTCACGGTCGAGGCCGGCATTTGCGAGTTGAACGCCCGTCACCCCGCCTACGGTGAACAGGAATATGAAGCCGAGCGCCCAGAGCATCGGCGTCCGCAGGCTGACCGAACCGCCCCACATGGTTGCAATCCAGGAGAACACTTTTATCCCGGTCGGCACTGCGATCACCATCGTGGCGAAGGTGAAGTAGCGCTGCGTGTCGAGGCCTATCCCGCTGGTGTACATATGGTGGGCCCAGACGACGAAGCCGATCACCCCGATCGCCACGATTGCGTAGACCATCCCGAGATACCCGAAGATCGGCTTTCGCGAGAAGGTCGAGATCACCTGGCTGACGATGCCGAACGCCGGCAGGATCATGATGTAGACTTCCGGGTGGCCGAAGAACCAGAAGAGATGCTGGTACAGCAGCGGGTCGCCTCCGCCGTCCGGCGCGAAGAACGTGGTTCCGAAATTGCGATCGGTCAGGAGCATGGTGATGGCGCCGGCCAGCACCGGCAGAGCCAGCAGCAGCAGGAAGGCGGTGATGAGGATCGACCACACAAACAGGGGCATCTTGTGCAG
This sequence comes from Mesorhizobium sp. C268A, assembly GCF_040324475.1. Classification (NCBI taxonomy): domain Bacteria; kingdom Pseudomonadati; phylum Pseudomonadota; class Alphaproteobacteria; order Hyphomicrobiales; family Phyllobacteriaceae; genus Mesorhizobium; species Mesorhizobium sp. C268A. The sequence continues at coordinate 1,067,811 of NZ_JAMYVX010000003.1, forward strand.
GGTCATCCCCGGCGCGCGCATGTTGAAGATGGTGGTGATGAAGTTGATGGCTCCCAGGATCGAGGAGGCGCCCGCAATGTGCAGAGACAGGATGACCAGATCCACGGCGGGACCGGGATGGCCGGAGGTCGACAGCGGCGGGTACAGGAACCAGCCGGTCCCAGGGCCATAGCCGCCGGGGACGCTGGGCATGAAGATCGACAATAAAAGCAACATCAATGCCGGCGGCAGCAGCCAGAACGAGATGTTGTTCATGCGCGGGAAGGCCATGTCGGGGGCGCCGATCATGATCGGAACCATCCAGTTGGCGAAGCCGCCGATCAGGGCGGGCATCACAGTGTAGAAGATCATGATCAGCGCGTGGGCCGTGGTGAAGACGTTGTAAAGCTGCTTGCCGGCGTCGATCGCCGCGTCGCCCTGGTAACCGTAGATCATCGACGCCAGTCCGGGGAAAAACTGGATCCCGGGTTGCTGCAGCTCGATTCGCATGCTCACCGACAAGAGCATGCCGATCACCCCCGCGATGAAAGCGAAGACCAGATAGAGTGTGCCGATGTCCTTGTGGTTGGTCGAAAACAGCCATCGGGTGATGCCGGTCGGCTGGTGGCTGTCGAGACCGTCCGGATCTGCCGCCGTATATTCGTTCATGACCTTCTCCGCTTGAGCCGTCCGTCGCCAGCATCGAACCGTGCTGGAACTTGATTGTTCCTCCACCGAACCGGCGGTAGGAACATTCCACGGAAGCCGCGGTTAGGTTCCGCGCGGCCGACCCTGCGCGGCTGAGGATCGACGTCCATGCTGGCGATAATTGCTGCGACACTGGTTCTGACGACGGTGGTTGGTGGGCTGATATCCGCCTTCTGGCTCGAGGCGCGTCATGGTCTCCATGACCCCATGCCGCCGGACATGTCGGTGCCCAGGCAACTGAACGCCCCGGCCTGGAGCCGGTGGTCCTGACATGGACGCGATCACCGCGACACTCGACCCGAGAACGCGAGCCGGCTGGCTGCTGCTCGGCTTCGCGCTCGGCGGTTTCTTCGACGGCATCGTCCTGCATCAGATCCTGCAATGGCATCATCTTCTCTCGGGCGTCGCCGATCCGGTGGGTTCCGACCTGCGCTTCCAGATCATGGCCGACGGCCTCTTCCATCTTTTCATGTATGTGCTCGCCGTCGCCGGCACGGTGCTGCTGGTGGCCGCGAGGGCGGCCGGCGCGCGGCCCGGGACCACCACGGAGATCCTGCGGCTCGCCTTCGCCGGGTTCGGCGTCTGGCATGTCGTCGATGCCGTCGTGTTTCACTGGCTGCTGGGTCTGCACCGGATCAAGATGAACAGCGACTTGCCGCTCGCCTGGGATATTGCGTGGCTGGTCATCTTCGGCATCGTGCCGCTTGTGTTGGTGCTGGTGCTGCCCAACCGCGGCGGACCGGCACGCGGTGCTTCGGCAGCGCTTACCAGCATCGTCCTGCTCGCGGGATTGGCAGCCGGCGCCGGCCCGTTCTTCAACGGTGCCGCCAATTCCATCATCGTCTTTCGGGCCGGGATGGAACCGGCGGCGATGATGCGGGCCGTTGAAGTCGCCGACGCCCATCTCAAATGGGTCGACGCCAGCGGCACCATCTGGGCGGTCGACCGCGTCTCATGGCGCGGGTTGGTATCCCTTCACGCGCGCGGCGCCCTTGTGGTCAGCACGACGCCTGTCATTGCCGGATGCCTCGCCTGGACCGATGCCGCCGGAATGAGCAGTAGCTCCAGCCAGCAGCGAGGCACTCCTGCCAGGCTATGACTTCCGGACAGGGATAGGGGAGTATCAAGCATGCAGTTCGCCACCGAGAGCAGCCACGGCCGGAGCCTGACACCGCGCATCGTCGTGGTCGGCGGAGGCTTTGCCGGTCTGGAGGTTGCCAAGGCGCTTGGCAAGGCGGAAATCGGGGTGACGATCATCGACCGCCACAATCACCACCTGTTCCAGCCCTTGCTCTATCAGGTTGCAACCGCCGCCTTGTCGGCGCCTGATATCGCCGAGCCCATCCGCAAGATCCTGGGCCGCTATCCCTCGGTTCAGGTCCTCTTCGGCGATGTCACCGAGATCGGCACCGAGGCCAGGATACTGGTGCTGGCCGATGGGACCACGGTCCCCTACGACATCCTGGTCTTGGCCACTGGTTCGCAGCCATTCTATTTCGGCCAGGAGAGCTGGGCTCGGGTTTGTCCCGGTTTGAAGACCATCGAGGACGCGCGCACGATCCGGTCACGGCTGCTGCTATCGTTCGAGCACGCGGAACGGACCACCGATCCAGTCGAGCAATCCCGGCTGATGACGATCGCCATTATCGGCGGCGGCCCGACCGGTGTCGAACTGGCGGGCTCGATCGCCGAACTCAGCCGGCACACACTGGCGCGCGACTTCCGCAACATCCGGCCCGAGAAGACAAGGATCATACTGGTAGAAGCCGGCGAGCGTCTGCTCGCCGGATTCGCCCCGGAGCTTTCCAGATATGCACGTCTGCGCCTTGAAAGCCTGGGCGTCGAGGTCGCGCTCGGCAACCGGGTCGAGGCGATCGAAGCGCATCAGATCACCGTCGGCGGCCAGGTGATCCCGGTGGCCTTGACGCTCTGGGCCGCCGGGGTGGCGGCTTCTCCGCTGGTCGCCCAGCTTGGTGTCGGGCTCGACCGCGGCGGTCGGGTGAAGGTCGAATCCGACCTGCAGGTCGTCGGCCATCCCGATGTCTTCGCGCTTGGCGACGTCGCACTGGTCCTCGATGGGAACGGCCAGCCATTGCCGGGTCTTGCCCAGGTCGCCAAGCAGCAGGGCGAGCACCTCGGCAAGGCACTGGCACGCCGGATAGATGCTGGCGATACGCTGCCCGCTTTTGTCTTCAGCAATCGAGGCAACACGGCCATTGTCGGCCGCCACGCTGCCGTGTTCGAATCGGGCAGGCTGAAACTGAAAGGCTGGTTCGCCTGGTCTGCCTGGGCGCTCATCCATGTCTACCTGCTCGTCGGTTTTCAGCACCGCGTTCAGGTCTCGATCCAGTGGCTCTGGCGCTACCTGACCTATGAGCGTGGCGCCCGGCTCATCGCCGAGGAGCGAGTCGAACCGGGTTCGAAATCATCGCCGGGAGCGGCCCCGAGAGAGCCGCTGCCAACCAAGGCAGACGCCGCCCCGGCATTGCACGCCCGCACTGACTAGATTGCCGGGTGCTCAGTTCGGAGACAGTGGCGATGCGGGGGTCAGCTCTGGATTCCGCCACGGCCCGTCGTCCCACGGCAGCCCGAACCTCGATAGTTGAGGCGGGTGGTTCCCAGCTTGTATCCGGTGCCGGCCTGATGGATCCGGATGGCACCAACGACGTTGCGTCCCTATATGAACAAATGAACACAGGCTCCTCGAAACGGGATCTGTTGAACCCCTCCTCTTCAGAGACAGCTCGTCATGACGTCACCTGCGACTGCTGAACAACCCCCGGTCATTCAGACGGGGCTTCCCGCCCTGAGCAACAGCTATGCGCAATTGCCGGAGCGCTTCTTCGCGCAAACAGATCCGAAGCCGGTGTCCGAACCGCGGCTGATCCGGTTCAACCGGCACCTCGCGGAGGAACTCGGGCTCGATGCCGACCAGCTTACCAGCCCGGATGGAGTGGCGATGCTTGCCGGCAACAGATTTCCGGAAGGGTTGCAAGCAATCGCCCTGGCCTATGCGGGCCACCAGTTCGGAAACTTCGTGCCTCAGCTTGGCGACGGGCGCGCCCTGCTGCTTGGCGAAGTGGTGGACGTCAACGGCGTTCGCCGTGACATCCAGCTGAAAGGATCGGGACCAACGCGGTTCTCGCGCAACGGCGACGGCCGCGCCGCACTCGGCCCTGTCCTGCGCGAATATGTCGTCAGCGAAGCGATGGGGGCGCTCGGCATTCCGACGACGCGAAGCCTTGCGGCGGTGCTCACCGGCGACCCGGTCTATCGCGAGGTCCGGCTGCCCGGCGCCGTCCTGACACGGGTGGCGGCAAGCCATATCAGGATCGGCACGTTCCAATATTTCGCCGCGCGCCACGACACCGAGGCGCTCAAGATACTGGCCGACTATGCCATTCAGCGTCACTTCCCACAGCTGGCGGGGGAAGCACGGCCGTACCGGGCTTTGCTGGAGGCCGTTGTCGCCGCACAGGCGGACCTGGTGGCGCGCTGGATGCTGGTCGGCTTCATCCATGGCGTCATGAACACCGACAACATGTCGATCTCGGGCGAGACGATCGACTATGGCCCATGCGCCTTCATGGACGCTTACGACCCCAGCGCGGTGTTCAGTTCGATAGACCGCGCCGGTCGCTATGCCTATGCCAACCAGCCTCGTGTCGCCACATGGAACCTTGCGCGCTTTGCCGAGACCCTGCTGCCGCTCATGAGCACGGACGAGAATGAAGCAGTGTCTGAAGCGGAAGAGGTGCTGAGGTCGTTCCAGGCCTCCTATGAGGCTGTGTTGCAGCGCGGCTTCCGCAGAAAACTCGGACTGCTGACCGAAGCGGAAGGCGACTTGCAGCTCGCTGCCGACTTTCTGGATGTGCTGGCTCTCGGCGAAGCGGATTTTACGCTCGGCTTCCGGCGCCTGGGCGATGACCTCGACGCTGCGGACGGCCAAGGCACGGCGCGGCAGTTGTTTAAGGATCCAGGTGCATTCGATGCCTGGTCGGCGCGGTGGCGCCAGCGCATCGCAAGCGAGGGCGACACGGCCACGCGCCGTTCTGCCATGCAATCGGTCAATCCCAAATTCATCCCCCGCAATCATCGCATCGAGGCGATGATCCAGGCGGCGTTGGGCGGCGACTTCAGACCGTTCGAGGAGATTCTGGCGGTCGTCAGCCGTCCCTTCGATGAGCAGCCGGGAATGGAACGCTTTGCTGAGCCGCCACGCCCGGATGAGCGCGTCCTGCAGACATTCTGCGGTACATGAGACATTCGTGATGGTCGCTTAACATGTGCAAATGCGGAAGACCCATTTGCAAGCTATCGTCACGGGCACTCTCGTAGGGGCTGAGCTATGACGATCATAGAATTGGCATTCGAATTGCTGGCACGGAAGCTCGTAGACCGTACCGGAATATCAGACGAAGATGCTCGAGACCTTGTCGCAGCCATGGGAGCTGACTGGTCATCGCTCGTGCGAGCAGCGAGGGCGATCAAAGAGACTTAGGTCTTTTGACGTCGTTTTTGCTGCCACCAGCTGCGGGCAGATCGGACCAGAGGCTGCTGCCGCGATCCAGGCGCGACACCGCGCTCGTCACCGATCATGTCAGCAACGTGGTCAAGCACTGTATTTCGGTCGCTCCAAATCGACCGGATACAACACGCTGCTCTCATGAAAGCCACTGTGGCCCGCTACGCAAGTCGCCGGAAGCTCGCAATAAACTGCGATAGCAGCCCAGGCTTAGGATTTATATTGCAGGCCCGCACCACTGGCGGGGCGACGCGGGCGGGCCTTCGTTGAAATCCGCGTTGGGAGTCAGATTCCGTCGGCACCGAAATCACAGGTGCTGACGAAGCAGACGGAACTTCCCCCCACGATCACGGTTTGGAGTCACGAGACCAACCCAAGGAGATGCAGATGTCGAGCAAAATGCCGCCCGTGCCGCCTGAGAACCAGAGCCAGAAGGGTCGAGGAGAAGGGCGACAGATTAGCCACGATGATGCCCAGCACGGCACTCACGGAGCGCCGGATCCGGAGCGCCAAGGGCAGCAAGCCAACACCAAGGTCAACACCACTCATCAGGGCCGTCAGCAGGATCGGTGATCATGTCCACATCGAAGAAACACCCGAACACGATCCGGCAGGGCGGGCCAGGCGCATCGCACGAGAACGCCAGAAAACCCCTGCAGGTCAACAAACCCCCGGCGGATGAAGACCGTCGATCCAAAAGCCGAGTTTCAGGGGGTGGCGGTGAAAAGGACAGTCATCATTCGCACAATCCAGCCAAGAAGGGTAGCAACAGTTGAACCCACGGCTTTGTGAATGATTGTGCTAAAGCGCGCCGCGTGTTCATGTCATTGTCTCACAACCGAGCCTTTTTTTGAGTGACATGCATTAGCCGACCAGGGTGAAGATCAGCGAGTCGAGACGCCCGGAAAAACCGGAGGCCGTGGGCCCGCACCACTGGCGGAGCGATGCGGGCCCGGCCAAGGGTTACGGCCCTCGACCAGCAGCGAGGGGCTCGCTGCCGGATGCAGAACAAGCCCCGTAATTTCAGGTTCCGCTAATATACAAAAAAGCCGGCCACCTTTCGGCAGCCGGCCAGTTCCAACAGAACAAGGGAACGTGCACTGATGGGGCAGTGCAACGCCCGAAGTGTTTCGAGGCGACGATGTTCCACCGGAAATCCACAGATTCGCCGTTTCGATCTACATTGGCCGGATTGAAAGATCTTTGACGATCTCTCCCAAGTTCTCGCGGAGCCCGGTCCGACGTGTGGCGCCCTGTCTGCGCCTTGGCCCTCTATGCGGCCAGCAAGCTCATCCTTGAAGAAGGCCCGCCGCGGCTGCCGCATGCGTCAACACCGGCGTGCAATTGGTCGAGCGCGCGTCAGACCGGGGACTGTCAATGCGAGCGTCTGTCGACGTAGGTGTAGACGCCGGCCCCAATGGCGACCGCGCCGACCGTGATCACGATCGATGGCGCGCCCATCAAACTGGCAAGGATCGCCCAGATGAGGGCGATGACGATAGCGCCGAGTGTTCCCAGGATCAGTCTCGGCATTGTCTACCCCTCCACGTTCGGACCGCCCGTGGATGGTCGTCACCCACCGGTCATGCGAAACACCGCATGAAAGCACAGTGTGGCCCATGAGGTGAAGGGCCGCGCCGGAATACTCCGGTGCGAAAAAGATGATGCCCGCGCCGCCAAAGCCCGGGTGTTCAATAGCCAAATGGCTGGACCGGCGCCTAGCGCCTCAGCGCGTGGACTTCCGCCATGCTTTCGCCGCCCATCGGCAGGGCCATGTCATCATCGAGCAGCCGGGTGATGCGGGCAAAGCCCGTAAACGCCTTCCTGGCTGCTTCGGCCGACATTCTGCCCGAGAGGGCCGCGGAGCAGCAATTCACGGCGCATTGATACACAGGCCCACGCCGTCCCAATGGCCATTTCTGCAAAAAGACCATCGCTTCGGCAACGCTATCGACTTCCTCGACGGGGTGTCCCTGCCCGCGCGCAATGCGCACGGGCGTAAAGAAATGCAAGCGGTCCATTTTTGTTCTCTCCCTGGTCGGCCGCAACGCGGACCAACCTTACTAAATTCGCGGATAGCGCGTTTGTTCCGCTTATTGCAAAAAAATCTGCGCTGGTGGGCTTGGGTTGCCGACGCCCGCTTTTGTCCGGAACGTTAGGCCGGCTGATGCATTTCGCTCTCGTGATTGCCTTGAGGGACACGTTCAAACCATGCGGATAGCCCATGTCGCCCCTTTGCACGAATCGGTGCCACCCCTTCTCTATGGCGGCACCGAGCGCATCGTTTCATATCTGACCGAAGGTCTGGTCGAACTCGGCCATGAGGTGACGCTGTTCGCCAGCGGCGACAGCCGGACGTCGGCCAGACTGATACCAGGTCGCGAACGCGCGCTACGCCTCGATCCGCGTCCACTGAAATCGGACACGGCGGCGCATCTTGCGATGCTTGCCGATGTGAGGAACCGAGCCCACGACTTTGATATCATTCATTTTCATCTCAGTCATTTCCTGCATTTCTCGTTCTTCGAGACCATGCCGGACAAGACGGTGACGACGCCGCATGGCCGGCTCGATTATGTCGACCTGGCGCCAGCCTATGAGCGCTTTCCGCGCTTTCCGCTGATCTCGATCTCACATAGCCAGAAGACCGGGCTTGCGAATGCCAATTGGCTGACCACCATCCATCACGGGCTGCCGACGGGTCTCTATAAGCCGACCTTCGAGACGGCGGCGGGCGAACCATACCTTGCCTTTCTCGGCCGGCTTTCGCGCGACAAGCGGCCGGACCGGGCCATCGACATCGCCTTGCGCTCGGGCATGAAGCTCAAGCTGGCGGCCAAGATCGGCGACGATGATCGCGCCTATTTCCATGAGACGATCGAGCCGTTGATCGATGGCGACCGCATCGACTATGTCGGCGAGATCGCCGAGAGTGAGAAGACTGAATTCCTCGGCAATGCCGCTGGTCTGCTGTTTCCGATAGACTGGCCCGAGCCGTTCGGCCTTGCCGCGATCGAGGCGATGGCGTGCGGTACGCCAACCATCGGCTGGAACTGCGGTGCGTTGCCGGAAGTCATCGACCATGGCGTTACCGGATTTGTCGTCGATTCTCTCGACGCCGCGGTCGCCGCGGTGCCGGCCTTGCTGCAACTCGACCGGCGAAAGGTGCGCGCCGTCTTCGAAAGTCGGTTCTCCGCCAACAGGATGGCGCGCGACTATCTCACTGCCTATGCGCGTCTCATCGGCGCCCCGGCTGAATCGAAAGCGTCGTGAACGACGGCGGACGTTCCGAGCCCGAAACAGAGATTTGTGACTGATGACCGAACTTGACGAGCGCAAGCTCGACCCTGCCGTGGCCCTTGCCTCCCTGGACGAAACCGCGCCGCGCGAGCCGCACCGGCTGTTTGCCCTGAAGCAAGGCGACTGTTTCGCCGTGGCCGATGCCTACGGCGATATCAGGGGTGCGGGCGACGGTTTCTTCCGTGACGACACCCGGGTGCTGTCGGAGTTCAGGCTCACCGTCGGCGGCCGGCAGACATCTCTGCTCGGCGCCTCGCTCAGCCAGGACAATGTGCTGTTCACCAGCAATATGACCAATTTGCCGATGCAAAGCGTCGGTGGCCGCGACATCCCCCAGGGCGCCATCCATATCGAGCGCGTCAGGCTGTTGTGGCAGGACCGGCTGTTCGAGCGCATCACCCTTTCCAACTACAGCCAGGAGCATTCGGCAATCCGCGTCTCGCTGCATTTTGCCGCCGATTTCCGCGACATGTTCGAGGTGCGCGGTTCGACCCGGCCGAAGCGCGGAATGGCGCATGCAGCGGAGATCGAGCCTGCCTCGGTGCTGCTGCGCTATGACGGACTGGACGGGCTGGCGCGGGTGTCTGCGATCACGTTCTCGCAGCCGCCGGACCAGCTGAGCGCCGAGCGCGCGGATTTCCTCATCGCAGTGACCAAGCGCAGCAGCAAGATGCTTTACGTCGAGGTCGGCGCGGAACTGACCGAAACGCCCGACCGCGACCGCTTCCGGGCGGCCGCGGCGCGCGCCCGTTTCGGCATGCGGGCCAAGCGCCGCCATGGAGCGACGGTGCACAGTTCGGGCCGCGTCTTCAACGATTGGGTCGAACGCGCTCGCGCCGATGTCGCCTTGCTGACCACCGAGCTGTCGACCGGCCCTTACCCCTATGCCGGCATCCCCTGGTTTTCGACGGCCTTCGGCCGTGACGGCGTCATCTCGGCGCTGCAGATGCTATGGCTCAACCCCGGCCTGGCGCGCGGCGTGCTTGCCTTCCTCGCCCAGCACCAGGCGACCGAGACATCGCCTTTCAGCGACTCGCAGCCCGGCAAGATCATGCACGAGACGCGCAAGGGCGAGATGGTGGCGCTGCAGGAGCTACCCTTCGGCCGCTACTATGGCGGCGTCGATACCACGCCGCTCTACATCCACCTCGCTTGCGCCTATGCCGAGCGCACCGGCGACATGGACTTCATCGCCAGCCTGTGGCCATCTCTCTGCGCCGCCGCCAAGTGGACGGAAGAGGCGAGCCGCGCAACCGGCTTCGTCACCTATCAGCGCGCCGCCGAATCCGGCCTTGCGAACCAGGGCTGGAAGGACAGCTTCGACTCCGTCTTCCACGCCGACGGGCGCATTCCCAAGGGGCCGATCGCGCTGGTCGAAGTGCAGGGTTATGTCTTCGCAGCCTTCAGGGGCCTTGCCGCTCTCGCCCGCCGCCGGGGCGAGTTCGCGCAGGCCGAGCACTGGGAAAATCGCGCCGAAGAGATGCGGATCGCCGTCGAGCGTGATTTCTGGCTGGACGATCTCGGCTTCTATGCGCTGGCGATCGACGGCGCCGGAGAGCCGTGCAAGGTGCGCACGTCGAATGCCGGACACCTGCTCTATGTCGGCCTGCCCGAACCGGCGCGGGCTAAGATGGTCGCCGACCAGTTGCTTTCGGCTTCCTTCCACTCCGGCTGGGGGGTGCGAACGCTTTCCGACGATGCTGTGCTGTTCAACCCGATGTCGTATCACAATGGTTCCATCTGGCCGCATGACACGGCGATGTGCGGCGCCGGCCTGGCGCGGTTCGGCGAGCGTGACAGCGTGGTGCGGCTGATGAGCGGCACGTTCGAATCCGCCGTGCATTTCAACATGCGACTGCCGGAACTGTTCTGCGGCTTTACCCGCTCGCCGGGTGAAGCACCGATCGCCTACCCCGTCGCCTGCCTGCCGCAAGCCTGGTCGGCAGGCTCGGCCTTCATGCTGATGCAGGCGTGCCTCGGTCTGGAAATCGACGGCTGGAACGGCGAAATCCACGTCACTCGACCCCGTTTGCCGATCGGCATCGATACGCTGACGCTCAGGCATCTGGGTGTCGGCGAAAAGAGGGTCGATCTTACCTTCCAGCGTGTCGGCGACCGCGTCGTCGCCTTTCTCGCCGACCGCCATGAAGGGCTGGTTCCGCTGATCGTGCGGACATGATCGGAACGGCTTTCAACGGGAACCGATCCCAGGGTTTGTGCGTTGCAAAAAACACAGGTTCTCACGGGCGATCGTCGGCTGCGAACACTCAAATGGAACCATGAAGAAAAAGGCCCTGACGGCCAAAATTGAGTTGGAATTGGAATGACCGATTATGGCATGGCCCTGCTCTGGGTCTTGATCCTTGCAAGCCTTGGCCTTTCGATTCTAGCCGTTCTGTTATCGATCTCCAGGCAACGTCGTAGCCATAGCTTGACGGTTGCACCGACTGCCGGCGAGGACGTCGCATCGGAAGCGACGCGCAAGGTTTTGCGGGAGTTCGAGAAGAATGGACAATCTCCCGACGCGGCGCTGGTGAACTGGTCGCCCGACACCTTGCGCAAGATACTTGCCGACGACCTGCCGGACGCGCAGGTCATCGTCGTCTCGAACCGAGAACCCTATATCCACAACATCAAGGACGACGGCGTCGAGCTTCTGGTGCCGGCCAGCGGCCTGGTGTCGGCGCTTGAGCCTATCACCCGCGCCTGCAGCGGCACCTGGATCGCCTATGGCGGCGGAACGGCGGATCGTCTGACGGTCGATAGCAACGATCGGGTTCAGGTGCCGCCGGACAATCCGTCCTATACGCTGCGCCGCGTGTGGCTGAGCGACGACGAATATCAGGGCTACTATCTCGGCTTTGCCAATGAAGGGCTTTGGCCGCTCTGCCATATCGCCTTCACCCGGCCGGTCTTCCGTGCCTCGGACTGGGAGGCCTATGAGGCCGTCAACCGCAAATTCGCCGATATGGTGGTTGCCGAGGCGCGCAATGAGCGGCCGATCGTGCTGGTTCAGGATTACCATTTCGCGCTCCTGCCGCGCATGATCCGCGAGCGCCTGCCGGAGGCGATCATCATCACCTTCTGGCACATCCCGTGGCCGAACTCCGAAGTGTTCAGCATCTGCCCATGGCGCGAACGCGTTCTTGATGGACTGCTCGGGAGCTCGATCATCGGCTTTCACACCCAGTTTCATGCCAATAATTTCACTGAAAGCGTAGACCGGTTCCTGGAAAGCCGCATCGAGCGCGCCGACGCCGCGATCTCGTATGGCGGGCGGACGACCCTGGTGCACGCCTATCCCATCTCCATCGAATGGCCGGCCGAACTCCTGGCGAAACTGCCACCGGTCGAGGAAAGCCGCGCCCGCCTGCGTGAGCGGTTCGGCCTGTCGGCGGACGTCAAGCTGTGCGTCGGCGTCGAGCGCCTGGACTACACCAAGGGCATCCTCGACCGCTTCCATGCGCTGGACGAATTGTTTACGCGCCACCCCGAGTGGATCGGCAAGGTAGTGTTCCTGCAGATTGCTGCCCCAAGCCGCGGCACGTTGCCGGCCTACCAGCAATTGCACGATGAATGCCTGCGTTATGCCAACGAGCTCAACCAGCGCTACGGTCATGACGGCTACAAGCCCGTGGTCATGGTGGCTGAGCACCATTCGCAGCAACAGGTCTATGAGATCTATCGCGCCGCCGACATCTGCATGGTCACCAGCCTGCATGACGGCATGAACCTCGTAGCCAAGGAATTCGTCGCCGCGCGTGACGACGAACAGGGCGTGCTGTTGCTCAGCACGTTTGCCGGCGCGTCGCGCGAACTGCTGGAAGCACTGATCGTCAATCCTTACGACGCGGCGATGATGAGCCAGGTGCTGCTGCAGGCGCTAACCATGTCACCGGACGAACAACGCGAGCGCATGCGCCCGATGCGCGAAATAGTGCGCGACAACAATGTCTTTCGCTGGGCCGGCAGCATGCTGCTCGATGCGGCGCGCCTGCGCAAACGCGGCGACCTCGAAAGAGCGACAAGTGTCGCCGAGCGGCCCGCAAACACCGGCAGCAACATCGTCTCACTGTTCGACCGCATGCGGAAGGTGGCGTCATGAATAGCCTGTCGAAAGCACCGGGCCTGCCAACCGCACCCGACCTGCCGGAAGGACAATGGGCGCTTTTCCTCGACATCGACGGCACGTTGCTGGAGCACGCCGCGCACCCCGACGCCGTGTCCGTGAGCGACGAACTGCGCAACCTCCTCGGCGCCGTCGACAAACGGCTGGACGGCGCCGTCGCCTTTATCACCGGCCGCTCGGTCGAGGGCGCCGACCGCCTGTTTCATCCGTTGAAGCTGCGTGTTGCCGGTCTCTATGGGCTGGAACACCGGCTGACGCCGGACGGCCCGGTCGTTACCGCCGATGCTCCCGCCGATATCGCTGCCCTTGCCGACGCCATCGAGGCCGAACTGGATGACGGCCTTGTTCATATCGAGCGCAAGGGTCCGATCCTCGCCATCCATACGCGTGCGGCGCCGCATCTGCTGGCCAGGGCAACGCATCTTGTCGAACAGGCATTGACCGAGCTTCCCAAGGGCTATCGGGTTATCCCGGGCAACGCCGGCGTCGAACTCATGCCGCTCGAAGCAGCCAAGGGCGCTGCCGTGCGGCGTTTCATGGCAATCCCGCCCTTTGCCGGACGGCGGCCGGTCTTTCTCGGCGACGACACCGCCGACGAAAACGGTTTCGAGGCGATCAACGAGGCCGGCGGCATCTCGATCCGGGTCAAGCCGCGTGGGCCGACCGTGGCCCAATACAGGCTCGATGATGTCACCTGCGCGATAGCTTGGCTTGCCGCCAATTTCGACGCATCACCGGCCCTCAACCGCAAAGCGTCCTGATCGCTGCCGTCTGCGGGTCGAATCAAGATCGCCGCGATTGCGCCGACCTTCGCCAAAAGCCGATCGATAAGCGCTGTTCTCATTGAATATCTTTAAGGCCAAAGCCGGCAAATGGATTGCTTGCCGGTTCCCCTGCGTCAGGCATAACCTGCGCAGTCGACGCGTGAGGGCGCGTGCGGCATCAAGGGGAGGACATCGCAGTGACCATACAAGGCGCATCACCTGATCTATACAATGAGGATCTGGCTCCGGCCAAAGTCCGAAACTGGGGGCCGTTCTCTATCTTCAACGTCTGGACGTCGGACGTCCACAGCCTCTGGGGCTATTATCTCGCCGCAAGCCTGTTCCTGTTTTGCGGCGGCTTCGTCAATTTCATCATCGCCATCGGCATCGGTTCGCTGATCATCTACGCGCTGATGAACATGGTCGGCTATGCCGGCGTGAAGACCGGCGTGCCCTACCCCGTGCTGGCGCGCGCCTCCTTCGGCATCTGGGGCGCCAACATTCCGGCCCTGGTGCGCGCCATCGTCGCCTGCTTCTGGTACGGCGCGCAGACGGCGGCGGCATCGGGCGCGATCGTGGCGTTGCTGATCCGCTCGCAATGGTTCGCCGATTTCAACGCCAACACGCATTTCCTCGGCCATACGGGTCTGGAAGTGATCTGTTTTGTGGTCATCTGGGCACTGCAATTGCTGATCATCCAGAACGGCATGGAAACGGTGCGCCGCTTCCAGGATTGGGCCGGACCGGCGGTGTGGGTGATGATGTTGATCCTGGCGATCTATCTCTGTGTAAAATCCGGGAGATTTGCCTTTACCAGCGACATCCCGATGGATGTGCTGCTCGACAAGACAAAGGATGCCGGCGTACCCGGAACCCCTGGCTCCTGGACGTCGCTGTTTGCGGTGGCGGCGATCTGGGTCACCTATTTCTCGGCGCTCTATCTCAATTTCTGCGATTTCGCCCGCTATGCCCCAGACAAGGCATCGCTGCGCAAGGGCAACATCTGGGGCCTGCCGATCAATCTCATCCTGTTCTCGCTGGTCGCCGGCGTGACCACCATCGCTGCCTTCGACGTGTATGGCGAAGTGCTTCTGCATCCCGACCAGATCTCGGCGAAATTCGACAGCTGGTTCCTGGCAGCGCTTGCAGCCCTGACCTTTGCCGTGGCGACGCTCGGCATCAATGTGGTGGCAAACTTCGTCTCGCCGGCCTTCGACTTCTCCAACGTCTTTCCGCGGCAGATCGACTTCAAGAAGGGCGGCTATATCGCGGCCGTAATCGCGCTGGTGCTCTATCCCTTCGCGCCGTGGGAAGGCAGTGCCGCATCTTTCGTCAACGTCATCGGCGCGACGATGGGGCCGATCTTCGGGGTGATGATGGTCGACTACTATCTGATCCGGAAGGGCGAGGTCGACGTCGAGGCACTGTACCGCGAAGATGGCGAGTTCCGCTTCCAGGGCGGCTGGCACATCAACGCCTTCATAGCCGCCGGCATCGGCGCCATCTTCTCCTCGGTCCTGCCGAACTTCACCAACTTGCTGCCGGCATGGTGGGGCGTTTATGGCTGGTTCTTCGGCGTCGGCATTGCAGGGGTCATCTACTACGTCCTTCGCACCGCCGCCCTTGGCGCAGGGGCCAGGACGGCGAAGGCGTGAAATTGAGGGATAGGGAGTAGTCAGTAGTCAGTAGTCAGTAGTCAGTAGGGAATAATACCCCTACTCCCTACTCCCTACTCCCTACTCCCTACTCCCTACTCCCTACTCCCTACTCCCTACTCCCTACTCCCTACTCCCTACTCCACCATCTCAGCCAACCTCCGCACCGTGTTCCAGTTGCGTGCGGTGCCGATGCCCATGCGCTTGTGGTTCATGGCAGCGAGCAGCCGCGAGCTTGGCCGCTCGCGCGAAAAGACGACCCAGATGTCGCCATCGACCGAAGCCACCTTCTCGTCCTCGGCGGCATAGGCCTGGAGCGCGGCCACACCATCCGCTGGCGCTGGCTTGCGCATCACCCGCACAGCCACCTGATCGCCTGCCTCGGCAGAGTCGGCCGGGAATGGGTTGCCGGCGGCAAGTTTCAGCCAATCCTCGGCAGTGCGCACGATGATGACGACGTTGCGGCCGAAGGTTTTTTCGAAGGCCGTTTCCAGCCGCTGTTCCAGCTTGGCGATGCCGGTCGCCCGTGTCTCGAAGACCAGATTGCCGGTCGCCACCAGGGTGCGCGGGTTCTTCAGCCCAAGCTGTTCAGCCATCGCCTTGAGGTCGGCCATGACGACCCGGCGGCCTTCGCCGAGGATAATGCTGTAGAGCAGCGCAACATAGGTCTGCATCAGCTGCGAAACCTCACCGTGGCCCTAGACCAGTCGCGACTGGTCCACCGCGGCCGAGATGAAGCTGGCGAACAGGGGATGCGGCTCAAGCGGCCGGCTCTTCAGCTCCGGATGGTACTGGACGCCGATGAACCAGGGATGGTCGGGGTATTCGACCGTTTCCGGCAGCACGCCGTCGGGCGACATGCCGGCAAACACCAGGCCGCAATCTTCCAGCCGCTCCTTGTAGTCGATATTGACCTCGTAGCGGTGGCGATGGCGCTCGGAAATCTGGGTGTCGCCATAGATGTCGGCGATCTTCGAACCCTTGGCGAGTTCAGCCTGATAGGCGCCAAGCCGCATGGTGCCGCCGAGATCGCCCGTTTCGCGGCGCTTCTCCAGCATGTTGCCTTTCAGCCATTCGGTCATCAGGCCGACGACCGGCTCGTCGGTCGGACCGAATTCGGTCGACGAGGCGTGTTCGACGCCGGCCAGCGAGCGCGCTGCCTCGATGCAGGCCATCTGCATACCGAAGCAGATGCCGAAATACGGCACCTTGCGCTCGCGGGCGAATTTCGCCGCCAGGATCTTGCCTTCCGAGCCGCGCTCGCCGAAGCCGCCGGGCACCAGGATGCCATGCACCTTTTCCAGCCACGGCGTCGGGTCTTCCTTCTCGAAAATCTCGCTCTCGATCCAGTCGAGCTTGACCTTGACGCGGTTGGCCATGCCGCCATGCGACAAAGCCTCGATCAGCGATTTGTAGGCATCCTTGAGGCCGGTGTATTTGCCGACAATGGCGATCGTTACCTCGCCTTCCGGATTGTGGATGCGGTTGGACACGGCCTGCCAGGGCTCCATGCGCGGCTTCGGCGCCGGATCGATACCGAAGGCGGCCAGCACTTCCGAATCGAGCCCTTCCTTGTGGTAAGCCATCGGCACGTCATAGATGTGGGGCACGTCGAGCGCCTGGATGACGGCACTTTCGCGCACATTGCAGAACAGCGACAGTTTTCTGCGCTCTTCCTTGGGGATGGCGCGGTCGGCGCGGACCAGCAGGATATCGGGCGCGATGCCGATGCCGCGCAGTTCCTTGACCGAATGCTGGGTCGGCTTGGTCTTCAGCTCGCCGGCCGTGGGGATGTAAGGCATCAAGGTCAGGTGGACATAGACGGCGTTGTTGCGCGGCAGATCGTTGCCGAGCTGGCGGATCGCCTCGAGAAACGGCATCGCCTCGATATCGCCAACCGTGCCGCCGATTTCGCACAGCACGAAATCATAGTCGTCATTGCCGTCGAGCACGAAATTCTTGATCTCATCGGTGACATGCGGAATGACCTGCACGGTGGCACCGAGATAGTCGCCGCGCCGTTCGCGCTCGATGATGTTCTTGTAGATGCGGCCGGTGGTGATGTTGTCTTGCTGGTTGGCCGAGCGGCCGGTGAAGCGCTCGTAATGGCCAAGATCGAGATCGGTCTCGGCGCCGTCATCGGTGACGAAAACCTCGCCATGCTGGTAAGGCGACATCGTTCCGGGATCGACATTGAGATAGGGATCGAGCTTTTTGATGCGTGCGCGATAGCCTCGCGCCTGCAAGAGAGCCCCAAGGGCCGCTGCAGCGATGCCTTTTCCAAGTGAGGAAACCACGCCGCCTGTGATGAATACATATCGCGCCATGGGAGTCATCGCTTAACGCGGCCGAATTGATTCCGCCAGAGAAAAAACCGCCGCTGAGGCTTTTTCCAGAGAAGGCGCGATAGTCCCGAGGTTCGAGACTGGTGTTTTGGTCAAAACAAAAGGGCCGGCAAAAGCCGGCCCTTTCGGCAGGTTTGTGAAAGCGTCAGATGATGACGACCTTGGTGCCGACCCTGACGCGGCTGTAGAGGTCCATGACGTGCTCGTTGATCATGCGGAAGCAGCCATTGGAAGCGCTGGTTCCGATCGACTGCGGCGCGATGGTGCCGTGGATGCGCAGATGCGTGTCCTTCTTGCCGTCGTAGAGATAGATGGCGCGGGCGCCGAGCGGGTTCTGGCCGCCGCCGGGCATGCCGTCCTTGTACTGGCCATAATGCTTGGGTTCGCGCTTCTGCATGTCGAGCGTCGGGATCCAGCGCGGCCATTCCTGCTTGTCGCCAACGGCAACCTTGCCCTTGAACTGCAGGCCTTCGCGGCCGACCGCGATCGCATAGCGGCGGGCGGTGAAAGCCGATTCGACGAGGTAGAGGCGGCGCGCGCTGGTATCGATGACGATCGTACCCGGCTCATAGCCGCTGAATTCGACGTCCTGCGGCACGAATTCCGGCTTCACCTTGAACTGCTTCTTGGCTTGCCGCTTGGCGAGAGCCTGGTCGAGCGCGCGCGTTTCGGGGAGATAGGCAATCGACGAGGCAGAGGACGTGCCGCCGAACAGGCCGGCGAACAGTCCGCCGCTCGTCGGCTTCTGGCCCGGGGCCTCGCTGCGCAATTCGCCATTGTTGCCGGTCAGCGCGATATTCATCGCTTCGGCCGGAAGCGGTTCAGCCGATTCGATCGGCTCGATCGGCGCGATCGGGTCAACCGGAGCGATGATCTTGGTGGTCTTCTTGCCTGGCTTGGCGTCGGCAACCACGACCGGCTTGCCCTTGCTTGCCAGGAACGCCTGGCGCTGGGCATCGGCCCTGGCTTTCGCCGCATCGCGCATCGCCAGCTTGCGGGCCTCGAGCGCCTTGACGCGGGCGAGATCCCTGTCGGCGGCGATCTTGTCTTCGAGCTTGCTGATCTGAGCCAGATCATCCGGGCTCGGGTTTTTCTTCTTCTTGAGAAGCTTCAGCTGCGTCGCATCGCTCTTGGCGGCGACGTTGATGACAGCGGTTTTGCCAACCGCCTGCGGTGAGGTCATTGCCGGAGTGCCGGCGAAGACCGCGGAGCTCATGCCGAATACGGCACAAAACCCCATGAAAATGAAGCTGCGAAGCTGCATGGCGAAGATCCGATCGTTCAATGCTTGTTGCCCACGGCGTCGCCCGGCGCCCCCCAAGGGCGCAGAAAGTGCCGCCGGCAATCTATAATCGAAGTGGCGTACGGGCCTCAAGCACGGGGTGCGGTCGAATCTTCGTGATCGTGTGCCATTTGCCGCGACTGTGTTGAAACAACAACAGATCGCGGCATCTGACGCTACCGACTACTGGTTCGGAACCTGCGGTGTCACCGGCAAGGTAACGCCATTGGTAGCCGGCGGCGTAGCCGAATCGGTTGCAGGTGGCGTCGCCGGAGATGGAGCCGTCGCCGGGGCCGTGGTGGCGGGCGGCGTGGTGGCGGCGCCGTTGGCCGCGGGCGCGGCCGGTGCGGTGTTGCCCGAAGGCGGCGTCGGCGCCGTCGTGCCGGGCAACTGATTGAGCACGCCGTTGCCGCTGTCGGCCGGCACGCGGTCGAGAATGTCGATCGGTTTTTCGCCATAGCGGGCAACGATCGAGAGTGTCAGCGACGTCACGAAGAAGGCCGCGGCCAGGATCGCCGTCGCCCGCGTCAGCGCATTGGCGGCGCCACGCGCGGTCATGAAACCGGAACCGCCGCCAATGCCGAGACCACCGCCTTCGGAGCGTTGCAGCAGCACCACGCCGACAAGGGCGAGCACGACCATGAGGTGGATGACGATCAGTACGGTTTCCATATTTTATCCTGGCAAGCCCTGCCGCTCCCTGGCGATCAGGGCCGGTGATTTGGAGGCGGCTCCATACAATGCTTTAACGGCATTTCCAAGCCCGTGGCCGGAATATGGGAAGCAATGCGCCCTTTGCAACGATTTCCGCCGAACTGCTGCGTTCATAAGTCTATGACCGAACTGGTCGGCAACGAAATTCCGGGGCCTACGAGATATTCTGGTATGCCTCGGCGATGGCGAGAAAGTCGGACGCCTTCAGGCTGGCGCCGCCAACCAGCGCGCCATCGACGTTTTTGACGCCTAGCAGTTCGACAGCGTTGGACGCCTTGACCGAGCCGCCATAGAGGATGCGCATCTTGCCGGCCACGGCTGCGCCGAGCGCTTCCGCCAGTTTTTGGCGGATATGCGCGTGCGCCTCCGCCACGTCTTCGGCGGTCGGCGTCAGGCCGGTGCCGATAGCCCATACCGGCTCGTAGGCGATAACGGTGTTGGCGGGCGTTGCGCTCGGTGGCACCGAGCCGGCGACCTGGCGCGATAACACGTCGAGTGCTGTGCCCGCTTCGCGCTCGGCCTTGGTCTCGCCGATGCAGATGATGGCGACGAGCCCTGCCCGCCACGCCGCCGAGGCCTTGGCGAGGACGATGGCATCGTCCTCGCTGCGCTGTTCGCGGCACTCGGAATGGCCGACAATGACGTGGCTGGCGCCCGCATCCTTCAGCATCTCGGCTGAGACGCAGCCGGTGAAGGCGCCGCTTTCCTTGATGTGGCAGTCCTCGCCACCGGCCCGCACCGGCGTGCGCGACAGGATTTCGACGGCGCGCGACAGTAAGGTCGCCGGCAAGCAGACCAATGCTTCGGTCTCTGCGTCGAGCCCGCTCATGAAGCCGTTGCCGATCATCCTGAGCTCGTTCAGCGAAGCGCTGGTGCCGTTCATTTTCCAGTTGCCGGCAACGAGCGGTCGAATTCCTGGCGTCATGGGGATCTGGTTCTCCGGGCGACATTGGGGTCTCGCCCTCCCTATCAAAATCAGGCCACAAAGCAATCGACAGTGAGCCGGAAGGGCGCTATTGCGCTTGTTTCAGACTCGGGCGCACGCAAAACTGCGCAAAAATCGGAAGTAACAATGCTTGGTATATTGAGAAGCGCGGCAGGGACCTGGGTCGCGAAAGCCCTGCTGTCGCTGCTGGTGTTGAGTTTCCTTGCCTGGGGCGTCACCACGCGGATGACGGGCGGCTTCCTGGCTGGCCATCATGCGGTGATCACCGCCGGCAGCACCACCGTGTCGATCACCGAGTACCGCCTCGCCTACGATCGCCAGATCGCCATGCTGCAGCAGCAGATCGGCCAGCGCATCAGCCGCGACCAGGCCAAGGCCTATGGCATCGACAACCAGGTGCTGGCTCAGTTGGTGTCCGGCGCCGTCCTTGACGAACAGGCGCGCAAGCTCGGGCTTGGCTTCTCCAAGGACAGGCTGGCCGAACTGACGCGGCAGGAACCCGCCTTCCAAGGCCCGAATGGCCAGTTCGACCGCCGGCTGTTCGAATCCCGGCTGCGCGAACTGGGAATGCGGCCGGAGGATTATCTGAAGAACCGGGCTCAGGTGGCGGTGCGCCAGCAGATCGTCGAAGCGGTTTCGGACGGCCTCAAGGCTCCGGACACCTTCTTCAAGGCAGTTGCGCTCTATCGGGGCGAAGACCGCACCATCGACTATCTGATCTTGCCAAAGGCGTTGGTGGAGCCCATCGAGGCGCCATCCGACAGCGTGCTTCAGGCTTATTTCGAGGCCAACAAGAAAACCTACGCGGCGCCAGAATACCGCAAATTCTCCTATGTCCGGCTCGAGCCCGAAGACATCATGGATGTCAGCGCCGTAACGGACCAGCAGGTCAGCGACGACTACAACAAGAACAAGGGCCGCTACACCACGCCGGAAATGCGCACCATCGAACAGCTGGTGTTCCCTTCCGCGGACGCCGCCAAGGCGGCATCCGATTCGCTGAAGACGGGCGCCACTTTCGACAAGATCGTCACCGCGCAGGGCAAGACCCCGGCCGACACGCTGCTCGGCACGCTCTCCAAGGATAAGATCACCGACAAGGCGGTCGCCGATGCCGCATTCGCGCTTGCCGTCAACGAAGTCAGCCCGGTCGTCCAGGGCGCGTTCGGTCCGGTGCTTTTGCGCGTCACCGAGATCAAACCGGAAACGGTGAAGCCGCTGGCGGAAGTGTCAGACCAGATCCGAAAGGATCTGGCGCTCGGCGAAGCAAGCCGCATCCTGCTCGACGTGCACGACAACTACGAAGACACCCGCGCCGCCGGCAGCACGCTGGCCGAAGCCGCCGCCAAACTGAAGCTCAAGGACGTCACCGTCGAGGCCATAGACCGCACCGGCCTCAAGCCGGACGGCACCATCATCAAGGACCTGCCGGCATCGCCGGACCTGATCAAGGCGGTGTTCGAGGCCGAGCCCAACACCGAGAATCAAGCCCTGACCACGCCTAACAACGGCTTCGTGTTCTATGAACTGACATCGATCACGCCGGCTCGCGACCGCACGCTGGACGAAGTCCGCCAGCGCGTGGTGGCGGACTGGACGACAGAGGAAACGACCAAGCGGCTGACCGCGAAAGCAGACGAACTCGACAAGCGCCTCAAAGCTGGCACCACACTCGACGTCATCGCCGGCGAACTGAAGCTTGAAAAGCAGACCAAGCGCGGCGTGAAGCGCGAGGCCGACGATGTCGATTTCGGCAAGGAGGGTGCTGCTGCGATGTTCGGGGTCGGCGAAGGCGGCACCGGGCTGATCCCCTCGCCCACCGGCGACGGCCAGATCCTGTTCAAGGTCGCCGAAGTGTTCGAGCCGGCCGGAGCCGACGCCAGCTCGGTACCCGACGATGCGCAAAAATCCTTCACGCAAGGCATGTCCGACGATCTGCTCGACCAGCTGGTGGCGCAGTTGCAGACGCAGTACGCCGTCAGCGTCGACCAGGCCGCCGTTTCCCAAGCCCTCGCCCAATGAATGGCCTTAGCCCAATGAACGTCTTGGCCCAATGAGCGCCCTGAAGACCCATATCGCCAAGGTCGCCACGGGAACCGGGCTTACCTTCGAGGAAGCGCGCGAAGCTTTCGACATCATCATGTCTGGCGACGCGACGCCGGGCCAGATCGGCGGCTTCCTGATGGCGTTGCGCGTGCGCGGGGAGACCGTGAGCGAGATTTCCGGCGCCGTCGCCACCATGCGTGCCAAGATGCTGCGCGTCGAAGCTCCTGAGGGCGCCATCGACATTGTCGGCACGGGCGGCGACAATTCGCATTCAGTCAACATCTCGACCGCTTCGGCCTTCGTCATTGCCGGCTGCGGCGTGCCGGTCGCCAAGCACGGCAATCGCGGCCTGTCGTCGCTGACGGGCGCTGCCGATGTGCTGGTCGCGCTCGGCGTCAAGATCGATATCCTGCCAGAGGTGATCGGCCGCTGCATCCAGGAGGCCGGCGTCGGCTTCATGTTCGCGCCGGCGCACCACCCTGCGATGAAGCATGTCGGCCCGACCCGCGTCGAGCTCGGCACGCGTACCATCTTCAACCTGCTCGGACCGCTGTCCAATCCGGCTGGCGTCAGCAGGCAGATGGTCGGCGTGTTCCTGCCGGAATGGATCGTGCCGGTGGCCGAGACATTGAAGGCGTTGGGCACCGAGCATGCCTGGGTGGTCCATGGGGATGGCTATGACGAAATCACCACCACCGGCGAAACGCAGGTGGCGGAACTGGCCGGCGGCGAGATCCGCCATTTCACGCTCACCCCGGAAGCCGTCGGCCTGCAGCGCCACACCAAGGACGAGTTGCGCGGCGGCGACGCCGCCTACAATGCCACGGCGTTGCGCGACATGCTGAGAGGTGCTGCCGGGGCCTATCGCGATACGGTGCTGATGAACGCCGGCGCCGGCATGGTGGTGGCCGGCAAGGCGACGACGCTTGCCGACGGCATGGCCGCGGCCACACAGGCCATCGACAGCGGCCGGGCGCTGGGCGTGCTCGACAGGCTGGTCGAGATTTCGAACGGATGAGCCGTGGCTGACATTCTGCGCAAGATCGAGGCCTACAAGCGCGACGAGATCGCGGCGGCGAAGGCGCGGATACCGTTGGCCGAGATCAAGGCGCGAGCCAAGGATGCCGACGCACCGCGTGGCTTTCGGAGGGCGCTTGAGGCGAAGCGCAGATCGGGCAGCTTCGGCCTGATCGCCGAGATCAAAAAGGCAAGCCCATCCAAAGGCTTGATCCGTGCCGATTTCGACCCGCCCGCACTGGCGCAGGCCTATGAGAAAGGCGGTGCCGCCTGTCTTTCGGTGCTGACCGATGCGCCATCCTTCCAGGGCGCGCCGGAATTTCTCACCAATGCACGGAAGGCAGTGTCCCTGCCCGCGCTGCGCAAGGATTTCCTGTTCGACCCTTACCAGGTCTACGAGGCTCGCGCATGGGGCGCCGATGCCATCCTGATCATCATGGCCAGCGTCGATGATGCCTTGGCGAGCGAATTGGAAGCGACCGCGTTCGAACTCGGCATGGACGCGCTGATCGAGGTGCATGACGAGGCCGAGACGCAGCGCGCGGTAAAACTCTCGTCGCAGCTGATCGGCATCAACAACCGCAATCTCAGAACATTCGAGACCAGCCTCGAGACCTCGGAACGGCTGGCATCGATGGTGCCGGGCGGCCGATTGCTGGTCAGCGAGAGCGGAATTTTCACCCACGACGATTGCTTCAGGATGCAAAAGACCGGCATCAGCACCTTCCTCGTCGGCGAGAGCCTGATGCGGCAAGAGGATGTCGCTGCGGCAACGCGGCTGCTTTTGACAGGCAAGGCGAAAGCAGAGGCCATCTGAGGATGGCAGCCGCCCTCACCCATCTCGGCGCCAAGGGCGAGGCCAACATGGTCGATGTCGGCGAGAAGGCGGAGACGACGCGCACGGCGGTCGCCGAGGGCTTTGTCTCGATGCGGGCCGAAACCCTGAAGATGATCCTCGACGGCGACGCCAAGAAGGGCGATGTGCTGGGTACCGCGCGCATTGCCGGCATCATGGCTGCCAAGAAAACGCATGAGCTGATCCCACTCTGCCATCCGCTGCTTTTGACCAAGGTGTCGGTCGACATCGAACCGGACACCACGCTGCCCGGCCTCAGGGTCACCGCGCTCGCCCGCGTCACCGGCAAGACCGGGGTCGAGATGGAGGCGCTGACCGCGGCATCTGTCGCGTGCCTGACCATTTACGACATGGCCAAGGCGGTCGACCGCGCCATGGTGATTTCCGGTATAAAGCTGGTGGAAAAGACCGGCGGCAAGTCCGGCGACTACAAGGCGGGTTCGTAAATGGCGCTGGTTCCGGTCGCCGAGGCGCTTCAACGCCTACTCGACGGCGCTGTGGCGTTGCCCGGTGAAAGCGTCGCGCTGGCGGATTCGGCCGGCCGGGTGCTGGCGGAGCCGGTCGTGGCGCTGCGTACCCAGCCGCCTTTCAATGCATCTGCCATGGACGGCTATGCCGCACGGGCGCGGGATGTGGCGACCCTCCCGGCGAGGCTTTCGGTGATCGGCAAGGCGCCTGCAGGGCGAGGCTTTGACGGCGCTGTAGGTAAGGCGGAAGCTGTGCGCATCTTCACCGGCGCGCCGCTGCCGGAAGGCGCAGACACCATCGTCATCCAGGAGAATGTCCGCGATCTCGGCGGTGGCCGGATCGAGGTCACCGAACCGACGGCGAAGAACCGTAACATCCGCCGCCTTGGACTGGATTTTGCCCAAGGCGACGTGCTGCTGGAGAAAGGCCGCGTGCTCGATCCGGCTGCATTGTCGCTGGCGGCGTCGGCCAATCATCCCCGGTTGAACGTGGTGCAACGGCCGCTGGTCGCCATCATCGCCACCGGCGACGAATTGCTGCCACCGGGTAGCGAACCTGGCCCCGACCAGATCATCTCGTCCAACGCCTATGGCGTCGCTGCTGTGGCGCAGTCGGTCGGCGCTCGCGCGCTCGATCTCGGTATAGCGGCCGATCGCAAGGAAGCGATCGCGGCGCTGGTGAAAAAGGCGGTCGATGCGAAAGCCGACGTCATCGTCACGCTCGGCGGCGCCTCGGTCGGCGACCATGATCTCGTCCATGACGTGCTGACCGGCGAAGGCATGAACCTCGACTTCTGGAAGCTCGCCATGCGCCCGGGCAAGCCGCTGATGTTCGGGCGGCTGGGCGATATCAGGTGCATCGGCCTGCCCGGCAATCCGGTGGCGAGCCTGGTCTGCTCGCAATTGTTCCTGAAGCCGTTATTGGCGCAGCTCGGCGGCCGTCCCCACCGGCAGGACATCCGCCAGGCTCAGCTTGGCGCCGCGATGCCGGCCAATGATCTAAGGCAAGACTATGTGCGCGCCGTGGTCCGGGAAGAAGCCGGCGCATTGGTGGCGACGCCGTTCGGCATCCAGGATTCCTCGATGCTGAGAATGCTGGCCGACGCCACCGGCCTGATCGTGCGCGAGCCCTTCGCTCCGGCGGCAGAAGCAGGCGCTGCTTGCAGCGTTCTGATGTTGCGCTGAAGGTCGCGGATCCAAGCCGTTAATTCCAAGAGATAAGACTGGTTGTTACTCCGCCAGCAATGTCCGCGTCAGCGGATGTGTCGGATCGGCAAGCCCGTCGACGATGCTGAAATGATGCCGGTCCGGCTCGACCACTGTGCTGGTCGTGGCGCCGAGGCCGATCCAGATGTTGGCAAGCAGCGCATTCTGGCGCAGGAACTCCGCCCGCTCGCCGCCGCCGGCCCAGCAGGTGATGCGCGCGCCCTGCATGGGGCGCAGCAGAACCGGGCTTTCGGCCAGTGCTTCCGCTTCATCGATGGCCAGTGTCGCGTTCATCCCCGTCCGCATGATCGGCCGCAGATCATGAACCCCGGAGATCGAGACGACATTGCGTATGCGGCCGGCCACATCGGCGGCCAGAGGCGTCGTTGTCGTCACCATCCTGGAGGCGAGATGGCCGCCGGCGGAATGCCCGGTCAGGATCACCGGCCCGCCGACCATCGTCGCCGCCTTGCCGATCGCCGCCGCGATTTCCCTGACGATGCCGGAAATGCGTATGTCGGGACAAAGCGTGTAAGTCGGCATTGCCACGGCAAAGCCATTGGCAACCGCGCCGTTGGCCAGATGCGACCATGGCTTGTTGTCGAACGCCTTCCAGTAACCGCCATGGATGAAGACGACGAGCCCTTTGGGCATGACATCGGGAAGGAACAGATCGAGCCTGTTGCGCGGGCTGTCGCCATAGGCGATGTCGAGCTTGGCCCGACCGGACGCCGACATTGTGTCGCGAAAAGCCTGTGCCGGTGTGTCCCATGCGGCCGGCCAGCGATTGCTGCCGGCAATGTTGTCGCCGTTGGCGTAGGCATTGTCCCAATCGGCAACACGATGTTCGAGCATCTGCATCCCTCCCGGATGGCTTCAGTTCAGTCGACAGGAATGGCCGCCGAACAGGGCGGCGTCAATGCTGCGACCTAAAAACATTTTAGGCTTGAAACAAATTTCGACTGGTGCGATCCTGCGCCTTGTTCAGCCATGGGCGCGAGGCAGACAGGGGCAGCCGAAAATGCTTGGGCCATCAGCGCATATCGACACATTCACGCGTGACAACCTGCCGCCGCCGGAGCAATGGCCGGAGTTTTTGCTCGACGGCTTCGACTATCCCGACCACATAAATGCCGGCGTCGAATTGACCGACAGGCTGGTCGAAAAAGGGTTCGGCGACCACACCGCGCTGATCGGCAATGGCCGCCGCCGCACCTACAAGGAACTGTCCGACTGGACCAACAGGCTCGCCCATGCCCTGGTCGAGAATTATGGCGTCAAGCCGGGCAACCGGGTGCTGATCCGCTCGGCCAACAACCCGGCCATGGTCGCCTGCTGGCTGGCCGCCACCAAGGTTGGCGCGGTGGTCGTCAACACCATGCCGATGCTGCGCGCCGGCGAACTCGCCAAGATCGTCGACAAGGCGGAAATCACGGTTGCGCTTTGCGATACAAGGCTGATGGACGAGATGACCGCCTGCGCCAAGGGCAATGCGTATCTCAAGCAGGTCATTGGCTTCGACGGCACGGCCAACCATGACGCGGAACTCGACCGAGCCGCCCTCGACAAGCCGGTCACCTTCACTGCCGTCAACACCGGCCGCGACGATGTCGCGCTGCTCGGCTTCACCTCCGGCACCACCGGCGTGCCGAAGGCGACGATGCATTTCCACCGCGACCTGCTGATCGTCGCCGACGCCTATGCCCGCGAAATCCTGGAGGTGACGCCCGACGACATCTTCGTCGGCTCCCCGCCCCTTGCCTTTACCTTCGGTCTTGGCGGGCTCGCCATCTTCCCGCTGCGTTTCGGCGCCGCGGCGACGCTGCTGGAACAGGCGACGCCGCCCAACATGATCCACATCATCGAGACCTACAAAGCGACCATTTCCTTCACCGCGCCGACAGCCTATCGCGCTATGCTCAAGGCGATGGATGAAGGCGCTGACCTGTCCTCGCTGCGCGTCGCGGTTTCGGCGGGCGAGACGCTGCCGGCGCCTGTCTTCGAGGAATGGACTGAGAAGACCGGCAAGCCGATCCTGGATGGAATCGGCGCCACCGAGATGCTGCATATCTTTATCTCCAACCGCTTCGAGGACATGAAGCCGGCCTCCACCGGCAAACCCGTCGACGGCTATCAGGCACGCATCGTCGATGACGAGATGCGGGAGCTGCCGCGCGGCTCTACTGGCCGGCTGGCGGTGCGCGGCCCGACCGGCTGCCGCTACATGGCCGATGCCAGGCAAAAGGACTATGTCCGCGATGGCTGGAATCTCACCGGCGATACGTTCACGCAGGACGAGGATGGCTTCTTCCACTTCGCCGCGCGTTCCGACGACATGATCGTCAGCGCCGGCTACAACATCGCCGGCCCCGAGGTCGAAGCGGCGCTGCTCTCGCATCCCGACGTCGCCGAATGCGCGGTGACCGGCGCCGAGGACGGTGAACGCGGCCAGATCGTCGAGGCGCATATCGTGCTTGTGCAAGGTGTTTCGCCGGACGCATTGACCGTCAAACGCCTGCAGGACCACGTCAAGGCAACGATCGCGCCCTACAAATATCCGCGTTCGGTGAAGTTCATCGACGCCTTGCCCAAAACCCAGACCGGCAAGATCCAGCGCTTCCGGTTGCGCGCGGAGAAGAGCAATTGAGCCAGCCGCACGATCCGGCGTCCGATGGCGCGCAGATGTCTTTCAAGGAGCGGATGTCCTACAGCGACTATCTGCAGCTGGACAAGGTGCTCGATGCGCAGGCGCCGCTGTCTTCTGCCCATGACGAGATGCTGTTCATCATCCAGCATCAGACATCCGAATTGTGGATGAAGCTGGCCCTCCACGAGATCGGCGCCGCGATCCGCTCGATCCGCGCCGACCGCCTCGAACCGAGCTTCAAGATGCTGTCGCGTGTCGCGCGAATCTTCGAGCAGCTCAACAATGCCTGGGACGTGCTGCGCACGATGACGCCCAGCGAATACACCGAGTTTCGCGACGCGCTCGGCCAATCCTCGGGCTTCCAGTCGTGGCAGTACCGCGCCATCGAGTTCATGGCCGGCAACCGCAACCTAGCCATGCTCGGGCCGCACAAGCACCGGCGCGACCTTACGGACAGGCTGGAAGCGATCCTGGCCACGCCGTCGCTGTACGACGAGGCGCTTCTGCTTTTGGCGCGCAATGGCTTCGACATCGGCGCCGATGCCGGGCGCACGGACTGGCGCGAGACGCGCGTCGAGAACGAAGACGTGCTGGCTGCCTGGCAAACCGTCTACCGCGACCCGCAGCGCTACTGGATGCTCTACGAACTGGCCGAGAAGCTGGTCGACTTCGAGGATTACTTCCGCCGCTGGCGCTTCAACCACGTCACCACGGTCGAGCGCATCATCGGCTTGAAGCGCGGCACGGGCGGCACCTCAGGCGCCTCCTATCTGAAGAAGATGCTGGAGGTTGTGCTGTTTCCGGAGCTCTGGACGGTCCGCACCCGGCTCTAGAGCATTTCACCGTTTAACGTAAACGGCGAAATGCTCTAGCTCTTTGATTGACGCAATTTCGGACGGAAAACCGCTTCACACTTTTCCTGAAATTGCTCTGGTTTCTCACGTAACCGCGGTCTTCACCGCGAAGCGGGCGTCCTGCCAGGCGCCGGTGCGCAGAATATCCTCCAGGACTTCGACCGCCTGCCAGACATCGCCATATCCGACATAGAGCGGCGTGAAGCCGAAACGGATGGTCGACGGCGCCCGGAAATCGCCGATCACGCCGCGCTCGATCAGCGCGCGCATCACCTGATAGCCATGCGGATGGAGGAACGACACCTGGCTGCCGCGCTGGCTGCCGTCGCGAGGACTTTCCAGTTCAAGCCGGTAGGCGCCGCATCTGGCTTCGACGAGCTGGATAAACAGGTCGGTCAGCGCGATGCTTTTTCTGCGCACCGCCGCCATATCGACGTCGTTCCAGATATCGAGCGCGCCCTTGAGCGCCCGCATCGACAGCACCGGCTGCGTTCCGCACAGGAAGCGGCGAATGCCGCTGCCGACGGCAAAGCCCTGCTCGAAGGCAAAGGGCCGCGCATGGCCCCACCAGCCGCTGAGCGGCTGGTGGGCATCGTCATGGTGGCGCTCGGCCGCGTAGATGAAGGCTGGCGAGCCCGGGCCGCCATTGAGGTATTTGTAGGTGCAGCCGACGGCGAAATCGGCATTGGCACGGTCAAGTTCGACCGGCAAGGCGCCGGCCGTGTGGCAGAGATCCCAGATGATCAGCGCGCCGGCGTCATGTGCCTTGCGCGTCAGCGCCGCCATGTCGCGCAACTGGCCGGATTTGTAGTTGACGTGGTTGACCAGGATGACGGCAACGCTGTCGTCGATCAGCTCCTCGATTGCGGCCGCGTCGACGCCCTCCAGCCGCAGCCGCGTTCCCGGCCGGGTCGAGGCGACGCCTTCGGCCATGTAGAGGTCGGTCGGGAAACTGTCGCCCTCGGCAACGATGACCGACCGATCCGGCCGCATGCCGAGCGCTGCGTGCAGCAGCTTGTAGATGTTGATCGAGGTTGTGTCGCAGACCACCGTCTGCCCATCAGCCGCGCCGATCAGTCGCCCGAGCTGATCTCCGAGTTCCACCGGCATGTTGAACCAGCCGGCGGTGTTCCAGGCGCGAATGAGGTCGTGCGCCCATTCCTGCGTGGCGGCCTGCTGCAGTTCGCTGAAGACGACCGCTGACGCGGCGCCCAGGGAATTGCCGTCGAGATAAATCACGCCTTGCGGCAAGACAAAGCGTTCACGCATGGAGCGCAGCGGATCGGCGGCATCCATTGCTTCGATTGTAGCGAGATCGGGTGTCGTGCTCATGATCCGGCGCCCCTCCATGGACAAACGCGCGCGGCGGAGCCTGCCGCCCAAACATGCCGGCGATCTTGAGTGGTCGCCCTTGAACTGTCAAACATTATATATAATTCACCCATTGAAAGGCTTTGATATATAATGATCCGCCCGAGCGTTTATGTCTGATGGATCACGATGCTGGATGACGAGCAGACCTCGAAGACGGAAGTGGCCTATCGCCTGCTCAGGCGCGATATTCTTGCGACCCGGCTGGCGCCTGCCGCGCCGTTGAAGCTGAGCACGCTGCGCAACACCTACGGCATCGGCTGGACGCCGT
This sequence comes from Mesorhizobium sp. C268A, assembly GCF_040324475.1. Classification (NCBI taxonomy): domain Bacteria; kingdom Pseudomonadati; phylum Pseudomonadota; class Alphaproteobacteria; order Hyphomicrobiales; family Phyllobacteriaceae; genus Mesorhizobium; species Mesorhizobium sp. C268A. The sequence continues at coordinate 1,098,893 of NZ_JAMYVX010000003.1, forward strand.
TGCGCGAGGCGCTGTCGCGGCTGGAGGCGGAACGGCTTGTGACCGCCATCAGCAACCGCGGGTTTGCGGTCGCTCCCGTCTCTCGGGCGGAGCTCGAGGATTTGGCGCGTGCGCGGCTGGTGGTCGAACTGCCCCTGCTGGTGGAATCGATCGAGAAGGGCGACCGTGAGTGGGAAGACGCGGTCGTTGCCGCCCACTATCGTCTCTCACGGTGCGGGTCTGTTCTCGACGATCCATCGGATGATGCGGTCGACGCGTGGTACGAAAAACACGATGCCTTCCATGCGGCGCTGCTCAGTGCCGCGACATCCAGCTGGCTGCTGCGCTTCAATGCGACGATTTCCGACCAATTGCATCGCCATCACCGCTTTCTGGGTCTGGCCCCGACGCTGCGCGCCGCCGCCGGCCGCACGGATGGCCACCGGAAGGCCGTGGCGGCCCTGCGCGACGCCGTGGCGATCGAACACCATACCGCCCTGATGGAAGCGGCCCTCGATCGCGACGTCGAACGTGCGAAAACTCTGATGACCGCTCACATCGGCTACACGCTGCAGGTCTATGCCCAGAGTGAACCCGGCGCGGATGCTGCGCAGCCCCGTCCGAAAAGGAAGCGGCGATCGTAGCCGACGACGCAGGGCACTTTGTCTTCGTTTCACCCCGTTGCCGGCCAACGACTACGAGCGCCGCTCGCGGTGCCGAACGTCACGCTGAACAAAACGTCAACACATTCATTAAACTTTAAAAGGTTGCGGAACACAACTGGAACAGATAGTGTTTGTTCTGGGTTTGTTTTTTCTGATTCTGGTTTCAGAACCCCTGGGGGCCGCGATGCTGACGCGCAAACAACATGAGCTTCTGATGTTCATCCATGAACGCCTGAAGGAGAGCGGAATCCCGCCGTCCTTCGATGAGATGAAGGAAGCGCTTGACCTCGCCTCCAAGTCCGGCATCCACCGCCTGATCACGGCGCTTGAGGAGCGCGGTTTCATTCGCCGGCTGCCGAACCGGGCGCGCGCGCTGGAAGTGCTGCGGCTGCCCGACTCGATCGCACCAGGCCTCAATGCGGCGAGGAAGTTTTCGCCGAGCGTCATTCAGGGCAGTCTTGGTCAAACCGGCCAAGGGCAAGGCGGCCAAGGACAAGGCGCGATGGGCCAAGGCGGTATCGGCCGCCAGATCAAGCCGGGCTCGCCGTCGCGTTCGATGTCGGCCGGCAATGACGACGCCGTTTCGGCGGTGTCGATCCCGGTGATGGGACGCATTGCTGCCGGTGTGCCGATCGACGCCATCCAGCATCAGACCCATTCGATCTCGGTGCCGCCCGACATGATCATGGGCGGTGAACACTACGCGCTCGAGGTCAAGGGCGATTCGATGATCGAGGCCGGCATTTTCGATGGCGACACGGTCATCATCCGCAATGCCGACACAGCCAGCCCCGGCGAGATCGTGGTGGCGTTGGTCGACGATGAGGAAGCGACCCTGAAACGCTTCCGCCGCAAGGGCGCCTCGATCGCCCTGGAAGCCGCCAACCCGGCCTACGAGACCCGCATTTTTGGACCGGACAGGGTGAAGGTGCAGGGCAAGCTTGTCGGATTGATCCGGCGCTACTGAGCCGGCTTGGGTTTGTACTTTTCACGCTGGTTGTAAGGCGGCAGGCCGCGCGCGTCGCGGGAGAAGCGGCGTTGCTCGTGCCAGGGGCGATACGGCTTGTCGACGGCGAACCGGATGGTTGGCGCTGCCGCTGCCGATTGCGGATCGAAGAAGACGGCGGCGCTGCCGTCGCGGGCCAGCTGTTTCTTCGTCACGACCAGGACCAGCGGGTCGCGGCACGGATTGTAGGCGGTGGCGTCATCGATGACGATCAGGCTCGCGAAGGCACAGGCCGGCCGCGCCGTCTTGCGGTCTTTCGCAAGAGCTACAATGGCTCCGGAAGGGTGTCGAGCGATACAGAGATCGCCGGTGCAATAGAAGGGCGAGCCGGGCGGCAGATCGAGCGGATCGAGATCGAACCGCGTATCTGTTGCCTCGAAAATCTCGGGCGGGATAATGGTTTCGGCCCGCAGCGCCCGTTTCCAATTGTCCGTGGTGAATTCGTTGGAGCGTTCGCGGTTGAGGGCGAGTTCGCCGCCACCGATCTGCATGGCCACCAAATGTGCGTCCTCGGATATGAGCACGTCGGGCGTAAGCACCTGCGGCACCGTCAACAGGCCGGCCAGCGCGAAAGGCACGGCCGCCAGCCTGAGCCAGGTGGTGGCCATGGTGGCGATGACGAGGGCGACTGCCACCAACAGCACCGAGCGGATGGAGATCAGCCCGACGGCGTCGACCGGCGAGCGCTCGGAAATCCAGGCCGATATAGCGATCATCGCCATCAGACCCTTGCCCATCACATAGAGGAACGGCCCGTCGGCGCCGAACGGCATCGCCAGTGCGCTGAGCACGGCAAAGGGCATGACGATCAACGAAACAATCGGCATCACGGCCAGATTGGCGATCAGGCTGAGCGGCGACACACGCTGAAAATGCCAGATGGCGAACAGCAAGGTTGCACTGCCGGCGATGATCGAGGTCATGGCGAGGCCGCCCATGGCCAGCGCGAATTTTCGCGACAGGAAGCCGACGAAGGAGCGCTTTGCCAGCGGCGTTCTCACCTTGTCGGCGCGGTAATCGGCCCAGCCGGCATAGGCGCCGACAAGGGCGGCGGTGGCGGCAAACGACATCTGGAAGCTGGGACCGACCACCTCGTGCGGCGACACCAGGATGACGGCAATGGCGGAGATCGCCAGATTGCGCATGGTGAGTGCGGCGCGATCAAACAGCACGGCGACAAGCATGACCGCCAGCATGATGAAGCTGCGCTCGGCGGCAACCACGACGCCTGAAATAACGAGATAGGCGGCGATCGAGACAAGCGCTGCCGCGGCCGCATATTTCTTCACCGGCCGGCGCGAAGAGAAAACGGGAAACAGCGCAAAGGCGCCACGCAGCAACGCCATGATGGTGCCGGCAACCAGCGCCATGTGCAGGCCGGAGATGGAGATGATGTGGTAGATGCCGGTGCGCCGCATCGCTTCGTTGACCTCGTCCGGGATGCCGGCGCGCACGCCGACAATCAGCGCCGCGGCAATCTCGCCTTCGGCGCCGCCGATCTTGCCCCTGATATGGTCGGCAATGTTTCGCGCGCGTTCTCGATTGCCGAGGAGAGCCGTGCGGTCAGCGGCGGCGGTCCCTGCGTAGCAATGGTTTTCGGATTGCCGAGAAAGAAGCCGCTGCCGCCGATACCGGTGAAATAGCTGTCGAAGGAGAAATCGTAGCTCTCCGGCCGCACCGGACCGGTCGGCGGCAACAGCCTGGCATAGCCGGTGATCAGGGAGCCGGCGGTCATATCGGCGGGAACGGTCCGCGCCGAGAGCCTGACCCGCTCCGGGGCGTAGCGCAGCTCGGGGTAAGCGGTCGAAACCACGTCGAGCGTCAGCCTGATGCGGCCGCTTTCCATCTGTTCGAGACTGACGACGCGGCCGGTCAGCCGTGTCTGAATCTCGGAGCCGAGCATCTGCGTTCCGGCGCGCCAGGTCTCGACCTTGGCGGCGACGACGCCGAGCGCGCACAGCATCGCGGCCATGCAGAACAGATGCGTCCTCGGCCGCGATCGCGTGGCGACAGCGCAACATGTCGCCAGCACCACAATGGCGATTGGCTGCGCAAAGCCCGGCTCGCCGGCCAGCGAGAAGTAGACGATGACGCCGGCTGCCAGGAAAACCGGGACCAGCAGGAAGGCGACGCCCCGGTCGAGCTCCGTGTCGGCAGCCACGGCAAGGCTGCGGCGGAGCGCGGGCCATGACGGGCGGCGAAGCCGTCTGCGCAGTCGGGCGATAGATCCGGGCGCTGTGACTTGCGCCGGCAACGCGTCACCGGGCAGCGCGGGCGCTATGCCGGGATGCGGCTCAGGCAGCGCGAGGGGCAGCGGCTCGGCATAGGGACTATCGGCAAACAGCGAGCGTTCGCTGACGCTTGCCTCGCCGCCTTCGCCTTCCTTCGTGCCCCGGCCACGTCCAGCCATCGGGTCTGCCCCTTGCGCCCCAGACCTCCTATGCTACATGAACGCGCAAAGCGCGAAAGTCCGTGCGGTCGCATCCACCGCGCCGGAATTGACCCGCCAAGGACGCTCAATCCTCAATCATATCCCGGCCCTCCGCCCTCAGGCGAGCAAGCCCATCGTGCATTGCCTTCAATTGTTCCGGTGTATGACCCTGCCATTCAGCGAGCTCCCCCAGGATGAGCAACGGATCACGGGAGCGGTAGGATTTCGTCGGATTGCCGGGAAATTTTTTATCGGTCAGGTTAGGGTCATCCATAAAAAACCCTGTCGGCTTTACGATGTAAATCCTTTGACGACCGTCACCCGTTGCAAGCTCTGCTCCCCAGATGGCGGCTTCCAGTGTCTGGGTGAAATAGATCCATGACAGTGGTTTACCTCTGAAATTGGAAGGGTGGCCGACGCTCAGCAGATCCCCGGGTTTCAAATCCGCCCGGGTACCATGGTAGAACGGATCACCCTCCGTATGGTCGGCGTTGCTGGTCATCGGGAGCCCTTCTTTCAATCATTCCTCCTTCGTGGCGAGACCGGACCGCACACAGTTGCTGTGTTCACGATAATGATTGCAGAAGGTCAATATGCGTGACCAAGCCAACGCTGTCACGGCGGCGTTGTAGTCGGGCAGTGCCGCATTCGTGAAGAAATGTCCGCTCGTCAGAGGGGGCTACCACCGTCGCAGCGATGTTCCAGGCACTGTGACGGACGCTGCAGCCGAATGAAACCCAGACATTGACGCTGCTGCCAAATGAGGTTGCGCGGAGGTGCGAACAGATTTTGTGCTACAAGGCTCCGGCGCCCGTTGACGCAACCGATAATTGCCGACGTGCCCCGGCCTCGTCCAGCCATCGGGTCTGCCCCTTGCGCCCCAGACCTCCTATGCTACATGAACGCGCAAAGCGCGAAAGTCCGCGCGATCACGCCCCGCTTTCCAAACTTCCCGAGAGTTCCATGTCCGACACGGTCGTCACCCGTTTTGCCCCCTCGCCCACCGGCTATCTGCATATCGGCGGCGCGCGCACGGCGCTGTTCAACTGGCTGTACGCCAAGCACACCGGCGGCACGATGGTGCTGCGCATCGAGGACACCGACCGCGAACGCTTCAACGAGGCGGCGACACAGGCCATTCTGGATGGGCTGACCTGGCTCGGCCTTTCCTGGGACGGTGAGGCCATATCGCAGTTCGAGCGCGCGCCGCGCCACCGTGAGGTGGCCGAGGAGCTGGTGCGCCTGGGCAAGGCCTATTACAGCTACGAGACGCCTGCCGAGCTCGAGGCGATGCGCGAGGCCGCACGCGCCAAGGGCCTGCCGCCTCGCTACAACGGCCAGTGGCGCGATCGTGCCCCCTCGGAGGCGCCTCCCGGCGTCAAGGGCGCCATCCGCATCAAGGCGCCGACCGAGGGCGAAACCGTGGTGCACGACCGTGTGCAGGGCGAGGTGCGCTTCCCCAACAAGGACCTCGACGATTTCATCATACTGCGCTCGGACGGCAATCCGACCTACATGCATGCCGTCGTCGTCGACGACCATGACATGGGCGTCACCCACATCATCCGTGGCGACGACCATCTGACCAACGCCGCGCGCCAGACGGTGATCTACAACGCGATGGGCTGGGACGTCCCGTCGATGTCGCATATCCCGCTGATCCACGGCGCCGACGGCGCCAAGCTGTCGAAGCGGCACGGCGCACTCGGCGTCGAGGCTTATCGCGCCATGGGCTATCTGCCCGAGGCGCTGCTCAATTATCTGGCACGGCTCGGCTGGAGCCATGGCGACGACGAGATCATGTCGATCAAGGACATGATTTCGTGGTTCGACATCGGCGATGTCAACAAGGGTGCGGCGCGCTTCGACTTCGCCAAGCTCGAGTCAATCAACGGCGCGCATATGCGCAAGATGGCCGATACCGAGCTGTTCGACATTTTCGTCGCCACTCTGCCATACCTCGAAGGCGGACCGGCTATCGCCGCCCGTCTCGACGATGCCAGGAAGGCGCAGCTGCTGGCCGCCTTGCCGGGCCTGAAAGAGCGCGCCAAGACGCTGGTGGAACTGGCCGATGGCGCGGCCTTCCTGTTCGTCGAGCGGCCGCTGCCGATCGACGAGAAGGCGGCAGCACTGCTCAATGCCGACGCGCGCGCGATCCTGCGCGGCGCACATGCCGCTTTGCAGACTGTTTCGGGCGAGTGGTCGGCTGCCGCGGCTGAAGCCGCGGTGCGCGAGTTCGCGACGGCAGGCGGCCACAAGCTCGGCGCCGTGGCCCAACCGCTCCGGGCGGCCCTTACCGGCCGCAGCACCTCGCCCGGCGTGTTCGACGTGCTCGCCGTGCTTGGCCGCGAGGAAAGCCTGGCGCGGATTGCGGATCAAATCGATTAGGAGCGAACTGGCCCAAGAAGATTGGCATTGAAAGGCGGGTTTCGCAGTGCAACATTAGGCCTTGGCCCAATCTGGCACGCACCTCCCAAAATGCGGTGGCGAGTTCGCGCATTCCGGTGATTTCGACGTGTCGTTTGCAGGAATTGCCTTGCCGGCATGAGGAACATGAAGGAGTTTGAGAATGAGCGAAGCTGCGACAAGACTGGAAACCGGCAGCAAGACGACGCACCCGTCGACTGCCACGCTCGAACTGGCCGGCAAGACGCATGAATTCAAGGTGCGAAGCGGCTCGGTCGGGCCCGACGTCATCGACATCGGTGCGCTCTACAACACCACCGGCGCCTTCACCTACGATCCCGGCTTCACCTCGACGGCGAGCTGCGAGTCGGCGATAACCTTCATCGACGGGGATGCCGGCATCCTGCTTCACCGCGGCTACCCCATCGACCAGCTGGCCGAGCATGGCGACTTCCTCGAAGTCTGCTACCTCCTGCTCTACGGCGAACTGCCGACCAAGGCGCAGAAGGACGATTTCGACTACCGGGTAACGCGCCACACCATGGTGCACGAGCAGATGTCGCGCTTCTTCACCGGCTTTCGCCGCGACGCGCATCCGATGGCTGTGATGTGCGGTGTGGTCGGCGCGCTGTCGGCCTTCTATCACGACTCCACCGACATTTCGGACCCATACCAGCGCATGGTCGCCTCGATGCGGCTGATCGCCAAGATGCCGACGATTGCGGCCATGGCCTACAAATACCATATCGGCCAGCCCTTCATTTACCCGAAGAACGAGCTGAACTTCGCCGCCAACTTCCTGCACATGTGCTTTGCGGTGCCGTGCGAGGAATACAAGATCAATCCGGTGCTGGCGCGCGCCATGGAGCGCATCTTCATCCTGCACGCCGACCACGAACAGAACGCCTCGACCTCGACCGTGCGGCTTGCCGGCTCGTCGGGCGCCAATCCGTTCGCCTGTATCGCCGCCGGCATCGCCTGCCTGTGGGGCCCGGCGCATGGCGGCGCCAACGAAGCGGCGCTCAACATGCTGGGCGAGATCGGCCACGTCGACCACATCCCGGAATTCATCGCCCGCGCCAAGGACAAGAACGATCCGTTCCGGCTGATGGGCTTCGGCCATCGCGTCTATAAGAACTACGATCCTCGCGCGAAAATCATGCAGAAGACGGCGCATGAGGTGCTGGGCGAACTCGGCATCAAGGACGATCCGCTGCTCGACATCGCCATGGAGCTGGAAAAGATCGCGCTGACCGATTCCTACTTCATCGAGAAGAAGCTCTATCCGAACGTCGATTTCTATTCCGGCATCACGCTGAAGGCGCTGGGCTTCCCCACCACCATGTTCACCGTACTGTTCGCGGTCGCCCGCACCGTCGGCTGGATCGCGCAGTGGAAGGAAATGATCGAGGATCCCCACCAGAAGATCGGCCGTCCGCGCCAGCTCTACACCGGCGCGCCGGAACGCGACTACGTGCCGATTGCGAAAAGGTGAAAGAGAGTGAATGGTGAATGGTAAGTAGTGAATAGCAGGTAGTAAGTAGCAGCTTGATTATAGGCGAGAGCGCGTTAATCCTATTCACTATTCACTATTCACTATTCACTATTCACTACGGCCTATTCGCTCTCCCGATGTGGCGAAGAACGACATCGGCGGCGATGTCGCCGGAGGGCCTGTCGGTGGCCATGCGTCTGGCAACCTCGCCAAAGCCGTCCTTTTGCCAGGCGCGGTAGGCGGTGTCTGAAAACAGTGCCTCGAGCTGCCGCGCCAGATAGTGCGGCCGCACATACTGGTTGTAGCTTTCCGGCACGACCGGCCGGTCGGCAATAAGGTTGGGCAAAGCAGCGCTCCACACCGTGATCAGGCTCTGCGCCATCAGCATGATCGGATCGAACTTGTAGCAAGAGATCATCGGTACACCCGACAACGCCAGTTCCAGCGACACCGTTCCTGACGCGATCAGCGCCGCATCGGCCTTGCCGAAGGCCTGCCACTTGCGCTCGGGATCGAGGATGACTTCCGGCTCCTGATCCCAGCGCGCCACCGATGTTTTGACCAGTTCGGCGACATGCGGCACCGTCGGCAGCAACAGCCGCAGCCGGTGGCCACGCGCGCGCAGCGCCGACACCGTCTCGCCGAACGGACCGATAAGCCGGCTCACCTCGCCGCGCCGCGACCCTGGCAGGACGAGCAGCGTCTTGACGTGATCGGCCGAGAGATCGCGTGGCTGGGCTTGCGCCCTGGCCGCGCCCAGCACGCCTGGATCATGCGTGAGGCGATGTCCGACGTAAGTGCCGGGCGGGCCGCCGAGACGGCTGAGCTCCTTTACCTCGAAAGGCAGGATGCACAGTATGTGGTCGACATACGGCTTCATCGCGGCCGCCCTACCCGGCCGCCACGCCCAGACGCTCGGGCAGACATAATGGACGATCGGGATCGACGGATCGGCGGCGCGGATCTTTTTGGCGACGCGCAGCGAGAAATCGGGGCTGTCGATGGTGATCAGACAGTCGGGTTTTTCGGCGGCAACAGCACTTGCCGTCTGGCTGATCCGCCGCATCAGGCGCGGCAAGTCACGGAGGATGGCGCTGAGCCCCATCAGCGCGATCTCGGCGCCGTCGAACAGCGGCGCCAGTCCGAGCGCCTGCAGATGCCGCCCGCCAGTGCCGACGAGTTGCACCTCGCGCCCGGTCATGCGCTTCAGCGCCTGCACGATGTCGGCGCCCAGCAGGTCGCCGGATTCTTCGCCGGCGACGATGGCAATCTTCAGCGGCTTCTCAGCTGCCATGGACAGACTCCGCAGCCGGCAGGCCGAACACGAACAGGCCGAGCGCATTGGCGCGCGCGACAACGGCGGGGCCTTCGAGGATGAGCGAACGGCCGGCTTCGACGGCAATGCCGGCCAGCCCCGCGGCATGCGCCGCCTCGACGGTCCGGGGGCCAATAGATGGCAGATCGGCACGCAATTCCTGGCCAGGCTTGGCGCATTTGACCAGGACACCGCGCGTCTTGCCGGCCAGCCTGCCATGGCCGCGCAACTGCTGCGTCCGCTCGAGCAGTCCGTGGGTGCCCTCGACGCCTTCCAGGGCAACAGTGCGGCCACCGATGGCAATTGCCGCCTGACCAATGTCGAGCGCGCCGATGGCCTTTGCCGCCGCGTGTGCCGCCTCGATATCGCGCCAGTCGGACTTTCGCGGCGCTGCTTTGGTCAGCGGCCCTTCGGCCGCGACGAGCCGGGGCACGACTTCATGCGCACCGACAACCTTGACGCCCCGTGCCTCCAGGCCGCGGGTCAATATCTTCAACAGCCCGTCATCGCCGCGGGCAAGCGCCATGGCGAGCGAGGGTATAAGTGCCAGTAGCCCAAGGTTCGGACGCATGTCGACCAACCGCGGCCTGCGCCTGATCTCGCCGGCAAGCACAAGATGGGTGATTCGCCGGCGCCTCAGCAACGCAACCAGCGAGCCGATGTCTTCCAGCGCAAGGCTTTCATGCTCATAGATTGTGAGGTCGGACTGACGGTCGGCCTGACCTTCGACCAGGATGATGACGGGCGGATGTCCGGCCTCCGCCAGGCCGGCGGCAACTTCGACCGGCAAGCTACCGCCGCCGGCAATGATGCCGACCCTGGCGTCCGGCGCAAGATCGAGGCCCGTTGAAGTGGCCTCAGCCTTCGTCATCGGCATCGTCGCCGTCGCCACCCTTAAGCGACGGGACGGCAAAATGCCGCTTGCCGCGACTGGTGATGAAATCGATGATTTTCATGGCCGTCGGCGACGACGCAAACTCGGCCTTGGCGAATTCGATGTTCTCGCCGACAGTGCGGGAGCGGTCGAAGATGGTCTTGTAAGCCTTGCGCAGCAGGTAGATTTCGGCGCGCGGCAACCCGGCGCGCTTCAGGCCGATGATGTTGAGTCCACGCAGGCTGGCGCGATTGCCCACCGCAATGGCGTAGGGAATGACATCGCCGACAAAAGCCGAGCAGCCGCCGAGAAAGGCGTTGTCACCAATACGCACGAACTGATGAACGGCGCTGAGGCCGCCAATATAAACGCTGTCACCGACCTCGCAATGGCCGCCCAGGGTCGCGCCATTGGCGAAGGTGGCGTTTTTACCGACGACGCAATCATGGGCAATGTGGGCATAGGCAAGGAAATTGCCGTTGTCGCCGACGGTCGTCTCACCGCGGCTGGAATCGGTGCCGAGATGCATGGTCACGCCTTCGCGGATCGTGCAGTGCTGGCCGATGACCAAAGTGGTGCGGCCGCCCTTGTGCTTGGTGTTCTGCGGCGGTCCGCCCAGTGTCGCCATTGGATAGACCTTGGTCGCGGCGCCAATGGTTGTCGCGCCCAGCACCGAGACATGGCTGACCAGTTCGACGCGGTCACCGATCACGGCGTCAGCGCCGACATAGCAGAAAGGTCCTATTGCGGCGCCTTCGCCGACCTGCGCGCCGGCCTCGATGACGGCCGAGGGGTGGATTGAAGTCTGTATTTTCATGAGCATTTCGAACCGTCAGCCGGTAACCATCATTGCCGAGATCTCGGCTTCGGCGGCCTTTGTGCCCTCCACCATGGCCTCGCAGGCGAATTTGAGCAGGTTGCCGCGCATCTTGATTTTCTTGACGTGGATTTTCAACTGGTCGCCCGGGACGACCGGTTTGCGGAATTTCGCATTATCGATGGTCAGGAAATAGACCAGCGACGGCTTTTCCGTGTTGAGGTTACGGATGCAGATCGCGCCGGCCGTCTGCGCCATGGCCTCGACGATGAGCACGCCCGGCATCACCGGCTGATCCGGGAAATGGCCCTGAAAATGCGGCTCATTGATGGTCACGTTCTTGATGCCGATGGCAGAATCATTGCCGTCGATTTCGATGATGCGGTCGATCATCAGGAAGGGATAGCGATGCGGTAAAGCTTCATCAACCCCAATATATCGACCGCTTCGAGCGTCGCCGGCACCATCTCAGCTACTTCCCCCTTCGCCCTGCTTGCGCGTCCTGGCGAGCTTCCTCAGCATGGCGATCTCGCGCATGGCTTCCGCCATCGGCTGCGCCGGATAGCCTCCCCAGATCTCGCCCGCCGGCACGTTGCTCATGAACCCGCTTCTTGCAGCAAGCTTGGCCCCTGATCCGATGGTCAAATGATCGGCAAGGCCAACGCCGCCCCCCATGGTGACACCGTCGCCGACGGTGACGGAGCCGGAAATACCAGAGAGCCCGGCAATAATGCAATTGCGGCCGATGCGAACATTATGGGCGATCTGCACCAGATTGTCGATCTTGGTCCCCTGACCGATGACCGTATCCGACATGGCGCCGCGATCGACGGTCGTGTTCGAGCCGATTTCGACATCGTCCTGAATGATGACGCGGCCGACCTGCGGCACACGCTCAGGGCCTTTGGCGCCGCCGACAAAGCCGAAGCCGTCCTGGCCGATCCTGGCGCCGCCATGAATGATGACGCGGTTGCCGATCAGCGCGTACTGGACGCTGACACCTGGTCCGATATAGCCGTCGCGGCCGATCTGGCATGACGGACCGATAACGGCGTGGGGGGCAATGACCGTTCCGCTGCCGATGGAAGCACGCGGGCCGACGACGGCTCCGGCCTCGATGATCGCGCCTGCCTCGATATGCGCCGTGGTATCGACATGAGCTTGCGGCGAGACCCCGGTTTCGCTGGTCATCGGTCCCGGCGTAGCCGCTGTCGGGAACAGCAGCCGGCCGATCATGGCGAAGGCCTGCTGCGGGCGCGGATGCACCAGAACCGCAATGCCGGCCGGCGCCTTGCCGGCGAACTCGGCGGGACAAAACACGGCCGCCGCCTTCAGCGACTGCATCAGCGCGAAATTGCGCTTGCCGTCGACGAAGACGAGCGCACCCTCGCCGCCTTCGTTGGCTGGCGCCAACGCATCGATCGATATGTGGGCAAGATCGGAATCGACAAGCCATGCGCCGGTCAGATTCGCGACTTCGCCGGCCGTATACCGGCGTGATGGCGCGAAGAACACCGGATCGGTCATTCCAGAAGCAATATCCAGCTTGGTCGGATCAATTCTCTTCCGGACCCCAACGGCCCGGAAGCATCGTTACCGCAAGATCAGAAGCGGCTCGACATGCCGAAGTTGAATTCCTGCACGTCGTCGGTCTTTTCCTTCTTGACGGGCATCGCGTAGTCGATGCGGATCGGGCCGAAGGGCGATGACCACAACAAGCCGACACCAACCGACGCGCGCAACTTCATATCAACCGAGGCCTGAGTGACGCCAGGAGTATCAATCTTGCTGCCGTACAGTGTGGCGGCATCAGCAAACACAGCGCCACGCACGCCAAAGCTTTCCGGAATGACCGGTATCGGGAACTGAGCTTCCGCCGAAGCATTGAAATAGGTGGTGCCGCCGAGGTGGTCACCTGTTGCAATATCCACAGGGCCAATGCCACCATACTCGAAGCCGCGGATCATGCGGTCGCTGCTCTTGAACTGATCGAAGATACGCAGTCCATTATCGCCATAGCCCGCGATATGGCCAGCACCGCCGGAGATCAGGCCGACCAGATCCAACTGTTCTGATAGAGTCTGGTAGACGGTGCCGCGACCGGTAACCTTGACGAATTTGGCATCGCCACCAAGGCCGGCCACTTCCACAGTCGTGGTGGCGTAGATGCCTTCATGCGGGCTCTTCATGTCGTCTATGGTGTTGTAGACCAAGCCGAGACTGACGGACGATTTGATCCAAGGGCTTTCATCAATACCCTCTCGAATTGCGGCAGAAACGTCGCATTTCGAGGGATCATAGGTGCCGCTGGTCAAGCAGTCATCATCATATTTATACTTTTCCTGCGCGATATTGTACGCTAGCTGCGTCGAGATATTATCGGTGATCGGCAGGCCGAAGCGAACCGTCGCACCCAGCGTCTCGCTGTCGTAGTCCGAATAATTTCGCGTCTGCTGGAAGATATCGAAACCGGCGGCGATACGGCGCCCGAGGAAATAGGGCTCGGTGAAGGACAGGCTGTAGTCGCGCGAATTCTTGCCGCCGCCGGCTGAGACCTTGATGTACTGGCCGCGACCGAGGAAGTTGCGCTCCGCAACCGATCCCTCGACGGACGGACCGGCAGTCTCGCCACCGGTCGAATAACCGGCGCCGATCGAGAACTCACCAGTCGACTTCTCGACCACGTCGACCACAAGCACGACCTGGTCAGGCTCGGAACCCGGAACAGTCGAAATGTCGACTTTCTCAAAATAATCCAGCGCTTCCAGCCGCTTCTTCGCGCGCTGAATGAGAACCTGGTTGAAGGCGTCGCCTTCGCTGACATCGAATTCGCGCCGAATGACATAGTCGCGCGTGCGGTCGTTGCCGCGGATTTCGATGCGCTCGACATAGGCCTTGGTGCCCTGGTCGATCGTGTAGACGACCGAAATGGTGTGATTCTCGAAGTTACGGTCGCCGCGCGGCGTCACCTGGGCGAAGGCATAACCAGAACCCGCCACCTTCTCGGTCAGCGCGATGATGGTGTCCTCGACATCCTTGGCGTTGTAGACGTCGCCCTTGTGGGTCTGAACCACCGATTCCAGCGCCTTCGAGTCGACTTCGGGAATGGTGCTCTCGACGCTGACGTCGCCGAACGTATAGCGGTCCCCTTCCTGGACGGTGATGGTAACGGTGTATTGGTTGGTCGTGTCGTCGAGCTCACCGACAGCAGAGACCACCTGGAAGTCAGCATAGCCGTGATTGTAATAGAAGCGGCGAAGCGATTCCTGGTCGGCGCGAAGCTTGTCCTCGTCATAGACGTCGTCACGCAGCACGAAGGACAGGAAGCTTGAGCGCTTGGTGGCGATGACGTCGGACAGGCGGCGACTCGAATAGGCGCTGTTGCCGACGAAATTGACTGCGGCGATCTTGGTGCGGCCGCCTTCGTTGATGTTGAAGACCACGTTCACGCGGTTGTCGCCGAGGTCCATGATCTGCGTCGTCACGGCGGCATCGTCGCGGCCAATTCGCTTGTAGGCAGCTTTCACCGCCTCGACATCGGAGTCCAGCGTTGCCTGCGAGAACGTTCCGCGCGGCTTCAACTGCACGGCGATTGCCAGCGCATTGTCCTTGAGCTTCTTGTTGCCCTGGAACAGAACCTGGTTCACGACCTGATATTCGGCAACCTTGACCACCAGCGTCGAACCGACCTGATTGATCTGAACGTCCGAGAACAGCCCGGTACCAAACAGTGCCTTGACCGCATCGTCGATATCGGCGCTGGAAAACGCCTTGCCCGGCTTGATCGTGATGTAGTTGCGGATGGTGTCGGCGTCTACGCGCTGGTTGCCGTTGACCTCGACTCTCGAGACAACGGCTGCTTGCGCCGCAGATGTGGCAACGAACTGCACGGCGAGCGCACCTGGTACAACCAGAGCGGCGGACATAGCCACCGCGGACGCGGCGCTCAAAAATTTGGATGCTGCCTTCATCGGGCTTTTGTACCTTTTCTCGAAGTCCCCACGGCGAGAAAACCGGACGTGCGGTAATTTCTCCTACCGTATTAACCGGATTTTCCCTACACGCAAGGCTTCAGGTTAATTTGTAATTACTTAACCCTGATGCGTGGCTTTCGCGTCACGCATACCCCCGTGCATGGTAAACGGCGTCTCAACATTGCCGGTGCTGAAGCCAAATTTCTTCATGATTTCAGCACCCAAACAGATCGTTCCAGAAGACGAAGCCCATAAATCCCAGCACCAGAAAGAGGCCGGCCCGGTATCCCATTTCCATCATCCGCTCCGATACCGGACGCCGGAAAACGGCTTCGAGTGCGTAGAACAGGAGGTGGCCGCCGTCGAGGGGGGGAATCGGCAAAAGGTTCAGAATTCCGATCCCGACCGACAGTCCGGCGACGAGCTGCACCAGCCACAGGAAGCCCAGCTTTGCCGCCTGCCCCGACATCTTGGCGATCTTGATCGGGCCGCCCAGCTGGCATTTGTCTTCGCGGCCGACAACGAATCGCTGCAGGAACTGGCCGGTGCGCTGAATGACGTGCCCCGTCTCCTCGACCGCGGCGCCGACTGCTCCGACAGGGCTGTAGGTGATCAGCCTGGGCTGGCCGACATCCTTGTTGTTGACGACGCCGATGACGGCCACCTTGACCTTGTTGCCCAGTGCGTCCAGCTGCTCCATCGGCTCCGGCGTCGCGACGACCGTGACCTCCTTGCCGTCGCGCAACATGGTGAAGGTGATGGCGTCGCCGCCGCGGCCCGAAACTAGGCGCTGGACGTCGGCGAAGGTCTCAACCTTGCTGCCGTCGACGGCGACGAATCGGTCGCCTGGCAAAATGCCGGCCCTTGCGGCTGGACTGCCGGCGGTGACCGCCGCCACCATCGGCTCAAACACAGGGCGGCCATAGAGGGAAAACAGCACGGCAAAGACGGCAATGGTCAAAAGGAAGTTGAACAGCGGTCCGGCCACCACCGTGGCGGCGCGTTTCCAGATGGGTTGCGTGTGGAAGGCGACCTTGCGTTCAGCGTCAGTCAGCGTTTCCAGATCTTCCGAACTCGGCTGGCTCGACGTGGCGCTCATGTCGCCGACGAATTTGACATAACCGCCGAGCGGTATGGCGCAGAGCTTCCATCGCGTGCCGTGGCTGTCGTTGAAGCCGAGAAGTTCGGGGCCGAAGCCGATCGAAAAGGCCTTCACGCCAATGCCGCACCAGCGGCCGACCAGGTAATGGCCCATTTCGTGAATGAAGACGACCACGGTCAGCACGAACAGAAACGGCACCAGCGTGCCGAGGACAAAGCCTTCCGTGCTGAAAAACGCGTGAAGAATTTCGTTCAAGTCATGCCCTCAAATTCACCCGCGGCAAAAGGTGTCGCCGCGACTGTGACATCAATCCAGGCGAATCCGTGGCGTGCGCCATTTCTTCGCCGTGAAATATCACTCAAGCCGGAAACAGCCCCTGCGCCGGATGATCGGCGCCCGCCGAAATCCAGCCGATCACGTATAGGGCAAAAGCCGCCGCGACAAGCCCGTCCACCCTGTCCATGACACCGCCATGCCCGGGTATCAACGCGCTTGAATCCTTGCGGCCGTGGCGGCGCTTGACCCAGGATTCGAAGAGATCGCCAGCCTGGGCAACAATCGACAGCACCAGCGCAACCAAGGCGAGGACGCCAAGATTGCCGGCCCCGGCGGCGGCAGCCAGAAGCACGCCGGCGGCCACGCCGCCGACAGCGCCGCCAAGCGCGCCGCTCTGCGTCTTGCCGGGGGATATAGATGGCGCGAGCTTGGGCCCACCGACGGAGCGGCCGACGAAATAGGCGAAGATGTCGGTCGCCCAGACCACGGCGAACAGAAACAGGATTGCGATCAGGCCGGGATGGTCGCCGCCGCGCAGCAGCGCCAGCGATAAGCCGGACAAGGCCGCGTAGGCAAGACCGGCTGCATCCCATTGCGCCGCTCCACGCATACGGGCGCCGACAGCAGCGACCACAACCATGGCCAGGACAAGAGACAGAAGCCACGATGCCGGCACGCCTGCAACCAGGGCGACGACGAAAACCAGAAGCAGCGCTTCGGGAATGAAGCCGAGGGTCGCACCGGCCAAGGGGCGCGACATGCGCGCCCATTCATAGAAGATGACCGCCGATATCCCGGCGCAAAGCAGGCGGAACCACAGCCCTCCCAACCAGGTCAGGCCAAGCGCTATTGCGGCCAGCACCAGCGCCGAGACGATGCGAAGCTGAAGATTGTTCATCCCGCCGCCGATCACGAGGCAGCGACATCTTGAGCGGCAAGCCCGCCAAAACGGCGCTCGCGGCCAGCAAAATCGCGCAATGCGTCGGCCAGGTGTTCGCGGCTGAAGTCAGGCCAGTAGCAAGGCAGAAAAACCAGTTCGCTGTAGGCTGCCTGCCACAGAAGGAAGTTCGACAGCCGAAGCTCGCCACTGGTGCGGATGACCAGCTCCGGATCGGGAATGCCTGCGGTGTCGAGGGCGCCGGCAAAAGTGTCTGCCGTGATCGCCTCTGCGTCGATCTCGCCGCGCGCCACTGCGGCTGCGAGCTTGCGTGCCGTGCGCACGATCTCGTCGCGCCCGCCATAGTTGAAGGCGATGACCAAGGTCAGCGATTCATTGCGCGCAGTCAGCGATTCGGCCTCTTCGAGCAGGCCCCTGATGTCCGGCTGCAGCCCCGCCCTGTCACCGATGATCCTGACGCGCACGCCGTTCTGGTGCAGTTCGGCCAGATCGCGGCGGATGAACAGCTTCAACAGCCCCATCAGATCGCTGACTTCGGCCTTGGGCCGCGACCAGTTTTCCGACGAGAAGGCATAGACGGTCAGGAAGGAAATGCCGAGACCCGGCGCGGCGCGCACCGTCTTGCGCAACGCCTCGACGCCGGCGCGATGGCCGGCAAGCCGCGGCATGCCGCGCGCCTTGGCCCAGCGTCCGTTTCCATCCATGATGATCGCGACATGCGCGGGCGTTGCCATTGTCTCGCTTTCGGGCCGGTGTGGGCCGACCCTAGACCTGCATGATTTCAGCTTCCTTATCGGAAAGCAGGTGATCGATGGTGCTGATCGTCTCGTCGGTCAGCTTCTGAACCTGATCGGAGCGCTTGCGCTGATCGTCCTCGCTGATGTCGCCGTCCTTTTCCGCCTTCTTCAAGAAATCCATGCCGTCGCGACGGACATGGCGCACCGCGACGCGGGCGTTCTCGGCGTAGCCATGCGAAATCTTGACCAGTTCCTTGCGGCGCTGCTCGTTGAGCTCGGGCAGCGGAATCCTGAGATTGGTGCCGTCGACGATCGGATTGAAGCCGAGATTGGATTCTCTGATCGCACGGTCGACCGCGCCGACCATCGACTTGTCCCATACCGAAACCGAGATCATGCGCGGCTCCGGCACCGACACGTTGGCCACCTGGTTGATGGGCATGGTGGTGCCGTAGGCCTGGACCTGGATGGCGTCGAGCAGATTGCTGGAGGCACGGCCGGTGCGCAGCGAAGCCAGATCGTGCTTGAAGGCGGCGATCGCGCCATCCATGCGCCGCTTGAGGTCGTCGAACTCACCACTCATCTTAGTCTCCTCGACCCGTTTGATCCGGGTTCAGTGCTTAGGGCCTATATCCGGACCCGCTTTCGAAAACTGATCCTTTTTAGGAGAGTATACTCCGGATTATTCGTCGGCGACGATCGTGCAACGGCCGCCGCCCCGCAGAATATCGCCGAAACCACCTTTTTCGTGGATCGAATAGACGATTATCGGGATGTTGTTTTCGCGCGCAAGTGCAATTGCGGCGGTATCCATGATCGAAAGGCCCTTGTTGATGACTTCGGCATGGCTGATGCGCTCGAAGCGGGTCGCATTCGGATCCTTCTTGGGATCGGCCGAATAGACGCCGTCGACCTGGGTGCCCTTGAACAGCGCGTCGGCGCCGATCTCGGCGGCGCGCAAGGCCGCGGCCGAATCGGTGGTGAAGAACGGATTGCCGGTGCCGCCGGCGAAAATGACGACCTTGCCCTGGTTCATATAGGCGGTGGCCTGGCGCTGGGAAAAACTCTCGCAAAGTTCGGGCATGGCGATGGCCGACAGCACGACGGCATCGACGCCGATCTTGTTCAGCGAGGTGCGCAGCGCCAGCGAGTTGATGACGGTGGCCAGCATGCCCATGTGGTCGCCGGTGACGCGGTCGCCGCCCTTGGATGCCACCGCCACGCCGCGAAAGATATTGCCGCCGCCAATGACGACGCCGACCTCGATGCCAAGTGCGCGGGCTTCGGCGATGTCGGCGGCGATTCGGTCGACCACCGAGACATCGATGCCGAAATGCTGCTCGCCCATCAACGCTTCGCCCGACGCTTTCAGCAGGACACGTCGATAGAGGGGCTTTGCCGTCATCTGGACCTCGTCATTGTTGCGTGTGGCAGCCTGGGCAGGCCGCCCTCGCGCGGGCGCCGCCGCTGGCGCGATGCCGAGTTCCGATACACGAAGGGCGCCGCGATGTCACGCGGCGCCCCTCGCCCAATTCCGCCTTCCCGTCGCGGCCCGTCAGTTGCTGGTGATGCTGACGGCGTCGCCGTCGACCAGCAGCGGCGGCGCATAACCCAACGGCTTGTCGCCGGTCACGGCGCCGCCGGTAACCCGGGCTTGTATGTCGGAACCGAAATAGGCGTACGGGAATGGCGGCGGTGTCTTGCTGACCGTATCCAGCCGCGCGCGAAGCTCGGCGGGTAAAGTGAAATCCAACGCCGCCAGATTGTCCTGCAACTGCGGCAGCTTGGTGGCGCCAAGAATCACGGTGGCGATGCCCGGTTGCGTTGCCACCCAGTTGAGCGCGACCTGCGCCATGCTGCGTCCGAGTTCGGCGGCAACTTTTTCGAGCTCCGCCACGATCGCCCAGTTGCGCTCGGTGAACTTCTGGAACCCCGGATGAGTGGTGTTGCGAAAGCCGTCGAGCCGGCCGGCATGGCCTTCCTGCGTCGGCCGGTACTTGCCGCTGAGCAGCCCGCTGGCCAGCGGGCTCCACACCATGATTCCTGCGCCATGGCGGGTGCCGAAGGGCACGAACTCATTTTCGATCGAACGCTCCGCCAGCGAATATTCAAGCTGCAGGGCCGACACCGGCTCGTAGCCGCGCCACTCGGCGATCGTCTGCGCGCGGGCAGCATACCAGGCCGGCACATCGGACAGGCCGACATGGCGAATTTTGCCCGCACGCACGAGATCATCCATCGTGCGCATGACCTCCTCGGCCGGCGTCAGCCCGTCCCAGACATGGAGGAGGTAGAGGTCGATATAATCAGTGCCCAACCGCTTCAGGGAAGCGTCCACGGCGCGCAAGATGTTCTTGCGGCCATTGCCGCCGGCGTTCGGATTGCCGGGCTCCGCGTTGAAGGTGAATTTCGTGGCGATCACCGCTCTGTCGCGCAAGCCTCGCTCGGCGATGAATTCGCCGAGCCAGGTTTCGGCTGTGCCGCCGGTGTAGAGGTCGGCGGTGTCGAAGAAATTGCCGCCGGCCTCGACATAGGCGTCGGCCATGGCGCGCGCGGTTTCCCTGTCCGCGCCCCAGCCCCATTCGGTGCCAAAGGTCATGGTGCCCAGTGCCAGCCGGCTGACGCGCAGGCCGCTGTTGCCCAGTGTGTAATAGCTCATGGTCATGGTGTTTTTCCTATCCTGATTTCTTGACGCCGGCTCACTGGCCAGGCGTCATCTTGACCCAGGGATTGCCGCGCTCATGCGTGGCGCGGAAAACGAAGCCGTCGACTTTCCAGCCGGTCCCGGAGCGAACCAGATGGTGCTCGTAGGTGCCCCAGACTTCCCACAGCGGGTCGCCATTGCCTTCCATCCGGTTCCAGGCATAGCCGTTCGAAGAGACGGTCGCCGCGTCCGCCTCAAAGATCACCTGGTGATTGGTGCGCAGATGCAGGCTGGTCTTGCTGCCCCTGAGGTTGCCGGCCCAGGTACCGATCAGATTGTCGGAGGGGATGGTGGCGGCAGGCTGTCCTGACAGGCTGCTGAAGTCGACGGTGACACGGTCGGCGAAATAGGAGCGGGCAAGCTTCCAGTCCTGCGCATCGACGGCACGGTCGATGGCATCGGCGATGCGGATGACGGCGCGTTCGTCGGCGAGCGCGCGCCAACCGGACGGCTCGGCGCCGCCGGCATCGACCGGCGCTAGGGCAAGGCCTGCGGCGAAGGTAGCGTGTTTCAAGGCATCCATCTCTCTTCTCCTTTGTGCATCGGTGATGGCAATATGGGTCAGCCTGTCGGCATCGAGAAGATTGAAGTGTTCGCAAGGACTATGCGATATCATGCATGAATGGATCGGGATCTGCTCAGTCATTTGCCTGTCATCGTCGCCGTTGCCCGACGCGGCGGCTTTGCGCTAGCTGCGGCCGAACTGGGCATGTCCCCATCCGCCGTCAGCCATGCGGTGCGCCTCGTGGAGGAGCGGATCGGCCAGCCGCTGTTTGCGCGCACCACGCGCAGCGTCTCGCTGACGGAAGCCGGCAAGGCGCTGGTGGACACGGCAGCCCCTGCCCTCCAGGATATCGCCGACCGGATGGACCGCATCCGAGCCATCAAGGGCCGGCCCTCCGGCTTGCTCAGGTTGAACGTTCCCAACATCGCCGTTCCACTTGCCGTCACTCCCGTGGCCGCCGCGATGGCTGAACGCTATCCTGATGTGACCATCGAATTGCTCACCGACCAGGGGCTGGTGGACATTGTCGGCGAGGGTTTTGATGCCGGCATCCGGCTGGGCGAGATGATCGCACAGGACATGGTCACGGTCCGGCTGACGCCGCCATTCAACGCCGTGATCGTCGCCTCCCCCGCCTATGTCGGCCGGCATGGCCGTCCGCGCGGTGTGGCGGATCTTTCGGACCACAATTGCATCGGCTACCGGCTTGTGCGCTCCGGCGCACTCTATCGCTGGGACCTGACTGAGGACGGCAAGGATGTCGTGGCCGAGACGAAGGGTACGGTCATCGTCACCGATTCGCTGGCCGCGATCGACCTTGCGCTTGCCGGCGTCGGGCTGACCTATGTGTTCGAGCCGCTGGTGCGCGCGGAATTGGCCGCCGGCCGCCTCGTTCAGATCCTGCCGCAAACGGCGATCGAGGAGCCCGGCCTCTTCCTTTACTTCCCGCGCAGGGCGTCGACGGCGCCAAAGCTCAGGGCCTTCATCGACACCGCACAAGAAATCGGCCGAGCATCCTTGCGGACACCCGGCCGAGTTGCCTGAGCTGAGAAGCCCTTTTCGGGGCTATTTTTAAAACTACTTCTTCACCGCCGCCGCGACTTCCGCCGCGAAATCGGTCTCTTCCTTTTCGATGCCTTCGCCCAGCGCAAAGCGCAGATAGGCGGAGATCTTGGCCGGAGCGCCGATGTCCTTCTCGGCATCCTTCAGCGCCTGCTCGACAGTGATGTCGGGATTGAGCACGAAGGCCTGCTTGAGGAGCACGACTTCCTCGTAGAACTTGCGCAGGCGGCCTTCGACCATCTTTTCGATGATCGCTTCCGGCTTGCCGGACTGGCGCGCCTGGTCGGCGAAGATCGCCTTCTCGCGCTCGACCGCTGCCGGATCGATCTGCTCGGCGGTCAACGCCAGCGGGTTGGTGGCAGCGACATGCATGGCGACCTGGCGGCCAAAGGCGTTGGCGGCATGCTCATTGCCCGTCGTCTCGATCGCGACCAGAACGCCGAGCTTGCCAAGACCATCGGCAACCGCATTGTGGACGTAGGTTGCGACAGCACCGTGCGGGACGGTGAGCTTGGCCGAACGGCGGAAGCTCATGTTCTCGCCAATGGTGCCAACGGCGTCCTTGATGGTGTCGGTGACCGACTTGTCCGAACCCGGATACTTTGCGGCAGAGACAGCCTCCGTCGTGCCATAAGCAAGCGCGACTTTGGCGACATTGCGAACGATCTCCTGGAACTGCTCGTTGCGGGCCACGAAATCGGTCTCGGAGTTAACCTCGACGATGGCGGCCTCGCGGACGCCGGAGTCGACGCCGATCAGGCCTTCGGCGGCAGTACGGCCAGCCTTCTTGTCGGCCTTGGAAATGCCCTTCTTGCGCAGCCAGTCGACGGCCTCTTCGATGTTGCCGTTGGTCTCGGTCAACGCCGCCTTGCAGTCCATCATGCCCGCGCCGGTCAAGTCGCGGAGTTCTTTGACCTGTGCAGCCGAAATGCTCATTGTCGCCTCTTTGTTTTAAATGCACCGACGCACCACCGGTACTCGGTGATGCGTCCGTCTAGCGTGCCAAATATGAGAATGATGAAGGCCGCAACCGGCCTTCGATTGTCAAGCTTCCGGAGCGTCCGCAGCCGGGGCCGGAGCCGGATCAAGCGCCGGTTCGACCGGAGCTTCGACCGAGGCGCCGATGTCGACGCCGAGCGCGCCCTGCTGGCGGGCGATGCCGTCGATGGCAGCCTTGGCGATCAGGTCGCAATAGAGCTGGATGGCGCGCGCCGCGTCGTCATTACCGGGGATCGGGAAGTCGATCTTGTCCGGATCGCAGTTCGAATCGATGATGGCAACGACCGGAATGCCGAGGCGCTTGGCCTCGAGAATGGCGATCGCTTCCTTGTTGGTGTCGATGACGAACATCAGGTCGGGCGTCGAGCCCATGTCCTTGATACCGCCGAGCGCCTTGTCGAGCTTCTCGCGCTCGCGGTCGAGGTTCAGGCGTTCCTTCTTGGTCAGGCCCTGGGCTTCGCCGGCCAGCATCTCGTCGAGCTTGCGCAGGCGCTGGATCGAATTCGAGATCGTCTTCCAGTTGGTCAGCATGCCGCCGAGCCAACGCGAGTTGACATAGTATTGGGCCGAACGCTGTGCGGCGTCGGCGACGATGTCGGACGCCTGGCGCTTGGTGCCGACGAACAGCACGCGGCCGCCCTTGGCAACGGTGTCGGAAACCTGCTTCAGAGCCTGGTGCAGCAAAGGCACCGTCTGCGACAGGTCGATGATGTGGATGTTGTTGCGGGCGCCGTAGATGTAAGGCGCCATCTTCGGGTTCCAGCGGTGGGTCTGGTGGCCGAAGTGAATGCCAGCTTCCAAAAGCTGGCGCATGCTGAAATCAGGCAGTGCCATTCTTAGTTCCTTTTCCGGTTAGCCTCCACGGACACAGGCATTTTTGGACTTTGTCCTCGAACGCCACCGGAGGTTTCAGCCGGATTTCTCCCGGGCAGACACCAAAGTCCGTGTGTGGAATGAGCGCGCATATAGAGGGGAAGCGCTGCAAACGCAAGCGGTGAGGTGCTTCATCGCTCAGCGTGCGGCAATCAGCGCTCCGGTGCCGATCATGGCGCTGCCGGCGAACCGGTTAATCAGCCGCATGCGTTCGGGCGTCCTGAACCAGCCGGATGCCCTGCCCGCCAGCGCGGCGTAGATGCCCATGGTGAGAATATTGGCGCCGACGACGACTGCCACCACCAGCAGGCCGTCGGCAAACGTCATGGTGTCGAGGTTGAGGATCAGCGGCATGATCGAGGCGTGGAACAGGATCGCCTTCGGGTTGCCGAGCGCCACGGAGGCGCCAAGCAGGAACGAACGCGACAATCCGGTTTGGGGGATTCCTTGCGCGGCCGATTGCGCGGCCGCGGCCCGCCACATCTTGATGCCGAGGAAAATCAGGTAGGCCGCACCGGCGTATTTCAACAGGAGAAACACCCATTCGAAGGTCTGGGCCAGCGCCACCAGCCCGAGCAGTGCCAGGGTGACCAGCACGGCATCGCCGGCGGCAATGCCCATTCCGGCGACGAACGCACGCAGGAAGCCGCGTGCCACGCCGTTGGTGATCACCGTGAACATCGCCGGTCCCGGCGTGGCGGCGGCAAGTGTGATGGCAAGGCAATAAGCCAGGAATGCCGTTAGGGTCACGATCGGCCCTTTCCGTTGGGTACCCGTACGCGCCTGAAGATCGCAACGATCTCCTCGCGGCTGCATTCGATGGCGCCGAGCCGCACCGCCCGGTCGCGCTCGAAGCCGGTTATGTCATAGTGCGGCGCCGATGTCCTGGGCGGCCCCTGGTAGGACGAACGCTTGACGCCAAGCTCGGCGGCGAAACGATGCAGTTCGTCCGTATCGTCGGCCATCAGGTGGCACCAGCGATGGCCGGCCCATTTCCAGATCGCCGCATCGACATAGACCGCCATCGGGAACTGCCATCAAGCCTGCCGTGGCCAGCGCCGCATTGTTGCTATTTCGAGACCGGGCAAGGCTTGGTCTGATCGAACAGCGACAGGTTGACCAGCTTTCCGGTCATCGAGAACTCGCCATAGTCCATTGTGAGGTCGCGGGTGATGCCGTTCTCGTGCAGCTTGAAGCTGATGCGGTATTCCGGCACCTCTTCGCCCGATTTGTCGGTCTCGTCGAAATAGGCGATGTCGACCGGCCAGTATTTGTCGCCTGCAAGCTTGGCCAGCGCCGGCGCTTCGGGGTCGGCCTTGTCGCCCTCGGCCTTCTTGCCGACGATGACGGTGGTGGTCATCACCTTGTTGGCATCCTCCGAACCGTCGAACAGGCTGGTTTCGTAGAAATTCTCGCCCTTCTCGGCCTTGCCGATCAGTTCGACCAGATGCTGGGTCGGGAACTGAGTAGCGGCGAGTTCCAGGCTGTTCTTCTCGGGCTTGTCGATGTCGACCTTGAGGCCCTTGGTCTCTTTCGTGGCGGTGCCCTTGACCTCCTTGTCTAGGTTCTGGTCGACGAAGGATTTGGTCACGAACGAGAAGGTCTTGCCTTCGGCGTCCTCGAACGTGGTCGTCTGCTGGTCGGTCAGCCTGGTGTTGTCGCCGGTGGCGATCTGGGTGACGAAACGGAATTTTACCGTATAGCCCTCGCAGGGCGAGCCGTTGAACTCATAGACCATGCGGCCGGAAATGCCGGTGATGCCCGATCGGTCCGACGCCTTGTCGAGGGTAAGATCGTAGACGGCGCGATGCGCCTGCAGCGCCGGCACGGCAAAGGCTGGAGCCATCGAGAACAGCACCGGAACGAGAACGGCGTGGAAGGCAAGGCGCGTTGCGCGCATAAAGGGCTCCGATCGTCGCAGCTGATGGCAGGCCGCAGGTAAGGATGGTCCAGCTTAAAAAAAGTCGTGGCGGAAGCGAGGCAAAAATAGCAATTTCGGCCCGGCCAGCGCGGCGTCTCCAAGCAATAGGGAAATACGATGAGTGAAACAATCGAAAAGCGGCTAAGCGATCTCGGCGTGACGATACCTGCCGCCGCAGCGCCCGCCGCGAACTATGTGCCCTATTGCAGGTCCGGCAATCTTTTGTTCACCGCCGGGCAGTTGCCGCTCAAGGACGGCAAGCTGCAGGCAAGCGGCCTGCTCGGCCGCGACGTCGACACGGCAACCGGCAAGGAAGGCGCAAAGTACTGTGCAATCAACATCTTGGCGCAGGCAAAAGCAGCACTTGGCGATCTCGAAAAAATCCAGCGGCTGGTCAAGATCACCGTCTTTGTTGCATCAGTGCCGGATTTCGTCGAGCAGCATCTGGTCGCCAATGGCGCCTCCGATTTCCTGGTCGCGGCCCTTGGCGAGCGCGGCAAGCATGCCCGCTCCGCCGTCGGCACCGCCTGTCTGCCGCTTAATGCCGCAGTGGAAATCGAAGCCGTCTTCGAGGTCGCATGAGCAGGACCAAGACAATGACCGACCTTTCCTGGCTGACCGCCCGGCCGGTGGCGCATCGCGGCTTTCACGACATGAACAAGACGCGCTGGGAAAACACGCTGTCGGCCTTCGCTGCTGCCGCCGAGCGCGGCTATGCGATCGAATGCGACGTGCACCTCTCATCCGACCGCGTTCCCGTCATCATCCATGACGGCGACCTCAAGCGGCTGACCGGCCAGGACGGCTTTGTCTGGCAGCGCACGGCAGCGGAACTGGCGGCGCTCAGGATCGGCGGCACCAAGGACCATGTGCCGACACTGCAAGAAGCGCTCGACCTGGTCGACGGCCGTGTGCCGATGATTGTCGAACTGAAGGGTGTGCCCGGTTACGACGAGGGCTTGGTGGCAAGCGTCGGCAAGATGCTGGAGCGCTACAAGGGCAAGGCGGCGATCATGTCGTTCGACCACTGGCTGGTCCGCGACTTCCCCAGGGATGCGCCTGGCATTCCGGGTGGGCTGACCGCCTACGGCAGGGACAATCAGTTGATCGAGGCGCATTTTGCCATGCTGGCACATGACCTCGCCTTCACCTCCTATGCCGCGGGCGATCTGCCGAACCCGTTCGTCAGCTTCGTGCGCGAAAGGCTTAAAATGCCTGTCATCACCTGGACGGTGCATGACCAGCCGGCGGTGGATCTCACTTTCAAATACGCCGACCAGATGACGTTCGAAGGGTTCGAACCCGATCTGTCAGTGTCGCCTGATGGAAGTGCCTGAAACGTGACTTGTAGCGGCCCCGACAGAGCTTAAATAAGCCCCATGGATCAGGGTGATGAAGGCGACGGGCAAACGGCGAATGCGGAGTTTTCCATCCGCGTCGCCGCCGGCATCAATGCCTTCACCTGCGACGAGTGGAACGGCTTTACCGGCACAACCCGCAGCGACACAGAAAATGGCTATAACCCTCTCGTTTCATATGCTTTTCTGAGCGCGCTTGAAGATTCCGGCTGCGCCGTGCGGCGTACCGGCTGGCAAGGTCATCATCTCAGACTGGAAAATGCCCAAGGCAGATTGCTGGGCGCCGTGCCCTGCTATCTCAAATCGCACAGCCAGGGCGAATATGTCTTCGACCACGGCTGGTCCGATGCGTTCGAACGCGCCGGCGGCAACTACTATCCGAAACTGCAATGCGCCGTGCCGTTCTCTCCGGTCACCGGCCCTCGCCTGCTGGTCAGCAAGGGCGAGGACAGCGCCATTGTGAAGGCCGGTCTCGCAGCGGGCCTGAAGGCGGTGACGGAAAAGCTCGGCGTGTCCTCCGCGCATGTCACCTTCGCCAGTGAAAGCGACGTTGCAACGCTGGAAGCAGCCGGCTTCCTGCACCGCACCGACCAGCAGTTCCACTTCTTCAACGAAGGCTTTTCGACCTATGACGATTTCCTCGCTACGCTGGCATCGCGCAAGCGCAAGGCGATGAAGAAGGAGCGGCGCGAGGCGCTCGCCAACGATATCTCGATCGACCGGCTGACCGGCAAGGACCTGACCGAAAGGGCCTGGGACGATTTCTTCGCCTTCTATATGGACACCGGCAGCCGCAAATGGGGCCGGCCTTATCTCAACCGCAAGTTCTTCTCGCTGATCGGCGAGCGCATGTCCCAGGATATCCTGTTGGTAATGGCCAAGCGCAATGGCCGCTATGTCGCCGGCGCCATCAACTTCATCGGCTCCGATGCGCTCTACGGCCGCAATTGGGGCTGCATCGAGGACCACCCGTTCCTGCATTTCGAAGTTTGCTACCATCAGGCCATCGACTTCGCCATCGAGCGTAAGCTGAAGGTGGTCGAGGCCGGCGCGCAGGGTGAGCACAAGCTGGCGCGCGGCTATCGTCCCGTGACCATGCATTCGGCGCACTACATCGCACATCCCGGCCTGCGCAATGCTGTGGCCGATTATCTCCGGCGTGAGCGGCGCGAGGTCGAGCGGATGGGCGAAATTCTGGAAGAGCATACGCCGTTCCGCAAGGATCTTGAGGAATAGCGATCCGCCCTGCCCTCGCCTGTCGATATCGCCGGACCATCTTGCCGGTCCGGGACAGCTTCGCTACACCGGGAGCATACT
The DNA here is from genome assembly GCF_040324475.1 of Mesorhizobium sp. C268A. Taxonomy (NCBI): domain Bacteria; kingdom Pseudomonadati; phylum Pseudomonadota; class Alphaproteobacteria; order Hyphomicrobiales; family Phyllobacteriaceae; genus Mesorhizobium; species Mesorhizobium sp. C268A. The sequence continues at coordinate 1,127,607 of NZ_JAMYVX010000003.1, forward strand.
CCCGGAGCGCCGCCATGACCGAGGCTTACGACCCCAGCAATATCTTCGCGAAGATCCTGCGCGGCGAAATCCCGTCGCACCGCGTCTACGAGGATGATGCCGTGGTCGCCTTCATGGATGTGATGCCGCAAGGCCCCGGTCACACGCTGGTGGTGCCCAAAGCACCGTCGCGCAATCTGCTCGATGCCGATCCGGCGACGCTCGGCCGGCTGTTCACCACGGTCCAGAAGGTGGCGCTGGCGGTCAAAAAGGCTTTCGGCGCTGACGGGGTCACCATCCTGCAGTTCAACGAACCGGCGTCTGGCCAGACCGTCTACCACCTGCATGTCCATGTCATCCCGCGGTTCGAAGGCATCGCGCTCAAGCCGCATACGGGACAGATGGAGAAGCCCGAAGTGCTGACTGAGAACGCGGCCAGGATCCGGGCAGCGCTGAACGGTTGAGGTGGCGTGCGCCTCAAGGCGATGAGCTCAGCCACAATCCATTACGTCGGTTAGGGAAATATCAAACCACCCGTGATAACGCGCGCCGTACCGGGATGCGTTTGGGTTTTCAAAATCGTGGAACATTCGGTTGCGACATCAGAGCCGTTGGTAGAAGCAGCTGCCGCGCCGTGGATGGCTATGCGAGCGTTCTGATCTCGATCGCCATCTGGAAGGCGTGCGGGTACTTCCTGGGCAAGTTTGCACCCGAGGGCGTCGCCGCCTGACCTAACAACATCTGCCCTGAAAAGCAGGGGCGCTGTGTCGGCAAACCGGCCAGCCAATGAAAAAAGGGCCCGTCACCGGGCCCTTCATAGGCGAACCTTTCAGCTCTTCCGCGGCAGTTGCGGCACCAGGCTGCGCTTGCCGCCATCCTTGCCCTTGGGCTCAGGCTCGTCCTTGCCCTTGGGCTGAGGCTTCTGCGCCACCGCCTTCTTGGCGACGGGCTTCTTGGCCACTGCCTTGCGGGCTTTCGGCGTCTCTTCCGGCTCCTGCTTCGGCTGCACCGGGGCTTCGTCGGCCAGTGATTCGAGCTTCAGGCCGGTTTCGCCGGTTTCCTTCTTCTCGACGGTGACGCGCACCGTGCCGCCCTTCTTGAGCTTGCCGAACAGCACCTCGTCGGCCAACGGCTTCTTGATGTGCTCCTGGATGACCCGGCCGAGCGGCCGCGCACCCATGCGTTCATCGTAGCCCTTGTCGGCCAGCCAGGCGATCGCGTCCGGCGACAGGTCGAAGGTGACGCCCCGCTCGGAGAGCTGGGCCTCGAGCTGCATGACGAACTTCTGCACCACCTGATGGATGACCGGCACCGGCAGCGAGCCGAACGGGATGATCGCATCGAGACGGTTGCGGAACTCCGGCGTGAACAACCGGTTGATGGCCTCGACATCGTCGCCTTCGCGCTTGGTCGATCCGAAACCGATCGCCGCGCGCTGCGCATCGGATGCGCCCGCATTGGTGGTCATGATAAGGATGACATTGCGGAAGTCGATCTGCTTGCCGTTGTGGTCGGTCAGCTTGCCGTGGTCCATGACCTGCAACAGGATGTTGAACAGGTCCGGATGCGCCTTCTCAACTTCATCCAGCAAGAGCACGCAGTGCGGATGCTGGTCGACCCCGTCGGTGAGCAGACCGCCCTGGTCGAAGCCGACATAGCCGGGAGGCGCGCCGATCAACCGCGAGACGGTGTGGCGTTCCATATATTCCGACATGTCGAAGCGGATCAGCTCGACGCCGAGCGAGGCAGCCAACTGCTTGGCGACTTCGGTCTTGCCGACGCCGGTCGGGCCTGAGAACAGGTAGGAGCCGATCGGCTTTTCCGGTTCGCGCAGGCCGGCACGCGCCAGCTTGATCGCCGAGGTCAGCGCGGTGATGGCGGTGTCCTGGCCATAGACGACGCGCTTCAGCTCGATGTCGAGGCCTTGCAGCACCTTCTCGTCGTCTGCCGAAACCGTCTTCGGCGGGATGCGGGCCATCGTGGCGATCGTGGCTTCGATCTCCTTGATGCCGATCGTCTTCTTGCGCTTGGCTTCCGGCACCAGCATCTGCGAGGCGCCGGTCTCGTCGATCACGTCGATCGCCTTGTCCGGCAGCTTGCGGTCGTTGATGTAGCGGGCCGACAGTTCCACCGAAGCCTTGATCGCCTCGTTGGTGAACTTCACCTTGTGGAATTCCTCATAATAGGGCTTGAGGCCCTTCATGATCTCGATGGCGTCCTCGATGGTCGGCTCGTTGACGTCGATCTTCTGGAAGCGCCGCACCAGAGCGCGGTCCTTCTCGAAGAACTGGCGGAACTCCTTGTAAGTGGTCGAGCCGATGCAGCGGATGGCACCCGAAGACAGCGCCGGCTTCAACAGGTTCGACGCATCCATCGCGCCGCCTGACGTGGCGCCGGCCCCGATCACCGTGTGGATCTCGTCGATGAACAGCACGGCGCCGGGATAATCCTCGAGCTCCTTGACGACCTGCTTCAGCCGCTCTTCGAAATCGCCGCGATAGCGCGTGCCGGCCAACAGCGTGCCCATGTCGAGCGCGAAGATGGTGGCGTCCTGCAGCACTTCGGGCACATCGCCTTCAACGATGCGCTTGGCCAGGCCTTCGGCAATCGCCGTCTTGCCAACGCCGGGATCGCCGACATAGAGCGGGTTGTTCTTGGAACGGCGGCACAGCACCTGGATGGTGCGGTTGATTTCGCTCTCGCGGCCGATCAGCGGATCGATCTTGCCGGCCTTGGCCTTGTTGTTGAGGTTGACGCAATAAGCCGTCAGCGCATCCTGCTGCTGCTTCTTCTTGCCGCCTTCCTCCTGCGGCTCGGCGCCGTTCGGGCCGCCCTGCTCGTCATCGGCGCCGCGCGGCGAGCGCGTCTCCGATGCGCCGGGGCGCTTGGCGATGCCGTGCGAGATGTAGTTGACCGCGTCGTAGCGGGTCATCTGCTGTTCCTGCAGGAAATAAGCGGCATGGCTCTCGCGCTCGGCAAAGATGGCGACGAGCACGTTGGCGCCGGACACTTCCTCGCGGCCGGATGACTGTACATGGATCACGGCGCGCTGGATGACGCGCTGGAAGCCGGCGGTCGGCTTGGAATCCTCATCGTAACCGGTGACCAGATTGTCGAGTTCGGTGTCGATATAGGTCAGAACGGTGTGCTTCAGCTCGTCCAGATCGACGTTGCAGGCGCGCATAACGGCGGCCGCCTCGGTGTCGTCGATGAGGGCGAGCAGCAGATGTTCTAGGGTTGCATATTCATGGTGCCGCTCATTGGCGAGCGTCAGCGCCTGGTGAAGCGCCTTTTCCAGGCCTTGGGAGAAAGCCGGCATGTTACCTCACTTCTTCTCCATCACGCATTGCAGCGGATGCTGATTCTGTCGGGCGAAATCCATGACCTGAGACACTTTGGTCTCGGCCACCTCGAATGTATAGACCCCGCACTCGCCCACCCCATGATTGTGAACATGAAGCATGATGCGTGTGGCGGCTTCGCGGTCCTTTTGAAAAAAACGCTCCAGGACGTGAACCACGAACTCCATGGGCGTATAGTCGTCGTTGAGGATGAGGACCCTGTAAAGGCTGGGCTTCTTGGTCTTGGTCTTGGTGCGCGTAATGACGGCTGTGCCGCGACCGGCCTCATTGCCGTCGCCGTCACTTTGCATCCGCACCACGCTTGTCGTGGCAGTCAAACCTGAAGTCACGTAATCCTGCCTCTTTCGAATCCCCATGGCGAGTTCGATATGTAGGTGTTCGATGGACGATTTTAAGCCCTTCTTGTTAGCTGACAATATGGCTAGGTGGGCAAACCGAGGCGATTTTCAAAATCGTGAACCGCCAAAGCCCCGGAATTGAAACCGGCATGAAAAAACCCGGCCGCGCATCCGCGACCGGGTCTGTTTTGCAAGCCCGAAAGGCCGTGCCTGGTATTCTCGAGCGAAATTACTTCGCCTTGGCGACAATCGATTCGAAGGGCTTGTAAGCCTCCTTGGCGAGATCGGCATAGAGATCGCCGAACTTGGTCGCCTCGGCAACGAAGCTCTCATAGCTCTGCTTGGCGAAGTCGGACTGGATCTCGACCGCCTTTTCCAGCGACTTGGCGGAGAACAGCTTTTCGACCGCGGCGCTGCCGGCTTCGAAGCTCTTCTTGGTGTATTCGCCAGCTTCGGTGGCGATCGCCTGCGCGCCCTTGGAGAGCGAGGTGAAGCTCTTCAATCCGGTATCGGCAAACTCCTTGCCGTATTTCGAGAAGTCCTCGTAGGTCTGGGTCATTTGACGTTTCCCTTGGCGTTTTGAAGCGCCCTTGCCTGAGCGCGGTTGTGCAATGCACGAGAATATATTGTGCGCTGCACAAAAGTCAAGATTTCAGCGGCATCAGGCCGCGCTGCGCCGGCAACAGCTAAAATTCGAATAAAGAAAGGCTCAAGCCCGAGGAAAATGGTGAACGCGCCGGTTACCATAAACGGATTGGTAACGCTGGCCGCGATAGTTTGACGACAAGTGAGGTCGGATCCCTTTGCCGCCTCCATGGCAATGAGTTTCAAAGGAACTATCAGTGCGTCAGGCGTTGTCGGTCTTCGGTTCAAAATCCGCATCTTCCCTCAAAATGATCATGATCCTCGCTTTGGCGATGTCATTTGTCGTTGCGGATGCCGCGTCCTCGATGGCCGCCAGGTCTTCGGCGATCGTCGTCGACGCCAAGACCGGCAAGGTGCTTTATTCGTCCGATGCCAACGGCCGGCGCTACCCGGCGTCGCTGACCAAGATGATGACGCTCTATCTGACCTTCGAGGCCATGGCGAAGGGCCGGATCAGCAGGAACACGCCCGTGCCGTTCTCGGCCAAAGCGGCGGCCGAACCGCCGACCAAGCTCGGCGTCAAGGCGGGCGGAGCGGTTTCGGTCGAGACCGCCATCCTGTCGATGGTGACCAAGTCGGCCAATGATTCGGCGACCGCGCTCGGCGAACTGCTCGGCGGCAGCGAAAGCAATTTCGCCCGCATGATGACCGCCAAGGCGCGCGCGCTCGGCATGGACGGCACCGTGTTTCGCAATGCCAACGGCCTGCCCGATCCCGGCCAGTTCACAACCGCCCACGACATGGCGATGCTTGGCATAGCGCTCAGGGAACATTATCCGCAGTATTACGGCTATTTCTCGCAGCGCTCCTTCCTTTACGGCCGCCAGCGCATCAATGGCCACAACCGTCTGCTCGGCCGCATCAAGGGCGTCGACGGCATCAAGACCGGCTATACCCGCGCCTCCGGCTTCAACCTCGTCTCGTCGGTTTCGGATGGCAACCGCCGCCTCGTCGCCGTCGTCATGGGCGGCACTTCGGGGCGCAGCCGCGACAATCAGATGGCCGGCCTGATCAACGCCTACATGCCGCGCGCATCGACCCGCGGCGGCGGCGCCCTGGTCGCCAAGGCCGGCGGCGACAATCCGGTCAAGGCGCTGGCCAAGGTCTTCCTGCCCAAGCATGACGCGCCGACGCCCGATGGCAAGCCGATCGTTGAAGACGATGCCGTAGCGTCCAATGACGATCCGACATCCGCTGACGAGCAGTCTGCTGAAGGCCAGTCTGCCGACGAACAGACGGTGGCCGCGGTCGAAGAGCCCGCCCCCGTCGTCAAGACCAGGAAGGTCAAGACCGTCATCGTGACGGCGCCGAAGGTCGAAACTGCGCAGATTGTGGCTGCCTATGCCGAACCCACGCCTGCATCCCCTCAGGCGGTCGACCCGGTCAACACGGCCTCGGTGCCGGCTGGCTGGGCGGTGCAGGTAGCGTCGTCGCCCAAGCAGTCCGAAGCCCTGGCTTTCCTAGACAAGACCGCCAAGCAGGCGCCCAAGGTTCTTGGGGCTGCTTCCGGCTTCACCGTCGCCTTCCAGAAGGATGGCGAGACCTATTACCGCGCCCGGTTCGGCGGCTTCCGCTCGAAGGACGCGGCCTGGAATGCCTGCAATGCCCTGAAGAAAAAGAAAATCGCCTGCTACGCCGTCCAACAGTAGGGCGGCGTCGGAACCATCTCCCGGAAATTTACTGCGTCGAAGGAGACTAGTTGTGATTGGAGAGCAAGACGTCCTTGGCTTCGTTGATCCGCGCCGCCAGGAAAGACGTGCCGCCGATGTCGGGGTGCAGGCGCTGCATCAGGCGGCGGTGCGCCTTGCGGACATCCGCCGCGGCGGCCCCCGCTTCAAGACCAAGGATCTTGTAGGCCTCCTCCTTAGTCATGGCGCCCGCACCTGGCGCAACACCCAGCCCTTCGCCACCGTTCGCCTCAGCGTCTTTGCGCCAGACGGGAAAACGGCCGTCAAGATACGTCTCTAGGAGTTGGCGGCTCTCCGGGTCGCCGGGGAGTTCGCGGTAAAGCTGCTGCAGCTCGGCCAGGCCCATCGCGCCCAGCATCTTGCCTTCATGGCGGCCGGCCAGAACCAGGCCTTCAAGCCCGCCCGTATCGTGATCAAGCTCCATTTCCAATGCGGCGGTCCGCACCGTCGAGCGCTTGCCGGGCGCCGGCCCGAGCGACGGCCGCTTCATTCGCATCGAACCGTACCAGGCAAGGGCCGCGGCCAGAATGAGGCCGGCAATGCCTTCGCGCCCGACCACCAGCACGGCGAGCCCGACCAGCGCCAGAAGCACCGGCCCGAGCGTGCGCATGCCGCTTGCCAGTTTTTGCGCATCGGCGCGGACAAAGATCGTCGCCGCGCCGAGCAGCACCAGAAACAGTGCAACAAGTGCAATGATAGCGCCCATCAATTCCCGCCGCCCCTGAGATGCTCGATCAGCAGCCGGTCTCCCGGCCTGTCCCTTGCCTCGAGCGCCTTCAATCCGCCGGTCGCATAGACGGCAACCGCCGAAAGCAGCCCGGCCAAGGTCGCGGCAGCCCGCCGATCAAATCGGAACCAAGCCCCTTTGGACAGCCGCGCAATCTCCTTGAACGCCTTTTCTGCGCCGGGATCATGGCCTTCCTGGAAGACGAAGACGGGAACGCCGTGCAGACCGAGGCTGCCGGCCTTCTGCGCCAGGTCGTCGATATCCTCTTCCATGGCGTCGCCGATATAGACCAGAGCATTGACCTTGGCCGCCGCCGTTTCCTTCAGCGCATGCGCCAGCACCTTGCCGATCTGGGTGTGGCCGGCACGGCAGTCGATCCGCGTCATCAGCTGCTTCAGGGCATTGGTGTCGGCGACAAAAGCCGACGAGCGGCACTCGCCCAACCCGCGAAAATAGGCCAATTGGACACTGAGGGTGCCGGCCTTGCCGACGGCGTCGAACATTTCGCCCTGCAGCTTGATGGCGAGATCCCAGGTCGGCTGGCGGCTCATCGTTGCGTCGAGGGCAAGGATCAGCCGGCCCGTGCCGGTCGCGACAAGCGTCCGGGCCTGACGGATAAAGGCGTCGATCTCGCCGGCATTGGATTGAGGCTTGACCGGCGCAGGATCGGCCCTTGCAGGCACGCGCTGCTTCTTGTCGCTCATAAGAAGCAAGATGTGGCGTTGTCGGCCCCCTTGCAAGTCCAGCCTTGGACAAGATGAAGGGCCAGCGCTCGACGCTCTGGGAGAAGCGGCCGCGCCCTTGGCTCTACAGCAAGCCCAGATCGGCGAGCTCGCGCTTTAGTTTCGGCGGCATCTCGACCATTCCGGCCTTGCCCTTGCCGATATCTGCGGGCGCATCCGAAGGTTTGAGATAACGCCAGCCCTGGAAGGCGCGGCGCGGCTGCCAGTCGGTGCGCACGACGTCGAGGTCGAGCATCAGGCGGCAACGGCCGATGCCTTCGTCGTCCGTGAAGGGCCTGATATCAGTGATCAGCTGGCGGCATTGCACGCTGCCCTTGATCACCCAATAAAGCGAACCGCCATCGGTGACCTCGGCGCCGCGCGTCGGCACCATGCGGGTGGTGTGCCAGTGCTCGGCGGGTTCGCCGGCGCGGCGGCGCTCATCGAGGCGGAAGGCGATCCATTCTTCGAGGTCCTCGACGCTGTCGCAACCGACGCACAGTTTTAGGAGATTGAGTGCCATCGCTTAAGGTTTAGTCCGGCGCGCGATTGCGTCAACGGCCCTGCCCGACTTCTCCACAGTGCCAGTGGCGTTGCACGGTCAGCATTCCACGACATTGACGGCGAGCCCACCAAGGCTGGTTTCCTTGTACTTCTCGTTCATGTCGAGGCCCGTCTGGCGCATTGTTTCGATCGCGGCGTCGAGCGGCACGAAATGGACGCCGTCACCTTTGATCGCCAGAGAGGCGGCGGTGACCGCCTTGACGGCGCCGAGCGCGTTGCGCTCGATGCAAGGCACCTGGACCAGACCGCCGACTGGATCGCAAGTCATGCCGAGATGATGTTCGAGCGCGATTTCGGCGGCGTTCTCGACCTGCTCGGGCGTGCCGCCCATGACGGCGCAGAGACCCGCGGCAGCCATCGCCGAGGCCGAACCGACCTCGCCCTGGCAGCCGACCTCGGCGCCGGAGATCGAGGCATTGGTCTTGATGATGCCGCCGACGGCGGCGGCCGTGAGCAGGAAGTCGCGGATGCTCGGCTGGTCGGCCTCGGGGTGGAAATGCAGCCAGTAACGCAGCACCGCCGGCAATGTGCCGGCCGCGCCATTGGTCGGCGCGGTGACGACGCGTCCACCGGCGGCGTTCTCTTCGTTCACCGCCATGGCGTAGATCGACAGCCAGTCATTGGCCAGCAAAGGGTTGGGCTTGTTCTGCTGCCATTGCTCCTGCAGCTTGTCGTGCAGCATGCGGGCACGACGGCGCACTTTCAGCCCGCCCGGCATGATGCCGTCCTGCGACAGGCCGCGGTCGATGCAGCCCTTCATGGCGCCCCAGATCGCATCAAGGCCGCTGTCGAGCTCCTCGCGCGACATATGCGTCTCTTCATTGATGCGCTTCATGTCGGCGATAGACAGGCCGTTTTTGCCTGCCATCTTCAGCATCTCGACGGCATTCTTGAAGGGATAGGGCACCTTCTTGCCTTCTGTGGTCACCGAGCCCTTCACCTTCATCCGCTGCAGCTCTTCCTCGGACACCACGAAGCCGCCGCCGATGGAATAGTAGATGCGCTTGAGCAGCAGCCGGTCGCCGGCATCGTAAGCGTAGAAGGCCATGCCGTTGGCGTGGCCGGTGAGCGGCGTCTTGCGGTCGAGCACCAGATCCGTCGCCGGGTCGAAGCGATAGGAGGGATGGCCGCGTGGCGATATCCGCTTCTCGGCGGCGATGCGCGTGGCGATTCCCTCGGCCTGATCGGGATCGACCGTCTGCGGTGTCAGGCCAGCAAGTCCGAGGACAACGGCGCGATCCGAGCCATGGCCGATACCGGTATAGGCGAGCGAACCGTGCAGGCTGGCGCCAATGCGATCGACCTTGACGCCGGCCGGGCGCGGCCAGTCATCGCCGGCGATCTCGTCGAGAAACCGCCGCGCCGCCGTCATCGGTCCCATCGTGTGCGAACTCGACGGTCCGATGCCGATCTTGAACAAGTCGAAAACCGAAAGAAACACGCTGCGCCGTCTCCGGGAATGGGATCAAGACCTACATATAGGACTTTCCATGATGTTTGTGCTGTTTTGCGGATTGCGGCGCTGCACCTGCCGACCTTGTTTGCTCCGGCAGCGACATCACCGGCTGAAAGCGCGTCGCGCTGAAACGGATTCATGCGACGCGCTTTAAGTTCTTGTTTCAATGCATGTCGTTGTCCCAGAACCGCAGCTCACTTCTGGGCGGCATGCATTGGAGCATCGAACTGACCGCTTTGCCTGTGGTAAAAGGGGGCATGGGCGATTCCTTCCATCTGTCGACGGCTGATCTGGCGGCGCTGGCTTTCTTCCTGCTCGCATGGTTGCTGCATACGCTGGCGTCCGACGGCAGACTGGTCAGCCGGGTGTCGTTGACGATGGCCATGAACGTGCAGCGCGAGGCCTGGATGCGCACCATGGCCGAGCGCGAAATCCGCATCGTCGACACCGCCATCATGAGCGGCCTGCAGCAAGGCACCGCCTTTTTCGCCTCCAGTTCGCTGATTGCGCTCGGTGGCTGTTTCGCGCTGCTTGGCGCCTCGGATCAGGTTCTTGCCGTGCTGAACGACCTGCCGTTGAACGCGACCTCATCGCGCTCCGCCTTTCAGATCAAGGTCTTTGGCCTGGTGCTGATCCTGGCCTTCGCCTTCTTCAAGTTCGGCTGGGCCTACCGTCTCTTCAACTACTGCACGATCCTGATCGGCGCGGTGCCGATCCCCTATGGCGAGGCGTCACGCAACCCGGTCAGCGAAACGGCGGTGTGGCGCGCGGCGCGCATGAACATGCTGGCCGGCAAGCATTTCAATTCAGGCCTGCGCGCGGTGTTCTTCTCGATCGGCTATCTCGGCTGGTTCGTCGACCCGATCGTGTTCGTGCTGTCGACGCTGCTGCTTCTGGCGGTGCTGGTGCGGCGCCAGTTCTTTTCAGCGGCGCGACAAGCGGTGATCGGTCAGCCGCCCGGGCCGGGGAAAAGCTGGTCGATCCGGCCCGATAGCCAATAGGCGGCGAGCCCGATCCATTCGCGGATCGCCATGGTCGTGGTCTGCAGCGAATCGGGTGCGTTGTCGCGAAACAGGCCAAAGCCTTCCTTGCCCGAGGTGCGATAGTCGACCGGCCACGGGACCGTGTGAAAGCCGGCCTTGTCGAACAGCGCCTTGGCGCGCGGCATGTGGAAGGCGGAGGTCACCAGCAGCCAGGTTTCGCCCGATTTCGGCGTTACCAGTTCCTTGGTGAAGACGGCATTCTCATAGGTGTTGCGGGATTTGCTCTCGAGCATCAGGCGATCGGCGTCGACGCCAAGCGCACCGAGCAGCCGCGGCGCGGTGGCCGCATCCCCCTCGCCATCGATGAACAGTTCACCGGTGCCGCCCGAGATAACCACTTTCGCCTCGGGAAAGCGCCGGGCAAGGATCGCCGCCTCCACCATGCGGTCGCCGCCGGAATTCAGCTCATAGCCGCCGCGCGCCAAGTTGATGGCGCCCTCGAAGCCGCCGCCGAGCACGACAATGCCGTCGACCTTCCGCGGCAGCGGCGGCTTTGGGAAGCGCTCTTCGAGCGGATTGAGCATCATGGCGCCAAGCGAGGTCCAGGCCGACAGCGCCAGAATCAGGAAGGCGAACACACTGCCCGTCGCCGCCAATCGCCGGCGGCCGATCAGCGCCGCGAGCAAGCCGGCAAGCAGCAGGAAGATCGCCAGGTTGAGTGGTTGGACGAAGAACCAGAATACCTTGGAGAGATAGAAGAACATTGCCTGCCTATCTCCAGCTCAAATTGTGACGGCCGGTGAAGTGCTCGACCGCACTCGCTACCGCTTCCGCTTCGAGGCGGCTTAACTCCCTGCCGAAAACAAGGACGCCGTTCGCGTTGGTCAAGCTGATGACTTCCGACAGTCCCACTTCGTCCGTGGGATAGGTATGGTCGAGGATTTCGACCCTAAGATGCCCTTTCAAAGGCAGTGACCACCGATTTCGCAAGGAACCCCTCACCGAGCGCACGGCTGCGGTGTCGGTCAGCCGCAGGGTTTCCCTGCCGAACACCCGCCAGATGAAATCCTTGCCCAGGAAATAGGTGAAGAGGGCAATGACCGCCACGAAGGACAGCAGGCCGAGCGTGCCGCTGGTGAGCGTTGCGGACGACATATCCGTCAATCCCATATAGCCGGTGTAGGCGACAATCGCGGCCCCGATCAGGACAAAGACTGTCCTGAAATCCGAGGTGCGTGGCGGGTTCGCGATCAGCAGTTCGTTTCCCGTCTCGACGATGGAAATGCGAGACGGAGGCGGCATGCTACCACCACTTCTCCGGCTGGAAGGTTCCCGCCGCCTGCTCGATGACGGCGGCTGTCTGGAACAGGGTTTCCTCGTCGAAGGGACGGCCAATTAGCTGCAGGCCGAGCGGCAGGCCCTTGGCATCGAGGCCGGCAGGCACAGCAATGCCCGGCAGTCCGGCCATGTTCACGGTCACCGTGAAAATGTCGTTGAGGTACATTTTCACCGGATCGGCGGCCATGTCCTCGTCAGCAATGCCGAAGGCGGCCGACGGCGTCGCCGGCGTCAGGATGACGTCGACGCCGTCGGCAAAAACCGTCTCGAAGTCGCGCTTGATCAAATTGCGCACCTTCTGCGCCTGCAGATAGTAGGCATCGTAATAGCCTGCCGACAGCACATAGGTGCCGATCATGATGCGACGCTTGACCTCCCGACCGAACCCGGCGGCTCGGGTCTTTTCGTACATGTCGACAATGTCCTGGCCCGGCACGCGCAGGCCGTAGCGGACGCCGTCATAGCGCGCCAGATTGGATGACGCTTCGGCGGGCGCAACGATATAATAAGCCGGCAAAGCGTATTTGGTGTGCGGCAGCGAGATGTCGACGATCTCGGCGCCGGCATCCCTGAGCCAGGCAATGCCCTTCTGCCACAGCGCCTCGATCTCTTCCGGCATGCCGTCGACGCGGTATTCCCGGGGAATGCCGACCTTCATGCCCCTGATCGGTTTGCCGATCGCCGCCTCGTAATCCGGCACCGGCCGGTCGACGGAAGTGGTGTCCTTGGGGTCGACCGAGGCCATGGACTTCAGCATGATCGCGGCATCGCGCACGTCCCGGGCGATCGGGCCGGCCTGATCGAGCGACGAAGCGAAGGCGACGATGCCCCAGCGCGAGCAGCGGCCATAGGTCGGCTTGATGCCGACGGTGCCGGTGAAGGCGGCTGGCTGGCGGATCGAGCCGCCGGTGTCGGTGGCGGTGGCGCCGGCGCACAGGAAAGCCGAGACGGCGGAAGCCGAGCCCCCGACGAGCCCCCCGGCACCAGTTGGGCATTGTCCAGCGTGCGCGCGGTCTTGGTGCCGCCGGCCGAAACGAAACCGCCATCGCCCTGATGCGTGGTCGGCATCACCACCGTGTCGAGGCGCGAACGCCGCCACGGATTGACGACAGGGCCGTAATAGGAGGTCTCGTTGGACGAGCCCATGGCGAACTCGTCCATGTTAAGCTTGCCCAGCATGACGGCGCCGTCTGCCCACAGATTGGCGGTGACGGTCGATTCGTAGCGCGGCTTGAAGCCGTCCAGCACATGGCTGCAGGCCTGGGTGTGGATACCTTCGGTGCCGAACAGGTCCTTGATGCCCAGCGGGATGCCTTCCAGCGCACCGCCCTGGCCCTTGGCGAGCCTGGCGTCGGAAGCTTTGGCCATATCGCGCGCCTTGTCGCCGGTGACGACGATGTAGGCATTGAGCACCGGATTGGCGCGCTCGATGGCACCGAGATAGGCCTCGGTGATTTCGACGGCCGAAATCTCCTTGGCGCGCAGCTTGGCGCGCGCCTGCGAAATCGTCAGATGGGTCAGTTCGCTCATCAAAGGCTCTTTTCGTAAAACACCGACCACTCGGTATCGGGATAATCCAGCACCGGCCCGCAGCGCGAGAAGCCGGCGCGTTCGTAGACGGTCCAGGCGGCGGGATGGCGGTCGCCGGTTTCAAGCACCAGGCGCTTCAGCCCTTCGCTGCGCGCCAGCGTTTCGACATGCTCGACGATCTTGGCGCCGATCTTCCTGCCGCGATGCGAGGGCCGCGTGTACATGCGCTTGACCTCACCGACGCGGGCGTCATGGCGCTTCAGCGCGCCGCAGCCGATGGCTTGCCCGTCGTCGCGGGCGATGAACACGGTGGTGTCGTCGCCGGCCATCTGCTCGACCGTCAGATGGTAGCAATGCTCCGGCGGCGTCAGTTCGAGCAGCGTCGCGTTGAGCTCCTCGACCAAAGCGCGGACATCGTCCTGCAGCGGCGTTTCGATGGCGATCTCGATTGCCATCGGCCAGCTACTCCACGACCTTCGGCACGAGGAAGAAATTCTCGTCAGTGGCCGGCGCGTTGGCGACGATATCGGCAGCCTTGTTGCCGTCGGTGACGATGTCTTGGCGCTTCTTCATCTCCATCGGCGTCACCGATGTCATCGGTTCGACGCCGGAGACATCGACCTCGTTCAGCTGCTCGACAAAGCCCAGAATGGCGTTCAGCTCGCCGGTCATGCGCTCGGCATCCTCCTCGCTCACCGCAATGCGGGCGAGACGCGCGACGCGCTTCACAGTTTGCAGATCAACGGACATGTCTTTAGCCTTTGGGAAAACCAGATGGCGCTATAGCGGCGTGGCGCGTGCCGCGCAACATCGATCGTGCTTGGGGAAGAGCCCTGTTCATGCCAGGGCGGCATTTCAGCCTAGGGCAGCGATACACCCTCGCACAGATAATAGCTGCCGCCATTGCCGGCCTGCTCGCCTTCGTCGGCGGTCGGGCGCACCGAGACGATGTCGATTTGGGTCGCGTTCATCTGCGTGATCGACAGTATATCGGGAAAGAGAAAGCCCGGCTCCTGGCAGATGGCAGTGACCGCCCAGCTCGGCGAGCGCGTCGCCTTGGTGACCTGGACGAACTCGCAATTATACTCGACGCTTTGCAGGCCGTCCGCCGACAAGATGACATTGCCGGTGTCAATCAGCGTCTGCAGCGTGTCCTTTTTGGCTTGCGCGCAAAGCTCCTGGGTCTGGAGGTAAACGCCCTTGATGAAGTCCTCGGCGGCGGATGCGGGCGACGCAGCGACCAGCATCGAAACGCAAAGAGTCTCTCTCAAACCCATGGTTTAATTCCCCTTTGCGACAAGGGATCGTTTCAACGATCGCTCTATAGTGTGATCGTTTGGCCGATGGCTGGCAAGGCTACGTCGACACCTGATCCTTCGAGGCCGGCCACGAACTTCTCCGCCGTCGCGTCGATGATCGGGAAGGTGCCGAAGTGGCATGGCACGACGGTGTCGAAGTGGAAGAAGCGCCGGCAGGCCAGGGCCGCCACCGCGCCGCCCATGGTGAAGCGGTCGCCGACCGGCACGAGGCCGATCTTCGGCTCATGCAATTCCTCGATCAGCGCCATATCGGAGAAGATGTCGGTGTCGCCCATATGGTAGAGCGTCTTGTCCTCCGGGAAATGCAGGACCAGCCCGTTGGGATTGCCGAGGTAGACGTTCTGGCCGCCATCGAGCCCAAACGACGAGGAATGCAGTGCCTGCACGAATGTGGTGGTGAAGGCACCGCAATCGACGGTGCCGCCATGATTGCCGGGATTGATCTTCTTGCCGTCGACGCCCTTGCCGACCAGGTACATGCAGATCTCGTAATTGGCGACCAGCTGGGCGCCGCTCTTCTTCAGCACCTCCACCGCGCCGCTGACATGATCACTGTGGCCGTGGGTCAGAAGCACATGGGTGACGCCTTCCGCCGGCCCCTCCCAGCCGCTCGTCCATGATGGGTTGCCGACGAGATAGGGATCGATCAGGATGGTCGCGCCTGATGTCTCGACGCGGAAGGCGGAATGTCCGTACCAGGTCAATTTCATCGATCGTGTTCCTCGATTTTGGTTGCGCCGGAAGATAGAACGCCGGCAGCAAAATTAAAGTGACATAGTGTGCTCGCGCTTCAAAAGAACGTGTCGCGCTCTTTGTGACGGCAAGTCTGGGTCGCAATAGACTGAGTCACGGTAACGCTGGTTGGGGAAAGCCGTTGGGCATCATAGCAATCGAGGATCTGCCGACACGCCTGGAGGGCGGCAGGACGCTGGCCGGGCTCGACCTCGGCGACAGGACGATCGGTGTCGCCGTTTCCGACCGCGGCCTGTCCTTTGCCCATCCGCGCCCTGTCATCCTGCGTAAAAAGTTTTCGCTGGATGCGGCAGCGCTGCTCGCCCAGCTGCAGAAGGACAATGTCGGCGCGTTTGTACTCGGTCTCCCCATCAACATGGACGGTTCGGAAGGTCCCCGCGCCCAGAAGTCGCGCGCCTTCGTGCGCAACATGGCAGGTATAACCGACCTGCCCTTCGTGCTGTGGGACGAGCGGCTGTCGACGGTGGCGGCGGAGCGGACGCTGATCGAGATGGATTTCTCGCGCCGAAAGCGCGCCGGCAAGATCGATTCGGCGGCTGCGGCCTTTATTCTGCAGGGAGTTCTGGACCGGCTCCAGTCGCTTGACCCACGCGATCGGACGGAACCGGATTCCCCGCCTGCCGCCTGACCCAGGCCGTGATGTTGCGGCGGCGGCGAAACGCCCACAATGCCATCAGCAGGAAGCCGTCAAAGACGCAGGCCCTTGCCACCATGCCCGGAATGATCGCCGGATCGATGCCCAGCATCTGCCCGTAGAGCTGGAACACGAAATCATGCAGCTGCCGGCTGAGCATGACGTAGCCGAAATTGATGTCGTTGAGCGACAGGAAGAACCAGCCCCAGAACAGAGCGAGTGGCGCGGCCCACAATGCGAACAGCGTGCGCATCAGTGACCGTCCCTGCGGCTGGAGCCGCCTCTGGGACCGCTGGGACCAATGTCCGGACGGCCGGAAATGCGCGACAGCAAGGAGCCGTGCGCGGCACCCTTGGCCATGGCATGGGCGGTGGCGCGACTCTCTGCCTCCCGCGAAACCATGACGGCGAAGACCGACCTCCGCTCGGCAAGCATGGCGACATAGGAGGCCAGAAGTGCCGCCAATTGCACGGCGACAACCAAAAACAGGCCGTTGATGCCTCGCGCTGCGCCGCCGATCAGGATCAGCGACAACACCGCGGATGCCGAAATGAAGGCGGTCCGCGCCACACTGTCGGCTCCGTCCGGGCTCGCTGCGGCGTTAACCAGACTCTCGACGAAGACCCAGCAAAACAGCACCGCCACGACCAGCAAGGCGATGGCCAGCGGCGCCACGACGGCAGCATTGTCGAGATCGGCCAGACGAGTGTTTTCCACGACGACGCCGAGCGCGCCCAGAGCGCCCGCAACGCCGCGGTTTCCATCGACACAGATGAACGCCAGCAGGGCGAAAACCAGCGCCCAGTGCAAGGCCAGAAAGGACGTCAAAATGTGCCGCATGGCATTCCTGCTTTGGTGACAAAGACAGTGGGGTCTGCGGCCTGCGGCTGCAACGGAAACCATTCGTTAAGGTTAACGGCTTTCCACAGGCAGGCAAATTCGTTCAAGGCCTGGCGGAAGGCCCTCAATTCACCGGCGGATAGAGCGTGTCGACGATCATGCGCGCATCGTGGCGCGAATCGAGCATGCCATAGGTGTTGCGCCACTGGCCGGCGAGCCGCGTCTCGACGAAGGCGTCCGCAATCCGCCCTGCCCCCAGCCGGCGCAATTCCGCAGCTGCCGCCGACAGCGCCAGCTGTTCGGTCAGCAGGCGGGCCGACCCCTCATCGGTGCCGGCGACCTGCATGGCCGCCTTGAGCACGCCAATGGTTCCGCGTCCGCCGGCGCCGAGATCGCGGTCGATGCCGGCCAGCACCTCCTCGAACAGGCCGGGCGCGCGGCCGAGCACGCGCAGCACGTCGAGCGCCATGACATTGCCTGAGCCCTCCCAGATCGCATTGACCGGGGCTTCGCGGTAGTAGCGGGCGAGCGGCGCTTCCTCGACATAGCCATTGCCGCCGAGGCACTCCATCGCCTCATAGAGCAGTGGCGGCGCGATCTTGCAGACCCAGTATTTGACCACCGGGGTCATGGCGCGGGCAAAAGCAGCCTCGCCGCGGTCGCCGGCAGCCTCGTCGAAGGAGCGCGCCAGTCGGAACGAGAGTGCCGTGGCGGCGGCGACATCGAGCGCCATGTCCGCCAGCACGCGCTGCATCAGCGGCTGTTCGATCAACGTCGAGCCGGCCACCTGGCGGTGACGGGCGTGATGCACGGCCTCAGCCAGCCCCGCTCGCATGATTGCCGACGAGGCGACGGCGCAGTCGAGCCGGGTCAGCGTGACCATGTCCATGATCGTCTTTATGCCGGCGCCGGGCTCGCCGACCATCTCGCCGATGGCGTTGACGAACTCTACCTCCGATGAGGCATTGGAGCGGTTGCCGAGCTTGTCCTTCAGCCGCTGAAAGCGGAAGCCGTTGCCGGAACCGTCGCCGAGGATGCGCGGGACGAGAAAACAGGAAAGCCCTTCCGGCGCCTGTCCAAGCACGAGAAAAGCGTCCGACATCGGCGCCGACATGAACCATTTGTGGCCGGTGAGGCGATAAAAGCCGCTGCCGGCGCGTTCGGCCCGTGTGGTGTTGGCGCGCACGTCGGTGCCGCCCTGCTTTTCGGTCATGCCCATGCCGAGCGTCAGCCCGGCCTTGTCGACCGGCGGCTTCTGGCTCTGGTCGTATTTGCGCGTCGTCACGCGCGGCGCCCATTCGCGAAACAGCTTTGGGCTGGCCATCAGGGCGGCCAGCGAAGCGCTGGTCATGGTGATGGGGCAGAGATGCCCGGTCTCGAGTTCGGCGGTCAGGTAGAAACGCGCGGCGCGCACCTGATGGCGACGGCCGATCTCGCTATCGCCGTTTTCCCAGATCGAGGAATGCAGGCCGCCGGCAACCGAGCGGCGCATCAGCGCATGATAGGCCGGATGGAATTCGACGAGGTCGATGCGCCGGCCCTGACGGTCATGCGTGCGGAGCTTCGGCGTCTCGACATTGGCGAGGCGCGCCAACTCCTGCGCCTCCTGCGTCAGGACGAACCGGCCAAGCCCGTCGAGGTCCTTGCGCACCGGATCGGAAAAACGCTCGGCAAGCTGGATCAGCAACGGATCGCCCCGCCAGGCGTTGCCGCCCGTCAGCGGCGGCGGCTGGTTGGTCACGTCGTCGGTCACGCCCAATCCTTCTGAAAGTAGAAGGGCCTTCTACCGGTAGAAAGGCCTTATCATCACAAGGCTTCGAATCCGAAGCAATCGGCTAGATATAGCCCAAGCCAGGCGGCGCGCGCGACGAAAATACCGGGGAGAAAGGCCGCAATCCCAAGCTGGCGCTTGCGGCAAGGAATTCTCCCCCCTATAGCAGCGCCTTGAGATGACCGACGCTTCGTCCCTGCCGCTTTATCCTCACCGCCATCTTCTGGGCATCCGCGATCTTTCCCCCGGTGATATCGAGCTCCTGCTCGACCGGGCCGATCGCGCCGTCGCCATTTCGCGGCAGTCCGAAAAGAAGACCTCGACGCTGCGCGGCCGCACCCAGATCAACCTCTTCTACGAAGCCTCGACGCGCACGCAGTCGTCGTTCGAACTGGCCGGGAAACGGCTCGGCGCCGACGTCATGAACATGTCGGTGGCGAGCTCTTCGGTGAAGAAGGGCGAGACGCTGATCGACACGGCGATGACGCTGAACGCCATGCGGCCCGACATCCTGATCATCCGCCACCAATCGGCGGGCGCCGCCGCCCTTTTGGCGCAGAAGGTCGGCTGCTCGGTGGTCAATGCCGGCGACGGCGCGCATGAGCACCCAACGCAGGCGCTGCTCGATGCGCTGACTATCCGCCGCGCCAAGGGGCCGCTGTCGAAACTGATCGTAGCGATCTGCGGCGACATCCTGCATTCTCGCGTGGCGCGTTCCAACATCATGCTGTTGAACG
Source organism: Mesorhizobium sp. C268A (assembly GCF_040324475.1). Lineage (NCBI taxonomy): Bacteria > Pseudomonadati > Pseudomonadota > Alphaproteobacteria > Hyphomicrobiales > Phyllobacteriaceae > Mesorhizobium > Mesorhizobium sp. C268A. Next base: position 1,146,993 of record NZ_JAMYVX010000003.1, read on the forward strand.
CGCTTGGCGCGCAGGTGCGTGTGGTGGCGCCGTCGACCCTGCTGCCGTCCGGCATCGAGAAAATGGGCGTCATCGTCTCGCGCTCGATGGCCGAGGGCCTCAAGGGCGCCGACGTGGTGATGATGCTGCGCTTGCAGCGTGAGCGGATGGAAGGCGCCTTCGTGCCTTCGGTGCGCGAATATTTTCGCTATTTCGGCCTCGATGCCGAAAAGCTGAAGGCCGCCAAGGACGGCGCGCTGGTGATGCATCCCGGTCCGATGAACCGCGGCGTCGAGATTGCGTCCGAAATCGCCGACGGGCCGCAAAGCGTCATCCAGGAACAGGTCGAGATGGGTGTCGCCGTGCGCATGGCGGTGATGGAAGCGCTGCTCGACCCGCGCCGCAACGAGGGCCGGAGCGCATGAACACGACGGTCTTTGAGCGCGCCCGCATCGTCGACCCGTCACGCGGTATCGACGAGATCGGCACCGTCATCGTCGAAGGGAAAAAGATCGTTGCCGCCGGCAAGGCTGCCCTGAACCAGGGCCTGCCGGCGGGAGCCACCGTGGTCGACTGCGCCGGCAAGGCGATCATTCCCGGCCTGATCGACGCGCGCGTCTTCATCGGCGAACCGGGCGGCGAACATCGCGAGACCATCGCTTCGGCCAGCGTTGCGGCGGCGGCCGGCGGCGTCACGTCCGTCGTCATGATGCCCGACACCGACCCGGTGATCGACAATGTCGCGCTGGTCGAATTCGTGCTGCGCACCGCCCGGGACACGGCAAGCGTCAACATCTTTCCGGCGGCGGCGATCACCAAAGGCCTCGCCGGTCGCGAGATGACCGAATTCGGCCTGTTGCGCGAGGCCGGTGCGGTCGCCTTCACCGATGGGCGGCACACAATATCCAGCGCACTGGTGATGCGCCGGGCGCTCACCTATGCCCGCGATTTCGGTGGCGTCATCGCACATGAGACACAGGATGGCGACCTCGCTTCGGCAGGCGTGATGAATGAAGGCCTGTATGCTAGCTGGCTCGGCCTTGCCGGCATTCCGCGCGAGGCCGAGTCCATCCCGCTGGAGCGCGACCTGGCGCTGGCACGGCTGACGCGCGGCGCCTACCACGCGGCCAAGATCTCGACGGCGATGGCAGCGCAAGCGATGACGCGCGCGAAAGCCGACAAGGCCAATGTCACGGCGGGCGTGGCGATCCACAATCTGTCGCTGAACGAGAACGATGTCGGGGAATACCGCACCTTCTTCCGGCTGACGCCGCCTTTGCGCGCGGAGGAAGACCGGCTGGCCATGATCGAGGCGGTCAAGGACGGCACGATCGACATCATCGTCTCCTCGCACGACCCGCAGGATGTCGACACCAAGCGCCTTCCCTTCGCCGATGCAGCTGCCGGCGCGATCGGGTTGGAGACGCTGCTTGGAGCAGCGCTTCGGCTCTACCACAATGGGGACGTGCCGCTACTTCGGCTGGTCGAAACACTGTCCACCGCACCAGCAAGGCTGTTCGGCCTGCCGGGCGGCACGCTGAAGCCGGGAGCGCCGGCCGATCTTGCGCTGATCGACCTTGAAGAACCCTGGATCGTGAGTGAAAGCGGCATCCGCTCGCGCTCGAAAAACACCTGCTTCGAAGGTGCGCGGCTGCAAGGCATGGTCTTGCAAACGCTGGTGGCGGGCCGCACAGTGTTTTCGAGCTAGAGCGATCGCGCCACGTCGCAGACCGATATGTTGCTGGGGAAATGCGGGGGCAAACAATGAGTTATAACGTTATCCTGGCATTGCTGTTCGGCTATCTCCTCGGCTCGATTCCCTTCGGCCTCTTGATCACCCGCGCGGCCGGCCTCGGCGATGTGCGCAAAATCGGCTCCGGCAATATCGGCGCCACCAACGTTCTGCGCACCGGCAACAAGGGCCTCGCCGCCGCGACGCTGGTGCTCGACGCCTTGAAGGGTACGGCGGCGGTGATGATCGCGCGCCATTTTGGACACGACTACGGACTGTGGGCCGGCCTTGGACTCTGGGCGGGCCTTGGCGCCTTCCTTGGCCATCTGTTTCCGGTCTGGCTCGGTTTCAAGGGCGGCAAGGGCGTGGCGACCTATCTCGGCGTGCTGATCGCGCTCGGCTGGCATGTGGCGCTGATCTTTATCGTCGTCTGGCTGGCGATGGCTTTTCTGTTTCGCTATTCCTCGCTGGCAGCGCTGACGGCGGCGGTCATCGTGCCGATCGCGCTTTATTTCTGGAGCACACCTGAGACCGCCGGGCTGTTCCTGGTGATGAGCCTGATCGTCATCTTCAAACATCGCGCCAACATTTCGCGCCTTCTTGCCGGCACCGAAAGCAAGATCGGAGCCAAGGGTTGAGCAAGCCCGCCGCCGGGCCGCGCCTCAGCGACCGGCAGCGGCTGAGCTGGCTGCGGCTGATCCGCACCCAAAATGTCGGCCCGGCCTCGTTTCGCGAATTGATCAACCGCTTTGGTTCGGCCGAAGCTGCGTTGGAGATGCTGCCCGAGCTGATGATTTCGGGCGGAGCCAAAAGGATCATGCGCATTCCTTCCGTCGAGGAAGCCGAAGCGGAACTGGACGCAGCCAGTGAAAACGGCGCCCGCTTCGTCGGCATCGGCGAGGCCGACTACCCGCCGATGCTGAAAAACATGGACAATCCGCCGCCACTGATTGCCGTGAAGGGCGAGGCAGCCGTCTTTCGCCTGCCGGCGGTGGCCATCGTCGGCGCCCGCAACGCGTCGCTCGCCGGCATCAAGATGGCGCGCATGCTGGCGGCGGATCTTGGCCGCGACGGCTACGTCATCGTTTCCGGCCTGGCGCGCGGCATCGACACGGCAGCACACCAGGGCAGTCTCTCGACTGGTACAGTGGGTGTGCTGGCCGGTGGGCTCGATCTCCCCTACCCGCCCGAAAATATCGGCTTGTGCGACGACATTGCCGAGCGTGGCGGCGCCGTCATTTCGGAAATGCCGTTCGGCTGGCAGCCGCGGGCGCAGGATTTTCCGCGCCGCAACCGGCTTGTCGCGGGCGCCGCCCTCGGACTGGTGGTGATCGAAGCGGCGCAACGCTCCGGCTCGCTGATCAGCGCGCGCCTGGCCGGCGAGATGGGCCGGCTGGTCTTTGCCGTACCGGGTTCGCCGCTCGATCCGCGCTGCGCCGGCTCCAACGGGCTGCTCAAGGATGGCGCCACCCTGGTCACCGAGGCGGCCGACGTTTCCGGTGCGATCGCACCCTTGGCGGGCACGCGAACGCGAAGCATTGCGCCGCCAGAAAAGGCACCCGATTTTTCGGCAACACCCCCGCCCGGTGAGGACGAACGCAGCGGCGTGCTCGAGGCGCTGGGCCCAACGCCGGTGGGCGTGGACGAGATCATCCGCCACACCGGCCTCAACGCCGCGCAAGTCTCCATGGTGCTGCTGGAACTCGACCTTGCCGGCCGCATCGAGCGCCATGCCGGCGGCAATGTCTCACTGGTTTCGTGACGTTCCACCCGATCCCGCCGCACGTCGGCCGCAACTCACGCGTCGAGGGTCACGCCGGCGGCGCCAACGCCGGTACAGATGCCACCGCAGGGTATTTTTCCAGGCGGCTCTCGGAAAAGCACTCCGCCATTCCAGGGCTCTCCGTTGCACTGACGATCACGCTGGCAACGGCATATTCGACAGCTGATGAAACCCGGGCTCGACAGTCTGCGCATCAGTCAGCGGAACAGATACCGCGATACCTCCGGATTGCCACGGCGCCACATCACATTGTCCAGAAAATAATGGTGCACATTGATGAAGATCAGCACGATGAAGAAGAACAGCGATGACCCCAGCACTTGCCTGTCATACGGGATCAAGGCCGTCAGCGCGGATGGGATCAGCCAGAAGCCGAGATAGCCAAGGGCCGTGCCGCCGACGATGAAGCCGAGGAGCCGAAACCTGTATAGGGGTCCAAGAAAGGACAGGATTTTCGGCTGCGGATCGCCTTCAGCGTCCAAGCTGTCGCGCTCGACGTTCGTCTGGTAGCGCCAGACCACGGCGAGGTACTGCAGCGAGTGGAGCGCTGGCACGATCAGCAGCCAGAGCGGGTTTATCCTTGCAATCAGGATCCAGAGATAGAGCGATGCGACATAGGCCACCAAACCGTTATAGGGCAGACCGGCGCCGTTCTTCCGCCAACGATTGACCAGCATCAAAAGCGTGGCCGCAGTCGACGCAACGGCCGCCAGCATGCCGATGTCGGTAATCCAGGAAGGGGCCGCGAATGTGTAATAGTCCAGGCCATAATATTTGCCCTGGGTGACCGCCGTATTCGTCTGCAGCCATGCCAGGATCCACACCGCATAGGAGTTCACCAGCAGCACCTTCTTGTCGCGGTCGTCGAAGAATTTGCGCTTCAGCACCGCATCCACCATCAGCATGCCGTAGCCCTGCTTGACGTAGTGCCAACCGACAAAAAAGAACATCGCGTTGGTGGCATAGCCGAGCAGGCGCGTGTTCGCCGCCGCCGCGCCATAAGCAAAGAACCCGGCCATGACGAGGGGCACGACAATGCCCGCGAAGATGTAGCGAAGCTGCAGACTCCTGTCGTAGCCGTCGCCCGTCACCTTGCGCCCGAAATTGCGGTAGAAAAGCTGGTAGGAGTGGGCGAAGTGGGGATAGTTCACGAGATAGGCAACGATCACCATAGTTGCGGCCACCGGACCCTCATATTCGAGGGGAACGAGAAACAGCACCGGCAGGATGAGAAACGCGCTGCCGCCCAGCATGAGGAAATCGGCGACCGGGCCGAAGAGGTATTTTTGAGGCGCCGCCGCCTTAGGAGCGACAACATCGGCCGAAAGCTGAAGTGTCATGTCAGAACCCTCCCCTGGGAAGGGCTGAGTTTAGCCAGCGACTGATGTGGCGACAAGGTTGCGCCGTCGATTGGCAACCAACTTAGCCAAGCCCCATCTCCAACCTCAGATGGGCTGCGTTTGTCACGATCCCTCCCAACAACATGAACACGGGAACTGCAATTCCCACCGCTCCTAGCTCCTGTGCAACAAGCGCAGAACCGAAAAAGGCAGCCAAGCCAACAAAGAGGGAAATCGGTATAAAAAGAGCCGCCCTCGTTAGGCCTTTGCGGTAAATGACATACGCCGAAGGGCCTAGCCATAAAAGCATCAGCGCTAAGATCCCGATCACGTCGTTGCCCCCAATTGCATCGCGCCAGATGCTTTTGATGAGATCAGCCCGCCGCTACCTCGTCAAGCGCAGGGCCGCGCGCTGGATAGAGTTGACCACCTTCGCATCGGTGCCGAAAACGGTCGGCACATCCCATTCCTCCGTCATACCCCTCCTCTGATCGTAAAAAAAACCGGCACGATTTGCTACTAACATGTTAGTGTGCTAGCACGGCATACACACCTACTTCGGAGACCTTCCGGTGACATCCCGCTTTGGCCTTTCGGCCGCTCTCGCCACGCCTTTCGATGCCCGCGGGCAGATCGCCACCGATCCCATGATCGCTCAGGCCAAAAGTTGCCTGGCGCAGGGTTGCGGCAGCGTGACGCTTTTCGGCACCACAGGGGAAGGCGCGTCGGTGGGCACGACGGAGCGGCGGTCGGTGACCGAAGCCATGCTGGCTGCTGGAATCTTGCCGCATCAACTCGTTGCCGGCGTGCTGGTCGACGCCGCCGAAGACGCCGCCGAACAGGCACAGCATGCCTTGCAGCGAGGCGCCCGAAACATTCTGCTGGCCCCGCCGAGCTACTTCAAGAATGTCGGCGAGGACGGCCTTTTCGGCTGGTTCTCCGCCGTCTTTGCCGCGCTCGACCCCCTCGCCCGTGACGTGCTGCTCTACAACATCCCTTCGGTTACCATGGTGCAGCTTTCGCTTGGCCTGATCGGCCGGTTGCGCACTGCTTTTCCCGGCGTGGTCGCCGGGGTCAAGGATTCCGGTGGAAATTGGAGCTACAGCGAGGCGCTGCTTGCCGCCCATGGCGATCTGGTGATCCTGATCGGCGATGAAAGGCATCTGGCGCGCGCGGTGCGACTGGGTGCTCAAGGCGCAATCTCGGGCATGGCCAATTTCGTCCCGGGCGAAATCCGCGCCATGGCCGAGGACGGGCGCGACGATCCTCGCGTCGAGAGTTTTGTGCTCGAATTGCTCAAATATCCGGTCACCCCGGCGGTAAAGGTGATGGTGGCGCGTAAGACCGGCGACGAGCGCTGGCTGGCGGTCCGTCCGCCGCTGGAGCCGATCGCGTTGCAAGGGCAGCAGCAGCTTGCCTCAGCCTATGACAGCTTGTTTGCCAGGGAACCGGCCTGACCGGCAAAGGGAAGCGCGCCGAAATGGAAGACGGCAACGAACCGACCACCCTCAGGGAGAAGGCCTATGCCAGCTTCACGCGGCATTTGCTGGCGCGCGACTTCAAGCCAGGCCAGTTCGTGTCGCAACGTGAGCTGGTTGCCTTCACCGGACTGCCGCTCGGCGCCATTCGCGAGATCGTGCCGCGTCTCGAGGCGGAAGGACTGCTGACGACCATTCCGCAGCGCGGCATGCAGATCGCCCATATAGACATCAGCCTGATCCGCGAGGCCTTTCAGTTCCGCCTGTTCATGGAGCGTGAAGCGGTGGCGCTGTTTACGGTCAGCGCCTCCGACGCCGAGCTTGCCCGCTTGCGGCGCGAGCATGAGGACATGCTTGCCCGGGCGCTGGAGCAGACCCCGACGCCGGAGATGGAGGCCAAGGCGCAGACCATCGACTGGGCCATGCACGACACGTTCATCGATGCGCTGGGCAACGAGATCATCGCCAAGGCCTATCTGGTCAATTCGGTGAAGATCCGCCTGATCCACCAGGAAAGGTTCCGTATCGACGGGCGCGTCGTGCCGGTCATGCGCGAGCACCTGGCGGTGATCGATGCGATGCAGAGCCGCGATCCTGGCAAGGCGGTCGAGGCCATTAGCCAGCATATCGACAAGGCGCGCCGGCTGGCGCTGCAAATCTGAGGAAGCATGAGCCGCGCCGCGGTCGCTGCGGCGCAATCGACAACGACAACAACCGGGAGGAAGAAAATGTCGTCCAATCTGTTCAACCCAACCAGGAGGCAACTCCTCCAGGGAACCGCCGCCCTTGCCGCCGCCGGCTTTGCCGGTGTTCGCCCAAGCTTTGCCGCCGGCGTCGACTGGAAGCGCTTTGCGGGAACGACGCTTGACGTCAATCTGGTGAAAAGCCCGCGCAGCGACACGCTGATAAAATACATCGCCGAGTTCGAGAAACTGACCGGCATCAAGGTCAATGCCGAGGCGACGCCCGAACAGCAGCAGCGCCAGAAGACGGTGATCGAACTCAGCTCCGGCAAGCCGAGCTTCGATGTCGTGCATCTGAGCTACCACGTGCAGAAGCGGCAGTTCGAAAAGGGTGCCTGGCTGGCCGACATATCAGGCTATCTTGCCGACCCGACCCTGACCGACCCAGGGCTGGTCGAAACCGATTTCGCCGATGCCGGCATGCTGTTTGCCAAGGACGGCCAGGGCGTGCTGCGCTCGCTGCCGTTCTCGGTGGATTACTGGATCGTCTACTGGAACAAGGAATTGTTCGAGGCCAAGGGCCTCAAATACCCCGAGACGTTTGAGCAGCTGGTGGCCGCCGCCGAAACGCTGACCGATCCGTCGACCAACACCTACGGCTTTGTCGCCCGCGGCCTGAAAAACGCCAACACGCCGGTGTGGACGTCGCTGATGCTCGGCTACGACATGACGCCGCTCGATGACAAGGGCAAGCTGCGCACGACCTCGCCCGAGGCGGTCGAGGCCGCCAGCCTCTACCAGCGGCTGATGACCAAGTCGGCGCCTCCAGGCGTCACCGGATTCAACTGGGCCGAAGCCCAGTCCGCCTTCCTGCAAGGCAAGATCGGGATGTGGTTCGATGGCGTCGGCTTTGCCCCGCCAATGGAAAATCCGGAAAAGTCACGAGTTGTCGGCAAGGTTGGCTACGGCGTCATGCCCAAGGGGCCTAAGGCGCATGCCGCCGGCACCTTTGGCGACGGCCTCGGCGTGACGGCCGCCAGCGAGAAGAAGGAGGCCGCCTACCTCTTCTGCCAGTGGGCGATTTCGCCCGCGATGGGCGCGCGCCTGCTGCAGGCGGGTGCCGGCGTGCCGTTCCGCAAGTCGGTGCTGGAAGGTCCCAAGGTGCGCGAAGGCGTCACCATGCCGGCGAGTTGGCTCGATGCCGTGGTCGGCTCGGGCAATGTCAGCCGGCTGTCGCTGCCGGTCATCATTCCGGTCACCGAGTTCCGCGACATCTATGGCGTGGCGCTGACCAATCTGATCGCCGGCGCCGATCCGGCGGAGGAACTGAAGAAGGCCACCGAGCAGTTCCAGCCGGTGCTCGACCGGAGCGAGCAAGGCTGATGTCCGCCATCACCCCAGAACGCACCGGGGTGACGACGCAAGCCATCGAAGGGAGCCAGACCATCCGGCTGGCTCCCAACTACTGGCCTTTCGTCGTCCCGGCGCTCGTCGTCGTCGGCGCCGTGATCGTCTTTCCCTGGGCCTTCACACTGTGGATGAGCGTCAACCGCTGGACCCTCGGCCAGGCGCGAAGCTTTGCCGGGATGGAAAATTATCTGCGGCTGGCCGTCGACCAACGCTTCTGGGAATCGCTTTTCCATACGCTGACCTACACGGCGCTTTCGGTTGCGGCGCCGATGTTCCTCGGCACTGTCGCGGCGCTGATCTTCGACGCCAAATTTCCGCTGCGCGGCCTGTTGCGCGGCGTCTTCGTCATGCCGATGATGGCAACGCCAGTCGCCGTGGCGCTGGTCTGGACGATGATGTTCCATCCCCAGCTCGGCGTGCTCAACTATCTGTTGTCGCTGGTCGGCATCCCGGCGCAGGAATGGATCTTTAATGCCAGGACGGTCATCCCGTCCCTGGTTGCGGTCGAGACCTGGCAGTGGACGCCGCTGGTGATGCTGATCGTGCTGGGCGGCTTGGCCTCCGTGCCGCGCGAGCCCTTCGAGAGCGCCGAGATCGATGGCGCCAACGCCTGGCAGCAATTCCGCTATCTCACCTTGCCGATGATCGCGCCGTTCCTGATGATCGCGATGATCATCCGCACCATCGATGCGCTGAAAAGTTTTGACATCATCTATGCCATGACCCAGGGCGGACCGGGCACGGCCTCGGAAACCATCAACATCTATCTCTACAACACCGCCTTCTCCTACTACGACATCGGCTATGGCTCGGCCATGGCCGTGGTGTTCTTCATCGTCATCGTCGCGCTGTCCTTCATCCTGCTGATGCTGCGCCAGCGCTCCCAATGGATCGGGGTGGAGGGCAAATAGATGAGTTCACGGCTGCTCAACCGGATCGGGCTGTTTTTCGCGGCTCTGGTCTTCGTCTCGCCGGCGATCCTGTTCTTCCTCTGGATGGTCTCGCTGTCGCTGAAGTTCGAGATCGACAACGGTGCATACCCGCCGATTCTGATCCCGGAACATCTCGCCTGGTCGAACTATGTGAAGGTATTCGAGGAGAACAATTTCCTGCTCTATTTCTGGAATTCGGTTCTGGTGACGGGCACGGCAACGTTGCTGGCGCTGCTGATCGGCGTGCCGGCGGGCTATGGCATCGCGCGGCTCAAGGCCGAACGCTCGGCGGTGGTCATCATGATCGCCCGCATGACGCCGGGGCTTTCCTATCTCATTCCGCTGTTCCTGCTGTTCCAGTGGGTCGGCATTCTCGGCACACTGTGGCCGCAGATCATCATCCATCTGGTGGTGACGGTGCCGATCGTGGTCTGGGTGATGATCGGCTATTTCGAGACCACGCCGATGGAGCTGGAAGAAGCGGCCAACATTGATGGCGCCAGTTCCTGGCAGGTGTTCCGGCTGGTCGCCTTGCCCATCGCCAAGCCGGGCATTGTCGTCGCCTTCATCCTGTCGATCATCTTCTCATGGAACAATTTCGTCTTCGGCATTGTGCTCGCCAGCCGCGAGACTCGCACGCTGCCGGTCGCCGTCTACAACATGCTTTCCTACGAGCAGGTGAGCTGGGGTCCGCTCGCCGCCGCAGCACTTGTGGTGACGCTGCCGGTGCTGGTGCTGACCCTGTTCGCGCAAAGGCAGATCGTCGCCGGGCTGACCGCAGGCGCCGTCAAGGGCGGCTGAGGCACGGCCCCGACATCACTCATTTCCGGGAGAAATCCAATGGCATCGGTAACAATCAACAACGTTCAGAAGGCTTTCGGAGCCGCCAAGATCATCCACGATGTCAGCGTCGACATCGCCGATGGCGAATTCGTCATCCTGGTCGGGCCGTCGGGCTGCGGAAAGTCGACGCTGCTGCGCATGATTGCCGGACTGGAAACGATCTCGGGCGGCAGGATCGCCATTGGCGATCGCCTCGTCAACAATCTCAGGGCGCGCGACCGAAACATCGCCATGGTGTTCCAGAACTACGCGCTCTATCCGCATATGACGGTGGCCGACAATATGGGCTTTGCCCTGAAGATCAAGAAAGCCGATCCGGCCGACACCGCCGGCCGCGTCGGCAGGGCCGCCAGCATTCTCGGCCTGGACAAGCTGCTCGACCGCTATCCGCGTCAGCTTTCCGGCGGCCAGCGCCAGCGCGTCGCCATGGGCCGCGCCATCGTGCGCGACCCGCAGGTGTTCCTGTTCGACGAGCCGCTGTCCAATCTCGACGCCAAATTGCGCGTGCAGATGCGCGGCGAGATCAAGGCGCTGCACCAGCGGCTGGGAACCACCACCATCTACGTTACCCACGACCAGATCGAGGCCATGACCATGGCCGACAAGATCGTCGTGCTGCATGACGGCCTTGTCGAGCAGATCGGCGCGCCGCTCGATCTCTACGATCGCCCGGCCAACCTCTTCGTTGCCGGGTTCATCGGCTCGCCGGCGATGAATTTCATTCGGGGCCATGTCGAGGAAGGTGTTTTCCGCAGCGCCGGTGGACTGATCTTGCCGCTGCCGGAAGGCATCGACCTGGCAAACATACCCGGCGGCGACCTCATCTACGGCATCCGCCCCGAACACATCCGAGCGACGACCGCCAAAGGAATCCCCGGCACGATCGTGCTTCTGGAAGCAACGGGTTCGGAAATCTTTGCCAGGGTCAACTGCGCCGGAGAAGAAATCTCCTGCCTTTTCCGCGAGCGGCTGGCACTGAAACAGGGCGAGCAGATGCGCATCGAGATCGACCGCGCCTGCGCTCATCTGTTCTACGTCAAGACCGGGCGGCGATTGTAGGGGGCGATGGGGGCTGCTGACAGGGCAACTTCCGCACGAAATATTTCTGGTGAGCGCGTCGGGGTTCGAACCCGAGACCTACTGATTAAAAGTCAGTTGCTCTACCGGCTGAGCTACGCGCTCCCGCGGGCTCTAAAGGCCGCCCTCGAAATTGCGCGGAACATAGGGAGAGTGCCGCGACCGGTCAACCGGAAAAAGATGGCCGTTCGACCGGGGTTTCGGCCATCGCCCGACGCGCCGCAAATTGCGTCGTCACCAGCCCGGTGAGCCGCTCCCGCAACGTGGTCGCCGCTTCGATCTGTTGGCGCGCGAAACGCGCCTTTTCTCACGCGCCAAATTCGAGAAACATTACAAATCAGCAACTTACTGTTTTGGTGGGAACCATCGCACGAGCGGGCCGTTTTCATCTCACAAGGGACGTCAACCACCCTTCAAGGAGAAGATCATGAACAAGATCGCAACGGGTCTACTGGCGACCACCCTGTCAATTTCGTTTGCCGCGGCCGCCGCTATGCCGGCCAATGCCGCCCAGATGTTCGTGCCCCAGTCATCAGCAACTTCGTCCGACATCGTGAATGTGGGCGATTCTCGTCATGACAACTGGCGGTGGATGCGCCACGGCAACCGCAATTCCGGCAATCGCGATTTCCGCGTAGGCCGCCAATTCTCGCGCAACAATGATGGCGGCAGCTATTGGAATGGCCATCGCGGCTATCGCGAATATCACCGCGGCTATCGCCGTCACGGCGACTACTGGTTCCCGCTGGCTGCCTTCGCCACCGGCGCCTTGATCACCGGCGCGATCGTCAACAGCGAGAACAACCGCGGCGATGCGCATGTGCAGTGGTGCTACGACCACTATCGGTCGTACCGCGCTTCGGACAACACATTCCAGCCTAATTACGGCCCGCGTCGGCAGTGCAATTCGCCCTATTGAGCTGAGTTGGTACCAAGTGTTGTGTAGAAAAGCCCGCGCCGGCAACGGCGCGGGCCTTTCCGTAGGTTGCTTGGGTACGGGCGCGGCGGATTAGCTGGCCCAATTGACGCTCTTGAAGATCAGATACAGGGCTCCGCCTTCACCACGCGGAGAACGGTATGCACCGAGGCCGTTGCAGATTCGAACCGCAACTGCGGTCATCTTCCAGCCGAGCACTTCCAGGTCGTTGTTCAAAGCTATCGCATAGGATTGAGCCAGCTCATCAATGGAATGCTCCTGTCCGAATGACCGAACCAGCTTTGCGTCGGCAAGCAGTTCGCCAGGCAGGTTTGAATTTGCCCAAGCCCAGAGCCAGTTGCTGGCCTTGGCACTCGTCGATCCGGCGATTTGGATTTCGGCGACGACCTTGGTGATGCCGTTGTCCGAGAACAGAAGCTTTCCTTCTGTCAGATCATAGTCATAGCGAGGCCAACTGCCGAGTCGGAACGCCTGCTGCAAGCGTGCATTCTTTGCATCCAATTGTTCGACAGCCTCGTCGCGCCAGGCGACATACCAGTGTGGATTCATCCCCTTCCCCCGCCACGATTTACTACCGTACGCTCAGCGTCCGGCGCACCGCATCGCGCCAGCCGGCCAGTTTTGCCGAACGCACCGTGGCATCCATGTCCGGCTTGAAGCGGCGCTCGAGCGCCCAGCTGTTGGCAAAATCCTTCGCCTTCGGCCACACGCCTGCTTTCGAGCCGGCAAGCCACGCCGCACCCAGCGCCGTCGTCTCCAGAATGGTCGGGCGATCGACCGGCGCATCGAGGATATCGGCCAGCCGCTGCATGGTCCAGTCGGAGGCCACCATGCCGCCGTCGACGCGAAGCACGGTTTTGGCCGACGCCCCCTTCCAGTCCTTGCGCATTGCGTCGAGGAGATCGCGCGTCTGGTAGGCGACGGATTCCAGCGCCGCGCGGGCGAACTCCGCCGGGCCAGAGTTGCGGGTCAGCCCGAAGATCGCGCCACGCGCCTCGGCGTCCCAATGCGGCGCGCCGAGACCGACGAAAGCCGGCACCAGATAGACGTTCTGCGTGGGGTCGGCGGTTGCCGCCAAAACGCCGCTATGCTCGGCCTTGCCGATCACCTTGATGCCGTCGCGCAGCCATTGCACGGCGGCACCCGCGATGAAGATCGAGCCTTCCAAGGCATAGGTAGTCTTGCCGTTCAGCCGATAGGCGATGGTGGTCAACAGCCGGTTCTTCGAGGGCACCAGATCGGCGCCGGTGTTGAGCAGCGCAAAGCAGCCGGTGCCATAGGTCGATTTCATCATGCCTGGCTCGAAACAGGCCTGGCCGATGGTCGCTGCGTGCTGATCGCCGGCCACGCCAAGGATTTTGATTTCGGCGCCAAACAGGCTTTTTTCCGTCACGCCGTAGTCGTCGGCGCAATCCTTGACCTCAGGCAGCATCGCCACCGGGATGCGCAGGATGGAGAGCAGCTCGTCGTCCCAGACATTTTTCTCGATGTTGTAGACCAGCGTGCGCGAGGCGTTGGTGGCATCTGTCGCATGCACCTTGCCGCCGGTCAGCCGCCAGATCAAAAAACTGTCGATGGTGCCGGCGAGCAGTTCGCCCTTTTCGGCGCGCTTTCTCGCACCGTTCACCTTGTCCAGCATCCAGGCGATCTTGGTGCCGGAGAAATAGGGATCGAGCAGCAGGCCGGTTTTTCTGGTGAACTTTTTCTCCAGGCCGTGTTTCTTCAGCTTCTGGCAGAGCGGCGCGGTGCGGCGGTCCTGCCAGACGATGGCATTGTGGATCGGCTTGCCGGTCGCCTTGTCCCAGATGACGACGGTTTCGCGCTGGTTGGTGATGCCGATCGCCGCCACATCCGAGGCCTCGCGGCCGGCGGCCTTCAGCGCGCCTTTGATCGTCGCGACGACGCTTGCCCAGATCTCTTCCGGATCATGCTCCACCCAGCCGGAGGCAGGATAATGCTGCGTGAATTCCTGCTGCTTGCTGCCGGCGACCTTCATCGCGCCGTCGAACAGGATCGCCCTGGTCGATGTCGTACCCTGGTCGATTGCAAGGATGTATCCGGTCATTAGTCCTCCCGGTAGCTCGCCTATACAAACAGGGGAGACGGCAAGATGCCGCCTCCCCGTTCACTATGATCCTGGCGCGTACGCCAAGATTACTTCTGCCAGCTCTTCACCAGTTCGTCGTAGTTGATGGTGATCGGCTTTTCCTTCTCGTTCTCGATCTTCAGCTGAGGCGCGAGATTGCCGTTCTTGACCGCGTCGGCGTTCCAGTAGGCGAGGTCATGCTCTTCGGCCATCTTCGGGCCGATATCGCCCTGGACGCCCGACTTCTCGATGCGGGTCATGACTTTTTCCTGCTCGGCGCAGAGCGAGTCCATGGCTTCCTGCGCCGTCTTGGCGCCGGACGAGGCATCGCCGATCGCCTGCCACCAGAGCTGTGCCAGCTTCGGATAATCGGGCACGTTGGTGCCGGTCGGCGACCACTGAACGCGGGCCGGCGAGCGGTAGAACTCGATCAGACCACCGAGCTTCGGCGCACGTTCGGTGAAGCTCTTGTCGTGGATCGTGCTTTCGCGGATGAAGGTCAAGCCGACATGGCTCTTCTTCACGTCGACCGTCTTCGAGGTCACGAACTGCGCGTAGAGCCAGGCGGCCTTGGCGCGGTCGGTCGGCGTCGACTTCATCAGCGTCCAGGAACCCACGTCCTGATAGCCGAGCTTCATGCCGTCCTTCCAGTAGACGCCATGCGGCGACGGGGCCATGCGCCACTTCGGCGTTCCGTCGTCGTTCAGCACCGCCTTGGCGCCGGCGTCGACCATCGAAGCGGTGAAGGCGGTGTACCAGAATATCTGCTGCGCGACCGCACCCTGTGCCGGCACCGGGCCGGATTCGGAGAAGGTCATGCCTTGGGCTTCGGCCGGAGCGTAGGCCTTCAGCCAGTCGAGGTATTTCTGGATCGAGTAGACGGCAGCCGGGCCGTTGGTGTCGCCGCCGCGCGCCGTGCAGGAGCCGACCGGCTGTGATTTCTCGTTGACCTTGATGCCCCATTCGTCGACCGGCAGGCCGTTCGGCAGACCCTTGTCGCCGTTGCCGGCCATCGACAGCCAGGCATCAGTGAACCGCCAGCCGAGCGACGGGTCCTTCTTGCCGTAGTCCATGTGGCCATAGACCTTCTTGCCGTCGATCTCGCGGCCGGTGAAGAACTCGGCGATGTCCTCATAGGCCGACCAGTTGACGGGAACGCCGAGGTCGTAGCCGTATTTCGCCTTGAAGTCGGCCTTGTTCTTCTCGTCGTTGAACCAGTCGTAACGGAACCAGTAGAGGTTGGCGAACTGCTGGTCGGGCAGCTGATAGAGCTTCTTGTCCGGCGCGGTGGTGAAGGAGGTGCCGATAAAATCCTTCAGGTCGAGGTTCGGATTGGTAACGTCCTTGCCCTCGCCCGCCATCCAGTCGGTCAGGTTGCGGACCTGCTGGTAGCGCCAGTGGGTGCCGATCAGGTCGGAATCGTTGACCCAGCCGTCATAAAGGTTCTGGCCGGTCTGCATCTGGGTCTGGATCTTCTCGACGACGTCGCCTTCCTGGATGACGTCATGCGTGATCTTGATGCCAGTGATGGCGGTAAAGGCCGGCGCCAGCACCTGCGATTCATACTGGTGGGTGGCGATGGTTTCGGACACGACCTTGATGTCCATGCCGGCGAAAGGCTTCGCGGCATCGATGAACCACTGCATTTCTGCTTCCTGGCCGGCGCGGTCGAGCGTCGACAGCGGGCCGATTTCCTTGTCCAGAAACGCCTTGGCCTCATCCATTCCGGCGTAGGCGTTGCCTACCCCGAGCAACAGGACAAGGGCAGTTGTTGATGTTAAAAATTGCCGTCGCATAGGTTTCCTCCACATTTAGGTTTCAAGTGCGATCTGGAACGGCCGCCGGCACGCGGTCGATCCAACAGTTTCCCCCTCTATACGTAGCGGAACACGCCGACGGCGTAGACCACGGAGAGAGCGAGAGCCCACCACAGGTTGGATCCGACAAGACCCAGCCAAGCGAGATGGATAAAGGCGCTGCCAAGCAGCGACAGAAAAAGACGGTCGCCGCGCGTCGTCTCGAAGCGCAGGACGCCGACGCGCGGATTGCCGCCCGGCGAGGCAAATTCCCAAAACGCCATGCCGCACAGCAGCAGAAGAATGGTGCCGAAGAACGCCGCCGTCGGCCACGTCCACGCCATCCAGGTGAGGTCGAGATTCATGGTGACACCCTCCCCAGGGCAAAGCCCTTGGCGGTGGTGGTGAGGATGAACCCGTGCTTTTGTTTCATCACACCCTCCCCAGGGCGAAGCCCTTGGCGATGTAGTTGCGGACAAACCAGATGACGAGCGCGCCGGGGATCAGCGTCAGCACGCCGGCGGCGGCGAGCAGGCCCCAATCCATGCCGGCGGCCGAAACGGTGCGGGTCATGGTGGCGGCGATGGGCTTGGCGTCAGTGGTGGTCAGCGTGCGGGCGATCAAAAGTTCGACCCATGAGAACATGAAGCAGAAGAAGCAGGCGACACCGATGCCACTGGCGATCAGCGGCATGAATATCCTGACGAAGAAGCGCGGGAACGAGTAGCCGTCGATATAGGCTGTTTCGTCGATCTCTTTGGGCACGCCCGACATGAAGCCTTCGAGGATCCACACCGCCAGCGGCACGTTGAACAGGCAGTGCGCCAGCGCCACAGCGATGTGGGTGTCGATCAGGCCGAAAGCCGAATAGAGCTGGAAGAACGGCAGCGCGAACACTGCCGGCGGCGCCATGCGGTTGGTCAGCAGCCAGAAGAACAGATGCTTGTCGCCGAGGAAGCGGTAGCGCGAAAAGGCGTAGGCCGCCGGCAGCGCTGCGGCCACCGAGATCACCATGTTCATCACCACATAGGTGATCGAATTGATGTAGCCCGAATACCAGGAGGCGTCGGTAAAGATGGTGACGTAGTTGGCGATCGTAGGCTGATGCGGATAGAGCGTCAGCGAGGAGACGATCTCGGCATTGGTCTTGAAGCTCATGTTGATGAGCCAGTAGATCGGCAGCAGAAGCACGATGATGTAGATCGTCGGCACGATCCACCACCAGCGCGATTCCTCGCCGCGCTTGCGCATCAGCCGGGCGACCTGATCCTGCGAAAGCGTGCTCGCCAATTTTCCCGAAGCGGTGGTTTCGCTCACTCTGTCGGCTCTTTCGTTGGCGCCGCTCATCTCAGCGGTCCGCGTCGTAGTTGGTCATCACGGTGTAGAACACCCACGACAACAACAGGATGATCAGGAAGTAGACCAGCGACATGGCGGCCGCCGGACCGAGGTCGAACTGGCCGAGCGCGGTCTTGACGAGGTCGATCGACAGGAAGGTGGTCGAGTTGCCGGGGCCGCCGCCGGTGACGACGAAGGGCTCGGTGTAGATCATGAAGCTATCCATGAAGCGCAACAGCACGGCGATCAAAAGCACACGCTGCATCTTCGGCAGCTGGATATAACGGAACACCGCCAAGCGCGAGGCGCCGTCGATCTTGGCCGCCTGGTAGAAGGCATCCGGGATCGAAACCAGGCCGGCATAGCAGAGCAGCACGACAAGGCTGGTCCAGTGCCAGACGTCCATGATGATGATGGTGACCCAGGCGTCGAACGGATCCTGAACGTAATTGTAGTCGATGCCGAGCGCGTTGACGTAGTAGCCGAGCAGGCCGATGTCGTTGCGGCCGAAGACCTGCCAGATGGTGCCGACAACGTTCCACGGAATGAGCAGCGGCAACGACATAAGCACCAGGCAGACCGGCACGCCCCAGCCCTTCTTCGGCATGTTGAGCGCGATGAATATGCCGAGCGGCACTTCGATGGCCAGAATGATGAAGGAGAAGATCAGGTTGCGCACCATCGCTTCCCAGAAGCGGCTGGACGACAGCAGTTCCTCGAACCACTGGGTGCCTGCCCAGAAGAAGACGTTGTTGCCGAAGGTGTCCTGCACCGAATAGTTGACGACCGTCATCAGCGGAATGACGGCCGAGAACGCCACCAGCACCAGCACCGGCAGCACCAGGAACCAGGCCTTGTTGTTCCAGGTCTTTTCCATCTATGCCCCCATCTCGACACGCCCCATCTCAACCAGCCAGGAATCGGCATAGATGTTGATGCCGGCCGGATCGAAGCGAACCTTTGGGTCGGCCGGCACGCTCTCGTCCTCGCCGATGACGGCAGCGATCTCGCGGCCTTCGAGGCTGGCGCGCACCACCTTGTGGCGGCCGAGATCCTCGACCTTGCTGATTTTAACCGCCATGCCGTCACGGCCGAGCCTGACATATTCGGGGCGGATGCCGAGTTCGATGGCGCCGGAGCTCCCAGCGGCGGTCTTTGGCGCGCCGGGCAGCTCGATGCGCTGGCTGCCAATGGTCGCGGTCTTGCCGTCGATCGCCACCGGCATGACGTTCATGCCGGGCGAGCCGATGAAGTAACCAACGAATGTGTGGCGCGGGCGCTCGAACAATTCAGCCGGCGTGCCGATCTGGACGATGCCGCCATCATACATGACGACGACCTGGTCGGCGAAGGTCAGCGCCTCGGTCTGGTCATGGGTGACATAGACCATGGTGTAGCCGAAGCGGCGGTGCAGTTGCTTCAACTGCGAGCGCAGCACCCACTTCATGTGCGGATCGATAACCGTCAGCGGTTCGTCGAACAGGATAGCATTGACATCCGAGCGCACCAAGCCGCGGCCGAGCGAGATCTTCTGCTTCTGGTCGGCGGTCAGGCCCCTCGCCTTCTTCTTCGCCCACGACGCCAGGTCGATCATCTCCAGCGTCTCGCGCACCTTGCGGTCGACATCGGCCTCCGGCACGCCGCGGTTGCGCAGCGGGAAGGCAAGATTGTCGTAAACGGTCATGGTGTCGTAGATGACCGGGAACTGGAACACCTGCGCGATGTTGCGCTCCTGCGTCGACAGATTGGTGACGTCCTTGCCGTTGAACAGCAACTCACCGTGCGAGGGGTGCAAAAGTCCCGAAATGATGTTGAGCAGCGTGGTCTTGCCGCAACCCGAAGGCCCAAGCAGCGCGTAGGCGCCGCCATCCTCGAATGTGTGGTGCACTTCCCGCAGCGCAAAATCGGCATCCTTCTGCGGACTGGGCAGGTAGGAGTGCCTGACATGATTGACGTCGATGCGCGCCATCTCTTCCCCCTCAGGCCGCAAGCTTCGGCGCGGCGACGGCGCTGCCGTTGCTGTCGAAGACCATGATGTGGCGCGGATCGATAAACACCTCGATCTCGGCGTCGGGCTCGAAATCTCTAATGCCGTGGGTCAGCATGACCCAGCGCGCATCGGCAAAATCGAGATGGATGAAGCTTTCCGAGCCGGTGATCTCGGTGATCGTCACCTTGGCGCGCACAGGCACCGCGGCAGCGTTGGGCCGCTCGAGCGACAGATGATGCGGCTGGAAGCCGATCGTGTAGTTGGCGTCGGAAATGCCGGCGAGTTCGGCCGGTACCGGCAGCTTGACGCCGCCCTCGAGAAGGAAATCGGGACCTTTCTTGGCCAGCACGATGGTGTTGAGCGGCGGATCGGCAAAGGTTTTCGCCGTCACCAGGTCGATCGGCTTGCGGAAGACGTCGATGGTCGGCCCGAATTGGGTGATCCGCCCCTCGGACAGCGTAGCCGTATTGCCGCCGAGCAGCAAGGCTTCATGCGGCTCGGTCGTGGCGTAGACGAAAATAGTGCCGGCGGCGGCAAATATCTTGGGCAGTTCGGCGCGCAGCTCCTCGCGCAATTTGTAGTCGAGGTTGGCGAGCGGCTCGTCGAGCAGCACCAGGCTGGCATTCTTGACGATGGCGCGGGCCAGCGCCGTACGCTGCTGCTGGCCGCCGGACAGGCTGAGCGGCGTGCGGTCGAGATAGGGTGTGAGCTTCAAAAGCCCTGCCGCGTTGCGGACCTCCTTGTCGATCTTGGCCTGGTCGTTGCCGGCGACGCGCAACGGCGAGGCGATGTTCTCGTAGACGGTCATCGCGGGGTAGTTGATGAACTGCTGATAGACCATGGCGATCTTGCGCTGCTGCACCGGCATGCCGGTGACATTCTGGCCGTCGAACCAGACTGAACCGGTGGTCGGCACGTCGAGTCCGGCCATGAGCCGCATCAGACTGGTCTTGCCCGACAGTGTCGGCCCGAGCAAAACGTTGAGCGAGCCGTGCTGAAGCGTCAGCGACACGTCGCGGATATGCTCCACCGCGCCGACCATCTTCGTCACGTTTCTCAGTTCCAGCATGATGCCTCCTCCCAGGCTTTGTGCATCAATCGCCTTCCCTATTCCGCTGCCGCGACATGGCGCCGGCTGATGCCGCGCATGAATTCGTCAAGCGCCGAGGCCTGTTCGCGGCTGAGATGCAGACCGCGCTTGGTGCGACGCCACAATACATCTTCGGCGGTCAGCGCCCATTCGTTTTCGCTGAGGTAGCGTACCTCGGCCTCATAGAGATCGGCGCCGAAATTGCGGCCGAGATCGGCGTTCGACTTGGCGAGGCCGAGCAGCACTTGCGCGCGCGTGCCGTAAAGCCGGGTCAACCGACGCGCCAGGCGCTGGTCGATGAAAGGAAAGGCGCTCTTCAGCTTCGCCACCTGGGCGTCGAAACCGGTGGCCGGGAAATCGCCGCCCGGCAAGGGCGCGTTCGCCGTCCACGGCTTGCCGCGCTTGCCGAGAAAACCTTCGATCTTTTCCAGCATCGATTCCGACAACCGGCGGTAGGTGGTGATCTTGCCGCCGAAAGCGTTGACGATCGGCGCCTTGCCCTCGCCGCCATCGGCTTTCAGCACATAGTCGCGGGTCGCTTCCTGCGCCTTCGAAGCGCCGTCGTCGTAGAGCGGGCGCACGGCCGAATAGGTCCAGACGATGTCGGGACGCGTCACGGCTTCAGCAAAATATTCGCTCGCCGCCGCGCAGAGATAGTCGATCTCGGTGTCGCTGATCTTCACGTCATGCGGATCGCCGGGATAGTCGCGATCGGTGGTGCCGATCAGCGTAAATTCTTCCTCGTAAGGGATGGCGAAGATGATGCGCCCGTCCTTGTTCTGGAAGAAGTAGGCGCGCGGATCATCGAATTTCTTTTTGATGACGATATGACTGCCCTGCACCAGGCGCACATTGTGCACGTCGTTCTGGCCCACGGTGGTCGACAGGACGTGGTCGACCCATGGACCGGCGGCATTGACCAGCAGCCGGGCCTTGACCTCGTCAGCATCTCCCGTCCGCACATCTTCCACGCGGATCGCCCATAGATCGCCTTCGCGCCGCGCCCCGACGACTTTCGTGCGGGTGCGGATGGTGGCGCCGCGGTCGGCGGCGTCACGCGCGTTCAACACCACCAGCCGGGCATCGTTGACCCAGCCGTCCGAGTACTCGAAGGCCTTGTGAAACAGCGGCTTCAGCGGCTTGCCCGCCGGATCCTTGGACATGTCCAGTGTCCGGGTCGCCGGCAGCAATTTGCGGCCACCAATATGATCGTAGAGGAACAGGCCGAGCCGGATCAGCCAGGCCGGGCGCAGGCCCTTGGCATAGGGCAGCACGAAGCGCATCGGCCAGATGATGTGCGGCGCGTTCTTCCACAGAACCTCGCGCTCCATCAGCGCCTCGCGCACCAGCCGGAACTCGTAGAATTCGAGGTAGCGCAGACCGCCGTGGATCAGCTTGGTCGAGCCGGAGGAGGTTCCGCTGGCAAGATCGTTCATCTCGGCCAGAAATACCGAAAAGCCCCGCCCAACGGCGTCGCGGGCGATGCCGCAGCCATTGATGCCGCCACCGATGACGAAGATGTCACGGACTGCGTCCACAAAGCCCTCCCGCGATTTCGCATTGCAGCATTTTTAGGTTTTTACGAAACCGTAGCGGGATTATTTCGAAATAAGAACGAATGTCAAACGAAATGTAACGGGACCGTGATCGATAGCTTAGCCGAGCGACGTTTCGATCAATTGAACCTCCGCTTCCTCGCAGATCTTGCGCACCGACGGGATGTCACAACGGTCGGTGATGAAGGTGTTGACTTGCGAGAGATGGCCGATGCGAACCGGCGCGGTGCGTTCGAACTTGGTCTGGTCGGACACCAGGATGACATGCCTGGCATTGGCGATGATGGCTTGCGCCACTTTCACTTCGCGAAAGTCGAAATCGAGCAACGCGCCGTCATGGTCGATGGCCGAGGCGCCGATCACCGCATAGTCGACCTTGAACTGCCTGATGAAATCGACCGCGGCCTCGCCGACAACGCCGCCGTCGGAGCCACGCACGACGCCGCCGGCGATTACCACCTCGATCGAAGGATAGATGCGCATCCTGTTGGCAACATTGATATTATTGGTGATGACCATCAGCCCGGTATGGTCGAGCAGCGCCTTGCTGACCGACTCGGTCGTGGTGCCGATGTTGATGAACAGGGAGGCGTTGTCGGGTATCAGCCTGGCCGCCGCGCGGCCGATGGCCTCCTTCTCGTCGGCGGCAATCTTGCGGCGCGCCTCATACTCCATGTTCTCGATGCCGGACGGGAACAGGGCCCCGCCATGGATGCGCGTCAGCAGCCGCTGGTCGCAGAGATCGTTGAGGTCCTTGCGGATGGTCTGTGGCGTCACGTTGAAATGCGTGGCGAGGTCATCGACCAGCACACGGCCATGGTCCTTCGCCATCTGGATGATTTCGGCATGGCGCGGCGACAAATACACTGAGAACCTCCCGTTTTCGTTTTTCTTGTTTGTAGCTGAAAACGAAAGCAATGAAAAGGGAGACGCCGGCTAATGAAATATCGATGATTGCAAAGGCGAACCGGGCAGATACGGCTCAGACCCGCTCCGCCACCTTGCGGGTGACAGCCGCGACTTTACCTGGCGAGCGGATCATCAGGAAATTGCCGGACCAGTATCCCGGGATCCGCCAAGTGCCTTTGATCTCGGTTGCATCACCGTTGATGATGCCGCTGTAGTGAATCGGGTGCGCCTTCAATTCGGCCTTGTCGTATGTCTTGGTAAAGGAGACGGCGTTGCCCTCTCGCTGCCCCTGCAGGCTTGCGTATCTTGCCGTGCTGGTCGCCGCCGGTTCGTGGGTCATCCCCGTCAAGCTGGTTGCCGTCTCGATCAGCGTTGCAACGAAGGAAACCGGCGGCAGTTCGCGCGGATAGAAATAGCGCCCGCTCCAGACGCCCGTCAGATTCTGGCTAACCCCTTCAGCCCTTCCGGCCATATGCTTGCTCGCAAGTCCTTGCTGGCTTGCCCCGGCGGCGGCAACCACCCGGGCAATCCCTGTCAGTCCCTCAGCGATCTTGCACACTCGCAGATGACAGTGAAGGCGGTATCGACATCGGCCGCGGTTGTCTCGAACTGGCCTGCCTGGAAGCGGATGGCGACCCGGCCATCGACACGCGTCTGCGTCAGGTAGATACGGCCGTCATTGTTGATGGCGTCGACCAGACGCAAATTGTGCTCGTCGGAGTCAACGCCGGATGCGGCGCGATGCCGGAACGAGAACAGCGACAGCATCGGCTGGCTGGCGAGCTCGAAATCCTCCTCCTCGGCCAGGCGCCCGGCTATGCGTTCGCTCCAGGCGACGTGATTGCGGATCATGGTGCGCAGCGCCTCGAGGCCATGGGCGCGCAGCAGGAACCACAGCTTCAGCGCCCGGAAGCGACGGCCGAGAGGCACCGACCATTCGGAGTAGTTGATGATGCCGTCATGGCCGCGAGTTTTCAGATAGTCCGGCTTGATCGCCAGCGTGCGCACGAGATCCTCCGGCTGGCGGACGAACTGGATCGAGCAGTCGAATTGCGCGCCCAGCCATTTGTGCGGGTTGAAGACGATCGAGTCCGCGCCCTCGACACCGGTCCAGAAATGCCGGTATTCCGGACAGATCATCGCCGATCCGGCCCAGGCGGCGTCGATATGCAGATAGAGCCCCTGGCGTTTGGCCACCGCGGCCACTTCAGCGATGTCGTCGGTGCCGCCGGTGCTGGTGCTGCCGACGCACGCGATGATGCCGGCCGGCAATAGGCCGGCCGCGCGGTCGGCAACAATCGCCGCTTCCAAAGCCGCGGTATCCATGGCGCGGTAGGTGCCGGCGACGGGAATGCGGACGAGGTTTTCCTCGCCAATGCCGGCGACCCAGATGGCGCGGTCGATCGAGGTGTGCACCTGATCGGAGGAATAGACGCGCAGCCTGCCCTGCCCGGAAAGACCCTTCTTGTTGCCCTGCCAGTCGAGCGTGCGCTCGCGCATGGTCAACAAGGCGGCCAGCGTCGCCGATGATGCGGAGTCCTGGATCACGCCGGAAAAGCCTTCGGGCAGGCCGAGCGCCTGGCGCATCCAGTCGACGATGCGCGTCTCAAGCTCTGTCGCCGCCGGCGAAGTCTGCCACAGCATGCACTGCGCGGCCATCGCAGAGACCAGATATTCGGCCACCACCGAGACGGGTGCTGCATTGGCCGGGAAATAAGCAAAGAAACGCGGATGCTGCCAATGCGTCATGCCGGGCACGATCTTGGCTTCGAAATCGGCGAAGATCGTCTCTATCGATTCCGCGGCCTCCGGCGGAGAAGCTTCGATGCTCCTGAAGATCTCGCCCGGCGCTATGGCAGGTCGCACGGGCCGATCGCGAAGGCCGGCGCGGTAATCAGCGCCCCAGTCGGCGGCGCGCCTCGACCAGTCGCGGAATTGCTCGTTGTCCATGGATCCTCCCGACGCGCCGATCAGCCAGCCGTTTGAATTTTGATTAACATGTTAAATAGAGACAGGCAACCGCGACGAAGGTTCCCGCGCTACCCCGGAAAATCCGGCAGGCTGGCAAAGGCCGTCTTCAACGCGTTCGACCAGCCTTCGGAAATAGCACGATAATATCGATCGTCCTGGCCGATGCGCTTTTTCAAACCCACCGTGAACGTGTCCTCCTCCAGGAACAGCAGGTCGAGAGGCAGGCCGACGGACAGGTTCGATTTCAGCGTCGAATCGAACGATACCAGCAAGAGCTTGACCGTTTCAGCCAGGCTCATCGTCCTTTCATAGGCACGGATGATGATCGGCTTGCCGTATTTGGTCTCGCCGATCTGGAAGAACGGCGTGTCGTCAGTGGATTCGATGAAATTTCCCTCGGGATAGATCATGAACAGCCGTGGCGGGCTGCCCTTGATCTGGCCGCCGAGGATGAAGGAGGCGTTGAAATAGGAATCTGCTTTTTCGCCGGCAGGCGACGAACTGGCGATGACTTCCTTGACGGTGTCGCCGACCAGCCGCACCGTCTGGTACATGGATGGGGTCTCGAGCAGCGTCGCGTGGCGTTCCGCCACCGCCTTGGTGCGCTCGTCGAGCAGGCTGACCACGGCCTGCGTCGTAGCCAGATTGCCGGCCGACATCAGTACGATGACGCGCTCGCCTGGCTCTTCCCAGACATGCATCTTCTTGAAAGTGGAGATCGAATCCATCCCTGCATTGGTGCGCGTGTCCGACATGAACACGAGCCCACGATCGATCTTGAGGCCGACGCAATAAGTCATGGAATCTCTTCAGGCAGCAATCTTGCCGGAGACTACTGCTCTACCGTGACGGTGACTGCAAGCTGTTCCTCCGCCTGTCCCAGTCGAATTCCCGACACCGGCGAGGCGTCGCGATAATCACGGCCGGTGGCTACCCTGACATAGCGTTCATCGGGGGAAATGCCGTTGGCGGCGTCGAAGGCGACCCAGCCGAGACCCTGAACATGGGCTTCGGCCCAGGCATGGCTTGCCGCCTGCTCGATGGCCGCATCCATCATCAGATAGCCACTGACATAGCGGGCCGGAAAACCCATGACGCGGGCTGCGGTGACAAAGATGTGGCTGTGATCCTGGCAAACGCCGGTCTTCAGCGCCAATGCCTCTTCCGCCGGGGTCGTCACGCTGGTGGTGCCCGGCGTGTAGGCGACGCGCTGGACGATCAGCGCCATCAGCCGATGCAGCCTTTCGATGTCGGTACCTTTGCCGACCGCCGCGGCAAGCTCGCTTATGCCCTCGCCGGGGATGGTCAAAGCTGTCTCCTGGCTGAACAGCCACAGTGGCGCAAAGCCGTGATGCGGACCCGAGACGCCCGCTGTGTCGCGCGTGACAACCTCGCCGGAGGCCTCGACGGTGATGAAGTCGCGCTCGCCCTCGACGCTCAACAGCCTGTTATCGTTGCCGAAATGGTCGTTAAAGCGGACTTCCTCTCGCGCGCCCTCGATCTTCAGCGCCCAGGACAAGACGGTCTGCGTCGGTCCGCTGACCGGTAACAGGCGTAGCCGCTGCAACAGATAGTGCACCGGCGCGTCGTAGCGGTATTCGGTACGGTGGGTGATCTTGAGCCGCATGCCTATTTTCCGTTTGTAAGCATGATCTTATCCGAAAACCGGGTCCCACTTGTCGCTAGCGCGGCCCTCCGGTTCGCGATCATGCTCAATTGAACCGGTAATCTTGTGCGATCTCTTCGCCAAGCTTGGTGTTGTCTTGAATGAACCTGGCCAGAAATTCGTGCAGGCCGGCGTCGAATATGTCCTTGATCGACCCTGCCTGCAGCATCGCCTGTGTCCTGTCGACGGTGGCGTGGCAGGCATGACGGTCGCCATAGTCGTCGCCCAGGAACTTCAGATGCTCGGCGAGAAAACGATAACAGAAGGTCAGCGAACGCGGCATGCGCACATTGAGGATCAGATAGTCGGCAATATTGGTCGGTTTGTAGTCGGCCTCATAGACCCAGCGATAGGAACGGTGCGCCGACACCGAGCGCAGGATCGATTCCCATTGGTAGTTGTCGAGGCTCGAGCCGACCCAGGAGATCGACGGCAGCAGCACGTAGTATTTCACGTCGAGGATGCGTGCCGTGTTGTCGGCCCGCTCGACATAGGTGCCGAGTTGTGAGAAGTCGAAGATCTCGTTGCGCAGCATCGTGCCGTAGAACGAGCCGCGGATCAGCGCCGTCTCGCGTTTGATGGCGTCGAGCACACTCGGCAGGTCGCGCTCGTCGATCGGCTTTGCCAGCATGCGCTTCAGGGCCATCCAGGCTTCGTTGATGCTCTCCCAGGTCTCGCGCGTCAGCGCGGTGCGCACCATGCGGGCATTGTTGCGAGCGGTCTCGATCGCCGACATCGTGCTCGACGGGTTCGAGGTGTCGCGCAGCAGGAAGTCGGCGACATTGGCGGCGGTGTAGTCCTTGTATTTCTGCGTGAAGGTGACGTCGGAGCCGGCGCTGAGCAGCACCGAATTCCACTCTTCCGACGCGCTCTGGGTGCGGGTCAGCGCCATGCGAAGGCCGGCATCGACCAGACGCGCCATGTTTTCCGCCCGCTCGATATAACGGTTCATCCAGTAGAGCCCGTTGGCGGTGCGACCGAGAAGCATGGCAAGACCCTTCGGACTAGTGAGTAGGGAATAGTGAGTAGGGATTAGTAAGCATTTGATTCTCTGTGGAATATGGCATTTCTTGTCCCTCTACTGCCTACTGCCTACTGCCTACTGCCTACTGCCTACTGCCTACTGCCTACTGTCTACCTAATCGTCCAACACCCACGTATCCTTCGTCCCGCCGCCTTGCGAGGAATTCACGACCAACGACCCCTCCTTCAGCGCCACCCGCGTCAAGCCGCCGGGAACGATCTGGATTCGGTCGGAGACCAGAACATAGGGCCTGAGATCGACATGGCGCGGCGACAGGCCTTTTTCGGTCAGGATCGGGCAAGTCGACAGCGCCAGCGTCGGCTGGGCGATGTAGTTGGAGGGCTTCGCCTGCAGCTTCTTGGCGAAATCCTGGCATTCCTTCTTGGTCGCAGCCGGGCCGACCAGCATGCCGTAGCCGCCGGAGCCGTGCACTTCCTTGATGACCAGCTCATGGATGTGTTCGAGCACGTATTTCAGGCTGTCGGGCTCCGAGCAGCGCCAGGTCGGGATGTTGCCGAGGATGGCTTTGCGGCCGGTGTAGAACTCGACGATGTCGGGCATGTAGGAATAAATCGCCTTGTCGTCGGCGATGCCGGTTCCCGGCGCGTTGGCGATGGTGATGTTGCCGGCGCGGTAGACGTCCATGATGCCGGGCACGCCAAGGGCCGAGTCCGGCCGGAAGGTCAGCGGATCGAGGAAGGAATCGTCGACGCGCCGGTAAAGCACGTCGATCTGCTTGTAGCCTTCGGTCGTGCGCATAGCGACGTGGCCGTCTACAACGCGCAGATCCTGGCCTTCGACCAGTTGCACGCCCATCTGGTCGGCGAGGAAGGCATGTTCGAAATAGGCGGAGTTGAAGCTGCCCGGTGTCAGCACGGCAATGGTCGGTGCACCCTTGGTGCTTTGCGGCCGCACTGCCGCCAGCGACTGGCGCAGCAATTGCGGATAATTCTCCACCGGCCGCACCTTGATCTGCTGGAACAGCTCGGGAAAGAGCTGCATCATCGTCTCGCGGTTCTCCAGCATGTAGGAGACGCCCGACGGCGTGCGCGCATTGTCCTCCAGCACGTAGAACTCGTTCTCGGAGATGCGGACGATATCGACGCCGATAATGTGGGTGTAGACGCCGGCCGGTGGCCGCACTCCGATCATTTCCGGCAGGAACGCCT
Organism: Mesorhizobium sp. C268A; assembly: GCF_040324475.1. Taxonomy (NCBI): domain Bacteria; kingdom Pseudomonadati; phylum Pseudomonadota; class Alphaproteobacteria; order Hyphomicrobiales; family Phyllobacteriaceae; genus Mesorhizobium; species Mesorhizobium sp. C268A. The sequence goes on from NZ_JAMYVX010000003.1 coordinate 1,175,782, forward strand.
CGTTCCTGGCGATCAGCTCCCTCGGCACGCGGCCGGCGCGCAGGATTTCCTGGCGGTGGTAAATGTCGTCGAGGAAAGCGTTCAGCGCCTGCACGCGCTGCTCGATGCCTTGCGTCAGCCTTCGCCATTCATTGCCGGAGATGATGCGCGGCACGATGTCGAAGGGGATCAGCCGCTCGGAGGCTTCCTGCTCGCCATAGACGGCGAAGGTAATGCCGGTCTTGCGGAAGACGCGCTCGGCGTCCTGCATCTTTTCGGTAAGCCTGGCCGGGTCCTGCTCCTTCAGCCAGCGGTCGTAAGCCGTATACGGTTGTCTAAGCCCGGAAACTTCCGGAAGCATTTCATCGAACGCTGCCAATCGCATACTCCCCTGTGACGCCATTTCACTGGCGTCGCGGGAGAAAATCAAGCGCAATCGGTGATTTGGAGGATATCGGCGATCAGTATGTTCCGACTGCCCAAAATTCGGGCAGTCGGAACAGGACCTTAATCAGGCTCTGCCTTGTCGCCGGGCAAGTGCCTGATGCGGCTCTAGCAGTTCACCGGGCAAGTGCCTGATGCGGCCATAGCAGTTCACCGTTTCATGGAAACGGCGACCTGCCATGGCTTTTTGCTTTGCCGCAATTCCGGACGGAAAACCGCTTCACACTTTTCCTGGAATTGCTTTAGAATGCGCGGAAAGTGACGACCGTGAAGGTGTCCTTGATTCCGGGAATAATCTGCACTTTCTCGTTGACGAAGTGGCCGACATCTTCCTCGTCGTCGACGTAGAATTTGGCAAGCAAGTCGTAATTGCCGGCGGTCGAGTAGATCTCCGAGGCGATTTCGGCATCGGCGAGCGCGCTGGCGACCTCATAGGACTTGCCCAGATCGCACTTTATCTGCATGAAAAACGTCTTCATTGCCGGTCCCGATCAAGCTTCAGCACTCAAGCGGCCCTTGTGGCAGACTGCCGCCCGGCTTTCAAGCATCAGGCCGAGCGGGCCTTGGCGACGGCTTGTCTCAGTTCGGACACGGGCATGCCGCGCCGGTACAGGTTGCCGCCGATGACCAGGGCTGGCGTGCCGCGCAGCTTGAAAGCCGTCGCCTGGGCTTCGGTGCGGACAAGGGCAGCGTCGATGTCGGGTTCACGGATGGCGAGGTCTGCACGCACCATCGCCACATCGACACCGACGGAAGAAAGGATGTCGTTGGTGCGGCGTTCCGAAAGGCCGCGCTGGTTGGTCATCAGCGCATCGACCGCCGCGCCATAGTGTTCGCCGCTCAGCAGCGTCACCCGCGCCGCGTCGCGCGACACGTCGCCGAAGATCGGCCAGTCCTTCATCACAAGCCGGACGCCGTTGTCCTCTTCCATCAACTTCTTCAGCTCGACGAAGACGAGCTTGCAGATCGGGCACTGATAGTCGACGAATTCGGCGATGGTGACGTCGCCATCGGGGTTGCCGAGCGCTGGAATGGCGGGATCGAAGGCGACTTCCGTGACGGTCGGCCCGGTGCTTGCCCAGGCGGGCAAGGGAGCCAAAACTGCGAGGCTTGCCGCGCCCTTCAGCAAAAGGCGCCGGTCGATCGGCTGCTTGAACATGGTCGTCCCCTGGTTGCGCGAACGGGTCCCCACCCGTCCCTACGATGCGCGCCCCGCGTTAAAGGAGGCTTAAGCATGATCTTGTGGCACTTGCGTGGCGAATATTTGCGGTTGCTGAAACCGTGAGGCCCCGCCAAGCGTATGGTATGATGCGTCCTGGGACAGGTTTGTTGGGGACACGGGAGACAGGCCATGCGCCGCATCGCATTCGCAGTCGCTTCATTGCTGTTCGCGTTGTTCGTCTCGGCAGCCCTTGCCGGCGATGCCGAAGTCAAGGCCGGCCAGGCTGTCATCGATGGTCAGTTGAAGGCGCTCATCGCCAATGATGGCGCCAAGGCGTACAGTTTCGCCGCTCCGAATGTGAAGCGCATCTTTCCGACCGTCGACACCTTCATGAACATGGTGACCAACGGCTATCCGCCGGTGCGCCAGCCGCAGAGCTATTCCTTCGGCAAGGTCGAGCAGATGGGGCCAACTTCGATAGTCCAGCAAGTGCTGATCGTCGGACCCGACGGCAAGGACTATGAGGCGGTCTACACGCTGGAACAGCAGCCCGACGGCAGCTTTCAAATCACCGGCTGCAGCTTGCGCGCAGCGAATTCGCTCAGCACCTAGATGTGCTTATAGCACCGGAATATCGCCCCTCGCCCATCCCTCTGAAATGTCTGATGTGCGCGCCTCGAAGGCCTTTGCCTCGATCGCGGCGCGAATGTCCTGCATCAGCTTCTGATAGTAGGACAGGTTGTTCCAGGTCAGAAGCATCGCCCCCAGCGCCTCTTGCGAGCGCACGAGATGATGCAGATAGGCGCGTGAATAGTCGCGTGCCGCCGGGCAGTCACTCTCCTCGTCCAGCGGCCGCGGATCGTCCGCATGGCGGGCATTCCTGAGATTGACCTTGCCGCGCCTGGTATAGGCCAGGCCATGGCGGCCGGCGCGGGTCGGCATCACGCAGTCGAACATGTCGATGCCGCGCGCCACCGATTTCACGATGTCGTCCGGCGTGCCGACGCCCATGAGATATCGAGGCTTGTTGTCAGGCAATTCCGGACAGGTGATCTCCAGCATATCCAGCATCACCGCTTGCGGTTCGCCGACGGCCAGGCCGCCGACCGCATAGCCCTTCAGCTCCATCGCGCTCAGCGCCTGCGCCGAACGCACCCTGAGAGCTGCGTTGTCGCCACCCTGGACGATGCCGAACATCGCCTTGCCGGGCTGATCGCCGAACGCTGTCTTGCAGCGCTCGGCCCAGCGCAGCGACAGCTCCATCGCGCGCTCGATCTGCTTGAGGTCGGCCGGCAGCGCTGTGCATTCGTCGAGCTGCATCTGGATGTCGGAATCGAGCAGGCCCTGGATCTCGATCGAGCGCTCCGGCGACATCTCGTAGGCAGCGCCGTCAATGTGCGAGCGAAAGGTGACGCCCTTCTCGGTCAATTTTCTGAGCTTCGACAGCGACATGACCTGAAAACCGCCACTGTCGGTCAGGATCGGCTGCGGCCAGCGGGCGAATTCATGCAACCCACCAAGCCGCGCCACGCGCTCGGCGCCGGGGCGCAGCATCAGATGATAGGTATTGCCCAGGATGATGTCGGCGCCGACGCCGCGCACCTGGTCCATATACATGGCCTTGACCGTGCCGCCGGTGCCGACCGGCATGAAGGCCGGCGTGCGGATTTCGCCGCGCGGCATGGTGATGGAACCGCGCCGCGCCTTGCCGTCGGTGGCGAGGATCTTGAAGGTGAATGTCTCAGCCATTGAATTCCTTGTCATGGACAGGCGCGCCTGGCGCCTGCCTGTCGAGCGACTGGCGGTATTGGATGCAGCCGCGCATGAATTTCGGCCATGGCGGCACGGCAATCGATGGATCGGTCTTTTCCGGCAGCAGGTCCCACAGGTTGGGATGATGCCAGCATAAATCATGGCCGGTAGAATCTCGATGCTGGCGTATGCCGGCACGGAGTTTCTTCACTTCGGCGATCAGGCTCTCGCGATCAAAGGCTTGCAGATCATCGTCCATCGCTCATCTCCGCTCGATAAAGCAGGCTTGCATCTCCGTAGGAATAGAACCTGTAATTGTTCCCGATGGCATGAGCATAGGCCGCACGCATCGTATCTAGGCCGCTGAAGGCCGAAACCAGCATGAACAGCGTCGAACGCGGCAGATGGAAATTGGTCATCAGCAGATCGGCGGTGCGGAAGCGATAGCCCGGCGTGATGAAGATGTCGGTCGGGCCGGACCAGGCGGTCAGCGAGCCATCAGGCCGTGCCGCGCTCTCCAGCAGGCGCAGCGAGGTCGTGCCGACAGCGATGATGCGCCCGCCCCGCGCCTTGGCGCCATTCAGAGCGTCGGCTGTTGCTTCGCTGACCGAGCCGGTCTCGGCATGCATCTTGTGGTCAGCGGTGTCGTCCGCCTTGACCGGCAGGAAGGTGCCGGCGCCGACATGCAAGGTGACGAAGCGGCGTTCGATGCCTTTAGCGTCGAGTGCTGCAAACAGTTCCGGCGTGAAATGCAGGCCGGCGGTGGGCGCTGCCACAGCACCTTCCTCTTTGGCATAGATGGTCTGGTAGTCGGTCAGGTCGCGCGCGTCGTCGTCGCGCTTCGACGCGATATAGGGCGGCAGCGGGATGCGGCCGACGGCATGCAGCGCCTCGTCGAGAAACGGGCCGGAGAGGTCGAAGCCGAGCAACGCCTCGCCGGCGTCGCCCTTCTCGATCACCGTGGCGTCGAGTTGGCCGAGAAAACAGGAATTGCCGTCATGGCCGAAATGGATGCGGTCGCCGGCGGCGACGCGCTTGCCCGGCCGCATGAAGGCCAGCCAGCGGTCCGGCGCCATGCGCATATGCAGCGTGGCGTCGACCTGCGCCTGCGCTTCGCCGCGCCGCCTGATGCCTCTCAACTGGGCAGGAATGACCTTGGTGTCGTTGAAGACCAGCACGTCGCCCGTTCTGAGCAAGGACGGAAGGTCGCGCACCGCGCGGTCCGCAAAGTCTTCGCCTGGCCTGACCACCAGCATTCTGGCGCTGTCGCGCGGCTCGGCCGGGCGCAGCGCGATGCGCTCCTCCGGCAGGTCGAAGTCGAAGAGATCGACGCGCATCAGTAGAGCCGGACGAGCAGCGCTCCGGCCAACAGCAGCACCGCGCCGGCGATGCGGCCGAGCGAAATCTCGCGCACCGCCACGCCGAGAAAGCCGACGCGATCGATCAGCATGCCGGCCAGCAACTGGCCGGCAACCAGGAACGCCATCAACGCGGCTGCACCAATGCGCGGCGTAAGAATGGTTGACAGGGTAACATAGAAACCGCCGAGCATGCCGCCGGCGATGAACAGCCAAGGCGCCGGCGCCTTCCAGTCGAGCGAGATGTCCTGCAGCCGCACAACGGCAATGGAGATGATACCAAGCACGATCGCGCCCGACAGGAACGAAAACGCAGCAGCCGCGACCGGGAGCCCCAGGCCGCGCGCCAGCTGCGAGTTGATCGGCGCCTGGACGGCGATGAAGGCGCCTGACAGGATGCCGAGCAGCGACCAGACCACGCCCATCATCTTCGTTTGTCCTTACCTGACGTCGGCCGCGACCTTCAGCGACACGATCTTGTCGGGATCGACCACCGGCTCGCCGCGCTTGATCTTGTCGACATTGTCCATGCCTTCGATGACCTGGCCCCAGACCGTGTACTGGCGGTTGAGGAAAGCAGCATCGTCGAAGCAGATGAAGAACTGCGAATTGGCCGAGTTCGGGTTCTGCGAACGGGCCATCGAGCAGGTGCCGCGGCCATGGTTGGCGTTGGAGAACTCAGCCTTCAGGTCCGGCTTTTCCGAGCCGCCCATGCCCGCACGCGAAGGCGCGAAGGTCGGCTTCGACGAATTGCCGAACTTCACGTCGCCGGTCTGCGCCATGAAGCCTTCGATGACGCGGTGGAAGACCACGCCGTCATAGGCGCCTTCGCGGGCCAGTTCCTTGATGCGGGCGACGTGGCCGGGAGCCAAATCGGGGAACAGTTCGATGACGACCTTGCCCTTGGTCGTTTCCAGGATGAGCGCGTTCTCGCGGTCCTTGATCTCAGCCATGTCGTATATCCTTTATCTCAGAAAACAGATTGATTTGATTGGTTTACTTGTCGGCGGCGATGCGTACCTTGATCATGCGGTCGGGCTCGCTGACCGTGCCGTTGTCGGCCTCGTCGCCCTTCTTGATCTTGTCCACCAGCTCCATGCCGCTGACGACACTGCCAACGATGGTGTACTGGCCATCGAGGTTCGGCGCCGGCGCGAACATGATGAAGAACTGCGAATTGGCGGAGTTCGGGTCCTGCGAGCGGGCCATGCCGAGCGTGCCGCGCTTGAAATGTTCGCTCTGCGAGAATTCGGCCGGCAGGTCGGGCAGGTCTGAACCGCCAGTGCCGACGGCCTCGGGGCTGAACCCCTTCTTCATGTTGCCGAACTTGACGTCGCCGGTCTGCGCCATAAAGCCGTTGATGACCCGGTGGAATGCGACATCGTTATAAGCGCCTTCGCGCACCAGCTTCTTGATCTGGGCGACATGCTTGGGTGCCAGGTCGGGGCGTAGCGCGACGGTGACGTCGCCGTTCTTCAAGGTGATGACCATGGTGTTTTCCGGTTCGGCGGCGAAGGCCGAAACGGATGCGGTCACGAGACCGGCAAGCACGACGAGGAACGAGGCGAGCTTTTTCAGCTGCATAAGGGATCTCCGAAGGTCTTTGTTAGGGTGCATGTCGTTGCCCCAAAAACCGGCATCCACTTTGGGGCGACATGCACTATTTCGCGAATTTGGCGGTGAGCGCACCGGCAACGGCGGCCGGTACGAAGGGACGGATGTCTCCGCCCATCGAGGCTATCTGGCGCACAAGTGTGGCGGTAATGGTGCGTACCGATGGGCTGGCGGGCAGAAAAACCGTCTGCAGTTCCGGCGCCATGGTCTCGTTCATGCCAGCCATCTGCATCTCGTAATCGAGATCGGTGCCGTCGCGCAGGCCTCGGATCATGATCGAGGCGCCATGCTTGCGGGCCGCGTCGATGACCAGCCCGTCAAAGGCGACAACCCTAATGCGGGCTCCGTTGCGGCCGAACTCGGCGTTCGTCGCGGCCTCGATCAGCTTCACCCGTTCGTCGAAGGAAAACAGCGGCGTCTTGCCGGGATGGGTGCCGATCGCCGCATATACCGTGTCGGCGACAGCCAGCGATGCCTTCAGCACATCGAGATGGCCGTTGGTCAGCGGGTCGAAGGAGCCGGCATAAAGGGCGATGCGATCGGTCATGGGAGGTGCTTCTAGCGGGGCAATGGGCGGAAGGCAAATGCGATTGGGAACATCTGCGTGAACCTTTTCGCAGACATGAACGACAGATGAATGCCTTGATCACGAAGACTTCACGCCGCGTTCGCTAGTTTGCACTTCGGAAGATGAAACCAAAACCCGATCTAACCGTTGGATAGGCGCAGGAGAACACGCACATGCTGATCTACATGCTCGCCACCGCAATGACCGTCGCCATGCTGATCGCCACCGCATTCGGATTGCATAGCGAGGCAGAGCGCGTCCGTGTCCGCACAAAGCGGTTCGAAGGTTTCGGCGCTCGCTGGCCCACCGTCGCCCCTGATTTATTGCTAGTTCTTGTTTGCGCCGGCCCATCGGGCCGGCGTTGTTGCTCAAACCTATTCGGTGCTGTCCGGTACGGCATCTCCGGCGCCGGCCTCAATGACACCCTCTTCGACATCCTCGTCGGCCTGCGGCTCCGAAATCCGTTCGACCGAAACCACCTTCTCGCCTTCGGCGGTGTTGAAGAT